>NZ_CP131059.1:0-2193213 GCF_032594095.1 Methanimicrococcus hongohii
AGGTGTTTGTTTGCAGTGGGAGGGTGGTGTTTATTAAAAATCGCTGCGCGATTTTTCAGGCTTCGCCTGCACTGCTGTTTACCTTTCGTTTCCGTTTTCGCTTAAAGGCGCCGCCGCGCGCGAGCCGTTTCAATTTTCAAAAAAGAAATCAAAAACGGAATCGGATTTTTGGAAACGTAAAAATAAATCTGTCAATCGTTTCTTAAAAAAATTGAATAATATCTAAATCAGAAAAATTTAAAAATATTGAAATAGCCTGCCGCCTTTGCAAAGCCTGTCAATCTCTCAACGATTAATTTGTCAATCAATTCATTTCAATTCATTTCATTTCAAAAGATTTTGAAAATAAATGAGTCTTCGCCGTTCATGAAAACATTCAAAAAATGAATACTTTCACTCTGCTTGCTTCGGCTATTTATAACAAACAAGGTGTTTTAGGGATTAGATTGCACCTGCAAATTCAAAAAACAAACTGAATCAGAATTGAATCAGAATCATACTTATAAAAATAAAACAATACTCGTAAAAACTGTGCAACTGTTAAGGAGAAATCAACATGACTGAAATGCTTTTAGAAGACCTTCCCGGCGTCGGTCCGGCAACGGCTGAAAAATTAAGAGAAGCGGGATTTAACACAATTGAAGCCGTCGCTGTCGCATCCCCTGCCGAACTCGGCGCAACCGCTGAAATCGGTGAAGCAACCGCTGCAAAAATCATCAACGCCGCAAGACAGGCAGCCGACATCGGCGGCTTTGAAACGGGAGACATGGTCTTTGAAAGACGCCAGCATATCGGAAAAATCAAAACCGGATGTACCGAGTTTGATGAAATGATGGGCGGCGGCATTGAAAGTCAGTCGATCACAGAAATCTACGGCGAATTCGGGTCCGGCAAAACACAAGTTGCGCACCAGTTGGCAGTCAACGTTCAGCTTCCTGAAGAACAGGGCGGTTTGGAAGGATCCGTCATCATCATCGACACGGAAAACACATTCCGGCCTGACAGAATTCAGCAAATGGTTGAAGGAAAAGCCAATGAACTCGGTATTGAATTGGATTACGAAGAGTTCTTAAAAAATATTCACGTCGCAAGAGCCTTTAACTCCAACCACCAGATTTTGCTTGTCGACTCGGCAATGGATCTTGCAAACGAATTGAAAGATTCCGGCAAACCTGTTCGCTTAATGATCGTCGACTCGCTGACCGCGCATTTCAGAGCGGAATACATCGGCCGCGGAACACTCGCAGACCGCCAGCAAAAATTGAACAAACATCTTCACGGTCTTCAGCGTTTTGCAAACTTAAACAACTCAGCCGTTTTGGTGACGAATCAAGTGATGTCAAAGCCCGACGCTTTCTTCGGAGACCCGACAAAACCGATCGGCGGACACATTCTCGGTCACACGGCAACATTCAGATTATACATCCGCAAATCCAAAGGCGACAAGAGAATCGTCAAACTCATTGACTCTCCGAATCTGCCCGAAGGCGAAGCGGTCTTGTCCGTCACCAGAGACGGCATTGTTGATGCATAATCGCATCAATTCTTATCTTTTTACGTTTCTAAAATGAAAGCGGCAATTGCTGCTTTCATCTTAATCACCCCTTTCTGTCAAATTTTTCGATTTTTTGATGATTTATTTTATAATCGAACGTCTTAAATTTTAACCGCCATTTTATCGCTTGATATTCTTTTTCGATTTTCTCATAATCCTTTATATAACCTGAATGACAATCTAAGATCGAAATGTCTCCCGAAGAACTTGCATTATTTCCTTTTTTAACGGAAACCACAGAATACGTCGAAGAATTAGATTTTTCTCTCGATTCTCTGATGACTTCCATCGCTTTTGAGTCCGTCAGAAGACGCGGCTTTGAGCGCGTGATGCAGGCTTTTGAAGGAGAAGTCTCCAAACCGTCTTTTGCAAACGATAAAGAAGTTCTTTCGGAACTTTTGTCTTATCCGTACGCCCGAATTTTGGTTTCATGTGTCAGCGAACCTGCTTTTACGCGCCGTTACGCGCTTGCCGAAGCAACCGCAGCGCATTCGATCATGAAAAAAGCGGTTGAAAAAGATCCCGAATTTGTTTTAGACATCGGCAGAGATTTCGGTGTCAGTGCTGCCGAGTCCGATGAACACATCCGAATTTATTTTTCCGATTACATTCGCTATTCACTGTCAATGAAAGATCTTTCATGGAAATTGATCAATCGTCATATGGAACACGGTTATGTGACGATTCAGCGCGAAGAATTCGCGCGTCTGCTTCAGGAAGCGATTCGAAAAAGAATTGAAAGTTCATTGCCGATTCCGGAAATTCCGGATGATATTCGAGAAGCATGTGCCGAACAGGTTGCCGAATTGAAATCCAAATATGAAGAGCAGCGTCAAAATCTCGGTGACGCGGATTTAGGCGAAGTCGATTTTACGATGTTTCCGCCGTGCATCAACAAAGCGCTTTCCAACGTCAGAGAAGGTGTCAATCTGGCGCACTCCATGCGTTTTGCGCTTGTGTCGTTTTTACTGAACGCCGGTATGACTGCTGACGATGTCGTCAACGCGTTTAATGTGTCACCCGACTTCAGCGAAGAAAAAACGCGCTACCAAGTGGAACATATCGCGAACAATCAATACAAAACGCCGTCGTGCGCGACAATGCAGACTTACGGGAATTGTTTCGGAAAAGACAATATGTGCGCAAAAATCCGCCACCCGCTCGGTTATTACAGCGCTTTGAAATTTTTGGCGGCGAAGCGGAAAGCTGAAGAAGAAAAATTCGGGAAAGATGAAGAGGAAAAGGCTGAGAAAGATGAAGAAGTGCCTGTTGAAGGCGGAAATGCTGTTGCTGAAAGCACGTCCGAATAATACACATTGTTCAAATTTGTATTAAATCATTTTAAATGATGATCCGGTTTCAGATTTTAGTTGCAATTCAAATAAGAGATTTGATAGTGTTTATTGAAATAAATCAATGTTTTTAAATACAACTTCTGCAATTTTTATTGAATGAGGTGTATGGATGAAAACTGTCAATAAAACAGCATTCAGAAACAATTTCAAAACATATTTGAATCAAGTTAATGCCAAATCCGAAACGTTTGTCATTACGAAAAAAGGATATGGGGAAATTGTTGTCATGCCTTTTGATGAATACAGCAAAATGCGCGAAAAACAAAAACTGCTGAACAATTTTGAATACTACAAAGAGTTGGAAGAATCTGTTAATCAATTTAAGGAAACGTATCCGATAATTGATGAGGATTGAAAAATGTACATCATATTCTCTCCAAAATCTTGGCAAGAATATATTGATAATCAAAGTGAAAAGCAACTTATTAAGAAAACAAATGAGCTCATCAAAGAATTAATGCGCGGAAACAACACAAAAGGAACAGGCAAAGCCGAATTGTTAAAACACAACCTTTCAGGATATTACAGTAAAAGAATCACAGAAGCTCACAGACTGATTTATTCTTTTGAAAACGGTGATTTATTGATATATAAGTGCAGAGGACACTATGAAAATTAATACAGGCTATAAAGCCTGTAAACTTATTTTTTCAAATTTATCTTAAATTATTTTGATTTCGATTTTTATTTTTTCATTTCCTCTTATTCACTCTGCACTTTTCAACAAAATCCGCAATCGGAAATGATCCCGGATGCATCTGCATGTATCCTGCCAGCACATTATATTCGTGCAAACCGTCTTTTTTATCCGCGATTCCTTTTCCGCGAAGCATTTCATAAGCGAATTTTGAATCTTTTGCGGGTTCCGTCAATGAATAATGGAATTCATGAGCGCGAATGTTTTCAGTACCGAACTCGCTTGATATCTGTTTTGCTTCGGCGTAACCGAGTCCTTGAAGTTTTTTCGTGATTTTGGATTCGGCAGGAAGAATTCCGGTCATTTTGAATTTGCCGTCTTCGGTTTCATAAGATTCGCATAAATAAGAAAGGCCGGCGCCTTCGCCGAACATCGGAACGCCGTCGGCGGCCAAATCTTTTAATTTTTTTGTCGCCGGTGATTCGGATAATTCTTTGATATGAAATTCGGGGTAGCCGCTTGCAAAATAATATCCGTCGACGTCGGGAAGCTCGCCTGCGGTCGGGCTGAAAAATTCAAGTTCTGCGCCGGCTTGTCGGAATGCGTCAAACATAGCGGGATAATGGAAACAAAACGACGGTTCGCGGGCGATTCCGATTTTTATATCGGCGGCAGGTGTTTGAATTTCGGCAGGTTCAGGACGCTCTCGCTCTTTTTCGTAATCGGCAGCAATTTGAAGCATTAAATCAATATCCATATTTTCTTCAATGAAAGCGGCAAGCTGAGAATAGTCCAAATCTTTTTCTTCGGGCAAATGAAGCCCCATATACCGCTCGGGAACGGCGATGTCAGGATTTCTCGGAAGCGCGCCGACGATTGGAATTTTGCCGTCCAACGCGCCTTTGACAAGTTCCAAATGCCTCGGGCTTCCGACTTTATTGAGAATGACGCCTGCGATATGAACGTCGGGATCGAATTCGGCGTAGCCTTTCAGGATAGCGGCAGCGCTTCTTGACATACCGTGTACGTTGATGACCAAAAAAACGGGAACATCTAAAGTTTTTGCGACGTGCGCCGCGCCTGCGATTTCGGTGGAGTCCATGCCGTCAAAAAGCCCCATCACGCCTTCAACGATTGAAACATCGGACCCTTTCGATGCGCGGACATATTGGTCGACAACAGCGTCGGTTCCCATCATATAAGTGTCTAAATTGTATGACGGGCGGCCGGAAATGACGGCGTGGTAAGCGGGATCAATGTAATCGGGACCGGTCTTAAAGCCTTGAACGGTTTTGCCGCGCTTTCTGAGCGCTGCCATCAGTCCCATTGATGTTGTTGTTTTACCGACACCGCTGTTCGTCGCCGCAATTAAGAATCCTTTGGTCATGTTTTCACTTGTCGCCTTTTTTTATTTAAATCAAATTAATCGGATAATAAGATTTTTATTAATAATAACGCATCGTCGCTGAAATAAATTTTGTCGATTCAAACAGATAAGTATTTCCCCCGAAATGCGGGGATTTGCCGTGCAGGTTTTTTTGTTTGAAAGCGCCGCCGCTGCGCGCGAGCTGCTCCGTTTTTTATTTGCATTTCAAATTCGTCCGTCGTTTTTATTTCGTTTTCGAAAAAACCCAAACATCCAATTTCGTGAAAACGTTGAACCTGAACGCCCGATAAAACCCCCAAAAAGATAAATTTCGATAAAAGACGGCGTTCCGTTTTTGAATAATTTTGATGAAAGACGATGTTTCAATCATTTTTGATTAAATTAAAATTTCAAAAACCGCCCCCGCAAGTTGAGTTTCCGAGCGCAGCGAGGAGACGAGACTTGGCGGATTCTTCCCATGCGAAACGAAACAATCAAAACCGTTGACTGTAGGTTACTTTCCGGTGCCGGCAAAGTGCTTTCTTACAACTGTCTTTTATTGCTGCCGATTCCGGCTGAGCCTGCTCGTCTGCAACTGTCTTTTAATGTTGCTGCCTGCCGATCTGGTTTGCGTTTCCGTCTGTATCTGCTTATTTTTATAGTGATCCGTTGGCATTAAATTTTGCTCGCTTCGCTCACAAAATTTCAGGTTGCAGTGGAAGGGAGGTGTTTGTTTGCAGTTGGAGTCAGGTTTCTGTTTCCGCCTGCAAGTCAGGTTTTCGTCCGGCAGCAGCACGCCGCCGCCCGCGCGAGCCGCACAAATTTTAAAAAAGTAAATCAACCCGAACCTCGTTTTTCAAAACAAAAATGAAATATCTTGCAGGACAGTATCTAATATTTATATTTCAGACGTGTTTTTGTCAAAAACACATGATGTTGATATGAAATCAATTTTGAGGCTGAAAAATGGATATTCAAAAAATATTAGAACAATACCGCCGCGGTGAAATTGACTTAACGGATGCCGAAGAATCCATTCGCTCGATGGGATTTTTGTCGGTCTCGGATGTCGCGCGCGTCGACACTTTCCGCTGCCGCCGAACAGGCGTGCCGGAAGCAATTCTCGCCGAAGGCAAAGCGGACAGCGATTTAGTCAAAATTGTCCGTGCTCATGTCGATGCTGTCGGCCGCGTTTTGGTCACACGCCTTTCTCCGCCTCAAGTTCAGCTTTTAGAATCTGAATTTCCGAATTGCATTCAAATGAGCCGCGCTCAAACGATTTGCGTCGTTCATTCCAAAGACAAGACCGAGCCGCCCAAAGACGGCGGAACGGTTGCCATTATTTCAGCCGGCACCGTTGACATTAAAGTTGCCGAAGAAGCAAAAATGACGGCAGAAGAAATGGGCTGTAAAACGATTGAAATTTATGATGTCGGCGTTGCCGGTTATCACCGCCTTATTTTGGAAATGGAAAAATTAAGAGAAGCCAAACCCGATGCGATCGTCGTTGCCGCCGGCCGCGAAGGAACGCTGCCGACAGTTGTTGCCGGAATTATTGACGCGCCCGTCATCGGACTGCCCGTTTCGTCCGGCTACGGTGCCGGCGCAAACGGCGAAGCAGCGCTTCTGTCTATGCTTCAGTCCTGTTCGGTCATCAGCGTCGTCAACATTGACGCCGGATTCGTCGCAGGCGCGTATGCAGCAAGAATCGCCAATCGAATGCAGGCGGCGCGCGGCGGCAGCAACGATGGCAGCAGCAACAGTAGCAGCAACAGTAGCAGCAATAAAAGCCATAACAATAAAAATAACAACACTGAAAATCGCAAAAATAAATGCGGGAGCATCACGAATGAAAGCGATTTATTTTGAACCGTTTTCGGGAGCTGCCGGGGATATGATTCTCGGCGCTTTAATTGATATGGGCGCGTCTGAATCTTTTGTCAAAAAACATATTGAAGCGATTGCAAATGTTTCCATGTCTTCTCAAAAGACCGATAAAAGAGGAATTGCCGCGACAAATGTTTCAATTATTGAAAATTCGCCGAACAATGAGCGTCATTTTTCGGAAATCCGTGACATTGTTTCAAGCGCGGGTTTGCCCAAAATTGTTGAAGAAAACGCGCTTGCCGTTTTCAGAATTATTGCGGAAGCCGAATCCGCCGTTCACGGAAAATCGCTTGAAGAACTGCATTTTCACGAAACAGGACAAGACGACGCGATTGCCGATGTCGTCGGCTGCTGCCTCGCTTTTTATGATTTGATGCAAAACCCCAAAACCGCTTACAATGAAATTATTTGCGGCAATATCAATGTCGGCGGCGGCTTTGTCGAATGCTGCCACGGACGGCTCCCGGTTCCGGCGCCCGCAACGCTTGAAATTTTAAAACGCGGCGGACTTTCGTTTTACGCAGACGGAAATCGGGAGCTGCTGACGCCGACAGGCGCTGCGCTTCTTTCTCATTTTGCCGTTCCCGCTCAAATGCAGACGAGCAAAACTGTTCGAATCGGATACGGCGCAGGCGATGCCGATACGGAAACGCCCAACGTTCTGCGCGCTTCTTTGATTGAATATTCGGGATGTCTGCCGCTTCAAAAAGATCAAATCGACGTTTTGGAAACGAATGTGGATGACGTCACCGGCGAAGTTCTCGGAAATTTGGTTGAAAATCTGATGGCATCAGGCGCGCTCGATGTTTCCGTTTTTCCGATTTACATGAAAAAAGGACGCCCTGCTCATATGATTAAAGTGATTTCAAAAACAAAAGATTCGGAAATGCTTGCGCGGCAAATTATTCGCGAAACGGGATCGCTCGGCGTTCGCGTGATGCCGACCAAACACAGATTGTCGGTGAAGCGTGAAATCGTTTCGACCGCGGTTGAATTCTGCGGCAAATCTTATGAAATTCCTTTTAAAATCGCAAGATTTACCGACGGCGAATTGATTACGATTTCCGCCGAATTTGAAAATTGTAAATTGATTGCAAATGAAACAGGTCTGCCGCTTCGCGAAATTATTCGGCGGGCGGAAGAAATCGGGCGGCAAAAGTTTTCTTAAGTTGATTCAAAGGTTGGATGAAATTTTGATTTTTTGGTCAAGTTTGATTAAATATTCATTAAAATTTCATTAAAATCTTGACTTAACATTCTGCTCATTTTTATTTTCAATTTATTTTAATTGATAATTAATAATCTCAGCCGATTCCGTTTTAATCTATGCTCAAAATCCGCAAACTGCTGTAGCTGTTTTTTGTCTTTTTCGATTTGCGGCGGTTCGATCCTGAAACAGATAACTATTTATACACCTGCATTAATTAGAAACAAATAGGGTTAGGTAAACAAAAGTTGTTTTACACTATTTTTGTCTGACGACACAACCTCCGTAAAACAATCCTTATCATAACCATAAGCAAAATGTTGACCCCCAACAACATTTTGGTTCAAATTATCCGTCGGCGGTCGGATCCCCAAAACAAATCCCGCCGACGGTTTAAAACCTCTTTTCCCAAGCAATTTTTCCGGAAATATTTTCGTTATATGCAGGTCTTTTGAAAATCATTTTCATTAACATGAATAAAAAATTCAACTAAATTTGTGTTTTACAGTTATTATATTTTTTAAAATATCTTCAAGCATTTCCAAATTTTTTCATAAGAATTCTCGCTGAACAGCGATTTAGAGAAATTTACACATTTCAAAGCCTCCGCTGCTCGAAATATTTCTTTAAATTTTTTCTTATAATTATTCTTAAAACTAAAAAATAAAATTGTGATATGTCTTCTTCAGAATATCAAAGATATTTGAAAATTAAAAATATTTAAAATCTCAAAAATATTTAGACAAAAATATTCAAAAAATCAAAGACATATCTGCTTCAAAACCGATGACAGCGTAACCGAGTTCAAACGCGATCAAAACGCCCGGATAAAACTCTCCGAAAACGCCGATTTTTTTGCCGCCGACATAAATATCCGCGGCTCTTCCCGGCAGGAACGCGGGGTCATCGGATTCTTTCAGTTCATATTCCGTTTTCATTTCTCTCAAAAACGCGTCAACGACTTCGGACATTTCCGTAAAATTGGCGGCGGGATGAATGGAAACAGCCGCGATTTTCTGTTTATTTTTACCGTTGACCGCAACTTCGCCGACTTCAAAAATCTTTTGCGGCAATCCTCTGTGGCGGTTGAGCGCTAAAATCTCAAGCAGTCCGGGAAGAACAGTTGTTCGGATCATTGTTTGATCTTCACTGATCGGATGCATCACGTAAGTCACGTCATTCGTCACGGGACGGCGCATATTTTCAAAGTGGATCTTTTCGCTCGTCAGCGTAAACGGCATGACTTGGCTGTAACCGAGACTGATCAACGCTTCGCAGGCGCAAAGTCTTGCCGTTGAAAGCGGATGAGATTTGCCGGCCGTATATGTTTCCGGAAGTTTTGCCGGAATTTCGGCGTAACCGTAGCCGATGGCAACATCTTCGATGATGTCGTATTTGTGCAAAATGTCTGCGCGGTAAGCGGGAACGGAAATGTCAAATGTCATCGGGCTTTTGGAAATGACAGTTGCATCAAGTCCCATTTTTGCAAGCGATTCAATGACTTCCTCGGAAGACAGTTTGAATCCGAGATGAGATTCGATTTCTTCAAGCGTGACGATCTGAACAGACGGTTCAAGGTTTGGAAGAATGATTTCGTTCTCTTTTCCTTCTGCTTTGTTTCCTTCTGCTTTGCCTGCATTTTCTGCGCTTTCATCAATAATTCTGACGGCTTCAATGATTCCGCCGCGCTCGGCGAGTGCCGCGACAACGATGTTTAATGCTGTGTAAACTTCTTTGCTCGTGCCGGTCACGTCGATAAATAATTCTTTTGTGGATTCGGTGACGGTCGTTAATGTGCCGTTGATAATCGGCGGGAATGACAATATGTTGCCGTTTGCGTCTTTGATGATCGGATATTTGTTCATATCTTTGACGAGATGCGCAAATTTAACGCCTTTGTCATGCTTTTCCAAAATTTCCGTCATCGTCATTTTTTCGGTATGATCCAGCGGAACGAAGGCGAAATCGGGCGACTCAACGGTGTATGTAAAAGGCGCCGTGATTCCTTTCATGTCATGAACGCCGATAGACACTTTTTTGCGGCCGCGGCCGAGTGCCCAGTGCAGATCTTCCTGCAAATCCATGAGTGATTTGATGGACGCGGAGGTGAAGGAAAGGCCGCGGACGACAGCGCAGCCGAGAACGGGGCGAACGTCTTTGACTTCCTTTTTGATTGTGATTTCAACCTGCGGCGGTTTGACGGTATATTTTTGAAGTCCCGGAGAAATGCCAAAAAACGCTTTCATCGCGCGGGAAACGCCTTCGACGCTGTAAAGGTCGGGGCGGTTTGGGAAAAATTCGATGTCAATCGTTTCTTCTTCGACACGTTCCACTTCGGCGCCGATCATTGAAACATTGTCAATGATTTTCTGACGGTCAATGCCGGAAAGCGCCTCCAGGTCTTTTGAATCAACAGTAATAACAGGCATAATGAATCATATTTTAGATTGATGTAATATAATATAGATTTAGATTAATAGAAGTTAGAAAGAAATTGAATATTCAATGAATCGGTTTTATTAAACGCTTTCTTTGATATATGAATTATTCCGTTTATTTCCATCAAGCGGTTGGTCGGGGTTTTGGCGGGCTTTTCGGTCGGCGTCTGCGCGCGCGAATCGCTCCAATTTTTATTTTTTGTTAAAACTTGTCTCTCGTTTTTATTTTATTTTTCAAATTCGACCTCGTTTTTGTTCGTTTTTCAAACGAAACCTAAACATCCAATCTCAAAAAAATCGTTGAACCTGAACGCCCGATAAAACCCTAAATAAATGTTTTAGATTTCAATAAAAGAAGGCGTTCCGTTTTTGAATAAAATTGATGAAAGATGATGTTTCAATCGAAATAAATTTGAATTAAAAAACGAAGCACCGCCCCCGCAAGTTGAGTTTCTGAGCGAAGCGAAGAAACGAGACTTGGCGGATTCTTTCCCCTGCGAAACGAAAATTCAAAAAACGTTTTCAACTTTTGCAATTGCATTCGGTTCCTGCAAAGCGCTTCCTTGCAACTGTCTTTTACTGCTGCCCGTTTCTGCTGAGCCTGCCGATCTGCAACTGTCTTTTAATGTTGCTGTTGCCAATCAGTTTTGCGTTTACATTGTCGGTCAGTTTTGCGTTGCTGCTTGCATCTGCTCTTTTTTAAGAAATCCGTTCGCATTCGCGAACGTGCTGCCGCTACCTTTCTGTTTCTGTTTCTGCTGCTACCTTACTTTTTCTGTTTGCCATTGCTACCTTACTTTTTCTGTTTGCCGTTGCTACCTTACTGTTTCCGTTTCTGCTGCCGATCAGGTTTGCACTGCAGTCGCCGCTGCCGCTGCCCGCAGCAATCGCCGCCCGCGCGCGACCCCCTCAAATCTTTCTTCAATTTTCAAACCCGCTCCCCATTTTTCTTTGTCTTTCAAACCCATCCCCCGTTTTTCTTTGTCCAAAAAAATAACTCATTATTTTTTAATGATTAATTCCCGTCGTTTTACACAATTCTTTCATTTTACCGATTATTTTTTATGTCACTTTTGTTATCTTTTCACATCAAAAATCTTGGTGTTACAATTATGCAAGAAAAAATTATTGAAATTGCAAACCGCATTAAGGAGCTTCGTGACGTTTCCGACGTGACGCCTGACGAAATTGCGGCCGCCATGGACATTTCCGTGGAGACTTATTTAAAATACGAAAACGCTGAAGCCGACATTCCGGCCAGCATTCTTTTAGAAATCGCGAATTATTTCAAAGTCGATATGTCCCTTCTTTTAACAGGAGAAAACCCGCGCATGAACGTATTTACAGTAACGCGCGACGGCAAAGGTGTTTTTGTAGAACGCCGCAGCCAATACAAATATCAGGCGCTGGCGGAAAAATTCATCGGTAAAAAAGTCGAGCCGTTTATCGTAACGGCCGAGCCAAAAGAAGGAGAGCCGACCCTTCATTCCCATCCCGGACAGGAATTCAACTACATTTTAGAAGGCAGTTTAAAAATTTACGTACACGGAAACGAAGTCATCTTAAATCCCGGCGACTCGATTTACTTCGATTCCAACCATCCGCACGCCATGAAAGCGCTTGACGGCAAGCCCGCAAAATTCCTGGCAATTATTATGTAAAAATTATGTAATGCGAAAATTATGCAATGCGAAATTACGTAAGCGCCTTTAAAACCCCGTACAGTTGACAACTTTATTATTCCATTTGAGAGTTATATATGACAAATCTTATCCATCATTTTGTACCGAAAACCGAATTTGAATCTTACGAAGATTTTAAAGAAAACTTCGAAATCAACATTCCGGACAACTTTAATTTCGCCTTTGATGTGATTGACCGCTACGCAGAAACCGTTCCCGAAAAAGTCGCGTTCATCTGGTGCGACGATGACGGCAATGAAAAAATAATGACATTCGGCGAACTGAAAAAAGAAACCGATAAAGCCGCCAATCTTTTCAAAAAACACGGCATCCAAAAAGGATCCGCCGTTATTCTCACGCTGAAAAGCCACTACACCTTCTGGATCTGCCTTCCCGCGCTTCACAAACTCGGCGCAATCGCCGTTCCCGCAACGCATATGCTCAAAGAACGAGACATCATTTACCGCCTTGAAAAGTCAGGCGCAGTCGGAATTGTCGGAATCAAAGAAGGCGGTCTTGATTTAATTTTTGACGAAGCGCTTCAAAATATCGGCAAACCCGATTTCCTGAAATTCAATGTCGGCGGCAATTCCGACGGCGCTGTCGGCTGGCTTGATTTTGAAGCCGAACTCGCAGAATCCTCTCCCGACTTCGTTCGCCCGACCGGCGCGGAAGCGGCAACCCTGTCAGACGACATGCTTTATTATTTCTCATCCGGAACAACCGGTTTTCCGAAAATGGTTGCCCACAATTTCGCATATCCGCTCGGACACATTTTGACTGCCGGCTACTGGCAGAACGTTTCCGATAACGGTCTTCACTATACAATGGCTGACAGCGGCTGGGCAAAATGCGTTTGGGGCAAAATGTACGGCCAATGGATTTGGGGAACATCCGTTTTCATTTACGATTATGACCGCTTCGATGCGGGCAATATGATGGCCAAAATTGCCGAGTACGGCGTCACAACATTTTGCGCGCCGCCGACGACTTACCGTTTTTTCATCAAAGAAGATTTGTCCAAATACAATTTCAGCACGCTTCAATACTGTGTTGTCGCAGGCGAGCCGCTCAATCCCGAAGTTTATGAAAAGTTCAAAGAATTTACGGGCATGCAGCTGATGGAAGGCTACGGGCAGACGGAATTGATCGTCTGTATCGCAACGCTTCCGTGGATGACCCCGAAACCCGGATCGATGGGAAAACCCGTCCCTTGTTATGATATTAAAATTATTGACCGCGAAGGAAAAGAATGCGATGTCGGCGAAGAAGGCGAAATCGTTGTCGGCGTTTCTGAAAATCCCGGGTCGGAAAACATTTCCAAATTGCCGCCCGGCTTTTTCAAGGGCTACAAATTCGATGACGAAAAAACAAATGATTCCTGGCATGACGGTTATTACCACACGGGCGACACGGCTTGGAAAGACGAAGACGGTTATTTGTGGTTTGTCGGCCGAACCGATGACATCATCAAAAGTTCCGGCTACAAAATCGGTCCGTTTGAAGTCGAAAGCGCGCTCATCCAGCACCCCGCCGTTTTGGAATGCGCAATCACAGGCGTTCCCGACCCCGTTCGCGGTCAGGTCGTGAAGGCAACCGTGATTCTGACAAAAGAATACAAAGATAAAGCGTCGGACGAACTCAAAAAAGAACTTCAGAACCACACAAAAAAGATTACAGCGCCTTACAAATATCCGCGTATCATTGAATTCGTCGACGAATTGCCGAAAACGATCAGCGGCAAAATCAGACGCGTTGAAATCCGCGAAGAAGATGAGCATTTGAAAAAAGAAGAGTAAACGAATTGCAAAATCAATTCAAAATTAATTACGATTGATTGTAAAACAAATTACAAATTGATTCGTAAAATGAATTTCAAAATTGATTGTCAAATTCTATTATAATATTTTATTTTTTAAAAATCACGCCTCAGCTTTTGGCTTTGGAAATTTTTCTTTTTTTATGTGGAAGCTTCGCGCGCGAACCGTTCTAATTTTTCTTTTCTGTTTTCTCGGACTGTGAATTTTTCTATTTATTTTTTGTTAGGCATTTTATTCATTTTCTTTTAAAGCAGGTAATCCATCCTCTCCTAATTTCCAAACATCTGTGTCCCATCCGACCCAAATCGCATTCGGAAATGTATTCCAAATCTGGCCGGTCATAATCTTTTCTCCATTATCACCGCTTAATCGAATTTTATTCGTTGAAATTCCATTCCATCCAAAACTATTTTTTGAAAGTTTGTCATAATCCATACCGCCTGCAATATATCCGACTTGACTGTTTTGTCCAAATTTAATTATCGGTCCATTTTCACGATTAAAATTCAAACTAATAATTTTACTTCCATTAATACAGTTATTCAGAGCAACGCAATTCGAAATATTTCCCTTATTTAACCCTACAATTCCGCCTGCAAGAATATTATCTCCGAGGATTGCGGTTTTTGAAATGCAATAATTGATGTTTCCGCCATAATTGCCTCCTGCAATACCGCCCGCATGAGGTGAAGTTACTGTTCCTTCTGCCATGCAATTTACAATTTCGTTATCAAAATTTCCGCCAGTGATACTGCCTGCAACGGATAATCCATTCACTGACACATTTACATTGCATTTTTCAATTATTCCTGAATTGGTGCTTGTAATGCCGCCTGCTTGATTTCCATTAACTGTTCCAAGAACTGTGCAGTTTGTAATAATTCCGCCGGGCATATTTGTTCCGACTAATCCGCTCGCCCACATATTCGCAGATGATGAAACATTGAAACTCCTGCAATTTTCAATCCTGCCCCTGTTTAAACTTGCAAGCGATGCAGCATATTGACCACCGTTTACGGTTGTGTTTTCTAAATATAGATTTTGCACGACACCGTTTTCTTTAATTTCTTTAAAAAATGATGCGGTATAATCAATATCTGATGTTGCCGAATAATTATATATCGTATTATTGTTCCCATCGAATATGCCGCTGAATTCTTCAACAGCAAATCCAGAATATTCTGTTTTATTCAAAGAATTGGAAATATTTGAAAAATCCAAATCATTCATCAATTTAAAAAAACCGTTTGAATTTTCTGAAATTTTGTTTAAATCTTCAATTGTTTTAATTTCGATAAATTCTTTATTTGAATCAGATGCAAAAGAGACTTGAAGAACTGATATAAAAAATATGATTAAAGTACAATATAAACAGATTTGAGCAAATTTCATAAAAATCACCAAAAAATAAAAAAATTGAATTTATTGCTAAATTCAATTATAATGGGTTGTTATATTGCCAACCCAATGACGGCGGGATTCAGGAGTAAACGAAAATCCAATTCCTCCCACAGGAATGCTGATTGAGATTCCTCCCGGATATATTGTGTGAACATATTCTGTACAAATTTGAATTTGGTTGTAACGTACACCTTTATAGCTGATGGTGAGGTTTGTTTCACCTTCAAAGTCAACTTTAATTGACTTGGTATCATCTTATATTACTTTAGATATATATCTTTTTTATGCAATATGTCAATTAGTTTTATTGTATCAAATTATTTTACGATGATTCTTGGTGAAATCGTTCTCATCTTCTCCATTCCAACAACTCCCAACATAAGCCTTAAAAGCAAATCTGTAATCAAATTCGCAATATTTCTTCGTGCATGTTTCTTCATTTTTTCATTTCTGTTTTAACAGATTGCAAGTTTTCAATTATAATTATTTTTCTGTGTTTAGTAACTTTGTCGCTTTGCGCTTGGAGTGTGTTTTTAGGTTTGAAGGGGAGAATAGTTTTAGGTTTGCAGTTGGAGGGCGGTTTGCGCTCTGCGGTCGGGGCGGTGTTTGTTTGCAGTGGGAGGGCGGTTTCTGTTTTGCGGTTGGAGGGCGATTTGCGCTGCCGCTTTCACCTGCACATCCGTTCGCATTCGCGAACGGAACCGGCGCTGCCGGGTCACTTTTCCGTTTGTCGGCAGCTGTCCGCCGCGCGCGAATCGCTCCGTTTTTCAAAATAATTCAAACCCATTCCCTGTTTTTATTTCATTTTTGTTGCAGCTGCCCGCCGCGCGTGAGCTGCTCCATTTTTATACAACAATTCTAAACTTGACACCTGTTTTTCTTTTTTTACAACTCATCCTCATTTTTAATTCATTCCAATTTGTCATTACGATGACATTTATTGTTTCTCATCTTCATTAATTATAAATACGGTTATTTCTTCCAATATGCTAAATGAATGAGTGTATCTCTTCGATTTATTTTTTAGAGAGGTGGATGAATGTCTGAATTACAAGAAAAACAGTCTCCTTATCCGGTTATCCATACGCTTGAATGCAAGGCTTGCGGTCGCTGCATTTTGGATTGCCCGAGAAAAGTCTTGGAGATGGGAACGGTTTTGAACGAACGCGGTTACACGTACGTGGTCTACAAGGGAGAAGGCTGCAGCGGCTGCGGCAACTGTTATTATATGTGCCCCGAGCCGAATGCGATTGAAGTTCACGTACCGAAAAAAACAAAAACGGAGGCCTGAGTTATGACAGTTCAATTAATTAAAGGAAATACGGCAGTGATCATCGGCGCCATGTATGCCGGCTGCGACTGCTATTTCGGTTATCCGATCACGCCCGCCAGTGAAATTCTGCACGAAGCATCCCATTACTTCCCGAAAGCCGGGCGCAAATTCGTGCAGGCCGAATCCGAAGAGTCGGCAATCAATATGGTTTACGGCGCCGCAGCGACAGGCCACCGCGTTTTGACCGCGTCATCCGGTCCGGGAATGAGTTTGAAACAGGAAGGGATTTCCTATTTGGCCGGCGCAGAACTTCCGGCAGTAATCGTTGACATTCAGCGTGCGGGCCCCGGTCTCGGCAACATCGGTCCCGAACAGGCAGATTACAACCAAGCCGTTAAAGGCGGCGGTCACGGCAACTTCAAAAACATTGTCTTGGCGCCGAATTCGGTTCAGGAAATGTGTGATTTGACTTACAAAGGATTTGACTTGGCGTTCAAATACAGAAACCCGGTCCTCATTTTGTCCGACGGTGTTTTGGGACAAATGATGGAACCCGTCAAGTTCCCCGAAAAAGCGATTGACCCCATCATCGATACGGAATGGGCGGTCTGCGGAACGGAAGAGACGAAAAAGAATTTGGTCTCCTCTATTTTTTTGGATTTCGCGCAGCAGGAAGCGTTTAATGAAAAACTTCAGAAGAAATATCAGGAAATCGCTGACAAAGAAGCGGTTTTTGAAGAATACATGACAGACGATGCGGAAATCATTTTGGTTTCTTACGGCATCAGCAGCCGCATTTCAAAGAGCGCTGTTGATGAAGCGCGAAAGGAAGGCTTGAAAGTCGGTTTGTTCCGCCTGATTACGCTGTTTCCGTTCCCCGAAAAAGCGCTTCAGAAGATTGCCGAGCGTGACTGCACTTTTATTGCTGTTGAAATGAGCGCGGGACAAATGCGGGACGATTTGATGCTTGCGATTCGCTGCAAACGCCCGGTCGAGCTTGTCAGCCGTCTCGGCGGCAATATCATTGAAATCGGCAAAGTGATGGACAAAATCCGCGAAATTGCGGCCTACAGGGAGGTGTGATCATGTTGGATATGGTTCCCAAAAAATGCGGCTGCGCAAGTAAAAATGCAGGCAAAGAAAACGACGGAGAAAAAGTTTTCAAGAAACCCGACAGCATGAATGACGTTTATTTCAGAAAAGGCGGCGCTGCGCCGACGGCGACGCATTACTGCCCCGGCTGCGGCCACGGCGTGATTCACAAATTAATCGGCGAAGCCATCGACGACCTTGAAATTCAGGACCGTTCGATTCTGATCAGTCCGGTCGGCTGCGCTGTTTTTGCTTACTACTATTTTGACTTCGGAAACGTTCAGACTGCTCACGGCCGCGCGCCTGCGGTCGGCACGGGCATTTCCCGCGCACAGGACAACGCTGTCGTGATTTCCTATCAGGGCGACGGCGATTTGGCGTCGATCGGTCTCAATGAAACGATTCAGGCGGCCAACCGCGGCGAAAAGATGGCTGTCTTTTTCGTCAACAACACGGTTTACGGCATGACCGGCGGTCAGATGGCGCCGACGACGCTGATCGGCGAAAAAACCGTGACCTGCCAGGACGGGCGCGACCCGAATTTTGCAGGTTATCCGCTTCATATGTGTGAAATTCTGAACAATCTGAAAGCGCCCGTTTTCATCGAGCGTGTTTCAGTGTCGGACATGAAACACATCAGAAAAGCGAAAGCTGCAATCAAAAAAGCGCTTGAGATTCAGCGCGACGGCAAGGGTTACGCTTTTGTTGAAATTCTTTCGGGATGCCCGAACAATTTGAAGCAGGATGCGAAAGGGTCGATTGATTTCATCAACGAAGAAATGGAAAAGGAATTCCCGCTCGGCAATTTAAGAGACAGAACGGAAGAAACAGCGCCTTTGATTCGCCCGAGCAGCGATTTTTCAAAAGAGTCTTTGGACGCGCTTTTTGATGTCGTCGCAGGTGTTGAATCGGCAAAGCCCGACCCGAATTTCCAAGACTGTCTTGTCAAGATCGCCGGTTTCGGCGGCCAGGGCGTTTTGTCGATGGGAATCATTCTTGCGGAAGCCGGCATTTTCGGCGGCAAAAATGTTTCCTGGTACCCGTCCTACGGTCCGGAACAGCGCGGCGGCACATCGAATTGTTCCGTTGTTTTGTCGGCAACGCCGATCGGCTCTCCGATTGTTTATACGCCCGACATTTTGGTCGCGCTCAATCGCCCGTCTCTTGAAAAGTTCGAAAAGGACGTTAAAAAAGGCGGTTTCCTGATTTACGACTCTTCAATTGACAATTACACGCCGCCTGCGGACGTGAAAGCCATTTGCGTTCCGGCAATTGAAATCGCAACTTCGGCGGGTTCTTCAAAAGCGGCGAACACGGCAATGCTCGGCGTTATTTTGGCGCTCGGGACGACGGGTTTGTCGCAGGAAGAATATGAAAAAGCGATTGCCGAATCATTTGCCGAGAAGCCTAAATTGGTTGATATGAATATCGCGGTTTTGAAGGCAGGATTTGAGTGGGCGAAGGGGAATTTGTAATATTCTTTTTTGCAAAAAATATTAGCAGAATTCGATTGAATTCTGTTTTTCTTTTTTATTTTCTTGTTTTCATTTTCTTGTTTTCATTTTCTTGTTTTCATTTTCTTGTTTTCATTTTCTTGTTTTCATTTTCTTGTTTTCATTTTCTTGTTTTCATTTTCTTGTTTTTATTTTCTCGTTTTTGTTTTTTGCACAAACATTTTGTTACTCAATTCTATACTTTTCAATCTATTTCAAAATTAATAATAAAAAAACGTTTATTAAGTAGATATACCATGTTTCCGTCGTGTCGGAGGTGTTGGTATTTTTCAACTTACAAAAATAAGCATTATCGAAGGGTTAGATATGTTAATGTCTTTCCTTGTTTCTTGCTTCTATGGTTTTGTAGGTAGTTGCGGAGTTATATTATTCAGTATGCTAATACTCCGTGTTGCATCACATTTTAATATGGATGATAATTTTTGGATTAATTCGATAATGGATGTTTCTGATGTTTGTTCATGGATAATGTTCATCATTTTCAGTTTTTTCGGCATCTTTTCATTACTTATTAATACCTATAAATCTATTAAAAAACAGTACAGAAACGACAATATCTCAATTGCTCAAGATGTTAACGTAATTAATGAACCTGTTCAAAAGGGTGATTAAATGGAAGCAAAAAAAAGCACCACTGAATCAATATTATGGGTGACCGCTAAGATACTTGCTCATGTCGGATATTTTATAGCGCTGTTCATTTTCGGTCTTTTAATCGCATTCGCAATTACTTATGTGATTACTTCTGTCAATCCCGGAATGGAAATTGCGACAATACAGTTGACAACAATTATGGTTTTCTCCGCCATTTGTTTAATCGATATAGGTCTTGTTTTTAGTAACAAAATTTCTCCGGGAATCCTATTGATCGTCTTATTTATTCTATCCATCCTGGTAATTTGCGTCGGCATAGCGGCGATTATCAAACAAGCCACAAAATCCGAATTTGTTGATATTTTGAAGTACAAATTAAGTCCGTATTCGGGACAACGAGATCCCGAAGAAAATATGATAAATGTATTGGCGACGGATATCTATAATCATGGGAAATATAAAGGAAGTTTTTGAAAATTTCCTTTTATGATTGAAAAATAAATGTTAATTAAAAACAGGCAGAGTAGTTCAAATTACTCTATACTCTTAACTTTTTCTTTTTTTGTTGTTTTAATTTTAATCGCATTCTCTTCGTTATTTATTATGGCTTTTGCAAGTCTCTCAGCTAAAGCAGGTGGCACAGCATTCCCAATCATTCTGGAATTTGCTGCAATAGAGTTACCTTTGAAAACATACGATTTATCAAATGTTTGAAGGGTTGCTCCTTCCCTGATAGAAATTGCACGTAATTGAGTAGGATGTCCGAATCTTCCGTTACTTATACTGAAAAATTTGGTTGTAATCGTAGGACCTACTTTGTTTCGATGCATTCTTCCATATACATCTTTAAATCCGTTGCTTTTCTTATGAGCGGGAATTCCTAATGGGGTGTTTCTCCAATATTCATTTCCGCATCCTTCGGGTGTTAATTTTAATCTTTCAATATTGTCTTGATGAAGTCCTGCAACTGTATGATTGAAATCGGTTGGGTCTTTGTGACCATGTTCTATTTTATAAAATGCAGGGTCATCTATTATAAATTCTCCGACTGTCGGCGGTTTCTCCTTTGTATCAGGCTCAGGGATCTTTATTCCTTTTTTGCCTGTAACTCTTGATGCGATTAATACGAATCTTTTTCTGGTTTGCGGAACACCATAATGTGATACATTAACGATTTCGTAATCATATTCATATCCGTTCTCACTCAAAAACGTTAAAAATGATTGTAATGGACTTTCTTTTCTTGTTAAAATCCCAGGTACATTTTCTAAAACAATGTAGCCCGGTTTAAAATGTTTCACAAATCTTTGAAAATCTAATAGTAAATTCTTTGTCCCTTCTGCTTTTGTTTTATCAGTTGAGATAATACTCCAATACTGACAAGGGCTGCAACCGATGAATACTAGTTTGTCATCCTCTTTTTCAATACCTGTCTCTTGAACTAATTTTTCGACATTCATCTCTTTTATGTCTTCGCATAGAAACTTTGCAGGTTTATTATTTATCGAATATGTTTCTTCACATGCTTTTTCAATATCTATCCCTGCTAAAACTTCTATTCCTGCACGCTTAAACCCGCTGGTCATTCCTCCAGATCCGCAAAAAAAATCAATAGCTTTCAATGTATTGGTCTTTTTCATATGCATCTTCTTCCCTTTTCTCGTAATAACCTGCTTCATTCATTTTCTTTTTGATTTCAGGATCATTGAATAATTTTTTCTCAATTCTTGAAAGTTGAACGTACTCTTCATTGTCTATGTATTTCATTCTGTCGGGTTTTACAGCTTTCAGTATTATTTTTACATCTTTTTGAGTGACATTATTTTCTTCCAATAATTCGTTTTTCTGAAGAATTTCAAGTAGTTTTCCCCAATATTCAGCAGGTTTATTTTGTATGTCTATTATTGATTCTTTTGTATCTTCACTCTGTTTTTCTTTACGAGCTATTTCTTTCAAATCTTCATATTCAGTTTTCGAAATTAAAATATCACGGATTTCTTCCATCAACTCTAAATCCGTATTTTTCATAATATTCCAACATTTCTCTTTTTTAGCCCATTCATTGATATCAATTACTTCTCTATCTTCCGATGTCAATGTATCAAATGCATATTTTGACAGAACTTCCATTTGTCGCACAAGTATTTCCGGTATTTCTTGATTTTTCCAAATCAATTCATAATCCAAAACATATTTGGGATATTCTTCTTCTAATAAGTATGATAAAAGAGAGATAGCGTATGTACGACATTTTGGTTTATATCCCCCAGTTTGAGCCCATTCCTGGTTTGCAATCAAAGATTCCACATCGTTATACAAAATAATTTTGGAGACAAGTTCTTTGAAATATAGATCATTGAAATCATCAGAATTTTGCTCCCATTTTTCACTCACCCATTCCGAGAATTTTTTAACATTTGTGTCGCCACCTTTTGAAACAAAGTATGGTAACTGATACCATGAATTGTGAACAGCTGCTAATTTTCCTTTTGTAATATGTTGTTTTTTTGGATGCGTAAGTAAAAATTTCTTTTTATCTACTGTTTTTAAACGTACCTGAGCGTTTGAATATTGTCCTCTTGCTCTTTCGTAAAACCATTTTGTATCATACTGTCCTCCCTCTTTTGCAGGAGCATGGATCCTTCGTGACATCTTTTCAAGAGTAACATGGTAAGGGTGATTCGAAAAAAAATCAGCTTCCGTTATTTTATTTTGACTATTTGAATACCTCGAAATTTTTGGAATGATTTCTTCAGCAATATTCTGTTTTACAACAGTCAATTTCATTTGAACATAAATGTTATTTAGTGAGTACTTATTTCTAAATCTTGCAGTAGATAACGAAGCAGTCGTCTGTCCGCCGTTTACAATTTGTAAATCCGCCAAATATGTAATATACCCGTCTTCAATTTGGATATCCGTGGCAGTTGCTGCAATCCCATTATTATATGCAAAAAAGCGTTCCGGTTCTTTATTTATTGTTTGAATAATTCCGCGATTTACTGCACGTGTTGTACTCAAATACGATCGCACATTTCCTTCCAGTAATCTGCTGCCGAATTTATCATATATGTCGGCAAGCGTTTTGCCGGGAATTACGCATAAAAAGCATTGATAATCATCAGAAATGACATCTGACGCTTTAATATAAGGAATTCCGATCCCATTATATTCATTAAAGTCAATTTCCAAAGGTTCATACTGATTACGAATCGTATATATCCTATTTATGTCATATATCGAATATTCAATCGGAATACCATTCATTTCTTTTTCAGAATCACTTGATTTATACTCATAAACTCTGTCACTGATAGCCATATCGGTCATAAACATCAGTTTGTATTTTCTTGTTTCAGGTTCCAACCTTCTTAATGTCTTAACTAAATCATTTGCAGGCGTACTCTCTTCAATCTCATGGTATAGTTTTCCATTTAATGCTTCATCTAAAAAGTTTTTTAATTTTTTAAATATGGTATCAATTTCTGTTTTTGTTAATGTTTTCAATTCTTCATCATCAGTATATTTTGCAATAATCAAACACATTGTTTGATCTATTTCATTGTACGAACTTCCGTCAACCCTGATTCTTTTTCTTTTTGTTTCGCCTTCATAAAATGAGCTTTCAAAAGTTGACAATATTCCGTCTTCGATTAAATCTTCAGTAATGTCAATTAAAAAAAGTTCTGTTGTCGGTGTACTGGAATTAACATTTGTTCCGACTCTTATCTCTTCAATTAAATCTTTATGAAACTCTGTAATTTCCATTTTGAACACCTTATATTATATCATTTGTTTCCCAAAAACTAATAGCAGCTATCGAAAGATTGTAAGTTACTTCTGTAATTTCAACTGGAATCTCTTCCCTTATTATTTTCGGGAATGAGTCATTTACATTGTATTCTTTAACTTTTTTAATCGCATAATATTTATTTGCATATTCTTCTTTTTCAACATCGCCGACAACAGATGCTTTTAAATTAAAAGTGTCTAAAGCATTAGTTTCATGGGACAATTTTTCTCTAATCTCATTCATTAATTTCGGTAGAGATGTACTATTTTTATCGGTCTGTGTTGATTTTTCAATGTAAATCAAACATAATTTTCCGTCTTCTTGGGAATCCAATTGTTCTAGTGAGGATATTGTAAAATTATTTTTACCAATCGATATTGCTTTTATCTCTATCCAGTAGTCTTGATATTGAAAATCTTTATCTCCACCCATTGGGCCGAGCCAACCATCAATGGCTGTTATTGGCCCGTATCTCGGTAATGCATATTCTTTGAGGAAAAATAATTCACCGATAAATCCTTTTATTATTTGTTCTGAAAGTGATTGATTTCTTGCATTTTCCAATAAATCTTGCCATTTTTTAAATCTTTGAACAATATATTTCACATTTTTTTCTTCACTGCCGTTTTTTTCGGCGGCATCTATTAAATCCCAACACAGCTTTGTGAAGATTTTATCATATTCTGATTTTTTTAATGTCAATATCCAAGTTTTTCGATAATCACTTCTACGTTGACCGGTTTCGATCTTAATTATTTGAGTATCTTTCATATCGGGTAATTGGATTTCCGGATTATATATTAAAATTAATCTTTTTTCATTAAATTCATTATACCCGATATAGACATCTAATGGATGTTTTGGATCGACTCTTATCTCGGATTTTTCTTTTGATAAATTATTCCATTTTTTAAAAAAATCTTCAAATGTCGTCATCTTCATCATCCTCTTCGTATTCTAAAAAGCCTTCTTCTTCAAGTTTTCTTCTATTTAACACGTAACGAACTTTTCGATTCTTTTCAATACTTCTGTCATAAGGTTCATTTGAACTTGGAAACGCTAATCCCATTCCATAATATGTATCCTGTATGTCAAGTGATTCTTTCTTGATTACTGGATTTATGAAATACAGCATAAGTAACGGTTTTCTGTCCGGTATAAGATACGCTTCACCAGGAGCTCTTTTCCCGGAATTTTCAAGTTCAAATCTGCTGGAAATTTCTTTTACGGTATTCTCATCAAGTCCTGCTTTTGTAAATGTAATATCTCTTACCCTTGATCTTGATTTCCCAACTCTTAATGTATTACTTCTGTATCTCTCAGAGTCGCGAACAAAAGGAGAATGTTCTACTCCTGCCGTTTTAATTTTAATCTCTTTTCCTTCCGGAATTGATACATCCCAGTACCTTAATTTTGAAGATTTTTCGATATATTCGATAAGTCCTTCTCTATTAAATTTTATATCTAAAGGATGTGACAAATATTTGTTTAATAATTCAATTACTTGTTCGCTAGGTACATCTTTCCAAAGCAATTTGTCTGCCGTTTTATGGCTTTTAATATTTTCTAAAAACTGCCCCACATTTTTTTTATTTGCTGAAAGTTCTGCTTCATTCATTGAAAAATAAGAGGTTTCAATGACTTTCCCTTCAACCGAAATTGATCTTTCAATTGTTTCAGTAGAACGCATTTTGTTTCGTGCCGTAACTAACAACGAATCCGGATGAGCACGTACTTGGAGTCCGAAATGTCTTGGCGTTAAGTCGTGCCTGTTCATTAAAATAACTTCATTTTTCAATTCATTTGATGCGTCTGTAACAAACGAATACCAATCTTTCATATCCTCTGTCATCCAAATTTTTATTAGATCTGCATAACTGTCTCTGTAACCGAACCATCTGCCCATCTGCATAAGGGTATCATACATTTTGGATGAGCGATAAAAATAGCTTACAGATAATCCTTCCAGTGTTAACCCGCGTGAAAGACTGTTTCCACCGATTGCAATAATACTTGCACCGTTTTCATAATTTCCATAATCAAGTTTTTCTTGCGATTTTTGATTTATTGTTTTTATATCATATGCTAAAACTTCTTTTTCTAAATCCTCTTGAACCGTTCGCCATTCTATATGTTTGTCAAGTTGGTATTTTTCAAAGACCTCCTTAAAATTTGAAATTGTCTTACATTCTAATGCTTCAGGAAGTTTTGAATAAAGACGTATATCTGTTTGAGTATTTACAAGCCATTCATTTGCAAGAATTGCAACTTGATTTTGAATATTTGTATAATGACTTACATTTACCAACATTGATTTATGTTTATTTTCTTGACCGCGATAGTTTCGGATTATATTTGTCAGAACAAAATAAGTCATTGCTTCTTTTAAACTACCAGGCAATTCCTCAATGACTTCCATGCTTTTTGTTTTCTTTCGGAATGTCTCACCCATCTCATCTTCATCAATAATTTCTATGGGCTCTAAGAGTACCTCTGAATCACCAAATATTTGATTTGGTCCTATATAGTTTGAAGGAGGATTTAACAAATAAATAAAATCTTTCGGAAATAGGTCTTCTTTAACCATCTCATCATCACTTTTCGGATCAATGAATATATTTGCAAAAGGAGTAGCTGTAATCCCCACATATGCAGCTTTTGAAAATAAATTTAAAAGATTCCGAATTGATTTATTAATTACCGTGATATCATCTGTTTTTGTATTTATTGAGGCATTGTCTGCTTCGTCGTCCAATAATAATAATGGAACGTTTATTTTTCCATTTTCATCGGTATTGAACGCTTCTAACCATCCGTACAGATTTTCCAAGACGGATTTGTTTTTCTTTATAACAAGCAATACCGGTTCTGCTGCACTTGAAATTCCTAAATTTAAATTTGTAACAGTTCTTTTGTTAAAATCTCCATTTGCTGATGTTGATGTAAAAGAAATCGGATATCTTTTTTCACCCTTTGAATAATACCCGACACCTTTCACCTTTGTGACAATATTTTTATTCAATGCTTCTTGGCTGCTTCTGCCGACAAAACCTGCATCCAATCTTTCTTGAGTTTGTCTTCTTAAACTTTCTATTGTGCCTGTTAATAATATTATAACTTCAAATCCATAATCTGCTGCTTTATTGCATATTGCAGTATAGTTTGCCGTTTTTCCGGATTGCACATCTCCAAAAATTAAACCTCTTCTTTGCCATTCTGTATCTTTCGGATCTCCAATAAAATCCATAATGGCATCAGTATCTTTATCTAATGTTGAAATTAGCCGGCTGTTCCATTGCATATCATGTTGTAGATATTCTACATATCTGTTCCAATAATACAGGTCCGTTTCCGCTTTTCTGTTTTTTATCCATGGGCTGTATGTACTCTCATTTTTTACAGATATCCCTTCTTCAACTCGTATTCCCATACTTGAATGGATTGATTTTATTACGTTTTGAAATTCTTCTTCTGTTATATCACAAACAACTCTGAGTCCATTTGCGATTTCGTAAACTTCTTCTTCGGTAGGGATTGTGGTTGAATATTTTGTACGAATTGAAGTTTTTATTAAATTTTCCAATAATTCTTCTTGGCTCATTTAGAATCACTCTTTAAAAAAATTCATTATAATTTACATACGGGTATGTTTCTCTTAATGTGCTTATGAGTTCATTTTTTTCTTCATCTGTTAAGTTTGTGAGTGATTCTATCTGTTTGATTTTTTCTTTTGCGTCTCTCACAATGTTATCTTCATCGTCCATTAAGAATTTTTTATCATTACTTAAATCATCATAAATTGAGTTTAGAGGGATTCCGATTCCGATTTGGTCAAATAACTGCTCCAAAAGTTTTTGGTCTTCTTTCTCTCTATTTTTAGATATGATTTTTACAAGGGGGTGCTCTTTGTTAATTTCATAACGTATTTCGTCTCTTTCTATGATTTTTGCCCAAATATTCAGTTCATTCGTTGTTTCCTTTTTCCCGCGATATGTCCATGTTCTTTTACTGTGGGATGAATTATTATTTACAATTCTTTTTAAGTGTTTTCTTACGATTTCCGGCGGAACCGCAGTTGATTTTTTAATATCAAGAGTCCATAAATCATCTAATGAATTTGGTATGTCCACTCGTATCCGGGACAGTTTTGACAAATCTTCTTTTCGATGCATATTGAACCAGGTCCCCCAAACTAAAAGTCGTTTATTTCTATAAACATAAAATCCCTGATCCTTTTTGAGACCGTTTTTTCCACCCATCATTTCTAATTCGTCTTTTGATAATGTAGAAGGATGAGGCAATACATATGACCCGACATGAACTTCAGTATCACGAATTCTTATTTTCTCTTCGTCTTGAGTGACTAAACTTTTCTTTGAAAAAAAGGGGTCGTATGGTTCAATTTGATTTCCATTCAACTCCATTTTTATTTTTTGAATGTCCCGTTCACCTTCTAAATATCTATGGAAAACAAGAGCAATATGTTCTCTTACACTTTTCAATTTGTTGGAGAAGGCCCGTTCCTGTGATGATGGTTCTAACCCGACCATCAATTTATCGAGTTCAGTCCAAATGACTAATGTTCCTGAGTTTTGAGCAGCTAACTCGTTAAATAACGGCAATTTTTCATATTCCGACATGGACAAGACTTGTAATGACCATTTTTGTGTTTTTTTAATGTAGTCCAAATCCCATCTTCTGGCCTCAATTATGTTGTCTTTTTTAGTGATGACTGTTAGGCAACGGCATTGAGACATTGAAGCAGTTTTTAATCCGAGTCCGAATCTTCCTAAATCGTTTTCTTCTCTTTGAGATAAAGGATTTGAACTGCCATATCGCATTGCTTCGTTAAGTTCTACTCCCGTCATTCCTTCTCCATCGTCCAATATTGAAATGAATGGGTATGTTCCAAAATAAGTAGATTTAATTTTGATATTTTCAGCATTTGCGGAAACACTATTGTCGATAATGTCGGCAATTGCGGCTTCTGTTGTATAACCTATTGATCTTGTAGACTCCATTAATATTGGAGCATTTGGAGGGAGGTCTATATCATCCATATTTTCACACATCAAAATAATTCAAAAATAGAATAAATATAGAATGGATAATATTTATATTATATATTTATGGCCCCACTAATTCTGCACGTATCAATTTTACTTTCAATTCTTAATATACATTCATCAGTATTTTTTTTAATGTCTTTCCCCCAAAATCTTAAAACAATCCATCCCTCTGATTCTAAATATTCATTTACCTCAATATCCCGTTCCATATTTCTTTCAATTTTCGGAATCCAGAATTCTCGATTGGATTTAATTTCATTTTTCTTCACTTCCCAATTCCATCCATGCCAATATTCGCTGTCACAAAAAACAGCAATTTTTTCTTCATGGAATACAATGTCCGGTTTTCCAAATACGGATTTATCATTTGTTGTAAAAGAGTAACCTTTTGAAATTAATGCATCTTGAAGAATACGTTCGATTTCACTGCCTTTGTTTTTAACAGCTTGCATATTCTTTCTTCTTTGTTCGGGAGTTAATTTATCAACCATCAAATTTATAAAAATGACAAGAACCTAAATAAACTTCACCATGTAAAAAAAAGTTCTTTTCACTTCTGTTTCTTGAAAAAAGTTTCTCAGAATATTTAAATACCCAAAAACCCCATTTGAATATCGTAAAAAATCGAACAACAATTCTCCTCAAAAAAAATTATTTTGATCTTTCCTCGGACGTTTTGGGAGAAACCGGCCAAAGGCTGCGATTTTTTCGTGTGTGACTATTTTAAAAATCATTCAAAAATACATCTCATACTTTACGTCAAAAAAGGAGTGTGTACAAATATGGTTCAACAAATGACAGCAACAGAGAGAGCACTTGCCGCCGTTCGCGGACAAGCCGTAGACCATGTGTCGTCCGCAAATGGTTTAGTAATGACAACCGTCGAAATGATGAAAGCCGTCGGCGCAACTTATCCCGAGGCGCATCACAATCCGCAGATGATGGCCGACATGGCGGCAGCGCCTTATGAAATGTGCGGCGTTGACGGAACAACGCTCCCGTTTGATATTTCACTTGAAGCCGAAGTGCTCGGTGCAGAGCTCGATTGGAGAAAAATCGACCGCCCGCCGATTAAAGTTCATTCCGTCAAAGATCCGGATGACTTTACGATTCCCGAAAACATTGAAGAGCTCGGCAGAATTCCGGTCGTTTTAAAAGCGCTCGATATTTTGAAAGACAAATACGGCGAAGACTTGGCGCTTTTGCCGACAACCGTTTGTCCATTTACGATTGCAGGACACATGGCAAGCGTTGATGAAATGTTCATGTGGATTTTGAGCGACCCCGACAAAGTGCATACGCTCGTTGATAAAATCACCGATTTCGTCGTCGATTATCAAAAATTGCTGACGGCACACGGCGCCGACATTTTGTTTGCAATCGACCCGACATCGTCAGGTGATTTGCTTTCCGGCGACATGTACGCTGAATTTGTTTTGCCGTCAATTAAAAGAATGAGAAAAGAAACCGGCGCGCCGACAATTCTTCACATTTGCGGCAACACAAAACCGATGCTTGAACATATTGCGGTTTCAGGCGTTGAAGGCTTTTCATTTGATAAAGCCGTTCCCGTCTGGTATGCCAAACAAAAACTCGGAAACGTTTCCGCTTACGGCAACTTGGATGTGATCGAACTTTTCCCGAACGGAACGCCTCAAGATGTATATAATGCAACGGCAGAAGTCATCCGCCAGGGCGTCAACATTGCAGGCTCCGCCTGTGACGTTCCCGAAACGACGCCGATTGAAAACATTCAGGCATTTGTCAAAGCGTGTGTTGAAACGCCCGTTCCGTCAAAAGAAGAAGTCGTTGAATACGGCAAACAGTTGGCAGCGCAAGCGGCAGCCGAACAGAAATAAAAATGTGAATCAAAATAAGATTCAAAATAGGATTCAAAATAGGATTCAAAATAGGATTCAAAATAGGATTCAAAATAGGATTCAAAATAGGATTCAAAATAAAATACCAAAAAATGAAAATAAAATACAAAACAAAATGCAAAATAAATACAATAAATGCAATAAATACAAATAAAAAAGCGGTTAAACGCCGCTTTCCTTTTTCTTTTTTGTTTTAAGTTTCTTCTTCAAATCGTCAACGTCCAATTCGATCCAAATGACGCTGAGGACGACGAGCGCGCCGCCGAGAATTTGAAGCGGGAGCAATATTTCGCTGTAGACGATGAACGCGAAAATTGCGCCGAAAATCGGTTCAAGTGCGAAAATCAAACCGACATGAGATGCCGACGTGTATTTTTGAACGACGATTTGAGCGACGCAGCCGAATGCAATTGAAAAAATTGCCAGGAAGAAAATAACGAACCAGATGTCCGTTGATTCCGGCATCACCGGCGTTTCAAACAAGAAGGTGCAGACCGCTGCGTAAAGCGCGGCAAATCCTAATTGAATGATTCCGAGGTTGAGCGCGTCAATTTTAGGGTCTTCAACGAATTTTTTGGCGGCCATTATGTGAACAGCGTAAACGGCTGCCGCCGCGATGCAGAGAATGTCGCCGATTCCGATGCCGAGACCTGAGATGCCGGTCAGCGTCAGAAGCAAAATGCCGGCAGCTGCGCCGATCGTGCCGATTATGATTTTTTTATCGGGAAGTTTCTTGTAAATGATTGTTGAAAACAAAGGGACAAAAACCGCTGTCAAGCTGATTAAAAATACGGTATTTGTAATCGAGGTTCGGAGCAGACCGAAGTTGGTTCCGGAGAGTGTGAGAAATAACAGCGCGCCCAAAACGGCGCCTGCAGCAAGCGTTTTTTTGTTTGTTTTCAAAATCGATTTGTAACAAAGCATGGCGGCGATGAGAAAGCCCAGTCCCATTCGGATGGCCATGAAATTGTAAACGCCTAAATCATCTAAGCCGTAGCGCGTTAAAACGTAGGATAAGCCCCAAAAAAGAACGGCAATTACCATAATGAAATCCGCTTTTCTTTGGGTCAGCATACATCTTCATTTCGGTCGAAAAGTTATATAGATTTTCATCAAAATTTTGAATGCTGAAGATTGTGTCAAATAAATTTAGTGTGTCAGCCGTTAGCCGTTTCCTGTATTATTCTTTGGATCCTGTTTTTTATGAAGTTCTTTCAAATCCGTTTCGACATACAAAACGCTGATAAAAACGATTGCGGCGCCGACTACTTGAATCGGCAGAAGCTGTTCGGATGCGAAAAGGTAGGCGAAGATTGATGCAAAGACCGGCTCAAGCGCGAAAATGAGGCCGACATGCGCGGGCGTCGTGTATTTCTGCGCGACAACTTGTCCGACAAAACCGAATGCGGTACAGAACAGCGCGAGGAATAAAACGGAAACCCATGCGCTCTCTGTTGTCGGCAGATGCGGGGTTTCAAAGAGAAAAGCGCAAATTGTTCCGTAAATGAATGTAAAGCCGAGTTGGGTGATGCCGAGGTTGAGCGCGTCGATTTCTTTGATACTTGTCAGCCGCTTGGCAATCAAAATGTGTGTTGCGTAGGCAACTGCCGCGAGCACGCATATGAAGTCGCCGGGACCGAATCCGCCTTTGCTTTCCAAGGTGAGAAGCGCAATTCCGATCGTTGCGGCAACACTTCCGATGATGATTTTCTTTTCGGGAAGTTTCCTGTAAACGATTGCGGAGAGGATCGGGACGAATATGACTGTCAAACTGCCGAGGAAGCCGGCGTTTGAAATCGTTGTATATTGGAGTCCGAAATAAACGCCTGCAAGCGTCAGGAATAAGAAAAATCCGAGAATGGCGGCGCCGAAAATCGTTTGCCGATTGATTTTGGAAAGCGGTTTGATGAAGATGAGCGCGGCAACTGCGAACCCGATGCCGAAACGGAGCGCGAGGAATGTAAACGGCGGAAGCGTTTCGAGACCGTTTTTGGTGAACAAATAGGAGAGTCCCCAAAAGAAAACAACAAGAAGAAGCAGGAGATTCGCTTTTTTCATCGGCGTTAATTTCATAGTTTCAACAATCCAACCGGGCGTTTTTGATTTTGCTTATGCTTTTTAAAATATAAGTGTTTTGATATCGTTTCGTTAAATGTAATTGTTTTCTTTACGGTTTAAATCTATCTTTTTAAAAATTCAAGTATTGGTTGCTGCTGAAAAGATAATGGAAAAATTAAGGTGCGTTTTTTGAAAAATTTCTTCAAAAATGTGACGGGTCGCGCGCGGCGGCTGCGGCAAACGTAAATCCGATCGCAAGCGGAAACGGAAACCTAAAGGCAGCAACGGCACGTCCGCGATTGCGTTCGGATTACAATAAAAAAGCAGATGCACGCAGCAAACACAATTCTGATCAGCAGTATTAAAATACAGTTGCAGACGAGCAGGCCCAACCGGAACCGGCGTCAGTAAAAGACAGGGGTAAAAAAGCACTTTACCGTCACTGAAAAGTAACCTACACCAACGGTTTTTATTTTTTTGTTTTGTATGGGGGGGAATCCGCCAAGTCTTGTTTTCTCGCTGCGCTCGGAAATTCAACTTGCGGGACGGTTTTTGAAATTTTAATTTAATCAAAAATGATTGAAACATCGTCTTTCATCAAAATTATTCAAAAACGGAACGCCGTCTTTTATCGAAATTTATCTTTTGGGGTTTTATCGGGCGTTCAGATTCAACGTTTTCACGAAATTGGATGTTTGGGTTTTTTCGAAAACGAAATAAAAACGTCGGACGAATTCGGAAATTAAATGAAAAACGAAGCAGCTCGCGCGCGGCGGCGCAATCCGACTCAAAAATGAATCATTTTTTGTATTTTTCAATTTATTTTTTCAAAAAAATGATTTTATCATTTTTGACTCGGATAAATCATGATAAATGCCGGTAATATTTTTTAAATCAAAAAATAACTCATCGTGATTTCGATTTCATTTTATCAATATAAATTATGATAAATAGAGGCGTTTTTTCGGTCTATGGGAAGACTTTTAAATTATTGAGATTTTTTTTACATGAAGGTTTAAAATATTATTCCGAAAAATCTTTTCAATCGTTTGCGAAATCGGAAAATCCGTTTTAAGAACAACATTTTTAATCATCAAAACATTATTCAAAGAATTATTTGACAAACCTTAGCAAACCTTAAATTCATTCTAACCGCAAAAAGAGGCTCAATCATAATATGTTACCCGCAGAAGATCTCAAACTTGTTGTTGAAAAATTAGACCGTCAGCCCAACGATTTGGAACAGGGCATTTTCCTGAATCTTTGGAGCGAACACTGTTCTTACCGCTCCAGCTATCCGCTTTTGAAAAACTTCAAAACCGACGGCGAAAATGTCATCATCGGCCCCGGCGACGACGCGGCAATCGTTAAATTCGACGACGAATACATCCTTTCCGTCGCCATGGAAAGCCACAACCACCCGTCCTACATTGATCCTTACAGCGGCGCAGCAACCGGCGTCGGCGGCATCGTCCGCGACGTCATCTCCATGGGAACAAAACCCGTTGCCGTTCTCGCTCCTTTCTATCTCGGCCCGCTCGATTCCGACAAAAACAGATGGATTTTTGACAACATCTTAGAAGGCGCTGCCGATTACTCCGAAACGATCAAAGTCGCAGGCATTCGCGGCGAATCTTATTTCGATGAAAGATACAGCGGCAATCCCCTTGTCAATGTCGTTTGCGTCGGCGTCGGCAAAAAAGAAAACATGATGACCTCCGTTTCCAAAACTGCAGGAAACAGATTTATTCTCTTCGGCTCCAAAACCGGGCGAGACGGCCTCGGCGGCGCAGCATTCGCATCTGCCGATATGTCCGAAGACGACACGCCTGCTCGAGAAACCATCCCCGGCGGCGACGCGGAACTCGAAAAACGCGTGATTGACGCAACTCTTGAAATAATTGAAAAGAAATTAGTCGAATGCTGCCGCGATCTCGGCGCTTCCGGCTTGACCGGCGCAAGCGTTGAAATGGCCGAAAAAGGCGGCTTCGGATTCAATTTAATTGCAGACGATGTGCCGCTCCTTTTTGACGACTTAACACTTTATGAAATCATGCTTTCCGAAACACAGGAACGTATGCTTGCAGAAATCAAACCCGAAAACGTTGAAGTCGTCATGGAAATCATGAGAAAACACAATGTTTGGGCCGCCGATGTCGGTTACTTAATTGAAGAACCTGTTTACCGCGTCAACTTCAAAGGAAAACTCGAAGCCGAGCTTCCGATTCACTTTATCGTCAGCGGCGTTCCAAGATGCGAACTTCCGTCAGAAGCGCCCGCAAAAAGACCCGACGTACACGTTTCAAAGAAGCCCGAACTTCCGGCCGACATGAAAACCTGTGTCCTCAATATGCTTTCCTCTTACAATCTCGCGTCCCGCAAAACCGTTTGGGAAAAATTTGCCAAAACAACGCTTCCCGAAGTTTACGGCGAAAGCGGCGGCGATGCCGGCATTATTAAAGTGACCGACAAAAAAGGCGTTGCGATGACCTGCGGCTGCGAGCCCGCTGTTTGTCTTCTTGATCCGTACACCGGATCCGTGATGACCGTTCTTGAAAATGCCATGAATCTCGCCGTCAAAGGCGCTTCCGGTCTTTGTCTTGTCGACAATCTCAACTTCGGCAACCCGAACAAACCCGAACAATATTGGTATTTGAAGCAGTCCGTCCTCGGTTTGTCCGACGCCGCTAAAAAATTGAACATCCCCGTTGTCGGCGGAAATGTTTCTCTTTACAACGAAAGCGCCGAATTCGACACAGCCATTTTGCCAACACCTGCAATCGGCGTTCTCGGAATTGTCAGCTTTGAAAAGCCGATTCCGTCTTCGTTCTTCAAGGAATCCGATGAAACAATTCTTTTGATCGGCACGACAAAAGCAGAACTCGGCGGCAGCGAATACTATCGTGCAGCAGACATGGAAGACTCCGGAGTTGTTCCGACAGTTCCCGAGAATTATGACAAAATCGTTGAAGCCATCGCAAAAGCCTGCGCATCAGGCGAGGTAACAAGCGCTCACGACATTTCAAGAGGCGGCATTGCAAAAGCATTCGCTTCCATGCTGACCGACGTCGGCGCAGAAGTCGATTTAACGGCACTCGGCATTGACCGCGCCGATGATCTTTTGTTCTCCGAATCTCCGGCAAGAGCGATTCTGACGGTGAAATCAACCGACAAAATTGCCGACATCATGAAAGACATTCCGTGCATTGCAATCGGGAAAACTGTTGCAGGCAGCAGCTTGAAGATGAAAGTCGGAAAAGAAGAACTTGCATTTACAAAAGCCGAAATCGATGAAGCTTCTGCTTCTATTGAAAAAGCAATGAAAATCGGTTACAAGTACGAATGATTTTAGTTTAAAATCCGAAATGAGATATTGAATTTTGATATCTTGTTTCATTCTTTTTTATTTTTCTGTGTTTTAAATTTGTTTTCATTTTTTCTGTGTTTCAAATCTATTCGTTTAATTTTGAATTTTTTATTTGTATTGTTTACAGCATCTGCCGGCTGTAAACTGTGCTGTATCAGTCGCAAAGCGCAGCCGCGCGCGAACTGCACCAATTTTAAAAACAAAAAAAAGAAATCGACAGATCGTTTTTACAAAAAAATGAAACTGATACACTCAGTTTTTAAAAACAAAAAATAAAAAAGATGAAGCGATGTGATTATTTTTCAACATCCGCTTCCGCTAATTTTTCAATCAATCTCGGAATCACGACATCTGCTGCACCTTCCACGAACTTGATGCTGCCGACAACCAAGTGGCCGCCGCCGTTCACACCGCTGCCGATCAATTCTTCGCGCAGTTCTCTGACGATCTGCGGAATATTCATCAGCACTTTTTTGGAGCGGATAACTGCGAAATCGGGGCCGAGACCGAGCGTAATCACCGGTTTGTCAATATATTTCTGATTGCACATAATATCGTGGATTTCGCCCGACGTTTTTCCGGGCGGCGGGAACGTGAATTTGTGGGCGAATTTTTCAACGTCGATTGTGTTGAGAATTGCGCCGCTCTTGAGTTCCGTCATTTTGACATTCGGAAGACACACTTCAAGCTGACCTTGGATCATGCTGTTCGCCTGCTCTGTGAGCATATTGATGAGACGGGTATGTGTTTCGTGATCACGCAAGTCTAAAATGTCATCCACGATTCCGACACCGGCGCCGAATTTAAGCCAGTATTGTTCATAATCGAGTGACAATGCCATCTTTTTGAGTTCTTCAAGCGGATATTTGTCAGCCACCATATTGATATACTGAACGCACTCGGGGGAGTCGGCGCGGTCGCCCACACCTGCAACGGCTGCCAAATGAATGATCTCGTCGCTCACTTCGGGGCGGATCATGCGGGCGGTTTCAACACAAAGCATACCGGCCGTCAAACCGAAGTCGCCGCCGACGTGATACGGATTAACGTGCGCGATCAGATATTCGTCTGCCGACTCATGCGGATGGTGGTGATCGATGACAACCACGTCCATTCCGTACACTTGCGTGTGTTTGTATGCCGGAACATCTTCATCTGTCGAGCCGTTGTCCACCATCACAATGAGCGGCATCGGCTGCCCGAATCGGATTTCATCTTCAACGGCGTAAGAAACGTCTTTGACAACGTCCATCAATTCGTAAAACGGCGCTTTTGAGGGCGATCGTCTGTAAGCGCGGTGTTCGGCATCGGGTCCGCCGGCTTCGCGAATAAGCGGCAGAATTGCGCGTTCGATTGCAATGGCTGATGTAATGCCGTCGGCGTCAGCGTGATGACGAAGGATGATCGGGCGGGACCTGAAAATTGCTTTTCTTATTTCTTTGGCCGCCTGAAGCATTGCCGGCTTCAGTTTTTCCAAAATTTCGCTTTCAACAAGGAACGGAATATCATATGCTTCGGCGCGTTTGTCAACGGCTGCTTCAATTTTTTGAATTAATTCCGCCGCTTCATCTTCTGCGAGCGGTTTTAAACTTAATAATTCGATTTGGATCGCACCGTCGCGAATGTTGATTTCGCCGACGGCGGAAACGGCCATGCCTGCATCAATTTCGGGGTATGATCGTTGTCCTGCTGTTGAAAATCCGGCGCAAGGGACTTGTCCGGTTTCATCGGAAATTGTAAAAATCGTCGGTCCGCCGGTTTGTTTGACCTGAAGCACTTCGCCGGCAAATTTGACGGTTTTGCCGTTGTCTTTTTGAGTCATATCAGCGACGGATGTGAGCGGGAATTCTTTTTCGACTTCAATTAATTCGTATTTGCTGAGGCGCTTGGGAACCAAATCCAATTTGACATCGCGGCCGGAGCGGTTGATGTTTTTGATTTGAATAATAATTTCATCGCCTTTCGTCATCGATGAGCAGGCCGAATCGAAATTTTTCTCATGCAGAAGACCTTTGATGCCGTCGTTGAGTTTGACGAACGCGCCGAGATTTTCAACAACGCCGTCAACGCAGCCGATATAAAGCTTGCCGCTTGTCAAATCGTTGTAATCGCAGGAGTTGTCAAGTTTGTGAACGCATCCGGAAGAGGCGCAAGCGTTGCAGATTTCTTCGCCGTTGTTGTTCAGATACGGAATTTGTTTTCCGCAGCGTGTACAGTTGTAGGTTTCGCCTTTTCCGCGGCATTCTTCGCATTTTTCCTTTTTCTCGTAAATTCCGGTTCCGCCGCAGACGTCACAGACGCCGCTTACGAAAGAGTCGAGATTTTTTTCGGAAAGTTCCATCAAATTGATGGATTTAGGCTTTGCCGCGCCGACGACGCCGCTGCATTTCGGGCACGGGCCGGTCTCGGTAATATTATAGCCTTGACCGTAACAGTTGGGACATTTTTCACTCATAATTTTTCACTTGGAACTAAAAAACGGATTTTAGAATATAAAGTATTGCAAAAGATTTTCAAAAACAAAAAATGAGAGTGGATTTGAAAATGAAATAAAAACATTGGAGAGAGGATTTGAAAATGAAAATTAGAAAAATAAGGATGGGAATTTGAAAACAAAAATAAAAATGGAGCGGGTCGCGCGCGGCAGCGTCAGCTGCCGATTGCCATTACAGCAAATAATTGTTCTCCTTATCCGCAACCTGCAAAGCATAAAGTTTGTATGTTGCGTAACCTTCAGCGACAAGCGGTTCCGATTTGCAGATTTCTTCGGCGTCTTCATAACTTTGAGTTTTGAGAATGAGCATGCCGGCAACGCCGGGGTATCCTTTGAATACGCCGCAGCGGTCCAATTTTCCGGCATTGTCTAAATTTTTTATGTTCTCAACGTGTTTTTCAACCATCGCTTTGGTAAGCTTGTTGTATGTTTTTCCTTTTTCTATAAACATAACGTACAGACATTGATCCAATTTTTCATCTCCTGCTTCGGTGAAATTATTCAATTATTTTTCTGTTCTTCAAGCAGTTTTCGAATTGCGGAAACTTCGGAAATCAGCGTTTCCATTTCAGCACTATGATTGGCAGCTTCTGCAAAATTTACAGCAACGCCAACCGTTTCTTCGCCGCCCGTGACAGCCGTTACAGGCGCCGTTCCTCTGACAAAATCCATGATAAATGCACGAAGGGGCTCGGCATCTTCCATACCGATGATTGAAATTTCGGAACCGACTTTACCGCCCGAATTTCCGGCGGTTTGAATCTGAAGATTTGAAATCTTAATGAGGCGCATGACCGGACCTTGAGAAATTATTGATGTTTGTAATTCTGTTGTAGGGAACGATTCCTGTTTTTCTGAACCGGACGCCGCACTTCTATGTCATTTCAGTTTCATTCAAATGGCAAACAATGGATTTGTAATAAAGCTGAACCAAAACAGAATCATAAATTAATAACAGCATTCAGAGATAAGTATTTTTTTAGGAGATAAAAAATAAAAAGAAAAGAAAATAAAAAGAAAAAGGGTGAAAAAAGAAAAACGAATTATTTCTCAACCGGCAATCCGTGAGATTTCCAACCCGTAATGCCGCCTTCAATCATATAAACATCTTTGAATCCGGCATCAACGGCTTTTTGAGCCGCGGTTGCCGAGCGGTTGCCGGCATGACAATACAGAACAAGCGTTTTGTCTTTGTCAAGCGCGTTTAATTTTTGATCAAAATCGGGACTGCGAAGATCAATTAAAACCGATCCTGTGATGTATCCGTCCGATGCGCGTTCCTGTGAAGATCGGACATCGGCGAGATTCACGTCTTTTTCGGCAATGATTTTTTGAATGTTTTCGGGCGATTCTCTTTTGTAACTCATATTATTTTCCTCCGACTGTTGAAATTTTGAAACATTTTTAAATAAATTAAAGTAATTTGAAATCAGTTTCAATTTATATAATTCATGTTATTTATAAAAGCGTTTATATGGATCTTTTATTATTACATCAATCTTATATTTTTGAATGAATCGTCTTAAGACATTTATATCATGAAACAGGATTATAATGAGTATTTACAGTTTTAATCTTATTTGCTTAAATTCATTCATTCGTCCAATGTTTATTTCGTCTAATCGGTTTAAATTTGTTTAATTCGTTCAATGTTTATTATTCGTTTAATTTGTTCATTTGTTTAATTTGTTCATTTGTTTAAAAATTTAATAATCTTTAACAGGTGCAGGCATGGGAAAGAAAAAAGAGGATCATTCGCAAGATTCTGATGAATATGCAGAACTTGTCGAGCCGAGGATTTCAAAATATCTTCGTTATTTCGTTTTATTCGTATTGTTTTCAAGTATTGCTTTGATTGCGTGGAATGTGTTTACCGGTCTCGAAGACGGCGTGACATTAGATAATATTTTGCAGGAAAATATCTATTTCTTCTTCTTCACCATCATGACTTTAGTTTACATGTCGCTTCCCGGACTGATTCAAAGAAGAATGGGCTTTGTCGTTGATCCGCGCCTTATCGTTGTGATTTCAGTTTTCATTTTTGCCGGCTCTTTTCTCGGACAGGCGTTCAGTTTCTTTGACCGCTTCGCTTGGTGGGACACGATGCTGCACACCATTTCCGGTATCATTTTAGGTTTGATCGCGTTTGCTTTGACATCTGCGTTGAATGATTCTAAAAAAGCGCATTTGGATTTGAACCCTTTTTATGTCGCGCTTTTCTCATTCACTTTTGCAGTTGCCGGCGGCGCGATTTGGGAAATCGTTGAATATCTGATGGACTGGATTTTCGGAACAACAATGCAATGCTGGGATGAAGATGCCGCTTCTTATTTAACCGGAAATCCCGCATACCAGAGCGCGGCGATTATTGACACAATGGAAGATTTAATGGTGGATGCAATCGGCGCTTTGATCGTTTCGGTTGTCGGTTATTTCTATCTCTCAAACGGAAGGCCTTTTATGAGGGCTAAAAAAATGATCGTCAATGAAGATGAAAACGATTCCAAGAGAAGCTCATACAGAATCGCGAAAAACAACAAAAAAATTACAAAACAAAAATTGCAGACAAAAACAGCGGGTGAAAATGATAAAAACGGCAATGAAGGGGACAAAATAGAAAAATGAAAACAATAAAAAAATAATGAAAATTAAAAACTTACGTTCAATGAAAAATACACAATTTTTGAGCGGATGAATCATTTTTCATTATTTTAATCATTTTCTCTTTTCTTCTTTTTTGTATTTCTCTTTGTGTTTTCTTTTTTGATTTTTTTCTTTTTTTATTTCCGATTGGAGTCGGGTTTTTGTTTCCGCTTGGGGTCAGGTTTTTGTTTCCGCTTGGAGTCAGGTTTTCGGTTCCCGCTTGGAGTCAGGTTTTCGGTTTCCGCTTGGAGTCAGGTTTTCTGTTTCTGCTTGGAGTCAGGTTTTCTGTTTCCGTTTGGAGTCAGGTTTTCGGTTTCCGCTTGGAGTCAGGTTTTCGGTTTCCGCTTGGAGTCAGGTTTTCGGTTTCCGGTTGGAGTCGGGTTTCCGCTTGCTGCTGCCGGCAGGCTTTCGCCGGCAGGCAACTGCCCGCCGCCCGCGCGAGCCGCACAAGTTTTTAAAAACAATCAAAAGCGGGAGTTTCATTTTTTAAAAAAAGAAGAAAAAGGAAGTGCATTTTTTTAAAAATCAAAAAACCAGCCGAATTCAAAAACAGATCGAAATAATCCAAAAATTATAATAACTCATTTAAAATCAAAATCCATAATTAAATGTACATTTTAAAATAAAATAAGAAAGGTTTAAGACTAAAGCCGAACAAAAAGAAAGGAATCGGTTTGATTCATTATGGCCTATACTGAACTTATTGTCATTCTCATTTTGATATTGATCAACGGGCTTCTGTCCATGTCGGAAGTCGCAATCACATCTTCGCGCAAATCACGTTTGAAAAGCGCTGCTAAAAACGGGAAATCCGGCGCCCAAAAAGCATACGAGCTTGCCGAAAAACCGTCACGCTTTTTAGCGGCTGTTCAAATCGGCATCACAACAATCGGCGTCTTCTTAGGGATTTACTCCGGCATAACGCTCTCGGGCGACTTGGCCGCGATTCTTTCAAATATTGAAATCCTTGAGCCGTACGCACTTCCGCTCGCGATTTTAATCGTCGTTTTGATCGTGACTTACTTCTTAATCGTTCTCGGGGAATTGATTCCGAAGAAAATCGGACATTCGCGCCCGGAATTCATCGCAAGCTTGATTTCAAGACCGATGAACTTTATCTCAATTATTTTGTCTCCCGCCGCATGGTTTGTTAACGGCTCGGCAAATTTTGCCGGCAAAATCCTCGGCATCAAACCATATGAGCCGGCAACAACCGAAGAAGATGTCATCGCCATCGTTCAGGAAGGAATCGACGGCGGCGCGATCGACGAAACCGAACAGGATTTGGTGGAACGCATTTTCAGCTTGGATGACCGCAAAATCAGTTCGCTGATTACGCATAAAAATGATATTGTTTCAATTGAAGTGTCGGCATCACAGGAAGATGTTTTGAAAACAATCAAAGAAACGCCTTTTTCCGTTTATCCCGTGACTGACGGCGGCATTGACAATATCATCGGTGTTTTGCCCGTAAAAAAATTGGCCGTCGAAATAAATGACAGTGATTTCAGCATTGAACACGTCATGCAGTCCGTCAACTTTTTGCCTGAAAATATGACGATTTTATCCGTTTTGGAAAATTTCAGAACGGCTCAAAACCAGTATGCAATCATCACGGATGAATTCGGAAGCATCCTCGGTCTTGTGACGCTGAATGATATTTTTGAAGCGCTTGTCGGCGACGCAGCCACGCGCCCGCCTTCGTCTCATGAAGAATATGAAATCGTTCAAAGAACGCCGGATTCGTGGCTGATTGACGGTCAGTATCCGTTTTATGATTTTCTTGAATATTTTGATCTTTTGGATTTCAGAAACGAATACGATTACAACACGCTCAGCGGTATGATGCTGGACAAACTCGGCAAAATCCCGAGCGCCGGCGACAAATTCGATTGGCTTCATTTCGAACTTGAAGTGGTAGATATGGATTCGGCCCGCATTGATAAAGTGCTGATGACCGAAAAAGGTCTTTCGGCGCCGCTCGTTGAATAAACAAACAGAGATTGAAACGATTGTCGAATGAACAACGATTCATGAATGAACAATAATTGTCAAATGAACAATAATTGCCGAAATCCTGAATGATGAATTCTTGAATGGTGAATTTTAGAATGGTGAATTTATGATTTCCGATTCAAAATACGCTCTGCTTCCGTTTTCCGAACTTCCCGAACAATACCGGGAAATGTCAGAATCAAGAGCCGCTGAAAAAGGTGAAATTGAAGCCGCCGAAAAACTGCTTGAAAAAGCGGTTGCTGTATATAATGAAAAGCGAACGGATGAATTTGTGACATTCATGGCGGAAAATCCCGCGTCGGATTGGGCGCAGACGGATCTTTTTATCGAGCTTGAGCGTTATTACCGCCAATATATTCCGTTTTTGAATGAAAAAGGCGATCGCTGTCTTTGGATCAATTTGTTCTGCCGTCCCGTCGGTGATTGGAAAACACATCGCGTTTACGTTGAAGGCGGCGGTGTTTGCTTCTTTTCTGTCGGATTGAATTTGGATACAGGAAAGCGTTTTGATTTTATTGTCAATGATAAAAAATGAATATTATCCATAAAAATGAATATAATCTTGTTTTTAATTTACATTTAATTTTTATTTTTCATTTAATTTACATTTAATTTACATTTAATTTACATTTAATTTACATTTAATTTTAATTTTAATTTTAATTTTAGGTACAGAGATTCAACTTCAACGTTCTTTTTTATTTAATCAGAAGTATTTAAATAGAAATGTTTTTGTATTTACCAACCGTTTATACAATTGATATTGAAATGAAACCGTTTTACAAATAATTAAAATCAAAATAATTCGATTCACATTCATTCGGCGGTGTTATCTGATGAAAACAATCGGAATTTTAAATTGTAAAATATTGCAAGATGAAATACTGTATTTAATTGAGACTCATCCGGAAATAAAAGAGATTACTGTCATTGAAAATGGTGTACAGGAAGAGTTTTTGCAGAAATTAAACAAAATCGGCCGCCAATACAAAACAGTTCCGTCAATTCATTCTCTTCCCGATGCACAACCGCCGGAAACGGGAAAAAACGCCGATGACAGTTATTCTGTTATCATATGGAATGTCGAACTCGGTTTGCATTCTATTCCTAAAAAACTTAAAGAAAATATTTATGAGAATTTGGAACAGTTCGCACCGAAAGTCAACGGTATCTTTTTAATGTACGGTCTTTGCGGAAATGTTTTGGGAAATGCTGAAGAAGACTTCAAAGACATTCTTCCTGTTGTCATACTGAAAGAAGCAAATGGTTCAGTTGTAGACGATTGTGTCGGCGCCACTCTCGGCGGGCGCACGCAATATTTGAATTTGCTTAAAAGTTTCAAAGGTGTCGGAACTTTGATTTATACACCGATGTTTTCTTGTTCTCCGCTCGCCGATTTTTTTATGTATCCGGAAGGGATGTTCACCGATGAACAAATTTATGATATGAATAAAATGATGCTCGACGGCGCGAATTACCAATATGTCGCAAAACTTCACACGGGTTTGGAATATACTGAAAATTTTGATGAAAATATTCAAAATGTCGCGGATCTTTACAATTTAAAAGTTATTGAACTTGAAGGCGGCAGTCAAACAATCTTTGAAAATTGTTTCAATGAATTAAAACTTAAATTAAACATTTAAAATTTTTAAATTTGGAAGCTCGTCTCCTTTTTTCATAAAAACGATGTCATCTCGCATTAATTCTTATTTTAAATTTTTATTTTAATTCTTATTTTAATTCTGATTTTGTATTTTGTTTTGGTTGTGTTTTGTTTTAATTCTCATTTCAATATAATTCATGACATCTCAAAAGATATATAATCATAAACAGTATACTTTTATAATAATGGTTGCGATTTCAACGATTAAAAAAATCGATGACAGATTCCATTCAAATTTAATCGAAAAATATCTGTTTTAATAATCGTCGTTAAAATTAAAACAAAAACACAACCAAAATAAAAACAAAATAAAAAACAAAAAAACGATTTCAAAACTTTGGATTATACATTAATTAAAAAAATCACATATTTTGGAGGAAAATCCATGGCAGTAGTAATTGACAGAGATGAATGTACCGGCTGCGGTCTTTGTATTGACGAGTGTCCGTCTGAAGCGCTCAGTTTTGACGCGGAAGGCATTTCCACAGTAGACCCCGACTTATGCGTTGAATGCGGCGCTTGCGTTGATGTCTGTCCCGTTGTGGCCATTACATTGTAAAATCATATAATTTTTGAATTCATTATGAATTCCATCCGGAATTCGATTCATTTGTAAATCATGACAGGGAAAGCCTTTTTTACTTTCCTTTTTCTTTTTGTCGTAACAAATATTTTTTGCTGAATCACTTTTTTTTCATTCAAACGCAAAAAATCGAGCCGACCGATACATTTTTGCAAAGGGATTTATATACTATTTTCACATATTAAGAATTACTTGTTCTTAAGAGTTTGAGAACAAACGATAAAAACGAAAATTGAAAAAAACGATTTTCAAGAATTTCAAATCTAATTTCAAGTTTATTTGGAGGATTATACTATGTTACCCGTTGTTAACAGAACAGAATGTACCGGTTGCGGTATTTGTGTAGATGACTGCCCCTCGGGCGCAATTACCTTAGACGATGCAGGCATTTCCGTCATTGACAAAAATGCATGCACAGACTGCGGCGCCTGCATTTCCGCCTGCCCGGCAGAAGCAATCGCTGAAAGCTGATTTCAAAGCTGATTCATTATTGAATCAACTTTAAAATTTTACTTCTTTTACATTATTTTCATTTTATTTTTCATTTATTCTTCTTATTATCTATCTATTATCTATTATTCTTCGTCTCTTCTTTTCGTTTTTATTTTTTAAACGCGAATCTTTTTTCGATTATTTTTAAAAATGGAGCTCTCATTTGATTATTTTGGAAAAATGCAATCCCGTCTTGATTCTTTTTTAAAATGATGCGACTCGCACGCGGCGGCGACAGCGACAGCGGCAACTGCGGCAGCAGCAAACACAAATAAAAACACAAACCCGATGGGCAGCAGCAACGCAAATACAAGCGCAAATGCAAACAAATTATTTTTCAAATATCCGGTATCCCGTTTTCAGCCCTTTCTTCACGTTTTGGCTTTTTCAGCGAAAGCATTAATAATCCCGACAATTTAACTATCGGTATTTATGCGATATGCGAGAGATGTATCGTATTTTTCAATTGAGTTTTCCGAGAGGTTCTTAAATGGCAAAGATTAAAGTTGGTGTTTTAGGCGCAACCGGCAACGTCGGTCAGCGTTTTATTCAGGCATTGGACAACCACCCGTGGTTTGAGATTTCAGCGCTCGCGGCATCTGAGCGAAGCGCCGGCAAAAAATACGGCGAGGTGGCCGACTGGAAACTCGGCACGGAAATCCCCGAATCTGTCGAAGATATTGAAGTTGTTGCAATCGACCCGAAAAATATTGACGCCGACATCGTTTTTTCCGCGCTTCCTGCAGATCTTGCAATGACGATTGAGCCGGCTTTTGCAAAAGAAGGATTTGTTGTCGCCAGCAACGCCGCGTCTTTTCGAATGGAAGAAGACATTCCGCTTGCGATTCCGGAAGTAAATCCCGATCATTTAGATTTGATCGATGTTCAAAAGAAGAACAGAAACTGGGACGGCTGCATCATTACCAATCCGAATTGTTCGACCATTGTGATGGCAGTTACCTTAAAACCGCTTCTTGAATTCGGCATCGAATCCATCAATGTCGCGACGATGCAGGCAATTTCAGGCGCCGGCTACAACGGCGTTTACGCGATGTCTATTTATGACAATATTGTGCCGTACATCGGCGGCGAAGAAGAAAAAATCGAAACTGAAACGCTGAAGATTTTCGGCGACTTTGACGGCGCGAAAGTTAAAAACGCTCCCTTTAAGGTCAGCGCGTCCTGCAACCGCGTTCCCGTCATTGACGGTCACACCGAAGCGATTTGGGCAACGCTTGCAAAGAACCCGAAACCTGATGCTGTCCGCGACGCGTTCCTCAAGTTCGACCCGGGACTTTCACATCTTCCGACCGAACCGAAGCATCCGATTATCGTTCGCGACGAACCCGACAGACCGCAGCCGAGATTGGACCGCGACATGGGCAAAGGCATGAGCGTCTCTGTCGGCAGGATCAGGGAAGGCATCCGTTATGTCGCGCTCGGTCACAACACCGTTCGCGGCGCGGCAGGCGCAAGCGTTTTGAACGCAGAGCTTCTCAAAGAAAAAGGATACCTTTAAGCGTATCTTTTTTCATTTTTTTCTTTCAATTTTTTCTTTTCATTTTTTGATTTTCTTCATTCGTTTTTATTTATTTTTGTAAAAATGGGGTACGGTTTTCGATTTTTTTAAGATTGGTGCAGTTTGCGCGCGGCGGCGGCTTGCCGCTGCAAACGCAAACCTGACTCCCGCTGCAAACGCAAACCTGACTCCCGCTGCAAACGCAAACCTGACTCCCGCTGCAAACGCAAACCTGACTCCCGCTGCAAACGCAAACCTGACTCCCGCTGCAAACAAACACCTCCCTCTCACTGTAAACAAACACCTTTCTCCAACTGCTAAATTATAAATTATTTTTAGATTTTTTAAACAAATTTTGATTTTTGGCGCGATGCCAAATTTTCCGACATATTTATAAATCTGAATACACATTTTCATTTCAATGACTGAAAACAATAAAAACGAAGAAATCACGGGGCTTGAACTGAGTCCGCGCAAGGTTTCTTACCTCAAATTTCTGCTGGAAAAAAACACGACGGTTCGGACAACTGAAATTTCGGAAGAATTTGAAGTTGATCCGTCGACGGTGACTAAATTAGTCGCTGAGCTTGCCGAAGAAGGATTTATCGATCATATTCCTTACCGCGGCGTCAAATTGACGAATTTCGGAAAAACTTACGCCGAATTTTGTTTAAAACGTCATCAGATTCTCAGTTTGATGTTTTCACATTACGGTTTAACGCCTGAGGAATCCTGCGGCGAAACATCGCGTATCGAAACATTCGTTTCCAAAAAGGCGATTGACAGAATGTGTTCTTCAATGGGGCATCCGACAATTTCATGCTGCGTCAAATCAAATGAAGCGCGCCAAATCAATCATGATTCGTGTTTTCATGAAAAGCATCCCAATATCATAAAAAAACTTTAACGCCGGTTTTGGATTTATCGGCGATATAAAACATTCTTTTTGATTCTTGTTATCAAAGGAAAGGTCATTTCAAACTAAATTTTTGGTATAGTGCCAAAATTCTGGGGGAATGACCAAATTTTACAAATTAAAAGATTTCAAAAATTTCAAAGAAATATCAAGAAATTAATTTTCTTCAAAGAAATTAAAAAATTCAAAATTATTTTCAAACCATCTTTCGATTTATCTTTCAAATCAACTTTCAAATCAACTTTCAACTTATCTTTCAAATTACTTTATCATTTCAAAAAGAGATACAATATGAAATCAAAAAAATCAATTCTCCTCCTTACAGTCGTTCTTACTGTTTTATTGATTGCCGCCGTTTCTTTTTCCGGCTGTCTTGACTCTGACGGCCATGACCATGATCACGGCGACCCGAACGCCACTTACGATCCGCTTGACAACGAATCTCTGAATTCTGTTTTAAACGGCAGCAAAATACTGGTTGCCGCAAGCGTTGTTCCGCAAACCGAATTTATTGAAAAAGTCGGCGGCGACAATGTGATTGCCATTTCCATGATTCCGGCAGGTGCCGGCCACACTTACGATCCGTCTCCGCGTCAATTGGAAGATTTATCCAAAGCCGACCTTTACATGCAGCTCGGATCGGATGAGCCTTTTGAAACGAACAACATGAAAACATTCATCGAAATGAACCAAAACATGACCGTCATCAACTCATCCGACGGCATCACGCTGATTCAAAGCGGCAGCTCCACCGACCCGCACATCTGGACATCTCCGAAATGCGCGATCATCATGGTTGAAAACACATACAAAGGACTTGCAGCAATTGATCCTGCCAATGAATCTTATTACCGCGCCAACGCCGACGCTTACATTGAAGAACTTGAAGCGTTCGACGCTGAATTGACGACAGAACTTTCCGATTTGAGTTCCCGCAATTTCATGGTTTATCACCCCGCTTGGGGATATTTCGCCCGCGATTACAATTTAACGCAAATTTCCGTTGAAGTTGACGGCAAAGAACCGGCGCCCAAAGACATTACAAAATTCATCAACATTGCCAAGGAAAATAATATATCCGTTATTTTTGTTCAGGAGCAGGTCAGCATAACAGGCGCGACCGCAATTGCCGAAGGATTCGGCGGCGAAGTTTACATAATCGATCCGCTCGCGAAAAATTATGTTGAAAATATGAGATATGTCGGTCAAGTTTTGGCCGAAAAAATGTCTTAAATTGAGGCTCGGAGAAACCAACCTGATATTTTATTGGAGATTTTATTGAATGCATGCAGAAGAAATTGATCCGAACGCGCCCGTTTTAGATGTGAAGCACCTTTGGGTCCGATACGGATCACACACCGCGCTTGAAGATGTTTCGCTTCGAATTGACGGTCCGGGCGAAATTCTTGCAATCATCGGTCCCAACGGCGGCGGAAAAACGACTTTTTTGAAAGCGATTCTTGGTTTGATTCCGATTTCAAAAGGGGAGATTTCCGTCTTCGGTTTGCCGCCCGAAAAAGCAAGACCGTATATCGGCTACGTTCCGCAGTACAGCAAATATGATTATGATTTCCCGATCAGCGTTCTTGAAGTCGTTTTAACGGGACGCCTCAAACGCGCGGGGTTGTTCCGCCGATATTCGAAAACAGATAAAGCCGCCGCAATGCAGGCGCTTGAAACTGTCGGAATGACGGAATACAAAGACGCGCAGATCGGCGAACTTTCAGGCGGTCAGCGCCAGCGTGTTTTCATCGCGCGCGCGCTTTCAAACGATCCGAAATTCTTGCTGATGGATGAGCCGAATACCGGGTTGGATACGTTTATGCAGGATGAGCTCTACCGCATTTTAGAGGAATTGAAAGCGAAAATGGCTATTCTCGTTATCAGTCATGATGTCGGCGCAGTTTCTGCCCATATGGATAAAATCGCTTGTATGAACCGCCGCCTCTATTTCCACGACACGAAAGAAATGTCGCGCGAAGATTTCATTTCCGCTTACGGCTGTTCGATTGATTTGATCGCGCACGGGGCGCCTCACCGCGTTCTGGACACGCATCCTTACGCGCACGGCGCAGACGGCAGTGTTTGCGGCTGCGGTGTCGGCGGCAGTCCGAGCAGCCCGAGCAGCCTGTCTGAATCTGATGAAAATAATAATGAAAAAAACAGTGATGAAATAAACAGTAATGAAAAAAACAGTGATGAAAATAATGATGAAGCGGAGGCGAAATAATGCTGGAAATTTTTGACGCTCTTCAATACACATTTATTCAGCGCGCGATTTTGGCAACGATTTTAACTTCCATTGCCTGCGGTGTCATCGGCGTTTATGTTGTGACGAAAAAGATTGTTTTCATTGCCGGCGGTATCTCTCACGCTTGTTTTGGCGGCATCGGCCTCAGTTTTTATCTCGGTCTCAATCCGCTGCTCGGGCTTTTGCCGTTCAGCATTTTGTCGGCGGGTGCGCTCGGTTTTTTGAGTAAAAAAACAAAAGTTTCCGAAGACTCCGCAATCGGCATTTTATGGTCGCTCGGCGTTGCAATCGGTGTCATTCTCATTTATCTGACGCCCGGCTACGCGCCTGATTTGATGACTTATTTGTTCGGAAATATCTTGACTGTTCCGGCTTCCGATATTTGGCTCATGGTTGCGATCGACATTATCATTTTGATCGTTGTCGTTTTGTTCTTTAAAGAATTCCTTTCCATGTGCTTTGATGAGGAATATACGCGCGTCGTCGGCGTTTCCGCGGACAAAATTTATTTGCTGCTCCTTTGCCTGCTCGCGCTTGCAACGGTTGCGATGATCAAAGTTGTCGGCATTATATTGATTATTGCGATGCTTTCGATTCCGGCATCTATCAGCCGCAAGTTTTCGCATAATATGAAGACGATGATGGTTTATTCAAGTGTGATCGGCGCTGTTCTGAGTTTGGCCGGTCTGGCTTTGTCATATCAGTTTGATTTGCCGTCGGGCGCCACGATCATTTTGGTGATGAGCGTTGTTTATTTGTTCATCGTCGGCGTGAGCGAAATTTGGAAAAGAATTCAAAGAAAGAATGTGGATGCTGATTTTGATTAATTGTTTTGAATGTTGAAATCGTTTCAAATCGTTTTCAAATCTGTTTCTTCATTTTTATTTTTATTTTCTTTTTTGTATTGCGGCGAAGCCGTAAAATCGCGAAGCGATTTTAAGCAAACACCTCCCTCCCGTCGGAAACAAACACCTCCCTCCCGTCGGAAACAAACACCTCCCTCCCGTCGGAAACAAACACCTCCCTCCCGTCGGAAACAAACACCTCCCTCCCGTCGGAAACAAACACCGCTTTCTTTAATTTTTGAAAAACCGTGAGTGATTTATTTGAAAAATTTTGAAAAACGGGGCAAGTCGCGCGCGTCGAGGCGGTTGCCAAACGGCAAGCCGTGTTCAGAAATAATATGAAAACTAAAAAAGAAAACTAAAAAAGAAAACTAAAAAATGAAATGTAAAAAAGAAGAAATGAAGAAAAACGAACTCAAGAGTTCGTTCATTTTCGTTCTTCAAGCAATTTTCGGATTTCGGAAACTTCTGAAATCAATCGTTCCATTTCCTGAGATTGTGCTGAAAAAGAAGTTTGTGCGGCAGCTGATGCTGCAGGCGTTTCTTCGCCGCCCGTGACAGCCGTTACAGGCGCCGTTCCTCTGACAAAATCCATGATAAATGCGCGAAGCGGCTCGGCATCTTCCATGCCGATGATTGAAATTTCAGAACCGGCTTTACCGCCCGAATTTCCGGCGGTTTGGATTTGAAGATTTGAAATCTTAAAGAGGCGCATGACCGGACCCTGAGAAATGTCAATATTTGTAATTCTGTTGTAAGGGACGATTCCGGTTTTTCTAAACCAAACGCCGCGCTTCCATGTCATTTCAGTGTCGTTTAAATGGTAAACAATGGATTTGTAATAAAGCTGAACCCAAACGAAAACCACAACGATCAGAATCAGCAGGATGAAAATAAAGAGTCCTGCGGCAATCGCGACGGATCCTGTAAACATAAACGGAAAAATGAGCCAGCCGAGTGTAAAGACGGCGATAATGATCGTTGTAAAAACGGTGTAAATCAACAAATAAGGTTTGTAATTTGTTGACGGTTTGAAATCTTCTTTAAAAGGTATCATAAACAAATTACGACAACTCAAAGATAAGTATTTTTGCTGAAAAAGAAAACAATGGAGATTCAGAAGAGTTCTTCGCATCTGCGCATTTCTCCAAAAACATCCACCTCAATATCATTGTGAGGTTCGGATGAGAACATGATCTTTTCAAGTGTTTTAATTGCTTTTTTATCTTTGACAATAATAATATCTGTTAATGATGACGTTGCCATTTTCCTGAGCCTCCTTTATTTGAATAATGGCTGAATCACTTGGTAGTCTTAATAGATTCCGATTTTTTTAAAAACGAAATGTTTATATTTGAATGACAGGCATTTGCCGATAATCCGATGTCGGTTTCATTGTATAAATAAATCATTTCCGTTTTAAAAACATTTAACAGTCGATTTGAAAATAAATATTTTTTTGAAAATTTTGACAAATTTAGTAGATTTTTGAAAGATTTTTATCCTTATTTCTTCCACCAAATATGTACATACAATCCGTCTTCGGGCAAACCAAAACCTTTTCCCGGAGTTTCCTTAAATGTCCGCTTCAGATAATCTTCAACAATCTCAATCTGCCAATCTTCTTTTGCCGCCAATCTGTCCGCATATTCCTCCAAAACTTCTTCGAATGTTTCATAAAAATGAGAGTCGCAAAGCGGCAAAACTTCTAAATTCGCATAAATTCCTGTTTGATACAAAGCGCTCCAAATCAAATCTGCCGTCGGGCGACCGTAATATTCTTCGCTGTGAAGTTTTGTCCAAAGCGCTTCATTGATTCGCCCCCACGGCGGGTCAATCAAAAACCAAAAAATATGAACTTCTTTTCGCGCGACCGCATTCATTTTCAAAAGCGCTTCTTTCAAATCGGGAACAGACATCGCAAAAGAAGAAACAACATAATCGAATTGCCCGACCTCATCGAAATTTACGTCTTCCCAAACTTTCGCAATAATTGGAATATCGGCGGAAACGCCTTTTATTTTTTTGTATTCTGCCATCGCTTCATGCATCGGCGGTGCAGGCTCAACGGCGGTGACGCGGCAGCCGGCAGCGGTGAGCGGCACGGCAAGCGTTCCCGGACCGGCGCCGATGTCCAGGATGGTTGATTCCGGTGGGAATTGCAGGCAATTAAGCTGATCGTTGAAGCGCTCCACATTTCCGCTAATCAGATTTTGAAGCATTTGATCGGTGTTTTTCTGAACCGAAAAACGCTGAGCACCTGTTTGAAAATTTGTCATCTTTGACTGATTGGCGTAATGTTCGTTCCATTCGCGGTTGGCGTCATTCATGTGAATCATCCGTAACTGATCAAATTTTGATCGTTTTTAATCAAAATCGTTTATTTATCAAATCGCTTAATCAAAATCAACCGTTCCTTCGATTCCGTCCAAAATTCCGGGCGAAAGTTCCAATATCAAAACATTTTCATCGGGAATATTTTGTTTGTTTTGAATTTTGAAATTTTTGGCGGAAATGAAGCCGAGCCGCTCATAAAATTTCGGGTCGCCGACAAGAATGACGGCGGCATAACCTTCTGTTTTGGCGCGCTTCAAACTTTCCCGAATCAAATCCGAGCCGAGTCCTTTGTTCCGACAGTCTTCGGCGATTGCAACCGGCGCGAGAATCAGAATTTCAAACATATTTTTCGGAAGCGATTTGACGCCGTGAATTGCAATTTTTGAAAGCATAATGTGACCGACGAGCTTGTTGTCGGCGTTTTCATCTTCCATGACAAGAGCCAATTCAGGAATATAATTTCCGCCGGTTCTTAATTTGCTGACGTAATCCTGTTCCGTTCCGCCGGAAACGTAAGCGGTCTGAAATGCGGTTTTGACAAATTCGTGAATTTGCGAAAAATCCGATTCGGTTTCTTGTCTGATAATCATAATTTGAAAATGCGGTTTCGATATATATTTTTTAAGAAATGTGTGAACCTATTTAATATATTAATCTGATTTAAAAAACGGGGAATAAACAACTGACAACTATTACAACTGTTAAAATTGGAGCTGTTAAAGTTGGAACTGTTAAAGTTGGAACTGTTAAAGGTTAAGAGGTAAAATTATGATACACATTGTAAAAGAATATGAACGCGTCGTCATTTTCAGATTGGGCAGATTAAACGGTGTCAAAGGTCCGGGTTTATTTTTTACAACTCCTTTTCTTGACAAAACCGAAAAAATTGACATGAGAACGGTTACGATCGACGTTCCGAAACAGGACATCATTACAAAAGACAACGTGACGATCACGGTTGACGCGATTGTTTATTATCGTGTGATGGATCCGGAAATGGCGATTACGGAAGTCGAGGATTACAGATATGCAACCGCCATGCTCGCTCAAACGACGCTTCGTGATGTTTTAGGACAAATGGAGCTTGACGAAGTTTTGACGCAGCGCGAAAAAGTGAATGAAGATTTACAAAAGCTTCTTGACAGAGATACAGATCCCTGGGGCATCCGCGTGTCAGCGGTGACGATTCGCGACGTCAGCCTGCCCGACTCCATGCTGCGCGCCATCGCAAAGCAGGCCGAAGCCGAACGAGAGAAGCGCTCCAGAATCATTTTGGCAGAGGGCGAGCAGATTTCCGCAACAAAAATGCGTGATGCTGCCGCGCTGTATGATGAAATTCCGGTCGCAATCCGTCTCAGAGAATTGCAGACGCTTTCCGAAATCGCGCGTGAAAAGAATATGATCGTCGTGACAAACACGACTGATACGGGCGACATGATTGCAATGGCAAACGCGACAGCTGCAAGAAAACAAAACAGATAAAATTGAAAAAAAGAATTGGATATATTAAAAGTTCATAATCAAAAATTACAAGAAAACATTCAAGGAATAAGATTTTTTCTCTTATTCTTTTTGTTTTTGAATAATACTCTTATTTTTAAACATTTTTAAACATCATTTTTCCTTCAAATTTCTGTCAAATAATAACCGCCGGTTTTTGGTGCGCCTCTGAATTCAATTTGATTGCCGTCAACTAATTTTTTAAGACATCTTTGAGTCGTACGCAAACTGATATTGAGTTTTTCGACAATGCCCGGCGTATTTATCCCAGGGGAATCATAAATACATTCTAAAACTAATTGACAATGGGTGTCATTTGTTTCATCAATTTCTGTATTTACTCCGCCATGTCGGCTGTTATCTACACCGCCACTTTTGGGATTGTCTGTATTTACTCCGCCATGCCGACTGCTGTCTACACCGCCACTTTTGGGATTGTCTGTATTTATGTCGCCATGTCGGCTGTTATCTACACCGCCATTTTTGAGATGATCTGCATTTACACCGCCATGTCGACTGCTGTCTACACCGCCAACATTCTCATTTTTCGGTTTTGTCTTGCTATTTACATTATCTGCTTTTGTTTCCTGTTTCATTTGGGTTTTGAAAAGTCTCAGTAAATCATTTTGCGTTTCAATAACTCTGTCGGCAATGAATTCTTTAAACGGAACATCATTGATATGAGCGGTTTCCAATGTACGGATATATTCAGATCTTAAAATTGCGGGAATGAGGGCAATTGAATATTTATTTCGAAGTAGACTTAAATTCATCAGCAAACGGGCAAGTCTTCCGTTGCCGTCAATGAACGGGTGAATAAATACAAATTTTTTGTGAACATGCGCCGCAAATTCGACCGGATTCATTTTATGTTCGGTTTGATTGAACCATTTGACAAATGCTTTCATTTCTTTTTCGATTTCTTTAAATGGTGTTACGGAATATTCACTTCCGCTGATAAAAACAGGAACTTGGCGATAGGTTCCCGCGTTTTTTGAATCAATCATTTCATAGAAAAATCTGTGAAGTAAAAGAATGTCTTCTTCTTCCAAAATTTTACGGGAGGCAAGCTCCCAAATATAATCATATGCTTTAGCATGACCGACCGCTTCATAAATATCGCGAAGCGGTTTCCCGTCAATTGTCAATCCGTCTTCAATAACGATTTTGGTTTCGGATTCGGTTAAACTGTTTCCTTCAAGAGCATTGCTGGAATAGGTGAGGCCGACGCGGTAATAATCCTTGAGCGATTTTAACGTCTCTTTTGGAAGCGGGCGGTAAGACAGCAATTTTTCATTGTTTTCTTCCGCTTTTTTTAATTTTTGTTCCAAAGATTGCATTTTTGTCACCACTCTATTAATGAATCGAAATCAAATACAATAGAAGCTAAAAGCAATTAAATCTATCTGAGTATGAAGAAACGGTTATTGTGATTTTTGACTTTCACTTCCTGCCTGCCGCCGCGCGCGAGCCGCTCCATTTTTCATTCGTTTTCAATGATGCCGACACGTATTTTTGAAATAAATGTCTAAAATAAGAGCGCATCCGCTTTTCATTTGAAATTATCAAAAAGAAATAAAAATAAAAAACGTGGGGCCGGTGAGATTTGAACTCACAACCGACGGGTCTCTCCGAATTGTCGATTTTTTCGACACTCTTTCAAGCACTTTCAGCGCTCCAACGGTTCCTCATCGTTTTTTCCCGTCGGAAAAAACTCGGTTGACCCGTTGCTCATCATTAAATATCCGCTGGAGCCCATCGCCCTACCAGGTTAGGCCACAGCCCCACCACGTTTTAAGATTTGTTTTCTGTTCGTTAAAGAGAACAGGAAACATTATAGGAAATTCAAAATTAATAAATGTTTTGAATCCGTCTGCTAAAAGAGAATAATTAAATATAGCCTTAACGGTCATAATATTTAAAAATCAATGAGTATCTAAGGAATCGGCATTTGGCTGATGAATTTGATCGAAAAATGTTGAATAATGGGAAATTAATACATAAAATAAAAAACATAAGATAAAAAATAATAAAATGGAGAGGGAAATAAATATGGCATTCTGGGATTCTTTCGATTGGCTGGACTGGCTTTTAATTCTTTTGATTTTAATTTTCTTAATCATGATTATCAGAAACGTGTATCTGTTAATGAAAAGAAGAAACGAATATATGTCCTTAAAAGAAGCGCAAACGCAGTATGTACAGGAACACAATAAACATGCAAATGCCCGAAAAGAAGCGCAGGATGCGGTCTTTGAAGACGAAAATAAAAGTGAAAATGAAAACGAGTCAAAAAGAAACGATTGATGTCGTTTAAATTTCATTTTTAATTTTTTTCATTATTTCTTTTTATCATTTTTATTATCAAATTGTCAAAATTATCAAAAACGGCTTTCACAGTTTGGGTGATTATATCGATATTTTATATGTATCAAGATATAACGCCGACAAAAAAACGATGTCGGCACCTTAATAATTTAAAAAAGGTGTTACCATAGTTGCATTTACATTAAGACCCTACCAAAATTCTGACCGCAGCGATTGCGCAAAATGTCTTTATGAAGGTTTCTTTGATTGTGAAATTAATGAAAACGACATGATTTTTTTAGAAGATTATGCTCAAGTCATGGTTGAAAATTGCCATTTTACTTATGTTGCCGTTGCCGATGACGGGCAAGTTATCGGGCTCATCAGCGGTCTTTATCAAAAGAATTTTGACAAAAAACTCTCAAAAGCATACGATTACAAGCGCCATTACGGATTGGCCGTGAAATTCATGCTGAAGTATTTCACGGGACTTTACTATCTGTCCGATGGCTTCAAGCGCGATTTTAAAATATTTTTTGCAAAACTTCAAGAGCGAAATGATAAAATGGTCGGCGTCTGCGACTGCGAACTTGCCGCGCTCACCACGCGAAAAGAATACAGAAAAGGACTCGGGACAGCTCTTGTCAATAAAATGGTTGAGCATTGTCGCGAAAAGAATGTCAAAACCATACGCGTTTTTACAAATACAGCTTCAACTTATGGTTTTTATGATAAATACGGGTTTGATTTGGTCAAAGAAGTGCTGTTTACAATAAAAGGCGTTTCGGGCAGGTCGCTGATTTATGAATTGGAAATATAATTGAAAAACAATTGAAAATAAAATTAAAAATAATATCAAAATGAAACAAAAATAACTTGGAAAATAAATTCTTATGCCCGCGTTTTATTTATTCCGAACATCGGGAAACGGAAATTATCTTGGACCTGCGTTTTATTGACTTCGAACATCAGGAAACGAAGAATTACAGTCCTGTCATACGAGAAGCATTTACTCAAATGACAGTTTGACCTGCAATAACAAAATAAACCTCATCGGTATAAATACGTTTTTTTATTTTTGCTAAATATATCTCCTCAATTCTTATTTTTTAATTTGTTTTACAACTCTAAAAACTTCTCATTATTCTACATCGTTATCAATGACAAATCACGGGAAGATTTATAAACACATAGATTTTACATTTAACCGGTGAGCTCCATGCTTATTGTCAATGCAGTTATTAAAATCAAACCCGGAACGGAAAAGGAATTCTTAGAAAAAGTTCAGCCGCTGATTACAGCCAGCCGCAAGGACGAAGGCTGTCTCAGCTATGCGCTTTTCAAAAGCACTGAAGAAGAAAATTCCTTCATGATGATTGAACAATGGGAAAACCCAGAAATGCTGGAGAAACACTCTCAACAACCGCATTATCTTAAATTCGGCGAAGATGCAGGTCCGCTGATGGCGGCCGAACTCAGTATTCAAGCTTATCCTGTTGCAGATTAACGAAATAAATGTTGGACTGCACGGAATAATACAAAATTAAATAATATCTAAAAACGGTATTGTGAAACATCAATACGAAAATAAATCAAAACAAACACTATGAGTAGCAAAAAACATAGTTAAATAAAAAAAGGCGGCCCGGATTTTTCCGAGTTCGCCTTATTTTTTTGATTTTCAAATCATTTTATTCATTTCGATTCAATCTGTTTTTGAATTGCTTTATTTGACTTTTTTTTGATTTGAATCGCTTTATTTGATTTGAATTGTTTTTTGATTTGAATTGTTTTTTGATTTGAATTGTTTTTTGATTTGAATTGTTTTTTGATTTGAATTGTTTTTTGATTTGAATTGTTTTTTGATTTGAATTGTTTTTTGATTATTTTTTTTCTCTTTTGTTTTTCAAACAATTAAGCGTTTTCCGGAATCTTCTCTTTGAATCTTGTGTAAGACCAAAGCTGATAAATCAGCACGATCGGAACAAATATCAAAGCCGCGTAAAACATCAACGAAAGCGTCAATTGGCTCGATGCGCCGGTAAAGATGCTGACGCCGTATTCCGTGTTGATCGTTGACTTCAAAATGTACGGGTAAAGCGACACACAGCCTGTTGCCGCGCCGAAGAAAATCGTTCCGAGATTTGCAAGGAATGCAAAAAGCGGACGGTCGGATTTCTTAAAGGCAAGCAGAATACAAGCCAAAGCGCAGACGACTGCAATTGCCGGAATCGCATACAAGATCGGATAAGCGTTGTAGTTGACCGCAAATCCGTCAGTGTTGAAGAGCGCGATGATGTAAATCAAAGCAACGACTGCAACCGCAACAGATGTTTTTTTACCGAAACTCTTACAATTGTCGGAAAGCTCGCCGACGGTTTTGTGAGCCGTCCAGAGCGCGCCGGATGTCAGGAACAGCAGGACGAACAGCAAAGCGCCGAGCAATGCGTGAATGTTGAACAGTCCGAGAAGCGTTCCTTCGTACACGTAATCGGCGTTGATGACCAAACCTCTGAAGAAGTTGGTGAACGCAACGCCCAAGACGACCGTAATCAGCAGGCTTCCGAGCGCCCAGCCGTAGCGGAACACTTTTTGAAGCTTTTCATTTCCGTCCTGATAAATCAGTTCAACGCAAATACCGCGCATAATGACAGCAACAAGCAGAAGCATCATCGGAATGTAAAGCCATGTAAACATCTTGGAGAAGATGAGCGGAAATGCTGCGAATGTGCCGCCGGCCGCTAAAATCAGCCAAACCTGATTGCCGCCCCAGAACGGACCGATGGATTTGGCGGTCTGAATGGTTTGCACCATGTTTTTCGGGAGGAACGCGGCAAGCATGCCTGCGCCGAGCGGGAAGGAGTCCGCGACGAGATAAATCGCCCAAATGACACACCAAAGGACAAACCAAATGTTGATGAGAAGTTCGTAATCAAGCATGTTCTTTCACCTCGGGTCCTGCGATGATTGCTCTTTTCATCAAGTAAAGGAACAGGAAGAACAAGAGCAGATAGAAGAGCACCAAAAGTCCCATCGAGAACAGGATTTGGATTGCGGGAATTCCTGAAATCGCTTCCGATGTCCTGTAAAGGCCGTAAACGATCCACGGCTGACGCCCGACTTCGGCGACTGCCCAGCCGAACATGATTGCAATATACGGGAGCGGAATGCTGTAAAGCATGAGCTTCATGTATTTGCGCGATTTGGGGCTTTCCATTGTCGGATCTTTGCGGACGAGGTAGAGGCCTGCCAGCGCTTCTAAGATGAAAACGATGCCCAGCATAACCATGATTCTGAAGCTGAAGAATGTTATTGCTACAGGCGGCCGATCCTCTTCGGGGACATCATTCAGCCCCGTCACCTCGCCGCGCGGATCGCCTGTCAGCAGGAAACTTCCGACGTACGGAATGCCGATTGCTTGGACGAGATTGCGCTCCTGCGAGTCGGACGGAATTTGAATCAGATACATCGGCAGTTCTGATCCGCTTTCCCAGACGGCTTCCATCGCCGCCGCTTTGACGGGCTGGACTTGGCCGACGTAGTGACCGTAAAACATGCCGAGTGTCGGCAAAAGAATTGCGGAAATGATCAAAACGTAAACGCCGAGCTTCATTGACGTGCGGTACATATCGACGTTGGATTTTTTGAGCAGATAATATCCGCTGATTGCTGTCATAAAGAGCGCGGATAAGAGGTAAGCTGCCAAAAGCGTGTGAATGAGCATGTACCAAAGGTACGGATTTGTTAAAACCGCGCCAAAATCGGACAGCAGAACTTTGCTGCCGTCAGCGGCCATTTGGTAGCCGACCGGATTTTGCATGAATGCGTTTGCCGTGATAATCCAAATGGCGGAAATCATGGTTCCGATGGAGACTAAAACCATTGAAATCGCTTTAAGCGCCGGTTTTTTGTAGCTTGTGAAAAGCCATATGCCGAAGAATGTGGCTTCTAAAAAGAATGCAATGAGCGCTTCAAGAGCGAGCGGTGAGGCGAAAACGTCTCCCATGAATTCGGCGTATTGTCCCCAATTGGTTCCGAATTGGAACGTCATGGCAAAACCGGTTACGATACCGAATGCGAAATTTATTTTAAAGAGATTGCCCCAGAATTGAGCCAATTTCTTCCATTTTTCTTGTTTTGTTTTCCAATATTTGACTTCAAAACCTGCCACCATCGCGCCGAGACCGATTGTCAGCGGAACGAAAATAAAGTGGAAAAAGACGGTTATGGCGAATTGAAGTCGACTTAATAGGACGATATCTTCTATCATATAAAAACCACCTGTTTTAAGCATAAACAGCCGTACAATCAAATGTACAATTTAAATGTATAATCAAATTTTATTGATATCGAAATTGAATATACAAACATATTATACAACATATTATACAAACATATATTTGAAAAATATATATTATTTTATATTATGATTCAAACATATTTATATTTGCTTCAATTTCATAAGTTATATCCCTGTTTTGAAACCTCGAAAGAAATCGAAATCTCTACTTAATAGTAATTATTCTCAAATATAAATACTTGACCGTAAAAGCTGAAAACGATGATGGGATGTAAATATTATTTTATATTCATAAATTTCATGTCAAATCTTTTTAGACATTAGTTTTAAATAATAATAATTCTTATTAAGCTTAAAGTTCATTGAGTTGAACTTTATGAAACATCCGGTAAACATAAAATTCGGATAATCTCCACGAACTATCTGAAACCAAAACCAACCATAAATGAATTCAACCCCAACAAAATTCATTATTTAAAAAACGAATCCCAAAAACGAATAAAAGTTAAAAACGACCGGATGTTTTTTTAATTATTTCTAAATAATTCACTTTTTAATGAATTCATATTGATAAAAACTGATTGATAAAAACTGACATATCTGACGTAAAAGTTACAAAAACGGTTTCGAAATTTTTAAAAACGATAATAAAACAACGATAAAAACAAGAATAAAAATAATATTGCCATTAAAAACACTAAAAAATACTAATTATGATCATTAAAAACGATTGCAATACATCCATTATAATCAACAAATGAGAGGGTAAAATTATGGATTTTACAACTTTATTTAAAGCGCCGGAAACGGAAGGAAAAGAAAAACATGTTCCGGTTATTGAACGCGGAAGCGGTCACGGCGGAACACACGACAATGTCGTTATTGTGACTGTCGGAAAGGAAACACCGCATCCGAACACTCTTGAACATCATATTGTTTGGGTTGAACTTTACGGTGTCAAAAAAGAAAACGATCAGGTTGTCTGTATCGGCCGCGCAGATTTTGCGCCGACGGTTGCCGAGCCTGTTGCAACTTTCAAAGCGCTTGATTTAAGTCTATTCAAAGCGCTTGGCGCGATTTCTTACTGCAACATCCATGGTGTTTGGAAAAACACTTTGGAACTTTAATTTTTTTATTTCCATTTTATTTCTCCTTATTTTTTATTTTTTCATCTTCAATCAAATGTGATTAAAGACGGGGCTGCCTTTTGATTCATTTTTTAAAATCGAGTTTGCTATTTTGATTCATTTTTTAAATCGGATTTTCTTTTTTGGTGAATTTTTAAAGGCCGAGCGGCTCGCGCGGCGGCGGTTGTCGGCAGAGCGCAAACCTGTTCGGCAGCGGCAACATTAAATGACAGTTGCAGACTTGCAGGCTCGGCAGGAACAGGCGCAGTAAAAGACAGTTTCAAGAAGACAATTAGCAGGAACAGAACGCAGCCGAAAAATCAGAATTGTTTTTTGTTTTTATTTCATACTTTCGATAAAATGAAACATCCTCTTTCATTCATTTTCTTCAAAAACGGAACGCCTTTTTTATTCAAAATCTAAATCATTTAAGATGAGAGTTTTATCGGGCGTTCAGATTTATTGTTTTTGAATATCAGATGTTTTGATTCCGCTAATTTTACATTTCCGATTTGAATACTAACCAGAAGTTAATCTTTTGATTGATTCTGTTTATCTCTCAAAACCATTTCAAAAATTCGGAACATTTATATACTATCGTTTTATTTTATCTTTTGTTCAATTATATTACTCTAACAGGGTGAAAAACATGTCTTACAAAAAATACGATGATGAATCTTCTTGCGCCGATTCGAGCTCTTACGGCTCGGCGGAAGAGGACGGCTTCATGTCGGAATGCATCTCTGATGAAGACAGCGGATTGGCCGGAACAACCGATTCCTGTTCCGCTGATGCAGAACCGGGTGAAAATCCGAATTCTGATCTTTTGGAGGAGAATGCCGCCTTACTCAAACGAGCAGAGGATTTAACTTCGGCATATCTGACACTTGCAGCCGATTTCGAAAATTATAAAAAACGAAATCAAAAGCATCTTGATGACATTAAGAAATTTGCAAGCGAACCGCTCATGCTGGATATGATTGAAGTCGCCGATAACTTCGAGCGCGCAATCAATTCTGCCGAAAGCGAAACCGCCGACAAGGATTCTTTAATGGAGGGCGTGAAAAACACGTACCGTCAATTTATGAATCTTCTTGAAAAGAACGGTCTTTCCAGGATTCCTTCAAATCCCGGAACCGAATTTGACCCGCATCTTCATGAATCCGTCGCACAAATTCCGACCGCAGATTGTCCGGAAGAAACAATTATTGAAGTTTTCAAACCCGGTTATACTCTGCATTCCAAAGTTATACGACCGGCAACAGTGACGATTTCAACAGAACCCTGAAATTGAAACGAACAAAAATAAAAACTGAAATTAAAATGAATTCAAATCAAAAAAATTCTTTAAAATTTATAATGAATTTCAAAAATCAATATAAATTAATTCAAATTAATATAAATTAATTCAAATTAATTCAAATTAATTCAAATTAATTCAAATTAATATTATTTCGATAAAAGCTTCAACAAAACTTGAAACTCGATCAACTTAATAAATTCAATAAAACTCAATAATATATTCGAAACGTTCAATCTCAAAAACAACACAAAAACAAGGTGAATTATAATGGCAAAAATTTTAGGTATCGACTTAGGTACAACCAACTCATGTATGGCAATTATGGAAGGCAGCGAACCGACAGTTCTTCCCAACGCCGAAGGCGGCAGAACAACTCCTTCCGTCGTCGGCTTCTCAAAGAAGGGCGAAAAACTCGTCGGTCAAATCGCAAAAAGACAAGCTGTTTCCAACTCCAAGAACACCGTCCAGTCTGTTAAAAGACATATGGGCGACGCAAACTACAGAGTTACTTTAAACGACAAAGAATATACGCCGCAGGAAATTTCCGCAATGATCTTGCAGAAATTGAAGACAGATGCAGAAGCATACCTCGGCGAAACCATCACGCAGGCTGTTATCACAGTTCCCGCATACTTCAATGACGCTCAGAGACAGGCAACGAAAGATGCCGGTACAATCGCAGGTCTCGAAGTTTTAAGAATCATCAACGAACCGACAGCCGCTGCTTTGGCATACGGTCTTGACAAGGAAGAAGGTTCCAAAGACCAGAAGATCCTCGTCTACGACTTGGGCGGCGGAACATTCGACGTTTCTATTTTAGAAATCGGCGACGGCATCTTTGAAGTTTTGTCCACCAGCGGTGACACAAGTCTCGGCGGCGACGACTTTGACAACAGAATCGTTGACTACCTCGTCACCGAATTCAAGAAATCCCACGGCGCAGACTTGTCCAAAGACTTGGCAGCTCTCCAGCGTTTGAAGGATGCCGCTGAAAAAGCAAAGATCGAACTCTCAGGCGTGACCACGACCAACATCAATTTACCCTTTATCGCGCTCGGTCCGGACGGCGACCAGCTCCACATGGACATTGACATTACACGCGCACAATTCGAAAAGATGACTGAAGATCTTCTTGACAAAACACTTGTTTCCATGCGCCAGGCATTGGAAGACTCCAAGCTTGAAATCGGACAGATCGACAAAGTGATTCTCGTCGGCGGTTCTACAAGAATGCCCGCAGTCGTTGAACTGATTGAAAAATTCACCGGTAAAAAGCCGTACAAGAATATCAATCCCGATGAAGCCGTTGCAGTCGGCGCAGCCATTCAGGGCGGCGTTTTGACCGGCGACATTAAAGACATTCTTCTCTTGGACGTCATTCCGCTGACACTCGGTATCGAAACGATGGGCGGCGTCTCCACTCCGCTGATTGAGAGAAACACCACGATTCCGACGAAGAAGAGTCAGATCTTCTCAACCGCTGCAAACAACCAGACTTCTGTTGAAATCCATGTTCTTCAGGGCGAGCGCAGTGTCGCTTCCGGCAACAAGACGCTTGGAAGATTCATCTTAGACGGCATTCCGCCGGCACCCCGCGGCATTCCTCAGGTGGAAGTGACGTTTGACATTGACGCAAACGGTATCCTTCACGTTGACGCCAAGGATCTCGGAACCGGTAAGAAGCAGTCTATTACGATTCAGAAGCCGGGCGGACTTTCCGATGAAGAAATCGACCGCATGGTCAAAGATGCTGAAATCCACGCCGAAGAAGACAAGAAGAGAAAGGAAGAAATCGAAATCCGCAACAACGCCGACTCTCTCTTAAACGCAGCCGAAAAAGCTGTTTCTCAGGCGCCCGAAGACATCGGTATTACCGCTGACCAAAAAGCAGCCGCAGAATCTGCAATGGCTGAATTAAAAACAGCTCTTGAAGGCACGGACATCGACGCAATCAAAGCGAAATCCGAAGCATTAGAGACGGCAATTTATCCGATTTCCGAAGCAATGTACAGAAAAGCATCCGAAGCGGCACAAGCGGCAAACGCTGATGCCGGCGCAGGCAACGCAGGTCCCGAGTATGAGGAACCGCAGGCCGAATATACGGCAAATGAAGATGTCGTTGACGCCGAATACGAAGAAGAGCCTGCCGAAGCATACAACGATGCCGACGCATACGAAGAGCCCGCAGAAGACGCCGAGAAGAAAGAGTAAATCCAAACTCTGAATTCAAAAGCGTAAATGAAAAAAGTCAAAACGCAAAACATAAATGCAAAACATAAATGCAAAACATAAATGCAAAACATAAATGCAAAACATAAATGCAAAACATAAATGCAAATAGCAGACCGGAGTCTGCATGTAAAAAATTAATGAGGAATTTGATACTCAAGAAAATGAGGAATTGAAGGAAATTAAGGTCGGCGGAATTCTTTCTGCCGCCTTTTAATTTATTGTCCGTTTAAATTGTCTTTAAACATCTGTCTTAAGTCAAGCTTAATCAAACTTAATCAAACAAATTAGATTTGAGTCTTTTGAGCAGGTGTTTGAAAATTTAAACTTTGCATTGATATTGTTTCGATGCAATTTCGACGGGCTTTATGAGAGCGGTTGTTTTTCGATCGTATTTCATTCTTGACGGTCATATTGTATTCATATTGATATGAATTCGTCGACATGAAATTCGATTCGGGAAATGCGTCTTTCGCTATCACGCTTATTCGGCTTGAAGCAATTCAAACATTCGAATCCGATATATGCATACCCAATGCAAACCACATATCATGTAAACCACCCTGTAAAACCAAACCTCGAATGATTCGGATTTGTTTCAGTAAGGGCCGAATAATACCAAAAACGTTACCCAAAAACACACGTAAGACCTTAAATAAGGTTAAACAACGAAACAGCAAAAAACCCTCAAAACGAAAATTAAAAGAATAAAAATAGCCGGTGGTGAAAGATATCCGCCGAAAATCAGCGGATACTTTCATTTAGGTAGGTTATTTGACGGGATTTATGTTTTGTGTTTTTGGGTAAATCCTGTCGAATGCTTTTCGCATTCAAGCTTATATTAAATATTTCCACTATTTCAATATTTCAGGTCAAAACAACAGCCTAAACGACACAAGCGACGATTTTATTTGTGTTTCTTCGTCAATCAGCGAAGTATTATCCGCTTTCGTTTGCAAATCGGATTGATTACTGATTCCACTAATTTCATTCATCGTCAAATTATCGATTTCAATCATCAATATTCATTCCAATATTCATTTCGTTAATTGTTTCGAAATTCATTCCAATATTCATTTCGTTAATTGTTTCAAATTCATCCAATAATTATTCATTCTCCGTCCGCTATAATTTAATAATTCATTATTCTCTATCATTATTCTCTAATCATTTTAAAAAAGGGTTTTTTATGACATCGAAATCAGATTATTATGAAATTCTCGGCGTATCAAGGGACGCAACCGACGACGAGATTAAAAAAACTTACCGCAAACTCGCGATGAAATACCACCCCGACAAGAATGATTCTCCCGAGGCGGAGGAAAAGTTCAAGGAAATTTCCGAGGCTTATGCTGTTTTATCAGATGCCGAGAAACGCGCATCTTACGACAAGTTCGGTCATGCCGGTATTGACAGCCGTTATTCTGAAGAGGATATTTTCAGAGGCGCCGATTTCAGTGATTTCGGCGATATTTTCGGTGATATTTTCGGCAACATTTTCGGCGGCGGCTTTGGCGGCACCCGGACTCGCGGACCGCAGCGCGGCGCCGATCTTCAATACGAACTTCGCTTGACGCTTGAAGAGGCTTACAAAGGAAAAACGGTTGATATCGAAGTTCCGAAAGTAATCACTTGTGATAAATGTTCGGGAACCGGCGCAAAAGCGGGGACGGTGGCCAAAACATGTCCCGAATGCCGCGGCAGCGGAAATGTTTCACGCACGATTCAAACGCCTTTCGGCAACATGATTTCCCAGTCGACTTGTCCGACCTGTCACGGCAGCGGCAAGATGATCGAAACGCCGTGTCCGAAGTGTTCCGGCAAGGGAAAGGTGCGCTCGACAAAGAAAATGTCTGTCAGTGTTCCGGCCGGCGCGCCAAACGGTATGCGCCTGCGCTATCCAGGTGACGGTAATGTCGGCGACCCCGGCGCTCCGTCGGGTGATTTGTATGTGATTGTCAGAATCACACCCGACAATTATTTCGTTCGCGAGGGTGATGATGTTTATGTCAATGTCGATTTGAACTTTATTCAGGCGGCGCTCGGGACGGAAATTACTGTTAAAACGCTCGGCGGCGATGTAACAATGACGGTTCCGGAGGGCACGCAGAACGGCAGCACTTTCCGTTTGAAAGGAAAGGGTTTCCCGCGCGTGAACAGCAAGTCTGTCGGCGACCAGTATGTGACGATCAATTTAATTACGCCTGACAAGCTTTCCGCCGATCAGCGCAAATTGCTTGAAGATTTCGCCAAGTCTTCCGGTTTTGAAGCAACAACAAAAGCCGGTACCAAGAAAAAGGAAAAGAAAGACAAGGGCGGCTTTTTCAAGAAGATATTTGATGATTAAATGATTAAAATTTAAAAATGGAAATGAAAAATGAATCGGCTTTCCTGTTCATTCATTTTTTTATTTCTTTTTTTGCAAACGCCGCGCGCGCGACTTGCTTCGTTTTTCTTTAATTTTTCAAACATAATTCCTGTTTTTATTTTGTTTTCAACAAAAACACAAACATCCAATTTTCGAAGTCGGTGAACCTGAACGCCCGATAAAACCCTAATCTTTAATTTTTAAATTTAATTGAAAAAATGGCGTTCCGTTTTGTTTTATTTTGATGAAGATGATGTTTCAATTTATTTCTAATTTTTATTTTTAAGATGAAATACCGCCACCTCCAACGACGCGTTTCCGGAGCGCAGCGGAGGAAAGAAGGAGTTGGAGATTCTAACCATACGAAACGAAAAATAAAAAACCATTGTCTTTTGCTGTTGCTTTCAGCTTTGACAAAATGCTTTCTTGCAACTGTCTTTTACTGCGCCTGTTCCGGCTGAGTCTGCCGATCTGCAACTGTCTTTTACGGTTGCTGCCGTCGGGGCTGTTTGCGTTGCTGCTGTCGGGTCAGGTTGTGTTGCTGCTGTCGGGTCAGGTTGTGTTGCTGCTGTCGGGTCAGGTTGTGTTGCTGCTGTCGGGGCTGTTTGCGTTGCTGCTGTCGGGGCTGTTTGCGTTGCTGCTGTCGGGGCTGTTTGCGTTGCTGCTGTCGGGGCTGTTTGCGTTGCTGCTGTCGGGTCAGGTTGTGTTGCTGCACGCCGGGATTAATTGAAGCAGAACGCCGCCCTCGCGCGAGCCGCACCATCTTTCATTTTATATGCGAAAACTGAAATCGAACTTTTTATTTGTCTTGAAATGAATCCGTCAATTTTTGATTTGAAAAACAGGATGATTGGACTCAATTTTTTATTCGTATGGGAAAGAATCCGCCAAGTCTCGTTTCCTCGCTGCGCTCGGAAACTCCACTTGCGAGGGCGGTATTTTATCTTTAAAATAAGGATTCGGAATAAATTGAAACATCGTCTTTTATCAAATTATTCAAAAAGGAACGCCGTTTTTATCCAAAAATTGTTTTATTTTTTGGATTTTATCGGGCGTTCGGGTTTACTGAATTAGAAAGAATCGATGTTTAGGTTTGTCTGAAAATTGAAAAAATGAATTTGAAATAAAATGAAAAGAAATTGAAAAAAATCGAAATTCATTGTCTATTCATTTTCCTTTCCTTTGCCGCTGCCAATTCTGCTCTGTCAAAGTAAAAATTCTTTCCTGTCACTGACAACGGAATTGCATAAGCGCATTCGGTGTCAATCAGTCCGATTTCACAGGCAGCAGCGCCGGCGGAATACATAATTCTGTTATCTAAACACATGTCTTTTGCCTTTGCGGCGGCGGATCCGAGAGCGATTCCCAAATCGATTATTTTGATTGAACAAATCGGCCCGACAAACGGTGTTTTTTTTGTTTTTTCGGCTTTCTTGAAATCAGCGCATGTCTCAAATCCGCAGCTTCCGCAATTCAGTCCGAGCGGACGCGATTCGTTGAGCCCGATCATGATAACGGCATCCGAATTTCGAATATTTTCGGCGTCGCGGATAAAAAATGCGCCGAGTCTTTCAGCAGATTTTTCCATCGCGGCCGCGACTTTTTCAATCTCATCGCCTTCAAGCAGATAAGTCACGATATTGTCAAAGCCTTTTCCTTTCGGCGCGGTTCTTGCCGCGGCGAGAATTTCTAAAGCCATCTGAGTGACAGCTTCTTTTTCACAGTTAACCCTCATAAAAGTGAAAATGTTTCGTTTTCATATGAGTTTTTCGGATTTTTGGTTTTTGTTTTTTGGTTTTTGTTTTTTGGTTTTTGGTTTTTGGTTTTTGACTTTTTTTGCTTTTGCTTTTTGTTTTGCTTTGCTTTTTGTTTCGCTTTTTGTTTTAATTCATTTTCAAAAATTTTAGAATCAAAACATTTCTAAATTCGAACCGCCTATCTCCAATAATGTTTGATGATATGCTGAAAGTGTTCAAAGAATTGAGCCCGCGGGATTTTCGAATTTTAACGGGTATTGAAATCGAAATGAAAAATTTTGAATGGGTTCCCGTTCCCGTGCTTCAGAAATATGTCGGTCTTCCGGCCGAGAAGCTGACTTTTCATTTGACGCGCCTGCGCCGTAAAAAAATGGTCGTCGGCACGCTTGATCCGTACGAAGGCTATAAAATTTATTTCGAAGCCTATGACGCGCTTGCGCTTCACACTTACGTTCAGCGCAAAACGATTTCTGCCGTCGGCAGCGAAATCGGTGTCGGCAAAGAATCTGTTGTCGTCGAAGTTTTAAAAGAGCCCGAACTCGAAATTGCCGAGCCGGAAGTTTTGATCCTGAAACTGCACCGCGAAGGACGAACCAGTTTCAAGCAAGTCAAAAGAACGCGCGAACATTTGGTCGGCAAAGAACATTTTTCATGGATTTACGCCGCCCGTTTGTCAGCGATTCGCGAATACACGATTATGAAAAACCTGTATCCCGACGTTTCCGTTCCGAAACCGATCGATCAAAACCGTCACACAATTTTAATGGAAGTTGCCAAAGGCAGCGAACTTTCTAAAACAAAAGTTCTCGATCCCGAATGGTATTTGGATGAAATTATCAAACAGGTTCAAATAACATATTCCAAAGGAATCATTCACAACGACCTTTCCGAATACAATATTTTTGTGTCCGACGACGGCGTTCAGCTGATCGATTGGCCGCAGTATATTACAAAAGACCATCCGCACGCCGAAGAATTGCTGCGCCGCGATATTGAAAATGTCGTCAATCATTTTTCCAAAAAATATATGGTTGAGCGCGATGTCGATGAAATTCTGAAAAATATTTTAGAAAATACAACATTTGAGGCCGATATCACAAAAACGCCGGGCATTGAAGATTTAATGACCGCCGATGATTTGGAAAATGCCGAAAAAATGTCCGCCGAAGATTTTGAAGAAGGAGAATTCGCGGAAGATTTCGATGATTTTACGGTTCAAGATTGAATCTTCGTTTTTCATTCTTGATTTTGATTTTTTCTTTTGATTTTTTCTTTAATTTTCTCTTTTAATTATTTTCTTCTAATTTTTCTTTTTTAATTTTTTTGAAGATTTTTGAAATTGCTGCCGTTTTTCTTTTTGTTTCCAAAAACCGCACTTTCATTTTGAATCTTTTTTAAAAATTGTGCGACTCGCGCGCGGCGGCAGTTTGGCGACAATTTTAGCGCTTTTAAAGCTTTAATCCACCAGCAAAAGTCCCCACCATTTCACTTTATCGCTGACGGGAAACTCTAAACTCATATCGACTTTTTGAAGCGTTCCGACAACATCGACGCCGACGGCTTCCATTGACGGTCTTGCGCGGTAAGGCGTTTTGCATTCGCCGCCCGTTTTAACGCACGCGTCACAGTAATGGCAGCTGCCGCCTGTGAATCCTGCGGCGAATCGGTATCCTTTTTGAAGAGAAACGGCTTCAAGCTTGAGTAAAATTTCAGACAAATCCGTTGATTTTTTTCGGATTTCATTGGAAACTTTTTCAGAATCAATCAATGACGCCGGCTTCGGCGGATTATCGTATTGCGTTGAGAGAAGAATCGCAAATCTGTAAAGCGATAAATATTTTCGGAATTCATCCGGTGTCGGCACATTCGGCGGACACACCAAATCGCCGTAATGGCGGCAAAGAGGGACAAAACACTTCAAGCGGACGCGGTCATCAACAACAACATCTTCTGCGTCGATGTAAAGCGCTTCAACAGCGCCGGCTTCATGCGCCGTTTTCATCAAAACGGAAATATTTTCCTTATCCGTTTGACTGAGTTTGTCATTTTTTGATTTGCTGCCCTTTGACATTTTCCCTCTCCGTTTCCCCTTCAATTCCACTCTTTTTTCCGTTATTTCATTTCATTTTGCTTTTTAAGTTTTTATTTTTTGCCTTTCCCGTTCGGCTGATCTATGATTTTTAAGATATCTCTTGAATACAAACTGAGGCGGATGTAATCATCATCTTCAAGCGGCGTGTGATGCATGATTGCGTTTCTGATCGGATCCAATTCTTTTAAACGCTGAATGATCCAGCCGCGGTCGGGGAAATATTCTTCAAAAGCGTCCCATGCAAACGGATTGTTGATAATTCTGCGGTAATCGCTGAAGCTGGCATAATTGATCAGCGGCTCGTTTGTGCTTCTTTTTTTGTCGGCATTGGTGCGGTCATTCATGATTCTGCGTTCGTTCCAGCGGTCTGCCAAAAAACTCATGTCGGTGCCTTTCCACCATTCTTTTCCGAAACGCGCTTCAACGCGGTCGGAAACAAAAGAGCGCAGTTTTTCTTCCAATTCTTTTAATATCAAATAACTGTTTTCCGAGTCGGCTGTCTGCTTTGCGGTTTGCGTTTGCTTTGCCGCTGTTTTGACATTTCCTGCTCCCGTTCCGCCGCCGGCTCCGCCGAGCTTTTCAATTTTTTCGGTAACAGGCTTAACTGCTTCTTCTTCCATGTACAAATTTTTCAAATCATATTTGACCGTCAATTTAGAGTTGGCGCCGCCCGGCGGTTTAACATCTAAAATTTCAACGTCATACAAACGATCGATTCTGGTTTTCATGGCCGCCGTTACTGTCGGCATTTCCGATTTCAAACCCATATCTGTATGAATATCGCCGGCAACCAAAGTGATTTTGCTTTGTCCTTTCAATTTGGCAGGCTTAAAATAATTCTGATAAATGTAAAAACGGACGTTGTCGGCTTTTGTCATATTTTTTGAAAACGCAACGGGTGGGGTTGATTTTGGCGCGGGCGCGGCAGCAGCAGGCGCAGCGGAAGCTGCTGTTTTCGCTGCCGGCTTGGCTGCTGTTTTCGCTGCCGGTTTGACTGCTGTTTTTGCCGCCGGCTTGACTGCTGTTTTCGCTGCCGACTTGGCTGCTGCTTTTGTTGTCGGCTTGGCTGTCGTTTTCGCTGCCGGCTTGGCTGCTGCTTTGGTTGCCGGTTTGGCTGCTGTTTTTGCCGCCGGCTTGGCTGTTGTTTTCGCTGCCGGCTTGGCTGTCGTCTTTGCTGCCGTTTTCTTTTCATTTCCCGTTTCTTCTTCATTTTTCTTAAGCGCGAAAGTTTTTCTTAAAAAGTTGCTGACGGTTTTTTTCTCTGCCATAATTTCTCTCCAAAAATAACACTTATAGATTATACCGAAAATAAAAATAATTTGAAAAAAATTTGCTTGTTATTGAAACTGTGTCGTTGGTCAGCACACTTTCAATTGATTTCTTACCCATAGAATAGATTATCATGTATATAAAAGGATAAGGGAAGCGTTATGCTTTAAAAATCTAAAATCAACACCTCGCAATTCATTTCATTTTCGGATAAACCTAAACATCGTTTTTTCTAATCTTCAATAAACCCGAACGCCCCTTAAAATCCAAATCTAAAACATTTTTGGAAGAAAAACGGCGTTCGTTTTTTGTTTTAGATTATATGAAAACGATGTTTGATTCTTGATTGTAATTGTTAAAATTTCAAGAAACAATCCCGCAAGTTGAGTTCCCGAGCGCAGCGAGGAAACGAGACTTGGCGGATTCTTTCCCATGCGAATAAAAAGTTCGTTTTCAGCCCCCTCGTGCTTAAATAAATAGCCGTGACCAGCGAATTCGTCGACTTATTGTTAGAATCTCCAACTCCTTCTTTCCTCTGCAACGCTATCGGAAACGCGTCGCTGGAGGGGGCGGTACATTATCTTTAAAAATAAAAATTCAGAACAAATTTAAACATCGTCTTTTATCAAAATAATCAAAAACGGAACGCCATTTTTTCAATTAAATTTAAAAATTAAAGATTATGGTTTTATCGGGCGTTCCGGTTTACCGACTTCGAAAATTGGATGTTTGGGTTTCAATGTTGAAAATAAACAAAAATGAGGGGCAGAATTTGAAAACTTACGAAAAATGAAGCATCTCGCGCGCGGCGACCCGTCAAAAAATGAAAGAATAGAAGAGAGAATCGAAAAATAGAAAATGGAGAACGAACAAAATAAAAAAGAATAAAAGAAAATGATTGAAAACTCAATCATTTCGGTGCGTAATAGCATCTTTTCGGAGAGTCGACAAGTTCCTGTTTCTTTAAAGAAGCGATGATTTTGCTGACTTCTTTACTGTCAATACCTGTCGCTTCGGCAACGTCGCCGGGCCTGACAGGCTTTCCGATGTCTTTCATTGCTTTCAGAACTTTTTCTTCTTCAGGGGTCATTTGATTTTCCTCCAATTGAAAATTTTTGAAAAATAATAGAGTAATAAAATAATAGAATAATTGAAAAATTTGAAACGAACAAAACCGTTCATTCTGATTATTTCTTCTTTTGTTTTATATCTATCCTTTTTTATTTATTCGCTGCTTGATTATCATTTGATTATTCATCATCTGATTTATTCGGCGCTGCCCTGTCAAGCGCATTCAAAATTAGCGTAATGCATTGGCTTGAAAGAAGCGAAATCGGTCCGACTGATATTTTAGATGCGCCGGCGTTTTCAATCGTTTTTTCATCCTCTTCAAAAACGCCCTGATTATCGCCTAAAATATAAACGCCGTTTTCCAAAAGCGCAACAGAATCATGATTTTGAACCATTTCCAAAATGTCGTTTCCGTCTTCTTTCAAATAAAACATCGGGCGTTCTTCTTTTTCAAATTCCGACAAAAGTTTTTCCAAATTTCCGTATCTGACAAAAACGCCCGGAGTCGATTGTTTCTCTACATCCGACGCGTCAATCAAAAGCGCTTTTTGAATCAATGATCCCGAACTTCTTTCATCAGGATTGAGCGAGCGCATCGTCTCACCATTGAACCGGACGATTTTTTCAGGACTCGGTTCGCCTTTTAAAATCAGCCAAACATTGATATCGCGTCTCATTCCGAATGATATGAAAAGAGCGGAAGTGACACAGCGGCACAAAACATCCATTCTCCCGGCAGACCCCGGAAGGTCGTTTAACGAAATTTTGCCGCCGTTGACGGCTTTGTTTCCGATAATAATGAAATCTTTCATGGCGGATAATCGGTATGAAAATATAAAGCAGTATTCGTTCAGGAATTATTTTAGTAAAAAAATGAAAAGGAGAAAAAGAGGAAAAGGAGAAATGCCGAAGCATTTTCTCTCTTTAATTGTTTCTGTTCCCGAAAATACGAAGAAGATTGAGGAACAGGTTGATGAAGTCCAAATAAAGATTCAAAGCGCAGATGATTGCCAAATTTTGGGAATAAGGCGCGCCGTATTCAATGGACTGCCCGATTTTTTTGATTTTCTGCGTATCATATGCTGTCAATCCTGCAAAAATCAGAACGGCAGCAACACTTAAGATGAAATCCATAATTACAGCCGAGCTTGGGGAAATCAAATACAATATGATATTCACCAAAGATGCAAGGATCAAGCCGATCAATGCCATTAAGAAGAATCTTCCCATACCGCTTAAATCCTTTTTAATAAAGTATCCGACTAAACTCATTCCGACGAACATGCCGGCCGTAATTAAAAAGACAATGAATATGGATGCCTGAGTGTAAACCCAAAGTGTCGGAGCCAGTGTTATTCCGCTGACCAATGAGTAAAATATGAATGCAGCTGCAGCCATTTGCGGAGAAAGAGAATTAATTTTCCACGATAAAATAATAACAACAATTAAATTGACAACTAATAATCCGAGATAAACGATACTGTTTTCCAAAAATGTCTGTCTCAGCGATGCGCTGCTCAAAATACCGTAAGCAGCAACAGCTGTAATTAACATTCCGACAAACATCCACATATAAACTTTTGACAGAAACTGATTTCCGGAATTATCCGGAGCGTAGTTATTTAAGCTCATTAAATTTAACCTCCATGGTGGGGTAGCGTTTTTGATTATCCTTTTGAGATAACGTTTTTACATTTTTACATTTTTTGTTTTTTAGTTTTCTGTTTTTAATCTTTATTATAATCTTTATTTACACTGTATGCAAAAAAGCATACATTATTCTTAACACAAAAGCAGTTCCTTTTATAAAATGTATTGTTTCCTTCACAAACAAAAGGTTAAAACAGAGAACATCTTTCATTTTCTAAACAAACAAAATCAAATAAAAATCAAATCAAAAACAAATAAAAACAAAAAACAAATAAAAATATAACAAATTAATTCAAAAAACAGGGAGATTTATGATTTTTGCAACGATCGATGTCGGTTCCAATGCGCTTCGTCTGCTGCTGACGGATGTTCGGACCGTTGACGATGAAGTTGTTTTTGAACGCATGACAATGCTGCGCGTTCCTGTCCGCTTGGGCGAAGACGCTTTTTCGCGCGGAAAAATTTCAAAAGACAAAGCCAAAATGCTGACAAAAACAATGTGCGGCTTTCGCGAAATTATTGACGGTTTTCATGTCACCGATACGATGGCGTGCGCGACATCTGCTTTGCGCGAAGCGAAAAACGGCGATGAAATCGTTAAACAAATCAAAAAGAAAACAGACATTGATCTCAAAATCATTGACGGCAAAAAGGAAGCAAAACTGATTTACGCGAATCATATCGAAAAGAATTTTGACCCGCGCTATTCTTATCTTTATATCGATGTCGGCGGCGGCAGCACGGAAATTACGTTTGTCGGAAACGGCGTCAAAAAGTCCAAGTCTTTTAATGTCGGCTGCATCCGCTTAAAAGAAGGTTTTGTTTTAAAAGAAACGTGGAAGGAAATGGACAAATGGCTGAAGAAAACTGTTCCCTCCAAAGGAACCGTCGGAATCGGCAGCGGCGGTAATATTCGCAGCCTGTATCTGCTCTCCGGGAAAGTCAATAACGCGCCGTTAAAAATATCTGATTTAGATGAAATCTGCGAAATCCTGCGCAGCTTCACGGTCGAAGAGCGCGTCACAGAACTCGGTTTAAAGCCCGACCGCGCTGACATTATTGTTCCCGCTTGTTATATTTATCGTCACATCTTAAAAGTGTGCAGAATCCAAAAAATTTATGCGCCGATCATCGGTTTATCCGACGGCATGGTTCACGAACTTTATTCCAAACATAAAAAGAAGTTTATGGATTGAAAACCGATCGTTGTTGCTGCGTCGGTTTGCAGTGTCGTGTCATTGTACGTGCCGCTGCGCCGCGCGCGAGCTGCCCCATTTTCATTTTGTTTGAAACCCATTTCCCGTTTTCGTTTCAAATATTTAATCCGATGCCGCTTTTTATTTGTTTCTTCATTCCGTACCGTTTTTTTTAACTTCTTTCTTTCTTTCATTTCTGATTTTTCATCTTCTTTCTTTTATTTTTTTGAATACTTTCACACCGATAATTAAAGATTAATATATGACAAGTATGTAATTTTTAAATTCAGAAATTTAATCATTTAATCATTTAATCAAAAGGTTATCCTTTATCAAAAACGAACAGTGAAATCATGGATTCAAAAAAAGACTTGGAAATTAAAACGCGCAAGCGTGATTCTCCGCCGCTCAAACTTATTTCGGGAATGACACCCAAAGGCTCCCAGCCGAATGCGATTGAACGATTAGCCGAAGGTGTCGAACGCGGCGACCGCTTCCAAACGCTTCTCGGCGTGACAGGCTCCGGAAAAACATATACGATTGCAAATGTCATTGAAAAAGTTCAGCGCCCGACGCTTGTCATCGCGCATAACAAAACATTGGCCGCTCAGCTTTACAACGAATTTCAGGATTTTTTCCCCGAAAATCGCGTCGAGTACTTCGTTTCTTATTACGATTATTATCAGCCGGAATCTTACATTCCCGCAAAAGACCAATATATTGAAAAAGACGCTCAAATCAATCCGAAAATCGAACAGATGCGGCTTGAAGCAACGGCATCGCTCGTTTCACGGCGCGATGTGATTGTCGTTGCTTCCGTTTCATGCATTTACGGTCTCGGCAATCCGGAACGCTTTGAACAGATGGGTGTTGAAGTCACCGTCGGCAATCATATGAAGCGCAACGATTTGATTGGCAGGCTCGTTGACAGCCAATTTGAGCGCAACGATTTGGAGCTTGCGCCCGGCCGCTTCCGCGTCAAAGGCGACACCGTTGACGTAATGCCCGGTTATTACGAAAATATCATTCGAATTGAATTTTTCGGAAATGAAATCGATAAAATTTCGGAAATCGACGGCTTGAACATGACGAAGAATTTCGACATGGATTCCTTTTTCATTTATCCGGCCCGCCACTACGTTGTTCCCGATGATGAGCGGGACCGCGCCATTGAAAGCATTTTAGCCGAATTAGAAGAGCGTCTTCCCGAATTGGATATGCTTGAAGCGCACCGTTTGAAACAAAAAACACTTTATGATATTGAAATGATTCAGGAAACCGGCAGCTGTAAAGGAATCGAAAATTATTCCATGCACTTTGACGGCAGAAAACCGGGCGAGCAGCCGTATTGTTTGATTGATTATTTCCCCGATGACTTTTTAGTCGTGATTGATGAGAGTCACCAGACACTGCCGCAGATTCACGGTATGTACAACGGCGACCGCGCCCGCAAAAAATCTTTGATCGATTTCGGGTTCAGGCTGCCGAGCGCTTTTGATAACCGGCCTCTTCGCTTTGAAGAGTTTGAAAAATATATGAATCATACGATTTTTGTTTCAGCAACGCCCGGCGATTACGAAATCGAACAGTCTTCACAAGTTGTCGAACAAGTAATTCGTCCGACCGGTTTGGTTGACCCCGTTGTTGAAATCCGCCCGATCAAAGGGCAAGTCGACGACCTCATTTCCGAAATCAATAAAGTCATTGAAAAAGGCGACCGTGCGCTTGTGACGACGCTGACTAAAAGGCTTGCGGAAGAATTGACTGAATATTTGGCGGAAGCGGGCATTAAAACGCGGTATCTCCATTCCGATATCAAAACGATTGAGAGGACGGAAATTATTCGAAATCTTCGTCTCGGCAATTTTGACGTTTTGGTCGGCATTAATCTGCTTCGAGAAGGTTTGGATATCCCCGAAGTCGGTTTTATCGGAATATTGGATGCTGATAAAGAAGGGTTTTTGCGCAACTCCCGAAGCCTGATTCAAATTATCGGCCGCGCGGCGCGTAATTCAAATTCAAAAGTCGTTCTTTACGCCGATAAGATGACCGACTCCATCAAGAATGCGATGGAAGAGACACAAAGACGCCGCACGCTTCAAATGCGTTTCAATGAAGAACACGGCATCATTCCGCAAACGATTCAAAAGCCGATTCGTGAGCAGGTCGTTGAAATTTCTGATGTCAAATATGTTCCGAAAGCGGAAATTCCGAATTTAATTATTCAGTATGAGGCGGAAATGAATCTGGCAGCCGATATGCTTGATTTTGAGCGGGCCATTCAAATGCGTGATATTATTCGCGATTTGGAGCGCAAATTGCGCGGCGAATCAGATCCAAGATCGAATCGCAGCGACTCGGACAATCCTGGCGGCTTGGGCGCGGATAACTCAAATGATTCAAGTAATCTCAACGAATCAATCCGTCCAAATGAATCGACTGATTCCGATAAAAAGAAAAAAGCGGGAAGCGGAAAGAAACAGCGGCGGAAAAAAGCAGATGCGGAATTGGATCCGTGACTGAATGCAGAATTGAATGTGTGTGACTGAATGCAGAATTGAATGTGTGACTGAATGCAGAATGAAATACGGAATTAGGTGAGATTGTCAGGGCCGCCTGATGTTAATGTCATTTGCATAGGCTTTTTCAAACTTTTTTCGTTTTTTTCAAACTCTTTTCATTTTTCCAAAATCTTGTACCTGTTCATTTGATTTTGTTTTTGTCAAATTTTATAAAAAATTCGATGAATTTAATAAATAAAGTTCAAATATTATGTGCGCTATTCCTTATTTGCAGGAATGGATTAATGCCTCTGCATTAATATTTCAAAACATTTATATGTTATGTCATTTATAAATATGTTTATTAGTTAACATATCTTATTAGGTATTATTTTTATTTAGAATATATTAGTCTCAAAAACCTTAAATATATATTCTCTTATAGGATATAGAATAACAATTAATTTATTTGTAAATACATTTTTATTCGATAAAAAACTTAATTGGGTTTTATTCCCACTAAGCGGAGTATTTGGAATGCGGGTAAATTCAAAAATGGTATGTTTCGTTGCGTTATTTGTTCTAATAGTCGGAGCCATCAATCCGGCTGCCGCTATCAACGATATCAGATATTCTTCATACCACAATATGACGGCAGAAGAAATTCAGAGAATCGTTGACGAAACAACCGGAACTCAAATTGACAGATTTGACGGAATGCTGGCATATAATCCGGATGCTTTGGCTGTTTACGGTATTATCCCTGAAAAGGCTAAAGGTGTAGAAGCTTACGAATATTGGCTTCAAATGGGCAATATTTCCAGAGCTTTGGCGGATGATGAAGTCATGCAGAGTATGCATTACGCAAACGGCGGCGCAATTATCGGCCAGGGAACACAATGTATCTGTTACACCTCTATTATGATTTTAGATGAAATGGTCGACGAGTTCACGGAAGAAGATATGCTTCGTGTTAAGGAGCGCGTTGATTATTACGGAGCTTTGGAAGGACTCGAAGATCCACCCTTGGCATTTTTCAAGGGAAAGATGATTGATTCTTACCTTACCGAAGAGCAGATTTTCTCTCTCTGGCAGGCAGGCAGCATCGTCATCGAAGACGGCTTTGAGAATTTGTCCATCGTCAGCAGTGCATATGATTCAGTTTCAATGTCTGCAAGCACAGGCGAAAACTACGCTTTTGACAACCAGGCACTTTCAGATGAAACATCATTTATCGATCGCATCCTTTCCGTCTTCAGCAGCCCGAATGACTCTCTTGATTTGTCTACGGCAAATCTTGAAGGACTTGCAACTGAAAAGGTCAGGCCGATTGTCGGCGGTTTAATGCTTGCAACATCTACAAGCGGCGGAACAGTCGGTTACGCGGCCAAAGATGTGAATGATTCAAATACACGCGGCATCGTGACAGTTGCTCACGTTTTCCACTTTGAAAACACAACGTCCTACCAGCCGAGACAAGGCTACGGCAATACAAATTCAATCGGTACATTTACGAGAATGAGTCAAGTCGGCGACTCCGTTTTCATTCCGCTGGATTCATCCGAGGTGAAAGCAGCTATTTATACCGGCGAAGGCGATGATCAATTGCTTGATGTCATCGGTTATGAAGGCGCAATCAGCGGCGGTATGATTCTCAGTAAGTCCGGGGTTGTTTCCGGAAATACAAACGGCACATATTACGGTGTCCGCTACAACCAAACATTCACCGTTAAGAACGGCACGATCAATTACACTGTTAACCATGTCGGCGTTATCAAAGAGTTGTCCGAAGAAAGCTATTCTGTCCCGGGTGACAGCGGCGGTCCGATTTATGTCAAAACGTCAACCGTTATAAACGGTACAGAAACGGATGCAGCAGTTTTGCTCGGCATTCTTGAAGGCGGTGACGGCAACGGTACTGTTTATTATGTCCCGTGCACGGAAATCAGAGATCGTCTGGGCGTGGTTCCGCTGACCGTGAATGATCGCTGATATTCATAATATCCGTTAAAAAATATTCCAATAAATATCAATAAAAATTATTCAATGAAAAATAGCTTCTGTTATTTTTCTCTCATTTCTTTTTGTTGTTTTTTTGAATTTTTTCCATTTCTTTTAGTTATTTTTTTGAATTTTTCATTGTCTTTGAATCTTTGATTTATTTTTCGATTTTCTGAGTTTTCGAATCATTTCAAACAAAGTTTTGTTTTTAAAATTTCAATTTCAAGGTTTTTAAATTCTTTTTAATTTATCTTTTTTGTTCAATCTTTTCTTTTTACTTTTGAGTCTTTGTTATTTTCATTTGTCATTTTCATTTATCCTGCATTTTTTTTGATTTTGGTCTTTTATTTCAATTCTGATTTCTCAATTCTTTTCGGTTCAATTTTTCAAATGTTTTTTTTTTCAGTGAATGAAAACTTTTTTGTTTTTTATCTCTTTTCTACAAAAATTCGGGAGTTTGAATACATTTTCAAAAATTTTGACTGCTTTCATGCATTTTGTTTTTTAGCATTTCAAAATCCGAATTATAATGATTTATCATTTCAGTTAATTCTTTTTTAATGGGAACCTTTTTATATCCTTACTCTGTTAATTTAATATTGCAGATAGATTTATCACAATTTATATTGACAGTTATATGCGATCCATAAAATTGTAAATGAAGGGAATCAAAATGAGTGCAGAAACATTATCAAGATGCCGTTCTTCTCGACGAGCGTCTGTCTTTTTTATTCTGCTTCTATTCATTTCTCTTACAGTTCCTGTCGTTTCGGCAGCGGGGGACGAAGTAACTTCAAGTTATTTACCTGCCGAATATATTCAATCTATTATTGATAATACGCCGGCCACAAATCCCGCATTGTTTGATCAGATGCGTTCAAACCAAAGTATTATTATGATTTCCGGAACTATTCCGGCTCTTCCTCAAGGCGAAGAATCATATCGCTGGGGTCTTGTTCTTCAAGAAATTCTGAAAAGTATTAATAATGACGGTTTATTGACGGCATATCATAAAGACAACGGCGGATTTATTATCGGCTATGGCAGCCAAGAAAATTATATTATTATTTCAGTTCATGCTGATTCTGAAGTGACGGATGAAGAACTGAATCAGATTATTAAAGTTATTCAGAGCGCAGGCGAAAATGCAGGCATTGCGGATTTGCCGATCGTCATTGAAAAGAGCACACCTGCACAGGGATATGCTCCGGCAGCTTCTTCCGGTCCTGCCGAAACTAAAACCATTCCGGGCGTCGGACTCGGCATCAGTGCATTGCTTGTTGTTGCAGTTGTTTTATCTGCCCGCAAGTTCAAGAAGTAATCTCTTTTGAGCGTTTAATCTTAATCTCTTTTGACTATTTTGTAATCTTTTTAAATGCTTTTCTAATCTTTGAATTTTTATGATTCATTTTCAAAATGCTTTTAATTCTTTTCCAAATCCGTCTGAGCTTTTTAATATGCTTAGCATTTTTGCAGTATTAATTACAGCTTTTCACATGCTTTTTTCAACACTTTTAATTTGTGAATTCGTCAGCATGCACTGTTTTTCATCTGTCCGAAATAATCTTTAAAACTCGAAATGTATATATACACCAAAGACTTAGTTACATCGTTTAACAATCAATATATTCATTAAATTATTATTTCATTGAACTATTAAATCCATTGGAATGATTCATAAAAAAGGATACTATCATGGCTGAAATCATTAAAAACAGATACATCAGAACGGTCAGCCGTTTGTCTGTTTTAACTTTGCTGTTTATTTTACTGATTTCCTCCGTGCTTCCGGCCGGAGCTGTCGAATCAAATTCAGGCAGCTACTTCTCCGAAGAATATATCCAAGAAATTATTAACAACACTCCCGCAATCAACTCTTCTTCTTTTGAATTGGCTGTGCGGAATGAAAATACTGTTCTTGCAGCGGGAACCGTTCCGTCTTTGGCAAAGGGCAGAGAATCATACGAATGGTTCGTTTTGCTCCAGGGCATTATGACAAAGATCAACGATGAAGGCAAATTAGAACCGTATCTTTGGGATAACGGCGGATTTATCATCGGATACGGATATACGGATTCTTTTATTGAGATTTCCGTTCATGCCGATTCAGGATATACGGATGCAGATTTGAACGCGATTGCTAAAATCGTCAACGATGCAGGCAAAACATACGGCATTGATGACATTCCTGTTATCATTGAATCCAAAGCGCTTTCACAAGGCTATTCTGATTCCGGCTCGCAAAGAGCGGAACCCGAGAAAACCATCCCGGGCGTCGGTCTCGGCATCAGCGCGTTGGTTGTTATCGGAGTCGTTTTATCGGCCCGCAAACTCAAAAAATGATTCATTTCATTTTTTGTTTTTTAAATTTTTTTAAAACTTCTTTTTTAAAACTTCTTTTTTTATCCGGCAGATTCATCAAAATTTTGCTCGGCTACGCCTCGCAAAATTTCAGGTTGGCGAGGGAGGGCGGTGTTTGTAAAAAATCGCTTCGCGATTTTTCAGGCTTCGCCGATTTGCAGTTGGAGGGCGGTGTTTGTTTGCAGTTGGAGGGCGGTGTTTGTTTGCAGTTGGAGTGAGGTGTTTGTTTGCAGCGGAGGGGCGGTTTCTGCTGCCGCTGCCAATCCGTTTTCCGTTTGCCCGTCAGATCTGCTCTGCCGCTGCTGCCGGCAGACTCCCGCCGGGCAGCTGCCCGCCGCCGCGCGACCGCACAAATTTTAAAAAATAATTCAAGAAAGACGAACGCATTTTAAAAAATAATTCAAAAAAGATGATTGCATTTTAAAAATGAATAAATGGAAAACAAATCGCACTTCTTGATTGAAGATAAGAATAAAGATATTTTAAAAAAAGTCTGTCAATTGCATTTGACTGACATCTGTTTTCTTCAAATTTGACACGCCGATATTGATTTGTTTGATTTTTTTGTTTGCGTTATTTGCCGCCAGCTCATCAATCATGTCTTGCGCATGCCTTTTCAAAAAGAAAATGTCTGATGTGTGAACCGTATGGCTTTTGGATTTGGTAACCGTCGTAAAATCAGCATATCTGATGCCGACGGTGATTGTTTTAAAAAACATTTTCTTCTGAATCAAAATCTCATGAACTTCTTCACAAATCGATTCGGCACCCATTTTTACAACCGTCAGATCATTCGTATAAGGATTCAGCGAATAAAAGCGGCTGATCGATTTCGCATCGGCTGTTTCCATCACTTGCGAAGAATCAATGCCGTTTGCAATATCCTGAAACGCCATTCCGCTTCTGCCGATTTTTTCATAAATCTGACGTTTATCGGCTTTCGCCAAATCGCCGATGGTTTGAATCCCGAGCAAATCAAACGTCTCAGCCGTTTTTTTGCCGACACCCGGAATTTTAGTCACGGGAAGCGGCGATAAAAAGCCAAGCACTTCTTCGGGACGAACAACCGTCAAGCCGTCCGGTTTTTGATATCCCGACGCGATTTTTGCAACAGATTTGTTCGGCGCGATTCCGACTGTACATGTAATTCTTTCAGCGGCTGCAATTTCAGATTTGATTTTTCGAGCGCATTCGGCAGCTTCTTCATATGTTTTAACATCATCTTTGAGAAGGACATATGCCTCATCAATGCTGACCTGCTGAACGGTTTTGACATATTTTTGAATAATCTTAACAGCGTTGTCGGAAACCTGCTTATACAAATTTTTGTTCATCGGCAGGCAAATGACATCAGGACAAAGCTTTTTTGCTTCCGAGAGCGGCATTGCCGAGTGCAGGCCGAATTTGCGCGCCGGATAAGACGCCGCGCTGATAACGCCCCTGGACGTATCTTTGTGAAGATGGAATGTCTTTGAACAGACAACGACCGGTTTGTCTCTTAAATCGGGATTATCGCGTATTTCAACGGACGCAAAAAAGCTGTCCATATCAATATGCATAATAATTTTTTCGGAAGTCATGTTTTCACCGTTTTCAAACAACATTTATCGAAATATTCTCGAAATTTATTCGAATTGCTCCTGAAATGATAAAATCGCCTTTTCCTTCACCGCTTTGAACAAATCATTTCCCTTAACATCAATTCCGACAATCAAAGGCCCGAAATTTTCAACATACAATTCCCAAACCGCTTCGGGCATTCCGAGATCTTCCCAAGAAACGCCTTTGACCTGCCGAATCATGTCAACCGCTAAAGCCGCGCAGCCGCCCGTGTAAGATAAGTAAATGCATTTTTGTTCTCTCATTGTTTCGGCGAGTCCTTCCATTCCGCCTTTTCCGATCAAAACGCGAATATCATGATTTTTTAAAACAGCCGGCGTCATTTGAGTCATTCTGTCGCTTGTCGTCGGTCCGGCGGCAACGGCACGCCATCCGTTTTCCGATTTTTCCATGACCGGTCCGCAGTGATAAATTGCAGCGCCGCTCAAATCAAACGGAAGCGCTTTGTTTTCCGAATCATATTCCAAAATTCGAAGATGCGCTTCATCGCGAGCGGTATAAATCGTTCCCGAAATGTAAACAACGTCGCCTGCATTTATGTCAACGATGTCTGATTCAGAAAGCGGTGTTTTCAAGTAATGCGTTTTTGAAGAAGTTTCAGGCGCTTCTGAAGACGTTTCAGGCGCTTCTGATGATGCTTTTGAGGACGTCTTTGAAGGTGTTTGCAAAGGAGCTGACATCAATTGCCGCCTCCGTTTTCTTCACTTTCATAGACGGCAGATGCATGGCGGTTGGCCCAGCACTGGACATTGACGGCAACCGGAAGAGAGGCGGTGTGGCAGGACGCTTTTTTAATGCGGACAGAAAGCGCTGTCGTATCTCCGCCGAGTCCCATGCATCCGATGCCGAGTTTGTTGACCGCGTCTAATATTTCTTTTTCAAAATCGTCATATACATCCGAATCGTTTTCATCTGTTTCGGTTTCAGCATTCGGATTTCTTAATTTTTCCAAAAGCGCTTTTTTTGCCAATTTCGCGGATTGATTGAACGATCCGCCGATTCCGATTCCGAGAATGACGGGCGGACACGGCTTGCCGCCGGCATCCATCACAGTTTTAACAATAAATTCTTTGATTTTCGGAATTTCTGTCGGCGTAAACATCTTCAGCGTGCTCATATTTTCCGAGCCGGCGCCTTTCGGCGCAACTGTTATTTTCAGACGGTTTCCCGCAACAAAATCGTAATTGATCTCGGGAAGTCCGTCGCCGAGATTATTTTTTGTATTTTGGCGCGTCAGCGGATCAACGACATTCGGGCGGAGCGGAATGCTTTTTGTTGCTTTTGCGCATCCGTCTCGGACGGCGCCTTCCAAATCAAAACCGAGGCGCAGGTCGCGCCCGATTTCAACAAAAAAGATGAAGATACCCGTATCCTGGCAAATCGGAACACCTTTTTCGGCTGCGATTTCAATATTTTTTAAAATCGCTTCCAATTGAGCTTTTGCAATCGCATCGGATTCTTTTTCGGCGGCGCGGTTTAAAGCGGCCAGCGTATCTTCGGGAAGTGTTGTTTCCGAAATTTTCAGTATCTCTGAAACGGCATCGGAAACGGCTTCAAATGATAAATCTTTAATTCTCGCGTCCACCAAAATCCTCTCGTTTATAATTCTGTTATAATTCCGTTATAAATTCTGCTCTGTTTATTTTATTGCAGCTTTTAAATAATTTCAGTCTGTTCAAAGTGTTTTTAAGCTCAAAATGTTTTCATGATTTATATTGATAACCCCGATCTGTTTGTGTGCCGCTGTTATTTTCTTTTATTTTCAGGTTTGCGCTTTCTGCCGGCTGCGGCTGCGACCGCCGCGCGCGAATCGCACCAATTTGAAAAATTATCAAAAAGACGGGTTCCCTTTTCATTATCTTTTGCCAGTCTTCGCAATCGGTTTTTATTTTTTCTCATCACTTATTCATCACTTATATATCTTAACCGTCATTTTCTATTAAAGAAAAAGAGGTTTAAAAATGGACGAAAACAACAAATTAAATATGTTTATTCCTGCCGACGACGAGGCTTTTTCATGCCCGTACGCGGACGGCAGCGAAGAGGTCAATGCTTCAAAGTGGCATAAAATCGCAATGGACCTGGCAGCCGACGGCGCGCTTGACGAGTCGATGGAAGCATTTGACAGCGGGCTTGAGCTGGAGCCGGAAAATACGATTCTTCTGCGAAGCAAAGCAGCTGTTCTCAGCCGTTACGGCAAAAAAGAGGACGCTTATCAGGTTTATTTGAAAGCGCTTTCTTATTATCCCGACGACGCTGTTTTTTCAAACGGCGCCGGTTTTGTTTTAATGGAAAGCGGCAGAGCCAAAGATTCGCTTCAATTTTTTGACAAAAGCATTGCATCCAACTCTCAATTCCCGAATCCGTGGCTCGGGAAAGGGATCGCTTACGGCGAACTCGGCAATTTTGAAAAGTCGATTGAAGCGTACGACAAAGCGATTGCGCTGCGCGCCGATTACAAAGAAGCGCACTTCGGAAAGGCGGTTGCGCTCGGCGCGCTCGGAAGATATGCCGACGCTGTTCCGGAGTTTGACAAAGCGCTTGAGTCCGAGCCTGAAAACGCGGATGTCTGGTATTACAAGGCGCTTGCGCTTGACTCCGCCGGAGATGCCGACAATGCGCTTGCCGCTTACAAAAAGGCGGTTGAATTCCGTCCCGAATTTGATGATGCTTGGAATAATATGGGCATTTTGTTAAACGCTCTCGGCCGCTTTGATGAAGCGCTTGAGTGTTTTGTTCAGGCCTCAGAAATCGACGGCGATCAAGCAGATGTTTGGTTCAATCGCGGCTACACGCACGCTGTTTTGGGACAATTCGATGACGCCGCCGGCTCTTTCAGAGAAGCGATTGAAATCGACCCGACTTTTGTTCCCGCTTACATGGAAGCCGCATTTGTTTATGTTCAAACGGGATTCCCCGATGAAGCGGTCAGTCTTTATGATCAGGCAATCGCGCTTGAGCCGTCGGCAGAAGCTTATTTCGGTAAAGGTGTTGCGCTTCAGGTCATCGGCGACCAGGAAAAAGCGGATGAGGCGTTTGAAAAAGCGTTTGAATTGGACCCTCGGTACAAAGAGATTTTTGAAGGGCAGAAAAATAGCTAAACATTTTGGTTAAAATTGAAAATATTTTGATATTTTCTTTTTAACTATTATTCATGTATACTTTTGGCTGTATTTTGTAAATTCGTTATATAAATTTGTTCCAATATCTTTATTAGAAAATTGTAATGTTTCTTCTATTCTGTCACCTATTATTTCTATTTCTCTACAATTTAGTATAGGTAGTTTTGGATTATATCTAAATCTTAAATCAGGACTACCATCAATATTTGGATGTTGCCATCTATAACCTATGATTGTTGCATCTATTGGAACATTTCCATCTTCAATCCAGTCTTTATTCTGAAGATTTATATGAAGGTTATTGTAGGGTATTGCTTCATATCTTCTATTTTCAAATATCATCAACTGATCCGGAAAAAAATAAATTATTCGTGATTTTAATTTTATATACGGTACACGTGTCATATTTGTTTTTATATATTTTGGTTTTTCATATCCAATTTTTATGGTCCTACTGTCTACTAAAAATCCTGCACCAGCATGATACTTGTAATCATAATTTCTTTTGGATGAAATAATATGTCTTATTTTTTGACAATGTTGCAATTCTTCAAATGAATCATATAATCTCTCAAGGTCTGTGTATGATTCTTCATCTAAAATATACATTATTCTCGGGCGACCCGAACCATATATTGCGTATGTTATTAATGAAAGAACAATTAAACTGATTTCTACTACAATAAATATTATTGGATGTATTATGATTAATAAAAATATCACAATAAATACAATAGAAAAAAACATATATTGAGCTAAACTATAATCAAAGTTTATTTTATAATTTATATATTCTATCACCTCATGCGGGTTATTCTTTATGTTTTTTTCCCTTTCTTCATTGGTACGTCTATATTTTTCATATTTTGATTTTTTATATTGAATTTTTCCGTTTTTTATCTCTGCATAGTATCCTAGAGACATATCATTTTGTGTAGGTTTTGCATAATATTTCATATTCTTACCCAACTGAACATTAAACAACATTCATATGCCCGAACATCACCCAAAACCAACTTGCAGCGACCGTCCAAAACTCTGCGAAAACCGGATAATGATCTGAAACCGCGTATGTTTCTTCTTCCGTTAAATCGTATTCGGCGCTGTAATTGAAAACGCCTGAGCTGTTCGTGAAATACGGCGCGAGCGATTTTGTAATGACGATTCTGTCGTAGGTGTTGCTTGTTTTTGTTGTCGTCACTTCGTCATTTCCGATGATCCAAATGTATTCGTCGGATTTTAAGGCGGAGTCGCCGCTTTCATTGAAATAGCTGCCGTCGGCGTTGAAGTCGCCCATCACGACATAATTTTCCTGATCCGTGTAGATCGTTTTGGCGTACTCGACAACGTCATGAAGTCCGTTGATTTCATTTTTCGCGTCATCGGGTTTAGTGTGAATCAAAATGAAAAGCGCGTCAAAATCGCCGCCGTTCGCTCTGAAAGTGACCATGTAAGGCTCGCGCTCAAACGGGTCTGTTCCGTCGGGTTCGGGGTAAACCAAAGGTTCGCTGGCAACAAGCATGCTGGTCGCGTTGTAAATGTAGGCGTACTGTTCTTTACTGGTCGAGCGTCCGAGGCGGTCGCTGACAACGTAATCGTAGTTGTACGGATTGCCGTTTTCATCGGTTCCCGAGTTGATCAGTTCGATCAATTGCGGAAGCGAAGTGCCGCTCGCGTCACGGATTTCCTGGATGCCGACAACATCATAGCGGCGAATCGTTTTTGCCAAAACATCCATCACGTCGTCTTTAGCCGCTTTGGATTGCCCGAAAATTTGAATGTTAAACGCGGCAACCGATATTTGATCTTTGTCAGAGGCGTTTGCCGTTGAATTTGTTGCATTTGATGAATTTGTTGAATTCGAATTATTTGATGAATTGTTCAATTCATTTTCATAAGACGGCGGAGTCGAATTGTTTGCCGAATTATTCAAATCCGGCGCGTCGTCGACGCATCCTGCAAAAAGAGAAGTCAAAAGCAATACTGTTAAAAGAACGCTTAAAATCGCTGATTTCGATTTCATGAACAATAAAACCCGTTCACTTGATTTATCTATTTTCGTCGAAAATATTGAAAATATGAAAATGAAAGAATGAGCAGAATAAGAAATAAATTGAAAAGTCATCGTCGATTTTGGTGATTGAACAAAAACGGGGCGACTCGCGCGCGGCGGGCGGCTGCAATCGTTACCGGCAGTAAATTTCATTTTTTATAATTTTGGACAAACCTAAACATCGTTTTTCTTTAATCCAAAAAACCTGAACGCCCCTTAAACCCAAAATAAAGGAATCTTTTGGATAAAAACGGCGTTCATTTTTTGTTTTAGATTTGAAAACCGATGTTTGTTTTTGAATAAAATTGATTGAAAAGTTCAAGAGCCGACCCCGCAAGTTGAGTTTCCGAGCGCAGCGAGGAAACGAGACTTGGCGGATTCTTTCCACGCCGAATCAAAAATTCGAACTCAGTTACTTTTCTACTTTTTAAGTAAAAAAGCGGATTCTTTCCGCGCCGAATCAAAAATTCAAACTCAGTTACTTTTCTACATTTTAAGTAAAAAAGCAGATTCTTACCATGACGAATCAAAAATTCGAACTCAGTTGACGTTTAATCTAATGCAAAATGGGCGGATTCTTTCCATGCCGAATCAAAAATTCGAACTCAGTTACTTTTCTACTTTTTAAGTAAAAAAGCAGATTCTTACCATGACGAATCAAAAATTCAAATTCAGTTGACGTTTAATTTAATGCAAAAAGGGCGGATTCTTTCTACATCAAATATAATCTTTGATTACAATTATCACATCTCTATGAAAAAATCGGCGAGATTCGAATTCGTTGACTTATTGTTAGAATCTCCAACTCCTTCTTTCCTCCGTTGCGCTCCAAAAACGCGTCGCTCTGAGGGGCGGTTCTTTGTCTTTTCATACAAGAATTAGATTCAATTGAAACATCGTCTTTTATCAATTTTCTTCAAAAACGGAACGCCTTCTTTTATTCTAAATCTTTTTTTAAATTCAGGTTTTATCGGGCGTTCGAGTTTACCGACTTCGAAATCGGATGTTTGGGTTTCATCAGGAAAACAAAATAAAAACGAAGTACAAGTTTGAAAACAAATCAAAAATAGAGCAGCTCGCACGCGGCGGGCAGCATAAAATAGGAAAGAATGAAGAAATCCATTCAATTCAATCTCACTCAATTCATTCCGATTTAAATTTGACGTGAACAAATTTCATCATTCTCATTTTATCCAGCATAAACATCTGCATTCTCGACTGAAAGAGCCAGCTTTTCTTTGATTTCACATCTTTGAAATATCGAATGCACTCAACTTCCTGAATATTCGGCGACCAATTTTTTATTTTCTTGCCGTCGTTGACATAAAAATACATCATGGCGCCTTTATTGCCCGTTTTCTTGACCATTCTGTTTGAAAAAGCAATCGCGCGTTTCGTCTCGGCATCAAAATAAACTTCCGCGCCGGGAAAACGCTTCGCCATCGCGGCAAATATTTCCTGAAGCTCTTCATCTTTAAAATAATACAAAACGCCGCCGGAAACAAACAAAATGCCGTCTTCCTTGTTGTAAACAATATCATCAAACCAAGATTGGTCAAAGAAAGATTTCGCAATGCAAGAATTACGCTCGGAATCCGGAATCAGCGATTGCCGGAATTCAATCGCGTCAGGCATATCCAAATTGTACCAATGAATTTTCTCGTTATCGATTCTTGAAAATGAAGTATCCAAACCTGAGCCGATGTTGACAATCGTTGCTTTCGGATGAATTTTGATAAAATCGCGAATCTTGTCCTCGATTTTTCGGGCGCGGATAATATAACACAAACCGCCGAATTCACCGAAATTCCTGCCGATTTCCGAAAAATCAAAATCCAAATTTTCAACAATTTCAATGGCTTTTTGATCATCCAAAATCTCGGGATTCTTTTTACTGTATTCGGCACGGCCCCAAAGAGGCAGCAGCATCGTTCCCTGAACGGACTGCATATCCAAAGTTAAAGTATTTTTCATAAATTGACTTCCTTTTAATGAACTGTTTAAACAAATGTTTAAACGAATTGTAAATAAATTCGATAAGTCCCAATGAAAGCAAATCCGATAACTCCGTTTTTTAAAAATTTGTAAAAATCTTTCAAATTTATTATTTATAAAGTTGGAATCGTTACAAAGTTACAAAGTTACAAAAATTAAATTTATAAAGATTTGAACAGAATACCATTTTTCAACAGCATTCTCATTTTAATGTTGGTTTCAGTTGTTTTTTATTTTATTTATTTTTTTGTGATTGATTTTTGTTAATTTTTATTAATTTTTGTTCGAACAGCTAATTTAATTGCATCAAAAGGCAATCTCGTTACATATCTATTGACAAAAAATGAAGCGGCTCGCGCGCGGCGGCAGCAGTATCAGCAGCTGATCGTACAATGGATCTGAAAAATAAAAAACTGAAATGAAAAACAGAAATATAAAAATGAAAAACAGAATGATGAAAATTAAAGCGAAAAATGAATGTTGAAGCGTCGAAACGCTTCTGTTTATTTTTTATTATATCATTTTTATTTAACTCGTCGCAGGATACGGGTAATATTCAACGTATATCGGATAGTGTGTTGAAACCGCTTCGGTTTGCGTTTGATTCAATCCGTATGCCTCGCTGAAATTAAAGACGCCTGAACTGCCGCCGTAATAGTTTTTCAAATTAGATGTTGCGACGAATCTGTCATACGCGTAATTGCCTTCGGTTGAAGTGACCGCATTGTCCGGAATGACCCATATGAGATCCGATGATTTTGCCGGCGAAGCGGACGTTTTGTCATAATACGGATAGTCGGCACGGAAATTACCGAGGACTGAAATCGTTTCATGACCCGCGTACACTTTTTTGATGTTCTCAATCATTTCGGGAATTGCGTCAATTTCCGCTTTCGTATTTGTCTCACTTGCTGTGAATATGACGAACAAAACCTGACCTTGTCCTTCATATGCGCGGAACGCGATCATATACGGGTCTTTCTCAAAAGCGTTGTTTGAATCATTATAAAGCTGCGGAATTGAAGACGGGTACAAAACATTTCTGTTATAAATATACGTGTATTGTTCCTCATCGCCCGCGTTTCCGACAGGGCTGCTCAAATTGTATTGATAATTGTAAGCTTTGCCGTCCGCGTCTGTTCCTGTGTTAACGGCGTTTACCAATGTTTTCATGGCTTCACCGTTCGGATCTTTGACGCCTTGAATCGTAATCACTTCGTAATTTCGAATGATTTTGACAAGCGTATCCAAAACTTCTTCATCCGAGACTTTCTCCACGTTTAAATCATCGACATAAAAAGACGCGCCCGTAATAATGGCAGAATTGTTTTTTTCAGAATTGTTTTTATCTGTGCCGTCGTCAGTGCCGCCGCTGTTCAGACAGCCCGAAACGCTCAAACCGCAAAATAATACCATTATTATGAGTAATAAAACCGAACCTTGTTTTAAATTCATACATATCATTATCTTAGCTTTATATTTTAATCTTATTGCACATATTCAAAATAATTTATATTCATCATTTCTTCTCAATTATATTTTTTATATGCAATCTATTTTCTGTTAATTATGATTCTGTTTCTCTGTTAATCATTGATTCGGATTTTCTGTTAAATCAATGATTCTGATTTTCTGTTAAATTATAATTCTGATTCTCTGTTAATTCTGATTCAGATTTTCTGTTAAATTATAATTCTGATTCTCTGTTAATTCTGATTCAGATTTTTGTTAAATTATAATTCTGATTCTCTATTTAATCGTTGATTCAGATTTTCTGTTTAATTATAAGTTCTGTTTTTATTTAATTCTCTATTCTGTTTTTCAGTCTTTTCCGCCAAGAACTTTTGCTTCGTATTGTTCGAATTTGTCATATGTTTTTGCCAGTCTCATCACGTTTGACATTTTGTTGTCCGTAAAAATGATCATTTCTTCCAATTTCTGAATCAATTCGGAATTTTCATTCGGATTTTTGGGAAGCGCTGAGCAGAATCTGTATATTTCATAATTCTGCGGGAATTCATATGTCAGCCGAAGCGCCGTAATCATCATCAAAACAGAATATTTGAAACTGATATAATTCATATTTTCAATTTCTTCAATATTTTTTTCTTTCATGTCGGGAACAATGAAATTCAAAATCATATCCGCGGTTTGGATATCTTCTTTGCCGATAAAAAGACGGTATTTTACGGGAATTACTGAGTCAATCGTCGCTTTCGGATTTTTCATTTTTTCTTTCAGGCTTTCAACGAGTATTTTTCTAATCGTTTTGTAATTTCCGATCGTTACGGCCGTTGCCATCATGGATTCGTTTTTCGCCAACTTTTCGGCTTTTGCCGCTGCTTTTTGTTCCAGTTTTTTTATCCGTATGATTGTTTCTGTAATGCCGTTTGCCGTCCATGCTTTGCTGATCGGCAGTTCTGACGCTTTTGCAATCAGCTTTTGTTCCGCCATCGTTTTTCGGGCAACGCCTCTGATCAATTGAACGGTTATAAGATTGTTTCCTTCAATCGGGGTTTCCACCGGCTCCATTTCCGAAATTTCTTCAAAGAATTTGTCGGTAATTGCTTTGACTTTTCCGCAATGTTCGACGAAATAGAAAAAAGACGGCTTGCCCGTGCTCGAGTCACGATATTTTTCGAATTCAGATTGAAGCGTTTGTAATTGTTCATAAACCGACATAAACAAAAGAAGGTTCGGTTGATTTATAAAATTTCTTCATGAATTCAAAAAGAGAAACGAAATATAAAACAAATATGAGGTAATATGAAACAAATATGAGGTAATATGAAACAAATCTTATGATCAAAATAAAAAACACAAAAGAATACAAATAGAACACAAAAACCGAACCCGAAACAGAATATTTGAAAGACTCGTGAAAAAACAAAAAAAGAATTGAAAGACAAGCTTTCAATTTTAAAATATTTTTAAAAATTATTTTTGAATTATTCGGGTGATTTTTATTTCAAAATGAATTTAAAGATTTAATGCGCGTTCCATGACGATTTCAACAATTCTGTCGTCGGCGCCGAGCGGTTTTTTGTAAATGATCTCAACATCGTCAGGAATGTCGACGGGGTCGCCGTGGTGATGATGGTGGTGATGTCCTTCATGTTTGTGGCTGTAACCGCATTCCTCTCCATGTTCATGGTGGTGATGTGTTTCCTGCTCATCTTTTAAAAGACCGAGAATCCTCGGGATGTCTTTTTCGGTGTGCGTTCCGGGCGCCAAAAAGACGGGGACGACAATGATTCTTTTGGTTCCGTCGGCAATTATCTTCTTCAAAGCGGTCGGAATGGACGGTTCATTGAATTCCATTAAACCGATTTCAATATTTTCAAATTTGTTCTGCGCTTTGACTTTTTCAGCGACATCCAAAATCAATTGCTTAGAGTACGGCAATTTGCTGCCGTGACCGACTAATAATAAAGTTTCTTTGACCATAATATTCTACCATTTTATCTTAAAACAATACAAAGAAGGTAAGATGCATCCAATGAGGATTTTATGTTATATAAGAGTTGTGAATTCGCATAAAGTGTGAAAAAATTTAATATTTATAACATCAAAAAATATGAATTTTATATTCAACCGTGAAAAACGTTTAAATAATTTGGAATTAAGATATATGAAATAAATTTCTGCATGAAGAATATTTTTCATCGAAGTTCAAAAATATTCACTCCAAAGGATATTAAACGAAAAAAGATTTAAAACGAAAAATAAAACGAAAAGAAGAAGGATAAAAATTATGACAACTGAAAGAAAAGAAGATTATTTGAAAAAGATTGATAAAATCGTAACCGAAAAAGGATATGCGCAAGTCAAAGACATTTCGCGCGAATTGGATGTCGGTCCGTCAAGCGTGACGGGAATGCTCAAAAAATTGACGGACGAAGGTTACATCAATTACGAAAAATACGGCGGCGTCACTCTTACGCAAAAAGGAAAAGAAACGGCGAACAGCACCAAGAAAAAATACACCACCATTAAAGATTTTTTGATCGCGCTCGGCATTTCCGAAAATGTCGCCGAAGACGATGCCTGTAAAATGGAACACATCATCACGCCGGACACTTATGACGTTTTCCTCAGATTCTGCGAATTTTCAATCACGGAAAAAGGCAGCAATCAGATGGAACATTTCAAAAGATACTGTGAAACCGGCGAAGTTGACAAATGTATGTGCGGCGCGCCTAAAACGCATAAGATTGAATAATTTCACATTTTTCTTTTTTGTTTTTGTTTTTTGTTTTTTGTTTTTGTTTTTTCTTTTTGTTTTTGTTTTTCTTTTTATGTTCTTTTTATTTTTCAATCAAGAGTGCATATGTTTATTTTTCATTTTAAAAATGCGATTGCTTTTTTAAATTATTTTTTTTAAATTTGTGCGGTTCGCGCGGCGGCGGGCAGCTGCTGCGGCTGCCGGCAGCAACAATGCGAATCTGATTGGCAGCGGAAACAGAAACCTGATTGACAGCGGCAAACAGAAACCTGATTGAAAGCAGCAAACAGAAACCTGATTGACAGCAGCAAACAGAAACCTGATTGACGGCAGTAAACAGAAATCTGATTGACAGCAGCAAACAGAAACCTGATTGACAGCAGCAAACAGAAACCTGATTGACAGCAGCAAACAGAAACCTGAAGGTAGCGGCGGCACGTTCGCGAATGCGAACGGATTACTAAAAAAGAGCAGATGCAGGCGGAAACAGAGTCCGTCTCGACTGCAGCAGCAAAAGACAGTTGCAGACTTGCAAGCTTGGCAGGAACGACAGCAGCAAAAGACAGTTGCAAGACGGAACAGGCAGGAACCGAAAAACAATTCAAAAGTCATCGGTTTTTCATTTTTATTTTCATGAGAAGAATCTCCATCTCCTCCTTCCCTCCGCTAACGCTTCGGGAACTCGTCGTTGGAGGGGCGGTTTTTGAACTTTTATTCAATCCAAAATTGATTGAAACATCGTCTTTTATCAATTTTCATCAAAAACGGAACGCCTTCTTTTTTTCAAAGATTAAACATTTTTTAGGATTTTATCGGGCGTTCAAGTTCATCGATTTCGAAAAATTGGATGTTTGGGTTTTGTTGATTATTCAAAAAATCAATAAATGTTCAATGAAAATTATAATTTCGTTATTATTCGTTTTTGAATTCTACATTTTAAAATTGCTTGTCCGTTAATGTTATATCATTTTACTGTAAATAGAAAAGGCGATGAGAGCAATCAAGACCGTTATCCCTTTTAAACCGGATAATCCGAAATCAAGATTAGCTTCTGTTTTGACGGAAGAAGAACGGAAAATTTTTGTCGGTCTCTCTCTTGAAAACGTTCTTTCGGTTTTAAAAGAAGCCGGAATCAAACAGGTTGAAATTTTATCTAAAAGTGTATTGAACACTGCTGATGAAAATAATCTGATGTCTTTCTCTTCTCCCGATTTTGAAATCATTATAATTACGGATGAAGCCGATTTAAGCACCGCTGTCAACACTTATTTGAAATCATCCGATGTTCCGGTTTTTATCGTGATGGCGGACTTGGCGCTTTTAACAAAAGAAGATGTCAAAGCGATGACAGAGCCAATGGCAGAATCAATGACAGAGCTGATGGCAGAATCGATGACGGAGCTGATGGCAGAATCGATGACGGAGCTGATGGCAGAATCGATGACAGAGTCTCTGGGAGAATCGATGGCAGGGGCGATGGCAATGCCGGTCCGTACAAATTTTATTCGGATTGCTCCTGGAAAAGACGGCGGCACAAATATGATGTATATCGGCGCGCCTGATGTTTTTGAAGTCAATTACTACGGAGAAAGCTTTAAAAAACATAAAGAAGAGGCAGAGAGAAAAAATTTGATCTGTGAAGTCCGCGAATCGTTTTACGCGGCCGCCGACATGGATGAGCCGGAAGACTTATTCGATATTCTTCGATACGGTTCGGGAAAAATTCTCGCGTTTGTAGAACAAACGATTGGCGAAAAGGAAGGAATCCGAAAGGAATTCAATGATAATGAATGAAAGTGAGCAATAGCGCGCTATATATTGTCAATAAAATTAAATAGGACAAATCTCTTTTCAAAATCCGCTGAGAAATTGAAAGAGCTTGTATTTGATTCATAGCAATTCCGCTATGGAAATGCATATATAAAATAATATTTATCAGACATTATCTGTTTCATATATATTTTACATATTTTTTATAAATTTCCAATCAGGTGACATTAAAGTGACAGTAATTATTAACAGGAACATGTGTGGTTATTGCGGCGCGTGCGTGTCCGTTTGCCCCACACTGGCTCTTGATTTAAAAGAGGTTTGGATTGACGTTGACGAGGAGCTTTGCCACCGCTGTTCAATGTGTCAAAAAGTATGTCCGATCGGCGCAATTGAGGTGCAGAGATGAAAGACGCTTATGATGTCATTGTTGTCGGCGCCGGTCCCGCAGGGTCTGTTGCCGCCAGATTTGCAGCAGAAGGCGGCGCTTCCGTTCTTTTGATTGAAAAACGCCAGGAAGTGGGCGATCCGATTCGCTGCGCAGAGGGTGTCGGAACAAGCGATTTGGAAAAATACATCGACATCGAAGAACGCTGGATTGCGGCTCCGATAAAAGGCGCGACCATTAACGTACCCGACGGTGCCCCCATCAAATTGCGCGCAAAAGATGAAACTCAAATTTACGGCTATATTCTTGAGAGAAAAATTTTTGACCGCGCGCTCACCGAAAAAGCGGCAAAAGCAGGCGTCGAAGTTTATACGAAAACGTCTGCAACCGGATTAATCATGGAAGACGGTAAAATTAAAGGCGTTAAAGTGAAACGTTTGGGCGAAGAAAGAGAAATTGCCGCAAATCTTGTCATCGGCGCAGACGGCGTGGAATCCAAAGTCGCGCGCTGGGCAGGCATAAACACAACGCTTAAGCCGATCGATATTGAAACAGGCATTCAGTATTTGATGACGAATGTGGATTTTGATGAGGATAATGTCGAGTTTTATATGGGCAACCGATACGCCCCCGGCGGCTACATTTGGATTTTCCCGAAAGGCGGCGGACGCGCGAATGTCGGAATCGGTCTTCTCGGCAGTAAAATCAAAGACGGCGGCCGTCCGATCGACTATTTGAACGATTTTGTTCAAAAGCGCTTCCCCGACGGAAAAATCATTGAAATGAATTACGGCGGCGTTCCCGTTTCAGGCGGACTTGTCGATCTTTCCCGTCAGGGTCTCATGCTCGTCGGCGATGCCGGACATTTGTCTGATCCGATTACGGGCGGCGGCATTAAACACGCGCTTTGGTCGGGAGAAATGGCGGGCAAAAATGCGGCGCAAGCCGTCAAAGACGGGGACTTCTCAGAAAAAGCCATGAAGCGATACCAAAAAGAATGGGACGCCCGATTCGGAAAAATGATGAAGCGCGATCTGATCTTAAAGAATTATTATCTTGAAATGACGGATGAAGAAGCGAACAAAATCGCCAAAGCTTTGGAAAACACCGACTTTACAGGCGTTTTAGAGATCAGTCAGCTGGTCAAAATCCTCGCAAAAGTCGATAAAAAATTATTGCTCAGATTAGGCGTGAATCAGCTCGGATTATAATCCGGCCGGTTTCTTTTTTTCTTTTTATTCCATTTTATTTAATTTATTTTTCATTTTTTTTATTTTTATTTTTATTTTTATTTTTTTATTTCTTGCTGCCGCCGCCGCGCGCGAGCCGCTCCGTTTTTCATATTTTCTCAAACTCGTCCCGCATTTTTATTTTGTTTTTAACATTGAAATCCAAACATCCAATATTCAAAATCGGTAAACCTGAACGCCCGATAAAACCCTAATCTAAAATGTTTTAAATTTCGATAAAAGAAGGCGTTCCGTTTTTGAATAAGTTTGATGAAAAACGATGTTTCAATTGATTTTAGATTGAAATGATATTTCAAAAACCGCTCCTCCATCGACGCGTTTCTGAGCGTAGCGAAGAAAGGAGGAGATGGAGATTCTTTCCTGTAATGAAATAAAAAACAAAAAATTGCTGATTTTATATTGCTTCGCAGCTCTTGTCTGTTCCGTTTTGCAACTGTCTTTTACTGTTGTCGGCTCCTGCCAAGCCTGCAAGTCTGCAACTGTATTTTAGTTTGCTGCCGGCAGTCTTCTGCTGCCTGCTGCGCGACTGCCGCCTCGCGCGAGCCGCTTCATTTTTATTAATTTTTCAAACTCATCCCGCGTTTTTATATTTCATAAAATCTAATTGGAGTCAAACAAAATTCGTTTTTATAAAATTATTAATAAAATTAAGACATTCGTCTCCTAAATCGAATGACAGGAAAATCTGAAATGAGAAAGAAATCGAATTGTATATTCTTATTCTGCATCTTTTTATTCTGCATGTTTTTTGCTTTATTAAGTCCGGTGAATGCAGATTCAATGGTTCCGCCGTTTCCGTATTCTGTCGAATCGGAAGAATATGATCTGATATTTTATATGATGCCTGATAATTACGAGGATGTTCCTCTCGGGTCTGATTTCGATTCGAAATCTTCCGGACTTTACATAAAATCAACATCGGAAAACATTTACACATTCAGCGATTATTTTGATGATTATTATTATGACAGCGATCTTTATTTTTCAAAAGATATGGGTAGTTTCGCAGCTTCTCCTTGGCCTGAATGGGGAACTGATCGCGTTATTACATTTTACGGCAACGGGTCGCCGTATAAATATTATAAAGTAACAGACTTAATGAAAAACCCTGAAAAAAGAGAATGGACGGCCGGTCATTATTTCTGGTTGGATTCAATTGAACACAACGAAGAGAACGATACGCTTCGAATTGTAACGCTTGACGGCGTCGGCTATCTTTTTGATTTAAATACGGGAGACATTATTTCTCAAAATACGGCCGGAACAAATCCGACAGGCAGGCTTGTCGGAACAGGTACAAACACATGGGATCCGACATATTTGGATGATTATGCCGATAAACAAAATGTAACATTAAATGAAACATTAAATGAATCTGAAAATACAATCGAAGGAATCGAAACTTCGCCGAGTGATTCAAATGAAACTTCGAAAGAAGAAAACAGCCAAAACAGAAAAAGAATATGGGGGCTGCCGGTAATATTGCTTCTGATTTTAATTATTACTGCAGCAGCATTTTATTTTATGAAGAAATCGAAATAAATTCAAATCATTTTGAATCATTTCAATTTTAATTTCTTTGAATCTATTTTATTTCTTTTTAATCTATTTTGTTTCTTTTGATTCATTTTTATTTCTTTTGAATCTATTTTGTTTCTTTTTCAGCTTTTTTTAATGCTTTCAATACTCTTTTTAATTTTTCCAAAACTCTCTCGTAAACAGCAGAATAACGGTGTAGAGCTCAAGTCTTCCGACCCACATATTAATAATCATAATGAGACGCGCTAAAATCGGGAAATCGGCGAAACTGTCAAACGGGCTGATCATTCCGAAAACCGTTCCGAGATTTCCGAGTGTGCTGATTGAAGTTGTCGCAGCGGTAATCAAATCCAATTCCAAAATGCCCAATAAAACAGTACTGACGACAAAAATCAGGAAATAAAGAATCATAAATGAAATCGTCGAATGAACAACGTCTTCGTTTAAGCTTCTGCCATTGTATTTAATCGGCTTGACAGCGTGGGGATGCATAAATTTGAAAATGTCTCGGCGGGCGTAGCGGAAAAGAATGATCCAGCGGACAAATGTCGGACCCCCGGAAGTTGAGCCGGAGCAGCCGCCTGTAAACATGGCTAAAAACAATATAATTTTCGCCGCGTCGCTCCAAACATTGTAATCGGCAATAACGTAACTTGTCGTCGTCATCAAACTGCCGATTTGGAAAAAAGAATAGCGCAGCGATGTGGTCCAATCATAACCCATGTCGCGCACCAAAATGACAGCCAATATGACGGAAATAATTGCGAAAAACAGCAAATATGTGCGGAATTCTTCATCTTTGATTAAATTTTTGACACCTTTCGTTGCCGCTTTGTAAATGAGAGCGAAATTCGTTCCGGCAAGCAGCATGAATATGATGATGACAATTTCCGTTTTCAAATTCAAATACGGCAGAATGCTTGAATTATAAGGCGCAAACCCGCCGCTTGACATGGTTGACAAAGCAAAAACAACAGCGTCATAGACGGAAAAATCCAATGCGAATAAAATAATTGCAAGCAAAATCGTCGCGCCGATATAAAAAAACCATAAAATTTTTGCAGTGCTGCTGATTTTCGGACGGATTTTATCTTCAGTCGGTCCGGAAAATTCCATTCTGTAAAGCTGGCGCCCGCGCATATTGACTTTTGGAATAATGGCTAAGAAAAGCGCAACAACTCCGAGACCGCCGAGCCATTGTGTTAAACTTCTCCAAAAAAGAAAGCTTTGCGGACAGGAATCAATATCCGTTAAGATGGAGGCACCGGTTGTCGTCACACCTGACATGGCTTCAAAAAAGGCATCAAACGGAGATAAACCGAAAAGCATGAACGGAACCGCGCAGAAAACCGCGCAGAAAAGCCAGCTGAAAGCGACGATTGCATAACTTTCGCGAACGGTCCATTCATTCTGCGTATCTTTTGTATAATATCCGAAGATCAGACCAACGATTCCGGAAATGAAAATCGAAATAAGAAAAGGCTGAAACGATTCGCCGTAATATAAAGCAATCGCGAGAGGAATGAATTGGACAAGCGCAAGCAAAAATAAAATCTTGCCGACGATTGAAAATACACTCTTAAAATTGATGCCTTGCGCCATAATGATTCGTTTCCGTTCCTGACTTTACGCGTTCCTCTTACGGTATATACTTTACGATTTATGATTCACGATTTATGATTCACGATTTATAATTCACGATTTATGATTTATTTAAACAATTTATTTAATTTAGAATACGCTTCCGGTTTTGAAAAAATGATCACGCGGTCTTTGGGGAGAATTGTCAGGCTGCCGTTTGGAATGATCGGCTCGCCGCCGCGGACAATCATGCTGATAATCGCGTCTTCCGGAAAACGAAGGTCTTTAATGATGGTGCCGGCGATATTTGATTTTTCTGTCACGGAATATTCTAAGATTTCAGACTGCGCCTGCGGAAGCGCGCGCAAAGATTCAACGGTTGTACTCAGCGTGAGGCGCAGCACTTCGTTAATCGTTGCGTTTCGGGTGCTGAGCGCAATGTCGATTCCCACCATTTCAAAGACCGGAATGTAATCGGGATGTGTTGTCCTGCCGATGACTTTTTTCGCGCCGAAGTGTTTGGCCATTAAGCCGCACAAAAGATTTTTTTCATCGCTGTCGGTGACGGAGACTACAACATCCGCGCGTCCCGCGCCTTCTTCTTTGAGCAAATCAATGTCGGTTGCGTCACCTTTTAAAATCAGGGAATGCGGCAGTAAATCAACGATTTCCAAGCAGCGCTCTTCGTTTTGTTCAATGATTTTTAAATCGATATGAGGATCTTTGTCGATCAGGTTTGCCAAATAAAAACCGACGTCGCCGCAGCCGATGAGAAGAATTTTCTTTTTGCGTTTTTTGGCGGGCTCGGATTCGGGTGAAAATACGGCTTCGACTTTTTCGACGTCTTCCGTTTTGGCAATCACAATCGCGTGATCGTCGGGCATGAATATGCTGCTGCCGTTTGGAATGATGACATCTTCGCCGCGTAAAATTGCGCTGACGGTACAGATTCGGTTGAGACCGAGATCTTTGAGTGTTTTGCCGATGAGCGGGTTGGATTCGGAAATGATGAATTCGATCATTTCGACTTTGCCTTCCGCGAAAACTTCAACGTTGACGGCGCCGCGGATGTATAAAAGTTCGGCGAGTTCGGAAGCCAACGAAAGTTCGGGACAAACCATGACGTCGACGCCGACTTCGGGTTTTTGAGAAACGGGTTTTTTGATGTAATCGGGATTGCTGACACGCGCAATGGTTTTGGCTTTGCCTTTTGAAATCGCTTTTGCGGCAAGACAGGAAAGTATGTTGATTTCGTCATTGCTCGAGACGGCGACAAAAAGATCAAATGAAGGAATCTCTTTTAACAGATCGACATTCGCGCCGTTTCCGACCATTACCTGAACGTCTAATTCATTGGCGCGCGCCGCGCGGTCGGTGTCTTTGTCAATGACGATCACGTCATTTTTGTCCGACATCACTTTGGCGATGTTGTAACCCACTTCGCCGGCCCCGATAACAACCACTTTCATGGAAATCTTTCCGTTCTAATTTTTTAAGAAACAATTCAATAATAATCCAATAATGATTCAATAATAAATGATTCAATAATAATACTCTAATTATTATACAATGGGTCGAAATTCGATTTTGTATGCCGATGTCGTAATCTTATTTTTCGGCTTTGAGAACGAAATCGGGATAAATGACAATAAACCAATCGAAATAAAGAATGTGTTAATATATATAATTTAAACTCTTTTCAAAGGGGAGGTGAAAGAGTTGTCTGAAAATGATTCTCAAGTTGTTGCGGATTTGGTGAAAGGCGGTTTTCCGTATTTGGAGCAGAAAATTTTGGAATGCAAACGCTGCGCGCTTCATGAAACTGTTACAAATAAAGTGATTTCTAAGGGCTCGCAAACGCCGAAAGTGGTTTTTATCGGCGAAGCGCCCGGCAAAAATGAAGATGAAACCGGTGTCCCGTTCTGCGGCCGCGCCGGAAAACTGCTTGACAAATTCATTGAATACATGGGATTAAAAGATGATGAGTGGGCTGTAATCAATACGCTGAAATGCCGCCCGCCGGCGAACCGAACGCCGACGAAAAAAGAAATCGAAATATGCCGCCTGTTTCTGGCGGCGCAGCTTGAACTGATGAAGCCGAAAATTATTATTTTGCTCGGAAACACGGCAGAAAAAGCGTACGGCGAAACCTTGAATTGGGGCGAGGCGAAGCAAAACGAAAACGGAACATACATTGTGAAAATCTTCCATCCTGCGGCGCTGATTTATCAAAGATCAAGAGAAGCGGAGCAGTATTCTTATTTGGATAAATATCGCTCTCTTTGGGAAGAATGAATTTTATCTGTCTCATTTTTAATTTTTTTTGTTTTTAATGCCGTTTTTCATTTCCGGTCAAACCTAAACATCCATTTTTAAAAATCAGTGAACCTGAACGCCCGATAAAATCCTAATATATGTTTTAGATTTTATTGAAAAAACGGCGTTCCTGTTTGAAATTTTTGATAAAAACGATGTTTCAATTATTCGTAATATTTGGATGAAAAGACAAAATACCGCTCCCTCCAACGACGAGTTCCCGATAGCGTTGTGGGGGAAGGAGGAGATGGAGATTCTAACCATACGTCGACGAATTTACAGACTCCGATTTTTGATTTAAATTTGAAGTCAGCCGATTTCGAACTTTTTATTCGTCGTGAAAAGAATCTGTCAAATTTTAATTTTAAAGAATGTGAAAACAGAATTTGAACTTTTTATTCGTATGGTAAGAATCCGCCAAGTCTCGTTTCCTCGCTTCGCTCGGAAACTCAACTTGCGGGGGCGGTATTTGAGCTTTTCATTCGTATTTATTTTAATTGAAACATCGTTTTTATTCAAAAAAAAGAAAAACGGAACGCCGTTTATTTTTTCTAATATTTTTTTAGATTCGGGTTTTAAGGGGCGTTCAGGTTCACCGGTTTTTAAAAATGGATGTTTAGGTTTGTCCGAAAATTGAAACTGAATCGGTTCTTCGGTTGCTGCGCCGCCGTCGCTCGCGCGACCCGCTCCGTTTTTCAAAATTTAATCAAAATTGACCGACGATTATTGAAAATTAAAAATAAATGAAATTGAAAAAAATCAATTCATTCAAGGCTCACCGACAATCATTCTCAGGCCGATCACCGTCTTCTCAACATCTTGCGCCGGAATCGCGTAAAGCAATTCGCTCGGCATAATTTTTGTGTATGAACGGCTTCCGCTGCATCCGATTGTAACATTCGGCTTGCCGGTTTTGATGACTTGCGCAACGGCGTCGGAACAAACGCTCTGCTTGCCTGAAAATGCTGCTTCAATGCGGCCGCCGTCGCGGTATTCCCAGCCCTGCGTCAAAAGCATCGCCTGTTCGGGGTTGCAGATGAAAATGATGACATCGGGCTCAAATGTGGCTTTTTCAAGCGGACCGTAAAGAGCGATCGAATTTGAAAACGGCGCTAAAAATGTAATTTGGTCAACCGTTTTTTTAGCGGCTTCAACCGTTTCAAAATGGTGAAGACCGTCGCAATAGAATTCGCCGCTTCTGACTTTGTCGGACAGCTGCGTCAAACCGAGCGCCGCCGCCCCGCCTTTGCATTGCTGTTCCTCAAGCGTCGTGTAAAACATTTCCCCCGTGCGGCGCACATGATCCGTTATTTGGCAGTGGCGCATTTGACGGTCAAGCTTTTCATAACTGCCGATGACTTCATCCTCATTGCCGGCGGGAATCAGCTTAACGGCAACAGGAGATCCTTCCAGCTGAAGAAGCGACTTCAAGTCGTTCCCGTAAGCATTCATTTGTTCCAAATTCATATCATACCCTCTTGTTTTTGTGTTTTTGATAACTCTATGTTTTACATTTTGCGTTTTTCGCAATAAAATTAAACAATAACAATACACGAATTGCAGTAAAAATTGCAGTAATAATATTACAGTAAAATTGCGGCAAAATCTGCATTTACAGCAAAAATTACAATATTAACTGTAAACTGAAATAAAAATTGCAATAATATCCTATTGATAATTTTTGATCAGCGATTTATTGCAATTTATTATTATCAATGATTATATTTAATAACCTTTCTAAACACGCCGTTTGTCCGTGTTTCCAATGCCGTTCTGCCCGGTATGATCGAATGGCCGCACCCGCCGCGCGCGAACAGCCGCATTTTTAAATGCCGTGAAACACCGTTCCCGGTTTTACTTTTTACAATTTGCAGTTTTACAGCTTTACAGTTTTACAACTTTACAGTTTTACAGCTTTATAGTTTTACAATTTTGTAATTTTATAAATTCTTCAAATTTTATAAATGGTATTGGATTGTGATAATTTGTAATGACCGGATTAACATTTGTAATGAAACAAACACAATTACTTTAAAATTAAATTATCATGATAATTAAAGAATATTCTTCTGATTATGTTTTTATTCGCTTTCCGAAAAATTTCACCACAAGGCTTTTAAATACAGATGTTTTCTAAAAAAGTGCTGAATTCATTGCTTTTTAAAATCTGTTATTTGCAGTATGAATCACCCAAACATTTATCATGATAAATCGTTTGGATAGGTGGAATCAAACCGCAAATTACAAAAATTCTAAAGTAAATGATGAAGGAAAACATCAGCGATTTATTTATGTTTAATTTGTAAAATTTATGTTTATCATCTCTTGCAAAGGGGACGAAAAACAGTACCATGTGTATAAAAAAAAGTGTACTGAAATTGTACCGAGTGTATCAAAGTATCAAGTGTATCAAAGTGCCAAGTGTACAAAGTGCCAAGTGTACAAAAGATCAGTAAAGACCTGAGAATCCCGGATTTGAAGGATACAAAGAAAACAAAAAACGGAAAAGAGAGAGGTTATCCTCCGATATATCGGGGGTAAAAAAGGTGATTGAATGAGTAAAACAGTAGAAATTAAACCGACAACTCGGCATGAGGGTCACACGAATTTGGTTCTGACAGTCGATGATGAAGGGATCGTCGAGTCCGGCGCCTATCACAGTGTAACGCCTGTTCGAGGTTTTGAAAAATTCTTGTACGGAAAAGTTGCGGAATTTGCGCCCATCGCAGTTTCACGCTTCTGCGGCATCTGCCCGACAGCACACTCCACATCTTCCGTCGAAGCCCTTGAACGCGCCTGCGGAATGGAACCGTCAAAAGACGGACTGATTTTAAGAGAATTAACAGCCATCGGAAACAAAATGCATTCCCACCCGCTTCACCAATTCTTAATCGCCCCGGACTACGTCCCCAAAGACGATTATGCAGAAGTCGTTAAAAGAATCCAGTCGATGAGAAAAATCGGACAATATTTTGTCGATACGATCGGCGGCGAAGCCATCCACCCCCCGAATCTCAAAATCGGCGGCATGGCTAAAAATATCACGCCTGAGGCAAAGGACAAACTCATCGCCCGCGCAAAAGATTACATGGAACTCGCATCCGTTCAGTGCGATTACATGCTGAACATCTTCAATGAAAGAAAGCTCAATGACGGAACCGAAATCCCGGAAACACTCGGATATCACGACTTCCCGCTCTTGGCAACCAGCTTAACCTACGGCGACATCACAAAATTCGATTATTCACAAGCGGTTGAATACTCACCCTTTGAAGAATATCCCAAAGAAGTCGCACTTCAGGCCTGCACAAACATTCCCAAATACAAAGGAAGCTTGGTCGAAGTCGGTCCCCGCGCCCGTATGGTAACCTTTAAAGATTTCAAAGAAACAAAAGGCGCACTCGGCATCCACAAAGCACGCGCTTTGGAAATGGCCTGCTACGCCGAAAGAGTTCTCGAACTTTTAGATGAATTAAATACAAGCGGTGCACCGTACTGCACAGATCCGATCGTCGGCGACGGCGAAACGGTCGGCGTCGGCGCAATCGAAGCGGCTCGCGGACATAACGTTCACGCCGCAGTCGTCGGAAAAGACGGAAGAATCGCAGAATACAGTGCAATCGTCGCAACGACCTGGAACATTCCGGTCATCGGACACGCAACCGTCGGCAACCATTACAAATTCGCCGAACACGTTGTCCGCGCGTACGATCCGTGTGTCTCATGCGCAACGCACATGATTGCAAAGGACTATGACGGAAACACCGTCGATGAAAAGATGTTTAAATGAAAAGTCCCGCAAAGTATTTTTCCGATGATTCCCATATTATAATATCCGTATAAATAAAAGTGAGATTTATACATAGAAAACAGGTGACTTTATGCCGGAATACCTTGAAAAAGAAACATTAATTCTCGGTTGCGGAAATATCCTATTAGCAGATGACGGCTTTGGGTTTGCAGTTGTTCAGCGTTTGAATAAACTGAAAGAAACAAATTCAAAACTGGATTCGGAAAATGTCGGAATAATAGATGCAGGAACAGGTGCTTCACACTTCATTCTCTCTTTGATAGATGAAGAGTCGAAAGTTAAGAAAGTAATTATTGTCGATATTATCGATTACGGATTATCGCCGGGCGAGCTGACAAAGCTTTACCCCGAAGATTTGCCGAATATTCCCAAATATCACATTGATGCGCATGACATGCCTCTTGCAGGTATGCTCAATGATATCCATGATAAATACGGCATAGAAATTGTCGTTATCGGATGTCAGTACAAGCATATGTCTGCGCCGGATATCTGCCTTGAGCTTTCTGATGAAGTAACTGCTTCTGTTGACAAAGCCGCCGAAATGGTTTTGGAAGAACTGGAAAAATAACGGGACAGAGTAGAGTCAATTCGCTGCTTTTGCGGCGAATGAATTTGAAATGTAAAATCGGGTGATTATATTGGTAAAAATCTCACATGTCCACATGAGCGGATGTACGGGCTGCTTAATCTCGTTTGCAGATACGTACGAGAAGCTCCTTGACATCTTAAGCGCAGTGGACCTCGTTTATGCGATTACGCTCGCGGACGAACTGACAAAAGTAACGGAGACGGAAGACAAGATCGTCATTGAACGCGTCTATCCGGATGACGTTGATATCGCATTGGTGGAAGGAAGCGTCTGTTTGGACGATCCCCATGCTGTTGAATTAATTAAAGATGTGCGCGAAAAATCAAAACTTATCGTGGCACTCGGCGCCTGCGCTGCGACCGGCGGCGTGACGCGCTTTGGACGCGGCGGTCAAAATCCGCAGCCGACACATGTCTCTTTTGTTCCGGTCTCGGAAGTCGTTAAAGTCGATTTCGCAATTCCGGGATGCCCGCCGTCAACGGATTCCATCGTAAAATTTGTGATGGCAGCGCTTGAAGGCGATACGGATTACTTGGAAATGTATGCCGAATTCGTCAAGTATCAGGACGCAAGCGGCGAAAACCTCATCAAGCAGGTCATCAGCCAAGGTCTCTGTATGGGATGCGGCACCTGCGCGGCAGCGTGTCAGATGAGAGCGGTTGCCATGTTTGACGGCAAACCGGATGTCCGCATGGAAATGTGCATTAACTGCGGTTCCTGCGTTTTGCAGTGCCCGAGAATCAGAATGCCTAAGCTGAAAGGACTTTTGGAGGTGTGAAGGATGACAAAACCGATTGGAGAATACATTGAAATTATTTCTGCACGCTCCACCGACCAGGAAATCTTGAAGAGATCTCAGGACGGCGGTATTGTGACCGCAGCATACATTTACGGCCTTGAAAACGGTCTTTTGGACGGCGTGATTGTCGCCGACACGACCGAAGGATTCAAGCCGATGCCCAAAATCGCAAGAACGAGAGAAGAAATCCTGTCCGCGCGCGGTACAAAGTACTCGCTCAGCCCGAATATGTCTCTTGTCAAAAACGCCGTTAAAGAATACGCTCTTGAAAAGCTCGGATTCGTCGGCACGCCGTGTCAAGTTATCGCTATGAAAAAGATGATGCAGTATCCGGCCGCGTTCCGCGGAACCGTTGACAACATCGGTCTTGTCATCGGCATTTTCTGTATGGAAAACTTCCCGTACAACGGCATGAAAACGCTTGTCGAAGAGTATGCCGGCGTTAAAATGAATGACGTTTTGAAGACGGATATCGGCAAAGGAAAGCTTTTCGTGTATCCCAAAGACGGAAGCGAACCGATTGCGATTCCGATCAAAGAAACCATGCCGTTTGAACAGAAATCCTGTCACGTCTGCATGGACTACACGTCCGAATATGCCGATTTCGCAACCGGATCTGTCGGCTCGCCCGACGGCTGGAGCACGGTCATTATCAGAAATAAGCGCGGAAAAGATTTCGTTGACAAAATGCTTGCCGCAGGCAAATTGGAAACACGCCCGCTGGACATGGAAGGCAAAGTCGGTTACCCGATGCTTGAAAAATTGTCCAACGACAAGAAAACCAAGAATGCTAAAGAAATCGAGCACCGCATTGAAATGGGACTTCCTGTTCCTTATTGATGAATGTCGGATTAATCATTAGTCGGATTAATCATTATAATCTGTCCGGAGAGGCAATTCGCCTTTCCGATTCTCATTTTTTAAAAACGGCTGCTTGGCGCAATTTTAACTGCCGCCGCGTTATAAAATAAAGGAGGGTGTTACTTAAAGAATGATTTTATCATCTCTGGATTGCCATTAACTCTAAATCGGGCAAAAAGCGACATCGATATGTCCACCATAAATTTGCTTCTGGATACAATGCAAGTTTTTCTCCTAAAACGGCCGAGCCAATGTCTTTGGCGAAAATTATTACGTTCTACTCCATGTGTTTCCTTTTTTGTTTGCTTCAATAATTCCGGGGGAATTAGTTGATTGTAAGCTTCCCAATGATCTGTATAATAAACAGTTACTTGCAGTTTACTGAGTCGCTCCAATAACTTTTTTAAGGTGTCACTGTCACGGCTTCCACACTCCCAGTCAATGAGTTGACCTGTAGTACGACAAAATGCTTTCCAGACCCACAATTTGTTTTTTTTGAGTTCAGAAAATGCCACATTTCATCAAGCTCTACTTCAATTTCACCTTCCGGCTCTGGTTTCTCGTATGTTTGTATGCCAAAACTTTTGACCCAATCATACACAGCTTTATGGGATACATTGACAATTTTCGCAATGGATCGAAATGACATACCGTTTAAATATAATATAATTGCCAAACATTTTGTTTCAACATCTTTACCTCGCGGGGTTTCCAATGTAAATTGATACCCGCATTCTTTACATTTGTAACGTTGACGTCCCAAATGGTTTCCATTCTTTACAAAATTTTCAGAGTTGCATTTTGAACATATCATAAATCATAATATACTTTAATAGTATATCATTCTTTTGTAAACACTGCCAAATAAAGTATATAAACATCGAAACAATACACTATAAATATTATTTTACAACTGTTTTATGTAGTTTTTTTATATTCATTTGTATTTATATATTGAAATTAGCCTGTTAAAAACAGAATGACGGTGAAAAAATGGCAAATTTTTCAAAATATTTAGGTAAAGAAGAGCGCGTCCTTAATTCGATTGATATGAAAGATGAGACGGTGTGGTCTCACAATAATGTGGCCGCATCCGAATACAAAAGCTGGACGACGCTTGTGCTCACAAATAAACGTCTTTTTTCATTGAACAAAAGAAAACTGAACATGAGAGAATTCCGTTTGGAAGACATTGTTTCGTCAGGCTGGACTTATCGTCCGCAATGGGGAAAAATCCTTTGGGGTCTTGTTTTATTGATCGCCGCCGCCTTGATTTATATTAATTCGGGCACGATCGGCTATTATTTGGCGCAATACGGTGCCGTTTACTTCGGAACGCATACGGATGCCGAAGTTATTGCCATGCTGAGTCAATGGATGGTTTATTTGGCAGTCATTATCGGCATTTTGGCACTTATCAGCCTGTTTTCTTATTTCCTTTTGAAAAGAACGACTTTTTCAATGACAACGAAGGACGGACGCGAATATCAGTTTCTTCTTCGCGGCAGACGCAGTCAGATCGATGATTTCCGCATGGCTGTTCAGGATGCCAGAGATTTGTACATCGAAGAAACCGAAAACCGTTATTTCGACAAGATGAGAACGGTTTTGTTCGACCAGTCCAATTATGAATATGCTTTAAACAACGCTCAGGCGTCCGGTTCCGGAATTCCTGTCGGCGAGTCTGAGCAGGAAAAACTGAAGCGAGAAGAATATTTGCTTTGGGAGCGCAAGAACGCGAAAGTCGGCGGCGCACCCGAGCGTGACCAGATCAGCGCAGGCGGGCAGAATATGATTGCAGGCGCTTCCATGCAGTTAAATGATGACGGCACTTTGCAGCTTGAAGCCGGCGGCGCTTATCAGCTGACCGCAGACGGCCACTACCTTTTGGATGACAACGGCAATTATCTTTTGGACTCCAAAGAAAATTATTTGCTGAATCCGGACGGCTCATATCAGCTCAATCCCGACGGCACGCGCCGTTTGAATCCGAATTCTGTTGCTGCGCTTTCAAGCGGCGGCGCTCATAATTTGAAATCGGCCTCCAATTTGGCAGAAGCGCCTTTGTCCGTTAAAGCCGCCGATTTGTTTGAACAGATGGGTTTTGAAGTGTCTAAGCTGTCGGCAGGCGACGCTGATCTGCTGCTCTATAAAGACAATCTCCGCTACATTGTTGTCATTGACAACGATGAATTCGGAACGATTACAAACAGAAAAATTGAAAAAGCGATTGACGCGAAAAACCATTACAAGACGGATTTCGGTCTCTTTATTTCGGCCGGCGATATGACGGATGAAATTCAGGATTACGCAAACCGCAATAATGTGAAGATCGTCTACATCAGAAAAGCGGAATAATTTTTCCGTTTTTCCGTTCTTTTATTTTTATTTCTGTCTATTTTAAGTGCGTTCTCGCTTTTCATTTTTTTAGAAATGCCTCCTCCTTTTTGGTTATTTTTCAGAGATTTTGTGCAGCTCGCGCGGGCGGCAGCGGCGACAGTGTAAACCTGACCCGCAGCGCAAACAAAACCCAATTGACACGGCAGCCTTAACATAGTTTTTACATTTCATATGATTCAAAATCATCGTTGCCGTTTTCTCCGCCGCCGAGCAATTTCATTGAATCGCTTTCGGGAAGTTCATGAACCTGCTTTAATTTGCGGTTGATATTTCTTGTTTTGGAATCCACCGAATCCAAAACGCTTGCGGCTTCATCCAATTTCTTGCGCGTTTTTTCAAGTAAATCTCCGAATTTAACGAATTCGGTTTTGACGGCACCGAGCAATTTTTGAATTTCTCCCGTCCGTTTCTCAACGGCGAGCGTTTGAAAGCCCATTCTGAGGCTGTTTAAGAACGCGACCAAAGTCGTCGGGCCGACGATTGCGATTCGGTATTCGCGCTGAACAAATTCAAACAAACCGGGGCGGCGCAGGATTTCGGCATACAATCCTTCCGTCGGAATAAACATGATTGCAAAATCCGTCGTGTAAGGCAGACAAATGTATTTTTCCTGAATTGTTTTCGCATTCTTTTTCACGGCAATTTCCAATTGTTTGGAACAATTTTCAATTTCTTCGGGATAATTTTCGTAAGCATCCAAAAGGCGCTGATAATCTTCGATCGGGAATTTCGAATCAATTGCCAAATAAATCGGTCCTTCGCTGTCTTTTCCGGGAAGCCTGACGGCATATTCCACTCTTTCTGCGGTGTTCGGCCGAACGGGCGTGTTTTTATCGTATTGGTCGGGTGCCAGCACTTCTTCCAAAATCGCGCCGAGTTGAATTTCTCCAAGGTTGCCGCGTGTTTTCACATTTGTTAAAACTTTTTTCAAATCGCCGACGCCGTTTGCAAGCTTCTGCATTTCCCCGAGGCCTTTGAAAACATCATCCAAACGTTCGCTGATTCCTTTAAATGACTCATTGAAACGTTTTTCAACGCTTTCGCGAAGCTTTTCATCGACGACATTTTTCATTTCATCCAGTTTTTTTTCATTGGATTCCTGCATTTGAGCCATTCGATTTTCCGTCGTCTCGCGAATCTTTTCAAGTTTCATTTCCGTGATTCGATTCAATTCCGTTTGGCGATTTTCAAATGTCTGAAATTTGTTTTCCTGTGAAACCTGAAACGCAGAAAGCGCTTCCGTCATTTCTTTTCTGTTTCTGTTCAGCGAAATATTTAGTTCATCGCGGTTTTGAGCGATTTCATTTCTCAGATTCAAATCCAGGCGGGAAATGTTGCGGTCCATTTCATCTCGGATAAATATCGTTTGTTCATCCAGTTTCTTTGAGAATGCCGCAAAATCCGCTTCGGTTATTCCGCTCCCGTTTCCGCTGCTGCCGCCATTCCTGCCATCGCCGCCGGTCATATTATTTCCTTTTTTAAAGAGTGTTAAAAACAAATTGATAATCAAAAGAAAAACGGCGGCGGCAAGTATTATCAAAATGATCGTTTCGTATTCCATATTTAAACTCCGTATTCAAATTCTGTAAAATATTATGTCAGATTAAATGTCGGAGATTTATAAATGGTAAAACGAAGCGGGGTGAAAGTACAGACTTATATATAATCGCAATTTATTATATATTTGGATGAATTTATCTCTTATAAACAAATTCATCTCGAAAAAAAGAAACTGCTTTTAAAAATTTATAATGAAATGAGTCCAAAAAACTTCAAAAATGGGGATGATTGACATGAAAAACAGACTCCGACTGAAGCGCGCATACGATGCCGTTTCAAAAGATGACGGATTCCGAATTTTAGTCGACCGCCTTTGGCCGCGCGGCGTTTCAAAAGAACATGCAGCGTTTGACTTGTGGGCAAAAGAAGTAACACCTTCAACTGAAATCCGCGAAGAATTTCATCACATACCGACGGCTTTTCCGAAATTCAAAGAAAAATATCTTTCCGAACTTGGAAATAATCCGGCAGTTCCCGAATTCATTCAAACCGTTTACGAACACTTGAAAAAAGGAAATGTCACATTTGTCTATGCGGCAAAAGATCCTGTTTATAATCACGTCGTCATTTTAAAAGAATACGTCGAGAGCTATTTTCCGAAAGATTAATTTCTAAAAATGAAATCTTTTTTCGGTTATTTTTTGAAAAATGGATCACTCGTTCTTGATTATTTTTTTTAAAAATGGAGCGATTCGCGCGCGGCGGCGGTTTGCTGTCGGCAGCAGAGGCTTGCCTCGCAGCAGCAACATTAAAAGACAGTTGCAGACGAGCAGGCTCAGCCGGAAGCTGACAGCAAAAGACAGTCACAAGGCGGCACTTTGCAAAAGCGGAAAAGCATTTAAATCAGCGGTTTTGAAGTTTTTGTTTCTTTTGAACTTAAATTTGATCTAAAATCAATTGAAACATCGTTTTTCATCAAAATTACTCAAAAACGGAACGCCTTCTTTTATCCAAAATCTAAAACATTTAAGATTCGGATTTTATCGGGCGTTCGGGTTCACCGTTTCTTGAAAATGGATGTTTAGGTTTTGTTTGAATACAAAAATAAAAACGGGGCGGGTTTAAAAAACAAAATAAAAATGGAGTGATTCGCGCGCGGCGGCTTCCGGCAGCTGTGACGCAAATCTGACAGGCAAGCACCAAAATGAAAAGACAGCTGCAGACCGACAGACTTTGCAGAAATCACATGCAGAAATCACAAAATCAATTATAAACCGTCGGTTTTTCGATAACCGTCGGCATCTGCTAATTTTTCAATCAATTCTTTTGTATCGGCGCCGTACCAGCCTTTTTTCACATATTGCGGGTGAACAGGGAGACGTTCTTTGAATTCATATCCTTTCGAACTCAAAAGATTTCTCAATTCTTCAATTTTCGGCCAGGCCGATTCCGGATTGATGTAATCGATCGTCACCGGCGAAATGCCGCCCAAATCCGTCACGCCGTATTGAATCAGTTCAAGCGGCGACATCAGATTCGGCGCGACTTGTATCGTAATATCCGGCGTTAATGTGTTTTTTGTCAAAAGAATCAAGTCAATCATATCCGCTTTTGTCGGCGCCTTCAACTCTCGGGTACTGTTTTCCTGTCCCGAATTGGGCGTATAATTCTGTAAAATAATTTCCTGAATATGTCCGTATTTGCCGTGAAGCTTTTGAATCGCCTGCAAAGATTCAATCCAATCATTTCGAGTTTCGCCGATGCCGATTAAAAGTCCCGTCGTAAACGGCATTTTCAATTTCCCCGCATTTTCAATCATTTCAAGACGCGCCGCGGGAATTTTTCCGGGACAATCTTTGTGCGCCAAAACGTCGGCCGTTGTCTCAAGCATCAATCCCATGCTCGCGTTCAGCGGCGCAAGCCTTTTTAATTCATCAAAAGAAAGAACGCCGCCGTTGACGTGCGGAAGCATCCCGTAATCCAAAGTCAAGCGGCAGAGATGTTCCGTGTATTCGATCACCGTTTTAAAACCGGCGTCATTTAATTGTTTTCCAAACCGCTTCATAAATTCAGGATTTTGTTCGGGCGACTCGCCGAAAGCAAACATCGCTTCCGTACATCCCGCTGCAGCCCCGCGTTTCAGAACGGGAATGATTTCTTCTTCCGTCATCAAAAAAGCGTCTTTATGTTCTGCCGGGCGCCGAAAACCGCAATAGGCGCATTTGTTGCGGCAGACATTCGTGACAGGAATAAAAATATTTTTGGAATAAGTAATCGGGCGGTTTTTCATTTTTTGACTCCGATTCGTTCCTTTTTTGATTCTTTGTTCTATTCAAGCTTTGATTCAAATTTTGATTCTTAATTTTTCGATTCAAAGTCAGAACGTATTATTTTCATCGCGTCGCGGACACCAAATGTTATACCCTCTATTTCAATGCCGCCTTCGCCTTTTGCGCCGTCGCCGACAACCAATAAATTCGATACAGGCGTTTTGTTTCCGAAATCCGTTCCCGAAAAAGCGCGGTTGACCGGCCATCTGCCGTGGTGAACCTGAATGATCAAAATTTCAATCTTTTTGTCGGGGAATAAATCTTTGACATCTTCTAAACCGAGTTCGATTTCTTCATCGATTTCGATCAATCTGTCAAGCGCCGTTCTCTGGTGGCACATGACCAAATGCTTTCCGGGCGGCGCAAGGTCGGGGTCGGCAATCGTCACTTCGTTCAAGCCGTTGATTCTGCGCGTGTACGGCGTCAGCATCAGACTGCATCCGTCGGGCAGGATCTGCTCATCAGATGCAAAACAAATCTTCAAGCCGGCAGACGGTTTCATCTCGGCGAGCTTTTCTTCATATTCTTTAAAAACGGGCTTGGAAAGCGCTAAAACGTGTGAACCGCATTCGCCTTCAACGCCGTCAAATTCACAGATTTCCCAGGCTTCTTTGTGGCCGATGTCGCTGATGACAAGGTCGGCAGAAATCTCTTTTTCGCCGGCAATCACACCTGTTGCTTTTCCGTCTTTGACGATGATTTTCGTCACTTCCGTGTCGGTGTAAACGGTTCCGCCGTATGAGGAAATGATTCGAACGAGCTCGTCGATGACGGTCTGACAGCCGCCTTTTAAAATACCGGGGCCGCCGTATCTGTAAACGTTATGGAATATTTCAAAAATCTCGCGCGTCGTCACTTCGTCCGCGGTCGTGCTGAGCGCCCAGCCGGTAAAAGAGTCGGCGCAGCGATCGATTCTGTCATCATGGATATATTTGGAGTACCACTGTTTGAATCCGATTTTCGTGGGGCGGATGAGCCCGACTTTAAATCCGAGCGTTAAAAGAACCATCATGGCTTTGTTTTTGGAAGTCAGGTGTTTTTTGAAATCCAAATAAGAAATGTCTTCGTAACCGTTTTTGTAATCGGTATCTTCGGCATTTTTCGGCATTCTGACAATTGCCATCGGCGTCGATTGAATGATTTCAAAATCCGCGCCGAGATCGCGAAGCATTGTTGCAAGCGGACCTTTCGTTCCGTGCGGAACCATGTGAAGCGCGCCGGTTGAAAGCTGATAGCCGTTGTATTCGATGTTCGCAAAACGGCCGCCGATTAAAGAAAGGCGTTCATAAACGTCAACAGTCCAGCCGTCTTTGGCAAGCTGCGCCGCTGTCAGCAAACCGCCAAGACCCGAGCCGATAACGACTGCTTTTTTTGTATTGTTTTCAGTCATTTCAGACCACCTGTCCGGGTTGGATTGCTTTCATCGGGCAATAAGGTATACAGGCGCCGCATTCTTTGCATTTGTCCGTAATCGTCGCCCTCCCCTTTGCAGTGATCGCGCCGTGTTTACAGAACGCGATACATTGGCTGCATCCGACACAATTGCTGTTGACATACATTTTATAATACACCGATTCATTTTTCTGTCTGCCTTTCGCAGAATAATGATAATGAAAATAATAATGAAAATTGAATATAAAAAAATGTGAGATAGAAGCCATATTTATTTTGACTTTCTATAAAAAGGTATCATTATTATTTGTCGGTTCTGCTTTTCTTTTCAATTTATTTTCTTCTTTAATGCTGAAGATTTTAAAACGAATTCTCCTTTTTTTGATTATTTCTAATAAACCGGTCTCTCCACTTTGATTCATTTTTGTAATAATTTGTGCGGCTCGCGCGGCGGCGGTCCGCTGCTGCAGCTGCCGGCAGCGGCAGCAAATGAAAACCTGATTACAGGCGGAAAACGGAAACCTGACTCCGAACGGAAACAAACACCTCCCTCCCCCTGCAAACAGAAACCTGACAGCAAGCGGAAACAGAAACCTGACTCCAATCGGAAGCAGAAACCTGACTCCAATCGGAAACAGAAACCTGACTCCAATCGGAAACAGAAACCTGACTCCAATCGGAAACAGAAACATGAAGGTAGCGGCGGCACGTTCGCGAATGCGAACGGATTACCATAAAATGAGCAGATGCAAGCAGAAACTCAAACCTGACCGGCAGTGCAAAGAAACCCGGCTGCAAGCGCAAACACAAACCTGACTCCAATCGGAAGCAAAAACCCGATTGCAAGTAGAAACAGAAACCTGACTGACATTGGAAACACAAACTTGACTCCAACTGGAAACACAAACCTGGTCGGGAGCGCAGAAAAATGTTTACTTTACGGAAATAAAAATAAATCTTCGTTTGAACATACAATTTCAATCAATTATTCGGATCAAGCAGTTCCGCTTCTTTTTCCGGGCTCATTTCGGAACCAAACGCGTTGATCCCGTATTTTCGAATCACTTTCAGGCTTGCCAAAGCGCCTGCCGCGATATTGACATAATATGTAATCGCGCGCCAGGCAATCACGGTCACGCCGAGAACGGATGCGGGAACAAAGAGCGAAAAAAGCGTGTACGCCGCAATTTCGGAGATGCCGCTTGCGCCGGGCGTTGCGGGAATGATCATAATGATTGCAAGAACGACTTGGGTCGCGAACAGTAATTGCAGATTCGGATGAACGTTTAAGCCGAGCAGAATCAGCCAAAGCACGGAGAAGTGAACGAGCCAGTAAATCACGGTGTAAAAAACGGCAACGATTAAATTCAGTTTCCCGACAGACAGGAACCGCTTGAAACTGGATCGGAATAAGTCGATTTCATTTTCCGAGGTGAAGATCATTTTATTGATTTTCGGTTTGTATTTTTCGGGCGCTTTTTTTTCGGTGAAAATCAATATTTTTCGAATCATTTTTTTCGCAAATTCGGGTCGGATGATCGCGTAAATCAATACGGCTAAAATGAGAAACAAACAAATGATGCCGATATATAAAAGCGTGTCAATTCCCCAAATGCCGTTTCCGCCTTCATTTCTCAAAAATGACCGAAGGATAAACAGGGATGGAATCAGGCAGATTAAGAAAAAAAGCGCGTCTAAAAAGCGTTCCATGAAGATGACTGCCGTTGCTTTTCCGACGGGAACTTTTGAGTTCTTTCGAAGCAGAAGGATTCTGACAGGCTCTCCGCCGACGGAAGATGGTGTCAACGACGCGAGCAATATGCCCGTCAGTACATTTTCAAACGCGTGACGGGTTCTGATTTGATAGCCGAGCGAGCGCAGCAAGAATTTTGTTTTTCGCGCTGTTAAAATGTAAGAAAGAATTTGAAGCAAAAGCGCTCCGATGATGAATTCTAAACGAATCTGTTTCAGCGATTCAATGGTTTCGGCATCTGTCGTCAGGAATATGATTGCGACAGCTGAAATCAGACTGATTGCCAGACTGATTAAGAAAAATTTCTTGTAATCGACCATTGAAACCGCCAGCTTGTTTTTCCAAATTCGTTTTTTAAATCATTATTATTTAAAATGTTATTAAAAATTATTAAAATTAAAAATATTATTAAAATTAAAATTATTATTAAAATTAAAATTATTATTAAAATTAAAATTTAAAATAAAATTAAGAACCGCTGATATCGGTTCCGTATTTCTCATTTAATTTATCGTCTTTGACATTTTCGCCTTTCGAAACGGCTGTCTCCGGCCACAATTTCACGCCCGAGTGAATCGTCACGTTTTCTTCCAAGAGCGAATTCGGTCCGACAATTGTTCCGTTTTCAAGGCTGCTGCCGGCGCCGACGATTGATTCTTCGTCAACGATTGCGCCTGAAAGCGTCGTTCCTTTGCCGATTTTCGTTCCGTCAAAAACGTAAGAGGATAAGATTTTCACGTCATCTTCAATGACGCAGCTGGATCCGATGACGGAATACGGGCCGATTAAAACGCGTTCGCCAATCATTGTGTTTTCGCCGATGACAAGCGGTCCGACAAGGGAAGAGTTGCCGCCGACTGCGACTCCTGTTCCGACATGAAGCGGTCCCTGGATTTTGCCGTTTGAAATGAAATTGCCTTCCAAAACGGTTTCTGTCATGTCATCCAGCATCCATTTTTGAGCGTCGCGGTAGGCGCCGGCGCTTCCGACATCCGTCCATTTGCCGCGGACGAGTACGCCGTTGATGCGCTCGCCGCCTTTGAGCATGAGCGGAAACAAATCTTTTGCGAAATCGAACTTTTTGCCGGCAGGGATTTTGTCAAAAACTGAAGGATTGCAGACGTAAATTCCGGTGCTTGCAAGATTGCTGAATATTTCGCCGGCTTTTGGTTTTTCAAAGAATCTTAAAATGCGGTTGTTGATGTCCATGTCGGCGATACCGAATTCCCTCGGGTCGTCGATTGAAAGAAGACCGATTGTGACATCAGCGTCATTATTTTGATGGAATCGGAACATTTCGCGCAAGTTCAGCGTCATGACGTGGTCGCCGCCGACAACGATAAACGGTTCATTGCCGAGCAGTTCCTGCGCGTTTTTAACGCTGCCGGCTGTTCCGAGTTTTTCTTTTTCATAAACGTAATCAATGTGAACGCCGTAAACGCTGCCGTCGCCGAGTTCTTCTTCCACGTCTTCGCCTTTATATCCGAGGGTGATGACGATGTCATTGAATCCTTCTTTTGACAAATGTTCAATGAGATGAAGCACCGAGGGCTTGTTGGATATCGGAATCATCGGTTTGGGCCGCTTAAAAGTCAACGGGCGGAGACGCGTTCCGGTTCCGCCGCACATGATACACGCTTTCATGAATCTAATACCATCCTTTTTATTTATATAAATTCGCCCAGCGACAAACATTTTTATTTAAAATCAATTTCATCAAGAGCATTTTTTGAATTATATATCTTATGTATTGTTTTCGTGTTTCATTTTTATTTTTTCGAAAATTTGAGGGTCGTTCTTCGACAATTTGTTTTAAAAAATCGTAAGCTCGTTTTTTAATGTTTTTTTGAAAAAATGCGGTTTGTTTTTTGAAAAGTTGGTTGAAAAATCAAGGATTTGTTTTTGATAATTTGTTTGAAAAATCGCGGTTCTTTTTCAGTAATTTGTTTAAAAAGTCGGGGATTCGCGCGCGGCGGCGACTGCGTCCCAAAGCGGCGAAAAAATCGCGAAGCGATTTTTTCATAAACGCCGCTTTCCAAGCACAATCGGAAACCTGACCCAACTCGGAAACAGAAACCTGATTCCAACAGGAAACAGAAACCTGCCTCCACTCGGAAACAGAAACCTGCCTCCACTCGGAAACAGAAACCTGCCTCCACTCGGAAACAGAAACCTGCCTCCCACTGCAAACCGAAACCTGACTCCGCTCGGAAACAGAAACCCGGTTCCAATTCACTTCGAAAAATTCCGTGTGAAGCGAGGAATTCTTTAGACTAATACTTTTAAACAATCTTTTTGGCATAGATTTAATTGCAATATCCGCCTATTTTGTTTGTTTTTGATATTCGCTGCAAAAATCTGAAATCGTTTGATTCGGGGGGATTTGACGAAGATTTGCCGGCGAACTTGCGAATTATAAATAACGACATCGGAGGTTGATGTTTTTGTCAGATAATATTTCACTCGGAATCGATGCGGGCGGCACGTATACGGATGCTGCGCTGGTGGACATGGACGGTCGCCGCATCTTGCAATCGCAAAAAGCTTTAACGACTTATCCGAATCCGCTCGGCGGTATTCAAAATGTCTTGGATCTTTTGGATCCCGAAATCTTGAAGAAAACGAAATTGCTGTCGGTTTCAACGACTTTTGCGACCAACACGATCTTGGAAAAAAACGGCGCGCCCGTTGCTTTAATCTTGATCGGTTCTCAAAAAGTTCCTCAAGATTTGAAAGACAATTGCGTTGTCGTCAAAGGCGGTCACAATTACCGCGGCGCCGAAAACGAGCCGCTTGATTTGGAAGGCATTCGCGAATACGTTTTGTCCGTCAAAGATAAAGTGTCGGCTTTTGCCGTTTCTTCCTTTTACAGCATTTTAAATCCCGAACACGAAAAAACCGCTCGCGAACTGATTCATGAATTGACCGGCTATCCCGTCGTTTGCGGTTATGAACTTGCGCACGCGCTCGGCGCTTATGAACGCGGCGTGACGGCATACCTGAACGCTTCACTTCTTCCGGTGGCGCGCACATTTCTCGATGCCGTTGCCGAAGAGACGAAAAGGCGCGGCATGAATGTTAAAACAACGATGCTCAAATGCAACGGCGCTGTCGCCATGTTCGGCGAAGTGATGGAACGTCCGGTCGAAACGATTTTTTCGGGACCGGCTGCAAGCGTTCTTGGCGCATCTTTCCTTTCGGGAAAAGAAACATGTTTGGCAATTGATGTCGGCGGCACGAGTACGGATGTTTCGATGATCGAAGACGGAATCCCGCAGATTTCCGACCTCGGCGCAACCGTCGGCGGCTGGAAAACAAAAGTTCGGGCAATCAAGATGGAAACGATTGCTGCGGGCGGTGATAGTCACATTTGGGTTCGCGCCGACAACGTTTTGGAAGCGCGTTTTTCAGATATCATGATCGGCCCGCGACGCGTCATTCCGCTTTGCCGCGCTTTTGTTATGTATCCCGAAATCGCCGAGACAATTAAAAATCATTGGACGCCGCATAATATGTCTTTGGCGGAGTTCATGCAAAAGACGACGCTTGTTTTGAAAAGCGGTTACGTTGCCGCGAATTTGTCTGACGATGAAATGAAAGTTTATCAAAAAATGCGTGATGAGCCGGCTTTTATTGATGATTTTGACTGGAAAGATTTTGACGGCGACATTCCGTTTAACATCGTTGAAATGTTGGTCAACAAACGTTTGATTCAGCTCATCGGGTTTACGCCGACGGATGTTCTTCATGTCACGGGTGAATTTGTCGAATGGGATGTTGAAACCGCTCAGCTCGGCGCCCGAAAATTAGCCGAAATATTCGGAATGGCAAAAGAAGATTTTTGCCGTTTCATTAAGCGCAAATTCGCAAAAATCATGGCGGTTGAAACGGTTCTTTTCTTGAACGATACATTTTCGCGTGATGAATTGAATGTGTTTATGGATAAATTCGGTGACAACGGCATCGGCACAGGCTCGTATTTGCGTTTCAAATCAGACATTCCGATTATTTTAATCGGCGCGCCCGTTCAATGTTTTATTCCGGAACTTGGAATGTTTTTGGATGCCGAAATTATCGCGCCCGAACATTATGCTGTCGGAAACGCTGTCGGCTGTCTTGCGGGAAAACTTGCAAAACGCGTTGAGTTACGTGTCGACATTGAGTCCAAGGAAGAAGAAAACGGTGACTGGACGATTCGCTACAATATGTTTACAACGGAAGGGCAGCGCGCTTTTCCGACAAAAGACGCTGCCGTTCATTACGGTGAAACGTTTGCCAAAAAAGATATTTACAAATATATGAAAGAAAACGATGTCGCGGAATCGGATGTCGAAATTCGCGTGAAAGTCAAAGAAATGATTTATGATCCTCAAAAACCGCCGGTTCAAATTGATATTTTGGTGGAAGGATTCGCCGAGAATAAAGTTTGAAACCGAAAGAGCGTTTTTCTTTTTTAAAACGCTTTTTGTTTCATTTTTCATTTTTCATTTTTCGTTTTTCGTTTTTCGTTTTTGTTTTTATTTCTACTTTTCATTTTTTTGTTTTTCATTTTCATTTCATTTTTTCATTTTTTAAAACGTGTGCCTCATTTTTGATTATTTTTTAAAATTTGTGCAGCTCGCGCGCGGCGGCGGTCAGCTGCTGCGGCTGCCGGCAGCAGCGACTGCAGTGCAAACCTGATCGGCAGGCGGAAACGGAAACCTGACTTGCAAGCGGAAACGGAAACCTCCCTCCCGCTGCAAACAAACACTTCCTCTCGCAGCAACCCGAAATTTTGTGAGCGAAGCGAGCAAAATTTAATGCCAACGGATTTCTAAAAAAAGAGCAGATGCAGGCGGAAATGCAAACCTGACCGACAGTGCAAACATAAACCTGATTGGCAGCAGCAACATTAAAAGACAGTTGCAGACTGTTCCGCTTGGCAGGAGCCGCAGCAGTAAAAGACAGTCGCAGGAACGGCACTTTGCCGGAATCGTAAAAGCAATTAAAACCGGCGGGTTTGAGTATTTCGTATCGTATGAGAAAGAATCCGCCAAGTCTCAATTCCCAACGCTATGCTACGGGAATCTCGACTTGCGGGGGCGGTATTTTGTCTTTTCATTTCAATTTCAAGACAAATTGAAACATCGTTTTTCATTAAATTTTTCAAAAAGGAACGCCTTCTTTTATCGAAAATCTAAAAATTTAAGATTAGGGTTTTATCGGGCGTTCAGGTTCAACGCTTTCTCAAAATTGGATGTTTAGGTTTCACCCCGAAATAAAATAAAAGCGCGATATGTGTTTGAAAACATTCACGAAAAACGGAACAGCTCGCGCGCGCAGCCGCCTGTGAAAACAACATTTAAATGAATCAAAACAAACGAAATGAATTCATCAGTTCGTTTTTCAATTCTATTTAAATTTTGCTTGGAAAATTGAAAATTTATTTTGCAAACAGGAATGATTTTCAGCAGGAAAATAATCTGTCATATTTTGAATAAAATATAAAATTAAAAGATTTTGGAAAGCAAAACGATTTAATAGAAGAGATTTCATGTTTCAAACGTATAACTTATTTACAATTGAGCAACCGCTATTGATTTGTGGCGAATCGAATCGGGTGTTTTAATAAGGGCAATATACAAATTATTACAATTTAAATTACAATTTAATATTTCATTTAAATTACAATTTGTTTAATAATCATTAAATTAATACATTTATACATCTGTATAACTCATTTTTATATCCCGTTTTGCAGTGAGAGAACTTCATCTGACAAAGAGTATCTGAAAAGAATCTGTAAAGAAGGAAATCATTTCACGTTTTATTTTGGGATGAAAAAAGATCGGAGGAAAACTTTTGGTAAAGTATACATACATGTTCGGAGCAGGACAGACGGAAGGAAAAAGTGACATGAAGAATCTCCTTGGAGGGAAAGGAGCGAATCTGGCTGAAATGGCGAATTTAAACATTCCCGTCCCGCCCGGCTTCACGATTACAACGGAAGCATGTACGCATTATTTAGCGAACAAAGGGCTGACGGATGAAATGCAGACAGAAATTTTAGCCGCTGTCGAAAAACTTGAAAACGCGACCGGCAAAAAACTCGGCGACAATGCCGACCCTCTTCTCGTATCCGTCCGCTCGGGCGCAAGAATTTCCATGCCGGGCATGATGGACACTGTTTTAAATCTCGGCCTCAACGACACATCCGTTGAAGGACTCTCCTCCAAAACCGAAAATCCTCGTTTTGCTTATGACTGCTACCGCCGATTCATTTCAATGTTCAGCGATGTCGTTTTAAACATCGAATTCAGCAAATTCGAAAAGGCGCTTGAAGCACAAAAGAAAAAATCCGGCATTGAATCGGACACCAATCTGTCCGTTGACGATTTAAAAGAAATCATTGCCGTCTCCAAAAAAATCGTCAAAGACGAAAAAGGCTTTGACTTCCCCCAAAATCCTCAAGAACAATTATTCATGGCAATCAACGCCGTTTTTGACTCCTGGAACTCTCAGCGCGCCATCACATACCGCAAAATCAACAACATCCCGGGCGACTGGGGAACAGCGGTTAATGTTCAGTCCATGGTTTACGGCAACATGGGTGAGATGTCCGGAACCGGCGTTGCTTTCACGAGAAACCCCTCCACCGGCGAAAACAAATTCTTCGGCGAATATTTAATCAACGCGCAGGGCGAAGACGTCGTTGCCGGCATCCGCACGCCGTCTGAAATTTCAACGCTTGAAGCCAAAATTCCCGACGCGTATAAGCAATTAATTGACATTTGCCAAACCCTTGAAAAGCACTTCAAGGACATGCAGGATATTGAATTTACAATTGAAGAAGGCTGTCTTTACATGCTTCAGACCAGAAGCGGCAAGAGAACCGCCAAATCCGCGACAACGATCGCCGTTGAAATGGTGGAAGAAGGCCTCATTGACAAAAAAACAGCTGTCATGCGCGTCACGCCCGCGCAGATCGACCAGCTTCTCCATCCGATGATCGACCCGAAATGCGAACAAAAAGTGATTGCAAAAGGTTTGCCCGCATCTCCGGGAGCCGCCGTCGGGAAAGTCGTTTTCACGCCCGAAGACGCCGAAGAAATGGTTGAAAAAGGCGAAAAGGTCATTTTGGTCAGAACAGAAACATCACCTGAAGACATCGGCGGCATGTATGTTGCAGAAGGTGTTTTAACAGTTCGCGGCGGCATGACGTCTCACGCGGCTGTTGTCGGCAGAGGCATGGGCAAGCCCTGTGTTGTCGGCTGCGGTGACATTACGATTTCCGAATCCGAAGACAAAAAATTCTATGTCGGCGATTTGACAATCAGTGAACACGATTATATTACGATTGACGGAAGCACGGGCAGTGTCATTTTGGGACAGATGCCTTTGATTCCGCCCGAAATCAACGAAGATATCGGAATGCTTCTTGACTGGGCGGATGAATTCCGCACGCTCGGCGTCCGCGCAAACGCAGACAATCCCGAAGACGCAATAAAAGCGCTTGAACTCGGCGCAGAAGGAATCGGTCTTTGCCGAACCGAACATATGTTCTTTGAAGATGACAGAATTCCGGTTGTCCGCAGCATGATTCTTTCCGAAACGAAAGCAGAGCGTGAAAAGTATTTGGCGGAACTCTTGCCGATGCAGAGAAAAGACTTTACGGAAATTCTTCGCGTCATGCAGGGAAAACCAGTGACGATTCGTTACTTGGACCCGCCGCTTCACGAATTCCTCCCGAAAGTGTTTGAACTTAAAAGCCATTTGGAAGATTTGAAAAATGGATCGGCAGCTCTTCCGCAAGGAATAACACTCGAAGAAGAAACGGAACGAATTGAAAAGATGATTGACCGCGTTGTCAATTTGCATGAATTGAATCCGATGCTCGGCCACAGGGGCTGCCGTCTCGGAATTACTTATCCTGAAATTTACAATATGCAGACGCGCGCCATTATTGAAGCGGCCTGCAGTCTTCACAAGGAAGGCATCGTCGTCAAACCCGAACTGATGATTCCGCTCGTAGGACACGTCCGTGAATTGGAAATCACGAAGAAGGACGTTGACGAAACGGCTCAGAAAGTGATGGACGAATGCGGTGTTCAAATCGAATACACGGTCGGCACAATGATTGAATTGCCGCGCGCAACGATGACGGCTGATCAGATCGCAAGAAAAGCGGACTTCTTTTCGTTCGGTACAAACGATTTGACGCAGACGACGTTCGGTTTCTCAAGAGACGATGTCGCGAAATTCATTCCGCTTTACATTGAGGAAGGCATTTTGCCTGTCGATCCGTTCGTTGCAATCGATCAGGAAGGCGTCGGCGAATTGATGAAAATCGGTGTCAAGAAAGGAAAATCCGCGAAACCCGATTTGAAAATGGGCATCTGCGGCGAACACGGCGGCGAGCCGAGCTCTATTCGATTCGCTTATTCGATTGGTTTGAACTACGTCAGCTGCTCGCCTTACAGAGTGCCGATTGCACGATTGACAGCGGCGCAGGCATCTATTGAAAATGAAAAGTAATGAAAATCGGCTCGTCCGGTTTTCAAATCTCTTTTTTTCTGAATTTTAACGTCTTTTTTGATTGAATATTAAATACGGGGATCAAGTTTTGATTTTTTTTAGAAAAGCGGAGCGGTTCACGCGCGCGGGCAGCGCCCGAAAAGTGGCGAAAAAATCGCTGTGCGATTTTTTCATAAACGCCACTCTCCAAGCCCAATTGGAGACCTCCCTCCCATCGGAAACAAACACCTCCCTCCCGCTGCAAACAGAAACCCGACTCCAATCGGAAACAGAAACCTGACTCCCGCTGCAAACAGAAACCCGACTCCAATCGGAAACAGAAACCCGACTCCCGCTGCAAACAGAAACCCGACTCCCGCTGCAAACAAACACCGCCCTCCCACTGCAAACAAACACCCCCCCACTGCAAACAAACACCGCCCTCCCACTGCAAACCGGCGCAGCCTGAAAAATCGCGAAGCGATTTTTTACAAACACCGCCCTCCCCCCGCCAATATGAAAAATTGTGAGCACCGCCTCAGGCGGAGCGAACAATTTTTTCAGCAAACTTTAAATTCAAATTATGACTTAAACATCTGTATTGGGTTATTTTTATAATAATAAAAACAAAATGTCAGAAGGATATCATGAACGAAGAGAAAACGGTCGCCGATTGGTGTTCTGTAACTTCTGATGAAACCTGCAGGATTCTTCAAACAAATCCGCAGGGATTATCAAATGAGGAAGCAGAGCGGCGCTTAAAAGAAAACGGTCCGAATAAGCTTGAAGAAAAAGGTAAAAAATCTGTTATTTCTATTTTTTTATCGCAATTTAAAGACCTGATGATTTGGGTTTTGATTGCGGCAGCTCTTATTACGGCATATGTCAGCCATATGGAAGGCGAATTGCCGATTGATACGATTATTATTTCTATTGTTGTTATTTTAAACGCGGCTCTCGGAACCGCTCAGGAATATAAAGCGGAAGCGTCGTTAGAAGCTTTAAAGAAAATGGCGGCGCCCAACGCGCGTGTTTTACGAAACGGCGCCGTTAAAATGATTCCCGCAGCCGACTTAGTTGTCGGCGATATTGTTGTTTTGGAAGCGGGCGATTCGATTCCGGCAGATATTCGAATTACGGAAGCCAATTCCCTCAAAATTGAAGAATCGGCATTGACGGGAGAATCCAGAGCTGTTGACAAAAGCACAGATTCAATTCAAAGCGCTGACGGCAAAAAGATTTCTCTGGGTGACCGCGAAAACATGGCGTTCATGGGAACGAACATCGTTTACGGCCGCGGCAGCGGTGTTGTCATTGCAACCGGAATGAACACCGAAATCGGAAAAATCGCAGGCAAACTTTCGGAAACGAAGAAAGAAATCACGCCGCTTCAAAAGAAATTGAACCAGATTTCAAAATACATTTCAATTCTTGTGATTATTATCGCCGTCGCTGTTTTTGCAATCGGTTATTTTACGGGACAGGATACGATGCAAATGTTCTTGACCGCTGTTTCGCTTGCTGTTGCCGCAATTCCTGAGGGAATGGTTGCTGCCGTCACAATCGTTTTGGCGCTCGGCATGTCCAGAATGGCCAAGAAAGGCGCGCTTGTCAGGCGTTTGCCCGCTGTTGAAACGCTCGGCTCGACGCAGGTGATCTGTTCCGATAAAACGGGGACATTGACGCAGAATAAAATGACCGTTAAAAAAATGTGGGTCTTTAAAGAAATCGAAGATCCGAATTCGGAAGAACTGATTCCGCTGACAGAAGCGTTTGCGGAATGCAACGATTCGAGAATTGATGAAAACGGAAAACCGGCGGGAGACCCGACGGAAAACGCGTTTTTGGATTATGTTTTGGAAAACGGTTTGAAAACAACAGAGGAGTTGAAAAACAGAAAGAGGGCCGCCGAAATTCCGTTTGAGTCGGACCGGAAACGTTCAACGGTCGCGGTTGCCAAAGATGATGAAATCAGAAACAGCGGAATCGAAAACAGCGCGGCAGGTGCCGGCAGTAACAGTTACAGAATTTATGTCAAAGGCGCTGCCGAAAGCATTGTTTATCGCTCGGTGTCGGCTTTTAAAGACGGGAAAATTGTTCCGATGACGGATGACATGCGGAAAATCATTTTGACCGCCAACGAAGAAATGGCTGAAAAAGCGCTTCGTGTTTTGGCTTTTGCTTATAAAGATGTTGATTCAGTTTCGGATGTCGATTTTGAACATATGGAAGAAGTCGAAAATGATTTGATTTTCTGCGGCATGTCCGGGATGATCGATCCGGCGCGTCCCGAGGTGAAAGAGACGATTCAAGTCTGCAGAAAGGCGGGCATTATTCCGGTCATGATTACGGGTGACCATAAAACGACCGCTGTTGCGATTGCAAATGATCTCGGTCTTTTGGATGACGACAGAATTGCGATTATGGGCGCGGATTTGGAAGAAATGGATGACGCGGAATTTGATGAAAAAATCACTCAAATCGGTGTTTACGCGCGTGTTTCTCCGGAACATAAAGTCAGAATCGTCGATGCTTGGCAGAAGCGCGGCAAAATTGTCGCGATGACCGGCGACGGCGTGAATGATGCGCCCGCGCTCAAAAGTGCTGATATCGGCGTCGGCATGGGCATTACGGGAACAGATGTTGCGAAAGGAACGGCGGACATGGTTTTGACCGATGATAATTTTGCGACGATTGTGATTGCCGTCAAAGAAGGGCGCGGTATTTTCGATAATATTCATAAAACTGTGAGCTTTTTGCTTTCGTCCAACATCGGCGAAGTGATTGCGATTTTGGCGGCAACGGTGATGGGATTCACGCTTCTTTCGCCGATTCACATTTTGTGGGTGAATTTGGTGACGGATACATTCCCCGCGCTCGCGCTCGGTGTTGAACCGCCCGAAGAAGATATTATGGAAAGACAGCCGCGCGACCAGAAGATTCCGTTTTTGACAGGCAGTCAATGGTTCAATATTTTCTTAATCGGTCTTGTCGGCGCGATTTTAACGCTGACGGCTTACTTTATCGGCAGCCGGACGTCGGCTCAAACAGGTATTACGATGGCGTTTATGACGCTTGGTTTGATCCAACTGTTTGCCGCGCTCGGTTTCCAGTCGGAGCGGCAAAGCATTTTCAAGATTCATCCCAAACAGCACCCGTACCTTTGGCTGGCGTTTTTTGGCTCGGCAGCGCTTCAGGTCGTCATCGTTTTCGTACCGTTTTTGCGCGACATCTTCGGATTGACTGCGCTGACAATCACAGAGTGGGCATTGATTCTGGTGCTTTGTTTTGTCATGCTGCTGTTTATCGAGTTCAGAAAAGCGATTTTCCGGTACATGCACAATAAGAAACATGAGGCGCAAACGGTTTAAAAGAATGTTTGAAAGAATAATTTAACGCCCGATTCATTTAGTTCTGAAAATGAAAAGGGCGTTTGTTTTATTTTTCATTTCATTTTCTTTTTTTGTTTTATTCAACTTATTTTCTCTTTTTGTATGTTTTCAAAAGAAACCCAAACATCCAATTTTCAAAAACGGTGAACCCGAACGCCCGATAAAACCCTAATCTTAAATTTTTAGATTTCATTAAAAAACGGCGTTCCGTTTTGAATAATTTCAATTGAAGGTGATGTTTCATTTTGTCTCAAAAGTGAAATGAAAAGACAAAATACCGCTCCCGCAAGTCGAGATTCCCGTAGCATAGCGTTGGGAATTGAGACTTGGCGGATTCTTCCCATACAAAACGAAAAATAAAAAACCGCTGATTTTAATTGCTTTTCTGTTTCAGCTTGTTCCTTCTTGCGACTGTCTTTTACTGCTGCAGCTCCTGCCAAGCGGAACAGTCTGCAACTGTCTTTTAATGTTGCTGCTGCCAATCAGGTTTGTGTTGCCGCTGCCGGATCAGGTTTGTGTTGCCGCTGCCGGATCAGATTTGCGTTGCTGCTGCCGGATCATGTTTGTGCTTCCGCCTGCATCTGCTCTTTTTTTAGTAATCCGTTCGCATTCGCGAACGTGCCGCTGCTACCTACATGTTTCCGTTTCCGTTTGGAGTCAGGTGTTTGTTTGCAGTGGGAGTCAGGTTTCTGTTTCCACTTTGCATCAGGTTTCTGTTTCCGCTTGGTATCAGGTTTGCGTCACAGCTGCCGGCAGCCGCAGCAGCTGCCCGCCGCCGCGCGCGAGCCGCTCCAACTTTAAAAAATTGAATAAAATCAGTCGTCGTAAAAAAAATCAAATGAAAAATCAATCACCATTTTTTAAAATTGAATGAAAAATAATTGTCGTTTTTAAAATTGAATGAAAATCACTCGCCGTTTTTTAAAAAAGATAAAAATTGTTCAATGCAAAAAAATTGAATTAAAACGAATTTCGATTTTTATCAAACAGAAATCAAAACCGAAATCGTTTATTTCTCTCTTTTTCTTTTTTATTTCTCATCACTCGCCGATCACGCTCATCTCTGAAATTCGTATCGAAGGCGTAATGATTCCGCCCACCGACCGAACATCTTTTCCGGCGCCGTCGATATTCTTGAGCATTTCAAAAATGTTTCCCGAAATCATCACCGACTTGATCGGTTTCGTTATTTCGCCGTTTTCAATCAAAAACGCATTTCTGCCTTCCACAGAAAAGTCGCCTGAAATCTCATTTGCCGTGTGAGCGCCAATCACCGTGTTAATGTAAATGCCTTTTTTCGTCTCGGCAATCACGTCGCTTTGCGGAAATTGAATAATGAAATTGCTGTAATCAACGCTCGGCGCGGACGAATACGAATAGCGGTATCCGTTTCCGGTACTCTTGACGCCGTCTTTTCCCGCCGTGTAGCTGTCATACAAATACGATTTCAAAACACCGTTACCGATCACAGTTGTCGCCTGCGTCGGCGTTCCTTCATCATCAAAAGCGCCGCTTGAAATGCCGCCGGCAAGCGTTCCGTCATCAATAATTGACAGCTTCGAATCGGCAATTTCGTCACCGAGTCTTCCGACCAATCCCGATCTTTCCTTTTGAATATTGTCGGCATCAACAGAAGGTACAAGCGTGTTTTCCAAAATGTCTGAAAATGAAAACGGATGGAAAATCACCGGCATTTTCTCGGCGCCGCATGTGATTCCTTTCATCGATTTCTTCGCCAGATCCGCCGCATTTTTGCCGATTGCGGTAAAATCAATATCTTTCTTGCGCGACACGCCGTAATCATAAGCGGTTGAAACTTCTCCCGACTCCGTCGTCACATCGGCCGACCCGGAAATCGCCGTTCCTTTTCTTTGAGCGAACAAATCATTTGTATTCATAATCATAAAGTAGGAAACCGATCTTGAAAATCCGCCGGATGTCGGAATCATATTTTTGATACTTTTGACACCTGAAATCATATCGGTTGCGCATTCGATACATTCATCCAAACTCATCTCAACGATTTTATCGTCAAACAAGCCGCCGACTTCTTTGTATTCCGCTTTCTCGGGAAAACTCTTAAAGAGCGGATCCGCTTCCATCACTTTTGCCGAAGCCACCGCCGTTTTAACGGTATTTTCCAAATCGGACATCAGATTCGTTCCGGCAAATCCGACAGCGCCGCCCACAACCGCGCGAACGCCGTAACCCGCGCTTGTACTTTGTTTCGCCGTTTCGATAATGTCTTTTTTAAATTGAATGCTTGTCGACTCACCGATCGAAAAAACAATTTCTGCATCGGTTGCGCCGAGTTTTTCCGAAAGTTTCAGCGCTTTTTCAATTCCCGATTTAATTTCTTCAATTGAAATTTTGTTTTCGGGAAAAATCTTGCCGGACATCTTAGGCACCTCCGACAGTTGCTTTTGAAATCGATATGTGCGGCGCGCCGTCGGTCACGGGAACAGTTTGTCCCGATTTTCCGCAGTGGCCGGCTGTCAGTTTGACATCGTTTCCGACCATTTTGATGTGATTGAGAATGTCAAGCGTTTGTCCCGATAATGAAACGTCGCGTACTAAATCCGAAACTTCGCCGTTTTTGATCATATAACCTTTCTCGGCGTTGAATTGGAAAACACCTTCGCCCGTGTTGACCTGACCGCCGCGGGAGCCGATCAAATAAATGCCGTCTTTGATGTCTTCCAGCATTTCTTCAAATGTCGCGTCTCCTTTGTCGATGTACGTGTTGCTCATGCGGACAACAGGCATTGAATAGCCTTGCGCGCGTGAATTTCCGGAAACGCCGTCAAAAATGCCGGCCGTTTCTCTGGAATGCATATAAGAATTCATAACGCCGTCTTGGATGAGAACGGTTTTTTCGGAAGGAACGCCTTCGGCATCAAACGGATAATAGCCGTATTCGTGAAGCGTCGGGTCGTCAATAACTGTGATTTGTGGTGATGCGATTTGTTTTCCGAGTTTTCCGGAAAGCACGGAATCATTCTGCAGCACCAGATCCGCTTCGGAAGCGTGACCGACGGCTTCGTGCGCGAAAACGCCTGCAAGTTCGGGATCCAAAATGACGGGAAGCGCTCCGCCTTTGGGCGTTTTTGCGGTCAGCAATGATTTTGCCGTTTCGGCGGCGTGTTTTGCAAGTTCGTAAGGATCATTTTTCTCAAAAATTTCATAACCGGAAATGTTAAAACGGCTTTCTCTGCCGGCTTGATAGTTGCTACCTTCGGCGGCGACGGCGGAGACGGCAAATCCGCTTCGAACGGTTTTATATTCCCTTTCTTCGTTTTCAGAGTTCATAAAACGCGTTGTTAATATTGATTCGGAATATGAAACGCGCGTGCTTTTGATGCCTTCTTCTTTGGCGTGTTTTTCAATTTCGCGAAGCAGTTCGACTTTGTCTTCCATGCTGATGTCTTTGGGATTGATTTTTATGGCCGGCATGCTGCCGACTTTTCTTTTCGGCACTTGTCCGAGAATGATTTTGTCTTTAGGCGTGTTTCTGTTCATGGAAGCGGCCAGTTCGGATGCGTTTTGGATGCCGACTTTCAAATCGGTTTCGCCGTCAATTGACGTGTATCCCCAGGAACCTTGGCAGAGCGCCCGAATTCCGGCGCCTTTTGAACTGTTTTTGGAAATCGTTTCAAGTTTTCCGTTGTCTAAAACGATTGTCATGGAGCGCCCTTCGATTTGATTAGCGTCATAATATTGAATTTTATCCATTTTTTTCCCTCTTTCTGTTTTTTAGAATGAATTAAAATTAATTAAAGTGATTAATCGAATTGGTTAATCGAATTGATTAATTAAGATAAATTGAATTGAATAGAAATTGGGGCTTATTTGTATTTTATTATTTGTATTGATACATTGGTTTTTGTTTTCTTTTTTTGAAATATTTTTCATTTTCATTATCGAAAAGGGTAAAGTATATAAATTTAAAACCTCTTTCAAGATTAAGGTGATTTGAAATGATTGGCATTAAAGAAATTGCATATGTTACAGCGGCCTCAGTTGCCCTTTCAATTGTTATTTTCGCATGGTATGCGTTTGGCGCACCGTTGACTCAGCTTGATTTGACAAGCGATGTTAACCAGATGATCCTTGTCGGCATCGGCGTCGTCATTTGCTTCGTTGCATACGCATTCTCCAAACCGGAATTCTGATTTCGGTTTATAACTTTTTATTTTTTATTTTCATTTTTTGTTGTTTACTTTTTGTATTTTCGTTTCTTTTGTTTGAATTGTATTTTTCAGCGCAGCCGCCGCGCGCGAGTTGCACCGTTTTGTTTCATTTTCAACCTTTCTCACGTTTTTTATTTTGTTTTGATAAAAAATTCAGATAAACATTTTTTAGTTTTAATTTGAATCTGTCAAGTCATTTTTTATTCATATGGGAAGAATCCGCCAAGCCTCGTTTCCTCGCTGCGCTCGGAAACTTGAAACTGCGTTTCAAGTCCGGTTCGCCGCTTCGCGCCGCCCGAAACTCAAATTGCGGGGTTGTAGTTTGGGATTTTCTTCATTTTAATCAAAAAACAAACATCGGTTTTATTAATCTAAAACAAAAATCGAACGCCGTTTTTTTAAAAAAGATTCTTTAAATTTAGGGATTAAGGGGCGTTCGGATTTATCGAAAAATTATAGAAAATCGATGTTTGATTTTGTCTGAAAATAAATGAAAAGACGAAATGCCGCCCCTCCAACGACGAGTTCACGAGCGAAGCGAGTGAAGGAGGAGATGGAGATTCTTACCATGCGAAAATAAAAACTAAAATTAGTCAGCTTTTTAAACTGCTTTCGGCTCCGGCTTGTGACTGCTTTGTTTGCAGTTGGAGGGCGGTGTTTGTTTGCAGTTGGAGGGCGGTGTTTGTTTGCAGTTGGAGGGCGGTGTTTGTTTGCAGTGGGAGGGAGGTTTCCGTTTCCGCCTGCCGGTCAGGTTTGTGTTGCCGCCTGCCGATCAGGTTTTCACTGCAGTCGCCGCTGCCGACAGCCGCAGCAGCTGCCGCCGCCGCGCGAGCCGCACCATTTTTATTTCAATCATTCAATCCGAATCACATTTTCACTTTGATTTTCAATCCGAATCGCATTTTTCACTTTGATTTTCAATCCGAATCACCTTTTTCACTTTGATTTTCAATCCGAATCGTATTTTCACTTTATTCTTCATGACCAATCTGAATTTTATTCCCGTCTTTCAGAACTCATTCGGTTGCCGCCTTCAACCCTTTCTTTTAAATATCTGTTCTGTCATTTATTTATTAACACTGACCCGCTTTTCATTTCACATCGGGTCGGCGGTTTATCGGGGCAATTTAAATGGCGGTTTTTACTTTTAATAACATCTTTCAAAAAATGACGATTTCGGTAAGCACCGCTTTTGCCGAATTCTTTGGAGAAACGGCATGAGTTCCGACAAAGGTTCCGTCGGGTCCGACAAAAGATCCGACAAAGGCGCCGGTTTCATCAACAGCAAATACATGAACGCCGCAGCAGTTGTACTCATCGTCGGCGCCGTCATTTTTGTCGCTCTTTTGGTTTACGCGCCGGGATTGATTCCGATTCAGTCAGCAACGGCGTCGCCCGATTACGGCGAACTCATGTTTGACAAAAATGCCATTATGTCTGTTGAAATCGAAATGGACGAGGATGAATGGGATTATTTGCTTTCCAATCCGAAAGAAGAAAGTTATCACGTGTGCAACGTGACGATCAACGGCGAAAAATTCCATGCCGTCGGCATCCGCGTCAAAGGACAATCCAGTCTGTTATCGGTTGCCGCGAGCAATTCCGATCGCTACAGTTTCAAATTCAAAGCCGACGAATACGTTTACGGGCAATCCTTTTTCGGGCTCAAAGAATTCGTTGTCAATAATCATTACCGCGACCCGACGTACATGAAAGAATATTTGGCATACGACATGATGGATTATGCCGGCGTTCCCGTTCCGCTTTTCGCTTACGCCGACATCGACATCAACGGACAGGATTGGGGACTCTATCTTGCCGTTGAAGCGGTTGAAGATGATTTTGCAAAACGCGTTTTCGGACTTGATCACGGAAAACTGTACAAACCCGAATTAATTAACGAAAGCGACATTCCCCGATTAAGCAACTCTCTCCCGCCGAGCGGAACCGATGTCAATCAAGGCGCTGCTTTGATTTATACAACCGACAGCATTTGGGATTATTACCAGATTTTCGGAAACGCCGTGTTCAAAAATACAACATTTTCCGATTGCAGACGCGTTCTCAAAGCCGTTGAACACATCAACAGCGGTGAAAACTTGGATGAATACGTTTACATCAACGAATCCCTCGCTTATTTCGCCGTTTCGTGCGTCGCTGTCAGCATGGACAGCTATGCCGGCGCGTCGCTTCAGAATTTTTATTTGTATGAAAAAGACGGCAAGCTGATGATTTTTCCGTGGGACCAAAACTTCGCTTTTGACGGCTATAAAGACAACAGCACCCCGTCAGTCGTTGATTATCCGATCGACACGCCCGTCTTTTCAAACGTTTCCATGTATCACCGACCGTTTATTAACATGCTTTTGAAAAATGAAACATACAAAGAACAGTATTACGATATTCTTCAGGACATCGTTGACGGATATTTCGACAGCGGCCGTTACAATGATACGATCAGCCGCGTCGATTTGCTCATCGGAGAATCCGTCCGCGACGATCCGACCGCATTTGTTTCATATGATGATTACGCGGCAGGCGTTGAAGCGCTGCGCGTGTTCGGCGAATACAGAGCGCGAAGCATAGAAGGGCAGCTTAACGGAACGATTCCCGCCAATCATTTTGATCAGCGCATTGAGAGAGAAAACCTGTCGATTAACGCTCCCGTCAGTGCTATGTTTATGGAACGCACTTTTAAGTATTACATTAAACCCGAAAATCCGAGATATACGCCCGAGTCAAACGATTTTATGATTTTATCCGAATCAGGCGATTTGCCTGAATTAGTTAACGAGCCGGATCCGTCCGAAGATTCAGGCGATGCGCAGGACGATGAAGTGCAATAAATGCAATAATTGAAATGCAAAAATTAAAACACAATAATTGAAACGCCGGTAAAATCATAAAAAAGAAAATATCTCTTTTTTGTTTTTTGTTCTGTTAATCCATCAAAATAATGCAAACCGTCAAATATATATATTATGTATTTATTTACTAATGTAAACCTAAAATAAAAAATAGGTTTACATACATCTCGCTGAATGGAGAAAACGGTTTATGGAAACATTACAATTCAGACATGAGCTCAAGTATTACATCAATCTTGCGGATTATTTAACGATCAAGAGCAGGTTATCCGCTTTTGCCGAGACGGACAGACATGTCAACGAAAACGGCACGTACAAAATCCGAAGCTTGTATTTTGAGACCCCCAACGACCGCGTTCTTCGCGAAAAGGTTGACGGTGTCAACAATCGGGAAAAGTTCAGAATCCGCATGTATAATGATGACGCGTCTTACGTTCGTTTAGAAAAGAAGACGAAGATCAACGGTTTCTGTAACAAGATTGACGCTCCCGTAACGCAGGAAGAATGCGAGCGCCTTATCGCAGGCGACACGTCTTGGATGAAAGAATCCGAGCATGCCCTTTTGGTCGAATTATATGCGAAAATGAAATTCGAATTACTTCGACCGAAAACGGTTGTCGATTACATCCGCGAACCTTTCATTTACAAGCCCGGCAATGTCCGCGTCACGCTTGATTCTCAAATTACGACAGGCGTGCATGCAAAAGACATGTTCAATCCCGAGCTTCCGACGGTTCGAACGCACGGATCAAACATCATCATTATGGAAGTCAAATACGATGAATTCCTTCCGGAAATCATTCGTAATTCCGTTCGTGTTCAAAATCGTAAAAATACGGCCTTCTCAAAATACGCCGTTGCGCGAATGTTCGGATGATTCTAAAAATCAATGCAGATAAAAATCGAACAATAAAATTTGAACAAATCATGATTGAGCAATTAAAATCGATTGAATAAGTCGATTGAATAAGTCGATTGAATAAGTCGATTGAATAAGTTGATTGAACAAATCGATTGAACAAATCAATTGAACAAATCAATTGAACAAATCAATTGAATAAATCAAAATTGAACAATCAAAATGATTGAACAAATATGATCGAACAAATCAAAAAATAAAACAAAAATGAAAATGAAAAAAACTTGAAACTGTGTTTTAAGTCCGTCCGCCGCTTCGCGCCGACCGGAAATCAAAACTCGAAAAAATCATTATCATTAAAAATCGGAAACATTTGAGATCTAAAAAGGATTTGAAACTATGTCGTACATTGATAACGCTTTCGTTATTCAGACAGGCATGATCGCATTGCAAACACTTTCTTTGCTGTTCCTTTTGATTGCATTGAAATTTATATTTGAAAAGTCGGCGAAAATAAACAGTTCCTTTGAAAGCGCGGATCAATTCTTCTCTAAGATTTATCTGCCGCTCGGCTTTGCTTTGATCGCGCTGATGCTCATCCATTGGATGTGTTCCGTCGGCAGCGTCGAAGCATACGGATGGGCGCCGTTTATCGTCGGCTTCCTCGGAGTCGCAGCTTGTTTGGTTGCAGCCAGCATTTATTATTCCGGAAGAATCATAAAGCGGCCGAGGTTTCGCAGGTCCGCCGACTTCGTTCAAAAATAAAACAAATCAGTTGACCAAAAAGAATCAAACAAAAACCACAGCAAATCAAAGCAAATCAAAGCAATCAAAACAAATCAAATAAATCAAAAAATTTGCAGCATAAATCGCATTAATCGGATATATTATTCAGACAAAGGTTGAAACAAAGACTGAAACAAAGACTGAATAATTTCGGTCTTCAGCTCTGTATAATATGTCCATTAAATTCAATCAAAATAAAAAAACGGCAGATTTTTTCCTCTATATAAATGAAAAAACAAAAAATCAAAACAAAAAATCAAAACAAAAAATCAAAACAAAAAATCAAAACAAAAAATCAAAACAAAAAATCAAAAAAAAATCAAAAAAAAATCAAAAAAAAATCAAAAAAACGATAAAAGTTGAATGACAAAAACGGTCAAAAAACGGAATCAAACCAACTTAAAATACTGAAATAATTTGTAAATTTAATCATAAAATTAAGCAAATAAATCAAAATGAATACGGATATAAATTACGCACTTTGTGCATTTTTAGGAGTACTTAAGAATGGCTACTTTGACCTTTAACGACATATTGTCTTCAAGCATTATTGACAATATTACAAACTTTTCATTGCTCGATATGGCGATTGCCATGGTTTTGGCTTTTATCGTGGGCCTTTTCATTTACTACGTTTATAAGAAAACGTTTTCAGGCGTTATGTATTCGTCCGGATTCGGCGTTTCTTTGATTGCGATGTCTGTCGTGACGACAATGATCATCATTGCAATCAGTTCCAACATCATATTGTCACTCGGTATGGTCGGTGCGCTTTCAATTGTGCGTTTCCGTTCCGCCGTTAAGGAACCGATGGATATCGCTTTCTTATTCTGGGCAATTTCTGTAGGTATCGTTGCCGGCGCAGGCTTGATTCCTCTCGCAGTCTTCGGCTCACTCTTTATCGGTGTCATCCTCTTGGTTTTCTCAAGCCGCAGGCCGACCGACCAGCCGTACATTCTGGTTGTTGATTTCGACGGCGAAGAAACAGAAAAGGCAATTATGGATACGATCAAGGCTTCCGTCAGCAAGCACGTTCTCCGCTCCAAGACACTTTCCGGAGTCGGAATCGAATTGACGATTGAAGTTCGTTTGCCCGATTCAGAAAGCACTTTCTTGAACAAGATTTCAGAAACACCCGGTGTGACCAGCGCTGTTTTAGTCAGCTACAACGGAGAATATGTTACATGAGTTCGCCTGATAAGAAAAGCGGTTTTATCAACAGCAAATATCTGAACGCCGCTACGGCAGTTCTTGTCGTTTTGGCCGTTCTTCTTGTCTGCATTCTGATGTTCAACCCGAGCATTCTCGGTATCACTTCCGCCGGAAGCCATCCCGAATACGAAGACGAAATCTTCGACCAAAGCATGATCACGTCAATCAGCATTGATATTTCCGAAGAGAATTGGGCTGCCATTTTGGCAAACCCGACCGCTGAGGAATTCTATCAGGCAAATGTCACCATCAACGGTGAGACGTTTTATGCTGTCGGGATTCGAACGAAAGGCATGACCAGTTTATCACAAGTCGCAAGCAGTGATTCGGATCGATACAGTTTCAAGATCAAGGCCGACAAGTATGTTGACGGCCAGACTTTCTTCGGCTTAGAAGAATTCGTCATCAACAACATGTATCAGGATCCGTCTTACATGAAGGAATATCTGTCTTATGACATGATGGATTACATCGGTGTTCCGACACCGCTTTACAATTACGCCGAAATTACGATCAACGGCGAATATTGGGGCCTTTACTTGGCAATTGAAGCGGTCGAAGAAGACTTTGCCCTGCGTGTTTACGGAAGCGACTACGGTCAGCTCTACAAACCTGAAAGCATGAATGGCGGCGGAGGCGGCGGCAACGGCGGCGGTGAACGCCCTGACGGCGGCGAAATGCCCGATTTCGAAAACATGGATTTCGGAAATATGGCAGCAGGCGATATGACCGGCATGCAGGACTTCGGCGGCTTTGATCCGACTGCGGCAGGCACAACCGATGCAGCGGCAGACGGTACTGCAAACACGACCACAACGACCACGACACGCCAAAATCCGTTCGGTGACGGCACGACTTTCGCGGAAGGCGAAATGCCGACAACGGGAGGCGGAGACATGGGCGGCGGCGGTATGGGCGGAGGAGGCGGAAGCTTCGGCGGAACAGGCGGCGGTGCCGATCTGGTCTACACCGATGACGAAATTTCCAGCTACAGTCAAATCTTTGACAATGCTGTTTTCGGCAACGCTCAGAATTCGGATTTCAAGCGCGTCATTACGGCGCTGAAATATTTGAATGCGGGCGAAGAGTTGGAAACGTATGTCGATGTTGACGGAACGCTTCGTTATTTCGCGGCCAACACGATGCTTGTGAATTTGGACAGTTATGTCAGCAGTTTGAAGCACAATTACTATCTGTACGAAAAGAACGGACAAATTGTGATTTTGCCGTGGGACTTCAACTTGGCGTTCGGCGCTTTCCAAAGCGGAAGCGCGTCTTCAACGATTAATTTCCCGATCGATACGCCGGTTTCCGGTGTCAGTTTGGAAGAGCGTCCGCTCATCGGCGTTCTTTTGGCTGACGAAGAATACATGGAATTGTATCATTCGTATTTGCAGGAAATCGTTGACGGCTACTTCACAAGCGGCTATTACGACGCCAAGATTACGGAATTGGATGCCTTGATCAATGAATCCGTCAAGAACGACCCGACGTCTTTCTACACGCATGACGAATACGTCACGGCGGTTGCAGCGCTCTATGTTTGGGGCGATCTTCGCGCTGAAAGCGTTCAGGGACAGTTGGACGGCACCGTTCCGTCAACGGATGAAGCGCAGTCCGCAAATCCGGACGCTCTGATTGACACATCCGCTTTGAACATGAATGATCTCGGCGGCATGAACAACATGGGACGCGCGGAAGGCAGAAGCGAACGCACGACAACGACGACGGACGCAACGCAGACAGCCGGCACAACGGCGACTGATGCGGCGACGGCAACAGCTGACGCGGCAGCAGGGCAGGCGCCCGGAATGACGCAGTCGGCTGACACGAATCAGTTCGGCGGCGGTCGGACGCGCGGCGCGGCGCCCTTCTGATATGCAGACAAATTAAAATTTCGGAATCGAATTTGTATCAAGTTCGATTCCTTTTTTTTTGAAAAATTTCTGAAAAACGGGGCTATTTTTGTAATATTTTTTTCAAAATGATGCGGCTCGCGCGCGGGCGGCGGCAACTTCTCTGAATGGCGTTCGTTTTTGTTTTAGATTGATAAAACCGATGTTTGTTTTGAATGAAAATAATAAATATTTCGAATACCGTCCCCGCAAGTTGAGTTTCTGAGCGAAGCGAAGAAACGAGACTTGGCGGATTCTTACCATACGAATAAAAAGTTCATTCTCCACCGATTACAGATATAATATAAAAGGCAGATTCTTTCCATGCGAATAAAAAATTCAAATTCGGCTGTCAGATATTTATAAATCTGAGTTTGTAAATTCGTCGCTCTGAGGGGCAGCTTTTGGATTTTTAATTCATTTCATTTTTTGAATTGAAACATCGTCTTTCATTTATTTTCTCAAAAATCGGAACGCTTTCTTTTCTCCAAAATCCAAACCATTTAAGATTAGGGTTTTAATGAGCGTTCAGGTTCAACGATTTTATAAAAATTGGATGTTTGGGTTTAAGATTGATTTCAAATTGATGATTAATGAATGATGATTAATGAATGATGATTAATGAATGATGATTAATGAACGATGATTGAAGAATGATGATGTTTCATTTTATATTGACAAACATATATAATGAGTAAAATCGCTTTTATTTATTAATTATAATTTAAAAAAAATTTTGAAAAACAAAAACAGGTGGATAAAAATGAAAATTTTAGCACTTTCCGATACGCATATTCCGGCTTTTGATTCTCCCGAAGCCGCAAAATTGGATAAATCCGATTTGAAAAACTTTTCTTTTCTCTCGCCGATTCTGCGCCACAAAATTTTCGAAGCAGATTTGATCGTTCACGCGGGCGACATTGAATCGGACGACGCGTACCGTATCTTTTTGGAAACCGGAAAACTGAAAGCCGTTCGCGGCAACACCGATAACGACCCGCTTTCAAGCAAACTTCCCGAAAAATTGATTTTTGAAGAATTCGGCATCAAATTCGGCGTCGTTCACGAAGCGGGACTATCATTGGATGATAACACGGCGCGCTGGTATCTTTTGGAAGAAATGGATGTCGATGTTTTGATTTACGGGCACGTTCACTCGCCTATGATTGACGAATACAAAGGAAAATTCCTCGTGTGTCCGGGGTCGCCGACAAGAGCCCGATTATCGGAGCCGACGGTTGCCGAAATCATAATTGATGAAGACAAAAAAGAAATCGAAGCAATCGAACTTGTTCAAGTCGGGCAAGCAGCTTGCGGCGCCATTAAATTCTATGACGAATTGATCGGAAAAAGCGAAAAGAAATAAATAAGCCCGCTCACTAAAAAGAATCAATGGAAGACAAAACCGAAAATAATCAAAAAACCGACAATAATCAAGAGAATCAAAATAAACATCAAAACAATCAAAAAAACAATCAAAAAAACGAAAAGGATAATGACGGCGCCGTTGTTATCTTTTCGGGCGGTCAGGACAGCACGACCTGTTTATTTTGGGCGGAAAAAATATACGGGAAAGAAAATGTCCTTCCCGTTTCATTTGATTACGGTCAGAAACATAAAAAAGAGTTGGAAGCAGCCGAAAATATTACAAAGCGATACGGTTTTTCACAAATGATTTTACCTCTTGAATTTCTAAAAAGCATCGCGGTATGCGCGCTGACGGAAGAAAATATTGAAGTTGATAAAGAAATCCCGAAAGGAGAGGATTATCCCAACACATTTGTTCCCGGCAGAAATTTATTCTTTTTATCAATTGCAGGCGTCATTGCAAGAAACAACGGCCGGCACAATATCATAACAGGCGTTTCCGAATCGGATTTCAGCGGCTACCCCGACTGCCGCGAAGAATTCATCAAATCCGCCGAAAAAACAATATCGCTTGCAATGGATTATGAAATCAAAATTCATACCCCGCTGATGCATAAAACAAAAGCGGAAACATGGAAAATGGCCGAAGAACTCGGCATCATAGATTTGATTGCAGAAGAAACGGTTACCTGCTACAACGGAATTGCCGGAAGCGGCTGCGGCGAATGTCCGGCGTGTACGCTTCGACAAAAAGGTTTGGAAGAATACAAAAACGGGAAATATTGAGATAAAAAAATCTTGGAATGAAAGAATTATCGAACAATCGAACAATCGAACAAAATAATAAAAGCGGAAACCACTGAAATGAATCGTGATGAAAAAATAATTGCGGCGCCGGAAACGGCGGGCGAACACATTCGAGATGAAGACACATTTGTCGTCCTCGGCGGCTCTGAAGACGGTTACCAGCTGGTAACGGCTGTCGGCGTGAAACAGGTCGAGTCGACCAAATCAACCGATGTTGAAAATGTCGACGGTTTGGATTTGTTTGACGAATATTTGGTCGGTCCGGAATTGGAACGTCTCGGAAAAACATCACCGTTCGGATTGATTGTCAGAATTAAAATCAAAGACGAAATCGAAAAAATCATTTCAAAAGCATCGGCTGTTTCGGAAAAAGATTTGGAAGCCGTTGTTGAAAAGAAGCTGGGCGACATATTCAATTTAATTTCGGGCGTTTCGCATGAACACACACGAGATCAAATTGAAATCAAAATCAGTACTGACGCCGTGAAAAACGGCATAACTTTTGAGAAAATCGAAGGGTTTGTTAATGAAACGCTTTTGGAAGAATTTCCGTTTATCGAATCGGTGTCCGTTCGCATTTACACGGACAAAGAATCCGTTGCGGCAGGACTTGAAATTGCGAGAGGGATTTATGAAAAGCGTGATGAGAGGGCTTTGACATTGCACGATGAAGAAACGGAAAAATTCTACGGCTGCAAAATTTGCCAAATCAGCAGTCCCGCGCACGTTTGCGTCATTACGCCGGATCGGCCTTCCGTTTGCGGAACGATCAACTGGTTTGAAGCGGGCGCATCTGTTTTGGCAAACCCGGGCGGTCCCGTTTTTGAAATCGACAAGGATGAACTTTTGGATCAAACCGGCGGCGAATATTCAGGTGTTGATCGAGCCGTTTTTTCGGAAAGCGGCGGCGAAAATGAAAAGATTCAGCTTTATTCTTTGATTGAAAATCCGCATACGACCGGATCTGTTTTTGAAATTATCGCTTTTTACATACCGGAACTGAACGGGATCGGATTGATCGACAGGCAAACGAAAACGCAAAGCGTGAACTGTTTGACGTTTGAAGAAATGGCGATTTTTACGGGATACGGTCAGCAAATTTCAGGATTTTCCGGCATCGGCGAGATGTATCTTTTGTCCGACAAATTCATGCAGAAAGAAGGCGGCTGGGAAAGTGTCGTTTGGATCGCGGATTCTTTAAAGAACAAATTAATTCAAAAAATCAAATCGGCCGATTCAAAAAAATATGAAAAACTGCTCGACAGAGTTCAAAAAATTCCGACGGAAAAAGATGTCGGGAATTTGAAAGAGCTTGAAGAATATTGGAAAACGGCTTGATCGATTTGAAAATAGAATGAGACTGAAACGACGAATTAAAAACGGTAAATTAAAAACGATAAATTAAAAACGGTAAATTAAAAACGGTAAATTAAAAATGGTAAATTAAAAAACGATATAAAAAAGTAAAAAACGGTATGAAAAGTTAAATAAGCGTAAAAAACATTGGTAAACAAAATTATGACGCGCAGAATGAAATATTCCGATTTGGAAAAACTTTTTTCAATATTACAATCCGAAGGAAAAGCGGACAGCGTATGCTTTTCGGATTTATCGGGCGCAAAGGAAGATGAAAAGGAACTTCTCGCCCGCATTTCTCAAGTTTCGGCGTTTCTCGGCTGCCAAACGGACGGCGAGCTTGAAGCGCTTTTAAGCAACGCATATCCCGTTTCCGACACGCTTGCCGCCGCAAAATTCAATATTTCCAATTTCAATCAATTCAAACAGCCGATTCAGGAAGTCGTTCTCGGCGCCGGTAAAAGTGAAGGCGGCAGCCGAAAGAAAACGCTGACGCTCGGCGGCGAAAAGACAATGCCTTACTTTTTTGACGCGCCGATGCCCAACATCAATCGCGTGACGATGGACGTTTTTGACATGCCGGTCGGTCTTGCAAAATCTGTTCGCTCCAATTACGAAGACGTAATTGACGACCCCGCCGCCTGGGCGAAAAAAGCGGTCAACGAATTCGGCGCCGACATGATTACAATTCATTTGGTGTCAACCGATCCCGCAATTAAAGACACGCCCGCAAAGGAAGCGGCAAAAACCGTTGAAGAAGTGTTGCAGGCCGTCGACGTTCCGATCGTTATCGGCGGAAGCGGCAACCCGCAGAAAGATCCGGAAGTGCTGGAAAAAGCAGCGGAAGCAGCAGAAGGTGAACGCGCTCTGATTGCATCGGCCAACCTGAACATGGATTATAAACGCATCGGAGATGCCGCAAAGAAATACGGTCACGTCATTTTGTCCTGGACGCAAATGGATATCAACGCGCAAAAAGAGCTCAACCGCAAACTGTTCCGCCAATGCGGAATCGAGTCTGACGGACTGATCATGGATCCGACGACGGCTGCGCTCGGCTACGGTTTGGATTACGCTTATTCCAACATGGAACGCATTCGAATGTCGGGCTTGTCGGGCGATTCCGAGCTCGCTTATCCGCTCTCATCAGGCACGACAAACGCGTGGGGCGCGCGCGAAGCGTGGATGATTGCGTCTCCGCAGGGACAGGATTCCGACTGGGGCGACCGCGAATATCGCGGACCGATTTGGGAAATTATTACGGGAATGACGCTTGCGCTTGCCGGAAATGATTTATTCATGATGATGCACCCCAAAGCCGTTCAGTTTTTAAAAGAATTCACGAATATTTTGGGAAATTCGGCGGCGCTTGCGACAACCGATTCTGAAACAAATTATGATGATTGGCTGACGGAGGTTTACTGATGGCAAAACAAGTCAGTCCTCTTGACATTTATCCGCTTCTTCCAGAAAATTGCGAAACGCTTTTCGGAACGTCAAAAATGGCGGTTGCAACGCAGTTGGCCGGCAAGAAAATGAAAGTCGGCGACGTGAAAGAAATTTATGAAAATCTGCCGCCGGAATTTGCCGAAAAATATGAAAAGCTCGCCGCGCTTTTAAGCCCGCTGATTCGCGAAATTGAAATCGGCGCGGGTGAAAAGAAAGTCATTATCGGCGGCGATGACGTCATGTTCCGCCATACGCTTTCGTTTTACAATAAACCGCCGATTGCTGTTGATGTTTGGGATACGATGAGTGAAACGGAATTGATTGAAAGAATCAATAAAATTCAATCGTTTCAAAAATTCTATGTCGGCGACTTCCTTTATTTGGATATGATTGCCGTTCGATCGACATCGGGCAATCCCGAAACATTTGGAAAAACCGTTGAAAAAATCATTTCACATACCGATTTGCCTTTGATTTTGTGTACCAAAAATCCAGAAATCATGCGCGCGGGACTCGATGCAGCGGGCGGCAAAAATCCGCTTATGTACGCGTGCGACACGAAAAATCGCAAAGAAATGACGAAACTCGCGCTTGAATTTGATGTGCCGATCGTGATTTCAGCCGGCGGGAATTTGGATGAATTAAAAGCGCTTTCAATCACGCTTCAAAAAGACGGCGTTTCAAAAATCGTGATCGACCCCGGAACTTCTTCTTACGGGCCGGAATTCAAAAAGACATTCCAAAATTTCGTGAAACTAAGAAAAGCAGGACTTGACGGCGACAAGGATTTGGCGTTTCCGCTGATTGCATTGCCGATTGCCGCGCGAAAAAGCAGCAGAGGCAGCAACAGAACCAACAACAGCACCAACAACAGCGGCAGTGAAGCCGACAGCAACACCGAAAAATTGGAGAAAGAAACACTTCCCTCCGAAATTGTTGCCGACTATCATGAAACGATTGCGGCATCGGCGCTGACCGTTCGTTACGCCGACATTATGATTATTCACGGTTTGGAAGGACATGAATTGCTTCCGATCGTTCACGTAACCGATATGATTTACACAGACCCGAGAACGCCGTCGTCGGTGGAGCCGAAAATGTATGAAATCGGAAATCCCGATTCAACATCACCGGTTTTGTTTACGACAAACTTTGCTCTGACGTATTATACGGTTGAAAGTGATTTGGAATCGGCCGGCTTTAACGGATACGTTTTGGCGGTCAACACGGGCGGGCTCGGCGTGGAAGCAGCCGTTGCCGGCGGACAGCTGACAGCGGATGTCGTTAAAAAAGACTTTGAGGAAGCGCAATTTAATTTTGAAGACCGGACAACGCACCAAACGGTTGTGCTGCCGGGACTCGCCGCGCGTTTGCAGAGCGATATTGAAAAATCAATGAATATTGCGGCGCTCGTCGGCCCGATGGATTCGGGAAGACTTCCGAAATGGCTTGAAGAGAATTGGCCGCCGAAAAAAGAAGAATAAATAAAAAGAAAAGTGAACAGAAAAACAAAAAAACTGTGAAATGAAAAAACTGTGAAACAAACAAAAACGAAAAAAGGAAAATTATGACACCAAAAGATAACAAATCCGAAACGAAACAAACATCTGCAAGAGCAGCTGCTGCCGCTGCGCCTGCCTCTTCGATGACAGTCTGTCCCGAGTGCGGAAAAGAAACGGATAAGACGGTCAGAAATGTCTGTCCCGAGTGTTTCGGAAAGAAATTAAATTTATTTGATTTGCCGGAAGTGCTTCACGCGCGCGTCTGTCAGCGCTGCGGCGCCCACTACTACAAAAGCAAGTGGGAAGACATGGGAACGCCTGACGAGGTGGCGATGCTGACGGCAGAAGAGCATCTTGCAATTCCCGACGGCATCGAAAACATAACCGTCGGCATGCATCCGGTCGCGCGCTCGCCTTACATTTATGATGTTTTGGTCGATGTCGAAGGCGACGTTGACGGTGTGACGTATTATAAAAACGGAAAAGTTGAAGTTCGAATCAAAAGAGAAGCGTGCGAAATGTGCAGCCGCCGCGCCGGCGGTTATTTTGAAGGAATCATTCAAATCCGCGCGAATAATCGGACGCCGACGAAGGAAGAAATCACAGAATGCTTGAAACTTGTTGAAGAGTCGATGATGGCGCAGCTGAAAAAAGGCGACAAACTTGCGTTTGTCACGGACACGATGACGTTTAAAGACGGCGCCGATGTTTATATCGGCTCATCAAAAGCGGGAAAGCATGTCTGCAAACACATTATTGAAGTACTCGGCGGAACGGTTGCCGAATCCTATACGCTTGCGGGAATGAAAGACGGAAAAGACATTTATCGAACGACTTTTGCGATGAAGCTGCCCGAATATAAGAAAGGCGATGTCGTTTATTTTGAAGACAAAGTAATTGAAATCAAAAACTGCGGCAAGCGCGTGACGGGAATCAATTTGATGAATTCGTCCAACTTTTTCATTGACGGCGAACATTTCAAAAATACAAAGCTTCTCGGAAATACGGCGGATGCGCAGGAGGCCGTTTTGGTCGCGATTGAAGAACACGGCATTCAGATTTTGGATCCGGTGACGTTTGAGACGGTGACGATTCAAAAACCGATGGGATTTAATGCGCTCCCGGGAAGCGAAATCAAAGTTTTCAAAACGGAATACGGGATTTTTGCGCTTTAAAACAATGATGACTAAATAATGGCTGAAAATTCATGAATGAAAAAAAGCAAAAATATAAAAGCTAAAACGCACAGAATTATCCAAATTATCATAAATGATATATTTCACATATTGAATTAAATTTCACACATTCACATTAAGTACGGTTTTCAAAAAAACGAAATGCGGGAAGAACAAATCCGCAATAATAATCCGAACGAGGTAAACGATTTGATTAATTTAGACGACCCCCTGATTCACGGCTATCTGCTTCGCTTAATCGGTGAAGACGGCATTACTTTGATTCGAAATATGCCGGAAGGCGAAGTGACGGACGAAGAAATCTGCAATACGCTGAATCCGCTTCGCACGATTTCAAAGGCAGCCGATGACAGAGTTAAAAAACTGAATATTGAAATTAAAGCTTTAAAAGAAAAAGGCGAAGAAACGAAAAAGCTTGAAAAAGATCTTGCCGCCGCCGAAGCGGAAGCAGCCGCTGCCAAAGAAAATATGGCGGGTGAAAAAGAAATTACGTTAAACACGGTTCGTAAGATTCTTTTTATTCTTTATGAAAGCAAATTCACGATCTGTCACCGCGAAAGAGATGCGAACAGCGGCTGGCTGACATTCCGCTGGATGCTTAATATGGACGGCATCTATCATCAGATTGAGCGTGAGAAGAAAAAGTTGTACAGAAACCTTGTCAAACGCAAGGAATACGAAGACAACAATATTTTCTACGTTTGCCCGCAGAACTGCCTGCGCCTCGTCTTTGACGAAGCAACGGATACAGAATTCCTCTGCCCGCTTTGCGGCGAAGATTTGGTTTTCCAGGACAACGAAATGTTTAAAGAACTCTTGGATAAAAGAATCTCAGAGTTTGAAGAAGTTGTCTGATTGCGTTGTCGGCTCAATCAATGCTGATGCAGCGATTAACAAAATTTAATGATTAACGGCTGACGGATTGACAGCATTGACAATTACAGCATTAACGATAAAACTGCTTGCGCCGCGCGCGCAGGCAATCATTCATTTTAAAAAACGAATTGAATCTAAAAATTAAAAACGAAAACAAACAAAAACAGAAATAAAAAAATTAGTCAAAAACAATCGTCAAAATAGGAGTTTTGAAAATGACTTCAAGAGAAGAAGCGCTTCAAATCTTAAAAGATGAAGGATGCGAAGACAAAGTGATTCAGCATTGCATTACCGTTGCGGATAAAGCGATGGAAATTGCGAAAAAAAATGTCGCAAAAGGGCGCGATGTTGATCTTCATCTTGTTGAAATCGGCGGCCTCCTTCATGATTTAGGGCGCGCGAAAAATCATGACATGACTCATGCTGTCGTCGGTGTCGAGCTTGCGAAAAAGCACGGCGTTGAAAAACCTGTTTTGGAAATAATTAAAAAACATATCGGCGCGGGAATCACAAGAGAAGAAGCCGCTTATTTCGGTCTTCCGGATGATGATTATATTCCGCGGACATGGGAAGAAAAAATCGTTGCGCACGCCGATAATTTAGTGAAAGGCACGAAAGTCATCACGCTTGAAAAAAGAAACAAGATTTTGACGGAAACCGGAGCGGATGAAGAAATTCGTGAAAGAATCAATAAATTGGCTCATGAAGTGGATCCTGATGAATAAACAAAATTCCGATGAATAATAATGAACAGCCGGAACAACATTTGTAAAATCCGGTTGTAACCCAAACATCCAATTTTGAAAAACGTTGAACCCGAACGCTCATTAAAATCCTAAATTAAATTGTTTTAGATTTAGAATAAAAGAAAGCGTTCCTATTTTTAGAAAAATGATTGAAAGACGATGTTTCAATCCAAAAAATTGAATTAAAAGTCCAAAAGCCGCTCCTCCAACGACGAATTCCCGAAGCGAAGCGGAGGGAAAGAGGAGTTGGAGATTCTAACAATGAGTCAGCGAAATCATGGTACTCGATTTAGTTTTAAATGGGACAACTGAATTTGAATTTATTGTAAGTCATGGAAAGAATCCGCTTTTTACTCAAAATATGAGCTCAGCTGAATTCGAACTTTTTATTCGTCGTGAAAGAATCCGCCAAGTCTCAATTCCCTTCGCTTCGCTACGGGAATCTCGACTTGCGGGGGCGGCATCTGGATTTTTCATCAATTATTGTCAAAAACTAAACATCCCTTATTATTCCAAATTTAAAACAAATCCGAACGCCGTTTTTCTTCCAAAATAATTCTTAGATTTAGATTTTAAAGGGCGTTCAAGTTTATCGAAAATTTAAGAAAAACGATGTTTAGGTTTGTCCGAAATTTTTGAAAGCTGCTGCAATCAGGTTTCTGTTTCCGTGTGGGGTCAGGTTTTCGGTTTCCGCTTGGAGTCGGGTTTCTGTTTCCGCGTGGGGTCAGGTTTTCGGTTTCCGCGTGGAGTCAGGTTTGCGTTGCCGCTGCCGCTCTCGGCAGCCGCAGCAGCTGCCCGCCGCCGCGCGAGCCGCTCCATTTTTGCTCAATTTTTAAAACCCGACCGGCGTTTTTATCAAATCAAAAGAAATCGAAACAAAAGAAATCGAAAACATAAACGATACAATTAAATAAAAATGAAGTGATAATAAAAAATAATAAATTAAAAACAATACAAAAAATAAAAACAAGAACTGAAAAAACAGGAAACGAAAAAATTAAGGAAAATTTATATACATCAAAGATGATTATGTCAGTAAATAATATTTATAGCCGAGTCAGATAACTTTTTTGAAATCGGCTGTTATTTCTGAAAATTAAAAAAGCGGTCGAAAGAGAGGTTGACTGCAAAGCCTGAAGCTTATTCATTTTATGTTTTTAAAAATTATTTGAAAAAGCTTAGGTTTTAAAAATGTGATATGTGATTTTACATTTCAAAATCAAAATTTCAATCGAAGAGATTTAAAAAACGAAACTGCCAACGATTTTCAGAATGACATTTTTAAAATTATTTAATAAAATAATTTAATAAATTTATTTATAATTTATTTAAGAATTTAGATTTATTAACTTATACAATATTTAATAAAATAATCAAGATAATATTTAATTAAACTCACATTAAAACAAAATTTAAATCAAAATTTAAAATTAAAATCAAAAACAAAAAAGGTAAATTATCATGGAACAAGAAGTATACAAAGGAACAACGACAATCGGCATAGTTTGTTCAGACGGAATTGTTCTCGCCAGCGAAAGGCGCGCAACAATGGGACACTTGATTGCCAGCCGTGAAGCCAAAAAAGTGTATCAGATCAGCAGCAATGCAGGTCTCACCCTCGCAGGTACTGTCGGCGACGCACAGCAGATTGTCCGCGCCATGACAGTTGAATCCAAATTATATGAAATGAGACGCAAAGAACCGGTCACGATCAAAGGACTCGCGACAATGCTCTCCAACATGCTCAACTCCAACAGATATTATCCGTTCGGCGTCCAGCTGCTCATCGGCGGCGTTGACAAAAAAGGCGCTTCCCTCTACTCATTAGACGCATTGGGCGGCATCATCGAAGAATCAAGAGCGGTTTCAACCGGCTCCGGCTCTCCGATCGCCTACGGTGTTTTGGAAGACCATTACAAAGAAAACATGACCGTTGACGAAGGCGCACAACTCGCGATTCGCGCGCTCCACAACGCAATGAAAAGAGACTCAGCCTCCGGTGACGCCATCAGCGTCGTTAAAATTACCGACGGCAAATTCATAAGAATGGAAGACGAAGACGTCCTTGAATACAGAAAATCATTAAACTGATTCTGTATTTCATTTTTATTTATTTTTAATTTAGAGTTATCATTTCAAATTATCATTTCAAGTTATCATTAATTATTATTTATCTCAATAAGTCTTTCAATTTTTGATTTAAATTATAATTTAATTTACAATTCAATCGACTCAATTCATATTTATTTAACTTTCAATTTAATTTCAATTAACTTTCACATACTTTCAATTATTCAATTTAATTTCAATTACTCTAATTTCAACTTATATTCAAATTTATTACTCAATTAAGTTACTGTATAAATTTAACAACGGCAATTTCGCCGATATTGGTTTTTTGAGTTCATCAAAAGCAGAGCCCCGATACGATTTTCGGCCGCTGTTTTCATGTTGCTTTTTGAAAACGTCATAAAATCATTTTTCAGATAAATTCAACAGACTCAAAATCAATAGCATACGATATAATTATTCATTTTAAAAAAAGGAAGAAAAGAATGGCAATAGATGACGTTTTAGCTGACCTTCGAAACAAAATAGAAAAAAATCTGCCTGACGGCGTAACCATTTCAGGCGTGAATTTTGAAGGTCCCCAATTAGTTCTTTACACGGAAGAGCCGAAGAAGTTTGCCGATGACGGAAACATCATCAGAAACTTGGCAAAAGCACTTCGAATCAGAATCGCGGTTCGTCCCGATCCGAAAGTTTTGGCAGAACCCGAAAAGTCTGTCGAAATTATTCACAAAATCGTTCCGGCAGATTCCGTTATTTCAAACTGTTATTTTGACCCCGACTCCGGCGAAGTGATTATTGAAGCCGAAAAACCGGGACTCGTTATCGGAAAACACGGCGACACGCTTCGTGAAATTACGAAAGAAATCGGATGGATTCCGAAAGTCGCCCGAACACCGCCGATCAAATCAAAAACGGTCAAGAATGTCCGCGACTTTATGAGAAACAATCTCAAAGAAAGAAAAGAAATTCTCCGCGACGTCGGCCGCAAAATCCACCGCGAATGCACGAACCAGGACCAATGGATCCGCGTGACCGGACTCGGCGGAAGCCTTGAAGTCGGCAGAAGCTGTTATCTTCTCTCAACGCCCGAATCCAAAATCATGATCGATTGCGGCGTTAACTTAGGCGCAGAAGACAAAACGCCTTACCTTTACGTCCCCGAAGTCAGCAACTTCAACGAGCTTGATGCTGTTGTTTTGACACACGCGCACATGGACCACCAGGGACTCATCCCGCTGCTTTACAAATACGGCTACGACGGACCCGTTTACTGCACGCCGCCGACAAGAGACATGACTGTTCTGCTTCAGCTTGACTACGTCGACATCGCCGCAAAAGAAGGCAAAAAGGTGCCTTACGATTCATCAACAATTCAAAAAGAATTGCTTCACATGATTCCGCTCGACTACGAAGAAGTGACGGACATCGCGCCTGACATGAAGCTGACGTTCCACAACGCCGGCCACATCATCGGATCAGCCATTGCGCACTTCCACATCGGCGACGGTCTCCACAACATTGTCTTTACGGGCGACTACAAATATGAGAAAACGCGCCTCTTCGACCCGGCTGTCAACCGTTTCCCGCGTGTCGAAACCGTGATTACGGAAGCGACATACGGCAACAACAACGGTTTTCAAACGCCGCTTCGAGATGCCGAAAAGAATTTGCAGAAAATCGTCCGCGAAACCGTCAAGCGCGGCGGCGCCGTTCTGATTCCGGCATTCGCTGTCGGCAGAAGTCAGGAAGTCATGATTGTGTTGGAAGAAGCCATTCGTAAAGGTTTCATTCCGGACGTTCCCGTTTATTTGGACGGTATGATTTGGGAAGCAACTGCAATTCATGCAACTCACCCCGAATATTTGAACAGCGAACTCAAAAAACAGATTTTCCAGAAAGGTCAAAATCCGTTCCTGTCGGAGTCTTTCAAGCAGGTCGATTCAAAAGAAATGCGTGAAAAGATTTTGGAAGAGCCGCACCCGTGTGTTATTATCGCAACATCAGGTATGATGACGGGCGGACCTGTCATGAGTTATTTCTACAAGCTGGCGCCGGATGAGCGCAACACGCTTGTGTTCGTCGGTTACCAGGCGGACGGAACAATCGGCCGCCGCCTCCAAAAAGGCTGGTCCGAGATTGCTGTCGGCAACAACAACACTGTAAAAGTCAACATGGATGTTGAGACGATTGACGGTTTTTCCGGTCACTCCGACGTGAGACAGCTTCATGAATACATCCGAAAGATGCAGCCCAAACCCGAGCGCATTTTCACGGTTCACGGCGATGAAAAGTCATGCATTGAACTTGCGGAATCGCTTCGCAAGAAAAACAGAATTGACTGCAAGCCGCTTGTGAATTTGGAAACGTTCAGGATTTTGTAAACGAATTTGATTCATATTGATTCAAATTCTTTTTCTTTCTTTATTTTTCTTTTTTCGATTTATATTTAAACGAACATTAATTATTTCAAAATTAATAATAAATAGCGTTTTTAATCCCATTTTACAGGTTCGTTGGAGAATGAAAATGAAAATCGACACATCATACAGGACAGATTATAGTAATGGCAAAGATCCTGATGCAATTGATTCTATCCTACGTGACTACCATCAACTGCTTTGGAGCAAATCATTGCCTTGTGGAAAGATGTTTGACCTTCAGACAAACGAAAACAAGCCTTATCGACTATTTCATGAATCAGATTTAGGCAGCTTTTCCTTATCAAGTGATGCAATCACTCATACATTTACATTCTGGGACAAGAAACCATGGAAAAGGATTTCTGAAGTCGTCAAAGATGTACCACAGGAAGACATTGATGCATTCTTTGATTTAGGTTGTACAATTGGCAGCTACATCATATTTCCTGCAAATCAAATAAATATGAATACAACAATAAATCAAGAACGTGGGACACATCCAAATCTATTGGACCGTTTTGATTTTACACTTGAGTGTATAAGACGCTGGTACATTGGAGAGAGAAGCCCCTTAATTTACTGTCTGAACAGATACAGCGATTTTTTCAGACTATTCTCAGATTTCAAAGGATATGTTGAATTCTTTCTTCTTGATGATCTTGTCGATGAAAATAAAGAACAAGTATCTTTTTGGCTTCCTTTTAAAGAATTTGGGATAACACCTCCTCTGCCGAAAGATGCTGATGAATACAAAATATATATGGAAAATGCTTCAAATTTCATAAAAGCGCGCAATAAACGAATTGATGAAGCAATAAATTATGAAGAATAAAGTGAGAGAAATTATCTATCTCATTTTTACAATCATAGTCAAACAATAGATGTCCAAGATGTTTATATAAAATCCATATATAGCACTAGCATGGATAAATTTAATGAAAACTATTTTTCAGCTTTGTATATTGATCGTTCTGAAAGTGCAAATACGCTTGAAAAACCTTCAATGCGTGGAGTAAAAAAGAGTGTGGTCGATAAATATTCAGATCAAGCTCACTTCATTTACGAATTAATTCAAAATGCGGATGATACAAAAGCAACTAAAGCACATTTTGAATTACGGAAAGAAGGGCTTGTTTTTACCCATAACGGTACGAAAAGATTTTTGATCTCTAACCCTGCAACTGAAGATGAAGATACACAAAATGGTTGTTTAGGCGACATTAATGCTATTACTGCTATTGCAAATTCAAATAAAACAACGGATTCATCTATTGGAAAATTTGGTGTCGGATTCAAAGCTGTGTTTCAATATACACAAACACCGCATATTTATGATCCGGAAATATTTTTCAAAATTGAAAGATTTATTGTCCCTGTACGCCTTGACAATGATTTTGAAGGCAGAAATGAAAATGAAACTCTTTTTTACTTCCCATTTAATTTTGCTGAAAAAGGGAAAGAAGAAGCATATATTGACATATCTGAAAAATTGCATTCTTTGACTTATCCAATTTTATTCTTACAAAATCTTAAAGAAATCACCTACGAAATAGCTTCGTCCAAGGGGAGTTATCACAAGACTGTTAATAAAACGGCAGAATTCGAAAATGCAACTGCTCAATTCTTGCGTTTTTCCCAACAATGTGATGAAATAAATAATGAAGACAATTTGTGGCTAATATCTCGAACAAATGAAAATAACTATACATATTCTGTAGGCTTTTTTCTAAATGAGAAAGGGAATTTAATGCCTGTTTCTAAACCTGCTTTCTGTTATTTTCCCACAAAAGAAATAACAGGGCTCAATTTTGTGATTCATGCTCCGTTTCTATTAACTGATAGTCGTGAAGGAATAAAAGCAGCTGAATCCCATAATAAAAAAATGATTAAAGAATTAGCAGAGTTAGCTGCTGACAGTTTATTGATTTTGAAAAAAATAGGGCAAGAACAAGATCATACATTAATTAATGATGATATTTTTGACATAATTCCCTATGATGAGTCTTTGTTTAATGATGTGGATGATAAAAGCAGGATTTCTTTTAAGCCGTTTTATACAAAAATTTTGGAAAAAATAAGCAGTGAAGAATTATTGCCAAGTTCCTGCGGATATGTAAAAACAGAAAATGCATGTTGGGCAGCGGTGCCCAAAATTACTGAAATATTTTCAAATGAACAATTAGCAATGCTTATGGGTAATCCTAATGCAAAATGGGTTTTCACTTCATTTGGACGTGATGAAAAAAGTCGTAATAACAAAGCTCTTGCCGAATATATTGATTCATTAATAATAGTGTGGCTTAATGAAGAAGACATAATTACTGGGTGGAGTTATGATGATGGAACATCTATTAAGGGAATTACTGCGGATTTTATTGAAGCCCAATCTGATGAATGGTTACATGCATTCTATAAATGGATTTCAGAAACTAATACCCGAACATATCTTATTAAAGAAAAACCGATATTTTTGAATCAGGAAGGAGAAGCAGTTTCAGCATTTGATAAGAATGAACAACTTATTTTATTTTTGCCATCAGATATGTCTGAAAATTATATGACAATTAATACAAAATTAATTGAAAATGAAAATACGTTTAACTTTATAAAAAAACTTGGGATTACAGAACCATCACTCCGAGACGAAATATACAATATAATTTTGCCATTGTATGAAAATAATAAAGGTATAGATACGAGTTCACATTTTAAGAAATTTTATAGATACTATAAAGAATGTAAAACGGAAGAAATGGATGAATATATTGGTTTAATTTGGGATTGTAAATTTATAAGATTTTCATCTGAGGACAAAGATACAGTTTACAGAGGAAAAGCAAGCGATCTCTACATTCCAACTGATGAATTGAAAGTGTGGTTTAAACCAAAACCAAAAACCCGTTTTATAAAATATGATGAATACCTAGAACAAGTAGGCAAAGATGAAAAAAAGAGTTTAGATAGCTTTTTTGAGATACTTGGAGCAAAGACAGAACCGAGTATAGAAATGAACAAATTAAGTTGGGATGAGGCTCATAGAAGAGGATATAATTGGACATCTTCAACAAGAACCAACGAATGGAAAGAGTATCATATAGATGGTTGTCAAGAAGTCCTTAATTATATTCAGGATAACAAAGATCAAAATTTTTCATATATTCTCTGGAATCAATTACTAAGCATTATTTCATCAAATTATTATCATAAATTAGATAGAATATTAAGAGGAAGACATGAATATTTTTATCGAACTGATCAAGAAGAATTTTTTGACTCTTCCGAAATAATACGTTTACGCACCTATGCTTGGCTATTAAATAGAGATGGTGAATTCGTATCAGCCGAAGATCTTACAGTTCAATCACTATCTCAAGAATACGACATACAGCATATAAGAGCCAGTGATTTGCTTGAGTTTCTTAATATTCGTGAAGAAATCATTGAAAATGATGAAATAGAAGATTACTTGACAGAAGAACAACGTGCAAAAATTGAATTTGCTGATACATATTCAGATGTTCCGCCCGAAGTATTACAAAAAGCTGCGAAGGAATATCGAGAAAGAAAACGTATTGATAGCACTGATGAAATTGACTTAGAACAAAACGGAGAAATTGAAAATAATGAGTTAGCTCCCGAAATAAAACGTGTAGTAAAAGACATTACAAAACGAATAACACATCCGAAATTGTTTGAACCGGAAAATCAAACGAGTGATAATACTGATGTAATTGATTCAGATGAAGACGAATTTATCAAACCTGTCGTTGATTATAGCAAAAAGATTGAGCAAGCCAAACAAAAAAGTGCAAAAGAAATAGAAGAAATTGAAAGACTTGAAGACTTAACCAACAAAGCACAAAGTGCTGAACGATACACTTTTGGTTGGTTTAAAGCATTGCTTGAACTTGAGCTTCAAAACAGTCCGGGAAACAATTCACAAAGTCGAGAAGTATCAATTAGTTTCGCACAAGTAGAACATGAAAAAGGCACAGAAAGAACACTGATATTGAAACATCCCAATCGATATATTCCACAGTCTATGGAAGATCTTGCAGACATTCCGCTTACATTGCATTATGGAGACAAACAAAAACAGGTTGCAATAGAAGTGGTGAATGTAAAATCATATACATTAAGAGTAAAACTGAGAACAAATGCAGACATCAGTGACATTGATTTATCAACTGTAACACAAGCTCGAATAGAAGCTAAAAATCCTGTTTTTCTTTTGGATGAACTCAGAAGACAATTTAATGCATTGCCGTATGAGGACGACTTCAATATGCATGATAATCTGTGTGAAAATATTGATTTTATCTTCGGTCCGCCGGGAACAGGTAAAACAACATACATTGCCAAAGATGTGTTAATGCCAATAATGGAAAAAACAGAAAACTTAAAAGTTCTTGTTTTAACGCCGACTAACAAAGCAGCAGATGTTCTCGTAAATCGCATAATGGAATGGATGGGCGATGATAAAGATTATTTGAATTGGCTTGTTCGTTTCGGAACAACTGATGACACAAATATAGAAGATATCGGCGTTTATCGTGACAAAACATTTGATATCAGGACATTTCCAAGAAATGTAACTGTAACAACGATGGCACGGTTCCCCTATGATTATTTCTTACCTGATGACGGGTCACGCTTGCATTTAAGTGCATTAAAATGGGATTACATTGTGATTGACGAAGCATCGATGATACCGCTTGTCAATATAATATATCCGCTTTATAAAAAAACACCCACTAAATTTATAATTGCAGGTGACCCGTTCCAAATAGAACCGATTACTTCAGTAGATCTTTGGAAAAATGAAAACATCTATACAATGGTTAATTTAAATTCATTTGTACAACCTGAAACAACCCCTCACAAATACAAAGTGGAACTTTTGACAACACAATATAGGAGTGTTCCGAATATTGGGGAAGTATTCAGCCGTTTTGCTTACGGCGGCGTTCTTCAACATCATCGTGTTTCAGAAAATCAAAAGAAAATTACAATAAAAGATTTCATAGATTTAAAGCCACTAAATATAATAAAATTCCCTGTGAGCAAATATGAAAGTATCTATCGCCCCAAAAGGCTGAATAGCAAAAGTAATTATCAGATGTATTCCGCTCTATTCACATTTGAATTTGCAAAACATCTGTCATCAAACATTGAATTATTAAGTAAAGATGAAAAATTAAGAATTGGAATTATTGCACCATATCGAGCACAAGCGGATTTAATTGATAGATTTATTGCATCCAGCAACTTGCCCAAAAATGTTGATATCCAAGTGGGAACGATTCACGGATTCCAAGGAGACGAATGCGATATTATAATTGCAGTATTTAACCCGCCCCCAAAAATATCCTCACACCCGGATATGTTTTTGAATAAATTAAACATAATTAATGTTTCAATTAGCCGCGCAAGGGATTATTTGTTTATCTTGATGCCAGACGATCAAACTGAAGAAGTGCAAAATCTAAGATTAATAAAGAAAGTGGAAAAATTGTGTAAAGAAACAGAAGATTATACAGAAATACATTCAGAATCTATCGAAAAAATCATTTTTGATAATGAAAACTATTTATTGGATAATACTTTCTCCACAAGTCACCAATCGGTTAACGTTTATGGTAAACCGGAAAAAATCTATGAAATACGGAGTGAAGATGACGCAATTGATGTGCAGATTCACAAAAACACATAAACGGAATTAAAAGCAAGATAAGCCGAATAAGATGGGAGAATAAAATGCAAGTTGATGAAAGCGGATCTTACAGCACATTTTTACCGGACGGCTGCCTTTGCTGCCGAAAAGGCGCGAAGATGGTTTTATTCGTCACAGGCATCTGCCGAAAAACCTGTTTCTTTTGCCCGCTCTCAGTTGAACGGAAAAATAAAGACGTGATTTTTGCAAACGAGCGCGCCGTTTATTCGGATTCGGACGTTTTGGAAGAAGCGCGGTCCATGAACGCCGAAGGAACGGGAATTACGGGCGGCGAGCCGCTTTTGGAACTTGAAAGAGTGATTCATTACATTCACCTTTTGAAAAATGAATTCGGTAAAAATCATCATATTCATCTTTATACATCGACTGCGCCGAGTGAAAACGATTTGAAAGAACTCGCGGATGCGGGTTTAGATGAAATCAGATTCCATCCGCCGATTGAAATTTGGAAAAAAATGTCCGGCTCTTCTTATGAAAAATCATTAAGCGCGGCATAGAAATTCGGAATCTGCGCCGGTTTTGAAATTCCGGCAATTGAAGGCGCCGAATTCGTCGCCGAATTTGCAAAAAATGCCGGCTGCTTTTTGAATTTGAATGAATTGGAATTTTCGGACACGAACGCGGAAGAAATGAAAAAACGCGGCTACGTTTTGATCAATGATGAATCAAACACAGTACTCGGATCTGCCGAAGTTGCGGCGCGCGCGTTTGAAGCGGTCTGCGGCGGCAGCGGCAGCGCGGCAGCAAGCAGCGGCTTGGCGGCAGACATCAACAGCGTGGCGACCGACAACTGCACGGCATCAAGCGGCAGCAACACGGCAGCAGCAAGCAGCAGCAACACAGCAACAGCAGACGGCAGTGCGTCAGCAGGCAACAACGCGGCAGCAGGCAGCTGCGCCAACATCAACTTCTGCTCCTCCCGCTACAAAGATGCAATTCAGCTTCGGCTTCGACTTCTTCGAACGGCGCAGCAGTTCGCGCGTCCTTTTGATGAGATTACTGAAGACGGAACGGTCATTTTCGGAAGAATCAAAGTTCCGGATGCGTTTTTGAATGAAATTATTTCATTTTTACGGGAAAATGAATTGCCTGAAGAAGCTTATTCGATCAATTCAGAGAAAAACATTGTCGAGACCGCTTCCGGAATTGTTGAGGAACTGGCGTTGATTTTTGAAGAGGACGGGGCTGTTTTTGAAAATGTTCAGCTTTGGATAATTGAGCAATATCCGTTTGAGGGCGGCTTCGTTGTCGGCAGCGAGCGAATCTTCTAATATTTAAAGCTTGCGCGTAAAAACTTATAAAGGATTAACCTGTATAGGGATTGTTCATCCGCAAGCTTAAAGCCGTTTTTATCGGACATTAATATTGCGGAATAACTTGCAAAAACGGATTGCATAAACAATTATAAAATTCGACCGAGTTAATTGTAAGGGAGTTATACTTCGTCGGCTGCGTCAAATAAAAAACGTTTTTTTAATCGATTTCTAAAATTCAAAAGCAATCGAATCATATCTAATATTTGCGCAAAAATTGGCGATCCGAGGCGCCTTTTGGGGTGCCGCAAAACCCAAAAACCAGTTATAAAGGGATACAAGAGGGGTGTCAGGGCTGCAATCATCAGAAGACAGAGTCAGGGAAAGATTAGAAAAGTACCTTTCAAGAGATGAAAACGGAATACGAAAAATTGTTTTGAATTTGTTTATTACGGGTGACAAATTCACGACCGGCGACGTTTACAAGCATTTGGAACAAGAATGCTGTGATGTCAGCTACAGAGGCGTTTCAGCTATGGTCGGTTTAATGAATACGAGACTCGGTATCTTAAGCATTAACGTTACCGGCGATCACAATATTTATTCATTGAAGGATGACTACAAACAGGTTGTCCAAGCAATTCTCACCCATACCGCCCAGTAATTCGGGCACGTTATTTTTGTTGTTTCGTATTTCGTAAAAAGTAAACAAAAAGAATGCCGGATAAATGTTTTACGACATTCTTTTTTATTTTTTTAGGGTTGGAGATATCTTCGTTTTTATTGTTTGGTTGTTTTATTGTTTGGTTGTTTGATTTTTTATTATTTTGTTGAACAGAATCAAAAAAATAAACGGTTGCCTTAAATCATGCTGAAAAGAAAATCCAATTCAAGAACATTTCTTCATTCAACGGACTGTGTTCCGCAGCATATCGCTTTTATTATGGACGGCAACCGCAGATATGCTCAAAGAAAGGGAAAAGAAGCGACATGGGGTCACACCGTCGGCGTTTCCGCGGTTGAAAATCTTCTTCATTGGACGTATCTTGCAAAAATAAAACACATTACCATTTACGCTTTTTCAACCGAGAATTTCAAGCGCGATCCCGCGGAAGTGGAGCGCATTTTTGATCTTCTTGAAAAGATGCTTTACAAACTTTCAACCGATGAAAAGATTCTGAGCAAAAAAATCAAGATCAGAATGATCGGTGAGACCGACAACTTGCCTGAAAAAACGCTGAAAGCGTTCAAAGATTTGGAAGAAAAAACAGCCGGCAACGACAAGATGTATCTGAATGTCGCGCTGGCTTACGGCGGTCGAAATGATATAACGCAGGCGTTTGAAAAAATAGCGGAAGATGTTGTTGATTTGAATAATTCAAAGAACTTAAATGAAACGAATAATTCAAATAAAACGAAAGAAATGAAAGAAAATTTTCTCTCCGACGATGAAATTTCCAAATATCTTTTCCCGTTCTCCGACGAAGTTGTTCCCGGCGTTGATTTTTTAATTCGAACCGGTGACGAACACAGAACTTCCAATTTCCTGCCGTGGCAGGCAAACGGCAACAATGCAATCGTTTGTTACTACAACAAATTTTGGCCGGAATTCACGTTTAAAGACTTGTTTTACGTGCTGAGAATTTATCGCCGAATGGAAGAAGAGCGGGCAAGAGATGAAGCGCGGCGGCTGAAAAAAGTCGAGGCGTTTTTGGCGGCGCAAAACGACTAATTTGCGAGAGCGGTGAGCGGTGCAGTGCGCTGTGTTTTGACCGCGGCGGCGCGCGTGACGGCGACAATTTTTGAGAATTAAATGAAGAGCGGACGCTGTTTTTGAAACAAATTTATGAAAAAATGAGGATGGATTTGTTTTTTATTTTTAAAAAATGGATGAGCATTTATTGATTATTTTTTAAAATTGTGCAGATCGCGCGCGGCGGCAGCAGTGACAACTGTAACACAAATCTGATTGCAAGCAGAAGCAGAAACCTGAAACCAAGCGGAAACAGAAACCTGAAGGTGACGGCGGCACGTTCGCGAATGCGAACGGATTACTAAAAAAAGAGCAGATGCAGGCGGAAATGCAAACCTGATTGCCGGCAGCAAACCAAAAAACAGTTGCAGATTTGCAGGCTTTGCAGGAGCCGACAGCAATAAAAGACAGTTGCAGATTGGCAGGCTTTGCCGGAATCGAATATAACTGTAAACTGCATATGTTTTTGTGTTTTTATTTTTCATGGGAAAGAATCTCCAACTCCTTCTTTCCTCCGCTGCGCTCCGGAAACGCGTCGTTGGAGGGGGCGGTGTTTGAGATAAAACTCAATCTAAATCAATTGAAACATCGTCTTTCATTAAAATTATTCAAAAACGGAACGCCTTCTTTTTTCCAAAATCAAAATTTAGGATTAGGGTTTTATCGGGCGTTCAGGTTCACCGATTTCTGAAATTGGATGTTTGGGTTTTTCCAAAAATAAAAAAAACACGGTCGGGTTTAAAAATCTAAATAAAAATGATGCGACTCGCGCGAGGCGGCAGCGCAGAAAACGCAAAATCGAAAATGAAAGAAACGAAAAAGAAAAAAAAGAAAAAATAAAAATGAAAAAGAAAAAAATGAAATATTACTCATCGCCTTCATCGACGACGAGAATTTTATCGGGCTCTTTGCTGTCTTTTTGAACACAGTCGCTGTTTTCGCGGCAATAGAGAATTTCATCGATCGTTTCTGCCGTGATCAATTCGCCGGGGATGCAAATCGGAATTCCGGGCGGATAAATCATAACGGCTTCGGCGGCAACGCGCCCGACGGCTTCTCCGATGTCAACGGAAATTTTGTCGGCGTAAAAAGCCTGTCTCGGAGACATGATTTGAGGCGGCACGTAAACGATTTCTTCGGGAATATCCAGGATTTCGTGTTTGCCGTAATAGGTTTCCGCCAGATCTCTGAAAGCGTCGGCGAGTTTCCAAACGGTTTCTTTTGTGTCGCCGATTCCAATGACCGCCAAAACGATTGTCGGCTCTGCCAGCTCCAATTGGATGCCGTATTTTTCAAACATAATGTCGTAAACGTCAAATCCGTCCAAACCGAGTTTCGTCACGTTGATGACGATTTTTGTCGGATCGTACGTCATTGTCGTCACGCCTTCGTTTTCGTCCAAAACGGAAAGACCGGGGATTCTTGAGATTTCTTTCTTCAATTTCCGGCATTCGTGAACGAGTTCGCTGAAAATTTCTTCGCCTTGTGTTGCAAGCATTTTGCGCGACGATTCGAGAGACGCCATCAGCAAATAGCTCGGGCTTGTCGTGTGAAACATGAGAACGCGTTTTTTGACGGAATGATATTTGACCAAGCCTTCGTTGTGCAAAAGCATTGCGCTTTGCGTGAGCGAGCCGCCTGTCTTGTGCGTGCTTGCGACGACTAAATCTGCGCCGAATTCGGCGGCGGACTTCGGAAGTGATGAAGAGAATGAAAAATGCGCGCCGTGCGCCTGGTCCACCATCACGACAATGTCTTTGCTGTGCGCGTATTCAATGATTTGTTCAATATCGGCGCACGCGCCGTAGTATGTCGGATAAACGAGAAAAAGCGCTTTTGCGTCCGGATTTTCTTCGACGTATTTTTGGACTGTTTTCAGCGTCATGCCGCTTGCGATACCGAAGTTTTGATTGATTTCGGGTTCCATGAAAACGGGAACGGCGCCTGAAAGGATCAATGAATTTGTAACGGATTTGTGCGCGTTTCGCGGGATGAGAATTTTTTCGCCGTCATAACAGACGGTCATGATCATGATTTGAACGCCGCTGCTGCTTCCGTTGACTAAATAGAAAGCGTTGTCGGCTTTGTAAGCCTCGGCGGCAAGTTCTAATGATTCTTTGATAACGCCTTTGGGGTGAGCGAATTTGTCTAATCCCACGGGCGAATTTACATCCATTAAATAAACTTCTTTGCCGACCAGTTTTTGGAAATCGTCTTCGCGGATTCCTCTTTTGTGGCCGGGGACATCATACGACGTGATATTTTTTTTGTCATATTCACGTAATGCATCGATAATGGGGGTAGCATTTTGGTCCATCTACAGTTATAACCTCTGATTTATTTCAACAAGAGAAGAAAAACGGTATGGGGACAGTTTTAAAACAGATATTTTGGAACAGAGGTGTTTTTCGATATCCGCTTTCGCCTTTTTCCGTCAAAATAAATTAAACAAAGTGCATAATCAATTTCAATATTTAAAACTAGTCCTTTATGTCAAAATTTGAGCGTTCCGTGAAAAATTGAGTTGAAAATCAGACGTTGCTTTTGAAAAAAATAAATAAAAACGAGAGCCTGATTAAAAATCAAATGAAAACGAAGCGGCTCGCGCGCGGCGGCGGCAGCTGCTGCCGCAAACGGAAAACCTGGCGATCGGCACAAACAAACACCTCCCTCCAACCGGAAACAAACACATCCCTCCCGTCGGAAACAAACACCTCCCTCCCGCTGCAAACAAACACCACACTCCAAGCGCAAACCTGCACACTCTCCAAGCGCCAGGCGAAGCCCGAAAAATCGCGAAGCGATTTTTTACAAACACCACCCTCCCACTGCAACCCTGAAATTTTGTGAGAGACCGACAGAAGGTCGGCCGCGAGCAAAATTTGTGAACACGATTTTAAAACAACGGTAAGATTAAATGATTTTGAATACATTCATCAACTAATCAAAAAAAATCAGGTGCTTGAAATGGATTGCATATTCTGTAAAATTATCGCGGGCGAAATTCCCTGCTACAAAGTTTATGAAGACGAAAACGTGCTCGCCTTTTTGGATCTTGATCCTTGCGCCGACGGTCATACGCTTGTGATTCCGAAAAAACATTCTGACGCGTTTGTTGAAATGGCGCCGGAAGAATCAGGAAAGCTTTTTGAAGCCGTCAATAAAGTTTCCAATCAGATTATGGATAAAATGGAAAACATAACGGGTTTGACAATCGGTATGAACACATATGAAACGGCAGGACAAACCGTCATGCATACGCATGTTCATATTTTTCCGCGCTACGAAGGCGACGGCGGCGGAACAACGCACGATATCGTTGATTCGGCAAAATCAAAAGAAGCTGAATATTTGAAGCAAATCAATGAACAGCTGACAAAATAATTTTAAAATTATTCTAAATCAAATTAAAAACATAAAAATAAAAAACATAAAGTCAAAACGAGAAGCATAAAAACAAAATAAAAATAAAAATGACAAACATAAAAAACAAAAAATAAAAATGAAGTGAAAATTTATGGAACAGGAACAAAAATTCGGGAAATATTTCGGCGTCTGCGCTTCATTTCATCATTCCAAAGCCTGTCTTTGTCCGACCTGCTCGCTGCGCCCGAATTACGGAAACATTATGTACTGCGCCAAAGGAAGCTGCCCGACTTACGGATCGGGCGATGAAAACGGTGCGCTCGGAACAATTGTTGAAGCCGAAGATTTTGAAAATGAAAAAGAAGACAATACCGTTTGTATATGCGGAAAATGCGCCGTTTACAAACAATTTGCGATGGTTGGAGAAGAGTTCTGCCGCGGAACAGATTAAATGATTATTGAATTTTGTATATTTTTGTATATCTGTATAATTTTGTATAAAACTGAATTTAGTATTGAATACTGAATCCGATTTTGAATTTATGAATTAACGGGAATAATATGAATCAGCAGGAATCAAAATGCAGCTGCAGCACGCCCGCCGCCGGAAGATATGACCGGCAACTGCCGCTTTTCGGAAGAGCCGGGCAGCAAAAATTAGCGGACGCATCCGTTTTCATCGCCGGCGCGGGCGGTCTCGGATCTCCCGTTGCGACATATTTGGCGGCAGCCGGCATCGGAAAAATCGTTTTGCTGGACTGCGATGTTGTTGATAAGACGAATTTGAATCGTCAATTTCTTCACCGTGAAGAAGATATCGGACGAAAAAAAGCTGATTCGGGCGCCGAGAAATTAAAATCAATGAATCCCGAAATTCAAGTGTATTCCGTTTGTAATCGACTGACTGAAGAAAATATTAAAGAATTGGTCGGCGATTGTCAAATTATCGTCGACGCTTTAGATAACGATCAAACCCGAAGAATTCTTGCAGCATTTGCAGTTCAAACGAAACGTCCTTATTTTCATGCCGCCGTTTCAGGATTTCAAGGACAGTTCGCTTCATTTTATCCGGAAGAAGGGCCGTGTTATTTCTGCGCGTTTCCGGAAACAGAAGATGAAGAAAAAGATGATGAGAAAGATGAAGAAAAAGATGAAACGAATATGAACGGAAATAAAAAGATCATATTTCCGATTGTCGGCGCGACAGCAGGAATTATCGGTTCCATGCAGGCGAATGAAATTATCAAATACATAACAAATGCCGGAAAAAGGAATGTCGGAAAACTGTTTATTTGGGACGGGTTTAATAACAATTTTGAAACGATTGAGATTGAAAAAGAACAAGATTGCCAATGCTGCGGCAAAAAATGAAGAAAAAGAATGAAGAAAAAGAATGAAGAAATAAAAACGAAAAAATAAAAACGAAAGAGAACAAAAACGAGAATAAAAAGATGAGGAAAACAATGAAAGTTTCAATTTCAATTTTCGGAATGCACACAACCCTCAATGAAAGTATGGTTGAGATGGATATTCCGGCACTATCAACGGTAAAAGAGTTAATGACCCGATTTGCGTTTACTTTATTGAGTGATCCCGATTTGATCATTGACAAAGAAGGAAATCTTCGAAAACATCTGATAATCCAGGTCAATAAAAAAAGAGTCATGACCGGCAAAGCAGCAGACTACGTTTTAAATGAAGGCGATAAAGTCACCGTTTATCCGTCCGTTTCCGGCGGCTGATCTCAATTTGATTCTTCTTGGATTTCCGCCGAAATAAATTTTAAAACAGCAATCGCATCTTCTTTTTTAATATCGGCGGCGTTTCCTTCGGCAATCCATTTTTCAAAAATATTCAAATGATCATCATCGAATGAATCGTCTTCCCGCGCTTTTTCAATCAAAAAATCATAAATTCTGTCGGGATAATACATTTCGGCTGCGATTTGAAACAAATTTGCACTTTCGTCAACGGTCAAAATTGAAGCAGATACAGCTTTTTCAAGCGTTGCCCGAATATTGACTAAAGCTTCCGTTATTGCTTCATTGGTAAACGGATCACAAGTGACGGCGACTTCGTCATCGGATTCGACGATTTTGTTTTTATAAAGTTCAAAAACTTTTCCGATGCCGACCATTCCGAATGATTCAGTTTCTGATGCGCGAAGCGCGCCCATGCTGGAAGCGCCGACGACAAAAATGCCTTTGTTGAGCGCGGAAAGAATTTCACGGTGACCGACGGAACACTGCTCGAAAAAAACGCCGTCAATCAGACAAATGATATCGGGATTTTCGGCGACGGCTTTCTCCAAATCGCCGCGGGAAGCCGGCGGCCGAAAGTCTGCGCTCGGCAAAATCCGGCGGGCCGTTTCCAAATCCAAACTCGGTCCGAGAAAAACAATTATCGATTGACTTTTCATAATTTTCAGCATATTTCATTCAAGTTTTTCAGCACATTTCATTCAGGTTTTTCAACATATTTCATTCAAGTTTCACGAACATATTTTCGAACTCTGCTGCCGGTTTTTGAAGCTTTTGCGCGCGCCGCTTTGCATCGGATTCCCATGCGATCGGAATCAATCGCAAAAGACTCGATTCCCGGAATAATCACGTGAACGACGGGGATTCCGAGTTCGGGGCGCGTCAAATCTTTGACAATCACGGTTTGAAGACCGACATTGTTGAGGGCGCGAATCGTATTTTTGATTTCATCCAAAAAGTCATCGGATGAAATATCTTTGAGTTCGGGCCATGAAATCGTTTCCGATTCGTCAAACCATTTCGCGTTCAAGCGTTTGGTGCGTTCGTAACCGATTTGTTTGCGGACATCTGCAATCGTCGCGTCTTCACGCGCGCCGTGGATTTGCGTTGCGCGGCTTTGCGCGGCTTCTGTCAGGGCGCGGAGCGCTGCGATTTTCGGCGACGAATGCGTTCCCATGCCGAGGCAGAGCAGTGTCGGATCTTTCAGTTCGACGTCATCCGAAACAGCCGCGATTGTCGGGAGACCGATGTCGCTTGTAATATCGCGAAGGAAAACATCAACGCCGGCATCATTAAACAGGCGGACCATGTTCAAAATGTCGGGATCGTCAATGTCAATGATCAGTTTGCCGCCTGTTTTTCCGGCTTCGGCAAGCGACCAGGCGTCGCGTTCGATGACTTCGCACATGGCGTGAAAAATCGCTTCTTCGAGAGCGTTTCCGGAAGCAATGCCGTTTGTACCGGTTCTGAAAATCGAATAATGGTGAGACGGAAGCGGATGATAAACAGCCGCGGCCGGAACAAGAAGTTCTTCAAGAACAAGATTTCCGTTGTCATCCAAAAGCATTTCATAACACGGCGTCCACGGAATTACGGCATCGGGGTCGATTGCTTCGGGCAAAATCAGTTCGACGGGATCTAAAACTTCAAATTCTTCCGCCAAATCGGGATATTTGCCGGTAATCAGTGATTTACTGTCGCCGTCGCCGCCATTGTTACCGCCATTGCTGCTGCGCTCCTGAAATTCTGCCGAATAGCGTTCGATTCCTTCCATGATTGCGGAAACGCGCGCTGCAATCGGCGTTGCGCCTTTGCCGTTGTAAACGGAAATTGCGCCGTCGGCGGCACCCGGTCGGATGCATGAAAAGACGGGAATATTGAGGCGGTCTAATTTTGTGATGTCGGCGACACGCGTAATGCCGGCAGTTTCCGTCAGCGGCTCGACAATTTCAAAGGTTTCCTCGGGAGACTTGATGCGGTGAGTTTCTTTGAGGTACAGTTTTTTACAAGATTTGAGTTCCATGATTACGCACAACGAATTTAAAAGTCAATTTGAATATGCGTGAAAAACGAATCGAAATGATTTAACAGTTTTCAATGAATCCGAAAAATGAATCCGAATAATGGGATTGAGAATGATTGAGAAAAAACGGTGCCCTTTTTGATGAAAATTGAATAAAAATGATGCGGCTCGCGCGGCGGCTGCGGCGGCGGCTGCGGCGGCAGCTGCTGCGGCTGCTGAAAGCGGCAAGTGTGACGCAAACCACACTCCAATTGGAAACAGAAACCCGACTCCAAGCGGAAACAGAAACCTGACTCCAATCGGAAACAGAAACCTGACTCCAATCGGAAACAGAAACCTGACTCCAATCGGAAACAGAAACAGCACTCCAAGCGGCAAACGCAAGCCTGACCCGCGGCGGCAGCACAAATTTTCGGACAAACCTAAACATCATTTTTCTTTAATCTAAATAAACTCGAACGCCCGATAAATCCCAAAATCGAAAGAATTTTTGGATAAAAAACGGCGTTCGTTTTTAAGAAAATTGATAAAACCGATGTTTGTTTTTGATAAAATAATAAATATTTCGAATACCGCCCCCGCAAGTTGAGATTCCCAAAGCGTTGCGAAGGGAATCGAGACTTGGCGGATTCTTACCATACAAATAAAAAGTTCATTCACAGACGATTGTAGATATAAATTAAAATTTGGCGGATTCTTTTCATGACGAATAAAAAGTTCATTCTCAGACGATTGTAGATATAAATTAAAATTTGGCGGATTCTTTTCACGACGAATATAAATTCAAATTCAGTTGACTCTAAATTAAGATCAAAAAATCAGAATTTGTAAATTCGTTGACTCATTGTTAGAATCTCCAACTCCTTCTTTCCTCCGCTTCGCTTCGGAAACGCGTCGTTGGAGGGGCGGTTTTTGAAATATCATTCAATCAAAATAAGATTGAAACATCGTCTTTTATCAATATTCTTCAAAAAACCGAAACGCCTTCTTTTATTCAAAACCTAAAACATTTAAGATTAGGATTTTATCGGGCGTTTGAGTTTCATTTATTTTTGAAAAACGGATGTTTGGGTTTGTCCGAAAAAGTAAAAAAGAAATGCAGAACAGGTTTGAAAATCAAATAAAAATGATGCGATTCGCGCGAGACCGCCCGCGCAAAAAAAAAAATGAAAAACAAAAATAAAACAGAATGTATTCTTTCGCTGTTAAAATTGAAAGAATGAAAAGAAAGATGAGTACACTGGCCGGGACTCGAACCCGGGTTCGAGCGTTGGCAACGCCCGGTGATAACCACTACACTACCAGTGTCCTTCGATTTTGAAACAATCCTAAGATTATTCCAAATTATTAAATGGTTTCGATAGCTGAAAATGCCCAAAGCCGGACTTGAACCAGCGACATCTGCCTCTTCAGGGCAGCGCTCTCCCAACTGAGCTATTTGGGCACGTTTGTGCCGTCACATTAGGTTTCGGCATACAGCTAATCGAATTGAATGGGCCCGCTGAGATTCGAACTCAGGACCTCCGCCATGTCAAGGCGACGTCATAACCGTCTAGACCACGAGCCCATTTGCATATATTTCTTCATAGCACGGAAAACGTTTTCCGGAAAAACCGAAATCAGACAAGTATTTTGCCTGCACTTTTCCTCGCGGCTGTGCACTTCTCATAAATATGATAATCGTATATAAAGGTTTTGAGTAACGGGAGCAGGAGTATAAATACAGACTCAATATTGACCCAATACAGACTTGAAAAACACGGCGGAAAAAGCCGACTTCAACAAAGTTTTTTGAGAAAACAATAAGATGAAAACAATAAGATGAAAACGAATGAAAACAAAACAGAATCAATAGAAAACATTCTGCGTTTCGGTTGCGTTGTCAAACGTCATTGTTTTGTTGTCGGGGAAATACAAAGTCAATCGATCGACTTCGCTTCCGAGCATTCGCGTTTCATGGAGATAATATGTGCCTTGAAAACGGGAGACATTGATCAGTTCAACCGTTGCTCTTGTGCCGTGAACGGAAGTAATGCGGTATTCTTCAAAATCGTAAAGCAATTCATCCAAATAAGGATCAAGATTGCGGCTGCCGAAAAAGAAAACATACATCTGTGTCAGAAAACCGATTTCATAATCAATTTCGGCAGTTGCGTTTTCATTGGTAAAATGAATGCCCACCCCCGTAAAATGAACGGAAGTTTGAGGCGCAACGGAATAATGAAACGTTGCCGACGCTATCAGCAGAACTGAAAGAACGGCAAAGAAAATTAAAAAATGAGACGCTTTCATTTATTTTGACCTCGGCATTTTCGAAGAATGATTTAGCATTTGAATGTATTTTTTGAATAAATAATATTGCTTACGACAACAATAATATTTCGTATCGGTAAACATCGAAGAAACTGTTTTAATGAAAGAAAGACAAAACGTACGAAAGTATAAAAAAGAGAATATAAGAAGATTAAAAGAAATGGGGCTGAAGGGGATTAATTTGGATTTAAAATTAGATAAAGAAATGACAAAAAAGATGATCATTGCGGGCGTCATCGGAGCAATTATCGGAATTATTGCGGGTTTTGCCGGCACGATCGCTTTTATTGTATTGGCGCTTGCCGTTTTTATCATAATCGGCTACACATATTATCAAATCAGAAAAGGCGAAATCATTGAACCTTACAGTTTAATTGAAAAAATTCAATATACGGCAGTCGGCGCAATTGTCGGCGTCATTTTCTATTCGTTTGTCGCTTTTCAATTTATACTCGGCATCTTTTTGTGTATCGGCATCGTTCTTTTGGCGCTCGCTTTGATTCATGCGATTCGGACAGATGTTTTGGCGCTGGATAATTGAACCGGATGAAAAATCTAAAAAATAATATTTAAATTATGTTTCATCCTTTTCTTTTCATTATTTTTAATTCATTTTTCTCGTTTTACATTGTTCTTCAATTTTGAAAAGTAAATATTTATTTTTATGATTACTGCTGCCGGGGCGGTTTTGCGCTGCTGCTGCCGAGGCGGGTTGTGTTTCCGCTGTCGGGGCTGTTTGCATTGCTGCTGCCGAGATGGTTTGCGTTTCCGCTGTCGGAGCGGTTTGTGTTTCCGCTGCCGTGGCGGTTTGCGTTATTGCTGCCGAGACGGTTTGCGTTATTGCTGCCGTGGCGGTTTGCGTTGCTGCTGCCGAGACGATTTGCGTTATTGCTGCCGTGGCGGTTTGCGTTATTGCTGCCGTGGCGGTTTGCGCTTCCGCCTGCATCTGCTCTTTTTAATCACAATCCGTTCGCATTCGCGAACGTGCCGCCGCTACCTTCAGTTTTCCTTTTGCTGCTGCTGCCTTTAGGTTTCTGTTTGCGCTGCTGCCTTTAGGTTTCTGTTTGCGCTGCTACCTTTAGGTTTCTGTTTGCGCCGTCTGACAGGTTTGCATCGTCTTTGCCGGCAGGCAGCTGCCGCCGCGCGAACCGCTCAATTTTCAAAAAAATAATCGAAAGGGATCTTCAACTTCCAAAAAAAATAATCGAAAAGGATCTTCAATTTTTCAAAAAAAATAATCGAAAAGGATCTTCAATTTTTCAAAAAAAATAATCGAAAAGGATCTTCAATTTTTCAAAAAAAATAATCGAAAAGGATCTTCAATTTTTCAAAAAAATAATCGAAAAGGATCTTCAACTTTCAAAAAATATCGAAAAGAGATTTACAGCTTTCAAAAAATAATCAAAAAAGATTTGAATTTTTGAATCTTGATTGAAAACAAAAATTTATACCAAATCATTTATCCGATTAATTTTTTGATTTCAGCTTTCTTTTATTTTTGAGAATTAAATTCTTATAGGGTAATATTGCTTTATATGTAGGATACCGTAAAATAAATAAGATAAAGAGCTTGTTTATTATTCCAAAGCTTTTTCATAAGGTTTCGTTTTTAACTTGATTTTAAGATCAGAGAATCGATTTTTAAAATTTTAATATTAGTGTGATAAAAATGGAAACATTCAACGAACTCACAGAACAAAAAACCGAAGACGGTAAGTTCTCTGAGGAAAATACGACTCTAAAAACGGATGTTGAAGCAACCGAACCCGGGTCAGGATCCGGTCCCGTTATTGAAACCTCGGAGACCGGGTACGAAAATCCGGAAATAAAAGATATCCCCAACGACAATGAAGATATCGAACTCGGATACAGCTTCACAAATACGGGCGAAATAAACGTCCCGCCGCTTTTGATAGACCAGATTTTAGGTCAGGAACAAGCCGTTGAAATTGTCAAAAAAGCCGCGCGTCAAAGACGTCACGTCATGATGATCGGAACGCCCGGGACGGGAAAATCTCTCCTGGCAAAAGCAATGGCAGAACTGCTCCCCAAAGAAGAACTTGAAGACATCATGGTTTATCCGAATGCGGAAGACTCAAACAACCCGCGCATCCGCAGAGTGCCGGCCGGAAAAGGACGCGAAATCGTCGCCGCCCACCGCGCCGAAGCTCAGAAAAAAGCGCAGTCGAAAACAATGATTTTAATGTTCTTAATTGTCGGTGTCGTCATTTACACGATTTTAACCGGACAAAGCATTTTGATTGCGATTTTCGTTTGTCTTTTGCTGCTGACATTCGGCCGCCAGTTTATCGGGCGCGACGAAGCGCTGATCCCGAAACTGCTCGTCTCCAATTACAACAAGCAGCAGGCACCTTATGTTGACTCAACCGCCGCACACGCAGGCGCGCTTCTCGGTGACGTCAGACACGACCCGTTCCAGTCGGGCGGACTTGAAACACCTGCACACGACCGTGTCGAAGCGGGAGACATTCATAAATCGCATAAAGGCGTTTTGTTTATGGATGAAATCAACATCTTAAGCATTGAATCCCAGCAGAGTTTATTAACGGCGCTTCAGGAAAAGGAATACGCCATCACCGGTCAGTCCGAAAGGAGTTCGGGCGCGCTTGTCAAGACGGAACCCGTCCCCTGCGACTTTATCATGGTTGCGGCCGGAAATATTGACGCGCTTGAAAAAATGCATCCGGCGCTTCGCTCAAGAATCAAAGGCTACGGTTACGAAGTTTACATGCGCGAATCCATGCCGGACACGCCTGAAAATCGTGACAAATTTATCAGATTCGTGGCGCAGGAAGTCATGCGCGATGGAAATATTCCGCAGTTTGATGAAGATGCGGTCAAAGAAATTATTCGCGAAGCAATGCGCCGCTCCGGACGCAAAGGCCAACTGACGCTGAAGTTGAGAGACTTGGGCGGTTTGGTCCGTGTGGCCGGCGACTTGGCGCGTGCCGACAACGCACCGTTTACAACAGCGGAACACGTTTTGCGCGCGAAAAAGATATCACGCTCCATTGAGCAGCAGCTGGCAGACCGCTATCTTGAAAATAAGACGGATTACGAATCTTTCTTCAAAGAAGGCGGCGAAATCGGACGCGTCAACGGTCTTGCCGTTATCGGCAGCGACTCAGGCATTGTTCTTCCGATTTTGTCGGAAGTCACACCGTCCATGTCGGGCGCTCAGGGCAATATTATCGCAACCGGTCAATTGAAGACGATTGCGCGTGAAGCCGTGAAGAACGTTTCCGCCGTGATTAAAAAAGTGACCGGAAAAGACATTGAAGCAATCGACATTCACATTCAGTTCGTCGGAACGTATGAGGGTGTTGAAGGAGACAGTGCATCCATTTCAATTGCGACCGCTGTTCTTTCGGCATACGAAAAGATTCCGGTGGACCAGACGATTGCAATGACCGGCTCGCTTTCCGTCCGCGGCGATGTTTTGCCTGTCGGCGGCGTCACTTACAAGATTGAAGCGGCAGCGCAGGCCGGCATTAAGAAAGTCATTATTCCGAAGGCAAACGAATCCGACGTGATGATTGAAGATTCCTACAAGGATATCATTGAGATCATTCCGGTTTCAAACATTACGGAAGTCGTTGAATACGCACTTGTTGACAGCCCGAAGAAACAGGAATTTCTTAAGAAATTGGAAACAATGTTAAAAAATGATAAAAATTAACAAATTAATTTAACAAATTAATTAACAAACCAATCTAATAAATAAAATTAGACGAATGAAATTAAACAAATAAATGAAAGTCGGAATTTTCCGGCTTTTGTTTTCATTTTTTATAATTTTTATTAAATTATATTTTCCACTTTGATGTTCTGTAAGTGATAAATATGAAATTTAAAAAACTCTTTATTCTCGTTTTTTTGTTTTCATTTCTATTCCTCCTCCCGTGCTGTCATGCCACGTCATATCCCGGAGAGCCAACTTTGGTCCACAAGATTTCAACAGCGGAAGATCTCAAAAAAATAGGGACGGAATGGCCTTTAAATGACGCTTATGACTTAGAATCAGACATAATTATAGACAGTGATACGTGGACATGTATCGGAAACTTCGATACACCTTTTGTCGGCATGTTCGAAGGAGCAGGATATTCCATTATTTTTGAAGGAGATATTTCATTTGTTCAGACATCCGATCTGGAAAATGAATTTGACGGATACGGATTTTTCGGGAACACCGGCGGAGCAGCAAAAATCTGGAATCTGACACTCGTTTTTAACGGAAATATTGCAAATTCTCAAAACAACAATGTCGGAACGCTTGTCGGTGTTATGAATAATGGAACAGAAGTGAATTTCAACCCGTCTTATATTTTAAATTGCTCTGTTAAAGGCAACGGATCAGCAATATACGGAAAAAATAATGTGGGCGGATTTGTCGGAACTGTTTTTGACGGCGCGATTGACAGTAGTTCTTCCGATATTATCGTATTTGCGAATGAACAAAATGCAGGCGGTTTTATCGGTTATATTGATACAGGAAATATTTCAAATTGTTCGGCAATTGGTGCTTCTCAATCAAATAATTCACAAAACAAGTTTATCGGCGGTTTAAATGAAAATAACAGTTATACGGATTATAATAATTCATATAATGTTGTCAACTATCCTGAATATCCGCAAACGGAAGAAATTGTTTGTTATGAGTATAATTTAAGACCGCTTGTATTCGCACTCATATTGCTGATTGTAATAATTATAATCGGAGCTGTTTGGTATTTTAAAAACAGGAAAACATGATTGTAATTGAAAAAGTAATCAAAAAACAGAATCGGTTAAAAATAACTGAGGTAAATCGATTCAAAAAGAGATGAATTATATTTTTACATATAACTATTGCGGCAAGTTTAAATACTATGAACCGGCTTATATGCTGTATAGTTCATTTGCGAAACCGCAATGATCGTTGCCGCTTCGATTTTTAAATCACAATGAATTTCATAAGCGATTTAAGGATTTAAAGGTTATTGTTTATCGGCACGCCCGAAAACAAATTTGAATGTAAAGATTTACAGATTACATCTGAATTGATGACGAATTTTGAGGATTTTATGAAACGACTTGGGACTGTATCGCACTTGCACGGAAAATCTTGTTTTGTTGTCAAATATGACACACCTGACGAAACGCCGCTGAACAGAATGATGAATTTGCAAGTGATCGATAAAAGCGTCCGCCCTGTCGGAAAAGTTGTAACAGTCTTCGGATCGGAAAAGCAGCCGTATTTTTTGGTGCGCATTTTTAGGGAATTGGATACCGCGCAGGCAAAAAAACTGGTGAAAGAAAAAGTATATGTCAAATAAATCCGGCAATCTTAAAATTTACAACCTTAAATTTAAATCAATCTTACAAAACGAATTGACAAACGATCAAAAACGATTTCGCCCGAAAAACGATAACAAACTAAAAGGTGATGACAATGGTAGAATTAGAAAGGGTTCGATATTCCGAAACAGTCAACAGAGACAAAATTAAAGAGATGATTCGCGCCAAGAAGGAAAAGGAAACTCCGAAAGAAACGGAAGTTTATTCTTGTCCGGAATGCGGCAGCCAAAATCTCGTTCACGATTATGAGCGTGCAGAACTTGTCTGCGGCGACTGCGGTTTGGTTGTTGATGCCGACTTTGTTGACGAAGGTCCGGAATGGCGCGCATTTGACCACGACCAGCGCATGAAACGCTCTCGTGTCGGTGCTCCGATGACATACACGATTCACGACAAAGGTCTCTCGACAATGATTGACTGGAGAAACCGTGACTCATACGGCAAATCCATCTCTTCTAAAAACAGAGCGCAATTGTACCGCTTGAGAAAATGGCAGAGACGTATTCGTGTCAGCAACGCAACGGAAAGAAACTTGGCATTCGCGCTTTCCGAATTGGACCGTATGGCATCCGCCCTCGGTCTTCCGAGAACGGTTCGTGAAACGGCATCAGTCGTTTACAGAAAAGCGGTTGACAAAAACCTCATCCGCGGACGCAGTATTGAAGGTGTCGCAGCAGCAGCGCTTTACGCAGCCTGCCGCCAGTGCGGTGTTCCGAGAACGCTTGATGAAGTTGAAGAAGTGTCAAGAGTGAGCAGAAAAGAGATTGGCAGAACTTACCGTTTCATTTCAAGAGAATTGTCGCTCAAATTGATGCCGACTTCTCCGATCGATTACGTTCCGAGATTCTGCTCCGGCTTGAATTTAAAAGGCGAAGTTCAGTCCAAGAGTGTTGAAATCTTGAGACAGGCTTCCGAAAAAGAATTGACAAGCGGCCGCGGCCCGACAGGAGTTGCAGCAGCAGCCATTTACATTGCGTCTATTCTCTGCGGCGAGCGCAGAACGCAAAGAGAAGTGGCAGACGTTGCCGGCGTGACCGAAGTGACGATTCGAAACCGTTACAAGGAATTGGCCGAAGAATTAGATATTGAAATTATCCTTTAAAGAGGATAATTTTCATTCCTTTTCTTTTCATTCCTTTTCTTTTCATTCCTTTTTTATTTCATTTTAATTTTCTATTTTATTTCATATTTTATTCCATTTTATACTGCCCGCCGCGCGCGAGTTGCTCCGTTTTTCGTAATTTTTTCAAACATCTCCCCCGTTTTTATTTTGTTTTCAAGATGAAACCCAAACATCCTATTTTTGAAATCGGTGAACCTGAACGCCTGATAAAACCCTAAATAAATGTTTTAGATTTTGGAAAAAAGACGGCGTTCCGTTTTTGATATTTTGAATTAAAAGACGATGTTTCAATCGAATCTTATTTTGTATGAAAAAACAAAATACCGCCCCCGCAAGTTGAGTTCCGAGCGCAGCGAGGAAACGAGACTTGGCGGATTCTTTCCAATACAAAACGAAAATACAAAATCGTTGGCTTTTAATTGTTCTTTTCAGCTCCTGCTAAGACTGCTGGTCTGCAACTGTCTTTTATCGGCATCTGTTCCAAACAGGCCTGCAAGTCTGCAACTGTTTTTTATTTTGCTGCGTACAATCAGGTTTGTGCTGTCGGGTCAGGTTTACATTGCCGCCGCTACCTTCATGTTTGTGTTTCCGCTTGGATGGAGGTTTCTGTTTCCGCCTGCAATCCAAGTTTGCATCGCAGTTGCCGCTGCCGGCAGCCGCAGCAGCTGCCCGCCTGCGCGCGAGCCGCTCCTCTTTTATTTTGATTCTCAAATTATGCCACAGTTTTATTTTGATTTTCAAATTGCATCACAGTTTTATTTTATCAAAATAAAATGCAGAACAAATTTTAATAAAAATAATTCAAAAAAAGAAATAAAATATGATACAAAATTAAAAATGAATAAAGAAAACGAATTAAGAAAAATGAATAAAGAAAAATGAATAAAGAAAAATGAATAAAGAAAATGAAAAAAGAATTGTCGGAATGATTATTTCATTCCGGTTTTGCTTAAATCCATAATTTCGTACGGAATGCTTTCGTTCTCAAGGCGTCCCATCAAATAAGACACTTCATCTTCGACAATGACGATGACGGAAGACAAACCATGATATGCTGCCTGAATCACAGACTCGGACGCGCCGAACATCACATCCGGCGTAATGCCGATTCTCTTAAGCGCCATCAGAGCTTCCGTGCCGACCGCGCCGATATAAGGCTTGGATTCGACAATCGGTTTCAAGCGCTCCAAATTCACAAAAGAAGAGCCGCCGCGCTTAATTCTCGGAACTTTGCAGATCGTAATCGCTTCAGCTTCGACATGCATGTAACCCTTCAAATCCGTGACACCGATGTCAAAACCTTTTTCGCCGCTCATGATCGAAGTGCCGTAAATGCCGGTATCTCGAGTGCGGTTGGCGTACAATAATCCCTTGCGCATTTCAATATAGACCTTTTCGTCTTTTTGAATCGCTTCATCACAAATGGCAGTCCATGTCGAAACATGGCTGATAATATCCTCCATCACCAACTGAGAATAACGCTTCAATTCCGACGCATTATCCAAAACCCATTCGACGCCGTCTTTGGTAATTTTATACCGGACACGACCGTCCGAATGAATCAATCCTTCCGCCGTCAATTCTTTAATATATTCTGAAACGGCCTGGGGCGTAATTCCGATTTTGTTTGCAATTTCTTTTTGACGAACATTCGGCTGGTGAGCGGCAATTTCCGTCAGCACTTGGAATTTGGTCATCTCGCTTTTGCTTTGAAGGATTTTTGCATTCAAGTTTATATCTCCTCATCTTTTTCGGCTAATTTAAGACGCTGTCCCATAACAGAAAGTCTGTCGGAACGGCGGGCAATGGCGCAGATGTGGCTGGTATTCATATTTAATTCGCGAGTGAGTTTGCTCATGGAGTTGTTGCCTTCGGCAACCATTTTCTCAAGACTTTCAATCGTGTCCTTCACTTCTTCATAAGGCTTGAAGGCCAGCATGATAATGTCGCTTAAATCTTCAAATGAACTTTGGAAATTCACCTGAACATTTGAATAAGACGTGTGATATTCCTTGACCGGTGATTTTCCGGGCTCGGGGACTCTCCATTTGCTTTCCAAAAGACCTGCTTTTTTGAGGTTAATTAAGCTGCTCAAAGATTCAGTTTCAATCGCTTCGTCCAGCTCTTCCTGCGTCATCCAATTTGATAAAAGTAAATCGAAGACTTTTTTGTGCGTCCTTGAACCGAAAGTTCTCAAAAGAGGAACCAGGTATGAAGGATCATTAATAATTCGCGTTCTTTCTCCCATTTCAAAGCCTCAAATTTTGCCAAACAGCAAATAATTGTTTTTAAATTTATTTCGTTTTTGTTATTTCAGGGTTTAACAGATTCATTTCAGCCGATTGCTGAATTTACAGACTGCTGAATTTATGAAATGATCAATTCATTTCAAATGTTCGAATTTATCTGTCTTTATCGCTCGTTTACCCTCTGAATCATAAACGAGAGATTTGTATCCGAACATGGTAAAAGTTATATTCATCTATTGTGTTGATATTGTGTTTGTTTATTAAATCAAATGATTTAAAAAAGACAGGATGACAAATAGGTATGCAAAGTATTTTAAACTTATTAGAAATACGCCGATTTAGTCAAAATAAATTGTGCATCTTTTGTTGAGCCGTCGTTAATTGCTCAACTCATTATGAAAATTCAAAACGTGTTTAATCAAGTTTCGTTCATTGACAATCATGTTAAATTTATTATTTCCGTTATGCGGCATTGATTTCGATATTATTCAGGTTCCATGATTTGATGTTATTCAGGTTCTATGATTTGATGTTATTCAGGTTCTATGATTTGATGTTATTCAGGTTCTATGATTTGATGTTATTCAGGTTCCATGATTTGATGTTATTCAGGTTCTATGATTTGATGTATTCGGTTAATGACTTTGATGTAACGGCTTTGGTATAATTTTGGTGTATTTATGCAGGAACATTCGGATTTATCAGTGGAAATTTATGATTTGTTAAAAGACGGCCGTCAGCTTTCGATCAGTGGCATCACGCGTGAATTGAAAAGCCGTAATTTCAATGAACATCGTCTTATCGTGACGGGTTACCTTCGCGCGCTTAAAGATATGGATTGTTTAAATGAATTTGATTTGTCGCCGTCAAAAATTTACACGCTGAAAACGGACGGAAAAGGCGCAAACGCTTTTTCAATTTCAAAATCCAAAACATCCGGCTTTGCCGCCGATTCAGAAACTTGTTCCTGCACTTCCGATGTTTACGGTTTGGTCGGGGACAAGCTTTCTAAAATGACTTCTCCCGCGACGAAAATCGAAACCGCTGTTTACATTTTCATGACGCTTTTTGACCGCCCGTGTTTTGAATCCGAATTAAACGCGGCCGGAGTCGATTCCAACCAGCTTTCCAAATATTTCGCAGCTTCAGGTGATTCGGGCGATTCTCATCTTGTTTTCAAATCCAAAGATTTCAAAAAATATTATGATGAATTGCCGCAGATTCCGAAAAATTCGCCGGCTTACGAAATTCATACGGATAAATTGGATTCCGATTTCCTGATGCGCGCCGTCAATATTTTAAGCGCGCTTTTAAAAGACGAAATTGACGTTTCGGAATTGGTTTCAAAAACCGCGAATACAAGTTTGCTGGATTTCTGATTCCGGTTTTTCATTTTAATTTTATTTCAATTCCGTTTATTCATTCCAATTTCATTTTATTCATTTTCATTTTATTCATTTTCATTTTATTCATTTTCATTTTATTCATTTTCATTTTATTCATTTTCATTTCGATTTCATTTACTTTCTTTTACTTTCATTTTTATTTGTTTTTTAAAATTTAATTAGGTTTTAATTCAAGTTTTAATTATTGATTACAGAGGTTAATATGTATCCGATTGAACAAATCCTGAACGAAGCAGATCAAAAAACAAAGGCAAAATGGGCGCTGGATTGTGCCGAACACGTTTTATTCTATTTTAACAATGAATTCCCCGACGACTCTCGCCCGAGTAACGCGATTGCCGCCGGCCGTTCTTGGTTGAACGATGAAATCAAAGTGCTTGACGCCAGAAACGCTTCCGTTGCGGCGCACAATGCGGCGCGCGACGTTGTTGAAACGGATTTCAGTTCGAAAACTTTAGACCCGCTTTCGGAAGGCGAAGGTTTGCAGGCTGCGGCTTGCGCTGCCGCTCGCTCTGCCGGCCAAGCTGTTGCCGTTGCGCACGCGGCGGGACACGCGCAGCACGCCGCCGATTATGCGATCAAAGCGGTTTCTTACGGCGAAGGAACGGACGAAGCGGTTCGAAAAGAGCGCGAATGGCAGTATAATCGGTTATTGGAAATTACGGGAAAATCGTAATTTCTTTTTGTTTCTTTTTTAAAATCAAGTTCGTTTTTCTTTAATTTTTTTAAATTCGTGCGTTGTTTTTTTGAATCTTTTTTAAAATTCGTACGTTGCTTTTTTTGATTTTTTTTAAATTTGTGCGGGTCGCACGCGGCGGGTGCTGCCGGCAGCGGCAATGCAAACCTGATTGCACGCGGAAACAGAAACCTGACTCCAAGCGGAAACGCAAACATGAAGGTAGCAGCGGCACGTTCGCGAATGCGAACGGATTTATTAAAAAAGAGCGGATGCAAGCGGAAAGATTGGGTCGCTGCTTCGCACCGCCCAAAAAATGCAAACCTGATCGGCGGCAGCAACACTAAAAGACAGTTGCAGACTGTTCCGCTTTGCAGGACAGGCAGTAATTTAAAGACAGTTGCAGACTGTTCCGCTTTGCAGGAATCGCAGCAGTAAAATACAGTTGCAGACTGTTCCGCTTTGCAGAAGTCGAAACACAAATTAAAAATCAGATTGTTTTTAATTTTTTTGTTTCGTATGGGAAGAATCCGCCAAGTCTCGTTTCCTCGCTTCGCTCGGAAACTCAACTTGCGGGGGCGGCTTTTGGATTTTTAATTTAAAATTATTTGATTGAAACATCGTCTCTTATCATTTTTCAAAAAAGGGAACGCTTTCTTTTCAATAAAACTAAAACATTTAAAATTAGGGTTTTAATGAGCGTTCAGGTTCAACGATTTTTGAAAATCGGATGTTTTGGTTTATCCAAAAATAAATGAAAAAACGCGGTTGGTTTGAAAAAGTAAAATAAAAAACGCGGTTTTGGTTTGAAAAATAAAATGAAAATCGGAGCAGCTCGCGCGCGCCGCCGCCCCTTTTATTCTAAATTCTAATTCTTTTACTGCTCGATATAAATCGCCGGTCTTCCCGGCTCCGCAAATCTCGATTTTTTATCGGGATCATACGCCTCGCCCGCATCAATTTCTTCGGCGCTGAAGATTTCAACAGGACAGCCGAATTCTTTTTCAAAGAACGGCTTGGCTTCTTCCAAAATCGCTTTTTCGTCCAAATTTGCGTCCAAATATCTCAAAACGACGTCAATCGAAGATCCTCTGATGTCATTCGCGACTTTTTGAATGTACTTCTGAGCTTCCTTGCCGCGCGAGCGGATGATCGGTTCTTCCATACTCTTTTGCATCAACTCTTTCATGCCGACGACGCTTTGCGCTTTGACCGCTTCAACAAAATCGCCGACACGCTCTTTGACATCTTCATGAACATATTTCTGCATCGTTTTCGCGCTTTCGACGACGATTTCTTTGTCATCCCTGATCTGCTCGGTGATTTCTTCCGCCGGTACATACTCTTCCGATGCCTGAACAATTTCAGCCGCCTTTCTTAAAATCATCACGCGCCACTCGTGCGTCGTGTAAAGGTAAACTTTCTTCGGCGTGATTTTCGCGACGCGGACAATCTCATCGACATCTTCAAGCGTCTTGATAATGATATTTTCGGCAACTTCCGCCGACTCATCCACCATTTCCGGATTCACAGTCGGATACGGCGCAAACGCAATGGATTCGCTGTGCCCGAGTTCGCTCCAAACCTCTTCACAAATGTGCGGCGTAAACGGCGCCATCAATTTGGTCCAGGTTTCAACGACCTCCGTCAAACACTGTCTGCCGCCGCGTTTATCATACCATTTGATATCATTGTAAATCAGGAAAAACGCATTCTGAATCGCGTGTCTCGTGTGAATTGATTCGAAAGCCTCGTTGACTTCACGGATGTATTGCTGGATACGGCTTTCAATCCATCTGTCGATGTGTGTTTTTTCCGCGCCGTCGGGAATTGCGCAGCCGCTTTCAACGACTTGCCGGACAAACGCATAGAATCGGCTGATCTGCGTACGCGCGGACTCGATTCCTTCGCGGCGCCAATCGGCATCCTGCGCCTGTTCGGCGGCTGAAAGGATGTACATGCGCGTCACGTCGGCGCCGTACGTGTCCACCGCTTCCTTTAAAGTCAAAATCGGGCCTTTGGATTTGCTCATTTTCTGTCCTTCAAGAGAGACGAAGCCGTTGACTGCCAATGCTTTGGGCCATTTGGATTCGTCAAAAAGCGCGACGTGATGGAACAAGAAGAAAAGCAGGTGGTTCGGCACCAAGTCTTTTCCGGAAGAGCGGATGTCAACGGGGTACCAGTAGTTGAATTCGGATTTCATCTTGTCAATCATGGCAGTGTCGAGACCGCTTGAAGCGGCGGCATCTTCGACGGTTCCGATGTCCAAAAAGAGGTAATCCAAAAACGGACGCGTCATCATTTCAGACGTGATCGTTCCGTCGTTGATGTAATTGGCAATCGTATAATAAGACATGTAGATGGTGGAGTCGCCGAGCGATTCAATCAGCCAGCGTGGGTCGCACGGCAGTTTCGTTCCGAGACCTTTGGTTCTTGCGCAGGCCTTGTCTTTGAGCCAGTCGATTTTGTTTTCAAATTCGACGCGGAATTCCGGCGGAATCACCTCCATCATGGAGAGGCATTTGTAAACTTTATCTTTCCATTCGGAATTGGAATAGTTGAGGAACCATTGTCCTTTGACCATGTTGACGACGCACATCGTTCCGCAGCGGCACTGAACGGGCTCGCTGAATTCATAGAAAATACTTCCGATGCCTTGTGAAATGAAATCCTGAGTGAGACGGTCTTTGATTTTGGAAACCGGCATGCCTTTGTATTTGCCGGTGATGTCTTTGAGCGTTCCGCCGTGGAATTCGCGGCGATAAACGATTTTGGTCGCTTCTTCGGCTTTCGGATCTTTTTGATCGACGACGCCAAGCTCTGCAACGACTTCGGCGGCGGGTGCGCTTCCGTAATCGGGGACGTCGATGACTTGAATCGGCTTGATGTTTTGAATGTCTTCGGCGCTGATTCCGTATTCGGTCAGGTCTTTGTTTGCCAAATCACGCAGTGCCAGCCAGTCAAAAGGCGCGTGCGCAGGAACGCTCATGACAACGCCGCTTCCGTTGTTTCCGCGAACGAACGGCGCGGGAAGGATTTGGATGATATTGTCGGTTGCGGGGTTTTTGAGTTTTAAGCCGATGAGGTCGTTTGAATTCAATTCTTCGACCAATTCGACATTCCAGTCGGTGTAAAGCAATTTTTCGTGGGCCTCTTTACTGACGACCCAATATTCTTCAAGCCCGTCTTTTTCCATTTTGAGTTTGACGTAATCGACTTCGGGGTTGAGCCAAAGGTTCGTGACGCCGTAAACCGTTTCGGGGCGCAGTGTCGCGCAGGGAAAAATCGTGTCTTTGTGTCTGAATTTGATGAGCGTGTATTCGACAAGCGTTGCCTCTTCGCCGCGGAGAATGTCGTGATCTTCAACGGGATTGTTGTCGTGGGGACACCATTTGACGGGGTGGGAGCCTTTGACGATCAAGCCTTTGTCGTAAAGATTTTCGTACTGCCATTCGATGAATTTTTGAAACGCGGGATCCATTGTCGTGAATTTGCGGCGCCAGTCGATGGAGTAGCCGATGATGTTCATTGCGTTTTCGGCTTCGACTTTGAAATAATCTACGATTTTTTCGGGCTCGTCCAGTGTCGGAAGAATGTCTTTGGGGATACCGTGCAGTTCTGTGTAGACCTTCATTGTGGTCGGGTCTTTTTCGCGGATCAAATCGGCGAGACCGACAATCGGGGTTCCCGTGACGTGAAAGCCCATCGGGTATAAGACATTGCAGCCTTGCATGCGCTTGTAGCGGGCGATAACGTCTCCGATCGTAAAGGTTCGTGTATGGCCGGCGTGGAGGTTTCCGTTTAAGTACGGGAACGGGATGGTGATGAAGTATTTTTCCTTGCCCTGTTCGGGGTCGGCTTCAAACGTTTTTTCCTCTCTCCATTTCTGCTGCCACTTGGATTCGGTCTCTTGTATGTTATAATCCTCTTGCATCTGTTTCACCGAAAGCTTCGATTATTTCCCTAATTTTTATTTTCCGTTGATTTTTACTCAAAAACGGCTTTTCTCAATGCTTCCAAATTCGCTTCAACCGTGACGGGTTCTGCACAGACGCTGATGACTTCTTCGGGGTCTTTGAGAAGGTGGCCGGTCGTGACGCAAACGACGGTTTCGTCTTTTGAAATGAGTCCGGCGTCAACGAGTTTCTTTAAGCCGGCGACGGACGTTGCGCTTGCGGGCTCCACGCCGATTCCTTCCAGCTGCGCCAAATCTTTCTGTGCTTGAACGAGTTCGTCATCGGTGACGGATTCGGCCATGCCGCCGGATTCTTTGATGGCGATGAGTGCTTTTCTGGCGTTGACGGGGTCGCCGATTCGAATCGCGGTTGCAATGGTTTCGGGATTCTTTTCGGGCGTGATGTTGTCAGCGCCTGCTTTGTAGGCTTTGACGATCGGACATGCGCCTTCAGTTTGGATGCCTGTCATTTTCGGGCGTTTGTCTGTGATTCCGAGGGTCACGAATTCTTTGAAGCCTTTGTTGATTGCGGTGATGTTGCCGGCGTTTCCGACGGGGAGCACGACGCGGTCGGGGACCTTGAATCCGAGCTGGTCAACGATTTCAAACGCGATTGTTTTCTGTCCTTCCAAACGGTAGGGGTTGACGGAGTTGAGGAGGTAAATCGGCTCCTGTTCGCAGAGTTCGCGGACAAGGGCGAGCGCGTCATCGAAGTTTCCTTTAATCATAATGACTTTTGCGCCGTGCATGAGGGCTTGTCCGATTTTGCCGAGCGCGACTTTGCCTGCGGGGAGCAAAACGACGGACGGGATGCCGGCTTTGGCGCCGTAAATAGCAAGGGCTGCGGATGTGTTTCCGGTGGATGCGCAGGCGACTGTTTTCATGCCAAGTTCGATTGCTTTTGAAACGCCGACGGTCATGCCGCGGTCTTTAAAGGAGCCGGTCGGGTTCATGCCTTCGTGTTTGACGTAGAGTTCTTTGACGCCGATTTTTTCGGCGAGGCGGTCGCATTTGTAAAGCGGGGTTCCGCCTTCGCGAATGCTGACAGGTTCGATTGCGACCGGGAGCAAGTCTTTGTATTTCCAAACGGACGGCGGCGCGGTTTTCAATTTGTCCATGTCCATGTTCTTTTTGATTTCATCGTAATCGTAAATGACATCCAAAAGTCCGTCGCATTTTCGGCAGGTGTAGATGATTTCGGTTTTATCAAAATCTGCGCCGCATTCGATACATTTCAGGTAATAATCCATTGCTTTATGCTCCTGTTAAGAATTTTAAAATTTGAATTTAAATAGAAAATGAATATTGATTTTATTTATTATCTTATCGATTGATTAGGGTTTTCAGAATCCTTTAATTCATTATTAATGTTTGTGTTACAGTAATCAGATTCTTTTAATTTTTTCTTAATGCATTGTCTAAATCCTTTGGGCTTTTACCCAATTTTTTAAGTTCATCTTTTATAATTAAATATTCAATATTATTTTTTTCTAATATTTTTATAATCTCTTTTCGTTTTGGTTTTTCATAAAAACTAAATACGGTTTGTATGTCAATATCATCATCTTTCATGATTGCATTTTTTATAAATATCTTCTCAATTTCTGCAATTACGTCCGTATTTTCTAATTTTGCTTTACATTCAACAACACTTTTTTCCTCTTTGTTTTTCAAAAACACATCGAATTCTCTATTATCTATTTTTTTTCTCCAATCTATGGATGTAGCTCTTTTCTGTAAGTAATCTTTTAAAAACAAAAATGTATCTTCTTTGTGTTTTTCATTTGTTCCAATAAAATAGCTATTATACTCATTTTCAAAATCAGAAAAATCAAGTTTTAAATGTGAATAGTTTGTAGAAATAGAATAATATGTAAGTAGCTCCGTTAAAAAACCTCTTGCATCATCCAATTTCGTTTCCAACAATTTATTTCTTTTTAGTAAATTCTCATAATTGTATGATATTTCTTCATAATGGTCTTCAAATTCTTTTCTATTTTCATGGGTTGGTGTTCGTTTTTTAAATATTATATTAAATAATTCATATTTTGGAACTACAAGTTCTTTTAATTCAACGAGATCTCTATTTATGAGTTCATCAATTATTGTTTCTGCAAACATATGTTCTGATCCACCCAAGCCGGAATAATCTGTACAAGAATCAAAAAATAATAACCATCCTGAATAATCAGCGAGTATACTTCTTGATTCGATTAATATTCCGTATGTGTAATCATTTCCTTCTGTTTTTTCATTTGGGTGGATGAATTTACGAATTATGGTTTTATCGCTGTTTTTATTCCTTTTTCGAAATTCTACTGACCCAATTAATAATTGGCAGAATGTCTTTATTCCGTTAAATACGTCTGATCTTGATGATCCTAATAAGTCAACTTTATACCATAACAACATTTGGTCTATTTTTTCATTCATTTTAAATTTTGGATCTGAAAATGAGTTACTTTGGACTCTTTTGAGAATGCTATAATATTTTTGATCCTTTTTTTTCATTTTAAAGAATGAATCAAAAATATCATTTTTTTGATTAAATATTATATCTGATATCTTATTGGAAAAGTTGTTTATGGTTATCCCGGGCTTCTCAATCAAATTTAAGTCTTCATCATATTGTTTTGCCCATAAAGTTGCATTATGAATCTCTTCTATGCATGTGTTTTTATAATCATCACCAAGCAATACTTTCCATAGGTATTGAAGTGAAAATTTATATCCATCTAATAAAAATAAAGAATTGTTTTTGTAATTATTTCTGTTTAATATGACGACATAATAGCCGAATGGTTCCATTCTTTCACAATTTGTTAAATCTAAATAAGCAATGTGTATTGAGGTTCTAGTAAGAGCATCGGCCTTTGTAGAATTTTTATTTGTCGTTTCAATATATTCATCGTATATTATTTCAAATGGCTCCATCACGACCTTTTTGAAATTTTTAAATCTTTTTTCGAAATCTCTGATATTTTCAGCTTTTTCAATTTTTTCCAATTCTGAATTGATTTTTTGGACAACTTTTCTTTTTTCACAAGTTGTTGGGATCTTTTCTATATTTATCCCTTCAGAACACGCTCTATCAAATAAAAAATCTGTTTCAATGTCAAGAGAATATTCTAATAAAATTTTGTCAATGAATATTCGAATTAAAGTCTCAATTGAATACTTATATCCCTCAAATAGGTTTTTTTCAAACTCGCATTCTGTAATTCCATATTCTGCGGTTAACCAATCTTTAAAAGCATTTATGTCTCCTAATATCTTTAAGTTATTTAATGTACCAAATATAGAATCTAAATCCGTATCCTTTTCTATCATTAATTTCAATCCTGTCATTTATTTTATCATTATATGGTCCTATCTTTTTATTATTTTCTTTTTTACTAATCTTTTTATAGTTGTATATATTTATACATTATTGCATCAATTAAAACAAAACTGTTTGAATGCAGCCAATTCAATCATTCAACTCAAAAAGTGACCAAATATGAAATTTACAGAACACCGTTGGCGTTTTTAATCTCCTTTCAAAAACATCGCTTCTTTGCGACATGTCCGTTTTACAAATAAAATCAAAAAGAAACATCAAACTTTTAAAAATTCAAATTAAAAATTAATTGAAAAAACAATCAGGAGATTACGATTATGAGCGATCATTACAGAATTTATTTAGAAGAAGATCAGATTCCGACCAAATGGTATAATGTCCGCGCCGACATGCCGGAACAACATGATCCGCTGCTGAGCCCGGCAACGGGTGAACCGGTGACGGTCGAAGATTTGAAACCCGTTTTCTGCGAAGAACTCGCGAAGCAAGAGCTTGACACGACGACGCGTCACTTTGACATTCCAAAACCCGTTCAGGAATTTTACAAAATATTCCGACCGTCGCCGCTGATTCGCGCTTACAATTTGGAAAAAGCGCTTCAGACGCCCGCGAAAATCTATTACAAATTTGAAGGCAACAACACCTCCGGAAGCCATAAATTAAATTCCGCCGCGGCTCAGGTTCATTACGCGAAAGAACAAGGTTTGACGAGTTTAACGACCGAAACCGGCGCCGGCCAGTGGGGAACTGCCCTTTCAATGGCGGCTGCTTTCTTTGAAATGGATTTAACGGTTTACATGGTTCGCGGAAGCGCTGAACAAAAGCCGTATCGTAAAGCAGTCATCGAAACGTTCGGCGCCGATATTATTCCGAGTCCGAGCGAAACGACCGAAGTCGGCCGCGCTATTCTGAAAGAACATCCGAATACAAGCGGAAGTCTCGGGTGCGCCATTTCCGAAGCCGTTGAGCAGGCGGTCAGCACGCCGAATTGCCGTTACGTTCTCGGTTCCGTTTTGAATCAAGTGCTTTTGCATCAAAGCATCATCGGTTTAGAATCAAAAGCAGCCATGGATTCCATTGACGAATATCCCGACATTGTTATCGGCTGCGCCGGCGGCGGTTCCAATCTCGGCGGCTTGATTTCCGCTTACATGCAGGACACATTAAAAGGAAGCAGCGACACCCGCTTTGTCGCCGTCGAGCCGGCATCGTGCCCGAGCCTGACGCGCGGCAGATATGAATACGACTTCTGCGACACCGGAAAAATTACGCCGCTTGCGCGCATGTACACGCTCGGCAGCCAATTTATGCCGTCGGCCGATCACGCAGGCGGACTGCGCTACCACGGCATGTCACCGATTTTATCCAAATTGTATGACGACGGTTACGTTGAAGCGGTTTCCGTGCATCAAACGAAAGTCTTTGAAGCCGCGGTATTGTTTGCCAAACAGGAAACGATTTTGCCCGCGCCCGAGTCGGCACACGCGATTCGAACGGCAATCGATGAAGCGCTCAAATGTAAGAAAACGGGCGAAGAAAAGACGATCTTGTTCGGTTTGACCGGCACGGGTTACTTTGACATGCAGGCTTATTCAAGCTATTTGGCCGGCGAAATGACGGATTATATTCCAAGCGACGCGGAACTTGAAGCCGGTTTTGCGCAGCTGCCGAATGTTGAAGCGATTCGTTCTTCAAAGTGAAATATTTCAAAAATACTCTGTAAGCTGCTTTTTTGCAGCTTTTTTAACTTTTTTTTGAATATTTTTTACAATTTTCGACTTTTTTGCAACAATTTATGATTATTTTTTGCATTTTTCTGCTTTTTTGTAATATTTTTTTGATTTTATTTTTGATTTTATTTTAATTTTCTTATTTCTGTTCTCGTTTTTTCAATTTATTCTTTGATTTTTTTCAATCTATTGTTTTATTCGCTCTCAATTTTATTCGGTTTTATCCGGCAAAACACTTAAATACTTGACATCACTCTTTTTGATTCCTTCAAATCGCTCAGATTTGCGGGGTAAAATTCACTAAGAAGAGTTTTGACGAGAACTTTTATATACCTCAAAGCTCTTGTGAGAATCTCTTGCGCGGCGCGATTGAAACGCCTTGTAAGAACAATTTTACATTCATCAATTAATGAAGTCCGGAGTTTTTTCCGGTACTGATATGTGACCTGATGTTTCGGTAAACTTCGGCGGTGGTTTTCAAATCAATTCTCACTTGTGAGAAATTGACTCAATTTGCAAAGCAAATTGAACAAAAATTTGTAAATCATCGTTACGAGATTTACAGGAATATCAAACTGTGTATTGTAAGGAAGCAACTCTAAAATCTAAGAACTAAGTGTGAAATCGCTTTATTCGTGGTTGAGAAGTTTTTTCCGACAATTTCTGTTTAAGCAGTGTTTGCAGTATTTCCAAAACCAGCTATTAAAAGCAACATCTAAGTGTGTACAGGATTACATTTTCAGAAGCGTTCACGTCTTTTGCGATGTTTTATCTTAATATAATTCCGGTTGATCCTGCCGGAGGTTACTGCTATCGGTGTTTGACTAAGCCATGCGAGTCAAATGTTCTTCGTGAACATGGCGTAATGCTCAGTAACACGTGGATAACCTGCCCTCAGGTCCGGCATAACCTCGGGAAACTGAGGATAATTCCGGATATCCCTTTTCTGCCGGAATGCTTAAAGGGACAAAGAATTTCGCCTGAGGATGGGTCTGCGGCCTATCAGGTTGTAGGGGGTGTAACGTACCCTCTAGCCTACAACGGGTACGGGTTGTGAGAGCAAGAGCCCGGAGATGGATTCTGAGACATGAATCCAGGCCCTACGGGGCGCAGCAGGCGCGAAAACTTTACAATGCAGGAAACTGTGATAAGGAGACACCGAGTGCTCGCATCAAATGCGGGCTGTCCACATACCTAAATCGTATGTGTTAGCAAGGGCCGGGCAAGACCGGTGCCAGCCGCCGCGGTAATACCGGTGGCCCGAGTGGTAGCCGCTTTTATTGGGTCTAAAGGGTCCGTAGCCTGTTTGATCAGTCCATTGGGAAATCCGGATGCTCAACATCCGGGCTTCCAGTGGATACTGTCAAACTTGGGATCGGGGGAGGTAAGAGGTACTACAGGGGTAGGAGTGAAATCTTGTAATCCCTGTGGGACCACCTGTGGCGAAGGCGTCTTACCAAAACGAGTCCGACGGTGAGGGACGAAAGCTGGGGGCACGAACCGGATTAGATACCCGGGTAGTCCCAGCCGTAAACGATGCTCGCTAGGTGTCAGGCATGGCGTGACTGTGTCTGGTGCCGAAGGGAAGCCGTGAAGCGAGCCACCTGGGAAGTACGGCCGCAAGGCTGAAACTTAAAGGAATTGGCGGGGGAGCACAACAACGGGTGGAGCCTGCGGTTTAATTGGACTCAACGCCGGAAAACTCACCAGGGGAGACAGCAATATGTAGGTCAAGCTGAAGACTTTACCTGAATCGCTGAGAGGAGGTGCATGGTCGTCGCCAGTTCGTACTGTGAAGCATCCTGTTAAGTCAGGCAACGAGCGAGACCCGTGCCCACAGTTACCAGCGACATCTCCGGATGGCCGGGTACTCTGTGGGGACCGCCGGTGTTAAATCGGAGGAAGGTGCGGGCTACGGTAGATCAGTATGCCCCGAATCTCTTGGGCTACACGCGGGCTACAATGGACGGGACAATGGGTAACTACCCCGAAAGGGGATGTTAATCTCATAAACCCGTTCGAAGTTCGGATCGAGGATTGAAACCCATCCTCGTGAAGCTGGAATCCGTAGTAATCGCGTTTCAACATAGCGCGGTGAATACGTCCCTGCTCCTTGCACACACCGCCCGTCAAACCACCCGAGTGGGGTATGGGTGAGGGTATGGACATCGTGCCGTATTCAAACCTGAATTCCGCAAGGGGGGTTAAGTCGTAACAAGGTAGCCGTAGGGGAATCTGCGGCTGGATCACCTCCTAAGAATAAAACACCGCCGAATGCCGAAAAAACATCAGGTCACAAACATAAACCAAAAAAAGACTTCAATCTGAAATTTTAAGTTTGAAAAATTCAAAAAAATTCAAATCCGAAAAATCAGATCCAATCCAAAAGTCGATCGGGCAAGACCCAAATACAAACCGGGCTGCGCCCGAATTTGCGTCATCGGGCTTGTAGATCAGCTGGAAGATCGCCGCCTTTGCAAGGCGGAGGCCTGGGGTTCAAATCCCCACAAGTCCATTTTATTGGTTTAAATTATTGATTTAAAATTCAATAAAACAGTAAAGTTGCCGGGAACGGCAATTTAAAACAAAAACATTTAAACAAAACAATCAGAAACGCTTTTCAAAAAAGCGTTGAGGCGCAATTCCTCATCAAACATTTATAATGCACCCCGTAAACTGTTACGGGGGAAGGACGGATAAATCCGGGTGCCAGCCCGTGTATTTGTGTGATGTCATGTAAAGGTTGAAGAAGACAAACAACAACAAATCAACAAGTTGGACAGATATATCAGACGCTGACTGAAAAATCGGTTAAGCGAATGGTGTTACGCCAACAGGTGGATGGCTCGGCTCAAGAGCTGATGAAGGACGTGCCAAGCTGCGATAAGCTCAGGGTAGACGCAAGGAATCTATGAACCTGAGATCTCCTAATGGGAATCCCGTTGTCCGCGAGGGCAGCGATCATTCATGATCGGGAACGCTCCGAATTGAAACATCTTAGTAGGAGCAGGAAAAGAAATCAATAAGAGATGCCGTTAGTAAAGGCGATTGAAACCGGCAGAGTTCAAACTGAATCCGTTGCAGGAATGCGGCGGAGATGTGGTTTACGGCTGACTTTATTTTCCGATGTCATTTAATCAAACTTGCCTGAAACGGCAGACCAAAGAGTGTGATAGTCACGTCGATGAAAATGAAAGGAAAATCGTCATGTCCTGAGTAGTGTGGGTCGGAAATCTCGCACGAATATGGGGGTCACCAATCTCCAAAACTAAATACTCCTTGAGTCCGATAGCGAATTAGTAGGGTGACCGAACGCTGAAAAGTACCCCGAGAAGGGAGGTAAAAAGTGCCTGAAACCTGTTGGTTATAGAACGATGGGGCGTGAAAGGATCTTTCTTATGAAGGAAAAAGCCGCGAGGCTTGTGTACGAATAAGATTGCCGATGTTCCATCTTAAGTTTTGAAGAACTGGCCAGGGAGTTTATTTTGGTGGCGAAGGCTAACTGTTCACACAGGTAGCCAAAGCGAAAGCAACAGGTGCGCAGCTCTACGAGCGAGGCACGGCGTATACAAGTGCGTGGAGTCACCGGAATAAGACCCGAAGCCGGGCGATCTAGGCGTGGGCAGGTTGAAGCGTGGCGAAAGCTGCGTGGAGGACCGCAAGTGGTATTGATCTGCAAATCATTCACGTGACCCACGTCTCGGAGTGAAATGCTAATCTAGCCCGGCATCCGCTGGTTCCCTCCGAAACATGTCGTAGCATGACCTGACCTGAGGTCGTTGGTGGAGTAGAGCACTGATTGGGGAATCCGGGGAAGAAATTCTTCGCTCTTCTGTCAAACTCCAAACCCACCCACACCGTAGACGGTCGGAGTCCGCACTGCTGGGGTAAGCTTGTAGTGCGTAAGGGAGACAACCCTGCCCGTGGTTAAGGTCCCCAAGTGTCGGCTAAGTGTAAACACTAAAGGGCGTCCCAAGCCCAAAACAGCTGGAAGGTTAGCTTAGAAGCAGCTATCCTTTAAAGAGTTCGTAACAGATCACCAGTCGAGGTTTGGGGCCCCGAAAATTGACGGGGCTCAAGCCGACCACCGATACCACGGAGTACCGTATAGGTAATCTCGTAGGAGGGCGTTGCGTTCGGGCAGAAGCAGGGCTGTGAAGTCCTGTGGACCGTTCGCAAACGAAAATCCTGGTAATAGTAGCAGCATAGTCAAGTGAAAATCTTGACCGCCGAAGGGGCCAGGTTTCCTCGGCAATGATCATCAGCCGAGGGTTAGTCGGTCCTAAGACGTACCGTAATTCGAGTACGCCGAATCAGGGAAACAGGTTAATATTCCTGTACCGTTCGACAATAATCCTGACGCTTCAGGGCAGACCGAGCGGCGTTGTCGCGCCGTTTAAGCGCCGAAGTTCGTGGAGAGCCGTAATGGCGAGAAGCGAATGAATGCGTTATGACGCAAGTCGGTTGCACCCCGGAGCCCGTGAAAAGGGGTCGAAACGTCCGTACCAAGATCTGACACAGGTGCCCCTAGCTGAAAAGGCTAAGGCGTGACGGAGTAATTCAGTTTAGGGAATTCGGCAAATTAGCTCCGTAACTTCGGGAGAAGGAGTGCCTGCTGTGAAGACAGCAGGTCGCAGTGACCAGGGGGCTCCAACTGTCTAATACCAACATAGGAGATCGCAAATCCGTAAGGATGAGTACGATCTCTGAATCCTGCTCAGTGCAGGTACCTCAAACCCCGGTTCAACGGGACGAAGGGCCTGTAAACAGCGGGGGTAACTATGACCCTCTTAAGGTAGCGTAGTACCTTGTCGCTTAATTGGCGACTTGCATGAATGGATCAATGAGAGCCCTACTGTCCCAAACTGGAATCCGGTGAAGCTTACATTCTAGTGCACAGTCTAGAGACCTCTAGGGGGAAGTGAAGACCCCATAGAGCTTTACTGCAGCCTGTCGTTGAGTTGTGATTTCGAATGTACAGTGTAGGTAGGAGACGTCGAAGCGGGCGCGCCAGCGTTCGTGGAGTCAAAAGTGGGACACTACCCTTTTGGAATTACGATTCTCACTCTCTTCTCGAGAGGACCCCGATAGGTGGGCAGTTTGCCTGGGGCGGGACGCCCTTGAAAAGATATCAAGGGTGCGCAATGGTTGACTCAAGTGGGTCGGAAACTCACTGAAGAGTGCAAGAGCATAAGTCAGCCTGACGTTATTTCGCACAACAAGGAATGACGAGACGAAAGTCGGTTCTAGCGAACTTTTGAGCCCGCTTGGTGCGGGCCAAAAACTACAGAAAAGTTACCTTGGGGATAATTGTGTCGTTGCCGGCAAGAGTACATATCGACCCGGCAGCTTGCTACTTCGATGTCGGTTCTTTCCATCCTGGCCGTGCAGCAGCGGCCAAGGGTGAGGTTGTTCGCCTATTAAAGGAGATCGTGAGCTGGGTTTAGACCGTCGTGAGACAGGTTGGTTACTATCTACTAGAGGTGTTTGATGTCTGAGGGTAAGTTGCTTTTAGTACGAGAGGAACAAAGCAACGGTGCCTCTGGTCTACCTGTTGTCTGACAAGGCACCGCAGGGCAGCTACGCACCAAGGAATAAGAGCTGAATGCATCTAAGCTCGAAATCTCACCTAAATAAGAGACATCGTCAAGGACACTCGTAAAAGACGAGGTTGATCGAAACGGGATGTACGCACCAAGGCAACGAGGTGTTAAGTCCGCGTTCACGAATTGTCCGTGCCGCCGCAAGACCGGTTTTTCAGGCGATATCTGAGTATGTCTGTGATAAAACCAAGTTGTTGAAAATTAAAAGAAAGTTGTTTGTCGTTTAGGAAAAATCAAATTTAAGATTTGTCTTTGATCAGTCTTATGATTTGCATTTCAAATTCAATCGTTACATGGCAAAATGTTTCCGAAATTTTATCGGAAACCGTTAAATATCATATCCGTTATTCAAAGGTTGTTGTCGCGATGCGTCAACGATATTTGAAATTATATCGCGCTTAGAGAAAGTCTTTTGGCGGCCATAGCGGCGGGGCGACTCCTGTACCCATACCGAACACAGAAGATAAGCCCGCCGGCGTTCCCTGTTGTACTGAAGTGTGCGAGCCTTCGGGAAGCTTGGATCGCTGCCATGAGTCTTTCTTTATTATTCTTATTTTGATGTTTTTAAAATGAAGAGCGAACGCTTTTGAGTCTTTTTTGTTTTGTTTTATTTTTGAAAAACCCGTTATCGGTTTGTTTATTTTTTTGATAAATTCGTGTGTCAATTTTGTTTTATTCTTTAAAGTTGGTGCGGCTCGCGCGTGAGCGGGTGCGTTGGGACAAGTTCTGTTAAAGACAGTTGCATACTTGCAGGCTTAGCCCGTCAGGTTGCCGATTTCGGATAAAATGAAACATCGTTTTTTTCTAAAAAAGAACGGAACGCCAATTTTTCAATAAAATCTAATACATTTTTAGGATTTTATCGGGCGTTCGGATTTATTAATTTGAAAAATCTGATGTTTGTTTTTGATTCAAAATAATCAAAAAGTTTACAACCGACCCCGCAAGTTGAGTTTCCGAGCGTAGCGAGGAGACGAGACTTGGCGGATTCTTTCCACGACGAATAAAAAGTTCAAGCACTGTCTGCTTTGGATGTAGCTAAGAAAATCGTGTTTGTAAATTTGTTGACTTATTGTTAGAATCTCCAACTCCTTCTTTCCTCCGCTGCGCTTCGGAAACGCGTCGTTGGAGGGGCGGCTTTTTATCTTTTCATTTAATTTTCAAACAAAATGAAACATCGTTTTTTAAAATCTAAAAAAGAACGGAACGCCCATTTTCAATAAAGTCTAATACATTTTTTAGGATTTTATCGGGCGTTCGGATTTATCAATTTGAAAAATTGGATGTTTGTTTTTGATACAAATAATCAAAAAGTTTACAACCGACCCCGCAAGTTGAGTTTCCGAGCGTAGCGAGGAGACGAGACTTGGCGGATTCTTTCCACGACGAATAAAAAGTTCAAGTTCAGGCTGTCTTGCATACAGCTGAAAAAGTCGGAAATAGTAAATTCGTCGACGTATGGTTAGAATCTCCAACTCCTTCTTTCCTCCGCTTACGCTTCGGAAACGCGTCGTTGGAGGGGCGGTTCTTGAACTTTTAATTTACATTTATTTTTGATTGAAACATCGTCTTTCATCATTTTTCTTCAAAACGGAACGCCAATTTTTCAATAAAATCTAATACATTTTTAGGATTTTATCGGGCGTTCGGGTTTATTCGATAAAACAGATTGGATGTTTGGGTTTTAATCCTATCAATTTTTGCATAATATTTTATTTCTTGATTCCGATATACTGTTATAATCAATAATCAGAGAATAATCAATAATCAGAGAATAATCAATAATCAGAGAATAATCAGATAATCGGAGAATAAAAATGGATACAAATTTAACGATGCTTGAACGATTCACACGTTCCATGCAGCTGAAAGAAGTCGATAAAGTTCCGGTTTGTTCCGTCACGCAAACGGGAACAATGGATTTGATGGAATTAACCGGAACAAGCTGGCCGAAAGCTTTTACAGATCCCGTCGAAATGGCGGCACTTTCCATGGCAGGATATGAAATCGCAGGACTTGAAGGCGTTCGCTTTCCTTTCAGTTCCCCCGACATTCCGCAAGCATTCGGCTGTTCATATTCAAGCGGCACAAACAATTCGCCGCCGTATCAAACCGATTTCCCGTGCAAAAACCCCGAAGACGTCGGCAATGTCGTCATTCCCGATAACCTGTATGAAAGTCCCGGAATGAAAGCGATGATTGAAACGACTGACATTTTAAGAAAACAAATCGACGACAAAGGATACGAATTGCCGCTCATTTGCGGTATTCTCGGTCCCGCTTCCTTTGCTTCCTGCGTTGCCGGCGTCAACAATTATCTGATGTGGTCCGTCAAAGAACAGGATGCGCTTCAGAAATTGATCGATCTCGGAGGCGACGTTTGCGCCGAATACGCCAACGTTCTTTACGATCATGGTGTCGATTCCGTCGTCATCATTGATTCCGAATCCGGTCCCGATTTATTCCCGCCGCCGCTCTTTGAGCCGATGTTTCTTCAAGTTTACAAAAAAATGGCAGCCAAAATGAAAGGATTAAACATTCTTCACATGTGCGGCGATGCAACACTCATTTTAGAGCCGATGGCAAAATCAGGATTCATGGGAATCAGTTTGGAAGAAAAAACAGATATGGGTTATGCGTCACGCGTTATCGGCAATGAAGTTTGTCTGATCGGAAACGTTTCTCCCGCAAATGAATTGCTTTTACAGTCGCCTTCTGCCATCAAAGCCGCGGCAAAAAAATGTATCGAAGACGGAACCCGAATTTTAGCTCCCGGATGCGGAATTGCGCCGTACACGCCGCTTGCAAAATTAAAAGCGTTTGTCGAAGCAAGAGACGAATATTATTCAGAAAAGAATTGATATTATTGAATATTATTTGAAAAAATATTATTTAAAAAAATATTATTTTAAAAAATTCATTTGAATAAAATGATGATATTCGGAAAAGAATTGATTTGATTCTTTTCCTTAATCTTTTTGTAATTTTTATTTTTCACAAACCCCGACTTCAACTGTTTTACACGTTTCCGTCGGATATTTGTAATATTCTAAAATCTTGAATAAAAGCATAAACGCATACCAGTTGTCGGTATCGTCAAAACCGCGGCAGCTGCGGACATCCAGCCTGTTATTTTTATAAGTGATTTCGGCATAAATCGAAACGTCTCTCGTTTCGGATTCCAAGATTGTTCCCGTGTAATCTTCTTTCAAAAATGTCCCGGTTCCTTCCATAACATATACGTTAGTGTCTGAATCTGTTTTTATGTTTTCTTCGTTTTCTTTCAGATTGTCTTCTTTTTCATCAGCTTTTGCCGTTTCTTCGGCTTCTTCCGACTTTTCTTTTTTCTTCAAAGTGATTTCTTTAAACATGTAATCTCTTTGTTTGTACCAATCTTTCGGGCGTCCCATGTAATCGATTCTGAAAAAAACATCGTTGACGGCATAAATTTCGCCGGCATCCAGCTTGCCGAAAAATTCGGTAACGGTTTGATGTGACGGGATAATGTATTCGGAACTGGCGATGTAATCTTGTTTTGTATATTCGTTATCATCGATTTCCCAGTCGAGTCTGTTGTAATTTTTCGTCTTTAAATGACCTTGCGGCTCTTTTGCATTGTATTCATTTGAGCCGAATAATTTTCCGAACAATCCCATTTTCTCACCTGCTTTCAAATAGGTTTTTTAAGCTTTTATATTTTTACTGTTCGTTTTTATATTCGGTCTTAATTCTAATTAATGATTGACATGGTCAGCCTTTCACATTACGTTTTCTTCATCTTTTCAACAATCTCTTCCGAATTTCTAAACGCGGCGTCCGCCTGTTCTTTTGTAAGCCCCGCTCCCATCAAAACATGATACGCGATTTCTTTTGTAATCATGTCTCCCGGCTTGTGCGTATCGGTATTGCAGACAAGTTTTGCGCCGACTTCGGTTGCCAGCTTCGCGACATGACCGTTTGTCCTGTTGTGTCCGCCGCGCGCCGTAATTTCAAGATAAGTGTTTGTCGCTTTAGCGAGTTCCGTTTCTTCTGCCGTTATAAATCCGGGATGCGCTAAAATATCAACGTATTCGGATTCGATTGCGGCGCGGTTTGTTCCGGGCGCGACCGGCTCAACTGTGGTTTCGCCGTGAACGACAACGATGTCGGCGCCGATTTCTTTTGCGGCTTTGGCGAGCTTGTCGATTTGTTTCGGCGGCACGTGGGTGATTTCAATCCCTGCGAAAATGTCGATGCTGAATTCTTTTTCCATGACTTTTGCTTTTTGAAGGGATGAAATGATGTATTCGAAATTTGTAAAATCGGCGTGATCGGTCATCGCGATTGCGCGATAGCCGTGAATAACTGCGCGGCGGATGTGTTCGGCAGGAACGAGTTCTCCGTCGCTGAATAAAGTGTGGGTGTGAAGATCAATCATTGAAAAAACCTTTTTGAAATAATGAAATTGAATAAGGAATCTTCGGTTTCGTGTTATTTATAAATTGCTGATTTGTTCGGTTTTGATTTGTTCGGTTTTGATTTGTTCGATTTCTTTTTGATTCGTTTGATTCGTTTGATTTTGTTTTGGTTTAATTTCTTGATTTATTTTTTAAATATCGAGAGCAGGTTTTGTTGGTTTTTTATGACGCGGGTTTGTTTTTTAATCAAATTAAAAATTTGTGCGGGTCGCGCGCGGCGGCAGCTGTAAAATACAGTTGCTGACTGTTCCGCTCGGCTTGGGTCGGTAACTGTAAAATACAGTTGCAGCTTGTTCCGCTTGGCCGGAATCGATAACCATAAAAGCAAATGGAATTTGAACTTTTTATTCGGCGTGGAAAGAATCCGCCAAGTCTCGTTTCTTCGCTTCGCTCAGAAACTTGAAACTTCGTTTCAAGTCCGGTTCGCCGCTTCGCGCCGCCCGGAACTCAAATTGCGGGGGCGGTATCTGAACTTTTCATTTATTTTTAATCAAAAATCAAACATCTGTTTTGCTCCAAATCTAAAACAAAATACGAACGCCTTCTTTTATTTTTCGAAAATCCTTTTAGGTTAAGGTTTTTAGCGGCGTTCTTGTTTCATTCGGATTTTCAATTATTGGATGTTTGGTTTTATTGACACCAAAAAGAAAAAGGCTGAAATAAAAAAAATCAAAAAAGAGCGAACAAAAAAATTAAAATCATATTTGAAAAAAGTTTGGAAAAAATTTGAAAAAGAAATTGAAATGAATGAAAAGAATCTAAAATAATTTTATTCTTCCTCTTCTCTTTCTTCTTTCGGCGGCCGATAATTGTCTCTTCTCACATTTCCTTTCGGCTGTTCTTCTTCGTCTTTCTCAAAATCCGCTGACAACGGCGTTTGAGACCTTTGCTGAGTCGGGTTGTTGTATTTCGGGTTTTCGGGAAGCGCGCCTAACTTTTCAACAACGTCGGCGAATCCGAAATTGGGTTTCACGTCTTTGATTTTGATGTTGACAATATCGCCGACTTCGGTTTCTTTGACAAATATCACGAAATCATCAATGTGCGCGATGCCGTCGCCCGACGTTCCGAGTTCCTTGATTTCAACGGCGTAAATTTGTCCTTTGCGAATCGGCGCCGTCAGGAATTTTTTCGCAATAATGTAAATTTCAGCGCTCGTTGAACGCGACGCTTGCGGCGTATAAGCGCGAATGTGAACAAATTCGCCTTTCACGTCATCGAAAAACTCTTTGAACATATCGCCCTGGAAAACTTTGACGACAAACGTTCCTTTCGGCTTGAGAATTTTTTTGGCGCACTCAAAAGCGGCGCGATTCAATTCGATTCCGCGCGCGTGGTCCAGCGCCCAGTTGCCCGTTAAGTTCGGCGCCGCGTCACACAAAACAACATCAACGCCGCCTTTGCCGGAAAACTCAAGAATCCTTTCAATCGTTGAATCGGCAGTGATGTCGCCTCTAAACGTTGTAACGCCCGGAATTTCTGCAATATTTTGAAGATCTACGCCCAAAACGCGCCCGCCGGAAAGCTCTTTGGCCACTTGAAGCCAGCCGCCCGGAGCTGCGCCCAAGTCGACGATCGTGTCGCCGCGATTGATAATGTTGGAGTGCTGCTGAATTTGTTTCAGCTTATAAGATGCCCGTGAACGGTAGCCTTCTTTTTGGGCCAAGTCATAAAAATAATCCTTTTGGTTTCGCGCCATAAAATCCCTGCCTTCTTCAAATAAATTTAATCATAATAAAAGATATTTAAAAATATTTTAAAATTTTCCGAATACTTTCTGTACTTTCGCTTTGAACGGGTTAAACGTATTTATGATTAATGTTATTAATCAAAAAATCATAAAAAACCAATATAAATTAATTTACGAATTAAAATTAAAATTGAAATTAAAATTAAAAATTTTAAATTCTTCAACTCTTCAACTCTTCAACTCTTCAGCGGGCTAAAAAATGGAACACAACAACGATATTCTCAATAATTCTTCCAAATCCGTTCACCCGACGCTTTGGATCAAAGAGTCCAAAGGAAAAGTTTTGTCCGGAAAAACAATCGTCATCGGCGTGACGGGAAGCATCGCTGCCGTTGAAACAATCAAACTCGCCCGCGAACTGATCCGTCGCGGCGCCGACGTTTACGCCGTCATGACAGACGCTGCCCGCCGAATCGTTCACGAAGACGCACTTCATTACGCAACCGGGAACCCCGCCATCACAGAATTAACGGGACGCGTCGAACACGTCGAGTTTTTCGGGTCAAACGGATCCGCCGATTTATTTTTAATTGCGCCCGCAACCGCAAACACCGTTTCCAAAATCGCCGCGGGAATCGATGACACGCCCGTTACAACATTTGCGACAACGGCAATCGGCGAAGGCAAAAAAGTCATGGTCGTTCCCGCCATGCACGAATCCATGTACAAGCATCCGAAAGTTTTGGAAAATTTGAAAACAATGGAATCCTGGGGAATCGATGTCATCGGTCCGCGTTTTGAAGAAGGAATCGCAAAAATTGCCGACAACGACGAAATCGTTTTGCGCGTGATGCGCACGCTCGGCGACAATTCTCTTTCGGGAAAAACCGTTTTCATCACATCCGGCTCCACTGCCGAAGCAATCGACCCGATTCGTTTGCTGACCAACCGCGCGTCAGGCAAAACGGGAGACGCGCTGGCCGAAGAAGCGTACATCAGAGGCGCTGAAGTTTATCTTTTCCACCGCGGCAAATCCAAATGGAAACATCTGCCGCATTTTCATGACATTCATACGGAAAGCGTCAAAGAAATGATCGAAGCCGTCACCGAAAAGATTGCGCTGGCAGACATCCCGCTCTCCGGCAAAAACATATTGATCAGCGCGGCCGCCATTTCCGATTATACGGTTGACGCCGCCGATTCCAAAATCAAATCCGGCGAACGCGCGCTGACAATCACGCTAAAACCTACGAAAAAGCTGATTGAAGAAGCGTGTTATACCGACCCGAATATTTTCATCGTCGGATTCAAAGCGGAAACGGATGTCGAATACCGGCAGCTGATCAATTCCGCCGCCGAAAAAATCGACGCGGGAATCGCCGACATCGTTGTTGCCAACGACGTGAAAGAAAAAGGTATGGGGACAAATGAAAATGATGTTTATGTCGTGACGAAAGATTATTTGTCCAATCACGATTTGAACACGATTATTCCGATTTCGGGAACGAAAACAGAAATTGCGGCAGCTCTTTTTGATTTGATTTTCAAAAGCGCGGCAGAAGACGATTTGTCCGTTTTGATCGATTTGGAAATAACAAGGACGGCAAATGAAAGAGAAGCGGATGAAAAAGAAGAAGATAAATCCAAATCAAATATATCCAAATCGAATATATCAGACCGAAATGAAGAGGCTCGTTTAAATTTGTTTGAAGATACAATTGATGATACTTATTTGAGTGAAGTAAGCAGTGGTGACACAGACATCATTGAAATCGCCGATTCTGAAACCGGGGACGGGATCGTGGATGTAACTGAAACCGAAGATGAGGATGAAAATGAAGATGAAACTTCCAAAAAGCAAACGATTCGCCGAAAATCCGCTCAAATGAGAGGTCGTATTTTTAAACGCAAATGAGGGGTTTGATATGGAATTTGAAACACGCAGCGCATATTCTCCCGGTCATATCACCGGTTTTTTTCAAATTTGCAATCACGCCGACCCGCATCAAAAAGGATCTGTCGGCGCGGGTCTCGTTTTGAATAACGGCGTCAGTTCTGTCGTTCAAACTTTCCAAGGCGAGGGAAAAACCGTCATTACATTCAACGGGATTCAAAAAGCGGCTGATTTTTCCGACGAATCCGCGAATTCGGTTTTAACGGTCATTTCTGAAATCTCAAAACTCGCCGAAGAAAAATACGGATCGGCTTTTCATTTTAATATTGACGAACAAAGCAATCTTCCTGCCGGAAGCGGATTCGGCCTCTCCGCGGCAGGCGCAATCAGCACGGCGTTTGCCGCCGGCAGCTCGCTTCGCATTGCTGTTCCTAAAAGCGAATTTATTGAAATGGCTCACTACGCCGAAGTTGTCAGCGGCAGCGGTCTCGGCGATGTTGCGGGCGAAACAGCAGGCGGTCTTGCTGTTCGCGAAAATCCGGGCGGTCCGAAATTCGGGAAATATTACAGCGTTCCGCTGTCGAATTCGGAGCTGCAAAAGAAAATTTATTGTTTGGTTTTGGGAGAATTGTCAACGAAATCCGTGATTTCCGATGATGATTGTATTCAGCGGATCAACAAAGCAGGCGCTGCCGCGCTTCAAAGTTTTTTGAAAAAACCGGGATTGGAGTCGTTTATGGACGAATCATTCAAATTTACAAAAGACATCGGGCTTCTCGGTAAAACGGCAGAAAAAGTCATTGATTCGATTGATTCCGCCGACGGAAAAGCGGCGCAAGCGATGCTCGGCAACACCGTTTTTGCAATTCCTTCCAATCGCGAAGGCGCCGATGAATATATTCGGGATTTGATGAAAAAGCACGGCGATGTTTACGAATGTAAAATCGGTACGGAAAAGCCTCATGTGATTTGCAGGCATTTCAAATCATTTCAGCTTTGAATTTTTATTTCAGTTTTGAATTTTTATTTCAGTTTTGAATTTTTATTTCAGTTTTGAATTTTTATTTCAGTTTTGAGTTATTATTTCGGCTTTGAGTTATTATTTCAGTTTCGAGTTATTATTTTTTGATTCTTTTTGTTCTTTTATTGTTTTATTTCGGCGATTCACATGAAAAATCAAGCGCAATATTTACCGATCCAATGTAAAACTGCTCTTCATGCCGTTAACGGCGGTTTTCCTTACAAACTTGATTTAAACATTTACCGCGGCTGTGAAAACGGCTGTAAATATTGTTTCGCAATTTATTCTCACAAATATTTGAAATCGAATGAAAGCAAAGAGATCGATATTGAAAAAAACAAAGAATCGGAGCAATCTTCCGACGGTTATTACGATCAAATTTATGTCAAAACGAATGTTGCCGAACAATTGGATAAAGAACTCAGCCGTCCCGGCCGCAAAAAACTTGCCGTCAATATCGGCGGCGTTTGTGACAGTTATCAGCGCGCGGAAGAAGAATTTCAATTGATGCCCGACATTTTAAAAGTCATGCTCAAACACAAAAATCCGATTATCATTTCAACAAAAACCGATCTCATTCTCCGCGATTTTGATTTAATTGATGAACTTTCCAAACACGCTTTTGTCAATATCGCGTCAACGATTACAACCGTTAATGAAAATCTGCGCGAAAAAATCGAGCCCGGCGCCGTCAGTACAAAGCGCCGTTTTGAAATGCTTGAAAAATTCAAGAAAACGGACGCGAAAATCGGCGTTCACACAATGCCGGTTCTGCCGTTTTTGACGGATACGCCCGAAAATTTAGAATCAATTTTTTCAAAAACAAAAAAGATCGGCGCCGAATACATCATCGTTCAAACTTTGTATCTCAGAAGTCAAACGAAACAAACCTATTTTGAATTTCTCAAAGAAGAATTTCCCGAGCTGCTTGACCCGATGAAAAATCTTTATCGAACGGGCGGTTTGGATAAAGAATACAAAAACAAATTTTATTCGATGCTGAATCCGCTGCTGAAAAAATATGATTTGTCAACCGATTATTTGAAACACGTTCGAGAGGCGGAAGCGGCTGAAACAAAAAACGAAGTCAAACAGCCGACTTTGTTTGATTTTTAATATTTTTAATTCTTTTTTCAATTCTTTTTATTCGATTCTTTTTTTGATTTTTTGTTATTTTGATTGGTTTGAATAAATAAATCAAACAAAAACATCCAATTTTCAAAATCGGTAAACCTGAACGCCCGATAAAATCCTAAAAATGATTTAGATTTTGGAAAAAAGACGGCGTTCCGTTTTTGAAAATTTTGAAGAAAAGCGATGTTTCAACGAAATAATTTGAATCAAAAGTTCAAAAACCGACCCTCCAACGACGCGTTTCCGAAGCGCAGCGGAGGAAAGAAGGAGTTGGAGATTCTAACCATACGAAACGAAAAAAGTAAACACTGTTGTTTTTAAATTGTCTTTTAATTCCGGTTCAGTGTTCTCTTGCAACTATCTTTTGCAGTTGTGTTGCTGTTTGTGTTTGCGCTGTCGGGTCAAGTTTCTGTTTATGTTGCCGTCGCCGGTCAGGTTTGCGTGCTGCTTGTATCTGCTCTTTTTTAAGAAATCCGTTCGCATTCGCGAACGTGCTGCCGCTACCTTCAGGTTTGCGTTGCTTCTACCTTCAGGTTTGCATTGCTGTTGCTACCTTCAGGTTTGTGTTTCCGCCGGCAGGTCAGGTTTATGTCTGCGTTGCCAGTCAGGTTTGCGCTGCTGCCGCCACTGACAGCTGCACGGCAAAGCCGGCAGCAACTGCCCGCCGCCGCGCAAGCCGCACAAGTTAACAATAATCAAAAAATGGTCTCAGGTTTAAGAAATATACAAAAAAGAGAACTATTGATTTCAGATTTCTTAGAAATCATAAATCATCATTTTAATTGAAAAAAATATTAATTAAACGATTTAAATACACGATCCAACCGGTTTGATTTTTTTCTTCCAAAATCTCCGGCGTATTCTCGGGTTTTGTTTCATCTTTATATCCGACAGGCGGCATCTCTTCTCTAATGACAATAGGCAAATTTTTAATATTCCGGTCTTGCGCGAATTGTTCAATTTTTTCTTTTACAATAAGCACATCATTTTCTTGAGAATCCGGCAGTACAACTATACCTAAATATCCGGATGCATTCGCTTCAATGCTTACAATAATGCCCCCGTTTATATCATAATATTCGGCGAGCATCTTTTTTTCGGATAACGTATCAGTGAGTTCATCAATCATCATCCACCAATCATAAGCATCTTTTCCGCTTTTTTCAGGAATTGAGCCGGATACAATCAAAACATTATCTTGTTTTGCTAATTGATCCAAAAGTGAAAGATTCAGCGAAGGCGTTTCTTCAATCAATTCATTTTCGAGTTCCGACATCGAATCAAACGAATGTGATCCATCATTGCCTGCCGCAAAACCGATAAATCCTAACAAAATAAAGAAAATACAGAACAGTTTGATTCGTTTCATATTTTTACCCTGAATTTTTAATTTCAAAACTGTTCACGTATTTTTGAATCATTTCTTCAAACCACTTCATATCCGTATTCTTTCGCCAATTCCAAGCTCATTTCTCTTAACTTGAACTTCTGAATCTTACCGCTTCCCGTCATCGGGAATTCGTCAAGGAAAAACACGTATTTCGGAATCTTATAGCGCGCGATTTGACCGCGGCAGAAATCTTTGACGTCTTCCGGATGCATTTTCGTGCCTTCCTGCAAAACAATGAAAGCGCCGACTTCTTCGCCGTATTTCTCGGACGGAACGCCCGCGACCTGAACATCTTTCACGCCTTCCAATTTGTATAAAAATTCCTCGATTTCGCGCGGGTAAATATTCTCGCCGCCGCGGATAATCATATCCTTGATACGTCCGGTGATCGTGTAATTACCGTTTTCATCCATCACGCCGAGGTCGCCCGAATGAAGATAACCGTTTTCATCAATCGCTTCTGATGTTGCTTTCGGATTATTGTAATAACCTTTCATCACATTGTAGCCGCGGCAGCACATTTCGCCGGGGACGCCGGGCGGACATTCTTCATACGTTTCAGGATCCAAAACCTTGACATCCGTAAACTCAAACGGGCGGCCGACAGTCAAATAACGAACTTCGGGCGCGTCATCAATGCGCGACTGCGTCATTCCGGGAGACGTTTCCGTCAAACCGTAAACGCTCGTAATATCGATATACATCTCTTCATTGACGCGTTTCATCAAATCGGACGGACAAACGGAACCCGCCATAATTCCCGTACGAAGGCACGTCAAATCAAACATATCAAACATCGGATGATTCAATTCCGCGATAAACATCGTCGGAACGCCGTAAAGCCCCGTACATCTTTCTTTGTGAACAGAAGCAAGCGTCAGAAGCGGGTCGAATTTCTCAATCATCACCTGCGTACTGCCGTGCGTCAGACAATTCATCGTCGCCAAAACCACGCCGAAGCAGTGGAAAAGCGGAACGCAGACGCAAAGCTTGTCGTCCGGCGTAAATTTCATGTGCTCGCCGGTCAAAAGCCCGTTATTCGCGATATTATGATGCGAGAGCATAACGCCCTTCGGAAAACCCGTAGTTCCCGACGTGTACTGCATATTGACAACATCGTGGCAATTGACTTCCGATTTCGCTTTTTCCAAAACGTCATCGGCAACATTGCTTCCGAGAAGCAGAACTTCAGCGGTATTGTACATCCCGCGGTGCTTTTCCTGCCCGATGTAAATCACATTTTTCATGTGCGGATATTTCTCGCTCTTTAAATGGCCGCGCTGACACGTTTTAAGTTCGGGAAGCATATCGTATGTCATTTGAACATAATCACTTTCAAATGTGCCGTCGATAATACAAAGCGTATGCATGTCGGAATCCTTCACAAGATATTCCAATTCATGCTGCTTGTAACTGGTATTGACTGTCACGCAGACCGCGCCGATTTTCGCGCACGCGTAAAGAAATGTCAGCCAGTCGGGAACGTTTGTCGCCCATAAGCCGACGTGATAGCCTTTTTGAACGCCGATTGCAAGCAAACCTTTTGCCATATTGTCGACGCGCTTATTGAAATCCTTCCAAGTAAATCTTAAATCACGATCGGAATAAACAATATATTCCTTGTCAGGCGTTTGTTCCGCCCAATATTCGAGCCAGTCGCCCAATGTTCTGTCGGAAAGTTCGATTGTCATGTTTTTCTCCTTTGATTTTCTCCTGCTTCCCTTTCCATTTAAGCCGGAGCGTAAACGGTTGCAACGATTTTTGCGCCCCTCTCATCGGCGGCGCAGACGAGGTGGCTGACAATGGAGTCATAATAAATGCTGTCGCCCGCACTCAAAATGTAAGTGTCTTTTCCGTAAATGACTTTCAGCGATCCTTCCAAGACGTAAATGAATTCTTCGCCTTCGTGCGCCGACATTTCAAGTGTTCCGTCATCAACGGCGTTGATTTCAATGAAAAACGGTTCCATCGATCTTCCCGATTTCTGCGATGCAAGCGCGAAAAAATTGTTGAGGCTTGCGGTTTTCTTTTCCGCGTTGGACGTGTGAATCGTTTCGATCGCTTCGTCTTTTCGGCTGACGGCGGGGCCGAGATTTTCATTGTCATCTAAAAACGTTCCGAGGCGAACGCCTAATGCGCGGGCGATTTTGATCAGCGGTGCTAAAGACGGCACATTGGTATCGTTTTCGATGTTGCTGATCTGTTCAATGCTCAGCTGACTTCTTTCTGCCAATTCTTCCACCGACATCTGTTTTGATTCGCGGATGGATCTGATTTTTGTTCCGATGTTTTTATCGTCTGCCATAGTGTTTTCCTCTGTTTCGTGTATATTTATTTAAATTTAGGGGTGCGGCTCCATGTTTTTGTTATCACGTTTCCGCCGGCGGTTCCCGCTTTACGTCCCTTCTTCCCAATCGTCCATGTAATTTCTTTGTTTTTCGGTCAGCGTGTCGATAACGATTCCCATCGACTTTAATTTCAGCATCGCGACATAGCTGTCGATTTCTTCGGGAACTTTGTGAACGCCGTTGGATAATTTGTTTTCGGCGATATATTTGACGCCGAGCGCCTGATTGGCAAAGCTCATGTCCATGACTTCCGCCGGATGACCGTCGCCTGCCGCCAAATTCACAAGTCTGCCGTCGGCTAAAACATTGATTTTTTTGCCGCCCACGACATATTCTTTGATGTTTTTCCGAACGGTTTTTTCAGATGTTGCCATCTTTTTGAGCACTTCTAAATCGATTTCAACGTTGAAGTGCCCGGCGTTTGCCAAAATCGCGCCGCTTTTCATCTTTTTGAAATGATTTTCCGTTAAAATGTCGCGGTTGCCGGTTGTCGTGACAAAAAGGTCGCCGATTTCAGCTGCCTGCTCCATCGGCATCACGCGGTAGCCGTCCATGCGCGCTTCAAGCGCTCGAACGGGATCGATTTCGGTGACGACGACTTCTGCGCCGAGACCGTCAGCGCGCATCGCAACGCCGCGCCCGCACCAGCCGTAGCCGCCGACGACGACGGTTTTTCCGGCGACGAGCAGATTTGTTGTTCTCATGATGCCGTCCCAAGCGGATTGTCCGGTTCCGTAGCGGTTGTCGAATAAGAATTTGGTTTTCGCGTCGTTCACGGCCAAAACCGCCATCTCAAGAGCGCCGTCTTTTTCCATTCCTACGAGTCGGTGGATGCCGGTTGTCGTTTCTTCACAGCCGCCGATGATTTTGGGAATCAAATCGCGTCTTTCTTTGTGGATTTTGAAAATCAGATCGGCGCCGTCATCAATCGTAATGTCGGGGTCGATGTCCAAAACTTTGTCGATCGCATCGTAATATTCTTCGTTTGTGCAGTCGTATTTGGCAAAACAGGTTATGTTTTCGGACGTGTTGAGCGCTGCTGCAACGTCATCCTGCGTGCTGAGCGGGTTGCAGCCCGTGATTGCAACGATTGCGCCGCCGGCGGCGAGGGTTTCGACGAGAACTGCGGTTTTGGCTTCGACATGAAGCGCCATTGCAATTTTGTGTCCTGCAAGCGGTTTTTCTTTTTCAAAGTCTGCTCGGATTTGATTTAAAACGGGCATGTAATTTCGCGCCCATTCAATCTTTAAACGGCCTGACTCTTGCATTTCTTTTAATGATAAATCAGTCAATAGAGACACCTTTAAAGTGATGGATTTAAAAATTCGTGAATGAAATGAATAATAAATAAAAGAGATTCAATCGGAATTGAAAAGTCTTCATGAAATATAAAACAAATGCTTTTTTTGAAATTTCGGTTCATTTTGATTTATTTTGATGATAATTATAATATGATAAATGGGGGGAGCGATTTGAAAATTGAAGAAAAATGTGTGGCGGGTTTTTCATTTTTTTAAAAATGGGGCGGCTCGCGCGGCGGCGGGCGCTGCTGCCGGGCGGAAAACTGACGGAAGCAGCGGAAACAGAAACCTGATTGCAAGCGGGAACGCAAACCTCCCTCCCACTGCAAACAAACACCTTCCTCCCGCTGCAACCCGAAATTTTGTGAGCGAAGCGAGCAAAATTTAATGCCAACGGATTATTGTTATAAGAGGCAGATGCAGGCGGCAACGCAAACCGCCCCGCAGCAGCAACACAAACCGTATTGGCAGCAGCAACATTAAAAGACAGTTGCAGACTTGCAGTCTTAGCCGGAGCCGGTAACTATAAACAGTCGCAAGAATGCACTTTTTAGGAGCTGAAATGCAATTCTAACTCAACCGCTTTTAATTTTTCGTTTCGCATGGAAAAGAATCTCCATCTCCTCCTTCCCTCCGCTTGCGCTTCGGGAATTCGTCGTTGGAGGGGCGGTTTTTGAAATTTTATTAAATCTAAAATTGATTGAAACATCGTTTTTCATCCATATTTCAAAAAACGGAACGCCTTCTTTTCTCCAAAATCAAAAAATTTAAGATTAAGGTTTTATCGGGCGTTCAGGTTCACCGATTTCGAAAAATTGGATGTTTAGGTTTCATTGAAAAAACAGAAAATACGGCGGATGATTTTGAAATCATGAAAAAATATAAAAACGAGTTCAGGTTTGAAAATCTTATGAAAAATGGAGCCGTTCGCGCGCACAACGGCGATTCATTTCAATTTCAGCTTTTTCTTTTCATCTGTCCACTCAAATCCCATTCTTGTTTTTCTGAAATAATAAAACTTGATTTCATCGCCTTTCGCAATCGCAACTGCTGCTCGAATTTCGGGGCTGTCGCTGTGAATTCCGGAATAAAGCGAAACAAGTTTGTTGTCGTGCCAGCATTTGACGCCTTCCGTATGCGATGTGTGACCGCGGATGATGACTTTCAAATCGTTTCGTTTGAGAAAACTTTTGACCAAATCGGGGCCGATGCTGTAAATTCCGTTTCCGCGCGGCGACGGCTGCACTCCGTTTTCAGCGCCGGGGTCGTTCCATAAATATTTTTTCGGATCTTTTTTGGAAATGCTTTTGAGCGTTTCATTGTCGAATCCGGCGATACATCCGTGGACGCAGAAAATTTCGTTATTGATGACGGCGGCAATCGGCATTTCGTCAAAAACGGCGTTTGAATCGTCCATAAGTTTTGGGTCGTTTACCAAATCTTCGCCGAATTCAAGCCACGGGCTGAGGCCGCGCGTTTCGTGGTTGCCGCGAAGCAGAATCGTTTTGTTCGGGTCTTTGCATTTCATGTCAAAAAGAATGTTTAAAACGTCAACGGAATACCTGCCTTTGTCAATGTAGTCGCCGAGAAAGACATATGAGTCGACCTTTTTCATTTCCGCGAATTTTAAAACGAATTCAAGCGCGTGATAATCGCCGTGAATATCGGTTGCGATCAGCGTTTTTTTAAAAGATGAACTGACGACAGCGTCTTCTTTTTTGAAAATCGGGCGGATGCGCTTCAGATTTTCACTCAGTTTATCTTTTTCTTTTTGGTCTGACATAATAGTGCCTTCTGCCTTTGCCTTTGTTTTTGCTTTTGTTTTTGCTTTTGTTTTTGCCTTTTTTTTGCTTTTGTTTTTGCTTTTTCATTTGTTTTTATTTTTGCTTTTATTTTTATTCTTTTCTTTTTATTGATTTATTTTTAATTCAATACACTTATGAATATTTTGAATATTTGCTTGATAAGGTTCATGAAATCAGATTTCATTGTGAAAATTGTAAAAAATAATTCATATCTATTCAACAGCTTTTGATTATGATATCATGTTGATCTTATAGGGAATTGTTTGATTTTATAAATTATAATTTTTGTGGATTGGAGATGAAAGAATGGAAGATGTTATTAAAACGGAAATCGAAGTAAATAATGAAAAGATAAAAATTCTAAGAATTGGGGAAAATGAGTATATTTCTCTTACCGATTTAGCAAGATATGCGAATCCTGAAGAACCCAAAATACCAATTCAAACTTGGATGAGAAATAAAGACGTTATATTATATTTGGGCTTATGGGAAAAACTCAATAATAAAGATTTCAAAGGTCGCGAATTTACGACCTTTGAGAATAATTCCGGTAAAAACAGTTTTTATATGTCTCCTCAAAAATGGATAAAAGAAACAAATGCAATAGGGATAGTTTCTAAGTCCGGTCATAATGGCGGGACATATGCTCATTCCGACATTGCATTCGAGTTTGCCAGTTGGTTAAGTCCGGAATTTAAACTGTATGTCATTACAGAATTTCAAAGATTAAAGAAAAACGAGCAATATCAAAATCAAATAGAGTGGAATGTTAGAAGAATTATTTCAAAAGGAAACTATAAAATTCATACAGATGCTGTAAAAGACAAGTTAATCTTGCCGATACTTACAAAAGAACAAATAAAATATACTTATGCGAGTGAAGCCGATGTGTTAAATGTTGCTTTATTTGGAATGACGGCAAGTCAATGGCGAAGTAAAAACAAGAATAAGAAAGGGAATATCAGAGATTATGCTGCAATTGAACAGCTAATAGTCTTATCGAACATGGAAAGCTCAAATTCAATAATGATTCGAGAAAATATTCCTCAATGTGAAAGATTGAAAAAATTAAATGAATATGCTTTGATACAACTAAGATCACTTCAAAATAATGCAAGCATCAGCGAATTAAAAGAATTGGAATCATCAAAATTAATTGAATCAAAATAAAAACAAAATAAGTCAATAAAAATAGATTCATCCTAAGAACAACTAAATAATTTGGTGTTCAAATCATGAATGCCTTAATAAGTGATATCCATGAAGCAGAAAGCAACCTCACCGACAATTCGAAGCAGTGCTGCGGAATATTTGACTTTTGTTGCAGCAACGGGTGAAAGTGAACAAAGCGTTGAAATGCGCTATGAAGATGAAAATATATGGATTACTCAAAAAATGATGGCGGCTCTTTACGATGTTGAAATAAATACGATTAATTACCATATCAAAAAAATCTTTGAAGATTTTGAACTTATTCCTGATGCAACTATTCGAAAATTTCGAATAGTTCAAAACGAAGGCAGTCGGTCTGTCGAACGTTCAATTGAGCATTATTCATTACAAATGATTATTGCTGTCGGTTTTAAAGTCAACAGTGAACGTGCGGTTCAGTTCCGCAAATGGATTAATCAAATTGCAAAAGATTATACAATTCAAGGATGGGCGATGGATAAAGAACGTTTGATCAACGGCGGTTCCATCTTAACCGAAGAATATTTTGAACATTTACTTGATGAAATTCGTGAAATCAGATTTTCAGAACGAAAATTCTATCAAAAGATTACTGATATTTATTCAACAGCTCTTGATTATGATAAAACAGCTCCGTCTTCTAAAGAATTTTTTGCGGCTGTTCAAAATAAGCTGCATTGGGCAATACACGGGCATACCGCTGCTGAAGTCATTATGGGACGGACAAATTCCGAAAAACCGTTCATGGGTTTAACATCATGGACTCATTTTCCTGACGGGAAAATTCAAAAGTATGATGTTTCTATTGCTAAAAATTATCTTGATATGGAAGAGTTAACTTCTCTTGAAATGATTGTAACAATGTATTTGGATTATGCAGAATATCAGGCACGCCGCCGCATTCCTATGACGATGGAAGATTGGAAATCCCGTTTAGATCGTTTTTTGGATTTGAATGAACATGAAATATTAAATGATAAAGGGCGTGTATCTCACGAAATCGCTAAATCTTTTGCTGAAAGTGAGTTTGAAAAATATCGTATTGTTCAAGACAGAATGTTCAAATCTGATTTTGATAAATTATTGGAAGAAGTGGATGATACGAAAGAGCAATAAAAGCAACAAACGCAACAACCCCATCCTTCCGGATTTTGATAATTTGTTTTAAAATTATTTATATTCTCAAATCAATGAATATTTCTTGATTTATTTTGGTGTATTCATATGTCAATTCTCATAAAAAATGCTTATATCGTAACGATGGACAAAGACGGCGCGGGCGAAATCCCAAACGGCTTTCTTTTGATTGAAAATAATCTTATTTCAAAAATCGGCAGCATCGACAGTATCGGCGATATTTCCGGCGACAACTCCGGCGATGCCGACAGCATTTCCGCCGACACCGTGATTGACGCGGGCGGTGCTGTTTTAATGCCGGGCCTTTCCAACACGCACACGCATCTCGGGATGACGCTTCTGCGCGGCTATGCGGATGACATGGCGCTTCAAAGCTGGCTTGAGACGAAAATCTGGCCGGCGGAAGCTAATTTGACGGCGGAAGACGTTTACTACGGTTCTCTTCTCGGCTGTCTGGAAATGATCCGCTCGGGAACGACAGCGTTTTGTGATATGTATTTTTTCATGGATGAAACGGCGAAAGCGGTTGATGCTGCCGGCATTCGCGGCTGTTTGGCTTACGGGATGATTGAATTCGGCGATCTTGAAAAAGGCAATAAAGAGATTGCGATGAATGAAAAACTTGTCCGCGATTGGCAGGGAAAAGCAGGCGGCAGAATCACAACGATGTACGGGCCGCACGCGCCGAACACTTGCTGTCAATCTTTTATCAAACGCGTTAAAGAAGCGGCTGAAAGAGACGGTGTCGGGGTTCATATTCATGTTTTAGAAACGGAAGCCGAACTCAATTATATGAAAGAAAATTTCGATATGTGTTCTGTTCATCATTTGGATGCCGTCGATTTTTGGAATACGTCAAAAGTGCCGATTCTGGCGGCGCATTCGGTTTGGATGTCTGACGGCGACATCAGGCTTTTTGCCGAAAAAGGCGTGACGGTTTCTCACAATCCTGTCAGCAATATGAAATTGGCTTCGGGGATTGCGCCGATTCAAAAAATGCTTGATGCGGGCGTTAAAGTGACGCTCGGAACAGACGGCTGCGCTTCGAATAACAATCTCAATATGTTTGAAGAAATGAAGACGGCCGCGCTTTTGCAAAAGGTCGGGACGATGGATCCGACAGCGCTTCCGGCAAAAGCGGTTGTTGAGATGGCAACGGTAAACGGCGGACGTGTCATTGATTCGATGACGGGCGTTTTGAAAGCCGGCAATAAAGCCGATATGATTTTGGTCGACACGAGCAAAGCGAACGCGACGCCGATCTTCGATGTTTATTCTCATTTGGTTTATTCGGCAGCTGCAAGCGATGTGAAAACAATGATCGTTGACGGCAAAATTCTGATGCAGGATTATAATGTTTTGGTCATGGATGAAAAAGAAATTATGAAAAAGGCGAATGAATGCGCTTTGTCGCTGGCGGAGCGGGCGAAAGCAAAGTAAGAGCTGAATGAAAATTGAAAAACAAAAAAATAAAATCGGATGAAATTGAAGTTAATCTTCAATTTTTGTTCCGTCGTAACGAAGACCTTTACTCATATTATCTAATTGTATTTTCAAAGCTTGTTCCGCTTCTTCAATATATTTTTGTCTTCGTTTTTCTTCTTCCGGAGTCGGTTTTGGAGATTGGCCGACATATGTGAATATTTGTTCAAAAGATTCCGCATGCATTTTTAATCACTCCAAACTTCTTCAATTATGAATATTTCTATTTCGTTATTTATACCTTTCACTTTTTCTATTCTTTTATCAACAATTCGATATGTGATTTCTCTCGGTCTTAATATTTCATTCTCCGCCTTATCAATATATAACGCTCTCATTTCGCTGTTTAATTTTATTTGAAATATAATCGGTTTTTCTAAATTTGTATATTGATAGGCGTGAGATATGTCTATACTGAAACTGCCGAATGCTTTTTCAGTAAAAATCCCTCCTATTTGTGAATTATTTAACCATGAGATATCAAGAACACCTCTGTAAATCCATATCTCTTCTTCTATTCTGCTTTTCTGAATTGCAGTATCTAGGTGCATGACGCAAAACGTGATCAATTCTTTTTCTTCTTTTATCAATTTTTTCTAAAATTCAGGGAAACGGCAGCAAGAATTAATCGCGTAACACCAAGTATTTGTTTTCCATTCATCAGGAATCGTAAAACTCCAATCTTGTTTTTGATAATGGTCGGCATGAACATCTTGGAATATACTGATTACGGTTTTTTCAATCTGATGTAAATCTGAACGTGTTTGAAAACATTTCAAAAATCCTTTTCCAATCATACTCGCCAAAATATTTGACAGGTTATATGCTGCTCGATTTTGTTCAAATAGAAAAACTTATTACCATCGAAATAAATGCCGGGAGAAATAAAATTATTCGGCGCCAAATTTTTAAAAATTTTAATGAATGAATTAATCTCGTTATATTTTCAACAGGTTTCATTATCTTTCCATTCTATTTTGTTATATTTGAAATATAATTTTTCATCAACACTCAATTATATATATCTTCTAATCGTTCTGTCAATTGTGTCAGCCTGAAATATTCCTGATATATTTCAGATTGACATGATATCAGAAACCGTTTTGCAGGGTGGCGCATTTCGGAAATGATTGCAAGAGAACCGAAAAACTTGCTTTCAAAACTGATTCAAAAACGAACACCAAAAAACAAAAACTGCAAAAACAGATGTATGTGACGCATGTACAAGTTATCCCTACCATTCACGAAGACATGCCCCGACATAATCCAGACACACCCAATTTAACCAAACACAAAACAAACACAATAACCAAACACAAAACCAAAAACATGACAAAAAACGAATAACGTAAATTTAAATTGACTCAAATGACAGATGACAAATCTTCAACTTTTTGAGTCACAATTAACCCTACAACACATTGTACCTTTCCCGTTTTAAATTAAAATTATTTTAATTAAAACGGTCAAAACAAAAACGAATCGATTAAATCAAAACCGAATAAAAGATCGAATTTCAAATCAAAAACATCGGTTTTGCTATCCTCGAACCCGAACGCCCGTTTACAACAAACAAAAACGATAAAATCGGCGTTCGGTTTTTGCTTACTTTTCATGTTTTTATTTCTTTCATGTTTTTTACTTCTTTCATTTCTTTTTCATTTCTTTTCTGTTTATGTCATTTTTCAATTTGATTGAACTGACTTTTTTCATTTTTACAATTTTGTTTTTCATTTTTCATTTTTCATTTTTCAATTTTCGGACAAACCCAAACATCCAATCTCAAAAAAATCGTTGAACCTGAACGCCCTTTAAAATCCAAAATAAATGGAATCCTTTGAAAGAAAAACGGTGTTCGATTTTCTTTTTAATCTGAAATAAAAACGATGTTTGTTTTTGAAGAAAATAAATGAAAATTTCAGATACCGCTCCCGCAAGTTGAGTTCCGGGCGGCGCGAAGCGGCGAACCGGACTTGAAACGAAGTTTCAAGTTTCTGAGCGAAGCGAAGAAACGAGACTTGGCGGATTCTTTCCACGCCGAATTAAAAATTCTGAACTCGGCTTTCTCCTAAATCTTAAATCAAAAATTGAAGCCGGTAAATTCGTCGACGCATGGTTAGAATCTCCATCTCCTCCTTCCCTTCGCTCCGCTTCGGGAACTCGTCGTTGGAGGGGCGGCGCGTTGTCTTTTCATTTCAATTTTCGGACAAACCCAAACATCCCTTTTCTTTAATCCAAAAAAACCGAACGCCCGATAAAATCCAAAATATAAAGGAATCTTTTAAAGAAAAAACGGCGTTCGTTTTTCTTTTCAATTTGAAATAAAAATGATGTTTGTTTTTTAAAAATAAATGAAAAGTCCAAGTTACATCCCGCAAACGAGATTCGTGAGTGAAGCGAGCGATATCGAGGCTTGCGGATTCTTACACGACGAATAAAAAGTTCAACTTCAGCTGACTTCAAATTTAAATCAAAAATTGAAGCCGGTAAATTCGTCGACGTATGGTTAGAATCTCCATCTCCTCCTTCCCTCCGCTTACGCTTCGGGAACTCGTCGTTGGAGGGGCGGCGCTTCGTCTTTTCGTTTAATTTTCAGATAAACCAAACATCCCTTTTCCTTAATCCAAAAAACCCGAACGCCCGATAAAATCCAAAATAAAGAAATATTTTGAAAGAAAAACGGCGTTCGCTTTTTATTTAGATTTTTAAAAAACGATGTTTGTTTTTGATTAAAATAAACAAAACAAACAAAAAAAGTAAAACGAACTAAACAAAAAAGTAAAACACAATCAAACAAAACAAAAAAGAAGAAAAGTGAAAACGAGAAATAAAATGAGAAAAAAATGAGAAAAAAAGAAATGATAACAGAAATATGAAAAAATGAAATGCTAAAAATGAAAAAGGAGAAAAGAAACAAACAAAGTTTGCTTTTACTCTTCATCCACAATCATTAATTTCAAAAGCACCGCTTTCTGTGCGTGCAGTCTGTTTTCCGCCTGGTCGAAAACAACCGAATGCGGGCCGTCAATGGCGCCGGCGGAAATCTCAAGACCGCGGTGGGCGGGCAGGCAGTGCATCACAATAACGTCCGGCTTTGAAACGGCGATCAACTCTTCATTGATCTGATAGCCTTCAAAATCCTTGATACGCTTGGCTTCTTCTTCTTCATCACCCATCGAAACCCAAACGTCGGTGTACAAAATGTCCGCGTCTTTTGCTGCTTCCAAAGGTTTGTCCGTAATCGTTAAAACGCCGCCGAGCTCACGCGTTTTGATAATAAATTCTTCGGCGGGCTCATAGCCTTCCGGACACGCGACAACGATTTCCATGCCGGTGATCGCGCAGGCGAGCATCAAAGAGTTGCAAACGTTGTTGCCGTCGCCGACCCAAACGAATTTCATGTCCGAAATCCGGTTTTTGTATTCCTTAATCGTTAAAAGATCCGCCAAAACCTGACACGGATGTTCTTTGTCGGAAAGCGCGTTAATGACCGGAATGGAAGCGTTTTCCGCCAATTTGACAAGCGTGTCATGAGAATAAACGCGCCCGATAATCGCGTTTAAGTAGCGGGACAAAACCTTCGCGGTATCTTCAACGGTTTCGCCGCGGCCGATTTGAATATCATTTGAATTCAAATAAATCGCGTGACCGCCCAAATCATTCATGCCGACCTCAAAAGAAACACGCGTCCGCGTCGAAGATTTCTCAAAAATCATGCCCAAACTCTTGTTTCTCAAATGATCGGTAATTTTACCCTGACTTCTCTTTTCCTTCACTTCAGAAGCCAAGTCCAAGATGCCGTAAATGTCTTCCAAAGACAAATCCGCCATCGAAAGCAAACTCTTCATTTTTTCACCTTTCTCCTAAACACACGTCATTTTTCAAATAAAAATAATAATTTTCCGATTACAGTTAATAATCTTTCGAATCAATCCAAACAAAATGCAATTTTGGTTAACAATTATAGTTGACAATTATGGTTGACAATCACAATTTTGATCTTTTTCAATCTCAGCTCAATTAATTTTACTTCAATTGATTTCAGTTCAATTGATTGCAGTTCAATTAATTTCAGTTCAACTTATCTCGATTTTTATTGGTTGGTCTTGATTCTTTTTGATTATTTTTCCGACCTTAATTCATTCATGTGATCGATTCTTTTCTGAATCAAAGCCGCCGTTCCGATATCTCTTCTGAAAAACAGGTCGCCTTTGACTTTATGATCCAGCGCGTCCTGAGAAATCTTTTCGGCATCGGCAATTGAATCCGCCAAACCGACAACGCCGACAGAGCGGGACCCCGTCGTGAAAATCTTGCCGTCCTTTTCATAAACGCTGGAATAATAAACAATCAAATCCGAATTCGGACCGGTTGTTTCATCGGCAATCACGCTGTTTGTTTTATTGTTTGCGCTGTCCGTTAAAACCGTAATTTCCGAATCCTTTTTCGGATCATCCGGATAACCTTCGGGAACCGCATATTTGCAGACCGTTGCCTTCTTTGAAAACACAACATCAATCTTGTCCAAAGTTCCGCCGGTCACGGCTTTCATAATCTCGACCATGTCGGTTTCCAAAAGCGAAAGCACATTCATCGCTTCCGGGTCGCCGAAACGCGCGTTGTATTCAATCAATTTCGGACCGCGTTTCGTTAAAATAAATTGACCGTAAAGAATTCCTTTAAACTCTTCACCCGTTTCTTTCGGGAAAGCGGCAACCGTTTCTTTCATGATTCGTTTTGCCGTTTCGTATTCTTCCGGCAGCAAAAACGGTAAAAGCGCGCCCGCGTTCGTGTACGCGCCCATGCCGCCCGTATTCGGTCCGACATCGCCCTCGTAAGCTCTTTTGTGGTCCTGCGCTGTCGGGCAGAACGCCAAATTTTTGCCGTCCACAAAAGCCTGAAGCGTAAATTCTTCGCCGATAAATCTCTCTTCAATGACGACGCTATCGCCTTTCAAAACTTCTTTTGTATATTCTTTGGCAGCGGCAATATCGGGAAGCTGGTCTCCCATCACTTTTACGCCTTTGCCGCCCGTTAGTCCTGCCGGTTTGACCGCAACATCGCCGAGTTTGTCAATGAAATCAGCCGCCGCTTCGTAATCCGTGAAAACTGCGTATTCGGGGTTGCCGTCAATGCCGTGCTTTTCAATAAACTTTCTTGCCCACGCTTTGTCGGTTTCGATTCTCGCGCAATCTTTTTTCGGGCCGACTGCCGGAACGCCTGCCGCCCAAAGAGCGTCAGAAACGCCTGCCGAAAGCGGCGCTTCGGGACCGATAAAAGCCATGTCAACGCCGTTTTCTTTTGCGAAAGCGGCAATTGCCGGCGCGTCTTTTTCGTCATGAATAAAAACGTCTTCAGAAAGCGCTGCGATTCCCGGATTTTTCTTCGACATCACTGTGTAGAGAAGCGGTTTTTGCGGGCTTCTTTTAATCGCTGCTGCAAGTGCGTGTTCACGGCCGCCGCCGCCGACTAATAAAATCTTCATATGTGTTCCTCATAAATTTAAGATTAGAAATTAAAAAAGTATGTTAAAGGCTTTGAATTATTAAAATTGCAGTTAATTTAAAAATTTAGAATAATATTTGAAATAACATTTAGAATAATAATTTGAAGTAATTTGAAAAGATGTTGTTTGAAAAGATATTCATTGTGAAAATAAACTTATCTGTAAATTGTTTGTATAAATTATTTGTAAAAATTATTTATAAAAATGTTATATTAAATAACAAGAGGATTAAAACGATTTGATGAATCCGTGACAATTTAAGAATCAAATAAATCTTTTTTATCTATTTAAGATTACCGACTCAATCGGATATTTAATAAAAACAGTATGTGCAGAATTCAATTTAACTTGATTTCGTCATTATTTCATCTTTAAATGATTTATCGTTCAGATTTTCATTTTTTGATCATTTAGATTATTGATTTCATTATTTATTGTATGATTTCAGGATTTCTTCTTTCCTTTATTGAAATTCATTTCCACAGCTTTTTCCCGAATAATAATCCGCAGTGCTTCGATTTCATCGTCTGTAAAATAGTTTGATTCAATGGCAGGCATATTGTTTTCATATTTCTTGAGCAAATCCGAAACAGCCTGATTGATAAAATCAGATACACTTGCAAATTCACCTGCTTCGACAAGTCTGTCGATTTTTTTCTTGTAAATCGGACTGACCGTACCGCTGATAATCGGCTTTTTGCGCGTGTATTCTTTTGTCATTATAACATGAAATCATTGTTGGGATAATTAAATCTGATTCGGACAATTGTTTTACAATTGTATATTTTGAATATCTATGAAAACAAAATTTATAAAATGATTTTTTTTGAATTGTTTTGAATATTTATTCAAAAACGCAAGGTTTTTCGTTTCAATCGTTTAAAAGAATAACAAAAAGAATAACAAAAAGAATAACTTAATAACAATCGAAACATATTATAACGCAATTCATAAAAAAATAAATGATATCAGGGAGGCAGGCATATGAAAATTTCGAGCAGATTCAGTATTGCGGTTCACATTATTATAACGATTGCAATTCTCGGAAACAAGCAGAAGATGACATCCGATTTCCTGGCTTCCTGTATTTCCGTCAATCCCGTTGTTATTCGCCGTATTTTGGGTCAGCTTAAAAAAGTGAATATCGTTGACGTTAAAGCCGGCGAAGGCGGCGCTTTTTTAATCAAAGACACATCCGATCTGACGCTTTTTGACATTTACCAAGCGGTTGAAGTCGTCGAAGATATTTCTCTCTTCAACTCTCACAAACAACCCGAAACGGCTTGTCCGGTCGATTGCCCGTCTTGTCCGAGACTGTCCGAAGGCAGCGATTCGGAAAGCTGTCCGGCAGCTGCGAACGCAGTCGCCGCGAATCCGAATTGCGCTCAGATCGATGACAGCGCTGCTTGCTGCTACATTCACAATAATATCGAAAATCATTTGCTGTCGGCGCAAGAAGCAATGGAAAATTCGTTGAAAGAAACGACGATTCAGCAGATGATACATGAATTATCTTCCTGATTTCTTTTTTGTTTTTTGTTTTTGTTTTTTTGTTTTTGTTTTTTTGTTTTTGTTTTTTTGTTTTTTGTTTTTCTTTTTTGTTTTTTTGCGTAATTTGTGCTTGAGCAGGCGCGACGCGCGCGAGCTGCTCCGTTTTTCTTTTGTTTTCAATTTTTTCGTTTCAGTTTTTGTTTTCTATGTGTTTCCTGCTTCGGTTATTTTATATTCGTATGAAAGTCTGTGTTTGAATTTTTTATTCGTCGTTGAAAGAATCTGCCGTCTCAATTTCTTTCGATTTTTGATTTAGATGTATGAGAAGGCCGTGTTCGAACTTTTTATTCGCAGGGGAAGAATCCGCCAAGTCTCGTTTCTTCGCTCCGCTCAGAAACTCAACTTGCGGGGACGGTATCTGAACTTTTCATTTATTTTCATCAAAAACAAACATCGTTTTTAAAAAATCTAAATGAAAAGCGAACGCCGTTTTTCTTTCAAAATATTTCTTTATTTTGGGTTTTAAGGGGCGTTCGGGTTTATCGAAATAAAGAAAAAGCGATGTTTGGTTTCGTCTAATATTTAACAAAAAGACGATACACCGCCCCTCCAACGACGCGTTTTTGAGCGCAGCGAAAAAAGAAGGAGTTGGAGATTCTAACAATACGATTATAAAAATTAACAACGGTTTTTGTTGATACTGCCTTCTTGCTGCGGTTTGTACTGCTGTTCCCATCGGGTTTCTGTTTTCGCCGGCAGCAGCTGCCGCCACCGCGCGCGACCTGCCTCTTTTTCTTTTCATTTTCAATTTCGCCCGCCTTTTTTATTTCGAATTCAAATCTCATCCTCCTGTTCTTCTTATTTTTAAAATACAAAGTCTTAAATAATAAAACTCACAATCCTTTATTGTTGTAACCAGTTCGCTTACAACGAAAAACGACTTATCAAAAACGACAATCGGCTATCAAGTTTAATTAATTTACATAATTGAAACCAAAAATCAACCAAAAATCAATCAAATTGGTGTGGATTAACATGAAAATTCTCGGAATTACAGCAAGCCCTCACGAAAAGGGCAACACAGCAACTCTTGTTCAAAAATCTCTTGAAGACGTCGCCGCAAAAGGCGCAGAAACCGAATATGTCAATTTGGCAAAATTAACAATCAATCCCTGTAAAGGATGCAACTATTGTAAAGCGCATGACACATGCGTTCAAAAAGACGATTTCGCAGGCGTCATGGACAAATTTGTCAGCGCAGACGGCATCTTAATGGGAAGTCCTGTTTATTTCTTTGACATCACCGCTCAGGAAAAAGTTTTCATCGACAGACTTTACGCCTGCGTTGACGGTCAGTCCAAATCCAGAATTCCCGCCGGCAAAAAAATGGGATTCGTTTACTCCCAAAACACGCCCGACAGACACGCATTTGACGCCAATTTGGACAAATACAACCAAGTAGCCGGAATGCTCGGCATCGAATCCGTCGGCAAATACGTCTCCGTCGGCGATGTTTCAGCCAATCCCTCCGAAATCGACGGCGCTGTTGAAATTGCCGAAAAATTGCTTTAATTATTTTTACTGATTTATTAATTACTTTTTACTGATTTAGTAAATTTACTCAGTAATTTTATTCGTGTAAATTTATTCGTTTAGTAAATCGTTTAATTAGTAAATCGTTTAATTAGTAAACCGTTTAATTAGTAAATCGTTTGAAAACCCGTTCCGATTTTTTCGGAACTCATTACTTTTTTATTTTTCTTTATAACCTTTACCCTTTAAGAGTTCATTTATTTTTTAAAAATTTGCTCAATTTTTATCGAATTTTCGTCGGTTGTTAATTTTCAATCATGATAATAATGTATAATTTTTCAAAATTTCTTCATTTCTCTTTTTCGAAATCCGTCGGATGTTTATGATTTTTCTGTTTTTAAAAACAATATATACAGAGTCTATTTTGTAAATTGTATATTACAAAGTTAATAATGTTTACAAGGTAATGATTTAGCTTTTATTTATCATAATTGTTAATGTCGGTTCCGCAAAATATTTATAGACCCGAAGAATCGTCGAAAACGCAGGTTGAAAATCTGCGAGAGAGAGTTTGTGATTAATTTAGAATTAATTCAAAAATTGATAAAAATCAAAAAATTGATAAAAATCAAAAAATTGATGAAAATCAAAAAACTGATGAAAATCAAAAAACTGATAAAAACCAATTTTAAAAATTAATAAAAATTAATAAAAATTAATAAAAATTTTAACTTAAATCAGGAGATGTTAAATTTGAGAGGATTTGCCATGCTTGGCATCGGAAAAGTCGGATGGATTGAGAAAGAAGCGCCTGTTGCCGGGCCGTATGACGCAATCGTCAAGCCGCTTGCAGTCGCACCGTGTACATCTGACATCCATACCGTTTGGGAAGGCGCATTGGGAGACCGCAAAGACTTAATTTTGGGTCACGAAGCTGTCGGGGAAGTCGTTGAAGTCGGATCCGAAGTCAAAGACTTCAAAGTCGGCGACCGCGTCATTGTTCCCGCCATCACGCCGGACTGGAGATCAGAAGCCGTTGCCCAGGGATACCCGCAGCATTCCGGCGGAATGCTTGCCGGATGGAAGTTTTCAAACTTCAAAGACGGTGTTTTCGCCGAAGAATTCCATGTCAATGACGCCGACATGAACTTGGCGATCATGCCGAAAGGAATGTCGCTCGAACAAGCCGTAATGCTTCCGGACATGGCGCCGACAGGCATTCAGGGCGCGGAACTCGCACGCATCAAGCCCGGAGAAACAGTTGCTGTCATCGGTATCGGTCCGGTCGGTTTGATGTCCGTTGCAGGCGCTGCCATTTTGGGAGCCGGCAGACTCTTTGCCGTCGGAAACCGTCAGGTTTGCGCAGATCTTGCAACCGAATACGGCGCAACCGACATTATCGATTACAAGAAAGGCGACATTGTCGAACAAATCTTAAAAGCAACCGGCGGAAAAGGCGTGGACGCAACAGTCATTGCCGGCGGCGCTTCCGATTCGCTCGGTCAGGCCATTGAAATGACCCGTCCAGGCGGAACGATTTCAAATGTCAATTACTTTGGATCCGGCGATTCAATTCCGATTCCGCGTCTTGCGTGGGGCAACGGAATGTCACACAAAGACATCCGCGGCGGACTTGTTGCCGGCGGCCGTCTGAAAATGGAACAGATGGTCAACCTTGCCGTTTACAACCGCATTCAGCCTGAAAAGATGGTCACTCATGTCTTTGACGGTTTTGAAAACATGGAGAAAGCTCTCTTACTTATGAAAGAGAAGCCCAAAGACCTGATTAAGCCGGTTGTATTGCTCGAATGAGCGAAAAAACAGACCATACAAGAAAAACGTCAATTCCCCAAACATAAAACCCCATAAATAAATCAGCAAAAAAAGTAATGCCGTCTGTAACCGTTGCAGGCGGCGTTGCTTTTACAATAAAAAGAAATAGATTTGAAATGTTTTTTATTGATTTATATTGAATATTGATCTATCAATTTTCCAATGATTTATCGATTTTCTATTGATTTGTCTTATGTTTCGAGGAATCCTGCCTTCTTATTTTTATTTTTATTTTTAATTTTTTTTTAAATTAATAAAAAATCTTTTTCATTTTTTTCTTTCATTTTTTTTCTTTCATTTTTCTTCTTTGTAATCGGCTTCATCATTATATTCGCCGTATTCGCCGCTGTCGGGCGCGTCGCCGTACATATTATTATTGTATCCGACGACATACACCTGCATATTTTTGGTGCCGTAATTCAGCAGTTTGATGACGTATCCTGTTGTGAAAAGAATAACAATCGAAATGACGGTCACGGCGAGGCCGAGCAGATTCGCAATCGAACTCCAGAATGACGGTGCCGTTTCAAGCATTAAATAATTGTAAATGCCGATGACAAGCGGCAGGATCGCAACGATATAACACAAATATGAAACGATTTTCAAATTGTAAATGAAGCTCTCCTTGTCGTTATTGAGATATGTCGGAAAAATCGTTTCCATCTTTTTGACAAGCGCCGCAATCAAAAAGAAAATTGCCGCAGGTATGAAAAAGAGCGGAAGCGGGACGATAAATATCGGAAAAAGGAATATTTGAATCACGGAACAAATTAAAAAAATCCATCCGATGACGGCAAATGTTTTGTAATAATCTTTCATGTTTTTCCTCACGTTCGTTATTATCAGTTTGTATCAGTTTTTATTTTTCTTTCTCTTTGTCTGTTCTTTTATATTAATTTCAGCGTTGCCGTTTAACAGGCGGTCGCCGCGCGCGAGCCGTTTCATTTTTATTAGATTTTCAAACCTGACCCTATTTTTATTTCAATTTCCGGATGAACCCCAAACATCCATTTTCAAAAACGGTGAACCCGAACGCCCGATAAAATCCTAAAAATTTTTAGATTTTGGATAAAAGAAGGCGTTCCGTTTTTGAAAATATGAATGAAAGACGATGTTTCAACAGATTTTATATCGGATAATATTTCGAAAACCGCCCCCTCCAACGACGCGTTTCCGGAGCGCAGCGGAGGAAAGAAGGAGTTGGAGATTCTTTCTCGTGAGAAATAAAAACTTAAAACTGTCAGCTTTTTCAGTTGTTTTCGGTTCCGGCAAAGTGTTTTGCTGCGACTGTCTTTTAATGTTGCCGGCTCCTGCCAAGCCTGCCAATCTGCAACTGTATTTTACGGCTGCTGCTGCCGATCAGGTTTGCATTGCTGCTGCTAATCAGGTTTGTGTTGCTGCCTGCATCTGCTCATTTTATGGTAATCTGTTGGCATTAAATTTTGCTCGCTTCGCTCACAAAATTTCGGGTTGCAGCGGGAGGGAGGTATCTGTTTGCAGCGGGAGGGAGGTGTCTGTTTGCAGCGGGAGGGAGGTTTCTGTTTCCGCTGCTGCCATCAGTTTTCCGCCCGGCAGCAGCTGCCGCCGCCGCGCGAGCCGCACAAATTCTCAAAAATAAATCAAAATCAATCGCCCGTTTTTCAAAAAATGAAAACAAAAAAGATATAACCAAAACAAAAATAAAAACATAAAAGTAAAAATCAACAAAAACATCCGCATTCAAACGGTTTTAACCCATTCAATAAACTTATCCAATGCTCTTTTTCTGTGTGAAATCGTATTCTTAAATTCAATGCCGAGTTCGCCGAATGTTTTGCCGTTGTAATCAAAAATCGGATCAAAACCGAATCCTTCATCGCCGCGCTCTTCAAATGCGATTTTGCCTTCAACGATTCCCGAAAATGTCAGCGGCTCTTTTCTGGGTTCGCAGAACGCGATGACGGTTTTGAAATAAGCGTCACGATTTGTTTCATTTTCCATCAATTTTAAAACGCGCGGATTGCCAAGATGATCTTCAACAAAACGGGAGTAAGGGCCGGGAAATCCGTTCAACGCTTTAATGAAAATGCCTGAATCATCAACCAAAACAGGAATCTTCAAATCGTCGGCAGCCGCTTTTGCAGAAGCTGCGGCAATCGGTTCCAAATCATCCGCCTGAATCTCGGGATAATCGCCTTTTTCTTGAACGGCTTCAATTCCGACCGATGCCAAAATTTCTTTGATTTCTGCGAATTTACCGGCATTTCCTGTTACGAAAACAATTTTTTCATAAGCAGGCTTTTGAATCTTTTCTTCTCTTCCGTTATCCATTTTCATTTCTCCCGATTTCTTTTATTTCTTTGTTTTTATTGTTCCGGTTTATTTCTATTTTTTTGTTTTCTTTTTTTGCTTTCGTTTTGTTTTCTTTTTTCGTTTTGTTTTTTCATTATTTTCCTTCGATATATCGGCCGCGCATTTTGATTTCTTCGGCGCGCTTTAAGATGGCGTCGGCGTCTTTATACGTTTTTCTGTAACCCTCTTCGAATAATTCTTTCAACCGCTCTGGATTTTTGTGAGAACTGTCATATGTTTGGAATAAAACGTGAATGTCAACGCCTTTTGCTTCCGTGCTGTTTTCTGAAAACGAGAGTCCGAAGTCGATTAAATATAATTTTGAATCCGCGCCGTAAATCATGTTGGATGTCGTCAAATCGCCGTGAATGATATTGTTTGCATGCAATTTTCCGATCATTTCGCCGACGGCGATCGCCGTTTTTTCATATTTTTCTTTGTTTTTGTTGTTCTTTTTGTCTTCGTAATTCTCTTTGTTTTCATCGTTTTCGATGCTGTTTTCATCTATCGCGAATTTCAACGGCGTGCCTTGTATGCGTTCCATTTTGACGGAATACTCTTCGACACCGTAAATAATCGGGGCGGGAATGCCGCATCTGCGCGCTTCGGTCAGCATTCGAACTTCCGTTCTTGTTCTTTCTTTCCGCAGCTTTGAATCGATTTGTGGCAGCCGGTAATTCTTTTGAATTCTTTCTTTGACAACCATTTCTTTGGTTTCATCAAAGGCGATATCGAATTCTTTTTCAAAACCATAATTTTTTATTTCTGTATGAACGACGGCTTCGGCGCCGTTTTGCATTTTCTTGATTTCCTCTTCGCGGTCGACAATTTTCGGCGGCTTCCATGTCACCGACACTTCGTCGGGGCGGAATCCGGCGTCAACGAAGGATTCTTTAACGGTGAGCGTGTCGCCTGCTTTGAACATCAAAAGTCCGGTGTAGGCAATCATTGCGCCGTTGTCGCCCATGAATTTCTTTTCGGGAACATAGAATTTTGCGCCGCGCGCCGCGCACATTTGCTCCAGCATTTCGCGAATGCGGCTGTTTGCGCCGACGCCGCCTGCCAAAAGCACTTCATTTTTGCCGGTGTGCGCAAGCGCGCGCTCGGTCACTTCAACGGCCATCGCAAAAGCGGTTTCCTGATATGAGTAACAGACGTTTGACAAAAGTTTTTCATCAATTTCATTTTTGTCATTCTCGTTTTGTTTTCCATTCTCGTTTTGTTTTCCATTCTCGTTTTGGTTTTCATTTTCGTTTTGGTTTTCATTTTCGTTTTGGTTTTCATTTTCGTTTTGTTTTCCATTTTCGTTTTGTTTTCCATTTTCGTTTTGGTTTTTGTTTTCATCATTTCGTTTTGCTTTATTTTCTTTTAAAATGCGCGCTGCCGCTGTCGATAATCCTGAAAAGAAAAAGTCCATTCCTTTGACGGTGTAGGGCAAATCAATATATTCATCAGCATTGGCGGCGTATTTTTCAACGAGCGGGCCGCCTGGGTGCGGAAGTCCCGCGGATCTTGCGAATTTGTCAAGCGAATTGCCGAGCCCGATGTCAAGCGTTTCGCCGAACACGCGGTACGCGCCGGTTCCGGGCTCGTTTTCTTCATACGCCAAAACTTGAGAATTTGCGCCGCTCACGTAAAGCGTGATCGGGTCGGTCGCTTCCGTCTTCCAAAGGCCGACTTCGATATGCGCGACGCAATGATTCACGCCGACCAAGGGTTTGTTCAGCATAATTGAAACCATGCGCGCCGCGGTTCCGACGATTCTGAGACAAGGGCCGAGCCCGGGACCTTTTGAAAAAGCGACGACATCAATATCAGATTTGGAATATCCTTTTTCTTCAAAGAGTTTGAAAAGTTCTTCAATCGTTTCTCCGATGTAAGCGGCGTGATGCTGCGCAGCTTCGCGCGGGTGGATGCCGCCGGATACCGGCTTGTAAGTGTGCGTGACGTCGACGATGACATCTTCTTCGCAGACGATTGCGGCGCTTAAATTCCAGGCGGTGCCTTCAATTCCGAGAACGATTGTCACAAAATTACCTCAAAGAGAATGTCAATGAAATTAAAAATGAATAAAGGGAATTAAATAAATTAAATGTAAAATGATGCGATTTCTGATTTTGAAATATGAAAGAATGTTTTAGATTAAATCTTTTCTAAGAAGATGAATTTCGATGAAATAAATCGCAAAATCAGAATTAAACCATAAAATCAGAATAAAATAGTAAAAATCAGAATAAATCTCAAAATCAGAATAAAATCGTAAAATCAGAAATATTGTAAAAAAATAAGTCCTGCCAAGTGTGCATCAACATGCCGAAACACCTTTGTTATTAATCAGTGAGTCGTCATTTGTTGTTGATTAAGCATGGCAGGTATCATTAAAACATAGAAACAATTCCTTACTATTTAAATTTTTTTAATTTGTTTCGATTGGTATTATTTATAAGTATTATTTTGAAAAATATTGTTTTAATTTATATTAAATTTATATTAATTTGCCAAAGGTTCCATTCATTCTGCTTAAATTTATATTTACAAATTCAATTCTTTCCGGAAAAATTAAAAAAGATATTTATAAGCATGATTCTTTCTTGGTAAGTAACGGAATGTTTCCGTTAGTATCCGATCGGCAACGGATTAAAATTATGCCGATATGAAATGTACCTCCGCTTCCCGGCGGCGGACATCAAATAAATTGCCGGCTTTTTCTAATAATACTAATAATATTATTATTAAAGAAAAAAGAGTGACTGACTGATTTAAATAATCTTAAAAATCAACCGAAAAATAATTGTTCGGTTGACTTTGTTTTCGATTTTTATTGATGATTTTTATTGATCATTTTTTGCTGATTTTTTTGTTTTTGAAAAATGTAACTCAAAAATTACTCAAATCAGATTGAATCTGAAATCAAAGATTCAATTTTTTATAATCCCAAGTAATTTCTGTAATATCGGGTTTTTTGCTGCTGTATCTTTCCGAATGCCATTTTTCTTCTTTGGCAACGATTCTTACTTTTCTGACTTTTTCTTCGCTGTCTTTGAATGAGACTTCCATTTCATCAAATTCATCGGGACATTTGCCGAAAACAAGGAAAATGTAATCGCGGATAATTCCTTCATCTCTTTGAAGGTGAATATGGCGAATTCCGGGAATGATGGATGAAATCATTCTGTCGCCGTCAATAATCACGGCGGATTCGTTGTCATGATCCGTGTCAACGGTCAATAAACCGGTAATTTTGCTTTCCGTCAATATTTTTTTGAAAACACATTCTTTGTTAACAGTTCTCTCTTCATCTTTTTTGTCGATCATTTTTTATCTCCGTTTTGTTTTTTTGGATTTTAGTTTTGGATTTTAGTTTTGGTTTTTAGTTTTGGGTTTTTATTTTGGGTTTTAATTTTGGTTTTTAATTTTGGGTTTTAATTTTGATTTTTTAATTCATTTCAAAATTTGTTCCTCAACCGGAGGAATTACAATTATATAATTCAATTTAGAAATATATATTTGTTTTTATTATTATTTTGATATTTTGATTTGGATGGAACCTGTCTTTAAAAACAAATAAAAATCTGAAAGTTTTACTCCAAGTCATGTTTTCACGTGTATTTCATCAAGCTTGTTTTTATTTTTAAATATCTATTTAATAAAAGTATAAATCCCATTAATCGTATTCATTTCTATTAGTTATACAATATTTATCATTTCAAATTGAATAAATGAATTTTTTTCGATAAAAAATGAGTCAAAAAGGGTTTGAGAAATTATGACAAATACAAAAGCAAAGAATCGTTTATTTTCACGTTTACCGATTTTTTTGGGAATCGTTTTAGTATTATTGGTTTTAGGATTGGGGACGGCTGCAGCCTCCAATGAATTTGACATTACAAATGGAAATATTACAATTGTGAAAGTACAAGATGAAGACAAATTGAATATCGGCTATAATGACGGAGAGCATGACATTATCGCATATGTTTCAATAAGTGAGATAATCACAATCACTCAAAGTAATTCGGAAAAAACATCCTTCATCATTGTTGTTGATACCACGGGTTTCTCAAATCCTCCTGAAATTCAAATCAAACTTGACGGCGTAAACATCTCCAATTCAACTTCATCTGCCATGTCCTTAAAAGGAGGCGCAAGTTTCAGAGTCATCTTATCAGGCGACAATTTTTTGACAGGCGGCGTTTTAAACGGCGCAGGACAAGCCGGTTTGGAAGTTTCGCCGGATTCAAAACTGACGATTTCCGGGGACGGAAGTTTGACGGTGAAAGGCGGCGATGGCTCATCTTATGGCAATTGTTATGGCGGCGGCGGTGCAGGTATCGGTACACACGGCGGAGCTTCAGAAGGAGTTATAGGGCATCCAAGTGAAAATGTTGGGATAATTACGATTAAGGGCGGCATTGTTACCGCAACCGGCGGCAAGGGTGCCTGGAGTGGCAATGGGGCCGGAATCGGTTCCGGCAGCGGCGGTGTTTATAACGGCTCATCCCCGAACGCGGTTGGTGACAGTGGCGACGTTACCCAAATCACAATTGATGGCAGCAAAACTGATATCATTGTTACTTCCGGAGGAATCGGTCCGGGTCTCCCGGGAACCAACCCAATCTCCAACGGAAAATCCGGTTCCGGAAATGTCATTATTACAAGCGGAAATGTTTTGATTTTGAGTCAGCCGAATAATAATGTTGAATTCAAAAATGCAGACGGAGATCCAATTTATCCGATTTCATTTTTCGTTAATAAAGGCGGAAAGGGAGAAGCAGGTGTCAAGGTAACCGCCGGTTCTTATATGGCTTATACAAGAGAAAATTCCTCATTTCTCGGCGGCGAAGTAGGAACTGTTACAATGTGGCTTCCGTTGAATGATAAAACCGAATTTGAATATGAGAAAGAGTCGTATGATACTATTAGTAGAAATTATGCTGTAACGGATAACAATCCGTTATTTAAGGTCAATTTGTTAAATTCTGAATTCAAATTCGAGACGGAATCTCCGATTTATCTTCGAAACGGATCATCCGATTATGAAGTTAAGACAAGCATTTCTTCTAAGATTGAAATACTCACAGATTCTGATGGCAGCGGACTTACAATTGATAATAATAATGTTCTTGATGCAACAAATACGATGACAGGAAAGTATGATATTGAATTAAAAGCGACATCCGATGATTCGAATGATGATTATGATTATTTTATTGAAAAAATATTTACGGTTTATGTTTGGGATTTCGAAACCGATGAACCGGCTACAGGAACGGTCAACAGTGAATATAATGATAAAATCGAGATTGATGTCGGTAGCGGTGAACACATTGATTGTGAATTTGTTTTATCGGATTCGACTTCCCATGTTTTAACAGACATCGGTTTGACTTTAAATCCGGACGGAACAATTACGGGAACACCGACCGGTTCCGGTTCGTTTTCAATAATCGTGGAAGCAACTACGAGCGGCTGTTATTTAGGTTCTAAGGAGTTCGATCTTATAATCCAAGATGAAGTCAAAACAAGCGGTTCCAAAGGCGGCTCAGGTTTCGGCAGCGCAACAGTTACTCAGTCAAATACATCCGGAACAACAACACAATCAAACGAAACGGTTTCAAATACAACCGCGACCGGTAATTCAACCTTGACTGATAATACAAATGAGCCGGAAAACAATCAAAATGAATCCGATTCAAATCAATCGGCAAATGAGAATGGATATTCGGATGACAATTCGTCCTCTTCATTATTGGTTTTCGGTATCGCAGCAGCAGTCATCGCAGTTCTTGCAGTGGCAGGCGTTTATTTCTATAAGAAAAATTGAAACGAATTCGGTAAGAAATTCAATAATAAAATCTGATAAAATCAGCAAAATTCAGTAAAAATGGATTCAGTAAAAATGAATTCAGTAAAAATGAATTCAGTAAAAATGAATTCAGTTAAATGGAGCTTTAACGGCTTCATTTAACCTTTATTAATTTATTTCGTTTTTAAAATTGTTCGTTTTTAAAATTGTTCGTTTTTAAAATTGTTCGTTTTTAAAATTATTCATTTTTAAAATTTCAAGCTTTTTTTCTTTTTACTCCATCATCAAATCGCCGCCGCGCATCATGACTTTTCTGGCGGTTTCGGCGTTTCTTTGGATTCTCGCGTTTCTTCGGGCTTCTTCGCGCTCGGCGTTTCTTTTGTCGTTGCCGGAACGTTTGCCGCCGGTTTCGTCGGGTTTGCCGTCGTTCTTGTCGGAATCTTCGTCGATTCCGAGGATTTCGTTTTGTTTGGCGGTCAAATTTTCTTTCATCGTTTCAATCGCGTCCATCAAAACAACATTGTTGTCGTAAGCGTCAACGATTTCCCACAAATCTTCTTCATTCATGTTTCTGAATTCGGGAATCATGTCAATCATGTTCGGAAGCGCGCGTTTGAGATTGTCAACGATGCTGACGTGCGCCGTCTGCGCCGTTCTTGAAAGCGGATTCAAGTCAATCGCGATCACCAGTTTTTTCATGTCCGTCAAAACTTGACAGCGGTCGCCGTCTTCGAGCGGAACGAAAACGACGTCGGCGTCAAAAATCCCGTCGCGCTCGACTTTCGCGCGTTCATGTTCAAGCGGCAGCAAAGGTTCGGCATTTTCGCCCAAAACAACGTCGGCGCCGTTTTCTTTGAGTTCGCCGATAATCTTTTTCACCCTTTCGTCCGTGCGGTGGAAAAGGTTGACCTCCAATTTCGCGCCCGTCAGTTGCGAAAGCATCACAAGTTCCGCCGCCGCAAGCGCCGCCGCGTTTCCGTTCACCGAAATGACAGGATTTTCCGCCAAAAGCAAAAGACAAACCGCAACCGCTTCAGCATAAGCAGCGCCTTCAGTCGTATTTTCCCCAATCAAATAATCAAACGCTTCGCCGCGTCCTTGAGCAATCAAACCCTGGCGGCTTGTCATACCTTTTTCAACGCCCGCGACGATTTGTTCGCGCGCCATTAAAGATTCATAACGAGGATGGTTTTTCGGGATTTCAGTCATAGATTTTCCTTCAAATTTTGATATGATTTTGAATGATTAGATTAAATGAATTAATGAATTGAATTAATGAATTGAATAATTTTAATTGGTGATAAAACCGCTTCATGTTTTAAAATGATTCGTTTGAAAAGAAACTAAAGAAAGAATCAATTTGAATTTGAGATAAAAACGGGGGTCGATTTGAATTAGTGTTAAAAGTTTGGGCGGCTCGCGCGGGCGGTTGGCGGCAGTGTCGGCAGGCGACAGCAGCGGCGACAGCAGCGACAGCGGCGACAGTTAAAAGACAGTTGCCGATTGGCAGGCTTGGCCGGCGCCGGCGCAGTAATTTGTTTCGAGATTGTGTATTATTATTAAAAGCGGTGGTTCAATTCATTGAATCGCGGTAAGAATCTCCATCTCCTCCTTCACTCGCTTCGCTCGTGAACTCGTCGTTGGAGTGGCGGTAATTCGTCTTTATTTCAATTTTCGGACAAATCCAAACATCGTTTATTTCTTTAGTTAATCAAAACCCGAACGCCCGATAAAATCCAAAAAAATAAAACATTTTTTGATAAAAAACGGCGTTCGTTTTTCTTTTAGATTTGAAATAAAACTGATGTTTGTTTTTGCTTCAAATTAATGAAAAGTTCAGGAAACAACCCCGCAAGTTGAGGTTCCCGGAGCGAAGCGAAGGGAATCGAGACTTGGCGGATTCTTACACGACGAATAAAAAGTTCAAATTCAGCTGATTACAAACACAATTTAAAATTCCCGTAGCATAGCGTTGTGAATTGAGACTTGGCGGATTCTTTCACGACAAATAAAAAGTTCAAATTCAGCTGATTGTAGCGGCAATTAAAATGTCGGCGATTTGGTTTTGTTGAATCGTGGTAAGAATCTCCATCTCCTCCTTCCCTCCGCTCCGCTTCGGGAACTCGTCGTTGGAGTGGCGGTAAATTATCTTTTGTTTCAATTTTCGGACAAACTCAAACATCCCTTTTTCTTTAATTAATCAAAACCCGAACGCCCTTTTTCTTTTAAAATCTAATTCATTTTTTTGAGAGAAAAGCGGCGTTCGTTTTTCTTTTAGATTTGAAATAAAATTGATGTTTGTTTTTTGCTTCAAATTAATGAAAAGTTCAGGAAACATCCCCGCAAGTTGAGGTTCCCGGAGCGAAGCGAAGGGAATCGAGACTTGGCGGATTCTTACACGACGAATAAAAAGTTCAAATTCAGCTGATTGCAAATCATTAATCTTAAAATCGGTATCTGTGGAATTTGTTGAATCATTGTAAGAATCTCCAACTCCTTCTTTTCTCCGCTTCGCTCCGAAAACGCGTCGTTGGAGGGGCGGCGCTTTGTCTTTTAATTTACATTTATTTCGATTGAAACATCGTTTTTCTTCAATCTAAAAAAAGATTTGAACGCCTTCTTTCAATTCAAATTTTCATTTATTTTTAGGGTTTTAGCGGCGTTCGTGTTTTATCGAAATTAAATAACAATGGATGTTTGGGTTTGACCCGAAATTAAAAAAATTGAAAATATAATTATCGAAATTAAAAAACTGAAATTTTAAAAATTGGAATTTAAAAATTGAAATGAATTAAAAAGTCAATATTAAAAACAATTAAAATCGGAATTTAAAAAACAATTAAATTCGAAATTAAAAAATCGCAATTCTTAAAAATAAATATTAATACCCCGAAAACATTCATCTTTTTCATGAAAGAAAGACTTTACCGATATTACCCCGAAGACTTCGGACGACTCAATTTCCGTGTCCTTCATATGGATTTGGACTTTGATGTTTTTGATGACCGAACGGTTGTCACTTCTCATTTGTTTTTGAAAAACATGGACGCGCCCGCCGATAAAATTTCTTTGAACTGCCGCGATCTGGAAATCCTGGTCGTTGACGCGCCGAATTTTGAAAAATACGATTATCGGCAAAAAGACGCTTACCTTGACATTTATTTCAATCCGCCGATTCAAAGAAATGAAAAAATCGAAATCATTACCAAAACCGTCTGCCGCCCTACAAAAAATCTTCTTGAAGGACTCTACTACGACGAAACGCCCGCAGACGCGCCGCCGCAGCAAATCACACAGTGCCAGCAATGGGGATTTCAGCGAATCGTTCCCTGCATCGACGACATGACCGCCAAATGCACCTACAGAACAACCATTCGCGCCGATTCCCGCTACACAAACATCATCACAAACGGCGACATCGCAGTCCCCCGAAAAACCGTCCTGACCGATCCCGCGTCCGGCCTCTCCCGCGACGAAATCGTTTACGAAAACATGAAAACACCGATGGCGCCCTATCTCTTTTTCCTCGGCGTCGGCACCTACGACACCTACACGCGCGAATTCGAATATCCCGACGACTACTGCTTCGACTTAGAACTCCTCATCCCGCCCGGATCCGATAAAAATTACGCCGAACAATCCTTAGACATCCTGCAAGACTCAGTCATGTGGGTTTACCTCTTTACCGGTCCCGAAAGCCACAAAGACGTCGAAATCAAAAGCCAAATCTTCGACCTCATCAAACTCCGCGACCACCTCAAACACAACCTCAACTCCGCGTCGATCAACCCCGAAAACCTCAACAAAACAATGGACAACCTCGGCGCCGTGCGCGACAAAATCGCAGAACTCTCCAAAGGACTCACCTTCGGCTACAAATACACCGGAACCGTCTACCGCGAAATCGGTATGCAGAACTCCGACTTCGGCGGCATGGAAAACGTCGGCAACACAACAATCACAACCAACCGCATCATGCCGTCCAAAAACATGCTCGACGGTGCATTCGAATACATGGCCGACGTCAAAGCCCACGAATATTATCACAACATCAACGGCTCCGAAGTCACCGGCAACAGCCCCTTTGAAATCTGGCTCAACGAAGCCGTGACCGTCTTAATCGAAAACGAATTCCACGCCTATTTCTTCGGCGAAGAATACACGCGCCTCCAAACAATCCTCAACCTTTACGCCCCGATTTCGGGAACATTCGCGCTCGATTCAAGCGCTTCATCCATGCCGATTCTGCCCGACGGATTCAATGACCCCAACGACCTTATCACATCCGTCACCTACGTCAAAGCCCCCGAATTCGTTCAAATGATCGAAACGCTCATCGGAAAAGGCGCTTTCTCGCGCGGGCTTGACGCGTACCACCGCAAATACAGTCACAAAAACGCCCGCACCTTCGACTGGATCCATGAAATGGAAGTCGTTTCCGGAATGCAGCTCATGCGCATGTCCAACAGCTGGCTGCACCAAACCGGCTACCCCGTCCTCGCCGTCGCCAAGAAGTATGACGCGCAAAGCGGCGAATTCCGCATGAAACTGGTTCAAAACATTCCCTACACCAAACAGCCCTGGCAATTCCCGTTCTCGTATGCGCTTTGCGACAGAAAAGGAAAAATCATTCACGAAGACATTTATTTCGTTCAGCACCGCGAAGAAGAAATCGTCATTCCCGATGTCGATCAGCCGGCGTTTGTTTCACTCAACAGAAACGGATCGTTTTACGGCAAAATTGAAACAGATATCAATCCCGATCAAGACGCCGATATCAAAGAACTTCGGATCCAAGCCAAGAAAGACAAAGACATTATCGGCCGCTGGCTTGCATTCTACACGCTGACGGACATGGAAAAGAAATATCTTCTGCTTCACAGAAACGCGGAAGCCCGTCCCGAATATGTTGATCTTTATCACGAACTTCTCTGCGACCATTCGCTTTTGGAAATGACGGGCGGTCTTTTCCTCACGCTTTTTGAATCCGTCGACGACGAAGAATACGCGCACCACTACAAAGAACTCTACAACGTGCGTTTGAGACTTCAGACAGCGATTGCGAAAACGCATGAGAATTCTCTTAAAATCATTTACGATGACTATTCCGAAATGCAGGACCCCGAAGAAGACAAACTCTTCTCGATGCGCGGCTCTCTGCGCCTGAAAGCGGGACAGATCAAACGCCGCCAGGTCAAAAACAACGCTTTGAGATTGCTGTCCGTCTTGGACACGCCCGAAATTCACGCGCTGATCAAACGCCAATTCCTGACCGCCGTCAACGCGACTGACCGCGCCGTTGCTTTTGCCGCGTGGCTGAACAGTTCCGCGCCCGAAAAGCGCGACCTGACTCAGATTTACATGGAAGAGTGCAAAAAAGACCTCGTCGCCTGGGAAGCATTCTTGTCAGCAGTTGCAAGCACGGACGCGTCCGACTGCCTAGAACTTGTCAAAATGGTTGAAGCCGACCCCATGTTCAGAATCGAGCAGGCAAACGACCAGCGCGCGCTGTACGGCGCTTTCGCCCGCAACAGAAAATATTCGCTGCAAACGCCGGAAGGATTGGAATTCCTGAAGCAGACGATTATCCGTTTGGCCGGAATCAACGAATACAGTACGGTCGGTCTTTTGAACGCTTTTTCAATCATTGACTTCATGAATCCGAAATATTACGTTCCGTTGGTGGACGCGCTGGTAACGATTGCCGAATCCGTCAGCGCCGAAAAGTCGCCGAGCGTTTACAACAGGATTATTAAACTGCTCGTCGGCGCGCCCAAAGCGGTCAGATTGTATGAGAAGGAAGTTCGGGAAATTCCGTTCCTTCAAAAACAGGAGATTTCTCAGTGACGGTTCAGTGACGGTTCAGTGACAGTTCAGTGATGACTCAGTGACGTTTTTGATGAATCGTTTTTGATGAATCGTTTTTGATAAATCGTCATTGATTTTTTATTCATTCAATGTTAATTTTTTGTTCACTTAACATTGGTTTTTTTGTTCATTTAACATTGTTTTTGTTGAATTGATATTGATTTTTATTAATTTAACATTTGATTTTTATTGCTGTTGTTTGTTTTATATCGGATGCTATTGATTTTCAACAAAATTTGTTTCAAATATAAACTTCAACCGGTTGACAATCAACACAAAAGCCTTAAAGAATAATGTCAATTTCATTATTCTTCAAAAATTTTATTTAATATTAATTAAAATTCAATTCAAACTCGGTATCAAACCGAAATATTCGGATTCAAATGATTTAATTCATTTTCAATTTATGATTCAAAATGCATTGTCCGATTCCAAAAACGTCTTCTGTCTCAAAAACGGTTAAAAATGGTGTATGCTTTGGTAAAAATGAAATAATGGTATATTCTTCGTTAAACGAAAAACGGGTTTTATTCGCAGATGTTGACAGGTGCCAATTTATGACTGATATTTTATTTCCTCCCTTTTTGACGATTGCGCTTACGGGAACACCCGGAACAGGCAAAACCGAGCTTTCGAAGACGCTTGAGTCCGAAGGGTATCGTATTCTTCACATTACAGAATTTATTAAGAACAATAACATTCCGTCCGAACGCGATGATGAAAGAGATTGCGATGTCGTTGACATGGATGCTTTAGAAGAAGCTGTTTTTGAATATCAGCAGCAGATTCGAAAAGAGTTTAATCAAGTTTATTATTCCGACGGCTTGACGCTTGAGGATTTGCACAAATCGCCGCAATATCTTCCGGTTTTGCTTGTCGAAAGCCATTTGGCGCATTATTTATGCGATTTGTCTGTCGTTCTCCGAACGCACCCGTACACGCTTAAAGACAGGTTGAGCGAGCGCGGTTATTCTCATCAGAAAGTGATGGAAAATATTTTGGCGGAATCCATCGACGTCGTTTTATGCGATTGTTTTGATTATTGCCGCCGCGTTTACGAAATTGAAACGACGAATCAAACGATTGATGAAACGGCAAATTGTTTGAAAGAATTGATTCACGCGCTTTACGATGATGAATTGAAAGCGTATGAAGGGTTGATGGGCAAAATGCAGTCGCTTTCCGAAGACGTCGCCGCAGGCGTTCCGATTTCCGATGTTTTAAATTCTTATTCCTTTGAAGACGACGGCGCAATCGTTTACACTGATAACGATGATGTCGGTGATTATGTCAAAGAAAAGAATCCGATTTTAATGAAATATACGCCGGGAAAGAATGATTGGAGCGAATTGACGGAATAAGTCGGAATAAATCAAGTCATTCGATTCCATTTTCTTTCACTTCCTTTTTTATTTCTTTTCTCTTTTCATTTCTTCTTTTTACTTTCTTTTCATTTCTTCTTTTTATTTTTTCATTTTTCTTTTAATTGTTAAAAATGCGGTTCGGTTTTGCTCTTTTTGTTAAAAATTTCGGGTTCGATTTTGATTTCATTTTTTGTTTAAACAATGGTTCGTTTTTACTTTTTATTTTTAAATTTGTGCGGCTCGCGCGAGGCGGGCAGCTGCTGCTGCCGGCAGCTGCAATGCAAACCTGATTGCGCGCGGAAACAGAAACCTGATGGCACGCGGAAACAGAAACCTGATTGGCAGCGGCAACAGAAACCTGATTGGCAAGCGGAAACAGAAACCCGATTGGCAGCGGCAACAGAAACCTGATTGGCAGCGGCAACAGAAACCTGATTGGCAGCGGCAACAGAAACCTGATTGGCAGCGGCAACAGAAACCTGATTGCACGCGGAAACAGAAACCTGTAGGTAGCAGCGGCACGTTCGCGAATGCGAACGGATTACTAAAGAATGAGTCGATGCAAGCGGCAACACAAACCTGATTAGCAGCAGCAACGCAAACCTGATTGGCAGCAGCAACACAAACCTGATTAGCAGCGGCGCAATTAAAAGGCAGTTGCAGATTGGCAGGCTCAGCCGGAATTGAATGCAATTAAAAATCAAATTGTTTGTAATATTTTTGTTTCGGGTGGGAAAGAATCTCAATCTCCTCCTTCCCTCCGCTGCGCTTCGGGAACTCGTCGATTGAGGGGCGGTATTTGGTCTTTTAATTCATATTTATTCGATTGAAACATCGTTTTTTATCAATATTCTTCAAAACGGGAACGCCGTTTTTTAATAAAATCTAATATGTTTTTTAGGGTTTTATCGGGCGTTCGGGTTTTAACAATTTTATGAAAATTGGATGTTTGGGTTTTTGTTTCTGAAAAACAAAAAGCGGAAAAACGAAAAATTTGATTAAATAAAATTTGATAAAATAAAATTTGAAAAAATAAAATTGAAAAATGAAAAAATTGAAAAATGAAAAAACGGAATCGATAATTGATTTTTCTTTCAATCATCATTTCCCGCGACTCTTTTGATTCGGCAGATTCCGTTGATCTCATCGATAACTTCGGCAACGGTCGGCGGAACGAATTCTGCCCATTCTCTGTTTTTGCTTTCAATCATCGAATTGCGAACGGCGGTGCCGGAATAAATGCTGCGCTCGTGCATCGCGGGGCGGCGCACTTCAATGCCTGCTTCCGTAAACAGTTGAATGACAAGAGGGTTGTTGGAATAAGCGACGTCAAATTTCGGAGACATCGACTTGACATGAGGCACCCAAAGCGCATTGTATTCAACGTCCTGAAGCGGAATAATATAGTGGCGGATCGGGAAATTTTCAAGCGATTTGAGAACCATTTCAATACGCTCGCCGGCGGTAAACGGGTCGCGCGGCGTGTGACTTTTTTGGGCGCTGCCGATTCCGATAACAACTTCATCCACTTCTTCGGCAATCGTGCTCAAAATTTTTTCATGACCGTAATGGAAAGGCTGAAAACGGCCGACATAAAATGCTCTTTTCATTTTTAAAACTCCAAACCAAATTCTTCAATCTTCGATTTTTTAAATTTTCAAATTTTTTCAATCTTCAAAGATTCTTTATTTTTAAAATTCCAATCTTAAAATTCTTCAATCATTTTTCCGATCAATTTGATCGATTTTTCTTTATTCGGGCCGAGCGGCGATCCCGCAACCAACTGCGTCACGCCCGCTTTTTCCAATTCTTTCGCTTTCTTCAAACACGCGTCATAATCGCCGACAACAGCGAAACGGTCCGCCGCGTCGTCAGTAATAATTGTATTCAATCCTTTGAAATCGCCGCGCCCGATCGCGTCCGCAATTTCCGTCTTAAGCTCTTTTGAAATGCTGTGGCGTTCCAATAAAACATCTGCTGCGCCCGCGATGATAAACGCGACAACAGGTTTTGCGGCGGCATAAGCTTTCTCGGCGTCTTCGTCAACTGAAAAGCAAGTGTAGGCGGCAACATCAATGTCTTTGATATTTCTGCCGGATCCTTCCGCGCCTTTTTTAATTTGAACTGCGGCGGCTTTGAAATCATCGGGGTGTGATCCGTTGATCAAAATACCGTCGCCGACAGCGCCTGCCGTCTCAAGCATTTTCGGTCCCTGCGCGCCGATATAAATCGGAATATTCATGTCAACACCGGTTTTTTTCGGGTCGGCAAAATCGATTTTCGCGTTTTTCAATTTGACAATTTCACCGTCATAAGATACTTTTTTCCCGGTCAGCAATTCTCTGACGACAACGGCAGACTCTCTGACCGCAGTCAGCGGCTTCTCTCCAAGAAGTCCGAGCGCTTCAAAAGTCATTTTGTCTCCCGGCCCGATTCCGAGAACGGTGCGGCCGCCTGCAATTTCGTTGACGGATGCGATACTTGTCGCCGTTATGACCGGACTTCTTGTGTACGGATTCGTGACGCCCGCGCCGATTTTGATTTTGTTTGTCGCGAGCGCTAAAACAGAAATGGTTGAATAAACCTCGCGGTTATTGTAATGGTCGGTAATCCAAACATATTCAAAACCCTGATCTTCCGCGGCTTTTGTGTAAGCGGCGATTTTAAAAACGGGTTCATTCGGGACAAGTTCAATGCCGAATTTCATTTTATCACTCGGAAATTTAATTAATTTTAATTATTTTAATTAATTTTATTTTTAATTTCAATTAATTTTACTTTTAATTCTAATTTTATTTTAATCTGTATCAACTGCTGATTATCTGCCAATAACGTCTATTACAGTGACAGGACTTATATACTTATTACATAAATGACATTTACTTTTCCGAATCTTAAATTATTAAAGGCTGCCGCCTGACGTTAATCTTTTTGGTGAATTTGGTGAAAAAATGAGTTACCGGGAATTTGATAAATCCGATGAAAAATTCGATGCCGCTTGCCGCGAGATTCTTCTCTCGGCGGTTGCGGGTGAATTTGAATCGGAAAAAGATCTCGCCAAAATGAAGAAAAAGGTTTGCAAAAAATACGGGCTTTCAACGCTTCCGAGCAACGGCGACATCATTCTTCGCGGAAATCCGGGTGAACAAAAAGCGGTCCGCGACGTGCTTCAAAGAAAACCGGTTCGAACGATTTCAGGCGTTGCAGTCATTGCCGCGATGACGTCGCCTGCGCCCTGTCCGCACGGCAAATGCCTGCCCTGCCCCGGCGGTCCCGATTCCGCTTTTGAATCGCCGCAAAGCTATATGGGGCGCGAGCCGGCAGCGATGCGCGCTTTTGAATTCAAATTCGATCCTTACAACCAGGTCAGTTCAAGGTTGAGGCAGCTGAATACGATCGGACACGACGTTTCAAAAGCGGAACTTATCATCATGGGCGGCACTTTTTCGGCGCGCTCCGTTGATTATCAGGAATGGTTTGTCAAGCGTTGTTTGGAAGCGATGAACGACCACGACGCGCCCGTCAACGAATCAGGCGTTCCGATTTGGAGAACGGAAGTTCCGAGTTATGATTCAGTTGATTCTCTTCATCCTGTAAATCCTATTGATTCTATTCATTTCATAAATTCCGCTTACCCGTTCCTGTTGCTTGAAGATGTTCAAAAAGCGAATGAAACGGCTTATGTCAGAAATGTCGGTATGACGCTTGAGACGCGTCCCGATTGGGCGAAAGAGGAGCATATTGACGAATTTTTAAAAATCGGCGGAACGAAGGTTGAGCTTGGTGTTCAAAGTGTTTTTGAAGATGTTCTTTTGAAAATGAATCGCGGACATACGGTTCGTGAAACGGCTGACGCCAACCGTCGTCTTCGGGACAGCGCTTTTAAAGTCGGCTTTCATATGATGCCGGGTCTTTTTGATACGGATTTTGACCGCGATTTGGAAGGCTTCAAAGAACTTTTTGAAAATCCCGATTTCAAGCCGGATTATTTGAAAATTTATCCGACGCTTGTCACGGAAGGAACCGAACTTCACAAATTGTGGCAAAACAGGGAATACGCGCCGCTCAATGATGAAAACGGTCCCGAATTGGTTTCACAAATCAAAGCGATTTTGCCGAAATGGACGCGCCTTCAACGAATTCAGCGCGATATTCCGGCGGATCAGATTTTGGCGGGAATCCAAAAAAGCAACGTGCGCCAAGAGGCTGAAAAACTTCTTCACGCGCGCGGCGAAAAATGCAAATGTATCCGGTGCCGCGAAGTCGGTCACAATATTCTTAAAAATAATCCGCCAAGCCCTGAAAACATCCATCTTTATGTCGAAAAATATGAGTGCTGCGGCGGAGTCGAGCATTTCATTTCTTTTGAAGACTTGAAGGCCGACGTTTTAATCGGTTTCATCCGCCTTCGTTTCCCGAACACTCCGCACAGAAAAGAACTTCAAAACGCGGCGCTTATTCGCGAGCTTCACGTTTACGGATCGCTGACACCGCTGGGCGAGACTGCCGACACGTTAACGGCGCCGCTTGCCGACAAAAACAGATCTTGGCAGCACCGCGGCTACGGCAAAGAATTGATTCAAAAGGCGGAAGAAATTGCGGCAGATGCCGGCTTTGAGAAAATTTCAATTATCAGCGGCATCGGCGTTCGCGAATATTATCGAAAATACGGGTATGTTTTTGACGGTACGTATATGACGAAAGAGTTATAAGTGCCATTTTTTTCAGTTTCCGTTTCTGTTTCTGCTTCCGTTTCCGTTTCTGCTTCTGTTTCTATTTTTTATTTGTTTTTTCGTTTGTTTTTGATAAAATCATCATCTCGTTTTCGTTTATTTTTGAAAATTTCGGATCTTTTTTCATTATCTTTTATATATTGCTGCGGCTCGCGCGCGGCAGCGGCAGCTGCCGGACGGAAACCTGATCGGCAAGCGGCAACAGAAACCTGATGGTAGCGGCGGAAACAGAAACCTGATTCGGCAGCAGCAACATTAAAAGACAGTTGCAGACGAGCAGGCTCAGCCGGAAACTGACAGCAAAAGACAGTCGCAAGAAAACACTTTGCAGAAGCTGAAACGTAATCGAAAAAAGCATCTGTTTTTCATTTTTCGTTTCGTATGGTAAGAATCCGCCAAGTCTCGTTTCCTCCGCTCCGCTGCGAAAACTTGAAACTGCGTTTCAAGTCCGGTTCGCCGCTTCGCGCCGCCCGGAACTCAACTTGCGGGGGCGGTTTTTGAACTTTCATTCAATCTAAAATTCATTGAAACATCGTCTTTAACAAGATTCTCAAAAACGGAACGCCGTCTTTTATCCAAAATCTATTCATTTTTTAGGATTTTATCGGGCGTTCAGGTTCGCCGATTTTGAAAAATTGGATGTTTGGTTTTCATCCTGATAAAAATAAAAAACAAGGGACGAATTTGAAAAAATTAATAAAAATGAGGCAGCTCGCGCGCAGCGGCCGCCGATCGAAAATGGCAAATTTGATTTATTTCAAACAAGAATTGACAAACTCAATCGGATGTTCCGTCCGCGCCGCGATTTCTTCCGCCGTCATTCCTTGTTCGGCAAACCGATTGACAACAGCTTCCATTTTTTCGCTGACATCAACAACATGGTCATCCAAGTCGTAAAAACTGACGGAGCGCTGCCCCCACGGGAATTCGACGGGGAGTTCAACGGCGCCGTGAACGTATTCCAAGTCATAGTTTTTCAGATTTTCAACAAACGAATCGAAATCGGCGGTTTCAAAATAAAGCGTGAAATTATTGCTTCTCTTTTTGATTTCATTCTCTTCAAATCCGTAAATGTCGACCATGGACGCTTTGGATTGAAGCGTTAAACCGCTTTCGAATTGCCGGTTCGCGCCGAAATTAAATTTCAATTTTTGGCCGGCGACATTTTCATAAAACTCGCTCGCCTTTTTGACATTTTCAACAACAATCAAAGGACCGATAAAATCAATATTGACGTTGATCTTTTGTTTTTCATCCATATTTGTGCCTCTTGAATTCCTTTTTGTTTTATTTTTATTCTTCTTCGTTTTTATTTTTTCATTTTTGTTTGTTTGCTCATTTTTCATTTGTTTTTCATTCTCTTCAATCAGTTTTTCGCTTTTCGAATTTCATCGCAAATCATCAAAACTTTATTTGCCGCGTCAACAGCATCTGTTCCGAAAACGCGGATCACGCCTTCTTTTCCGAAGCCGCCGTTTTCATAAATCATATCGGGGACGGTTTCGCCGTTTTCCTGAATGATCATTGTCGTTCCCCATTCTTTGCTTTCATCGCAGCCGGAAGGCTCGTCATCGCGATTAAAAGAGCCGGCTGAAAGTCCCGTTTTTTCACAATGTTTGACATTTTTTTCTGTATATTTCAAATTGATGCAGGCGCGCACCGTTTCGTCAAAATCTTGGGCGGATTTAATCACTTTTGCCAAATTCGAACCCGAACCAAAAGACGGATAACCGAGATTTTCGGCAGAAAGCTTGGCGCCGCTCAAATCTTTAACTTTATGAATCCTGCCGGGAAACGCGGCAGCGGCTGAATAATAGGAACCGAAACCGTCGGCGCCGATAATATTATCCGCCTTGTCAATGGACGAAATCTGCCGCGGCGGCTGAATTCCGGACGCATAATATTCGGGCTGCACCGATTCCTTGAAAATATCGGGCAGCGTCATCGCAATATTTGTTCCGACTTCCGGAATCAGTTGCGGGAAAATGTCATCGTTTTTCAAAATTTCCCACGCTTCTAAAATGTTTTCAATCACAAAAGCGCGTTCCGATCGAATCGCCTGCGCGCCTCCCGGATTCACAGGCGCGACACCCGATCCGATATTTTCAGAATAAAGAATCGCGTCGACAACGAATTTCTTGGCAAATTGACACGCTTGTTCAAAAGAATAACCGCGCGCAAGATACGCTGTCAGTGAAGATGAATAAGTGCAACCCGTTCCGTGCGTCCCGCCTTTGACAAAAGTTCCCGAAAGCATCGTGAACTCTTTGTTTTTTGAATCATAAACAATGTCTTCCGCTTCCAAATGACCGCCCGTGACGATGACGTATTTGACACCTGTTTCCGCGATTTTGACGGCGGCGTTTTTCGCGTCCTCCGCATTTTTAATTTTTATGCCGGAGAGGATTTCCGCTTCAAAAATGTTAGGCGTGACCGCAAAAGAGACCGGCAGAAGAACTTCAGCCATCATTTTGACAGCGTCTTTCCGAAGCAATTCGCCGCCGGCTTCGGCTGCCATGACGGGATCAACAATCAAAGAAAGATTGTATTCTTTGACTTTTCCCGCGACGTACGAAACGATTTCAGGCGAAGAAAGCATTCCCGATTTGGCAAAAACGATTTCCATGTCTGAGCAAACAGAATCAATCTGCGTTCCGATGTGTTCGACGGGAATGTCATAAACGAATTGAACGCCTTTTGTATTTTGAGACGTGACGGACGCAATGACACAGGTTCCGTGAACGCCAAGCGCGGAGAATGTTTTCAGATCGGCTTCGATTCCCGCGCCGCCGCCCGAGTCGCTGCCGGCAATCGTCATAACGCATTTCTTTTTGATCCCTTTTGCCGCACCTGTTTTATTTTTTTGTTCTTCCGCCGTGTTTTTGTTATTCAATAAATTTCACTCCTGAAATTGATAATTTGATATGATAATTTGATAATTCTGATAGTTCTAATTATTTTGATAATTCTGTCGGACTTGATTATTCTATAATTTTGATTAATTCTAATAATATTCTGAGTTCTGATAATCTTGATAATTCTAATATATTCTGAGTTCTGATTACCCTGATAATTCTAATAATCTTGTTGAGAAAAAGGCAATATTTTTATTCGTTATAGGATATAATGATAAAAGACGTTTTGTGTTTCTTTCGTTCCTTTAGAAATTCAAAACAATTGAATTAAATAATGCTGTTGTAAAGCAGTATTTAAAGCGTTCAAAACAGATATGTTTAAATATCATAATTCAGTTCTTAAACAAATTACAGTCTGCGGTCTTTTCGGATTCCTGCCGGCTGAAAAAGGTGGCGATCTGCTTCATTTACGAGCGGATTTCAAAATTATAAGGCGCGTGTTGCGCCGAAACAACAAAACAGGTAATACTTATGACGAACAGACCTCTTGACATTTTAAATGAGGCTTTAAACAAGCCGGTTATTGCACGCCTGAAAGGCGGTCGTGAATTCAGAGGAGAATTGAAAGGCTACGACATTCACATGAATCTCGTCCTCGACAATGCGGAAGAATTAAAAGACGGCGTCAGCATCAAAAAATATTCCAGTCTTGTTGTCAGAGGAGACAATATCGTTTACGTGTCCCCCTGATTATTCCGATTGATTTAAAATATCGGCTCAGCCGATCTTTTTTATTCAATTTTCTGAAAAAGCGAACGACGTTTGCGGATTTGCAGAATTCGACGTTTTTTCAGCCGATGATTTTATATCATTCATTTCGTTTATCCATTCAAATATCAATTTCAAATCACGTTCATTCGTTATTTACGTTAATTCAACAAATTATATCTTACAAATTTGATTACTTACAATTTAATTAAAAGGTGAAGAAGCAATGACTAAAGGAACGCCCTCAATGGGCCAGAGACAAAAACGCACACATATGAAATGCAGAAGATGCGGCAGCACATCTTTCAACATCAGCACCAAACAGTGTGTCGCATGCGGATTCGGAAGATCTGCAAAGTTGAGAGACTACAAGTGGGTCAGAAAATCCAAATTAAACGGTGACTGAGTTCATCGTTTTTTTCATTTCTTTTTATTATTTTTGTTTTTCAATTATCGTTTTTCAATTATTTCTATTCTCAATTATTTCAATCAAGAAGTACAATCGTTTTTCATTTTAATTTTCAAAATGCTACCCTCGTTTTCATTCTTTTTTAAATTTGTGCGGTTCGCGCGCGGCAGCAGAGTGGCAGGCGCAAACCTGACTGCAATCGGAAACAGAAACCTGACCGGCAGCGGCAGCACAAATCTGGCCGGCAGCGCAAACACAAACCTGATTAGCAGCAACCGTAAAAGACAGTTGCAGACTTACAGTCTTAGCCGGGACCGATTGCATCTGAAAAACCGACTGTTTTTGTTTTTTGTTTCGCACGGGAAAGAATCTCCATCTCCTCCTTCACTCGCTTCATTCGTGAACTCGTCGTTGGAGGGGCGGTTTTCGAAATATTGTACGATCTAAAATTTGTTGAAACATCGTCTTTTATCAAAATTATTCAAAAGGGAACGCCGTTTTTTAATGAAATTTGAAAAATAAGATTCGGATTTTATCGGGCGTTCGGGTTTCAACATTTTTTCAAAAACGGATGTTTAGGTTCATCCCGAAATGAAATAAAAACGGCAGACGGATTTGAAAATTTTAATAAAAATGAAGCGGCTCGCGCGCGGCGGCGGTTGAAAAGCAGCAATTTTGAATTTTTAATTTTGAGTTTTCATCCTGTTTCTTTCTATTTGTCATTTTTTTCATATTTGCCTTTACATATTGTTTTTAATTTTATATTATTTTTTATAATTTTATTTATCCCTTATTTTATGACAAATTCGGCTTCAAAAGTCTGTTTTTTGATATGAACATTAATGAAAATTAACTTAAAATATAACTACAAATTATTCTTTTTTATCTGCATTATTCATTTGTATTCATAATTAACCGCTAATTATTTTATAAAGCTGAATTTAAGATAATCATATAATATATCTTAATAAATCTTGAATTCTAAGATTTAAAAATCGGGTGATAAATTTTGAAAGAAGAGTGTGGTGTTGCCGGTGTCATTATTCATGACCCTGCGCCGCCGACAAATATTGTTGCTTTTAAACTCTATTATGCGCTTTACGCATTGCAGCACCGCGGTCAGGATTCAACGGGCATTGTTGTTTTTGACGGCACAAAACCGAGATCAATCAAACGCATGGGACTTGTTTCCGAAGCGTATTCGCGCGACACGCTGCAAAATATTGTCGGCTATGTCGGTGTCGGGCATGTCAGAAACGCAACATACGGCACACAAACGATCGAAAATTGTCAGCCTTTCGTTTTGAATTTCAAAGGCGGCGTTATCGCTATTTCTCACAACGGTAATTTAGTCAACAGCGCGGAACTCAAAGATGAGCTTGAGTCCGAAGGACGCATTTTTACAACAGCTCTCGATGCCGAAATTATCGGTCTTCTTTTGGTCAAAGAATTATTAAGACATAATCCCGTCGACGCTCTCAAATCCGTTATGCGGCGCATTATCGGCTCTTACGCTTTAACAATTATGATCAACGGCGACCTTTACGCCGTTCGCGACCCGATCGGCAACAAACCGATTTGTTACGGCGAAATCGAAGGCGGTTACGCCGCGGTTTCCGAAAGCGTTGCGCTTGACACGATTAAAGGAAAACTCATCCGCGACCTCCGCCCCGGCGAAATTATGATTTTTAAGAAAACGGGCGAATTGGAAAGCGTCATGACAACCGATGAAGACTTTGCGGCTCATTGCGTTTTTGAATACATTTATCTCGCTCGCCCCGACTCAATTCTTGACGGAACACTTGTTTATTCCGCGCGCGAAAGAATCGGAAAAGAATTGGCGCTCGAACATCCGGCTGTCGCCGACATTGTTTCTCCCGTTCCCGACTCCGGAATTGCGGCCGCCATCGGCTACTCCCGCGAATCCGGCCTCAAATATTTAGAAGGATTGATGAAAAACAGATACATCGGCAGAACTTTTATCTTGCCGCATCAGGAAATGCGTGAAATGGCCGTCCGCCTGAAAATGAATACGATTGGCGAAAACCTCAAAGACAAAAGCGTTGTTCTCGTTGACGACAGCGTTGTCCGCGGCACGACTTCCCGCAGAATTATCGACATGATCAAAGATGCCGGCGCCAAAGAAGTTCACCTCCGCGTCGCCAGCCCGCCGATTATTGCGCCCTGCTATCTCGGAATTGACATGCCGACACGCGCCGAACTCATCGCGTCGCACAAAACAATCGAAGGCGTCTGCGCCGCCGTAAACGCCGACACAATCGGCTATCTCAGCGCCGACGGTCTCGTCAAAGCCATCGGAATCGACAAAAGCAAACTTTGTCTCGGCTGCATTACGGAATTGTATCCGGTGCCGATTCCGAACGAAAAATGTTATTGCGATAAACAGAGCAAAATGGATGATTTTGTTCCGGAAGAAGAAAAGAAAGTCGAGTAATCCTTTTTTGAAAGGGTTTACTCATTTTTTCTATTTTCCTTTTTATTTTCTCTTTAATTTTTCCTTTTTATTTTCTCTTTAATTTTTCCTTTTTATTTTCTCTTTAATTTTTTCTTTTTGTTTTTCTCTTTAATTTTTTTCATTTCATCCACCGTTTTTATTTTTTACAAATTGCGGTTCGTTTTTATTTCTTTTTTAAAATTTATGCAGTTCGCGCGCGGGCGGAGGCGGCGACGACGAACAAATGACGACAATCAAATGAGTTGCAAAAGTTCCAGTCTTTGGGCTCTTTCTTTTATGAGCAATTTGTATTTTTCTTTCATTTCATCGGGAAGGAAGCTTTTGTCGATGAAATCAAACCACATCGGGATGGTTTCTTTGAAGTTTTTGAAAATATTTTCAACGCTTTTGGAATCAATTTTCATCGTTTGGAATGATTTTTCAAAATCTTCTTTTGTAATTTTTTTCTTGATGCCGTTTAAGAGAAGCGCCGTTTCTTCGGTATCTTCCTCCGGTAAAATAATGTTTGTCGGGAGCATATCATACGCTTCCGTCATCTTGTATCCGTTTTCATATTCAATAAGTGAAAAGTTTTTCAAATGCATATCGGAATTTCCGGTCAAGAAACAAAAAATCAATTGTGAAGCAAAATCAATCAAATCTAAACCGGGCGTTTCGGAAAATTGCTGAATTTGTTTGGCGATTTGTTCATATGACCCTTTGTATTTGTCTTCCGTCAACCGTTTTGTCAGCTGGCACATATCTTCCATATTTATTCTGATGCCGTTTTCATCTCTGTCAATTCTTTTTGTGATGTAACAAAGACTTCCGTCTTCAAAACGAATCAATGAGTGGGGGACAACTTTTATTTTTGACAATTCTGCCAAATGCATTGTTAAATCTTCAAATTCAGGAAGATTTTGATATGCTTCCGTTTGCGGTTTTAAAATATATTTCCCCCATAAACCGGCAATCGTGAATCTTTTCGGCGCATTTTTCTCTCCTTTTTCCAAATCTAAAGACAGTTTCGGCTGCGCTCCCGTTACTGCCGTATGCGATCGGATGACATCTAATGCTAATTCCGAAATTTCATTTTTTGTGTACGGCAAAATCGGCGGCGTTTTTGTTCCAAAAATCTTTTTTGAACAAGCGGGATGAAAATCCGGCATTTTCTCTGCCGTTTTTTCATTTTTTAAATCTTCTTCTTTGAATTCCAGGTAACAGAAAAGACATTTTGACATTTTTATCTCCTTTTCTTTTCATTCAATCTTCCATCGGCTGTACGCTGACTGCACCGATACAGTCTTTGCAGCATGTCAAAAGCAAACCCATTCTGTCTTTTTTTGAAATTTTCCAATTGTTTTCTGCAATATCCAAAAGCCAGCCTTCCGGAATCAGCCCGTCAAAAAACGGGAACAATACTCTGCTTTCATGAGGTGCTTTCTGAAGCGGCAGCGTTAAACTGACAGCTTTTGCGTCTTTTCGATTCAAATAGTCCGTATCATATTGAAAAATATAATTTTCAGCTCCGCCTTCGGTTAATATTCCTGCAAATTGTTCTCTCATGTAAATTTTTGCCCGTCTCATTCAAATCACTTATCTTTGAATTGTTTTCACTCAAACCACTCTTCTCGATTCATCGGAACAACACCGAGTTCGCTTCCGAATAAAGTTAAAACTTGATTGACTTTATCCATTCGAAGCGTTTTTTTGCCTTGTTCCATTTCGCGAATAAAACGAACGCCGACGCCTGCTTTTTTTGCAAGTTCGACCTGTGTTAATTTCGCTTTTCTCCTTTCTTCTTTCAAATACATTGAAAGATAAATCTGACTGTCTTCCATCATCTCACCCGTTTTGTATTTATATTATTCGAGTTTTTCAATTTATACCCGTTTGGTTGTTTATTCTAATGTGTTTATTAATTTATACCCTTTCGGTCGTTTATTCTATTTTATTTGTTAATTTACACCCTTTAGGTTCCTTTTTTATAAATATTATACCTTTTCGGGTTGTTATTCTATAGTCTTCATAAAATTAGACCCGTTCGGGGTCAAATGTTGGAAATATTTGTTTTTAGAAATTTTTCAAAAAATGAGTTCATAGTAAAATATCGGAATAATTAGAAAAATAATCAGAAAAATAATTAGAAAAATAAAAAAGAATGAGGCGGAAATCATGTCATCTGATTCTTGTGCATAATCAAAGATGTTTCCGATTTTTCTGTCTCAATATTCAATTTTCAAAGTATAGCCGTCAAGCGCAATTCCTTTCGATTTCGTAATTTTGAGTTTTTGAAATTCCGTAAAACCGATGGTTTCGCCGTCTTCAAGCGTCACGTCGTTGGATAAAATGTAATAAACGATATCAATCAAAAAATCATGAATTGTTTCAGGCATTGCCGTGCTGTTGATGACTTCGATTTCTTCTTTTCCGAATGTCCGAAGACCGTAAGTGTATCCGCTCGTTCCTCTTTCGTTTGTGTAAACGCCGAAATAAACCCAATTCAATATCGGCAAATCGCCGCCGTCAATCAGGCCGGCGACATCAATGTAAAATTCCGGCTGAAAAACGGTTCCTGCGGTGTAAATGCCGATTGCGTTTTCCAATTTCAGACAGCTTGCCGCGATTTTCGTGAACAAAATTCCCGCGTCGATTGCCGGTTGGTCATTTTCGATGACGGCTATGAGAATCTGCGCGACATGCGTTTTTGTGACGGCTGCTGCTTCCGGCCACATGTAATTCATTTCCGCAAAATGTTCGGCTTCTTTGTTCGGAACGGAATCTTCAATCAAATTGACGGCGGCAGTCATTCCGTCAATTTCAAAAATGAAGGATGTTTCGTCCGCCGCGTCCGGATCTTTCGGTATTTCACGAACAATAATGTCCCAATCGTTTTTCAAAACGGATTTGATTTGTTCGGGATTGAAGGTGTAAGAATTCAGCAAAACAAATCCGGCAAACGGTCCTTTTCGCGGTTCATTTTTCTTCGAACCGGGGATGATGCCGTTTTCTTTCATTTCTTTTTCGGCTTCTTCCATCCAAGCTTTGCGAAGCATTTCAACGAGCACAATCGCTTTTTCTTCGGCGGTATCAGGATAATATTCTTCCATTTCGCTGAAAACATGTCCGCAATGGTCCAAGTCGCGCCTGCCGTAGCCGCCGCAAACACCGATGAGCCAAGGCTCTTCTTTTGTTTTTTTGTATTTGTAAATGTAATAATGTTTGCCGTGAAGGTCAAATTCTCCGACTTTTTCAATTTCGGCAGGTGCCGCGCCGAGTTCGTTTTCATGAGAAAGCCAATGAATCATTTGATCAAGCGCGTTTTCTTCCTGCATCGGTTTGATTTCGGCGGCTTCTTCGATTTCGTCGCGCGTCCATTCCAGAAAATCGATTGCGTCTCTGTTTTCGGGGTCTGATTCTAAGACGCGTTCAAATGCTTTTTCGGCCGACTCAAGCATGTCCATGTAATAATAGGCGTAGCCGATTCTGAAATGCCACAAAATATCGTATTGTCCTTCTTCTTTGACGGACAAAAGCAGTTCCAGCGCTTTTTCGTGGTCTTCGATATTGTTGTAAGCGCGGGCGAGAAGGCATATCAATTCATAATCCCGTTCGCTTTCGGGAATTTCCGATATCGCGTCAATTATTTCCTGATGTTCGTCATTTTCGTGCCGCGCGGCAATCTGTTCCAAAATTTCGTCTCGGGAATCCATTTTAACCTCAAATCCTTTAATGGTCATGTGCATGAGTGAATAATAAATGCCAAAATATCATAGATAACTCTATCCGTCAGTTCAAAAAAATAAATATTGACGGGTTTAACTTATCTTGTTTTTTAGAAAATTTGTTTTCTTTTTGTTTTTCTTTTTTTGTTTAAAATCGCGGTTCATTTTCCTTTTTATTTTTTAAATCGAGGGTTCGTTTTCTTTTTATTTTTTAAATCAAGGGTTTGGTTTCTTTTTGTTTTGAAAAATTTGTGCGGTTCGCGCGCGGGGCGGCAGCTGCTGCGGCTGCCGACAGCGGCAAAAGACAGTTGCAGGACGGCACTCGGGCGGAACAGACAACAATCAATTTCGGGATAAACCAAACATCGCCTTTTCTTTAATTTTCGATAAACCTGAACGCCCCTTAAAACCCAAAATTCAAGGAATCTTTTAGAAAAAAACGGCGTTCGTTCTTTTTTTTAGATTTTGATAAAGAACGATGTTCGTTTTGATTAAAAACGATGAAAAGTTCAAAAACCGCCCCCGCAAGTTGAGTTTCCGAGCAAAGCGAGGAAACGAGACTTGGCGGATTCTTTCCAATACGAATTAAAAATTGCAATCCCGACTCTTTTAATTTAAGATTTTAAATTTAAAAATCGGCAGCTGTAAATTCGTTGAATCATTGTTAGAATCTCCAACTCCTTCTTTCCTCCGCTGCGCTTCGGAAACGCGTCGTTGGAGGGACGGTTTTTTAAATTTAATTCAATCTAAAATCAATTGAAACATCATTTTTCAATTTATTTTTCGAAAAAACGGAACGCCTTCTTTTCTTCAAAATATAAAAAATTAAAATTAGGGTTTTATCGGGCGTTCAGGTCAACGATTTTGAAATATTGGATGTTTAGGTTTAATTGTGAAAACAAATTAAAAATGATGGGACAATTTGAAAAAAGATAATACAAAAATGAAGCAGCTCGCGCGCGGCGGCTGCGAAACAAACAATCAAATATGAAAAAGAAAAAAATCGAATGAAACAAATATTGAAAAAAAGAATTGAATGAAAAGCGAATCACTTTTCCATCAAATATTTATCAATCTCTGCCGCCGCCTTTTTTCCCGCGCCCATCGCTGAAATCACTGTCGCGGCGCCCGTCACGACATCGCCGCCCGCGAAAATGTTTTCTTTCGTGGTTCTTAAATCGTCATCAACGACGACCGTTCCGCGCTTTGTTTTCTCGACATCGGGGGAATTGATGTAAATCAGCGGATTCGGAGACGTTCCGATCGCAATAATAACGACATCGGCTTCGATCATAAATTCCGAACCTTTCACCTCTTTCGGGCTTCTTCTGCCGGATTCATCAGGCTCGCCGAGTTCCATTCGAATACATTCAACCGCCTTGACATCGAATTTTCTGCCCTGCGGCGTTCCGTCGCCGTAATCGCCGATAATTCTTGTCGGATTCGCGAGAAGACAGAAATCAATTCCTTCATGCTTGGCGTGCTCGATTTCTTCACGGCGCGCGGGAAGTTCAGCGTCGCTTCTGCGGTACACAATTGTCACTTTTTCTGCGCCGAGGCGAAGCGCCGAGCGGGCCGCGTCCATCGCGACATTGCCGCCGCCGACAACGACAACGTGTTTTCCTTTTCGAACCATCGTATTCGAATCAGGCTCATAAGCCTTCATCAAATTAACGCGCGTCAAAAATTCATTCGCCGAATAAACACCGTTTAAATTTTCGCCTTCAATTCCCATGAAATTCGGAAGACCCGCGCCGGTTCCGAGAAATACGGCGTCATATTCTTCAGCGATTTCATCAAGCGTTTTGATTCTGCCGATCACGTAATCCGTTTTCAGCTCAACGCCGAGCGCCAAAACGTCATCGATTTCCGCCTGAACAATGTTTTTAGGCAATCGGAAACTCGGAATCCCGTACGTCAAAACGCCGCCAGGCAAATGAAGCGATTCAAAAAGCGTGACTTTGTGACCGGCTTTTGCCAAGTCTGCCGCAGCCGTCAAGCCCGCCGGTCCCGATCCGATGACCGCAACGGATTTTCCGGTCGGCGCCGTCAAGCATCCCGCTTCCGGGACGCCGTCAACGATTTCTGTGCCGTCTCCAATCTTACAGCTTCTGCCGCCGACAGATCTCAGCGTGTCAGCCGCATATCTCTCCAAGCGGCCGATCGCAATCGGTTCGCTCTTCTTGCCGAGAATGCACAGCTCTTCGCACTGCGTTTCCTGCGGGCAGACACGGCCGCAGATCGCGGGAAGCATGTTTGTTTCAAACAGTTTTTCGGCAGCGCCTTCCGAGTCGCCGTCTGCAATTAATTTGATAAATTTGGGAATATTGACATTCACCGGGCAGCCTTCCACGCAGCGCGGCACGCGGCACTGAATGCAGCGGGAAGCTTCGGCAATCGCCTCAGCCGCCGTATAGCCGAGCGCGACCTCATCAAAATTGTGCCGGCGAATATTTGCCGGCTGCTCGGGCATGGCGACGCGTCCGGGTCTTTCTTTCTTAACAGCAGTCATAATCTCCTGATCCTTTAAAATAATCCTAAATGCGATAACTCAAAATTGTTTTGTTGATAAATCAAAATTGTTTTGTAATTGTCTGTTAAATTGCTGATTTAATCGTTTCATTAATCCAGCTGTGAACAAACGCCTGCGCATTCTTCATCATATTTTTGCGAAGCGGCAAGCTCGTCTTTCTTGTAAATCATCAGGCGGTTCATGACCGTGTCAAAATCCACCAATCTGCCGTCAAATTCCGGACCGTCAACGCATGCGAATTTCACTTCGCCGCCGACAACAACGCGGCAGCCGCCGCACATGCCCGTTCCGTCCACCATCATGGCATTGATGCTGACCACGATTTCAACATCGGGATAATCCTTCATCATATCGGTTGCGACTTTCATCAAAATCGGCGGGCCGATCACGACAACGCGCCCGATTCTTTCATGCTCGTATTCGCCCGCGTTTTGTTTATCCAAAAGTTCTTTGACAACTTCCGTCACAAAACCGTGGCGGCCTTTGGAACCGTCATCTGTTGTCACATAATGCTCGTCGCTTGCGGCTTCAAATTCTTTTTCCATCATCAGCAACCCTTCATTTCGAGCGCCGATGACTGTCACGACGCGGTTTCCGGCGTCTTTATAAGCTTTGATCTGCGGATAAATCGGCGCGATTCCGACGCCGCCGCCGACAAGAATGACCGTTCCGATCTTTTTGACATCGGCAGGCGTTCCCAAGGGGCCGACAAAGTCTGCCAAATGCTCGCCGACTTCCATCCTCGCAATCTGCTTCGTTCCCTTGCCGAGCGCCTGCACCGACATCATGATCGTTCCTCTCTCTGTATCGATATCGGCAATCGTCAGCGGAATTCTTTCGCTGTCATCATAAGCGCGGACAATGACGAATTGGCCGGCTTTCGCGGCTCTTGCAACATCGGGCGCGTCAATCACCATCTTTTGGACGCCCGTTGCCATCTCTTCATTTTCTAATATTTCAAAAGGCATTTTCAATCACAAAAATTAATTTTCCGTTACGGTTTTATTAAAGTTTCCGTAACTTTTATTCATTTTAATTATCATTTAAATATTCAGCAAAATAATTGTCATCTTAATTATCAAATATTCAACAATACAATTGTTATTTTAATATTCAACAATACAATTGTCATTTTAATATTCAACAATATTCAATAATCTTTATTTTAAATCAGAAAAAAACAATAGAATTCTTTTTCCTATTAAGTTTTTACATTTTTTAAACGCAAACTCTTTAATTTGAATTCTTTATTATATACATTGCTCTTTTAACCTGCCGTCTAAACATAAAACAAGCCCGCTCGGGCAAAACATATAAATACAACAAATATGTTGTTAGGTCTGCTTCAGATACGACAAACAAATTTACGGAAGGGGCCCATAGCTCAGTCAGGCAGAGCGACTGGCTTTTAACCAGTCGGCCTAGGGTTCAAATCCCTATGGGCCCGCCATTTTTTTCATATTTGACAATTGATGATGATATCGTTTTGTCATTTTGTTTTCATTTGATGTTTGACGGTATCGTTTCGCATTCAAATTGAAAATAACGTGAAATATATAAAAACAAAATATAATCAAAAAAATGATTCAAAATCGAAATGATTTTTCAAAATCTAATAATGATTTACAAAACAAAATGATTTCAAATTTGTCGTTTCCGCGTTTCGCGGCTGCAGCACTCAAATATGGATTACTATCTTTCTCACGGAGGAAAAGATTTGACATTTAAACTTCTTGATCATGAATCGGTCCCGCATCATGAAATTATCGGAGACGAGGAAGTGGCGGTATTGCTTGAAAAATACGCCATCGACAAGGAACAGTTTCCGAAACTCAGATTCGATGACCCGATCGTCCTTGAAATCGGCGCAAAAATCGGCGATGTGATTAAAATCACACGCAAAAGCCAGACCGCCGACGAATCCTTCTACTACAGGCTTGTCATCGACGCCGTTGTTTAAAAATGTTGGTTTATTTTGATATGTTTGAAAAATATTTGGGAATCTTATTCTATCAATAATCGCCCGCACTCCCGTTTCACCGACCCGCCAAAAAACTCATAATATAATACATCCGCAAAATACCGCTGAAGCACGGTATCGTATAACAGCAAACATTCCCGTAACGGAAGGGCTGAATTATACAATCAGGCTCGGACACTTTTCTAATCATTGTCGTTTGCCGGCTTGTTATTTTTTGCGGATTATTTATCAATTGAATGAATATCAATATTGGATGAATTGAATGACAATAAAAGTGTCAATAATTGAGTGTCAATAGAATGTATTAATCAAATCGAGTTTGAAGTCATAAAGAAGCATATGAAATCATAAGGCAAATCGTGTACGGGAATTATCAAAATCAAACAGATTCAAACTGAAGCAATCAACCAATGTAAAAAAACAAATGCAGAAAACAAATCAAATGCAGAAAACAAGGCAGACAACCGCAATGCAGGCAACTGCAGCGCGTGACTATCACATTTATTTACATACTATCCAAAAATCGAACAGACAGACGAATAAAATAACTCAAACAAGAGGGTGCTAACTATTACATTAGATACACGCGTTCTGACGAAATATTATTTCACCCAAGATAAAATTGTACAGCATCATATTGATTCTTTCAATAAATTCTTGGACACAGGACTTCAAAAAATTATAGATGAACAGCAAATCATCGAGACGGATATCGAAGGAACCTATCTGAAGCTCGGAAAAATCCGCGTCGAAAAACCGGTCGTTAAAGAAGCAGACGGAGCCATCGAAGGCCTTTATCCCAACGAAGCCCGCCTTCGCAACCTTTCTTATTCTGCACCGCTGTTCCTCGAAATGTCGGTCGTCAAAGAAGACCGCGACACACAAGACGAACCGATTGAAGCAAACATCGGACAGCTTCCGATCATGCTCAAATCCAAGGTCTGCAACCTCGTCGGCATGTCCGATGACGAAAAAATCTTAAACGGCGAAGACCCGCTCGACTGCGGCGGTTATTTCATCGTCGGCGGCACAGAGCGTGTCGTCATGACGCTTGAAGACCTCGCGCCGAACAAAATTTTGACCGAATACGGCGAGCGCTACGGCGACAAAATCGAAGTCGCAAAAGTCTTCTCACAAAAGAAAGGCTACCGCGCACTCGTGGTCGTTGAACGCGGACGCAAATCTTTGCTTGAAGTCTCCTTCCCGTCCATTACCGGAAGACTCAACTTTATCACACTTATCCGCGCGCTCGGCATCGTCACTGACCAGGACGTCGTGACCGCCGTTTCAACCGATCCGGAAATCGTTAAATTCATGCTTGAAAACTTGGACGAAGCCGAAGTTGACACAATGCAGGACGCCATCTCAAAAATCGGTATGCGCGTTGCCGCAGGACAAGCCCATGAATATCAGATCAAGCGGGCCAATTACGTTTTAGACAGATATTTATTACCGCACCTCGGCGACAAACCCGAAGACCGCATTTCAAAAGCGAACTTCCTTGCTAGAATGGCAGAATCCTGCTTTGAACTCGCGCTCGGAAAACGCGATGAGGATGACAAAGACCACTACTCCAACAAACGCCTCAAACTCGCGGGCGACCTCATGGAAGATCTCTTCCGTGTCTCTTTTAACAAACTTTCCCGCGACATCAAATACCAGTTGGAGCGCGCCAGCATGAGAAACCGTGAACTCAACGTCGCGACAATCGTTCGTGCCGACGTTTTGACAGACCGCTTACAGCACCCGCTTGCAACCGGCAACTGGGTCGGCGGCAGAACAGGTGTTTCCCAGCTTTTGGACAGAAACGACCACATCTCAACACTTTCCCATCTTCGCCGTGTGATTTCACCGCTTTCCCGCGCTCAGCCGCACTTCGAAGCGCGTGACCTGCACCCGACACAGTGGGGACGCCTCTGCCCCTCGGAAACTCCCGAAGGTCCGAACTGCGGTCTTGTGAAGAATTTTGCCGAAATGGTGGAACTTTCAACCGGCGTCGACGACACGGAACCCATCAAACAGGCGCTTTACAATTTAGGCGTTGAGAAATTCCAGTTTATCCAGCCCGAAATCATTGAAGTCGAATACGACAGCGCCGAAAAAGAAGAATTCGAAAGCGAATTCGAAGAAAAGGCAATCGGCATTAAGAAGACCGAAGGCGAATTCAGCGAAGACGAAGACGCGATTCCTGAAGCAGAAGCCGCGCCGGCCGAAAAGGAAGACGACATGGATGACGATTTCTTAGGCGGCATCGACTACGACGGGGGAATTGACGAATGATGAACAGATCTAAAATTTTCTTGGACGGCGAACTCATCGGAACGCACGACGATCCGCTGACGCTTGTTTCCAACATCCGCGAAATGAGAAGAAAAGGATACTTCTCAAAACAGGTCAATGTGGCTTACTTAGAACACACCGGCGAAGTTATTATTTCAGCCGACATCGGCCGCGCCAGAAGACCGCTTTTGATCGTTGAAAACGGCGGCATTCTCGTCACGGAAGAACACGTTGAAAAACTCAAAACCGGCGAATTGAATTTCGAAGATTTGATCGACCTCGGTTTGATCGAATATCTCGACGCGGAAGAAGAAGAAAACGCATACGTTGCCCTTCGCGAAAGAGAATTAAACGAACGCCACACGCACATGGAACTTTCACCCGATTTGATTTTGGGTATCTGCTCCGGTATGATTCCGTATCCGGAACACAATGCAGCCCCGCGTTGTACAATGGGCGCAGCTATGATCAAGCAGTGTATCGGCGTCTCAACAGCAAACCACAAGCTCAGACCCGACACGCGCGCAAACATTCTGCACTATCCGCAGCGCGCAATGACTTACACGCAGACCTGCGAGTCCATCGGATTCGATGACAGACCCGCCGGTCAGAATTTCGTTGTCGCCATTCTTTCTTACGAAGGCTACAACATTGAAGACGCTCTCGTTTTCAACAGAGGCTCTATCGAAAGAGGTCTCGGCCGCAGCCACTTTATTCGAACTTTTGAAGGCGAAGAACGCCGCTATCCGGGCGGTCAGGAAGACAAATTCGAAATTCCCGACTCCGAATATCGCGGTGCCAGAAGCGCCGAATCTTACGCCGAACTCGATGAAGACGGTTTGGTCAACCCCGAAACATATGCCGCGCCGAATGCGGTTCTGATCGGTAAAACCAGCCCGCCCCGTTTCCTTGAAGAAAACACGGGCGGCCTTGATTCCGGATTCAGCCAGCAGAGACGTGAAAGTTCCGTTACCATGCGCTCCAACGAAAAAGGTGTCGTTGACAACGTTATTTTAACCGAATCCATCAACGGTACAAGACTTGCGAAAGTCAAAGTCAGAGACGAGCGTGTTCCCGATATCGGTGACAAGTTCGCATCCAGACACGGTCAGAAAGGCGTTATCGGCCTCAAAGTCAACATCGCCGACATGCCGTTTTCCGAATCCGGTTTGTCACCCGATTTGATGATCAACCCGCACGCAATCCCGTCCCGTATGACTGTCGGGCACGTTCTCGAAATGATCGGCGGAAAAGTCGGTTCCATGGAAGGGCGCCGCATTGACGCGACAGCTTTCTCCGCAGCCGAAGAAAACGGTGACGACGAAGAAAAGCTCAGAGCAACGCTTCAGCAGTACGGCTTCGCCCACACCGGCAAAGAAGTGTTCTATGACGGCGTGACCGGAAAAATGATCCCGGCAGACGTTTTCGTCGGCGTTATTCTCTACCAGAAACTGCACCACATGGTCACTTCAAAAATGCACGCCAGATCCCGCGGTCCCGTTCAGGTTCTTACCAGACAGCCGACGGAAGGACGTGCGAGAGAAGGAGGTCTTCGTTTCGGTGAAATGGAGCGTGACGTTTTGGTCGGCCACGGCGCTGCGATGTGTCTGAAAGAAAGATTATTGGAAGAGTCCGACAAGGATGAAGAGTATGTCTGCAGCAACTGCGGTATGATTGCCACATTTGACAAGCAGAGAAACATGGCCGTCTGCCCCAACTGCGGTGCTGACACCGACATTTACCTTGTTGAAATGAGTTATTCCTTCAAGCTCCTGCTTGATGAAATCAAATCCCTCGGCGTTGCGCCGAGAATGGAACTTGAGGATGCGGTGTAATCATGATGTCAAGAAGAGTTCAGCAGATCCCGAAAAGAATTTCGGCCATTAAGTTCGGTTTACTTTCTCCCAAAGAAATCCGAAACATGAGCGCAACCAACGTCATTACCGCAGACACTTACGACGAAGACGGTTTCCCGATCGAGATGGGTCTCATGGACACGCGTCTTGGTGTGATAGACCCGGGATTGAAATGTAAAACCTGCCACTCCAAGGCAGGCGAATGTCCCGGCCACTTCGGTCACATCGAATTGGTCGTTCCGGTCATTCACGTCGGTTTCAACAAAACCATCCGCAAGCTGCTCCGCTCCATTTGCGGCAATTGCAGCCGGTTGCTTTTAAACGACGCGCAGAAAGAAGATTATTTGGCGCAGCTTGAAGCGGTCAAAGGAATCGGTCACATGCCCGATGATTTGATCAATGAAGTTTACAAAGAAGCGGCCAAGGTAAAGAAATGTCCGTACTGTGACGCAGATCAAAACGACATCAAGTTCGAGAAGCCGACCGAATATATCGAAAACGGCGAACGCTTAACGCCGACTGAAATTCGAGACCGCTTTGAAAACGTGCCGGACGAAGATATTCGCGTCATCGGAATGGACCCCGAAAACGCGCGTCCCGAATGGATGATTTTAACCGTTCTGCCGGTGCCGCCGGTAACGGTTCGCCCGTCCATCACGCTTGAATCCGGTCAGCGCAGTGAAGACGACTTGACGCACAAGTTAGTCGACATCATCAGAATTAATCAGAGATTCCAGGAAAACAGAGACGCAGGCGCGCCCCAGCTCATTATTGAAGACTTGTGGGAACTCTTGCAGTATCACGTGACCACGTTCTTTGACAACTCCGTCTCAGGCATTCCGCCGGCCAGACACAGATCGGGCCGCCCGCTCAAGACGCTTTCCCAGCGTTTGAAAGGAAAGGAAGGCCGTTTCAGAGGCAGTTTGTCCGGTAAACGTGTCAACTTCTCCGCGCGTACCGTTATTTCTCCGGATCCGGACTTGAGCATCAACGAAGTCGGCGTGCCGCTCCCGATTGCGCTCATTCTGACCATTCCGGAACATGTGACCGAACGCAACATCGATTTCCTGAAAGAGCACATCCGCCGCGGTCCGGCCAACTATCCGGGCGCGAACTACGTCATTCGTTCCGACGGCGGCCGTATCAAGATTACGGACATCAATGAGGAAGATCTGTGCGAAAAACTCGAATTCGGATGGATCGTCGAAAGACACCTCCGCGACGGCGATGTTGTTTTGTTCAACCGTCAGCCGTCTTTGCACAAGATGAGTATTATGGCGCACAATGTGAAGGTTTTGGACGGCAAGACTTTCCGTATGAATCCGGCCGTTTGTCCGCCTTACAACGCTGACTTTGACGGTGATGAAATGAACATGCATGTTCTTCAGACCGAAGAGGCCCGCGCGGAAGCGAAAATTTTGCTTCAGGTTCAGGAAAACATCCTGTCCCCGCGTTTCGGCGGTCCGATCGTCGGCGGTATTCACGACCACATTTCCGGTATGTTCCTTTTGACAAGAAAAGACAATCCTGTCACAAGCCGCATCAACAAAGACGATGCGCTTGACTTGCTCCGAAAAACAGATATTCGTGAATTGCCCGCGCCTGCAGGTATTGATGATAACGGTGAAGAATACTGGACCGGAAAGCAGATTTTCAGTCAGATTCTCCCCGAAGGTCTCAATATTTCATTCTCTTCCAATGTCGGTACAAAAGACATGGAAGAGGACTTGAAGAATGACGCTTATGTCGTTATCGAAGACGGTGAATTGATTGCCGGAACGATTGATGAAACGGCAATGGGCGCGTTCAAAGCGCAGATTTTGGACACGATTATTAAAGAGTACGGCACGACTCGCGGCGCGCAGTTCGTTGACGATGTGACGAAACTTGCAATCCGCGCTGTTATGAGAACGGGTCTTTCATTCGGTATTGCCGATGAAGACATCCCGGAAGAAGCGAAAACGCAGATTGAAATGGTTTTAACGAACGCTGAAGAGGAAGTTCAGAAGCTGATTCAGGCTTACAAAGATGAAGAGCTTGAACCATTGCCCGGAAGAACGCTTGATGAAACGATTGAAATGCGTATCATGCAGGAACTCGGCCGCGCTCGTGACAAGTCGGGTAAGATTGCCGACGCGCACATGGGTCTTGAAAATCCGGCGGCTATGATGGCGCGCTCGGGTGCGAGAGGTTCGATTTTGAACATTACGCAGATGGCTGCTTGTGTCGGTCAGCAGGCCGTTCGAGGGGCTCGTATCAACAGAGGTTACCGCGAAAGAACATTGCCGCACTTTGAACGCGGCGATTTGGGCGCTGACGCGCACGGTTTCGTGAAGTCGAGTTACAAGGACGGCTTGAATCCGACCGAATACTTCTTCCACTCTATCGGTGGTCGTGAAGGGTTGGTCGACACTGCGGTTCGTACGTCTCAGTCCGGTTATTTGCAGCGCCGTTTGGTCAGTGCGTTGCAGGACTTGGAAGTTCAGCCTGACTACACGGTTCGTGACACGCGCGGTGTTTTGATCCAGTTCATGTACGGTGAAGACGGTATTGACCCGACGAAGAGTGACTTCGCAAAGCCTGAGGCGATTCACAGAATTTTCAGAAACGTTACGGGAAGGGAGGTGTAATCATGGCAAAAATGAAAGATGCTGATATTCAGGCAAGATTACAGGATTTGCCGCTTCCGAAAAACATTGTGAAAACGATTCATGCTGACGCTTTGGCTGTCGGTGTGACGGATAAGGAAATGGATGAGATCATTGACCGTGTCATGGTCGGCTACAAGTTGTCTCAAATCGAAGCGTGTGACGCGGCCGGTGTGGTTGCGGCGCAGTCGATTGGGGAGCCGGGTACGCAGATGACCATGAGAACTTTCCACTACGCCGGTGTGGCTGAAATCAACGTTACGCTCGGTTTGCCGCGTTTGATTGAAATCGTGGACGCGCGAAAGATTCCGAGTACGCCGACGATGACGATTTATTTGAAGAATGATTCAAGTTTGACGGATGAAAACGGTAAACAGGATTATGCTTTTGATCGTGACAAGGCGCAGGCGGTTGCCTGGGATATTGAAGCGACGAAGATCGACCATATCGCGTCTGTGACGACGGATTTGGCGCAGATGAAAATCGTGATCAATATCAATGAAAAGGCGATGAATAAAAGAAATATGAATTTCATGGAAATCGCCGAGAAGTTTAAGGAGAAGATTCCGGATGCGACGGTTGAGGTCAGTGAGGAGAATTTCCAAATTGATTTGACGCCGAAGGATCAGCGCTACCGCGATTTGCTTCAGCTGACGAAGAAGATCAATGATATCACTTTGAAAGGCATTGAGGATATCAAGCGTGTCGTTTTGAGAAAGGGCAGCGACACTGAGGAATATGTTTTGTACACGGAAGGCTCTGCTTTGAAAGATGTCATTACCATTACGGGTGTTGACATGACGCGTACGACGACAAATAATATCAGTGAGATTTTCTCTGTTTTCGGTATTGAGGCGGCGAGAAATGCGATTATTACGGAAGCGACAAGTACGCTTCGTGAACAGGGTTTGAATGTTGATATTCGTCACATTATGCTTGTGGCTGACTTGATGACAAGCGACGGTGAAGTCAAACAGATTGGTCGTCACGGTATTTCAGGCGAGAAGGCCAGTGTTTTTGCGAGAGCGGCTTTCGAAGTGACTGTGAATCATTTGCTTGACGCGGGTATGCGCGGTAATGTGGATGAGCTTCAGGGTGTCACTGAAAACGTTATTGTCGGCCAGCCGATCAAGATGGGAACAGGCGATATTCGCTTGATTGCCAAAACGATTGATCCGAACGACCCGAAGCTTGCGAAATCGGTTGAGAAGAAAACGGTTCGAACCAGATCTCAAAAGAATGCCGCCGACAAGGCGGAGCTTGCCGGATCCGGATCTGCCGGTTCTGTTAAGGTGTCTTCCGAAGATTTGCTTGAAGCTGAAACGGCAGACGCGACCGCCGAGCCCGATGAAGATTGGGAAGACAATGTCGACATGGACATCGAAGAGACGGTAACGGAAACCGCAGACGCGGAAGAGCCGAAGAAAAGAAGAGGAAGGCCGCCCAAAGCAAAGGCGGAAGATGAAGAGTAATCTTCATCATTTCATTTCTTTTTTTCATTTTTTTCTTTTTCATTCAATTCTTTTCATTTTTTCTTTTTCATTCAATTCTTTTCATTTTTTCTTTTTCGTTCACTTCTTTTCTTTTCTTTTCTTTTTATTTTCATTTTCATTCTTTTTTACTTTATTTTTTTGAAAAATTGAGATTCAATTATTTTGGTTTTTAAAATGTCCCTCCTCTTTTTTGGTTGTTAAAGTTTGTGCGGCTCGCGCGGGCGGCGGCAGGCTGCTGCCTGTGCCGCGGCTGCAAACCTGCCGGCTTGGGACGCTTCGTCCGACTCGGATGCAAACCTCCCTCCAACCGGAAACGGAAACCTCCCTCCGCTCGGAAACAGCAACCTCCCTCCCATCGGCAACATAAACCTCCCTCCCATCGGCAACATAAACCTCCCTCCCACTGCAAATCCGGATTGTTTTACACTTTCCATTTTTAATTGGACTTAGAAAAGCGGAATAAGTTGTTTGTATTCGTCGTGTAAGAATCCGCCAAGTCTCAATTCCCTCCGCTTCGCTACGGGAATTTCAACTTGCGGGGATGTTGCTTGGACTTTCTATTAATTTTTTATTAAAAATCAAACATCGGTTTTATCAAATCTAAAACAAAAAACGAACGCCATTTTTCTTTTAAAGATTCTTTTATTTTCAGGTTTTAAAGGGCGTTCGGATTTATCGAAATTAAAGAAAATGGATGTTTGGGTTTATCCAAAAATTGACGAAAAGACCAAATGCCGACCCTCAATCGACGAGTTTTTGAGCGAAGCGAAAAAAGGAGGAGATTGAGATTCTAACCATGCGTCGACGAATTTTCGTATTTCAATTTTAATTTTGAGAGATAAAAACTGAAGAAACTGGATTGGAGTTTTGATTCGTCGTGTAAGAATCCGCCAAGTCTCGTTTCCTCCGCTTCGCTCCGGAAACTCAACTTGCGGGGGCGGTATTCGATATTTTCATTTATTTAATCAAAAATCAAACATCGGTTTTATCAAATTTAAAACAAAAATCGAACGCCGTTTTTTCTTTTAAAGATTCTTTTATTTTCAGGTTTTAAGGGGCGTTCGGGTTTATTGAAAATTAAAGAAAATGGATGTTTGGGTTTATCCAAAAATTGAAGAAAAAACAAAATGCCGCCCCTCAATCGACGAGTTTTTGAGCGAAGCGAAAAAAGGAGGAGATTGAGATTCTAACCATACGTCGACGAATTTTCGTATTTCCATTTTAATTTTGAGAGATAAAAACTGAAGAAACTGGATTGGGGTTTTGATTCGTCGTGTAAGAATCCGCCAAGTCTCGTTTCCTCCGCTTCGCTTCGGAAACTCAACTTGCGGGGGCGGTATTCGATATTTTCATTTATTCAATCAAAAAACAAACATCGGTTTTATCAAATTTAAAACAAAAATCGAACGCCGTTTTTTCTTTTAAAGATTCTTTTATTTTCAGGTTTTAAGGGGCGTTCGGGTTTATTGAAAATTAAAGAAAATGGATGTTTGGGTTTATCCAAAAATTGAAGAAAAAACAAAATGCCGACCCTCAATCGACGAGTTTTTGAGCGAAGCGAAAAAAGGAGGAGATTGAGATTCTAACCATACGCCGACGAATTTTCGTATTTCAATTTTAATTCAGAACATGGGATTGAATGAAATCCTGTTTCTTTTGGATTCCGACTTTTAATTCAGAACATGGGATTGAAATAAAGTATTTTGATTGAAATCATGTTTCCATTTTTTTTGTTTTTTCAAAACATTAATTATAATATTATTTATATACTTAAATTTCATTTAATAATATGCAATTTATATTTTAATCTATGAAATATAATGCAAAAAACATATCCGATAGGAGGAAAAACAATGACAAACGATGACCAATCCAGACCTTTTGATAAGGAATGCAATTTTACAAAAGTGACTGACGAAAATATGATTAAAGGCGTTTTAAGCGTTATCCGTGATATGGATAATGAAGCGGCTGTTGTGATGGACGGAAACAGAGACCTTTCATCCGTTATTCCGGGCATTCAAAATATTCAGCTTGAAAGAGATAAAGGCATTATTTACCATTACCGCATTCATGTTTTCGGACACTGCCCCGATGAATACAAAAAAATCAATCTTTTCTTTAAAGACGGTGAAGATAAAGTTCACAAAATGTTTATCATTTCCGGTCACGACAAATGGCATACGGAAAAATACAACAGCGAAAAGCCGGATATTTTTGAAATCAGCTGGGAAGTGACCGAGTAATTTCATTCTTCAGTTCAATTGAGTTAATTCAATATTCATTTTTTTTGAATAATTGTAAAATTAATTATAAAATAAAAATGGCAGGCTCAAAACCTGCACTTTTATTTTCTTTTTATTGTATTTTTTAATTTGTATTATTTACTTCTTTTTTGTTTGTATTTTTTGTTTGTATTTTTTGTTTGGTATTTTTTGTTTGGTATTTTTTGTTTGGTATTTTTTGTTTGGTATTTTTAGTTTGTATTTTTAATTCTTGTTTACCATTTGTTATAACGGACGCGCTCTTTTTTGAATCGGTCGGGCTGTTCCGGCTCTTTTTCGGGGTAACCGATAATTGTAAACGAATACGGAATCACGTTTTCGGGCAGATTGCACATTTTCACAAATCCTGCCATACGATCTTCTCGGGGATAAACGCCTGTCCAAACGGCGCCGAGCCCTTCGGCGTGAAGCGCTAAAAGTAAATTTTGCGTGGCAGCGCCCAGATCTTGCGGGAAAAATCCTTCGGCGACATCGTAATCTTTGTTGTGACAAATCAAAACGCCGATTGACGCGCCTTTTGCCATTGCCGCGTGCGGACTGAAAGTCGGAATTTCGTTCATAAGTTCCGGTTTGTCAATGATAATAAATTCCCAGGATTGCTGATTTCGAGCAGACGGCGCAAACATTGCGGCTTTAACAGCTTCTTCAACAAGTTCAGCGGGAACAGCTTTGTCTTGATATTTTCTGACGCTTCTGCGGGTGTATAAGGCTTCCATTGTGTCCATTTCTCTCACTTTTTTATTTTCATTTCATTTTTATTTTTCATTCTGTTTTATTTTATTTGAATTATTATTTTCAAAATTTAATTGCATGCTGAATTCGTTTGTCTTTCATTTAATAATTTTGTCTGATTGTTGATTTTTGAATAAATTTTGACATTCTTTTTGAATGTAAATATAATAAAAGCGGGGGCGGTTGTAAAATATTTGTAAAAACGAAACGGCTCGCGCGCGGCGGCGGACAGCTGCTGTCGGACGAAAAACTTCGGGCAGTAACAACAATAATAAAAAATTCATTCCGTTTTATTCCGTTCTCAACCTTTTTGTTTTTATTTCTGACAATAAGATTTAAAAAGAATCCGACTCTTTATGAGTTGCTGTTTTTCAAAACAGTTGTTTTTTAAAAATAAAATCGTAATGCGAAAGTTGCCAAGTGGTCAAAGGCGCCAGGTTCAGGGCCTGGTCGTGTAGACGTTCGTGGGTTCGACTCCCATCTTTCGCATTAATTATCGTTATTGTGCAGGGTTTTTCCCTGCACTTCTAATATGATTTGTCCTTCTAATTATGATAATTTCTCAGGATATTGATTATTTAATTTTTCATATATGTAATCAATATCAACGTAAATTAAATTGGTCGGGTTTTTGTTAATTTGTTTTTTAACGGCTTTGTATGCTTTATGAAGTTTTTTTGCTTTTTTAATTACTGTTTCTAAATCATTATTATCTATTCTGTACGGAACTCCCGACTAATCTTTATGGGTTCCGTAAATGTAATTGTCAGTAATCGGAAACATATTTTGCATTAAAAAAGCGTTTGTTTTTCCTTTATAATCGCAAATGTATATTTTGTCGCATTTTCCACCGGTTTGAATCATTTTATTCATGAGGGATCTGTATTTCATATCTTCAGTTGAAAGCGGAACCATCCATGAAATATTACTGTTATAACGGTCCTACATGACACATAAAAATGGTCGATATCCAGTTTGTTTTTGATTTTGATATGGTTTATTTTCTTGAAGGTTTAACCCTTTGAAATTATTAAAGAAGTTGTGAGAAATAAAATAAACATTGCCTATCACAATAAAATCTCCAAAAAATTATAATTCGGCTTTCTTTATTTGAAAGCCGAAGTCATCTATCGCCAGCCATTTCTTTTCCCCGCATACTGGCGAGCGGAGAGAATTATTGTTCGGCTATTTTGTTTTCCCTGCATGCCGACATTCAGGGAGATGCAGAAATTTACCAAGGCAATTCTCTACATTAACAACTTAATTAAAATCAGTATATATAGGTTCCGAAATTGTTTTGATATGACTACAACTTTTTACAATTTTCATCATCCGTTTCGTTAATTTAGTGTTTCATTGAATTTCATATTTCACTAATTTTTGTATGTTCTATTAAATTTATGAAAAATTTACTGAATAATCGGTTCATACGTATATTTCTTCGAAAATCCGGACAATTTGCTGACCGTTTCAATCAACTCATCACAATATGTTTCATAATCCTGTTTTTCATCGGCGTTCGGATCCATCGTATATCCGCGGACAGCGCCGTTGATCATGATTGCCAAAAACGTCGGATTGGTTTCGGCGAACCCGCCTTTTCTTTGAACGGCTTCGATTATTTTTTCCAAAAGATCGGTTTCATCGGTTCCGAATATTTTGTAATACGGCGTTCCGTTTTCATCGCGTCCGTTGTAAATAATTTCCATCATCGCGTCATTTTCTCTTTTATATTCTTCAGAGTAGGTCAAATAAGCGCGAATGTAAATATAGAGCATTTCTAAAGGCGTTTGCGCTTGAGCAACTTTTTCATGAACATAATTTTCCTGCTTTTGAAGCAAAATATGAAGCAGTTTTTCGATCAATTCTGTTTTTGTTTGAAAATAATACGGAATTAAAGCCGGGCTTATGTCTGCCTGCTTCGCGATTTTAGCAAGACTTGCATTGAGGTAGCCGACATCATTAAGCGTTAAAATTGCGGCGTCAAATATCTGTTCTTTTCGATAATCCGCGATAACCGATTTTTGAGACGCTCTTCTTTCATTTGCTCCGAATGTTCGGCTGTTTTGATTGCCCGAATCAATCGTTTGATTCATTTCCTCGAAATTTTCCTGATTTTCGCTGTTCATCCTGTAATACTTCCTTATGTTTCTCTTGTTTCGTTTTTTCATTTTTTGAATAAGTGTTTAAAATTTTGATTTTTCGGTAAATTTATCAAATGAACGTTTAATTATTTAAATATACGTTCAATTTTTTAAAAATTTTTGTTTCGATCATTAAAAATTAATTTAAAAAAATATCCGAAAAATGTCAAAATAATCAAAAAAAATTGAAAAAATATCAAGATAATCAAAAATTTATTAAACATTAAGGTCATTCACGGATACGGATTTTAAATTTCAGAGATTTAATAGCATTTGATTTTATTTCTCAATTCATTCAATATCATTTCATCCAATCGTGATAATTATGAAACATCATTTCCGCCAATTTCTCCGCGCGAAGCGTGACAGCTTAACACAGGCAGAGGTGATTGAAAAAAGCAAAACCATCACGGATGCGCTGATCCGATCCGATCTGTTTGAAAAAAGCAGTTCATTGTTCGCTTATTTAGATGTCCGGAATGAAGTTCATACAAGGCCGCTGATCGAATATTGTTTCGGAATCAACAAACCCGTTTTCGTTCCCGTGACGCGTGATCGCGAAATGTTTTTTACGCAGCTTCATGGTTTTTCGGATCTGGTTGAAGCCGGATTCGGCATTTCAGAGCCGGCACATCCGATTGCGGCCGAGCCTGATGAGAAATCTCTTTTTATTATTCCGGGCGTCGGATTTGATGAATGCGGCAACCGCATCGGGTACGGCGCAGGATTTTACGACAAATACTTACATTGCCGTAATTTACATCGCAGCAATTGCCGCAGCGGTATGCATTTGGTCGGAATCTGCTTTGAAATTCAAATGGCAGATGAACTTCCAAAGGAAGAAACAGATGTTCAAATGGACTCCGTGTTGACAGAAAATAAATGGCGGATTGTCGGAAAAGAGTGTCGGTAATCTGACTTTAAGTAATCTAAAAACGATTGCATGTCATACATTATACTTCTCGTATTATTCTTTCTTTTCTTTCTTTTTACGGGAGACGACTGCCTCTGAAATACCCCGGTTTCGCGTCGAAAATCTATCAAAAATATCATGTTGTTCGGTCTCATTTTTTTACAATAGGCTTATATACTATTACGAAATAATATAGCTTTACACATAGTGACGTTTAGCATATCATAGATGCCAAGATTTCGTTTATAAAAAATGATATACGACATTTTTCATATGCTAGGTTTTGCTTAATTTCGGCTGCCATTGTCGTTATTCGCATCGCTTGATGCCGCAGCCAAAAATGCCACACTTTCAATATTTAATGCCACACCTATCAAATGTTATCAGCAAAGTTTGCTTTTCAAAATTTCGAATCTTCCTCGAAATATGCTTGAAGCGTAAAAACTTCGGCCGACCGACATTTAATCGGTACATGAAAATAATCTAAAAACGTACATAATTCACACAAAATCGTACAATTCAAAGAGGTTTTCGTATATGCAGTCTATCATTCAAGAAGCATTAAAATACACAGAACAGGAAAAATCCGTTTCAGGCGCCGAAGGCGACGGCGGATTCGATGAATTCGGCCAGCCCAGAATCGTTATCGTCGGCTGCGGCGGCGCCGGAAACAACACAATCAAGCGTCTTTACAACATGGGTGTTGAAAACGCTGAAACCATTTGTATTAACACTGACAAGCAGGATCTTGACAGAACCCGCGCTGACAAAAAAATCTTGATTGGTAAGACTCTCACAAGAGGTCTCGGAGCAGGCGGTTACCCCGAAATCGGCAGAAAAGCAGCCGAACTCGCTCGCGGAACTCTTGAATCTGTTTTAAAAGATGCTGACCTCGTTTTCGTCACAGCCGGTATGGGCGGCGGAACAGGTACAGGTGTCGCACCCGTCGTTGCGGAAGTTGCAAAAGAACAGGGCGCAATCGTTATCGGCATGGTCTCAACTCCCTTCAAAGTTGAAGGATCTCGTTCTCAGAAAGCAATGGACGGTGTCGAAGCATTGAAAAAAGCAGCTGACACAGTCGTTATTTTGGACAATCAGAGACTTTTGGCTCACGTCCCCAACCTTCCGATCGATCAGGCTCTCTCCGTTATGGACCAGCTCATTGCCGAAACCGTTAAAGGTATCACGGAAACAATTACGGACTACTCACTCATCAACCTCGACTACGCCGACGTCCGCGCCACAATGGGCTGCGGCGGAATCGCTGTGATGATGGTCGGCGAATCCAAGAACCAGAACAAGAGCCAGGAAGTTGTCAAAGCGGCGCTCAACCACCCGCTTCTCGACGTCGACTATCGCGGCGCAACCGGATGTCTCATTCACATCACCGGCGGCCCCGACATGAGTCTTCAAGAAGCCATGGAAATCGGCGAACAGCTGACATACGAAATTTCAAATGAAGCAAAAGTGACAATCGGCGCGCGCGTTCTTGAAGAATACGAAGGCCGTGTCAGAGTTATGGCAATTATGACAGGCGTTCAGCAGAAGATCGGCGGATTCTCCGCAGCAACTTCTACGATGAACACTGCCTCAATCAGAAGTAAAGATGCTACTCTGTCTGCTTCCAGAGACATCATTGACTTCATCTAAATAAAAAACAAAAACGAAAGATTTGTAAGTGGTGACACTTACATCTCTCCTTCTATCTCTGTGTTTTAATTTTTTTCATTCTTTTTATTTTTTTACTTTTTTTTGGATTCAACTTTTGAAGAGTTTATTCTGTCAATTTGGTATGTTCATTTTTCGTTTTTTAAATTGCAATTTTCTTTTGATTATTTTTTTAAAAATCCGGTTCTCTTTTTTTTTTTTTTTTTTTTTTTTTTAAATGCAATCCTCTTTTTGATTAAATTTTAAAATTTGTGCGGTTCGCGCGCGGCAGAGGGCAGCTGCTGCGGCTGCCGGCAGCGGCGGCGGAGACAGAAACCTGACTCCACGCGGAAACAGAAACCTGACTCCACGCGGAAACAGAAATCTGACTCCACGCGGAAACAGAAATCTGACTCCACGCGGAAACAGAAACCTGATTGGCAGCAGCACATTAAAGACAGTTACAGATTGTTCCGCCTTTCGGGGAGGGCATCTATAAAAGACAGTTGCAAGAAGGAACAAGCAGCAGACGAAAACAACACTTAAAATCAACTGTTTTTTTAGTTTTTATTTTCGTATGGGGGGGATCCGCCAAGTCTCGTTTCCTCCGCTCTGCTTCGGAAACTTGAAACTTCGTTTCAAGTCCGGTTCGCCGCTTCGCGCCGCCCGGAACTCAACTTGCGGGGGCGGTACATCGTCTTTTAATTCATATTTATTTCAATTGAAACATCATTTTTATCAAATTAATCAAAAACGGAACGCCTTCTTTTTTCCAAAATTTAAAATTTTAAGATTAGGGTTTTATCGGGCGTTCGGGTTTCAATAATTTTTGAAAACCGATGTTTGTTTTTCAAATTGGGAATATGAAATTATAGAATTAAGAGTTGCTTTGAAAGGTTTATCTATTTCTTTTTCGTTTATGAATCATCATGAAAATACTCGTTGTTACCGGACTTTTGGCAGCCGATGCCGTCAAAAAATCGGTCGGCGATCTTGCCGACATTCTCGTTTTACCGACGCCGGTAGCAGCGCTGATCACGCCTCAAAAACTGATTTCAGGATACAAAAACTCCGATTTTTCAAACAAAAAATATGATGCCGTTTTGGTTTCCGGTTTCTCTAAATTTAATTTTTCAAAAGCCGAAAACGAAATCGGAAGTCCCGTTTGTTTGGGGCCCAAACACGCCGTTGACCTAAAAACGGCTTTGCTTTCCGAAATGTTTTCAAAAACTGTTCCCGCATGCGAACTGATTCAAACGCGCAAGAAAGAGCAGGTTTTTGAAATTTTAAAAGAGCATGAACAAAACGAAACAAACGCTTTTCATATCGGTTCGGTTCCAATCGGCGGCACTTCCCGAATGAAAATTTTGGCCGAAATCGTTGCCGCCGAATCACTTTCAAAAGAGGAACTTCAAGCTCAAGTCAATTATCTTATTTCAGAAGGCGCCGACATTATCGACCTCGGTTTTTCTCCCGACGCCGACGAACAAGCCGTTTCATCTGTTGTTTCTTTCGTTAAATCTTTTTGTCCGATTCCGATCAGCATTGATTCCGGCGATTTTTCCCAAATCCGCTCGGGAATTGAAAACGGCGTCGACTTGGTTTTAAGCGTTGACGGCAAAATATTGGCTGAATACGGCGCGCTTTTGTCCCGTAAGGATTTTACAAATTATTCTGCAAATTATCAGATTTTTGACCGCGTCACTTTCGTTGTCATTCCCGATTTATTCAATTCATTTGATTCGTCCGGTTTATCCGATTTGTCGGATTCATTCGATTCATCCAATTTGTCGGGTTCATTCGATTCTTCCGATTCATCGGTTTTGTCCGACTCCTCTGAAACCGGTGGCGGCAGACTTTCAAAACTTGAATCTCTTGAAAAAAACATCGCAAATGCGCGCAATTTCGGAATGAATAAAATTATTGCCGATCCGATTTTATCTCCGCCAGGCAGCGATTTGTTTTTGTCGCTTCAGGATTATTATGATTTTCATCAAAGAAATCCCGATATTCCCGTTCTTTTCGGTGTCGGAAACGTCACGGAACTTTTTGATGCCGATTCCGTCGGCATGAACGCGCTCCTGTCTGAAATCGCAACTGAATGCGGCGCATCTCTTTTGTTTACGCCGAACGCAAGCGATAAAGGAAAAGGCTCCGTTCGGGAATTGAGAACGGCTTCCGAAATGATGCTTCTCTCAAACATTCGCGACTCTTCGCCCAAAGATCTCGGAATCGATTTATTGATTCTGAAAGAAAAAAGAAAGCGCCCCGATTTCAATTTGAATCTTGTTTCAAAAAGCGGCGCTTTTGATTTTCTTCATTTACGCGATGATGAAATTAATGAAATTGAAAATAATTTCAATGAAAATAATTACAATGAAAATAATTACAATGAAATCGGGTATGGAATCAAACAAGGAACCGGGACCGGAAACGCAGATAAACAAATCCAACGTGAAAATATGTCGACGCGTTCTGCCATTTTATCGGGCGCGCTGAATCCGGATTTTGCTGCCGGAACCAAATGGGGCTGGAAATCCGATCCCGCCGGCAATTTCTTGATCGGTGTTCTTTCCGTTTCCGATTTAATTCCTTATTTGATTCACGCTTGCGGATTAGATGAAATTTCTCCCGAAATCCAAAAGCTGAAATCCGTTCAGACATCGGGTCAAAGAGTTATTATCGCCGTTCATCAAAAAGCGATTATTGTCGGCACCGATTCAGCTTTTATGGTCGAATCTGTTTTAAAAGAGAATTTAATTTCCGAATTCAGTCACGCGGCTTATTTAGGACGTGAGCTTATGAAGGCGGAAATTGCTGTTTTGTTGGGAAGAAGTTATTCGCAGGATGACAGGTTTTAATTTTTTAGTTTATTTTCTCTTTTTATTTTAGTTTATTTTCTCTTTTTATTATTGATTCATCTATTCCATTATATTTCTTTATCAGTAATTATTTTGAGTAACTTATTTATATTGAAATAGTTTATTTGTTATCTATTATTATTTGTTTAAATAAATTTATTTTATAATCTTAAAATATCTGGAAGGGGTTGAATAATTAGATGAAATATTCTATTTTTTATAAACGCATATCTGTGCCGAGTATCATTGTTCTTATATTGTTGTTGTTAATGGTTGCACCTGTAGCTGCGACAGATATTTCTGCAGACTGGAGTGACAATTCAGGCGTAAGCACCACTAAAATATTACAGCCGACAAACAGCAGCTCTTTAATTTACAAAATAACATCGACATCAACGGCTAATATTGAGTTAGAGCTGACAATTGAAAATGCGAATAACAGCAATTACGGTGTCGGATTTAATCTGACTTATCCGACCGAATATGTCGGGACAGAAGACAATTATTTTGCAGAAGTCCTTTCACATTCATACAATTATGATTCCGGTACCAATAAAGGAACTCTTAAAATGGTTCTTGAACCAAATGCTTCCGTTTTTGATTTAAATATTGTTGTTACGGCGGATGCAAAAAAAGTCTATCATAATGAAACGGCAGAAATCAATGCAAAAATTACTCAAGCCGGTTCAACTAAAACGGCTGATGCCGCAACAGTTAAAGCACGAATTCCTTCAATCACATCTTCCGGTTCTTATATTCTTAATAATCCGTCCCGATTGGCGACAGGTGCGGATGAGGTCGACATTGGTCTTTATTATGGTCCAAATATTTCTGCTCTTTCCGTTGCAGGTTTCAGAATCTATGCAGACTCAATCACTTTTAACTTTTCCAATATTACAGTATATGCAGACGGTTTTACCGGTAATTTGTCGGAATGGAAAACTAATAACGGCGGTACGGATATTTTAACATTCGAAGAGTTCTTAAACGGCACTTACATAATTACCGTTGATAGCGATAATTATACCGTTACTTTTACACCAAAATCCGGTCAATTTACTTTAGCCGGCGCGTTTTATTTACCTCTGAAAATTAAAACAGATTCAAATTTTACGGATACACCCGCTAATACGACAGCTCCTTCCATTTCCTTCACGAATGTAATGCTTACTGCTGAAAATATGACTTTCAACGGCCGCGGTCCTGTTATCACAAGTTTTAAGTCCGGTACTTCAACCGACGGAAGTACTTACGGATGGGGCACAGGCGGATCGAAATTTACCGCTGTCAAAAGTGGAGATGATCATTTATCTGTTAAATTAAATGCGCCGACAGGGGCGAACGGCGATATGAACCGCAATATCATCAATGCCGATGCCGGTATTTTTGAATATCAGAATCTCTTTAAAGCTCAGATCACAAACAGTGTGCGAAACGGTTCAGATGAAACAATTGACTTTGAAATTCCGACCGGCCTTAAAGTCACACACATTCGTGTTCCTTCTTACAGCAATGAACAAACAAAGTATACAGCGGTTTCAATTTGGGACCGTGCAAACAATACTTTTGTTTCTTTGGCTCCTGCGGTCACGACAAATTTGACTCAATATGGTTATGGAGACGGCGAAAACATCACTTTGAAAATTGAAAATGTTCTTCGTATGTATCCCTCCCCGTCCGCAGCAAGCACAGAAAGCGCCAGCCATATGATTACTTTTATCGGTCAAATTACGGACACCAATACAACACCTGTCTCTTTTACATTCAACGCTTCACGAAACGGCAGCGCTTTGGATAATATCAGTGCCGGTTTAACGATTACAGTTCGAGACAGTTATATTGTGATGCCTTATCATGCTTACGGAAACGGCATTTTGACAGACTCAAAAACAAGTTATGCCGGAACACCGTCACTTGTACAGCGCGGTGATACTTTCTACATGTTTACAAGTTACAGTGCTTCCTCTTATCCGTACAATTCCGTTCTTCGATTTAATCCGATGAATGTCGGCGGCACAACCGCGGTCTCCAATCCGGTGATTTACTTTAACATTCCAAACGGATTAGTCGTCACGGGAGATCCTGAAGTGACTTATTCAAACGGTACCGTAAAAACTTATAATTCTTATTCCGGCACCCCTTTGACATTTACGACCAAAACATATGAAAATGAAGGAATATACGGTTCTGAAGGCGGATATGTTGTCGAAGTGAAATATAATGTTGATAATTCAAATACTGGTACTTTTTGGGCACGCGATGCAAATATCCGTCTTCCGGTAACTGTTGCGGATGACTATGAAGGCACAGGATTTACCTTTGAGCCTTACAGCATACTTGTTTCAACCTGGGATCCGAATGCTTATGATGTCTATATGAGCGGGTCAGGCGGCAGAGTTTACAAGTTGAGTGATGTTTTTTCATCTTCTAATTTGAGCACAATTGCATCATCTGTGACTCATTCAACTTATCCGCAATACATTTACCAGTCCTTTGTAGAAGTTGCATCCGATGCTTCTGTTTCGGCAAGCACTTCTGTTAAAATGTCAACAGGCTATGTTTCCTATAAATCAGGCACGACAACGACATATCCCGAACTTCATGCGGGCAGTCAAAATGAAGAATTCAAAATTTCTTTCAAAAATAAATTGAGTTCTCTCACCGATGACGCAGTTGTTTATTTCGTTTTGCCTTCCAATGACGAGTGGGCACCTAAATTGCTTTCTCCGAATTTGGGAGACACCGATTTGAATATCAGTCTTTCCGGAGATTTGGATCGCGGAAATATTACCGTTTATTATACAACAGAAGCACTCGGCAATGAAAATTCGCTGACTGATATGGGCGGCTTAACAACATGGGTTGAAATCACTTCTGTAAACTTGCAGTCCATTATTTGGGATGACGTCACTGCGATTCGCTGCGATGTTATCAATGCGCCCGGCGACAGCGGCTTTGATCTTTATTTGAAGTTCTATATGCCGGATCTTGAAGCAGCTGCTTTATCCGATGAAGATCAATTGGTTCTCGGACAAACGCTTTATGATATCAACATCTCCGGATTTGATCCGATTACTTCCGAAACCGGCGCAACCGCCGCGATTAAAATAAAAGCGTCTTTGCCGCCTCAAATCATTGACATTGCGGGAGTCGACTTTGTGACTTCTTCAGATGTTGAATTCCGTACAGATTCCGTTTCAAATAAATTCTATGACGGGTTCATAGTACGCGACGATTTCAGTGATGTGAAACTTGATCAAATCATTGTTAAATATAAAGAGCCGGGAAGTACTGAGTTTATTGTTCAGTCTCAATATTCATATGACAGCACCAACCTTTCCGATGCGGTAACTTCAGTGACTTATTCCGATACCATATCCGGTCAAGATTGGAAGGGTTACAAGTACACTTTGAAAGACAGCTTGAAAACCTATATTCAAAATATGAATCAAACGTTGGGTGAATATTCCGTTACTTTAATTTCAACAACAGATAATGATTTGAATCCTGCTTCGGCAACTTATACAATAAAAGTTTCAAAGAATGAATCTAATGTCACACTTACATTGAATAATAACAGTGTTGAGTATGAAATGAATTCAGCCAATACTCTCCCGTTGTATTTGCCGGACGGTTCAACACCGACAGACGGTTCATACACCTGGACTGAATATCTGACCTACTTTGTAGATGTCAACGATTACGGAGACGTACACAATGTTTCCAGATTTGTCAAAGCGGAGAGTTCAAACTTCACCAATATTGCAGAACCCGGAAAATTCTTTATGAATTATACATACATTTCTCCGGGATTGACTGACAGTAAATCTGTTTCTGTTCCGGTAACCGTTGTATTGTATGATGATTTAACGGTGAAAGCGGTTGCCGACGGTCAGTCTCTTGACGGTTTGACTGTTTACGTCGATGACGGTGTGTTAAGTCCGATTGTTCCGCTGAATTATGATTCGGATTTATCTGGATATCCCACTTTCATTAAAGGCAGTTACAGCGATCCGAAAAATGCTTCGTACGCAATTTACTATTCCGGCTTCCCGTCGGGATTAAAAGATGTAAATGGCGGCGTGTCTGACGGCTACGGTAATTTGACAGTTGATTATTCCGTTGAATACGGCGCAGAAAGCTATACGCGAGCCCGTGTGCTGAATTTTGATCCGATCAAATTCGAAGCAACGGCATCAGGAGATACAGACGGCATTTATTCCGTGAGCTTGTATAAAGTTGATACAGAGGATGAATTAATTGACAGTCCGATCATTCAGGACAAAGAAACACCTCAGTCCGTTTTCACATTCGATAAAGAATCAGGCGAAGGCTGGTATTCTGACGGTGGTTATTATGTTTCTGTTCAGCTCATACCGGGCTATCAGCTCAGTGCTTCAAGCGGTTTTGTCCAAGATTCTGATAATTCTTTGATTTGGACAAGCAGTCCTGAAAATTTGAACAGCGCAGATGTTTCATTTGCTTTCACCGTTGAACAGGCACCGTTTGTCTCAGGTCTTGTTTGGGTCGATTCAAATAAAGACAGTACGATGGATGTCGGCGAAAAGCTTCTCTCAGATGTCGAAGTTCAGCTTTACAACAGCACAAATGACCTTATTGGCACAGCCAAATCTCTGGATGACGGATATTATTATTTCTACGGCATGCCGGAAGACGACTATTATGTTAAAGTCATTGTTCCGAGCGGATACCGGCTGTCCGAATTTGATGTTGATCAAACTGTGTCTAAAACGAATGACAACAGTTCAGATGTATTCACTCTTGATTCTTCGACTCCGTGGAAAGAAGCAATGTATGTCGGTCTCTACAGAACAGACAACAGCGGATCCGGATTCGGTCAGGCATATGTTGTTGCATCCGCTTCCGGCGGTACAGTCTTGGTTGAAAGTCCTGAAGGGGAAATCAGAGAACCGGGTTTTACAACACCTCTGGATGTTATTGAAACAAAGAGAACTCAGTTCCCGTGGTATCTTCTGATCTTGGGATTGCTTGTCGTCATCGTTTGTGTCGGTGCGGCAGTAATGTATCAAAAATCGAGAGGAAGAGTTTAATTTTCTTCTTCTCTTTTTATTTTTTATTTCTGATTCGTTCTTCTTGTCATTCTTTTCGATACAAATTGTTTTTAGGGGGACAGTTTATTAATATTTAGAAAAATATTAGTTACTACTCTAAACAGTAATATTGTTTTTCAGGTGATTTATATGAGAATTAATAACGACGATAAAATGAGAATTTTCGGGGTTTTGGCGGAGCGCTATTTTGCGGACAACAATTGGAAATTTTATTCCGTTGAAAAAGGCGCCGACCGCATTATCAAAATCGCCGAAGACATCAATGAACAGCACAACGCTTATCCGAGCATCACGCGCGACTGGTACGTTCAAAACGGCGGCTCACGCGACATTCACTTGACAGATTCATGGGACGAACTCAAAACGGTTGCCGGATTTTTAAAGAACAGTCCCGGTTACTTTGATTATTTTGTCGACACGGGCGAAATCAAAGCGTTCTGTATTTTGAGCGCGACAAAAGAGCTTGAACCCGAACGCATTGAAATAATTTTAAAAGCACAGGAAGCAGGCATTCGAACCCTCGTCTTTATTGCGAATGTGCCCAGCGACATTGAAGCCAGCATTCTTCAGATTCGAAAGAGTGAATGCTGATTCTTTTTCTTTTTTACTTCTTCTATTATCTTTTTTACTTTTTCTATTTCTTTTTTACTTTTTCTATTTCTTTTTTACTTCTTCTATTATCTTTTTTACTTTTTCTATTATCTTTTTTACTTCTTCTGTTGTCCTTTTTACTTCTTCTGTTATCTTTTTTACTTCTTCTGTTATCTTTTTTACTTCTTCTGTTATCTTTTTTACTTTTTCTATTTCTTTTTGGTTTTGATTGTCGGCGATTCAATCTTTTTACGTATGGTTTTGTTTATTTCTTTTCGTGTATTTATCTCATCGTGGATACATTTTATAGATTGTTATATCTATTAATTATTATTATATTTTCTCTCTTTTTTTGAGACTTAGTGTATTCTCTCAAAACATTTAAATATCTTATAAATTGTTATAGTTTTTAGTTAGTTTATTTTCCTAATAAGGCTGATAAAGCACATTAATAGGGGTTGAATTAAATGAAATTACACATAAAATATTCTTTTTACGTTTTATTAGTTGCAGCATTATTTTTGATTGCTTTGTCCGCACCGGCATTAGCCGCATCCTACAACAGTACAATTACAACAACATGGCTGGATTCCACAGGTGATAACTATTCTATCCAGGCCAATACCGATTACAAACTCGTTTATAAAATTCATGCAAATGAGTCTGATCTCGGCGGTAATTATGTTTTTACCGTTAAATTAAGTCATAATAATTCGACAGTATCTGAATCAAAAACAGGATTTGATATTACAGGATATACAACGGAAGATGCCTATCCTGACAATATTTTAAATATTGAATTGAAAAATGGTAACACAGAAATTGTTTATACATTAAAAGAACCGACATTAATTCAGATCGAGCTCGTCATTCGGGCAAATGCGAAATTGGTTTATGACGGCGAAGTTGCTGATATTACTGCAGGTTTGTCAAGATACGAAAGCGATTCACTAAATCAAGTCGCAAGCGATTCAATCATGCAGGCAACCTGTGTTTATCCGACAATGAAGATTACCGGTAATTATGAATTGACAAATCCAACAATTATGCCTGACGGTGCCAAGAAAATTGATTTTAATTATATCTTTTACACAGATTCAACATTTAATTCCCTCCGTACAAACGGGGGTCTGACAATGTACAACAAAGGATATACTTTGGATTTCTCAGATGTTAACATTACAATTAATGGCATAACCAAAACTTATGCCGAATGGCAGAATGAACCGAATTGTCCGATTACTTTTTATTATTCAGACAATACATCTCTTTCTTCTGATTATTTGATTAAATTTTCAACGCCCTCCACACTAGGTTGGGGGTCTCGTCTCCCTTTTAAAGCCATTACAAATGAGTATTTCACAAATACGCCTATAATTGATTTCTCAGGCTTGAAAGCTTACGGAGAGATGAGTTTAAATAACCGCGGAACAACTGTTGAAATTTCTACCGATGATGGAGAACTTTTCAAATCAACCTCTGCCGGAACATTTACAGGAGTATCTGCATACAAGACATCTGTTACACTTTCACGTTCTGCCGGCACCACCAATAATTATATCATTGCTAATTCGGAGAGTTATAAGACAAATATAACTCATTCTCATCTTTTATATCAAGAATTATTCAAAAGCTATATTACCAGTACGGAACGCGACGGTACGTCGAATGTGACGGTAACTTATGAAATCCCGGACGGTGTTACTGTTACGCATATCCGCATTCCTGTAAGCGGCGCTAACAATGAAACAAAATACGGCAAAATCATTCTTCTCAAGGATGGTGAGTCATACGACCTCGGAAACAGCGGCATGTTTTTAGATCTTGTCAACACCACAACTCTCGACGGTAAATCTTTTTCACAGTTTGTGCCAGGTGAAAAGGTTGTTTTTGAATTCGAAGATGTTTTAAAACTTAAAGCACAACCCGGGTCCGGCCAGTCTTACAGTCAAAGTTATTCTCTGAGTTTTATTGGAACAACGAACAGTTCAGTTACAGGCGGTTCAGCTCTGACTTTTAAAGCGAGTACAAATGAAACAGGAAACATTCCTGCTTCTATTACAACATCTGTCTCTAATAAATATTATATGACTTCTTACATGATTTCTATGAGTCATTTGACAGGAAATGAAAATTATCAGCAGGTGACTGCTATCGAGAAAGAAAAACCGTTTTATTTCTATACCGGAATAACAACACCTACATATCCGTATTATTCCACGCACCATACGGACCCGTCCAATCCGGCAAACACCGGTGTTTTTTCAAGCCCTGTCTTTTACTTCAGCCTTCCTGAAGGAATTAAAGTTTCAGGATATGACGCCGCGGAAATTGTCACTTCAGCAGGTGCCTCCGCAACATTGAAAGACATTAATGGCAACGTGATTACACCCAATATTACGGCGATTTATCCGAATGCAGGTCTTTATACAAATGGAACGCTTGTTGAGGTCAAACTTGAAAATGCCGACAATCCTGATGATGTTTTTTGGATGCGCGGCGCAACATATCTCCGACTGAAAGTCTTCATAGAATCTGAATACGATGGTGTTGAGGTTATTACAATCCGACCGAACAGCATTTTGCTCAGTTCATGGGATCCGTCAGTTATTGATACAATGACCGGCGGTTCAGGCGGCGGAGTAATGGCAGTTCCGGCAGCTTCCGGAAAAATACATGCGGGGACGAACGGAACTTATCCTTCTTATTTAACAAACAAAACAATTTCCGTCATTTCTGCTGAAGCTGTCCGTGTCGCTGTCAGTGTTATGACTCCTTCCGGTAACTTGACATATACGCCGGGCGATGAAACATCGTACCCGCAATTGAAAGCAGGCAGTCTGAACGAAAATTTCAAAGTCTATTTCTCTAACGATTTGGAAGATGGCATTTTCCCCACTGCCGATGTTTTTGTCATTTTGCCTAAATCATCAAACTGGAAAGCTGACTTAAACGGTGCTGCGATTTTAAAGACTTCAGGATTCGCAAATTCAAACGATTATATAATTGAATATGCGCTTGATGCAACTAATCCGATTGATTATACAAAAATCGGAGATACTTCCTATTATAATCGCTCTTCGCTTCAGTCATTTACTTGGAATACTATGATTTTTACAGGGGATACTGCAAATAGTATTGACTGGGAAAATGTAACTGCCATTCATATTAAAATGAATTTGAGTGGCTATGAAAACTTGGAATTGCAGCTTCCTTTCGAACTTCCGAAAGTAAATGCCTCTGACAATATTAATTACGGTGATACAGCACGCGGCCAAACGATTTACTATTTGAATGATACACTCAAACACGATAATACATACACTGCCGCCGTTATGCTCGTTAAATCCGATATTCCTGTCGTTTCAGCCGTCAGTACGTCTGGTCAGATTCCTGAATCTTTCCAAGATGTGACGATTGATTATCAAAATGATACGATTCCGAATTGGTATGAATTTTATACATATGATGACTTTACAGCTGATTTGAAAATTAAGGAAGTCAATGTTACCTTTACACCGTATGTCGGTTCACCTGACAATTATATGATTCCGCAATCTGCGATTTCAAATACAACCTATATGCCGCAAAGATCAAACGGTATGGGCGGGTATGAAGATGATGTTGATTTCGTTTACGGATTTAAATGGACAATCTCAAATCCGACAAATTATATCAGCTCGGGTGTTCCGGGAGTCTATCGCATTACTTATGTTACGGAAGAGGATGACGATTCACAAACACGGTCAATAAATCAAAACATAACAATGTCAAAAGGTGCTGGTACGATTAGTGTCTCTGCAGCCAATACCGATATTTTATGGAAGACAGACCTCGGTACAACAGTCGAGGAGTATTTCAAACAGTATGTTACGGCAACGGACAATGATGTCGCTTCAATTGATTCTTCCAGAATTCGTTTGGAATCACAAACTCCGGAGTTTAATATCAGTGAACCCGGAAATTATACTCTGAAATACAGTTATACCGATTTGGGAAATAATGTAAAGAGCACGACAATGATTGTTTCTGTCCGCTACAACGGAACACTTAACGGAACAATTTTCGGAAACGGTTATCCGGTTGAAAATTTCATATTAGATGTTGACGGAAATCCTGTGACGACCAACGAGGCCGGACAGTTTACCCATGAAGTTACAGCTCCTGTCTCTTTGCCGACACAGGCAGATTATAATGTCACTTTTACTTCGTCGGTTCCTGCGGGACTGAATTATTCAGGCAGTATGCCGATCAGCGGTTTAGGCAGTCTTTCAGTTCCGGCACCATTGGAAAATATTTATTTCGATGCGGTTTCAATGACTGTCAACATTACCGGCCCGACAGAGGGTATTGAGTCTGTCAAATTGTATAAAGTCGGTTCAGACTCTTACATAGACATCAATGATACTGTTTCGGGAGATGTTGTGTTTGCAAAAGAGTTCAATGGAGGATGGTTTGAAGCGGGTGATTATTATTTCGTTGCCGAATTAAAATCGGGATATCGTGTCAACACATCTGATTTCGATATCACAGATGCAGGCAATTCAATTTTGAATTTGAATACCTCGGCATTTACTCTCGGCAATGATGATATTGAAAAATCTCTTGTTGTTGAAATTGCACCGCTGATTTCAGGCTATGTTTGGAATGATGCCAACCGTGACAGTATAATGGATGCATCGGAGACATGTATTGCTTCAACGACTGTCACCCTGTTCGATTCGACAGGTGCTGAGCAAATTAATCAAACGGCAACCGATGAAAACGGATATTATTGTTTCATTGATTTGGATGAGACTCTTGAATATATCATTGAAATCAAAACGCCGAGTGGATTCAATCATGTTTCTGCACTTGTAAATGATCAGAGGATCAATGGCAGTACTTTCCAGACCGACTTGATTGATTTCGCAAGTGATCTTCATGTCACGGAAATTAACGGCGGCTTCTATAAGGTCAATTCCGGCGGCAACGGCGGAACAGGCGGCGCAACAATTGTTGATTCGACAACTCCTTCCTCTTCAATGAACGGAACGGACAACAGCAGCGGCGACAGTGATGATTCGGCTGACAAAGAAGGTTTCCAAAATGTACTGCCTGAAATCGTCAAAGAATCCGGCAATATATGGTGGATCTTGCTTCTGCTTCTTGTTGCAGTCATTGTCGCAGGCGCAGGGTATTTCCTCTATCAGCGCAGAAAACAAGCATAATAAACATAAATAAAAGTAATTTACAAAAAAGATAAGCGATTCCGATCACTTATTTTTTTTTTTTTTTTTTTTAAAAAAAAATTCTTTTTCAGACACTTGTTTTTGGATTATTTTATTACTTTCAATTTCATGTTTTCAAATGTTTTTTAAAATGAAGTGTCTCACACACGCCGATCCGTTTTTTGTTTAATCAAATCAATCCTCTTCATTTACCTCTTCCGTGGTCGTTTTATGCTATAATCCACGGGGTTTATATATTATAAAACTCTTCCTCTTCACATTAGTCGCCTGCCGCATTCCGTTAACACGACGGTTTACAGTGAGCGGTTTTGTTCATTTCAGCAGTGATTTGGTCCGGACGCGGAAAACGAACGGCTGAAAGGTTATTATTATCATTTTTGTCAAAATTGTTAAATTATTTTTCACACAATTATTTAACATGCAGTTGAAATTTTAAATTTCAAAATTTCAAAAAATTTCAAGTTATAAATTTACAAATTATTGGTTTAAAAAGAGGTATAAAATGGATTTAGGATATTTGATTTATCTGGCTCCTATTTCCGGTTTGGTCAGTCTTCTTTTTGCAGCTCTGCTTGCCAAAAAAGTTCTCGCTGAGGACAAAGGGTCAAAAGAGATGCAGGATATTGCGGCGGCCATTCAGGAAGGTGCCATGGCGTATCTGAACCGCCAGTACAAGACAATCGCAATTGTCGCGGTGATTTTAACAATTTTAATCGCTTTGCTTTTGCCCAAAAGCGATTATTACAGCTTTATCGTTGCAGTTGGTTTCGTTTTCGGTGCCATTTCATCCGCAGCAGCAGGCTACATCGGTATGAACGTTTCCATTCGCGCAAACGTCAGAACCGCAGCCGCTGCCAAGAACGGTTTGGAAAGCGCTTTGAACGTTGCTTTCCGCGGCGGCGCCGTCACCGGTTTGGCCGTTGTCGGTCTCTCTCTTTTCGGTGTCAGCACATTCTACATCATTTGTGATTATTTCGCTCTTGCGGCTAACCCTGTCGATTTGGTCATCGGATTCGGTTTCGGTGCCAGTTTGATCAGTTTGTTTGCCAGAGTCGGCGGCGGCATTTACACAAAAGCCGCTGACGTCGGCGCGGACATTGTCGGCAAAGTCGAAGCGGGAATCCCCGAAGACGACCCGAGAAACCCCGCCGTTATCGCTGACAACGTCGGTGACAACGTCGGTGACTGTGCCGGTATGGGCGCAGACTTGTTCGAAACATATGCTGTCACTCTGCTTGCGGCAATGCTTCTTGGCTCACTCGTTTTGGACTCCATCCCCAACGCCATTCTCTACCCGCTGATGCTCGGCGCAGCAGCCATTTTCGTGACAATCGTTTCATTGTTCTTCGTCCGTCTCGGCAAGAACAAGAACATCATGAACGCGCTTTACAAAGGCGTTGCAGCAGCGACAATCATCAGTGCCGTCGTTTTCTTCTTCATTACCGAATACTTAATCGGCGACTACACTTTCTACATCGCAGCACTTGTCGGTATGGTCATCACTGTTTTGATGGTCGTTTTCACCGAATATTACACTTCCACCAAATACCGTCCGGTCAAAGAAATCGCGGCCGCATCTCAAACAGGTGCCGGAACCAACGTCATTTCCGGTCTTTCTTTCGGTTTTGAAAGCACTGCCCTTCCGGTCATTGCAATCGTTATCGGTATCTTGGTTTCATTCTTCGTTGTCGGCGGCGCAGCTGATGCGACAATCGGCCTTTACGGCATTTCCGTTGCGGCAATTGCAATGCTTTCCACAACCGGAATGATTGTTGCGCTTGACTGCTATGGTCCGATCACGGACAACGCCGGCGGTATTGCTGAAATGTCTAAACAGCCCGAATCTGTCAGAGAAGTCACTGACGAGCTCGATGCTGTCGGAAACACAACAAAAGCAGTTACAAAAGGTTATGCGATCGGCTCTGCGGCGCTTGGTGCGCTTGCATTGTTCGCTGACTACAAACTTCGCGTCGATTTGGGCGCAGGCTCACTTTCCATTGACAACCCGCTTGTTTTGGTCGGTCTTTTAATCGGCGGTCTTTTGCCGTTCATTTTCTCTTCCGTTACCATGCGCGCTGTCAGTAAAGCGGCGATGAAAGTCGTTGACGAAGTCCGCCGCCAGTTCAAGGAAATTCCGGGCATCATGGAAGGAACCGCAAAACCCGAATACGGCAAATGTGTCGACATCGTGACATCCGCGGCTCTTCGCGAAATGGTTGTTCCGGGTGCGCTTGCAATTGTCGTTCCGGTGGCAGTCGGTATCATCTTCGGCTCCGAAGCGCTTGCAGGTCTTTTGATCGGTATTATTGTTGTCGGTCTCATGCTCGCCATGACGCTCAACAATGCCGGCGGTGCTTGGGATAACGCTAAAAAGTTGATCGAATCCGGTCTTTACGGCGGCAAAGGTTCTGAAGCGCACAAGGCGGCTGTTGTCGGTGACACGGTCGGTGACCCTGCAAAAGACACTTCCGGTCCGGGTTTGAACGCTTTGATCAAAGTCGTGAACATGGTTGCTATTCTTTTTGCAACGCTTTTCATGAGCGGCGGATTGATCGGCGGCTTATTGTAATTTAAAAATCGTAAGAAAAGAATTCTTTCTTTTCTTCTTCTTTTTTATTTTTCGTAATTTGTTGAAAACATTCCGTCTGTTTTGATTTTTGAATAAATCGGTTGTTTTATTTTGATTTCTTTTTTGAAAATATGTTCGTCGGGTTTTTTATTTTTTTGAAAGTTGTGGGACTCGCGCGCGGCGGGCGGCTGCAGCAGTTGCAGCAGTTGTAGCGATTGCCGATTCCATTGATTTACACAGAATCTTTCATTTTTAAAGCGTATAAACATTGATATTCGGATCAGTTTTGAATTTCATATTTCGCTTAAAATCGGAGTCGGCTGTTATTAAATTGAAATTTCGGCAAACGCTTTTGTTTTTGCGGCATTTCGGACAAACTGCTAAAAAATCAATCGGGTCGAGATGGTGTCTGTCATATGTTTGAATCAAAAGTCGAATTGTTTCAAAATCAACAGTTTCGTCTGTTATGAAATAATCTGAATATATCTGCTGAATTGTGCTTTGCAGTTTGTTTTTGACTGCTATACGCTCATTTTGATAACCGCGATACTCTTTGAGTGTAATTCTTGTGTTATTGTTTCGACAATATTTTTTATATTCGGCTTTCTCAATAACATGCAGTAACTCCTGCAGATTGAGAGCGGAAATATACAATGGGTTGCCGTTGTTTCTAAGATTTTTAATATATTTGCGATAAGCGTCTGCTTTCATCTTTGTTTTTTCAAAATTTTGATCATTATAATAAATAAAATACAAAACATTCGCATCAACAAAAAAGTGTTCGTCGGGTGGCACAAAGTCCGATAAATCAATTGAATAAATCATTTTTACCACCGATTTTATTATTACAAATATTCTTCAACCATTTCTTCCAATTCTTTTTCTAATTCGAGGCGGACATGAAGGGGCAGACTGTAATGATTGACCATATTATCATAAGTCAGCCAATATGCACCTTTTCCCAAGTCTGATAATCCTGTTAATTGAAAACATTCATCATATTCTTCATGAGTCATATCTTTTAAGCGATATGTCAGAGAAGATCTGAAAAAAGCGGAACAGTATTGTTCAATGCCTGTAAAATCAATAATGATCTTTTCCTCTCCGTTTTCCAATGCAGAATCAATAAGGTTTGAAAGAATTTCGGCATCTTCTGTGCTGTGTGCGGTTTCAAAATGTTTTGCTGCTTGAATAATCATATAATCCCTCAAAAAGCCAATAAAAACAGATGAGTATATATTCATTTTTAAATTTTTTCATATGTTATTGTTTTGTAAATTATATAAATTTGATTGATGCGGTTTTTAATTTTTTTGTATGCTTTTTAAGTATATTTTAGTATGTTTTTAGTATGTTTTTAAGGGTATGTTTTAATCGTCCATGATTCCTGTATTTTTTTCAGCATCTTTTTATCTTACTTTTTCATATTAACCGTCAAGCTAAAATTTCAGGTGATTTTTTGAAAATAAAGTCAAGAGTCAGTCTCCGAAAAAATGATAAAAACAAGATGGTTGAATCCCTTCGCGATATTTACGGCGACGAGGTTTCCGTTTTTTCAAATTCCAAGTTCGAAGTGATCACGACAGACGAATTTAAAGTGATTTTCGCGGACGGCAAACAAATGTTCATTGAATATGACGGTCAGCTTTTCCCGACCGTGCGCGGCGCGCTTGAATTGCTGCCGCCGAAAAGATTGGTAACGGTCGATATGGGCGCCGTGAAATTCGTTGTCAACGGCGCGGATGTCATGAGCCCGGGAATTACCGCAGCGGATTCTTCCATTCAAAAAGATGATTTGGTCGTGATCGTTGAAGAAACGCACAAAAAACCGCTTGCTATCGGACGCGCGCTCATGTCCGGCGATGAAATGGCGGCATCCGATTCGGGCAAAGCGATTAAATCACTTTCATATGTCGGCGACGCGCTTTGGGGACTTGAAATTTAAAAAATAATTGATTGTTTTTTAATTTTTAAGGTTCATCCTAAATAATTTTAAGATTTTTGATTTTAATTAATTTTAATTAATTTTCAATATTTCTAATGTTTTTAATAATTTTTAATATTTCCAATGCTTTTAATAATTTTTAACAAGTTTTAAATTATTAAGTCAAAAGGCGTTCTATACGGTTGAATTTGTTTCATGTTTATACACAAGTTTATAAATATGTATAGCATTAATGCTTTATATTATTCCAATATAATTTACATAAAATATCAACCTCGGAAAATTTATCGGCGTTCTTCCGTTACTTTTTCCGCTTACACACATTTTAATTAAAAGACAAAGGTGTTCCAATTGAGTTTTTTGAAAAAGATTATGGGCGGTTCCGAGCCCAAACAGAGTGACGATTATTCAGCATACATTGACCTTGACAAGTTTGAAAAGGACATTGACAGCAATGCAGGCGACGAGCCCGCAGAAACATATGTCAAAATCGCCATTTTCACCCACTTTGATCAGATCACGTCCTTAAAGAAGGAAATTTATGACGGCAACATTTTGATTGTTGACATTTCCAACATCAAATCCGATGAACGCCTCAGAAACCATCTTTTCAACGAACTCAAAGATGTTGTGTTAGATGTCCACGGCGACATCGTCGGCATGAAAGACAACAATATTCTTGTCACGCCCACAGGCATTAAAGTGGACAGAAAGAAAATCGGCGGCAACTATTAATCCGCCATTATCTGATTTTCTTTTCATTTTTTTCTTTTATTTCCTTTTCAATTCATTTCAACTTATTTTCGATTTATTTCAGTTTATTTTCTCCTTTTGTATATTTTCTTTTGTATATTTTCAATACTGAAACCTAAACATCCATTTTTCAAAATCGGTAAACCTGAACGCCCGATAAAACCCTAATCTTAAAATGCTTGATTTTGATAAAAGACGGCGTTCCGTTTTTGAATAATTTTGATAAAAGTGATGTTTCAGTCTATTTTGAAATTTTGTTGAAAAGACAAAATACCGCCACCTCCAACGACGCGTTTCCGAAGCGTAAGCGGAGGAAAGAAGGAGTTGGAGATTCTTACCATGCAAAATAAAAACACAAAAACATCTGGTTTTTCAGCTACGTTCGGCTCCTGCAACGTGTTTTCTTGCAACTGTCTTTTACTGTGACCTGACCAAGCTTAGCCTGTCAATCTGCAACTGTCTTTTTATGGTTGCTGCTGTCAATCAGGTTTGCGCTTCCGTTTGCATCTGCTCATTTTAATCGTAATCCGTTGGCATTAAATTTTGCTCGGCTTCGCCTCACAAAATTTCAGGCTGCCGGTGAGGACGGTGTTTGTTTCCGCTTGGAGTCAGGTTTCTGTTTCCGCTTGGAGTCAGGTTTGCGCCGTCGTTGCCGCCGCCGATAGCCGCCGCGCGCGAACTGTACAACTTTTAAAAAATAATCAAAACGCAGCTCGTATTATTCTAAAATAATCAAAAAGAGGATAAACAAATTTGTATTCGTTTTGCATTTATTTTTCATTCATTTTGTATTTATTTTCTGTATCTTTAAAACTTGATTTCATTTTTTAAACAACCTTTTTTTATACAGCTTCTTCCTTTTTTTATTTATTCTTATAATTCAAATATCTATACAAATTCATTTAAAACGGTGTTATTCTTGCTTGATTATTTTGAAACACAATCCAGCTGCCCGCTTTGTCAGGCCGACATGGCGATAAAATGGCAGAAAGATACGATTCCCTATTTCGGCGACATCATGTACACGACTGCCAATTGCGACCAATGCACTTTCCGCTTTGCCGATACGATTATTCTTTCCGGCAAAGATCCGGTCTGCTATTCGATGCCGATTCGAACAGAATCCGATTTGGACGCGCGCGTCATTCGCTCGACTTCCGGAACAATCGTTATTGAAGAAATCGGCGTTATGGTTGAGCCCGGTCCGATTTCGGAATCTTATGTAACGAATGTCGAAGGCGTTCTTCAGCGCATCCGCGGCGTTATCGAAAGCACGGTTCGATGGTCTGAAATGGACGGCGATTTTGAAAAAGTAGAAATCGCGTTGGATCTTTTAAACAAAATCGATGCCGTTATTGATAATCCCGAAACGGCGCCCGTGTCGCTGACGCTTCAAATCAAAGATCCGATTGGGAACAGCGCAATTATTTCGGCAAACGCGGAATCCCGAAAATTGACGGAAGACGAATTGGAAACCCTGAAAACCGGCATGATTATTTTGGATGCCGAAAAAGACGAAATCATTTACGATATTTCCGATGAAGCCGGACCGATCGGAAAAGACGAGTGAAAGGATTTGATTTTTTTTCAATTCTCTTCTTTTCCTTTTTTCATTTATTTTTCATTTATCTTTTGATTTATTTTTTTGTTTATTTTTTAATTTTTCTTCTGTTGTTTTTAGAACGATAAACCCAAACATCCAATTTTCAAAATCGGTGAACCTGAACGCCCGATAAAACCCTAAAAAAGATAGATTTTATTGAAAAATTGGCGTTCCGTTTTTTGAAGAAAATTGATAAAAGACGATGTTTCAATAATTTTAGATTTGAATAAAGTTCAAAAGCCGCCACCGCAAGTTGAGTTTCCGAGCGCAGCGAGGAAACGAGACTTGGCGGATTCTTCCCATATGAAAATAAAAAATAAAAACAGTTAGGTCTTTCAGTTGTTTTCGGCTCCTGCGAAGCATTTTCTTGCGACTGTCTTTTATTGCTGCCTGTTCCGGCTAAGCCTGCCAATCTGCAACTGTCTTTTTATGGTTGCCACTGTCAATCAGATTTGCGTTGCTGCCTGTATCTGCTCATTTTAATCGTAATCCGTTGGCATTAAATTTTGCTCGCTTCGCTCACAAAATTTCGGGTTGCAGCGGGAAGGAGGTGGTTGTTTGCAGCGGGAGTCAGGTGGTTGTTTGCAGCGGGAGGGAGGTGTTTGTTTGCAGCGGGAGGGTGGTTTCTGCTTCCGCTGCTACCTACAGGTTTCCGTTCCCGCCTGCCGGTCAGATTTGTGCCGCAGTTGCCGCTGCCGGCAGCCGCAGCAGCTGCCCGCCGCCGCGCGCGGCTCGCTCCATTTTCATTTTATTTTCAAAAATAACCCGCATTTTTTTCAATATTTTTAGTTCTTGAACGATTTTTAAACATTTTTTGAACGAATTTTTGAACAAATTTTGAACTATTCTTAATTTTTATTTTTAATCATAAATTTTGATTTTGAACAGAATATTTATTATTATCTTAGTAATTGCATCACATATGTTTACAGTTATTACAGGTGCGCAATTTGGGGATGAAGGAAAAGGAAAAATCGTTGACCTTCTTGCAGAAGATTATGACATCGTCGCCCGTTTTCAAGGCGGCGACAACGCCGGACACACAGTTGTTATCGGCGAAGAAACTTACAAACTCCATCAGATTCCGTCCGGAATTTTGGTCGGAACAACCGCTCTCGTCGGTCCCGGCGTTGTTTTAAACCCGTTTACATTAACGGATGAATTAAATATGCTCAAAAGCCGCGGTATTTTTGTCGATCCCGAAAATTTCGGAATCGACCCCAAGGCCAGCATAATCATGCCGTACCATATCGCAATGGACGCGCTTACCGAAACCGCTCAAAAAGAGCGCATCGGAACAACAAGAAAAGGAATCGCTTACGCTTATTCCGATCGGATTTTGAGAAATGAAATTCGTCTCGGCGATTTATTTGATGAAAACCGTTTTTACGAAAAATTGAATCAATTACTTCCGGCAAAAAAAGATCTCATCGGCAAAATGGGCGGCAACCCCTACGATCTTTTTCCCGATGAAGAAGCAAAACGCCTTTTAAAAATCGGCAAGGAACTCGAGGACTACGCCGTTGACGTTTCTTATGAAATCAACAGCTCGCTTCGCGCTGGCAAAAAAGTGCTCGCCGAAGGCGCGCAGGGCTCCATGCTCGATGTCATTCACGGCACGCAAAAATACGTGACTTCTTCTTCCACGATTGCAGGCTCGGCCTGTACCGGTCTCGGCGTCGGCCCGTCTCAGGTGACCAACACAATCGGCCTCGTCAAAGCATATATGACACGTGTCGGCAACGGACCGCTTCCGACCGAACTCAACGACGAAGTCGGCGTTCACATGTGTGAAGTCGGTCACGAATACGGAACGACGACCGGCAGAAAGAGACGCTGCGGTTGGATTGATATTCCTATGTTGAAAAAATCCATCAATTTGAACGGATACACGGAATTGGTTTTAACAAAATTAGATGTTCTCACCGGTCTTGAAACTACCAAGATGTGCGTCGCTTATGAATTGGACGGTGAGCGCATTGATTATCCTCCGGCCATGTCTGAAGATTTAGAGCGCTGCATTCCGATTTACGGTGATAATGAAGGGTGGAGTGAGCCGCTCGGAGACATCCGCAATTTTTATGACCTCCCTGAAGTTTCAAGAGATTTTATCGAATATATTGAAAAAATCTGTCGGGTCCCGATCAGTTATGTTTCTGTGGGTCCTGAAAGAGATCAAACGATTAAATTGGATATCAACCGCCAAAGAGATACAAGATGCAATCCGATCAACAGACAGCTGTTTTAAACAGCTTTTCATTTTTTAAATTATTAATCTTCTACCCATGTCGAAAACATTTTTCCTTGTTCTGTGGGGATTACTATTGTATTTCTCCCTTCTTTCTTTTTTAATACTAAACCGCTTTCAATAAATTTGGTTAAATAGTGGTTTAATCTTTGGGGCGTTGAACCTTCTGTAATTCTAGATAATTCTTCCATCATGATTCCGTTTTCTTTTTCACAAATAGATAAAAGAAGATTTTTAGAAAACGGTTTCATTTTTTCCATATCCGGTATTTTTGGAACAGGTATGATTTTGATAAGTTCTTTAGATGACAATTCCGGATATTGGCGCGCATCCATAATATAATAAAGTGTTGCGCCTATAAAATATGAAGCGCTGCAACATGCGCCGGCAACAACATTGGTACCACTTGTAAAATTTATGTAGAACTCTGTATTTACATCATTCTTTTTTTCTTTATGGTGAATGCTCAATATTTTTGCAACAACATCAGCATAATTATATGGGTCCACACATACTTTTTCAATATTTTTTTGACCTATTCTATTCATTGAGTCCTCTACTATTGCTAAAGCCGATAAAACTTCGTTATGTTCATTATATAATAAATAAAATTTATCGCACGGTAAATTGCTTCTAAATACCGCTAAAATCGGCTCAGGATAGAATCCGACTGGACAAATATGAATTGCTTTTGATTTTTTTTGTTCCAAATGCATTGTCTTTTTCTCACTCAAATTTATTTTAGCTAAAGCATTTTTCCTTTGTTATTCCATTTTTACTTTTATTAAAACACTTCTTATCTTTTATATTGTTATGCTTATTTTATGTTTGTCGGATATGCAAAAGTGCGAATTCGACTAAAATCTAGAGGAATAAAATGTCAAACAATTACAAAAATTTGTTTTTGGATTTTGCATCGAATATGAACGGTACTGATCCTAATCAAAAACCTGTTTTTTCCCCATTAGAGGAGCAATATTCAAAATTGAATATTATTAACAAAGACGATTCAATGCGTGATTTTCTCACTGCTCTGTTTTTTGAAAATGAAATATTGGATATACATATTTCTCATCCAAGTTTTAATAAACAGCCACGGGAAACTAAACAACAAAACAAATATTATAATAATGTAGCAATTAGGATTTCAATTTCTCCTGAACAGGATCTTGTTTTAATGGGAGATGTTATGGTTCGGGCAAGAGAGCTGGTTAATCAGTCTTTTTTTATGATCAAATCATTAATTGTCATGGATTCTGAAATTGTACATATGGGAGAATTTAATTTATCATGTCAGACGTATGTTTCTTTTGAAAAAGATAGAGGTCGGTCTCAATGGGAATCTTACGAGCATCAACATTTCCAACCAAATGATTCCGAATGGTCTGATACAGTTTTTTCTGAAGATTTTATTGACAAATTATTAAAATCATATGTTGTGGATAAACCCGCTGAGGTATTAAAAACTCTTAATGAATGGGATAAATATTTAGAGGCACGGGAGTACATTCTGAAAGAAAATTCCAAAAACGGTTTTTCAGTTCAAACTGATTTTTTTAAAGGATATGTCCGAGAAGTAAAAAAGAATCAAATTACAGATATTGAAAATTATGATTTTATCCCTTTCCTTAAAAAAAGTAATAACATCATATGGGTTAAAACAAAGATTGAAGGTTTTGAAGAACGCGTATTGGGGCATATTATGCACGATGTTCTTGAAAAAGAGTTTGAAGCCGATGAAAAATATCTTAAAAAATATAACGGACTTACAAAATCTACTGTGAAACTTATCGATCTCTCAGTTAGTGTTGAAAAAAGGTTAGATGCCAATCTTATTTTTAAATTTGATGATACTAGAATTACTGTTGCTGAAAAAGAGGTAATCCCTCCCACAGGTAGACTTCAAGAATTAAATGAGAATGAGATTGATGAAATCAAACGGGTTCAAAACGAAATTGAGAAAAAACTCCGAAAAGAAATCGATTTGTCTATCTCTGAATTTAAAAATAAGGAATTGCCTGAGTTAATTGATTTATTTATACAGGATCAACGTGATCCGTTTTCTAAAAGAGTGGCTGCCGAATGGTTAAGGAAAGTTGAAACAGATCTTACAGAAGTCAGGGAGTCAATAAAAAAGGCTGAAATAAAATTGGACGAAACGATTAAAAATGTCCGAAAAAAGCATTCAAATCTTGAAGGTGAAAAACTTCAAGCCGTTTTAAATGATGATGTAAATATTGTTAATGCCAAAGCAAACCTTTCGAAAGAGCAGAGTCGATTAAATCGGGAACAGATCGAGTCACAATATAACTTTAATGAAATGTTAAAAGCGGAAATTTTACGTCTTTCTCATCACGAAGAAAATCGGCTTTTAGAAATAAAACGTAAAGAATTAACTCAATCATTAAAGTCGCGTTTTGATGATGAGTTGAATCAAATAACAATAGATATTAAAGAAAAAATGAATTCGCTTCGCGAAGATGCAAAAAGGGAAGGAAATATTGTAAGATTACATACTTATTTTGAAGTTCCGATTGATGAATCCTCAAATGCTGATATAACGCTTAGAGATGCAGTTAAAGCTATTGAAGGTCATGCCCAATGCTTCCTGACATATGATGATTCAGGCGATCGGACAGTTTTGAGACGCCAAAAAGATGCTTTAAGAAAATTTAGAGAGGGATATGTTATGAATCCTTTCCTCGCAACTGCGTTATTTTGCCCTGCTGCTGGTGACAGAGTTTCAGATATTCTGCTTGAGACTTTTTATCAGGAAAATTTGAATAAGATTCAAAAAAAAGCAGTAGAATCTGCTGTTTCTTCAAACGGTATGTTTCTAATTCAAGGCCCGCCTGGGACCGGAAAAACACAGGTTATTGCAGAAATTACTACTCAGTTAGTTTTCCAAGGTAAAAAGGTTTTAATTGCCAGTGAAAATAACAAAGCTGTTGATAATGCGTTTAGCCGTCTTCCTAAAGATCCTTCGATTCGTCCGTTACGTCTTGTCAATGATAAAAAAGCAAAAAATAATCCTTATTCTTTAGATTATTTGCTTAAAAACTTCTATAAAAATATTTCAAAAACTCTTGATGGAAGAATACACAATTATGAAAATTATGAAAGTTACAAAGAGAGTTACAAAGAAAAGATGGAAGATTTGAAATCTCGTTTCAATGAATTAGGAAAGTTGAAATTGGATATTAAAAACATTGATCAAGAAATTAAAAGAAAGCAAAAAGATCTTCACGATTTAGAAATGCAAGTAAGGGGGATTAAAACCGAAAACAATAACAAAAATTTCGAAATTTCTGAATTAAAAGATCAAATATCTCAAATTTCAAATTTTAGAGTACAGGATGAAATGGTTGATTCTCTTCTATTTGTGGAAAAACTTCGTTCCATTTTTGAAAAAAGTGAAATTTTTATCGATGGTGCAGGCGCATCTGAATTAGCTCTCCGCATTTCTAAATCAAACGATTCAGAGATTATTTCTCAAATTGCCAGAATAAAAGTTCATAATAGTTATTTTGAATTAATTGCTCAAAAATCAAATGCAAAGCCAAATCAAATTGCAAAATTAAATGAACAAATCACACATTATGAAGAAATGAATAGTATCTCATTATCTGAATTTTCGTTATTTGAATTGTCTCATTTAGAATCAGATGATATCATTAAATTAAGAACGAAATTACTAAATTTAAGGAACAATGAATCTGATATTATTTCGGAACGGATTAATGGATTAGAAGCTTCTATGAATAATTCAGACTCTCTTGAGCGGAAAATACGGATTTTGAATAACGAAATTGACGAATTAAAAGAAGATGAAATTTATAATCAATATACTTCGTTTAACGGAAAACTTCATTCCGAAGTTAAAAAGATTTTTTCTGAGCTACGTATTTCTGATCCGTATCAATCTGACCTGTCAGATGTTTTAGAAATAATTGAAGATAATTGGTCTTTAATTTCTAAAAACTCCAAGAAAAATGAAAGTAAGAATAAAAAGTTAGTTCCAATATACAAAGAGATTTCAAAATATTTGACAGATGATGATGTTCTTAAGAATGATGATAATCAATATTCTAAACTGTTACAATCCTATGTGAATGTTGTCGGGATGACATGTACAGCTAGAGAATCTATCAGTGATTCTGAAATTGATGTTAATAAAATGGGTATTGATGTTGTTATCGTTGACGAGGTCAGCAAAATTTCTTTTGTTGAACTTCTTCAACCGATTCTTTACGGTAAAACCGTTATTTTGGTGGGTGACCATAAACAATTAGCTCCTATGTACTCTCCATGTGTTCCAAAAGAGGTTGACTGGAGTTTATATGATGAAACGATCATAACAGCTGAATTGGAAAACAATTTCAAAAAAATATACGAAGAGTCTTTTTTCAAGCAGCTCTTTCAAAAAACTCCGGACAGTTCCAAAGTTACATTGAATATTCAATACCGTATGCATCCTCAAATAATGGAAGTTGATAATAAATTTTATTTCGATTCACTTTTGGAATTTGGCGGAAAGGGATCGGATAAAGACCATTATCTCGAAGTAAGCGGACAGTTTAAGAGAAAAATAATTCGCCCTGACAATCATGTTATTTTTATTGATTGTAAAGGCCATGAAAGACAAGAATCTGGAAGCACTTCCTATTCAAATGAAGGGGAGGCCGATGTTGTCAAAAAAATGCTTGATTTAATTAATCAGAATTGCAAATTTGACAGAAATCATCAACCTATCAGAGACTCTTCTCAATATCGGAAAGAAGATACACGTTTAAGCGTTGGTGTGATTTGTACCTATTCTGATCAAGCCAAATTAATCCGCAAGAACAAAACTCAGAAGTATTCTTCTTTTAATGACAGTGACGATGATAGATTTATGGTCAAGACCGTCGATGATTTTCAGGGTGATGAGCGGGATATTATCATATTATCCATGGTTCGAACAGACTCGAAATCCAATTTCCTTAAAGAATATAGGAGAATTAATGTCGCTATGAGCCGTGCTCGTCGTTTACTCATTATCGTAGGTAATGCTTCTGTTCTCTCCAAAATGAGTGTAGAAATAGATTCGTCAACACAACCACGATCAAGTAAGGTCTATGATGAAATTATTCAAACAATTAAAAACTTTGATGGATATAGGGAATCTGAAAATGTTTTGGGGGAGGTTTAACTATGCAAAATGAAACACAAATTGAAATTCCCTTTCCTTTGGTGATTAATAATTTTTTTGCAAAATATAGTGCAACAGAAAAACCATCCGGTTTGGGATATATGATTCTAAAAATGATTGGATCAGACGGAGTCTCTAAAGAAATGACTTTTAGGGAAATTGTTAAAGAATTTGGTCTTCCAGAGGACTTATTTCCGATTTTAATTAAAGAGTTGGAAGTGTTATGCTCTAAAAAAATGATTCAATTTGATGGGTTGATTGAATTAGATTCTCAAATTTCTTTTATCACTTTCACAAAGCTTGGAAATGAAGCTTTTTCAAAAGGTGTTATTTCCAAAAGTCCGAAAGATTTTACTGGCGATTTGTTTTTTGCTCCTGGTAAAAAAGACAAACTTTATAGAAGCAGTTCGAATTTCAAATCTTTTTCTGGTGAAATAAATGTAAATCTCTTTAACCAGATCCACAATATTGACGCCCTTGATCTTGAGGACTATTTAAAATCACACAAAAAAGATTATAATATCAATAAAGAGGATGATATTTTCGATTTTCAATTAAATCCATTCGAAATAAGTATTTACGGTCAAAATGTAAAATTAATTTTTGATCAGACAAATGCTATGTTTTCATTTTCAGAAGGAGATATGGATATTAATTTTATTAAAGGTCATTATCCATCAGGATACATTGCAGATCAATTAAATCCATTTATTTTTGAAACCTCTTCAAATGATATTTCTATAACTAAATGGGATACATCTGATATACCTTGGAATAAATACGAGTATGTTTTGCCTTCTGATTTTAAAATTTTGGAATTTGATTTGTGTTTGTTTAATACTGAATACTGCGAAGTCAACATTGAGCATTTACACGCCCCTTTCTGCCTTCAAAAGTTTGATTCACATGCAATCGTCATTTCCTCAACAGGCTCTTTTGCCCATCGCTTTATTCGCGGGAAAGTCGGACTAAAAGGATTTGATGGGCAAAGGGAATGCAATCTTGTTATTCGTCGTTCTCTTCTTCCTGAGGAGAAGGATAATTGTCTTAAAGAAGCAGTAAAATCCATTAATCAAAACGAAACCGATAGTTTTTTAAAATGTATTCAAATCTGCCGCCAAATGTCAGACAGTGAAATTGAAATTAAAGATTTTCTTACATCTTATCTGGAAAATGCTTCAATTGAAAAATATAGTCTTACAGCAAAGGAGCTTAAAAGATTTGAAAAGGAAAAATGGCACAAAAAATTGCCCGAGATTATTGAACAGTCTATTGTTGAAAATACCGATTTGTTAAAAGATTGGAGATCACTTGTCGATCTTTTACTGTTACTTGCAAGTGAGAAAGTTGTTTCTGGCTGGTATGCTGTTATACCAAAGCTGTTTTCATCCAATTCGTCTTTAAATTTAGAAGTTGCTGATTATTGTTTAGATAAAAATTTCGATAAAAAAACAATCCTCCGCAGTTCCGGTATTTTGACTCCGATGATTCGAAGTATTCAAAACAATAATAAAATCGATGGAAATTCAAGATTTTTTACAAATGCTTCAAATATAAGATACAATTTGACAGAACTTAAAAAATTAACTGAAATATTATCAGTTTCAGAGTACAGTTTCGATATTGATCTGATTGATGAGGAAAAAAGAACAAAAATTATAAAGCATGTTTCGACGCTGGATTCATTGTTTAAGAACTTTTTATTCGATGCCGAATCCTCAAATATTTTGAAAAGTTCAGATCAAGTCGATTTGGAAAATATCAAAAAGCTTGTTGATATTTTTAAAGATATCAGCATAACATTAAAAAGTATGGATAAAACGGTGAGTTTAAAAGACTTATCAAAAGAACGTAATTCTCGCTTAGTAGGTATCGGTTTAGGCGTAAAACTAGAAGAGATTTTCAAATCAATGGGCTTTGTTGGAACCTTAAATGAGATGATTTCAAATGCTTACGACAAAGAGTTAATATCCAAATCAGATTTTGAAATCTTTGGAAAAATTCGGGAATTTAGAAATCAGTGTGCTCACGATTTAATTGTTCCAAATATTGATGGTAAGCAGAAAGAAAAGTGGATTAGTTCAGTATCTCGATTAGATTTGTCGTCCGCGGTGGTTCAAAAATGAGTTGTCATTATTATGCAGATTTTGAAATGCTCAGTCACTGTACTGAACTATGTAACTTAGCTCAAGAAAGATTATGTGGCATTGATCAAGCGCTTGATTATTTGAAGGAGAATGCAAGTTCATTTGTTGATGATGATATCGCCGAATTGATAAATGATTTGGAAGAGTCAAAGGCATCCCTCTTGGAGAAAATCAGGCAAGTCTCTTCAGAAGCCAACACTGAGATGACATACTCAGCGATTCAAAGTTTGATAAGGGATGCTCGCTCTCTTCTTCATAATGCAAATGATATCGGTGTTATAAGGATGGGTGCAATAAAAAGTATTATTCGTGAGTCTTTGGATGCATCAATAGCAAATCATACTGATGAACTTGAAAGAATGGCTAAAGGGTATGCTCGGACACGTAGTGAGTTGCCCGACTTTTTGGAAACGGTTCCGGATGCAGAAGTCAAAAGTGCAGTTCGACTCCTTTCCAGAAATCCTGTATATAATGATCTTTCATTAGGTGAATTGAAACAATTGGCAGAGAAAAGACTCCATCCTGATATGGCGTTATCTGATTCAGAAAAAATGATTATTAAAAACAAAATTATTGCTGAGATGGACGAACATAATGTTGATAAAGAAACCATGTCGTTCGTTATGGGGGATTCAGTAACTCCATCTGGCATTTTGGAAATATTAAATGCATCCGATGAAGCGATAATTTCCGAAAAAATCCGCAAAAAAGCAATTAATGCAATCATTTCAAATATCGTTGATAAAGGATTTATCGTCGATAAAAAAAATATACGTTTTCTTCGAGAGGAAAATTCTGTAAAAATTATTGCGATGAAACCCGGTGGACAAAGAGCAGAGTTTAATATTAAGCTGGACGGGTCTTTTGTTTACAAATTTGATGAATATGAAGGGCAAGCTTGTCAAAAGGATCTCACATCCTTTATTGATGATTTGAATTCTATATATGGGATTAAAATTGGAAATATTACAGAGACATGGTCGAATCCCGATAAAGTTTCAAAAATGAGCTATCAAAAAATGGATGTTATGAAGGGGGATTAAAAATGTCTGTTGGAAATGCAATAAATAAGATTAATCGAGAAGTTGGGATTAAAAAATGTATCATAATTGATGGCAATACCGCTGATGTGTTTTTGCACAATCGAAGAATTGTCACAATAAAAGATCTTTTAATCAAAAATCTTGCTGAACAAGGTTGCAATGATGTGATTTATTGGGATCGGATTTCAGGTCTTGAAGGAAATCTTTCAAATCTCTGTCTTGCAGAACCTGTCGAGGAAACCGAAGGCGAAGAGTACGATTTCGGCGAAGATGATTTCAGTGTGCCGGCTCCGTCATTATCGGGAGCTTGTAAAGATGTTTCAGATATGTTGAATGTTGTGCTCAGAACAATGAGTGATGAAACGCGAAAAACAGTTTTTATTTTGAATTGGACTGAATATCTCTTTTCAACCGGTCAGTTAGATCCGGCTGACAGACAATCTTTAACACTTTTAGGTAAGTCTCTTCGTGATTTGCCTCCGCGTCATAACAGTACTGAAAGGGAAAGTGCAGTAATACTTATTACAAATAAGGTTTCTTCACTTCCTTTATCCTTTTATAACGGAAATCCTGAGGTAAGCCAGGTAACAATTACAAAACCAGATCGTAACGAAAGAAAAGAAATGATTGAACGCATTGCTCCCGGTTTTTCCCTAAAAAATGTAACCGATATTACGGACAGTGAGAGATTGGTTGAATTTGTTGATATGATGTCTGATTTTACAAATCGCGAAATTATTCAAATGGCAAATATGTCCCGAATCGGGGAACGGATGACATTTGATAAATTATTCTATCTTTTCAAATATGGTGAGACTGAAAACCCTTGGGAGAAACTGGATGCTGCAAAAGTTAAGTCAATTAAGAAAACTCTTTCTGAGCGTGTTATTGGACAAGAAAATGCTGTCAATAAAGTTGAAGATGTAATTGTTAAAGCATTTATGGGTCTTACGGGCATGCATAAAGCTTCCAGTAAGTCAATGCCTAAAGGAGTTCTGTTTTTTGTTGGTCCGACGGGTGTAGGCAAAACTGAACTTTCAAAAGCGATTGCAAAGTTTTTGTTTGGGGAGGAATCAGCGTGTATTCGGTTTGATATGAGCGAGTATGTGCAGCCAAACAGTGATCAAAAACTCATTGGTGCTCCTCCGGGATATGTCGGGTATGAAGAAGGGGGTCAACTCACAAATGCTATTCGAGAAAAACCATTCAGTGTTATTTTATTTGATGAAATCGAAAAAGCGGCGAAGCCAAATCCGCGGATACTTGATATTTTTCTTCAAATTTTGGAGGATGGCAGGCTGACAGACAGCCGCGGTGAAACTACATATTTTACAGATACTATTATCATATTTACATCGAATCTCGGTGCCAGTGAGATTTCTTACAGCAGTAATAAAGAACAAGTTTCTGAAGATTTCATTCAAGTCGTCAAAGAATACTTTGATCATGAACTTGGACGACCTGAATTATTGGGTAGAATCGGGTACAGCAATATTGTGCCTTTTAATTTTATAGATGACCCTGAATTTACAATGAATATTGCTCGCTCTAAAATGGAGCCGATTCGTGAAGGTATTTTGGAGAAATATAAAATTAAATTAGAGATTGAAAATGAAATTAAATTTTTTGATTATATTCTCAAAGGAGCCGACACTTCAAAGGGTGGAAGGGATATTCTAAACGCATTAAATGATCGTTTATTAAGCCCCCTCTCCAAGTTTTTATTCATGAATTATGATGACCTGAGAAGTTTCAAAGGGGCAACATTGCTTATATCCGTAGAATCCGATAAATTAAGATTTGATTTTGATGAATAAAATATTATTTAATGTAGCTGCTATCAATATATGTACAACAGCTGAAGGACCTCATAAAAGATTGGCAATTTGGTTTCAAGGATGTAATATCAAATGCACCGGATGTTGTAATCCTCACTTTCAGTCAATTGAACCAAAAAATATTATGACTTTTGAAGAGCTTGTTTCTCTTATCTTTCAATCTATTCTGGAGAATAATATTGAAGGAATTACCTATTTGGGCGGCGAACCGACACTTCAATCAAATCTTTCTTTTCTTTCAGAATCTGTTCAAGAAATGGGTTTAGGTGTTATTATGTTCACCGGGAAAGAAATCTCAGATATTCATCCGGAATTATTAAAAGGAATTGATTTGGTTATTGACGGAAAATTTGATCAAAATCTTCCAGACCAAAGAAATCTTATCGGCTCATCTAATCAGAGAATTATTCATCTCACAGAAAGATATAAGCAGGATGGTGGATGGTTTTCTAAAATGAGACCAAAAAAAGTTGAAGTAAATGTTTTAGATGGAGGCATTATTTTTTCAGGTGATGTTCTATAACATATTCTTCTCTTTCGCTTCCTTATTTTCAACAAAATCTTTTTATACCTTTACCCTGTTGATAGGTTCATTTGAGTCCTTATTATTCAGGCATCCGGTTTCGGCCACCGCGGAGCTTGAAATAAAAGTTCAAAAAACCATTGAATGCTTCAGCCAGCGTTGCATTGAATGTTGCAATATAATCCGAACGAACCTGTCAAAATCGTCTGAATCCGTTTGATAAAGACTGAAGAAATTGAGCGGGGCGTTTACAGTCCGCATGCAGATATGCTGCATCGGTATTGCTGAGCACTGCTTCTCACTATTCTTCCTGATTTTATCAAACAGCATACTTGCTTTTTTGGCGGATTTGGCATTTGAATTGCAGACTTTGAGGCGATTCAAAAGCAAACGAGATTATTCAATTTAATAAGGAGATATTAATGACAACAGCATACGATGTTCCCGCAATCGATCTCATCACGAGAGTTGCGGACAAATTCAAAGAAAACGACAAAATCACCCCTCCGGAATGGGCTGAATTTGTCAAGACAGGTGTTCACAAAGAATTCCCGCCCGTCCAGGATGACTGGTGGTATGTCAGATGCGCTGCAATCCTCAGAGCCGTTTATATGAACGGTCCGGTCGGCGTCGAAAGACTTTCCTCCATCTACGGCGGCAAACAAGACCGCGGATCCAAGCCCGGCAGAAAAGCAAAAGGCAGCGGCTCCATCATCCGAAAAGCCGTCCAGCAGCTCGAAGCCGCAGGATATGTCAAGACCGACAAAACCGGAAGAACCGTTGCAGGTCCCGGCAGAGCGCTTCTTGACAACACGGCGCACGAATTGAAAGGAGAACTTCTCGAAAAGTACCCCGGATTGAAAAACTACTGATGTTTTTTGATTTCAATTCAGTCGAAATGATTTCTGAACAATTCTGAAATAAATCTGAAAATTCTGATTATCTGAATAATCTGAAAAATATTTCGAAAAGGAGTGTTTAAAAATGGATAACGAGCTTGAAGAAATTCGCCGCCGGAGAATGGCGCAGATGCAGGAGCAGCAAGCTTCCGCTCAAGCGAGTCCCGAGGCTGCCGCTTACCAGCAGGAACAGGCGCAAGCCGAAATGGAAGCGCGCAAGCAGGAACTCCTCCGAAAAATCTTAACGCCTGAAGCACGCGAACGTTTAACGACGCTTCGTATGTCCCGCCCCGCATTGGTGGAACAGTTGGAAATGCAATTGATTTCACTCGCGCAGAGCGGCCGCATTCAGAATATGATTGATGACGAGCAGTTAAAACAGCTTTTGGCGCAGATTCAGCCGCCGAAACGCGAAACCTCCATTAAAAGAGTGTAATGATTAAGATTCAAACAAATCAAAACATATCGAAAAATCGAAACCTATCAAAGTTTCCCATCTCAGTTGAAGTGTAAAAACCATGAAAGCGCATGTATTATTCAGCGGCGGAAAAGACAGTTCTTTGTCCGCATTGATTTTGGAGCCTTATTTTGAGGTTCAGCTCGTCACCTGTAATTTCGGCATCCTGCCCACAGGTGAAGTCGCTAAACAAATTGCTGATGAATTGGGCTTTTCGCATATGGTAATTCAGCCGCCGATGGAAATTTTGGAAAATGCCGCAGAAATCGTTCAAAAAGACGGTTTCCCAAACGGCGCGATCAACTACATCCACAAACAGGTGCTTGAACTCCTGGCAAAGACAGAAGGCGTTGAACTCATCGCTGACGGTCTCAGAAGAGATGACCGCGTTCCGCATTTGGAGCATTCCGAAATTCAAAGTTTCGAAGACCGAAACAAAACTTTGTATTGCAGTCCCTTGATGGGATTCGGACGGTTTACGATTAATGAAATGATTGAATCCAACCTTGTCATCACCGAAGAAGAAAGTGCAGTGATCCTGAAATGCGATTACGAAGCCGAACTCCGCGAATATTTGTATCGTGAAATCGGCGTTGATGAAACGCATCAGCATTTCCCGAAATCTCACAAGCAATCGCGCGTGATTTCAAGAATCAGAAAATGACCTGAAAAATCAGTCAAAAAGATATCAAAATCAAAAAGATATCAAAATGATCTGAAATCAGATATCAATCAGAAAATGAACAAAATCAGAAGCAAAATCATTCATTTCGATAGATTTCATTTATACATATCATAACAAATTTAGGTGTTTGAAATGAGTAAGAATTTAAAAGGACAAAAGAAGAGACTCGCAAAGGCGCACATGCAGAATTCGCGTGTCCCGGTCTGGGTTATCATCAAGACCAAAAGAAACGTCACATCTCACCCCAAGAGACGCCACTGGAGAAGATCCAGCATGCGCTTGAAGTAATCGGGATGCTAATTTAATAAAAATTATGGTGATTTATAATGGCAGAAGACATTGTTAAAGAACAAATTTATACAATCCCGCTTCGCGGCGTGAAAGTGGCTCCCAGATGGAAAAGAGCCAACAAGGCAATGGTTATCATCAGAGCCTACCTCGAAAGACACATGAAAGCAAACCCCGAAATGATTAAGATTGACAAATCAATCAACGAGCGCGTTTGGGAAAGAGGCTGTGAAAAGCCCCCGTCCTTTATCCGCGTGAGAGCTGCAAAATACGCAGACGGCGAAGTTCAGGCCGAACTCGCTGCCTGATTCTGTTCAAAGCTGTTGGTTTGATATTGTTGATTCCGGCAACGTTTCACGATAATTTCAAAGATTTGAATTATATTCATTTTATAATTCATTTTAATTTGAATTGTTTAATTTCGTGAAAATCGGGTCGGAATCTCTTTGTCTTAATCGTTTTCAAATTGAAAGTGAAGAAGATTATGCAAACAATAAACATTATGGATACCCCTGTCATCGGGGTTTTTTCCACATGTACCGAAGAAATCTGTTTGGTTCCGCAAGGAACGCGACCGGAGGTTATCTCTCAAATCGAAAAGCGTTTGGAGGTTTCCGTTTATAGGTGTCTTGTCAATGACAGCATCTTGGTCGGCTCCATGTGCCGCGGCAATTCAAACGGTTTTTTGGTTCCTGAAAATTCAAAGACCGACGCTCTTTCAAAGCAGATCGGAAAGCCCGTGACGGTCATGCCGGGAAAATTAAACGCTGTCGGCAACATTTTGCTTGCCAACGATACAGCGGGTTTGATTCATCCCGAAATGCCGGACAATATTGTCAAAATCATCGGCGACGCACTGAAAATCGATGTTCGGAAAGGAACGATCGCAGGCATCAAAACGGTCGGCATGGCCGGCTGTGTCACGAACAGCGGACTTTTGGTCAGCCCGGGCGTGACGGAAGATGAAACGGCGCTTCTTGAAGACCTTTTCGGATTTGAGCCGGTGATTGGCAGCGTCAATTTCGGTTCCCGGATGGTCGGTTCCGGCATTTTGGCAAACTCGAAAGGATGTTTGGCAGGGTCGGAGACGAGCGGCTACGAACTCGGGCGCATTTTAACGGCGCTCGGTTTGGAGTAAGAGTCGGAACAACATTTCGAATAAAAAGTTTCGAATAAAATTCGTATATCGATAAATTTTCGAAAATTTTGAAATGTTTCGAAAGGCTTTGAATTTAAAGTAAAATATCAACTTATATCAACCACCGGCACATTATGATTGATACATTAAGAATTAAAAGGTGAAGACAAATGGCAAACTATTTGATCACAGGCAAATTTAAACCCGGTTTTTTCTGGGAGAAATTTACCAAAACAATTGAAAGCGAAAATGAAAAGAACGCGCTTGAGAAGGTCTATTCTTTGATGGGCAGCAAGCACGGCTTAAAGAGGCGCTGCATTGTTGTTGAATCTGTTAAAGAGGTCTGATTATGGCAATCAGTGAACAGGAAGCCCGACAATTGGTCGCGGAATATCAGGAATATCAAAGAAACGTTGAGGCGCTTTCAGGACAACTGGAAATGGTTCGAAATACGCTGACCGGCTGCGACAGTTCAATCAGCACGATTACGGCGCTCAAAGAGGCGGCTGCAAGTAAAACGTCCGAGTCTGTCATTCCTGTCGGTTCCGGCTGTTTTGTTCACGCCGAAATCCGTGACTTTTCAAAAGTGATCGTCAACATCGGCTCCGGCGCAAATGTCGAGAAAAATGTGGACGACGCGCTTTCTTTCCTCACGGAGAGAAAGGGCAAGCTTGAGAAAATGATTCAAGAATTAAATGAGTCTCTCGCTCAGATTCTTCAGAGAATGAGAGAAATTGAGTCTCAGCTTAATTGATTAAAACATATTTTCAATTAATTCTAAATTATCAGGCTTGAGTTGAACCTTAACTTGATACTGATGAATTAATTGACTGATTAATTTTGATTTTTCAAAATTAATCTTTTTTTAATTATATTTTGTTTTAAAATATGTTCATAGCATAATAACTCTTGATGTTTCACTTATTACGCCTTTTATTTATTCCGGTTTTAGTTAATAATTTCCATTAATATGTATTTGTTAATATATTATTCTATTTTCGGGGTTACTTTTTTGAATACATTATTTTTATACACCATTATATATATATATATATTTTATGCCGTTTTAAATTATTATGAAGTCTTCTAGGCTTCAAAGGAGAGATATTATGAAAATTAAAGCAATATTTTTGTTATTTGTTGTACTACTACTTATTGCAGCGCCAATGAATGTAGCAACAGCTTACAAAGCCGGAAATGACAAATGGTTTTCTGTCCATATTCCTGTACAAGTTTCATACAGTTCAATGCCGTCAGGATGGCATAATGCAATTACAAAAGCTATGGATAGTTGGAGTTATGCTGGGGCAAATTTTAGTTTTGAAAATTATAGTGGTGCATATCTTTTTTATGTTAATATTAAACAGGGTCAATTAAGTGATTATGAAACATTAGCAACAGAATCGGGCTCACATGGAATTCTATATTCTGACGGCAAGCGGCAAAAATGGGGTTCCAATATTACTGTAAACTCTCAGCGAAGCTTTAGTACATATGGTGCTTCTAATACACATGATATTGAAAGTGTCATACTTCATGAGTTAGGACATTCTTTGTGTTTGGGAGATATTAACAGCCCTACAACTTCAGTAATGTATAGGTCTTTGTCAATCGAACAAATGAAAAGAGTTCTTACACAAGATGATATTGATGGAATAAAAGCAATTTATGGGTGATATTGTGAAAAATAAAATATTAGTGTTTGGCCTATTAGGTTTGTTGTTAATTGGAACTGCTTTATCTGTTAATGCCTTTTCCACAAATGAAAAACTTCCTTTTGAGTTTGTTCATGAAATAAATGTAAGTTATCCGCAATATTCTTATGAAGATTTGTATGAAAAAAGCGATTTAATTATATATGGCTCTATTACTTCAAACATTTCTATGTGGAGCACCCCAGATTCCAAGATGCCCTCCGGAATAAAATTTATTCCCGGAAAAGATGAATATGGTGAATATATTGAATATTATATTGACTTAAATGACGATGAAATAATCTATACTGACTTTATATTTAAGGTTGATAAGGCTTTTAAAGGCAATCTTGAAGACAATGAAATAATTGTACGTTCTTTTGGTGGAACGGTTGATAATTTTACAATTCAAATGAATGGTGGGTCAAATTTCACTAATTATAAAGAAGGAGATAAAATCTTGTTATATCTTATTAAAGATAAAGGATCAACTAAGGATATTGGTCATTCACATTATACCATTCTTACTCCAAAAGGACAGTTAATACCATATGGTGATATGTATATTAATGGATATGATGAAAAAATAACTTTAAAAGAAATGAATCTATAATATAAATTACATTTCTTTTTTTATTTTTTTTGAGATGTAATTATGAAGCAAAAATTAATTATAATAATTTTTTTAATTTCTGTTTTTTTTACAGGATGTTTAACGCTCGACAACCAATCTTCGAATTTTTCTGATACTGTTGAAAATCTGAATCATACACTGAAACATGATTCTCTTAATCCCTTGGACAAAAACATATCACCATTTGAATCTGGCGGTTTGTATATTGTTCCTCGTGAAAATGTTGTATGGTATGAAACATATATTAATGAATCACAAGCGGTTTATTCGGAAGAAGAATTAATTTCAAATTCTGATTTAGTTTTTTATGGTACAATCAAAGAAGTTCGTCCGTCAAAATGGTCAACAAAAAGCGGTCAAACACCACTTAGACTTTATTTCGCCATGCCTGGTATTGCTGGATTCGGGGATGAAGAGAATTATTATGAATACAAACTTGTTTCTTTAAACGGAGTTAATGATTTTATTTATACTGATGTTATTTTTGAAGTCGATTCTCTCATAAAAGGAGTAAACAGTGAAGAAATCGTAATTTCCGTAAAAGGGGGGCAAGTTGGAAAGTTTGTTATGCCTGGAACTTATGCAAATCCTTGGGATTTCAAAGCAGGAGATGCTTATCTTGTTTATTCACATTGCAGAGACAACAGAAATGAAATTATGGAACCAGGACTTTTTGTTATAAATGATGTTTTATGATTCTTCTGAAATATTACAAATTAATTAAGATTTTCCAATCGAATCATTGTTTTTCATCATTTTTTTCAAAATAACAGAAACATTTTCTCAATCTTTGAAATCTTAAACTTCAAAATATTTTGTTCAAATTCTATTTCATTTTAATTTATCTCTTTGTTTTATTTTTCAAATCCAATCATCGAACCTGTCATTTATTTATATTCGTTTTCTCTTTTACTTCTAATACATTCAAAATGATCTTAAATCAATCTCAGGAGATTATTTCTTGTTCGGAAAATTAAAAGAAAAATTGGCAAGCTTCACAAAATCTTTGGATAAAACGGTTGAGGAAAAAGCCGTTGCACTCGAAGAACCCGAAGTCGTTGTCGAGGAAAAAATCATTATTGAAACGGATGCCGAAAACGGTTTGAACGCAGCAGAAGTTGAAATCGCTGCCGAAATCATTGCCGAAAATTTGGAAGAAAAGGAAATCGAATCGATTCAGGCTGTTGAATCCGATGAAACCGCCGGCAGCGATATTGAAGTTGGTATTGGCGGAACAATCGAAAAGGATGAGCTTCCGTCATCCGATTCTTTTTCAGAATCTTCTCTCGATTCTTCTTCAGAATCTTCTCTCGATTCTTCTTCAGAATCTTCTCTCGATTCTTCTTCAGAATCTTCTCTCGATTTTTCTTCAGAATCCTCTCCCGATTCATTTTCATCCGATTCCAAAGCATCAGCGCAAAGCGAATCGAAAAAAGAGAAGGCGGGATTCTTCGGGAAAGCCAAAGCGCTCATCTTTGACCGTGAAGTCATTTTGGATGACAACGACCTTGAAGGACCGCTCATGGAACTTGAAATCGCGCTTCTCGAAAGCGATTTGGCGCTTTCCGTCACCGACGCAATCGTTGAATCTGTTCGCGAACAGCTCAGCGGCACACGCAAGCGTCTTGGAAAGAATACGGGCAGCATTGTCGAAGACGCACTCAAAAATGCGATTTTAGAAGTCATGTCCGCCAACGTTTTCGATTTCGATGAATTCCTGGAACAGCGCCGCGGGCAAACCGTTCACATCGCTTTTGTCGGCATTAACGGAACCGGAAAGACCACAAGTATCGCAAAAATCGGAAACCGCCTTCAAAAGAACGGCTATTCCGTCACGATTGCAGCAGGCGACACATTCAGAGCCGGCGCAATTGACCAAATTCAAATTCACGCCGATCGCTTGGGAATCAAAGTCATTAAACACCAGGAAGGATCTGATCCGGCCGCCGTCATTTATGACGCGCTTCAATATGCAAAGGCGCACAAATCCGATGTTCTGCTTTCCGATACGGCCGGAAGAATGCATACGAATGTCAATTTGATGGCACAGCTTGAGAAAATCTGCCGCGTCAGCACGCCTGATCTCATTATTTTTGTTGACGAAGCGACCGCCGGAAACGATGCCGTCGAACGCGCTTCCCAGTTCAATGATGCCGTTCCGATCAGCGGCACGATTTTGACGAAATTAGACGCCGATTCCAAAGGCGGCGCCGCAATTTCAATCGCATATATTACTCAAAAACCGATTCTCTTTTTCGGTGTCGGTCAAGAGTATGATGATTTGCTGAAATTCGATCCCGAATGGTTTGTCGACAAGATTTTCGAAGATTAATGAAAATCAATTGAAAATCAATTCGAGATTAATGAAAATAAATTCGAGATTAATGAAAATAAATTCAAAATTAAATTACAAATTTCGTTTACAATGTATCAATTAATCAAAGAAGGGCAAACGGAAGTTTATGTTCCGGTTGATAATGATCCTGATATTCCTTCAGCGTCAGCTTCCGTCTTTTACAATCCTGCAATGGAAATGAATCGCGATATCAACGTCGCCGTGACTTCCGTTTACGCGAAAAAACTGGCGGAGCGAAAAGGATTCGATAAATCTCAAATCACTTACGCCGATGCTTTTTCAGCTTCAGGAATCCGAGGTTTGCGCGTTGCCAAAGAAGTCGGAATTTCTGTTGTTCTCAATGATTGGAAAGAAGAAGCCGTCTCCTTGATTCAAAAAAATATTGATCATAATAATCTTCAAAATAATCTTCAAAATAATCTTCAAAATAATCTTCAAAATATTGATTACAACAACTGTCAAAACAATGATCTCGATCATCAAAACACCGGTCATGACAATCAACAAAGCGTCACGGCAACCTGTATGGGCGCCGACAAACTTCTTCACAGCCGGAAATTCGCAATCGTTGACATTGACCCGTTCGGAACGCCCGCGCCGTATTTGGATTCGGCGGTCTCGTCCGCTTCTTTCTTTTTAGGCGTTACGGCAACCGACACGGCTCCGCTCTGCGGCGCTCACCTCAAATCAGGAATGCGCAAATACGCCGCCGTTCCGCTGAACAATGAATTTCACAGCGAAATGGGTCTTCGAATTCTCATCGGAACTATTGCAAGAGCGGCTTCCAAATTTGATAAAGGAATTCGCCCGCTCTTTTCTCACGCGACGCGCCATTACGTTCGCGTTTATGCCGAAGTTTTAAACGGCGCGGGTCATGCCGACAAAACATTGAAAGAACTCGGTTTTCTCGCCTGGTGTCCGCAGTGCCGGAATTCGGAAACAAAAAACGGTCTCGCTGTTTTTATGAATGAAGAATGTTCTGTTTGCGGCAGCAATCGAAAAATATCGGGGCCGCTTTGGTTAGGCGCTTTTAAAGATGTTGATTTCTGCAATGAAGTGATTTCCGAAGTCGAGTCTTTGCCGCTGAACAAAAAGAATGACGCGGTTAAATTGCTGACCGCCTGCCGCGATGAAGCGGATATTCCGTTTTTCTATGATCAGCATATTTTTTGTGAAACGCTCAAAATATCGGCGCCGCCGATGGAGCCGTTTTTGGAAAATTTGAGAAAAGCCGGATATGTCGCGACAAGAACGCATTTTTCGGGAACTTCTTTTAAAACAAATGCAGCGGCTGAAGTTTGTATGGAGATTTTGAAAGAACAATGAGTATTCGTTTTCAATCGCTCATTCATTTCCAATCGTTCATTTTTCAAATTGTTCATTTTTCAAATTGTTCATTTTTCAAATTGTTCATTTTTCAAATTGTTCATTTTTCAAATTGTTCATTCTTTCAACTCATTTTGTTCATTTCGCTTACAATATTTCAGGTTGCAGTTGGGGGGCGGTGTTTGTTTGCAGTTGGAGGGTGGTGTTTGTTTCCGCTTGGAGGGCGGTTTCTGTTTCCGCCCGGGCGTTCAGGTTTGCGCCGCAGTTGCCGCTGCCGGCAGCCGCAGCAGCTGCCCGCCGCCGCGCGCGAGCCGCATAAACTTTAAAAACGAATCAAAGCGAGGAGCGCCTTTTTTAAAAATAATCGAAACGAAAAACACGTTTGAATGACATAATTAAAGTGAGGAGCACCTTTTTTAAAAATAATCGAAACGAAAAACACGTTTGAATAAAATAATCAAAACGAAGAGCACCTTTTTTAGAAATAATTGGAAAACGGATCACATTAAAAATGAAAAATTAATTTGTATTTTTTGATTGAATATGGATTTTTTAAACTTTTTTCGTTTTTTCATTTTATTTTATTCTGACTGTGTCTTTCTGCTTTGAAATTGTTCGCATCTGTTGAAAATATTTATATATTTAAGTACCGTTTATTTTTCAACTTTCAATTTATTGATTCTATATTGTTTTAAGATTCTTATTCCTTTCACGGTTTGAATTTTGCAGTATTTTCGGATTCAATGAATTGTTTGCTTATCTGTTACATTATCCAATACAAATTAAATCCAATATCAAAGAGGGATCAAATGGTTAAATCTAAAGCTTTAATGATTCTTGCTGTTTTGGTTTTGCTCTTCGCAGCAGTCAGCTTATCCGGCTGTCTCGGCGGCGACGACGATGCCGACAACAACACGACAGACAACAACACGACAGTTCCTGAAAACAACACAACAGTTCCTGAAAACAACACAACTGTTCCTGAAAATAACACAACAACAAACGGCTCCGTTACAGTTGTTATTGGTGAAGACGGTCCCGAGCCTTCCTATTTCGTGACAATTAAAGACCAGAAATTCAACACTGCATCTTTGAGCATCAGCAAGGGAGAAACAATCAGATTCATGAACACCGAAACAAGAAACTTCAGACACCTTTACCACTCTGAAGACGGTGCTTTTGAAGACTTCAACCTCAACCCCAGATACTCTGCAACATTGACATTCGATGCAGCAGGTACCTACAAGATTGACTTGCTTAACTACTACACCAATGAATCTTTCAATGATGCAGGCTCTACGTTGACAGTGACTGTCGCATAATTTCATTAAATTTCTTAAATCATCGGCTCGAAACTTTTCAGAATCGAGCCGGTTCTTACTTTTATTTTCTGTTTTGCTTTGAATTTATTTTCATTATCTTCGATTTTTCAATAATTTTCAATTGTTTGATTATGATTGTTTTTATGATTGTTTTTATGATTGTTTTTAGATTGCTTTCATGACTGCTTTTATTAATGATTGACTCTTTTATCAATGATTGAAATCTTAATTTTTATTCAAAATTCAAATTGTTTCTTGATTCTTATGATAATCGAATTATTACAGCCTGTTTACATTTCCGAAGAAAATGCCGTTAAATCTTTCAAAGCATTCGCAGATTCCGAATTCAGCGGACTTGATGTTTCTTTTGATGTTACTGTCCAAAACAAGCGCTTTTCTGTTTCTTTAGAAGGCGAAGACGCTGAAGTTTGCGAAAGCCTGCTTTATCGGGAATTCGGAAAACCCGTCACTCAAGAAGAAGTTGAACCTGAAACGTCATACAAAGGTTTTATTCAAAAAATCGAACCCGAACGAATCATTGTCAATATCGGTTTTGAACTTCCCATTGCCGCCGACTCTCTTGAACAGCTCGGCGTCGGCAGAGCCGGACAAATCGCAGCGCGTTTCGGTATGATTTCATATTTGCCCGTTAACGTTTCTGTTTTGGTTTCAGAATTCGGCGATTTATCGGCTGTTTTTACAAAAGAGCAGATCGATCAATGGTGGTCATGGAAAAAGACTTCAACCGATCGCATTTTTGTCAACGGCGCGACGCGTTCTCAAGTCAAAGCGGTGCTTCAAAGAAAAGGTCACGGGCGCGATGTTTACGGTGTTGAAAAAATCGGCTTGACGGAATGTGTTATTATTTGTAAAGAAAAAACAGACGCTCCCGGAATTGTCGCGTCGATCGGGAAGGTTTTGCCGCTTCGAATGGGCGTTTTGCTCGGGACAAAAAAATAAATATTCCAATGAATTATTATTTTTGAAATTTTATTTTAAAATTATATTTAAAAATTATATTTTAAATATTTCATTTTTATATTATATTTTAATATTTCATTTTATTTCAAAGGTGAATCTGATGGAAACAAAGAAAATTTTAATGATTGTTGCTCCCGAACGTTTCAGAGATGAAGAATTCTTTGAACCGCGCGATGTTTTTGAACAAAACGGTTATCAGGTCGTTGTCGGATCAACGCGTCTCGGCAAAGCGACCGGCGTTAAAGGCGGCGACGTCGATGTCGATATTTTGATTGACGACGCGTCAGCGAATGATTATGATGCAATCGCCATTTCCGGCGGCGGCGGCTCCAAAGCTTTCCTTTGGGATAATCCGAAACTGCACGCGCTTTTAAATGACGCGTCGGCAAAAGGAAAAGTTGTTTCCGGAATTTGCATTTCTCCGGTTGTGCTTGCCAAAGCCGGTCTTTTGAATGGAAAAGCGGCTTGTGTTTTCCCCGATGACGAAGCCATTTCGGAAATGGAAAAAGCGGGCGCGAATTTAAAAGATGAAGCCGTCGTCAAAGACGGCAAAATCATCACCGGAAACGGTCCGGAATGTGCAGCGGAATTCGGCGAAACGGTTGTTGAAGCCATCGAAGAATGAAATCCAAACATCCATTCTATTTTTGAAAAATGAAACACGAACGCCCGATAAAATCCTAATCTTAATTTTTTTAGATTTTGGAGAAAAGAAGGCGTTCAATTCTTTTAAATAATTTTTAGAAAAACGATGTTTCAATCAATTATTTGATTTGATAATATCTCAAAAACCGCCCCCTCCAACGACGCGTTTCCGATAGCGTTGCAGAGGAAAGAAGGAGTTGGAGATTCTTTCCTATACGAAACGAAAAGATTACAAACAATTTTGTTGTTGGTTGTATTCGGTTCCGGCTGAGCCGGTCGGTCTGCAACTGTCTTTTAATGTTTCCGCTTGGAGTCAGGTTTGTGTTTCCGCTTGGAGTCAGGTTTGTGTTTCCGCTTGGAGTCAGGTTTGTGTTTCCGCTTGGAGTCAGGTTTGTGTTTCCGCTTGGAGTCAGGTTTGTGTTTCCGCTTGGAGTCAGGTTTGTGTTTCCGCTTGGAGTCAGGTTTGTGTTTCCGCTTGGAGTCAGGTTTGCATTGCCGCCATCGGATTAGGTTTGCATTTCCGCTTGCATCTGCTCTTTTTAATCGTAATCCGTTCGCATTCGCGAACGTGCCGCTGCTACCTTCAGGTTTCCGTTTGCTGCCGGCAACCGCAGCAGCTGTCGCCGCCGCCGCGCGAGCTGCTTCATTTTTCATTCATTTATTTTTACCGACCCACATTTTTTATTTTTTTCATTTTAACCGCCCATCATTTCATTCAAATTGCTTAAACTCGCCATCGTTTTCATTTGATTCAGATTCCTTAGATTCTTTGATTCGTTTTGATTTACTAAAAACTAAATATACTCCACCGACCTTTTTCTTCTCATGACAATTTTATCGGGCATTCAAACTGCCATCCAATCCGCCGCCGACAACAGCGTCAGCGCCGTCTTCGGCGTTCCCGGCTCTCCCGTGACGGACCTGGTCGACGCTTTCAAAGAATCGCCCGAATTTTCAGACAAAACCGAATGGTTCGTCAACGAAAAAATCGCTTTTGAATGGGCGCTCGGTTATTCTTTTTCCGGAAAACGCTCTCTTGTTATTGTCAAACACGTCGGAATGAATGTTTTGGCCGACCCGCTGATGACTTCTATGATTCACACAATCGGCGCGGGAATCGTAATTTTGGCGGGCGACGATCCCGAAGTCACGGGATCACAAAATTCTCAGGATTCGAGATATTACGGCAGCCTTTCCCGCTCTCCCGTATTTGACCCGTCGGCGCCGCAGGAAATTTATGATTATTTGTCGGAGGCTTTTCGTTTGTCCGAAAAAATAAAGGCGCCCGTTATTGTCAGAGTCACGGCGGCGGTTCTCAATGAAGAATCCGATGTCAAGAGTTCGGAAATTGTTTTTGTTTTAGATTTTCCTTCCGGATTAAAAACCGACAAATCCGTTTGGCAATATCGAATGAAAGGACGCTATCAGCGCTCTCATTTTGCCAACGATGCCGTTTCGGAACAGGCGTCGGTTGATTTTTGCAGAGTTGAGAAAAATAACGGCTCAAAATCGGAAAAATTAGGAATCATTGCTTCCGGATATTGTTATTCGCGCGTCCAAAATGTTTTAAAATCCGTTTCGGAAAAAAACATAACGCTCGCGCCTGAAAATATTTCAATTTTAAAACTCGGCATTGTTTCGCCGCTTCCGATTTCTTTGATTCGAAAGTTTTTGGAAAAATACGAAACGGTTTTAGTCGTCGAAGAATCCGAGCCGTTCATTGAAGATCAAATCCGTGTTTTTGGAAATGTAATCGGCAAACGCTCCGGACACTTGCCTTTCGGCAGCACGACGGAAGCGCATATCTTATCGGCGATTGAAAAATCGGGCTCCCCAACTGTTCCGATTTCAACAAATATGGAAATGTTTAAACGCCCCGCCGGCAGTCCCGATTTCTGCGGCGATTCTTTTTATCCGCTTTTTTATGAGATGCTTGGCCGATTGAAAAAACAAACAAATGTTTTGGTCAGCGGCGACATCGGCTGTTCGATGCACGGCATTCTTGAGCCTTATTCTGTTTTGGACTCTGCTGTTTCACTCGGCACCGCAATCGGAATCGGGTCGGGTGGAAGCGCTGCGTTTTCCAAAAAATCAATTACGGTCATCGGTGATTTCGGCTTTTTCCATTCGGGATTGCTCAGTTTGATTGAAGCGGCTGAAAAAGGCGTTTCCGTTTTGGTTTATGTGATGTGCAACGGAGCGGCGGCGATGACGGGCGGGCAGATTGCTTATAATCCTGAAAAAACGGCGCGCGCGGCAATTGATGCGGGATTGAATTCAGGGTCGAAATTAAATTCCGAGTTGAATTCGGGTTTGAACTCCGGCTCAAATACGTTTTTGTCTTTTGATTTTGATGTTTCTTCGAAAGATGTTAAGGAAAAAATGAAATTGCTGTTTGAAGCAAGTTTGAAAGAAATAGAAAAAGAAGGCGTTTCCGTGATTATTGTGCGCTGGAAATGATGAATAAAGGCAATTCATTTTCATTTTTTATTTTCATTTATCTTTTTGGATTTGGTTTCGTTTTATTATTGTATATTCAAACTATAAAATGAATTAGAATTATTTGTATTATTTTTATAATTTACTCTCCTTCTGATTATGCAAACATTCGCACGTCTTTGATTTAATTCTTTGAAAAGTTTTATATAAGAATCATTCCTTACAATAAAATGCACAAATTTACTTGATTTGAAAATAGAGTTTGTTTGGGTTCGTTCTCTATTGTAATACAATTGTTTATAATTCAAGTAAAATGATTGGTTAGTTCTCATTTTTTGTGTTACGGCAAGTGTTGCCGTTATGCATCGACCACATACATTTCGGAAGAAATTCCGGAAAAAGTGCAATGAAATAGCAACTGCAGCTAAGAATTTTATTTAATTTCATATTTTAACCTCTTAATGTTTCAAAAACAGTTGAAGAGAGTCATCCGGCTTAATTCAATCAAAAAGGGATTTCGACCGTCTTGTACACGGTCGAAATTTTACCTCTACTAATGTTCCTCAGTAAGGAAAAGCAAAAATCGAGGCAATATGCAATGCATTCGGAAGTTATAAAAACATTTTCCGAAACATTTTGCCTCTTTTTTTGAAAAATATCGAAAATGATTCGTTAAATTCGTTTGACATATCAAAATCACCAAAACAGACATTCAGTTATTCAGTTCACCAAATTAAAAATTCGAAATTTCAGTTTCAAGCATTTGGTTCCTTTGCCTCCTTTCCGTCATTAGCTGTTTTAGCGGCCCAAACCGCTGTCAAAAGTGTAAGAACTAACAGGCGGAAATCGGGGCAAAGGTACCAAGTGCTTGGGATTGTTTTTCCGAATCAAAAATAAGTGATATGAAAAATTCATAAAAACTCATGAAAAATCATGAAAAACTCATGAAATAAAATTCAAAAAAATATATGAAAAATTCATTTGTCGCTTCATCCGGGCCCCGAATCTGAAATAAAAAACAGAATCGGCGCGGCGGGTTTTTCGTGTCAAAGCGAAGAGCGGCTTTATCCCGAGACGGCAATTTTGCTGTTGATGACGGATCGTATAGACAGAATCAATAAATGAAAGGAAAAAAGAAAATCCGGTCATGCGCGAACATGACCGATGGGTTATCAGAATAGAAATTTAGAAAGTAATTATTCTTAATAAGCAATGAATACAACATTTGTGTTTTATATAAACCTTTTGTTTGTGAACATTCTTGTGAAGGGGTTTTATGATCGAATATTTCTAAAACTTGAGGTTTTTCACGAAAGTGAAAGTCGGATTCTTCTGATTTCTGAGCACATTTTCGTCTCCCCGTATTAGTTTGGGGGTGAATGAAATGTGCCTTGTAGTTTTTGAAAATCTAAACGCACAAAATTAAAAGGAGTTCATAAAATGAACTATTCTAAAATCTTATTGGCTGCGCTCGCAGTCATGTTAATCTTTGCAGTTGCTCCTTTGGCAAGTGCAGGTGATGGTTCGGAAGAAGATCCGTATCTTATACTTTATGTCGGCAATACCGGCTGGGATATGATTCCGCTCAACGGCGGAGCGACAGGCATTGATGAAGTTAATGGTATTCATTACATTATTGAATACATCGACGGCTATGGTGCCTATAATTACACTCCCACTCCGCCTTATGAACCCTGGTATGAGCCCAGTGAAGATTATTTGTATCTTGCTGAAGAGGATCTGTTCCAATATTTCGATGTCATGTTCATCGACATGGTCAATGTTCCCTATGATCTTGATTTGAATGATTCTGAACAAAAAGATGTGTATGATGTTTTTGTAAATGCATTTACTAATGCTGCTGCAGGCAATTATACAAAAATCATAACTCTTCGTACAGCACCCGTCAACGGTAATTCGGTGATGCCGTTATCTTTTGATTTCATTGATACAACAGCGTATACGGTCAACAATTCCATCCCGTATGTCAATAATGAACCTGGTGCTCGCGCTTTCGTTTCAAATTTCGGTCCGATGGCAACTACCCACAGCGATAACTGGACTACTGCATCTGTGCAGGATTGTGAAAATACCATCATTTGGCTTGATGCTTACCTTGCATTAAGATAAGTTAAGTTTTGAGTATGAATGTTGGAACTACCAAATTCATACTTTTTTTATTTTTTATATTTCTTAAAGGGATATCGGGTGTTTATCATGAGTTTGAATCTATCTTATTATTTGAAAAATACATTTTTTTTAATTTTTATTCTCAGTTTATTATTATGTCTTCTTGCATCTCCTGCTGTTGCAACAGAAGAAATGTATCCGACAACAATTTATATGCTTGAGGGAGATGAATTGACGTTAAATCCGCCTGATAGTACACAATTAACGTCAGGAAATCCGTCGGTTGTCAATATTATCTCAGGAAATTCTGTTAAAGCAAATGGAACAGGAATTGCAACGATTTACTATTCAAAAGGTGTCCAAGATTATCAAGAGCTGTGTAAAATTTATGTTTTGGGAGACAAATTGGAAGTTTTAACGGTTGGCAATGCTGATCCAAAATTAAATTTTTCTACAATTTCTTATATAAATCATACAATCAGAGTCAATGATTCGGATTTTTCGTTTTCAAATGACCTTTCATTTTTTGATGCAGTCATTTATGTAAACACAAACACATATTCTCAAAGTAATGTCGATGCCATATGGGATGCAAATGAAAGCGGTTCACTTGTCCTTTATATCCCCTCAAATATCACTAATGTAGAAATTCAAAGTGCTGACAGTTCTTATTATGATTTTTATGCTGTAAAACATCTCTTAAATACAGGTCATCTGCATACGAATGAAACATTTGCTGCTGAAATTGAGAGTGTTGCATCAGTTTATATCGGTTCTGGTCATAATCATTTGACTGCGACAGTAATTGCTGAACGTTCTGAATCTATTGCGCCTTTAATTGCACGCCATTCTTTGTGGAAAATGATTGAAAAATCATATAATGATTTCTCCGGATATGATACACAAGCACTAACTGCTGCAAAAGAGGTATGGGATTCTGATGTTTCATCTTTGGAAGATTATATTGCTGTAACTCATCAATTGAAAAAAGATTATGCGGATGAAAATAAAATTTCCAAGGTTGAATTAAATACTGATGATTTTAAAATGAAACTCGGAACACAGGTAAATTTGACTGCAGTAGTTGAAACAGATAAAATGGGATTGGCCGATAACCGTAATATTGTTTGGTCTTCCAATGACACAGATGTTATTGATATTGATGAATACGGAATGGTGACCGCAAAAGGAATCGGTGAAGCAAAAGTTACTGCTTCCGTCGATGGCGCAAAATCAGATTCTTGTACGATTACTGTCGGGAAATATTTAATTGCAACATCCCCTGCGGTGATCGAATCAATTTCCTCTGATACTGTTCTTTTGGAAGTTCTCAGTTTCGATGATGATTTTTCTGCTTATGATATTGTTTTTGTAGGCAGTACAGGAAATATCTATATAGATTTATACAAATATGCTTATAATTTAGAATTATTCGTTTTATCTTCTAATAATCAGCTTTTGGTGAGTGCTTTTAATACGCAAAGTACTTATACTCAGTATTTAAGCATTTTAACTAAAGGAAAAGATGTCGGTGTTGCTATCAGATTTAAAGATGCAGGTGTTTATCATAACGGTGTTGTTGTCGATGAGCCGACAAATTTTACAAATTCACTTCAGGAGTTAGTAGGTGGTGACTATTCCAAGTTCTTTGAAAATGGTGATGTCGAAAAAGAAGTTTTAAGTCATTATGTTGAGACATTTTCAAATCTGATTGAAGTTGATTATACGAAAGAAAGCTGGGATCCTTTTGCGGATGAATTGGCTGATGCTCAAGAAATGTTAACAGATGTTTCTGTCGAGGACCCCGTGATTACAAAAGAAGATTTAGCAGCAATGGCATTTGATTTGAAAGAAGCACGCTGGTCTTTGATTCCAATTAATTCTATTTCGGAAATTTCAATAGAGTCAGGATTATCTTTGTCTGTCGGGAATTCTCAGAAACTGGATCCGAAAATTAAAGATTCAAACAAGGTCGAATTAACACATATTCCGGTGACTTGGTCCTCGGACAATACGACTGTTGCAACTGTTTCAAAGTCAGGGACAATTACTGCGAGATCAGCCGGTATTGCAAATATCACAGCTACAGCAGGCGGTAAATCATCTGTTTGTGAAGTCTCAGTAACAATACCGATCAATTCTCTTATATTAAGTTCTTCTAAAGAAATTATTGAAATGGATGGAGAATCCCTCACGCTTACAGCCATTGTTTCTCCAATCAATGCAAACTACGAAAAAGATACGATTGCATGGTCATCAGCAGACACTTCCATTGCAACGATTGTTGACGGGGTAGTTACACCTGTAAGCCCTGGACGGACAACAATTACTGTTTCAGTTGACATTAAAGAAAATGTTTATGATGCTTCTGCAGGAACTGTCTCTGTTGTTACGACAACAAAAACGGCGGAATGCGAAGTCATTGTAAAAGCAATAAAGTCTGAACGTGTCGGTGTTCTTTATATTGGTGAAGCGGATTTAGTAGGTCTTCAAGATACTGTTGATTCAATGTATTACTGCGGATATTTTGATTATTCTTTTATTTCCGGTTACAACGCAGACAGTACAGTTACAGATGAACTATTGAATCTGGATTTCAGTGAATATGATGTTGTTTACTTCGGTATGTTCGGTGACTATGATCAAATCAAAGAGGCATTACAATCTGCTCAAGAAACTGGAACAAAAGTTATTTCCTTGGAAACTGAGACAACCGCGCCAACTTATTTCAATGCTTCTTTCCCCTCTGCCGAAGTTCAAGATATATCTCTGCTTTACCATTATTACAGGCAGCTTCTTTCCCTGTCCAAAGCCTCGACAGCATCAATGCTCTGGGGAGAAAAATTCCTGATTCAATCAGCAATTGATTATGCACCTGCAAGTAAAATTCCGCAAGAATTGGCGGATGAAGAACCATTGAAAATATTATACATTGGCTCACAAGCAAGCAATTTTGAAGATGTGGCGAAAATATTCTCTCAAGGTGCCTACGGTGATGCAGTTTCTTGGCCGACTTTTTTGAAGAACGGTGAAACATTCAGTGCCGATATTATTGAACTGTTCGATTTAGACGATATAAACAACCCTGAAACTTTGAACAAAATTGCTTCAATTAATAATCAAATAGCTTCAAACGATTATGATATTATTATATGCGACGGGTTTGCAGGCTACGATGATTCGACGAGTACTGACACACATTTCACTTATTTGGTAAATATTATTTCCAAATCTAATGATGCTACGGATCCTGCGATTATTGTTCTTCTCAATAAAGAATTAAAAGGTGATGGTGAGTGGAATTCGGCAGCGACAGTCTTGGGAATTTCTGCTTCTAATTACCTTTCGGTGTCAGATGAGATGACCTTTGAAACAAGTACCGATGAGTTAAAAATGGCTAACCGTTTCTTATTCGGTCTTGTAAATACCTACGGGCATGAAAGGGCAAAAACATGGATTTATACTGACGATTCAATATCTGTCGGATCAGTATTCTATGCTCATCCCTTGCCGGGAGGCGCCGATAGACTCAAATTCTCAACTCTTGATGCCTATTTAACATGGGCTACGAAAAACGGATATTTTGATCCTGACAGACCGACTGTCGGTATTTGGGGCTTCCCGTCAGATTTGGGCCCCGGTATGGATTCTTTAGTATTCGAATTAGAAAATCAAGGAGTCAACGTCATTTTAGGACTTGAATCTTACAATGATATTCCTAAATATTATACTTGGACAGATGAAAATGGAACGAAAAAGCAGATTGATGCCGCTATTTCCATTAAGAATTTCGGTTTGAACTACTGGAATTACAGCGAAGGTCTTCGCCAACTGGAAGAAATGGATATTGCTGTTTTAAAAGGTATATTTTCATCTTCTGATTATAAAACAGTTACACCGTCAGATCCCTCTGATATGAATAAATATATCGATTCAAGCAGTATCAGTAGAATGACTTTATCTCCAAACCGTGACGGTATTTTTGATTTTATTGTTATCGGCTATATGGACCAGAGCGTCTCTTACGGTTATTCTGATCAAATCGAATGGATGGCTGAAAGAGCTGCTTCTTGGGCTTATTTGAAACATAATGAGAATTCGCAGAAACAAATTGCACTTTTGTATTACAACTATCCTCCGGGGAAAGCCGATATCGGTGCGAACTATTTAGATGTAATTTCCAGTTTTTCGGGAACCGATTCGTTTGAAGGTCTGCTTGACAATATGAAGCAAACTGATCAATATTTCGACGTTAAAGGAAATGATTTGGGCGGTTACATAATTGATTATAATAAACTGCCTTACGCAAATGATTCGGATACTGCCGGTAAATACAATTATGAGTATAAGTCAGATTCCGACAGCGATGATGATTGGGGTAAAAAAGTCATGACGGAAGAAAATCTTCGCCGTTTGATGTGGTCTCAAGGTATCAATGTCGGTTCTCATGCTCCGGGAGTTTTAAAAGGTATGGTTCAGGAATATACTGACTTCATCAAATACAATGATCCTGAAGACTGGTGGGGCCTCCGACTGATTCCTGTTGATGACTATAAATTATGGCTTGAAATGGGTGCTCTCCCTCAAGTCTTGAGTGATGAACTCAATGAAACTTGGGGTACACCTTGGGAAGGAGAATTGTCTCAAGACCAAAGCGGAATGATTTGGGTCGATGAAGACAACGCTCTGCAAAATGGTGCAGGCAAACGCTACTTTGTCATTCCCTGTATACAAGTCGGCAATGTTTGGATTATGCCGCAGCCTGACCGCGCTCTTGCCGGAACGCAGGCAATAGAAGGTGATTTGAGTTCAACAACCAGCGCCGATTATCACGGCGATATGGCACCCACACATCAGTATGTTGCTTTCTACTTATGGTTGAATGAAGGTGTCAGTAAAGGCGACAGCTGGAACTTGATGGAAGACGAATGGAAAGCGGATGCAGTCATTCATTTCGGAACTCATGGAACACAGGAATGGATGCCGGGAACAGCCGTCGGTCTTCAAGTGGACAGTGACTGGGGACCTAATTTAATCGGGCGCCTTCCGAATATCTATCCGTATATTGTTGCAAATGTCGGTGAAGGACTGACCGCAGAAATGCGCGGTAATGCTTTAATTATCAGCCATTTGACACCTGCCATGGTCCGTACCGGTCTTTACGGTGATATTTTAAAACTTGAAACTGCAATGCAAAGCTATTCAAAACACAGGTCCGTTGATGGTGATCCGAGTATTCAATACGAATATCGAAAAGATATTGTTGACATTATTTTCGGAAACGAATCAAAAGGATTTGACGGTATTGAGACGATTTATATGTCAATAAATGCCAGTTACGGTGCATCTGTCGCAAAAGCGGAAGGTATTGATGTATCAAAAGTCAATCAAACTGTATTCAAAGATCATTTATTGGCATTGAGTGATGATGAGTTTAACATATTCATGACGAATTATTTACACAATATAATTGATTCTATTATGGAAAATTCTCTTCCTCTCGGAATGCACATCTACGGTAAAGCTCCGACAGATGCACAGTCCGCTCGAATGGTGCGAGAAATATGGGGTAATTTCAGATTTGAAGAACTCATTCAAGAACTCTATTTTGAAGGGGAATCAATACCGCAAGAGAAACCTTTGACTGTTGGTGGTATTACATATTACAACGGTAAATATGACGGCGATGTGGAAAACTTTGTGCTTGAATATGTGGCCGGGAAATCCGAAGGTTTGTCCGAATCGGTTGTTATTAAAAATGCATTGGAAAGCACATTAGAAGGTGACGATGATCAGCGCTTCGCTGTTGAATTCTTTATTCGCGGTCCGATAATGTTCTATGAAGATGCGAAAGCTTCAGGAAATTATAATAATCTCGAAGATTTGCAGGCTTATGTTCTTCAAAAATGGATCGAACATGGGGTCGAAGACATTGTGATTGATGAATTGTGTACAGATTTTATTCCGAACAGTGTTATGGGATCTAAGTTGACCGAAAGTGGCAGTACTGTAAATGCATTTGATGAAACAAAATTCAATAATCAGTTCAGAACTTTTGTTAATGAAACTGTCAAACTTCTTGAGGAAAATGCTGCCCTTTCTGAAGATAAGCAAAGAACGTCTGAACAAATCATTAATGGTGTTCTGACGGAATGTTTCAATGTAAACGGCTATGCTGATCAAACATGGATTAATCAGGGTGTCATGGATTACATATTGGCTTACGGACGTGATTCTTATGCTGAAAGTTTAATGTCCTGCGGTCAAGCGGAAACGCAAGCATTATTGAGTGCGTTATCAGGCGGCTACATCTCTGTCACAACCGGTAATGATCCCATTCAAAATCCTGCGGTTTTGCCGACCGGAAGAAATTTCTATGGTATTGATCCGGACACATTCCCGACACGTGCGGCATGGGAAGTCGGTCAGGCAATGGGTGAGCAATTGCTGGTAAGTTACTATGAAGAGTACGGCACATGGCCTGATACAGTTTCTTTTATGCGTTTCGGCGTTGAATACATCCGTGATGAAGGAGCTTTAGAAGCCTGTATCTATTATTTGCTCGGTTGTGAACCGGAATGGTCTGGTAATCAATATACCGGCACAGGTACTTTCAAAGGCGGTAAGGTGATTACAGATACTGAGTTCTTCCAGTTGTATTACAGCAACGGGACAAAAATCGAAGAATTGAGACCGCGTGTTGATATTGTTTACAATACGGCCGGTATGCGTGATGCATATCCCAATGCACTTCGGTATATCGATAAAGCTATTCGGGATGTTAATGCTTTGGGAGATTCCGAAATTCAAAACAATGTCAAAACAAATACGAAAGCTATTGAAGATGCATTGTTTGAAATGAAAAAGAATGGTGAGATTGATTTGTCCGATGATGAGATTAAAGAACTTGCTCTTTCCAGAACATTTGCTCAGCAATTGGGTACATATGAAATCGGCACAGGTAATTTGGTCAGTTCCAGTGGTCTTTGGGATTCCGATTCTGCTCAAGCGACGAATGATCTTGTCAACTTGTATATCAGTAAAATGGGCTATGTCTACAACTCATATACATGGGGCGGAGACGGATCTGAAGATTTCAAGAAGGCAATGGAAGCTGTTTTGAAATTAACTCTTTCAAAGGCGGATGCTTCTGTATTTGCTTCATCTTCCAATCTGTATGATTCATTAGACAACGATGATGTTTTCCAATATTACGGTGTCATGAATTTGGTTTCTCAGCAATCCCGCAGTGACGGGAAACTCCCCAAAATGTATTATGCCGATACAAGCAATGTTGCCAATTTCCAAGCAGGTGATCGTGTTATAAGCACAATGCAGGAAGCACTTATGAAAGACTTAACCTCTCGTTATCTCAATCCCGAATGGATTAAAGCCATGGAAGATGCAGGTTATTCAGGCAGTACGATGATGGCAGAATTCATGGAGAATTTATTCGGATGGGCAGTTGTAACAAACGGTGAATTTGTCAGTGATGAATTATGGGGTACTGTTATGACTGTGTATTTAGAAGATAACAGTCATCTGCTGAATAACGAAGCATTCTCTTATGCCTATCAATCTATGACAGGGCGTATGTTAGAAGCTGTCAGAACGGATTATTGGAACGCAAGCGATGACCAAGTAAAAACCCTTGTTGACGCCTATGTCGATTCAGTAATGGATGCAGGAGTCGCTTGCTGTCACCACACATGCGGCAATCCGTCTTTGAATGAATTCATTTTGGGTCAAATGTCTGTTCTCGGATATACCGATGAAGAGATGACTTCCTATTTAGAAATCGTTCAAAAAGCAACACTGATGACATATTCACTTCCGCCCTCAGATTCGGATGACAAAAATATCTCATCCTCTTCAGGCGGCGGTTACGGAATGGCAACCGCAGTTGAAGCAGGTGAGGCTGCAAGCGGTGAAGCCAGTGACGACGGTGAAGAATCAGACAGCGGTGACGAACAAAACCCGGGTGTCGGAGAGACCGGTACAGAAACCGGAACACCGACAACAGATGTCAGCGGATTTGAAATGACTGTTACAAATGCAGCCAATTCAGTTCGTGATTTCATCCAAAATCCGACCTTCTCATCGTCGAGTATCATCGCCATCGCCTTTGTTATATTGGTGGTCGGCGCAATCTTCTACGGTTCGAGAAGACAGAAATTGTAATGAAAACATATTCATCAAACGATTTGATAAATTTGATTGCCGGATTTTTCCGGCAATTTTCTTATTTTTTCATGTTATAATTTTTTGTTAAATTTTTATTTTATTAAATTTTTGTTTAGTTGTTTTTGTTTTGGTGTTTTTGTTCTTGTTTTATTTTGCTTAAATTTTTGTTCTCTTTAAAGCGAAACTTTAAATCCTTCAACCGTCGATTAGGTATGTTCAAGAATTGAAACTGTTTTGTGTTCCCTCAAAAATTGCGGGAATTTTATTATCGGACAGGCTAAAATGCCTCAGTTGCCGATACGGATTTTGACAAGAAATAATGCCCTTGTTTTACAGAAATATTCTAAAATTTTACAAAAAATTTTAGGAATATCCATGAAAATATTTTACAAAATTTGACAGATATTATGACAAATATTAATATCGGAGGCTATTGCTATGGAAAATTATACAATCTTATCAAAAGTTGAAGAGGCGGCCGTTTTTTATAACGGCGCGGAATTGGTGCATACTGCCAAAGCGTCTCTTGTGAAGGGAAGCAGCGAAGTTTATATTGAAGGATTCAGCCCGAGCACGGATTCAAAAAGCATCAAAGTCAAGACCACAAACGGCGTTGTCGTTTCGTCTTTTGAATTTTCGGTCAATTATTTGAAAGAAGAATCTTTGGGCGAAAACTCTCAAAAATTAAAAGATGAAATCAAAGTGAAACAAAACGAGCTTGAAAAGATTGAGACAAATATTCGAATCAATGACGAAATGCTTTCTCTGCTTCGGGAAAGTATGGAAAAGAAAACATCCGGTCCCAAAAAAGGTCCCGACATTGACGATTTGATGAAAGCGCTTGATTTTTTCAAAACCAAATCTATCGAGCTTGAAAATTCCATTCGGGAAGACCGCGAAGAAGCGAATCAAATTCGTGAGAAAATTTACGATCTGTCAAGCCAGTTCAATCAGGAATCGGCGAAAAACACAAAAGCGTCAGGCATTTTGAAATTGAACCTTTCGGCGCCTGCCGACTCAGACTGTGATTTTATCATCCGCTGTTTTACAAACAATGCCGGCTGGTACCCGTACCATGACATTAATGCGGCATCAGCCGAAAGTCCCGTTAAAATCGTTTCCAAAGCGAAAGTCCATCAGACAACGGGAATTGATTGGGAAAAAGTGAAAATCACGCTCTCAACCGCTGTTCCGAGCATGGGAAAAACGGCGCCGCTTTTTAACACATGGTTTTTGGATTTCGTCAAACCGCGACCGCTGCCCGTTGCCGCGCCTCATCTTTCAAAAATGAGTATGCAAAAGGAACGTATGGCACAGAACGCTTATTCTTACGAAATTCAAGCGGTTCAGGCCGCAAGAGTTGCGGATGAAAAAGTGTATGAAGAAGAATGTGGTGATTATTGTGAACCGCTTGAACCGATTTATACGGTTGACGGAAGAATGACGGATGCCGCTTATTACAATTCGATTGATTCATCCATGATTAAAGAAAACACCTTTTTGGAACCGTCCGCGGCGGTTAACAGGTTCGGTCCTGCTGCTGCCGGCGGCGCTTATGTTTTGACGCTGAAAAGCGGCATGGAAGATTTTGTCAAAGAATCCGACAATCAATTAAACATCACGTATGAAATTGAATTGCCGTATTCGATTCCGGGAAACGGTAAAGAGCAGAACATCGAGCTCAAAAGCAGTGAAGTTCCGGCATCATTTATGTATTACTGCGCGCCGAAATTGGATTATGAAACCTATTTGATTGCGGAAATCAAGGATTGGGAGAAACTCGGACTTTTGAGCGGCACCGCAAATGTTACTTACGACGGCACTTTCATCGGCGAGACGTATATTGACGCCGATTCGACGCGCGAAAAACTTTCGCTGACGCTCGGAACGGACAGGCGCGTTGCCGTGAAGCGCGAAAAGCTGAAGGAATTCAGCAGCAAAGGCTTGTTCGGAAGCGACATGAAGCAGGAATTTGCGTATCAGCTGACGGTCAGAAATAATCAGACAAAGGCGTCGCGCATAGTTTTAAAAGACCAGTATCCGGTTTCAACGAACAAAGAAATCACGGTCGAATTGTCCAAAGAATCGACGCCGTTCACGTTTAACAAAGAAGACATCGGCGTTGTGACATGGGAATATGAAATGCAGCCGGGAGAGACGAAAGTTTTCAAACTGGTTTACAGCGTGAAATATCCGAAAGGAAAAGAATTGGATTTGTAATTTTTTTCAAAAAATCAAATCGAACAAACTTTTTTTGGCGGCAGCCGCCTCGCGCGAGTTGCTCCATTCTTTTTTATTTTTTTTCAAACACGTCTCTCATTTCTTTTTTATTTTTCAAACAGTTATTTCATTTTCCTTCTATGTTTTATTTTCACATTGAAACCTAAACATCCAATTTTCATAAATCGGTGAACCTGAACGTCCCATAAAACCCTAATCTTAAATTTTTAAATTTTATTGAAAAGAAGACGTTCCGTTTTTGAAAATTTTGATTAAAAGTCGATGTTTCGATTGAATCTAATTTTGTATGAAAAGACAAAATACCGCCCCCGCAATTTGAGTTCCGGGCGGCGCGAAGCGGCGAACCGGACTTGAAACGCAGTTTCAAGTTTCTGAGCGAAGCGAAGAAACGAGACTTGGCGGATTCTTTCCCATACGAAACGAAAAACGAAAAAGCATTCTGATTCTCAGCTGTGTATCGACTCCGGCCGAGCCTGCAAGTTTGCAACTGTCTTTTATGGTTGCTGTCTGCCGCCGCGCGCGAGTTGCTCCGTTTTTATTTTTTGTTTTCAAAATCACGGGTCAGTTTTTCATTTTTCATTTTCCCGATTTTTCTTCGCAATCGTTTCCTATTTTTATTCATTTCAATTCTATTTCCGTTACTCCTTAAACCGATGAATTTAAAGTTTACGTTTTTGGAAAAATCGGCAGCAGTAAATCCTGCTCTGTTTAATTGAAGATATTTTGAAGACAAAATTTCCCAAAAAAATAAATACAGATGTAACTGTATATAAAATTAGAGACATTAAAGAGGAATAATCTATGTGGTATGAAACTTTTGATGAAATTTTCGTTTATACAGGAGTTGCACCCGAACCGACCGCAGAAGAGCTGGAAGAACGAAAACAGCGGCATAAACGAATGGATGAAGATTTTGAGCGCCATATTCAACGCATTGATATGGGGCTAAAATTAGACGGGACACGATATAAAGAAGACGAAATTCATCTGTTTCGAAAATAATTCTTTCTTTTTCATTTTTCCATTTCTTTCTTATCAACAATGAAACAAAAACATCCAACTTAAAGAAAATCGGTGAACCTGAACGCCCGATAAAACTCTAAACCTAAAAATAGATTTCATTAAAAAATGGCGTTCCGTTTTTGAAAAATTTTAATAAAAATGATGTTTCAATTGAATTTAATTTTGTATGAAAAGAAAAAATACCGCCCCCGCAAGTTGAGTTTCCGAAGCGCAAGCGGAGGAAACGAGACTTGGCGGATTCTTCCCATACGAAACGAAAAATGAAAAAGCAATTCTGATTCTCAGCTGTGTGTCGGCTCCGGCTGAGCCTGTCAGTCTGCAACTGTCTTTTAATGTTGCCGCTGCAATCAGGTTTGCATTGCCGCTGCAATCAGGTTTGCATTGCCGCTGCAATCAGGTTTGCATTGCCGCTGCAATCAGGTTTGCATTGCTGCTGCCGGTCAGGTTTGCGCTGCCGCCTGTATCTGCTAATTTTATAGTAATCCGTTCGCATTCGCGAACGTGCCGCCGCTACTTTCAGGTTTGTGTTTCCGCTTGCAATCAGTTTTCTGTTTCCGCTTGCAATCAGTTTTCTGTTTCCGCTTGCAAGTCAGGTTTGCGCCGCAGTTGCCGCTGCCGGCACCGCAGCAGCTGCCCGCCGCCGCGCGAGCCGCTCCGCTTTTCTTAATATTTTAACCCGCCCGCATTTTTTCATTTCAAAATTCAAAAAAGAGATCGGTCAGAGAATTTCACAAATCTCTTCATCTTCGCGAACAGACGGCCCTCTCAGGTATGACAAAACCGCTCCCGACAAACAGAAAACGATGCCGATGTAAAACGTTGTTCTCATCGCGGTCAGGAAAAGCGGCATCGTATCTTCGCGAAGCATTTCCGTGCTGCCGAGGAAAATAGAAATCGCGCACATCGCAATCGCCATCGATAAAACCATTCCCGACTGGCGCATCACAGAAAGCGAAGCGCTCGCGCTGCTGTAATCTTTGCGGCTCACGCAGCCCATAATCGTTGACGTGTTCGGAGACGCGAAAAACGCGAAACCGATGCCGATGATGATTTGAAAAACAATTAAATGCCAAATTTCAGAATTGACGTTCAGCGTTGACAAGCAGAAAAGGCCGACGGCAAGCAAAAGCATTCCGAAAGTCGAAAGATAGCGGCTGTCCATGCGGTCAGACAGGCGGCCCACAAACGGCGAAAAAATCGCCTGAAGCAGCGGCTGAACAAGCAAGATCAGGCCGGCAGATCCGGCGGCAAGTCCCAGCACGCGCTGCAAATAAAGGCTGAGGAAGAACGCGATTGCATACGTTCCCGCGTAATTGAAGAAGGCGGCGAAATTGGAGCGGGAGAAATGTTTGTTCGTGAAAAACAAACGAATCTGCATGATCGGATATTCTTGATTTTTGGTGTAATAAATGAAAATCGGAAGAACGGCAAGACCGATTGCAAGCGATCCAAATGCCCACATTTCCGGCAGATTGCTGAGTCCGAACAGGACAAAGAAAATCGTCACCATGTAAAGTAGCGCGCCTTTTTTGTCATACGGCTCACCCTTTCCTTCAATGAAATCAATTTTCAAAGAACGGTGAACCAAAATAATACTGACAATTGCCAGCGGAATCAAAAGCAAATACAAACTGCGCCAGCCGAAATTCTGCGTCATGATGCCGCCGATAACCGGTCCGAGAGATGAGCCGATGTAAACGACGGCAACATTGATTCCGAAAACGGAACCGCGTTTAGAAGCCGGATATATTGAACTTAAAATCGGAAGCGACGTGCTGAAAACACAAGCCATTGCAATGCCGTCTAAAACGCGGAGAAGAATCAGGACATGAAAAGTCGGTGAAAACGGCTGGATAATTGCCGAAACGGCCGCCAAAACCATTCCCGTCATAAAAATCTTTTTTCTGCCGATCAAATCCGAGAGGCGCGCCATCGGAACCAAAAATAAAACGGACGCGAAAAGATAAGCGGTTGCCACCCAGCCGAGAGCGTGCGCGCTGACCGAAAAGTCTGCGCCGATTTCGGGAAGCGACAGATTCAGCATAGACGCGCCAAACGGCGTCATAAAAGAAGCGAGAGAAATGCCGATTAAAACCATACGTGTTTGTTCGGGCGTGAGCGGCGGCAGGAATGACGGCGTGAGCGGCGACGTGAGTGACGGGGTTTTGCCGGAATCGGATGTATGAGCCGTCGAAGACATTTGAACCAAACCTGAACGCATGAAGGGTAAAATATGAAAGTATAAGATTTAAAAGCTTGAAAACGTAATTCTACGACTTAAAATTAATAAATTTAAAATCAAGGCTTAAAATTGAAAGATAAATATAAAAAGAGGGGCAAACCGTATAAAAGGGTTTGTTCCCCGTGTCAATTGAAATAATTCCGATTAGAGTTATTTCAGTTAAAATTATGCTGATTGAAGTGAATCAATCGAAATTCGTTCTTTTCAAAAACATAGATAAGAGAAGAACGATTGCAACAATGAAGCCGATTGTGATCAGCGCCAAAATGATTGTTTGGTCAAAGTTGAAAATCGAATCGATGTCTGTAATTTGAATGTACGCGAACATGGCAACCAAAATCGCAATCAGCAATACTGATACAAAGAAGGAAACTTTTTCGGCGGTCGAAAGCGGCTCAATCGGTTTGCTCGGCTTGTATTTTTCGGAGTTGGAAGATGTTCGGGCAGACCAGCCTTCTTTTTTGCCTTTTTTCTCCGACCAGTCTTTTTTCACGGAAAAAGACGGTTTTTGCTTTTTCGGAGTCGTGTCGTCTTCTTCGTCATCATCTTTGACAAGATGCGCGCGTTCGGGAACGGGCTGAATGATCGGACCTTCCGCGCGGTAAACGTCGCCGGCAGGATTGTTTGTTGCGCGTTCGCCCGACAAATCTCCCGACGCGGAAAGCGTTGATGAGCGGACTTTGTCGGAGCCGACGGAAAGCTTAAATCCTTTTTTCTGCGCGCCGTAGCCGGTCACGACATAAAACATTCCTTCAGCAGTCGGATTTGCGTTGTAAGGAATTCGAATGACGATGCGGGCGTAATCATTGTTTTGAATATGATGTTTGCTCGGCACCAAAATCAGATAATCGCGAATGGAATCGTCAGGTAAAAATGTGATGTGAGTCGGCGCGGCGAAGTTTTTGATAAAAATCTGAAACTCGCGGTCTTCACCTCTGTAAAGCGGGACCTCGATTTCATTGTATTTGAATTCAATCGAGTCTAAAGATTGGCGCCCGATATAGATGTCCTGAAGCACTTCTTTCATTAAATCTCTCCGGAGTGAAATGTGTGTTTATAATATTATAAAATAATGAATTTAAATTAATAAATGTGAATTTGAATTAAATAATGAATTGTGAATGTAAACGAATGAACGTGAATTTGAATTAATAAATGTAAACGAATGAATGTGAATTTGAATTAATAAATGTAAACGAATGAATGTGAATTTAAATGAATGAATTGTGATTTTAATTAAATCTAATTGAATTGTATGTATTTGATAATGCTTTCTATTATACTTTTATGGGTTAATATAATTATTCATCGACGCTTTAGAAAATTTTTTGTCAGAATTCATCTCGTAGTTCCGGCGGCAGCATATTGGCAATTTTATTTTCAATCGGGTAGTAAATGCTGCATTTGCCGCAGTATAAATTTCCCGAAATGATTTCCGTTTCATTTTCAGCCTCAGGCTTCACCGTTAATTTTCCGCGGCAGACCGGACAAACCAATATGGAAAGCGTTTCTTTTTTCATAATTATCTATTTTATTATCAATTTTTATTATCAATTTTTTATTATCAATTTTTTAATTATCAAATCGGATTCGTCGGATTTTATCCCGCCGAAGTGTTGAGCGGCTCAAAGAATTCTTTAAACAGGTTTCTGAGCAGGTCGGTCGCGTAATTCTCAATTCCGGTCAATATCATGCCGACAGCGATTGCCGAGAGCAGCAGGCCGAGAAGACGCGTAATGACAAGCATGCTTGTATAGCTGAGACGCTTGCTGATCGCTTCAGAGGAGCGAAACATCACGTAAGTGATTGCGTAAACGCAAATAACGGCAATCATGATGAGTAAAATTCCCCAAATGTCCTGACCGCCCGTTAAAACGATGACTGTTGAAATCGTACCGGGTCCGCAAAGCAGCGGAATTGCAATCGGAAAAACCCAAAAGTCTTTGTCATTGGATTCGGTGATTTCTGTTGTGGAAACGATCGGATTGACTTTTGCCGTCATCATGTTAAAGCCGACGGAAAGCAGAATGATGCCGCCTGCGATACGAAGTGCGTCAATGCTGATGTTGAATAAATTTAGGACAAGTGATCCGGCCAGCGTAAAGAAAAGCGCCATCCCCATCGACAGCAAAATGGACTTCTTCGCATATTGATTTCTGGTCTTTTGCTGGTAGCCGCTTGTCATGGACATAAAAGTAAACAAGCCGCTGAGCGGGTTGACGATTACGAAAATGGCGGTAAATGCGAAAATAAATGTTGCAATAATGTTGTCCATTTTCGTCACTCTTTTTTGATAATTTTAATTTTAATTTTTTTTTTAAAATATAAAAAACAAAAACAATAATCGTATATTTAATCGTATTTATATGTTTATAAAGAGCGTTTAGGAATATATAAAAGTAGAGGTCGACGCATTTACAATACAAAGCAGATTCGGCAGATTCTCAATACAAAAAATTCATCTTAAAATCATCATAATTTGTTTTATCATTTTCATTTTCATTTTTATTTTTGTTTTTTTTAAAACAGGGTCTCTTTTTGATTCATTTTAAAAATTTGTGCGGTTCGCGCGGCGGCGGGCAGCTGCTGCGGCTGCCGGCAACTGCGATGCAAACCCGACTTGCAGGCGGAAACAGAAACCTGACTCCAAGCGGAAACCGAAACCTGACTCCAAGCGGAAACCGAAACCTGATTGCAGCGGCAACATTAAAAGACAGTTGCAGACCGGCAGGCTCAGCCGGAACCGGCAGCAATAAAAGACAGTCGCAAGAAAGCACTTTGCAGGAGCCGAACACAGCTGAAAAAGCTGACTGTTTTAGTTTTTATTTTCGTATAGGAAGAATCCGCCAAGTCTCAATTCCCTCCGCTTCGCTGCGGGAATCTCAACTTGCGGGGGCGGTTTTTGAACTTTAATTCAATTTAAAATTATTGAAACATCGTCTTTCATCAAAATTTTTCAAAAACGGAACGCTAATTTTTTAATGAAATCAAAGTCATTTTTTAGGGTTTTATCGGGCGTTCAGGTTCACCGATTTTGAAAATTGGATGTTTAGGTTTCAATTGAAAATAAAACAAAAACGCAGAACAAATTTGAATATCAAAATAAAAACGGGGCAATTCGCGCGCGGCGGCGCAGGCAAAAGAGAATGGATTGAAAAAATTAAACAAATGAAAAATAAAAGCGGTGTCCGGTTTATATATTCACCGGACAGGAACACATTTCAATGAGCGCTTCTTCGCCCGAGCGGGAACCGCGCGCAATCAGCACGTCATTTTCTTGGATCGTAATTCTGCCGTTGACGGAATAAATCCAGCGGTTTTCTCTTTTGATTGCCAAAACATGGATTCCGGTTTCGGTTTCCAAACGAAGTTCCTTCAATGTTTTTCCGATAATCGGCGAGCAGTCGGCGACTTCGACTTTGATGATCACTTCATCGGATTCGCGAACGGCTAACGCGATGATCGGGTGGAGTTCGATTTCGCGAACGACCGGATCGGCAATGTCGGACGCCGCGTTTGAAATTTTTTCCGACGCGCTTGAAAAGATGAGCAGGCTTTTGTAATCCGTCAAATCTTCGTCTTCGTCGGCAGAGGCGGCGGCTTCCAAAACCAAATCCTGAACTTCGTATTTCATTTCATCCAAATGCTGTTCAATTGCCTGAACCTCGTGGGCGATGTCTTTGTTATTGAAAAGAAGCGCGGAATAAGCGAGACCGACGGAGAGTTCGCACATATTTTTCATTTCAACGATGATGTCAATCGAGCGGTCGAATTCGGCGGGGTCGTTGTAATCGATAACTTTGCGCGGCGTATAGATTTTATTTGTTGCTTTCGTGAAAAAAATCGGAACGCCTTCGTCGTGACCGCGGGCGATCAAAACGTCATCCTGGCGGAGACGCGTTTCGCTGTTGGGCGCGTAGATCCATTCGGAGTTGCGGCGCATGGCGATGATCCACATTCCCGTTTCAACGTCCAACTCCAAATCACCGAGCGTTTGGCCGACCATTTCTGATTCTTCGTTCAATCTGACTTTAACGATTGTTTCATTCGCGTTTCTGAGCGCGACTTTGAGTCTGTCGGGAATGGAAATGTCCATCAAAACGCATTTTGAAATTTCCATGGCGGCGTTTGCGATGTATTCGGATGCGGCGGCAACTTCCAAAACGCCAAGCAATTGTTCGGCTTCTTCAATGCGGCGCGTGCTTAAAATGGCGCCCATCTTGATTTGGTAGTCAAGCATGTCCATGTTTTCTTCCAAATGCATCACTTCTTCGGCGATGTCTTCGTCATCGTAAATCATTGCCGAGTACGCGAGATCGACCATCAGTTCTGATGTATCTTTCATTTCAACAAGCAATTCCTTCAAATTGCGCGGTTTATATTGATACCGATTCTTAGCCATAAAGCACAAACCATCCTCTTGTATATTCTTCTTAGATGTGCCGTTTCAAGACGGCGATTAATGTCTTTTATTCCGTTTTTCAGTTTATTTTTAAATTGATTATTTGAATTATTTTGAATGATAAATTTTGAATAATTTTTGAGTTGATAAATTTTGAATAAATTTTGAATAATTACTTTGAATTGGTTATTTTGAACTGTATTTTTGAATGATAATTTTGAATTAATTTTCTGATATTCTTAAATCTAATTTTAAATAACAGCGATGCCGAATACGATAATTGCAATCATTATGCCGATGACGCCGACCAAATCGCCCATGCTGGCAACGATCGGAATCACAACGTCATCGGGGTCAAGCCCGATTTTGTGGGAAAGCGCCGAAAAACCGACGGCGGTCGTGTAAACGATTAAGATGTCCAAGATCAAGACAATGAAACTGACGCCGAAAATCAGCGCGGTCGACGTTCCGTATCCGAGCGCAAGATCGATGAAATAAACGACGACGCTGACAAAAACAGAAGAGATCAAAGCGACAATAATTGCGGCAATCACACTGTTTTTGACGACGGGGTTATTGAGAACTCTTTGACTCAAACCGAGATGAAACGCCGATGTCAGGCGCGAGCCGAGCATGCTTCCCGTGTCGCCGCCGATTTTGAGCAGAACCGGCATCAGGATGAGAAGCGTCGGGTATTCGATCAGAATATCTTCCTGATAGCCAAGGAGCAGACCGACGATGATTGCCATGAAACAGGTGACGACTAAAATCGGCAGCCCGCCTTTGACAAGTCCTTTGACGGTATAGTAGCTCATATCATCAGCACCAGCCTGGCGAATACAAAAATCATCATGACTGAGATGATATCGCCGATTGTTGCAATAGACGGCGTGACGACGTTGTCGGGATCAAAACCGAAGCGGAACGCTCCGATTGAAAGGTAAACAGAAATAAATGAAAGGATCAAGCCTGAGAAAAATCCGGAGAGGAGTGATATGAAAACCAATTTCAAAAGTCCGGCGCTTCCGAATCCGAGCAGGACTGAAACGTAGTGGCCGAGAATTCCCAAAAAAACGGAAATGATGATCGTCAAAAGCATTGAACCGATGATGTTGTTCGTCAGTTCGCGGTTTTTGAAATCGATTTTTGTGATCAGACCCATGTGAATCGCGCTCCCGAGTCGGGATCCGAGGGTGGATGAAATGTTTCCGCGCAATCCCATGACGCCCGGAATGATGACGATGAGCCCCGGAATCATTTCGAGTTCGTTTGTCATGCCCGACAAAATAACGCCTGAAATGATGCCGCCGACGACGGCGATGAGTTCAAAAGGCAGCGCCTCTTTGACAATTGAGGTAACGCTGGCATATTCTCCCAAGTATTGCTCAACGTATTCGGCTTCCGCGTCGTCGCGTTCACGGTGAGACATAAATACGAATTAAGAGAGCTAAAACATATAAATTATTGCGTCGAACACGATTTTTGATTTTTAGAAGAAACCTATTTATAGGAAGTTTCCGTTTTTTTCGTACTTGGGCTCGTGGTCTAGACGGTTATGACACCGCCTTTACACGGCGGAGGTCCTGAGTTCGAATCTCAGCGGGCCCATATATCGGTTATTAAATAGCTTATTGTTTTTGATAAGTCTATTATTTATTATTCATTGATTGATTTCATTAATTGATTTCATTAATTGATTTCGTTGATTGATTTTATTTATGCGGAAATGTATAAATGTAAAAACAGCAGATACAGCTTACTTAATTGGGCTCGTGGTCTAGACGGTTATGACACCGCCTTCACACGGCGGAGGTCCTGAGTTCGAATCTCAGCGGGCCCATTCATTTTTTCTTTTTGTATTATTGCAAACGATGAGTCGTTTATTTTTTTGTTTTTTAAAATCGCAAATTGGTTTTTCTTTAATTTTTGTTGAAATGGGAATTGTTTTTCTTTTAATTTTTATTGAAATGGGGAATCATTTTTCGTAAAAATATTTGAAACGGGTGCGGCTCGCGCGCGGCGGTCGGCAGATGCAGGCGGAAATGCAAACCTGATCGGCAGCAGTAACATTAAAAGACAGTTGCAGACTTGCAGGTCCGGCCGGAACAGCTGACCGCAAAAGACAGTTGCAAGCAAGCACTTTGCAGGAGCCGAATGCAGTGAAAAATCAGAGCGTTTTTGTGTTTTTATTTTGCATGGGAAGAATCTCCAACTCCTTCCTTTTTCGCTTCGCTCAAAAACGCGTCGTTGGAGGGTCGACGCTTTGTCTTTTCATTTCAATTTCCAGACAAACCCAAACATCCCTTTTCTTTAATCCAAAAAAACCCGAACGCCCGATAAAATCCAAAAAAAAGAAATCTTTTGAAGAAAAAACGGCGTTCGATTTTCTTTTAGATTTGAAATAAAAATGATGTTTGTTTTTTGATAAAAATAAATGAAAAGTCCGAAAACCGCCACGCAAACGAGATTCGTGAGCGAAGCGAGCGACATCGAGGCTTGCGGATTCTTACCGCGCCGAATAAAAAGTTCAAGTTCAGTCTTTCATGGATCTAAAATCAAAAAACAGAAGCTGTAAATTCGTCGAATCGTGGTAAGAATCTCCAACTCCTCTTTCCCTCCGCTCCGCTTCGGGAACTCGTCGTTGGAGGGTCGGCGCTTTGTCTTTTCATTTCAATTTCCGGACAAACCCAAACATCCCTTTTCTTTAATCCAAAAAACCCGAACGCCCGATAAAATCCAAAAAAAAGAAATCTTTTGAAGAAAAAACGGCGTTCGATTTTCTTTTAGATTTGAAATAAAAACGATGTTTGTTTTTTGATAAAAATAAATGAAAAGTCCGAAAACCGCCCTCGCAAACGAGATTCGTGAGCGAAGCGAGCGACATCGAGGCTTGCGGATTCTTACCGCGCCGAATAAAAAGTTCAAGTTCAGTCTTTCATGGATCTAAAATCAAAAAACAGAAGCTGTAAATTCGTCGAATCGTGGTAAGAATCTCCAACTCCTCCTTCCCTCCGCTCCGCTTCGGGAACTCGTCGTTGGAGGGTCGGCGCTTTGTCTTTTCACCCAATTTTCCGGACAAACCCAAACATCCCTTTTCTTTAATCCAAAAAAACCGAACGCCCGAGAAAATCCAAAAAAAAGAAATCTTATGAAGAAAAAACGGCGTTCGATTTTCTTTTAGATTTGAAATAAAAACGATGTTTGTTTTTTGATAAAAATAAATGAAAAGCCCTAAAACCGCCCCGCAAACGAGATTCGTGAGCGAAGCGAGCGACATCGAGGCTTGCGGATTCTTACCGCGCCGAATAAAAAGTTCGAATTCGGCTGATTACAAAATTTAAATCAAAAAACGGAAGCTGTAAATTCGTCGACGCATGGTTAGAATCTCCAACTCCTTCTTTCCTCCGCTTACGCTTCGGAAACTCGTCGTTGGAGGGGGCGGTTTTCAAAATATAATTCAATCAAAAATCAATTGAAACATCTTTTTTATTTCAAATCTAAAAGAAAATCGAACGCCAATTTTTTAATGAAATCTATTTTAAATTTAGGGTTTTATCGGGCGTTCGGGTTCACCGATTTTCTTAAAAAGGGATGTTTGTTTTTAATTATCAAATTATCAATTTCAGAAATACCGGAATCCTTCTCAAAATACCTTATATATCAAAAAACCGTTTTGTCCAAACATGATTAAACACATTGTTTTGTGGAAACTCAAACCCGCCGCGGAAGGCAAAACCGGTGAGGAAAACGCCGTCCTTATCAAAAAAGAATTGGAAGGACTTTACGGCAAAATTCCAGAAATCAAAAGCATCCAAGTTCAATCCAATGAACTTGACGGCGCAGGAAATTATGATGTCGCGCTGATTGCCGAATTTGAATCTTATGAAACAATGACCGCGTATCAGAAAAATCCGCTTCACGAAGAAGTTGCCGTTTACGTGAAAAAAGTCGTTGAAACAAGAGCGGCAATTGATTTCGAAATTTAAGATTTGATAGACTTATTTAGATTTGATTCATTTTCTTTAATTTGAATTGATTTTCATTAAAATTTATAATATTTATTTCAATTTCATTAAAATTTCATTAAAATTTCATTTATTTCAATTTCATTAAAATTTCATTTATTTCAATTTCATTAAAATTTCATTTAACATGCGATTGGTGAATTTATGGCAGAAAATAAAAAAGAAGCCGGTAAAAACGATGCCGGCAAAGAGGCTGTTTTGCCTCCCAAATCCGATTTCAGTGAATGGTTCAATTCAATTATCGACATCGGACAAATCATGGATGTCCGCTACCCCGTCAAAGGACTTTACGTTTGGTATCCGTTTGGATTCGGCATCCGAAAGCGCGTTTACGGAATCATCCGCGACGTGATGGACAATTCCGGGCACGACGAAACACTCTTCCCGCTTTTGATTCCCGAAACAGAATTCATGAAAGAAGCCGACCACATCAAAGGCTTTGAAGACGAAGTTTTCTGGGTCACCCACGGCGGCACAACACCGCTTGACGTTCGTTTAGCGCTTCGCCCGACCAGCGAGACCGCCATTTATCCCATGTACAAACTTTGGGTGCGCTCCCACGCGGATCTGCCGCTGAAACTCTATCAAGTGGTCAACACATTCCGCCACGAAACAAAACACACGCGCCCGCTCATCCGCCTGCGCGAAATCACGTCATTCAAAGAAGCGCACACCGTTCACGCGACCTGGGAAGACGCGAAAAACCAAGTCGACGAAGCCGTCGGCCTGTACACTGATATTTACAGACAGCTTTCCGTTCCCGTTTTGATTTCAAGACGCCCCGACTGGGACAAATTCCCCGGCGGCGACTATACAATCGCGCTTGATACCATTATGCCCGACGGCAAAACGCTTCAGATCGGAACAGTTCACCATCTCGGAACAAACTTCGCGAAAACGTATGACATCCAATACGAAAACGCAGAAGGCGAACAAGAATACGCCAACCAAACCTGTTACGGCATTTCCGAGCGCTCCATTGCCGCGCTCATTTCCGTTCACGGCGACGACAAAGGACTCGTTCTGCCGCCCGCCGTCGCCCCGACTCAAATCGTCGTGATTCCCGTTCTCTTCAAAGACACAACAGAAGCCGTCATGAACGCGTGCAGCAATGTCGTCGATTCACTGAAAAAAGCCGGATTCCGCGTTGAAATGGATGCCAGCGACCTCCGCCCCGGCGCCAAATACTACAAATGGGAACTCAAAGGCAGCTGCCTGCGCATTGAAATCGGTCCGCGCGACTTGGAAAAGAATTCCGCCGTTTTGGTCCGAAGAGACAAAGGCGAAAAACAATTCGTTTCCCTTGACGGAATCGTTGAAACCGTCGACGCCGAATTAAAACAAATGGCTGATGACCTTTACACAACCGCCGAAGAAAAGATGAACGCCATGATCGCGCCGTCCGAAACAATTGAAGAAGCCGTTGCGCAAATCGGAAAAGGCGTTGCCACACTTCCGTGGTGCGGCTGTGAAGAATGCGGTATGAAAATCGAAGAAGAAACCAACGGCAGCATTCTCGGAACGCCGAATACAGCGACCGAAATCAAAAAAGGCAAATGTCCGGCATGCGGAAAAGAAGCCGAGCAGATCGTTTACATTGCTAAAATGTATTGAAAATAATTGTTTGTAATTGTTTGAAAGATTTAAAATGTGAATGATTGAAACCTTTTTTCAATTTCACATTTTTTATTTTTCATATTTTTTTCATATCTTCATACTTTTATCTCATACATTCATTTTTCATTAAAAGCGCATCCCCGTTTTGATTATTTTTTAAAATTTGTACGTTTCGCGCGCGTCGGCAGCATTAATTTTGATCAATCAACGGAGGAGTAAAATTTCATGTCTTTCTCCAAAAAAATATTTTAATTGATGCCGATTCTGTTTTTATACTTAAATTTTGAATAAATAGTAAATTTTTCTATTTAGAAAATATTATTATACAATCCCAAGATATATATTCATTTAATCCCTTGTTTGAATCTGTTTCGTAAGGAGCGGGTTTAGTATGAAAAAATTTATGAGTGCTTTTATTTTAATGGTTTTAGTTCTCACCGTTACAGCCGCGGGATGTTTGTCATCTGATGACGGCAACGGTTCTGCAAATGTGACAAACAACACATCCAACAACACAACGAATAATCCGGCAAATTCATCCAATACGATTGATTTGGACAATTCGTCAGCTTATTTGATTAAACAAATGAAAATTGCAAATGACTCAAAGTCGGTTGCTTTTGCTTTTGATGAAAACTCCACGGACAGATGGGAATTGATCATGGAACCTCAAGGTATTTTGGTACTGACAGAGGATGAACATCTTTCCCCCGAAAATGCAGAGAATGAATATGTCGGTCTTCATTACTGGAATTTTACAGCGGGAAGCACGGGAAAAACAATTCTTGACTTTAATTATGTCGTCGGAGAAAACGGAAAATCAATCAACCATATCATTTACATCATGGAAGTTGACAGTTCGGGAAATATTCACGTTATCAGTACATTGTACGAACGTTTGAATTGAACGCTTGGTTTGAATATTTGGATTGAACATTTGAATTGAACACTTTAATTTGTTTTTAATTCATTTATAATTCATTTATTAATTCATTTATTAATTCATTTATTAATTCATTTTTTTAATTTTTTATTTTATGATGAATTGCAGGTCATCCTGCATTTTTATTTTTTTATTTTTCAGCGATTGAGTTGAACAAATACTTTTGAAAATTATATTTATTCAACAGGATTGAGTTTAAATAGAAAAATGCAATAAATATTTTTGAAATTTTATTCAATTGTTTTTGAATGATTTTTCATTTTTTATATATCATATTCAGTGATTTAGTTATACTTTATTTAATATGATTTGATTCGTATTTTAGTGTGATTTGATTACTTGATGTTGATTTGTGTATTTATAAATAAATGGTTTTGATTATCAGGGGGGATACTTTTGAAAAATTTAATGAAATTATTGATTATCGCCGGGCTTATTTTGGCGGTTGCTTTTTCCGGCTGCCTTGGCAGCGACGATGATGTTGTCGATGAACCCGACAACAATACAACCGCCGAAGCAACGCACTTTTACAAAAATGTGACCGTCGAAGACAATGACACCGTTGTCAAATTCGAATTAACGTCCAATCCGAGCACCGGTTACGGCTGGACGGCAACGGCTAATAAAACAGGCATTTTGAATGAAACCGTCAACAATGTGGCAACACCCGACATGGTCGGCGCGCCCGGCGTTCACACTTTCTCTTACAAAGCCCAAGCCGCAGGAACAGTTGAACTGAATTTCAAATACGAAAGATCATTTGAAAACAACACGACTCTTGAAGATTTGACTTACGTCATTCAGGTTTATCAAAACAACACTGTTGAAATTTTGTCCGTCACATCACCGACCGGAAACCTTTTGCCGCTTTCCAAGAACGTGACGCTTGAAAACAACAGCACTGCCGTCAAAATGATGTTTACGGAAAATCCGACGACAGGATACACCTGGAATATTTCAATGACGCCTTCTGATGTTTTGAATATTTCTAAAGACCACTTCGACACGCCGGCAACAGACTTGGTCGGCGCCGCCGGCGTTCACACCTGGCAGTTCGAAAGCTTAAAAGCAGGTAATGTTTCTTTGGTTTTTAACCACAACAGATCTTTTGAAGACAACAGCACAACGGAAATTGTCGTTTTCGGTTTGAAAACAAATACAGACAAAACGATTGAAATCCGCAGCATCAGCTTGGATACCGTTACAAATGTTCAGTAACAGCAACAGCAGAAATAAAAATTAAAATTTGAATACGGTTTTTCCGTATTCTTTTTTATTCTTTTTTTTATTCTCTTTCCTTTAATCCTTTTTTGCCTGCGCCGCCGCGCGCGAATTGCCCCGTTTTTATTTTGATTTTCAAACTTGTTCTGCGTTTTTGTTTTATTTTCAATTGAAACCTAAACATCCAATTTTTCAAAATCGGTGAACCTGAACGCCCGATAAAACCCTAAAAAATGACTTTGATTTCATTAAAAAACGGCGTTCCGTTTTGAAAAGAAATTGAATTAAAGACGATGTTTCAATGATTTTAAATTGAATTAAAGTTCAAAAACTGCCCCCGCAAGTTGAGATTCCCGAAGCGAAGCGGAGGGAATTGAGACTTGGCGGATTCTTCCTATACGAAAATAAAAACTTCAAAACCGCTGATTGTTAATATGCTTTTCAGCTTTTGCAAAGTGCCGTCTTGTGACTGTCTTTTATTGCTGCCGATCCCGGCCGGGCCTGCAAGTTTGCAACTATCTTTTAGTGTTGCCGCTTGGAGTCAGGTTTGCGTTGCTGCTGTCAATCAGATCTGTGTTTCTGCGTGCATCTGCTCATTTTTTAAAAATCCGTTCGCATTCGCGAACGTGCCGCTGCCACCTGCCGTTTACGTTGCCGCTGCTGCCTGCAGGTTTCTGTTTCCGCTTGCAATCAGGTTTCTGCTCGGCAGCAGCTGCCCGCAGCCGCGCGAACCGCACCAATTTTAAAAAGACCAAAATTGGAAATACATTTTTGAAAAAAAATCAAAAATGGGAAATACATTTTTAAAATTAAAAAAGGCAAAAGGAGAAAACACATTTTAAAATAATGAAAGCCAAATGAGTAATCTTGTCATGAAATCCGGAAGTTTTAAGAAACAAGTTTATATTTTAAACAGACATTAAATAAAATAAGTTTATATTTGAAATAAATATTATATCTCAAAAACATTTGAATGATTTCAGGACAAACTATGAAAAAAGCGCCGGCTCTGTTTCTTTTGATTATTTTATGTATTTCCGTTCCTTTTTCCGGATGCCTTTCAGTCATCGAAGATTCCGGATTGACGGGCGACAAAAACGATCCCTATAACAGCGCTCCGATGCAGAAAATGTTTAACCGCGAACATACAAATGTTCAAATCCGGCTTCGCGAAATTCCCGAACAGCGCTGGTCAGTCGGCGTTGATTCATCAGGCATTTTAAAAATAACCGACAGCGCTTACGTTGCCGACGAATACATTTTCAACGAAAAAGGATACCACAAATGGGTTTTCCAAGGCGTTCAACCCGGCGTTGCAACCGTTACTTTTTCATACGATTATAACGGCACCACTGTCACAAAGCACACACTGACCGTTTATGTAGATGAAGAAGACATGTCGCTGCGGATTTACGAAAAATGATTTGTTTTGTTCATTATTTTTTCCATTCATTTTTTCAAAAAAAAATCGGAAAAGAATTTTTTTTCAAAAAATAAAAACTGAAAATAAAAAAGAAAGAAAATCAGCTCATATTGAGCGGATTTGTTTTCATATATTCGCGCAAAACAGTTGTCGCGTAACTTCCTTTCGGCAATTTGAATTCAATTGTCAGCTTTGTCTTGCCTTCAATCAAATCATCCGCCGCGACTTCGACGCTCGGCTCAACTTCAAGCAAAATCTCTTTTCGAAGACCGCGGGAAGCCGTTTCCGGAAACGCCGGCACTTTGAAATCTTCAGGCGTAAAACCGGTTTCTTCAATCAATTTTCGTTCGATTTCGCCCGGAATGCCGTCTGCAAGAGGCGTCTCGGATCCGAAAAGCGGCGCCGTAATAAAAGCGCGTTTTCGCTTTAAAAGAGCGTTGATACCGTCAATATTGTCTTCATCGACTTTTTCAAGACGCGTCGGGTCAGGCGTTTTGTCTTTTGCGCGGTAGCAAACAATGTCGCCGACGACCGCTTGGTTCAAAGAAAGACCGCTTTTCAGGCGCTCGCAAATGATGCGGTTGAAAAGCCACGATTGATAAGCATGAATAAACATGGTGTAGAGGTTCTTCGGAAGAATCATGAAAGCGCCTTTAAAATCACCCGGGCGCGCAATTAAATGATTGAGAAGCGCTTTTTCGTGTCCCAAATAATCGGGCAGTTTCAAAACGCCGCCTTTCAGGTCACCGGTTTCCGCGATATAGCGGCGGATTTCTTTCGTTTCTTCAGGTTCGTCGGGATAAACTTCGGAAACGTAGCGCATCACCGCTTTTTCCAAGTCGCCTTCCAATATGTCCGCGCCGACATGATGCGTGACGGGGCGCTTCGATCCGAATCTTTGAATGCCGAAGAAATTCGGAACGCCGCCCGCTTTGATGATTTCAGCTGTTGTTTTTTCGGCGGCGGCTTTTGCTTCACTTTCCGTTAAATCGATGTTTCGAATAACGATTTGAAACATATTTCCTTCCAAGTCGCCGAGACCGATGGGCTGCTGAGAGCGGCCGAGAACGCGAACAGAAATATCTTTTAAATGAACGTTTTCAACTTGCTCTTTTGTCACGTCATAAAGACTCATTTTCTGAACCGTGACCGCTTTTTTGTCCTTCGTTCCCGCGTATGTGATCCGTTTGTGACTGATTCCGAGCGCGCTTGAATACGCTTTTAAAAAGTGGTTCGTGTCCCAATTCTCTTTTGTGACTTCAACCATCAGATATTTGCGGTTTTTATCAATCACATCATTCTCTTCATAAGGATAATTTGAAATTTCTTCAACGACGAAGTCCGCCGGCCTGTATCTGAGAATACCGTTGACGCCGGGCGTTGTTGTCGAATAAAGACTGATTCCGATTTCTTTTTCCAAAGCGGGAACTGAAATATCGGATGGCTGAATGTCTGTCATAATCATTTCCATAAAAACATCATTTACTGACGCTTTAATATTTTTAACAATTTTTAAATTTAAAGCACTTTTTAAACTTAAAGCATTTTTTAAAATTTAAAGCATTTTTAAATGTCCCGTTATCTTATCGATTTTCTCTTCCTGAGCGGGACCGATTCCGAGAACCGTGATCGTTCCGGGCGCGATTTCCGTTCTGCCCGCATCCGTAATCAGCGCCGTCGGCAATCCTTCTCTTCGCGCTTTTTCTTTGAGCTCGAACAGTTCCTGTAAATTCGCGGCTTTCAAAACGACTTTCTTCTGGCCGCCGGCTTTCCAGGCGTCCAGCTCTCTTTTGTCGGCCCAGTCGGCTGACGAGACTGCCGCGTGCGCGACCTGAACCGCAAGCTTTCCCGGCGAGAGCTTCAAATCCGTTCGCATGATAATGCATTGCTTATATTCACCCATAATTCTTCCTCGCGCTTACACAGACATACTTTTCATTTAACCGTTTGCATTTGTGTTCGGAAACGATTTTAAAATTTCTTTCAAATAAATCCAAACCTTTTCGGCCGCTTCCAAATTCAGCGTTTCGTCAGGCGTATGCGCGCCGGAAATATCGGGGCCGATTGAAATCATTTTCATCGCGGGAATCATTCTGTGAAAAACGCCGCATTCTAAACCCGCGTGTATCGCCGTAATTTTAACTTCGTTCCCGAACGTTTTTTCGTAAATATCGGCGCACGCTTTCAGAAATTCAGAGTTGAAATCCGGCTCCCACGGTGAATAAGTGTGTGTGATTTCAAAATGGAAATGATGTTTATCGGCAAGCGTCATCATTTCTTTCATTTTCTCTTTCAGTTTGACTTCGTTTCCGGAACGAAGACTGAATGTGATTTCAAGTTCGCGTTTTGATTTTTCCGTGTAAATGTCCAAATCGGATGTGTCCGGCTCTTTTTCCGTTCCTTTGAAATATTCCGAACTTGATTTTGTTCGAATCACCGCCAAATTTCCGGAAACCAAAACCAAATCGGAAATAAATGCCGACATTTCAAAAACGCCGTTTGGAATCGCATTCAGAAAACTCATGATTCTTCCTGTATTTTTGGCGGAAAACGATTTGAGCGTCGATGCATTTTCTTTGAAATCAAGTTGGAAAACTTCAATAGTCAAATCCGGATCATTAAATCCCGGGCCGGATTTTACTTTTTCAGCAAAAGCGGCCGCTGTTGATTGCAATTGATCAAAAGGAATGTTCGTTACAAAAGATAATTCGGCTTTTCTCGGAATCGTATTTGCAGCGGTCCCGCCTTTGATTTTGATCAATTTCAGTTTATTTTGAGGATATTTTTCAACAAGCAATTCAAAAAAGCTGATGATGATTCTGTTTGCATTTCCGCGTCCGATGTGGATATCCGTTCCTGAATGACCGCCGAGAAGACCTGATACAACAATGTTGTAAGGCAAAAGCGCTTCGTCACAATCGCCGTCGGCGTCATCATTGATGCACGCGTCTTCAACATCTGCCAATTTCTTGAATCCGATTTGCGTTCCGCCCGCGCATCCGACGATGATCACACCTTCTTCTTCGGAATCCAAGTTGATCATAAAATCGCCCGATATGAAATCGGGATTCATGCCCTGCGCGCCCGTTAAGCCGATTTCTTCATCGGTTGTAAATAAAAGTTCAAGAGGCGGATGACCGATGTTGTCAGATGCCGCAATTGCCAGCATATACGCCATTCCGATTCCGTTATCGGCGCCAAGTGTCGTTCCGTCTGCCGCGAGATATGAAATGCCGTTTTCTTCAAAATAACGGAGCTGCAGCCCGTCGGTTGTAAAATTGTGTGTCGTTTCCGCTCTTTTTTCGCAAACCATATCGGTATGCGCCTGCAAAACGACTGCCGGCATATTTTCCATTCCGGCAGACGCGGGAACTTTGATGACAATATTATTGCAATGGTCGCGATTCGTCACAAAGCCGTGATCGTTTCCGAATTTTTCAAGCCACGCCGCGATTTGTTCTTCATTTTTGGAACATCTCGGAATGCTTGAAATTTCTTCAAAAAAAGATAAAACCGTTTTAAAATCCGGATCTTTCCAACGGTTTTGAGAGATATTTTCCGTCATATTTTCCGTTATATCTTCCATGTCATTCACCAAGTTTCTGTTATTTGCCGGCTTGATTATTCATTTCGTTTTAATGAAGCTGCCAATGCTTCTTTTAAGATTTCCGCATTTATCGGGTCGGCTTTTTTCGTCAGCTGTTCAATGTAAATTTTATTTTGATTTTGATTTTGATTTTGATTTTGATTTTGATTTTGATTTTGATTATGAATCGCTTTTCCCGCCGGCGGTTTGAGTAAAAGGATATTTCCGATTTCAACACCTTCGCCGATTCCTGTAACTGTTTTTAAAATCATTTCACCCGATAAAGAATCCGGCAGAATCAGAAAGTTTGCTTCTTTAACGGCATCTTCAATCAAAATCGTATAGTGCTTCGCCGAAATGCCTTGCTCGTTCAGTTTCTTTTCAAGCGCGTCGGCGTCAATGATTGTTTTATCGACATTTTCATTCCGTCCGATGTCGCCCGCGCGGCCACCCGAAATAATTCCGATTTTTGGTTTGATTCCGAGATTTTGAATGATCGGGAGTCCGATTTTTACGCAGAACTCCAAGTCTTCCAAATCAGAATTCATGTCCGGTCCCGCCGGCGCGGTAAAGAGCAGCTGCTCCTTCGCCGTTAAAAAAACGGATAATCGGAAGATCTTGTCAGCGCCTGTTTCTTTTTTGATATTTTCATAAACATCATTTGACGGGCGGTTTCCGAGAAGAATGATCTGATCGGCGGCGAAAGGCGCAGCGGATGAATTGTTATCGGATGAATTATTGTCAGATAAAACGGGAAATAAAGATTGAACGGAAATCATTGTATCATTGCCGAAATTGAAATTTTGAAGTTTTGTAATTTTGAATTTTTATAATTTTATAATTTTTAATACTTTCACTCTCTATACAAAGCATTAATTAATAAACCTGTCATTGTTTGAAAGGATTTCTATGACAGTCGACATGAAACAATATTTGGATGATTTTATTCGGGAAAACGGTCTTTTTGAAAATGAAACAGTGATTTTGCCAAACGTTTCTGTCAATCCCGAAACAATAAAAGTGATTATGATCAACGAAGTTGCGCCGAAAAATCCGGCGGATGATTTTTACGGGTCAGGCACATCCGGCGCACCCGACGCTCTCGACACACCCGATTACATGAAGACGACAAAAATGCTTTTTAAATCGGCCGGAATCGATATTGAAACGGCAGAAGATTTGCTCGCGCTCGGCATTTATGTCACAAACGCCGTTAAAACGCCGAAAACGGAATACGCGATTGAGACGAAAACAATTTTGGAACACGCGGTTGTTTTGGAAAAAGAATTGGAATTGTTTCCGAATTTAAAAGCGGTCATGCTGATGGGCGATGTCGCCAAAAAGTCTTTTAATTCGATTTCCAAAAAAAAGACAAAGAAAGCCGTCATTCCATCGGGGTCGACTTACAAATTAAGAAAAGAAAAGTTCTATGACGGCGATATCCGCGTTTTTCCGTCATATATCATGACCGGCGGCAATATTCTTATTGAAAAATCAAAAACAATCATGATTGCCGAAGATTTGGAAGAAATGAAAGCATTCCTTTAAAAAGAATAAGCGCTTCTGTATTTCATCGGATTCAATCGATTTTAATTTTATATACTTTGACGCATTCAGAATTTCACACATCTGAATATTATTTTAAATTCAATCTTTCAAAGGAGTTTTTTATGGAAGAAGTCAATAAAACCCCGATTGCGGAAGAACTGGCAAAGAGACAAAAATCAATCAGTGTCGCCGAGTTCTTTGAGAAAAACCGCCACATTCTCGGTTTTGATTCGGCGCCGCGCGCCTTGATTACAACAATTAAAGAAGCCGTTGACAATGCTTTGGACGCTTGCGAAGAAGCGGGCATTCTGCCGGATCTTTTGGTTGAAGTCAATCGCGGCGACGGCGAATATCTTCAAATCACGATCGAAGACAACGGTCCGGGTATCATTAAAGAACAGATTCCGAAAGTGTTCGCGAAATTGCTTTACGGCTCCCGTTTTCATGCGCTCAAGCAAAGCCGCGGCCAGCAGGGTATCGGTATTTCCGCCGCCGTTTTGTATTCTCAAATCACAACCGGAAAATCAACAAAAATCATTTCAAAAGTAGATCACAAGTCTCCCGCTCATTATTATGAATTAATGATCGACACAAGCACAAACGAGCCGTCGATTTTGGAAGACAGGATCGTTGATTGGCCAAACGCGCACGGAACGCGCATTGAAATTGAAATGGCGGCTTCGTATGTCAAAGGCAGAAAACAGTCCGTTTACGAATATTTGAAGTCGACCGCTATCATCAACCCGCACGCCCGCATCCGATTAGTTGAGCCGGACGGCAACGAAATCTTTTTTGAGCGCGCAACAGATCAAATCCCGAAGCAGGCGGAAGAAGTTCTGCCGCATCCGCACGGAATCGAACTCGGAACGCTGATGAAAATGATGCAGAATACGGAACGCCAAAAGCTGGCGCCGTTTTTGCGCTATTCGTTTTCTAAAATCGGATTGCAGACCGCTGAAGAAATCTGCGACGCTGCCGGTCTTGACCGCGAAGCGGATCCGCACGCGCTTGACAGAAACGATGCCGTGAAGCTTTTAAACGCTTTTAAGAAAGCGAAGATTGTCGCGCCGTCGACAAGCTGTCTGTCGCCGATTACGGAAGATCTGATTTACCAAGGTTTGAAAAAGGAATTCAGCGTTGACTTTATCGCAACCGCCTCCCGAAAACCCGCGATTTATTCCGGCAATCCGTTCGTGATTGAAGTCGGCGTCGCTTACGGCGGTAATTTCCCCAAAGACGAAAAATCGCAGATCATGCGTTTTGCAAACCGTGTCCCGCTTCTGTATCAGCAGGGCGCTTGTGTGACAACGCACGCGGTTGAAAGCATCAAATGGAAACAATACGGAATCAGCCAGCCCGGCGGCGGTGTGCCGTTCGGCCCGTTCGTTCTTCTGATTCACATCGCGTCAACGAATGTTCCGTTCACGTCAGAATCGAAAGACGCGATTGCCGATATTGAAATCATTCGCGAAGAAACGGAATTGGCCGTCAAAGAAGTCGCCCGCAAATTAAAATCGTATCTCGGCAAACAGGGCGATTTGGCAAAGCGCCGTGAAAAAGAAGTGATCATTACAAAACTTCTGCCGCAAATGGCGGAAAAAGTCGCTTCGATGGTCGGAAAAGAAGTGCCCGACATTCAGCCGGCCGTTGCTAATATTATGGGAAATCTGCTTGTGAACAGAACAACAGATGCCGGAACGGATAGCCAGTCGCATATGCATTTTGTTTCTCTTGCCGTCCGCAATTACGGAACAGCACAGCGAAAATTCAAGATCCATCAGATTCTGCCGTGTGAAATCAAGTCTCCGAGTCCGCCGCCGTCATCGATTGTCAGCGTCGGCAACAATTATGATTACATTTGGGAAGTAAACGTTGCCGCGGGCGGTTCAAAGGTGTTCCGCTTTACGATTGACGGTGCCAATGAAAACGAGCTTGCGAATATGGATGAAGTTATCGTCGAAGGGCTTGACGAAGAAGACGTAACAGGCGCAAAAGCGCTCAATGAACTGTTTTGAGGGGATAGAAAATGGCACGTAAAAGCAAAAAAGAATCCAAAGAACAGATTGAAGAAACTGAAAAACAATCGGAAAAAACTGAAGAATTTGACGAAAACGCAGAAATTGAAAAAGATGAAGAAACTGAAGAAAATTTCGGCGAATACGTTTCGGATATTGATGATTATGAAGCCGAGTTTGAGGCTTTTGATGATTTTGATGACGATTATTCAAACGAGAGCGATTTCGAAAATGATGATTCATACAAAACGGCAAAAGCGGAAAGCTATTCCGGCGACGGCGAAACGGATGAATTCGGAAGCGATGAGGACGAAGAATTCTTAAAACCCGAAAAAGCAGCAGGGTCGGAATCAAGTTTTGATGCTGAATCTGATTTGTTTGATGAATCCGGCAGAATGAAATCAAGAACCGAAGACGATTTATCTCCGCTTAAAAAATTGGAAGCCGAAACAAGCGGCATGGACAGAAATTCGGAAGAATACAAGAAGAAAGTTGCCGATAAAAAACTTGAAAATGATGAATGGACGAAGCGAAAGCTTCTCGGTTTGGCCGAAACTTTTTATGATCAATTTGATGCCGGTCAGGTGCCGCACGTTTTGATGCCGTCGCGAACGAAGAAAAATCTGGCTTACAGTGATGAAAGCGAGGTTTGGGTTTACGGTGACATTGAAAGCGAGCGTACCGCTAAAACCGTCAAAGGCGCTCACCAGCTTCTGCGAACGGTTTCGGTGTCGGATTTCGTTGTTTCCGAACACTTGAAAAACAATCGCAGTTCCACGTTAAGAGAGTTGTATTATATTTCGGAAGGCTGGGGCGCTGCCAAATTCCACGCCCAGGCGGAGAGTGACCGTTTGATTGAAGATTTGGAAATCATCACGGGCGCTCAGCGCGAGTTTTTCCACGTTCGCCCCGAAGAAGACGGCGCAACGATGTACGGGCCGCTGCTTTTGCGCGAAGAAACAAAACGCGGATCGCGCGACATTCACTGTCAGAAAGATATCGGTGAAGGCGGTTATCAGATTCCGTTCAATGTTGAAAATATTGAATTCCTTCATCATGATGCGACGATGATTATCGCTGTTGAAACGGGCGGTATGTACGCGCGTTTGATTGAAAACGGATTTGATGAAAAATACAATGCGATTTTGGTTCACTTAAAAGGCCAGCCGGCGCGCTCGACGCGCAGGATCATTCGCCGCCTGAACACGGAACTCGGAATTCCCGCAGTTGTTTTCACGGACGGTGACCCGTGGTCTTACCGCATTTATTCTTCAATTGCGTACGGCGCTATTAAAAGCGCTCACCTTTCCGAATATATGGCAACGCCTGAGGCGAAATTTATCGGCGTTCAGCCGTCCGATATTGTTGAGTACGAACTTGCGACGGACAAATTGTCGGAGCAGGACATCGCAGCGCTTCGAAGCGAGCTTTCCGATCCGCGTTTCGCCTCCAAATATTGGAAGGAACAGATCAATCTTCAGCTTGAAATCGGAAAGAAAGCGGAACAGCAGGCGTTTGCCGGAAAAGGTTTGGATTTCGTGACGGATACGTATTTGCCGAATCGGCTGAAAGATTTGGGAATCATTTGATTTGCGGGGCATTATGACAGGTGGCTGCGTGATTGCGGCTGCCTGCGCCGCGCGCGAATCGCTCCGTTTTTGTTTTATTTTTTAAACTTGTTCTTCGTTTTTGTTTTATTTTTCAAACATCTCATCACGTTTTTATTTTGTTTTTAATGAAACTTAAACATCCAATTTTCAAAATCGGTGAACCTGAACGCCCGATAAAACCCGAATCTAAATTTTTAGATTTTCAATAAAAGGAGGCGTTCCGTTTTTGAAGAATTTTAATTAAAAATGATGTTTCAATCAGCTTTAGATTGGATTAAAATTCGAAAACTGCCCCCTCCAACGACGCGTTTCCGGAGCGCAGCGAGGAAACGAGACTTGGCGGATTCTTTCCATACGAAGTAAGAAATTTAAAACCGCAGAATTTAATATTTGTTTTTTCGTCTCCAGTTAAGCCTGCCAGTCTGCAACTGTCCTTTGCTGTCGGCTTCCGTCTGAGCCTGCTCGTCTGCAACTGTCTTTAATGTTGCCGCTGCCAATCAGGTTTGCTTTGCCGCTGCCAATCAGGTTTGCTTTGCTGCTGCCAATCAGATTTGTGTTTCCGCGTGTATCTGCTTTTTTATCGTAATCCGTTCGCATTCGCGAACGTGCCGCTGCTACCTTCAGGTTTCTGTTTCCGCTTGCCGATCAGGTTTTCACTGCAATTGCTGCTGCCGGCAACCGCAGCAGCTGCCGCCGCCCGCCGCGCGAGCCGCACATATTTTCAAAAATAAAACGAAAATTGTACCCCACTTTTTTTGAAAATTGAATGAATGAAAAATGCTTCCCGTTTTTACTGAAATTAATAAACGAGAAATAGCTCCCGTTTTTTTAAAAATAACACAAAACTGCAAATCAAAATTCAATATCTTCCGGACAAACAATCGGAATCATATTTCCGCAGCAGGCGCAGACAAAATCATCGCCGTTCCTTTCAAGTTCAACGGATTCGCCGAAAGAATAAACGCGGCTGATCAAAAACGATTGACACTTCGGACAAAACGTATTTTGATATTCGGAAATCATATTTCCGATATAAACGTAATCCATTCCGGCATCGACATAAACATTTCGCAGCAAATCAAGCGTTGATCCCGGTGTCGCCGCAACGTCTTCCATTTTGTAATTCGGATGAAACGCATTCAAATGAACCGGTGTTTCGGGGCCGACGTTTTCAAAAATCCAGGCGGCAGCCGCTTTGGCTTCTTCGATGCCGTCATTTTGTCCCGGAATAATAAGCGTTACAATTTCAACATGCAGCCCGAGTTCTTTTGCTTTTTGGATCGATTCAAGAACGGGATTTAAATGCGCCGCACAAATTTCGGAATAAAAAAGGTCGGAAAAGCTTTTCAAATCAACACGATAAGCGTCAATGTAAGGCGCAATTGTTTCAAGTGCTTCGGGCGTCATGTATCCGTTTGTCACCAAAATCACATAAAGACCGTTTGCTTTTGCGGTGACGGCTGTATCATAAACAAATTCATACCAAACAGTCGGCTCGTTGTAAGTGAAAGAAACAGATTTCGTATCCAGCAGAAGTGCTCTTTGAACGACTTCTTCAGGCGTAATGATCTCGCCGAAACGGCTGAGCCCGATGTCGCCTGACATGGCAAGATAAACAGATTCTTCCGGCATTGAAATTTTATGATTCTGGCAGTGAAGGCAGCTGAAGTTGCAGCCGAAAGTGCCGAGCGAATAAGTGGTCGTTCCCGGCAGAAAATGGTATAGCGGCTTCTTTTCGACAGGGTCGATGGCTTCCGATGACACGTAACCGTAATTCAAAGCGTAAAGTTTTCCGTCAATGTTTTTTCGAACACGGCAAAATCCGAGCCGGTCGGGCGCAATTGTGCAACGCCTCGAACAAACATGGCAGCAAACGGCGCCTGACAGCAGCGTTTCATAAAGCATTGCTTCTTTCAATCCGGAAATCATTCGGACCCTCTCAATGATTTTTAATTTTGTATCGTTTTTTATTTGATTTGTATTTGTTTTTGTATTGTTTTGTATTGTTTTTGTTTTTTATTTGGTTTGTATTTGTTTTGTATTGTTTTGTTTTTGTATTCGTTTTTGGCAGATAATTATAATAATAATTTTATGAATAAAAACTCATTCTTTTGAAACAAGTTCCGCTTCCAAAATATCATAAAAACCGCGATTTTTGTACCAGCGGATATCGGTTCGAACAGGATTGATCTTTTTCTTAAAAAATGAAGCATCGGTGACCGCCGTTTCAAACTCGCCGCCTTCGCCCGCAATGTGAACATATTTTGTTTTGTTCAATTTGATTAAATCATCGAGCGCCTGTTTATCCAAAATCCTGCCGAGCCATTGCTCATCCAAACCGTCTGCCGCAACTGCCGCAAATCGGATTTCCATGCCGGAGTCAATCATCTCGGTTAGCAAAGAAACCGGATCGGCTTTCCAAAGCGGTGAAAATGCCGTCAAATTGATTGAATCGCATATATTTTGAACGCGGCTCTGTTGATATTCGGATTCGATCGCGCCCGAACAAACGCCTTGTGCGCCGTAAACGGAAGCGGCTTCCAAAAGTGCGCCTTTCATTTCATTTAATTCTTCTTCTTTGATTCCCGACGTTGATTTTTGGATCAAAGGAATTTCGGCGGCATCAGCCATCAAACGAACCAAATCCGTGTTGACGGAATGAAACATGTAAGATTCTTTGTTTTCGGGAACAAGGCAGACAAAACAAACGATTTCATGACCGTTTTCAATCATTTTTTGAACCGCGAAAACCGAGTCTTTGCCTCCCGAAACCAATGCCGCAATTTTCATAAGAATCACAAACAGAATATTAACAGTTATTTTATTTTTTTAAATAATTCAAAATCTTAATCATTCAAATTTAATCGTTCAAATCTTGATCATTCAAATTTTAATTATTCAAATTTTAATGATTCAATTAATATTCAAATCTCAATCATTCAAATCGAAAATATCGAAATGAACGGCGTAGCGTTCTGACATTCGATTCCAATCGGGCAGATTTGTTTGGCAGCCGACTTTTTCAACCACAAAAGAAGAAACGACGCTTCCGATTTGACAGCAGATTTTCGGCGAATATCCTTTCACAAAAGCCGTCAAAAATCCGGCTTTGTAGGCATCGCCCGCGCCTGTCGGATCAACGGATTCGACCAAAACGGCTTTGATATCCGTTTCAATCGTTTTGACGCATTTGCCGTCTGCGATTTCATTTTCATAAAGCGTGCTTCCTTCTTTGTCACGTGTGACAACAATTAAATCGATCATGTTTTTGAGTTCTTCAAATGTCTTTTCCGCAATCTTCATAACAAGTTCAATTTCATGGCGGTTGGCGAACAAAATATCCGTGTTTTCCAAAATCGTATTGAGCGGCTCTTTTTGATAGGTTATCAAATCCTGTCCGGGATCAAAAGACACGAAATCGGCTGCTTGAGACATTTTTGCGTTGAAGAAACAATCGGCTGTCACCATATGAACAAATGAAACACGCGGCGGCTCCATTTCGGCAAGCTTTGCCGCGGCGCCCCAATAAAAATAAGTCGTCTGATTGGAATGTGCATCCGTGATGATGAACGCTTTTGAAAGCGAGCGGTCGGGAATGAAATATAATTTGGAGAGGTCCACACCGAATTCCTGTAACTCTTTGTCATATTCTTTTTGAGCAAAATCTTTGCCGACGGGAGAAATCAGTTCAACGTCGCCGCCGAGACAGGCGATTGCCGCCGCAACATTTGCTGCGCCGCCGCCGAAATATTCTTGGCAGTCAAGCGCGGGAGCGGAAGCGTTCGGGCCTGCCATCGTTTCAACAGTCAGTAAATAATCAACGGAAGTGTGACCGGTTACGGAAATTCTTTGACTCATAAACTCACCTGAAATAAAAATAATGAAATTGAAAGATGAAATAATTAGTAAAAATAAAAAATTAAATGAATTATTAAATGAAAATTAAATGAATTATTAAATGAATAAATTAAAACGGAAAAAGAAAAAAATCGACGGATGATCAGATTATTTATTCCGAATCATCATCGAATTCATCATTTTCATATTGTTCGCTCTTCTCTGAGCGTTCGCCTCTTTCGTTTCTGCCGCGGCGGTCGTCTCCTCTGTCACGGTCATCTCTGCTGCGGCGCTCGCTGCGGTCTCCTCTTTCGCCTCGCTCTCCTCTTTCACTTCTGTCACGGCGTTCGCCTCTGCCGCCGTGTTCGCCGCTGCGGTGTTCGCTTCTGCCGCGTCCTTGACCTTCACTTTGTCTCGGCGGGCGGCTGTCGGCAACGAATTCATCGACTTCGACGATTTTCAGCGGAACATCGCGAAGCGCTTTGCCGATAACGGATGTTGCAATGCGGGACGCGTGTTCTTCCGATTCGGCTTCATAAACTTTCATTTGGAAAAGAAGGCCGACCAAAGCCGTATTGGCGACCACGTAAACGCTCATCAGCTCTTCATCGCATGAAGCGCAGCTCATGGTGCCGACATCAACGCCGACAAACTCCAATCGGGGGTTTAATCTTTTTCCTGCTTCAGAAATTGCAATTCCGATCGCGTCTTCGCCGGTTGCAACATCTTTCACAAGCCAGGCTCCTTCCAAAAATACATTAAAATTCGGCATCTTCATCGTCTCCATGAGTTTTACTGTTAATGAGTTTTATTATTGTCAGCGGTCAGCTGATGTAAATTATAAATTTTTAAAATAATTATTTGAATTCAGTAAATGAGTAAATTCACTAAATGAATAATTAGTATTAAAGTTGAATTGTTGAAAATTTTGTCCGATTGTTTTATGATTTAAAAATCAACAGGACAAACATGAATTATATGATTTATGATTTAAATATGATTTATGATAAAATTAAATGACGGGTCAAATCGTGAACAAAACATCGTCGTCGACATCAAAAACACCCAGCTTCGCGCCCGCGTCCAGCCAGGCATGTCCGTAGCTGAAAGAAGCCAGCGCGTTGACGTAATCTTCCTGCTCCAAAAAGTGAAGTCCGTCTTTGTGATACGAATCCGCCATATTTTTGTAATCATTCGCAACCGCTCTCATATGAGAAGCTTCAATGGATGAAGGAATCGCTTTTTCAAGCGCGGCAGCTAAAAGCTTTTCATAACGCAATGTTTTTTCATACAAGTCGGCCGGCATTTCTTTTCCTCAATTGATTACGATTTTTATTTTGATTTAATTTTTGTTTTTTATTTGATTTATTCTGTTTTGATTTAGTTTTGATTTAATTTTATTTCATATTTTATCATACTATAATATCATACATATCATACTTTGATTTTAAGATTAAGATTCGGAAAATTCCTGAAGCAAACACTCAGGCGCGCCCGCGAGCTTGACAAGCGCTTCCGCTTCAATAAAATGCAGATTTCCGGGAATCACTAAAATCTGAAGCGGTCCGCCCAGTTCAAAAGCGTCAATGTTGTCTGCAAAATCCGCTTTGACGCAGACATCATTTGATCCGGCGCGCGCGATTCCGACAGCAATCCGCTCTGTCATGACGCCTTCCTGTCTTTTTTCTTCAATTTCCAAAAGAAGCGATAATCCTTCTTGTACTGTCATGTAACCGTGTTCGCTGTTGATATCTAAAAAAACAAGCGTATGAAGTCCGTTTTCTTGGTTGAACTTGATCGTATCATAAGGCGTTTCTGTGACAACGCGGTTTCCGCGGCTGCTGACATATGGGAAAGGAATGCTGACGGACTTTCCGAAACGGTAATTCTGAAGACCGGACAAACCGAAAATCGCGGAAGTAATTGAAGCGCCGTGAATCAAACGCGTTTCAATGCCCGAATCTTTGGCGCGGATTCTGAGATCGATATGCGTTGTCGATGCCATTGTATCGCCGCCCGTTAAAAAAACGACATTTTTTGTTTTGGCATTTTCCAGCCAATCCGGATTTTGTTCGACATCTTCGCGCATTAAGCGAATAATCGGCTTACCGTAAAGCTCTTCCATCTTTTCGATTGTCGTTCCCATTAAATAAGACGTGTAAAATTCCAAATAAACAAGATCCGCCGATTGAACGGCTTTCAGACCTTTGAGGGAAATATCCTGTTCGTCAAAAAGACCTAATCCGATGAAAGTAAGCATACCTGCTCAATTGAACAAATGATATTTAACCGTTTTTGATTCTTTCAGACGTTTTTGATTTGTCGGATTTTTTTAAGATATTTTTGACTTATCGAATATTTTCATTTTGTTAAACTTGAAGATTTTATTCCAACCGTTAAATTTTGTTTAAAAACATCTGATATATTTACTTTTTAGTCTATACTTGTCGTTCATTGTCGAATTATCGTATGATAATATATGAATAACTATTTATAAGAGAGAGATTTTATTGAAAATGATTATTATTTAATGAACATTTTCTAAAACGAAATTAAAAATAAAATTTCTAATAGAAAATGTTTTAAAAAAATTATAAATACTAAGTAGTTAAAAATGAATATAACCTTTTTAATAATATTAATTCTTTACAACAAATTTTTATAAAAACGTAAAGGCAATATAAAAACAAATACGAAATTTAAAAGAAAATAAAATTAAAAAGGCAATCAAAAACTCTTATACTACAGGGTGAAGAGCATGATTAAGAGAAACACAGTTCAAAAAATGAAAATAATGGAATATTTGATGAGTACAAAATCTCATCCGACAGCAGAAGCAGTTTATGCTGAAGTTTCAAAAGATATTCCGACAATCAGCTTATCAACAGTTTACCGCAATTTAAATACCATGGCGGAAGACGGTGAAATTTTGAAATTTGAAGTCGGCAATGAAGCTCATTTTGATGCGGACATCAGTTTCCATCATCATGTTTATTGCAAAGTCTGCAAAAGCGTTTTTGACTTACATGACACGGAAATTGCAGATTATATCAAAGAAAATGCAAAAATTCCGAATTTTAAAATAGAAAGCACAAATTTAATTTTCGTCGGCAGATGCTGTGATTGCATCCCGCAGGAAGAAATGGCGCAAACCGCGCCGCCTGCTGCTGAAGAAGTTCAGATTGCGGCGGAATGAATTGAATCATTCCGTTTAATTCTTTTTATGACATGACAGTATTTGATCAGCGTAAGCGCTGTCATTTTACAACTGTCATTTTATAAACTTTCATCTGCAGACATTATTTGCAGAGCTTTGTAACTATAAAAAGAAATATAAATACAAAATAGATATAAATTAAATAAATAAAAACGGGATATAAAAAACAAATAAAATAATTATCGATTGAATTAAAATTGATTGAATTAAAATCGAAAATTACAAAAACGGCTTTTTGAAATTACAAAAACAGTGCCAATTGAAAAATCAATTTATTTAAAAAATCAATTGAGGTGGATTAATATGACGAGAACAGAAGAAAATTTAAAAGCGGCTTTTATCGGAGAAAGCCAAGCCAGAAACAAATATGACTATTTTGCAAAAGTTGCCAAGGAAGAGGGGCACCCGTTCATCGCAAAAGTCTTTGAAGAGACGGCGCTCAATGAAATGCAGCATGCGAAGGATGAATTTAAGAAGCTGAACGGAATCGGAAACACAGCCGAGAATTTAAAAACGGCAATGGACGGCGAGGATTATGAAACAAATACCATGTATCCCGAATTTGCCGAAGTGGCCGACGAAGAAGGTTTTCCCGAAATTGCCAGAATGTTCCGCCAGATTGCAAAAGTCGAGGAACATCACAGACAGAGATATGAAAAACTTTTGGAGCAGCTTCAAAACGGAACGCTTTACAAAAGAGATGAGCCGATTCACTGGAAATGCATGAAATGCGGCTACGTTCACTACGGTAAGGAACCGCCGGCAAAATGCCCGTCCTGTCAGCACCCGCCGGAATATTTCGAACCCGAAGACATTTTTTAATTTATTTAATTAAAAATAAATCAAAATTATTTAATTTGAATATATTTTAATTAAGAATGACACCGGAAATGAATTCCGGTCTTCTTTTATTTTTGTTTTAATTTTGTTTTTAATTTTTATTGATTTTTTCATTTTTACATTATTTTACATTTTAGTGATGTTTTTTTCGTTTTTTCGATTTCTGTTTTTCGTTTTCATTTTCGTTTTCGTTTTCATTTTCGTTTTCGTTTTCATTTTCGTTTTCGATTTTTTGATCGTTAGATTGTCTAATCGTTTTCTTCTTTTGTAATTTTTGATTTATTTCTGACTTTTTCGTGTTTGTTTTCGTTTTCGTTTTGTTTTCGTTTTTGTTTTGACAATTATTTTCCGTATAATTTTGTCATCGGTTGTTACTGAAATCATTTAATTATATTACTTATTATTTTAAACAAAATATATATAAAACAAAATCAATACTATGACGGTTTATAATAATCCGTTTATTCGGATTTGAATGAATTAATAAAATTCAAAAATTTAAAAATCAAAATAAATAAAACGAAAACGAGGTTAACACAATGGCTAAAGAAAAATGCGACAGACATGCTTATTTTATCGGCGGCGGCCTTGCATCACTGGCAGGCGCTGTTTATTTGATTCGAGATTTTGCCTTTAAGGGCGAAAACATTCACATTTTAGAATCGTTGGACATTCTCGGCGGCAGCAACGACGGCATCGGCACGCCTAAAGAAGGATTTGTCTGCCGCGGCGGACGTATGCTCAATGAAGAAACGTATGAAAACTTTTGGGACCTGTTTCACACGATTCCTTCATTGGAGCGCCCGGGACTGTCCGTCACGGATGAAATTTTGGAATTTGATCACGCGCACCCGACGCACGCCAACGCGCGCCTGATTGATAAAGACGGTTCCGTTTTAGATGTCATGTCTATGGGATTTGACAACAGCGACCGCATGAAATTGACAAAATTGATGGTTGAGCCTGAAAGAAATTTGGACAACTTAAGAATCCGTGATTGGTTTTCGCCGCATTTTTTCACAACGAATTTTTGGTACATGTGGCAAACCACATTCGCTTTCCAGGAATGGTCAAGCGTTTGCGAATTGAAGCGTTATATGAACCGCATGATTTACGAATTTTCAAGAATTCAAACGCTCGAAGGCGTGACAAGAACGCGTTTCAATCAATATGATTCTCTTATCGTTCCGCTGAAAATGTATTTGGAAGATTTTAATGTGGATTTCAATTTGAAATGTACCGTGACGGATATTGATTTCAAGAATACCGAAGATCCGGAAGAAATCATCGTCAGACGTATTCATTATGTCCGCGGAAACGGTAAAGCCGGCACAAAAAGCAATGACAACAGCAAAACTGATAGTAAAACCGAAAATAAAGCTGAAAGTAAAAACGGCGTCATCAATTTAAAGAAAAAAGACATTTGTATTTTCACTTGCGGCTGCATTACCGACAATTCCGATGAAGGCGACTTCAAAACGCCTGCCCGCTATCTCCCCGACAATCCGCCGTCTGCTGATTTATGGAGGAAAATTACCGCGAAAAAACCGGGGCTCGGAAATCCGGAGCCGTTTTTCGGTCATCCCGATGAAACGAAATGGGAATCATTTACGGTCACTTCAAACGGCGATAAGCTTTTGCAAATGATTGAAAAGTATTCTCGAAATGTTCCGGGAAGCGGCGCTTTGATGACATTTAAAGATTCTTCATGGCGCATGTCAATTGTGGTTGCCGCGCAGCCGCATTTCAAAAATCAGCCGGAAAATCAAACGATTTTTTGGGGCTACGGTCTTTATCCCGACCGCGTCGGCGATTATGTGAAAAAGCCGATGATTGATTGTACCGGCGAAGAAATGTTAACGGAATTGCTGCACCATCTTCATTTTGAAGACGAAGCGGATGACATCATGAAAGATGTCGTCAATGTCATTCCGAGCATGATGCCTTACGTCGACGCGCTTTTCCAGTGCCGCGCCAAAGCGGACCGCCCGAAAGTCATTCCGAAAGGTTCAAGAAATTTCGCAATGGTCGGTCAGTTTGTTGAACTTCCGAAAGATATGGTGTTTACGGAAGAATATTCCGTGAGAACCGCGCGCTACGCCGTTTACAAATTGATGGGATCGGACAAAAAAGTCCTGCCGGTCACGCCTTACAACAAACAGCCCGAAGTTTTGCTTCGCGCGCTGAATACGATGTATCGCTGAAATTTGAAAGCGAAAACAAGAAAATCAGGCAAACGCCTGATTCTTTTTTATTTTTGAGGGCTGCCGCCGCGCGCGAGCCGCTCCATTTTTATTTTACTTTTTCAAAACTTGTCGTTCATTTTTGTTTTATTTTCATCGGAAACCTAAACATCCGATTTTAAGAAAATCGGTGAATCTGAACGCCCGATAAAACCCAAATCTTAATTTTTAAATTTTCGATAAAAGAAGGCGTTCCGTTTTTGAAAATTTTAGTTAAAAAAGATGTTTCAATCAATTTTAGATTTGATAATATTTCTAAAACCGCCCCCGCAATTTGAGTTCCGGGCGGCGCGAAGCGGCGAACCGGACTTGAAACGCAGTTTCAAGTTTCCGAGCGCAGCGAGGAAACGAGACTTGGCGGATTCTTCCCATACGAAACAAAAACTTCAAAACAGCTGATATTTAATTGCATTTCCGCTCCTGCAAAGTGCTTTCTTGCAACTGTCTTTTGCTGTCAGCTTCCGGCTGAGCCTGCTCATCAGCAACTGTATTTTAATTTGTGCTACTGTCAATCGTGTTTATGCTGCCGCTGCTGCCTATATGTTTCTGGTTCTGCTGCTACCTTCCGTTTTCGGTTTCCGCTTGCCGGTCAGGTTTGCATCGCAGTTGCCGCTGCCGGCAACCGCAGCAGCTGCCGCCCGCCGCGCGAGCCGCACAAATTTTTATAATTTTTCGAAAAAATGCTCCCCGTTTTGTGAAAAATAAAATGAAAACGAGTCTCGGTTTTTATGAAATAATGAAGAAAAAAATGAAAAAGAAAAAAGAAAAATAAAATGAAAAAAAGTGAAAATAAAAAGTGAAAAAAAGTGAGTGAAAAAAGTGAATGAAAAAATGAATGAAAAACCGCTTCGTTTAAAGCGGCGCTCTGTTATCAATCACTCTTTTTGCTTTGCCGCCCGTTCTTTCAATGCTTCCGAATTCAAGCAAATCAACGCTTGTTCGAATGGAAAGCACGTTCATCAAATCAGCGACAACACGCTGCTGAATGCGCTCAAGCTTGATAATGTCGTCTGTAAACGCGTCTTTTTCAAGCTCGACTTGAACCGTCATTTCATCAAGATTTTTGGAATTTCGCGTCAAAATGATTTGGAATTGATTCGTCACTTCCGGAATCTTTGAAATCACGTCTTGAACCTGTGTCGGGAAAACATTGATGCCGCGAACGATAATCATGTCATCGGCGCGTCCGATCATTCTTGAAATTCGAGTTGAGCAGCGACCGCATTCACATTCGGGTTCAAGCAATCTTGTGATGTCACCCGTTTTGTAGCGGATGTTGATCAAACCTTCTTTGGTAAGCGACGTGAGAACAAGTTCTCCTTTTTCGCCTTCGGCCACTTGTTCGCCGTTTTCATCCAAAACTTCGACTAAAAAGTGGTCGTCCCAAATGTGCATGCCGTCTTGGCAGGTGCATTCAAAAGCGATTCCGGGGCCGAACATTTCGGACAAACCGTAAGAGTCGTACGCTTTGATTTCAAGCATATCTTCAATTGTTTTTCTCATGTTTTCCGACCACGGTTCCGCGCCCAAACATCCTGTTTTGAGCTTCAATTGATCAACAAGATTATTATCAACAGCGGTTTCCGCAAGGTAAAGCGCATACGAAGGCGTACAGTGCAGCGCTGTGACGCCGAAATCGACCATCATTTCAAGCTGGCGAAGCGTGTTGCCCGTGCCGGCCGGAATGGCGGTGGCGCCGAGCGTTTCAATGCCGTTGTGAATGCCGAGGCCGCCTGTGAAGAGGCCGTAGTTGACTGAATTTTGAAAAACGTCTTTGTGAGACAAACCGACCATTGTGAAATTGCGCGCCAAAAGGTCGCCCCATGCTTCAATGTCGTGTTTGGTGTAGCCGACGACTTTGGGTTTTCCGGTCGTTCCGGACGAAGAATGGATGCGGACGATGTCATCTATCGGAACGGCAAACATGCCGAACGGATAGTTGTCGGTGAAATCCGAGCGCAGCGTGTACGGTAATTTAGAAGCGTCTGCAAGCGAACGAATGTCGTCGGGGTGGGCGCCTGCGTCATCGAATTTACGCTTATAGAACGGAACGTCCCGGTAAACCGTTTTGACGGCTTTTTTAAGGCGCTTGAATTGGAGTTTTTCCATCTCCTTTCGATTCATGGTTTCGATTTTTTGGTCCCAAAATTTCACGATGACACCTGTATTTGTTTTTATGATGTTTTAAATTTTAATTGAATGTGTTAATGTAAAGCATGATAGAGCCTGTCATGCTATATAAAATCACGGCTTTGAAAAAACGAATATAATTAAAAAACGACGGTCGGGTTCAAAAATAAAATAATAAATGGAGCAACTCGCGCGCGGCGGCGGCAGCTGCTGCTGTAACGCAAACTTAGCTGAAAAGCGGAAACAGAAACCTGATTGGCAGCAGTGACCGTAAAAACAGTTGCAGACCGGCAGCTTTAGCAGGAGCTTAACACAGCTGAAAAAGCTGACTGTTTTTAGTTTTTGTTTCTTTTGGAAAGAATCCGCCAAGTCTCAATTCCCTTCGCTGCGCTGCGGGAATTTCAACTTGCGGGGGCGGTATTTTGTCTTTTCATTCATTAGATTTTCAACCGAAACATCATTTTTATCAAATTTCATCAAAAACGGAACGCCTTCTTTTCTCCAAAATCTAAACATTTAATTCGGGTTTTATCGGGCGTTCAGGTTCACCGAGTTCTTAAAATCGGATGTTTAGGTTTTCGACGTTGAAAACAAAATAAAAACGCGGAGCAAATTAAAAAAATAAAAATGCGAGGCAAGTTTGAAAAATAAAAGAAAAATGGAGCAACTCGCGCGCGGCGGCGGCAGCTGCTGCTGTAACGCAAAACTGATTGGCAGCGGCAATCATAAAAGACAGTTGCAGATTGGCAGTCTCGGTCGGGTCAGACAGCAGTAAAAGACAGTTGCAAGAAAATACTTTGCCGGAGCCGAAAAACAATTAAAAGTCATGACTGTTTTGTATTTTTCGTTTCGTACGGGAAAGAATCCGCCAAGTCTCAATTCCCTTCGCTGCGCTGCGGGAATTTCAACTTGCGGGGGCGGTATTTTGTCTTTTCATTAATTTTATTTTCAACTGAAACATCATCTTTCATTAAAATTCATCACAATGGAACGCCTTCTTTTCCAAAAATCTAAAACATTTTAAATCAGGGTTTTATCGGGCGTTCAGGTTCACCGAGTTCTTAAAATCGGATGTTTAGGTTTTCGACGTTGAAAACAAAATAAAAACGCGGAGCAAATTAAAAAAATAAAAATGACAGAAAAGTTTGAAAAATAAACGAAAATGAAGCCAATCGCGCGCGCCGCCGCGGCTTCAATCAAAGAAGTGTTTTAATAAAAGTCCCGAATAATTTCGCCATTTTCAGCGAATGTTTGGAAAGCATCAGTTTTTGAATCAAAACGGAAGGATGATCCATGTCGCCGTATTCGGTAATCAAATCCAAAATTTCGGGATCGTTCAGCTCGTTAAAGATTTTATTCATTTCTTCATCGGTCAGCTTCATTCTGTAATCATGAGCGCGCATACCGATATCCAACTCCCGCCCGAGTTCTTTTTTCCAGCGTTTTTCATATTCCGACATTTTCTTTTCGGAAAAATCATTTTCGGCAATCGCTTCCGCCGCAACTTTCGCGGCAATCTTAGCCGCCACCGCGCCCGTGTAAATGCCGCCGCCGGAGACAGGCTTGCACTGCCCCGCAGCGTCTCCGACAACCATCAATCCGGATGCATATGTTTTTTTCATCGGGCCGATCGGAATGCCGCCGACAACAAAATCAGAACAACCCGCCTGAATTTTTTCGCTGATGACGGGATTTGAAAGAAGATGATCCAAAAAATCTTTCGCCGACTGATTTTCCGTTAAATTATTTTCCGTTAAATTATTTTCCGTTAAATGATTTTCATTCCTTGAGGAACGATTTCCTTCCGAAATTTGTGAAACAGATTTCGGATCAATTGCCAGCCCGATTCTTGAAACCGTTTCGGAAACAGGAATCGACCACGCGAAAAATCCGGGGGCTTCCGTTCCGACAAACATTTCAACAAATTCTTTGTCTTCCGTTTTATAATTCGCTTCGATTTGAATTCCTGAAAGCACTTTTTCACAAGGCGAAAGACCCGCAAATTTAGAAATGCTGCTTCTGACACCGTCAGCCGCAATAATCACTTTGGCGTAAAGCGTTTTTCTTTCGCCGCCGTGCAGAATTTCAAGCGCTTTACATTTCAATTTCATATCGTTCGACATATTACCTGAATCGCCGGCAACAACAACATCTTTTAAACCGACGGCCTGTGCTTTCATCAAATATTCGGCGCCGGCATTTGCCGCTTTTTCCGCGATTTTTCGATCAAACATTTTTCGAGAAACAACGTACGCTTTCGTTTCTTTGCCGACGATTTTGAGTTGTTTTCCCGACGGCGGATAGACTTTCGCGCCTTTCACGGAATTATAAACAAAAAAAGAATCCGGCGTCATATCCGTTTCCCGCAGAGCAGCAACGCTGAGAAGACCGGCGCATTGAACGGGAGAGCCGATGCTTGCGTTTTCTTCAACCACCAAAACGCGTTTGATGCCGTTTGATTTTGCATATCGGGCAGCGGTCGAACCTGTCGGGCCGCCGCCGACAATGATAAGATCGTAAATCATTTCAAAATCCAAAGCTTTTCCTCAATTCGTTTTTTAATTTTATTTTAAAATTTCACTTCGATTTTTATTTCAATTATTTTGATTTTTTATTCCAATTTTATTTCTGTTTTTATTCCATTTTATTTCTGTTTTTATTCCATTTTATTTCTGTTTTTATTCCATTTTATTTCTGTTTTTATTTCAATTGTTTCTGTTTTTATTTCAACTGATACCGTTGTCATTTTGTTATTTCGGCTGCTTCTGCTCCGGCAAATACGGCAGAGGCATTGTGTTGACAAGCAGCGTGCTGTTCACATATTTGGCGCGCTCCAAAAGCAATTCTTTGCCGTTTTGGGTCAGCGCAATCAGCGGAACAGATGTGCCGACTTGAAGAAGCGGTTTGACTTCTCTTAAACATTTAGAAGCGCAAAGCGTAATGATGTCCGCGTTTTCTGCCATCATTTTTGAGTCTTCTCTTGAAAAACCTGTCGTGTGAACGCCGATAATCGTAAAAGAAATGTCGTTTGATTCTTTTAATTTTTTAAATTCTTTTTCATATTTTCGAATCGCTGATGCGGTTTTTGCGCTTGCCGTCGTCACCGCGATTTTTTTGTAGCCGAGTTCGACCGCCTTTTTCGCGCCGGCGAGCGAATCGATGACGGCTGTCATTTCATCCAAAACGATTCCGTTTCGGTCTTTGATTTTTTGAATCGTTTCGGGAATCGGAGACGTTTCAACGAGTCCGGACATTCTGGCGCCCATGCCTTGGACAAGTGACGGATTATTTGTAATGACCGTTCCCGCGCCGTCGCAGACGCTGACAGACGTGTCAATAATACCGTGCTGAAGTCCCGACATCATTGTTTCAGACGCGCCGAAGCCGACAAAATCTTCAAAATCATCAAGCAGTCGATCTTTTGTGAACAAACCGAATTTTTCGATGCGGAATTCCATGTTTTCTTTGATTTTTTCGGGCGTAATTTCCTTGATGCCGCGCGCTTTTTCAAAAAGAGAACACCATTTGATTTCAGGCTCGGTCACCTCGACAACTTTGCCGTTTTCAACGACAACGCGGGCATTTCCGACCATTTCCATGACGTGACGCATAAATCTCACCAAATTTGATTTAATTTAATTCTAAATTAAATTCAACTTTTAATTCCGGATTCAGATTTAATTTTCAGATTTAATTTCTAAATCTAAATCAATTTCTAAATCAATTTTTAAATCAATTTTTAAATCAATTTTTAAATCGATTTCTAAATCTAAAATTAATTATCCTAAATTAAAATTCATGACGTTTTTGCAGACAATTTTACAGATAATTTACAGACAAATTCCTCATTTCACTAACCATTTGTCATTTTAAAAATGTTTCGTCGCATTTTGTTTTTTAATCCGCGCCTGAAATTGTTTGTATTTTGTTGAAAAACAAGGCGCAAAATATTAAATGCTGAATACCGTACCCCGAAAAGAGAAATGTACGAACCATTTTATAATTTGTATTTGTCTGATTAGATTAAATTTAGATTTCAAAATTTAAATTAAATTTAAATTAAATTAAATTAAATTAAATTTAAACCAAATTTAAACCAAATTTAAACCAAATTTAAACCAAATTTAAACCAAATTTAAATTCCATCATTTAAATTCCAAAATTATTTTGTAATTTTTGTTAAACCATTCTGAACTTTGAGAAACTTAGAGGAATATTATGAAATACGCAGAACGAATTGAAACGCTTCCGCCTTACCTTTTTGCATCCATTGACGAATCCAAGCAAGCCTTGATTGACAAAGGCGTTGATGTGATCGATCTCGGCGTCGGCGACCCCGACAGACCGACGCCCAAACACATTGTCGACTCTATGGTTCAGGCCGTTGCCGATCCGAAAAACCATCAGTATCCGTCTTATACGGGACTTTTGGCATTCAGAGAAGCGGCCGCCAAATGGTGTAAAGACACGCGCGGCTTGGATTTTGATCCGAAAACGCAAGTCTTGTCTCTCATCGGCTCCAAAGAAGGCGTTGCGCACGTTCCGTTCGCATTTGTGAATCCCGGAGACATTGTTCTCTGCCCGAATCCCGGTTATCCCGTTTACGCAATCGGCACAAAATTCGCAGGCGGCGTTCCTTATGACATGCCGCTTCGCGCAGAAAACGATTTCCTGCCGGACTACGAAGCCATTCCCAAAGACGTTCTTCAAAAAACAAAAATGATGTTCCTCAACTACCCGAACAATCCGACGGGTGCCGTTGCCGATAAAAAATTCTTTGAAGAAACCGTTGAGTTCGCCAAAGAAAATGACATCCTTGTCGTTCACGACAACGCTTATTCCGAAATGGTTTACGACGGCTACAAAGCGCCGAGTTTCCTCGAAGTCGACGGCGCGATTGATGTCGGCATTGAAATGTATTCCATGTCCAAAACGTATAACATGACCGGCTGGCGCCTTGCTTTTGCGGTCGGCAACAAAGAAATGATTGCCGGCTTCGGGAAAGTCAAAGCCAATATTGATTCGGGCGTTTTTGACGCCGTTCAGCGCGCAGGAATTACAGCACTCACTTCATCCCAGCAATGCGTTTCCGACATGAACAAAGTCTATCAGGAAAGACGCGACGTTCTCGTCAAAGGTTTGGCTTCTGTCGGTTTAGAAGTGAAACCCAACAAAGCAACTTTCTATCTCTGGTGTCCCGTTCCCGAAAGCACCAATTCGATGGACTTTGCCAAGCTTCTTTTAGAAGAAGCAGGAATCGTTGCAACGCCCGGTGTCGGCTTCGGCAGCGCCGGCGAAGGGTTTGTCCGCTTCGCGCTCACAAAAGAAGTTGACCGCATTAACGAAGCGGTTGCCAGAATGGATAAAATCCGTTCCAAAATTTGAGAATTTTGATGATTTAAGTCAAATTCAAAAATATTTCAAAATTTAAATTTCAGCTTAAACTTCAATAAATTTCAAAACAGAATCAACCGGAATCCATTTCCGATTTTTTCTGTTTCTTCTTCCTTTTATTTTTTCATTTATTTTTTTCATTTTCATTTTGAATTTAATTCATTTCAAATTTGTTGGTTTTCATGTATCAAAAAGAGCATTTTCAGTATAAGCAGACGATTGTAACGATTTTAGCGGACAAAGCCGAATTCATTGAAATCGCGAAAGATGAAATTCTTAAAAATCGTTTGATTATTGAAAATTACATTGCTCAGAATCCTTTTTTTGAAGTGACGCTTGAAGGTTACGATTTGGATGAAAAAGCGCCGCCGATGATTCAAAAAATGATTGAAGCCGGCAATATGTTTGATATCGGTCCGATGAGCGCTGTCGCGGGAACGATTGCCGGGGCTGCCGTTGAAAAAATGAAAGACAGCGGCGCGAATTTTGCGCTTGTCGATAACGGCGGCGACATGGCAATTTATAATAATGGATATAAAAATGGAAATAAACCGCTTGTCGTCGGCGTTTATGCCGGCAACAGCAGTGTCACAGATCTCGGTTTTTCAATCGAGCCGTCTGATGACATTCTCGGAATTTGTACATCATCGGGAACGGTCGGTCCTTCCATCAGTTTCGGAAAAGCGGATGCCGCAATTATTTTTTCAAAAAATCTGCCGCTTGCCGATTCGGCGGCGACGGCTCTCGGGAACGCGCTGAAAGAAGAGGGGGCTGAAAATATTGAAAAAGCGCTTTCTATTGTCTCAAATGTTGAAGGAATTGACGGCGCAGTTTTGATTCAAGGAAACGATATCGGTTTTGTCGGGAATGTTCCGAAATTGATGAAAGCGAATGTTGACTACGATATGATTACAAAAGGTTGACAAACCAAATGAAAAAAACGGAAATCAATTCTAAAAATATTTATAAAAATAGATTAATAATCAACTTCTTTAATGATTCGTTTTGATTGGTTTAGATTGGTTTATATTTTAAATTTCAGAGGTATTTATAATGGCTTTACTTGTTGATGTTAATTTATTGGAGCGTTTTGAGACAACAATTAATAATATGATAAAATACTTTATAGATAATCTCCCTGAACTTGTTTTTTGTTTCATTATTTTTCTCGTGACTGTATTTGTCGCAAAAATCGTTGAAAACCGCATTAATAAATATTCCGGAAAGATTCAGAAAAGAATGCGGATGGACCCGACGAAATTTACGATGCTCAAACACGTGGCGGTCGGTTTTGTTTACATTGTCGGCCTGATTATCATTTTTTATACGATTCCTTCGTTAAAATCGCTTTCAACAACGCTTCTTGCCAGTGTCGGACTGCTCGGTATCGTCATCGGTATCGCCGCTCAAGATACGTTCGGCAATATTCTTTCGGGAATCGCGCTTGTCTTTTTCCAGCCGTTCCGCGTCGGCGATTTGATAACGGTGGGCGGCTATTACGGGCGCGTGACTGACATTAATCTGCGCCAAACAACGCTTTTGACAAGCGATGATCGTGTCATTTTGATTCCGAATTCCGTTTTAAACAAAGAAACCGTCATCAATTGGACGTTGGATGATCCGGTTGTCCAATGGTCTTTTACCGTTCAGATTTCCAACAATTCGGATGTGGATACCGCTCGTCAAATTCTGATTGAAGAAGCCAAAAAGAATCCGAATGTTTTGACGCGCGAGGTCATGGTCCGCAAAAGACCGGACATCTTAAGCGTCATCCGCGCCCGCGTTTCAGGAATGGACGAAAAGGGAACGCTTTTGCTTTTGGATTTTTGGGTCAATGACCGCGACAACGCTTATTCGACGGAATACGCGATTCGCGAAGGCATTCTCAAAAGATTTGCAGAAGAGCCCGCCGTCAGTCTTCCGTCAACGCAAATCGCGCTTGCAACTTACGAGCCGCTGAATGTTTCGGTTCAAAATGAGAGTCATTAACGCTGTGACAGCAATCGGAGTTGCTCGCGCGCGAGTTGCTCCATTTTACTTTTATTTTTCAAACTTGTTTTGCATTTTTACATTTTTATTTTGTTTCAACACCGAAAACCTAAACATCTGATTTTCAGAATCGGTGAACCTGAACGCCCGATAAAACCCTAATCTTAAATTTTTAGATTTTCGATAAAAGAAGGCGTTCCGTTTTTGAAAATTTTAGTTAAAGAAGATGTTTCAATCAATTTAGATTAGATGAAATCTCAAAAACCGCCCCCGCAATTTGAGTTCCGGGCGGCGCGAAGCGGCGAACCGGACTTGAAACGAAGTTTCAAGTTTCCGAGCGCAGCGAGGAAATGAGACTTGGCGGATTCTTTCCCGTACGAAACGAAACATTCAAAACTGCTAATTGTTGATTGCTTTTCGGCTCGGCAAAGTGGTTTCTTGCAACTGTCTTTTACTGCTGTCTGACCTGACCGGGTCTGCTAATCTGTAACTGTCTTTTATGGTTGCCGCTGCCAATCAGGTTTGCGTTTCCGCTGCCGTGGCGGTTTGCATTTCCGTTTGCATCTGCTTTTTATCGTAATCTGTTGGCATTCTCGAACGTGCCGCTGTTACCTTCAGGTTTCTGTTTCCGCCTGCAAATCAGGTTTGCATCGCAGTTACCGCTGCCGGCAGCCGCAACAGCTGCCATTCGCCTCGCGCGAGCCGCTTCATTTCTCACAAAATTTCCAAAACACACCCGCCGTTTTGGATTTTCTTTCAATTTCACCCGTCATCGTTTAATTTACATCATTTGTCATTTTTTCGATCTATTTGTCATTTATTTATCACAAATTGTTCCGTTTTCGGGGTTACTTATAAATATATGTCTGATAAAAGTTGGATTCGTTTTACATGATTATTCATTGACGAGAGGTCCGTCATGTCCAAAGTTACAAAAGTTTTGATATTACTCAACGATATGGTGTATGAAAGCACAGCGCCGCAGCATGCTTTACGATTCGCGCGCTGCTACAGAAAACGCGGGATGGAAACCACCATTATGATTTGGGGTCCGATGGGCGCCATTATGACAAAAAAGAACAAAGTCGGCGGGGCTCAAAATTACGATGTCAAAATCCAAGAATGTCTGGATCTCGGCGTCAAAATCAAATGCTGCGAACTCGCGGCATCCATTATCGGCATGACACAAGATGAAATGATTCCGGGAACGGAAATCATCACAACAAAAGAATTGACCAACACCTTAATCGAATACACGGAAGAAGGTCAATTGATTATGTACGTTTGATTCAATTAAAATTCGATTGAATTCAATTTAATTCAATTAATGTTCGATTAAATTCAATTAACGTTCGAAAGTTCAATTAACGTTCAATTCAATCAAACATATTCAATCAAACATATTCAATCAAACATATTCAATCAAACATTCTTTCATTTTATTTTTATATGAAAAACGATTACTGTAAAAAGCAACAATTTATTTTATGAATTATTTATCACTGAATTTATTGTATCATAGAATTAATTTTATCATAGAATAATTTTATCATTGATTTTAATTTCATTGTCGTTTACCGTTTCAGATAATTTAAGAATTTTGAGAATAATTTAATTGAAAATACTCATACGAACAGCAACGGGAGATTGGTATTCATGTCTACAACAGATAAATTAACGGCTGATGAGAAAGCGCTTCTTGAAAAAATGATTTCGGGTGAGGTCTCTCTTCGCAAAATTGAAGAATATGCCGACAAAGACGGCTCGGCCAAGCTTCGCCGCGCTTATTTGGAAGCAAATAAGAACATTTCTCTTGACCATGTTTCAACTTATACTTTCGATACCGAAACGGTTGCCAAAAAGAACATTGAAAACTTAATCGGCGCCGTCCAAATCCCCTTAGGCGTTGCCGGCGAAATCACGATCAAAGGCGATTACGCCAAAGGAAATTACTATCTGCCGCTTGCGACAACCGAAGGCGCTCTTGTGGCAAGCGTTAACCGCGGCTGTTCTATTATTACAAAATCCGGCGGCGCAACCGTTCGTGTCTTTAAAAACCAAATGACACGCGCGCCCGTCTTCAAATTCAACAGTTTGGAAGAAACAAAAGACTTTTACGATTGGGTTTTGCTTCCCGAAACTTTTGATAAAATGAAGAAAACGGCGGACGCGACGACCCGCTTCGGCGAACTTTTAGAAGTTCAGCCCTTTGTCAGCGGCAACAATGTTCATCTCCGTCTCGGTTTTGATACAAAAGACGCCATGGGGATGAACATGATTACGATTGCGTCCGAAGCGATTACAAAGCTGATCGCCGACGAAAAAGGCGTCCCTTGCGTTTCGCTTTCCGGAAATATGTGCACCGACAAAAAACCGACCGCAATCAACGCAATTCTCGGCAGAGGCAAAACCGTTGTCGCCGAAGCGCGTTTAAAGGCTTCATTTGTTCAGGAAACGCTTAAATGCACGCCCGAATCCATGTTTGACGCGAATTACAGAAAGAACCTTCTCGGCTCCATGCGCGCAGGCGCACTCGGTTTTAACGCGCACGCCGCAAACATTGTCGCCGCGATTTTCCTTGCTTGCGGCCAAGATCCGGCGCACGTTGTCGAAGGCAGTCTTTGTATTACAGAAATGGATTTAGCCGACAACGGCGACCTCATCTGTTCCGTGACGATGCCGGCCGTAGAAGTCGGAACCGTCGGCGGCGGAACATCCATTGCAACGCAGCAGGAATGCTTAAAGCTGCTCGGCGTCGCGGGCGCGGGAGCCGTTCCCGGCGAAAATGCGCTTGCTTTGTCCGAGATTGTGACAGCTGCCGTGCTGGCGGGCGAAATCTCGCTCGTTGCGGCGCAGGCGGCAGGACACTTGGCGCGCGCACATGCGCAGCTTGGGAGATAATCATAAAAAATAAAATTTCAATATTTCTCCCAACTTTTTTCATTTTTTTCATTTTTCTTCAAATCTTTTTCACTTTTTTCAGAACTTCTTATTTTTAAATTTCATTTGTATCGCCAATATGTTATTTTTTGAACCGATTCGTGTTACGGCAACGGCGAACATATAAATATGTTGAATTTCGATTATGAATTAGTAACACTTTTGAATTAAAAGTTATTAAATTTATGAAAAATAGGTACCATTTTTCACACTCGTTTATTTTTGGTGTGTCCGATGAGCAAAAAAGAATATACATTGAAAGGGTTGGGCTGCGCCAACTGCGCGGCAAAAATAGAAGCAGGCATCAGAAAACTGAACGGCGTTAAAGACGCGTCGGTCAGTTTTGCAACGGCAACGCTGACGGTTGAGTTTGAAGACGGTTACGGCGGTGGCAGCGGCAGCGGCAGCAATGACAGCAGCAACAGTAACAGCAACAAAAGCGATGACCAAATCATTAACATTTTGCCCGCAATCGAAAAAGTTGTTCATTCAATTGAATCTCATGTTGTTGTTTCTGAAAAAGTGAAACGAACAGAACCGCCCAAATCAACATCTTCTGAAGAAACGGCGCCTAAAGAAACAGCATTCAAAACCGCGCCAAAAGCAGCACCTCCCGTAGAATATTTCCTGAAAGGACTCGGCTGCGCCAGTTGTGCCGCAAAAATCGAAGATGCCGTCGGCAAATTGGAAGGCGTCGAAGATGTATCGGTCAACTTTGCCATGGCAATCCTGTCATTCCGATTGAAAGACGGGTACAGTGTTGATACAATCAAATCCAATATTGAAAAAATCGTTCAAACAATTGAACCCGGCACGGAAGTTTTGGAAAGAGATAAACAAAGAAAAGGAATGACTGTTTTGAATTCCGTTAGCCGTCAAAAGCAAACCGTAACGCTTGGCGGAATTGAAACTATTAAACCAAAATGTGATGACGGATTGTGCGTTGATGAATCGTGCATTGATGAATCGTGCATTGATGAATCGTGTGTTGATGAATCGTGTGTTGATGAATCGTACAATACTGATTCATGCGATACTATCGGTTCCGATAAAACAAAGACTGAAACAAAAACTGCTGAAACAAAAACCTCAAAAACCGGTTTTTTTTCATCGCTTCAATTTTTTGACAAAAAAAGAGCCGCTCGAATCTTTATCGGCATTTTTGTTTATCTTCTCGGCATTTTGATTCACATTTCTCATGAGGCGGATCTCCCGATTCTTTCGGAACTCGGAATCGTTCATACCGCGCCGATCGAACTCATTATTTTCATCATCGCTTATCTGATCATCGGCGGCGATGTCGTTTACAAAGCCGTTCGCGGCATCGTGCGCCGTGAATTCTTTGATGAAAGTTTCTTGATGACGATAGCAACGCTTGGCGCATTCCTCCTCGGCGAATATACAGAAGCTGTCGCCGTGATGCTCTTTTATCAAGTCGGTGAACTCTTCCAGGAAATGGCCGTCAACCGTTCGCGCAAATCCATTTACGACATGATGGACATTCGTCCAGATTACGCTCACAAAATCAATTCAAATGACGGTTCAACCGGCGGGTCAAACGGCAGTTCCGGCAGTTACGAGACCGTTTCTCCGTATGATGTTGCAATCGGCGACTTAATTCTTGTCAAGCCCGGCGAAAAAGTGCCGCTGGACGGGACCGTTTTGTCAGGAAATTCAATGCTCGACACGTCTGCTTTGACGGGCGAATCTGTTCCGAGAACGGTTCACGAAGGCGACGCCGTTCTTTCGGGAAGCATCAACAAAAGCGGCACGCTGACAATCCGCGTTGACGAACTTTTTGAAGAGTCGACCGTTTCTAAAATTTTGGATTTGGTTGAAAACGCGGCGTCCAAAAAGGCGCCGACAGAGAAATTTATCACGCGCTTTTCCCGCTACTACACGCCGCTTGTAACGCTTGCGGCTGTTTTGATCGCCATTATTCCGCCGCTTGTTTTGCCCGGCGCGACATTTGAAGACTGGATTTACCGCGGCTTGGTTTTCCTTGTCATTTCATGCCCCTGCGCTTTGGTGATTTCCGTTCCGCTCAGTTATTTCGGCGGCATCGGAACCGCTTCCAAAAAAGGTATTCTTTTCAAAGGCGGCAACTATCTGGAAGGCTTGACGCTTGTCAAAACGGTCGTTTTTGACAAAACCGGAACTCTTTCCGAAGGTGTTTTTGATGTCGTTCGAATCGACCGCCCGACAAACTCGCCTTTCTCCGAAGAGGAAATTTTGACATACAGCGCCGCAGCCGAATCATTTTCAAACCACCCGATTGCCAATTCAATCGTGAAAGCGGCGGAAAAGAAAGGCATTTCAAATCAATCGACTGTCACGGAACACACGGAATATTCCGGACTCGGTGTCAAAGCAGCCATCGGCGGCAACGACAGCAGCAGCAACAACGGCGGCAAAACAATCGCTGTCGGCAATTTGAAACTGATGAAGCAGGAAAATGTTGCCGTTTCCGAAACAGCTTTGCTTTCCGGATCGGATGTTGAAACACATATTTATGTTGCAATTGACGGCGTTTTTGCCGGCAGGATCGCAATTTCCGACAGAGTCAAACCCGACAGCAAAGAAGCGCTGGCGCGTCTGAAGAAATCAGGTGTTGACAAAACGATTATGGTAACAGGCGATTCCGATAGGGTCGGCCGCGCATTTGCCGCCGATCTCGGTCTTGATGATGTTTATACGGAGCAGCTGCCGCATCAAAAAGTTGAAACGTTTGAAAAGATTGAAGCTGAAACAAAAACCGTCAACCCGAAATCAAAAGTTGCTTTCGTCGGCGACGGCATCAATGACGCTCCCGTTCTGACAAGAGCGGACATCGGCATTGCCGTCGGCGGTGTCGGATCAGATGCTGCGGTTGAAGCGGCGGACATCGTTTTGATGACCGGAGATCCGATACAGCTGGCTGACGCTTTTGATGTTGCCAAAAAGACGAAAGCGGTTGTTTATCAAAACATTATTTTCGCACTCGGAATCAAGTTTATTTTCATGATCCTTGGTGTTTTCGGCATTGCTTCCATGTGGGAAGCGGTTTTCGCCGATGTCGGCGTGACATTGATTGCGGTTTTGAATTCGATGAGACTTTTGAGAATGAAATAATTCTTGAGTCTCATTTTCTTTTTTGAAATTGGAATAAATTTCGAGTCTGTTTTTTTGAAAATTGAAAACTTCAGGTCTTGTTTTCTTATTTTTTTTGAAAGCTGTGCGGCTCGCGCGGGCGGCAGTTGCGTCTGTTGGCGGAAAACTGATGGCAAGCGGTAACTGTAACGGCAGGTAACAGCAACCATAAAAAGACAGTTGCAGACTGGCAGGCTCAGCCGGAGCCGGCAGCATTAAAAGACAGGCGTAAGAAAACGCTTTGCAGAAATGGAATGCAGCTGAAAAATCAAACTTTTTTTTGTTTTTCGTTTCGTGCGGGAAAGAATCTCCAACTCCTTCTTTCCTCCGCTGCGCTCGGAAACGCGTCGTTGGAGGGGGCGGTTTTCGAACTTTAATCCAATCTAAAAATTAATTGAAACATCTTCTTTAACTAAAATATTCAAAAACGGAACGCCTTCTTTTATCGAAAATCCAAAAATTTAAGATTGGGGTTTTATCGGGCGTTCAGGTTCACCGACTTTGAAAAATTGGATGTTTAGGTTTTACTGAAAAACAAAAAAAATGCACAACAAGTTTGAAAATCAAAATAAAAACGGAGCAATTCGCGCGCGGCGGCGCAGACAAAATGAAAGAAAAATAAAAAGAAAAGAGAAATTAAAACAAAAAATAAAACAAAAAAAGAAATAAAAAAAGAAATAAAAATAAAAAAGAAGTGATTGCAGTTATTTCACAATCACAATGACCGCTTCATCGACGTGAAGAATATCAATTTCACGACCGGCCAAAATCATTTCTTTCTTAATTTCAATCGCATCGGCACTGAGCTCAACGCTTTCGCCGGCAACATCAATCGTGATCGTTCCCGACGCTTTCATTTCTTCGGCAGTTTTTGGCGGCAGCTTTTTGAGCGCGCCGATAACGGCACCTGCTTTATCTCTGAACATCGGGCCGAGCATTCCCATATTGGGCTTCACTTCAACCGGAACAGATTCAAACTCGGGCGCGCCGGCAATCAAATCTGTCGGCGACGTCACAGTGTTTGAAATGTCAGCCGTGTCGACTTCCGCGTTGTAGATTTCAATCTTTTTAAGCGGCGCGTTAAGCGCCATTTTGTTATCCGACTTGTAGCAGCGAATCGCGCTCGTAATGCCTTTAATGAGTTCTCCCTTTTCATCGGCGTCAGCCGGAAGACCTTCAACTTTGGCGGGCCAGCTCTGCTGATGAACGCTTCCTTCCCCGATTCTTGAATACATTTCTTCCGAGAGGAACGGCGTAAACGGAGCGAGCAGCTTTGTCAGCGTCGAGACCGCCGTAAAAAGCGTGAATCTTGCCGCCGCTTTGCCGTCCGCGTCGGCGCCGTACAAGCGACCCTTAACGAGTTCAATATAATTGTCGGCCAAAACGTCCCAGGCAAAAACGCGAATCGCCTTAAACGCGTCGTCAAACTTGTAAATTTCCATCGCATCGGTGACCTCGTCAATCAAGCCGTTGAGCTTTGAGAGAAGCCAGAAATCAATCTGTTTCAATTTGGAAACATCAAAAGACGCAGCTTCTTTCTCGCCGAAATCATCCATATTGGAAAGCGAGAAGCGGTAAATGTTCCATAATTTCTGAATCAGTCGGGAAGCGGAAACGACATCATTCCATCTGAACATGACGTCAGACCCGACACTGCCGCCGAGCGCGCCCCATTGTCGGAAAGCATCCGCGCTGTGTTCAACCAAAACATCTTCGGGAGAAATGATATTTCCGAGCGACTTGCTCATCTTATGGCCGTCGGGACCCAAAACCATGCCGTTGATCATGATCGTCTCCCACGGAATTTTGTTTTCGATCGCTTCAGATCTGAGAATCGTATAAAACGCCCATGTTCGAATAATATCGTGGCCCTGCGGTCGAAGCTGCGTCGGTAAACGCAATTCTTTGTCGCTGTCCCAGCCGCTCACGTGAAGCGCGGTAAGCGATGAGTCCATCCAAGTGTCAAAGACATCCGTCTCGCCATGGAAATCATTCGCGCCGCACTTCGAACAGGCGACCGGCGGTTTTTCCTGCGTCGGATCAATCGGAAGCCAGGAATCATCGGCAATCAGCACGTCATCACATTTGTTGCAGTACCAAACCGGAATCGGCGTTGCGAAAATACGCTGCCTGGAAATGCACCAGTCCCATTCCATCGTGCTCGTCCAGTTTTCGAGACGAACTTTCATGTAATCCGGAATCCATTCGATTTGGTCGGCGCCTGCCAAAATTTCATCCTGTCTGACTTTGACGAACCATTGCATTTCAGACAAAATTTCAATCGGCGTTTTACAGCGCCAGCAGAGACCGACATTCTGATCCAGATCCTGCTGCTCGTAAAGGAATCCGCCGCATTTCAAATCTTCAATAATATTCGCCTTACATTCCGGAATGCTCATGCCCTGGTATTTGCCGGCAGCCGCCGTCATCTTTCCGTTTCTGTCAATGGCTTTTGTAATTTTCAAATTGTGCGTTTTCGTCCAGCGAATGTCCTGTTTGTCACCAAATGTACAAATCATAACGGCGCCGGTTCCGAATTCGGCGTCAACGTCGGCATCGGCAATGATCGGCACTTTCTGCCCGAAAATCGGAACGACAAGTTCTTTTCCGACAAACTTTCCGTATCGGGTGTCTTCGGGATTGACGGCAACGGCAGCGCACGCGCACAGCAATTCGGGACGTGTGGTCGCAATATGAACTTTTTCATTTTCATCTTCGGCGAGCGAGAAATAAAGGAAATTGAGTTTGGTGACATTGGCGCGGTATTCGACTTCCGCAAGCGCGATTGCCGTTTCACAGCGCGGGCACCAGTTGACCGGATGCTCTTCGTGATAAATGTAATCCTTTTCAAACATTTTTAAAAACGAGCGCTGTGTTTTGACGTAATAGGACGGTTCCATCGTGATGAATTCGTTGCTCCAATCGTTTGAAAAACCGAGTCTTTTCATCGTGTCTCTCATTTTGATGATGTTTCCGTGCGTCATATCTTCGCACATTTTTCGAAATTCGGCGCGCGGGACTTGATTTTTTGTAATTTTGTGCGTTTCTTCGACTTTCACTTCCGTCGGCAGTCCGTGGCAGTCCCAGCCCTGCGGGAACATGACGTTGAATCCGCGCATGCGTTTGTAGCGGGCGACGAAATCGATGTAGCACCAGTTGAGCGAGTTGCCGATATGGAAGTTTCCTGTCGGGTACGGCGGCGGCGTATCGATAATATACTGCGGTCTTGTGCGGTCAGCCCAATCAAAATGATACATGGATAAATCCCAAGCGTTCATCCATTTAATTTCAATTTCGGCGGCATTGTATTCTTTCGGAATTTCAGAGCCGGTCATAAAAATAAATCTCCTATTTCTAAAGTTGTTTCTAAGTTGAAAAATGTTGGTTGTTTTTGAAATAGGAATGTAAATAGAGTTTGGTTATAAAAAGGTTTTATTTAGCTTTAATTTTTAGCTTTAATTAATTCAACTAATAAAAAACTGAACACAATTAATTCACCTCAGTTATAAACGACAAATATATAACAGATTGAATTCTCTTATCTCATATCAGCCCGATTCAAAATCGGCAGACGTAATGATTTATTAATCTCAGATAAAATAAAAATGGTTTAAATCCAAAAAAATGATTTTAATCGAGGAAAAAACATGGTCATCGGAGTTACAATGTTAAATGTATTGCCTGGTTCTGAAAAGAATGCTTACAATGATTTGAAGGCTTGCGAAGGCGTTAAAGATGTTTATCACGTTTTCGGTGAATTCGACTTTGTTGTCATTGTTGAGCTTGAAACACTTCGCGAACTCAACGACGTGGTTGACAAAATCAGGGAAAATCCGAATGTGACTGCAACTCAAACGATTGTCGGTGCCGAACTTTAAACTTCAATTAATTTGAATAAAATATTCAAACTTTCTTTTTTCATTTTTTATTGCAGCGCGATATTTTATTCATTTTGTTTCAAAATTTTCGTATCAATTCTATTTTGTATTAATAAAAGCGGAGCGGCTCGCGCACGGCGCGGCAACTGCTGCGGCTGCGGCGGCGCAAACCTGATTGGCAGCAGCAATCATAAAAGACAGTTGCAGACCGGCAGGCATAGCTGCAGCCGAACACAGCTGAAAAATCAAACCGTTTCTAATGTTTCGTTTCGTATGGTTAGAATCTCCAACTCCTTCTTTCCTCCGCTCCGCTTCGGAAACGCGTCGTTGGAGGGTCGGTTTTTGAACTTTCATTTAATCTAAAATCAATCGAAACATCGTTTTTCATAAAAATTTTCAAAAACGGAACGCCCTTTTTCAATGAAGTCTAATCTTTTTTAGGGTTTTATCGGGCGTTCGGGTTCACCGTTTTTTTGAAAATGGATGTTTAGGTTTCGTTTAGAATACAAAAATCGAAACGGGAGATGTTTTTAATAACAATATAAAAAAGGGAACGGATTTTAAAAACAAAATAAAAATTGGAGCAATTCGCGCGGCGGCGGACGGTGCAAATCGGATTAGCAGCAGCAACCGTAAAGACAGTTGCAAACTTGCAGGCTCAGCTCGGACCCTATACCGCTGTAAAGTCTGACTGCGTTTGTTTTTTATTTTTGCACGGGAAGAATCTCCAACTCCTTCTTTCCTCCGCTCCGCTTCGGAAACGCGTCGCTGGAGGGGCGGTTTTTGGACTTTTATTTAATCTAATAATTAATTGAAACATCGTTTTTCATAAAAATTTTCAAAGACGGAACGCCAATTTTTTAATGAAGTCTAATCTTTTTTAGGTTTTATCGGGCGTTCAGGTTCACCGATTTTGAAAATTGGATGTTTGGGTTACACCCGTAAAACAAAATAAAAACAAGGTTCGTGTTTGAAAGTCAAACAAAAAATGGAGCGGCTCGCGCGCGGCGCGGCTGCAGGCGGTAGTAACAGAACCCGTTCAAACACAAATTAAATCTCTCCCTCTTGATATCGAAATATTATGAGTGACGTCAAAAATTGCCTCGAACAAGATTTTTATAGCTGATAATGCTCTTTTCTAAGATATATCGAACTTTTTTGTGTGATCATTATGAAGATTTTAGGCTACAATGACGCGGACCGTTTCGTTATCCGCAATATCAAAGCCCGCGAAATTTTAGATTCCCGCGGCAACCCGACTGTCGAAGTTGACGTTATTACTGCAAACGGTTTCGGCCGCGCAAGCGTTCCTTCAGGCGCATCGACCGGAACGCATGAAGCGCTTGAACTTCGCGACGGCAACCCCGAGCGCTACAACGGCAAAGGCGTTTTAAAAGCAGTTGAAAACGTTTCCCGCATCGCCGAAGTTTTGGTCGGCTATGACTGCAGAATGCAACGCGAAATCGACATGACAATGCTTGAAATGGACGGAACGGACAACAAAGCTGTTCTCGGCGCAAACGCGATTTTGGGCGTTTCCATGGCGGTCGCAAAAGCCGCGGCAAGCGAATCAAAATTGCCGCTTTACAGATATCTCGGCGGCGCCAACTCTTTTACGCTCCCCGTTCCGACGCTGAATGTTTTAAACGGCGGCAAACACGCCGGAAACGATTTGGCGATTCAGGAATTCATGATTCAGCCGGTCGGCGCAGAAACTTTTGCCGAAGCCATTCAAATGGGCGCAGAAACTTATCACGCGCTCGGCAAATATCTGACAGAATCTTACGGCGCTTCTTCAACCAATGTCGGTTATGAAGGCGGATACGCGCCGAAAATGGAAAAGACATCAGAAGCGCTGGATGCATTAATGATTGCAATTGACAAAGCCGGCTACACCGATGAGGAAATTAAAATCGGTTTAGATGCCGCCGCTTCCGAATTCTATGACGGTGAAAATTACAATGTTGACGGTGAAGCCATGAGCGCCGAAGAATTAACGGCTTATTATGTTGATTTGGTCAACAGCTATCCGATTTTGTCAATCGAAGATCCTTTCTACGAAGATTCTTTTGAAGATTTCGAAAATTTAACGAGCGAACTTTGGGAAACGATTATCGTCGGCGATGATTTGTTTGTTACAAACCCCGAGAGAATCGCAAAAGGAATTGCCGAAAACGCGGCAAGCGGTCTTCTTTTAAAAGTGAATCAAATCGGGACGCTTTCCGAAGCAATCGACGCGGCAACTTTGGCAACAAGAAACGGTTTCTCGCTTTTTGTCAGCCACAGATCCGCCGAAACCGAAGATACGACAATTTCCGATTTGGCCGTTGCGCTCGGCGCTGATATGATTAAAACCGGAGCGCCCGCGCGCGGCGAAAGAACCGCCAAATATAACCAATTGCTCAGAATCGAAGAAGAACTCGGCGATGCCGGAGAATACATCCGCTTGTAAGCGGATTTCTTTTTTATTTCTTTATTCTTTTTCTTGAAATTGTTTTTCCTTTTCATTTTTAAATTTGTTTTTAATTCATTTTTAAATTCATTTTTAAATTCATTTTTAAATTCATTTTTAAATTTGTTTTTAAATTTATAAAACAGAATTTTATTTATTTTTCATTTTTACATTTTTTATTTTTTACAGTTTCTTTGAATGCTTTTTTTGGTCAAAATCATGCATCAAATATTTATATGAGATTGTTTTTTTCAAAGTCATGGTGGAAATCAGTTCTTACATTATATTTTTGGCAGCAATTTATTTGATTTTAAATATTATTGCATTCTGTGCATATGGTTTTGACAAGGCAAAAGCTTCTATGAACAGATGGCGCGTCACCGAAAAAACACTTTTGATCCTGGCGTTTTTCGGGCCTTTCGGTGCTTATGCCGGCATGATGGCTTTCAGACACAAAACTCAAAAAAAACCTTTTACATGGGCAGTGCCTTTGTTCATGCTGATTCATATTATTCTCGGCGTAGCACTCGTTTATTTTGTTCTTTAAACCGGGTTGTAATATGATTTTTATTCATTTATAATTTTTAATTGATTATTTAAGAGAATATTTCATTTTATTACAGTTATATGATTCATATGAAAACAAACATTTGATATATTTTCAATAAACTTTATATACATTTGAATATTATGTTTGTTCTATACTCTTAATAGAAAGTATTTTGTATGAATACTTAAAAACATACAGACACACAACATTAATTTTAACAATTCAGCTGCCGGTCGTAAAATGAAATCTAAATTAAAACTCTCTATTTTAATATCACTTTTTCTCTCGATTGTTCTTTTGGCAGGAACATCGACGGTCGTTGCAGAAGAGTCCGTATCACCATTAAATTACCCGGAAACCGACAAAAATATCGAATATATTTATATTTCCGGTTTAAATGTAATGTATTCCGCTAATTTTAATTCAAATTTGTCTGTATATTATGGCCCGACAAACGGTTCTTATTATAATGCCGGAGGCAGCAGCACATATTTATCAACGGTTAATTTTGATGCAGGTCAGCCTGTCATATTTGATTTTCCGGAGAACAGACAATTATCCGATAATGAATTGGAAACATATGTTTTACGAGTAGCCGGATCCGGCAGATATTTGACACTGTGTGTTGATGAAATTCTTTTACCGACTGATTTGGATGCGGGTACGGAATCAAGCGGTACAGAATCAAGCGGTACAGAATCAAGCGGTACAGAATCCGAAGATATTCCGGAACAAAGTGTTAAAGTTATTTATCCCGTTTACAGTGATCGACCGTCACCGTCAGCCAGTTATTTCACTTATCTGCCCGAGTTTTATACCGCATTTGATGCGGATATCATGGAAAATCTGGCGGGCTCCGATGTTGTTTATGTTTTTGAAGATGAACAGCTCAGATACATTTATTGGTTTGACAATTCTCTTTTACAATCGAATTCTGAAACAATGGCTGAATCCGGCGTTTTTGATTTTGAATTCCTTGTAAATATGTCTGAAATTGAAATCGAAGAAGCAAATATAAATGTTTTATTTATTTGTCCCGATCATTTGCCGAGCTATGTCGGATCTTACACATCCAAAGATATTCCGAATAATCCGGATATTGAGTCATGTGAAATACATTGGAATCTTAAACTCAATGAATCTCAGATAACGGACGCTGACACAGAACTTTATTTGAATTTTGCCGAAGATTCTCATTCACATATTGTTTCGTTTACGGATGTTGCTCTGCTTGAAAATGATTTATCCAAATCAAGAACGGTAGCGTTGAAATTCTATGCGGGATATAGAAATGCTTTATCCGACGGATCATACGAGGACATTTCATACGAAGATATTTCCATTCCGTTCAAATTCTCAAGAGAATATCAGTCCGTTCAAATTAAACCTGTCTTGGACGAGGATACCGGAACATTTACTGTGGAAATAGATGATGACACGACTTCAAGTTTATCTTCCCTCTCTTTCCCCGAATCAGTTTCAGCTGTTTTGGAAGGCGCTTCTCTAATTATTGAGCCTGTCAGTCGCAGCGTTTTAAATGAAATTGAATCGGATGAACTTGACGAAACAACAAACATTTATTCAATTTTTAGTATTAATTTTGAAAACAACGGCGAAAATATAAAATCAGAACTAAACAATGCTTTAACAGAAAATGATGCGAATGTTTTGTTAACATTTGAAATTCCGAAAACAGATGAAATTATTCTTGATAATGATAATTTGGTTGTTTTTCATATTACTGATGCAGAGGACGGAATAGATTTTGAAATATTGAAACCTTCCGTTGAAGAGATCGGTGATCATTATAGCATTACGGTTTCAACATCAAGCTTTTCAACTTTTGCAATTGCTTCTTTGGAAAGTGATAAGCCTGTTGAGCCGATTCCAACTCCCGTTTCCAAATCCGAATCATATGGTCAAGCAACTCTTATTCCTGAGAGGATTGAAACCGAAGAAAATTCAGGTTATGAAGGAAACATAACACCCAACATTCCGACGATTACAGACATCATTACAGCCGTTCAGGGCTATATGTCCGTCTTCTCTGTGTTGGTTGTTCTCACATCCGGCTTGTTCATGTGGGATTACATCCGCAGAAGAATTTGAGATTAATTTTTCTTTTTCTATTTTGTTTTCGGTTTTATTTTCTATTTTATTTTCTATTTTATTTTCTATTTTGTTTTCTATTGTTTAATACTGCAGCAGACAGACGCTGCGCGCGATCTGCATCGTTTTTCATGATTCTTAAAACGCATCCGCATTTTATTTTGCTTTCATCATCGTGTTGTCGTTTTTTCAAAAAATGTTTCGGAAAAGCTGTTCCGGAGAAAACTGCTAAAAGTAAATTGTTAAGAGTAAATTGTTAAGAGTAAATTGTTAAGAGTAAATTGTTAAGAGTAAATTGTTAAGAGTAAATTGAATTGTTAACAAAATGAATCAGCATCTTTAAAATATAAAGCCGCTCATTCTTTTATTATTCAAATATAATTCAATTAATGTAAGAGATGGTATTTTGAAATTATTCAAAAATGTTGTTTTAACAGTTATCGGCGGCGTCGGCTATGATGTTTTATCAGAAAAACGCGCCGAATCTTATGAAATAAAAACGCCTTACGGCTCTGTTTTTGCTTCTATTCTTTATACCGGCGCGGGCGGCTCGAATTTCGATATTGCATTTATTTCCCGTCATCAGGGAAAACATCATGTTCCGCCGCACAAAATTAATTTTTTGGCGCTCATTGACGCTGCCCGTCAAATCAATGCGCCGATTTTTGCCGTCAATTCCGTCGGTTTGATGAGAAAAGTGCCGCTGGTTGAGAATTTTGAAACGGATGAATTCTTGAAAACGAAAACATTTACGTCTCCTGACAGTTTTTTAAGTTTTCCGTTTTTTGTTCCGAATGATTTTATTGATATGACTCAAAACAGAATCTCAACATTTTATGATAACGAAACAGTTCACACCGACATGACAGATCCGTATTGCACGGATATTCGAAATTTATTGTTCGGCGTTTTAAAAGAATTGTCTGTTTCTTATTCACAAGGAACTTATTTGTGCACGGAAGGGCCCAGATTTGAGACAAAAGCGGAAATTCGAATGTTTGCTCAATTCGCCGATGTTGTCGGCATGACAGGCGTTCCTGAGGTCGTGCTGGCAAAAGAAGCCGGTCTTTGTTATGCTTCGCTTTGCACGATTACAAATCCTGCCGCCGGACTCAGCCAAAATATGGTCACGGCAGATGAAGTTAAAGTCGTTGTTGAAAAAAATCAAAAAACAGTTTTTGAAATTATATCGGCGTTAGCAGCCGTTTTTGCCGAAAGAAAAAACAGTAAAAGTGAATGTAAAAAGAGTTGTCAGTGTCAAAATGCGACAATTCACGGCAAACTTTAATGCCGCTCTTGTTTTTATTTTTTTCGTTTTTAATCTTGTTTTTTATTTACTTTTAATCTTGTTTTTAATTTATTTTTAATCTTGTTTTTAATTATTCTTATTTTTCATTTATGTTTTTATTTTTTTGAATTAAATCGAATTGACATCGAATTCTGGTTTGACGGATTCAACCGGTTGTGCAAACCAGGCGAAAGCGGCCATTGCGCCGATGACGCCGTTGCCGTCTAAAATGATATCAACATGATTTTTTTGTGCCGTCTCAAGCATTTTTTCTCTTGAAACGCGCATCGTTCTGCCCAAATGACTGTATTCTTTTAAATCGTCCGTGATCTCAAAACCGGAATAAACAAGCATTCCCGTATTTTCACTGACGCTGTATTTTAAAAGGAGTTCTTTGATATCGGCAATGAGTTTTTCTTTGGCGGCATCCGTGGTGCAGCCGAATTCTAAAACAGTTGACATGCAATTTTGTGTTTTTTCGGGAACGGGATAAAGCTGAACAAGTGCCTGGGACAGGTAAACTGCATCTTCGCAGCTGACAGCTTTGCCGATGTTGTGCGTCAATGTCCAAGTCGCGCCTTCATCACATGAATCCGTATCGTCGATTGCGATTAAAACGCGTTTTCGTTTCGGGACAAATATTTTTCCGGTCGCGGTTTTGCCGCCGCCTGCTTCCGAAATGTCATATCTTAAAACGCCGTCGGCATAAGCGCGGCATTTGGTTGCGCCGATACCGCCGCCGCCGATTCCCATGTAAGTGATTTGAACTTCATTTTTAGAATCGTCGCAAATGACTGATTCAATGCCGGCCGCCGCAACGGATGATTTGAGTTCAAGCGTTGACGGTCCGATTTTAACAGAATAGCGGATGCATTCGCCGACAGCCCTCGCATTTGTGACAGCGGGTGATTTTGCGTAATGGTGCAAAGACCAGCAAGCGCCGCCGTAGCAATTTGAGTGTTCGATAATTTCAGCCTTTTTGCCGTCTTCATCGCAAATTGCATAAATGCCCTTATAAGGAACTGTATACGGATCTTCCATCAAAAAATACCTCTGGCGAATGTTTCTTTCTGTAAAAGAATCAGCCTTTTATAAATGATGTGGTGACAAAAGTCTCTTTTTCATTTATTTTTCTACTTTAAGGAATTTTTTGACTTTAAGGAATTTTTTGACTTTAAGGATTTTCTCTTTTCATTCAAATGTAATCTTTCTCTCTTAAACTGACATAACACCCGTCTCCGATTATTAAATGGTCCCACACATGAATTCCCAAAAGTTTTCCGCTGTCAATGATTCTGTTTGTAATAATAATGTCTTCACGGCTCGGTTCCGGATCTCCCGACGGATGATTATGGATCAGAACGATAGAAGCGGCGGATTCCAAAAGCGCCGCCTTAAATATTTCACGCGGCTGAACGATGCTGATATCCAAACCGCCGACAAAAACCGTCACGTCTGAAATAATTTGATTTTTCGTATCCAAACACAAGACAATGATTTTTTCCTGCTTTTCTTCTCTCATTTTCGGATAAATGTATCTGAAAATATCATCCGGTTCACTGATTTTTCGTTTCGGTTCATCCGAATAAGTTTCCAATCGGCGGGAAAGTTCAAAAACGGAAATGATTTGACAGGCTTTGGATTGTCCGATTCCGGGAATTTTCATCAGTTCGGAAGCAGTGCTTCTGCTCAGCTTTTTAAGAGACAAATCACGAAAAACATGCTGACAAACGGTGACAATATTCATTCCTTTGGTTCCCGTTCCGAGAACGACAGCCAGCAGCTCCGCATCCGACAAAGCTTCGGCCCCGTATTTCAAAAGACGTTCTCTCGGGCGTTCCGCAGAAGGCAAATCCTTCATTCTGATATCTGTTTTGAGTTTTTCAATCTGAATCATAAAAACAAATATTTCGAAGTTGGATATAACCGCTTTTAATTTTTCAAAATCAAAAACATTATATAGAGCTCTAAAAAATCAAAACTGTCAAAAAAGAATGTGTTAAAACAGAACACATCAAAAACAGAACTCATTTGTTTATTTTTTTGATTATTTGTTACTTCTTCATTATTTGTTACTTATTCATTCATTTTGAACGGAATTTGTCTTCGATTTAATTCATTTTCAATTTCTTCAAAAAAGACACCCTATCCTTCAGCGACTTGATTTTCTGAAGACAAACGAATTTCCTGCGGCAAAATGCTTGTCGTAAAAACGCCGCAGGACGGACTTTTCGGAACGCCTGTTATTGAAATTAAATATCCTTCTTTTGAAAACATTTCAATCATATCGGCGTACGGCAAAAACAGTTGTTGACAAAAGCAGCGATAATCGACTGTATCATAATCTTCCTTCGCTTTTTTCCCGCGGTCAGGTCCGGCGTAAATCAATTCCGGACACGGAAGCTGAATTATTCTTTTATTTTTTGTCTCAAAAGGCTCAGGCTGCCGAATGCCTTTAACACGCGCAAGCGGATTCAAAAGACAATGCGCAATCACAAATATTTCGCCTTTCATTTGATTAGTCATAATTTTACAGCTTCCGTTAGTGTATTTATTTTCGTTTAGATTTTTCAGCCATGTTCGGCTCCGGCTAAAGCTGCCGATCTGCAACTGTTTTTCAGATTGCAGGGGGGAGGTGTTTGTTTGCAGTCGGAGTCAGATTCCTGTTTCCGCTGCCGCTTTCTGCTTTTCCGCTTTTCTGTCAGGTTTCCGTCACAGAAGTCGCCGCCGCGCGCGAGCACCTCTATTTTTATTAAATCTCCAAACCGTCTCCCATTTTTATTTTTATTTTATTTTTATTTGATTCATAATTATTTCTTATGAATCTTTAAATTCTATCGTTTTCACATTTTTTTGTATTTTATTGTTTTAATTTAATAGATATATATTTATTTAACTTCGTTGTATAATTGTTTATCAGCGTGCGTTAAAGATTTTATTACAGCTTTTTCATCATGCTGATTTATTAATATTTGGTAATAATCACGCGACTTCAATTGAATTTTCAATCGCGATCGCAGGTTATTATTTTTCATTATTTCAATATTAAATGATTTAATATAAAAATCAAAATAAAAATTCAATTTAAAAATTTGAATCGTAAAATTTGAAATAAATAATAACTATAAAAATTCAAAATAACGGTGATATCGTATGTTTTCATTAAGTACAATTTTATCAGCGGGCTGGAAAAATTTAAAATCCAATCCGATTCTTTTGGTTCCCGGTATATTGTCTGCAATTCTTTCGTTCGTATTTATATTTGCCATTGCTTGGGCACTGGCCGGCGACCTTGATGCCGCAGCAACTACCGCACTCACATCCGGCGTTGATATGGTCACATATCTGAACTCCATCAATTTTGAAGCATTTGATTTCGGTCATTTCTTCCTGATTTTCTTTGTAGCGCTCATTCTCATGTTTGTTTGTTCCGCTTTTATTGAAGCCGGTTTAACAGGCATGGTCAAAGAAGCAGTCGTTACCGGAAAGACAAAATTCGGTGATCTTTTCACTTACGGCGCCAAATATTTCCTGAGATTTATCCTTTATACAATTCTCCTGAGTCTCGTTATCGGCATACCCATCATTATTCTTGCGGTCATTATGGGTTTTGTCGTGAGCAGTCTTACAGCCGGCACAACGACAATCGCGGTGGTTTCTTTCCTCTTCTTGCTCCTGATCTTTATTGCAGCAATTCTTCTCAGCTTGTTCTTCTACTTTGTTCCGTATATTATCATTGTTGAAGACATGGGCGTCATTGACAGTTTCAAGAGATCTTACCACCTTTTCATGGACAATAAGAAAAATGTTTTTGTCTTCGTTTTAGCAATGGTTGTCATTAACTTTATTCTTCTTCTTCTGACAAATATTCTTGTCGTCGTTCTTGACTTTATTCCGGTTGTCGGCGTTTTCATTGCTCTTTTGGTCAGCTTGATCTTCACGTCAGCAATAACAGCGCTTATCGCTGCTTGGGGAATTCACGCCTTCATTGAATTGGCAGGAAAAGATGTTATCGGCGTCGCTTACGTCGAATATGCGGAAATTACCGAAGAATAAATTTTCTCCAAAATTTCAAAATTTATAAAGTTAAAAAATTAAAAAAATGAATTAATAAACAATGAAAGAAAGGATTTTCCTTTTTTTCTTCTGTTTTTTATTTTTGTATGTGCCCGCGATTTGAAAATATAATAAAAATGCGGCAGTTCGCGCGCGGCGTCGGCTTATCATTTTTCAAATCTAAAATGTTTTGGATTTATTTTTGCTTGCTTTTGATCTCGTTTTTGCTTGCTTTTGATTTCATTTTTACTTGCTTTTGATTTGCTTTATTTTGAATGGTTTTTTGTTGCCGATTCATTTATCCGATTATATCATCAGTATAGTTTTTATATAAATAATTAGTAAATTCAGTTACCGTTTTGTATTTGTGACAGCGGTATTTCATAGTTTTATTCATTTCTAAAGTATTCATTTTTATTTTATAATTCTATAAAACATTCAAAATAAATGGTAGTATTTATGATTTCATTTAACGCAATAATGTCAGGCGGTTGGGAAGATTTTAAAGCCAACCCCGTTCTTTTTATTCCCGGTTTATTATCCGCGATTCTTGCAATTGTTTTTTCAATTGTGTTGATTTGGGCTATGTTTGGCGATCTTGAATCAGCCATCATGCTAACCGGCTCTTCCGGTTCAATGGACATCAATATGTTTGAATCAATAAACTTCGACGCATTTGATTATGCCAATTTCGCCTTGATCTATTTCGTATCAATTATTATAATGCTTGTCCTTTCATCATTTATCAGCGCCGGCTTAACCGGAATGGCAAAAGAAGTCACTTTGACCGGAACGACAAAATTCGGAGATTTCTTCTCTAACGGTTTTAAATACTTTTTCAGAATGCTTCTCTACACAATTGCTTTTATAATCATTCTTTGCATTCCCGCCGGTTTTTTGACTGCCATTTACATGATTTTGGTTTTCGGAATTGCCGCAACAGGTTCAGGCGGAGCTCTTGTATTTGCTCTTCTTCTCGGGTTGCTGCTGCTGATTCTCGTGGTTGTCATAACTGTCCTTTTTGTTCTGATGTTTTACTTTACAGCATACGCAATTGTTGTGGATGAAATGGGTGTCATTGACAGTTTCAGAAAATCTTACAATATCTTTAAGGAAAACAAAGCGGATGTCTTCATTTTTGTTCTGCTCATCCTCGTCATTACGTTTGCCGTTTCATTTGTTGTCGGGATCATTACGAGTATTCTCGGTTTGATTCCGTTCGGTTTTATCGGCGCGATTGCAGGAATTTTGATTAATATCATAATTACGGCAGGATTGACGGCTCTTACAACCGTTTGGGGCGTTCGTATGTATTACGCATTAACGGATGAAACAGTTGTCGAAGAAATTGTTTACGAAGAATATTCTGAATATTCCGAAATCGAAGACGGTATTTTAGAATAATTCAATTTAGAATAATTCAAAAATCATTTAAGAAAGGATTATCTCCTTTCTTTTCTTTCTTTTAATTATTCTTTGATTCGTTTGTCAGTTTTTTTATTCGTTTGTCAGTTTTTTATTCGTTTGTTTTAATTTTCAAATACATATCAGGTAAGTCAAGTAAAGTCGGGTAAATTTATGGCAGAAAACGCTTTCATTACGATTGTCAACGGCTTGAGGATTTTGAAAAAACATCCTGTTTTATTCGTGCCGTCCGTTATTTACTATTTCGCGACGATTGTTTTGGGCGTTTCATTTATTCTTCTTTTATTGGATTTTGAGAAATTCGGATTCGGAACTTTGCTGTATGTTCTTATCGGCTTTCTTGTTTTGATCTTTTTTATTTATTCATTTGTCAATGCCGGCTCAATCGGAATGGCAAAAGAAGCGGTTGAATCCGGTTCAACGAATTTTAAATATCTGTTTTCATACGGAAAAAAATATTCATTCAGATTAATGGCGGCGACCATTTTTATCATGCTGATTCGATCTGTTTCCGCCATTTTTTGGAAACCTGTGTTAAACAAATTCGGCGGTCTTGAATACGATGCGGACTATGTGATCGACGCTTTGAACAATGATCCGTCTTTGCTGCTGCCGATGTTTGAAACTTTGGCGGTTCCTGTTTTGATTGCCGTTTTCGCATCTGCAATTTATCTGATACTCGTTTCTTTTATGTTTTTCTTTGTTTCATACATTATCGTCATTGACGATCTGTCGGTTTTCAAAAGCTATCGAAAATCTTTTAAATTGCTTCGAACACGACCGATTCGCATCATTTCTTTTATTTTTCTGATAACCGTTATTCAGTCGCTGACCACTTTCATCAGTATTCTTTTTACCGCGGCGTTAAATTATTTCGGTTTTCCGTCTTTTATCGGGCTTGCCGTTCATTTGATTCTTTTGATTTTTACGGCGGCGGCGCTGAACATTTGGGTCACGCGGTTTTATATCATTTTGACCAAAAAAGAGACGGCTGCGATTTGCTGAACTCTTTTGGCATTTTCCGTTTTGCTGTTTGCCGTTTGCTGTTTGCTGTTTGCTGTTTGCTGTTTGCTGTTTGTTGTTTGTTGTTTGCTGTTTGCTGTTTGTTGTTTGCTTTTTTTCCGTTTTACTAAACTTTGATAAATTTTAATAAGTTTTGAAACTTGACGGTTTTGTTATACAAGTTTTTATAATGTATTGCCTATTTTACTTGTTGAATGCGATTTGTCATTCAAATTTTATACATTTCATATTTTCACATATTTCATATATTTGAGGAGATTTTCAATGGAAAATATTGGTGATACTTTTACAAAAGGATGGAAGAATTTATCCCGAAATCCTATTTTGTTCGCCCCGGTGGTCATTCTTGCTTTGATCAGTTTTGTTTTGGCGATTGTTTGGTCCGTTTCGTTCGTTGTATTTTTAGAAGCCGGAAATCTGCTCTATATCGGCGCGTCGTTTTTGATCTTTTTGATTGCTGTCATTCTTCTTTCCTGCTATTTGACGGCCGGATGGATCGGTATGGCAAAAGAGGCGATTGCTTTTGGAAGCACAAATTTTTCGGATATGTTCAAATACGGAAATAAATTTGCCATCCGCATGCTTCTTTCAACGATTTTGATGATTATATTGGAACTCGTTGCAGTTATTTTCTGGATTCCGTTAATTTATGTTTATTTGAATTCGGGATATACACTTGAAGGCATTGTTGATTCGATGGTGAATAATCCGGACGCTTTCCTTTCGATTATTCTTTCATTCGCTGTTCCGCTTTTGATCGGTTTTTTACTGACATTCATTTATTCCGTTATCCTGACAGTTCTTTTCTATTTCGTTTCGTATGCGATCGTCGTTGATGATATTTCCGTTATTGGCGCTTATAAAAAGTCATACGCGGTTTTAAAGCAGAATTTCTGGAATGTTCTTGTCTTCATCATTCTGATTTGGGCAATCACTGTGGTTGTTACGACGGTTTTCCAAGTATTGTCGATTGTCGGCGTACTGAGTTTCTGGCTGACTCTCATTATATCAATTGTTCAGATGATTGTCACTTTGTTCTTGTCCGTTGCCGTAACGGTATGGACGACCCGTTTCTACATGTCAGCAACGGATCATCCTTTGTACGAAGAAGAAAAGTTGACGGATTATTAAGTTTGTTTTAAAAACAGGAATCGGGAGAAAGATTCTCTTTCTCTTTTTTCTTTTTTATTTTTCTGCTTCTTTTATTTTTATAATACAAAAACGCGGTCTGCTTTTTTTCAATTTTAATAAATGCGATCTGCTTTTTTTTTCAATTTTAAATACTTGTGCAGCTCGCGCGCGGCGGGAGCCGCAAAAAATCGCTTGCGATTTTTTCATAAACACCTCCCTCCCTCTGCAAACAAACACCTCCCTCCCGCCGGAAACAAACACCTCTCTCCCTCTGCAAACAAACACCTCTTCCAGTTCGGTTAATTTATTTTTTTGTAAGCGGCAGCCGTCAGGTTTTCATGAGCAAAATTATTTTAATCCTTCAAAGAGATTGAATAAATGATTGAAAAGAAAAATTGAATTATTTTTAAAAATGATTTTGTGATTTTATGGAAAAAAAATTCAAAGGAAAAGTTTGGAAATTCGGAGACGACATTGATACCGATGTGATTATTCCGGGAAAATATCTTCGAACGACGGATATGCAGGTTTTTGCCGATCACGCGATGGAAGGCATCGACCCTGATTTTGCGAAAAATGTTCAAAAAGGAGATGTGATTGTTGCCGGCGACAATTTCGGTTGCGGCTCTTCCCGCGAACAGGCGCCGCTTGCGTTAAAATATGCCGGCGTTTCATGCATTATCGCGAAATATTTCGCCCGCATCTTTTTCAGAAATGCGATAAACATCGGGCTTTTGATTATTGAAGCAGATGTTGACGCAAAAGACGGCGACACGGTTGAAGTGGATTTGGAAAACAGCATTATTCGCGTCTTTCCGAAAGACAGTCCCGAAGATGTTCGCGAATATCCGACGGGAAAATTGCCCGATTTTTTGTTAGAGATTTTAAACGACGGCGGGCTTGTCGAGCATCGTAAGAAGCAAAACGCGCCAAATTAATTGAGTTATTGTTAGTAATTTAAATTAGCAATTTAATCATCTAATTATTTTATCTAATTATTTTATCTAATTATTTTATCTAATTGCAATCGGGTGAATGAATGAGAACGGCAATTATTGAAGGCGACGGCATCGGAAAAGAAGTGATTCCCGAAGCGGTTGCTATTTTGGATTATTTCAATGAAACATATGATTGGGGAATTGAGAAAGTTCCCGTTGAAGTCGGTTTCGGAAAATGGGAGCGAACAGGCTCTGCCATAACTGATGAAGATATTGCTGTTCTTAAATCGTGTAATTCAATTTTGTTCGGCGCCATTACGACTGTTATCGATCCGTCTTACAAAAGCGTTCTTTTAAGAATCCGAAAAGAATTGGATCTTTACGCAAATATCCGCCCGATTCTGCCGATTCCCGGAATTTACAAGCTTTTAAAAATAAAAGATCGAAAAGAAAGCGACGTCAACATGATTATTGTCCGTGAAAATTCGGAAGGCCTTTATTCAGGAATTGAAGAAATCGGCGATGAAAAATCAACGACGACGCGCGTCATTACGAAAAAAGCGTCTGTCAGAATTGCAGCGTTTGCGTCAAATTTGGCGGCGGGCGCGGAACGCAAAAACAGTTTGACCGTCGTTCATAAATCCAATGTTTTGAAATCCGATAAATTATTTTTAGACTCTTGTAAACAAACGGCTGAATCAAAAGGCGTGAACGTTTCGGATAAGTTGGTAGACATTTTTGCTTATGACATGATTATGACTCCCGAAAAATATGATGTTGTCGTTACGACAAATCTTTTCGGCGACATTTTAAGCGATCTCGGCGCCGTTCTTCTCGGAAGCATCGGTCTTGCGCCGAGCGCGAATTTTGGTGACAATCAGGCCTTTTTTGAACCGGTTCACGGCAGCGCGCCCGATATCGCCGGAAAAGGAATCGCGAATCCGATGGCAGCGATTCTCAGTTTGAAAATGATGTTTGAATGGATGGGCAAAAAAAGAGAAGCGTGTTTGGTAAACCGCGCCGTGTCCGCCGCCATTCATGATAAAATTGTGACGCCTGATCTCGGCGGCAAATATTCAACCAAAGAAGTCGGCGATTTTATTTTAAGCAAAGTTCGGCAGTTAGATGCGGCTTCTTTTTGTTTGGAAGATCCTGAAGACATGTCCAAATTAAAACCGTAAGTTGCATGGGAATAAAAGTTTAATTTTTATATTTCGGGCAACAACGAAATCCTAAAAATGAGTGAAAAGAATTTTGTTCACATTTCTTTTTCATATTTCCACAAACGGTAGACGAAATAAATCTGGCAGACAAAGAAAAGCGTAACCAATATGAAAAACGCTCTTGTATTGATGTAATCCAAAAGTGCCAGTGCAATTAAAACGAAGGCAAATAATACGCTCATGAGTTCATATGCTCGCGCTTTTGCTGCGTTTCCGATTGCAATATTTCTTTCATCTTTTTTTTCAATTTCTATTTGTTTGATTTCTTCTGGACTGTCAGCTTTCAAACGTGATGTCAACAGTTCCGTAACACCAATAACAATCAAAATGATTCCGCAAAAAATCATTACCCATGGAACAAATTCGGGGCGAATGAAACGGATGTGAATATGCGCTTTTCCAAAGAAAGCGATGATGATGCCGACAATTATCAATAAAAGGCCGATGAATGTCAACGATTGATTGATTAATTTTTTCAAACTTTACTCCTCCTCGTAAATGAAAACGCTTTCAATATCCGTTTCAAAATACCGCGCGATTTTAAACGCGAGGATAATGGACGGATTGTAGCGCCCGTTTTCAAGCGACCCGATGGTTTGTCTGGAAACTTCCAAAGCAGACGCCAGTTCTTCTTGATTAATTCCTTTTTGTTTTCGGAGCTCTTCTAATCTGTTTTTCATATTTTATCTCTTGTATTTGATTCCGGAAATCAAATCTGATAATTATGGAAAGTATACTTTACAAAAGGAAAGTTGGCTTTACATCTATTTATATTTTTAATTCTATTTGCAATTAATTTTCTTTTTGCATTTTTTGAAGGAATTGTTTTTGTTTAAAAAACGGGAATTGGTTTTATTTTTATTTTTGAAAACCGAGGTCTGTTTTGTTTCTATTTTAAATTTGGTGCGGTTCGCGCGCGGCAGCAGCTGCTGTGACTGCCGACAGCGGCAATTGCAGCGCAAACCTGACCGGCAAGCGGCAGCACAAACCTGAAGGCAGCAGCAACATTTAAAGACAGTTGCAGATTGGCAGGCTCAGCAGGAATCAAATGCAACTAAAAATTAGAACATTTTTGTGTTTTTATTTTGTATGGAAAGAATCTCCATCTCCTCCTTCCCTCCGCTTACGCTTCGGGAACTCGTCGTTGGAGGGGGCGGCTTTTGAAATTTAATTCAATTAAAAATAGGTTGAAACATCATTTTTATCAAAATTCTCAAAAATGGAACGCCTTCTTTTATCCAAATCTAAAACAAAGATTAGGATTTTATCGGGCGTTCGGGTTTCAACGTTTTTCAAAAATCGGATGTTTATGTTTTGTTTGTGTTTTTGTTATTATTTTGTTTATGTTTTCGTTTACTTTATTTCTTTTCTTCATCCGGTTCAAATTCCAATGACAAAGAATTCACGCAATGGCGGGTGTTTTTTGAAGTCATATATTCGCCTTCAAAAACATGACCCAAATGGGCGCCGCAATTGGCGCAAAGAATTTCCATTCGGAATCCGTCGGCGTCTTTTTCTCTTTTGACTGCGCCGGGAATTTCATCATCAAAACTCGGCCAGCCGCACCCGGAATCAAATTTGTCTTCCGAACGGTAAAGCGCCGTGCCGCATCTTTTGCAGGTGTAAATGCCTTTTTCTTTATTGTTCAGCAAAGTTCCCGAAAAAGCAGGTTCGGTTCCTTTATACAAAATAATCGATTCTTCTTCCGGCGTCAGTTTTTTAAATTGATCGGATTTCAAATCCTGAGAATTGATGATTTGAGCAGCTTTGTCATTTGAAATTTCATCGGCTAAGTTGTCTGTGTTTACGGGCTTGTAGTTTGACATAATTTTTAATATATAATTGATATTATAAATATTTGAAGTTCAAATCTCAAACAACAATACTTTTTTATGCTTTTGATAATGAAAGCATAGAACTTTAATGAAAATATTTTTAAATTTTGAAATTTTGAAATTTTGAAATTTTGGAATTTTAAAATTGTTTCAAATTTTTGAAAATTTTTAGAAAAATCTCTTTCAACAATTTTTAATTTAATTAATAAAAACAAAGGCGTTTTTCATGAAAACAATCAGTGAAAAAATATTCAGCCGCGCGGCCGGAACCGACGCAAAAGCGAACGATTTTGTTTCGGCAAATGTGGATTATGCAATGGCGCACGACGGCACGAGCGTTTTGGCCGTCAAATCTTTTCGGGAAATGGGTGTCGGAAGGGTTTGGGATTCGGAAAGAATTGTTATTCCGTTCGATCATTTGGTTCCGGTAAGCACGGATGTTGCAGCCGGTCTTCAAAAAGACATTCGCGAATGGATTAAGGAACAAAAAATTTCTCACTTTTATGAAGGCGGCGAAGGAATTTGCCACCAGGTCCTTCCCGAACAAGGTTTTGCGCTTCCCGGAAAATTAATTGTCGGCGCCGACTCCCATTCCTGTACTTACGGCGCATTCGGCGCGTTTGGAACCGGCGTCGGCGCAACCGATATGGCCGAAATTTTTGCGACCGGAAAACTTTGGTTTAAAGTTCCCGAAACGATTAAAATGACGGTCGACGGCACTTTAAACGACGGCGTTTATGCCAAAGATTTGACGCTTTATCTCATCGGCAAAACGGGAATTGCCGGCGCCACTTACAAAGCCGTTGAATTTTACGGCGATGCCATTACGGATTTGTCCGTCTCTGGACGAATGACGCTTTGCAATATGGCGATTGAGATGGGCGCAAAGGCGGGCATTGTTCCGCCGGATGAGAAAACCTTTGAATTTTTGAAAAACCGTTCTCAAGCCGATTTTGAACCGATTTACGCGGATGAAAATGCAGTTTACTGCAAAGAAGTCAGTTATCACGCCGACGACATTGAACCGCAGATTGCCTGCCCGCACGAAGTTGATAATGTTGTTCCCGTCAGCAAAGCCGCCGGAACGCATATTGATCAGGCGTTTCTCGGCACTTGCACAAACGGCAGATTAGAAGATTTGGCAATCGCCGCCGACATTTTGAAAGGCAAACAAGTCACTGTTCGAACAATTGCGGCGCCCGCTTCAAGAACGATTCTTTTGGAAGCCGTTCAAAGCGGTATTTATGAAACGCTTGTCAAAGCCGGCGTCAGTTTCATTACGCCCGGCTGCGGTCCGTGTCTCGGCGCGCATCAGGGAATTATTGCCGAAGGCGAAAACTGCATTTCAACCGCCAACCGCAACTTTAAAGGCAGAATGGGAAAAGGCGGATTTATTTATTTAGCGTCGCCCGCAAGCGTTGCGGCAGCGGCATTGAAAGGAGAAATCGTTGATCCGAGAGAATATCTCTGACGATTTTTCTTGTTTTTCTTTTCTATTTTTCTTATTTTTCTTTTTCGATTTTTTTGTTTGAGCCGTCGCCGCGCGTGAGCTGCTCCATTTTTTATTTGATTTTTAAACCCGAACCTCGTTTTTGTTTTATTTTTCAGAAAAACCCAAACATCCATTTTTCAAAATCGGTGAACCTGAACGCCCGATAAAATCCTAAATTTATATTTTTTGATTTTTGATAAAAAAAGGCGTTCCGCTTTTGAATAATTTTGATGAAAAACGATGTTTCAATTGAGTTTTAGATTGAATTAAATTTCAAAAACCGCTCCCGCAAGTTGAGTTTCCGAGCGCAGCGAGGAAACGAGACTTGGCGGATTCTTTCCGCACAAAATAAAAACAAAAAACAGTCAAATTTATTTCAGCTGCTTTCAGCTCCGAAAAAGTGTTTTCTTGCAACTGTCTTTTACTGCTGTCGGCTCCTGCCAAGCCTGCAAATTTGCAACTGTCTTTAAATTAATGCTGCTGCCTATGGATTTCTGTTTCCGCTGCCAAGCAGGTTTGCATTGCCGCTGCCGTCCGCCGCCGCGCGCGACTCGCTCATTTTTTTAAAAAATTAACTTAAAACACACCGTCGTTTTTTGGACTCAAAAAATCCGGCCAAAACAATTGTTATTGATATTGTTGCAACGCATCGGCAATCTTATTTTTAAGCCGATTTATTTGAAAAAAACTTCAAAAACTTTATTAATCTTCAAAGAGAATGTTTCTTTACGAAAAAATCAATTTCATTTGATAAATTTCCGTTATTTTTTGTCCCTTATTTTTTCAAAACGAGAGGTTAGGGTTATAACTTCTTTTATTTATCGTTCGTCAGAACAACGGATGTTTCCACCTGCCTGTCCGGGATATTCCAGTATTTCTTCAAAAGAACATTCTTCTCTTCCTCCGAAACCTGCCTGAATCCGTTTTTCAGATAGAAGTCTATCGCCCATGTAGCATCTTTCCAAGTGCCTATCAGGATAGTTTTCTCCGAATCATTGGTCAAATAATGGAGTAATTGCGTTCCTATTCCACCTTTCCGCCTATTGGTGCGTACATAAGCGTGGCGTATCAATTTGACATCCTGCACATCCTGCACGCCCATAACTCCGCATATTTCCCCGTCTTCTTCCAGACAGTAAAAAACGACCCCTTCGCCGATCTCATGTTTCAGTTCGTCCATCGGCATATAAGGTTCTTTCCAACGGTCTGCCGGAATATGACCTTTGTAAGCGATTGACGCATCGTTCACTATCTCATAAATCGTCTCAATATCCGAATCTGTATATTTCCGTATCATCTATTACTCTTGTATTGTAATCCGTATTTATTTCTTTCTTCAGCATTACCATATCCTTTAGCTGAACGCCATTCTCATAGATCGGGGTATCGTAAATATCGGTAAAGTAATTCTTCTTTATGTTGTATTTCACAAAACCGTTCTTCTCGTAAAAACGTATTTGTTTTATCCCGCAATCGGCTGTCCCGACAATAATCTGTTTGTATCCTTTTCCCTTTGCAACAGTAACGGCTTTATCTATCAACAAACTGCCGATTCCGCAGCTTTGACGGTTTTCCGCAACGGCAATATTTATTATTTCAACGGTATCGGTATCTATCCGATAAAGGCAGAATACGTCAATCAGCTATCTTATTTTCAGCCGAGCTATTTGAAAAAACTTCAAAAACTTTATTAATCTTCAAAGAGAATGTTTCTTAACGAAAAAATCAATTTTATTTGACAAATTTCCGTTATTGTTTTTATCTGTAATATCTTCAAAACGAGAGGTGAAAATATGGCAGTTATCGGCATTTTAAACTGCAAAATGCTTCAAGATGAAATCATTTATTTGATTCAAAACGATTCCGAAATCAAAGACATCACCGTTATTGAAAACGGTGAGCATGAAGAATTTATTCAAAAATTAAATGAAAACGGCATTTCTTATTCGCTTGCGCCGATGATTCATTCTGTTCCGGATTTAAACGACAGAAATGATCGAAACGACCAAAATGATCAAAATAATAAAAATAATCAAAATGAAGACGGCTTGTCTCTAATTGTTTGGAATTTAGAGCTCGGGCTTCATGAAAAACCGAAACTTTTGAAAGAAGAAGTTTATAAAGATCTGGAAATTTTTGCGAAGAAAGTCGACGGCATTTACCTGCTTTACGGTCTTTGCGGTAATGTTTTGGGTCACGTTGAAGACGATTTCAAAGACGTTTGCCCCGTTGTTATTCTCAGAGATCCCGAAGGCGAAATCGTAGATGACTGTATCGGCGCAACTCTCGGCGGACGCCGCCAATATTTGAATTTGCTGCGCAGTTTTCACGGTGTCGGCACTTTTATTTTCACGCCGATGTACGAAGCGACGACGGATGAATTTTTCAATCACAGCAGAGACAGAAACGGCTTTACCGAAGAGCAGATGATTGAAATGAATAAATTCATGTTTGAATCTTCCAATTATAAGCGAATCGCCCGGCTGGAAACCGGACTCCATTATACAAAAGATACGGAAGAGCCTTTGAAACGATTTGCCGATACATATAACTTTGAAATTTTCGATTTGGAAGGCGGCAATCAAAAAGTGTTTGATGAGTGTTATCAAAAATTGAAAAATCAAATCTCTGAGAAAAGCTGTTCGGTTTGAAGTTGATAACAAACTTCATTCCATTTGTTTTTGTTTTTACTTCCATTCTTATTTTCATTTCTTTTTTTCATTTCTTTTTTCATTTCTTTTATTTCAATTCGTTTTCCTATGAAATAATTTTTTAAAATAACTTCAAGTATCATTAACGCCTTTTTGTTTAATGTTTGTTGTAAAAACGATGTAAAACGGTTAAACGATGTTAAAACGATGTTAAAACGAAGAGAGTGGCCTAAAACCGACAAAAGCTGAAATTTTATTCAGCCGGCGGAGCGTGTAAATATGGCCATAATGGGTATTTTAGCCTGCAAAATGCTTCAGGATGAAATCGTTTATTTAATTCAGAATGATCCGGATATTTCCGATGTTGTCGTGATTGAAAACGGCGAGCACGTCGAGTTTATTGAAAAGTTGGACAGTCTCGGCATTTCTTATCGTTTTGTTCAAAAAGTTGAAGATTTGCCGGATTTAAACCGCGATTTTCCCGTCTCAAACAATTCTCTGACGCTTGTCGTTTGGCAATTGGATTTAGGATATCATGAAACACCGAAACTTTTGAAAAAACGCGTTTATGAAGACCTGCCGATTTTTATCCCCAAAGCAGATGCAATCCTTTTATTTTACGGGCTTTGCGGCAATGTTTTAGCAGATGTTGAAAGCGATTTTAAAAATGAAAATTGCCCCGTCATCATTCTTCGGGACAAAGACGGCATTATCATTGACGACTGCATTGGCGGCGCGCTTGGCGGGCGCGAAGAATACGCCAAAGTTCTGAAAAGTTTCAACGGCGTCGGCACTTTTATTTTGACGCCGATGTACGCGTCTTATTCTGCCGAAGGTTTTTTCGGATTCGGGCAGGCGGCGGGCGGATTTACGGATGAGCAAATGTTTGAACTGAACAAATATATGTTTGAAGCATCGGGTTACAAACAAGTTGCCAATCTCGAAACCGGACTTCATTATACGCCTCATGTTGAAGAAAATATTCAAAATTTCGCGGACAAATATCATTTTAAAATCATAAACCTGGGCGGCGGCAATCAAGAGTTGTTTGAAGATTGTTATCAAAAAGTTAAGAAGATACTGACTTTTGAGAAATAAACAGAAGTGAATAAGAAAGCAATTATCGGGCTGTTTGTGCTGCCGCTGCGCGCGCAAATTGCTTCATTTTTTGTTTGATTTTCAAACTTGTTCTTTGTTTTTATTTTATTTTTCAGATGAAACCTAAACATCCAATTTTCAAAATCGGTGAACCTGAACGCCCGATAAAACCTTAATCTTAAATTTTCAGACTTCGATAAAAAAAGGCGTTCCGTTTTGAATATTTTTGATAAAAACAATGTTTCAATTCATTTTAAATTGAATTAAATTTCAAAAACCGCCTCCTCCAACGACGCATTTCCGGAACGCAAGCGGAGGAAAGAAGGAGTTGGAGATTCTTTCCCGTGCGAAAATAAAAACTTAAAACTGTCAGCTTTTTCAGTTGTGTTCGGCACATGCTAAGCCTGCCACTCTTACAACTGTCTTTTAATGCTGCCGGCTCCTGCTAAGCCTGCTCGTCCGCAACTGTCTTTTTAAGTGTCGCTGCCGTCAGGTTCGCATTGCTGCTGCTGCGATACAGTTACCATCGGCAGCGGCCGCGCGCGACCCGCCCAATCTTTAAAAACATGAAATAAAACAAAACACGAAATTTTTGAAAAAAAATTGAAAAAACGAAATTAAAAATAAAAAAATTGAAAAAACGAAACTAAAATTAAAAATTTTGAAAAAACGAAACACAAAAATAAAAAAATTGAAAAACGAAACCCGAATTAAAGATAAGAAAGAAAAAGAAGAAAAGTTCAATTCAAAGAACTTTTTCCATAATTTTAAGCGCTTTTTCAATATTTTCCATCGAAGAAGCGTATGAAATACGAATGTGATCTTTTCCGTTTTCACCAAACGCCGTTCCGGGTGTTACGACAACATCATTTTTCAAAAGAGTTGCCGCCGCTTCATCACAGTTTTTGACTTCGGGGAAAGCATAGAAAGCGCCCTGAGGCGTCACACAATTGATTCCGATTTCATGCAATCCTTTGATTAGAAAATCACGTCTTTCTTTGAATTCGTTTTTCATAATCGTCACAGATTCCTGCGGTCCCGTGATGGCTTCAAGTGCTGCTTTTTGACCGATTGAACTGGCGCAGGCCTGTAAATATTGATGCACTTTCAAAATCTGGCCGACATAATCGCCTTTGGCCGCCAAATAACCGACACGCCATCCCGTCATCGAATAACTCTTTGAAAACGCGTTGACCGTCACAACGTTGTCGGAAAACTGCGCGGGGCTCGTATGAGATCCCTCATAAATGAAATATTCATAAACTTCATCGGAAATAATGGTGATGTTTTTATCCTCGGCAATTTCGGCAAGCGCTTTGATATCTTCCTTGGAAGACACGGCGCCGGTCGGGTTTCCGGGAGAATTCAGGATCAACGCTTTTGTTTTCGGCGTGATTTTTTCCAAAACATCATTCGGATCAATTGTCAAATCCTCTTTCATCTTGACGCTGACATCTTTGCCGTTGAGCATATTGACAATGGATTTGTAAGCTAAAAATCCCGGATTCGGAATCAAAACTTCATCGCCCGGGCTGACTAAAGCAGCGGCCGTAATGTAAAGCGCTTCTGACGCGCCTGACGTGACCATAATTTGGTCGGAAGTGACTTCAAAACCGTTTTCGCGTTTGAATTTGTCGCTGATTGCGTTTCGAAGTTCGGGAATGCCGAGACCTGCGGTGTATCCCGTAAAACCGTCTTCGATAGCTTTGACGGCTGCGGCTTTGATATTACTCGGCGTATCAAAATCGGGCTGGCCGATGCCTAAGTTGATCGCATTCGGGCCGGCGGCTTCAAAAAGTTTGCGGATACCGGAAATGTTGATGCTTGAAACGCCTTGTGAAAATTGAATGTTTGACATGTTTTTCCTCTGAAAAATTGAATAATTAAAATTGAATCATTATTCGGTATTGGCATGGCGCGCTTTCATTTCATCTTCGGTCACGCCTGTTAATTCGATAAGCTGCATAATAACGGAATCCAAAAAGACAAGCGCCAATATTTCAAATGAAGTTCCCATCGGCGTTTTTGCCGAGCCGCCTGAAGCATCGTCTTTACATTTGGCGGGCAATACGACATTTAGAGACGGCAGTTCTTTTAATTCGGATTCGTCTTTGGATGTCAAAGAAATAACAGGTGCGCCGACGCGTTTGCATTTTTTGCAGACTTCCACGACATACTTTGTATTTCCCGAGCCGGAAATTGCAACCACGACATCGTTTTCTCGAACGGCGGGCGTGACTGTTTCGCCGATGACGTAAGCGTTAAATCCCATGTGCATGAGGCGCATTGCAAAAGCGCGGCCGACGAGACCGGAGCGACCGGCGCCGACAACAAAAACAGCGTTTCCTTTTTCTTTGGCGGTTAAAAGCGTTGTCAGCATATCGTAAATGCTTTTTCGGGAAACCGCTTCCGCCGTTTCTTTGATTTGGTCTGCTAAAATTTTCATCGTTTGAATTACAATTTCCGTTGATGCTGTTTCGGCATCTTTTTGACATCCGCAAGTCATATGTTTTCCATTCCCAAAGTTAAATAAGTTAATATCGTCTTATTTTCAAATACATATAAAAGAACCGCTTAACGGGATTCAAATGAAAAATAAAATGAAGAATAAAAAGACAATTAAAAAGGTTCGAAAATATTTCAAAAAGCTGAATAAAACGCTTCGCCAAAAAAGAACGAAGACGGAAATCGCTGCCGATACGACGCCGTTTTATTCTGTTTTTGCATCCGTTCAAATCCGAAAAGAGCAAAATGCTGCCTTTTTAATGATGGGAAATGATGTTTCGAACAAAAAACTTCCCGACGAATTGAAAAAAAAGGCGGATGACTTAGTAGTTGATACAAACGTTGTCGTCAAAATTAAAAAGTAAATTTGTCATTTGATTTTTTTGTTTTTATTTTTTTGAGAGATTGCAGTTTGTTTTTTTGTATTTTTTGAAAATTGGAGTTCGTTTTTATTTATTTTTAAAATGGGTGCGGCTCGCGCGCGGCGGCGGCAGCTGCATGGCAACCGCGGCGCAAACCGGATCGATAAGCGGAAATAGAAACCAGTAGGTAACAGCGACACGTTCTCGAATGCGAACGGATTACGATTTAAATGAGCAGAAGCAAGCGGAAGCGCAAATCTGATTGGCAGCAGCATAATTAAAAGACAGTTGCAGACTTGCAGGCTCGGCCGGAACTGCCACGCATCTGATAAATCTGACTGTTTTTCGTTTTTCGTTTCGTACGGGAAAGAATCTCCAACTCCTTCTTTCCTCCGCTGCGCTTCGGAAACGCGTCGTTGGAGGGGGCGGAATTTTGTCTTTTGATTTCAATTTCAAAACAAATTGAAACATCTTTTTTTATCAAAATATTCAAAATGGAACGCCTTTTTTCAATGAAATTCAAAAATTAAAATTAGGGTTTTATCGGGCGTTCAGGTTCACCGATTTTGAAAATTGGATGTTTGGGTTCGGTTGAAAACAAAAATAAAAACGAGGGGCGATTTTTAAAAACTAAATTAAAATGGGACAATTCGCGCGCGGCAGCGACAATTCTAAAAAGACAGTTGCAGATCGGCAGGCTCGGCCGGAACTGACACGCATCTGATAAATCTGACTGTTTTTTGTTTTTCGTTTCGTACGGGAAAGAATCTCCAACTCCTTCTTTCCTCCACTGCGCTTCGGAAACGCGTCGTTGGAGGGGCGGTTTTTGAACTTTTATTCAATCTAAAACAAATTGAAACATCTTTTTTTATCAAAATTATTCAAAATGGAACGCCTTTTTTCAATGAAATTCAAAAATTAAAATTAGGGTTTTATCGGGCGTTCAGGTTCACCGATTTTGAAAATTGGATGTTTGGGTTTGGTTGAAATTTGAAAAAAAGATTGAAAATGGTTGAAAAAAAAGATTGAAAAAAAGTTGAAAAGGTGTTAAAAACACCTTTTTTAAAAACAGTTTAAGCTTTCTTAGAAGCAGCAGCTTTTGAAGTTGTTGAAGTTGTTTTTGAAACCGCTGTTTTTGCATCGGTTGTTTTTGTTTGTGTTTTTGAAGCAGTTGTTTTTGCTGCGGTCGTTTTTGAAGCCGTCGTTTTGGAAGTCTTTCCTTTTGAAATATTCCTCTTCTCCTCTTCATATTCTTCTTTCAGCGTCGTTCTCGGAATCCTCACCGCTTTTTCAAGAACAGGCTTCAAATATTGCGCCGTATAACTTTTTTTGCTCTTGATGACATCTTCGGGCGTTCCTTTCGAGACGATCTCGCCGCCGTCATTTCCGCCTTCAGGACCCATATCAATGATATAATCGGCGCATTTGATCACATCCAAATTGTGCTCAATCACAATTACTGTATTGCCCATCTCAACAAGGTCGTTCAAAACCGAAATCAATTTTTTGACATCATGGAAATGAAGACCCGTCGTCGGCTCGTCAAGCAAATAAATTGTCTTTCCCGTCGCCTTCTTCGAAAGCTCGCGCGTCAATTTAATACGCTGCGCCTCACCGCCCGAAAGCGTTGTCGAACTCTGTCCGAGTTTGATATAATCCAAACCGACACGCGCAAGCGTATCCAATTTATCGTGAATATAAGGCACCTTTTGGAAATGCTCCAAAGCCTCGGCAACCGTCATATTCAAGACTTCCGCAATCGATTTCCCATTATACTTCACTTCAAGCGTTTCCTTATTGTAGCGCGTTCCTTTACACTCCTCACACTCCACATAAACGTCAGGCAGGAAGTTCATTTCAATCTTGATCATCCCGTCGCCCTGACACGCCTCACAGCGCCCGCCTTTCACGTTAAACGAAAAACGCCCCGCTGCGTAGCCGCGCACTTTCGCTTCCTTTGTGCTCGCATAAATTTCACGGATCTTGTCAAAGATTTTCGTATACGTCGCCGGATTCGAGCGCGGCGTTTTGCCGATCGGATCCTGGTCAATCACAATCACCTTGTCCACTTTCGTGTCAAACTGAAGCGACGAGTATTCGCCTCCTTCCATTTTTGAATGATAAAAAATATGCATCAAAGCCGGATACAGCGTATCATAAATCAAAGTCGATTTGCCCGATCCGGAAACGCCCGTCACAGCCGTCAAAACGCCCGTCGGAATGTCAACAGACAAATTCTTGAGATTATGCGCTTTAGCGCCTTTCAATCGAATAAAAGCATCCGAAGTCCTGCGATCCGTCGGAATCGGAATAAACTCGGTTCCCGACAAATAACGTCCCGTGAGCGATTCCGAATCATTCAGAATTTCATCCGGCGTTCCCGCCGAAACAACATGGCCGCCCGCAACACCCGCGCCCGGTCCCATGTCAATAACATAATCGGCATTTAAAATCGTATCTTCATCGTGTTCGACAACGACAAGCGTGTTTCCCAAATCACGAAGATGGCGAAGCGTTTCAATCAATTTATTATTGTCGCGCTGATGCAAACCAATCGACGGCTCATCCAAAACATACAAAACACCCGTCAAATTCGAGCCGATCTGAGTTGCCAATCGAATTCTCTGAGCTTCACCGCCCGAAAGCGTTCCCGAATTTCTGAACATCGTCAAATAGCCGATACCGACCTGACTCAAGAAATGAAGACGCGTTTGAATTTCTTTCAAAATCAAATGCGCAATTTCCTCCTGCTTTTCCGTCAGCGGCATATTGTCAAAGAAATCGATTGCATCGTCAACCGATAATTTTGTAATGTCAATAATATTGTAACCGTCAATCTTAACCGACAACGCTTTTTTGCTCAGCCTGTCGCCTTCGCAGGTCGGGCATTTGGAAACGCGCATGAATTTCTCAAATTCCTGGCGGCGGTAATCGGATTCGGTTTGAGAATAAAGTCGAATACATTGCGGCAAAACGCCTTCCCATTTGTTCGTTGACGTATAATTGAATTCGCCGTTATTCATTTTCATATTGAATTTGATTTTATCATCCGAGCCGTACATCAAAGCGTTATACTGCTCCTCCGTCAAATCTTTAATCGGTGTGAGCGCCGAGAAACCGTAATGCTTGGCAACAGACGCCAAATGCTGCTGTCTGTAACCGTCAAAATAATTGCGGTAAACGGCAACGGCGCCCTCGGCAATTGAAAGACTGCGATCCGGAATGATCAAGTTTTCATCAAATTCCATCTTAAAACCAAGACCGTTGCACTCGGCACAGGCGCCGAACGGGCTGTTGAATGAAAACATGCGCGGCTGCAATTCTTCGTAAGCTAAACCGCATTCGGGACAAGCCATTTTGGATGAATAAGTCACTTCAATGATTTCATCGGCGTCGGCTTCACTGTCTTCAAACGAATCATCATCAAGTTCACTTCTCTTTTTAAGAATTTTTTGAGATAAACCTCTCGTTCCTTTTTCTTTGCGGTAGGAATTCGGTTTTCCGAAAACATAAACCAGGCCGCCGGATCTTTCTGTTGCGCGCTCGCAGGCTTCAACCAAACGGGAGCGCTCGTTTTCGTCATCCACATCAATGCGGTCGATGACGATATCAATGTCATGCATTTTGTAGCGCTCAAGTTCGATTTCTTCATCCGTTCTGTAAATTTCGCCGTTGACGCGGACGCGTGTAAAACCTTCGGTATTCAAATCACGGATCAGCTGCTGGTAAGTTCCTTTTTTCTTGCGGATGATCGGCGCGAGAATCGTGACTTGTCCTTCGAATTCGGCAAAAACCAAATCCGCGATTTTTTCGGGCGACTGTGATTCGATTTTTAAATTGTGATCGGGACAATACGGCGTTCCGATACGTGCGAAAAGCAAACGGAAATAATCGTAAATTTCAGTGACTGTTCCGACCGTACTTCTCGGATTTTTGGAAGTTGTTTTCTGTTCGATTGAAATCGCCGGCGACAATCCTTCAATGCTGTCCACGTCGGGTTTGTCCATGATGCCTAAAAATTGGCGGGCGTAAGAAGACAAAGATTCAACGTAACGGCGCTGTCCTTCCGCATAAATCGTATCGAATGCCAATGTTGATTTGCCGGAGCCTGAAACGCCGGTAATAACGGTTAATTGATTTTTAGGAATCGTGACAGAGATGTTTTTCAGATTGTGCTCTCTGGCACCTTTAATAATTAGTTTGTTCATAGTAATCCTGATGTTGTTTTTATTGTTTTTGAAAAGCAATTTTTGTATCATATAAAAAACTTTTAGCTTTAATTTTTAATATACTGTTTTGACTGACAATAGAATAAAAACTTACTTATTGTGCGGTGAAAGTAATCAAAATAAAGTACATAAAGTACAAGACAAAAAATAAAGTAAAAGTTAATACAAGACAAATCCAAATCTATTCATTATTCGCAATTATTTCTATTTGAAAATAATTGCAAACATATTTAGTGTTTGAATACTTGTTGTTAAATAATAGTAACAAAACCTAAACAAATATAGAATATAACTAAAAATAGTTCCTATATAATTGTTGTACGATTCAATTTAAATATTTGTTATACTATATCTAATAAAAATTTATCCGAATTACATATATACTTCAATCGCAAATATATATTTGGGCTTAAATTACTATAATTATTAAAACGATTGAAACCAAACGAGGTTAAATTATGGTTAAAACAGTACAAAGAAAAATCACATCTGCTTATTCATTATGGCTTTTTGCAGTGTTTATCGTGATGGTTGCATATTTATTAGTTGCAGGTAAAATATTTTACACATATGAAGATGCGATGCCTTGGATTTTAGCATACATCGGTCTTGCCGTTCTCGGTAATATCGCTATGCTGATTGCAACATACAAACTTTTAGTTCCGGATCAGGAAAGTTTAAAATTCGTTGCTTTGTATGAAGTTGCTTTCATTGTCATTATGATTTTGTCATTCCTGATAATTTACATGCAGTGGCTTCCTGACGGTATCGGAAACATCAACTTTGAAACGCTTTTGAACGCGGTTTTGCCGTTCATGTTCATCTTATTGATCTTGGATGAATTCATTTTGTCCAAAGCGCTTCGTATGATGCCCGTCAGAGCTTAATATCAATAAACACATTATAACTATTTACAAAATGGAAGATCGGCTTTGCCGGTCTTTTTTTTTGGATTTTTATTGAAGTTTTATTTTAATTTATTATAAATTATGAAGCGGGGGATATAATGGGTTTGACCAAACAAGAAAAACTTGGTATTGTCAATTTTATTTTAACGATTGTTGCAATTATTTTGATAAAATATTTGTCAATGTATATTCCGTGGCTGCCGACGGCGTCTGACGGAACCGTTGAAATGATTCCGCTTGCCGTGGTGACAATCATTGCTGTTTTAATCATTCACGCCGCGACCTGGATCATTTTATGGCGCTATTTCGATATTGCCGCCGAGAAAAACAGCAAAATAATGCTGATTGTTTATGAGGTGCTGTTCCTGCTTTCATTAGCTGTTCTTTACGTCAGTGCCGCTTACGATTTTCTTCCGGAATTTATCAGTAAAAATATGATGGCCGGAATCGGCCTGTTTGTGATCATTCAAATGGCGCTCAGCATTTTCTTTACTTATTCGATTTCAAAAATGCCGATGAAATAAAAAATGGAGAATGAACTTCATTTTTTATTATTTCTTTTATTTCATTTTCTTTATTTTCTTTTTATTTTTGAGATATTTGCAGCCGTCCTGACGGCACCCGCCGCGCGCAAGCCGCAGCATTTATGATTTTGACAACGAAACCGAGATTCGTTTTTCTTTCATTTTTTCCAAATCAGCAACTTTTAAATATGAATCCTCTTATTTTCGAGCAGAGACTATGGTAAACTTTTTTGTCACGCTGACAATGAATTGTGATTTGGAATGCCGTTATTGTTACGGTGAAGTCTGTGATTGTTTCGATGACTTCGATGACGGCATTGCCGTTGATTATGATATTCCCGAAACAATCAGCTACGAAACGTCAGCGCTGCGTGATTTTATTGCCAAAGACAAAGATGCGGTCGTTATTTTTTACGGCGGCGAGCCGCTTCTTGAAATTGAAAAAATGAAAGAAATGATGGACATGCTGCCGGCCAAAACATTTCTTCTGCACACGAACGCAACATTGCTTGATCAGGTTCCTGCCGAATATGTAAAGCGTTTGCATACGATTTCGATTTCCATTGACGGCAACCGCGATTTGACGGATTATTACCGCGGCGACGGCGTTTATGATTTGATTGCAAAAAATGCAAATATCGCGCGCAAAAAAGGTTTTGACGGCGAAATCATTGCGCGTATGACGGTTCAGGAAGAAACCGACATTTATGAAAGCGTGATGCATCTTTTTGAAAATCCGGATTTTTGCTTTGACAGCGTTCATTGGCAATTGAACGCGCTTTTTTGGAGAAATGATTATGAAAGACGGCGTGAAAGTTTTTCGCAATGGGTGAATGAAAGTTATAATCCCGGCGTCCAAAAACTTGCCGACACATGGGTTTCAAAAATGAAATCGGAAGGTAAGGTTTTAAACATTTATCCTTTTGTCAACATTATGAATTCAATGCTTCGCGGCGAAAAAACGCATTTGCGCTGCGGTGCCGCTTGGACGGAATACAATGTGCAGACGGACGGCAAACTGTCGCCGTGTCCGGTGATGAGCGGCATGAGCGATTATTATGCCGGCGACATTTACAACGGCAGACCGGATCAACTGCGTGTGATTCACGTTTCCGGCGAATGTTTGAAATGCGACATTTTAGAAATTTGCGGCGGTCGCTGTCTTTATGCAAACGCGACAATGAAATGGGGCGTCAAAGGTTTTCTTGAAGTGTGTCAAACGGTGCGCTTTTTAATCAATACGCTGAAAGAGAAGAAACCCGAAATCGAAAAATTGATCGAAGAAGGAAAAATCAGTTTGGATGATTTTAAACAGAGAATCGAGTACAACAGCTGTGAAATTATTCCTTGATTGCATTTCTTGATTGATTCAGTTTTTTCTTTTTTCTGCTTGCGGCGCTCGCGCGAACTGTTCCATTTTTTAATAAATTTTCAAACTTGTTCCACGTTTTTGTTTTATTTTATTTTTGATAAAACCCAAACATCCAATTTTCAAAATCGTTGAACCTGAACGCCCGATAAAACTCTAATTTAAATTTTTGAATTTCATTGAAAAAAGGCGTTCCATTTTGAATATTTTTGATAAAAAAAGATGTTTCAATCAATTTTAGATTGGATTAAAAGTTTGAAAACCGCCCCCTCCAACGACGCGTTTCCGGAGCGCGGCGGCAGGATTGAAGGAGTTGGAGATTCTTTCCATACGAAACAAAAAAATTACAAACATTTTGATTTTTAATTGCGTTCGGTTCCGGCTGAGCCTGCAAGTCTGCAACTGTCTTTTACTGCTACCTGTTCCTGTTGGGCCTGTCAATCTGCGACTGTTTTTAGTTGCTGTTGCCGATCAGGTTTGTGTTTCCGCTTGTATCTGCTTTTTTTAATCATAATCCGTTCGCATTCGCGAACGTGCCGCAGCTACCTTCAGGTTTCTGTTTGCAGCTGGAGTGAGGTGTTTGTTTGCAGTTGGAATCAGGTTTCCGTTTCCGCCTGCCTGCAGGTTTCCGTCCGGCAGCAGCTGCCGCCGCCGCGCGCGAGACGCCTCACTCTTTCATAACCAAAAACAAAAACAATGGCGGACTCAATCACCACAATATTTAAATAAAATCAATATCTCTAATGATTGCTGTTTTGACAGCGATTTCATGCATTGATGGTCTAGTGGCTATGACTGCGGCCTTCCAAGCCGCAAACCCGGGTTCGAATCCCGGTCGATGCACTCGTTTCTAAATTCTAAAAATCTAAAAAAAGGGTCAAGGAGAATGTTTCACAAGAAACGTTTCTCTTTTTTTATTTAATTTTTCTTGATTTCAATCATCGGATTCACAATCATCGGATTCAATTATTTAATCATTTGATTTCTTCAATCAATTCGATTCATTCTATTTTTGCGTCAATCACAATGTGATAAACGCCCGGCGAATACTTTTTAATCTTCCGCGCTTCCAAAATCAAGGCTTTTCGCCCGCATTTTTCAGCTGCTTCCCAAATTCTGGAAATCGGACGCTCGGGGAAATCCTTTTCGTGAACGGTTTCATGATAATGCAAAATGCCGCCTTCTTTTTTGATCGCTTTGATTCCCGTTTCCAAATATTCATGAGTTGTTCCCACATAACCCATTAAAACACGATCCGCAATATTGGCAGGAACAGAATCTTTACAATCCCCGCAAATCGGCTCAATAATCGATTCTACGCCGTTTAAACGAATATTTTCACACAAATATCCGTAAGAAATCGGATTAAGTTCTACAGCAAGAATTTTCACGGGTTTTTCAGAATTCCGGAAATTTGAATGAACAGCAATCGGAATTGAAAAATAACCGATTCCGGCAAACATATCAACAATCATTTCACCGTCGCAGCTGTTTGCTAAAATTCTTTTTTCTTCGAGATTGCCTTTGGAAAACATAATTCGAGCGACATCTAACTTAAATTTGCAGCCGTTTTCCTTATGAATCGTTTCTGTTGAATTCGATTCGCCTTCACGGAAGCAAATTAATTCACGATCGGGAATTCGAAATTGTCCCGAAATGCCGCTGTCATTTAAAACAAGGCGCGCTTTTTCATCCGTAAGCAAAAGAAGCCGGCCGATTTCCCGGTTTTTATGAGAAAGAGAATCCGGAATTGAAACAATCAAAATGTCGCCGATTTTTTGTTTATTGGCGGGCAGAAGACCGATTTCTTCATCCGTCAAAGAAATACCGTATTTTTTTGCGTCTTCCGGAAATTCCGACAAATAATATTTTGCAAAATCTCTTAACTTCTGCGGTTTTTTCAACATAAGAATAAATCACTCGCCAAAAACATCATTTGTTTTAAATTTGTTTCAAATGATTCCTAAATAAATTTTTAAATGCTTTTTAAATGCTTTTTAAATGCTTTTTAAATGCTTTTTCAAATGTTTTTCAATTAATTCTTTAGATGATTTTTTAAATAATTCTTTTCAATCTCGGATTCGGTTTATACACTCTGCCGACTTTTGCCGTCGGAACCATCGAATCAATCGTTTCGCCGACGGCAACGATATCCATTGTCGAATCGCGCGAATCGTAAATGCCGCCGACACCGAGACTGTCAAACAATTTCATTCCGATCATTTTTTCGGCTTTTACGAAAGCTTCAACCTTTCGAACGTCGCCGAATCCGCCGGAAAGCATGATTTGAATATTTTCAAAACCGTTTTCATTCAGCGCTTTTCGAACCGCGTAAACGCTTGTCACCGACGCGCCGTTTCCAAACCAATATTTCTCATCGCCTTTCGGAATCTGAACGGGTTTGCCGAAGAAATCATGAAGCAAAGCATCGATTTCAGCTTGTGTTTTTCCATCCAAATCTTTCATTGAAAGCGCGCCCTGCCCGACATTTTCGCCGCACGTGTCAATTCGAATGGCAGCGACGGCAGGAACCGCTGAAACCGTTTGAAGCATGTCATCGATTTCTTTATTGTTATAATCAATCAAAGCGACGCGAACGACATCTTTTGACATATATTTATCAAAAGCAATCGTCGCATTTTTGACGGCGTTTTCTTTTCCGTCTTTCCAAGCGTAAATATTTTCAAGCGCGTGCGGAATTGTTCCGCTTCCTTCTTTGTGAATGTAAGCAGCGCCGGCATCCGTTGACGCGCCGACAGCGCCGCCGTCAATTGCGGCTTTTGAAATCGCGGCGTCATCTTTGTAATGCCAGTGGCGAGCGCCGAAATAAGTGACGGGACGGTTTCCGGCGGCGTTGACGATTGAGCGCATTCTTTTTTCAACGCTGTTTAAATCCAACTTTTGATTATCGTTGTAAATCGCAAGCGATGAGCTGATCATTCCGAGATAAACAGTTTCAAGGCGAATGATATCCAAAACAGGCGCTTCCAAAATTAAAATCGTTTCAAGCGGTTCATAAGAGTTGCCGTCAGAAAGCGCGTAGATTCGGCCGCCGTTTTTTTCCAAATCGGAATTGGCGCGAATAAAAGAAACGGCATCTGCCATTCCCGAAATAATTCCGGGACCTTTTCGAACAAAAATTTGAGCGCGGACAAACGGATTCAAATCGTCTTTTTGAAGAATCACATACGCTCTTAAAAAATATTTGTCCGTGTATTTTTCAAAATCAAATTGCTGCTCCGCCGCCATAATTTGTAAATCCCGCAATGCTGTCGTAAAAATGTGATAAATGTGATTAAAATGCAATAACAAATCTAATAATAAATGTGATTAAAATGTAATAAACAAATGTAATAAAAAGCTCTCTCATTTGTTAAATTTTTCAAATTTATATAAAATTAAGTTACTTTAAAGGGACGAAAGACATAAATATTTATACCCGATTTTTTCTGTTCTATTAATAAATAATATTCTTATCAAAATCAAACAGTTATCGATTTCTGATTTAAATCAATCGCTTCATCATTATAACAATTTAATAATTATTTCTTTCACTCATTTTTAAAATTTCAAAATTATTTTAAATTGATGACGCATTGATTTTACAAATTATCATAATTATCCGTTTCATTCAGGAAAATAAAACACTTAAAATTAAAACATCAAATCAAAAACGATTGAAATAGATCAAGATTAAATTAAAAACAAATCAAAAACAAAGGAAATCAAAAATGGAAAATCAAACACAAAATGAGGAACATTATCCCGAATATTGCCGCAACAGCTTAATGGATTTTGTTAAAATCAAAGACATTGACATTGAAATTTGTGATGTCACGCTCAGAGACGGTGAACAAACGCCGGGCGTCGCTTTTTCAAAGGAACAAAAAATGTCGATCGCGCAGCATTTAGATGATATTGGCATTGACGTCATCGAAGCCGGTTTTCCTGTCGTTTCGGAAGCCGAAAGAGATGTCGTCAAATCGATTGCCAACATGGGACTTGACGCCCGCATCTGCTGTCTTTGCCGTTCGACTCAAAAAGATGTTGAAACCGCAGTTGACTGCGATGTTGATTTCGTCAGCATTTTTTTAGCCATGTCCGATTTGCATTTGAAATACAAATATCACAAAAGTTTGGATGAAATGCTTGATGTGGCGATGAACGCTGTTGAATACGCCAAAGATCACGGCATCGGCGTCAGATTCGCGGCGGAAGACGCAACGAGAACGCCGATTCCTCGTTTGATTGACGCTTTTAAAATGGCGGAAGAGCGAAACGCTGATTACGTCAGCATCGCCGATACGATCGGCATTTTGAATCCGACAACTGCGACTTATTTAGTCGATCAGATCTACAACGCGATTGACACGAAAATGACAAAAATCTGTATGCACTGTCATGACGATTTGGGACTTGCCGTTGCCAACACGCTGGCGGCTGCCGAGGCCGGCGCTTTTCAGCTTCATACCACTGTGAACGGAATCGGCGAGCGCGCGGGAAACGCCGCTTTGGAAGAAGTTTTAATGAATCTGCGAATTCAATACGGTATCGATCGCTACGATCTTCACACGCTGGTCGATCTTTCCAAACAGGTTGTCGAGGCTTCCAAAATTGATGTCGCGATCAACAAATCCGTTGTCGGTCAAAATGCATTCTCACACGAATCCGGAATTCACGTTGCCGCGATTCTTGAAAATCCGAGAACGTACGAGCTTTTCCTTCCGGAAATGGTCGGCGGCAAAAGAAATTTAATCGTCGGCAAACACACCGGAACGAAAGCCTTGGCCGGAATCATTAAAAATATCGGTTATGAGTTGAATGAAGCAGATTTCAATACGCTTTTTGATGAAGTGAAAATGATTACGGAAACCGAGCAAAGAAGCATCGATCGCGATGAATTGGAACAATTGATTAAGAATATTTTAAAATGATTGATAAAAACAGATTTGTGATTTGATTTCGTTTTCCAATTCCGTTTTTTCCTATTTTCTTTATTCTTTTTTGTTTTTTGGATAAACCTAAACATCCGATATTCAAAATCGGTGAACCTGAACGCCCGATAAAACCCTAAAAATTGTTTTAGATTTTGGAGAAAAGACGGCGTTCCGTTTTGAATAATTTTGATAAAAACGATGTTTCAATTCATTTTTGAAATTTGACTAAAAAGACAAAATACCGCCCCCGCAAGTCGAGATTCCCGTAGCGTAGCGAAGGGAATTGAGACTTGGCGGATTCTTCCCATACGAAACAAAAAATGCAAAACCGTCGACTGTAAATTGCTTTTCGGCTCATGCAAAGTGCTTTCTAACGCCTGTCTTTTACGGTTGCAGTTTCTGCCGAGACTGCCAGTCTGCAACTGTCTTTTAATGTTACAGTTCCTGCTGAGCCTGCTCGTCTGCGACTGTCTTTTAATGTTACTGCTGCCGATCAGTTTTCTGTTTCCGCTTGCATCTGCTCTTTTTTAAGAAATCCGTTCGCATTCGCGAACGTGCCGCTGTTACCTTCAGGTTTCTGTTGCGCTTGCCATCAGGTTTGCATTGCCGTTGCGGCTGCCCCCCGCCGCCACGCGCGAGCCACTCTATTTTTAAAACTAACTAAAATTTGCCATTCAATTTTTAAAACAAAATAAAACCTGTCGTTTGATTTTAAAAAAATAAATCAAAAATGAAGCCCGATTTTTTAGAAAATAAAAAAGAAAAATGAGAAAAAGAAAAAGAAAGAAAATTAAAAAAATCTCTAAATCTCTTATTCAACCTCAATTTCGCCCCATTCTTTTTGGAGCGCTTCGCTGATTGCTTTTCTTAAATTCAAATAATTGTAATAACCGCTTCTTTTCATATGAACATTCACGGCCGGAATCGAAATTTCAAACAAATCGGCGAGTTCTTTTTGCGGCACTTTTGTGTCATAGCCGTAGCGATAAATGCTTTCCCGAACAATATTTTTTTGCTTGTCCGTCCATCCTTTTTCAATAAAATCGCAAAGATTGAGGCTCTCGTTGATGACTTCAATCCACGTGTCTTTATTTCTTTCATTATCTTCCGTTTCAAAAAGAATTTTCGGGCGCGTGTAACTCTTATTTTTCTTCATTTGCTGAATCGCAAAGCCGGCATTCCAAAAAGCGGGACCGTCGGGGCGGTTGCTGCTGCGCTTGTTAATTCCCGAATAAATCGGACCGATGCCGATGCCGAAACAGAGTTCAAGCGGATCGGCTAAATATTCAATCTTATCTAAAATTTCAAGAACCGAAGATGCATTTTTGATCAAACCTTGGAATTCGTCGCCTAAAGTCAGTTTAAAATCAAAAGCAATGTCGTTTTTGTGTTCTTTGTTGATTTTTGTTAAAATCTCATCCACTTTTGTCTGCATTTCATACCGTTCTTTGTTGACCATTTTTTCGGCAGAAATAATGTTTCCGATAACCGCAAAATACATTTTTAACCAATCCGCTTTTTGAATTAAAATTTAATTTTCATTTTTATTTTAAAATTAATCTTTAAATTTTGAATTTTCAATCTTATTCGTTTTTTTAAATATTTAACTCATTTTTAATTAATTCATGATTTTTTAACTAAATATATTTAATTGATTCGCTGATTTTTTATTTAAAACAAAATTAATAATGCAAGGACAAGTTTTGAAAAGCAAAACAAAAATGGTGCAACTCGCGCGCGGCGGCTGGCAGCGGCGGCGGCTGCCGGAAGCGGCAACCCTGCAGTATCGGCACATTTCAGTGGCAGCGGAAGTGTAAACCGCAGCCAAGACGGCAATCACAAAAGACAGTTGCAGATTTGCAGGCTTAGCCGGTGCCGGCAGCAATAAAAGACAGTTGCAGATTGGCAGCCTTAGCAGGAGCTGAACACAGTTGAAAAAGCCGGCTGTTTTTAGCTTTTCATTTCGCATGGGAAAGAATCTCCATCTCCTCCTTCGCTCGCTTACGCTCGCGAACTCGTCGTTGGAGTGGCGGTATTTTGTTTTTTCAGTCAAATTTCAAAATGAATTGAAACATCGTCTTTTATCAAAATTATTCAAAACGGAACGCCTTCTTTTATCCAAAATCTAAAACAATTTTTAGGGTTTTATCGGGCGTTCGGGTTCACCGATTTTGAATATCGGATGTTTAGGTTTATCGAAACGATTAAAAAAATGACAAAATGAAAATCAATAAGAAGATTGAAATAAAAAGCATCATAACCTTTGAATACTTCATTTATTCAACTTTATCATTTCTTTATCATTTAAATCACAAAATTTTATTGGATTTCATTGAATTTTACTATTTAATCAAAAGAGATCAAGAGAGCGAAATCTTATGTTTATCGGCGGTGAAAAATACACTCCTTCTCATGCAAAATGCATTGATGTCATCAATCCCGCGACAGGCGAACTGATCGAATCTGTTCCTTCGGCAACGCCTGAAGATATTGAAAAAGCAATCCATTCATGCGCTCTTGCTTTTGAATCAAAATCGACGGGATCCGAATCAATTGAATCCAAAATTGCTGAACCCAAAACTGAATCTTGGTCTCAAAAATCCTATGCCGAAAGAAGCGCCGTTTTATCAAAAATTTCCGCCGCTTTAAAAGAAAAACGAACTTTAGAAAAATTGGCCGTCATCCTAACGAAAGAACAGGGAAAACCGCTGACTGAAGCGCGCCGCGAAATTGAAGGCGTCATCAACGTTATTGATTATTATATCGGCTTATCCTCTTCATTTCATACCGATTTTTTTGAAAACAAAAAAAATCAAAGCTATTCTTTTACAATCAAAAAACCGCTCGGCGTCTGCGCAATCATTTTGCCGTGGAATATGCCGGCGCTCATTTTATCCTGGAAATTGATTCCCGCGCTTTTGACGGGCAATACCTGCATCGTCAAACCGTCTTCCATTTGTCCGCTGACAGTTTTAGAAATTGCCGCCGTATTTCACAGTGCCGGACTTCCTGACGGCGTTTTTAACGTCGTGACCGGATCGGGCGAAGAAATCGGAAAACAATTGGCAGCATCTCCCGTGATTCGAAAAATTTCATTCACGGGAAGCGCCGAAGCCGGAAAATGCATCGCTCTTGAAGCGGCAAAATTCAATCAAAGAATAACGCTTGAACTCGGCGGCAGCGACGCCATGATCGTCTGCAACGATGTCGATGTCAAAGACTGCGCCGCAAAAGCCGTTCACGCCCGTTTCTTTAACGGCGGACAAGCCTGTATTTCTCCAAAACGCATTTTTGTCTTTGAATCCGTTTTTGATGATTTTACAGCGTCTGTTTTGGAATCGGTTTCCAAAATTCAAATCGGAAACGGTTTGTCCGAAAACACATCAATGGGACCGCTCAGCTCGGCCGGCGGTTTAAGACAAATGATTGAATTTACCGAAGAAGCGCGATCTGAAGGCGCAAAAATAATTGCCGGCGGCAAAATCCCCGACGGCGCCGAATTTGAGAACGGTTATTTTTTCGAGCCGACCGTAATTACAAATGTTCCGAAAAATTCTTGCCTGCTCAGAGAAGAAGTGTTCGGGCCGATCATGGTCATCAATCCCGTGAAAGATTTGGATGAAGCGATTTTTGAAGCAAACAATACCGATTTCGGACTCGGCGCTTCGATTTGGACCAACGATCTCAAACGCGCAAAACGCGGCGTTGAAGAGTTGAAAGCCGGCGTTGTTTGGGTCAACCAGCATGCAAAAGTGCTTCCCGAGTTGCCGTTTGGCGGCGTCAAAGACAGCGGATTCGGACGCGAAAACGGCTATGAATCATTGAATGATTACTTAGAAACGAAAACAGTCGTGTTTAAGTTTTGAATTTATTTATTCAATTTTAAATCTGTTTATTCAGTTATTGGATTTATTTAATTTCAATTTTTATTATTTATTCAACTTATATCATTTACAGAATTATTTAGCCCATATCATTTACAGAATTTAGATTTCAAAATAAATTTCAAAATAGATTTCAAAAACATGGTGATTTTTTGGTAACAATCGGCACTCCTCTCTCTGATACGGCAACCAAAGTTCTGCTCTGCGGCGCGGGCGAACTCGGCAAAGAAGTTGCCATCGAACTCCAGCGCCTCGGCGTTGAAGTTGTCGCGCTTGACCGCTACGCAAATGCGCCTGCCATGCAGGTCGCGCACCGCTCTTATGTTCTTCAAATGACGGACGGCGCAGCGCTTCGAGAAATTATCGAAAAAGAAATGCCGGATTTTATTGTTCCCGAAATTGAAGCCATCGCAACCGACACGCTTGCAGAAATCGAAAAATTCGGGATTCCCGGACAAACCAAAAAAATTCAAGTCGTGCCGTCGGCTAAAGCGGTTCAATTAACAATGAATCGCGAAGGCATCCGCCGTTTGGCCGCCGAAAAGCTGAAACTGAAAACATCAAAATATTATTTTGCCCAAACCGAAGAAGAAGTCAAAGCCGCCGCCGAAAAACTCGGTTTTCCGTGTTTGATCAAACCGATCATGAGTTCTTCCGGCAAAGGTCAAAGCGTCATTCGCGGCGCCAATCAAATCAAAGACGCGTTTGCCAAATCACAAAGAGAAGCACGCGGCAGTAGCACAGACGGCGCAGGCAGCACAAGCGGAACCGGCAACAAACCGATGAAAGTGATCGTTGAAGAATTCATTGAATTTGACTATGAAATCACTCTTTTGACTGTTCAAAGCGTTTCCGGAACGATTTTCTGCGAGCCGATCGGTCACATTCAAATTAATGGTGACTACCGCGAATCCTGGCAGCCGCAGAAAATGGATCCGGTTGCGCTCAAACGCGCTCGAAAAATTGCCGGCCAAATCACAAAGGCACTCGGCGGTTACGGTATTTTCGGCGTCGAACTTTTCGTGAAAGGCAAAACCGTTTATTTCAACGAAGTTTCTCCGCGCCCACACGATACGGGAATGGTGACAATGATTTCCCAGGATTTATCGGAATTCGCGCTTCACACGCGCGCTTTTTTGAACCTGCCGATTCCGGCCGAAAAAGTAACGAAAGGCAAAGGAAAGAAAAAAGAAAATAAAAGAAGTAAAGGAAACCAATCTTTTAAAGTTGTGAAACTCAACGGACCGTCCGCATCCAAAGCCATTTTCAGAACGGGAACATCGAATAAAATTTCGTATTCGGATTTGGATAAAGCTTTGGAAGAAAAAGACACGCAGATCCGATTGTTCGGAAAGCCAAAAATTAAAGGGGAACGGAGATTGGGTGTTGCTTTGGCGAAAGGAAAAAGTGTGAAAGAAGCAAGGAAGAAAGCTGAAAAAGTTGACAAAGCAATCAGTGTCAATTTTTATTATATAATGTGATTTTAAAGTTAAAATCTTGTAACGGATGATATCTTACTGTTGCTTAAACTAAAGAAAATGCTGTGAAAGAAACGAGAACGAAAGTAAAAACTGATACTTTCTGTTCTGTTTATTTTTATTTCCATAACTCAGATAGATCAATTGTATTACTTTGTGGTTGCAATTGTGAATTTAATATGTCAATTTGGGTCAATACAGGGAAATTGGCTGAAACGCCTGTAAATATACATACTCCTTGAGGTAATATTGGTATCATCTCATATGATGTGTTATCAATAAATGATACAGCTTTATTTATTGCTCTTAAATCTTCATTATTTACAAGTCGATGGATGAAATAATGATGTAATTGAGATATTATCGTTTCTGATATGTCTGAAGGCCTTTGACTTGCAATTGTTAGAAATACCCCAAATTTTCTTCCTTCTTTTATTATTTCTTCAAATGTTTCGAGTCTATAATCTTTCCATGTAGCACTTTCTCTTTCAGAAGTCTCAGATAAAATGGTATGAGCCTCATCAATTATTAAATGTAAACTTCCTTTTTTTTCTTTTAATTTATGTTTTTCATATTTATGTTTGCAAATTATTAATGGTATTATTTTTTTAAATTCAATATTTACATCTTCAAGATTATATATTTCAATATTTGATTCTTCAATATCAGCTATTTTAAAAATATTTTTTATTGATATTAACCTATTTTCAAATCTTCTGATAAAAGGTGCAATATGTTCTTCGTTTATTGATTGTCTTTGTAATTCATTAATGTAATTATATAGCATTGAATATTCAAAAAGTGAATAATTATCACATTTTATTATATTTCCATCTGTAAATAATTTCTCTATTAATGGATTAGTAATTTTATTTTCAAAATCTTCAAATTTATCGCAATATTGTTTATTGTTTCCATTTTCTATTACAATCGTCATTTTTCCATTTGCGGCATGAATATATAAAGTATCTAACATTTCTTGAAATTCTTCGGTTGATTTAAACATTAACTCTACTATTTTTTTAATTAGTCTGTTATGCGGTGTGATTAAATTTGGTTTTTCAAAATAACCATTTATTAACTTTGTAAATGTTTTTTTAAGTGTGCTAATATATTCATCCGAGTGCATATCTTCCTTTTTCTGAAATTTATACAATCGAATAGCTCTATTTAAAAATGGTCTCTGTGTCTTTTCTGTTGCTTCACAAATTATTGACCAAACATCAATATCTTCTAAAAATGAATCTTCTATACTAATTTTATCAGCATTATTTTTTCGAGTAGATAAATTTAATACTTTTTTTTCTTCGACAAAAGATGATTTGTATTCTCCATTAAAGTCTATAATTATAAAAGAACTTTTTTTAAAATTGGCATTAGTTTTGTATTTTTCAAAACATTCTGTATATATTTTTGCTAATGTGTTTGATTTTCCACTTCCGGTATTTCCAAATATTCCAATATGGCTGGCAAACAAAGAAATATCAACACAAAATTTCTGGCTTTTATAATCGTGTAATGTTCCAATACAAATTGATTTTTCTGGTTTTTCGCTCATCTTAAAAATTTCTTTGATCTCTTCGTTTTCAATAATATAAACATCTGAAAAAATCAATGGAATTTCAATTAATCCGCGTTTGAATTTGTTATTTTCCAAAACACCCAAAATGCTTACTTCAATAATTCGTTTAATTGATTCATTTTCTTTTGTAAAATCTGATAGATTTTCATATTTTTCAATATATTCACCTTCAATTCTACATATTACATTTGAAAAACCCTTTGGAATTTTTACATAACTTCCTACCGAAACATTTTTTACGATTTTTCCTTTATGAATTAAAATTGTACTATTTTTATTTTCAAATACATGAATTTTTATTTTTTTACCGTGTACACTAATTACTTCTCCGATTTTATAAAACTCAATTAACATAAAAATCACTTATTAAATATGCAGTTCAATATCTCATTCAAACGATTTAAATCTAAATTTTGAGGTTCTTTTAAATAAACATATGAAATATTTTCATTTTTTGAATTTTCAAATAATGATTTTATAGAATCCAATGATGACCTGTTATAACAAAATATTATTACTTTTAATGAAGGATTTATCAGAGATCTACGTGTAATTTCTAATATATGTTCATCTCTAAATGAGAAACCATTTACTAATAATATCGAATTTTCTTTTTCTAATTCATTTGAATATATTCTTAATAATTCATGATAATTTTTATCCAATAGTGTACTTGAAAACTTTTCTTTTGTTGGATTAACAATTAAAAAAGTTTCTTTATAGTCCTCCATCATAGCTTCATATTTGTTTAAATCACTAATCATTGTGTCCATTGAATCAGATTCTATGTAGTTCCCCAATTCAGTGCATAATCTATCACCATTTTTAAGCATTTCTTCTATATTTTCTTGTATTGTGTCGATTGAAAAAAGAGATGAATGTTCGTTATAGAAATTTTCAATTTTATCTTTGTAATTTGAATAAATGATGTTATCATCAGAATTTTTACACCATGTCAAAGAACCATGAATTTTTAAAATATTTACAGACGGAACTTCTGTTTTTTTGTTAGAGTATATTGCTTGTCGATAATACGATTTACTAAAATGGTCTGTTGAAAAATATGGATAAATTCGTCCTTCAAACCCATCATTATAAATAAAATCTCTATTGCTATCAAATATTATTTCCAAGATCGGGTCATAGTTTGTTGTAAATATATTTAATTGTCTTTCTATTACGGGATTACTTCTTTCTCGAAGTATTTTATAAAAAATCTTTCCAAAATTACGAAGCGAATCAAAATTTGCATTACTTGTAATATCCTTAGAAATTGGATGTATACAATTTCTAAAAAAAATCCAATATAGATATGAATTAAAAATTTGTTTTTTAGCATTATTGTTAGCATCAGTGTAATTTAAAGCCTTAATACATTCAAAGGCATTTTCATTATTATCTAATAGACCTAAAAAATGTGCTGAGAATCCTGCTCCTAATAATAAATTAATTCTTGAGCCAGAAAAAACCAATTTCAAATGATCTTTCATGTCATCATTTATTTTTATTTCGTTTTCTTCAATTTCTAAACACACTTCTTCTCTCATCGTTTAACAAACATTTTATTAATATAAATAGTATATCAATAGATTAATATGATTCAACCCTACCCGACTTATGAACTCAAAATTGCCGGTCTCACCCGCAATCTCCCGATTTGCCCCGTCAACGAACATTTAGATATCGCAGGCTTCGTCATTTTTTCCGACGTTGAACTGACAATCGCCTGCGTGACCGAACTTCTTCAAAAAGTTCCCGACTGTGACGTATTGTTAACAGCAGAATCTAAAGGTATTCCGCTGGCTTATGAAATGTCTCGACAATCAGGAAAGAAATACATTTTGGCGCGCAAAAGCAAAAAACTTTACATGCGCGATCCCGTCGCCGTTGACGTGAAATCTATCACAACAGAAAAAATGCAGACACTTTATTTGGATGCCGGAGATATGGAATACTTAAACGGCAAGCGTGTTTTGCTCATTGACGATGTCGTCAGCACAGGAGAATCCATGGCGGCCATGGAAGAATTATGTAAAGAAGCAGGCGGCATTGTCGTCGGTAAAGCCGCGATTTTGGCGGAAGGTGATGCCGGTGAGCGCGAAGATTTGATTTATCTTGAAAAATTGCCGCTTTTTTTCAAATAAATTTTTGATATTTTTTAGATGACAAATCTTGAAAAATATTATAATTATTTCAATTTTTGTCTTATTTTAATTAATTCAAAAATAATTAACTATTTTTGTCTAATTATTTTTAAACTTAAAAGAATTCCTCAAGAATTTCAGCGTGTATTTCTTCACGAGCTTTTCTCATTTCAGGCGTTAAACTGTAATATTCAACGGCTCCCTCATAAGACAAACTGTATGCAGCTTCACCGACACTTGTTAAATTTATGACTTTGATTTTGCTGTCATATTCTTTTTTGCTCATAAATTCCAAAAAAGGAGCTAATGCGACATTAAAAAAGAAAGTCGCATACATTTCAATTCCTTCAAAATCGATGATAATCGGCTCATTATTTTTATCGGCATTATTAATCGCATTACGGACAAGAGAATTTAAAATATCGGCATCTGAACCTGTAAAACCCGTGGATATGTGTTCTTTTACTAAAATTTTCATAATTTTGCCTCTTCTTTTTGAAATTTTATTGTCGGGAAGTCAATTCGAAATCAATAAATTCTTTGTATATATACTCTTTTAAATTTTTAAAAAAGTAATGTTTTTATAGACCGATAGTTTCCGAAGTTGATTTTTGAAAATTAAAGCTTTATAAAATTAAGAATCAGAGACGAAAAATGATAAGTAAAATTGCAAGAAATGAAAAAGAAAAACCAAGTTGAAAAAAATCAAGTTAAAAAGAAAACAGAAAAAGAAATAAAAATATCAAAAAGAAAATGATTGATATTTCAATCTTTAAAAATCATCTCGAAGCGGCGGCATTTCTTCGAATTTCGGCTCGACTTTGGGAAGCATTTCAATCAATTTTTCTGTCAATACATCAATTCCTTCGCCCGTCATTGTTGAAATCACATATTCGATCTCATCCGGCTTTTTAAATTCATCGCGATCGGATTTGTTGGCGGCAATAATTGACGGAATCGCAAACTGATCCTGAATTTCATGCGCCAGCTTCAGCTGAGCCGTGAGGTCATAACCGCAGCTTTCGCTCGGGTCAATTAAAATGAGAACAATGGCATCCAAGCGGCGCAAAGCGGTAATTGCCTGAAGCTCGATTTCATTTCTTTCGGACATCGGGCGGTCCAAAAGGCCGGGCGTGTCAATGATTTGGTAGCGAATGTTGTTTTTTTCCATGTGACCGATCAAAATGCCTTTTGTCGTGAAAGGATAAGAGGCAACTTCGGGCGTTGCGTTTGTCACGGCTGTGACAAAACTGGATTTTCCGACATTCGGGTAACCGGCAACGATAATGGTCGGCTCTTCTCTGACATCCGGAAGTTTTCTCAAAATGTTTCGAGCTTCGCCGAGAAGCAACAAATCTTTGCTGACGGATCCGACAATCGAACTCATGCGCCCGAACGCTTCTTTTCTCGGAACATCCGGCGTTTTGTTGCCGCGGATTTTTCCGATGTATTCGCGCGACATCGTATGAATTTTTTCGGAAGCCCATTTCACGTTGTTGAGCGCCTTTTTCAAATCATCGACGCCGATTAAAATGTCGGTTAAATCATAATAAAAAGGAGAAATCTGATCAAAACTCGGAAACATTTTGTTGATGCTTTTTAAATTATCCGATAAAATGTTGGCGGCGGTCAAAAGCATCGCTTCATTCGCCTCGCAGCGGGTGGTGGGACCGTCAATTGTTTTGCCGGCCATTGTTCTGACGGAACGGCTGAAAGCTTTGTCCAAAAGCTCCTCCGACGTCGGAATAGTTTTAATTTTTTCAAAAATCATAATAAAACCTGAAATCAGTTAATCTTTTTAGAAACGCTACATAGATAAATGAAGTAGATAAGCTTTCTTATACTTTTTATGCTCTTTTATGCACTTTATATTTTTTCAGTATTTTCATTTTTTGACTGTTTCTGTTTCGGCAGACTTCCGTCAGGTTGCGCCGCGCGCGAACTGCATAAATTTTAAAAAATAATTGAAAAGAAATTTTCATTTTTGAAAAATAATTGAAAAGAATAGGCATTTTGTTATTGATTTTTATTATTGACGGATATTGCAATCATTTCATTTGAAAAGATTTTTTTTCAAAAATACATTAATTATATATATTCTAATTAATAATTATATTGAAATTCAAAAATTGGATTGTTAACATAACATTTATAAATATATTCTATTGAATAAAAATATCATCTGAAATATATGTAAAATGGCTCTGAATATTTGTAAACTGTCGAAAATGGATTTATATAGATAAATGTACTAAATGTAATTTACATATTTGATGATTATTAATTATTTCTTAATAAATTATTTCAATCAAGCAATCCGGTCAGACTGTTCAGCTTGTTCAGCTTTTTGTCACGGATCAGCATTAAGTGGTAATCATGGATTTAACAGCGATACAAAAGGACATTTTAACGGCTTTAGTCAACTTACAGCGTCAAAAAGAAGCTGCCGTCAAAGGTGAAGAAATTGCGGATTTAATTCACAGAAATCCAGGCACGATTCGAAACCAAATGCAGCTTTTAAAAGCGCTCGGCCTTGTAGAAGGCGTTCCGGGACCCAAAGGCGGCTACCGCCCGACAGGCGAAGCATATCAGGCACTTGACATTGAAGTGATGGATGAAGAAATGGTTGTTCCGGTTTACCGCAACGGAACGGCTGTCAATAACACAACGACGGCTGAAATTTCGTTCACAACTGTTCGCAATCCCGAAAAATGCAAAGGTATTGTCAAAATCATCGGAAACATTAAAGACTTCAATGCCGGCGACCAAATTCAGGTCGGCCCGACGCCTGTTAACCGTCTCACCGTCCGCGGTGAAGTTTACGGCCGCGACGACAGCAACAACCTGATTTTGATCAACATCACTGAAATGGTTTCACTGCCGAAGAAACATGTGAAATTCTATATGAAACCTTTAACGCTTGCCGTCAAAAGTGATCAGGATTTACAAGAAGTTTCAAGACATTTCATTGCCAAAAACCTTCACGGCGCCGCTGTTGAAGACAACGGCAAAATCGTCGGCGTCATCACGACAACCGATGTGACAAAAGCGGTTGCAACAAACAAATTAGATATCAAAGCCAAAGATGTGATGACCAAAGAACTCATTACAGTCGACGGCGAAATGCAGCTTTACGATGTTGTCCGCCTGTTCCATAAATACAACATCGGTCAGCTTGTTGTGACGGTTGACGGCATTCCGAAAGGCATTTTGTCAAAAACGGATGTCATGAACGAATTAGCTGTCTACTGAATTTGTTTTTTGTATTATATTGGTTTTAAATTGAAAAATTTAAAATCAAACTTTTTTTCTTTATTTTTTGTTTTAATTGCTTTTAGTTTATTTTGATTTATTTTTTGAGTTTTAACTCCTTTCGAATTAATTTTTTGCAATTGATTCAATTTGATTTAATTTTTTAACATTTACCTAATTCAGTTTAAATTTTTACAATTAATTTCATTAATCTAATTTTTTCGATTTTAATCAATTTTGATCATTTTATTATTTTTAATTGTTTAAGGTTTATTCAATCATTTTTAATTAAATTCGGTTAATCTGTCCAGAGTTTCTGTTTGCAGTTGGAGGGAGGTGTTTGTTTGCAGTTGGAGGGTGGTGTTTGTTTCCGCTTGGAGGGCGGCGTTTATTGAAAAATCGCTTACGCGATTTTTTGCGCCGCCGCGCGCGAGCTGCATAAATTTTTCAAAAAAATAAAAACGGCAGATGGTTTTTACAAAAAGTAAAACCGGGAGACTGTTTTTTCAAAAAATAATCAAAAATTTGAAATGAGTTATATCAAAATCAATTAAAAATTTAAAATCATTCTTTCAAAAACAAAAAAATATGCTGAAATGAATATAATTATCAAACTTTATATGAAAATCAAAGACTTAATGAAACAAAACGTAATAAACATTCATGATGGAAATAACAACTCAAAAACAGCAACAGTAAGTCGTTTTGGGTATGTTTTTGTTTCTGTACTTGTCGAATCGAAAAATTGTGAATCGAGCGAAGAAGTTTTGTGCTGCCGAATTGCCGTCGGCGCAAACAATCTTTTTTTGAGAAAGGTATTTAATGATTATTGTATAAGTATGGGTCATGATTGGTATTTCTAAATTATATTGCGGTACCGTCGAGCCTTCTGATGCTCTTCGATATAACCGCGATTCAAAAAAGTTACCGTCACATCTGCTTCAGTTTTCAAAGGACAAAAAACCTGTTGTCGTGTGGAACATGACAAAAAGATGCAATCTGGGCTGCGTTCACTGCTATGCGCAGGCGGTCAACCCGGAAGAAGTCGACAAAACGGAACTCACAACGGAAGAGGGTAAGGCTTTAATTGATGATTTGGCTGAATTCGGGTCGCCTGTCATGCTGTTTTCAGGCGGCGAGCCGCTGCTTCGCGAAGATTTGGTGGAATTGGCTCAATACGCAAAAGACAAAGGCATGCGCGCCGTGATTTCAACAAACGGAACGCTCATCACAAAAGAAAAAGCGCGCCAGTTAAAAGACGTCGGCCTTTCATATGTCGGCATTTCATTAGACGGCATGCCGGACGTGAATGACCGATTCAGATGCCATGACGGCGCTTTCAACGAAGCAATCCGCGGCCTTAAAAATTGTCAGGAAGAAGGCATCAAAGTCGGTCTTCGCTTTACGATTAATAAACACAATGTCCGCGAAATTCCCGCAATTTTCGAATTCTTAGAACGCGAAAAAATTCCGCGTATTTGTTTCTATCACTTAGTTTACGCCGGCCGCGGCAGCAAAATGGTTGAAGAAGATTTAACGCATGAAGAGACGCGAAAAGTCGTTGACCTCATCATGGACAAAACCGCGGAAATGCACGCCAGAGGATTCAAAGCGGAAGTTTTAACTGTTGACAATCACTGCGACGCCCCTTACATTTATATGCGCCTTCTCAAAGAAAATCCCGAACGCGCCGCCGATGTTTATGAACTTTTGGAAATGAACCAAGGCAATTCAACCGGTATCGGAATCGGCTGTGTTTCCTGGAACGGCGATGTTCATCCCGATCAATTTTGGCGCCATTATACATTCGGAAATGTTCGCGAAAGAAAGTTTTCTGAAATCTGGACCGACACAAGCGATCCGCTTATGGCCGGCCTCAAAGACCGCAAAGATCTGCTTCGCGCAAACGCGCCCAAATGCGCCCGCTGCCGGTGGCTGGATGTTTGTAACGGCAACTTCCGCGTCAGAGCAGAAGCCGTGACAGGAAACGTTTGGGGAGACGATCCCGCCTGTTATTTTACGGAAGAAGAAATCACACAAAAACCCGAAACGAAAAAACCTGAATAAACAGGTTTCTTCATTCATTTTTTGTTTTTTACTTTTTCATTTTGTTATTTTTCATTTTGTTATTTTTCATTTTGTTATTTTTCATTTTGTTATTTTTCAAATTTCATTTTTTCTATTTTCCGGTTTTTCTATTTCTTTCATTTATTTTTCTTACTTTTCATTTCGATTTTTTTGTTTAAAATTAAATGTTTTAAATTCGCAAACAGAATATCCAAATATTTTATTCAATTAATTCATATATTATGTCAATTATAATTATTATTGAAAAACGGATTAAACGGAGGTAAATGACATGACAAACAAAATGACATCTGCCGAGCGTATGGCAGCTTTAATTTCAGGGCAAAAACCTGATCGTATACCTGTTATTCCGTTTATTTCGGGATACAGCACCAAAATTACCGGTATTTCTCTCGGTGACTTTTATGCCGATGCAGACAAATGTTTTGAAGCGCAAATGGCTTCCATGCGCCTTCACGGCTATGAACAGACACCGATGTACGGCTACGCTTCCTGCGGCGCATGGGAATTCGGCGGCGAAATCGGCTTCCCTTACAAAAAAGGACAAGGCGCCCCTTACGTTGTAAAACATCCTGTCAATGAAATCGAAGACATTGAAAAACTTGAAGTTCCTGATTTTGAAAAAGAACTGCCGGGCGCCTACAAAATTGCTGACAGAGTCGCGACCAGATGCGCAGAACACAGTATGCCTGTCACCATTCAGACGGGTAGCAATTTTACCGCGGCTTCGGTTGTTGCAAACACATCTGAATTCATCACCTGGCTCATCATCGACCCTAAAGCCATTCATCTTCTTTTGGACAAAGTCAGTGACATGTTTATCAACGCTTTAGATTTTTTTGCGGACAAATATGGTTCTGAAACACTGATGCCGTTTGACGGCGGACCGTCCGAATCCAATAATATGATCCCGCCGGCAATGTTTGAAGAATTCGTATATCCGTATATGAAAAAAGTTCACAGTCACATCAAAGACCTGGGCATCAATACCGTTTTGATGCATCCCTGCGCCGACCAAAACTTAAATCTTCCTTATTATGAAAAATTAAGAAAAGAATTGAATTGGTCGGGAAAATATTTCTGGATTTTCGGGCCGGAAACACCAATCAAAGATCAAATAAAAGTTTTCGGAGATCACGATATTGTCTGCGGAAACATTAATCCGCCGCTCTTTTTGACACAGCCGTATGAAGAAGTGGTGGAAATTTGCCGAAAAACAATTGAAGAAGGCATTCATTCACCTTCAGGATTTGTTCTTGCGCCCGGCTGCGAGTTTCCGGTCGATGCCGATCCGATAAAAGTAATGGCAATGGTGGATGCTGCCGATCAATACGGCAGAATGTGAATAATAAATCAAATTCTGGCCTTATTTCCTTTTTTTCTTTTCAATTTTTTCATTTTACTTTTTCATTTTATTTTTTCATTTTCATTTTTTTATTCATTTTTCCTTTCCGTCATTGCTTTATATCCTGTTGCCCTGTTATATCCATTCTTTCCGTTTTTAACTTCAAATTGCAGGGGTTGCCGAGCTTGGTCAAAGGCGCAGGGCTTAGGACCCTGTTCTGTAGAGATCCGCGGGTTCGAATCCCGTCCCCTGCATTCAAAAACAGAATTGTTACAGAGGTTTAGAAAATGTCGCTTATCAATGAAATCCTGGAATTCAACAAAAATTTTGTTGAAAATAAAGAATATGAAACCTTTAACACAACTCGATTTCCAAGTAAACGCATTGCCGTTCTTTCCTGTATGGACACGCGCCTGACAGAATTACTGCCGGCCGCGCTCAATTTTAAAAACGGCGACATTAAAATCATTACAAATGCCGGCGCCATGATCACGCATCCGTACGGCAGTGTTATGAGAAGCATGCTGGTTGCGATTTACGAACTCGGTGTTCGGGAAATCATGGTTATCGGCCATTACGGCTGCGGCATGAAAAATTTAGACGGCTGCGAACTGATTCGAAAAATGAGAGCGCATAATATTCCCAAAGAAAATATTGAAGCGGTTTTAGCCGACGGTGTTGATATTCACAAATGGCTGGACGGATTTGAAGACTCGGAAAAATCGGTTATGGAAACCGTCAATGTAATCAAAAATCACCCGCTGATTCCCGCCGAAGTCGAAGTTTTCGGATTTTTGATCGATCCGCACACGGGAAAGCTTGACAGGCTGGAATAATCATAGAATAATCAAATTTTTGAAAAATAATTTTGTGTTCAATCACAAATAAAAAATAAAAAAATTAAAACAAAAAATTAAAACAACAATTTTAATCAAAAACGATTAAATGTAATGAAATTAGTTGAAAATAGTCAATTATGATTATTCTTTGAAAATAAAAAAAAGGTTTTAATAAATTTTTTTTTAATCTCCGTGCGGAATATCGAGTTCTTTCATTTCTTTATCCAATTCTTTTTCAATTCTCTTGACAATGGTTTTAAGTATTTTGATTCTGGCGTAATATTTGTCGTTGGCTTCAATAATGACCCACGGCGCATCTTTTTTATCTGTTTTGATAATCATTTCATTCACGGCATCATAATATTGATCCCATTTTTCGCGGTTGCGCCAGTCTTCGTCTGTTAATTTCCATTGCTTCAGCGGATTTAAAGAGCGGGCGGTAAATCGTTCATATTGTTTTTCTTTGCTGATATGCAGCCAGAATTTTATGACGATCATGTCATCGTTTGTCATCGCTTTTTCAAAATGATTAATCTCTTCATAAGCGCGCGACCATTCTTCTTCAGTGCATAATCCTTCGATCCGCTCAACCATGACGCGCCCGTACCAGCTTCGATCATAAATGGAAGTTTTACCGCACGGCGGCACGCCGTCCAAAAAACGCCTTAAATAATGATATTTCTGATCGACTTCAGTCGGCGTTCCGATCGGAATCACGCGGTAATAACGCGGATTCATCGCTTGAACAATACGCTTGATGCTGCCACCTTTTCCGGCCGCGTCCCAGCCTTCAAAAACCAAAACCATCGGCTTTTTGTTCAAAAATAATGAATAGTGGGCAAAAGAAAGCTTCTTCTGATACTTTTTCAGCTTCTCTTTGTATTCCTTTTTTGTATATGATTTGGATAAATCCGCCAAGTCCAGCGGTTTTGCAGCAATTGAATTTTGAGATTTTCCGTTTTCGGCGGCTTTATTGCTTGTTTTTTCATCATTGATTTCTTCAAAACTTGTTTTTTCATCATTAATATCTTCAAAATTTGCTTTTTCATCATTGACTTCTTCAAAATTTATTTTTTTATTATTGACTTCTTCAAAATTTATTTTTTTATTATTGACTTCTTCAAAATTTGTTTTTTCATCATTTGCCGTTTTTGATTCATAATCGATTTGCTCTTGTTTTGTTTTTGTTTCATAAATGATTTGTTTCATTTGATCGATTATGATTTTCATAGTGCCGGCGGTTGCTTTATCAATGTCCGGGTCGACAAAATACAAGTGCCAGGGAGCATTTTTCGTATTCGTTTGTTCTATAACTTCTTTGATGACGTAAATGTCTTTTTTGTAAATCTTTTCAGTAGATCTTTTATCGATATCGTACGGAATGATTTTCTTCCAAATCTTTTGACTGTCGACTCTTTTTTCTTTTCGGGCGCCTAAATATATTTTAATGAAACGGGTGCCGTTATCATAAAGTGTTTTTTCAAAATCATTGATTGTTTTGACGAGGCGCGTAAATACAGGCGTGTTGACAACTTTTTTGTCTGCCGGCTCTGTTAAAACAGTTTCCAAATTTGTTTTATGCGTCAAATTTTGGCATCCGAATTTTTCGGAATCATTTAATAAATGTTCGATCAATCCGCGCATATACCAGCTGCGGTCAAAAACGGCGATTTTTCCTTTCGGCGGTGTTTTGCGGCTGAAGCGGAAAATAAACGGCTGCTTATTTTCTTCCGATGTCGGCGTGGTCGTAAAATAAAAATCAAAACCGCGCGAGTCAAGAGGTAAAAGCTGACGGTTAATGATTTCGCCGATAAAAACATCATACCATCCTTCAAAAACAATGATCAAAGGAATTTCAAGCTCTCTTGCTTCTCTTTGTAAAACGCCGAGCTCATCGCTGTATTTTTTGATTAATTTTGAAAAATCCGTATCTTCCGGAAAATCCTGCTTTATTTCAGAAACCATTCTGTCACCTGTTTTTAACGTTTTTAATATACAAATATTATTCTCGGAATAAATATATAATTTTGTTTTCAAATAATTTGTTTTTGATTAAAATGAATAAATTTTTTAACAGTTGTTTCAATTTTTTGGTTTGTATAATTGAGTTAACAAAATCATACAAATTTGAACAAAAATTCATTTTTTCAAAAAAATTTAATTTTTTTAATTTTTTCTTGTTTAGTCGATTTTCTCAAAAATGCAAAAATTCTAAAGACATTATGAATACAAGAATCGAAAATCTCAAAATGTTTTCAAAATAACTTTTTTGCAGTAAATACCCATTAAATCGTTCGAAAGTCCTAAGTTCATAGAGTCTTTGGAATGGTCGAGTTTGGAAAAATACATTTTTTCAGAGATTTTTGATGACCAATTTCATATATACATATAGTCTTTAGAACAAATGTGTTTTGTTGAAATTTTCAAAAATATTTTTAATTTTTCGGGTAAAATTTCTTCGAAAAAATTTAGAAAGTCCCCAAAAATTGCCTATGTTTTGAAGCTAATATTTGAATTAATGAGTCTATATGTTTTGATTGATTTCTAATTATATAAATATAGTCAAATAATTTTAAACATTATTACTTTTTTAATAAAGATTCTTTTAAAAATTTTACTGAGTGTAAATACATTTAAAATAAATAACATAAGTTTGGACTTTTTAATTCATTTTAAAATTTTATTTTTTATTAACTTAACTTTTTCCCAAATTTTCAAAAATATTTTATTAAAATGATCTTTCAAACATTTTGTAAACACAAATATTGTCGGCTTTCTGCTGAACTGCCGTTATCATCAGTTTTTCCGCTTGCACCGCCGCTGTCGCGCGCGAGCCGCACAAATTTTAAAAACAAATATTGAAAAATGGTTCCCTCGCTTTTGATTTAAAATTAAAAGAATGATAACAAAATCAAATTACTCATTTCGAATTAATTTTTTTAAAATTAATCGTATTTGTTAATTTCAATACAAATTAACCAATTTTGAATAATCATAATTTTTCAAAAAATAAAAAATTAAATAAACCGAGTTTTTTGGTTTATTCAATTCATATAATTATTCCACAAATTATTCCACACATTCCACTTTATTAAAACCAAGGAAAAAAGTTCCTTTTTCATTTGATTTTTCAAAATTATAAGCTTCGCGGATATATTCATCACTCGGTGTCGACGGCGATCCCAAAACGGCATCTTCGACTTCAAGCGCTCCCAAATCACAGGGTTTTGGCGGCAGCACGACAATCGGTTTTCCGGTTTGACCGACCGTTTTTGTTTTGTCCATAATAAATGTGCCCATCACCATGAAATCCGGATGTTCTTCATATTGAGCAATATCATTTTCGGAACAATCGAATCCGATAATTTCTCCGCCTTGCATCATAATGACATTCGGCGGCTCCGGCCAAACATATTCTTTGTTTGTCGTAACACATAAAATATGATCGCGCTTGAACACTTCGGCAATTCCTTGGTTATCGCCTTCACCCATGCCCATCAAAACATTTCCTTTGGCTTCTTCTTCAAGCTGCTCAATTATTTTTTTATCGACTTCAGTTAAAACGAAGACTTCTTCAACGCCTTTGACCTGAAGCATATATTCTTTCACAGCTTCGACTAATTCATCCTGAGTCGTACAATCACACGCTGACATTTGATTCCTCCGTATCAAAGTTCAAATAATGATAATAAATTATGAAATGAAATTATGAAATGAATCCATAATATATCCATAATGAATCATAAATTGTATTCACTAATATCGCTTTACTTGTATTTAAAAAATAGCAGTCTTTTTCATTAAACAATGGAAATAAATGAAAATAACTCAAAAAAGATTAATAACTCAAAAAAATCACAAAAATGATTAATTTTTAAATAATTTATTAAAATCAATTAAAATCGGCGAATGAATAAATTCAGTCAAATTTTCATTACAATAATTTCAGCCTCTTCAACCGTTTTTTGAACCATTTCATCAATATCAAATGTGAATTTTTCTTCTTCCAAAACGGCTGCCGTCAAAACGGCTTTCACTTCCGGTTTATCGGGAACGGCCAAACACTCTTTTTCACCGTTGGAGCGAATCGAAATATCAAAAGTCCCGATTTTCTGCGCGATATCTACAATTTCCTGCTTATCAAACGCAAGCAGCGGATGATAAAGCGGCAAACTCAAACCGTATGTTTCGGAAAGCATATTTTCAGCTGTCTGTGAAGCGACTTGTCCGAGAGACGAGCCTGTAATAATGCCGCTCGCATTTTCTTTTTCCATAACGGCGCCGGCAATTCTGAACATAAAACGCTTGCACATGAGACAAATATTTTTATGACCCGTCGTCTGCATCATTTTTGTCATATATTCGCTGTTTTTGATTCGATAAATTTTTTGTTTTCGACCGGGTGTCCATGAAAAAAGAACTTTGGCGTTATCGATTGCTTTTTCAGCAACGATCGAACCTGCATATTCTTCATTATCAAAAAAAACGGGAATTATTTCAACGCCGCGCCTCATCATCATCCAAGCGGCAACGGGAGAATCGATTCCGCCGGAAAGCAAAACAATCATTTTCCCCTGTGTTCCCGTCGGGAAGCCGCCCGGACCTTTAATTGTCTCAGAATAAACATATGATTCGGACTGGCGGACTTCGACAAAAACTTCTTTATCGGGATTTGTTAAATCAACAGCCGGCGTTTTACCGGCTTCGAGCAACTTGTTCCAAATCGCATCGCCGCATTGTCTTGCAATTTCATTGGACGTAAAAGAATGATTTCCCGTACGGCGCGCGCGGACGGCATAATTTTCGCCGTCATGAATCATTTCGTTTCCGATATCGGCGCAAAGAGCCGTGATTTCTGCCGGTTCGGACAAGCAGGAATAAGCGGGTGAAACGCTGACAACACCGAAAACGAGCGCCGCTTTTTCGGCGGCTTTCGGATCTGTTGTGTGAATAAAAATGCGGCCGAAATCTCTTTGGATTTTTGAAAAAGAAACGCCGTGAAATTCAAGCATTTGCTGAATGTTATTTTTTAAAATTTGTTCATAACGATCGCGAACGCCTTTGCTTTTAAGCGACAGCTCACCGTAGCGGACAATAACGATTGTTGTTGCTTTGGAATCTGCCTGCTGATCTGTCATAAACATTCTCCACGTATCGTTTATTGATAAATGTAATTAACGGATTTTTGAATTATGATTTTAAAGTATAATAAAGTATAAAATATTATAAAGTATTATAAAATAAATGTAAAAAACAAAAAATGAAGTAGCCCGGCACGGATTCGAACCGAGGTTACAGGATCCAGAGTCCCGTATGATTGACCACTACACTACCGGGCTTCGTTGTTTTCAGAATTAAACAAACCCTACTAATGTAAAATCCTATAAATAGTTTTCCGACCGATTGTTATTTTTAAAGAATCTTTAAAGAATTTGAATGAATATAAAATAAAAATAAAATAAAAATAAAATAAAAATAAAATAAAAATGAAATAAAAATGAAATAAAAATGAAAAGAGAAGACTCAAAAATTATTTTGAATCATCAATCCATCGACTCTTCGCTGTTTTCCAAAATTGCCGTCCACCACCAGCGGGCCATGTCCATTAAATCTTTTGAAAATTGTCCCGACAAATGATATTTTTTATTTTTGACAGTAATTAAGCCGGCGCCGGTCAATTTGTTTCTCATGGAATAAAAAGACGCGCGGCTGACTCCTAAATATTCGATGATCATTTTCCAATCTTCCGTTCGAAGCGGATTTCCTTCTTTTTGCCGGGATTCAACCAAATTTAAAAATTTTTGGCCGCGAATCGCGGTCGCATCTTCCTGAAACAGGCGGCGCATCAAACTGTAATACGGATCGCGTGAACTGCTGATCCTCGCGCTTGATTCTGAACGAATCACGATTGTTGTTGCTGTTTTAGGTGCATTTTTGACAATAGACATAACAGCTTATTGTCTTCCTTTGTTTTTATTTCTTTTTAATTAAAAATGAAATTAATCATAAATTGTCAAATAATTGATAAATTAATTTAAAATAGTTAAACAAATACAAATTAACCATTTTTATCAAATTACAAATAATCAGATAAATGATTGATATTAAAATATCAATAAAAATCAATACAAAAATAAACAATACATAAAACAAACAGAAAATAAACAAAACAAAAAATAAACAAAATCGAATTTAAGGGAATAGAATTTTAGTAAAATCAAAATGAGATCACATCACGTCATCGTAAAGAAAAGAAACTTAAAATAAATGACGGAAAAGCGCTCCGAATCAAAAGTGGCGTTCTTGATTTCAGATCGCATTGACTGATTTTAAACAATTTTTAATCAAATAGACATATTCGTCTTTTACAGTGTAAACTGTTGGTGTTTTATATGATTCCTTGCGGGATTTTAAAATGCCGACCTTTGACTGAATATATCCGATCATTGAGGCAACTTCGTTGCGCGTGACCTGATATTCTTCAGATAATAAGTCATGCATTTGACTGACTGTGAATTCTTTGACTTTTACAAAAAGCCCTAAGAATTTTTTTCGATAACCTGTAGTGTCTGCCGCCACGAACTGTTCAAGGCGGGACATGATGCTTTCTTTCAAAGACATAGTTGATACCTCTGAAAATGTTAAAACAATTTGAATCGGAAGTTTATAGAAATTGACAGAAATTCATCGTTTTTTTAAATTCCGTCATAAATATTTCTATAATAGGCTTCAATAGACTGCATCATATAAAAAGTTATCATAAAAACATTCGACAGAATCTTATTCTTCATTTTTGAAAGGGGATGCTTCTGTTTTTAATTTTTTTATATTATATTATTCGTAATTTTTCCGAATAATGTCAAAATTTCATTTAAAAATTTTCAAAGTTGAATCTTTAAATCTTATTGAATAATAACACTGTTCTATAAAAATAAAACAAAAAGAATAAAACAAAAATCAGTTTCCTGACTTTTGTTCTTCATCAATTTCTTCATCTTTTTCTTTTCTTTGTTTCCATGTAAACAAATAAACAGCGATTGCTGTCAGGAAAATCAAGACAACTGCAGCTTTAATCGAATCGGTGTCCGGCTCAGGCTGCGGATTTGGTCCGGGTCCGGGTGGTTCGGGTTCCGGCTCAGGCTCCGGTTCAGGTTCGGGATTCGAATCTTCCGGATCAACAACAGTTGCATTGCCTTGACCGGAACCGCCGCCGCCTGAAGTATTATCTTTCTTCCAAATCGGATCAAACGCGTAATCTTTATCCATGACCGGAATCGCTGTCACGGCGCTGCCGCCGGGCGTTCCGGTGGAATTATCCTGCCATCCGGCCCAATTGTTTCCGGCTTTGTACAAATCGCCGCCCGTCGTATCAAGCGGCACATTTGCCGTGTTCATCAGCACCTGCGTTCCGGAAGGCGCATTGCCGCCGTCAGCACCCGTATTCAAATACGTCACGCTGTAAAGGATTGCTTCACCCGTATCATTTCCGCGCCAAATCGGATAGATTGTCACATCTTCCGTTGTAAAATCAACTTCTGTGATGATGCCGCTCGGTTCCGGCGCTGAAGCTTTCAAAACACTGTCTTTTTGAGAAACGTCAGCCGTCCACCCGACGAAAGTGTAGCCGAGGCGAGTCACACTGTTATTCAATGTGCGGTCTTTCGTGTGAACCGGAATGTCGGATTCATTTGCCGGCCAGACAAGCAAATCGCCGGAAGAGACGCCCGTATCGTAATTCAAATTCAATGTCGTGCCGCTTGCCGTCCAAATCGGATCAAACGCGTAATCTTTATCCATGACCGGAATCGTTGTCACGGCGCCGCCGCCGGGCGTTCCGGTGGAATTATCCTGCCATCCCGTCCAATTGTTTCCGGCTTTGTACAAATCGCCGCCCGTCGTATCAAGCGGCACATTTACCGTGTTCATCAGCACCTGCGTTTCGGAAGGCGCATTGCCGCCGTCAGCGCCCGTATTCAAATACGTTACGTTGTAAAGGATCGCTTCGCCCGTATCATTTCCGCGCCAAATCGGATAGACTGTCACGTCCGCCGTTGTAAAATCAACTTCTGTGATGATGCCGCTCGGCTCGTTTTCTGAAGCTTTCAAAACACTGTCTTTTTGAGAAACGTCAGCCGTCCACCCGACAAAAGTGTAGCCGAGGCGAGTCACACTGTTATTCAATGTGCGGTCTTTCGTGTGAACCGGAATGCCGGATTCATTTGCCGGCCAAGAAAGCAAATCGCCGGAAGAGACGCCCGTATCGTAATTCAAATTCAATGTCGTGCCGCTTGCCGTCCAAATCGGATCAAACGCGTAATCTTTATCCATGACCGGAATCGTTGTCACGGCGCTGCCGCCGGGCGTTCCTGTGGAATTATCCTGCCATCCCGTCCAATTGTTTCCGGCTTTGTACAAATCGCCGCCCGTTGCATCAAGCGGCACATTTGCCGTGTTCATCAGCACCTGCGTTTCGGAAGGCGCATTACCGCCGTCAGCGCCCGTGTTCAAATACGTCACACTGTAAAGGATTGCACCGCCCGTATCATTTCCGCGCCAAATCGGATAGACTGTCACGTCCGCCGTTGTAAAATCAACTTCTGTGATGATGCCGCTCGGCTCGTTTTCCGAAGCCTTCAAAACACTGTCTTTTTGAGAAACGTCAGCCGTCCACCCGACAAAAGTGTAGCCGAGGCGAGTCGCACTGTTATTCAATGTGCGGCCTTTCGTGTGAACCGGAATGTCGGATTCATTTGCCGGCCAGACAAGCAAATCGCTTGGAGAAACATCCGTGTCGTAATTCAAATTCAATGTCGTGCCGCTTGCCGTCCAAATCGGATCAAACGCATAATCTTTATTCATGACCGGAATCGATGTCACGGCACTGCCGCCGGGCGTTCCGGTGGAATTATCCTGCCAACCGGCCCAATTGTTTCCGGCTTTGTACAAATCGCCGCCCGTTGCGTCAAGCGGCACATTTGCCGTGTTCATCAGCACTTGCGTTTCGGAAGGCGCATTGCCGCCGTCAGCACCCGTATTCAAATACGTCACGCTGTAAAGGATTGCTTCACCCGTATCATTTCCGCGCCAAATCGGATAGACTGTCACGTCTTCCGTTTCAAAATCAACTTCGGTGATGATGCCGCTCGGCTCGTTTTCCGAAGCCTTCAAAACACTGTCTTTTTGAGAAACGTCAGCCGTCCAACCGACAAAAGTGTAGCCGAGGCGAATCACACTGTTATTCAATGTGTGACCTTTCGTGTGAACAGGAATGTCGGATTCATTTGCCGGCCAGACAGGCAAATCGCTTGGAGAAACATCTGTGTCGTAATTCAAATTCAATGTCGTGCCGCTTGCCGTCCAAATCGGATCAAACGCATAATCTTTGTCCATGACCTGAATCGCTGTCACGGCGCTGCCGCCGGGCGTTCCGGTGGAATTATCCTGCCATCCCGTCCAATTGTTTCCGGCTTTGTACAAATCGCCGCCCGTCGTATCAAGCGGCACATTTGCCGTGTTCATCAGCACTTGCGTTTCGGAAGGCGCATTGCCGCCGTCGGCGCCCGTATTCAAATATGTTATGCTGTAAAGGATCGCTTCGCTCGTGTCATTTCCGCGCCAAATCGGATAGACTGTCACGTCCGCCGTTGTAAAATCAACTTCTGTGATGATGCCGCTCGGCTCATTTTCCGAAGCCGTCAAAACACTGTCTTTTTGAGAAACGTCAGCCGTCCACCCGACGAAAGTGTAGCCGAGGCGAGTCACACTGTTATTCAATGTGCGGTCTTTCGTGTGAACCGGAATGTCGGATTCATTTGCCGGCCAGACAAGCAAATCGCCGGAAGAGACGCCCGTATCGTAATTCAAATTCAATGTCGTGCCGCTTGCCGTCCAAATCGGATCAAACGCATAATCTTTATTCATGACCGGAATCAATGTCACGGCGTTGCCGCCGGGCGTTCCGGTGGAATTATCCTGCCATCCCGTCCAATTGTTTCCGGCTTTGTACAAATCGCCGCCCGTCGCATCAAGCGGCACATTTGCCGTGTTCATCAGCACCTGCGTTCCGGAAGGCGCATTGCCGCCGTCAGCACCCGTATTCAAATATGTTACGTTGTAAAGGATCGCTTCGCCCGTATCATTTCCGCGCCAAATCGGATAGACTGTCACATCTTCCGTTGTAAAATCAACCTCTGTGATGATGCCGCTCGGCTCGTTTTCCGAAGCCTTCAAAACACTGTCTTTTTGAGAAACGTCAGCCGTCCAACCGACAAAAGTGTAGCCGAGGCGAATCACACTGTTATTCAATGTGTGACCTTTCGTGTGAACAGGAATGTCGGATTCATTTGCCGGCCAGACAGGCAAATCGCTTGGAGAAACATCTGTGTCGTAATTCAAATTCAATGTCGTGCCGCTTGCCGTCCAAATCGGATCAAACGCATAATCTTTGTCCATGACCTGAATCGCTGTCACGGCGCTGCCGCCGGGCGTTCCGGTGGAATTATCCTGCCATCCCGTCCAATTGTTTCCGGCTTTGTACAAATCGCCGCCCGTCGTATCAAGCGGCACATTTGCCGTGTTCATCAGCACTTGCGTTTCGGAAGGCGCATTGCCGCCGTCGGCGCCCGTATTCAAATATGTTATGCTGTAAAGGATCGCTTCGCTCGTGTCATTTCCGCGCCAAATCGGATAGACTGTCACGTCCGCCGTTGTAAAATCAACTTCTGTGATGATGCCGCTCGGCTCATTTTCCGAAGCCGTCAAAACACTGTCTTTTTGAGAAACGTCAGCCGTCCACCCGACGAAAGTGTAGCCGAGGCGAGTCACACTGTTATTCAATGTGCGGTCTTTCGTGTGAACCGGAATGTCGGATTCATTTGCCGGCCAGACAAGCAAATCGCCGGAAGAGACGCCCGTATCGTAATTCAAATTCAATGTCGTGCCGCTTGCCGTCCAAATCGGATCAAACGCATAATCTTTATTCATGACCGGAATCAATGTCACGGCGTTGCCGCCGGGCGTTCCGGTGGAATTATCCTGCCATCCCGTCCAATTGTTTCCGGCTTTGTACAAATCGCCGCCCGTCGCATCAAGCGGCACATTTGCCGTGTTCATCAGCACCTGCGTTCCGGAAGGCGCATTGCCGCCGTCAGCACCCGTATTCAAATATGTTACGTTGTAAAGGATCGCTTCGCCCGTATCATTTCCGCGCCAAATCGGATAGACTGTCACATCTTCCGTTGTAAAATCAACCTCTGTGATGATGCCGCTCGGCTCGATTTCTGAAGCCGTCAAAACACTGTCTTTTTGAGAAACGTCAGCCGTCCAACCGACAAAAGTGTAGCCGAGGCGAGTCACACTGTTATTCAATGTGCGGTCTTTCGTGTGAACCGGAATGCCGGATTCATTTGCCGGCCAGACAGGCAAATCGCTTGGAGAAACATCCGTGTCGTAATTCAAATTCAATGTCGTGCCGCTTGCCGTCCAAATCGGATCAAACGCGTAATCTTTATCCATGACCGGAATTGATGTCACGGCGCCGCCGCCGGGCGTTCCTGTGGAATTATCCTGCCATCCCGTCCAATCGTTTCCGGCTTTGTACAAATCGCCGCCTGTTGCATCAAGCAGCACATTTACCGTGTTCATCAGCACCTGCGTTTCGGAAGGCGCATTGCCGCCGTCAGCGCCCATATTCAAATACGTCACGCTGTAAAGGATCGCTTCGCCCGTTTCGTTTCCGCGCCAAATCGGATAGACTGTCACGTCCGCTGTTGTAAAATCAACTTCTGTGATGATGCCGCTCGGCTCGATTTCTGAAGCCTTCAAAACACTGTCTTTTTGAGAAACGTCAGCCGTCCACCCGACAAAAGTGTAGCCGAGGCGAGTCACACTGTTATTCAATGTGCGGTCTTTCGTGTGAACCGGAATGCCGGATTCATTTGCCGGCCAAGAAAGCAAATCGCCGGAAGAGACGCCCGTATCGTAATTCAAATTCAATGTCGTGCCGCTTGCCGTCCAAATCGGATCAAACGCGTAATCTTTATCCATGACCGGAATCGTTGTCACGGCGCTGCCGCCGGGCGTTCCTGTGGAATTATCCTGCCATCCCGTCCAATTGTTTCCGGCTTTGTACAAATCGCCGCCCGTTGCATCAAGCGGCACATTTGCCGTGTTCATCAGCACCTGCGTTTCGGAAGGCGCATTACCGCCGTCAGCGCCCGTGTTCAAATACGTCACACTGTAAAGGATTGCACCGCCCGTATCATTTCCGCGCCAAATCGGATAGACTGTCACGTCCGCCGTTGTAAAATCAACTTCTGTGATGATGCCGCTCGGCTCGTTTTCCGAAGCCTTCAAAACACTGTCTTTTTGAGAAACGTCAGCCGTCCACCCGACAAAAGTGTAGCCGAGGCGAGTCGCACTGTTATTCAATGTGCGGCCTTTCGTGTGAACCGGAATGTCGGATTCATTTGCCGGCCAGACAAGCAAATCGCTTGGAGAAACATCCGTGTCGTAATTCAAATTCAATGTCGTGCCGCTTGCCGTCCAAATCGGATCAAACGCATAATCTTTATTCATGACCGGAATCGATGTCACGGCACTGCCGCCGGGCGTTCCGGTGGAATTATCCTGCCAACCGGCCCAATTGTTTCCGGCTTTGTACAAATCGCCGCCCGTTGCGTCAAGCGGCACATTTGCCGTGTTCATCAGCACTTGCGTTTCGGAAGGCGCATTGCCGCCGTCAGCACCCGTATTCAAATACGTCACGCTGTAAAGGATTGCTTCACCCGTATCATTTCCGCGCCAAATCGGATAGACTGTCACGTCTTCCGTTTCAAAATCAACTTCGGTGATGATGCCGCTCGGCTCGTTTTCCGAAGCCTTCAAAACACTGTCTTTTTGAGAAACGTCAGCCGTCCAACCGACAAAAGTGTAGCCGAGGCGAATCACACTGTTATTCAATGTGTGACCTTTCGTGTGAACAGGAATGTCGGATTCATTTGCCGGCCAGACAGGCAAATCGCTTGGAGAAACATCTGTGTCGTAATTCAAATTCAATGTCGTGCCGCTTGCCGTCCAAATCGGATCAAACGCATAATCTTTGTCCATGACCTGAATCGCTGTCACGGCGCTGCCGCCGGGCGTTCCGGTGGAATTATCCTGCCATCCCGTCCAATTGTTTCCGGCTTTGTACAAATCGCCGCCCGTCGTATCAAGCGGCACATTTGCCGTGTTCATCAGCACTTGCGTTTCGGAAGGCGCATTGCCGCCGTCGGCGCCCGTATTCAAATATGTTATGCTGTAAAGGATCGCTTCGCTCGTGTCATTTCCGCGCCAAATCGGATAGACTGTCACGTCCGCCGTTGTAAAATCAACTTCTGTGATGATGCCGCTCGGCTCATTTTCCGAAGCCGTCAAAACACTGTCTTTTTGAGAAACGTCAGCCGTCCACCCGACGAAAGTGTAGCCGAGGCGAGTCACACTGTTATTCAATGTGCGGTCTTTCGTGTGAACCGGAATGTCGGATTCATTTGCCGGCCAGACAAGCAAATCGCCGGAAGAGACGCCCGTATCGTAATTCAAATTCAATGTCGTGCCGCTTGCCGTCCAAATCGGATCAAACGCATAATCTTTATTCATGACCGGAATCAATGTCACGGCGTTGCCGCCGGGCGTTCCGGTGGAATTATCCTGCCATCCCGTCCAATTGTTTCCGGCTTTGTACAAATCGCCGCCCGTCGCATCAAGCGGCACATTTGCCGTGTTCATCAGCACCTGCGTTCCGGAAGGCGCATTGCCGCCGTCAGCACCCGTATTCAAATATGTTACGTTGTAAAGGATCGCTTCGCCCGTATCATTTCCGCGCCAAATCGGATAGACTGTCACATCTTCCGTTGTAAAATCAACCTCTGTGATGATGCCGCTCGGCTCGTTTTCCGAAGCCTTCAAAACACTGTCTTTTTGAGAAACGTCAGCCGTCCAACCGACAAAAGTGTAGCCGAGGCGAATCACACTGTTATTCAATGTGTGACCTTTCGTGTGAACAGGAATGTCGGATTCATTTGCCGGCCAGACAGGCAAATCGCTTGGAGAAACATCTGTGTCGTAATTCAAATTCAATGTCGTGCCGCTTGCCGTCCAAATCGGATCAAACGCATAATCTTTGTCCATGACCTGAATCGCTGTCACGGCGCTGCCGCCGGGCGTTCCGGTGGAATTATCCTGCCATCCCGTCCAATTGTTTCCGGCTTTGTACAAATCGCCGCCCGTCGTATCAAGCGGCACATTTGCCGTGTTCATCAGCACTTGCGTTTCGGAAGGCGCATTGCCGCCGTCGGCGCCCGTATTCAAATATGTTATGCTGTAAAGGATCGCTTCGCTCGTGTCATTTCCGCGCCAAATCGGATAGACTGTCACGTCCGCCGTTGTAAAATCAACTTCGGTGATGATGCCGCTCGGCTCATTTTCCGAAGCCGTCAAAACACTGTCTTTTTGAGAAACGTCAGCCGTCCAACCGACGAAAGTGTAGCCGAGGCGAGTCACACTGTTATTCAATGTGCGGCCTTTCGTGTGAACCGGAATGCCGGATTCATTTGCCGGCCAGACAGGCAAATCGCTTGGAGAAACATCTGTGTCGTAATTCAAATTCAATGTCGTGCCGCTTGCCGTCCAAATCGGATCAAACGCGTAATCTTTATCCATGACCGGAATCGCTGTCACGGCGCTGCCGCCGGGCGTTCCGGTGGAATTATCCTGCCATCCCGTCCAATTGTTCCCGGCTTTGTACAAATCGCCGCCCGTCGTATCAAGCGGCACATTTACCGTGTTCATCAGCACCTGCGTTTCGGAAGGCGCATTGCCGCCGTCAGCGCCCGTATTCAAATACGTCACGCTGTAAAGGATCGCTTCGCCCGTATCATTTCCGCGCCAAATCGGATAGACTGTCACGTCCGCCGTTGTAAAATCAACTTCTGTGATGATGCTGCTCGGCTCGTTTTCTGAAGCTTTCAAAACACTGTCTTTTTGAGAAACGTCAGCCGTCCACCCGACAAAAGTGTAGCCGAGGCGAGTCACACTGTTATTCAATGTGCGGTCTTTCGTGTGAACCTGAATGCCGGATTCATTTGCCGGCCAGACAGGCAAATCGCTTGGAGAAACATCTGTGTCGTAATTCAAATTCAATGTCGTGCCGCTTGCCGTCCAAATCGGATCAAACGCATAATCTTTATCCATGACCGGAATCGCTGTCACGGCGCTGCCGGCGGGCGTTCCGGTGGAATTATCCTGCCATCCGGCCCAATTGTTTCCGGCTTTGTACAAATCGCCGCCCATCGCATCAAGCGGCACATTTACCGTGTTCATCAGCACCTGCGTTCCGGAAGGCGCATTGCCGCCGTCAGCACCCGTATTCAAATACGTCACGCTGTAAAGGATCGCTTCGCCCGTATCATTTCCGCGCCAAATCGGATAGACTGTCACATCTTCCGTTGTAAAATCAACTTCGGTGATGATGCCGCTCGGCTCGTTTTCTGAAGCCTTCAAAACATTGTCTTTTTGAGAAACGTCAGCCGTCCAACCGACGAAAGTGTAGCCGAGACGAGTCACGCTGTTATTCAATGTGCGGCCTTTCGTGTGAACCGGAATGCCGGATTCATTTGCCGGCCAGACAGGCAAATCGCCGGAAGAGACGCCCGTATCGTAATTCAAATTCAATGTCGTGCCGCTTGTCGTCCAAATCGGATCAAACGCGTAATCTTTATCCATGACCGGAATCGTTGTCACGGCGCTGCCGCCGGGCGTTCCGGTGGAATTATCCTGCCATCCCGTCCAATTGTTTCCGGCTTTGTACAGATCGCCGCCCGTCGCATCAAGCGGCACATTTACCGTGTTCATCAGCACCTGCGTTTCGGAAGGCGCATTGCCGCCGTCAGCACCCGTATTCAAATACGTCACAGTGTAATTAATTGCGCCGCCCGTTTCGTTTCCGCGCCAAACGGCGTAAACCGTCACATCTTCCGTTGTAAAATCAATTTGAGAAACAACTGTTGCGGGAACGCCGTCTGCTGAACTCAGCGAATCGGTAACAGGAACCGTGCTCCAGCCGGCAAAATCGTATCCTAAACGCTTAAAGCCGGAACCGTCATTGAGCGGATAATTTTTCGTATAAATTGAAATGTCTGCTGCCTGAGCCGGCCAATTGCCTGTCAGATTATTGTCATCAGCGCCGCTTTTATCATACGTCAGTTTCAGTTTTGTACTGTTTTCGACCCAAACCGGATCCAATACATAATTGCGGTCAATCGCGGAAATAACAGTCAATACAGGTCCTGCGGTTCCGTTTTCCTTCCAGCCGTTCCAGTCAAATCCTGTTTTGTACAAATCCGTATTTCCGGAAAGTGTCACATCAGAATGCTTCAAACCTGATTGCGGTGCGGGAACCGTGCCGCCGTCGGAATCATTAAGCTGATAAGTCACAGTGTAATTAATTGCGCCGCCCGTATCATTTCCGCGCCAAACGGCGTAAACCGTCACATCTTCCGTTGTAAAATTCATTTCAGAAACAACTGTTGCGGGAACGCCGTCTGTTGAACTCAGCGGATCGGAGACGGGAACCGTGCTCCAGCCGGCAAAATCGTATCCTAAACGCTTAAAGCCGGAACCGTCATTGAGCGGATAATTTTTCGTATAAATTGAAATGTCTGCTGCCTGAGCCGGCCAATTGCCTGTCAGATTATTGTCATCAGCGCCGCTTTTATCATACGTCAGTTTCAACTTTGTACTGTTTTCGACCCAAACCGGATCCAATACGTAATTGCGGTCAATGCCGGAAATAACAGTCAATACAGGTCCTGCGGTTCCGTTTTCTTTCCAGCCGTTCCAGTCAAATCCTGTTTTGTACAAATCCGTATTTCCGGAAAGTGTCACATCAGAATGCTTCAAACCGGATTGCGGTGCGGGAACCGTGCCGCCGTCGGAATCGTTAAGCTGATAAGTCACCGTGTAATTAATTGAGCCGCCCGTTTCGTTTCCGCGCCAAACGGCGTAAACCGTCACATCTTCCGTTGTAAAATTCATTTCAGAAACAACTGTTGCGGGAACGCCGTCTGTTGAACTCAGCGGATCGGAGACGGGAACCGTGCTCCAGCCGGCAAAATCGTATCCTAAACGCTTAAAGCCGGAACCGTCATTGAGCGGATAATTTTTCGTATAAATTGAAATGTCTGCTGCCTGAGCCGGCCAATTGCCTGTCAGATTATTGTCATCAGCGCCGCTTTTATCATACGTCAGTTTCAACTTTGTACTGTTTTCGACCCAAACCGGATCCAATACGTAATTGCGGTCAATGCCGGAAATAACAGTCAATACAGGTCCTGCGGTTCCGTTTTCTTTCCAGCCGTTCCAGTCAAATCCTGTTTTGTACAAATCCGTATTTCCGGAAAGTGTCACATCAGAATGCTTCAAACCGGATTGCGGTGCGGGAACCGTGCCGCCGTCGGAATCGTTAAGCTGATAAGTCACCGTGTAATTAATTGAGCCGCCCGTTTCGTTTCCGCGCCAAACGGCGTAAACCGTCACATCTTCCGTTGTAAAATTCATTTCAGAAACAACTGTTGCGGGAACGCCGTCTGTTGAACTCAGCGGATCGGAGACGGGAACCGTGCTCCAGCCGGCAAAATCGTATCCTAAACGCTTAAAGCCGGAACCGTCATTGAGCGGATAATTTTTCGTATAAATTGAAATGTCTGCTGCCTGAGCCGGCCAATTGCCTGTCAGATTATTGTCATCAGCGCCGCTTTTATCATACGTCAGTTTCAACTTTGTACTGTTTTCGACCCAAACCGGATCCAATACGTAATTGCGGTCAATGCCGGAAATAACAGTCAATACAGGTCCTGCGGTTCCGTTTTCCTTCCAGCCGTTCCAGTCAAATCCTGTTTTGTATAAATCCGTATTTCCGGAAAGTGTCACATCAGAATGCTTCAAACCGGATTGCGGTGCGGGAACCGTGCCGCCGTCGGAATCATTGAGCTGATAAGTCACAGTATAATTAATTGCGCCGCCCGTATCATTTCCGCGCCAAACGGCGTAAACCGTCACATCTTCCGTTGTAAAATTCATTTCAGAAACAACTGTTGCGGGAACGTCGTCTGTTGAACTCAGCGAATCGGTAACAGGAACCGTGCTCCAGCCGGCAAAATCGTATCCTAAACGCTTAAAGCCGGAACCGTCATTGAGCGGATAATTTTGTGTTCCGGATGAAATGCCGGTTACCTGTTCGGGCCATGTTCCGGTCAATTCATTGTCGCCGGCATTACCCTTATCATAAATTAAATTTACATCTGTTCCTGTGTAAATCCATTTTCCGTACAGCGTCAACCCTGTATCATCAGGATTCAAAGTGTCTTTAATGATTGCAGTAATATCATAAGGAATGAGATAGGTTTCGTCACGATACCAACCGTCAAACTCATAATATTCACGAACAGGCTCAACATTATTGATCATATCATTTGAAAAACTCCAATCAATCCCTTTTTCAACAGTGTCATCTTCACGAACCGTTCCGCCGCCGATTTGATCGGACGGATCTTTCCAGTATAAAGTCACGTCATATTCTTGGACTTGCCTGCCGTTAAATTCAAAAATTCTGTTTTTATTAAAGTGAATATCACTCAAAGCAATCGCGGGCACAGCTGCTGACGGATTTTCAGATTCTGTTGAAAGTAAGACATTCAAATTCGAAACCGTTCCTGCGGTATCGACATATGAAGTGACATTGAAAGGAGAGCCTTCAGGATTTGTCAAATAATTTTGTGTTTCATTAACGACAATTTCACTTACAATATCATATTTTTCCGTATTATTTGCAGCCCATGTTTTAAGATTCAAAATATTCGTTGCTTTGAAATTACTGTATTGATTCAAAAAGCTGACAGCTTGGGCATTGCCGGACGCTGCGGAATAATTATTGTAAATAATAACATTTTCTGACCGGTCAATTGTTAAATTATATGCCGTAAGCGGGTAGCGACTGCTGTTTGAAATTCCTGCGCCGATAATATGGAAAATACTGTTTTCTTTAACAATAACTCCATTTGCGCCATTGGTTCTGAAAACAGATCCGGGGCCTTTATTTATAAAAATAACTTCAGAACCGGGGTCAACGGTAAAATTACTGCTTGTAAAAACCATCATATTTTTTGCTTCTCCCGGACCGTTGGCGCCGGTCGTATTTCCGACAACAGTTAATCGAGAGTCATTGCCTGCACTGATTTTTCCGATATAAGCCATCGGATAAGTGGATGTATAAGCATCCGAATTATTCGCAATAACATACAGTTTCGTATGATTGCCTAAAGACAGACCGGTAGTCGCATTATTAATATTGAAATATGTTCCCTCCTGCGATCCGGTTTCGGAAATCAAAATGATATTTGAAAAATCACCGATATTGAAATTCGAAACATCATTCATACTGTCCCAAAATTTATATTTATTAAAATATGTAAAGTTGGATTTTTCGCCGATGCTCAAATTATAATAAGTCTCATTTGTATCAATAAAATAAGTCCTGTTAAAACCACCGCTGTCGCTGCCGGCATGGCGTATTTCAATATTAGAATTATCTTCAATAATAAACGTATTCGCTTTGTTTACTCTGAAAATAAATCCGTCTGCGATAACTGAACTGTATTTATAAATATTGATATCGCCTGACAAATGAATGTCATAAGCGTTTGCAACAATGCCTTCCCCTGTTGATGTGCCTGACAAATTCAAATTCAAAACTTTCGGATCATCCGATGCTGAAATCGTACTCATTCCTGCATTTTGAATGGCAACGCCTGCGTAATTGACAGTACTTTGAAACGGATTTGCAATAATAATATCGGCTCCGTTGATTGTTACATTCGAATAAATATTGTTAACAAGCTGAGGTCCGACATAAAATATGTTTTCAAAATTTTGCTTATTGCTGCTGCTGACAAGACCGCTTGTCGTTCCGCCGATGATGTATGTGTTTTTCCAAGTCAGCACATTTGCAGAACTTGAAACGATTGTGCGGTTTGTAATGTATTTATACCAATCTTCTTTTGAACTGCCCGGATTCGCCGGATTTTTGGCGCCGTCAATTGTCATGGATCCGGAAATGGAAGAGGAAGCAATGTTTCGCTGATCAATGTCTGCGCCGAGCCGCATGTATGTAATGCTTGAATTGCTGACGGCCGCATTCCAGCCGGCAGGCGTATAAACAATCGCAGATGACGTATTCAGCACATTATTTTCAAAATCGTACTCATTTTGCCAATCCGGCGGCGAATAGTAAAATCTTAAAACGCCCGCAGCAGAGCCGCCCGTATTAAATGTGCCGCCGTCGGCTGCTTCACCTGTTACTCCTCCGGTTCCCGCGTAATTTGCCTGATATGTCCATGTATGAGCGGAATCACTGTTGATTTGCGTTTCGCTTGTCAGTTCTGTTGAAGTGACAGTAATTGTATCACTTGAAACAGTCAAAGGCATTGTTTTGACCAAAACGGTTTCATCGCGGAAAGCTGCCGGATTCACCGTTGTATCCAGCACTTGAATGACTTGGTATATTTCTGCGGTCCATCCGGCGGCTCTGCTTTCTCTTAACAGAACAGGCTCATTCGGATCGACAGGAATTAAATAGAATTTAACTTCCGTCGTTTCACCGAAAATGATTGTACCGCTGTCACTGTCAGAAGCTGTCTCATAAGAAGACCAAATAACATTCAGAGCGTTTTTCCCTTCGGAATATTCGATGCTGTCACTGTCTGCGATCGAATCGATTTCAATTGTTTCTCCGATTTGACCTGTTACGGTTTTTTGACCGATGAGTACTTGTTCGCCGTTTTCTTCAATGTACCAATAAACCGTTACGTCTGAAGATTCAAATTGAGCGGCTGCGATTTCAGCCGTTGCAAATGAACTTGTAAACAACAGACACGCAATTAATAATGTTAAAACTTGAATTCGTTTTTTCATAATAACAACCCATATGATAATAAAATATATCTCAATCAAATTATAAATATATATTTATTATATTTATCATCGTTTATAATTTTAATACTGTTTTTAAAAATTAGTCGATATAAGTCTCATAACAATTTCTTATTAATAAATATTACTATTAAAAATAATTATTATAGAATCTGTATAAATTAAAAAAGTATGTCATAAATTAATTGATACAGCTCATTCTCGAAATATATTTAAGAAAAGGCGGTCTTTGTTCCACACCTTTATATGTCAGTATATAAATTACTCAATTCGTTTTTATCGTTTTAAAATTCAAAAACTCAAATTAAAACTCAAATTAAAACTCAAATTAAAACTCAAATTAAAACTCAAATTAAAACTCAAATTAAAACTCAAATTAAAACTCAAATTCAAAATTTAATTACAATCATTACAATTAATTATCGAGGGACAGTGACATGCTTCAGGAAATACCGGAGAAATATGAAACCAAAGCCGTTGAAGAACAGGTCAACCGCTTTTGGAATGAAAACGACGCGTATCGTAAAACGCGTGAAGGACGCAAAAGCGGCAAAAAATTCTTTTTCGTTGACGGACCGCCGTATACGACCGGACACATTCATATGGGAACCGCCTGGAACAAAGTCATCAAAGATTCGATTTTAAGATACAGATCCATGAACGGAGACGCTGTTACCGACACGCCCGGCTGGGACATGCACGGCCTTCCGATTGAAGTGAAAGTGGAAGAAAAACTCGGATTCAAATCTAAAAAAGATATCGAAACATTCGGCGTCGGCAACTTTATTCAGGAATGCAAGTCTTTCGCGATTGAAAAGAAAGGCGATATGACAGACCAATTCAAAGCGCTGGGCATTTGGATGGACTGGGACAATCCGTACATGACGCTCAAAGACGAATATATCGAAGCTGCCTGGTGGGTGATTCAAAAAGCGCATGAAAAAGGTCTTTTGGAAGAAGGAAAACGTGTCGTGAACTGGTGTCCGCGCTGCGAGACTGCCATTGCCGACTCCGAAGTCGAATATATGGACCGCGACGATGATTCGATTTACGTTAAATTCCCCGTCAAAGGCGAGCAGGACTTCTACATTGTGATTTGGACGACAACGCCCTGGACCATTCCGTCCAATGTGGCTGCTGCCGTTCATCCCGATGCCGAATACGCAATCGTCAAAGCAACAAGAGAAGACGGCAAAGTTGAAAAGCTGCTCATCGGCAAAGAATCCGTTCCGCTCATCATGAAAAGAGGCAAATATACATCTCATGAAATTTTGGAAACAAAAAAAGGCTCGGACTTGCAAGGTTTGGAATATACCGCGCCGCTTGCCGCTGAAGTTCCGGCTCAGGCCGAGATGGCGCACGCAATTTATCCTGCGGATTACGTTTCGCTTGACAACACGGGAATTGTTCACATTGCGCCCGGACACGGTTTGGACGACTTTTATGTCGGAACAAAATTCGGTTTGCCGATTTTCTGTCCGGTCGGCCCCAACGGCGCTTACACAAAAGAAGCCGGAAAATATGCCGGCATAAACATTCGGGATGCCAATGACATTATTATTGAAGATTTGAAAAGCAAAGATCTGCTTTTGTCGCAGGGAAAAATCACGCACAGATACGGTCACTGCTGGCGCTGCAAAACGGCAATCATCTACCGCGCAACAGAACAGTGGTTTTTGGATGTCGGGCAGATCAAAGGGGAGATGCTTGACGCGATTGACAATGAAATCGAATGGACGCCGGAATGGGCCGGCTCTGCCCGCTTCAGAGACTGGGTGGCGGACGCGCGCGACTGGTGTATTTCCCGCCAGCGTTACTGGGGCATCCCGGTTCCGATTTGGACTTGTCCGGACTGTCATGAGCGCGCCGTTTTCGGCACCAAGCAGGAATTGATTTCCAAAGCGCAGTTAGCCGGCGACATTGAGCTTCACCGCCCGTATGTGGATGAAGTCGTTTTGGATTGCAGCTGCGGTGGCAAGATGGTTCGTTCAAAAGATGTGTTTGACGTGTGGTTTGACTCGGCTGTTGCTTCTTTTGCGACGCTCGGCTTCCCCGGCAGAACCGATAAATTTGAAGAGATGTGGCCGGCGGATTTTATTACGGAAGGACACGATCAAACACGCGGCTGGTTCTATTCTCAGCTCGGCGCATCGATTGCGGCTTTTGACAAGACGCCTTACAAAAGCGTTTTGATGCACGGCTTTACGATGGATAAAGACGGAAAAAAGATGTCTAAGAGTCTCGGAAATATCGTGACGCCGGATGAAGTGATTGAAAAGTACGGCGCCGATGTTTTGCGCGCGTATTCGCTTTCTTCGAGCGCGCCATGGGACGATTTGAAATTTGTTTGGGACGACGTTGCCACTGTTAACAGAACAGTCAACATTCTTTGGAATGTTTACAAATTCCCGCTGCCTTATATGATTTTAGACAATTTCAATCCGCTTGAACATCCGGCAGAATCGTTGATCGACAGCATGCGCGAAGAAGACAAATGGATTCTTTCAAGATTACAGTCAACCGTTCTTGAAGTGACGGAAGCGATGGATGAAAAAATGCTTCATAAGGCGCTTCGCGGTTTGTTTAATTTTATTTTGGAAGACCTTTCCCGCTGGTACATTCAGCTGATTCGCCCGAGAACATGGACGGAGGCGAATGACCCCGATAAATTGGCGGTTTACGCGACGCTTTATGAAACGTATGTGACGCTTGCAAAGCTCACGGCGCCGTTCATGCCGTATTTGTCGGAGACGATGTACCAGAATTTGGTGAGAAATGCGGATGAGAATGCGCCGCTTTCGGTTCATATGAATGACTGGCCGGTCGTGAAGGAAGTTTTCGTCAACGCCGAGCTTGAAGAACACATGAAAATTGTGAGAAACGTTGTTGAAGCGTCTTCCAACGCCCGCCAAAAAGCCGGACGCAAGCTGAGATGGCCGATTTCAAGAATCGTTGTCGTTCCGACGGATGACAGCATTGCGGCGGCGCTTGCGCATTTGAGAGATGTTTTGCTGGAGCAGACGAATTCGAAAGATGTGGAAGTTTTGGCTGTCGGCGAAGCGTGGAAGGATTTGGATGTTCAGATGATGCCGAACCAAAGCGTTCTCGGGCCTGCATTCAAACAGGACGCGAAAAAGGTTGCCGACGCGCTCACGGAAGCCGGCGCCAAGTCTTTGAAAGACGCTTTTGATCGTGTTGAAGAAATGGATCTTTCGCTTGCCGACGGATCTGTCGTTACCGTAACGCCTGACATGGTTATTTTTGAAGAATTGATTCCCGAAGGTATTGCCGGCAGCGAATCCGACTGCGGCATGGTTTATGTTGACGCGAAGCTGACGAAAGAATTGGAAGCGGAAGGCTATTCGAGAGAAGTGATCCGCAGAATTCAGGATATGAGAAAAGAATTGAATTTGGCCGTTGATGATCAAATCACCGCCGCCGTCCAAATTAAAGACGCTCATGTCTCCGATTTGATCAAAGAAACGACGGAAACGATTTCAACCGAAGTTCGCGCCGGAAATTTCGCATTGAATCCGGAAACCGTAACAGGCGATTTGGTGAAAGATTGGGATATCGAAGGCATTGGAATGACAATCGGTATCGCGGGAAAGAAGGCTTAAGCTTTCTTTCTGTTTTTTTCTTTTTGTTTATTCTTTTTTGTTTTTCTTTTTCTGCCCGCGGCGCTCGCGCGAAACGCTCCATTTTTCAATAAATTTTCAAACTTGTTCCTTGTTTTTGTTTTATTTTTGGATGAAACTTAAACATCCATTTCGAAAATCAGTGAACCTGAACGCCCGATAAAACCCTAATTTTAAAATGTTTTAGATTTCGATAAAAGAAGGCGTTCCATTTTGAATAATTTTGATAAAAACGATGTTTCAATTGAAACGATATGAATTAAAAGACCAAAAACCGACCCCGCAAGTTGAGTTTCCGAGCGCAGCGAGGAGACGAGACTTGGCGGATTCTTCCCATACAAAACGAAAATACAAAAACAATCAGATTTATTTCAGTTGCGTTCGGCTCCGGCAAATTGTTTTCTTGCAACTGTCTTTGACTGTTGCCGGTTCCGGCAAGCCTGCCAATCTGCGACTGTCTTTTATGATTGTCGCCGCCGCGCGCGAAACGTTCCATTTATTTAATAAATTTTCAAACTTGTTCCTTGTTTTTGTTTTATTTTTGATGAAACCTAAACATCCAATTTTCAAAATCGGTAAACCTGAACGTCCCGTAAAACCCTAATCATAAATTTTTAGATTTTCGATAAAAGAAGACGTTCCATTTTGAATAATTTTGATAAAAAACGATGTTTCAATTGATTTTAGATTGGATATAATTTCGAAAACCGCCCCTCCAACGACGAGTTCCCGAAGCGTAGCGGAGGGAAGGAGGAGATGGAGATTCTTTCCCGTACGAAACGAAAAATAAAACAACAATCCTAATTTTTCAGTTGCATTCGGCGCTGAATAGGCCGACTCGTCTGCAACTGTCTTTTACTGTCAACTCCGAACAGGTCTGCAAGTCTGCAACTGTCTTTTAAGATTGCTGCTGCCAATCAGGTTTGCGTTTCTGCGTGCATCAGCTCATTTTATAATAATCCGTTCGCATTCGCGAACGTGCCGCTGCTACCAGCCGTTTGCACCGTCGTTGCTGCCGCCAACCGTCATCGCCCCACACTCGCAACAGTCAGCCCCTCGCGCGAGCCGCTCCGCTTTTCAAAAAAATATTCAAAATCCGACATTGTTTTTTATTAACTCGAAATCTGAATCGAGCGCTCAAATTTCTTTATTCTTAATTTCTTTAATTTCCCAGTCGTCCACTTTTTTCAATTCGTTGAACAGCTGAATAATGTTATGATCCTTTCCGCTCCAATAAAAATCTCTTTTAAGTGTTTTTTCTCTTTTGAGTTCTTCAAAAAAGGCAACTGTCAAACTGTAAACCGCTTTTTCGGAAGAAAAAGGAACATTAAAAGTCACGCGGTATTTACCGTTGTGGCGCCCGTAAGAAACAAGCGTATAACCCATACGCTGATAATTTTGAATGTCATCAAAATCACATAAAATTTCAGTTTCGTGCGTTGCCGAATTATCGACAGCCGAAATCGTTTTTAAAATCAAGCCGATTGTATAATCGGGAACTTCGCGGCGGCAATGAAGCGCGATTTTGCCGTAAGTACAAATCAAATCAATATCAGAATTGCCCATCTCAAAAGAAATAAGTGTCTGCGGGTCAATACCCGACAGTTTCACCTTAACCCTTTCAGCTGACTGCAATTCTCGATTCAACACAATAAACACCAAAAACAAAGATAATAGAAATACAATGAATTTAACTTAATAATATAAGAACATTGATATTTTAGAATAATCTCTTTGCCGAAATTATTTTAGTTAGTTAGGTTACAGCCAATATATATAAAAATTACTCACACCACTTCCGAATTTTTTTAATTTTGAATGCGGCGGACAGAATATTTCTGTTTCCGACAGGAGGGAGGTGTTTGTTTCCGACAGGAGGGAGGTGTTTGTTTCCGACAGGAGGGAGGTGTTTGTTTCCAATGGGAGGGAGGTGTTTGTTTCCAATGGGAGGGAGGTGTTTGTTTCCAATGGGAGGGAGGTGTTTATAAAAAATCGCTTCGCGATTTTTTGCTGCTGTTACCATTTTTTTGTCCGGCAGCCGCCGCGCGCGAGCCGCACCATTTTCAAAAATTTTTGAAAAACGATGTGTTAAATTGAAAATAAGAGTAAAAACAACGAATACAGAAATACAGAATATGAAAAATAAAAACAACAAAAAAAAGTAATAAGAAATAAGAAAGTAATAAGAAATAAAAAAGAAAAGAGCCGTGTCATTTGGTTGACACGAGCGTACTGATGAGTGAATTATCTTTTCTGAGTGTTTTTAACTGATTTGCCGGACCGATGACGGTCAATTTCTGCTGGCCCGAATCTTTCTTCAAAAGCTTGCCGAAGAATGATGAATTGCCTTCATCGCGCGGGTAACTTTCAATTTCAAGACCGTAGAAATCTTCCTGGATTTCAGTCATTGTCATTTCAATCAGTTTTGCTTCTTCCATCGGGTCAAGACCTTTCTCTAAGACCATAATTTTTCCCTTGCGGACTTCGTCAATAATGTAGCGCACTTTTTCAGTGGAGCCCATTCTGGAGAGTTTTGCGTCGGAAACCAAGTCAAGTTGAATATCGCTCATTTGAAATCACCCGAACTGTTTTGCAATCGCTTCATAGAAAGTATCCATGTTTGTGCCGTCCAATGCGGAAATTCCGATGAACGGGTGCTGCGGGAATGCTTCTTTGATCGCTTCAGGATCAGATTCCGGAAGATCGATTTTGTTGGCGACGATCAAAAGCGGCAATTTGCGTGCTTCCATGTTGCCGATCACCGTAACGTTCACCTGAGTGTACGGATTTTCAGTCGCATCCATCACTAAAATGACGCCGTCCAAATCATCCAGCCATTTAACGGATTCGATGACGCCTTCCGTTGCTTCTTTCGAGCGCTGCTTGGATTCCTTTTCACCCATTCCTTCCTTCATGAAGTCGTGGAAGTCGATTTTTGTTGCCAAACCGGGCGTGTCAACAACATCCAAACAAATCTTATTGCCCTTGGATTCGATTTCCAGCTTGTGGTGGCGCTGCGCTTTTCTGGTTTCGTGCGCAATGTGGGAAACGGAGCCGACAGGTTCGGAATCATCATCTTTCCAGTCTTTAACGATACGATTTGCAAGTGTTGTTTTGCCTGCGTTCGGCGGTCCGTAAATGCCGATACATGCATTTTTCTTCTTAAACAATTTGCCGAAAAAATTTTTGAATTGAGAAATAACACCCATATTTTTCCTCCAAAGGAAAATTAAAATTTTGAATAATACGTGGTAATTTGAATTAATTTTTGAACAAATTAAATCAATTGAAATATAATTTTCAATAAAACATTACCGGCACCGCAAAAATATACTTTGCCGATGAAATGTAATTAAGCAAAAATGTCACAGCTAGTATTTATAATTCATGTCAGCAGGGTAAAATAAAGAAAAGGGAAATGAAAAATGAAAAATCGGAAATAAAAAATTGAAAATAAAAATTGGAAATAAAAATTGGAAATAAAAAATTAAAATTCAAAAATTAGAAATCTAAAATTCAAAAATTAAAAATAAAAATTAGAAAAGAAAAATATTTAGAAGAAAAATATTAGAAAAAGAAAAAAAATGGAAAACAAAAATAAGAAAAATAAAAAAACAAAGCGGCTGAATTACCACTTTGTATCGGGCGAGTCAATGGAAGCGTCGATTGCGATTTCACCGACATTGGCGGCATAATCGACAATTCTTCCGATACTGTCAATAACGGTACGAATACTGATCATCGTTCCGAAAGACAAATCGGTTGCTTTATCAAAATAGCTGTGATTGAAGTGCGTGATGAATGTGTTCATATCTTCCTGACTTTCAATGACCTGATTGGCTAATCTCGGATCTAAATGAATCAAAGAATCAACAGACTTTTTGAATGTGTTCATGGCAAAGTCAGCCATTTTTTTGATTTCCATAATTCTTTTCTCATCCAATTCGGGTGAAAATAAAGTCACGATTCGAGCGATTCTGTGAGAGTGATCAGCGATGCGTTCAATCGGCGCGGCCGCCATTCTATAGCTGTGATATTCTTCAATAGAGGCGTCAGTCGTATCAACGAATCCCGTTCCGCATAAAATGGAACGAAATTGTTTTGAAATCACCATATACAAGCGGTCGACCTCATTATCTCTTTCCATCACATCGGTTGCCAAGTCCAAATCACAGTTGCAGAAAGCGATAATGCTGTCGTTGAACATTGAAGTTGTAATCAAAGACATTCTCTGAACGGCTTTTTTGATTGACAATTCATTCGGGCTCAGTAAATCTTGAACCAAAACAAGATTTGAATTTTCTTCAATGATTTCGGGACCGATGAGCTTGTGACAAACCGCGCGAAGCGTCTTTTTTTGGTCAGCAGAAATTTTTGAAGAAGTAAATTCAATAATATCGTAACCGGCTAAATAAGTCGCGACAAATGCTCTTTCCAAACTGTTTCCGGTAACATTCGTGATGTCGATCGTTTTTTTGCGGAGCGGTTTTGTGTCAATGACCGGACTGATCAACAACTTACCGTTCGGCTGCGGCTGAACTCCGACGCGTGCGCCGGGTGTGATTCCTACTTTTTCCGCCCACTGCTTCGGCAAAGAAATAATGTAGGTTGAGCCGCCTGTTTGTTGTACTTTTCGAGTTTCCATTTTTATGAACACCTGTGTTCTTGATTAAAAATTTAAATAAATATTATATAAAACCATAAATCATTTGAAAAATGAGAATTATTCACTGTTCCCTTTATATTATGAATACAACTTTCTCATTTATATATATATTTCATAGGAGAGGAATTTAATACGTATTTATTATTTAATTATTGTCTTCGATATAAATTTAGATATTTGATATAGAATTTAAATCAGAATCGGCTGCAAAAAATTAAAATCATACATTAGCTATTGATATTTATTATCAGAATCGGGTATGTTGATTCATCACAAATTAATAAATCATCGTAATCGTCATAAATTCATAAATTCATCATAATCGTCATAAATTCATAAATCATCATAATCGTCATAAATTATGATTAACATTGTAAAACATAATTTAAACATTCTTAACACTTACCCTCTAAAAAATGAAAAAACAAATATCGGAAACAAAAAATGACGCTCAAAAAAGGATACGGATGCGCATTCGGCGGCGGCACGATCATTAACGCCGTTGCCGCGTGGAAAGGCTGCGCATATGCAACGCAGTTGAAAACATATGCTGAAGTCTGTTTGAATATGAATAGAGATACCGTTCCCGGTTCTGTTTCCGGTTCTGTTCACGGCTCAATTCATGAAAATCCGAGTGCGGATTCAAAATTGATTGAACTTTGCGTTCGATCTGTTTTAGATCAATTCGATTATTCTGAAACAACTGAAGCGACTGTTTTGACAAAAAGCGAAATTCCGATTGCGGGCGGTTTAAAAAGCAGCAGCGCGGCGGCAAACGCCACCATTATTGCGGCGTTAGATGCAATCGGCGAAGAGCTGGAGCCTGAAAAAATTGTCAAACTCGGCGTCGGCGCGGCAAAAGAAGCGGGCGTGACGATTACCGGCGCTTACGATGACGCCTGCGCTTCTTTTTACGGCGGCGTTGCGGCAACGGATAATAAAGCAACGGAGCTGCTTCGAAGAGATGAATTTCATTATGATGTTTTGATTTTAAATCCGGGAACGAAAGCCTTCAGTTCCGACACAAATATTTCGCGTTCGATTTTGATGAAAGATTTGGTTGAAACTGCATTTGAAATTGCTCTCTCGGGCGATTATAAAAAAGCGATGAAATTGAACGGCTTGATTTACTGCGCCGCGCTTGGTTTTGACCCCGAGCCGGCGATTTCGTGTATGGAAATCGGCAAGGATTTTGATATCACAGCAGGCTTGTCGGGAACAGGGCCGTCGTTTACGGCGCTTTTGCCGGCATCAGAATCGCTTTCGGACGCTCGGAGAAAAGAGCTTCAAAAAGTCGTTTCAGAAATTAAACAAAATTGGGCGGCTCAATTTCCAAACGGCAAGATTTACGAAACCAAAACAAGTAATGTCGGAGCACTCGAAGAAAGCCGCCGCTTTTCGGAATATATGAAAAATGAGAATATGGATTTGAAAGATTTCGTTATTGAAAAACAGAGTTTGGTTTGAAAAAATTGAAATAAAAATATGGTTTGTTTGAGAATTAAAATAAAAAGACGGATTGTTTTAAAAATAAAATAAAAACGGTGATGAGATTAAAAACTTAATAAAAATGGAGCGGGTCGCGCGGGCGGGGCGGCAACTGCTGCGGCTGCCGGCAACGGCAGCGCGAACCTGATTTTCAAGCGGCAACAGAAACCTAAAGGTAGCGGCGGCAACAGAAACCTGACTCCAAACGGCAACAGAAACTCCCTCCAACTGCAACTTGAAATTTTGTGAGGCGAAGCCGAGCAAAATTTAATGCCAACAGATTACGATAAAAAAGAGCAGACACACGCAGAAGCGCAGACCTGTTCCGACAGCAGCAATTAAAAGACAGTTGCAGACTCAGCCGGAGCCGGCAGCAGTAAAAGACAGTTGCAAGAAAACACTTTGCAGGAGCCGAAAAGCATTTTACAGTCGACGGTTTTTCATTTTTCGTTTCGTATGGTAAGAATCCGCCAAGTCTCGTTTCCTCGCTTCGCTCGGAAACTCAACTTGCGGGGTCGGCTTTTGGTCTTTTAATTCATATCGTTTCAATTGAAACATCGTCTTTATCAAATTTATTCAAAAACGGAACGTCTTCTTTTATCGAAAATCTAAAAATTTAGGATTAGGGGTTTACGGGACGTTCAAGTTCACCGATTTTAAAAATTGGATGTTTTGGTTTCATCTAAAATAAAACAAAAACGGGGAACAAATTTGAAAATCAAATGAAAAACAATCCCGTTCGCGCGCGGCGGCGGCGCTGACAACGATTGTCAACCCTTTATTTCATTCCCAAAATCCAGCCGTTTTCTTTGAGTTCCCGGCGTTTTTCTTTATATTTCGGGTCGATCATGCCGACAAGGTCCCAAAAGTTTTTGGAATGGTCTTTATGGCGAATATGACACAATTCATGAACGATAACGTAATCAATAACGGGTGTTTCAGCTTGAATCAAAACCCAATTCAATTTAATGTCGTTTTGATATGTGCAGCAGCCCCATTTGCTTTTGTAAGACGCGGCTTTCACGGATTTCGGTTTTTTGCCGATCAAATCAAGATATTTTTCGGCGAAATAATCGACGCGGGAATTGAAAAAAACATCGGCTTGTTCAATATAAAATGATTCAACCGCTTTTTTGATTCTCTTTTCTTTTTCAATTTCAGGCAAATCAATCATAATTTTGGGCAAATGGACCTGAAGCCTGCCGTCCAATAAATGAACTTGAATTTTTTGATTGTTTGTTTGATTGTTTTTTTGATTGTTTGTTTGATTATTTTTTTGATTGTTTGTTTTGTTCTTTTTATTTTCAATTTCTTTGTTTTCATTCTCTTGTTTTTCATTTCCGTTATATTCATTATTTTCATTATAAATCAATTGAAGAGAATAAGTGCGTCCCATGTAATGGAAAATGCTGCCGTTTTTGTAAGTCTGCCTGGATTTTTGCTCGGCGGCTTCTTCTTTTGCCGCTGCTTTTTTAAGCAATTCGATGACATTTTCTTCATTTTCCGACAAAACCGATTGAACCTCTTTTATTGAAAGAGATGCGGGCGCGCGGACAAACAAAATCGGCTTTTTTTCAATTTCTGAGTCGGTTGTATCAAAAAGGTCGTCCGCATCAGAATAATCGACTGCCTCAGCCTCATATCGAACCGTATAACTAAGCGTTTTCTTTCGCTTTTTTGAAAAAATAATAACCGTGTTCAGTTGAACCGAACCGGCTGAAAATATTGCCGACGCTGTTTTTTCACCGGCGGCAGGTCTGACGGGCGGCATAATTAAAAATAAAAATAATTAAATTATTTGAAACGGCGGGCAAGTTCTGCTGAAATATCATCAGGCGTGACACCGCATTCAAAAAGCATCACCAATAAATGGAAAAGAAGATCTGAAGTTTCGTAAACGATTTCTTCTTTATTGCCGTCTTTGACTGCGATAATCGTCTCGGTCGCTTCTTCGCCGACTTTTTCCAGAATTTTATTGATACCCTTCGGATCATTCAGCAAAGCGCAAACATAAGAGTCTTCCGGCTGTGTTTTGCTGCGCTCCTCAATAATTTTGTAAACCGTATTCAAAACGGATAAATCGGGAATATCAGACACGTTTTGTTTCTCCTGTTTTATCATAATTTTAAAGATTATTACCTAAATAAATAATCCAAAGAGAATTTCTAAAGAAATAATCCAAAGATTGAATTTTAAATCTCGCGCGGGTCCGTAATTTCACCCGTAATTGCCGATGCGCCGGCCGTTGCCGGTGAAGACAGATAAACGAATGAATGCGGGCTTCCCTGGCGTCCGAGGAAGTTTCTGTTAGACGTTGACAAACCGACTTCACCGTCGCCCAAGCGGCCGAACGAGCCGCCCATACACGGGCCGCAGCACGGTGATTCAACGATTGCGCCTTTTTCCATCAACGTCTCAACATAACCGGCGCGGTAAACTTTCATATATTCCGTTCTTGATGCCGGAACGACAATCAAGCGAACACCTTTTGCAATCGGGTCGTTACCCATCGCTTCCATCATGATTTTAATATCTTCAAAACGGCCGTTTGTACACGAACCGACAAAAATCTGATCAATTTTTGTACCGGCAACTTCCGTGACTGGTTTTACGTTGTCAACATTGTGCGGGCACGCGACTTGCGGCTCCAGTTCGGAAATGTCATATCCGCGGACTTCTTTAAAGTGAGCGCCGACATCGGATTTCCAATGCGAATCGAGTTTGAAGTCGGGAATACGTTCTTTGAGATATGCTTCCGTGACTTTATCGGGTTCGATCAAACCGGCTTTGCCGCCCATTTCGATTGCCATGTTTGACATCGTCATTCTTTCGGAAATCGACAGATTGTGAACGGTTTCGCCGCCAAATTCTGCTGCCATGTACCGTGCGCCTTCGACGCCGACATCGCCGATCAAATGAAGAATCAAATCTTTGGAATAAACGTGTTCGGGAAGTTTACCTTCGATGTTGAAGCGAAGCGTTTCGGGAACTTTAAACCAAAGTCTTCCCGTTGCCAAAACGGCAGCCATATCGGTTGAGCCGAGGCCCGTAGAAAACGCACCGAGCGAGCCGTAAGCGCAGGTGTGCGAGTCCGAGCCGACGATCAGGTCGCCCGGAAGAACATGTCCTTTTTCCGGCAAAACTTGGTGGCAGACGCCTTCATAAATGTCATAATTCAAAATGCCCTGCTCTTGAGCGAATTTGCGGAGATAAATGTGATTCTGCGCCGCGTTGACAGAGTCTGCGGGCGATTGATGATCAAAGATAATAACGATTTTTTCGGGATCCCAAACTTTTTTTTCCTCTTTGCCTTCCATAATTTCGTAAAACCCTTTAACGGCAAGAGGCCCCGTAATATCATGCGTCATTGCGCGGTCAATGTTTGCAACAACAAACTCACCGGCTGACACAGGTCTTCCTGCAGCTTTTGAAAAGATTTTCTCTGCGAGCGTCATCGGTTTATTTCCCATTATTTATCACCTGAAACTTGAATATATTTCGTTTTTATTTTTGTTTTTCATTATTTGATTTATTTAGTTTATTTGAATTATTTTTCATAATTTCGTAATTTACATAATTTTCATTAATATCGGGTTCTACTTTTCTTTTATTTAAATAGTTTATTAAATTAAACTAAATTGGATTCATTTATCATTTATTAATTTGAAACGGTTTTTTTGCCATTTATATTATCATAAAATTTGTCATAAAAATTATCACAAAAATTGTCACAAAAATTATCATATATAACAAAATTGAATTCATTCATCATTTATATTGAATTTCGGCAGTCTAAACTCCCGCTCCGTCATAAACAACAAACATAACGGCATTGTTTTTCAAACGCTCTTCAAAAGCCGTTTTTCCCGTTTCGCTGTTAAACACTGATTTTTCATAAACTTTTTTGATTCCGGCAGAAGTTTGAATGTAATCCGCCTGATCCGAAATCACGCGATTTTGAAGCGCTTCAGCCAATTTTTTTGCTAAACTCGCATCTGTTTTATCGGCAGAATCAAGACCCTCGCAAACACATTTTGAAACACCATTTTCATCCGCAAAAAACGGATAAGTGCGGCACAGCGCCGGCCGAACGTCATAGATCATGCATTTTTTAGAGCCGGAATCTAAAAAAATGCAGCTGCCGTCATTTTTTCTTTGAAGCATCCATCCGAAAGTATGAATCCGCCCGTATTCATCCGTTTGTTCCGACAGCGATTGAAGCATGGCGACAAAAGCCGAATTTTGAAATGAAAATGATGAATCAGCCGAATAAACGGAATCAATTGATTGAACAGAATCTGTCGAATCGCTTGAATTTTCGGATTCATTCATTTCATAAAAATCGGGCAAAAGAGGCAAAATAAAATTTTCTTTTGAAAATCCTTTGGTTTCGATTTTTCGGATTTCTTCGGGCAAAATGTAAACGGAATTATCATCTTCCGCTCTTTCGCAGCATTTGCCGCATTCAAGACATGAAAAGCCGGCGGATTCAACCGTTTTCAGCATTGATTTTTGTTTTCCTGAAAGTAACGGTTTCATTTTTTGAATTTCTTTTTCAACGCGAAGAGAAACAGAAGCATCTTCCTGAACAGAATTGATTTTTGAAATATTTGAAACAAATAAAGATAACGAAGACAAATCGGGAGTTGATTCCCGATATTCGGATGACTCGGACATTTATTTATTAATTTATGAAAGAATTGATAAGACTTTTGCCTGATTTTGGCAGATCTTTTCAAAATGAAACGTGTATTAATCCAAGAATAATCCAGAATCCAAGAATAATCCAAGAATAATCCAGAATCCAAGAATAATCCAAAAACTCAAACCAAATGTTTAAAATGAAACAACAATATATACAAGTGTACATTGGTAATTAAATTTGGTAATTAAATTTGGTAATTAAATTTGGTAATTAAATTTGGTAATTAAATTTGAATTTGGTATATTTTAAAAATTCCAAGCAGAGGAAAAATATGTGGGAACCGATTCGTCAAAAATTTGAAAAATATCCGGCACAGGAAAAAGTTGTCAAACTTCTTTTAGAACGCGGATTTCAGGTCAGCGCCGCCGGAAAAGTCGTTTCGGGAAATATTGAAATTCCTCATGTTCAAATTGGCAAAGAAATCAATGTCGACCGCCGTGTTGTTGACGCAACCGCCAAACATATCGTTGAAGACGAAACGCTTTTTGACTTTTTCAAACACGTTCGTTCAATTCCTTTTTTAGCAGAAGTCGCGCCGCATTTGAATTTGGGCGTTGTCATCATCATTCCCGAAGACGGCGCCGAAGTCGGAATTATTTCAGGCGTCACCGGCATCATTTCTGACGCAGGATACAGTATCAGGCAAGCCGTATCGGATGACCCGTTTTTTAATGAAGCGCCGAGGCTGACAATCATTACAGATCGAAAAATTCCGGGCGATTTGGTTGACAAAATCAGAACCGTCAAAGGCGTCAAAGGCGTTACGATTCATTAATTGAAATAATTTGATGCATTTTCCTTTCATTCATCATTTAATTCATCATTCAATTTCATCATTCAATTTCATTATTTAATTTCATTATTCAATTCATCATTTAATTTCATCATTTTTCTTTGATTTATTTTCATTCATCATTATTTTGATTTATCTTTATTTTTTTAGATTACAATACATTAATTAATTTTAATGACAAATTACATTGAATTAACAAAAAACATTTTTGAAACCGTTATGTTTTAATTAAAGAAGCATTAGTTAAGCACATCTGACTAAAGTTTAACTTCTCTTTGAACAAATTAAGTTTTGTAAACAAAACAAAAAATGACGATAAATAACGATTTTAACGCCAGGTGGAATAGATAAAATGGTCCAAGTTTCAATTATTATGGGTTCCGAATCGGACAGAGCAATTTCAGACAGAGCCGTTGCAGTTCTTGAAAAAACAAACTATACTTACGAAGTCGTTGTTATTTCCGCTCACAGAAATCCCGATGATTTGGATGTTTATGTGACAAATTCGGATGCCGATGTTTTCATTACAATTGCCGGCCTTTCCGCCGCTTTGCCGGGCGTTGTCGCTTCCAAAACCAAAAAGCCTGTCATCGGCGTTCCGGTCAGCGCAAAACTGGGCGGTTTGGATGCGCTTTTGTCCGTGACGCAGATGCCGCCGGGCGTTCCGGTCGCCGCAGTCGGTGTCGACAACGGCGCAAACGGCGCACATTTAGCGATTCGCATTTTAGATTTACTTCAAGCTTAAAAATAATTAAAAATTAATTAAATAAAAATCAGCCGTAAATGAAAGAAGGTGACATTGACGTCATTTTACCGATTTCTTTCAGAGAAACAAGCAAAATCAGAAATCCCGCTGTTCGGTTTTGCTTCCGTTTCGGAATGGGAAAAAGAAACAAAATATCCCGTTCCGCCCGAATTTTTCCCGAATAACATTTATCCCGAAGTCGAAACGGCAATCGTTATCGGCGTTCCCGTTATTTTGCCAATCATCGAAACAACGCCGTCTGTTTATTATAATGAACATTATCATACGCTCAACGCGTATTTAGATTCACAGGCGCTTCAAATTTCTTATTTTCTAAATCAAAAATCCATGCCGACAGTTCCGATTCCAAGAGACGGATACGCGGGGATCAATGCATTAAAAAAGAATCCTGCCGCCGCTTTTTCTCACAAACACGCGGCTTATCATGCCGGTCTCGGATCTTTCGGCCGCAACAACGTCATTCTCACGAAGGAATACGGACCGCGCGTTCGCTTTACAACAATTTTAACAGCGGCATCAACAGAAGAACTCGGCGTTCCCGAATCGGTCCAAGCGTCTGAACTTAAAGCATTTGAACTTAAAGCGTCTGAAACGAAAAAACAAAATCTTTGCATTGACTGCATGGCTTGCGCTCGTATGTGCCCCGCCGGCGCAATAACTGACGACAAAAGTAAACCGTACCCGATCTCAAGAATTGATAAAACGAAATGTACAAATCACAGCGGCGAACTTGGATTAGAAGGAATTTCGCCCTGCGGCGTTTGTATTAAAGTTTGTCCGATCGGCGAAGATCGTATTCTTTTCAACCGAAAAAATATCAGTATTTACAATGAAAAATCAAAAAACGAAAAGAGCAAAAACGAAAATAATGAAAATAAAAACAATAAAAATGAAAACGATGAAAATAAAGAAAAATTAATGAACGCGTGGGATCACGTTCGTTCTTACGGCACAAAATAAAAAGGCAAAAAAATGAAAAATAAAATTAAAAAATAAAATCAATAATCGGATTTGCCGCTGTATTCATTTTGCTTATCAATGCTCATTTGAATGAGAATTTCAAAGATTTGATGAACGGAATCCACGTCGAGTCCCTTTTCGACGGCGAGGCTTGAAGCGCGGTCCAACACTTTTTGAATCTGCTCTTCATCAACAATCGGTTTTCCCATCTCTTTTTTGGAGGAGAGGATTTCACCGGCCAAATTTGTTCTGACCTCAATTAATTCGACGATTTCACGATCAACTAATCTCATTTTTTCACGCGTTGTTTCTAACATACCTGTCGGCATTGTATCTCCGTCCCTTCTTTGAAAATGAATTTAAATGAAATTTAATTAATTAAATCATTTCAGCAATAAAACTTGAAATCCATTCAATATAAATGTTCAGATATTTCGATGCGCCGAATGAAAGATTAATTTTGAAAAACGCAGCCGCGGCAAAAAATGCGCCGCTGCACGCGAATCGGTCCGTTTTTGTTTGATTTTGTTTGATTTTCAAACATTTCCCCCGTTTTTATTTTGTTTTCAGCATTGAAACCCAAACATCCAATTTTCAAAATCGGTAAACCTGAACGCTCGATAAAATCCTAAAAAAGATTAGACTTCATTGAAAGATTAGCGTTCCGTTTTTGAATAATTTTGATAAAGACGATGTTTCAATTGATTTAGATTGAGTTAATTTTCAAAAACCGCCTCCTCCAACGACGCGTTTCCGAAGCGCAAGCGGAGGAAAGAAGGAGTTGGAGATTCTTACCATGAAAAATAAAAACACAAAAATGCTCTGATTTCCAGTTGTGTGTCGGCTCCGGCTAAGCCTGCCAATCTGCAACTGTCAAAATTTGTCTCGGCTTCGCTCACAAAATTTCAAGTTGCAGGGGGAGGGCGGTGTTTGTTTGCAGTTGGAGTCAGGTTTCTGTTGCCGGTTGGAGTCAGGTTTCTGTTCCCGCTTGCCAATCAGGTTTGCATTGCAGCTGCAGCTGCCGCTGCCGGCAGCCGCCGCGCGCGAGCTGCCCCGTTTTTATTTAACATTTAATCCGCTCACCAATTTTTATTTAATATTTAACATGCTCACCCATTTTCATATAACACTTAAACTGACCACCGATTTTTATTTTAAAACTAATTTGACACACAAATTTTTATTCAAAATTTAACCCGGCGCACAAGTTTTTCATACTTTTTAATTATTATCAGTTATAAATCCACGTTTTTTTAAAAACAAATCCGAAATAGATTATAACAAGTTTAATTTACTTCCTGACCGAACCAAATCCTTTATAAATCATGTTTTTATAAAGAAATACGGAGTTATAATCTTATAAAGCTGAGTTGATTTGGGAAAGTGGAAATTATGGATGCGAAAAGTTTACTGATTCTCGGAACTTCTTCGGACGCAGGAAAAAGTTCTATTGTAACGGCAATTTGTAAAATAATGTCTCGGGATTACAAAACCGCGCCGTTTAAAGCGCAAAATATGAGCCTGAATTCATGGGTCAATCCCGAGGGAAAAGAAATCAGCTATGCACAAGTTATTCAAGCATGGGCAGCGGGTGCCGAGCCGATTCCCGAAATGAATCCCGTCGTTTTAAAACCCAAAGGCGACAGCTTCTCTCAAGTCATCGTTTTAGGCGAACATTACGCCGACAGAAGCGCCGGCAACTATTATGAATCCATTGACGAAATGTCGGAAATTCTCAGCCGTTCACTTTCGAAATTAAGCGAAGATTACGAAATCATAATTATGGAAGGCGCAGGCGGCGCCGCCGAAATCAATCTTTATGACCGCGACATCGTCAATGTCGGAACCGCTCGAATTACGAACGCGCCGATCATTATTGTCGGCGACATCGAGCGCGGCGGCGTTTTTGCAAGCCTTTACGGAACATATATGCTTTTGCCCGAAGACATTCAAAAGAATATCAAAGGCTTCATCATCAACAAATTCCGCGGCGACCCGAAGATTTTAGGCTCCGGATTAAAACAGCTTGAAGAAATGACAGGCGTTCCCGTTCTCGGAATCATGCCTTACTTCCGCTTAAGAATTCCGGCCGAAGATTCCATGTCCTTCCGTGAAAAAGAAGGCGCGGGAACAGTTCCGGATGAAAAGAAAAACAGCAACAATTCTGTTGAAATCGCCGTGATCCAATTCCCGAAAATCTCTCACTTTAACGATTATGAAATTTTAGAAACGCAGGCGTGCGTCAAATATATTGATATTTACGACAAACTCGGCACGCCCGATTTGATTATTCTTCCCGGCTCAGGAACGCCTTTAAAAGATTTGGAAGCGCTTCGTGAAAGCGGCATGGCCGATCAAATTTTAAGCGCCGCCGGAAAAACGCCGATTATCGGAATCGGTGAAGGTTATCAGATGCTCGGAAAAACTTTGACAGACCCCGACGGCAAAACCGTTAACGGATTCGGATTATTGGATGTTGAAACCGTTTATGAAAAAGAAGAAGGCTACAGCGAAAAACCGGTCCGCGTTTCTTTAAAAGTCAAAGAATGCCGCGGTCTGAGCCCGTATTTGAAAGCGATTGAAGGCGAAACCGTTGAAGGATTTAACGCTTACAGCGGCAAAGTTTCAACCAAAGCGCCTGTTTTTGAAAATGACGGCGCGTGCAGCGCTGACGGAACCGTTGTCGGTACGTCAATGCACGGCTTTTTTGACAACAAAAACCTGCGCGTCGCTTTGATGAAATATTTGGCCGAGAAAAAAGGCGTTCCGTATGTTGAAGAAGACGGTTTTACCATACAAGACGGCTTTGAAGAATTGGCGCAGGTGTTTGAAGAAAATATTGATATGGAAGCCATTTACAAAATAATGGGATTAAAGTAAACGAATTAAATAAGTGAAACTGAGATAAAAGAAATAAACTCAATAAAATAGAGAGAAGCAAATTTGACAAAACTTGCGAAAATTTACTTCTCCCGACTTATTTTTTCGTTTTTGACATTTATTTTTTTGACATTTGTTTTTTGACATTTGTTTTTTGATATTTGTTTTTATGATATTTGTTTGTTAGAATCTTTTATTGAACTTTGATTTTTATTTTTCATTCAATTTTGATTTATTTTTTGAAAAATATTCTGCTTTAAAAAATAACTCTGCGGGCACATTCGTTTTCATGATATAATTTATTATAAAAATACGAAACCTTTATATTACAAAAGATGGAGTGTATATTTACTATATAATTTATATGTCGACTGAACAATTTTTGTCAAGTTTGTCAATATTTGTTTGATTTGTTTGGCATGTGTTATAATAAATGGGTGTCACGAAAATGAAAGGTAGAGGACTTTTAAGCCTGATTACATATTCTGAGAAAAGAAAAGATTTACTTTTTTTAATTGATGAAAAACCGCGTACGCTTTTTGAAATCAAAGAATTCTTCAATGTTAAAACGCCGGAAATCTATCCGCGTATTAAAGAGCTTCTTGAAGCTGATTTGATTCAAAAGACAAATAATGAATATTATTTAACGCCGATCGGCAAAGTTATTTTGAAATATTACACGCCGCTCGTGGAAATTTTAAACGTTTTTGAAGAAACCAGCGACTTCTGGACCGACCACGACACAAACGCGATTCCGCACCACCTTCTTGAACGTTTCAACGAATTGGAAAACAGTATTTTGTTCCAGGACCCGTCCAAGAACGTTTTTGAGCAGAACAAAATCATCGTTGAAAAATTAGATGCCGCTCAGAAAGTTTCAGGAATTATTTCCGTGTTCATGCCGTCCAGTCTTGAAATGATCCAAGAAATGGTCAAAAACAAGACTCCGTCCAGAATCATCATGACGCAGGATGTTTATGACAAATTCAGATTAGACTATAAAGAATTGCTTCAGCAGTTCCTTGCGTTAAAAGACAACGAACTTTACTTAATCGACAGCGTCAACTTGTTTATCATCACAACAGAAGGCTTCCTTTACTTCTCTTTGTTCTACAAGAACGGCCTTTACGACGCGCAAAAATACCTTGTCGCCACCGACAACCGCTCCTTGAACTGGGGTAACGACTGCTTCAAGTATTTCGTCGAACACGCAAAGAAAGTTGACAAATTGGAATAATTCGGCCGTCGCTGAATTTTTCATTTCTTTTTTTATTTTTGCTTTTGTTTTAATTTTGAACCGAAAAGCTGCCGCTTCGCGCGAACCGTGCCATTTTTATTTAGATTTTCAAACTTGTCCCGCATTTTTATTTTATTTTGTTTTCAGCAAAACCTAAACATCCTATTTTCAAAAACGGTGAACCTGAACGCCCGATAAAACCCTAAACTTAAAAAACAGATTTCATTAAAAAATTGGCGTTCCGTTTTTGATAATTTTAGTTAAAGAAGATGTTTCATTGATTTTAGATTGAAGAAAAATTCAAAAACCGCCCCTCCAACGACGAGTTCCCGAAGCGTAAGCGGAGGGAAGGAGGAGATGGAGATTCTTACCATACGAAAATAAAAACCAAATACAGCCAGACATTTCAGCTATGTGTCGGCTCCGGCTGAGCCTGCCAATCTGCAACTGTCTTTTGCGGTTGCCGCTTGCAATCAGGTTTGTGTTTCCGCTGCTATCTTCAGGTTTGTGTTTCCGCTGCTACCTTCAGGTTTGCGTTTGCCGATCAGACTTTCGTTACGGCAGCAGCTGCCGCTGCCGGCCGCCGCGCGAGCCGCCTCATTTTTCAGTCATTTGATCGAAAACCGCTCCATCGTTTCATAATTATTTTGACAAGAACAAAGACTAAAAAACAGAAAAAATAAAAAAACAGAAAAATTGAAAAACAGAAAAATCGAAAAATTAAAAAATGAAACAAAAAATTGAACATTCAATAAAAATATTTAAAACCCGAAACAGAAAATCGTTCAGAATTTAAACAGCATCTAAAACCCGAACGGAAAGTAAAACTCGGATCTATTGTAAACTTTCAAGCAAAAACAATATAAAATATGCTTTACAATAAAGAATATTTATTTTAAGTTTTGAACAATTTGGCGTAAGTTGTCTTAACTTTCATATTTTTATTTTTTCGTTTATTTGAAAAATTTAACTTTAACTGACTTTATTATAATTGATTTATTTCAAAAGATTTAGGGAAATTACAGTCATGTCGATGGAACTGTCACCGCTGATTACGGATTTAGCACTGATATTAATTGCAGCAGGAGTTATCACGCTCATCTTTAAGCGCTTCAAACAACCGCTTGTTTTGGGCTACATCGTTGCCGGGCTGCTGATCAGCGGATATTTGGCGGCATACTTGCCGGACAGTATCGGGCAATATATACCGTCCATATCCGATTCGGAAAACATATCCGTTTGGGCAGACATCGGCGTTATATTCCTGCTCTTCGGTCTCGGTTTGGAATTCAGTTTTAAAAAACTCATGAAAGTCGGCGGAACAGCTTCCATCACCGCCGTCACCGAAGTCATTTCCATGCTTGTCGTCGGTTTTGCAATCGGCTATTTAATGGGCTGGAACACAATGGACAGCTTATTCTTAGGCTCAATGCTTGCGCTTTCCTCAACAACGATCATCATCAAAGCCTTTGAAGACTTAAAACTTCGAGGACAGAAATTCACAAACGTCGTTTTCGGCGTTTTGATTGTCGAAGATTTGATCGCGATTTTAATGATGGTTCTGCTTCCGGCAGTCGTTTTGGCACACGCGTCACTCGGAGTCGAACTTCTTGAAAGCATCGCCAAAATGGTTTTCTTCTTGGTTTTGTGGTTCATCGCCGGCATTTTCATCCTGCCGACCGTTTTCAAATACATACGCAAATACATGAACGACGAAATGCTTCTCATTATCGGCATCGGTCTATGTCTCGGAATGGTTGTTTTGTCCGTCAAAACAGGATTTTCCTCAGCGCTTGGCGCTTTCATCATGGGCTCGATTCTCGCAGAAACCATCGACGGCGAAAAAATCGAACATGTCACAAAACCGATCAAAGATTTATTCGGCGCCGTTTTCTTCGTATCGGTCGGCATGATGCTTGATCCTCAAGTTTTGTTTGACTACGCCGGCCCGATTGTGATCATCACGATTGCAACCATTCTCGGAAAAGCATTCTTTTCCAGTTTCGGCGTTTTGATTTCCGGCCAGAATTTGAAAGTTTCCATGCAGTCAGGATTTTCATTGGCTCAAATCGGTGAATTCGCGTTCATCATTGCCGCGCTCGGTTTGAGTTTAGGCGTGACAAGCGATTTCCTTTACCCGGTCGTCATTGCGGTTTCCGTCATCACAACATTCACGTCGCCGTATATGATCAAATATTCCGGAAACGCTTACGAAGCCTTTAATAAAATTTTGCCGGCGCGCCTGCGCGACTTCTTGAACAATTACGGATCGGGAAGCAAGACTTTGAACAAAGACAATACATGGAAAAAAGTTCTCAAATCCAATATTTTTGTAATTCTCATCTACGGCGTCATTTTGGTCGCGATTGCGATTTTATCGGTGACATATATTTCGCCGTTTTTCCAGGAAAATATCGGCGGCTGGCAAGGATCTCTGATTTCTGTCGGCGTGACGGTTTTGATCATGGCGCCGTTTTTAAGCGCGCTTTTAATGAGCAAGCTCAAGACCAAAAACTTCCAAACGCTTTGGAATGACCCGAATTTCAAAAAAGGTTATTTGATTTCTTTAATGCTCGTTCGTTTCCTGATTGCCGCGCTCATTGTCGCGTATGTGATTTTCATGGAATACACGTCTAAAGCCGGTTTGATTGCGATTCTCGTCATTTTCGTGATCGCGTTTACGCTTTGGTCAAAAACGCTTCAAAAGCAGTACACGATGTTTGAAGAGCGTTTCCTGAAAAACTTAAACGAGCGCAGCGAAAGCAAGCTTAAAAAAGAAGCGGATGTTTCTGATTTGGAAAATATTCACATGGATACGTTTGACATTGACCCCGATTCTCCGATCGTCGGAAAAACATTGGCTGAATTAGAATTCCGCCAAAAATACGGCGTCAATATCGTTTCCATCATCAGAGGCGACCAGCGCTACAATATTCCCGGCGGCAACATGCGTCTTTCCGCGTGGGATAAAGTTGTCGTTCTCGGAACGGATGAGCAGATGAGCGCGTTCCAAACCGAAATTGAAGACCATTCAATCACGCCTCCTGAAAAAGAAGAGGATGAAGTCGTTCTTCAGCAGTTTGTGGTGGAAGAAAATTCACCGCTTCTCGGGCAGCAGCTTTGCAACTGCACCATTCGCGACAAATCGGAGTGTTTGGTCATCGGTGTCGAGCGCGACGATGATGTCATCATGAACCCTGACGGCAGATTTACGTTCAAAGAAGGCGACGTCGTGTCGGTCGTCGGCGAAACAGAGAAAGTGAGAGCGCTTTGCTGCGTGATTTCGGAATGAAGGAGATAGAAAATTTAGAATCTTCAAAGTCTTCTCATTCTTTTTTCATTTTTTTCAAGATTTTATTTTTCAAAATCATTTTTGTCTGCGCCGCCGCGCGCGAGTTGCTCCGTTTTTCATTTGATTTTCAAACCCGAACCTTGTTTTTGTTTCATTTTTAACATTGAAACCTAAACATCCAATTTTCAAAATCGGTGAACCTGAACGCCCGATAAAACCCCAATCTTAAATTTTTGAATTTTCGATAAAAGAAGGCGTTCCGTTTTTGAATATTTTAGTTAAAGAAGATGTTTCAATTAATTTTTAGATTTGATTAAAGTTCGAAAACCGCCCCCGCAAGTTGAAATTCCCGCAGCGTAGCGAAGGGAATTGAGACTTGGCGGATTCTTCCCATACGAAACGAAAAATGCAAAAACGGCTGATTTTTAGCTGCTGTTCGGCTCCTGCTTGTTCCGTCTTGCACCTGTCTTTAAATGCTGCCGGCTCCGGCTGAGCCTGTCAGTCTGCAACTGTCTTTTTATGGTTGCTGCTTCCAATCAGGTTTACGTTTCCGCGTGCATCTGCTCATTTTAATGGTAATCCGTTGGCATTAAATTTTGCTCGGCTTCGCCTCACAAAATTTCAAGTTGCAGGGGGAGGGCGGTGTTTGTTTGCAGTTGGAGTCAGGTTTCTATTTTTGCGCTGCCTACAGGTTTCTGTTTCCGCTTGCCGGTCAGGTTTGCGCTGCAGCCGACTGCCAAGCAGCCGCCGCTGCCGGCCGCCGCCGCGCGCGAGCCGCACCGCTTTAAAAACAAAATGAAATCTGCAATTTGATTTTTGAAAAAATAAAATGAAACGTATCAAATTATTTAGGGAAACAAAATGAAAAATGCCGACCGATTTCAAAAAAAATTGAAAAATAAATCAAAAAACAAACAAATCTCCAAAAAAATAATCAAATCGAAATAATTAAACCAAAAAGATTAAAAATATTCAAATTAATTAAAAAATTAAAATTTTCGAATAATTTATAATTTTTCATAAACATGAAATGACAAATTAATTCAAAAATTTTCAAAATTTAATTTTCAATTATTTTCATTATTTTTCAATTATTTTTATTATTTTTATTATTTTCATTCATTTGATTTTTTTCAGACATTTTCTTTTCAACCTGTTCAAAAGTTTCATCCAAATTATCGCTGCTGAACTGGCTGTTGTAAAGCATTGCATAAAATCCGTCTTTTGCCATCAATTCATCATGATTGCCCTGCTCGATAATTTCACCTTTGTTAATCACCAAAATCAAATCGGCGTTTCTGACGGTTGACAAACGATGCGCAATCACAAAGCTCGTCCGCCCTTTCATAAGCGTCGCCATCGCGTCCCTGATGTGAACCTCGGTCAGCGTGTCAACGTTGCTTGTCGCCTCGTCCAAGAGCAGAATAACAGGATTGGAAAGAAAAGCCCTTGCAATCGTCAGCATCTGTTTCTGACCTTCGGAAATGTTTGACGCCTCTTCATTAATAATCGTATCATAGCCTTGCGGCAATTTCCGAATGAAAGAATCCGCATACGCCGCTTTTGCCGCGCTGATGATTTCTTCTTCCGTTGCATCTTCGCGACCGTAAGCGATATTTTCGCGAACCGTTCCGTAAAACAGCCACGGCGTTTGAAGAACCATGCCGAACAAACTTCTCAAATCATGGCGCTTCATCTTTGTAATATCAATATCGTCAATTAAAATCTGACCGCCGTCGATTTCATAAAATCTCATCAAAAGATTCAAAATCGTTGTCTTTCCGGCACCCGTCGGACCGACGATTGCAACTGATTCGCCCGGATAAATATTCAAACTCAAATCATGAATGACAGGATTTCCCGACTCGTAACCAAAAGTTACGTGATCGAAAACAACAGCGCCTTTCGGACTCACGACAGACACAGCATCGGGCGCGTCGGACAATTCCTCTTCTTCGTCCAAAACTTCAAAGACGTGTTCGGCCGCCGCCAAAGTTGACTGAATCGTCGTAATCACCGTTGAAATTTGCGTGATCGGCTGTGTAAACTGCTTGGAATACAAAATGAAAGACTGGACATTTCCGATATTCATCGAACCGGCAAGCACAAACAGACAGCCGACAATACAAACAATCACATAACCGATATTCTGAACGGTAAAAAGAACCGGCATCGCAATTCCCGAAATAAACTGCGCTTTCCAGCCCGTGTCATATAAATTCTCGTTGATGCCGTCAAACGTTTCCGACGCCTTTTCTTCATGGCCGAACGCCTTGATGATTTTGTGGCCCGTGTACATTTCTTCAACATGACCGTTCAAATCCGCCGTAATCACCTGCTGCTTCTTAAAATAAGGCTGGGATTTGTCAACGATTATTTTCGTCAAAACCGCAGAGACCGGCAAAATCATGAAACAAATAAACGTCAGCAGCGGATTCAAATAAAGCATGATGAGAATGATGCCGATCAACGTCACCGCCGATGTCAGAAGCTGAACAATGCCCTGTTGAAGCGTGTTGCTGATCGTGTCAACGTCACTCAAAATGCGGCTCATGATCTCGCCGTGCGTGTGCGTATCATAATATTTCAGGCGCAAGCGGGACAATTTCGAACCGACTTCGACACGCAAATCAGAAACGACTTTCTGAGTCACGCCCGCCATAATATATTGCTGCCCGTAAGCAAACACGGAGCTGCCGACATAAAGGCCGAGCAGCAAAAGCAGCAAAGTCGTGACCGCCGAATAATCGATTGTCAATCTTTCGCTGACAACGATGCCTTCAAACAAAACGTTAACGATTTCACCAATCACAAGCGGCGCTAAAACCGTAAAAGCCGTGCTCAAAATCGCCAAAACAAAGACAACGGCAATTCCCAAACGATGCGGTTTCAAATAATTCAAAAGCCGTTTCAAAGTGATTTTAAAACTCTTCGGCTTTTCGAATGTCCCGAGAAAACCCGGACCGGGGCCGTGACCGCCGGAATTTTTTCTCTGCCGTCCCGTAAACGATCGATTTTGATCGGATTTAGAAATTGAAGAGGATGAAGAGGAGGATGAAGAGGGAGAGGAAGATGAGTGACTCATTCCGTCACCTCCGCATCTGTATTGTCATTATCCGCGCTGCCATCACCGTCGCTGCCATTACCGTCGCTGTCTGTGCTGCTGCCGTCTGTGCTGCTGCCGTCTGTGCTGCTGCCGTTCGTACTGCTACCGTCCGTGTTGTCGCCGTCCGTGTTGTCGCCTTCACCTGCGCTGCTGCCGCCGTCCGCGCCGTTCTCAGTCATGCTGCCGCTTTGAGACTCAACAATTTCTTTGTACACGCTGCATGTTTCCATCAATTCGGTATCCGAACCGATGCCGACAATTTCGCCGTTATCTAAAACAATAATTTTGGAAACATTTCGAATCGTTGCCACGCGCTGTGCGACGATCAGAACCGCCGCGTCTTTGATTTCTGTTTTAAGCGCGTATCTGAGATCGGCGTCGGTTTTGTAATCCAGCGCCGAAAAATTATCGTCAAAAATGTAAATTTCGGGGCGCCTGACGATAGCGCGCGCGATTGTCAGTCTTTGTTTTTGACCGCCGGAAATATTTGTGCCGCCTTGAGAAATATAAGATTGGATGCCTTCTTCCATGTTTTCAACAAATTCGGCGGCTTGCGCGATCTCAAGCGCTTTCCAAATTTCTGCATCTGTTGCATCTTCTTTGCCGTAGCGGATATTTTCAGCAACTGTTCCCGAAAACAACACGGCTGTTTGCGGAACGAAACCGATTTTTTGGCGCAGATCGGACTGCTTCACGTCTCGGACATCCGTGCCGTCAACATAAACAATGCCGTCGGCAACGTCATAAAAACGCGGCACCAAACTGATCAAGGAAGTTTTTCCGGAGCCGGTGCCGCCGATTAATGCCGCGGTTTCGCCGTGATGAATTGAAAATGAAATATCTTTTAAAATCATTTTATCGGAATCGGAATACCTGAAAGAAACATTTTTGAATTCGACTGCGGGAATATCGGAAATAATATTTTCATTTGCATTTTCGTTTGCATTTTCGTTTGCATTTTCATTTGCATTTTCATTTGTATTTTCGTTTGCATTTTCGCTTATATTTTCGTTTATATTTTTATTTTCATTTTTATTCTGATTCTTATTTTCAAACAGCACCGTGTTTTCGGAATCCTGAATCAATTCATTCGTGTTCAAAACTTCTAAAATACGATCGGCCGAAACTTTCGCGCGCGGGATGACGACGAAAATGAATGAAATCATGACAACCGACATCATAATCATTGTCACGTACTGAATAAACGCCATCATGTCGCCGACGGTCAATCCGGCGGTTTCGATTCTGAAACTTCCGAACCATAAAAGCGCGATGGTTGCCAGGTTCATTAAGAAAAGCATTCCCGGGAAAAGAATGGCGACGATTCTGTTGACTTTGAGCGACACGACCGTTAAATCATCGTTTGCCGCTTCATATTGTTTGGCGGCGGCTTCTTCTTTGTTGAACGCGCGGATGACGCGAACGCCGGTCAATCTTTCTCGAAGGATTCGGCTGACTTTGTCCAGCTGATTCTGCATTTCCTGAACGCTTGGAATGATTTTGCGGGAAACGAAATATACAAAAATGGCGAGCAGTGGAACAACTGCGAGAACAACTAATGATAAAGTCACATCTTTATTGAGCATCAGCAAAATGCTGCCGAGAAACGTTAAAGGCGCGACGACGACGACGCGAAGCATCATCATGATGACGTTTTGAAGCTGGGAAACGTCGTTTGTTGTTCGAGTGACGAGCGTTGATGTTCCGAAGCGGTCGAACTCTTCGAGGGAAAAATAATCGACTTTGTCAAACAAGTCTTTGCGAAGCAGTTTTGCGAAGCCGGCGGAGGCTTTGGAGGTGAAATAGTTTGCCGCAATTGAAAAAATCATGCTGAAAACGGTAATGATGAGCATGTAAACGCCCATCGTGTAAATGTAATCGATATCGCCTTCAATGATTCCGACGTCAACCATTCTTGCCATTAAATCGGGAAGCAGGAGCTGCGTCAGACATTGAAGAAAGATTAAAAAGACTGCCGCTGCTACGGCAAAGCGGTAAGGAAGAAGGTATTTCGCCAGTTTTTTCATTTTTTGCATTTGTATAATCCGTCCGTCAGATAATCCCGTTTTGATTTCGTTTTACCGTTCTGTTTTTTGTAAAGTATTAAAGTATTGAATCGTAAAATCGGTAAAATCATTAAGAAAACAAATAATTAAGGTAAAGTTAAAATGAAAAATGAATTATTAAATGTATTTATAGATTTTTTATAAATATGAAAAGTTCAAAAATTAAAAACAAATTAAAACTTAAAAAACAAACTAAAAAACAAACTAAAAAACAAACTAAAACTAAAAAACAAACTAAAACTAAAAAACAAACTAAAACTAAAAAATAAGCTAAATAAAAGCAAACCAAAAAATAAATAAAAACAGGCGAAAAAATGGATTACAATGAGTGGGAACCGTTATATCGAATTATTTTGAAGCGCTTTGGTTTTTCGGAAGCGTCTGATTTAAAAACAGCGGAGTGGCTTTCAACTGTTTACAAAGGTGTTCAAAGAAGCAATCCTGAATTCGGAAAGAAAGAAATCGCAATCGCTTCTCTGAAGGATAAAATCGCCGACAGAAACATTGTTATTTGCGGCAACGCGCCGACGCTTGAAACCGAGTTCCGCTCATTTTCACAAGAGGCAAAAGGCAATGAAATTTATATCGCAGCAGACGGCGCAGCAACCGTTTTGATTAAAAACAAAAAAGTTCCCGATGTAATCGTAACGGATTTGGACGGCAAACATCCAAATGACGCGATCAAAGAAATCGAAGCCGCCGACAAAGGCGCCTTGCTTTTGATTCACGCGCACGGCGACAATGAGGACAAGCTTGAGAAATATATGCCGGCTTTTTTGAATCGAATCAATGAAAACGCCGTCATTCCGACATGTCAATGCCGCCCGCCCGAACATTTATTTAATTTCGGCGGTTTTACGGACGGCGACCGCTGTGTTTTTTTAGCCGACGAATTCGGCGCGGCAACTGTGACGATCATCGGTTTTGACTTTGAAGATCCGAATGTGAAAACGCTCAAAAAGAAAAAATTGGAATGCGCCGAACAATTGATTCAAATCATTCGCCAAAAAAATGATCGAATCAAATTTTTCTCGGAATTGGAATAAAACATGGAATCCGTTTTTGTTTATTTTTTTGAAAAACGAATGTCGACTATTTTCATTTTTGTTTTGAAAAACGAATGGCAATTTTTTCATTTTTGTTTTGAAAACGAGTGTCGGTTTTTTTGATTTTTTAAAAAAACGAATATTTGTTTTTTCGCGGTTTATTAAAATTGGTGCGGCTCGCGCGGCGGGCGGCAACGGGCAGCTGACTGAAGCGGCGAAGCAGCGCCGTCGAAAAATCGCGAAGCGATTTTTCAATAAACACCTCCCTTCCGCTGCAAACAAAAACCTTCCTCCCGCTGCAAACAAACACCTCCCTCCAACTGCAAACAAACACCTCCCTCCCGCTGCAAACAGAACCTGCCCGAAACTGCAAACCGGCGAAGCCTGAAAAATTGCGAAGCAATTTTTTACAAGCACCGCCCTCCCCCTGCCCGATGAAATTTTGTGAGAGGCTGACCGAAGGTCAGACGCGAGCAAAATTTGCAAACAAACACCTCCCTCCCGCTGCAAACAGAACCTGTCCTTCCCCTATCAACTTGAAAATTTAACTAATTTTTAAATAGAATGGATGCCAGTTCATTATTGTACTTTTATTGTTGTTATTATTATTATCATTCTTTTACTTTTATAATTCATTTCAATCGGGATTGAAAATAAAATGGATACGCTTGTTATTTGTATTGACAGGGACAATGACCTCGGCGAAAAAGCGAAGGTCATCACGCCGGTGGTCGGCCGCGGCGCAAACATTGCCGCTGCCGTCAGTTTGGCAACCGTTGATCCCGAAGATTCGGATACAAATACGATTTTCGGCGGCATCCGTATTTTGGACGAACTCAGAAGCCTCGGCGTTGACGCCGATATCGTTTCTTTTGCAGGGGATAAAAAAGTCGGCACGATTTCGGATAAAAAAATTGCCGACCAATTGGATGAATTTTTAGCGGCGCAGGATGTCAAAAGCGCTGTTTTCGTATCCGACGGCGCTGAAGACGAATCACTCATTCCGCTTGTCCAGTCCCGCGTCAAAGTGGATTCGGTTCAAAGAATCGTTGTCATGCAGAGCGAAAACTTGGAAAGTACGTACTACATGATTAAAAACTTCTTAAAAGACCCGAAACTGCTTCAGACATTTTTTGTACCCATCGGTCTCGCGCTTATTATTTACGCTTTGGCGATGGCGACAAATAATCCGCAGTGGGCCATTATCGGAACGCTTTTGATTGTCGGCATTTACATGATCCTTCGAGCGTATTCGCTCAACGACAAATTTATTCTTCATTGGACAGAATTGAAGCAATCATTTAATTCGCATCAGCTGTCATTTGTTACAACGCTTGCCGCATTTCTTTTATTCGTCATCGGAACGATCAGCGGTGTTGTCAGTGTTTGGAATTTAACGGGCATTGAAGTCAGTTATTACGGACTTTTAATAGTGCTGTCGATGTTCATTAAAAAAACAGTTCTTTGGTACTCCGGCTGCGCTTTTGTTTATCTTCTCGGAAAAATATTCGACAAGATTTACGGCAAACAGGAATATCAAAACCATATCGTGGAAATGCTTTTCGTGCTTTCGGGAACGCTTTTGTTCTGGAGCGCAAGCAGTTACGCTTTGTCGATCATCGCGCCCGAAACCGGATATACGTTTGATATTGCTTATTTCATTTACAGCATCGTTTTAGCTGTAATTATCGGTCTTGCCGGCGTTTATTTCTCGGTTCAGGAAAAAAATGATGAGAAAGAAGAAGAAAAGCCGCCCAAAACTGAGGAAAAAAAGCCCGAGAGAACGATTGTTGTCAATGATGAAGACGGCGATGAAAAACGTAATTCAAAGCCTGTCAAAATCAGAATCGGGATTCGAAATGACAAAGATTAAAGAATCATAAATTTGATTTCTTTAATTTGTTTTCTATTTTTTTTGTTTTTATTTTTTGTTTAATTTTATTTGTGTTTATAGTTGGTCGCTTCTTTTTTCATTTTTTAAAATTTTTTGACCGGGTTTTTTGTAATCTTTTTAAAAATTGTGCGGATCGCGAGCGGCGGCGGGCTGCTGCTGCTTGGAGAGACATTGCAGCGCAAACCTGACCGGCAAGCGGAAACAGAAACCTGACCGGTCGCGGCAACATTAAAAGACAGTTACAGACTTGCAGGCTCAGCCGGAACGAACAGCCGTCAGTAAAAGACAGTTGCAGATTGACAGCATTAGCAGGAGCCGAACACCGATGAAAAAGCTGACTGTTTCTCATTTTTCGTTTTGTATGGGAAAGAATCTCCAACTCCTCCTTCCCTCCGCTTGCGCTTCTGGAATTCGTCATTGGAGGGGCGGTTTTCGAACTTTAATTCAATCTAAAATTGGTTGAAACATCATTTTTCATCAAAATTTTCAAAAACGGAACGCCTTCTTTTAATGAAATCTAAAAATTAAAGATTATGGTTTTATCGGGCGTTCGGGTTCACCGATTTTGAAAATTGGATGTTTAGATTTCCGATGAAAATAAAATAAAAACGAACGACAAGTTTTGAAAAAGTAAAATAAAAAATGGAGCAGCTCGCGCGCGGCGGCTTGTCCCGTCGGTAACTGCAGAAGCAGGCAGCAGCAAACAGAAACCTGACCGGCCGCGGCAACCGTAAAAGACAGTTGCAGACTTGCAGGCTCAGCCGGAGCCGAACACCGATGAAAAAGCTGACTGTTTCTCATTTTTCGTTTTGTATGGGAAAGAATCTCCAACTCCTCCTTCCCTCCGCTTGCGCTTCGGGAACTCGTCGTTGGAGGGGCGGTTTTCGAACTTTAATTTCATATAAAAATAATGATTGAAACATCGTCTTTCATCAATTTTCTTCAAAACGGAACGCCTTCTTTTTTCCAAATCTAAAACATTTTTTGAGGGTTTTATCGGGCGTTCAGGTTTATTGATTTTGAAAATGGATGTTTTGGTTTCAATGCTGAAAACAAAAAAGTGGGTGGCGGATTTGAAAACCTAATTAAAATGGAGTCGTTCGCGCGCGGTGCCGGCTTTCCTGACAGAACAGAAAATCAATTTATCGTTTCTTTTCGCCGAACATAAAATCATTCGTTTTATTCAAAACGGTTAACGGGAGCTAAAATTGTTTTGTTTGTTTTTTAAATACTATTATAACGTTTTATTTATTAAGGCATACAAGTGCCGTTTATGGAAAAACAGGCGTGAGGTTTATTATTTTGGCAAAAGAAGAAAATAATGCTGTAAATAATGCTGCAAATAATGCTGCAAATAATACGGTTGTTACAGTCGGTTTAAAAGATCTTCAAACTCCGTTTCAGCATTCGGAATATAAGTCAAAAGAAGGTATTCGGGTCACCGTTATCGGAATGATTGTAAACATCGTTTTGACGATCATTAAAATCGCTGCCGGAATTATCGGCAACAGTGCCGCTTTGATTGCCGACGGTGTTCATTCGCTTTCCGATTTGCTGAGTGATTTTGTTGTCATTTTCAGCATCCGCATTTCCGCAAAACCTGAAGACGAATCTCACAATTACGGTCACAAAAAAATCGAGAATCTGGCTTCCGTTATCGTCGGATTTATGCTTCTTTTTGCAGGCATTTTGATTTTGTATGAGGGTGTCACGACAATTTATGATTTTACGCAAGGCATCCCGATTGAAAAGCCGGCGATGCTTGCTTTTTATGTGGCGCTTTTGTCAATTATCAGCAAAGAACTGCTTTATCAGTACACGCACCGCGTCGCCAAAAAGCTTGAAAGCGATATGATTGAAGTCAACGCCTGGCATCACAGAACAGACGCGTTTTCCTCCATCGGCGTTGCTGCCGGTATCGGCGTTGCGATCCTGCTCGGTGACCAATGGGCAATCATTGACCCGATCATGGCGGTTCTCTTGGCGGTTTACATTCTTTATATCGCGGCAAAAATCATTTACAACAGCACCAACGATTTGATGGAAGCCTCACTCAGCCCGGAAGTGAACGATGAAATCAAGGCAATTATCAACGATTGCGACGGTGTTTTGAATGTTCACTCACTCAAAACGAGAAAACTCGGCAGTTCCAAGGCAATCGATGTTCATATCATGGTGGAGCCGGATTTGACCGTCAACGAAGCGTCAACGATTCAAAAAGACGTCGAAAACTGTTTGAAAGAAAGATTCGGTCCGGACACGTATGTGATTATTAAAATTGAGCCGTATTTGGAACGAAAAGCGGAGCGTGAAAAGCATATTATGGAAGGGCTTTAATTTCCTTCCTCAATTTTTTAATTCATTTTTCATTTCCTTTTCATTTCTTTTTTATTTTTTTCATTTTTTTCTGCGCCGCCGCGCGCGAATTGCTTCATTTTTCGTTTAATTTTAAAATTTGTCCTGCATTTTTGTTTGTTTTTGACATCGGAACCTAAACATCCAATTTTCGAAATCAGTGAACCCGAACGCCCGATAAAACCCTAAATTTAAAAAAGATTTCATTAAAAATTGGCGTTCCGTTTTTGATTAAATTGATAAAAGATGATGTTTCAATTGAAAAAAATATAAAATAAAAGACAACGTACCGCCCCCTCCAACGACGCGTTTCCGAAGCACAAGCGGAGGAAAGAAGGAATTGGAGATTCTACCAATACGAAAATAAAAACTAAAAGCAATCCGATTTTTCAACTGCGTTCGGCTCCGGCAAAGTGTTTTCTTTCGACTGTCTTTTACTGTGACCTGCCAAGCTGAGCCTGGCAATCTGCAACTGTCTTATTATGATTGCCGCTGTCAATCTGGTTTGTGTTGCCAATCTGGTTTGTGTCGCCGCCTGCATCTGCTCTTTTTTTATCGAAATCCGTTCGCATTCGCGAACGTGCCGCTGCTGCCTACAGGTTTCTGTTTGCTGCTACCTACAGGTTTCTGTTTGTTGCTACCTACAGGTTTCTGTTTGCTGCTGCCTACAGGTTTCTGTTTGCTGCTGTCTACAGGTTTACGTTGCCGGCAGCAGCTGCCGCCGCCGCGCGCGAGCCGCTTCATTTTTTATTTTATTTTTCAAATTTCGTCTATTGTTTTCATCATCTTTTTCAGAATTCATCTTTCGTTTTTCATCTTAATTTTCAGAATTCATCTGCTCATTTTTCATTTCGGTTTTCGAAATCGAATCCTGTCTTCTTTTATTTTTATTTTCAAATCGATTTCAAATCGATTTCATTTTATTCATTAAAAAACATGAGAAATACGATTCAACATCGCCCTTTCCAATACTATTTTATATTTAAAGTCAATTGACTTATCCAAAACAGAATATATGTCTTTACGGGAGTGTTTTCTGCTTACCGTTTTTCTTTTATCTGTGTTTTTATTATTTTTTGAAATGTGATTGATTATGGCACAAAAACCGCAAACATTAGCTGAAAAAATTATCAGCGGCCGTGCCGGCAAGGACGTGTACGCCGGCGACATCACACTCGTGGATGTTGATGTAACCGCTGTTCAGGACGGAACAGGACCGCTCGCTGTTCAGCAGCTTGAAAAGATGAATTTAGTCCAAGCCGCAAACCCTGATCGAACCGTTTTATTCATTGACCACGCAGCGCCGAGCCCGCAAAAAGATTTGTCAAACGCGCACGCGATTCTCAGAACTTTTTCCAAGAAAACAGGCGCTCATCTTTCCGAAGCCGGCGAAGGCGTCTGCCACCAGCGTTTGGTCGAAACTTATGTGAATCCGGGAGACGTACTCATCGGCGCCGATTCCCACACCTGTACATCCGGCGCGCTCGGCGCGTTTTCAACCGGAATGGGATCAACCGACGTTGCCGTCGGAATCGCGCTCGGCAAGACTTGGTTCCGCGTTCCCGAAACATTTCTTGTGAATGTGACCGGCGAATTCCAAAAAGGCGTTTACGCAAAAGATTTGATCCTTCATTTAATCGGTCTCATCGGTGCCGACGGCGCAACTTACAAAGCACTTGAATTCCGCGGCGAAACCGTTGAAAAAATGACGATGTCTCAGAGATTTACGCTTGCAAATATGGCTGTCGAAGCCGGCGCAAAAGCAGGTCTTTTTGAAACCGACGCGACAACCAAAGCGTATCTTGAAGAACGCGGCCGCGGCGATAAATTCAAAGAAATCAAAGCCGATGCCGGCGCCGAATACGAGCGTGTCATCGACATCGACGTTTCCAAACTCGAGCCGACGATTTCAAAACCGCACACGGTCGACAACACGGCAACCGTTTCTGAAGTTGCGGGAACCAAGATCGAGCAGGTCTTTATCGGAACTTGTACAAACGGCAGAATCGACGACCTTGAAATTGCCGCCAAGATTTTGGAAGGCAAAGTCAGACACCCTGACACGCGCCTGATCATTGTTCCGGCATCCAAGGAAATTTATTTACAAGCCGTTCAAAGAGGTTTTATTGAAACATTTATTCGCGCAGGCGCAATCATTATGGCGCCCGGCTGCGGTCCTTGTGTCGGCGTCCACGAAGGCGCTCTCGCTGACGGCGAAGCTTGTCTTGCAACGCAGAACAGAAATTTCCAAGGCAGAATGGGCAACACGGAAGGCTTCATTTATCTCGGATCTCCGGCTGTCGCCGCCGCAACGGCAATTGCAGGCGTTATCGCAGACCCGCGCGAGGTGATTTAAATGGCGGAAACAATTTACAACGGCAAAGCTTTCAAATTCGGTGACGACATCAGTACCGACCACATCGCTCCCGGTCGTTTGTTCCATTTGAGAACAAATCTTCCGGAACTTGCCAAACACGTTTTGGAAGACGCGGACCCCGAATTCGCTCAAAAAGTTCAGAAAGGCGATTTCGTTGTCGCCGGAAACAATTTCGGTCTCGGGTCGTCTCGCGAACACGCGCCGACAATCATAAAAATGGCAGGCGTGAGCGCTGTTTTGGCAAAATCATTCGCTCGCATTTTTTACAGAAACGCGATCAACGTCGGTTTACCGGTTCTCATTTGCGACACCGATTTAATTGACGAAGGCGACCAATTGGAAGTCGATTTGGCAGGCGGCACGATCAAAGACGTGACAAAAGGCATTGAATTGACTTTTTCACCGCTTCCCGACGCGATGATCACGATTCTCAATGACGGCGGCTTAGTCGCTCATATTGAGAAGAATAAAGGTTTTAAATTTGATTAATTGTTTAAATTTGATTAAATTGAATTGAGAAGTTTTCACTTCTCTTCTTTTTCTTTTTTATTTTTCAAAAACGGACATCCGTCTTATTTTATTGAAAACTGCGATTCAATTTTTGATTATTGCTTTTTTTAAAATTGGTGCGGCTCGCGCGCGGCGGCGGGCAGCTGCTGCGGCTGCCGGCAGCGGCGGCAAATGCAAACCTGACTCCAAGCGGAAACAGAAACCTGATTGGCAGCAGAAACAGAAACCTGACTCCAATCGGAAACAAACACCGCCCTCCCCCTGCAACCTGAAATTTTGTGAGGCGAAGCCGAGCAAAATTTTATGCCAACGGATTACTAAAAAAAGAGCAGATGCAAGCGGAAATGCAAACCTGATCGGTAAGCAGCAACATTAAAAGACAGTTGCAGACTTGCAGGCTCAGCCGGTGCCGGCAGCAATAAAAGACAGTTGCAAATCGGCAGCTCTGGCAGGAGCCGAACGTAGTTGAAAAAGCTGACTGTTTTGTATTTTTTGATTCGTTTGGGAAAAATCCGCCAAGTCTCGTTTCCTCGCTGCGTTTCAAGTCCGGTTCGCCGCTTCGCGCCGCCCGGAACTCAACTTGCGGGAGCGGTATTTTATCTTTTAATTCCAATTTAAAGATTAAATGAAACATCGTTTTTTATCAAAATTTTCAAAAACGGAACCCCTTCTTTTTTCCAAATCTAAAAAATTTATTTAGGATTTTATCGGGCGTTCAGGTTTACCGATTTTGAAAATTGGATGTTTAGGTTTCAATTTAAAAAATGAAACAAAATGAGGGAACAGATTTTAAAAATCAAAGAAAAATGAAGCAGATCGCGCGCGGCGAAGCGGCAATAATAAAGAGAAATAAAAAGAGAAATTAAAGAAATACAAAAAAATCAAAAAAGAAAGAAGCCGACTTAAAGAACTTCTTTCCATTTCTCAATATTCTTCATACTGATGCCTGTTTCTTTTGACAATTTTCCGGAATCGGCAGATTTGAAATCGGAAAGCGTCATAATTCCGGCGTCATTGAGTTTTTGAAGCGAAGCCGTTCCGAGTCCTTTGATGTCTGAAAGTTCCGCGGGATTTGCCGCTTTTGCCTCGCGCTCGGCTTTTGCCGCCGCCTTTTCTTTTTTAATACGCTTGGTGCGCTCGGCAGACGTTTCGGCGACAATGCCGTTTTTCGCGTCTTCCTCAAGCTTCTTCTGCCATTCAATGAAATTGCACTGCGGACAGCCGAGTTCCCACGGGCGCTTACCTTCAGTAATGATTTTGATTTTATACATCTGATGCTCGTCACACATTTTATCGGTCACAACAACCTGTCCCGTTCTCGGAACCGGAAGCGAAAAGCTGCATTCGGGATAGCCGTTGCAGCCGATAAATCGGGCACCTTTTTTGGACTTTCGAATACTCAAATCAGAACCGCAGGACTGGCATTTACCGACGATTTTATCTTCACGGAGACCGGACTGAAGCGATTTGCCGATTTCTTCATGATTCTTTTCAAGCTCGTCAAAAATACTGTTCAGCATCTCTCGAGATTCTTTCAAAACATCCGATTCCGAAATAGCGCCTTCCGAAATTTTATCCATATCCGCTTCCAGCTGCTTGGTCATATCCGGCTTCACAATGGTCGGCGCATATTCCTCAAGCGTATCAATAACGGAGTAAGCCATATTCGTCGGCTGAAGCGGGTTTCCGTGAACATAATAACGGGAAACCAATTTGTTGATAATATCAGCGCGCGTCGCTTTTGTTCCGATTCCCATGTCATCCATGACACGAATCAAACGGCCCTGACCGTAGCGGCTCGGCGGCTGCGTTTCTTTATCAAATAATTCTTTGCTCGTGATTTTCAAAAGATCGCCTTCTTCCAAATGCGGCAAAACACGATCTTCCGGCTTGTTGTAAGGATAATACCAGCGCCAGCCTTCTTCCACCAAGCGGGAGCCGTTGCTTTTGAAATCTTCGCTGTTGATGTCGATTTCAACTTTCATCGTGTCCCATTCGGCTTCGCCCGCAAACGTTGCAAAGAAGCGGCGGACGACAAGCTCGTAAATCTTCCATTCGTCTTCTTTCATATCAGATCGCTTCGCCGGCGCGACAGGATGAATCGGCGGGTGAGCCGGATCTTCTTTCTTGCCCTGCGTCGGCTTTAAACCGTCTTTGTCAGCGATTTTAAGAAGCGCTTTTGCGTATTGGTCAAATTCAGTGCCGACAAACATTTCAATCAATGAGCGCAGTTCCAGACTTTCCGGATAAATTGTGCTGTCCGTTCTCGGGTAAGACAAAAAACCGGCTTCATAAAGCGTTTGATACATGCGCTTGGCGTTGTTGACGGAAATGCCGACAGCGTTTGCCGCGACATAAAATTCAGTCGTGTTGAACGGGATCGGCGGCTTTTCTTTGCGCTTTTTCGCTTCAATCGCTTTGATTTTCGCGTCATTGCCGACAATCACATTGGAATAAACGCGATCGGCAATTTCTTTTTCAAAAATACGATTGGTATGATATTCCGCGATAAACGATTCTTTCGACTTCGTTTCAAGCGCGGCTTCAATTTCCCAATACTGAACAGGAATAAAAGCTTCTCTTTCTTTTTCACGCTCAACGATAAGCGCAAGCGTCGGCGACTGAACGCGTCCGACGGACAAGAAAAGTTTGCCGAGGCGGCCGGCGCAAAGAGAAATGTAGCGCGTGAGGGCTGCGCCCCAAACGAGGTCGATGACTTCGCGCGCGTGCCCCGCGTCTGCCAAATCGAAATTCACGGTCGTCAAATTGTCAAACGCATGCGTGATGTCCTTGGGCGTAATCGCGCTGTAAAGCGCGCGATCGAACTTGACGTCCGGATTGACGGATTGGACCAGCGTGAGCGCTTCTACGCCGATTAATTCCCCTTCACGGTCATAGTCAGTTGCAATGGTGACATGATCCGCTTTTTTGCCGATCACTTTCAGTGCCGTGACGATTTTTTTGTTTGTTGAAATCGGTATGATTTCAGCGTCGATTAAATCTCTGGCCGAATTTTTCTGCCAGTTGTTGTACTCGTTCGGGAAATCAATTCCGACGACGTGTCCGCTGAGACCCATGACAACTGTGGGTTCATCTTTGTAGTTGAACTCATACGTCTCAATGCCCAGCTTGGGGTAACGGACTTTTTTAACTTTATTCTCCGAAAGGATTGCCGCGATACGCTTGGCGGCCGTATCCTTTTCCGTAATAATCAGATACATTGAAAACTCCGATGTTATGAAATAATGATGTTTTTCCTGCATTCGAAAATGCGTGAATTCAGATACATAATAATGTTTTATTTGAATGGAAGATTAAATGGAGAACTGTGTTATTTATATTTTTTTGAAACAACGATTATTCAGAGAGAACATAAAAACAGGATGAGAAAAAACAATAAAAAGAAAAAAGAGATGAGGGAACACCTGTCGGCACAAAAAAAGCTGCCGAAGAAACAGAATTATGAAAAAGAATGCAGAGATGATTGAATATATAAAATGCCGAAAGACTAAAAATAAAAGAATGCCGAAAGACTAAAAATAAAAGAATGCCGAAAGACCAAAAATAAAAGAATGCTGAGAAAGACCAAAAATAAAAGAATACTGAAAGTTCAAAAATAAAAGAATACCGAAAGATCAAAAATAAAAGAATGCTGAGAAAGACCAAAATATAAAAAATGTTGAAAATCAATAAAAACGAAAGAAATTCGAAAAATAAAAACGGGTAAAGAATTACCCGATGTGTTTTTTAATTATTTCAACCAAATCGGCGCTCTTGACGGGCTTTCCGATAACTTCTTTGACACCTGCTTTCAGGATGTCGTCGCCTTTTGTTGAAGAGAATGAAGTCAATGCAACAATAACGGCTTCAGGATCGTATTTCAAGATTTTTTCCGTTGCCTGAATACCGTCCGTGTTCGGCATAACAATATCCATAATCACAATATTAGGGCTGAACTTTTTATAAAGTTCGACTCCTTTTTCGCCATCCTTCGCTTGTTCAACAACGTATCCGGAGTTCTGGATAATTTGAACAAGAAGGTCACGAAGCAAGTCCTCATCATCGACAACCAGTACTTTTTTTTGCATAATTAGATCACTCTCAATATTCTAACCAAACTGAATCATATGTAAAATACGGGAACCGACCGTATTTATCCCTCATTTTCAAAATGAGAATTTATATGATACATTACAATAGAATAGATTATAAAGTATTCGCTGAATTTGAAATCATTGAATGACATTTTAAGATGCGCTCAAATATAAAACAACTTCGTTGACGGAAGAAATAACAGTTTTTTTGAAAAATAAAAACATTTTAGATTTAATAAATTTAAATAAAGTCTTAAAAATATAAACAATAAAAAAATAAAAAGAAAGTAAAAGAACCTGAAAAAAAGATTATTTTGATATAAAATTTGAAAAGAAATTGAGAGAAATCCGGAAAAATTTAGAGAGAAATCAGAGAAAAAGATGAAAATATATTTTTAAATTTGGCATTTAAAATTTAAGCTGGTCTTTATCGGCTTTTTTTATTTTCCAGAAGTTTATATCTAATTGGGGGGTAAATAGCAGTTATATGAATTCAGATATCTCATATTATTCAAAAAAATTAAATGCCGGTCTTGATCTTCTTGACCGAAATAACATATTTGAGGATTATGAAAGCCTTATTTTTGATTTTGAAAAAACTTGCGGTGATGTAGACGGTATTACCGAATCCGTTAGGAAATATAGATCCGACAAGAGTTTTATGGGGTTCAGTATGCCCGGGGCAGACAAAGAATGTTTAAAAAAATGTTGCAGTTATTTGGAAAAACACATTCGTGATTTGAAATCTGCTGATGCCGTATCTGTTCAAAATCGAAATACTCCGGAAATACATATTCATAATACAAACAATAATGAATCAAAATCCACTTCGAATGTGGAAGTGAATGTGTCCGTTTTATTTAATCAAACAATAAATACGATTGATTCTTTAGACGGTTTGTCAAATACTGAAAAAAAAGAAATAAAAAGATTATTGGAAGAGTTAAAAAAGAATAATTCAAATACTGTAGCAGTTAAAAAAATAATAAATTATATGAAAAAAGGATATCAAATTGCAGTTGCGCTCAGCCCGTTGGTTTCTCAATATGTTCCGAACCTGCATTTGTTTTTTTAATTTCTTTTTGGAACAATTTAATTTCCTTCTTGGCGCACAATTCACCTTTCATTAATACAAGAATTGAAGTGTTGTAACTTTCGGCATCGGATTCACATTTTTGAATGCGTTCCTCATATTTTTTGATTTTTTCTTCTAAAAATTCTATTGAATTCATGAGACTTTCTCTCCTGCCGGTTCGGTCATACCCAAATAAAAAGAAAGGGAACCCCCGAATTTCGGGAGCTCCCTTATTTTTGGCTTGAATTCTTTTATCAGTGGACTGATCGGGAATTGAACCCGAGGCCTCTACCATGCCAGGGTAGCGATCTTCCGCTGATCTACCAGCCCATTTAAAAAATCGTGTTTAAAATCAAAATTTTATGAATAAAATAAAATCTTAAAATTAACACGGTCGCCGCCGCTTAAATTCTAAATGAATTGCGTCAGCGCTGCGGATAAACACAAGGAATAATTTCTATAAATAATTGTCGATTTGAAACAGGGATTGCGGTCTGCCGAAAATTCAAAGAAACGACATATGGCAAAACCTTTAAATATCACAATACATATTAGAGGATTGTTGTCTCATGAGCATTCAACAATAACCGATGAGGGCCCGTAGCTTAGCCTGGTGGAGCGTTCGGCTGATAACCGAAAGGTCCTGCGTTCGAATCGCAGCGGGCCCACCATCAAATTCTTTTTGTAAATTTTATACCGGAAAGTGACGGCTTTGCATATTAAGTAAATGAGTCATCTGACATTGAATCTTATTATTTATTATATCAAAAATAAGTCTTAATATAAATGAGTCTTAAAATTAAAATCTGATTTTTTTTAACTTATTCTGATTTTTTTAACTCCTGAATTCAATGGAGAAGTGCATATTCTCCGATAAAAATAAGTGGGTGACTATCTTCTTGTAATTTGCAGAAACAGGAGGATAACACCCATGCACACAACGGCTTTAGGATATAAAAAGTATACACATCTCACACTATACGAACGATTCTGGATTGAAATATTTTCATACATTGGGAAAACACAAGCAGAGATTGCGGCGGCCTTAGGCCGCTCACAATCTACAATTTCACGAGAATTAAAACGGAATCAGCCACTCAAAAACAAAGTGAAATACAATGCTTAGAGAGCTCAAAGTCGCAGCACAGAACGAAAATTGAATGCGGCAAAGAAAGAACCTTTGCAAGATCTTGAAACGCGTATGTATGTTCGTGAGCAAATCAAGATGGGATGGTCACCTGAACAAATTTCAGGAAGGATCAAAAAAGATAAACCCGGATTAAAAACCAACTACGAAAGTATTTACCAATATATCTACAAAGTTGAACAAAATTTAATCGGATGCCTGGCAAGACGGCACAGAAGACGGAAAAAAAGAGGATTGAAAAAAGAAAGACGGATTGGAAAAATTCCGGACAGGGTTTCGATTGAAGACAGGCCAAAAATCGTTGACGAAAGAAGTGAATTCGGACATTGGGAAATAGATACTGTTGTGTCAAGGGAATCAAAAGCGTGTCTTATGGTCGCAGTTGAGAGAAAAAGCAGATTTATGATTATAAGAAAATTGAATGATAAATCAACAAAAGAAATGATGGATAAAGCGATTGAATTTTTCAAAACGCTTCCGGAAAATATGAGGAAAACGATAACATTTGACAACGGAACGGAAAATGCAGGACATATGAGATTGAAAGATGAATTGAATATGGACACATATTTCTGCCGACCGTATCATAGTTGGGAAAAAGGGACTGTTGAAAACTCAATAGGATTGATAAGGCGGCAATGCCCGAAAAAAACAAATTTCGCTTATGTAAGCATTGAAGAATTAGATAAATTAGAAAAGCAAATTAACAACAGACCGAGAAAGTGCTTAAATTACATGACTCCGTAGGAAGTCATGAATTATGCACTTCTGGGTTGAAGATGGGACTTATTCTGTTTTTTAACTTATTCTGTTTTTTAACTAAACTCTAAAATTTTTCAATTTAATTCAAAAATTCTTTAATTAAATCTTTAATTTGATCCTTTAATTTAATTCTAAATTTCAATTATTCTGCTTTTTTCATCCGGATTTTTAATCAATCAGAACTAAACGGATTTATTTTTTAATTTATTTTTGAGATCAAACGCCGTCATTATTTCTGAAACAAAAATACAAAAAATAAAAATCAACGGCGGGCGAATTATTTAAAAAAATTATCATTGCAAATTATAGAAAAATTAGACATATTTGTTAAATTATTATTGTTTTAAAAATATCCAAAATAAAAAAATATTTAAATAATAAAAGAAAATATTTGAATTGACTGTTTTGACCGTTTAACATTCTATATCAATAAATTATTTCAGAGTCTTTTGAAATATAAAGATGAACTGTTTAAGATATATTTTAAATTATAAACATAAGTTTAAAATATAATTAACTGGTTTAAGTAATTGTTTGGAATTATAAAAACGATATAATAAATATGCGAAGACACGAAAACAAATTTTTGCAGACTGTCTGAGCGGCTCAATTAATTTCATACAATTATCGAATGAAATATATATAAATTTGTTTATTAGAATTGAATTCTAATAAATAAACATAAATATTATAACATGATAATTATAAATGTTTGACAAATCTGAATGTTATTTTGAATTTTAAAATTATTCTTTGATTTTAAAATAATCTTGAAATAACTTGATTCTTGAAGAACAAAAATTATCAAAAACAACTTCGGTTGTTAAAAAACGTACAAAAACGATTAAAAACGAAACGAGCTTAAATGAGGAACATATAATGAGTGAACAATACATTAGCAAAGATTCCGAAATGGTGGAACTGCTTCGAAAATTAGACATCAGCAGACCTGTTGCAAAAACATTGGCCTGTTTATCTGACGGCAGAGAATTAACATCTCATTCCATTGAAATGTCTTCCGGCCTCAGACAGCCTGAAGTCAGCATCGCCATGCGCTATCTGAAAAATAATAATTGGATTGAAATCAGAGAAGAAAAGAGAGACAACGGAAAAGGAAGACCTGTAAAATATTACAAGCTGACTGTTCCGATGGACAAAATCATTGAGAAAATCGAGGAAAGTATCCTCGAAGAAAGAAAAATGATTTTGAGAAATATCGAAGAATTAAAGAAAATCTCTTAATTCTTTGATTTTGTTTTTTTATTTTCAGATTTGGTTTCCATTCATAAAATTAAAAATAATTTTTTAATTGAAAACAATTATTTTCAGATTTCAAAATCGGAAAGGTTTACTTCCCGACTCGAAATCTGATAATAAATTAGATTAATTTTACTATTTTTTAAAAATATAATTTATTTTTATTTTAATGAAGAGCTTATGCTTTATTGAAGATTTTGAAAAAAAATTAAAAATTAAAAAAGTAAAAATCAATCCTGAAAACCGGAATCAATTGGTTAATGATTGGATCGGCGCGGGAATTCTGCCGCCGCGTTTTATAAATTCTTCCGAACTGAACGCAGAAACGCTCATTACGGGCGCTGCGCCCAACAAACCGCCGAATTCAACCGAATCGCCGACTTTTTTACCGACTGCCGGAATAATACGAACGGCCGTTGTCTTTTTGTTGATGACGCCGATTGCCATTTCATCGGCAATGATTGCTGAAATCGTTGACGCGGACGTGTCGCCCGGAACGGCAATCATATCAAGCCCGACCGAGCAAACACAAGTCATCGCTTCCAATTTTTCAAGCGATAAAGCACCGTCTTCAACTGCGCGGATCATTCCCGCATCTTCGCTGACGGGAATAAAAGCGCCGCTTAAACCGCCGACGGAAGATGAGGCCATCGCACCGCCTTTTTTAACGGCGTCATTTAAAAGCGCGAGTGCAGCCGTTGTACCGTGCGTTCCGCAGCGTTCCAAGCCCATCGCTTCCAAAATTTCGGCAACACTGTCGCCGACTGCCGGCGTCGGCGCTAATGAAATATCAACAACGCCGAATTCGACGCCGAGTCTTTCAGAAACTTCACGAGCCGCCATTTCGCCCATTCTTGTGATTTTGAAAGCTGTTTTCTTGATTTCTTCAGAAATTTCCCCGAGAGACGGATTCTTGAGCCTGCGAAGCGCCGAGTTGACGACGCCCGGACCGCTGACGCCGGCGTTAATCACGCACTCAGCCTCGCCGATTCCGTGAAACGCGCCTGCCATGAACGGATTGTCGTCGGGCGCGTTGGCAAACACGACCAATTTTGCGCAGCCGATGCTGTCCGCGTCTGCCGTCAGCTTTGCCGCCTGCTTGATGACATCGCCCATCAGCGCAACAGCGTCCATGTTGATGCCGGCTTTGGAGCTTGCCAAATTGACGGAAGAGCAAACGCGTTCCGTTTCAGCCAACGCTTTCGGAATAGATTCAATTAAACGGCGGTCACCGTTTGTCATTCCTTTTTGAACCAGCGCGCTGAAGCCGCCGATAAAATTCACGCCGACTTCTTTTGCGGCTTTATCTAACGTTTTTGCAACCGACACGAAATCGGGGCTGACACAGGCTTCGGCGGCAACAGCAATCGGCGTTACCGAAATGCGTTTATTGATGATCGGAATGCCGTACAAATCTTCGACCGCCTCAGCCGTGCCGACTAAATTTTCGGCTTTGCCGACGATTTTTTCATAAATATTTTGATTAAAAACGTCAATATCGGGATTGGAACAATCTCTTAAACTGATTCCCATCGTCACGGTTCGGATGTCTAAACTTTCCATTCGGACCATTTCGATGGTTTCCAAGATTTCTTCAGAGGTGAGATACATAAAACAGCTCCTATGCTCTTGTTATTTCTTTTTATTCGCCGATAATTAAATGCGGTGCATGTATCTGAAAACATCTTCATGCTGAACGCGGATTTCGACTTTGAATTCTCCGCCGACTTCGGCCATTTTTTCCTGAAAATCTTTCAAAACGAAATTTTCGCTTTTGACTTCGCCGATCATGAGCATTGTAAAAATATCTTCCATAAGCGTTTGACGGATATCGATAATATTGACGCCGTAATCGGACATCACACTTGTAACGCCCGCGACAATACCGACTGTATCGACACCGATGACTGTAATAACAAAACGGTCTGTTTTCATGATAATTTCCTGAATTTTAATGTAATAAAATTGATAATAATTGATAATAAAATTGATAAAATGATAAGAATGAATCGAATACACATTCAAACGATTTAAAGTATATATTATTTTGCGGTTTGCACTGCTGCTGCCGCTTCGGTGTTTGCTCTCAGGTGTTTGCACTCGGGCGTTTGCGGCACGCGGCGCGCTTGAGACGCTTCGTTTTTCTTTAATTTTTGAACTCTGTCCCCTCATTTTGTTTCTTTTTCAACAAAATTTTACTGCTGCCGCTGCCGGTCAGATTTCCGTTTACCGTGACCTGCTGCTGCCGTTACCGACCGATACGCCGTCACGCGCGAGCCGCACAGTTTTTTTCAAAAAAATGAAACATGACCCGCCTTTTAATTTAAATGAAAAAAGAAAACAGCTTTTCAGCTTTTATGATTCAAAACGGATTTCGGGACCGATCTCGGAGCCGATATCTGAATGAGCCGGCTGTTTCTTTTCGGCGCGCGATTTTTTAATCTTTTGAATTAAATCGTAAGCCGCGATAAAGCCTAAACTGAAAAGAATGACGAACCAGAAAGTAAAGAATCTGAAAACGACTGCTGTAATCAGCGACTGCTCGGAAGTTAAGCCGAACATAATCAAAAGGCTTGAAAGCGTCACCTCAAAAACGCCGAGTCCGCCCGGAGAAAGCGGAATCATCGCAATAAAATAAGCCGTCAGCGTCGCTCCCAAAATGGCTAACGGATTGATATCGCTTCTGTATTGATTGACCAAAATCATCAGCTTAAACGGGAAAAGCGCCCAAATGAAAACAGAAAGAGCAAGCTGAAACAGAAGTATTTTTCCGCTTCTGATTTTTTGCGCGTGTTCGGAAAATTCAATCAAACCTTTCTGAAACTTTTGAAGAGCCGGCCGCTTGAAATCATATGATGCGGCTTTGTTTGAAAGAATCTGCGGGCGAAACAGCAAAAGAACAAACAGAATCAAAATGCCGACCATAACAGCCAATAGAACCCCTTTCAAAAAAGGCGTTAAAAATGAAACGGAAGCGGGTAAAAAGATAAGCGCGATCAAATTTAAAAGAATCAGAGAGCCGACACTGATGATTTTTTGAATTGCAACTAAAGATGCGGCATCCGCCGTCGAGCAGCCGAATTCCGATTTGAACAAATAACCGCGGACAACTTCGCCGCCGACTTTCGCGCCGGGCGTAATCGATTCCGTCAAATTACCCTTCGAATTGATGTAAAACATTTTCCAAAAATTCGCTTTAAGACCCATCGCGCCGGCGATATGGCACCACTGGTAATTGAGAAGAAGCTGAGTCAGCAGCTGAAGACCCGCGCAAATAAGAATCAGCGGCAAAGTAATGGATTTTAAACTGTCAATAACTTCGGAAATGTCCGATGACAGAATAAGAGCCGCAAGCAAAAGAGCGACTGCAAGCCATAAAATTGCTTTGAAAAAGGTTTTTCGATTCATAATTCAATTCATAATTCAATTTATAATTCGATTTATAATTCAATTCATAATCCCGATTCAAAAACTTTGATTCATAATCAAATTCATAATTCGATTCAAAAACTTTGATTCATAATTAAATTCATAATTCGATTCATTAATCCTGATTCAAAATCTTTGATTATTCGATCACTTAATATAAAGAGACGTGGAACTGACGTTTCTGAACATGCCGTGCTTGATGCGTTTAAGCGGCGAAATCTCTTCAAAGACGGGCGCCGAAGACGATGAACTGTGGTGAACATAAAGCCGTCTCAATTTCTTTTTTGGAAAACGCATTGAAATTGTGCTTCCCTCATCCGCTTTTTCCCAAACGGCGTTGAAAACCTTTTCTTTGGGCGAAATTTGAGCAGCGATATGAATGACCGAAAATCCGGACATATCCAACGCTTCGCCGTCCTGCATGACAACAGAAATATACGCTTCCATATCTTTTCTTTTCAAAAGCCGTTTAGAACAGCGTACGCTGTTTTCATCGTTATCGACAACCGTGACTTTTGCGCCGGTCAGCGAATGAATGAGAAGCGCGCTGTACGGGCACGGACCGCCGCCGATACACAAAACATGATCGTTTGCCGTAATATTGGCGTAATTGATTTCACGCCTGACCATATTCTTGTAATAAGCCATTGTGACTTTGAAAAAGGAGGGATACTTACATGCAATCCGCTCCACCTTTTGCGTCCAATCAACAAATATCATAGACATACCAAATCCTGTAAGATACAAAATATAAACCAAAAAGATTAGAACCCTATTGTTTTAACAAATAAAACGTTTTTTTAATATCAGGATTTTAATAAAAATCGAAACCCTGATAACGGTGTTTTTCGGATAAATGAATTACCCGAATCAATCAAATCAGGCTGACAATCAAATCAGGCTGAATATGAACGTGCCGACATGATTGATAACACCGCCGACAAACAGCGCCGAAACCGTTGTCAATAAGACAATTCCGACAGCCGTTTTCGCATTGAATTCTTTTGCCAAAATACCGAAAACCGAGAGGCATGGCAGATAAAGCAATGAAACAATGGCGCCGATGTACATTTGAAACGCCGTTAAGTTAAGCATCAAAAGCGGCGCAACGGACATTTCACGGCGAACGATGCCTAAAATCAATGCCATGACACCTTCGCCCGGCAAACCGAGCCAGCCGACCATCAAAGGTTCGAGCCAGACAGCCAAGAGGTCAAGCATTCCGGTTTCTTTAAAGATCGCCGCAATGAAAACCGCCAAAAGCATCGGTCCTTCCGCTTCCCAAATGAACTGCTTGATGCGGATCCAAAGCTTTTTGAAGTAAGCTTTGCGGTTCGGAATAAGCAGATTCGGAACTTCAATCACGAGCGGGTCGACTTTTCCTTTGAAAACTTTGTTCGCAAGAAGTGCAACCGAGATGAAAATGACAAGCGCGGAAACCAATACTGCTGCGAAAAGAGTAAACGAATAATCAGAAGTCATCGCAATTAAAACGCTCAGCTGAGAAATACACGGAACGGAGAAACAAATCATCGTCGTGACCATTAATCTCTCTTTGTAAGTGGTTGCGGAGCGCGTTCCGATAATTGCGGGAACGGCACAGCCAAACGCAAGCATAATGTTGATCAAGCTGCCGCCCTGAACGCCTAATTTGCGCATAATGTTGTCAAATAATACAGATAAACGCGGCAGATAGCCGGAGTCTTCTAAGAATGTGAAAACGAACTGGAAAACAATCACGTACGGGATAACGAGACCCAAAATCCATTCAAAACTGATCACAAATATACCGTATTCGCCGACAAGGATGTTTAACAAAATGCCTTCGGGAATAAAACTTGTGAACAAATTCGTGAAGAACGGAACAATGTAATTGTTGATCAGCGGAAGAATCAAAACGGCACGCAGAGCCTTTCCTGTGCCGACGACAATTCCCAAAGACAGGACAATAACAAGCAATGCGATCGGAATGCCGGGCCACGGTTTAACCATTTTGTCGCCGAGGCGGTCCAACCGGCCGGGTTTGGCTTGTGATTTTTGTGTGACTTCTCTTGCGAGCGCTTTAGCGTCATTCCAATACTGAATGCTTTTGGCATCATCAAAACAGACTTCGCCGGACTGAGAAACGTTGAGTGTCGAGGCAGTATCATTCGAATCACAGCATTTTTTATTGGAGTCTTTATCGGCGTCTTTATGAAATTCGCCGGAACAGCCGCATGATGCTGCGGAAGCGGCAGAAGCAGCAGAAGCAGAAGCAGCGGGCGCTTCAGGTGCATTCTGAAGTGTTTCTTCCAAGAGGCTTTTCAATTCGTCAAAGCCTTCTTTTTTGACGGCAATCGTGGAAATAACAGGGCTGCCGAGTTTTTTGGACAGCAGCGGGACATCAATGGAAATGCCTTTTCTGTCAGCGACGTCCGTCATGTTTAAAGCGTAAACGGTCGGGATGTTGTATTCTTCTTTCAGCTCCAAAGCCAAACGAAGACTGCCTTCCAAGTTTGTCGCATCTAAGACAAAGATGATTGCTTTCGGACCGGATTTAACAAATTGAATGGCAATGGCTTCCGCTTCGGAGTTGGCATTCATTGTATAAGTGCCGGGGACATCGATCAGTGAATATGTTTTGTCGCCGAGCGCCATTTTGCCTTCCATGTAACTGACGGTGGTTCCCGCGTAATTGGAACTGACGACATGAATGCCTGTGAAGGCGGAAAAGAAAACGCTTTTTCCGACGTTCGGACTGCCCATTAATAAAATTTGGGTCATGATAAGAATAGAGGATTATTTCTAACAATCTTTAAGATTTTTTGATATAAATCCTCATTCCTATAATTATACCTAAATTCACATTCTTTTAAATGAAGATAAAAATACTTTTTATTAACTCCTCTATGTTTACTCATTCTGGTTTTAGAGAATCCCCAAAATCCTTCAATCCCATTAATATGGTGTTTCCCATTGACAAATTCATCTTTTCCATGATCCACTCGATGATGTTTTTTATATCCTGCATCTTCTAATCCGTTGTATCCATGCCATTTATCTGAATTGATTTCGCTGTCGAGATCCACTTTTTCTTTAATGATTTTTTGTAATGTTGATTTGGAACAATCCGGGACGATTCTTGTGTAAACTTTCTCTTGCCGTTTTACAATCCCAAAAACAATCGTTTTGTGACCGGCACCACGGCCACGCTTTCCTTTTACGCGTCTCGGGCCGAAATATGATTCATCAACTTCAATTTCTCCTTGAAATGGAGCTTCTTGTTCACAAAATTCGGCAATCCGCTCGCGGATTGCCATTAAGTATCTGTTGATTGTAATTCGACTGATTCCTGTGATTTTAGAGATTTGAGTTGCATCAAGATCGAAAGCAAAAAGCTTCACAATTTGACGAAATTTTGCTTCAGAAATTTTCGAACGGAAAATGTATTTATTTTTCATATGCAAGGTCATTGTTTGAACACCAAATTACTTAGTTGTTCTTATCATGACCCTAAAATTTTATTTTGTAACCCCAAAACCTTCGGGTCTTCCCCTAAATCATGACAACCCATTTATTATTCAGCCTCCCGAACAAGAATTTGAGAAGCTAAGTCTTTGCCGACGGCGACTTTTCGGGAGGAAATGTGTAAAATCACAGGACCGCCTAATTTGTAGCAGTGGCTTTTTCGGACAACGGATTGCGGATAAATTCCGAGACATGCAAGCAAAGCTGCATCGGGAACGCTTTCGACGACATAGTCGGTGTCGTTTGGAGCAACGTAAATATTTTCATAGAACTGACTAATATTAAAAACCCCTAAAAGATTTTATTTAATAAAATAAGTTTCGTTTTACCAAAAAGTAATTTTACAACAAAACACATCTATAAAAATATAACCGCGAAAATTTTTCGGTAAAAGTCAGAAATTTATCAATGACAGATGACATAAAAATAAAATTAATTTAATAAAATAATATAAAAAATAATGAAAAAAGATTAAAATTGTAAATTCATTAAGTGACATAAATGACTTTTTTGTAAAGGATTTGATTGTTCACGGAATCCACAATAACCAACTCGGCCGACTCCCCCGAGCCGAGAATATTTTGCGACGGTTTTTTTGTGCTTTGTGAAACGGGATAAGCCAAAACCGCTGTTTTACCGCTGCCGATACCGCAGACTGCAATCGAATCTCCGATTCCGAATGTATCGCCGGAAAAGTAAGACATATCCGCTTCGGATTGGTTGAACAGAATTCGTATATCAGACATTTGAATCGGCGCGCCGCCCGAATGCTCGATTCGGATGACAGCATAATTTGAACTGCCGACAGCGGCGTTTTCAACACGGGCGCTTAAACTGACCGGCTGAGACGGCGCTTGAAATTCGTAGCTGAGCACTTCGGTTGCCAAGTATCCCGCCATGACGACGGTGATTGCAAGCAGGAGCAGAACACCAACAACGGGAGAAATGCCGCGATTGTCGGAGAAGAAATTGAATTTGGAAATTGGCTTTTTGAAATTCATGAGAATACCTCAAAACCCAAAGATATTCGCAAACGGTTAAATGTTTTTAAATTATTTGAAAAGTTATGAAATTGAAAAAATAAAAAGAGATGAAAAAAGAGATGAAATATAAAACAAAAAGAAATCGAAATTAAAAAATAATTTTAAAAAAAGAAAAATTGAAACACCAAGGAGGTGAGTGTTTCAATTATTTTTGGTCCGATAATGCGAGGGGTGGGAGTTGAACCCACGAATCCCTTCGGAACCGGATCTTAAGTCCGGCGCCTTTGACCACTCGACAACCCTCGCTGTCAGTGGACCAAAAATAAGAGAAAGCAACCGTATAATCATAACAATTATATTTAAAGGTTATTCCCGAGATTCTTTTCTCCGTTCTTGTATTATTTCAGTGCTTCGATTTGGAATTTTTTTCTGCGATTAACCGCGCCGTCACCGATGCGACCTGTCCGTGCGAAATACATCCGTCACCCGGCGGCAGATTTTTATGAGTCAATAAAACAATGCCGTTTTCCTTTAATGTTTTTGCCAAAACCGACACGATATAATCATTGTTTGCAACGCCGCCTGACACGCAAACCGTTTGAATTCCGGTTTCTTCAATGTTTTTTAAAGCCAAACGGCCGATTCCTTCGGCAAAAGCGTGAATAAACAGTGCCGCCAATTGATTCTTTGTAAATCTTGAATTTTCGCCCGCGATGACTTCTAAATAAAGAGAATACAGGAGCGCGGACGTATCAAAAAGTGTACGTTTTGCGCCGTCATTTTCTTTATTTTTGCTATTATTTTCTTGGATTTGTTTGAATGTCGGCCGGAAATAAGAAAGATCATTCAATGTCGGCAAATTTTCGGAGCCCAAAACATCCGAGAGAAAAGACATTTCGGACAAATCCGATGCCGCCGTCAATTCTAAAACGCCCTGATACGCCGTCGACTCTAAAATCATTGCCGGCTCACCGTCATAAGTGCGTTCGCCGCAAAGTCCGAGAAGTGCCGCCGCCGCATCCAAAACGCGTCCGGAACTGCTTGAAAGAGCGACATTGAAATTGTTTTTCAGCTGCGACAAAACGATTTTTGCTTCCTCGCTTCCGCGCGGGAAATAAAGATTCAAAGACAGCAAATCCTCTTCGGAAAGCGTTTCGTTTTGAATGTAAGAATAAAGCATTCCGAAAACGAGCCGCGACGGAAACTTAGTTGCCAAGTCACCGCCTGCCATCGGCTGCGGCGCAAGCGAAGACAAGCGTTCATATTCGGCGTAAGTGCATTTTAAAATCTCGCCGCCCCAAACCGTTTGATCGTCACCGTAGCCGACGCCGTCAAGCGCAATTCCGAGAACAACAGAATCAATCGGCAGATCATTGTCGGCCATGACGGAACAAATATGAGCGTGATGATGCTGAACCCGAACCAAAGCGGAGCCGTTTGCCGCCGCATAATCTTGGGCGAAATGCGTCGTATTGAAATCGGGATGCATGTCGCAAGCAATAATTTCGGGACGAATGCCTGTCAGCTGCCCGAGCGTCTCAAAAGCCTCCGCATGATAAGCAGCCGTTTGCAAATGTTTTGTGTTTCCGATGTATTGCGATAAAAAAATATTTCCGTCTTTTGCAAACGAAAGCGTGTTATTCATTTCGGCGCCGACGCCTGAAACAGCTGTTTCGGCTGTTTCGGCTGAAAACGGCAGTTTGATTCTTTCGGGAACAAAACCGCGCGAACGGCGCAGAAAAATCGGCTCGTTATTGACGAATCGAATCACGGTGTCATCCGTTCTGTTTTGAATGGTGCGATTATGGAAAAGGAAATAATCGGCGATATGAGACAATTTGAAAAAAGCGTCATCATTATCAATCACCATCGGAAGTCCCGGCAAATTGGCGGAAGTCATAACAACGACATCCGTTTTCAAGAAATTGAATAAAACATAATGAGCCGCCGAATACGGAAGCATAATGCCGATATTATGAAGTTTCGGCGCAACCGAAAGCGCGAGCGCGTAAGAATCGGATTTATTGCAAATGGCAATCGGACGGCGCACATTTTCGAGAAGATCAAGATGATCAAGAGTTTCAGAAGTTGCAAAAGTTTCAGAAGTTGCAAAAGTTTCAGAAGTTGCAAAAGTTTCAGAATGAATTCGTTCTTTGTTTTCACGGCGAATCCGAGCATGATTTTCGATAACATCAGTCGTTCGAACCATAACGGCAAAAGGCTGCGCCGGACGTTTCAATCTGTCACGCAAAAGACGGACGGCTTCTTCATTGAAAGCGTCGCAAACGAGATGAAAACCGCCGTCCCCTTTTAACGCAACAACAAAACCGTTATCGATTGCTTTTGCGGCTTCTTTGAGCGCGTCGGTTCCGGAAGAAAGAACAACCGTTTCTCTCGTATTCTTTATTTCTTTTGTATTCCTTGTTTCTTTTGTTTTCCTTGTTTCTGCTGTTTCTCTTGTTTCCCTTTTGTCAATTTTTTTTGAAATCTCCGCTGCGGCCGACTTTTCAAATGTATGAATCGGACCGCATTTCGGGCAGCAGACCGGCTGCGCATGGTAGCGGCGGTCATTGACATTTGTGTATTCGTTCAAGCAGTCACTGCAAAGCGGAAAGTCATTCATGACTGTGTTTTTGCGATCATAAGGCAATTTTTTGACAGTCGTGTAGCGCGGACCGCAATTTGTGCACACCGTAAACGGATACAAGTAACGGCGGTTATCGGGCGATTGCATGTCGGACAAACAGTCGGAACAAACTGCTGTATCGGGCGGAATGATTGAGTTTCCCGATTCGCCTTCGGCGCTTTCTAAAATTAAAAATTCGTTTGACCCGAATTCCGCGCCGCTGAATTTTTCATCAGAAATATTGATTTCATCAATTCTTGAAAGCGGCGGATTTTTTGTCTGCAAATCAGATAAAAAAGATTCAATATTTTGAGGGCTGCCCGCCGCGAGAATTTGAACCATGTTTCCCAAATTGATAACGGAGCCCGAAATGTGATTTTCAATTGCCGTCCGGTAAACAAAAGGACGAAAACCGACGCCTTGGACGACGCCTTTAATCAGAATTTTTTTGTAAACCTCAGACATATTAACACGGATTCACAGAGATAAAATAACAGAAAATTATAGAAAAATAATTCAAAATAACAATTAATCAGTCAAATCTTTTCGAATCTCATCCAAAACTAATGGAATTAAACGATCAATGGCCGCTTCGACTTCGGGGCTCATATCAGTCGTTAAATTCACTTCATCGGGATGTTTTTGGATTTCAACGCCGTAAACAACGATTTCGGGCAGTCCTTGGACTTCGCGGGCGATTCCGAGAACCGTCGGAACCGAAACGTCGTGTGATGACATCATTTTTCCGACGCCTTCGCCGTCAAGCAAATCTTCGCCTTTGATTCTTAAAATCGCGCCGAGATTTTGATCACTTTTCAGCGCGTCGATAATGATAATTTTATCAAATCCTTCCAAAAAACAAAGCATATCCAAGCCGGAAACGCCGGCGTCCAGGATATCAACTTCCTTCAAATAAAAAAGAGAATCAAGAGACAACTCGGGAAAATCCGAAAAGAACGGATCAGACACGGGTATGCCGCCTTCTAATTTATCTTTCATCGCCGTCAGTTTTTCAACCGTATGAATGCCGACACCGTCATCGCCCATCCATAAATTGCCGCAGCCCATAATTCGAATTGTTTTTTGAGACACCATAATGATTCAGCCGAATTTGAATTGATTTTCAGTAATTGGTAATGATAATGATAAAAGGATTGCACAGATTGTATAAAAGGTATCTGATTGAAAACGCGTTTCAAGATGTTTTTCTCGGCTGCCGCCGGCGCGCGAACTGCATCATTTTGATTTAGATTTTTAAACCCGGCCATGTTTTTATTTCATTTTCAGATGAAACCTAAACATCCAATTTTAAGAAAATCGGTGAACCTGAACGCCCGATAAAACCCTAATCTTAAATTTTTAGATTTTCGATAAAAAAAGGCGTTCCGTTTTTGATGAAAATTGGATAAAAAATGATGTTTCAATCAATTTTAAATTGAATTAAAGTTCAAAAACCGTCCCCTCCAACGACGCGTTTCCGGAGCGCAGCGGAGGAAAGAAGGAGTTGGAGATTCTTACCATGAAAAATAAAAACACAAAAGACACCTGATTTTTCAGCTGCGTTCGGTTACAGCTAAGCCTGCCGGTCTGCAACTGTCTTTTACTGCGGACTGATCCGGTCGAGCCCGCCGATTTGCAACTGTTTTTATGATTGCCACTGCCAATCGGGTTTGTGTTTCTGTTTTGCCAATCAGGTTTACGTTGCTGCTTGCATCTGCTTTTTTTTGAGAAATCCGTTCGCATTCGCGAACGTGCCGCTGCTACCTACAGGTTTCTGTTTCCGCTTGCAAGTCAGGTTTCTGTTTCCGCTTGCAAGTCAGGTTTCTGTTTCCGCTTGGAGTCAGGTTTCTGTTTCCGCCGGCAAGTCAGGTTTCTGTTTCCGCCGGCAAGTCAGGTTTCTGTTTCCGCTTGCAGGTCAGATTTCTGTTTCCGCTTGGAGTCAGGTTTCCGTTTCCACTTGCAGGCCCGGTTTGCGCCGCAGTTGCCGCTGCCGGCAGCCGCAGCCCGCCGCCGCGCGAGCCGCTCCGCTTTTCAATCAATTTTCAAATCAAACGACGATTTTTTTCAAATACAGAAAACGATGAAATAAAATATGAAAAAATTTCAAATTGAACGACAAAATTTTCAAAATAGAAAAAACGATGAAACAAAATGTAAAAAAATCAAATCAAACGAATCAAAAAAATAAGTAACAAAAAAAAGAATGTGGAACTTGAAACTTGTGTTTCAAGTCCGTCCGCCGCTTCGCGCCGAACGGATTAGAAAAGGAAACAGAGGGTTTCCTTAAATTTTCCTTTTCCTTTCCAAATATCGTTAATGTTCGTGGTCGTCTTCATCAATGACCTGGACAACAGGGCTGTCCAAGTATTCCTTACCGTCAATGAAAATCGATCTCCAGTACTTGAACACCTTGGTGTCGAATTCCAAAATGAAAGCGTGGCAAATCAATTCAAAGATAAAGAAGTACGTCAAAGCCAAGTGAAGCCAGCGTGCAAATTCAAGAGCATTCATGTCCAGAATCGGAGAAATCCAGCCGAAAATAATAATCAGCCAGTGAGCGATCGGAATACCGACAATATTCCAGTCGACCGCGTAAAGAACGATTCCGGTAATGAGGATCAAAAAGATACACATACCTTCCAAGACGATGAAGATTTTAAACATCGGGTGAAGCTTGGTTCTGTAATGACCGGTTGCTTTGTTATAGACCGTAAACTCAGGATACTTCTCCTGCTTTCCGAAGAAGTTGAGAATCATGCCCTTCAAACGGTAGTAATCTTCCTTGTTGAAGATGTAACTGTAGTAGAAGTGCTTGATAATGCCTTTAACGCCGCCTTCCTGCCAGCCGTGGGAAAGAATTCCGTACGGCACCAAAATCCAGTTGGTGACGAGCAATACCGGAACCATAAACATGTGCAAAAGGCGCGCGTTATGGTATGAGATAATCTCTCCCCAGCCAAAGTAAATGGCTAAGCCGGTAAAGATCAACGTCAACATGGCAATCGCGTGGAAAGTGTGTGTCCAGCGTTCAACCCAGTTGTAACGTTCTACCACTATTTTATCGGTTTTCTGTGCACTTGATGACATTTAGAAAACCTCCATCAGAATAATTCATAATCTCTGGGCGCATTCTTTCCTGTTGCATCAATTGTATGAACGGCACAAGCCACACACGGATCGTAAGAACGGCCGACGTGAAGGATCGCGACAGGGTTTGTGTAATCGGCACCGCCGACATTGTCAACACCTGAGATCGCATTGCCGACAAGTGCCTGTTCAACCGGGCACGGAATTCCGTTTTCATCACGCGGGCCCAAGTTCCAAGTACTCGGAACAATCGCCTGGTAATTCTTGGTTTTTCCGGAACCGTCAGCGACAATCCAGTGACCGAGAGCACCTCTGGGTGCTTCCCAAATACCCATACCTCTGTTATCCTTGGCTGCTCTCATGTCAAGTGGCGCTGCAAAATTCTTATTTCCGAGGTCGATGTCATAGAGGAAGTCAACGATTTTGTGAGCGACAATTGCAGTTTCATGCATACGGGCAAGAACTCTTGTGTAAACGTTTGCCGGAGACATGCCGTTTTCAACAAACGCACTTGCAAGACCCATAATAAGCGGATCCTGGGCGACAATCAAACGGGCGAGCGGACCGACTTCAGCGGCAATGCCGTCATAGCGCGGTGCTTTGAGCCAGCTGTATTTGTCAGTCGGGCCTGCATCAAGATTGATCTTGTCAGTATCTGTAACCGGAACAGTCGTTCCGTCATACGGGTGTCTGGACGGTGTGTCGTCTTCATAGAAGGCGCACTGAATACTTTCAGAAATCTTGGTCGTGTCAAGGTCTTCGAACTTCAAGTTGCTTGCGCGAACAACACCTGATGTGAGGAAACGCTCGCCGGTCGGGCTTGAAGGTGTGTAGCCGTCTTTGGTGCTGTCATAGAAAGAACCGTAAGACATGAAGCACATCTTGCTTGCGTCGCTGTAACCGCCGAGTTTGTCGAGTCTCAAACTTGCCGGAAGACCGAGAAGTTTTTCACCGACGAGTTCGGAACCGAATGCTGCGAAGAGTTCAACATCTTTCCAGCCGTTTGCTTTTGAGAAATCGTTGTTGGAAGAGTTGTTGATTAAGCTTGCGAGATGGTCCGTCACGAATTTAACGGCTGCTGCGGGTGAACTGGCTTGGGATGTGTTTGCAATCCAAGTGTCAAGCGGCACGCCGAGCGTGTGGTTCTGAACAAATTCCATGACTTTCAAGTAGATTGCTGCGGATTTTGTAATGTCGCCGAGATCGGGCGTACATGTGACACCGCCTGCGACGGTAACAGCCTGGTGGGGCATTTTACCGCCGAAAAGGGCAATTGCTTCTTGGAGTCTCTTCTTTTCGGGAATTGCATATAAGTAGCTTTCACCGACAGGGACTGCTTTGCCGTCAACTTTGTAGCTGAGCGGTGCGAATCTGCCGAGAAGTTCTTTCCAGACAGCGTCACCGGTTGCGCCCAAGTTAAGGGTCGAGCCGGTCAAAACGTCTCTGTATCTCGGGTTTGCCAAGTCGGGACCGAATAAAATGTAGATGTGCGTTGCGTGACTTGCAACGATGTTTGCTGCCTGAATGAAGTTTCGAACAGCAAGCGCGTTCTGCGGGACGCTTTCTGCGACCTGGTAGAGGTCGTCAAGCGCGTTTGTTGCGGTCATTGAGTGTGAAATCGGACAGACACCGCAGATTCTGGCAACGTGAAGGGGAGCATCTCTGGGGTCTTTGTTCTGAAGCATTCGTTCAAAACCGCGGAAAAGCATACCGCCGCTCTGTGCGGATGTGATGATGCCGTTTGCGTCTACCTCAGTAGAAATTCTCATGTGACCTTCAATTCTTGTTAAGGGATCAACTGTAACTTTAACCATTTTCATCACTTCTCCTTGTTAACTCTGCGGACAGCGTGAACGCCGGCTGCAACGACTGCAGCGCCGATTGCAAGGGCTGCGACGGTTCCGATGTTGATGCCGAACAGAACGCCTGCGCTTTCCCTTTCTGTAAAGTAAGGCATTGAGCCGTTGGGGAAAATCGGTTCGACACAAGCAATGCACGGGCCGCCGGCCTGCATACAGAGGCTTGTTCCGTTGTTCCACTTTCTGAGTGCGCAGTCTGCGTGGACGTAAGGTGCTTTACAGCCGACTTTCCACAAGCATCCGCCTTCTGCGAATCTCTCGTCGAGAACTCCGCGGTCATAGAAGCCGCGGCGCGGGCAGTTGTCGTGAAGCGTGTTGTTGGGCGGGTAGAAGACCTTGGGTCTGCCGTCGTCGTCTAAAATACCGCTCAAGTCGTTTAAATTGATCTTGCCGAGGATGACGGCTGCGACGGTCAAGAAGAACCAGTCGGGGTGTGCCGGACATCCGGGAAGGTTGATGACGGGTTTGTTGCTGATACCGAGAACGGCGTTCATGCCGCCTTTTTTGTCTTCGGTTTGGTTAACGCCCATAAAGTCGCAGTATTTCTTTGTGTCACAGTCTGTAACTGTAATACCGCCGTAAGTTGCGCATGTACCGAGAGCGATAATTGCTGCGGCGTTCTTTGCGCATTTTTCGTAAATGCTCTTAAAGGTGTGCGTTCCGATCATGTTGATCTTGCCTGTGCCGTCCGGACCGTTTCCGATGGATCCTTCAACGACAAGGACATATCCGCCTGCTTTGACGAGTTCGTCAAGCAAAATTTCACCGTTTAAGTCGGAAGTTCCGACCAATTTACCGTCAACGAAAATACCCTGCGGAGCCAAAAGCGTCTCGTGGTATTCCAAGCTGACATTTAAGTTGCTGAGTGCTTCCGCAAATTCCGGGTTAGCGGCGTTTAATGCGGATTCGGAACAGCCTGTACATTCTGCACCGTGGAGCCAAAGGACTTTTGTTTGCGGGAAAGCAGCTAATGCGTCTGCAAGCTGTGTTCCGTACATGGAAACAAAAGAAGTTGCTCCGAGGGCAGCTACCGCCTTTAAGAATGTGCGGCGGTCGACCTTGAGAATATCAAGGTTCTTGAATTGTTCAATCATATTCAATTTTTCACTAGCCATTTGAAAACCCTCTACTGTAAACACTATAAAGTAGTAGCATCTGACTATATTCCATATGGTCTATATAAACATTGCCCACATTTTTCATTAAAAAACATGCAGGATTGCATCGAAAAATGACAAATCCGATAAACAATTTTCGATATGTCAAACGATGTTTTTGAGATTTGGAGTAAAAATAAATTTTTTCTGAAAAAAATTCGATATATCGAAAAGATAATTCGAAATCGGTCAAGCCAACCTATTTATATAAAAAAAGAAAATAAGAGGAAATCTGTAATGAAAGATGATGATAATAAATGGTCAAAATACTCATTATAATATGACAAATTAAAATGAAATTATGAATTATGAAATTTATGAGAATTAAAAAGAAAATAAAAAGAGAAATTAAAAAAATAAAAACTGAGAAATGAAATTAAAAAATTTGAAAATAAAAAATTTGAAAATAAAAAATTTGAAAATTCTAAAAAAATTGAAAATTCTAAAAAAATTGAAAATTCTGAAAACAAACAATAATTAAAAGTAATAAATTATGAAAAACCAAAATTCTGAAAAATCTAAACAATCTAAAAAAATTGAAAATCCTGAAAAAATTGAAAATTCTGAAAACTAACAATAATTAAGTAATAAAATTATGAAAAATGCGCGACAAATAAAATTAAAATTGTTAAAACGAAAAGAAGAGGTCTGTAAAACATCATTTCAGGCAGAATCAGCATTTCAAGACCATAGATTTATTTATAGGATGAAAGAAACGACACATTTAATCATTTAATTTAATTACAAACAAAAACGAATCCAAAAACGAAAAAAGAAGAGAGGCGAAAAAACATGTGTATTGCAATTCCCGGAAAAATTTCCAAAATTATTGAGGAAAACAAAGCTGAAGTTGATTTCGGCGGCGTTTTCAGAGAGGTTAATTTAGATTTGCTCGGCGGCGCGTCCGAATTAAATGTCGGCGACCACGTTTTGGTTCATGTCGGCTACGCGATTTCAATTATTACAGAAGAAGAAGCGCGTTTGACTGCCGAAGCTTTTGAAGAATTGATGGCGGCAAATGAAGAATTTGATCGTGAAATCGGCGCGTAATGGAGAGGACAGGGGAAAACATGACGACAAAACAGGATCCGTTTGTTAAAAATCCGGTCGAAGTTCAGAAAAAACTGATTGAAAACATTTCAGCTTATCCGAAACCGGCGCGAATCATGCACATTTGCGGCACGCATGAGCGAACGATTGCCAAATACGGCATCCGCAGTTTGCTTCCCGGCAGAATCGAAGTTCTCAGCGGTCCGGGCTGTCCGGTTTGCGTGACGCCCGATGATGATATTGACGCCGCGATTCTTTTGGCAAAAAAAGGCTTCACTGTTGTCACATTCGGAGATATGCTCCGCGTTCCGGGAACGGAAGAAAGTTTATTTGACGCGCGCGCCGAAGGTGCTGATGTCCGCATGGTTTATTCAATTGACGACGCGATCAAATTCGCCGCGGAAAATCCCGAAAAAGAAGTCGTTTTCTTTTCAATCGGTTTTGAAACAACGATTCCGACAACAGCCGCTGCCGTGCGCCGCGGTTTGCCTGCGAATTTTTCAATTTATACATCGCTTAAATTAACGCCTCCCGCAATCAATTTGCTTGTTCAGGATATTAATGTAGATGCGTTTATCGCGCCCGGTCACGTTGCCGTCATTACCGGAACCGTTCCTTACGAGGATTTCGCGAAGAAAGGATATCCGATTGCGGTTGCCGGTTTTGAATCATATGATATTCTGCTCGGCATCAAAATGCTTTTGGATCAATTAGCGGGAGGAACGTCAACGGTTGAAAACGCGTATATGCGCGCCGTGAAAACAGAAGGCAACCCGATTGCGATCAAAATGATGGAAGACGTTTTTGATATTGTTGATGTCGAATGGCGCGGCCTCGGAATCATTCCGGGCTCCGGCTACCGCTTGAAAGAAGAATACAAAGAGCATGACGCGGCGATAAAATACAAAGAAGTCTATGAAGACGATTTGAACAAATTGCGTGAAATCCGCAGCAAGAAAAAGAAGAACTGTATTTGCGCAACGATTTTGACCGGAAAAGCAACGCCTGCCGACTGCCCAATGTTTGAAAAAGCCTGCAAGCCGACAAATCCGATCGGACCGTGTATGGTCAGCGATGAGGGAATGTGTCACAGCTGGTACAAATACTGCCGCGATTAATCAAAAATCAATCGAAAAGAACAGTAAAACCGGCAGCAAAAAAGGCAGTTAAAGAAACAGCAAAGCAGCAAAAAGGACAGAAAACGGTAAAATCGGAGAACAAAAATGCACGAATATTCTTTAGCGATCGACTTGATGGAAAGTGTTTTGACAGCGGCAAAAGACAATGACGCGAAAATCGTGAATCAGATCAGCGTTAAAGTCGGGCGGATCGCGCATGTGAATCCGGTGCAGCTTGAATTCAGTTTAAAATCCGTCAGTGAAGGAACGATTGCGGAAAATGCTTCTTATTCATTTGAATATGTTGATCCGGAAATCAAATGCTTGTGCGGCTATTTTGGAAAACCGAATATTTCCGAAACGGAAGATGATTCGGACATGCTTGAATATTTGGTGTCGCTTGTTTGCCCGCTTTGCGGAAAAAACGTGGAAGTCATCGGCGGAACGGAGCTTGTTGTTGATTCGATTGATATCGACTGAGAAATGATTAAAATGTGAATTATTTTGTTAATTATTTTTAATTATTTATCAATGATTTAATTTCTTATTATTTTATTAATACAAATCAAAACAGAAAAGAAAGAAAAAACCAGAGAAAATTAAGAAAAACAAGATGTAAATAAAGAAAAACAAAGAGGGATAAAACATGTGGAATTATTTTTTGGCGACGGGACATATTATTAACATCGGTCATGATGTTTTCAAGGAAAACAGAAAGCTTGCGGATAAAAATCGTGAAGTTCTCAAAAAAGCGGGCGTTTTTTCCGTCAATATTATGGGCGCTATCGGCTCCGGAAAGACGACTTTGATTGAAGAAGCGATCAAAGCGCTCGGCGGCAAATATAAGATTGCGGCAATTGCGGGCGACGTGATTGCCGATATGGATGCGTCACGCTTTGAAAAGTTAGGCGTGAAAACGATTCCGGCAAATACGGGAAAGGAATGTCATTTGGACGCGCACATCGTGAATGATTTGCTCAAAAAGAATGATTTGAGCGGCTACGATATTTTATTTATTGAAAATGTCGGCAATTTGATTTGCCCGACCGACTTTGATCTCGGCGAAGATATGAAAATCGTTGTTGTCAGCGTCAGTGAAGGCGATGACATTGTTTTAAAACATCCGGTTATTTTCAAAACGTCCGATTTGGCGGTCATCAACAAGATTGACATTGCCGAAGCGGTCGGCGTGGATCCGGAAACGATGATAAGAGACGTTAAATTCTTGAATGATAAGATTCCGATTCTTCTGACATCTAAAAAGCAGGAAGAAACGGTTGAGGTTTGGGTCAAAACGATTGAAAACGAAATGCTTGAAAAGAAAAACGGCAATTAATGCAATAATCAATTAAATATCAATAATCAATTAAACGCAAACTTTTCAATTCAAACAATTCAATTCAAACAATTCAATTCAAACAATTCAATTCAAACAATTCAATTCAAACAATTCAATTCAAACAATTTAATTCAACAATTCAAACAATTTAATTCAACAATTCAAACAATTTAAAATTAATTTTTTAACATTTTGTAAAATATTTTGAATATATCAATTTAAACAATTTTTTGAAGTAAAACGCTATCGAAAGCATTCATTCTTGATTTCAAAATTTTAACTTCAAAAGATTAAATAACAAATAGGACACATATATAAAATATATATTAAGCGGAAAATCGCGAAATCGGGGCGGGTAAAAAATGGCGAAAGAAAATAAAATTTCGATGGAACATGGAGCGGGCGGCCAGCAAATGCAGGCGCTGATCGGCGATATTATTTTAAAGAATTTTACAAATACGAAAGCCGGTTCTGTCGGTTTGGATTCGTTGGATGACGGGGCGACAATTGAACTTGACCGCGATTTTTTGAACAAGAATCAAAATGCCGAACTCGTGATGACAACGGACAGCCATGTCGTTAAGCCGATCTTTTTTCCGGGCGGCGACATTGGAAAAGTCGCGATTTGCGGCGCAATCAACGATCTGGCCGTCATGGGCGCGCGCCCGCTTGCCGTCAGCAGCGGCATGATCATTCCCGAAGGCTTCAGCATACCGGATTTGAAGAAGGTTGTCGAATCCATGAATGCCGCGCTTTTGGAAATCGGGGTTCCTTTGATCACGGGAGATACGAAAACCGTTGAAGGAACGGCTTTGGATTCGATCATGATCAATATTGCGGCAATCGGCATTTGCGATACGCCTGTTCGCGACTGCGGTCTTCAAATCGGCGACAAAATCATTATTTCGGGATACATTGCCGATCACGGAATGGCGCTTCTGACGAAAAGGGAAGGGTTTGAATTTAATTCGGACTTGGAATCCGATACGGCGCCGCTTTGGAAAATGATTGAACCGATTTTAGAAGTTCGAACCGAAACGGGAGAGCGGGCGGTGACCGCGATGAAAGATCCGACGCGCGGCGGCGTTGCCGATTCGCTGAATGAGATGGCTCAAAAGAGCAATGTCGGAATTCGCGTTTATGAAAAGGAACTTCCGATTCGGGAAGCGGTTTTTACGTCTTGTGAAATGCTGGGCTTGGACCCTCTTGAAATCGCCAATGAAGGAAAAGCCGTTATCGGCGTTCGTCCGGAATGCGCAAAAGCTGTTCTTGAGCTTTTGAGAAGTCATCCGTACGGTAAAGATGCGGCCGTCGTCGGCGAAGTGACGGAAGATAAGCCGGGAAAAGTCATTTTGGTATCGGAACTCGGAAGCACGCGTTATGTGGATGTGCCGACCGGAGATCCGATTCCTCGTGTTTGTTAAGAGATTTTTAAGATTTATTGGTTTTTTAATGTATATTTGTATTTTTGTGATTGTGTTAAAAAATGGTGGTGAAAACGTGTCCGGAACGAAAAAGAAGTCTGAAAAAAAGTCTGAAAAGAAGAATCAATATATTTTTATGTATGCGACATTTCCGTCTAAAGCGACGGTCGTGCCGATTACTGAGAAACTGATTGAAAAGAAATTGGTTGTCTGCGCCAACATCAGCGAGCATGATGCGATTTATACTTGGAATAAGCGCGTCTATGAAGGAAAAGAGTTCGGCGTCTTTTTTAAGACAAGAGAAGATAAATGGAAAAAAGCCAAGTCTTTCATTTTAAAGAAACATCCGTATGAGACGCCTGTAATCGTGAAACTGAGAATCAGAGATTATAATCCGGGATTCAAAAAATGGATGGATGAAAGTTTGGATGACTGATTTTCATTTTTTATTTTGCGGATTTAAAAAACGGGATTTACTTTATTTTTTTTGAAAAACGGGGATTTATTTTTTTTGAAAATGGGATTGCGTTTTCTGTAACTTTTTTTGAAAAATGATGCTGTTTTTTTGCAATTATTTTGAAAAAACGAGGATTGTTTTCGGTAATTTTTTGAAAAATTGTGCGATTGCGCGCGGGAAGGCGGCTGTAAGCGGCAAAGCCGGAAAAATCGCGCAGCGATTTTTCATAAACACCTCCCTCCAACTGCAAACAAACACCTCCCTCCAACTGCAAACAAACACCTCTCTCCCCCCGCCAATCTGAAATTTTGTGAGGCGAAGCCGAGCAAAATTTGGATTAGACTGCTCCCGCTTTCAAAACTGAACAAACATTTTCGACTTCTTCTCTGAATTCGTCGTCGGAAAAGCCCATTAAATTGGCGAGATACATGGCGCCGCCGGCACCCGCGCCTTCTTTGATTGTTCCCGTATCATATCTTTGAATGCCGGGAAGTTTGGATTTGCCGAAACCCGGATCGGAAATGTAAGCTTTGAAGCCGAGATCTTTGGAGAGGTCGGCGAAGTTGGCGGTTTCATCTTCCATGACGTATCTTGTTGTCGCCAAATCGACATTGTCAAGATTGACGCCCATGTGTTTTGCAACGGCGTAAACGGCTGCCATTTGAGTGCCGCCGGCCATGATAATATTCATGCCGGGATCGTACTCTTTGAATCCTGCGATCAAACCTGCAACGGCAGGCATCATCGGATCGCCGAGAAGTTCGACTGCTCTGAGCGGATCGGTTCTTAAGCTGCCGACAATAATATTATTCTTTTTCATCGCGTCGCTGACGACTTTGCATTTCAGTTCAACAGGATTAATGTCGGCGCTGCTGCTGACACGGGCATTGTAGCCGAGCGCGATTAATACGCCCATCGCGGTTGTCGTGCCGCCCGGAATGCTTTCGCCGATGATCGGGTGATCGGTGGTCGGCGCAATTTCGTAACCGATTTTTTTCGCGTTGTCAAAAATCACCCGCGGATTGTGAACGGCAATTCCCGTCGTGATATCTTCGCCGACTTCGGCACCGACGTTGTGCATTGGAATGGAATCGTCGGGCAAAATCATTAAGCCGGCGTTGACAAAAACGTGCGGCACTTTTGTCAGGTTCAGCGCGGATTTTGTGATAACGGCAGGTGTCGGCGTGTCATAAGGCGGCGTCATGGGCATGACAGGAACGCTGATGATGTTTCCTGTGTGCATCAGTTCGCTGTCGCCGGCCGGCGTGTAAACGGTCAGTTCCGCAGTTTTTCCGGCGGCGGAAAGGCCGGGAATCTGCGAAGTTTTGGTATTCGATAAAACACAAACGTAAAGAGGCTTTTCGGCATTAGATTCAGGTTTCGGTGTTGTCCAGCACATTCTTTTAAATCCCCCGTTTCAAAACAATTATTTTCAAAACAATTCATTTGTAAAATCAACAAGTGAAATGTAATAAGGAGATTTTGAAATATTAAGTCTCCGTTAAGTAAAATTGAGGATTATGAAAGTGGGATTGATTTGGATAAGGGGTTTTGGAGAGAGAAATCCTATGTGTTTATTCATTTTGTTGTTGAATTTCAACAATTGAAAATAAGGTCCTGGCAGATTAAATTTAAACAATATACTATAAGCATAAGACAACAGCTCACGCTTTGCAAAATTTTTCAAAAAAAAAGTTGAGAATATTGTTTTCAGAAAATAACTCTGAATCATTAATAAGTAATAGAATTAGAATAAAATCCCGCCAATGCGGAGTCATTCAAAGAATGACGGTTTCGGCTAAAGCCTTATTTGAACTCATGTTGTTACCTTTCATAATGAAGCGAATTGTATATATAATTTGCTCTTGATTAATGATTACAGTTTTAATTTATAGTTACGTTGGGGTTTATAATATGGTGAAAAAAGTTTTTGATGATTACTATTTGGGTTTGGATATCGGTACTGATTCTGTCGGCTGGGCTGTTACTGACAAAAATTACAATATTTTGAATTTTAATGGTAAAGCGATGTGGGGCATTCATCTTTTTGATCAAGGCAAAACCGCAGAAGAACGCAGAACTCATCGAACAGCACGCAGAAGATTGGAAAGAAGGAAACAGAGAATAAAGCTTCTGCAAGATATTTTCAGAGATGAAATGAACAAAACCGATCCCTTATTCTTTGAAAGACTTAAAGAAAGTCGTTTCCACGTCGAAGATCGGGCAAATAAAAACCATGATACGCTTTTTAATGACCCGTCATTTAAAGACAAAGAGTATTTCAAAAAATATCCGACGATTTACCACCTCAGAAATGATTTGATGGGAGTAAATGAAAAACCGGACATTCGGCTGCTGTATTTGGCATGTCATCATATTGTCAAATACAGAGGGCACTTTTTATTCGAAGGTCTTTCAAACGGGGAACTTCCGGAATTTGACGAAATATTTACAAAATTAATTGAAACTCTCAATCAGGAATGCGGAACTGAAATAGAATCTGCAGGAATCAATAATGATGTAAAAGAAATTCTCACAAACAAAAACCTTGGCGTAAACGAGAAAAAAAGAGAGCTGCAAAAAATTATCGTTGATGAGGAATCTTCGAATACCGTAAAAGAATTTTGCAGTTTAATTTCAGGCGGTACGGCAAATTTAGACAAATTATTTGAAATCGACAATGAAGACTCTAAGTTATCATTATCATTTAAAAACACAGATTATGATGAAAAAAGAGCAGAATATGAAAATAGATATTTTGAAAAAACAGAAGTTTTGGATTGCGCCAAAGCGGTTTACGATTGGGCATTGCTTTCCGATATTCTTGGTGAATATCACAGCATTTCAAAATCAAAAGTTGCAAGTTATGAACAGCATGAGGCAGATCTTAAACTTTTGAAATCAATCTTAAAAGAAAATCCTGAAAAATATAAAGAAATGTTTAAATCAGATTCAAAAGGACTCTTCAACTATACCGCTTATTCAAAATATTCTAAATTTTCTAAAAATAATCAAAAAAATAATTCTGAATACCAATTCTGTACTCAAAATGATTTCTGTAAATATTTAAGAAATGTTTTGAAAGAGGAATTAGCTCAACAAGATTTCCAAGACAAATATCCTGATTTGGTAAAAAGAATTGTTGATGACACTTTTATGCCGAAGCAGACAAACAAAGACAACAGTCTGTTCCCGAATGCTTTACATATTCATGAATTAAAGACTATTTTAAATACCGCATCAAATTATTATCCGTTTTTGAAAGAAACAGATGAGACAGGATTTAATCCGGCAGAAAAAATCGAAAAACTCGGAACATTCAGAATTCCATATTATGTCGGACCTTTGCAAGCGAATCCTTTCATGAAGTCAAATAAAGCATGGCTTGTCAGAAAAGAAGACGGGCCGATTACGCCTTGGAATTTTGAAGACAAAGTAGATTTGGACAAAAGCGGAAACGAATTCATGAACCGCTTAATCGGTAATTGTACTTATTTGCCCGACAAAAAAGTTGTTCCGAAATCTTCGCTGATGTATCAAAGATATATGCTTTATAATGAGCTGAATACTTTGAAAATCAATGGTGAACGACTTTTTAAAGTGAGTCCATCCCTAAAACACAAAATGATAAGTGATATATTTGAAAAATCAGGTTCAACAAAAGTTACCAAGAAAAAGATTGAATTATATATCACCAAAAATGGAAAATTTTCCAAGGTTTATGATGAGATCGAACTTTCCGGAGTTGATGATGGTATAAAGTCTTCCCTAAAATCTGAAATTCAATTGAAAGAGATTTTAGGGCAAGATATGAATCGCAATATAGCTGAGGAAATCATTCGGACTATTACAGTTTTCGGGGATGAGCGATCCCGGCTGAAAAAGAAACTTGAAAAGGATTATTCCGACAAACTAACGAGTGAACAAATCGAAAAACTGTCAAATATTCGATTCAAAGATTGGGGACGTTTATCTGAAGAGTTTTTGACGGGAGTTTACGCGCCGATTGACGGCAGAGATATGAATATTTTAGAAGCTCTTGAGAACACTTCTCTGAATTTGATGGAACTGCTTTCAGATGATTACGGCTTCAAAAAGGAAATTGATAAGCTGAACGAAACAAATGTTTCAGGCAAACGTATAACTTACGATTTGGTTGAGGATTTGTATGTTTCCCCGCCTGTTAAACGCGGCATTTGGAGAACGCTTCGAATTATAGAAGATATTTTAAAAGTGACAGAACATCCTCCTGTTAAAGTTTTCATTGAAACGACACGTGAAAATCAGGAAAGCAAGAGAACTGTTTCAAGAAAAAACAAATTGTCGGAAGCATATAAAAAATGCAGCGAAGGAAACAATGAGCTGATTGAAGCATTGAATAAAGAAGATGAAGGCAGACTTCGCCGGAAAGATTTATTTTTGTATTATTCGCAGCAAGGAAAATGTATGTATTGCGGCGAAAAAATCGATTTAAACGACCTTGGGAACAAAAACAGCAGGCGCTATGACATAGACCACATCCACCCGAGATCTTTAAAAATGGATGACAGTATCCACAATAATTTTGCACTTGTCTGTTCAAAACACAATCAGGAAAAGGGTAAAGATTATCCGCTCAAACCTGAATGGCAGAACAAAATGAAAACGTTTTGGACAACTTTAAAAGATAAAGGTTTCATCACGAAAGAGAAATATGATCGCTTAATCAGAATTCATGAATTTGAAGATGATGAGCTGAGCGGATTTATAAATCGTCAATTAGTTGAAACAAGTCAATCTGTCAAAGCCGTTTCAAAAATATTAGAAACAATTTTTGATCACAAAACGGAAGTTGTTTATGTAAAAGCAAATACTGTCAGCGATTTCAGAAACGGCAATAACGGTTCTAAGAAATCAGATTCAGAAGAATCATTGAAGTTTATCAAATGCCGCTCTGTTAATGATTATCACCATGCAAAAGACGCTTATCTGAATATTGTTGTCGGAAATGTTTACAATACAAAATTCACGAAAGATCCGAAAAATTTCATCACGGGCGGAGGTCATTACAATCTTCGAACATTGTTTTCGGAGGATGTTAAACGTGGTGATGTGCAAGCATGGACGGCAGGCCCCCAAGGAACGATCGCAACAGTTCAGAAATATATGAAGCGCAACAATATTTTGTTTACCAAATTCGTTCATGAAGATAGCGGTATGTTATTCAAGATTACGCCTCAAAAAAAATATGAGGGGTCAAAGTTAAACCCATTAAAAAAAGATTTATCTCCGGAAAAATACGGTGGATATACAGGAACTGAATTTGCTTATTTCGTCTTAATTGATTATAAAAAAGGTAAAAAAATCGAACGGAAACTCGAAGCTGTTCCGGTTTATGCTGCATTAAAAAATTCCGAACAAGATATTTTAAATTATTTTATTTCGGAAGGATATAATGAGCCAAAAATTGTATTAAACAAAATAAAAAAGGGAATGACATTTAAAATTGCTGATTTTAAATTGTTCATTGCAGGTCGTTCTGATTTTACGTGCGGAACTCAGCTCATATTATCACAGTATGATGAAATTTATTGTAAAGAAATTTCAAAATATGCAGAGTCAATTAAGGAGAGAAAAACTCCAAATCTTTACAACCTCAACTCTGAATCAAATATCCGTTTGTATGAGGAATTGCTCAAAAAATTCGGTTCAGCTTATAATGCGCCTTTTTATGAAAATGTGAAAAACCAATTAACCGATGCAAAAGAAGTATTTGAAAGTAAAGATATTGAAACACAAGTGAAAGTACTTAATGAGATACTTAAAATATTTTCTTGTAAGCCTGCGCGTGCAGATTTATCTGCAATCGGATGTAAAGCAACCGGCAGAATTGAACTCAGTAATCCTTTAAAATGGGATGTTAAATTGATTCATCAATCCCCCTCCGGATTATTTGAAAATGAAATAAACCTCAAAGAATTATGACTTGGAGAATTGTCGTTATCAGCAGTGTATGTAAACTTGATTTGAAGCTGAACCATATTGTAATAAGGGGAGAACAGCTTCGGCGAGTGCATCTCTCGGAAATAGCGGTTCTGATGATTGAAAATACATCCGTATCTCTTACAGCTGCGCTTCTTTGTGAATTGTCTAAAAGAAAAATTAAAGTCATTTTTTGTGATGAAAAAAGAAATCCGTATGGGGAATTGTTGCCTTTTTACGGGTCACATGACACAACAGATAAACTTCGAACTCAAATCGGATGGGATTTGGAAACTGCCGGAATTGTTTGGGCTGAAATTGTAAAAGATAAAATTCGAAAACAAGCAGGTTTACTTTCTGAATATCGTTTAAATCGGCAAGCTGAACTTCTTGAGTCATACATTGATGAAGTTCAGCCGCATGATTCAACGAATCGTGAAGGACATGCCGCAAAAGTTTACTTTAATGCTTTATACGGAATGGATTTTTCAAGAAGGAATGAAAATACAGCCAATGCTTGCATGAATTATGGTTATGCTGTTTTATTATCTGCATTCAATCGAGAAATTACAGCTGCTGGCTATTTTACCCAATTGGGAATTTTTCACGACAATACTTTTAATCCGTTTAATCTCGGAAGCGATTTAATGGAACCGTTTCGTCCTTTAATTGATAAATGTGTTCTTGAAATGGATCCGATTGAACTTGGAACTGTCGAAAAAATGAAACTTGTTGAGGTTTTGAATTGGGAAGTTGTGATTGACAGTAAAAACAACTATTTGATTAATGCAATTCGAATCTATTGCAGAAGTGTGTTTGATGCGATGAATACAAAAAAGCCCGAGAAATTGAGGTTCTATGGATGAGGTTCAGGTTTATGCGTGTTATTGTATTTTTTGATTTACCGATGCTGACGAAAAAGGATGTTCGACAGTATACATACTTTCGGAAATACTTAATTTCACAAGGTTTTGTCATGATTCAAAAATCAGTTTATTCTAAGATCGCTCTCAACAGCACTGCTTCAAATGCTGTTATTGATAATTTGAAAAAAAATCTTCCGGAAACAGGATTGGTTCAAATTTTGGTAATTTCCGAGAACCAATATCAATCTATAGAATTCTTAGTGGGCGAAGGGCAAAAAGAAACGATTGATACACAGCAAAGACTTGTTATATTATAAATGGGGGAATAATTATAATTTTAACTCATTATGAATTGGATGAGCCTATCGAATTCAAGGATGGAAGTATTAATGTTCTGATTATTGAAAATCCGTCTTTTATGACTAAAATGATTGGAGAAATATGGGGTCAATCTAACAATGAAGAAGGCGGGTTTGAATTATTTGAAAACGAAAAATCTCTGACGTTCACCAATAATGTTGAACTTATCGTTAATCCTTTTTCTGCCGATGTGAATGAACGTGATCTTTTAACGAAGTTGTATGCGGAAATGAAAAAAGATGCATTAGATGAAGAATTGTTTATGAGCACAAATACATTTCTTTCGGAAATTGAAAAAAATGTAAGGGAGATTATGGAAAGACAAAAATTGTTATTAGAATCCGAAACTCCGGATGTCGTCGGTCTTTTCAAACTTTTAGGTGTTCATTTTTCGGTTTCAAACTCTTTAGTTGAAAGAATGTGTGATTATATCGATATTTGTTCAGAATATCGTAAAACTAAATTGTTCATATTTGTTAACCTAAAATCATTTTTGACGGAATCTGAAATTATTCAATTATATATTCATTCGACTTATCTCAAAAAACCAATATTGCTAATCGAGAATCGACAACTTCCGAGATTAGATTATGAGATAATGAGGGTTATTGATTTGAATTTGTGCGAAATTCCCATATCAGATGCAAAAGATAATGATATATATTGAAACAACATTTGAGGTTTGAGAATGTTGTTAATTCAGAGGGCTCCAAATCTTGCCTGCTCTTTAGTAATTCTCTTCCCTCGTTTGAGAATGTTGTTAATTCAGAGGGCTCCAAATCTATGTACGGCAATGAGCCGGATGCGGTGTTGTTTGAGAATGTTGTTAATTCAGAGGGCTCCAAATCGACGTTCTGTAGGTGTTGTTTCCGTGATTTGTTTGAGAATGTTGTTAATTCAGAGGGCTCCAAATCTTTTTTCTCAAGTATTCGAGGAATGCCGTTGTTTGAGAATGTTGTTAATTCAGAGGGCTCCAAATCTATGTCTTCGGGCTGCAGCTGTTGCACGGTGTTTGAGAATGTTGTTAATTCAGAGGGCTCCAAATCATGTATTGTCAAGTCTTGTTTTGGTTCAGGGTTTGAGAATGTTGTTAATTCAGAGGGCTCCAAATCTTGTTCTTAAAAGAATGGTAAATGGAACGCGTTTGAGAATGTTGTTAATTCAGAGGGCTCCAAATCTGGACTCCCTTTCTCTCAATTCGGGTTTTAGTTTGAGAATGTTGTTAATTCAGAGGGCTCCAAATCCGTACGACGTGTCGTCCAGCGACGGGTAGTGTTTGAGAATGTTGTTAATTCAGAGGGCTCCAAATCTAGCCGCTTTCGTCTTTCTGTTTGATGTCGGTTTGAGAATGTTGTTAATTCAGAGGGCTCCAAATCTATGAAAATGCCATATCAAGAAGTTCAGGTGTTTGAGAATGTTGTTAATTCAGAGGGCTCCAAATCAAAGTTATCGGACGGAAGTTATATCATTGTGTTTGAGAATGTTGTTAATTCAGAGGGCTCCAAATCTATTATTGTCGGTGGTGATTCTGCTACTGCGTTTGAGAATGTTGTTAATTCAGAGGGCTCCAAATCTTAAATGATTATGTATGGACAAACGGTAACGTTTGAGAATGTTGTTAATTCAGAGGGCTCCAAATCCAAGAAACTTTCCGGTACCACGGAAGTCGAGTTTGAGAATGTTGTTAATTCAGAGGGCTCCAAATCTTTATTTATAATTTAACATTTATCAATCACGTTTGAGAATGTTGTTAATTCAGAGGGCTCCAAATCAAAGAAAACATGTTGCAATTTGTGCGATAAGTTTGAGAATGTTGTTAATTCAGAGGGCTCCAAATCTAAAAAACAGATGAAAACATGATGGACGATGTTTGAGAATGTTGTTAATTCAGAGGGCTCCAAATCTCAATCTGACGTGATTCGGTATTTTTTTCTGTTTGAGAATGTTGTTAATTCAGAGGGCTCCAAATCACATCAGCGTCATTATCATTGCGTCCGACTTGTTTGAGAATGTTGTTAATTCAGAGGGCTCCAAATCCGAAAACAGAACAGCCAAGAAGCAACAACCGTTTGAGAATGTTGTTAATTCAGAGGGCTCCAAATCCTCTCAGAATGGAGCTTTTGGAAATTCCGAGTTTGAGAATGTTGTTAATTCAGAGGGCTCCAAATCCTGTTTCGGTGATGCCGTTGATGTGGCATCGTTTGAGAATGTTGTTAATTCAGAGGGCTCCAAATCAACATCGTCGGGGGATGTGTGGCCGACAACGTTTGAGAATGTTGTTAATTCAGAGGGCTCCAAATCAAGAACTGTGATGTACTCGACCGCGTCAACGTTTGAGAATGTTGTTAATTCAGAGGGCTCCAAATCACTTTACTTCTATCGACTGAACAGCGCTACGTTTGAGAATGTTGTTAATTCAGAGGGCTCCAAATCCGTTCACGAATGCGATGACGTTGTCGGATTGTTTGAGAATGTTGTTAATTCAGAGGGCTCCAAATCTCCTGAGATTGTTATTATTCAGCCGCTCGGGTTTGAGAATGTTGTTAATTCAGAGGGCTCCAAATCTAACGTCACCACCGCAGGCGATGCAAACGGGTTTGAGAATGTTGTTAATTCAGAGGGCTCCAAATCAAATGAAAGCCAACGAAGACGCGGCAGCGGGTTTGAGAATGTTGTTAATTCAGAGGGCTCCAAATCAATGTCATCAAATATTTTTGATAAGTGATCGTTTGAGAATGTTGTTAATTCAGAGGGCTCCAAATCAGTATACACATCGACAATGTTGTAAGCTTCGTTTGAGAATGTTGTTAATTCAGAGGGCTCCAAATCTAATTTTTCAGCATGTGTGAACATGCCTGCGTTTGAGAATGTTGTTAATTCAGAGGGCTCCAAATCAAAATTCCCAAATTGAAAAATAACAGCATTGTTTGAGAATGTTGTTAATTCAGAGGGCTCCAAATCGTCTCAAAGCAACGGAACTGCTCGGGAAGAGTTTGAGAATGTTGTTAATTCAGAGGGCTCCAAATCGTTGTAAGAAAGGGGTGCGAGAACAAGGAGGTTTGAGAATGTTGTTAATTCAGAGGGCTCCAAATCCGCTGCCCCCCGATCCGTTAATGGAAACGTGTTTGAGAATGTTGTTAATTCAGAGGGCTCCAAATCTTTAGATGAGTTTAGAACGTGGGGCATCGCGTTTGAGAATGTTGTTAATTCAGAGGGCTCCAAATCTCGTAATCCTCGCAATCATCGTCACGTCTTGTTTGAGAATGTTGTTAATTCAGAGGGCTCCAAATCAAAAACGGAGTTGAAAAACGAAATGGTATTGTTTGAGAATGTTGTTAATTCAGAGGGCTCCAAATCTCACGAAGATTCAAGAAGTTGTCTTTTCGCGTTTGAGAATGTTGTTAATTCAGAGGGCTCCAAATCATCGAGAAGAGTTTATGCAATCGCTGCCATGTTTGAGAATGTTGTTAATTCAGAGGGCTCCAAATCATGTCGTATTCGCTGGTGACGGGATTGTACGTTTGAGAATGTTGTTAATTCAGAGGGCTCCAAATCTAATAATAAATAGCGCCCTGATACATGGCGGTTTGAGAATGTTGTTAATTCAGAGGGCTCCAAATCTCTTTTATAGATTCCACTTCCGCAAGGGCAGTTTGAGAATGTTGTTAATTCAGAGGGCTCCAAATCGTTTAACCGGACATTAATTTGAATGTCTTTGTTTGAGAATGTTGTTAATTCAGAGGGCTCCAAATCATTGTAAGCCTCCGGCAGAATCTGGAAACTGTTTGAGAATGTTGTTAATTCAGAGGGCTCCAAATCACGATTCAGAATCGAAATCTACAACCCGACGTTTGAGAATGTTGTTAATTCAGAGGGCTCCAAATCTCAGAACTTGTTTTTGTGGTCAAGTTGCCGGTTTGAGAATGTTGTTAATTCAGAGGGCTCCAAATCATTTAATCATGCCACGCAAAACATCAGTTAGTTTGAGAATGTTGTTAATTCAGAGGGCTCCAAATCAACCAATACGGGATGTTGTCTTTGATGTCTGTTTGAGAATGTTGTTAATTCAGAGGGCTCCAAATCTAATTCAGCAACCGCTTTTGCAGCGGCGTAGTTTGAGAATGTTGTTAATTCAGAGGGCTCCAAATCCTTAGCTATGTGGATTAATGCAGCTTATAAGTTTGAGAATGTTGTTAATTCAGAGGGCTCCAAATCCTTAGCTATGTGGATTAATGCAGCTTATAAGTTTGAGAATGTTGTTAATTCAGAGGGCTCCAAATCCTTTATGTTATTTTTATTAATAATTTACCGGTTTGAGAATGTTGTTAATTCAGAGGGCTCCAAATCATAATAAAATTATTCTAAACTTAAAACACAGTTTGAGAATGTTGTTAATTCAGAGGGCTCCAAATCTTCACTTGCGAATGTCGATGCGATTCTTGCGTTTGAGAATGTTGTTAATTCAGAGGGCTCCAAATCTGATTTAATCCATTTATCGAATGAGCCGGCGTTTGAGAATGTTGTTAATTCAGAGGGCTCCAAATCCCGACTGCAAAAATAATCTGAATGGTTCTTGTTTGAGAATGTTGTTAATTCAGAGGGCTCCAAATCAAAAAACTAGAAAGGAAAGGTTCGGGTTCGGTTTGAGAATGTTGTTAATTCAGAGGGCTCCAAATCGGGAAGTAGCTTTTGTATGCGAACCCCTGCGTTTGAGAATGTTGTTAATTCAGAGGGCTCCAAATCATTCGAAGAAGTGATAGGAATGGAAGAGAAGTTTGAGAATGTTGTTAATTCAGAGGGCTCCAAATCTATTGGAAGTGAAACTATGCAAGTGTCAGTGTTTGAGAATGTTGTTAATTCAGAGGGCTCCAAATCTCTCATCCCTGCGTATGATAGGAACGTGCAGTTTGAGAATGTTGTTAATTCAGAGGGCTCCAAATCACACACAGGGGGCACCACGTAACGACCGATGTTTGAGAATGTTGTTAATTCAGAGGGCTCCAAATCTCTGCCGGTGTTGTGGGCTCTAGCAAGGCGGTTTGAGAATGTTGTTAATTCAGAGGGCTCCAAATCGACCGGTTCCGGCAGTTTAGGCAGCTCTGCGTTTGAGAATGTTGTTAATTCAGAGGGCTCCAAATCTCAAAAAACAAATACAACAATCGAGCAACTGTTTGAGAATGTTGTTAATTCAGAGGGCTCCAAATCAATCAAACTCATCAACAAACTTGTCGATGAGTTTGAGAATGTTGTTAATTCAGAGGGCTCCAAATCTCTTCCTGTGATTGATTGCTTAATGGACGCGTTTGAGAATGTTGTTAATTCAGAGGGCTCCAAATCAGATTGAATGGAGAGTTAAGGAACTTATCAGTTTGAGAATGTTGTTAATTCAGAGGGCTCCAAATCAATGTTATATGATATTATTAATGCTTATACGTTTGAGAATGTTGTTAATTCAGAGGGCTCCAAATCTTCTAATAATATGAAAATGGTGTTAGCGTGGTTTGAGAATGTTGTTAATTCAGAGGGCTCCAAATCAACGCCCAAATTCGCCCCGTGTGCGACTTTGTTTGAGAATGTTGTTAATTCAGAGGGCTCCAAATCCGATTTGGCTGCACAAGCGGCAGACAATCCGTTTGAGAATGTTGTTAATTCAGAGGGCTCCAAATCATTAATTAGAACACCGTTTGGATGGCATTTGTTTGAGAATGTTGTTAATTCAGAGGGCTCCAAATCCGATACCTGTGTGATGTTTGGTTTAGATTAGTTTGAGAATGTTGTTAATTCAGAGGGCTCCAAATCAAACCCGTCAACGAAACAAACAACGGAAGGGTTTGAGAATGTTGTTAATTCAGAGGGCTCCAAATCTCAGCGATGCATCAGCACTTGAAAAAATGCGTTTGAGAATGTTGTTAATTCAGAGGGCTCCAAATCCACACCTGAGACGTTCAAAAGTCGTTCAGAGTTTGAGAATGTTGTTAATTCAGAGGGCTCCAAATCTAAGGGGGATTCAATCCCCCGCGTCAGCCAGTTTGAGAATGTTGTTAATTCAGAGGGCTCCAAATCCGGAAACCCGCAAAGTTGGCACGTTGATAAGTTTGAGAATGTTGTTAATTCAGAGGGCTCCAAATCCTTGTAAATTTTGTGCTGCTGCCGCTGCTTGTTTGAGAATGTTGTTAATTCAGAGGGCTCCAAATCTTTATCTCCTCGGAGTTCTGCGACGATGTCGTTTGAGAATGTTGTTAATTCAGAGGGCTCCAAATCCGTAAAGTTTACTGAGAGGGTCGGCGCTGTGTTTGAGAATGTTGTTAATTCAGAGGGCTCCAAATCTGATGCCATCGTTAATTCATTATTCGGTATGTTTGAGAATGTTGTTAATTCAGAGGGCTCCAAATCATAAGTTTTTCTTTTTGGGAAAAAAGATGTGTTTGAGAATGTTGTTAATTCAGAGGGCTCCAAATCTGTGGGATTTATTCATCGTAAATGAAATTTGTTTGAGAATGTTGTTAATTCAGAGGGCTCCAAATCCATGAACATCGATTTTGTTGCAGAACAGCGGTTTGAGAATGTTGTTAATTCAGAGGGCTCCAAATCTGTAGATTTGCGCTTAATTACTTCTTTTTTGTTTGAGAATGTTGTTAATTCAGAGGGCTCCAAATCGCTCTTCAAAGCCTTTCTTTCTCTTTCTGCGTTTGAGAATGTTGTTAATTCAGAGGGCTCCAAATCCAGTCGCTCTGCCGGTACCCGATGAGCTGCGTTTGAGAATGTTGTTAATTCAGAGGGCTCCAAATCAGACCACGAGCCGAGCGAAAAAGCGTCGGAGTTTGAGAATGTTGTTAATTCAGAGGGCTCCAAATCAATGACGGACGCGGAAATTGCCAAAACTCTGTTTGAGAATGTTGTTAATTCAGAGGGCTCCAAATCCATCAAAATACCGGTTTTCTTAATGTCTTCGTTTGAGAATGTTGTTAATTCAGAGGGCTCCAAATCTGATACGCCTATTATAGAGGCCAGTGACAGGTTTGAGAATGTTGTTAATTCAGAGGGCTCCAAATCCGATGTATTGACCGCTTCGCTTTACATGGCGTTTGAGAATGTTGTTAATTCAGAGGGCTCCAAATCAAAATCACAAGCAAAATATAGGAAATTATGGTTTGAGAATGTTGTTAATTCAGAGGGCTCCAAATCGCACCCCAACAGACAGCCAGTTCAACAGAGGTTTGAGAATGTTGTTAATTCAGAGGGCTCCAAATCTTTTTCGCTGTTGGTGTAGTAATTTTCATCGTTTGAGAATGTTGTTAATTCAGAGGGCTCCAAATCTTATATTAACGACTATTCCGAACATTCCTAGTTTGAGAATGTTGTTAATTCAGAGGGCTCCAAATCTCGAAAGCGTCCAGGTCATCGAAAGATTAAGTTTGAGAATGTTGTTAATTCAGAGGGCTCCAAATCTTTTAATCGACGTGAACCCGCCCGCTTTGTGTTTGAGAATGTTGTTAATTCAGAGGGCTCCAAATCATTCGGAATTATTTAATGAAATATTTGACTGTTTGAGAATGTTGTTAATTCAGAGGGCTTAAATCAAAAAATCAAATCCTTGTCAAAACAACTTTATCCGAAAGCGTTTTTGACAAATGATGATCTTCTCCGCAGCGCCCGCACTTGATCAAATCACCGATTTCTTTATCGATAATATAGATCCAGTTTCCGCATTTTCTGCACTTTCGGACAAGATTCATGACAATCAAACCTGATTTAAAAATAAAAACAAACAAAAAATAAAAACAAACAATCGTTTTACATGTAAACAATATTGGACAGAGTACCCGTCATTATTGTTTTGAATAATTCAAATTCATTTCGATATTTATCTTTTTTTATGATTTCCTAAATAGTATTAATTATTAAATAGATTATGTTTCGAAATAGAAATCCGATATTATAAAAACAAAAAGAAAATACAAAAAATGAAATTAAAGAAAATGAAATTAAAGAAAATGAAATAAAAAATTAAAGAAAATCATATTTTAAAAGCCAGCCGAACATGGTTGAATAGACTTTCTTTCGAACATTTTCCTTTGATAAAACCAAATCGTGAATACCGCCGTCGATTGGAACAAAATCAACATCGCCCCGGATATTTTTTGAAATAACGGAAATATCATGTACATCCAAAACAATATCGGTATGGTGAATTTTATCTCTCTGCTCCAAATCAATCAGCGATTCGCCGGCACACATAATAAGAACAGGCTGCTTGATATCAAAACGTTCTTGAATTTCTTTTTGTCCTTGATAAATCGCGCGGACCCATCCCAAACGCACTTTCGGCGGCGTATGTTTTTTCCATTCCAAATTATAATCCCATTCACCGCGATTGTCTTTGTAAATGCTTTTACCGTATTCTTCCGAAAAAACAGGATTGACCTCCAAATTCGGGAAGTAACGGCCTGCCATCGAAGCTGCCGAAATCAAAGTTTTCTTTGTCAAAACCGTATTGAAATTAAAAAACGGGCTGTTGAGAATTAAACCGTCGAATAAATCGTCATCCGTATAATCCTTTGCAAAAAGCGTGAGAACCAAGCCGCCCATTGAGTGACCGGCTAAAATGACATCTTCATTGCCTTCGATATAAATAATCTGCAAAGCTTCCAGAATTTCTTCATGATAAGTGCGCAAATCACGAATATCATTAAACTTCTGATGCGACTGATGAGAGCGGCCGCATTTGCGCAAATCAAGTCCGTAAAAATTGTATCCTTTTTCATTGAATTTGAATGCCGCTTCTTTTTGGAAAAAATAATCATTAAAACCGTGAACATAAAGAACAGCTTTTTGAACGGACGGATCTAAATTTTCATCCGAATAACAATCCGAAATGCGCCTGACAAGTGTTGCCGTCACCGCTCCTTCATAATCATCATCAAGAGTTAAAATTCGTTTTTGAAAATTGTCGCCGAGAATGTCTTCTGTGTAGTGAAGAGCATCGTATTCTTTGTCGGGGATAAGACATCTTTGCATATATTACAATAATATTCTTCAAAGTATATATAATTATGACAAAAGACTTTGGAAAATAATCAATAAAATAATATAAAACAAGGAACGCAATTTTTAAAATAAATGAAAATGAAGCGTTTCGCGCGCGGCGGCGCCTTGGAAGAGATTCTGAGAAAATAAAAAGTGAAAACAGAAAGTGAAAATGAAAACTGAAAATGAAAACTGAAAAAATGAAATAAATTCATAATGATTTTTTCAATCCGTCAGCGCTTTTTCCCGAAGCTGTCTGTTGAAAGTAACCGCGAATCTGTGTGCTTCGTCACGAATTTCCTGAAGATAAAGCGATGCTTTTTCATTCTTTTTGATCGGAAGCGGATCGGAAAGTCCAGGAACAAAGATTTCTTCTTCGCGTTCGGCAAGTGAAATAACAGGCGTTCTAATGCCGAGTTTTTTGAGTACGTCAACGGCATATGAAAGCTGGCCTTTGCCGCCGTCAATGACAATCAAATCCGGCAGCGGCTTTTCTTCTTCAAGCAAACGGGTATAGCGTCGGTTGACGACTTCCGCGATGGAAGCGAAGTCATTGATTCCGTCAACGGTCTTGATTTTGAAGCGGCGGTAATTGGATTTATCCGCCTTACCGTCGCGGAATTGAACCATTGAAGCGACTGTATGCGTTCCCGACAAATGTGATATGTCGAAGCATTCGATCACGCGCGGCGGCTCGGGCAGCATCAAGCGTTTGCCGAGCTCTTCCACTTTGGAAGTGGCGCTGAAGAAAGCGATTTCAATATTCTTTTCGGCAAGCAGCAATAGATCTTTTTTGTCGCCGCGTTTCGGAACGGTGATTTTAACGGTTTTGCCGTGACGCTGAGAAAGAAAATCAATCAAAGAGCGGCTGATATTTTCACTCCCCGTATTTTCGGTTTTCGATTCAGATTTTGTTTTTAAATCTGTTTCTGATTTTGTTTTTGATTCCGTTTTGGGGTTTGAATTTAAGTTTGAATTTAAGTTTGAATTTGAAATCGCTGCAGATGTTTCGAGAACGACATCATCGGAACGCGTGTAAGCTTCTTCTTCCTGAATTTCCGAAGCGTCCGGCAAAATGATTTCAGAAGGCGTTTCATGTCCGGAATAATAGCGCACTAAAAATTCTTCAAGGAAATTTTGATGATACAAAAATGAAAATTCTTCTTTGCCGACCAATGTTCCTTTGACGACGTTGAAAACCATGATGTAAATTTTACCGTCGCGGACGATGTAGTTGATCACGTCTTCATCATGATTGATTTGGCGGGCGACATGCTGGCGGTTATTCAAATATTCAAGCGCATAAATCTGATCGCGCAGGTCTTTTGCGATTTCAAATTCCTGCTTCTTTGCAAACTCTTCCATTTCCGTTCGAAGTTTTTCGGCAAGTTCGGCGGAATTTCCGCGCAAAACGGAGTCGGCTTTATCGATTGCTTTTTTATATTCTTCTTTGGGAATGTTTCCGGTGCAGGGTGCCATGCAGTTGCCGATGTGGTAGCGCAGACAGGGACGCTTGGGCATGTTTCGGCAGGATCTGAGTTTGAATGTTCGTTTGACGACATCCAATATTTCGTCGCGCTCTTTGGCGGAAACGAACGGGCCGTAAAGTTTTCCTTTGGCGGTTGCTCTTCTGAGGATTCCGATTCGCGGGAAATCATCGCCGCTGATATGGATAAACGCGTAGCTCTTGGAGTCTTTGAGATCAATATTGTATTTCGGATTGTGCTTTTTAATCAACGTGTTTTCCAAAATCAGCGCTTCCACTTCGTTGGCGGTGATAATGAAATCTACGGAGTGAATATGTTTCACCAACAGGCGCGTTTTCGGATCAAGATCCCGTTTTTGAAAATAACTGGAAACACGTTTTTTAAGATTTTTCGCCTTGCCGATATAGATAATTTCATCCTCTTTGTCGCGGTAAATGTAACAGCCGCTGGATGTCGGAATAACGGAGAGATCAATCATTTTTCTCAAGTTTGTTTATTTGAAAGCAGTCAACATTATTGATTTAAATAACGATTAGAATTTTGTCGGATATTATATAGCCTTTTTCTAAACTTCAATTCGATTTATCACAAAATTATCAAAATCAATCATAAAAATAAATCATATAATTCAATAAAATCAATGACAGATTCAATCATCAAGATTAATCCGCAAGAACAATCGTCAAACTCGTCCGTTTCAGATTTCGTCATCAATCTCATCATCAATTTCATCATCAAACTCCTCCTCAAATTCATATTCTACGATTTCAAGAGGCATGATGTCGCCGTTTTTATCAAACGCTTTCCAGGATTCGCGCGTGTACGGGTCGCCGACAATGATATTCACTTCATTTGTTCGGAAAAATATCAAATCCTGTTCGGACGGGCGGACGGCGCCGCTCGGATGACTGTGAACAGACCCGGCGTGCGGCATGTTCGGCATCATCCATGTTTTTAAACTGACGCTTCGGCTCGTTGAATCGGTTCCCGGGAGATAAATGATATTAATGATCGTGTCGCCGTCGGCCTCCAAAAGAGCGCCGAATTCGCGCGGATGGGAGGCTTTGCAGGATTCCAATATAAAATCAAGAGCGTCGGTTGCGATTTTTCGAATTGCCATTTTTGTCACAGATTTGTTTTTGATATGTTTTGATTTGTTTTTGATATGTTTTTGATATGTTTTGATATGTTTTGATATGTTTTGATATGAATTCATTCATTCGATAAATATTATGTGTAAATATTCTGCATAAGGCGCCGTTTTGAAAAATTCAAAAAAAAGGCGAACGACTTTTCAGCCGCCCGCCTTGTTATTAACGAATTAAAAATTTTAATCGGATATTATTCTGATTATTCTTTTTCATCCAAATCCAATTCAATGTACTGCATGCCGGACTTTTTCTTAGTCGGCGCACTCTCGGCCGGCGCATCGGATGACGGCGCGGGCGCGGATCTCTCCTGCGGCGGCTGCCATTCCGTTTCTTTAGGCGCTTCCGCTTTTTCTTTTTCCATCACGGAATCGAAATAAGCGTATTTGGAATTGCTGACCTTTTCTTCTTTTGCTTTCGGAACGACGGGCTCGGGTTTTTCGTCTTTTGTTTCAAAAACCTGAACGCCTTCATCGTCTTCGGGATTGCGGGTCGGTTCTTTTTTCTCGCGGAACGCGTAAACCGTTTCGACCGGCGCTTCAACGGGCGTTTCGTCTTTGGCAACCGGTTTGTCGGAAACATAGCCGGATTGCGTTTCTTCGTCAAACGAATATGCTCTGGCTTCGAAAAGTTCCAAATCTTCGTCATTCCATTCGTCTTCGGACGGCTCTGCAAGCGGGGCGGCGGCAACAGCAGCGGCGGCAGCAGCAGGAGCGGCGGATGCAGGCGTTGCGGCGGCAGCAGCTTCATTGACTGCTTTCTTCTCTTCTGTCGGCGGTTTCCATTCGATGACTTCTTCTTCGTTGACTTTGTTTTCATCAACGACGATGACCGGACCTTCAACGATTTTTTGTTTCGGTTTTGCCGCCGGCGCGGATTTTAAAGATTCGACAGCGTTGTCATAATCTTCGTCGGAATCGAATTCGTCTTTGAAGCTTGCGGGCGCGGTTTCTTCTTTGCGTTTGAGTTTTTTGCCTTCTTTGGGGGGCTTGGGCTCTTTCACTTTCTTTTCCTTAACGATACCGTTATCCTTGTTGAATTTGCGTTTGCCGATGAATAAACTGACAACGGCAACAATAATGACAAGCAAGATAAACAGAATCGGATAAACGTAAATCGGTATATCTGAGAGTTCCATGACAAAAAATGAGGCATTGCTGGTATAAAAAAGTGTGTTTGTCAGTAAATTTTGCTCGTGACCGACCTTCGGCCGGTCTCTCACAAAATTTCAGATTGGCAGGGGGAGGGCAGTGTTTGTAAAAAATTGCTTCGCAATTTTTCAGGCTTCGCCGGTTTGCAGTTGGAGTGAGGTTTCGGTTCCCGCTTGGAGGGTGGTTTCTGTTTCCGCGTGGGTTGAGGTTTCTGTTTCCGCTTGGAGGGCGGTTTGCATTTTGCCGAAGCTGTCTGTTTTGCACATCCGTTCGCTTCGCGAACGGGCGGGCACCGCCGCCGCGCGCGAGCCGCTTCATTTTTTATTAAACTTTTCAAACCCGTCTGCCGTTTTATTTACTAAAATTCCAAAATCGCATCCCGGTTTTATTTTAACAAAATTTCAAAGCCGTCCAGCCGGTTTCTTTTAAATTTTAAGAATCTTGCCGCTATTTTTGCTTGTGAAAAATATTTAAACCCCTTCTTCTTTTGAAGTATCAAATGTTATGGATCCTTTTTGCCGGAAAGGGAAAAACTTTCACGGTCATGGTCATCGCTGACAAAAAACGGGAGCCCTTATGGGTCGGCGAGCTTGAGCTGAAACAAAATACAGCCGGCTTTCGCCCGCACAAAATCCGTGTTCAAAAGAAAAACGGAAAAATGCTCACCGATGAAGAATACTATCCGACAAAGGATTTTATCGAACTTTTGAAAAAAGCCAACCGAATCATGATTTCAAGAGAAACGTCGCCGAAAAATAAAGGCGAACTCGAAGACATGTTCAAAGCCTACCAGATCGAAGCCGATACCGTTGACATCTGCCGCCACTGTCTGCTTCAAAAACGTTTCAATTTCTTAAACAAATCATCCGTCAAATACGGCAAGGAGCTCATCTGTCCCGACTGTGCGAAAGACGAACTCAAAAAAGCGCTCCGCAATTCCAAACAGCACATGGGCGACTCCACAATGGAATTTTTTGACCGCGTTTTAGACCGCACCAAAGATTTTGACAAAACACTTTCCATGCTCAATGCCGACAGATTGGACGAGACAACGACGAAATACGATACAGTCGTCTCCTCCAAAAACGAGAAAAAAATGCCGATCAAATCCCTTCCGATTCACAAACGGCTGAAAGATTTGCTCCTCAAAAAATCCAAAGACCTCATGCCCGTTCAAACGCTCGCCGTCGAATCAGGTCTTTTGGAACGTAAAAATTTAATGATCGTATCGGCGACCGCGACCGGAAAAACGCTCATCGGTGAAATCGCAGGCGTTGAAAACGTGCTTTCCAAACGCGGAAAAATGCTTTACTTAGTGCCGCTCGTTGCGCTTGCCAATCAGAAATATGATCAATTCACGTCCCGCTACAACGAAATCGGACTCAAAACATCCATTCGAATCGGCGCCGAGATGATCAAAACCAAAGAAACAACCTTCATGAAAAAAACGCTCGACTCCGACATTATTGTCGGCACTTACGAAGGCATCGACCATCTCCTCCGCCTCGGAAACGCTGACGCTCTCGGGCAAGTCGGAACCGTTGTCATCGACGAAGTGCATATGCTCACCGATGCCGAGCGCGGTCACCGCTTGGACGGGCTGATTGCGCGCTTACGCTACACCGTTCCCGACGCCCAATTCATTTATCTTTCCGCAACTGTCGGCAACCCGAATTATTTCGCCGAAAAACTCGGAGCAAATCTTGTTGTTTACGAACATCGCCCCGTCCCGATTGACCGCCATCTCGTTTTTGTCCAGGAACACGAAAAAAATCGATTGATGACGCAGTTGGTCCAGGACGAATGGAACATGAAATCATCCAAAGGTCATCGCGGGCAAACGATTATTTTCACCAACTCGCGCGCCAATTGTCAAAACATTTCAAACGCGCTCCCGATGCCTTCCGCTTATTATCATGCAGGGTTGAACCAGCGCGAAAGAAAAATCGTTGAAACAAAATTCGGAAACGGCGAAATTCCGGTTGTCGTCACGACAGCAGCGCTTGCGGCAGGCGTTGATTTTCCGGCATCGCAAGTTATTTTTGAATCGCTTGCAATGGGAATAGATTGGCTGACTGTTCAGGATTTCCTTCAAATGAGCGGCCGCGCGGGGCGTCCCGATTATCATGACCGCGGCGTTGTCGTTCTGATGCCGGTTCCCGGAAAAACGTATTCGTCGGGAACAAAAGAAACCGAAGAAGATGTCGCCGTCGGCCTTTTGAAAGGAACGCTTTTAGATGATGATTTCGATTTTAATGAAGAAAATCAGCTTGAAGAACTGCTGGCTTCGGTTTCTGTGACATCTTCCAAATCCGATTTGATGAAAATTTTGTCAATGATGTTTGGCTCAATCAATGAAAACATTATGCTGCTCAAGCTTCAAAAATACAAATTTATCGAACTCAAAGGACAAGTTGTTACCCAAACCGAACTCGGTCAAATCGCTTCGGCTCATTTCCTGTCGGTTTCAAAGACGTTTTTAATTGTCGATTCCATCAAAGCAAACATCTCGGCACTTCGCATCATTACGAATTTGGAATTTTTCACGGGCGCGACATTCAAATATGCCGAACAGATCTCCAAAGATCTTCGGATGAATCTGCCCGCGCGCGTTTTCCAAGGCGCGTTTTTGGATATCATCTTTGACGGCTCCGTTTTGCGCGAAGTCAGCCCGAAATATCAAAAGCTTCTGCTCAATTTCGCAGGCGATATGTTTGTCTGCTCATGCAAAGAATCGCCGTATTGCGGCTGCGCCGAGCGAAAGTTTTCGGAAAAGATTCTGCTGCTTCGAATGAAAGGGCTGGAGCCGATTGCAATCATTCGAGAATTGGAAAGCGAATACGGCATAACGGCTTATGTCGGTGACGTTTTTTCATATTTGGAAGACGCTGTCAGAAATTTGGAAGCGGTTGAGTTGATTGCAAAAACAATGAAGAAAGACGGATTGGCAAAGGAAGCCAAAGAGCTGAGAGTAAAAATCCGCGGGTGAATGTGGTGTCATTTGTTGCCGCTGTCGCCGCCGCGCGCGAGCCGCTTCATTTTTCATTTTGTTTTCCAACCCTGTCCCTCTTTTTTATTTTATTTTCAAAGTCGAAACCTAAACATCCATTTCGCGAAAACGTTAAACCTGAACGCCCGATAAAACCCTAATTTAAAAATATATTTCATTAAAATTGGCGTTCCGTTTTTGAATATTTTTAATGAAAAATGATGTTTCAATTAATTATTTGATTCGATAATATTTCAAAAACCGCCCCCTCCAACGACGCGTTTTCGGAGCGCAGCGGAGGAAAGAAGGAGTTGGAGATTCTTTCTATACGAAACAAAAAATACAAAACCATTTTGTTTTTCAGCTGTGTGTCGCCTCAAGCTGAGCCTGCAAGTTTGCAACTGTTTTAGTGTTGCCATTATGTTGCTGTTGCGGAGGGAGGTGTTTGTTTCCACTTGGAGTCAGGTTTCGGTTTCCGCTTGCCGATCAGGTTTGCGTTTGCCGGCAGCAGCTGCCGCCGCGCGCGAGCCGCTCCAATTTTAAAATGATTGAAAACGGGTCGTTCATTTTATTTATTATTTTGAAAATGAGAAAACAAATACTTTAAAATAATAATGCAATCATTCTATCAGTTTGTATTCATTAATAAAAAACAGGCGATATAAATGGCAGAAGAAAACACTCCTCAAAAATTGCCGGCGCAGCCCGCTCCGGGACAGCAGCCGTATGAAATTGTGATCGAAGTTTCTAAAGAAGAAGATTTTAAGCGTTTTTACGCAATCGGCGCAATCGGCGTGAACAATATTTACGATTTCAGAGTCAGTTTCTATAACGATGACCCCGAGCTCGGTCAGAGAAACGGCGTGAAAAAGATTCAGCGCAAAATCGGAACGGAAGTCATTCTTTCACCGGTTGCCGCAAAAGAACTCGCCCGCTGGCTCACGCAGAATGTGAAGGATTATGAAAACAAATTCGGCGAAATCAAAAGCCAGTCCGGCCAGAGAGGAAATTCGAAAGGAACAGCGGACAACGATACTACGGTTTTGGACGGATACGCTTAAACGATGTTTAACGGCGCTTGTCTGTCAAAATGCATGCTATTGCCGAAGCATATTGTCTGTATTTATCTGTATTATCTGTAAATTATAACATGACGATATGAATTCGGCATCCGTAAAGATTTATAAACCTTTATATGCAATAAATACTATTTGAAATGCCGAAATCTAAATAATTTTTGAAAAAATTAAATAAATTTGAAAAATTATTATATAATTTTTAATTTAAATTATTTTAATTTAAATTAATTTGAATCAGATTTCACATTATCGATTTTTATTCAAGTCAAAAAGAGAGGGATTGATTTTGTTCCCAAATAAGAAAGTTCAGAAAATTGTCGGATCACGTGTTCTTGTCGAAATGAAAGGCGACACCCACCTCCTTGAAGGAACGCTCAGTACTGTTGATGATTATATGAATCTCCACTTGGTCGACACTTTTGAAATCGTCAACGGCCAAAAGGAAAGATCACTTAAATCAGTCGTTTTGAGAGGCAACAATATCATTTTGATTACGCCTGTTGACGAATAACTCTCGAACCTCCCTTTAGCTGTCGGTTGATTCCGAAAAATGCTAAAATTACCAAGGAGAACAACATGAGTACAACAGTTAAAAAAGAGAGTACAAAAAAGAGTACGAAAAGCGCAAAAGCGGAAGCTGTGAAAGATTCAGCGGAAGCAGAAGCACCCGTCAAAAAGACGGCAGCAAAGGCGGCTCCGAAGACGGCAGCGGCAAAAACCGCAGCAAAACCGGCAGCAAAAACCGCCGTCAAAACAGCAGCTGCTTCAACAACAGCCGCAGAAAAGCCGGCGGCAACAGCAGCAAAAACTGCAACAGCAGCAGCGAAACCCGCCGCAAAAGCATCGGCAACAAAAACATCAGCAGCAGAAACACCTTCAAAAACAACAGCAGCGGCAAAGAAAGCAGCTGTTCAGGAAGAGCCTGAAGAACTTGCAGAAGAGCCTGTTAAGAAAACACGCGGAAGAAAACCTAAAGCAGTTGCCGAAGAAGTTCCGGTCGAAGAACAAGATGAAGCGCCTGTCAAAAAAACAAGGGCAACACGCAAATCCAAGACAACCGAGGAAACTGACGCAGCAGAAACGGCAGAATCCGCTGAAGAAACTGTGAGCGAACCTGCTCCCAAACGCAAATATACCCGCAGAAAGAAAGCGGATGCTGATGAGGAAAATGCTTCTGTTGGGAATTCTGATGAGGAAGACGAAGCTGAAGTCAAAGCACCGGCTAAGAAGGTCGGCAGAAAAAGCAAAGCTGAAAAAGAAGCTGAAGCTGCCGAGTCTGATGACGGCGCGGATATTGAAACGCGCGTTTACAATTTGATTAAAAACACATCCGGCGGCGTTTATCAGAATGAAATTTGGAAGCAGCTGGATATTGACAGCCGCAAATGTTCCCGCATTCTGAAAAAACTCTTGGATTCCGATCAGATCATTCGTGAGGAAGCGGTTGCCGGCGGAACGAAGACTTATCTTTTGAAGACGGTCGCAGAAGAACGCAAAAGAAATTACGATGTTTTGATGGTGAAAGGCACATTCTCTCCGTGCACGGGATGCATGGGCGAATGCCGTCCCGAATATTGTCCCGCATTGACTTTTTGGATCATGAATATTCATGACCACCCCGAAGAGCTTTATGCGGCAATGGGTTACAGCAGCAATGCCGAAGAACCCGCGCAAGGGGAAGTTGAAATGCCGCCGGAATTCCTTGAAGAAATGGAAGCCGGCGAATATGAATTCGCCGATGACGACGACGGAAATGAAGATATTGTTTTTGAATAACGTGTAAGCGAATTCAAGACAAATCTTTTTCATTTTTCATTTTTTCTTCTTTTTTATTTTCATTCTTCTTTTTTTCCATTCTTCTTTTTTATGAGAGGGTGCCGCCGCGTTGCGCGCGAGTCGCTTCATTTTTATTATTTTTTCAAACTTGTCTCTCGTTTTTCTTTTATTTTCAACATTGAAACCTAAACATCCGATTTTGAAAATCGGTGAACTTGAACGCCCGATAAAACCCTAAACTTAAATTTTTAGATTTTGGAAAATAAATGGCGTTCCGTTTTTGAAAATTTTAGTTAAAGAAGATGTTTCAATTTATTTTAGATTGGATAAAAGTTTGAAAACCGCCCCCTCCGACGACGCGTTTCCGAAGCGCAGCGGCAGGATTGAAGGAGTTGGAGATTCTTACCGTACGATTCAAAAAATTAACAACCGAGCAGCTAAAATTCAAGATTGCAGTCTGCTCCGAACGATTGCCGTTTCTGCGACTGTCTTTTAATGCTGTCAGATCCCGCCGAGACTGCAAGTCTGCGACTGTCTTTTACAAGTGCTGTTACCAATCCGGTTTTCGTTGCTGCTGCCTTCGGGTTTCTGTTTCCACTTCGGGTCAGGTTTCTGTTGCCGCTGCTATCTTCAGGTTTGCATTGCAGTTGCCACTGCCGACAACCACAGCAACTGCCCGCCGCGCGCGATCCGCACCATTTTTGTTAATTTAATCACCAATCCCGCATTTTTATTAATCTTCTCATCCGGTCCCACGTTTTTATTTTTACTTTCAACAAAAAATCCCTTTTTCCAAATTTTATAAAACTCCCGTTATCGAGTCATATTTATATCAAAAATGAATCGCGGTCGAAGTAACCAAAATGTATATATACCAGAGATTCCTTGTTATGCTCTGTTCACAAGCCTTAAAATAAGGAAGCGTGAACCTCTTTAAATTAAAAAAGAGCATATTTTCAGTATGCTCCAGTAGTGTAGCTCGGCCAATCATTCCGGCCTTTCGAGCCGAAGACTCGGGTTCAAATCCCGACTGGAGCATCAACCTAAAAGAGGGGGCGTAACAGCCCCCTTTTTTTTTAATTATGTTCTTTTAATTTTATCAAAAATATTAAGCTTGAATCTTAATTTTAACTCAATTTATCTTAATAATAACCTCAATATCACTTAATTTCAATCTTGACCTCAATATTATTAACTCAGTTTGTTCATTACTTTGTTTGTTAATTTTATTCGTTTTTCAAATCATTTTTCATTAATTCTTAAAAAATAAACGGCGGGTACAATATGGAAAAAAATTATCTTGATTGGATTATTCGATTCGTCAAAGGAATTTTTATCGGAACCGGTTTCATTTTGCCCGGCGTCAGCGGCGGCGCGCTTGCAGCCGTTTTCGGCATTTACGAACGGGCGATTTCTTTTATCGCTCACATGAGCCGTGATTTTGTCAAAAACGTTCTTTTCTTTATTCCCGTCGGACTCGGAATGCTGTTCGGCGTCATGTTATTATCATACCCGCTCAGCTATTTGCTTGAAAATTATTTTGCGCCGACGATGTGGTTTTTTATCGGCGCGATTGCCGGAACACTCCCGCTCATGTGGAAACAGGCCGGCGAAAAAGGTCGTGAACCCAAACACATTGTTATCATGATCATTGCGCTGATTCTCGGATTTTTGTTCATGTATTTCAGCGCCCGCTTAATCGACGGACAAATGCCCTTAAACTTCGGAACATGGATTTTGGCCGGCGCAATCATCGCGCTCGGCGTTTTAGTTCCGGGACTCAGCCCCACCAATTTCCTGCTTTTCATGGGAATGTATGACGGAATGGTGACCGGATTCAAGACATTGGATCTCAGCATTTTGATTCCGATGGCAATCGGCGGCGCCGTTTGTCTTTTGATTTTTGCAAAAGTCGTTAACAAACTTTTTGAAAAAGCCTATGCCGGACTTTTCCATGCGATTTTCGGCATCGTTGTCGCATCGACATTGATGATTATTCCGACCGATTACAATTATTTCAGTTTAGGCGCATTGGTTTGCGCAGCAGCCTGTATCGTCGGCATCGCGCTCGGGCTTTGGATGAGCGCATTGGAGAAGAAATACAAGCCGGCCGAATCAGAAAGTGAATAAAAGATATCATGAAAATTTCAAGTTTAAAAATTATCAATTTTATCATTTATTTTTAATTTTACTTTTTTATTTTGGAACGACAATGGTGGATTATGACTTCTAAAATCGCTTTCTGTTTTGATCCTCAAGATTTTGAAAGAGTAAAAAATGCGCTTGATTCCGCCGTTTCAATCCATTCTGAAACTCATTCTGAAACTACTCATTCTGAAACTCAGCCGAATCTTCCGGATCTTCTTTTACCGAATCAATTTCAAATCCAAAATCAAATCCAAAATCTAACAGCAGATTCACTGCCGGATTTGTTAGCAGAATCGGATATCACGGTTGTTTTTATCGGCAAACACACTTTTGAAAATGAATTATGTCTTCAAATGATTGACGCAAGTTTCCGCCGCGGAAACGCTTTTCTCGCTGTTTATCTCAACAATGCCGACGATGTCAGAAAGACGGGAAAAGAACTTCTCGGCAAAAATCCGCTTGAACTTTTTTATTTTGAATACAACGGAGGCATCACAACACTCCATCAAGGCGCCGTCGTTCTTCCCGGAAAATTAAAGCGCCGCGTTTCATCCAAAGATATGAAAGCAAAAGCTGACTTCGTCAAAGTTTATGATTTCATCAAAGACAACGGCGCGGAAAATTTGGAAAAATGGATCGAAGAAGAGCGCCAAAGAAAAGCCGATTTTTGGGCGGAATGCAGCAAAATCAGCGAGACGGAATGGCCGAGCGCTCTGAAATTAACGCATAAAAGCGGAATCGTCAGTTTCTTTTTGTATTACGATTGGATGACTTATTCGAAAGAGAAAGAATGATTTTGACAGTATCAAGCGGCATGAATCTATCTTTTCAATTCCCTATTTTTGTTTCAATGATTTTTCTGTTTTTTCAGAGAAAGTCGGCATCCGTAAATTCGTTGACTCATCGTTAGAATCTCCATCTCCTCCTTTTTTCGCTGCGCTCAAAAACTCGTCGTTGGAGGGGCGGTATCCGGTCTTTTCATTTCTATTTTCGGACAAAACCAAACATCGCTTTTTTAATCTTCACGATAAACCCGAACGCCCGATAAAATCCAAAATAAAAGAAATCTTTTGAAGAAAAAACGGCGTTCGATTTTTGTTTTAGATTTGATAAAACCGATGTTTGATTTTTGAAAAAAATAAATGAAAAGTCCAAGTAACGTCCCCGCAAGTTGAAATTCCCGCAGCGTAGCGTTGGGAATTGAGACTTGGCGGATTCTTACACGACGAATATAAACAATTCTTTCTGACTTTTTCAAATCTAATAAAATAAAAAGTTGTAAAACGGGTCAGTTTTGCCAGTTGAAGGAGGTGTTTGTTTGCAGCGGGAGGGAGGTGTTTGTTTGCAGCGGGAGGGAGGCGTTTGTTTGCAGCGAGAGGGAGGTTTCTGTTTCCGCTGCTACCTGCAGATTTTCGTCCGGCAGCAGCTGCCGCCGCTCGCGCGAATCGCCCCAATTTTATTTTTTTAAAAAACTGCACCCCGTTTAATCTTTTGAAAGAAATAGTCCCCGCCGTTTTTATTTTTCTTTTTATTTTTAACTCAATCATCATTTTTCATTTCAACAAAAACGGCATCAAAATTTTTGACACCATTTTTTCAAAAACGTCAACTCAAAAATTGAATATCAAATTTTGGCGGTTCACAACCGCTTCTCCCTATCGTCATTTATCCATTCAAAAAAAGAAAATTCAAAAAAATAATTTGTTTTTATTCGTTTCGAATCGCAGCCCGATTTATTTTATATAATTTCCAATCGCATATAAATATGCAGAGATTGATTTTTCTGCAAAAAACATACAAAACGAACGTGAGAGTGTGTCCTTTTTCTCTTCAAATATTTGAAAAATTGTGTAATGTGTATTGTGTAAATATGTAAAATCGTGTGTGAAAACAGTTTTTAATGGAGGATAGAAAAAAATGGTTTCAGAAATGACACCGACACGGCGCGTTCTTGCTGCCGTTCTCGGCGGACGCGTAGATTACGTGCCACCCGCAAATCCGCTCGCTCAAACCACCGCCGAACTCATGGATTCCGTCGGCGCCACTTGGCCGGAAGCGCACCGCGACCCGAAAATGATGGCAGATTTAGCCGCAGCACCGTATGAAGTCTGCGGAATCGAAGCCGCCCGACCGCAATTTGACATCTCTCTCGAAGCCGAAGTCTTAGGATGTCCGCTCGATTGGAACAAACCCGACAGACCGCCTGTCGCCGCTCACGCTTACACTGATCCCAAAGACGTCACATGGGACCCGGATTTTGCAAAAAACAGCCGTGCTGCTGTCGTCCTTGAAGCAATTTCTATACTTCGGGAAAGATACGCCGGAATGCTTCCCATCATTCCCGTGATCACCGCGCCGTTTACGGTTGCAGGACACATTGCCGGCGTTGAAAACTTAGTTCGCTGGACAAGAACGGATCCTGAAAAAGCGCACGCGTTCATCGAAGCGGCCACCGAATTCGTCATCGAATACGGCAAACTTCAGGTCGCAGCCGGCGCTCACATTTTGTTCCCGGCCGACCCGTCTGCATCAGGCGACTTGATTTCCGGCGAAACGTATGAAGAATTCGTTCTGCCCGCGCATCAGAAAATGGCGCGCGAAATCAGCGCTCCGAAAATCCTTCACATGTGCGGCAACACAAGCAAACTTCTTCCGTATGTGAAAAAGAGCGGCATGGACTGTTTTTCGTTTGACTCGGTTCCCGTTTGGTACTGCCGCCAGGTTCTCGGCAACAGCATGTCCATTCTCGGAAGTTTGGATGTGATCGATTTGATGCCCAACGGCACGCCCGAAGACGTTTACAACAGAACGAAAGAATGCATTATTCAAGGAACCGACGTTGTCGGAACCGCTTGTGACGTTTCTTTCGGAACATCGATCGACAACTTAAAAGCATACGTTCGCGCCTGCCATGAAACACCTGTTCCGCAGCCCGACGATACTGAGGCGCTCATCCGCGAAATCGGCGTCGGAATCGGCAAGTATGAAAAATCGCAAGGGCAAACGCTTGATGAAGTCAAAGGGAGGTTTATCTGATGATCCGACACATTGATACGGCTGCGGCCGAAATTTATGAATTTAAAGAAAAGAATCCGCAGCGATATAAAGAACTCCTTGAAGTCGGCATTCGAATCGGATTCGGCGAATCGCCTGAGACGGAAGACAAAGCCGTTTTGACGCCGGATAAGGTGCGCGCGAAATATCTTCCCAAAGACGCTGCATATGCCGCTTTGACGGACGCCGTGATTGAAGGCGAAGTCAAAGAGTCGCAGAGATTAACGGCGGCGCTTTTGGAAAAAGGCGAAGATCCGACAGGTCTTGTCGTCAACGCGCTGATGCCCGGAATTCAAACGGTGTGTGAAATTTACGACAACGGTGACGCTTTTGTTCCTGAAATTCTGCTTGCCAATGACGCGCTGGTCGCAGGCGTTGCGCTTTGTCAGGAACGTCTCGGTGACATTCCGTCTGCCGGCCGCGTTGCGTCTCTTGTGATTGAAGGCGATGTTCATGACATCGGCAAAAACATTGTCGCCGCCATCCTTCGCGCCAACGGTTTTGAAGTGATCGACATGGGGCGCGATGTTTTAGTGGAAGATGTCGTCGATTTGGTCAAGAAAGAAAAAATCGACTTGGTCACGGGAACGTCACTCATGAGCACGACCAAGGAAGGGCTTCGCGCGCTTTCGGAAGAGTTGAAAGCATCCGGCGTTCCGGTCGCCTGCGGCGGCGCTGCCGTTGACGATCATTTTGTTGAGACATTTACGAATTCGATTTACGGCAAAAGCCCGCTTGACGCCGTTAAAATTGCGCAGTCGATCGTTTCAGGAAAAGATTGGGTTGAAGTTCGAAAAGAAATGAAGATCGGCAAAGGACAGGAGAAAGAAAAAATTAAAAATTGAGAACGAAAACTGTCCGATAAACAACAGAAATAATAATGCATAACCGAAAAAACGGTTATGTTTGACTTTTTTTATTTTTATTTTTTAAAATGTGTCCTCGTTTTAATTATTTTTTTGAAAAATGCATCTTCGTTTTGATTCTTTTTTTGAAAAATGCGTTTCATTTTAATTATTTTTTTGAAAAATGCGTTTCATTTTGATTATTTTTTGAAAAATGCGTCTTCGTTTTGATTCTTTATTTGAAAAATGCGTTTTCATTTTGATTCGTTTTTGAAAAATTGTGCGGTTCGCGCGCGGCGGCGGCAGCTGCTGCGGCTGTCGCAGTCTGCGGCAGCGACAAACGGAAACCTGACCCGACTGCAAACAAACACCTCCCTCCAACCGGAAACAAACACCTCCCTCCAACCGGAAACAAACACCTCCCTCCCACTGCAGACAGAAACCTGATTCCAAGCGGCAACATTAAAAGACAGTCGCAGAATTGGCAGGTTCAGCCGGAACCGAACGCAGCTGAAAAAGTCAGAACGGTTTTTGTTTTTTGTATTCGTACGGGAAAAATCTCCAACTCTTTCTTAATCCAACTTTTCTCCTCTGTATTTTGTTTTAATATGTTCGTCATAATATCGGGCGTGATGGCGGTCGCTCATCAGCGCGTCATAAACTTTCGGCGGAACATCATGGTATCGGTAAAGTCCGCTTTCATGAAATTCAACGTACAAAATTTCGTGTTCTTTATCGTATCCGATGCTTTTTATCGCCGGCGATGAAACCGGTTTCATTTCAGGCTGAATTAATTTTGCTGACATTTTTATTCACTCTGTTTAATCTATTTTTAAAAATATATAATTAATTGAAAATTTTAATGTTTATTCTGAAAATAATATGTTAATAAAAGTGAATGAAACGTTTATTATATTTTCAATAAATAATTGTAAACTGTTATAAACAGTTAAATATGTGAAGTGACTAAAACTTATTAAAAAACAGGACAAAAACGGAGGCAGAATATGATAAATTTCAGAACAGGGGACATTAAAATTCATTTAATCAAGAAAGACGGGCGCGTCTTTCAGGATATCATATTCAGCGGATAGCCTTTCCAAAACTTCACAATCGTCGTTCGCGACATGCAGACGCCTTTTGAGCACGGCGACAAAATGGAAGTCTGCCTTTTCGAAAAGAAAGAAAACTTTTTTATTACCAAAATCTCTGAATTCCGCGACGGCGCCGGTTTTCAATTCAAAACGATTGAAATCGACAGAATCAATAAACCCCAAGCGCCGCCTCAAACACAGCTCAAAAAAGAAGGTCCTGTTTTAACGATGAACAACAAGCGTCCCGCTCTCGGCAGCGCGCCGAACAAGCAGATCGCAGGCAACGCCGCTCAGCTTCCCGCGGGCAAAGTGCAGCCGAAACCGGTTGCGGCAAACGGCGCAAGACAGGTCAACGCAAGCGGTACAAAACAAGTTTCCGGAAGCGGAGCCAAGCAATTGCCCGCAGGCGGACCGAAGCAGGTGACCGGCAGCGGAACGAAACAAGTTTCAGGAAGCAGCACAAAACAGGTTGCCGGAAGCGGTGCAAAACAGCTTCCTGCAGGCGGACCGAAACAAATCTCTCCCAACGCAAACAAAAAGTTGGCGGCGCAGGACGCGGCTTATTTGCCGGCGGGGAAAAAGAAATAATAAAATGAAAGAAAAAGAAAGTAACATTTTGATTTTTCGATTCATTTTTCGATGCGGTATCGGATGAATTTTAATACTACCTTTGAGTATTTTTTCTAAATTTATTTTTTAGTTTATTCTAAATTTATTTTAAAATTTTTAATCATTATTTGAAAATATTCAGGAAGGGTCAGTATGAACAATGTAATCGCACTCATCGTCATCATGGTCGCAGTCGCCATGCTTCAGGTTTATCTCTGCAGGCGCGAAAACAGGCGCATCGGCTTAATTCTGCCGATTCTTTCCTTTACCATTTCAATCGTGGCTGCTGTCGGAATGGCACTTTATTCAGGGCTGCCGAACTTTATCAGCATGGCTTTTCTGGCGCTTCAAACATTTCTTTTAATGAGTATTCCGACTGCGATTTTAGCCGGCATCTATGTTTTGTATCACGGCAGAAGATTGTGAAAATGAAGGTTATCAAGATTAAAGATTGTAAAAATTAAAGATTATAAAAATTAAAGATTATAAAAATTAAAGATTGTAAAAATTAAAGTTTTGTATAAAATCGTATCAATTAAAGATTGGGGGATCATTAATGGATTATGCTTTAACATTGGACCAAATCGTATTTTTGCTTGCGGCAGCTGCCGTTTTACTTATTATCCAATATTATTTGGGGCGCAAAGGAAAACAAAAAGAAAGTTTCCTGCTGATTGCGGTACCGTTCGTCATTTCAATTTTATTTTCAATTTACGCGTTCTTCTTCATGGATTTCCCGGAAGGAAACCGCTTTCTCGTCATCCTGACGTATTTCATCAGAATCAACATCATCACGATCATGCTCGCGGCGCTTCACTCCGTTTATTTCGGAAGAAGGGTTCCGGCAAACCAAAAAAGAAGATGAAATTAAAAGATGAAAGAAATCAAAAAGAATGCATCAAATCCAAAAAAACGAATTGAAAACAAAAAAATGAATTAATAAAAATAGGGAAAAATAAACGAGGCACTTTTATGGATGAAAACACAATCCTCACAGCTTTCAGTATTTTGCTGATTTTTTGGTTTATTATTTTCATTGCCCGAGAGATTTTCCTTTCCTCTCGCGGTCGAAAAGTGTCTGCCGAAAAACAGCTTTACTTCGGGCTTATTTTTTCAATCGCAGCGTCTTTACTGCTGACTTTATATCTCGCGTCTCTTCAAAACGCTTTCAATTTCAACTTCATTCTTTTGACATTTGCAGGCGTTTTTGTTTTATGGATTTTGCCTGTCTTTATTGCTCTCATAATCTATTTTGTCTATTTCAAAACAAAAAGATATGAATTCAAAGAAGCGCCTGAGATTGATAAGAAAGCAGAAACGCTTAAAAAATATAATGAGTCTTTTAATTCCGAAAACAAAAAATAATAATTTGCGTTGACTTTTGTTGATTTGAACGGTTGGAAAACACTTGTGAAAGGTGCTGAAAATGGGATGCTGTAAAAAGAAGATACAAAATCAAAATGCAGAACGCAAACAAAATACAGAAAGCAAACAAAATGCACTATCAGCCGAAATCGAAAAACTCGAAGACATGCCAAACATCGGAAAAGTCGTTGCCGAGAAACTCAGAGAAGTCGGAATCGAAACGCCCGATCAGCTGCGTGCCGCCGGCAGCAGAGAAGCGCTTTTACGTCTGCGCGAGCGCGACTCTGGCGCGTGCCTGAGTATGCTTTGCGGACTGGAAGGCGCGATTTGCGGCGTCAGATGGCACGATTTGCCGGAAGAAACGAAAGCAGAGCTGAAATTTTTTCATAAAAATCTTGAATGAAATCTTTTTAGTTTTTTCAAATTTTTATTTTTTCATTTTTCATTCATTTTTATTAAAAAAGTGCACATCTCTTTTCGATTCATTTTTTAAATTGGTGCAGTTCGCGCGCGGCAGCAGCAACTGCGGTCAGCTGCAGTCGCGGCAGCTTGTCGGCAGCAACGCATAAATCTGAAGGCTGAAAGCCTTGACATCGCTTCTTTTCTTCTGTTAATATTTAAATAATTGAACTGCATTCAATTTCCATCTTTACGCTTAAAAAAGATTATTTGAAAAATTCAATATTTCAGGTGTTTTAACTTATGCAAATGCTTCTCATACACTCGGATTTTATCGAGTATGAAACCAAAAAGAAGACGAAAATCGCTGAAGAAATCAGTGACGATATGAAAGCCGGCCGCCTTGAAGAGGCGCTGACGGCGTTTATTGCTGTTGAAAAATGCGATGAAACCAATCCGGACGGCACAGCGGCTGCAGCCGTCGCTCAAATCAAAAACACATTGGAGCAAGTTAAAAGCGACAAAGTGATGGTTTACCCGTATGCTCATCTCAGTTCAAGCCTGTCATCTCCCGATGTCGGCATAAAAGTGCTGAAAGGAATTGCGGCAGCACTCGCAGAAGACGGAATTGAGGTCAAGCGCGCGCCGTTTGGCTGGTACAAGGCGTTTACCGTCAGCTGCAAAGGTCATCCGCTTTCCGAGCTTTCCAAACACATTTCCGTCGACGAAGCAGCGGCGGCAGCAGTCGACAACTGCGGCTGCGGTACAGGCGCTTGCGGCTCAACCGTTCAGCTTTCCGAAGACGGCGACGTTGTTTCCGAAGCGCTCAAAGCCGAAAGCGTCGCAAAATCCTATTTCAAAATTATGGACACAGCAGGCGTGATGCATGAAGTTTCTGATTTCGATTTAAAAGGTCATGAAAAACTTGAGAAATTCGTCAACTACGAAGTTTCCAAAAACAGAGCGGTCAGCGCGCCGCCGCCGCACGTTGAACTCATGAAAAAGCTTGAACTGGCGGACTATGAGCCCGGGTCTGATTCCGGAAACATGAGATATTATCCGAAAGGCCGTCTCATGAAATCACTTCTTGAAAATTACGTTGTCGAGCGCAGTGTGTCCGACTTCGGCGCAATGGAAGTTGAAACGCCGATCATGTATGACATGAACCATCCGACGCTGAAAAAATATCTTGACAGATTCCCTGCCAGACAATATTCGATTGAATCCGACAAGCGTCAAATGTTTTTGAGATTCGCGGCCTGCTTCGGCCAGTTCCTGATGAACCACGACATGACAATTTCTTACAGAAATATGCCGCTGAAAATGATTGAACTCACGCGCTACAGTTTCAGAAAAGAACAGCGCGGCGAACTCGTTGGTCTGCGCCGTCTCCGCGCGTTTACAATGCCGGACATGCACACGCTTTGCCGAAACATGGATGAAGCGAAGGAGCAGTTTTTTGAGCAGTATGAATTCTGTATTGATGTTTTAAATAATATCGGAATCGAATTAGACGATTTTGAAATCGCGATTCGTTTTACGAAGGATTTCTACAATGAAAACAAAGAGCTCATCGAAAAGATGGTTCAAAAAGTCAACAAGCCTGTTCTTATTGAAATGTGGGACACGCGTTTCTTCTATTTCGTTTTGAAATTCGAATTCAACTTTGTTGATTCTTCCGAAAAAGCAAGCGCGCTTTCGACTGTTCAGATCGACGTTGAAAATGCGGAACGCTACGACATTACTTACACAGATTCTGACGGCGAAATCAAGCGCCCGACCGTTCTTCACTGTTCCCCGAGCGGCGCAATCGAGCGCTGCATCTACGGACTTTTGGAAAAAGCCGCGATGAACAGCGCCAAAGGTCAAATCGCAACGCTTCCTGTCTGGCTTTCGCCGACTCAGGTGCGTGTGATTCCGGTCTCCGAGAAGCACACGGAAGTTGCAGAAAAAGTCGCGTCCGAACTCAAATTCCGCGTTGATTACGATGACCGCGAATTGACGCTCGGCAAAAAAGTCAGAGAAGCCGGAACCGAATGGATTCCGTACACGGTTGTCATCGGCGACAAAGAAGCCGAAACCGGCAAATTGACCGTGACGATCCGCGCCGAATCTCAGCCGAATAAGCCGTTCCAACAGGAAATGACGGTTGAAGAACTCAACGACAGAATCGGAAAAGAAATTGCAGGTTTGCCTTACAGAGGTCTGCCGCTTCCGAAATATTTGTCGCAGAGAGCGAAGTTTGTTTAAAATTAAATTTGATGAAAGGGAAATTGAACCCTTTCAATTTTATATTTTTGAAATGAATTCTTTTTTGAAAAATTAAAAAAGATATTTATAGGCATGATTCTTTTTTATGTTTAGCGGAAAAAATTCCGTTAATATATCCGGTCGGCAACGGATTCAAATTATGCCGATGCTAAATGTTCACTCCGCTCACCGGCGGCGGATCTCAAATAAATCGCCGGATATTATTTTTGTTATAAATTTGTATCAAATTTATTTATTTTCTTTAATAACCTTATTTACGACTTCGTAAACCATTTCTTCCAATTCTTTTTTTGAAATCGTTATTTTATCTTCCGAATCGGTTGCATGTATTTTTATTTTTTCGGGATCATTGCAAAAGTCAAAAAAACGAAATAAAGCCATACGAACAATGTATGATTTATTTTTATGTGTTGATTTTGCTAAATCCTCAAGCTCAGCATCTAAATATCCGCTTAATGCGATGGATATTTTTGTTCTTGCTGAATTATCATCCGGTATATTTTCTACAAATGCAGTATAATCAAAATTCGAATTTGTCTTTTCTGTTGATAATTCTCCCAAAACAAATACTGTTGCCGTATTTACAATATCAGACATGGAAGAAAATTTTCCTGCTCGAATCATTGAATTCATTTGATTCAATAATTTCTGACTTATTGTAATTGATGAAATTTTTTTGTGATTTGGAAGAACCATAATCGTTTGAAGTATTTGAGAAATATTATTCTGTGTGAGGAATAATTAGTATATTTCAACCAAAATACTAATTAATCATTAAATTGTATGTTTTGACGATAAGGTAATGATTATTAGGTATTTTCAAAATGTATGCTTTATTTGATTGGTGGCTATTATGGAAAGTAATAACAAAAAATTTCGCTTTTGGTTTTTATTGCTGATTGTTTTATTTATTTTTACAATCTTTGCTTTTACAGTTTGGGGACCCTATACAGATGATGAACTCCGCAGATCGACTGAATCATCATATAACATTTCACGTTCACAGCTTAATTGGAGTTCATTATATTCTGATGCAGAATTAGAAGGGTCGGCTGTATTTCATATTCGTAATAAGGAACCTTCTTACTCAAGTGAATATCTTACAAAAACATATACATGGAAATATAACGGACATACTTTTACAACAACAATTCAAGTGCCTAAAGGGCATTATGAATATTATCAAAACGAATCTCATACTCGAAATTACAGTACTTATGCTTTAACCGCTTATGATCGAGAGATTTTAAATTCAATGATTGACGGTTTTAAACAGCAAGGAAACCAATACGGTTTTTCAAAAGAGCAGAACGTGATGAATATTATTGCTTTTGTTCAATCATTGCCGTATACGAGCGATAGTGTTACTACAGGTTATGATAATTATCCGCGCTATCCGATTGAAACTTTAATTGACGGCGGCGGGGATTGTGAAGATACTGCAATTTTAGCAGCAGCCCTTCTTACCGAATTGGGCTACGGTACAATATTGATTTCTCCGCCAAATCACATGGCATTAGGGATTATGGGCAGTGAAAATATTACAGGAACATATTATGAGCATAACGGAAGTCGATATTATTATATGGAAACTACAGCAACAGGATGGGATCTTGGAGAATTACCCGGTGACTATGTCGGCAAAACTGTAAAACTTTATCCGATAAGTAAAAAACCGGGGGTTACTGCTGAGTTTGAAGCAGAACAAAAAAAGGTTGGTTCGGACAGTCTTTTTACTTACTATAAGGTAAGATTTTTAGTTGAAAATTCAGGTCCTGCCGTTGCAAATAATGTCAGTATTTATCTGGTTGCAGAAGCCGACCCGTTAGACGGAAGTAAATTGTGGTCACCCGGTCATACGATAAATGTCGGGCAAATGCCTGTCAATTCTTCAATTGGTGAAGCTATATTAAGGATTCCGCACGGCAAATCCACAAAATTTACAATTCGTGTTTGCGGCGATTATTTTTCAACTGAAAAAAGCACAGAGATTTTTAAAGTCTCAAGTCCCGAATTAAATGCGACAATGAATTTAGAACGTTTAAATCGACTTGATTTTAAATATTCTTATTATAAAGTTCGTTGTAATATTGTAAATAGCGGCGATGCGCCAACCACTTTTACTTATGTAAATATTACTGCTGAAACAGCTCCTTTTGACAATACTCGTGTATGGTCTCCAAAACATAATAATATTCAAGTCGGCCAAATTGTAGAAAATGGAAACGGATGGGCAGAAGCAATTGTAAAAATTCCAAAAGGAGAAACCGTCAAAATTACTTGTGAAGGATATGGATTATATTTAGGAGGTGATAAAAGTTCATTTGAAGTTTCATCCTATATTGAAGCTTAATTAAAGAACTGAGGTTTCAAAAGTGGAGAAATGCTCCGACCGGGATTCGAACCCGAGTTACAGGAGTGAGAGTCCTGAATGATTGGCCACTACACTATCGGAGCAATTGAGAAACAATTTAAAAATGAATTTGTAAAACAGTTGCTGCAATTCAAGACCTTCTCAAACTGCAAGCAAAAGAGAGATTTATGATATAAAAAGATTGTTGTAATCCATTTTTCAAGCCGCCGGAAACACGCCGCCTGCCGTAAATGAAATCCAAACAAGAATCATCATGGCAAATGAATATTTTAAACCGGCGGCGATGTTTCCTTTTTTGAGTTTTCCGATCATTAATCCCGCGAAAAAACCTTGAATCAAAAGCATTCGATAAATCAAAACCGCCGATTCATAATCGGATTCAAAAGAACTTGCCTGATTTGTCAGAGCATTCATTGAACCGAATTGAAGAATCAGCAAAATGGCGATTCCGATAAACAGCAAGAATGAAATGAACAAAACGACACCGTAGACCGATTGTTTTGAATCTCTTTCTTTTTTCAAATTAACATTTTCCTGAATATCAAAAACGGCGGCATCAATTGACAAATGCATTAAACCGCCCGATTTTTCGGCGGCCGAAATCACCGATGCCGCTCTTTGAATGAGTTTTGAATCATAACGTTTTCCGAAATTATCAAGGCATACGTCGAAAGGAATTCCCGATTTCATTTTCAATCCGATCAAATGAATTTCGTTTTCAAAAAATGAATTCGTTCGATTTTTCTTTTGATTTGTTTTTTGATTTTGTTTTTGGTCTGTTCTTTGATTTTGTTTTTTATTTAATTTTTCATTATTTTTTTGATTTTCTTGGTTTTGATTTATTTTTTGTTTCACTTTTTGATTTGAATCCTTTGAAATTTCCGTTAGCGCTTCCTGAAGCGTCAGCCCTCCTGCGATTAAATCGGATAAGCCGTGAAGAAAACCGGGAAGTTTCTCTTCAGCCGTTTCAATTCTTTTTTGGTGTTTTTCTTCAAAATAAATGTAAGGCAAAAAGAAAGACAGCGCCGTCAAAATTAAAATTGTTTCAACAGATTGAAGCGATAAAATGAATGATTGAAATAATTGAAATTCTGAAACGAAAGAAGATGAAACTGAATTTAAATCGGCAATAAAATTTGAATTTCTTAAATTCAAAAGAGATATGAAAGTCATAAAAGCGGCGACGGCTCCCGGCAGAAACGAAAGAGAAGGTTTTTGTTCAAAAAACAAAATCGGATTTTTCAGAAAATCAAAATAAAAACCGTAGTCTTCTCTTCTTTTTATTTTCTTTGAAATTATGATGTCGTCATCCGCTTTTATTTCTTGAGTCATTTTATCACATGAACCCAAATAAAAAGCGCTCTTGATAAATGTTTTGATTTTATCAAAATCGGCAGCTTTATTAATTCCTGCGTTCGGTTAGGATTCATGGATCAATTGCTTCAATCTTATGATTTACTTCAATCTTATGAATTAACCAAACCGCATGCAGCGGTTTTAATCATTAAAACGGAGGACGGCAGAATATTTTATCGCCTGTCCGAACCTGAAATCAGTTCCGATAAAAGAATTTTGTTTCAAAAAATTCTTGCGGCGCTTGAAGATTCTTTAAATCCGGAATTGTTTGAACAAAATGAGAACAGAGATGAAAAAGAAGATGAAAAAGAAGATGAGAAGAAAGATGAAAACAAAGATTTAAAAATCGAAATTATTCAAAAAGCCGTTTCCGATTTGCTGAAACTCTATTCAATCCAACTTTCCGATTCCGATCTTGATATTTTCAATTACTACATTCGCCGCGACTTCTACGGCTTCGGAATGATTCAGCCGCTTTTGGAAGACTCAAATATTGAAGACATTTCATGCAGTGGCAGCAATCTTCCGATTTATGTTTTTCACAGAAAATACGGGTCCGTTCAAACCAATCTGATCTTGTCGGAAAGTGAGGCGGCCGGATTGGTTCGAAAAATGGCTCAATGCTCGGGACGGCAGATTTCGGTTGCCGAGCCGATGGCAGAAGCCGTTCTTCCGGACGGGTCGCGCGCGCAGCTGACGCTCGGAAACGAAATTACGACAAAAGGAAGCACATTTACGATTCGTCGATTCAATGAAAAACCGTTGACGCCGGAAGAATTGGTTCACAATGAAACATTTACGGCGGAGCTGATGGCTTATCTTTGGATTTGCGCCGAATCGAATATGAATCTCATGTTTGCCGGCGGAACAGCAAGCGGGAAAACAACATCATTAAACGCGGTGTGCCGATTTATTCCGATTGACAAAAAAATCGTATCGATCGAAGATACGAGAGAAATTAATCTGCCGCATTTGAATTGGATTTCAGGCGTTTCAAGAGAAAAACAAAAATCTTCAAACCCGAATGAAAAGACGGCGGGCGAAATCACGTTATACGATTTGCTCAAAGCGTCTCTCAGGCAGCGTCCTGAATACATTTTGGTCGGCGAAATCCGCGGCTCGGAAGCTTATGTTTTGTTTCAGGCGATGTCAACCGGTCACGCAACAGTTTCAACGATGCACGCCGAATCCGTTGACACTTTGGTTCACCGCCTTGAAAATCCGCCGATGAATGTGCCGCGCGTTATGATTCAAACGCTTGACGTTTTGGTCATTTTGGCGCAAACTGAGGACGAGGGTCGCTTTTCAAAAAAATGTACGGCCGTTTATGAAATTTTAGAAACCGACCCTCATACTTCTGAAATTCTAACGCTGGAGATTTTTAATCAAACTCGGCCGAACGAAAAACTGAGTTTGGAAAAGTCATCCGTTTTGGAAAAAACAAGAATTCGAAAAGGCTGGACATTTGAAAAACTTGAAGGTGAATTCAATCGCAGAGTTTCGATTTTGAAGAAAAATGAACAAAAAAATGAAAAAGGAAATGAACAAAAAATTGAAAAAAGAAATGAACAAAAAATTGAAAAAAGAAATGAACTAAAAATTGAAAAAGGAAATGAACAAAATATTGAAAAAGGAAATGAACTAAAAATTGAAAAAAGAAATGATCAAGGGGATGGGAAAAATGAACATCATGTTTGAATCTTTTTTCAATCAAATTGCCGTTTTTTCATATCGTTTTTTCGGTAAAATCGCCGAGCAAATAAAAACGCCGTTTTTAGATCAAAACTTAAAGAAAAGCCGAATGTATATCCCTGCCGATATTTACAAATCTTTGATTTTATTCGTTTCATTTTCAATTTTATTCATCGGAATTTTGATTGAAATTCTTCTTCTCTTTCTGAATCTTTCAGGGTTGATTGAAAAAATACAATTTAAAATTGCAGCATCTTTGATTTTTATTGCCGCCGCAGTCATATTCATTTTGGCAATTATTTTGGTAATTTCAATTTTTTGCTTTTTGCCGTATTTCAAAGCTTATGACAGAAAAATCAAAATAGAGCAGCAGCTTCCTTTTGCCGTCAACTATATGGCGGCAATGGCAATTGCAGGCGTTTCAATTGAAAATATCTTCAAATCCATGTCTCAAAAACGTATTCAAACGGTTTATCCCGAACTTTCCGTTGAAATGAAAACGATTTTGATTCATACAAATTATTTCGGAAAAGATTATCCGTCGGCGCTTCAAAAATTATCTGATGAAACTTCATCGCCGATGTTTGCCGATTTTATTACGAGTTCAAAAAATGCAATGCTTTCCGGCGGCAGTTTTCAAAAGTTCATCATTTCCAAAAAACATGAATACAAAAGCCTTGCCGACCGCCGGAAAGACAAATATTTTCAAACGCTTGACATACTTTCCGAAATTTACATCACCGTTTTCTTGGCGATGCCGATTTTCTTTATGATCATGTTTTACACAATGGCGCCGCTTTCCGGATCACAAACCGGGCAAATGGCAGTTCTGGCTTACCAAATCGTTCCGTTTTTGGGAATCTTTTTCCTGCTGATTTTGGAAATTATTAACGAAAAAGAAGACGTTTGAGTTTGTTTTTAATTTTTCAAATTTAAATTCAGATTCTTTTTTCATTTTTCATTATTTCAGCATTGAAACCCAAACATCCAATATTTTTAAGTCTGTGTATTTTATGTTGCCGCTGCCAATCAGATTTGTGTTTCCGGTTGGAGGGTGGTGTTTGTTTCCGATTGGAGTGAGGTTTCTGTTTGCAGTCGGAGGGCGGTGTTTGTTTCCGGTTGGAGTGTGGTGTTTGTTTCCGGTTGGAGTGAGGTGTTTGTTTCCGGTTGGAGTGAGGTGTTTGTTTGCAGTCGGGTCAGGTTTTCCGTTTGTCACCACCGGCGTCGCTGCCGGCAGCCGCAGCAGCTGCCCGCCGCCGCGCGAGCCGCTCCGCTTCTCATAAAATAATTCAAAACAGACTCACTATTTTCATTTAATCTTTCAAAAAATAAGTTTCGTTTTTCAAAAAAATAAAAACAGATCCGAATCAATATTTCAAAATCAAAATTGAAAAGATCAAAATTGAAAAGAATTAATCGCTCAACTCTCTCAATTCGATTCCCAATTCATCGGCAAGCTTAATCATTTTCGGCGGCAGCTGCTCCCAGCGCCAGAACCCGTGCCTGATGTATTCATCCGACACATTCTCTTTTTTCGCCCAGGATTCCAAATAAGTTTCCCAGCGATTTGCAAGTTCCGGATGAATCTCTCTCATCCGCTCGTATTCCGCCTGAAACGCCGCCGGACACATCCAGCAACCGATGCGTTCCATCCCGTTATCGTAAAGCGGATTGTACGGCAGTTTTCGCCAATGAATGTAAAGCCAAACCTCAATCGCGCGCCAATCTCTTATCGGGAAAATGTTGAGCTGGCCTTCCACATTCGGATTCGCATCCATTGTCGGAATTTTGGAGCGCATAAACGATTCCTGGCGGCGCTTGCCGTCAAGCGATAAATGCGGTTTGCCGTCGGCAAGGCGGTTGCTTGAATTGAGTTTACAAACTTTGCAGCACCAGCGACTGTCTTTTGTCGGATGATCTTCAACTTTGAGCGTTTTCCAAAAATCCTCGCCCGCGCTCATTTCTTTAAACGGAATATTTCGGCTTTCGCAATATTTTCGCGCAAACTCAATCGTTTCAGGATAATCAATTCCCGTGTTCAAAAAAACCGCCGTAAACGGATGGTGAACCAGCGCCGACGCCGCCAAATCCAGAACGACAAGACTGTCTTTGCCGCCGCTGAACGAAACAAAGACAGGCTTTTCTTTATTATCTTTTAAATTCACGGCGCCTTTGATCGTATTCATCGCGTCTTTGCCGAGCGCTTTAATATAATCCTTATTCGCGGCAACAATCTCATCCATCGTCGGCTTTTTATCGGAAAGCAAAAACCGTGCAGGCTCTTCATTCGTAATGTTTTTCACTTTCAGAATCTGAGCCGCTTTGATTTCTTCATCAGATTTTGTTGACATTACAATTGCAACGCTATCATTTTCCTTTTTGACGCGGTAGAAATCTTCGCTGTCGGCGTGAGAAATTCCGTATCCGGTTAAGTTGTATCCTGTTGATTCAGATCCGGCGGAATTGCCGCTTGCAATCAAAACCGGTTCGCCCTTTTTAATTCCGGCAGGGAAATCTTCAATCAAATCATAAGTCACGTTTTTGCCGTTCAAATGCGTTTTTACTTTTCCGATTTTAACGACGCGGCCGGCGGAAGCGAAGCTGTAAGGTTCATTGAAAAAGAGTTTGGAGCCTTCAAGCGTTGGTTCAAAGACGAAATCCAATATTTTCAAATCAAAACGAAGAATTCCGACGACGCGACCGTCCGCGATAATTTCCATCGTTTGATCGTCGCCCGGAATTTTATTCAGCAAAAGAACGCGCCCTGTAAGCGGATTGCAGGAAAAAAGTTTCATCAAGTGCTTTTCAATTAATTCATAATCATATCCTTGAGCGAATCGAACGTCGGCGGGCTGTGAAAGCGTGATTTTGTCGGCGGGCGCATTAACAGAGCTGCAGGTGCCGCATTTTTCGCCGATGAGCGGAACATTACATTCACGGCACCAATAAATGAAATCATTATCGTAATGAACGCGGTTGCTGCCGCTTTTCTTAAAGTCTTTTTTCGTTTCGGAAAGTTTTCCGAGGTCTTTGGCGCTGTAACCGTCACGGTAACGGTTTTGAGATTGGCTTTGAGATTTTTGTGATTGATTTTGAGATTGATTGCGGGATTTGTTTTGAGATGAATTTCGATTATTTCCGCTCTGTTTATTATTGGTATTTTGCTTGCTGCTATTTTGGTTACTGCCGCCGCTTTGTTTATTGTTGTCGCTGTATTGATTACTGCTGCCAATTTGTTTATTGCTGCCGCTGTTTGAATTATTTTTAGCGTCATTGTTTTTTCCGGCTTTCAGCCCTTTCTGTTCCCCTCTGCCTTTGACGCGGTAATTGTCCTTGTTATTTTGAGTCGGCGGTCGCCTTGCCATATTTTCACCCGTATTATCTTGTATTTTCGTACATTTTCGTGTATTTGCATTGGAATGTATTTCTGATATTAAAGGCGAACTATTCCAATTATTTATCAAAACATTTTGAATATCAAAAACCAAATAATCAAAACAATCAAAAAGAATGCCAGCGCATACTTGAAAGTATTTTTATCAAAACGGAAACCGCCGTTTCCGAAAACGATCGGAATCGGGCCGATCATAATCATGCCGCTTGTTTTTGAACGCGGCGCGCCGTCAAATTCTGCCGCTTCATTTTCAAAATCTTTTTTGAAGCCGAACGCGTCGTTTTCATTCGTTTTACTCTAATTATTATAATTATTGCAATTATTGTAATCATTACTGTCATTTTCATATTCGCCGTCATTCTCATACGCTCGGCTTTCCGACTTCATTTGTCTTCTTGCCCAAAGATTCAAGCCGACTGTCAGCAGAATTGAAAATAAGATTGATAAAATGATTGAAATAATCAATCCCGGCCAAAAGAAATACACATTAATATCCATTGTTCAGTTTTATACGGCGATTTAATTTATGATTGTTTTGTTGTGAAAATATTCTTATATGCTAAATCCGTCATGGATATATTATGTCAGAAAACGATTTTGAAAATACGCAAAACTCATCCGACTCTGTTTCGATTGAAAAAGTCGGACCGGAAACCTTAGAGCCGGAACAATTGTCTTTGGAAAATGAAGAGTTGCATGAAAAAATAAGAGCGCTGACGGAAGAAGTGTCGGCGGCTCAAATCGAAAACGGCGAGCTGAAAGCAAATGTTCTGAAAATGACTCAAATCATTGAAGATCATCGCTGGGAAATCCGCCGCCTTAAAAATCAAATTGAAGATTTGACAAAAACACCGTTTTTCATTGCAACCGTTATGGAAATTTTTGACGATGAAGTTTTGATTAAGCTTCACGGCAACAATCAGGAAATTTTAACGCACACGGCGCCGGATTTTGAACAAAATCTTGAACCGGGAATGCGTGTTGCCGTCAACGGCGCCGCTTACGTGATTATGGATATTCTCAGTCAGTCGACAGATGTTCGCGCTCAGGTTATGGAACTCATTCAGTCGCCCAATGTCAGTTACGATCAGGTCGGCGGTTTGGGTGACGTGATTCAGGAAGTGATCGAAACGGTTGAACTGCCGCTCACGCATCCGGAATTGTTTGAAAAAGTCGGTATTGAGCCGCCGTCAGGCGTTCTTCTTTACGGCGGTCCGGGGACGGGAAAAACGTTGATTGCAAAAGCGGTTGCGACGCAGGCAAATGCGACTTTTATCCGAATGTCAGGCTCTGATCTGGTTCAGAAATTTGTCGGCGAAGGCGCCCGTTTGGTAAAAGATATTTTTGCGATGGCGCGCTCAAAGGCGCCTGCGATTCTTTTCATTGATGAAATTGATGCCGTCGGCGGCACGAGAACTTTTGACGGCACGAGCGGTTCTGCCGAAGTGAATCGAACAATGCTTCAGCTGCTTGCCGAAATGGACGGTTTTGACGGCCGCGGCGATGTTAAGATTATGGCGGCAACGAACAGAAAAGATCTTCTCGACCCTGCGCTTTTGCGCCCCGGCCGCTTTGACCGCGCGATTGAAGTGCCGATGCCGGAAGAGTCCGCCCGCTTGGAAATCCTTCAGATTCATACGAGAAAAATGAATTTGGACAAGGATGTTGATTTGAAAAAGCTTGCCAAGGAAACGAAAGGTTTCAGCGGCGCCGATTTGAATGCGGTTGCAAGAGAAGCCGGCATTTTCGTTCTCAGAAGACGCGGTGATTCTGTCACGATGAAGGACATGAAGGAAGCCGTTAAGAAAGTCAAGAAAGATGAAGAGGCGAGCCGATTGAATGCGCCTTATGATATGTTTGCGTAATGCAAATGTATCTTTTGTTTTTTTGTTGTTTTTTTGTTGTTTTTTTGTTGTTTTTGTTGTTTTCCTGTTAATTTTCGGATTATTTTTGTTCGTTTTCTTATTCTTCTTTTCCTTCTTCTTTTCCGGCTGAATCAATCTCTGTCGCGCCTTTCCCGACCGGACCGAAAACCAAACGAATGCCGCTGTTTCTGATATATTCTCTGATACGTTTTGCCGTATGAGAGACCATTCCTTTGCTTGTAATGATTAAACATCGGCTTCCCGTGATTGCATTCAATATGGATTTGTCAATGACGCCGGAATTACAGACAACATTGATTCCTTCATTTTCGGCGATGTCCTTGCTCTTTTTTCCCATCGCGCCGATGTGATCAATATCATATTCTTCAATAATTTTATCAAACTCATCTTTGTCAAAAGAATCCATATCATAAACGTAAATGGCGCCGGGTTTGAGGACGCGGCGGTTCAATTCAACGACGGCGGTCCCGTCATCATTTTTGAATAAAACGCGTGAATTGACGGCTTCATACAATCCGTCCTTTGCAAATTCGCCGAAAAGAACGCCTAAATTAACGCATCCGCCGACCTCGATTTCGGGACCGGCTTCAACGCGCATCAAATCAATCGATCTCAACAGCTGAACCAGCTCGGGAATGTCTTTCGGCTGCGCATTTCCGGGCGCAAGCCAGCGCTTTTCAAGTTCGCGGTAAACATCTAAAATAAACGGGCTTTTCAGCGCCGAATTCCGAACTTCTTCGTCATTTGAAAAAACAAATCCGGGCGTTCCTTCATTGATCAATTTGCTTGAAGACAGCAAATAAACATAATCCGACCACTGATACGCCAAATCGACATCGTGCGTTGAAATAATGATCGTTTTGCCGAGGCCGTTCAATTCATTGAGAATGTCCAATATTTCATCCGCGCCAACCGGATCCAAATTCGAAAGCGGCTCATCCAAAATGATGATGTCCGGGTCCATCGCGAGAACGCCGGCAATCGCAACGCGTTTCTTCTGACCGCCGCTGAGATGGTGAGGCGGTTTGTCTTTGAGGCTTTGCAAACCGAAATGGTCAAGCATTTGATTGACAACACGCTCAATTTCTTCTTTGGAATAACCCAAATTCAGCGGGCCGAAAGCAATATCCTGATAAACCGTCGGCGCAAAAAGCTGGTCGTCAGAATTTTGAAAAACGATGCCGACTTTTTTGCGAAGCTCGCGCAGTCCCGACGCCGAATAATTCACTTCTTTGCCGCCGAAAAGAACTTTGCCGCTTTTGGGTTTGAGCGTGCCGTTGAGCAGTAAAAATAGAGTAGACTTTCCGGAGCCGTTTTTGCCGACAAAAGAAACCTTTTTTCCTTCAGGAATCGTGATAGAAATATCATCAATCGCCTTGGTTCCGTCAGGATAACTGAATTCTAAATTTTTCGTTTCTAAAATCATAAATGCAACTCCGATATGCGGTTACGGATCCGTTAAAAAAATTGAAAACCTCTCGTATAATAAAAAACGGCGGCAATCGACGCGACAAACAGCAGCGATAAAAGCGCGTCCGAAAACATGATTTTGTACTTCGCGTCGTAATAAGGAAGTTTGCCGTCATAACATCTTGAATTCATGGAAAGATACAAACGGTCGCCCTGTTCCAATGTTTGAACAAAAAGGCTGCCGACCAAAAGCCCGACCGAATGAATGCTTCTTTTAAAATTGCTGTAGCCGAAGCGCATTGCTTGAGCCGATTGAATGTTTAAAAGCAATGCCAAGAAGACAAAGATGTAGCGGTAAATCAGCATGACAAGTTCCATGAAAATGTCTAAGAATGAAATTCGTTTGAAATATGAAAACAATTCAAGCATCGGCGTTGTCATGGAAAGGAAAAATAAACAGGCCAAACCGTTTGCCGAGCGCGCGAAAACCAAAAGCGCCAAATTCGCGCTGCCGGTCGTAATTGAAATTACCCAGCCGAAAAGGTTGATTGACCAAAGCGTTTCGCCGCCGTCGCCGTAAGCGAAAAACGCTAAAATGAAAGCGCTGACAACGGCAAATCCGAGGACTGACAAAAACAGTTTCAGATACATGCCGACCGGAATTTTTCCGAGAATCAGCGTTGCCGCAATCATACAAACGGCAATGAATAAAGGCAGAATCGGAGACGATGAAAACAAACCCGCCAAAAGCCCGATAAGAACCAATATGATTTTCAGCGTTGTATTTTTGTATCTCAGCGGGCTGACAAGCGCTATATCATCCAAAGTTCTCACGGCAAACTCCCTCTTTTCTGCTCTTTCTGATTATGCCAATCCTGAATTTGTCACATAAATGGTTTGTTCCACAAATAAATTTTGTCATATATAAGTTATACTAAATCAATAGGACTTGAGTTAATATAAAAAACGTGATTAATAAAGATTGCGGATAAAATCTTCATGAACAAATAAAATTAATATGGACGCAGAAAATTGTAACACGAAAAGATTTTTGAAAAACCAAGAAATATTACAAAGTATACAATGCAGATTAAATCGTGTACAAATTGATATTCGGATCATTTCGGAATTTCGAATTTTTTTTAAAATCCGAATCGTCAGTTATAATATTAAAATTTTGAGAAACACTTTTACAATCTCGGCATTTCGGACAAACGGCAAGGAAATCAATCGGATCGAAACGATGGCGATTGTAAGTTTTAATGAGAAGGTGAATCGTATTTAAATCGACAAATTCGTCTGTAACAAAGTATGTAGAACAAATTTGCTGAAGTATTGTTTCTAATTTATCTTGAATTATTAAACGTTCTTCTTGAATATCTCGATATTTTTTAAGAGTCATTCTGATATTGTTATTTTGGCAATATTTTTCGAGTTCTGCTTTCTCGGCAACGTGCACCAATTCTTGTAAATTAAGCGCTGAAATATGTAATTGATTGCCGCTGTTTTGAAGTTTTGTAATAAATTTAAGGTAAGTTTTTGATTTTGTTTTATTTATTTTCGAGTCTTGGTCGCAAAAATAAATAAAATACAAAATATTCGCGTCAACATAGAATTGTTCATCCGAAGGCACTGATTCAAGCGATTGAATTGAATAAATCATTTGTATCATCTGTTTCGCTGTTCAGTATAAATATTCTTGAACCAGTTCCTCAAGTTTTTTTTCTAATTCTCGGCGTGCTTTCGGAGACAAACTGTAATGACTTACCATGTTGTCGTAAGTCAATTTGTAAGCGCCTTTTCCGAGTTCCGATAATCCGATGAGCCGGAAACGTTCATCGTATTTTTCGCGCGTCATGTCTTCCAGACGATGCGTTAGTGCGAATCGAAAAAAAGCGGGACAATAATCAACAATTCCCGTAAAATCAATGATAATCTTTTCCTCCCCGTTTGCAAGAGCGGAATCAATAAGGTTTGAAAGAATATCGGAATCCTCAACACTGTATCCGGTTTTAAAATGATTTGTCGCTTTTATTATCAACGATTATACCTCCAAAAACTTAAATCGGGTATTTTAAAACCGAAATGGATAGATGAGTATAAAATTGCTTTTAAATTTTTATAATTCATATTAAATTGTATATTATAAAAATTCAATTGATGAAATTCAATTGTTGAAATTCAATTGATGAAATTCAATTGATGAAATTCAATTGATGAAATTCAATTGATGAAATTCAATTGATGAAATTCAATTGATGAAATTCAATTGTTGAAATTCAATTGATGAAACTCTTTTGATTACTTTTTGATTCAAAAAATGAAACGAAACAAAAAAGAAACGAAAAACAACAAACAAAAAAATATTAAAAAATAAAATAATAAAATAAGGAAAGAACTTAAAATTAAGCGCTTCCCGTTTGTTTTTTACACTTCTTCATGGCGTAGTAATAACCGAAGAATAAACCGATGATCAGCGCGCCGATTGCTCCCTGGAGACAGAAAAGCAGACTTTCGGTTTCGCCTCCCGGCGGTTCCCAAAGCGGTTCTGCAATCGGCTCATATTCGGGGTTCAATTCATAAATCAAATCTTCCGCTGCACCGTCGGCGCCGCCGAATTCTGAATCTGAAATCAATGTCACGTAAACGAAGACCGCTGCAAAGATCAAAATGGCGATCACTAAAAGATATTCAACTTTAAATTTCATTTTCAATCACCTCATGAATTCATTTTTGCAACCTGCTCTTCTGTGAGCGTACCGTTCTGCGTGAAGAATTCGCCTTTCACTTTCGCGATGAATTTGACAGCGACAACAATGATCAAACCTTCCAAAATCGCGAGCGGAATCTGAGTCAATGCAAAGATGCCGAGGAATTCGGGGAGTGTCTCAAGACCGAATGCAAGAGCCAGCTGAACGGATGTCATCACATAAGTTGCCAAATCGGCAATGAACGCAGCCAAGAAAACTGTAACATAAATATTGATACTGGTTTTCTGCATGGCTTTGTAAACGAGCCAGGCCAAAAGCGGACCGAAGAAGCCCATTGAGAAACAGTTGGCGCCAAGCGTTGTCAAGCCGCCGTGGGCGAGCAAAAGCGCCTGGAAAATGAGAACAATTGCGGACATGACGGCTGTGATTGCCGGACCGAATGCGATGGCCGACAAACCTGTGCCTGTCGGATGCGACGAGGACATTGCAATCGGCGAGGGGAGTTTCAAACTGGACAATACAAAGATAAAAGCGCCGGAAACGGCTAAAAGCGGCAAAACTTCTCTGTTTTTGCGGACAACTTTGTTGAGCTGAATGATACCTGCAATCAAAATAATGATTGTCAAGCCCCACCAAAACAAAGCCCATTCCCAGGGAAGTGCGCCTTCCATAATGTGCATAGCAAAATAACTCCTTTTATTTACTGACTATTATAACGCTAAAATAACACTCAATGCAGAAACGCTGCATACCCTAAAACATGTCCAAAACAATTTTATTTTCTTACATGGGATTCTCTTCCCGATAAAAAATATAACAAAATTGTAAATTGACATGAAATACAAATTATATATAGATTTTATAGGATATAAACGCCGAGGAATCGGATTCAATCTGTTATCCTAAAAGATTATATCGACTCATCTTTAATTTTCAGCCGTTTATTCTTCCATTTATTCTTCCGTTTTCATTTTTTAAAAACAGAATTTCTCTTATCGATTATTTTAAATTTGCAATTTTCTTTCAATAATTTTTATTTGCAATTTTCTTTTCGATTATTTTTAATTTGCAGTTTCTTTTCAATTATTTCTTAAAAATGTGCGGCTCGCGCGGCGGGCGGCAGCTGCTGCGGCTGCCGGCAGCGGCGGCAAACGCAAACCTGATTGCAAGCGGAAACGGAAACCTGACTCCAATCGGAAACAAACACCTCCCTCCACCTGCAACCTGAAATTTTGTGAGGCGAAGCCGAGCAAAATTTTATGCCAACGGATTTCTTAAAAAGCCGATACGGACGGAAACTGAGACCGCCTCAGCAGCAAATTAAAAGACAGTTGCAAATTGGCAGGCTCAGCCGGAGCTGACAGCAGTAAAAGACAGTCGCAAGAAAACACTTTGCAGGGGCAGTACACAGCTGAAAATTGGACTGCTTTTTAGTTTTTATTTTCGTATGGTTAGAATCTCCAACCCCTTCTTTCCTCCGCTTCGCTTTGGAAACGCGTCGTTGGAGGGGGCGGTATTTTGTCTTTTCATTTAATCTAAAATTAATTGAAACATCTTTTTTCATCAAAATTTTCAAAACCGGAACGCCGTCTTTTTTCCAAAACCTAAAACATTTATTTAGGGTTTTATCGGGCGTTCAGGTTCACCGATTTTCAAAAATAGGATGTTTGGGTTTTATTTTGAAATTAAACAAAAATGCGGTTGGGTTTGAAAATTTAAAGAAAAAATGCAGCGGCTCGCGCGGGCGGCAGCCCGATGGACGAAAATGAAAATAGATGAAAATAAATGAAAATAATACAAGAAAAGAAAAATGCGCGCAAATTTACTTGTCAAAATATAAAAATTAGAAGTGGATTCCTAAATTTAAGGAAAAGATATAAAACAAATTAAAAGGATTATAGTTTTCAAAATGAACTCAAAATTCGACTCAAAATCAAAGAATTGAAGTCAATGAATTAAAGATTGGAGCAAAATAAAATATGCCTGAATTGATCGGTGTTTCGGGGGGGCCGACAAAGCCCGAAATCATTGCCGTTTCCCTTTTTAAATTGGATCTTCGCGACGGAGACGTTTTTGCAGATGTCGGTTGCGGCACCGGACTCATTTCCATTGAAGCAACGCGTCTTGCAAAAAACCTTCAAATTTATGCCATGGACGCGCGCGAAGTCGCCGTTGACGCAGCAACGCGAAATTTTAAAAATTTCGGAATCGAAAACGCTGAAGTTATTTTCGGCGAGTCTTCCGAAGTCATTTCAAACTTGGAAAAAGTCGACTGCGCTTTTGTCGGCGGAACCAAAAACATCACTGCCGTTTTAGATGCTTTGATCGAAAAAGGCGCGCGCTCAATCATTGTCAACGCCGTTCGCATTGAAACGGTCGTCCGCGTGATCGAACATATGAAAAAGCGCGGCATCTACGATGAAACCGTTCACATCATCGCTTCCCGAAGCGAAGATCTGACGGGCGAGACGTATTTTAAGCCCGAAAATCCCGTTTATATTATGTCGGGAAAACGGAAATAAAAGTGTGAAAATCAGCATAAAATTTTATTACGATTTATTACATTACTCACTATAAATTATTCTATACAAAATTACAACTGTTCATTAAATTCATAAAAAATTGCATAATCATTAATCATATTGCAAACCAGTGTGAGAGGGATAAAACCAAATGTTATACGGTATCGGATTAGGTCCGGGGGACCCTGAATTATTGACGCTCAAAGCGGTCAGAATTTTAAAAGAAAGCATAAAAGTATTCGTTCCTGGAGAAATGGCTGCCGAATTGATTCGCCCGTACGTGACGGAAGAGCCTGAAATTTTAGATTTTCCCATGATTTACGATGAAGAAAAACTCAAAGAAATCTGGAAAGCAAACGCCGAAAACGTTGCCGAATACGCCCGAAAAGGCGATGTCGCTTTCTGTTTGATCGGCGACCCGAACTTTTTCTCAACATTTACGCACATGAAAAAAGTGCTGGCAGACGTTGCGCCCGATGTTGAAGTTGACACCGTTCCCGGAATCAGTTCGATCACATCCTGCGCGGCGCGCATGGGTGTTGCGGTTGAAACTTCTTTTGAAGTTCATGACGGCGTTTCCGACATCAATTATTTCATTCATTTAAAAGCCCGCAAACCGCAGGAAATCATCGCGCGCTTTGAAAAAGAAGGCTATAAAGAATTCATCTTCGCCGAGCGTTTATTCTCCGACAGAGAAGTCATTTGCAAAGGCAAAGAAAACATTCCGGAAGAAGGCAATTATTTCAGCATCGTTTACGGAAAGAAGTGAACCGCAATTGAATTGAGTAAGTGATTTAAAAGTGATTTAAATGAGTGAAAAAAAGATTTATATTGTCGGCGCCGGTCCGGGCGATGAAAAATTGATAACGGTCAAAGGAAAAGAACTCCTTGAGAAAGCCGATTTGGTGATTTACGCGGGCTCGCTTGTGAACCCGAAAGTTTTGGAATACACGAAAGGTGAATGCGTCGACAGCTACGGTTTGACGCTGGATGAGACGACGAAGCTGACAGTCGACGCGGTCAACGCAGGCAAATTCGTAGTGCGCCTGCACAGCGGCGACCCTGCGCTTTACGGCTCGATTGTCGAGCAGACGGAAGAATTAAAACCGTACGGCATCACCGCCGAGCGCGTTCCGGGCGTCTCCTCCGTGTTTGCGGTGGCGGCAGCGCTTGAAACGCAATTTACGCTGAACAATGTTTCAGACTCCTTGATTATTACAAGACCTGCGGGAACCACGCTTGAAAAAGATCAGATCCCCGAATTTTCAGAAATGGGCTGTACAATGGCGATTTTTTTGGGAACGCAGAAGATTGAAGAAATCATGGAAAAGGTCAGATGTCCGAGAGATACTCCGGCGGCAGTCGTTTTCCACGCGTCATGGGAAAACCAGGAAGTAATTCGCGGAACGGTTGACGATATCGCCCAAAAAGTCAAAGACGCCGGCATTAAGAGATCGGCAATGATCATTATCGGCGACGTTGTTGATCCGAAAAATTACGCGAAATCTTATCTTTACGGCGTGAAACAGGGCCCGTTAGACTGAAATCATTAAAAAATCAATAAAAATGTTGAAAAAATCAATGAAAATTTGATTGTAATTGATTAAAAATAATCAATAAAAATTATTGAAAACCAATAAAATATTGATTGAAAATTCAATGTAAATTTTGAAAAATCAATGTAAATCGGTTGAAAAAGCAGGATAAATTATGGATTTGAAAGTTGCTGTTGTCACGTTTGAGCGCAATATGGAAGTTGCTCAAAAGCTGGCCGATCATTTGAACGGGGAGGTCGTTCTTTATGAAAAAGGCATTTTCAAAGACATTTTTTCAAATTATAACGCCGTTGTCGCTGTTTTTGCAACCGGCATCGCCGTTCGCGAAATCGCGCCGTATTTGGGCAGCAAATGGGAAGACCCGGCATTGATCGTTGTTGATTCCGGATTGAATTTTGCGATTCCCGTCCTCGGCGGCCATCACGGCGGAAACGATGTCGCGCGCAAAATCGCGGAACTCGGCGCTGTTCCAGTCATTACGACGGCAACGGAAGTTCATCAAAAACCGTCTGTTGAAGGCATTGCCGAGAAACTCGGCTGCGACGTTCGAAACCGAAAGTCAACGATTGAAGTGAATTGCGCTTTGCTTGACAGGGATGTTGAAGTGCTGGAAGTGAAAGGCCCGAAAATCATCGTTGTCGATGAAAACGTTTCCGTCCTCGTGAAACGAAAAGACGGAACGACTGCGACGCTTGATGAAATTGACGGCATTAATGAAAACGGCATTAATGAATAAATGAATGCCAAAATTCATAAACAAAAATGAACGTCAAAATTCTAAATAAAAATAAAAACAAAAACAAACGGAAATGTTGTGTGGTTGAATGATTATCGGAATCGGTGCTCGCCGCGGCGTGACGGAACAGGAAGTTTTAGATGCTGTCAGCGCTGTTCTTTCCGATTTGAATCTTTCGATGTCTGACATTGACTGTTTTGCGTCTTCCGTTTTGAAAGCGGACGAGGCAGGATTATTAAGCGCGGTTCAAACGTTGGGAAAAGAAATTCGGTTTTTAGACGACGATGTTTTGAATGAAACCGATCCCGAATCGGAATCAGAGGCCGGAAGATTCGGTTTAAAAGGCGTTGCCGAGCCGGCTGCTTTAGCTTTATCAAATCATAAAAAATTAATTTTAAAGAAACAAGTTTATGGGAGAGTTACGATTGCCATCGCAGAGTGAAAAGAAAGGAAAGTTGTACATTGTCGGAATCGGTCCGGGTTCGGTCGAGCAGCTGACAGTGTATGCAAGAGACGTTATTTTGAATGCCGATTATGTTCTCGGAAATGATACTTATTTGGATCAGATCGAAGATTTGCTGACGACGCAGAACATTTACCGCAGCAGCATGGGCAAGGAAGTTGACCGCGCCAAAGAAGCGGTGAAGCTTGCAGAAGACAATATCGCCGTGATGGTCAGCGGCGGTGACGCAAACGTTTACGGCATGGCCGGAATCGTGATTGAAGTCGCTGAAAGCAACAATTTGGATGTCGACATCGAAGTCGTTCCGGGCGTCACCGCAATGCTTGCGGCGGCCAGCGTTCTCGGCGCGCCCGTTGTCGTTGACGCGGCAACGATCAGTTTAAGCGATTTGCTCACGCCCTGGGAAGTCATTGAAAAAAGACTCTCGGCAGCGGCAGGCGCCGACTTTATCATTTCGCTTTACAATCCGAAAAGCCGTCAAAGAACGTCCAACTTTGAGCGCGCGATTGAAATCGTCCGCAAGCACAGAGATGATTCGGTTCCGGTCGGACTCGTTAAGAACGCGCTTCGCGGCGACGAACAGGAATATATCGTGACGACGCTCGGTGAAGTTTTGAAATACAACGACTGGGTCGACATGAGAACGGCAATCATTATCTGCAACAGCGATTCCAGGATCTGGTGCAGCCCGAACGGCGACCGTATCATTACGCCGCGCGGTTATCACAGAAAGTATGAATATTGATGAACGAATGAATGAATCGAAAACAAATCGATGACAAACTGAATGAATCAAAAATAAATCGATAAAATGATGAATCAAAAACAAATCGAAATGATGAATCGAAAATAAATCGATGAATGATTCAATAAGTTCATAAATGAACGCTTTCAATCTTTATTATCAAATTATTTTGAGGAAAACTCATGACTACGGACACAAACAAAAACTACGGCACGCTGGATGAACTCGCGGTCGTCACGATTGAAATTGATCAGGCTTTTGCCGATTCCTGCAAGGATTTCGGCGCGGGAACGGATGAAGCCAAAACCATTTACATGAAGAGCCGCACGTACATTGAAGGCGTTGTCGGCAACAAAACGCCTGAGGACAGAATCCGCCAGCGCTGCGCGGTTGCAACCGGCGACATTTCTGTTGCAGATATCATGGAATTCCGTCATGATCCGATTGCGGCAGGCGTTGATGCAATCGAAAAAGGCGCTCCGATTTTTACGGACATCAGCATGGTGAAAGCGGGAATTACCCGCAGCGGTCACAATTCTGAAATTATTTGTGTTTTGGATGAAGACAAAGACGCTGAAATCGCCAAGAAATACGGCATCACGCGAACTTCCGCGGGCTATTTGGCCTGCCGCGACAGATTAAACGGTGCCATCATTGCAATCGGAAACGCGCCGTCGGCTGCGATTACGGTTTCAAGATTGATCGAAAAAGGTTTGAGGCCCGCTTTGATCGTTGCAACGCCTGTCGGTTTTGTGAACGCTGCAGAATCCAAGGAAATCGTCAGAGACATGGAAATTCCGATTCCGTCGATTACGTGCGTCGGAACCCGCGGCGGAACGCCGATGGCGGTTGCCTGTGTCAATGAAATCATCGCGATCGCGAATGAAAAGAAGAAGCAGTAAATCCAATTATAAATCATTTTAGATAGCATGAGAGATCCCGTCAATGATTTTGAAATCCCCGAGGAATGGATTGAAAAATCCCCGCTTCCGAGAGCGGAAGTTGAAGATTTAGTCACTCGCGGGCTTGTTGTTGTTTTAAGTGACGGGTCTTTCTTAAAACGCGGTTTTACGACGGGAACAACGGCGGCGGCAGCGGCCAAAGCGGCAGTGCTTTCACTCGGCAAAGATTCGGGCGCAAAAGCGATTGGAGCTGCCGTTGCAGATCCTGTTGCAAATCCCGTTGCAGGAACAGTCATTACGGTGCCGACGCCGATTGGTCTTCGCGCCGAACTTAAAGTCGAATTTGCAAAAGACGGTGATGCCGGCGTTCGAAAAGTTTACAACGATCATGAATCCGATATTACCCGAAATGTTCTTTTTTGCGCGAAAGTTCAAAAAACGAATTTGAACGATCCCGAATTTGCGGCGGGTAATGCCGTTGATAATATTTTAATCACGGGCGGAATCGGTGTCGGAATCATTCGGCGTGCCGGCTTTGAAACGCGCGTCGGCGAATATGCAATCAATCCAAAACCCCTCGCTCAAATTCGCGAATCGGTTAAAGAAGGTCTCAGAGAAGTCGGTCTTTATGATGAAATCTGTGTGAAAAAAGAATCCGCTTTGATTGTCAGTATTTACATTCCCGACGGCGTTGAACTCAGCAAGAAAACGCTGAATGAAAGAATCGGCATTGTCGGCGGCATTTCCGTTCTCGGGACGACGGGTTTCGTTGAGCCTTGGAATGATCATCTCGGTGAAATGAAAGATGTTTTGATTCAGGATGCGAAGCGGCTGGTTCTGACAACGGGACGCCAAGGAATGGCGACATCAAGCATGCTTTTTCCCGGCTACGAAATTGTGATGGTCGGCAGTCGAATTTCTGAAGGAATCGACGCGGCTGTGTCGGCTGAAGAAATTGTTGTCTGCGGTTTGCCCGGCCTTGTTTTGAAGTGGGGAAATCCGGATATGCTCAAAGACAGCGGTTTTGCGACAGTCGTTGAAGTGATTGAAAAAGATCCGACGAATCCGCTTTTGAAGCAGGCGTTTGAAATGTGCATCAAGAAAGGAAAGGGCGCCAGAATTGTTGTCATTGACCGCGAAGGGCTTGTTTTGATGGACAGCAAGGGTGAGTTTGATTATTTGATGAAAAATTGAACTGACAGTGAATCGAAAAATCGGAGAGATGAAAATGGATCGAAAAATTATTCCGGCAATTATTCTCGGCGCGCTCGGTTTTGGTCTTGCGTGGTGGAGCATTTATATTATTATTTCAAATTTGGACACGGCATCTTTGACGGATTTTAAAGCGCCGATCGTTTTCATTATCACCGGAATAATATTGGTTGTATTCGCCGTTTATTATGCGCGCGGCGGCGGGGAGCCCGGCGGTCTGCCTTTTGATGAACTTGAAGATGAAACGGTTGAATTGATTTATGAAGAAGATGATGAAAATAAAGAAGAATTCGAAGATGAAAACGAAGCGGAAAGCGAATCCGGTTCTGAATCTGAAAATCATCTGAATGAATCGGAGGAAAATAAATGATTGTGGTCGGCGTCGGCGTGGGTCCGGGAATGCTTACGGAAGAGGGAATTGCAGCGATTCAAAACGCTTCGATTGTTTACGGTTCGGGCCGCGCTTTGGAGCTTGCGCAAAAATATATTCTCGAAAATACGCCGATTGATACGATTAAGGATTACAAAAATATTCATCTTTTGCCCGCCGATGCTGTCATTTTGTCAACGGGCGATCCGATGTTTTCGGGGCTCGGCAAATTTGCTACAGTTAATGATGTTGTGATTCCGGGAATTTCTTCTTTTCAAGTGGCTTGCGCTCGTTTGAAAGTGAATTTAACGAATTTTTCATGTGTCACTGCTCATGGGAGAAAAGAAATTGATTCTGCTCGTGATGAATTGATTCGAGAAGTGAAGCTCGGGAAAAATATTTTTTTGCTGCCGGATGAAAAATTTGGAGCAATTGAAGTTTGTTCTGTTTTGAAGGAATTATCTGTTGAAGCGGATGTTTATTCATTGGAAGAACTCGGGTATCCTGAAGAAAAAGTTATGAAGGGTGATGTTGAGAATCCTCCGATTCCTGAATCTGAATTGTACGGGTTGATGATTGTTTTGAAATAAAACAATCTTCACGTTTTACTTCATTTTTTGTTAAATTCTTCTCCGACAAATAAATTCACTATATGAACTTTTCTTTTTTGAAAAAATCGAATCCGTTAACTACTTTCTCGAAATTTCATTTTCCATGGAGCAGCAATTTTCAGAAAATGAAGATAACAAAGAAAGTGAAGAACCTGATTCATCCAACCAAATGAAATCGGAAATCATAAGGATGGGTCTTTTTTCTTTTGAATTGGAAGAGAAAAGAGAACAAAGCTTGATTACACAATCCGGTTACATGCTGACAGGATTTTCTATTATTTTCGTCATGCTTCTTGCTGCTGTTCCGATTTTATTGGATTATACAAAGCTTCCTTCATCTGTTGTTTTCTTGTTTATCGGCATTTCATTGATGTTTTTAATCATCAGTATGTTGTTTACAGTTGCAGCTCAGTGGCGGTACCAACACTATGGTTTGAAAGATATTGAATCCATTTACAATTTTATGTATTTCGAATCACTGGAAACAGCAGATGATTGGTGGCTTAAAAATCTGAATGAGCTTTATAATTTTAAAAATGATTCAAATAATACACGTTCAAGATTGATGAAATTATCAGCCGTTTCATTCAGTTTCTCGATTTTGACCATACTTATTTATTTGATAACATTATTAATTATATTACACAGAGGAAGTTAATATGAATTCAAACGCAAAAACTCAAAAAGAACCAAAATCTTCCAAAAACGGCAGTAAACCCGGTGATTCAATTTTCCATACAAATAAATTTGATGAAACAACAGCATTGAAAGACAATTTTTTCCCATGGAAAAAGAAATAATTTGATTATTTTGAAAAATTGTTTTTATTTTCTTAAATTTTTGTTAAGTGTCCGGAAATTCCGGATAACTGATTTTGAACTGTTAAGTATTTCTTAATAGTTGATTTTGAACTCTCCGGAAATTCCGGATAGTTTCCTTTTCATCCCGTTTTTTACAACTCAAAGAGTTGTCAAATAATCCTTGACAACTGAACCCAAAGATAAATTATGATAAATTATAAATGAAATCGAATTTCTCTATTACATTTATTTCAAAATCGGGATCTGAAATTTTGCTTCACAAACTTCAAACGAAATCAAATTCTCACAGATATTTTGAACTCGACGCTTTCCGCGGAATCACCGTCATCCTCATGGTCATCTGCCATTTTCTTTTCGACCTCGACTACTTCGGTCTTTGGGATATGCCTTACCGGTTTTGGCCGCAGCAGCGCTATGGTTTTCCGATTACGATCATGTTTATCGGAATCGCCGGCGTTTCTCTCTCCCTCGCCGCTTCCAAAACAAAAGATGCCGGAACTTTAACGAAAAAATTTATCAAAAGAGGCGCCTTCCTTTTTGCCGCCGGTCTTTTAATCACGGCGGTCACTTGGATTTATCCGCACGACGGCGCAATCTTGTTCGGCGTTCTTCATCTCATCGGAATTTCAACGATTCTCGCCGTTCCTTTCCTTTTGAGTTTTACAAAAGAGGCGCAGGATTTGGGAAAATATAAAGAAAAGGCGGCATGGTTGATTCCTCTGTTTTTTGGAATCATCGTTATTTTGCTTGGCGAAGTTGTTGAAAAAATAAACGGACCGATTTGGCTGATTCCTTTGGGAATTCATCCTTACGGGTTTTATTCGCTGGATTATGAGCCGTTGTTTCCTTGGTTCGGCGTTGTTTTATTGGGAGTTGCGGTTGGGGCTTGGTTGTATCCTCGCGGCGTTCGTCGTTTTTCATTTGAGTTTTTGAAAAATGAGCCTCCGTTTTTGAAGCGGGTTTCATAGATTGGGAGGCATTCTTTGATTATTTATTTGGGGCATCAGCCGGTTATTATTGGGGTTTTAATGTTAGTTGAATTAATTTAATCGTTCTGAAATAAGATATTTTTTATAATATTATTTTTAATATCTAAAAATATTTCTGTGTTTTATGGTGATTTTATGTTTCTTTCGAAAATTGAAATTAAAAATTTTAGGTCAATCAAATCTCTAATTATTGATACAGATCCCAAATGTCAAATTTTTGTAGGGATTAATGAAAGTGGAAAATCGAATATATTAAAAGCTATTTCTTTACTTAATTCGGATGATTTTTCAAATGATGATATTAGATTTGAGGGAAAACAGGAAGAACCAGTTGAAGAAGCGTTTATAAATTATTATTTTAAATGTAGTGAAATTGAAATCAGGGATATGTTGGGTTTTATTGAAGAGTCTTTAATTGCTAACAATATATTCCCTCCAAGTTTCATAGATGATATAAGAAGTCAATGGAGCATATTAGCAGAATATATCACAGATTTCAATGTAGGATATTGCTTTTATGATCTAAAAAACAAGAGTCGAGGAATTATTGTAAATTCAATTAATGAAATTACTAAAAAATCATTAATTTTTAAGAATCCTGGGGATTTTCAATATATTGATTCTTTAGAAGATATCGTTTCTACTACAATTACTCAATTTATTCGGGGAAACTTACCTGAAATTGTATATTGGAAATATGATGAAAAACATCTGCTTCCAAATACAATTAATTTGTTGCAGTTCCAACAAAATCCATCAATTTGCCTTCCTCTCAAGTCAATGTTTTACCTTACGGGATATAAGGATATACAAAAAGTAATTACAGAAGCAAGAAATGGACGGCGTAATGCATTAGAAAATATCTTAGATAAAGTTTCAGTCAATAGTACAAATTATCTAAACGAAGTTTGGCGAGACTATGGAAATATTAAATTTCATTTGTCATTAGATGGTGAGAATTTAAATATTCACATACAAGATGAAGAAAACAAATATGATTGTGATCAAAGAAGTGACGGATTCAAAAGATTCATCGCATTTTTATTATCATTATCTGCTAAAGTTAAACACGGAGAAATCGAAGAGTCTATTATTATCGTCGATGAGCCTGATATAAATCTTCACATCTCAGGGCAACGATATTTAACTGAAGAGCTTATAAAAATGTCATCAAAAAATCTTGTATTTTATTCGACACATTCTATTTTTATGATTGACTCGAAAAAACCTGATCGACATTTCATTGTAAAAAAGTTAAAAGAGGAAACCGTTGTAAAAAGAGTTGAAAAATCCAATATTACTGATGATGAGGTCATTTATAGAGCATTGGGATATTCAACTTTTGAAACTTTAAAAGAAAATAATTTAATCTTTGAAGGTTGGTCTGATCAAGAAGTTTTAAAAATGGTTTTATCTTCAAATGATTCAAGAATTCCCGATCAAATAAGAAATTTCGGATTAACTTTTTCAACCGGTGTTTCAAATATTACTCCCATCGCAAAAATTTTGGAGTTAGCAAATCGAAATTATTTTGTAATAAGTGATTCAGATGATATTGCTAAAAGATCTAAGAAAGATTATATTGACCAAGATAGATGTTTGGGTCCTTGGTATATGTACGGGGATTTCATACAAAATATTTTTACATTGGAAGATTTTGTGAAACATTCTTCTTTCAAAAATTCAATTGAGAATTCAAGGCAAAACACTCCTCAATTAACAAAAGAGTTTGATTATAATGAATTTTCAAAAATTCAATTTAAAAGAGTTGATTACATTAAAGATTGGGTTAAAGAATGTACTAATGATTCAAAGAAAATAAAAGAAATTATGATGGAAATCAAAATAGATTTGTACTCAAATCTCTCAATATCTGATTTGGAGGAACAATATTTTGATTTTATAATTTCTTTAAATGAAAAAATCAAAGAATAAATTGAGTTAAATAATTAATTCATTTAATTTTTCAGCCGCTCCTTTCGCATCCTCTTCCCCCATAATCGCCGAAACCACGGCAACCCCGTCAATCTCAAGACCAGATAAAAGAGGTAAAGTCTCCAAATTAATTCCGCCGATTGCAACAATAGGAATAGAAACAGCCGCTTTTATTTCTCTAAAAACATCCAAAGAAACAGACGATGCCTCAGGTTTCGTCCCCGTTTGAAAAGCAACAACCCCCAAATAATCAGCACCGTCCCTCTCAGCCAACAAAGCCTCCTCAACAGTCCCGACGGAAACGCCCAAAATCTTCCCGGGTCCCAACAACCGTTTGCAAACAGCAACAGGCAAATCATCCTGTCCGACATGAACCCCGTCGCAATCAACCGCCAGCGCAATATCCAAACGATCATTAATCAAAAAAGGAACCTTGCGCCCGCTCACGCTGCGCATTTTTTTCAAAAGAGACGAAACTTCAACCGCATAATTGTAAAAATCAAGAGATGAAGCATCTTTTTCTCGCAGCTGAACAATCGTGACGCCGCCCTCTACCGCCTGTTCGATTCGATTTAAAAATTGGTCGGGCGGACAAATTGACCGATCGGTCACGAGATAAAGCGAATAATCGGTTTTTCGTTTGTCTTTTTTGACAAAATAAACTGCAGGTTCTTCCGTCATAATTTCAGCCGCCGGTGAAAAAAAGTTTTGAATTTGATTGAATTGAATGAATTAATTAAATGAATTGATTGAATGAATTGAATTTGAAATAATTGAATTTAAATTGAAAGATTAAAGTGATTTGAATAAATCAAATCACACTTCATCAACATAAATTTTCGCATTTTTTCTGAAATCGTCGGCATCGATCAGATTGAGCGCGTCCATGTATTTGGCATGGAAAGTTCCCGTTCCCGCCTTGGCTTTTTCAACTTCGGCGTAAGCATATTCGCCCGCCATGCCGCTTAAAACAAACGCGCCGACAACCGCGTCCAATATTTTTTCTTTTGACTTCTCGGGAGCAGCACCCGCGTAAGCGCCCGTCAAAGCACTCAAAACACAGCCGGAGCCGGTGATTTTGCAGAGCATCGGATGACCGTTGGCAACAAAATAAGTTGTTTTGCCGTCGGAAATGATATCCACTTCCCCTGTTGCGCCGACGACGCAATCAAATTTGTCGGCCATTTCTTTCACAATCACCGCAGCGTCAGCAGCATTTTCCATCGTCACAGCATCAGATGCGGCAGCTTCAACGCCTTTTGTGTGACCGGCAAAGCCGTAAAGCGCGCGGATTTCAGACATATTTCCGCGAATAATGTCGGGTTTGACTTCATCAATGATTTGCTTGGAAACTTCATCGCGCAGCTTGGTTGCGCCGGCGCCGACAGGGTCCAAAATGACAGGAACGCCGATTTGTTTGGCTTTTTTTCCGGCCTTGAGCATCGCTTCAATCTGAAGCGGCATGAGCGTTCCGATGTTGAGGACAAGCGCTTGAGAAATAGATGTGATGTCTTCGACTTCACGTGTGTCTTCGGCCATGATGGGTGCGGCGCCGCAAGCGAGAACGCCGTTTGCGCAGTCCGTAATCGTCACACGATTGGTGATGCAGTGGACGAGCGGAATTTTTTGTTTGACAGCGATCAATGACTCGGCGGATGCTTTATTCATATTTTCTGAAAGTTTGAGCGTCATAGAAGTAGCCTCATGAAATATTAAAATGGCGATTACTCTTGATTATATTATATAAAAATAATGAATGGATGAAAATAAGATGAAAATAAGATGAAAATAAGATGAAAATAAGATGAAAATAAGATGAAAATAAGATGACAAACAAGATGATTAATGGATTAAATCACGTTCATCTCAGGACTTAATCTCAGGACTTAATATCAATTAATCTCTGTTTCTGGCAGCTTCCGTTTCTGCGCATGTCAAATCTTCGTGGATCAAAACCATTTTTTTCATCAGCGGTTTTGTAATAAACTCATCCACCCATCTGTTGCGCTGCTCACGGTTTAAAAGAATAACTTCAGCGTATTCATTCTTTTCAAAAACTTGAATGGGATAACTGAAAGAATTGTCATAAACCTCTGCTTCATCTGCAAGATCTATAACGTCAGCCATCAGTTTCATGGATTTATCATAACGAGAATAAACTTTATCTTTCGGAACACCGTGACCGCCTTGTTTTTTACGAATCGTGACGCGTTCGTAATTTATTCTCGGGTTACAAGTTGTAATATAAATAGCCGTAATCCTAAAACCTTTCTCTTTTGCTTTTTTTAAGAAATCAATCTTTGACTCGGTTGATAAAACAGTTTCAAACGTAAACGATTTCCCGCAATTCAAATTCTCCATTCGCTGTTCTTCTGCCAAAATCATGGCTTCCATATAAGCAGCCGGATCTTCTTTTTTGTCAACAGGAACAAGATTGTCGGGACAAATGTATTCATCAGGACAAGCCCCGCTCTCTAAAAAAGCTTTAATAACTGTTGATTTACCGGAACCGTTCGGTCCTGCAAATACAAAAATTTCTTTAAAAAAACGACTCATGCTTCTGCCGCTTCAAACTTTTCGCATTTTTTATCAGAAAATGCCTTTCGAGAAGCTTTGTCCAATGTTTTTTCAACATCTTTGAAAGGAACAACTTTAAAGTCTTTCATGACGCCATGAATCGTTTTTGACCTCTCTGTAAATTTGAATTGAACCATGTTGATAACTCCGTGTTTATAAAATATTTCTTAACTTACTGTTCACATTAAATTTGCTTTTTTCTCATATTTAACATTATTGAAAATGATTAATTAAAATGAACAATCTTTGAATTAACATTACATCTCACAGATTCTCGATTACATCTTCTCTTTCATCACGTCAACCAATGCTTCAAACGTAAATTCTTCGGGAACAGCATCAACGGAAACGCCAAAACTCTCAACCGTTTGAGCCGTCGGATAACCGATTGCGCCGACAACAGCGTCATTCAATTTCTCAATAACAGCATCCCGGTCACCCGTTTTGTCGGCGAGCGCCATGAAATTCTTCACCATCATCGTGCTTGTAAACGCGAAAGCGTCAATTTCGCCGGCCAATGTTTTTTCAATCAATTCGTCCTGAAGAGCGCCTTCGGGAACATCAAGCGTGTAAACATGCGTTTGATGAACGGTTGCGCCGGCATCAATCAAGCCTTGAACCAAAACGACAGAACCGTAAAAACTTCTCGGAATGTCAATAACTTTTCCGGCAACATCTTTTCCCATATCGTTGACAAGACCGACGGAACTGTATTCCCCGGGCATGAGCGAACTTGTCAAGCCAAAGCTTTCCAATTTCTTTCTTGTCGTCGGACCGATGGCAACGATTTGAATCTTTTTCAAAGCTTCCAAAAAGTCGTCGGCGGAGATGCCGTCTAAATTTTTCAGCGTATATTCAATGCCGTTTGCGCTTGTAAAAATAACAATATCCGTTTTTTGAGAGAGAACGCGTTTGACAAAACCGTCAAAAAAATCGTCTTTCATTCCTTTAAGCGTTACAACCGGAACGGAAAACGGCTGAAATCCTGCCGCTGCGGCCACATCTTCTGACGCGTCCGTATAAGTTTCGGGGCGCATAATTGCAAGAACGGGTCTTTTATCCATCAAACTCTCTCCTTCTCTCCTGATTCGTTTTCTCTCATTCCGATTTAATTTTATTTTTCAGTTGTACTTTTCAGTTAAATTTTACTTTTCGGTTTTACTTTTCAATTTAATTTTACTTTTCAATTTAATTTTACATTTCAATTTTATTTTAATTTCAAATTTCAATAATTCGAATGCTGTTCGCCCAAAATGTCATGCAGATTAACGACATTTCCGATAATCGTAATCGCCGGCGCTTTCACATTTCGCTCTTCAGCCAAAGCGGCAATATTTTCAAGCTTTCCGATTGTCACGCGCTGATCGGGGCGGGTGCCTTTTTCGACAAGCGCAACCGGCGTCTTCGGATCCATTCCGTATTTGAGAAGTTCGCCGCAGTTGCGTTCAAGCATTTTAACGCCCATAAAAATCACAAGCGTGCCGTCAAATTTCGCAAGCAGCTCCCAGTCAAGTCCGGTTTCTTCTTTGGTCGGGTCTTCGTGACCGGTAATGAATGTCACCATGGAATTGCTGTTTCTGTGCGTCACGGGAATGCCCGCGTAAGCCGGAGCGGCAACGGCGGAAGTGATTCCGGGGACGACTTCAAATTCAATGCCGACTTTGACAAGCTCTTCAGCTTCTTCGCCGCCGCGCCCGAAAACGTACGGGTCGCCGCCTTTGAGGCGCAGGACGGTTTTGCCTTCTTTCGCTTTTTCAATGATTGCTTCATTGATTTTATCCTGCGTCAGCGTGTGGTTTCCGGAATATTTTCCCGCGTCGATTTTTTCTGTTTTTTCGGGAATTAAACTTAAAATCGCTTCGCCGGGAAGCTGATCGTAAATCACGACATCGGCTTCATCAATGAGACGGCGGGCTTTCACCGTCAGCAAATCGGGATCTCCCGGACCCGAGCCCGCCAAATAAACTTTACCGTATTTTTCAGACATATTATATTTCCTCTCTGTAAACGCAATAAATGATAAAATGAAAGTGAATGGATTAAATTGAATGGATTGAGTTGAATGAATTGAGTTGAATGAATCAAATTGAACAAATCAAATAAATAAAGGAATCGGACGAAATAAATTGAAATAAATTATTTGTGTCCGAGAAGTCTTAAAATCGGTGACTTCTTTTCATTTGCTTCGCGGTCCCAGTCAAAGCCGGAAACTTTCTTTGCCAAATCCGCTTCGTTCGCGTAAATGTGCGCGGACGTAGATGTTAAAATGATTTCAACCAATTCGCAGCCGGCAGGTTTGATGACAAGTTCGTCGAATGCTTTTGCGATTCCGCAAAGATTGGCCCAAACAGCGTCGCCGTAATCGTTGGATCGGAACAGCAATCGAAGTGAAACCTGATTGTCATCAAGCAATCGAACCTGATACCAGTTAAAGCACGGCGGATTGTGGGAATTCCAATACATGGGATGATAAATCGTTCCGACATTTTGATTGGACTGAATCTTGGTTTGCAGATTTTCCTCTAATTTCTCTTTGGAAACTTCCATCTGATCGATTTCGCCTTCGATCGTTTGGAATTTGCGCATCAGTTCAATGTAAGTGTATTCAAAATCGGTGTCATCGCCCTGACGCTTTCCGACATCGCAGAGCGGCACAAGAAAACTGTCCTGATAATCTGTGATTTTGTCGCCCGCCCATCTGAAATTTTCAGGCGTGATTCCTGCTAAAACGTCGTCAATCGCTTTTCCGTAGATCTGAATGACTGCAAAGATTTCGCGGGCGCGCTTGGGCTCGCCGGCATGCCCGAATGTGATATCTTTGCCGTCAAGAACGATATCTTCCGTGATTCTTTTGTACAAAGAATCAATGTTCTCGCCGGAATACGTTTTCACAAAAGTCAATGAGGACGGTTTCATATTTACACCAATTCGTTTAGTAAGGTCAATGAAATATTAAAAGTGTGTGACTGATAAAACCACATTCTGATTTAATAATTTTATGAGGAAAATTAATTATTTTTTACATTTTTTAATCATTTCTTTTTAAATTTGTAATTCAAACTGATTTCATTTCTGACTTACTCTTTTTCTTTTTTCCGATAATTCTGAATCCGATTTCAAAAACAAAAATGGAAAGAACAAATGAGACCAATTTTATAATCAAATAATGAAGCGGCGGGCTGAATTTATATATAAATCCGAATGCTGCACCGATTGGCATGGACGTGACAATTGTAAAGAGAGTGACTAAAAAAATAAAACATGCTGTCACCAAAATATCTGTTGGCTTAAAACTCATTTTTTTAATTTTATACCAATAAATTGTAAAAAATATGATCAAACACACAGTAATGCCGATAATCGGAGGATCATCATAATAAGGATCGGGATTCATTAAAGGAATGAACATAAATGCATCAGCTGCAAACATGAAGAAAATGATAACAGTTGAGATGAGACTGTAAAATAGGATTGGAAAAAGACTAAAATTGAATGTGATTTTCTGTTTTTTAACGATTTGCATTCCGAGAAATATAATAACACCGATAAATAAACCGGCAAGCAGGACAGTGAAATACATATTATAATCATATGATGCCAATCTCATTTTCAGATCTAAAGTATGAGTAATAAAGTAATTGACTCTTCCGGTTTTTAAAATAAAGTTATTCCGAAAAATCGCAACAATCGGATTTGTTATTACTAAAAAGAAGATGGTGATCAACCCGTAAAAACTGATTTTAATTTCAGAACTTTGTTCATTCAGCATTTTTTTTAAATTATTCCGGCCGTTTTGATTTTGAATAAACTTTTGAAAAATCAAAAATAATTTTGAGAATAAGAAAATGCTTATCATGAACAAAAATGAAACTGTGATTCCTGCAACGATTAGCTCATAAAAATCGTTTGCATGAACGTTAATAAATGTCAAATCTATTTCGGGAAAATATTTTCCGATTGGATGAACAAGACCGATCCATAATGTTAGAATGTTGACAAAAAATAATGAATAAGGAAGCCAAGTGATGCTTTTAACGCTCGGGATTATTTTCCAAAACAAACACACATACATGGCATAAAACACAAAAACAGGGATTGCGATTCCGAGTATAAGAAATGCGGCAAATTTGGAAAGGAAAAGCGGATTTTCAAAAATATAAATTGAAGCTGCCGAAAGGATTGTCAGAATACAAAAAAGAAGCGTTAATCCGATCGTTTTTTGTTCTCCTTTCAGATTTTTTTTATATTTCATGTTTTCTTTTATTTTGTTTATACCAACAAAAAACAGATAAAATGAAACAAAGAAAATACCGAAAAGAAGCGGGTAAGAATAGGATTCCGATAAAATCCCATCTGTTTTATCAAAGGCGATTGCTGCGCCGTAAAGCGACAAAAGAGCCATGCTTCCTGCCAAAAAAACGGCACCGTCGGCAATCAGCTGAATCATATTGTCATTAATTTTAACAAGGATGATTATTAAAATGATCAAAACAGCTGCAGCCGTTATGATTATATTTGTAAACCCTAAAAAATAAACTGCAAGAATCAAACCCAATATAGATATTTTAGTTTCGTTTGAGAGTGAATTTACATTTTGTTTTAATGTGTTAAAATCTGTCATTTAAATCTATTCCGTTCAAACAATTTTTATTTTTATGGATCAGATAGTATAAAAATGGTGGTTTTCGAATTTAATCTATATCTATGTACATTTTTTGCGCTTCAACGACTTCCGTGCTGTTTTTGGCGGCGGCGTAATCGTTGAGCGGTTCTTCATTCAATTCAAAAAATGTATGTCCCCATGTGAATTTGGATAAAACTTTTTCAGCCTGTTCTTTTTGTCCCGTTATGTAAAGCGCGGCCGCGAATGCTTCCGCTGAATTGAGACGAAACGGGCGGCCGAAATTGATCGGATTTGCCGCCAAAAGATACGGGAGCGCGCGTCTTTGAAGATCGAGTTTTCCGAGAAGCGGAAGCGTTTCTTCAAAATGTTCCCATGTACAATCCAAAACGACGATGCCTTTTTTCAGACTGTCGGCGCGCGACAGTGCCTGTTCAGCTGTCGGGTCCATGAGAATCGCGCCTTTGGGCGTTTCGCCGAGATTTTCGTATTTCTGCGCCAAACCGAATTTTGCAAGTTTTAAACCGCTGCATTTTTTCGGATTGCATTGATTGGCATAATAAAAGTAAAGACGAACATCTTTTTGTCCTGAAACGGCGGAGTTTGCAGATTTTTCGGATTTTAAAAATTCGGATTTAAAAGAATTTGATTTTCTGTACTGACCCATACAATCGCCTTTTTCGGATTTCAACGGTTTTGTTGTTATTCTTTGTTCTTATTCCTTTTGATTTGACTTCATTTTTTGATTTGACTTCATTTAATCTGTCATTTAATCTATCAACCTATCAATTTAATCTGTCATTTAATATCATCATTTCAAAAGATATATAATATATAAAATACATAATATATTTTCAAATGGAATCAAATAATTTTGTTAATTTATGATATTTTCGAAATAATTTGATTTCATGTTTTCAGATTATCTGAGCTTTATTTGAGGTGATATAAATGGATGCGGAAAATACAAAAAATGAAAAATCCCAAAAACTGACATCAATTAACGGCGCGCCTGTTGCCGACAACAACAATGTTGTGACTGCCGGCCCGCGCGGCCCGATGCTTTTACAGGATGTTTGGTATCTTGAAAAAATGGCGCATTTTGACCGCGAACTGATTCCGGAAAGGCGTATGCATGCGAAAGGCTCCGGCGCATTCGGAACATTTACCGTGACACATGACATTACAAAATACACGAAAGCGAAAATCTTCTCCGAAATCGGAAAACAGACGGAGATGTTCATTCGCTTTTCAACGGTTGCGGGCGAACGCGGTGCGGCCGACGCCGAGCGCGATATTCGCGGTTTTGCCATGAAATTTTATACAGAAGACGGAAACTGGGATCTTGTCGGAAACAATACGCCCGTTTTCTTTATTCGCGATCCTTTGAAATTTTCAGACCTCAATCACGTCGTGAAGCGTGATCCGAGAACAAATATGAGAAGCCCGAAAAACAATTGGGATTGGTGGACGCTTTTGCCGGAATCGCTTCATCAGGTGACGATTACGATGAGCGATCGCGGCATTCCGTGTTCTTACAGGCACATGCACGGCTTTTCCAGTCACGCTTACAGTATGATTAACGCGAAAAACGAGCGCGTTTGGGTCAAATTCCATTTAACCACGCAGCAGGGAATCAAAAATATCTCTGATGAAGACGCTGCAAAGCTTATCGGTATGGATCGTGAAAGTCATCAGCGCGATTTGTATGAAAGTATCGAGAAAGGAGATTTCCCGCGCTGGACTGTGTTTATTCAGGTGATGACGGATGAGCAGGCCAAAAATATGCCTTACAATCCGTTTGATTTGACAAAAATTTGGTACCACGATGAATATCCGTTGATTGAAGTCGGTGTTGTCGAATTGAATAAAAATCCCGACAATTATTTCGCCGATGTCGAACAAGCCGCGTTCAATCCGGCGCATGTCGTTCCGGGAATCAGTTTTTCGCCGGACAAAATGCTTCAGGGACGTTTGTTCTCTTACGGGGACGCTCAGCGCTACAGACTCGGCGTCAACCATTATCAGATTCCGGTGAATCGCCCGCGCTGCGGCTACCATGCTTACCACCGTGACGGGCAGATGCGTGTGGACGGCAACTACGGAAGCACGCTGCATTACGAGCCGAACAGTTACGGTGAGTGGGAAGAGCAGCCGGAATACAAAGTGCCGGCACTTGACTGGACGGGTCCGATTGACAACTGGAATTTCCGTGAAGATGATTCTGATTATTATACGCAGCCGGGAAAGCTGTTCCGTTTGATGACACCTGATAAAAAGAAACTTCTCTTTGAAAACACGGCTCGAAACATTAACGACGCAACGCTTCAGACAAAAGTCCGCCACGCTGTGAATTGTTACCGCGCCGATCCGGATTACGGCAAAGGCGTTGCCGAAGCGATGGGAATCGAATGGCATTTGGTTGAAAAGAATTTGGATGTCAAAGATTTGAAACAGATTCAGGTTTAAGAAATTTAAGATAATCGTTACGGGAAGTTGATTTATTTCAGCTTCCCCGTTTCTGCCTTTTTATTCCTTTTGTTTTTTGATTTTTTCAATTTTCTATTTCCATCATGTTTTATTTTTTAATTTTCTTTTTCTATTTATCATTCGATTTTCGTTTCAGTTTCCGTTTTATCAATTTTTTATGAAACGGTGGGGCGATTTTCATTCAAATAAAAAAATGAAGCGGCTCGCGCGAGCAGCGGGCAGCTGCTGCGGCTGCCGGCAGCGGCAAGCGCGAGCCTGATTGCAGGCAGAAACAGAAACCTGCAGGCAGCAGCGGAAACAGAAACCTGACTGCAAGCGGAAAACGGAAACCTGACACCAACTGCAAACAGAAACCTGACTGCAAGCGGAAAACGGAAACCTGACTGCAAACGGAAACAGAAACCTGACTCCCCCCGGAAACAAACACCTCCCTCCTCCCGCAACCTAAAATTTGTGAGCGGTGCTGACAAACTGCCGCAAGCAAAATTTACAAATGGTTTAAATAAACATCTGCGTTAATCAGGTTCATTAAAAAAACTTTAAAAACAATTAAAAAAGCATAAAAATCCAAAAAAACTAAATTCTAGATTCTAAATTTTAAAAACCCGTTAAAACATTGTTATTGATTTCTTCGGATTTCAGGTGATTTGTTTGCAAACAACGACACAACTTCTGATTATCGTCTTTTTGATTTATTGGGCGATCATCTACATACTGAAAAAGAAAGGCATTTTGGCCAAGTATAATATTTCAACATTCGGCCCGATTTTAATGATTGAAACCGACAGAGGTCTTCATTTATTGGATAAAATCGCCAAACCGAAACGGTTTTGGAGACTGTTTGCAAATATCGGCATCATTTTGATGTTTGCCGGCATGATTTTCATGTTTATGTTAGTCGTCGTCTCCGACATTTCTTTGCTTCAATCGGCATTGGACGGAACGGTCATGGAGCCGAATGAATATACCGAAATTCAAAATATTTTTCTGATTCCGGGCGTGAATCAATTTATTCCGCTCGTCTGGGGTTTTATCGCTTTGATCGTTGCCGTTTTCATTCATGAAATGATGCACTCGGTGCTTGCCCGCGCTGAAGACGTAAAAGTCCATTCGGTCGGCTTAATCGTTGCGCTGTTTCCGATCGGCGGTTTTGCCAAGATCGATGACAAACAGCTTTACGGCGACGAATTAGACGCTTTGGATGAGCCTGATGTCGAAAATCAATCGGAGTCAGATGAGAACGGTTATAATGATTTGACGGCGTCGATTGAAGAAATCCGCGAACACGAACGTTTGAAAAAGGAACAGGCTGAAGCAGAAACCGTTGCCGCTCAAGCCGCGGCAGTTCAAGAAGTTGCGGCATCCGAAAGCGGATTAAACGAAGAAAACAGATTTTCTGAAAAGAAAACGGAATCTGAAAAGAAAACGGAAAATGAGCCGAAAGCTGCGACCAAAACCCAGCGCTCCCGTATTTTAGCGGCCGGCGTCATGGCCAATTTCGTTGTCGCGCTGATTGCTGCCATGCTTTTTTTCGGCCCCGTCATCGGCGTAATGGAGCCGATCGGCAATTTCCAAATAACGGATTTGGATAATTCCGCCGTTTCATCCGGATTGACAAAAGAAATGGTTTTGATTGACATTAACGGTCAAAAAGTATCGAATACGGATGAAATCAATCAAGCTCTTGCAAACGTGACGCCGGGTGATCCCGTAACGGTTCGGGCGTCTTACGATCGGGTTGCCGAGAATTATACAATTATAACAAATGCGTCTGCCGATAACGTCAATTATGCCGGCATTTTGATTGCAACCGTTGTTTCGGGATCGCCTGCGGAAGAAGCAGGGCTTTTGCCGAACTCTGTTATTTTTAAAATCGACGGTGAATACATTGTTGACGCGGACCATTTTTCCGAGTTGATGGCAGAAAGAAATCCGGGCGATGTCGCCGTTTTTACCGTTGAAGAGTATGACGAAAACGGTGTTGAAACGGGCATTAAAGACATTACAATCACGCTCGGCGCAAATCCGAATGATGAATCCAGAGCTTATATCGGCATTACTTATTCCGGCGGTCCGATTCACATCGGTTTGCTCGGCATTTCTGTCGGCTATTTCAATGCGGAAGGCTACCTTGAAATTTTGGAAACGCTTCCGTCTATGCTTTATTCATTTGACTTTTCCGAGCCGAAAGAGTCGATCATGACGATCATTTCCGCCTGGCTTTTGGTGATGATGATGCCGTTTTTAAGTATTCTCGGCGAAGGTTTCGGCGGCTTTACGGGTGTCATGATGCAGTTTTTTGAACCGGTCGGATGGGCTGAACCGCTCGGCATCGGAATCTTTTGGATTGCAAATATGCTTTATTGGATTGCCTGGCTGAACTTCTACGTCGGTCTTTTCAATTGCCTGCCTGCAATTCCGCTTGACGGCGGTCACTTGTTCAGAACGTATTTCGTCAAGATTGCGGAAAAATTGAAAATGGACCCGAAAAGAGCCGTCAGATTGTCATTTCGAGCCAGCACTTATTTGACCGCCTTCATATTCATGTCATTCCTGCTGATGTTTATTTGGCCGTACATCAGTTCGTTCGTCCTCGGAATTTTCGGCGGTTGACGGTAAAACATAAAATGATGCAGTTTTTCGGGCGCTGCAAAAACTATAAAATCAAAGACACCTTCTTTGAGCCCGATATTTCTTTAGGGCCTATAGGGTAGCGGATATCCTGACGGACTTCGAATCCGTCGACTTGCGTTCGAGTCGCAATAGGCCCGCTTTTTCTTATTTTTTGTAAAATTTCAATTTTCACTTCTGTATTCATTTTTGTTTTAATTTTCTTTTTATTTTGTTTTCATTTTGTTTTAAATTCGTTTTTGGCAACAATAAAACCAAACATCCAACTTTAAGAAAATCGGTGAACCCGAACGCCCGATAAAACCCTAAATCTAAAAATAGATTTCATTAAAAAAAGGCGTTCCGTTTTGAATAATTTTAATAAAAAAGGATGTTTCAATTGAATCTAATTTTGTATGAAAAAACAAAATACCGCCCCCGCAAGTTGAGATTCCCGAAGCGAAGCGGAGGGAATTGAGACTTGGCGGATTCTTCCCAAACGAAAATAAAAACTTTAAAACCGTTGAATTTAATATTTTACCTTTCAGCTCCTGCTAAGTCTGCCGGTCTGCAACTGTCTTTTATGATTGCTGCTGCCTGCCGCCGCGCGCGAGTTGTTCCATTTTTGATTTGTTTTCAAACTTGTACCGTGTTTTTATTTTATTTCGGGATGGAACCTAAACATCCAATTTTCATGAAAATCGGTGAACCCGAACGCCCGATAAAACCCTGAATCTAAAAAAATATTTCATTAAAAAAAGGCGTTCCGTTTTGAATAATTTTAATAAAAAGGATGTTTCAATTGAATCTAATTTTGTATGAAAAGACAAAATACCGCCTCCGCAAGTTGAGATTCCCGAAGCGAAGCGGAGGGAATTGAGACTTGGCGGATTCTTCCCAAACGAAAATAAAAACTAAAAACAGTCATCTTTTTCAGCTTCGCTCGGCTCCTGCAAAGTATTTTCTTGCAACTGTCTTTTACTGCTGCCGGCACCGGCTAAGCCTGTCAATCTGTAACTGTCTTTAAATTAATGCTGCTTGCCAATCAGGTTTACGTTTCCGCGTGCATCTGCTCTTTTTTAAGAAATCCGTTGGCATTAAATTTTGCTCGCTTCGCTCACAAAATTTCGGGTTGCTGCGAGAGGGAGCTGTTTGTTTGCAGCGGGAGGAGGTGTTTGTTTGCAGCGGGAGGAGGTGTTTGTTTCCGCTTGCCGGTCAGGTTTCTGTTTGCCGCCTGTCAATCAGGTTTGCACAGCAGTCGCCGCTGCCGACAGCCGCAGCAGCTGCCGCCGCCGCGCGAGCCCCCTATTTTCAAAAAAATATTGAAATTGTCCCCCGTTTTTATAAAAATCATAATAATCACGAATCACAAAAATTGAAATGATTACAATAATTTCAAAAAAATCTTTAAAACTGCAATTCGATTTGCAGCTTAATAAATATATAAATAGAAACCAAACCTTTTTTACTGCATACATTCAATGCCGCCGTATTGATAATTTCAAACAACTTATTTCTCCGGCATTGATTTGATTATTCAAAATAACAATTATTGGTATCAAACGATTTAATATCAAACAATTCAAACTATTGGATCAAATTACCGGATTCAAATTATTGGATTCATTAGGTTTAAAATTACAGGATTCAAAATCATCCGATTTCGGAAGGATTATATTATGAAATACAAAATGCACACACTTTTGGTCTTATGTCTTGTCATTGCCGGTGCCGTATTTGCCGGCGGCTGTTTATCAGCCGATAAAGACGACGATTTAAACAATGTCGGCATGACATCATTTAAGTCAGAAAAAGAACTGCAAAACTATCTCGAAAACAGCGGTTCTTTAAACTACCTTTCCTCTACTTCATCAGCTTCTTCATCGGATTCTTCTGCAAAAGTAACCGCAGAAGTACCCCAAGCGGTAATGCCCGAAGAAGAAGCCGACATTGCAGTCAACGAAGCCGGCGTTTCGGGCGGCGGTGAGTACGGCGACTATTCCCAAACCAACGTCCAAATCGCAGGCGTTGACGAAGCCGACATTGTCAAAACAGACGGCAAAATCATTTACTACACACCGAATCTGTATTATCCGACAAACGTCACGCTTCACAACGACTCAAAATATCCTTACTATACTTACGATACATACAGAATGACATTTATCATCAACGCGCTTCCGGCAGCAACCGCATCCATCATTTCAAACATCACGGAAACCGGCGGCAGCCTCTACTTAGCCGATGATCTTTTGATCACCATTTCAACCGCTTACAAAGAAAGCAAAATTATCGCCTACGACATAACCGATCCCGCAGCGCCGAAAGTCGCCTGGGAACAGGAATATGAAGGCTACTACGTTGATTCCCGCCTCATCGGCGACAAATTGTATTTCGTTGCAAGCGAATACGGCGGCATCCTTCCGCTCACCTTTATGGGCAGAGAATTGGCATATTCCGACTGTTACTACCCGTACGGCCCTGATATTATCAGACCCGATGCCGATGTCACCTATTTCATCACAAAATTAGATACCAAGACAGGAGACAACGACAAAACAATCGCTCTTATCGGCTCATACAGCACGATTATGTTCGTCTCCGGCGACAATATGTATCTGACCAACTACTATTATCCCGACACGCAGCTCATGTATTTGGATTTCGTAGAATCGAACGGCTCAAACTATCTGCCCTCAGACACGATGAGATACATCAAAAAAGTGATGGGATACGACCTCAGCACGCGCATCAAATACATGGCGGTTTCTGAAGCCGTCGGAAATTACACAACCAATATGACAGAAGACGAATACACGAACTTCTCGGAATCATTCTACAAAGATTACAACGCCTACTCCTCCGCTTTAATCATTGAAGCCGAAAAGACGACGATTACAAAAATCAATTTGGAAACTTTTGATGTCGCCTCCGGATTCGTCCCGGGCAGAATCAATGATAAATTCGCGATGGATGAAAACAGCGGCTACTTGCGCGTCATTTCAACCGTCGGCGATAATTACAGAACGGAAGAAAGCACGCTTCGTTCTACGGTCAGCATTTTGAACGCGGAAATGGAAACCGTCGGAACGCTTGACAATGTCGCAGCCGGCGAATACATCCAAACGACGCGCTACATCGGAAACACGCTTTATTTGATGACGTACACCGACGGCGATCCGTTCATTCTGATTGACTTGAGCAACCCGGAAAGTCCGTCCGTTCTCGGTGAAATGAAATTGGAAGGCACCTACAGCTACATTTATCCGATTAGCGACACACTGCTTGTCGGCTTCGGCTACACCGGCGACTGGAGAGACTGGCGCACCAAACTTTCCCTCTACGATGTTTCAAACCCCGAGAATCCTGTTGAACTGGATGTCTTCTACTTCAACGCCGATGAATATGTCAGCGTTTACGACTACCACGGATTTACATGGAACGCCGCTAGGAATTTGATGATCGTCTCCGGTTCCGACACGGCTTATATCTTTGAAATCAAAGACAACGAAATCACTTTGATGAAAGAAGATATTCACAAAGACAGTTATGTTGTCCGCTCCGTTTACATCGGCGATAATCTGTATGTGTTCTCCAATCTGGAAATTCATATTTACAGCATGACCAACTGGCAGCGTATGAATACGATTTCAATCGAACAGCCGGTTTACCCCGACTACGGAACGATTTACCCGACACACGATGACCCGATTTATCCGACCCGTGATGAACCGGTTTACGCGTAAAAATCAAAACAGATTTAAAATAAATGAAGCCGAATTGATTTTTCGGCTTTCTTTTTCTTTTTTTCTTTTCTTTTTTATTTTTCAAATTTTTGACAAAACCTGTATATAGACTGTTACAAATTCTATAATAATCAATAAATTATAATTGAATTTTAATGTGAATTTTAATGTGAATTTAAAATTGAATTTAAAATTGAATTTAAAATTGAATTTAAAATTGAATTCACTGAAAAAACTGTATTATTTACAAATTTATGAATTTCGAAATTCATTTCAAGATTTGCTTTTGATACAGAATTTTTGGATACAAGATTGGTACAGAATTTTTGGATACAAGATTTGTTTTATGAATTAAGTTTAAGATTGGTGAGTTTAATGGGTTTTAAAAAATCGGCGGGAGCAGTTGTTCTGCTCGTTTTTGTCATCACTGTTTTGTTCGGCGGATGTTTGTCAAATTCTCAGGATGAATTTTTTGTTTCGGAAATGAAAACGTTTCAATCCGAAAATGAAATGAAATCTTATTTAGAAAAATTTATAAATTCTGATACAGGGCAAGCTCAATTCAATTCTCAATATTACAATCTTTATTACGGCGTTAATGCGGATTGGGCAGCTGACCCGCCGCTCACAGCCCGCTCACTTTATTTTAATGACGGCAGACTGCCGCAGCGCTTTTTGGTGAGCGATCTTCAAACAAAAGCGGACAATGAATCAGACATTGTTCGAATTTCAGGCGACACGATTTATTACACGCCCGATAACATTTATGTTTATAATCAGAGCCGATTTCCAACTATTCTGATGAAACCGAATCTCTTTATGATTTAGACATCAAAACTTTCGGGATAAATATTTCCGGCTTTGAATCCGCCTCAGGATCGGTTTCCGAGTCGGCTTCCGTTTCGATTTCCGAGTCGGCTTCCGCACCGGTTTCAGAGTCAGTATCCGTTTCGTCTTCAGCGTCTGATTATGTCATTTCCCAAATCAATTCGTCCGCTGACATTTATGTTTACGGCGACATCCTCATTACAACCGATTCTGTTTTGCTGACCGCCTATAATGTGAAGGATCCGGCGAATCCGAAAATGATATGGCAGCGAAATTTGGAAGGAAACTTCTCTTATTCCGGCATTTCCGGCGGAAAATTCTATACGATCGTTCGTCAGAACAATTTTGCATACCCGTTCGTTTACATGGATCAGGTCATTGATTATTCAAATGTTTATTACGCCGAGACTTCTGAATCATTCGATCAGCCGTATAATTCCGTTTATTTCGTCTCTCAATTTAATATTGAAACAGGAGAATTGGAAAATTGCATCGGCATTATCGGTCAAGATTATTCTTACAACAGAAGAGGACATTTTATTTACACAGCTGAAGACACTGTTTATTTGTCAAATGTTTACTATCCGGAATCCATGGAATATCTTGAATTCATTGAAACAAACGGCGCGGATTATTTCCCCCGTTCTTTGATGAGAGACATTAAAAAAATCCGCGCAAACGAAGACTTCAGCGATTTTGCCAAAGACGATGCCGTATGGATGAAAATCGACAACTATACCTCCGAAATGAGCGAAGAGGAAAGCAATGCATTTATGAAAGTGATTGAAACCGATTACAATCAATATGTTTTTGAGAATTCGTACAATAACGGGCAAACTTTGATTGTTCAGATTGATCTTTCGGCAATGACGATTGATTCGGGTTCTGTGTCGGGCTATATGATTGACGGTTATTCTGCGGATAAAAAAGAAGGATATTTGCGCGTGATCACGACAATCGGAACGGAACAGCGTTTACCGGCGGCGGATTTAATTCACAGAGTTTACATTTTTGATTCAAACATGGACTTAACAGGCTTATCGGATGAGATCGTTTTAAAGGAATCCATTACAACCGCTCGTTATATTGAAGATACGATTCATATCATTCATCCGAATGAAAGCAGTCCGCGAACGTTAATCGATGTGAGCAATCCGGAAAATCCCGTGCTTGCGGGAACTTTGAATGCGTCCGGTTATTCCGCTTATTTGCAGCCGCTTGAAAAATTCGGGAACAATATTGTTCTCGGGGTGAATCAAACGAAAGAAGACCGGCTGAAAATAGCGCTGATCAACATAACAAATCAAACGGTTCCCAAAGTTTTGGATTCATATGTGATGAACGAAACGATGTCTAAAGAACTGTATCATACATTCAACGGATTCATGTTTGATGACGAGCGCAATATTTTAGTTATTCCGGTTGTCGGCGGCGTGAATATTTTTGAAATCAAAAATAATAAATTTGTTTTCCAAAAAGGAGATGCTCACGAAAACGGAACGGTGATTCGAGCCGCTTTTGTTGATGATTATCTTTACACGTTTTCAGAAAAGGAGATTCATGTAATTGATTCGGCGAATTGGGAAACGATTCACGTGATTTCAATTCAGCAGCCTGAAATTGTGAATTATGAAAGAGGATATTATTCTAATACGACCATCATTTGGTGAATGAATGATTTTGAAAGAAATTGAAAATATTTAATTTTAAGAAAAATAATTTTAAGAAATTTTAATTTTGAGGTTTTTATAACCTCAAAATATTTTTTAATATTTTACAACTCGTGAATATTCAATATGAAATAATTCACAGAAATGAATGAATAATACGATTTTAAAATACGATTTTAAAATACCTTTTTTTTAATCAAATCAAACTCGTTCCTTCCTGCGGGTCTTTCCTGCCGAAGATTTTGACGATCAGAACACTTAATTCGTAGAAGAAAATCATCGGGATGGCGACGATGATCTGGCTGATGACATCCGGCGGCGTAATGACGGCGGCCAAGATGACGAACAATACGTAAGCGTGTCTTCTGTATTTTGTCAGCATTCTTTTTTGAACGATTCCCAAGCGGTTGAGAATGAAAATGACGAGCGGGAATTCGAAAATGAATCCGAAAATCAGCGTCAGCATAGCAATGAAGCTGACAAATTCATAAATCGAATACGTCGCCTGCGCGCCTGAAGCGGCGGCGCTGATGTAAAGGAACTGAATGAAGAGCGGCGCCATAAAGAAATAAGAATAAATCGCGCCGAGAATAAATGAAATAAACATGACTAAAACGATGACGATCAGCCATTTTGTGTTGAAAGGAATCTTTTCTTTCAAATTGAGCTTTTTTGTGTCAACATATTTTGTAACTTCTGTTCCGGCCATGTAAAACAGGAACGGCAGAACGGCGATGATTGCGATAATGATTGACATCTTCAATTTCAAAAGCGGCACTTCAAGCGGTTTTGTATAAACGACCATCGGTCCTGATGTTCCGCTCTTATCATCTTTTTCGATGTGCGTGACAGTAAACAAAGGCTCGCGTCCCGTGATGTTTTCAAACGCGTCTCCTGCATCAGAAATTGCGTTTGTATGGATGACGTCTTCATCATACGGAATGGTTTGGAAAATGATGACTTCGGATGTGTTTGACAAATCTTCAAGCGTCAATTTTGCGGTTCCGCCCTGCATCACGGCATCTAAAACCATACGGAGATTTAAATCGCTTTCACCGAGAATGTAAAGCGAAATGATGTCGGCAACGGACTGTTTTTCTGTATTGGATGTAATTACATCGTAAACGGCGTCACCTGAATCGGTCAAATTGACCGGCGGCGAATAGATCAGTATGCTTATATTATCATCTTCGAGCAACGCGTCTGTGTCTAAATCATCAACGGCAAAAGGCCCGTCAAAAACAACAAGAAATTGGTCAAAATTGTCTTCAATGCCCGGATTTCTGACATTATGCGGCAGACTGCGATCGATTGCGTCGTTGATAATGTAGTCCGTTACGGGATATGCAATAACGGCGACAATTAAAAAAATGGCGAAGAGGAGAATCAGTTTCTTTTTGACAGATTCCAAAAATTTGAAAAATAACTGAATTCCTTCCGAAAGCTCAACGATAATATCACAATCCCTTTTCTGTTTTTATTTTCCGAGATGACGGAAATAAAATTATAACCCGCAGTTTACTCGTTATTTAACCCGATGTTATTAATCATAATTGTTCGGGTTTTTAAAACTTATCCGTGAAAATTGAATAAGATAGGTAAATAAAAATGTTGTGTCATTTGACGGTTTATTTTATTTTTATTGTTTTTTTATTATATTATTATTTTATTTTGTTAATTTTATTATTTTATTTTGTTAATTTTATTATTTTATTTTGTTAATTTTATTATTTTATTTTGTTAATTTTATTATTTTATTTTGTTAATTTTATTATTTTGTTTTGTTAATTTTATCATTTTATTTTGTTAATAATTTTATTTTGTTAATTTTATTATTTATTTTACTTTTATGAATTGTTCATTTACGGTTACGTTTATAATACTGACAGGTTTATTTACAAAAATCATAATCTAATCAGCGGGGAAATAATGTCTTCTCAACTTTTCGACGAACTTGACAAACTTGATTTTTCGGGCTCATCATCGGGCTCACCTTCAGATTCTTCTTCCGAGACTGCCAAGTCTGCTGACGAATCTGCTTCCGCTGCTTCCCAAATTCTGCCGCCTCACGAAGGATTCGGAAATACGCGCCCGGCAGGAGATTATCAGGAACATGTTGTTGATCATCTTAAAGAACTGCGCAACAGAATTATTATTGCCGGCGCGGCGCTGTTAATCGGCGCTTTGATCGCTTATCCTTTTTCGGGCGACGCGATTGCTTATTTGTGGGAACAATTTATTCCCGAAAGCGTTGTGATGTCGATTTATTCGCCGACGGAATATTTGATGACGCGGCTGAAATTGTCCGTTGCCGCCGCGATTTGTGTTTTCTTTCCGCTTTTGATGTACGAATTGTTTGCTTTCATGTCCCGCGGACTTTACAAGAATGAGCGCAAGTTTTTGATTAAAGTCGTGCCGCTTTCTTTCATTTTGTTTATTTTAGGGGCGGCTTTGGCGTATTTCGTCGTTCTGCCGCTGTTTATGAATTACGTTTTGTTCTATTCGGACCAAACGGCTGTCGCTCAAATCGGTCTCGGTGAAACATTCAACACAATTATTTCTCTCGTTTTGGGATTCGGTTTGGTTTTCCAGATCCCGCTGCTTATGGTTTCCGTTGTTCGAATGGGAATCGTCAGTGAAAAAACGCTTCGTAAAGGAAGATTGGTCGTTTACGGCAGTTTAATCGGTTTCGCCTTTTTAATTTCGCCCGACCCGACGCTTGTTTCTCAATTGATTGCAGGCGTTGCGTTGATCATTCTTTTTGAGTTCAGTTTGATTCTGCTGAAATTCGTTTGATTTTTTTCGTGTGCGGTCGGCGCGCGCGAATTACTTCATTTTTCTTTTGATTTTAAAACTTGTCATTCATTTTTGTTTGTTTTTAAAATATAAACCTAAACATCCGATTTTCAAAATCGGTGAACCTGAACGTCCCGTAAAACCCTAATCATAAATTTTTAGATTTTAAAGAATAGAAGACGTTCCGTTTTTAAATAATTTTGATAAAAACGATGTTTCAATTTGTTTTGAAATTTTAATGAAAAGACAAAATACCGCCCCCGCAAGTTGAGATTCCCGTAGCGAAGCGAAGGGAATTGAGACTTGGCGGATTCTTCCCATACGAAACAAAAAATACAAAGCCGCTGTTTAAAATTGTTTTTCGGCTCATGCTGGTTCCGTCTTGCAACTGTCTTTTGCAGTTGTTGCTGCATGGCGGTCTCTGTTGCCGCTTGCATCTGATCTTTTTAAAAAAATCCGTTCGCATTCGCGAACGTGCTGCCGCAACCTTCAGGTTTTCATCTCCGCCGCCGATCAGGTTTCTGTTTCCGCTGCCAATCAGGTTTCCGCTTCCGCCGCCGGTCAGGTTTGCATTTCTGCCGGCAACCCGATGCCGCGCGCGAGCCGCTTTACTTTTCTTTTGTTTTTCAAACTTGTCCCGCATTTTTGTTTGTTTTCAACCTCGCCTTCGGATTTGAACCAAATAATCAATGTCAATTATTTAACGGGTGCTTTATTTATTACAATAAATAATGACAAACCATGCAAATCTTTATAAGCATGAATCTTAATGTAAATTTACTATGATTGGCGGACTCGGAATCGGCGAAGTTGTTTTCGTTTTAATCGTTGTTTTGCTTTTATTCGGCCCGAACAAAATCCCCGAATTAGCGCGTGCAGTCGGGGGCGCGTTGGGAGAATTCAAAACCGCTCAAAAGGCGGCTGAATTTGATTTAAGCGGATTCGATGATTTAAACCGGGAACAAGCCGAGAAGAAAAAGAAAGAAGCGGCCGCGTTGGATGAAAGGATCGTCCAAATGGCGACAGACGCCGGTATTTCGACAGAGGGAAAAACAACAGACGAGCTGTTGGTTTTGATTTCGGCGAAAATGAATGAATCGAATGAATCTGCTGTTTCCGAATCGGAATCTCCGTCTGAATCTGAAAATAAATGTGACAGCGAATCTGAAAGTGAATCCGAAAACGAATCGGATAATGTTTCTGCTTTGGAAACCGATGTCGGTGAAAAAGCCGCGGCTTAAAATGATATTATTTGAATGTACAAAGCAGCAATAAATTTATATGATTATTATTCATTGAAAAACCATTAACATAAAAAAACATTAAATATTAATTCGGTTTTGCCGATAAAAACATAAATGAGGAGAAAGAGGTATCAAACATGATTGGTGGAATCGGGACCCCCGAAATTATTCTTATCGTTGCAGTAATTGTTTTGCTCTTTGGAGCATCAAAGCTTCCGGAACTTGCTCGCTCTGCAGGAAAATCTGCCGGCGAGTTTAAAAAGGCGCAAAAAGAAGCTGAAATTTCTTATCAACAATTTGAAAACAGCTTAAAAGACACAACACCCATGGAAAAAGAGACAAAAATCCAAAAAATGGCCAAAGATCAGGGAATTGAAACCGCCGGCAAAACCGACGACCAGCTTCTTGATGAGATCAGCGCCAAGATGAACAAAGAAAACTGATTCTTTTGTTCTTCTTTTTCTTTTAATTATTAATTTTGCTTTCAATTTTATTCTTTCTTTTTTGTTTTTACTCTTTGTTTTCGGTTCTTATTTTCAGTTATTTTCGTTAATTTTCGTTCATTTTGATTTTTTTCAATTTTATAAACCCGTGGGTTACTTTTCGATTTTTTTTCTTAAAATTTGTGCGGTTGCGCGCGGCGGCGGGCAGCTGTTGCTGCGGTTGCCGGCAACGGCAGCGGCGACGCAAACCTGATTGGCTGGCGGAAACAGAAACCTCCCTCCCACTGCAAACAAACACCTCCCTCCCACTGCAACCCGAAATTTTGTGAGCGACAGTTGCAGACGAGCAGGCTTAACCGGAAGCTGACAGCAAAAGACAGTCGCAAGAAAGCGCTTTACCGGAGCCAAAGAAATCAGCGGTTTTAGAATTTTTGTTTCTGATGGGAAGAATCCGCCAAGTCTCGTTTCCTCGCTGCGCTCGGAAACTCAACTTGCGGTGGCGGTTTTTGGAATTTCATTTACATTTTTTCGATTGAAACATCTTTTTTTATCAAAATTATTCAAAAACGGAACGCCGTCCTTTCTCCAAAATCAAAAATTAGTGATTAGGATTTTATCGGGCGTTCGGGTTCACCGATTTAGAAATATTGGATGTTTGGGTTTATTGTTTATGTATTGCAGTGTTGTGAATATGTCAATTGTGTTTGTTAATTGTGAATATGTTAATTGTGTTTGAATTCGATTAAAAACGGCACATATTTAAAGATAAGAAAGAATTTCATCCCTGTTGAAATATTGAATTTTATCTGATTAATCCGATTATTATGTCTAAAAATCAAATTTTATCTGATTCACCGGATTCATCCGGCTCTCCGAATCCCGAATTACTGGAACTTTGCCGCGCCGTTTACAACGATATCCGCGCGTCCGTTTCGTCGCTGGAAGGAACGAATGAAGCCGACGAATTCATGTTTGTCGGCGCCGACGGAACCGACACAAAACGAATTGATCTGGCGGCTGAAGACGCCATGCTGAAGCGTCTCAAAGAATCGGGGCACTCGATTCGCGTCATCAGCGAAGAATACGGGGAAACGATCATCGGCGACATCAACAACATTGAATTTGCGGCAATCGTTGACCCGCTGGACGGGACGACCAACGCCGTTCACGATATTCCTTTTTACAGCGTTTCAATCGCGTTTTCCAAACCCGATTTGAGAGGCATCTTTTTCGGATACGTCAGAAATCTGGCAAACGGCGACGAATTTTACGCCGAAACGGGAAAAGGCGCTTACATGAACGGCAAAAAAATTGAATCTTCTAAAACATCTGCCGTTCGCGAATTTACAATCAGCGCTTACGGTTACCGTCAAAACACGGACAGAACCGCCAAACTCTGCTCCCGCGCCCAAAAAGTGCGCGTTCTCGGAAGCGTCGCGCTTGAACTGTGTTACGTTGCCGCCGGCAAAATCGACGCATTTATCGATGTCCGCCGCACGCTTCGTCTTGTTGATATCGGCGCCGGACAGCTGATCGTCCGCGAAGCAGGCGGAATAGTGACCGACGGCGTCGGAAACAAACTTTTCCTGCCGGATAATCATATCAAGCCCGTCAATTTGGTTGCTTCAAACGGCATGATTCATCAAGAAATTTTAAACCTGATTTCATTTCCGGAAATCGATTGCCGTGGCGACTGGTATTATTACCAGGGAACAGTCAAAAAAATCGCCATCGTCTCCCGATGCGATAGTGTTGCTGCGCTTGAAATGATTCGAAAAATCGTCGACACATTCAAAGACCGCGTTGAAATTTATCTCTCCTCTTCGCCCGCCAAATATTTGGGAATGGAAGAGCGCGGCATCGCAGTCGGCAAGATGAAAGAAATCGGTGTCGATTTCGTCATATCGCTCGGCGGCGACGGAACGATTCTTCGAAACATGTCTAAAATGCCCGACCCGATTCCGATCCTCGGGATCAACATGGGAACGCTCGGCTTTTTAGCGGACGTTGATCCCGAAGACGCGATTGACGCGATTGAAAAAGCGATCGGCGGATTCATGTACGACGAACGCCCGCGCCTCGAACTTTCAATCAACGGCAAATTTATCGGAAACGCAATCAACGAAGTTGTCGCGACCTCCGCTTATCCCGCCAAAATGATCACGTACGAAATTTTGGTCAACCGCCGTTTGCTCGGCGAAATTCGCGCCGACGGAATCGTTTTTGCCACACCGACCGGATCAACTGCTTACGCGCTGAGTGCAGGCGGCCCGATCGTGACGCCCGAAGTCGATGCGATTCTGATCGTCCCGATCGCCCCGTTCAAATTGTCGTCAAGACCGTGGATCGTTCCTTTCGACAGCGAAATCGCCGTCCGCGTGAAAATGCCCAAAAAAGAAATCGTGATTGTCACAGACGGCAAAGTTGTGACGCCGCCCGAAATCGAAACAGAGCGACAGGAAGATTTTATTCACGTCAATGAAAATGATACCGTAACAATCAAGCGCGCCCGCTATCCCGGAAGATTCGTTAAGTTTTCCGATGCGTGTTTCTATGAAACGGTAAGGAAAAAGCTGAATTAAATTTATGATTGAATTTTTGAATAAATAATATAAATAAAATACAATTGAATTGGAACGGATGAAACCTAAACATCCATTCTATTTTAGAAAATGAAACACGAACGCCCGATAAAATCCGAATCTAATGTTTTAGATTTTGAAAAAACGGCGTTCAAATTTTTAATATTTTTAAGAAAAACGATGTTTCAATCAATTTTAGATTGGATAATATTTCAAAAACCGCCACCTCCAAGGACGCGTTTCCGATAGCGTTGCAGAGGAAAGAAAGAGTTGGAGATTCTTTCCATACAAAATAAAAATACAAAACGCTTTGATTTTTTAGCTGTGTATCGGCTCCGGCTGAGCCTGCAAGTCTGCAACTGTCTTTAATGGGCGCTGCTGCCGGACGGTTTGCACTGCACTGTAGAGAGGTTTGCGTTGCTGCCTCTATCTGCTCTTTTTAATCGTAACCCGTTGGCATTAAATTTTGCTCGGCTTCACCTCGCAAAATTTCAGGCTGCAGGGGGAGGGAGGTGTTTGTTTGCAGTGGGAGTCAGGTTTCTGTTCCCGACTGCCAATCAGGTTTGCGCCGCCGTTGCCGCTGTCGGCAGCCGCAGCAGCTGCCCGCCGCCGCGCGAGCCGCCGCATTTTTCAAACAAATAAGTCAAAAATGAAACTGATTTTTTGAAAAATAAAATCAAAAAAACGAAGCCGTCTTTTTGAAAACAAAATCGAAAAATGAACTCAAAACTTGTTGAAAAATAAAAATAAAAATAAAAACGATACCGAGTTGATAAAAAAAAGATGAAAAAGATAAAGACGAAAATTAAAAACAATTCAGAAGAAATCCGTTAAACTCCTTTGATTTTTCGGTTTTTCTTCCGCCTTCTCCTCTTTTTCCTTCAAATTTTCCGCTTTCTTTTCTTCATTCTTTTTGGCAATATCTTCAAGCGTCAGCTGATTTTTATCGGCGGCTGCCGCGCTCGTTCGCTTCTCGGAATCAGGCATTTTGAAAAACTCGACTTCCGCCGGGCGCTTGGCATCAGCAATAAATCTTGATTTTTCGTAAACAGACTGCACTTTTTTCGTCGCCGATTTCGCTTTGAGCATGTAAACCAATTCATCCATGTCGAAATCAGATTCGCCGGCGATCGAAATCGCGTATTCCTCATTTTCCATCAAGCGGCGGTAATACGGAATGATTTCATTTCGGGATGTGCGCATGGATTTGTGATGACGCGCGGAAATCTTAACGGCAATGTTGTCGCGCATATTCCGAACCGAGCGCGATTGTCCCATTCTTTTCCAGCGCGTCGGAGATGTGTATTTGATGAATCCCGAATAATCCTTTGTTCGAACAGACATCGGGCCGACCGTTGTCATAAAACTCGCGTAGCGCCACATTCTGTACGTTTGGCGGCGGCGCACGCGCCCGAGGTATAAATCCGCCTTTGACAAAACCTTGTAACCGTTTGCAACATCCGGATTGACACCGCCGTCAATGTCTTTTCCCTTTTCATCACGATTCGGGAACTGAATCGGCAGATTCTCATCCACCCACAAAATCAAGTCTTCCGGCGTCTCGTCAAGCGTTTTGACCGCGTCAAGAGCGTCTGACCTGTGATGGCCTTTAAAAACTTTCACAAGCGCTTTAAAAATCGTTTCCTTCACATCTCTTCCGGAAACGACAATATCATTTTCCGAAATTTCCGTTTTGCCGACCGAAACCGCCTGCAAATCATTCACCGCGCTTCTGACGTCGCCGCCCGCGTTTTCCGCAATCTTTAAAATCGCGTTTTCACTCGCGTTCACGCCTTCATTTTGACAAATTTTCGTCAAAAGCGGAACCAGAGATCTCGTTTGAATCCTTGAAAATTCAATTTCAAAAGATTTGGAACGAATCGTCTGCGTAATGCCGTAAACATCGTTGGCAATCAGCAAAATCGGCTGCGTCGTTTTATCGATCACATCAGAAATCGCTTTGCTGCCGCCCTTATCATAAGTGCCGTGCAGATTGTCGGCTTCATCCAAAACAATCAAACGTTTCCCCGACGACTTTTTCCCGTCATCGTCAACTTCGTGGCTGAAAAGCGTTGTCGTTTTAGACGCGGCGCCCGCAATGCGCTCAATCACGTCAGCCGTTCTTTGATCGCCGGCATTCATCTCGACGTATTCCCAGCCCATCTCAGTTGCCAAAACAGCGGCGGCAGAAGTTTTCCCGATGCCTGCCGTCCCGTAAAGAATGACAGCTTTTTTCTCGGGAACACCGGTTTCCCATTCTTCCGCCCACAAGCGAAGCTCGTGAATTGCTTTTTTGTTGCCGATTAAATCTTTAAACGTTTTCGGGCGGTATTTTTCAGCCCAGTCGTTTTGAACTTCAATTTCCGAAGACATGGTTGCAAATCATACGGTTTGTTTAAAATAAATAAAATAATAAAATAATCAAAATTTTAAAAAATTAAAAATTTAAAAAATTAAATCAAAAAATATCAGTCAAAGAATCAACTTAAATTCCGATACCCATCGCTTTGTTCGTCTTTTCAATCGACTTCAAATTATCTTTTTCAAGCGACATCATCGCACGAATCGCGTCAATATTTTCGGGAATGACATCGGATTCCTGGTGGATCGCCTGGAAGAAGTAAAGTTCACCGTCGTCAACAGACACCGATTCCTTAAAGACGCAGTTTTCCCACATATCGTTTCTCGGTCTTCCCAAGTCGCGGCCGAATTCAATGATTTGCGCCGTTGCGGAAATGCCATCGGCAATCATCTGAATGCGCGGGCGGGAAGCGAACAGACTTTTCACGTCTTCTGCATTGCATTCATTTTTCAATTTGATGTTGAGCACGTGAAGATGCATAAAAGAAGTCGGCGCTTTAATCGCGGCCGATGTGATATTGATGTGCGGCATAATTGTTTTCACGTCGGGACCGTGGTGTGACGGCAATTTGATCGGATCCAATACAAGCGCGTCAATCGGACCGCTTTTGATATCTCCCGGATCGCCGCCTCTTCTGACAATTGTCACGCGAACTTTTTCAACGCCGTATTTTTGATCAAGCGGATAAATCACGCGGCAGAGGCCGGTTGTGTTGCATGAAACGACGCGAACGTAATCGGCGTCGATTGCTTCGGAATAATTGGCTTCGGAATTGAATGAAATCGGCGCGATGTCTTTGCTTTCGCCGCCCTGCCAAATGGCTTTGACGCCTTCTTTTTCGTAAAGCGCTTTGTTGGAGACGCCGACTTTTCCGGGCGTGCAGTCAACAACGATGTCGGCTTCCTTAATCATGTCTTCAATGGAGCCGGCAACCGTATAGCCGTCATTTTTAAAAGAATCGATTTTATCGGCAGGCGCGTAAATGTTGTATCCTTTCAAAGCTGCGGTTTTGGCTTCAAAATTCGGGCGCGTTTTAGAAATGCCGATTATTTCCATATCGTCCTGAAGAGAAACTGCATCAGCAACGCGTTTGCCGATGGTGCCGTATCCGTTAATTGCAACTTTGACTTTAGACATATTCATCCGTACCTGTATTTTCAAAACATTGATCGTAAAAAATCGTTAAATGACAATTCAATTGATTTAATAAATAGTTTAATAATGATTTGATAAATTTATTGAATTCAATACAATTTAACAATAAAAACATATTCAAATCAAATAATCCAAATCAAATAATCCAAATTAAACATTCTTCAATCAAACATTCATTAAAATGTTTATTTGAGGTCAATCATCAATTGATTTGAAATCAATTAAATAAAGATTATTTTAACATAAGATTGATTTTAAAGTATCAAATGATTGTTTATATTTGTTTTTCTTCATTCGATTTCCAATTTTGCGACAGACTGTCCCATCTCAATTCCAAGCGCTTCTGCCACGGCTTCGCATTTCGTCCGCAATAAGAACGCAATCGGCCGAACAGACTTTTCATCCGATAAACTTTCAAAATTCGCCATTCCTTTGCTGATGATTAATGTCGCGTCTTCCATCGCTTTCAGCGTTTCAGGCGGGGCTTCTTCAAAAATAATGCCGACTGCATTTGATCCTGTTGTCAAAACTTTGTCGGCAATGCTTTTCATTCCCAATTCATCAACGTCTTTCATTGTTGCATCCGTTAAAATCGGCGCGCCTCTGACAACTAAAATGAGTTCGGGAATCAATGCATTCGGATTTTTTTCCGTCTCATTTTCAATTTTTGTATATTGAAGCTGCTGAATATGTTTGATAATTTTTAAAACTTCGCGATCGTAAACGATTTCGCCGCAGTTGTCTGTCATATAAACGACTTTTTGAAGCCGATTCATCATTTCTTTTGTGTCGTTGATATCAAATCCTTTTTCAAAAAATGAATCGAACAGGAGTTTAAAACCTTCATCGGTTGCGTCAAGTCCCATTACGCCGAAATCGAAATAATTACCGATGACGGCGGCAAGAACAGCTTTTTCAAAACTTTCTTCAAGCGGCTGCGGGCTGCTTTCAATGGTGTGCGCTTCACCGTTTTCATTGACGCCGTAAATCTTTTTTTGAACCGACGGCAAAAGCTCTAAAGCCGTCTGATTGTTAATTTCTTTGACTTCTTTGTAAGGATCGTGATTTCCGAGCACTTCAAAACATCTGCGATGAACGGCGGTTCCGATATGCGTTGACGTGCGCGACGGATCATACTCATCGTTCAGCGTTGAAATACACTCTTTCATCGCTTTATTGATCAAATCGGCGTCATCGGTGACCAAATTGCATTGATAATGAATGCGGGATAACAAACAATAAGTGCACCGTGGATTAATTTTCATGTTCTGACAGTCCTTTACGCAGTCCTTTACGGTATTTACGATAAATACATCTGAATGACGATTATAAAGCTTTCGATTTTGAAAATTTCGGCAGGTAAATAAGGTTCAACCGATTTTGTCGAAATTATGTCAGCTATAAAAAAAATAAAACAGTCTTCTGTATTCACGCAGATGTTTGTGTCCAAAAAAACACACAATCAAGCACACAAGCAAACATACAAACAAACACGCAATCAAGCACATAAACAAACATGCAACCAAGCACATAAACAAACATACATGTTCAAGCGAACGACTCTGCTCAAACTTTTGCTGCTGTCAGCTTTGTTGTTTGCACTTCTCTCCCCGATCGGTTTCGTTTCGGCCGCCGAGCCGGGCGGCAGCACATTTTATACGAATCTGAATGAACACAATTCAACACCCGACGGCGCCGTCTTTTTCATCGTTGACGGTCTCGGCTCTTATTATCTGTTTCCCGAATTAAAGGGCGAAACGCTTTCCGGCGAATCTATTCAGAAAGCTGCTGTTCCTGTTCTGACAAATATTTGGAACAGCGGGTTTCGAATCTCGGAAATGAAAGTTCCCGTTCCCGTGACCGAAAAAGGTCATTCCGTTCTTGTGACGGGAAATCCGTCGGCAGATTCCGAAATGGTCGGATATACGGATTCGTCTTTTATGGATATTTTAAGAGAAGAAGGTTTTCTTTGCATCGGCGTTATGCAGCGCGGTGATTTTGAATCGATGCGCGGCAAATTCGACGTTATCATTTACGATAAAACGAATTCGGTCAATAATATGGATTTCACGGTTCAAACGAATTCTTTTGAAGATTCGAATCCTAAAATTGTCAGCGAGATCGCTTCCGTTTTCAATTCTCAGAAAAATCGCGCGTCGTCTTATATGGATTCAAAAGACACGTCGGAAAAATATGCCGGATACAATCGCTGGGGAATTGATACCGCTTATGAAGTTTTGACCGTTATGGAAAAATATCCCGGGCAGAAATTCATTGTTGTCGTCAATGTCGGCGCTGTTGATTCGACCGGACACTACCGCGGCTATTACGCTTATTTGGACGCGGTTGAGCGGTTGGATAAAGATTTAGGAAAATTATTTGAAAAATGCCGCCGCAACAACCTTTTCTTCATTTTCACGGCCGATCACGGCATGTCTTTTGAAGAACAAAATAAAAAAAGCGGCGGCCACAGTTCAACGAAATATGCCAAAACAAAAGAAGCGCTCTACATCCCGTTTATTGTTTACGGAAATTCAATTCAAAAAAACATTTATTATTCGGAAACGGGACAGGAAGATGCCGCCCCGACGCTTTTGTCGCTTTTTAATATTGCCGCCCATCCGCGATTTTCAAAAGGAAACGTTTTGCCGGCAAAAGAAAAGCCGACGCTTTATGTTGAAGCGCCCGAATCCGTTCAGATTCAGCTGTATCAGGTAACAGGCGGCGGGGAGCAGATCGTTTTCAATTCGCTCGGATTTGACCGCAGCAGCGGATATTCAAGTTATTCGGTTGCCGGTTTGGAGCAGGGAAATTATTTGCTGAAATGGAATGCTGCGGATTCATCAAGCGGTTCCGGCTCCAAAATCAAATATTCACAGGAAGAAGCCGGATTTTACCTGACGGCAGACATGACAATTGATTTATCCGATTATTCGGCAAAATCTTCTGATTTCCTTCCGTCAATGACGGGCGGCTTCGGAACTTCCGGCACCGGCTTTGGCTCCGATTCCGGCGGTATTTTATCAAAATTTACAAAACCCGTTTATTTCCTGCTGATTGCAATCATTAATATTATCGGCGCGGCCGGCATTTATTATTTGTACAAAAAGGAAGGGTTTTCAAAACTTTAAATTTTTATTTTTCAATTTTTCATTTTTTAATTTTGAAACCTAAACATCCAATTTTAAGAAAATCGTTGAACCTGAACGCCCGATAAAACCTTAATCTTAATTTTTTAGATTTGGGGAAAGAAGGCGTTCCGTTTTTGAATAATTTTGATAAAAATGATGTTTCAATAATTTTAGATTGGATTATATCTCAAAAACCGCCCCCTCCAACGACGCGTTTCCGATAGCGTTGCAGAGGAAAGAAGGAGTTGGAGATTCTTCCCATGAAAAATAAAAACATACAAAACACTCTGACTTTTAATTTTGCTTCCGGTCCCGGCTGAGCCTGCCAATCTGCGACTGTTTTTAAATGTTGCTGCTGCCAATCAGTTTGCGTTGCTGTTGCCGATTAGGTTTGCGTTGTTGCTGCCGACCAGGTTTGTGTTGCTACTGCCGATTAGGTTTGAGTTGCTGCTGCCGATCAGGTTTGTGTTTCTGCCTGTATCTGCTCATTTTAATCGTAATCCGTTCGCATTCGCGAACGTGCCATTGCTACCTGCAGGTTTCTGTTGCCGCGGCTACCTACACATTTCGGTTTCCGCTTGCCGGTCAGATCACAGTTGCTGCTGCCGACAGGCTTTCGCCCGGCCGCCGCCGCGCGCGAACCGCACAAATTTTAAAAAAGAATCAAAAAGGGGACACATTTTATTCAAAATATGAAAAATATGAAAAAGTATGAAGAAGAAAATCTAAAATAAAAAAGAAAGATGAAATTCATTCATCTTTTTCAATCATTTCAATTTACAATTTAATCTCTTCGGTGGTTTCCGCCTTCTGTTTTGCCTTCAATAAGCAGCACTTTTAATGCGTCGCGGCAAGCGGCAACGGCGGGCGCGCCGGATGTGATGTGAATGACTTCCATCGTTTCCATAATTTCATCTTTGGTTGCGCCGTTGTGAATGGCGCTTCTCATTTGAGACATAACGCATGATTCGCACTGCTTAGAAGCAACGACGGCAAGCGCCATTAAAATTTTTGTTTTCGCGGGAAGAACGCCGTCTGTCAGCAGCATGCCGTTGCATCTGCCGTACTGTTTGACGAAATCTTCATCGATCTCCGCTAATGTTTCAAGGACATGCGGCGTAAAACCCATTTTTTCGCCGATGCTGTGTACAATTTCTTTACCTGATTGTTCTGCCATTTTTTACCCTCTCTGTTATGTATTGTTGCTGATTCTTTTGTTTTTTCAGCTGTATTTCAGCTGTATATTTGTATAATTATTATTCAGCGTCTGATTGATTATTGCTGAATTTTATAATTATATGTTGATAAATTAATTCGTTTTTATATATATATTCCGTTTTTATTTTTTATTTTTTTTATTTTTATTCTTATTTTCTTTTTATCTTCATTTGGTTTATTTGATTTTGTTTTGATTTTTATTTGATTTTATTTTGAAATAATTTTAAAACCTTTTGAAACGGCGAAAATCCGTGTTTCCGAAGGTAACTTTTTTAAATAAAGGATACTTTTCATAATCAATTGATTACCTGCCGCCGTTTCATCTGAACGGTTACAAGCGCAGGAATTTCTGAAATTTGTTAATCTCATTTCGGTTTCTGTAATCATTTTCAAAAATGTCGTTTCTGACGCTGTTTTTGATTTATCATGTTTATTACTCATGATTTACGTGATTTAGAATTCATATTCATATGGCTGATTATTTGATTAAATCACATTCTTTAAATCATAATCATAAATGAAACAAATTCATATCGGGTTATACATATGGCAAAAAAAATAAATCCACTCGTGGGAATTTTAGGCGGGTTAATGCTTGTCCTTTTGATTTTCTCAATTATCGCAATCATCCTTCATCCCGGACCGACTGTCAGTTTAAGTCACGGCGCGGTCGACGGTGATACTGTTTCCGTTCAATATACCGGAAAACTCACAGACGGCACTGTTTTTGACTCCAACATGGAAGAAGGCAGAGAACTTTTAACATTCGTAGTCGGAAGCGGCGCAGTGATCAAAGGATTTGATGACGCTGTTCACGGCATGGAAGCGGGCGACAGCAAAACTGTAACGATTCCGCCGGAAGACGCTTATCCGTATTATGAAGAACTTGTCGTCACATACACCAAATCGGATGTTGTTGACAGTCTCGGATCCGAACCTGCCGTCGGCGACAAATTAATGACGGTCTCAACCGTCGGAACCATCATGGAAGGCACTGTTACGGAAGTCACGCCCACGACAATCATCATCGACTATAACAGCGCGGTCGCAGGCCAAACGCTTGTCTTTGACATTACAGTCGTTGAAGTTGTCAGCGCTTCCGGACATTAATTTTAATCGCAATTTCTTAAATTGAGAAACGGTAAAAGCCGTTTCACTTTTCTTTTTTATTCTGTTTTTTGAAAGAGCTTTTGCTGTCTTTTTTATTTTATTTTTATAAAAATCAGGGTTTGGTTTTGATTTTTTTTGAGAATCGAGTGTCGGGTTTAAAAATTATTTTTGAAAAACGAGGCGGCTCGCGCGGCGGCGGGCAGCTGCTGCGGCTGCCGAGAGCGGCAACTGCGCAATGCAAACCTGACTTGAAGGCGGAAACAAACACCACCCTCCCGCTGCAAACAAACACCACCCTCCCGCTGCAAACAAACACCACCCTCCCGTTGCAAACAAACACCCCACCCCACGCGGAAACAGAAACCGCCCTCCCACTGCCACTTGAAATTTTGTGAGGCGAAGCCGAGCAAAATTTTTTTACAAACACCGCCCTCTCCCCGGAACTTAATATTTTGTGAGAAAACGACCGGAAGGCCGGGCACGAGCAAAATTTGAACACACTTTCGAAACACAATTTCGAAACACAATTTCGAAACACAATTTGAAAAAAATAATAAAAAAGAATCTTACATCCAATGAAGATTATGAATTTTCATCGGATGCAAATTTTTTAATTCTGTTCTCAACTCGTTTAAGTCACCCATTCAAATGACTGAACGACTTTGATCTGCGTTTCGGTATCGACGTAAGCCAATTCCAAACGGTCTCCGATATTGATTAAAACAACACGCGGGTCAATACTTGCGGACATTGAATAATATGTCGCGTCACCGCTGAGTTTGATGTAATACTGCGAATTGCCGTCGATAACGGCGACTCGAATATCCTCAACGATTCCCGTGGCATTTGTGCTCTCCGACGGAACCGAAATGCCCGTTGAATCCAATTTTTTAATGTAATCTTCTTCAGTCTGCCGAAGCGTTTCACCTGTTCCGACGATCGTATATTGTTCGACATTGACCATTGCATATTGTTTCACGAGATTGGAATTGTCTTTCATTGCCATGAAATACGTCGGCTGACCGTGAACATTTAAGAGTAACGGGAATGTCGCGACATATCTCAAATGCTGCAGCGCGCCTTCTGCCGAATTCATCGCCGAATACTCGTGAGCGCCTGCAATTTGGTAATATTTGGAATCTTTCGTACGCTGATTGATCCAAACGAAACCGACGTTGGATTCGTCACCGCCGACAGAAGTGATACCGGTGTACATGTAAACATCGTCATCCATTGCCAAATAATTGTAGCCGTCAGTCGTCATTGTGACACCGCGCTGACCGAAAATAGAGTTCAAGAAACCGCTTCCGTAAGCGCCGTAATAATCGTATTGCTGAATCAAAAGTTCTGCGCGGTAAACGTTGTCCACCCATTCCGGAATGTCTTCGGGCGCGTAATAAGCGTGCTCGCCTGTTACCGCGTCGACCATAACGATTCCTTCGATGTCGGCGCCGCCGAAGAGTCCGATTTTCTTAACGACTTTCGGACAAATCCAATAAGGATGGCCGTCTTCATCGATTTCCATAACGGGTGTTTCAAACATATAAGTCGGATAATTGAAACGGATGTAGCGGTCAATATTTCTGAAGAAAAGTTCCGACTGGGAATATTTGATGCCGTTGCCTTCGCCCATGCGGACAACCTGCGCTTCTTGTGTTACCATGTCAACCGTGATGTATCCGGGAATACCGTCGCCGAAATTGTTAAACCATTTGAAAAAGTTTCCGTAAAGAAGCGGCGTGACACGAACGGGCCTTCCGTTGTAATTGATTTGCGTGTAATCCAATGACACTTCAAACTGCGACACCATGTCTACCAGTTCTCCCATTTTCCTGTCGCCGAGGCGCTGAGCAGAAGCGCGGTCGAGCCAGGGAATTTGGTCAAATGAAAGTTCGTCAATGTCCTCTTCGAAATTTCCGGTTTCGATGTCAATAAGTTTTGTGTATGCGTCGGCATGGAAAATCGGGCTTGAAGCAACCGATCCGATGATAATGATTGCAAAGAGCAGACCGGCGATATAAATCGGGGCTCTCTGTTTGGATTGCGCCTTTTTGGCGAGATACGGGTCTTTTTCGACATTTGTGTATTCGTCGTCATCAGACTCGGTTGTAAAAATAACTTGGCCGTTTTCGTCAACAGTACGCTTGACATTCAGACTCTGCATATTTAAAAGCATATAAATTGCAAAGTAAGCGATGACAACCGTGATTAAAAAGAAATACAAGTCGGTTGAGCGGATATTAATGGCGGGCAGCGTAAAATAAAAGTAAAGCGCGGCAAAAATGACCGTTAATATCAAACTGATGATGACTCGTGTTCGCTGATTCATCTTTTTCATTTGTTTATCTCCGTATGTGTCATAAATCAAAAATTAAAAATCAAACTGATTCACCCACAGATACAATGCCTTTATGTTTTAAACGTAATAAAAACTAATGCTCTGTTTCGTTTTTTCATGTATTTTATTTTTAATTCTTTATTTTCAATTTATTTCGATTTATTTTCAATTCATTTTCGATTTATTTTCAATTCATTTTCGATTTATTTTCAATTCATTTTCGATTTATTTTCAATTCGTTTTCAATTTATTTTCAATTATTTCGATTTTTTCAATTCATTTTTCTCTTTTTGTTTTATTTTCAGATAAAACCTAAACATCCAATTTTCAAAATCGGGTAAACCTGAACGCCCGATAAAACCCTAATTTTAAAATTTTAAATTTCGATAAAAGAAGGCGTTCCGTTTTTTGAAAAAAATAATGAAAGAAGATGTTTCAATGATTTTAGATTAAATGAAAGTTCAAAAACCGCCCCCGCAATTTGAGTTCCGGGCGGCGCGAAGCGGCGAACCGGACTTGAAACGAAGTTTCAAGTTTCCGAAGCGTAGCGGAGGAAACGAGACTTGGCGGATTCTTCCCAATCAAAACAAAAAAATCAAAGCCGTCGCTTTTTAGTTGCTGCTCAGCTCCTGCAAAGACGGCAAGTCTGCAACTGTCTTTTAAGGTTGCCGCTTGCCAATCAGGTTTGCGTTTCCGTGTGCATCTGCTCATATTTAAGAAATCCGTTCGCATTCGCGAACGTGCTGCCATCTACAGGTTTGTGTTTCCGCTGCTACCTACAGGTTTGTGTTTCCGCTGCTACCTACAGGTTTGTGTTTCCGCTGCTACCTACAGGTTTCTGTTTCCGCTGCTACCTACATGTTTCTGTTTCCGCTGCTACCTACAGGTTTCTGTTTCCGTCGCTACCTTCAGGTTTCTGTTTCCGCTTGCCAATCAGGTTTCTGTTTCCGTTTGTCGGTCAGGTTTGCGCCGCGGTTGCCGCTGCCGGCACCGCAGCAGCTGCCGCCGCCGCGCGCGAGCCGCTCAAATTTAAAAGAATAAACAAAAAGGGACTGCATTTTTGAAAAAATGAAAAAAATGAAGAATGAAAAAATGAAAAGAGATACGACATTTTTTAAAAATAATCAAAAATAATCGAAAAAGGATTGAATTATAAAAAATAATGTTAAAAAATGTCATTTTGATTCGCTCATTTTTAGATATATAACAGTATTGCATTGAGTTTTAATACAAAAATGGAGTAATATTTGAATGTGGTTGCAGCGGTCTTGATTCGCAGTTTTTGCAAATCTTGAAGAACGCACGAGCACGATTTTAAATGAATTTGAGATTTAAATGAGTTTAAAATTAAAATTTTAAAAATTTGAAACAGAAATATTTCAGATTTCTCTATATTTAACAAAAACAAAACGAGTTGATATGAAGATGCGCGCCTCTCAAAGGTCAAATTCGAAAAAGAATTTTGATGATAATCCTTATTTTGAAGGTTCGGGCACCGAATTCGCCCGCGAGGTTGTTTTAAAACCGGCAGGGTATCCTCTCATCGGTCTCATTGACGATGATCCGTTTATTGATGACACGGATTTGTTTGAGGCTTATATCCGCGATCAGTGGGAAGGATGGGAAGTCGAGACGGGCATGTATCTTTTCGACCGCGAATTGTTTAAAGGATTCGCTTACCGCGTCGTGTCCGCCGACCCCGAAGGTTTTGCAATCGGACCTGAAACGAAAGTGCAGATCGCACCGTCAAATGCCAAGCCGGAATTTGTTGAAAACAAGCCGGAAACGTTCATTTCGTTCGATGAAATCATCGGACAAGACGCCGCGAAAAAGAAATGCCGTTTGATTGAACGCTATTTGGCAGAGCCGGAAACGTTCGGCAAATGGGCGCCGAGAAACGTTTTGTTCCATGGGCCGTCCGGAACGGGCAAAACGATGCTTGCAAAAGCGCTTGCCTGCAAAGCGGATGTTCCGCTGATTCCGGTGAAAGCGACGCAATTGATCGGTGAATTTGTCGGCGAAGGAGCGCGCCAGATTCATGAATTGTACGAGCGCGCCGAAGACATGGCGCCGTGTATTATTTTTATTGATGAAATCGACGCGATCGCGCTTGACCGCAAATATCAGGAGCTGCGCGGCGATGTTGTTGAAATCGTCAACGCGCTCATTACGGAAATGGACGGATTGTCCGAGCGAAAAGGCGTTTGTACGATCGGCTCGACAAACAGAATCCAGTCGCTTGACTCCGCCGTCAGAAGCCGCTTTGAAGAAGAAATCGGTTTTGTTTTGCCGACCGCCGATGAAGTCGAAGAAATATTGAAATCGAATTTGGAAACATTCCCGCTGCCGGTTGACCCGTCTTTCAACGTCAAGCGCTTTTCAAAAGAAGCCGTCGGTTTTTCGGGAAGAGATTTGGTTCACAAAGTTCTGAAAACGGCGCTTCACCGAGCGATTATTGAAGACGAAGAATACGTGAAAGCGGAATATTTCAATAAAGCGCTTGCGGAACTCAAAAAGAACGGTTTAGATGACGACTGCCGGCAGTTTTACGCCTGAACACATTAATAAAACGTTAAATAAACGTTAAATAATATGTGAACGATTTTGGCGGTTTTGACCGTCATTCTTTTTATTTTTGAATTCGTTTGTTGAAAAAGATTTTTGAATTTAGGAATAATTAAGTTTTAAAATTTTATTTTAATTTTAACAGATTTGAAGGAAAAATTATGGACGCAGATGTTGAAATTTTAGAAACGGACAGATTTGACTGCCTTGTCGTTAACGTCATTAAAACGATGACGTTCCAGGGTGTGACGATTGAAGAGCCGTTTTCCAAGGGCCGCGTTTATTTCGGAAAAGTTCCGTCCGAATATGATATTGAAGTCGGCGATGTTTTGTTTATCGGCGCAAAACCGCTCGGTGAAGAAAAGAGCCACGGCAGTATGGAAGTTTATCTTTATGATGATGAAGATAATAAATTGGATTGGACTTTGATTTACTGATTTTTTTCAATTTTCTTTTTTCATTCATTTTTTGAATTGCTTTTTTATTTTTATTTTATTTTTGAAAAATGCGATGTTGTTTTTGATTTTTCTTTTTGAAAAGCGTTTGCCGGCCTTTGAGATTTCTTTTTTGAAAAATGTGTACCGTTTTTGATTTAGTTTTTGAAATTTGAGGGGTTCGCGCGCGGCGGCAGCAGCTGCTGCCGGAACGGAAAACTGACCGGCAAGCGGAAACACAAACCTCCCTCCCGCTGCAAACAAACACCTCCCTCCCGCCGCAACCCGAAATTTTGTGAGCGAAGCGAGCAAAATTTAATGCCAACGGATTTCTTAAAAATGAGCAAATGCAGGCAGCAACGCAAACCTGATTGGCAGCGGCAACCATAAAAGACAGTGGTAAGAAAGCACATTGCAGAAGCTGAAAAGCAATTAAAAACCAATGGCTTTGAATTTTTTGTTTCGTATGGGAAGAATCCGCCAAGTCTCGTTTCTTCGCTGCGCTCAGAAACTCAACTTGCGGGGGCGGTTTTTGAAATTTTATCCAATCTAAAATTTGTTGAAACATTATCTTTCATCAATCAAATCAAAACCGGAACGCCGTCTTTTCAATTAAATCTAAAACATTTATTTAGGGTTTTATCGGGCGTTCAGGTTTACCCGATTTTGAAAATAGGATGTTTGTGTTTGAGTTTGGATTTTCAAAACAAATCAAAAATAAAAATAAAAACAAAAATGGAAAACAAAAAATGAAAACAGAAATGAAAACAGAAATGAAAACAGAAATGTGAAATAAAAAAGAAAAGAAAATTAAAGAAAATTGGTAAACAGTATTTCACTCATCCCTCAATTCAACTTCAAGCTCCATCAAATCTTCCGCCACCAACACATTTTCAAACTCTGACGCCGCGTCTTCATAAACGCGTTCGTCTTCGTCCGTCAATCGCGGGCTCAAATGTGTCAGAACAAGCTTTCGGATGTTGTATTTTTTTGCCATCTTGGCAACGCCTTTTGCCGTTGAATGACCGTATTCATACGCGTTTTCGGCCATGTCCGACGTGAATGTCGCTTCATGAATGACCAAATCGGCGCCCTCGGATTCGTAGAAGAAAACATCGGTTTCGCGCGTGTCGCCGCTGTACGAAATCTTTCTGCCGGGGCGCATCGGGCCGACGACATCTTTGGAATAAACGACGATTCCGTTTTTGAGCGTTATGTCTTCGCCGCGATGGAGTTTTGCAAAAGCCGGCCCGGGTTCGACGCCGAGTTCGATTGCTTTTTCACGATTGAAACGGCCGGGCCTTTTTTCTTCTTCAAGAACGTAGCCGAGCGCAGGGCGATCATGGTCGGCGCGGACGGCTTTGACCGTGTAGCCGTTTTTCTGAACAATATCGCCGGGGGCGAGGACTTTTGGAATAATCAGATATTGAAGTTTATGCGTTCCGAGTTTTTCAAATGCTTCCATCACTTCAAAAAGACCGTCGGGACCGTAAATTTCAAGCTTTTCGGTGCGGTCGAAAAATCCCATCGTTTGAAGAAGGCCGGGAAGTCCCAAAATATGGTCGCCGTGATAGTGAGACAAAAAAATCGCGCTGATTTTAACGAGACCGGTTTTGGCAATCATCATCTGCCTTTGAGATCCTTCGCCGCAGTCGAAAAGCAAAAGCTCTCCTTCTCTGTTGACCATGACGCCGGCCGGATTTCTTTCTTTAGAAGGCAGCGCGCCGCCCGTTCCGAGAAACGTGATTTTAAGCATGAAAAATCAAAAGGTCTTTAATTATTTAAAATATGAGTTTCATCCAAGAATTAAAATCAAAATCAAATTAAAATCAAAATCAAAATCAAAATCAAAATCAGAATCAAAAATAAATTTTGTCAAGAGGGTGATGAGACGGCAAACAAAATTGAGAAAACAAAAAACGAAACGATGGTGAAAGAAACAAAAACAAGCGAAACGAAGACAAACAAAACAAAAACAAACAAAACAAAGACAGACGAAATAAAAACAAATGAAACAAAAACGAAAACAACAACATCTGCACCCAAAACGACAACAAAAACAACAAAACCTGCGACTCAAACGGCAGCAAAATCAGCAGCAAAATCAACAGTAAAATCAACAGTAAAAACGGAGTCAAAAACTGCAGCAAAATCGAAATTAAAATCTGAAACAAAATCGGAAGCAAATCCCGAATTAAAAACTGAATTAAAAAGTGAGAAAAAGACACCGTTTCGAAAATCAGCCGGCAATCCCGACACGAAAACACCGCGCCAACAGATAACGGAAATGCCGACCGTGACTAGAACGATCAAACCCGTTCCGCTTTCAAAGCTTCCCGTTTTTCCCGTTTCAAAAAAGCCCGACAACCGTCAAAATTTCAATGCGATTTGGGAAATCCTTCAGCAGCTTTATCCGAAACCGGAAGTTGAATTAGACTTTGAAACCCCTTGGGAAGTGTTGGCGGCAACGATTCTTTCAGCACAATGTACTGATCGTCAGGTCAACACGGTGACGAAAGTTTTGTTCAAAAAATACAGAACACTTGAAGATTATGCAAATGCCGACCCTGCCGAATTCGGAAAAGACATTTATTCCACGGGATTTTTCAATTCAAAAACGAAACATATTATCGGCAGCGCCAACATGATTTTAACACAATACAACGGTCAAGTCCCGGATACGATGGAAGAACTCACTAAACTTCCGGGCGTCGGCAGAAAGACGGCAAATATCGTTTTATCAAGAGGATTCGGAATCAATGACGGCATCGCCGTTGACACGCATGTCAAACGCCTCACGAATAAAATCGGGCTCACAGAACACGATGATCCCGAAAAGATCGAACAGGATTTGATGAAGCTTGCCGAAAGAAAAGATTACAATGATTTGTCGCTGACACTCATTTTCCACGGGCGGCGCGTGTGCGATGCGAAAAAGCCGAGATGCGATGTCTGCGCGATTCAGGATATGTGTCCGTCGGCTTTTATGTAATTATGAAAATATGTAAAACAGAAAAGATGAAATGAACGAATCGGGAAAAATAATTCGTTCATTTCACATGTGTTTAGGTGTGTTTACATACGGGGGTGTTTACATAGGGGATGTTTACATACGGGGGTGTGAGGATTGATTTATGTGTGTCGTATTTTTGGAGGAATTACAAAATCATTGTAATGACGCGCCATAAAATGTAAATGACAATCAAAAAGACAATCAAAGATACAATTATGGAAATCGCTTGATTCATTGACATTATTGTTTACCTCCATGTGTTGTTAAATGATTTCAGATGCAAATTCTTAATACACATATAATATATAAATATTTAATTATATATATTTTTGAATACGGATGATATAATTCGAGAACAAGAGAAAACGATTCGAATTTTGATTCGCTTTTATGTCAATAAAGAAAATTGATTCGCTTTTTAATGTCAATAAAGAAAATAGTAAACACAAAAAGCGGTTACAATAATCAGACAAACTAAAATAATTGCAATGTAATGAATCGGTTTATATTCCATTTTTGATCACCAATCATTATAACACAAATATTTATAAAATTATTTTGATTTAAATTAAATTAATTTTAAGAATTTCGATATGTTTCGAAAAAATTAAAAAAGTTACAAATACGGAACCGATTTACTGCATTTTGTAAATGACATCACCGAGGCGTTCAAAAATGCAGGGACCTGAAAAACGTACAGAAGAAGAAGCTGAAACCGCAGCAATGATTTTAGAACATGTTAACAAATTCGGTCTTTTCTCGTTTGAGCGTGAAGAAAGAAGAGAAGAAAGCACTATTGCTTAAGCAGGACAAATGCTCGTTGCAATCTCCGTTTTTTCTGCGGTCATTTTAATGTTGGTTCCAATTCTGATAGAGCATACTGAAATTGAACATTTCAAAATTTATGCATTTCTTGCAATTGTTTTAAGCTTATTGGCAATTTCCTTTATCTGTGCTGTTTTAGCACAGTCGAGATATGATCATTCAGTTCCTACTGATATTAATCAAATTTATCAAATAATCAATGAACATCATGATGAATTTTCAGGTTCTGATGATTTTCTGCTTTTACAGAAAAAACAAATCGGTAATATTCACCGATCTAAAAAAGAACTCAATGATAAAAGGGTTAAGTTACTTCAAATATCGTTAAACATTTTGATATTCTCAATACTTATCGCAATTTTTATATTATTGCTGATGTATCATACAATACAATAAAATAAAGGAAGTTAAATAATGGAAACGACAGACAAAAATGAAATTAAAAAAAGAAATCCGCTTGATACAGTCAGATTAAAAGATTATTTTGAAGTTACAGAAATCGCAACGGCAAAACCGTTATTTTACCTGAAATTGGAAAAGAAATGGAGAGATTGGAGAAATAAACAAAAAAATAAAAATGAAATAAACAAAAAATGAAATTAAAAACAAAATAAAAATGAATTACAAACAAAATAAAAAGAATGAAGCCTTTGATTGCTTCATTTCTTATTCTCTTTTGCCGCCTTCACAAATTCCGTAAAAATGGGTTCTGCGCGCTGCGGTCTTGATCGGAATTGAGGATGATACAAAGTGCCGATAAAGAATTTCTTGTCGGGCAATTCAACGATTTGCTTCATTCCGTTAATGTCGCCCGAGAAAACAAGTCCTTTTTCTTCGAGAACTTTCACAAACTGATTGTTGACTTCATATCTGTTTCTGAATCTCTCTAAAATCGCGTCTTTGCCGTAAACCTTCTTGGCAAGCGTTCCGTCTTTGATTCGAACTTCATATTCGCCGACTTTCATAATGCCGCGGAAACCGGAAATATCGCTTTCTTTGGATGTCACGTCAATGACGGGGAATTCTGTTTTTTCATTCAATTCCGTCGTGTCGGCGCCGGCAAGATTTGCAACATTTCTTGCGAAATCAATGACTGCTGCCTGCATTCCAAAACCGATTCCGAGGAACGGGATGTCATTTTCACGCGCGAACGTAACAGCTTTGATAATGCCGTCCGAACCGCGTTCGCCAAACGCGCCCGGAACAATGATGCCGTCATAATTTTTCAAGCTCTCTAAAACTGAAGCGTCTTCTTCGATATTTTCCGAACCGATCAATTTAATCGTTGCTTTAATTCCGGCAGCGGTGGCGCCGTGTTTGACGGCTTCAAAAACACTGATGTAAGAATCCGGCAAATCTGTGTATTTGCCGACCAATGCCAAACAAACGGCTTCTGAATCAGGAATTTCGGCAACCGCTTTCATTCTGTCAACCATTTCATTCCAATCCGTAATCGGCGGATTTTCAGGCGCCGAAAGACTGAGTGCTGAAATTAAATGGTCGGTTAAACCCTGACTGTCAAGAATTTGAGGCAATTCATAAAGAATCGGCACCGTATAAGCGCTGATCACACATTCTTCGGGAACGTCACAGAAAAGGGCGATTTTTTCTTTTGTTTCCTTTTTCAGCGGAAGCGTTGAACGACCGACAATATAATCGGGAGATAAACCGAGCGTTCTCATTTCTTTAACGGAATGCTGTGTCGGCTTTGTTTTCTGCTCGCCCTGCGTGTCGTCAAAGAAAAGCGTGACGTGAACGAATTTCATATTTCCGGAAGGTTCTTCGTTCTTCATTTGACGAATGGCTTCCATGTAAAACATACTTTCATAGTCACCGACAGTGCCGCCGATTTCAATCAAACAAACATCGGCGCCGCTTCTTTGTGCTGCGGTTCTGAGTTTGTGTTTGATTTCATTTGTGATATGAGGAATAATTTGAACGGTTTTGCCGAGGAATTCGCCGCGGCGCTCGCGATCTAAAACAGTGGAATAAACATTGCCGGTCGTAATATCGTGGTCGGCCGTTAAATCAACATCTAAAAAGCGTTCGTAGTTGCCGAGGTCTAAATCGACTTCGCCGCCGTCGTTTAAAACACAGATTTCGCCGTGCTGAAGCGGTGTCATGATGCCGGCGTTGACGTTCAAATAAGGATCGATTTTGATCGCCGTCACCTTGTAGCCTCTGTTTTTCAGGTTTCTGCCGATGGATGCCGTTGTAATCCCTTTCCCCAGACCGCTGATAACTCCGCCCGTAACAACAATGTATTTCATATTTGATTCCTGCCTTTGATTGATCCTTTATAATTGTCAAATGATGATCAGATTCTTAATAAGATTCTCATCTTTGAATCAATAATTGATTCCCTGAATTAATATTTTTCCGAATCCGTGTCGGATAAAAATGTCAATTCAAATCGAAAATCATATGACAACTCAATTAAACTTAAAGATATTCAAATGGTCGTATAAATAGTTAATGTCAAAAACTTGAAAAAACAAGTATCTGTTATCTGTTTTTTGCCAACATTTGCAACAGTTTGGATAACCGAAAAAACGGCGTAATTGCAATTGCGGGCGGCGTTTGCACGCGAGCGGCTTCATTTTTTTGATAAGTTTTCAAACTTGTACCGCGTTTTTATTTCATTTCGGGATGAAACCTAAACATCCAATTTTCAAGCTCGGTGAACCTGAACGCCCGATAAAACCCTAAATAAATGTTTTAGATTTTGGATAAAAGAAAGCGTTCCGTTTTTGAAGAAAATGATTGAAAGACGATGTTTCAATCAATTTTTAGATTGAATTAAATTTCAAAAACCGCCCCCGCAAGTTGAGTCTCCGAGCGCAGCGAGGAGACGAGACTTGGCGGATTCTTACCATACGAAACAAAAACTCAAAAACCGCAGAACTAAAATCGCATTTCAGATTCAGCTTGTTCCTTCTTTCGACTGTCTTTTGCTGTCAGTTTCCGGCTGAGCCTGCTCGTCTGCAACTGTCTTTTAAGATTGCTGCTGCCAATCAAGTTTGCGTTGCCGCGTGCATCTGCTCTTTTTAAAGATATCCGTTGGCATTAAATTTTGCTCGCTTCGCTCACAAAATTTTGGGTTGCTGCGAGAGGAAGTGTTTGTTTGCAGTGGGAGGGAGGTTTCTGTTTCCGCTTGCAAGTCAGGTTTCTGTTTGCAGTGGGAGGGCGGTGTTTGTTTGCAGTGGGAGGGTGGTGTTTGTTTCCGCCTGCCGAACAGGTTTGCGCCGCCGCTGCCGGCAGCCGCAGCAGCTGCCCGCCGCCGCGCGAGTCGCCCCGTTTTTCAAACAAAGGAGTCAAAAACGAAACCAATTTTAAAAAATAAAATCAAAAATGGGAACCTGTTTTTAAAAATAAAGTCAAAAGGAACCGGCAAATTTAGTAAAAAACAAAATCAAAAAGAAATCATCAAATTTAGCGAAAACAAATCAAAAAGAAATCATCAAATTTAGTGAAAACAAATCAAAAAGAAACCATCGAATTTAGTGAAAACGAATCAAAAATGAACGACAAATTTAATGAAAAACAAATCAAAAAAAATCATCAAATAAATGAAAAATAAAAAAGAAAAGAACGAATTATTCGCAATTCGCCCCTTCAATCGACAGCGCCTGATGCGGGCACATGTCAATACATAAACCGCATTTGACGCACTTTTGCATATCCATTGCCAAACTCCAGTCGTCCGCAAACGAAAAGACTTTCGACGGACAAACCGAAATGCATGCGCCGCAGTCGACACATTCACTTTCATCTCTGCAAATGAGCGTATCCAAAAGCGTTACCGTAACGCCGCGGGCTTCAAACTCATTTTTAATGACCTCATAATACTTGTCAATGACTTCAATAATGATTTCGCCGCCGGTCGAATCAATATGAGAGGAAACAATGCTGACAAGAACGCCGGTTTTGATGATAATCTCCGATAAAATCGGCGACTTCACGCGTTCATCCGGAAAACTGATCTTAAGTTTCATTCATGCTTCCCCCTTGTGAAAAGTTTACTGATATGCTCACTCGTCAGCATCCCGACAACCGTTTGATTGTCATCAATGACCGGGATGGCCGAAATTTTGAATTCCGCAAGCCTTTTGGCAACCACGTCAGCCGTTTCATCCGGCGAACAAGTAATCACATCCCTCGTCATGCAGGCACCGACCGTATCGACTTTTCCTTCGGCAACCGCCTTTGAAATATCCCACGACGTGATGATGCCGACCAACTTGCCGCCCGACACAACCGAAACATGATTGCGCTCATTCTGCTTCATCAATTTCGCCGCGTCAATAAAACTGTCCGTCTGCTCCACCGTCACAACCTTTTTGCTCATAATGTCGCGAACGACAGGCGTTTTATTCGTCTCTTTCATCGGCTTCGTCGATTGGTTCAAAGGCAGCGTCGTCGTGTTCGCGCCGAGGAAGAATCGGCCCGCAACAATGCGGCTCTTCAATTCCTCCGCAACCTCGCGGGATTTCTTAAAGCTGGACATACAGGACGTTGCCACATCTTTGCCGTTTAACTGAATGCTTCCCGAACGAAGCTCCTCATAATTGGCTTTTCTGACAACCGGACGGTCACGCTTTCCGATGCTGTAATCTTTAATGCTGACTTCAATGTCCGCGTCTCGAACGGCTGCCGCTTGCGCCATCTCGGCGTCCAAAATCGGAATCGGAATGCCGATGCCGAGGAACAGCGACGTGCCGTATCCTTCAAAGCTTGCAGCGTTGACGTATTCCTTCGTCATCTCTTTCAAATTCGCCGTCGTCATCAGTGTTGCAAAACCGGATGCCGTTGAACACTGCGTTCCTTCGCCGACAATCGTTCCTTCGGCGCCGCCCATGAATATTTTGGTTCCCGCGCCGATCGTTCTGTAAGTCGGATCATTTGAAAGCGGAGACAAAATGCCCGCGCCCGAATAAGTCACATTTTTGTAATCCGGAAGCAGTTTGCCCATGTAAGTGTGAATGACTTTTTTTGAGCCGTTTGTTGCGGCGTCATAACGCTGATAAGCGTTTCTCGGGTTGACCATGATTGCCTGATTCAAATCATCCAGCGTAATCGTGGTCGTCAACTCCTTTCTCGGGTAGCAGTCCGTGCCGTAAGAATAAGCGTTGACTTCAACCTTTTTACCGCAGATCAAATCTTCAATGACATGAGCGCCGCCGTATTTGATGCCGAGCTTTTCAGAGATCTGCGTCGCGCCCAAATACGAGTCGACCGCTGCGATTCCGCTGTACGCTTCGACATCGTTCATGAACATTTTTGTCATTTTAATCGGGATTTCGGAGTGACCGAAGTTGAGGAAAACGCCTGAAGAACACATAGCGCCGAAGGTCCCCGTGGTCACCACGTCAACCTCTGCAGCCGCCTTTTCGGCACCGATATCGTCAACAATGTCGGACATTTCTTCAGCCGTCACGACACAGACATTACCGGATGCGATTTTTTCATTGATTTCAGCAATCGTTTTCGCCATTATTATTCGTCTCCTTTTCAAGAAAATCACGTCAGCAATCTGTGATATTTACAATATTTTGCGATATTTACGATATCTGTAATATTTACGATATCTGTAATATTTACGATATCTGTAATATTTACGATATTTGTAATATCTGTGATTTTCAATTTATGTGAGTTTAATTTGTAATTTTTATAATTTTTTAAAATTTTTTAAAATTTTTTTAGCTTCTTTTAGCTTTTTATTTAGTTTTTATTATGCTTTTGATTATTAATTCTGTTGCATGTTTTTTCACAATTTTTAAAAAATCGCTCAAAACACTCGGCAAAACAGAATGGATATTATAGTATATAAATTTTGCACATATTTATTACTGACAGTAATATTTTTCAAACCGTGTTTACCGATGATAAAAATGAATTTTCCCAAAATATGTTTACAGAATATTATTAGTTCAAGAAACTTATCGGATATACCACTCATATTAAATAAAATGTTGCAGTTATACTCTTTTAGATTCGAAGAAACATGGTGCTTCTCATTATTTTGGTGATTAAATGAAATATAGCGAAAAATATCCGGCTGTAACATTATTGGACCGGGAAGGGACAGTCATGGACATCTATACAAAAAGATATCTGGAGCTTGGAAGCCGTTTTTATGATTTGTTCAAACATGATCTGAAGAACTATCAGAACGCTATTTTTATGGCGCTTGATTTATACAAGCTGAAAAAGGATGAAAAATATTTGGAAATGGTTGAAGAAGCCTCCCAAAAGAGCTTGGAACACATTGAAGTCATCAAAGAAATCGAACCGTTCGTTTACAGCGGCGGTAACCTTGGTTTTTATTCATTTTATTCCTGTATGAGCAGACTTACGGAAAAATATCCGGACAAAGAATTTGAGTTAAACGGCGACGACATTTACGTTTTTGCCGACGGCGCATTTCCGAAACTTTTTGATTTATTAATTCAGATAACGCTTGAAAATAACAACAAATACAAGCTTTCGTTTACAACATCAGAATTTCAGGAAGACGGATTAAACAAATGCGCTGTCAGAATCGACATTCATAACTTTTCGGTTCCCGGAAGTACGCTTGAAGCCATCTTAAATGAAGATAAAAACAGTGTGACCGGCGACAAAATCAGTTTAATTTTCTACATCGCAAAAATGATTCTTTCCCGTTATTCGGGCAATTTGAAATTAACCGAATCAACCGATGATAAAACAGTTTTGACCGTGATATTTTTGAGCGCCGACAATGATGTATTTCATTCCTGTTCGGGAACGCTTGAATGATTTCGAAATTTTCAATTAATTTTTGACATTTTTCTTTTAAATTATTTCTTTTCATTATTTTCTTTTCATTATTTTCTTTTAATATTTTCTTTTAAAATATTTTTTATTTTGATAATCGTTGACACTTTTTATTTTAACGATCAAATTATACTGTTCATTTTAACGATGTGATCGACACTTTCATTTTGGCTCTTTTGTTCTTTTATTTTCGATACTCTTTTATTCTTTACAGCACATTGATTTTTCAGGTGACATTTTGACGCGCGTTTTGGCAACTGGAACATTTGACATTCTTCATCCCGGACACCTTTACTTCTTGGAGCAGGCAAAAATGCTCGGTGATGAGCTTTATGTTATCATCAGCCGCGATGTCAATGTCAATCATAAACCGACGCCGATCATTCCGGAAAATCAGCGTCGAATGATGGTTGCAGCGCTCAAGCCGGTTGATTTCGCGCTTCTCGGAAGTTTAACGGATTATTTTGAACCGATTTCAGAAATCAATCCCGATATTGTCGTTCTCGGCTTTGATCAGAAATTCCAAGAAAAGGAATTGGAAGACGCGTTAAATGAACGCGGTTTTTTCCCCAAAGTCATCCGCCTTTCAAAAGCGGATTCAAATGGCGAAGGTGAATTTTACAGCAGCAGAAGAATTGCCGCTGAAATAATTGAACGCAAAAATAAGAATCAGGAAATTGATTGAAATCAACATCATACGGATTTTATTTTAGATTTTTTTCAATTTAAACTTTTCAACTTCAAACTTTTTAAATTTTAAACATTTCAATTTAAGCTTTCCTTTTTCGAATCGGCGACATATAATTTTCTTTTTCAGCCGCCGTTAATTTTTCAATCGAATAGCGAAGCATTGTCCGCGGCATTTCGCTTGCATGAACATCTAAAAACTGAATCAAAACGGCTTTTTCTTTTTTGCCGGTTTCCCGAAGCATCCACCCGGTGCATTTATGAATCAGATCATGCGTTGCGGGAAGAAAATATTCGCACAAATTCAGTGTCGGTTGAAAAGTGCCGCTTCGAATAAAAGCGTGCGTTGTCATCACGGAAATGCGCTGTTTCCATAAATCGTCAGACTTTGCCAAATTCCAAATCGTTTTTTCTCCGAGCGTTTCGGGTTCTGTTTCCAAGAACCATTCGCCGAGAATGTATGACGCGGAACAGTCAACCAAATCCCAATTATTGATATATTTCGTATTTTCCAAATAAAGCGTCACGATTTCTTTTTTCTCGCGCATGGCTGCAATTAATTGGTCATCTGATGCCGAACCGTTTCTTTTCGGCAAAGATTTTCGGCGCGCAGCATTGTATTTTTCAACCATTGTGAAAAGAGCCGTTTGCCGATGTTCATGAATCGGTGATTTCAACAAGATTTCCGTATCCGCCGGTGAGATATCGGAACAGATTTTCTTTGAAAGCGCTCTCATTTTCGGAACTTCGATTCCGATAAAAAGATCACCTTCGCCGTATTCTCCCGGACCCGTTTTAAAATATTTTTGATGATGTTTTGCTTTATCGGGATTGCTTAACCTTTCAAGTTCATTTTGAACATCCTGCGCCGTAAACATGAACACTCCTGTTTTTTTTCATGACTTTTTTGTTTGTTTGCGATTATTTTTGACAAATTTGATTTGTTTTTGATAAATTTGGATTTATTTTGATAATTTGGATTTGTTTTGATAATTTGGATTTATTTTTCCAAAAAATTCTCATTTTCCAAAATCAAAAGTTTTTGCTTCACGTCCGTTCCGCCGGCGTAGCCGACAAGTTTTCCGCTGCTGCCGATCACGCGATGACAGGGAATAAAAATTGCAATCGGATTTTTGTTGTTTGCCATACCGACGGCGCGGCACGCTTTCGGATTGCCGACAGCGTTTGCAATCTCTTTGTAAGTTGCGGTTTTGCCGTAAGGAATTGTACACAATGCTTCCCAAACGTTTTTCATAAACGGCGTTCCGGCCGGTGCCAACGGAACCGTAAATTCTTTTCGTTCTCCGCTGAAATATTCTTCCAATTGAGAAAATGCCTCAACGACGGCGGCCGGAGCGGAAGCGGCATCGAAATGACAGGATTCGCCGGAATTTGAAGAACTGTTTTCAAAAACAGTTTTCGTGATGAAGCCGTCTTTTTCTTCAATCCCGATTTGACAAACGGATGTTTCTTTAAAATAAATCATAAAATCAACTCTCAAATTTCTTAATGTATTGAAAGCGATTCTGAAATATAAGCATTTGATAAGAATAGTGAAAGTATTCATTAAAATAAAAATCGACGATAAATTTTGAAAATATAAAAGTGGTGCAGCTCGCGCGCGGCGGCGGTTGCGGCAAAAATCACTGAAGCGATTTTTATAAACAACGCCTTCCGCGCGCAAACATATTGGACACACCGCTTAGCTGAACATCTCCCCCGTTCTGATCGTAATTGCTTTTTCAACGGGAACGACAAAGATACGCCCGTCTCCGATTTTTCCGGAATACGCGGCGGATCTGATGATTTCGATCACTTCATCCGCTTTTTCATCGCATGTCGTGAGCTGAATTTCCGTTTTCTGAATAACATCGACATAAATCGGTTTTCCTCTGTACTGAAGGCAAACGCCTCTCTGTTCACCGCGCCCGGAAACTTCCGTGACGGTCATGCCGTAGTAGCCTTTGTCCGCCAGCGCCTGTTTGACCGCATCGAATTTTTCGGGACGGATAACCGCCATGATCATTTTCATATTTAGTTCTCCTGTTTGTTAGTTCTCCTGTTTGTGATTTCTACTGTTTGTGATTTCTACTGTTTGATTCATTTTCAAGCGCGTTCCCCGTGGTTTGAAATATCCAAACCGAGATCTTCTTCGATTTCCGATACACGAAGACCCATGACTTTTTTGACCGCAAGCGCGATGATGTAAGTCACGGCAAATGAGAAAATGACGGCAATGATTGCTTCGCCTGCGTTGACCGCAAACTGCATGAAATTGCCTTCAATCAGACCGCCGACGCCGGCAAGCGCAGAAGATGCGAAAATGCCTGTCGCAATCGCGCCCCAGAGTCCGCCGACACCGTGAATCGCCCACGCGTCCAAACTTTCATCCCATCCTTTTTTAACGCGGAAAATCAAAGCATAATAACAGACGATTGAAGCGATTCCGCCGATAATGATTGCCGGAAATATTTCGACATATCCGGCCGCCGGCGTGATTCCGACAAGACCTGCAAGTGCACCCGAAACCAACCCGACAGCACTCGGTTTTCCTTTGATCGAGCTGATAAGCATCCAAGAAAGTGCACCGGCTGCTGCCGCAATTGCCGTGTTCATGACCGCAAGTGCTGCGATTCCGTCTGCCGCGAGCGCGGAGCCGCCGTTAAAGCCGAACCAGCCGACCCAAAGAAGACCGGCGCCGAGAAGTGTCAGCGGAATGTTCTGGGGAGCTGAAACCATTTTCGTTTCGCCGAAGCCTGAGCGTTTGCCGATGACAAAAGCTGCTGCGAGCGCACCGAATCCGGCGCTGATGTGAACCACCGTTCCGCCGGCAAAATCGAGCGCGCCAAGAGCGTGTGCCCAGCCGCCGCCCCATGCCCAGTGTGCGAGCGGGTCATAAACGAGCGTTGTCCAAAGGAGCCCGAAAACAATGAATGAACTGAGTTTAACGCGTTCGGCAAAGCCTGATGTGATGATTGCAAGTGAAATTCCTGCAAAAATCATCTGAAAGAGAATGAAAAGAATATCGGGAATGCCTTCAACGATCGTGTCTTCAAGACCGATGCCGATGAGCCCGACATAGTCTAAGCCGCCGATGACGCCCGCAATATCAGGTCCGAAGGCGAGTGAATAGCCGAAGAAAACCCACTGGATACTGACAATTGAGAGGGCGAGAAAACTTAAGAAAACCATTGAAATAATATTTTTCTTCCGAACAAGCCCGCCGTAGAAAAGGCCGAGTGCCGGAATCATGAGTGTTACGAGTGCTGCGCTGATAATAATTAGAGCCGTAGAGCCGCTGTCTATTGCCAAAAGTTTTCACCTTTTTAAATTGAAATATGGATTGAATTTCACTGTTTAACAATAATATGCGACCGGTCAATTTTGTTTTTTACTTAATCCGTTACTTTGTTTAATCCGTTATTATGTCGATTTGATTCTTTTCGATTCGAATTTGGGTCGATTCGAATTTGGGTCGATTCGAATTTGATTCTTTTTTGATTCGAATTTGATTTCAGTTCGATTTGACAAATTGAAGAAGTTGAATTCTTTTCTTTTGTCAACAATTAATTGGAAAATTCGCTCATATTTAAGATTTTCGCATATTTTCACCCGAAAATTATATCGAATAAGACATAACACATAATAGTCGATTTTAATCAAATTTTGAATTATTGAGATGCCCGTTGACGAAAATATAATTTTTTACAACCATTAGATTATGGAATTTTATTATTAATGATGACATAATTCTTTGAAATTATTTTTAGAATATTTTGCATTTCCGATGAAATTTCATATATAAGTCTTCCGATTTTGAAAATTTCAAAAACTATATCTGCTTCCCGTGTTATTTCGGCTTGAGGAGTTCACAATGAAAACGGAAAACAAACTTGTAATTATCTTGTTCCTGATGGCATTTTCAACCGTCTTTTTGCTTTACGCTGTTATTTCGGCGGATAATGAATCGCTGATGTCTGCCGGAAATTCGGTTGTGCCGACCACAGAAGATGTCGGAAAAACAGTTTATACCGAAGGTTTGGTGATGAGTAAAAGAATGACTTTTACAGGCGACCATTTGATTATTCAAATCGAATGCGCCGACAAAACCGTTCTGCCTGTATTTGTTCCAAAATCCGTCGGCGCGTCATCGATATTTTCCAAAATCGAAGCGGAAAGTTTAATCGGCGTGAAAGGAGCAGTTGAAGAATATAACGGAACACTGGAACTTGTGCTGAAAAATGAAAATGATTTGCGTATATTGAATTGATTTGGTTCTAAATTGTTTTTTAAATTGATTTTTAAATTGATTTTTAAATTGATTTTTAAATTGATTTTTCTCAGTTGATTTTCAAAGAATTTCAGATTGAATTAAATTGAATCAGATTGATTTTCTTTGCCGCTTAGAACAATTCAATTTAATTTTAATGTAATCAGCAAATATATATCTCATTAAGGAAAATATCAATACGGCTGAACGGAAAAATCGTTCATCCGAGATTTATTTTCATTTCATGAATTGGATCTGATAAATATTGATACAGCAGTCTTGTGCTGCCTGAAACGATATGTTTGCGGCAGCAGATGTCTGTCTTTTTGCAATTTCATATACGGGGAAAATGTATGGAATCGCAGTCGATTTGAATCAATTTTGAATCGATAATTGAATTTAATATGCAAAGAAATGATGAACTATGTTCACGGCAGAAAATACGGAAGGGTTCAATCAAAAAGTTCTTGATAAAATGAACGCCGAAGTTAAAGAAAAAATGAAAAAATACGACCCGAAATCAAAAGATTATAAGAAAAAACTGGCAGAAGTGGAAGAAGAAGTCTTTGATGACTATTGCTGTAATTCATTCTCGCCTTCTATGAAGTTCTGATTTTATCGTATGACAAAAATTTCAAAAAAGTCATTGGCAAAGGAGCGATCCTTTGCTTTCTTTTATTTTTTGTTTGGTTTTGCTTTTTTTGTTTGGTTTTTATTTGTTTTTACTTTCTTGTTTGTTTTTTAATCGATTCTTTTGTTTCATTCATTTTGTTTTTCAAAAACGTTGGGCATTTTTGTTTGAGTTGCTTGAAAATTTGTGCGGTTCGCGCGCGACGGGCGGCGGCAGCTGCTGCGGCTGCCGGCAGACTGCGTGTCGGCAGCAACGGAAACCTGCAGGTAGCGGCGGGAACAGAAACCTCCCTCCCGCTGCAAACAAACATCTTCTTTCCGCCGGAACCCGAAATTTTGTGAGCGAAGCGAGCAAAATTTAATGCCAACAGATTTCTTAAAAAAGAGCAGAGACAAGCAGCAATGCAAATCTGATTGGCAGCGGCAACACAAACCCGATTGGCAGCAGCAACACTAAAAGACAGTTGCAAGAAGCACTTTTCCGGCACAGGAAAGGAATCCATAATCAACGGTTTTTGATTGTTTCGTTTCGTATGGGAAAAATCCGCCAAGTCTCGTTTCCTCCGCTCCGCTTCGGAAACTCAACTTGCGGGGGCGGAGCCTAATTTTTTAATTCAAATTTTAAATCGATTGAAACATCGTCTTTCAATCATTTTCTTCAAAAACGGAACGCCGTCTTTTCAATAAATTTAAAACATTTATTTAGGGTTTTATCGGGCGTCCAGGTTCACCGATTTTGAAAATTTGATGTTTAGGTTTTATCCCGAAATTAAATAAAACGAGGAACAAAATTGAAAATATTAGAAAAAATGGCACAGCTCGCGCGCGCTGCCGCAGCTGCAAACAGAAAACACGATCAATCGGCAGCCGATGCCACGTCATACGCCGTTTGGATCAGGCGCATCCAAGTGTTCAGCGCCGAGCGCAGTGAAATAATATCGTTGCTTTGGATTTCCAAAACAAGCCCGCCTTCTTTTAAGAAAAGAGAAACGGCGGAGCGGTCAGAAATGGATTCATTCGTTTCAGGCAAAAGACTTTGATAAATGTCGGAAATCAGCTCCGGCGTTTCCGATGTCAATGAAAAACGGGCTTGCGCTTTCATACAATCGCCTCAGTTGCTGACATCAGACTTAATGCCTTTGACATAAAGTCTTAAAAATAAACGGTCATTAGAATAAAAATCCAAACGGTCATCCGTCACATAAAGACGGCGAACGTAAGCGGCGTTGGGTTTGGGTTTGGAATCACCTTTGAAAACCCAAGGAATCGCGCGAACTTTTGCAGGAACTTCAGCAGAAACCTCTGTCGCGCTTTGCGGCGCAGAATCTGTTTTATCCGTTTTATCTGTTGTATCCGTTGTTTTATCTGTTGTATCCGTTTTATCTCGTTTATCTTTTTTATTTTTATTATTCTTGAACAATTCAATCAGCGAATCCGGCGGCACAGACAAACCTTTGTCTTCGATCATAAACATGCTCAGCAAATTAAAAATCTCGGAAGACTCGGCGCCGTAGAAAATACGCTCGCCGTAGCGAAGTTCAGCCTGCGGAACAGGATCAAAAGAAGTTTCCGAAAAACGAAGCGATAAAAACAAATGACCCGACGGATCGTAAAAAGAAAGACTGCCGGGGTTTCCGTGATATTCCCCGACGATGCACAAGACGGCTCCGCTGCCCTGCTCCAAAACCTCCGACAGCGGCATTTTACCGCGCGTCATATAAGCGGCATCAAAAAAAAGTGCCAGCTTTTTGCATAAAATTTTGGTTTTAAAAGAGGGTTTTCGAGAAGACGTCAGCAGCATCATTATTACTCGGCCTTAATTCTTTTAATGGTTGCCGGACGTTTTTTAACAAGAATTCTGTGACCGCAGTAGAGACAGCGGACACCTGCGTTTTCATAGTCGATGTCGATTTCTCTCTTGCAGTGGGAACAATAATAAGACAAATAAGTCACCTTTTTAATTCTCTGGAAAGTCGAATTATAATTTAGATTCAATTTAGATAATTCAACATATAAAATTAATGTCGATACAAATCAATTTCAATACAAAATGAATATTGATATCGAAAAATAATAAAAAGAAAGAAGAAACAGATATGGCTCTCACAGCCTCTGTTTCATTATTCTTCGTCTTCTTCTTCATCCAAGAAATCATAGTGATATTTCATGGAGCTGTCGGAAAGCGCATTCTTCATTGTGTTCTGGAAGGTTTTGCCGACCGCGGTCTGCGGAATGTATGTGCCGCCTGCGAATTTGAAGCCGCATTTCTTGCATTCCCAGATGCCTGTGCCGATTCTTCGAACAGACGGAAGATCGCATTTTGTACAGGAGTGCGGGCCTCTTGTACGTCCTTCAAGATCGGCGACGAGCTTTCTGTCTCTTCTGCCGTATCTGACACCAAATCTGCCGGCAGATCTGGAAACTTTACCTTTGCGTGAGTTTTTTCTAACCATAGTGTTTCACCTAAATTGAAGCGCCGAAGCGCATGTAATTTTGAAAATTTAAACTTGAATGACTCAAAAGATGAAATCGGCCGAAATTCATGAAACCGAATCATGAAATAAAATCATGAAACCGGATCAGCCGTCTCGTTTGAATCAAAAAGGTTGAAATGTTTAAAACAAGATTCAACCTCTTATAGAAAGATTAGATAAATATCTTTCCCTTATTTCGGCTCCCTTCTCCCTGGCGAGATTGACCATTTCAATGACTCTCTCGGGAAGCAAAGGTTCCGCCCCGCTCTTCTGCATGCCGGAAAGCGCGCCGTCCTGCTCGGTAATTATCATGAGCTTGGTGTCGCAGACAGTTCCTTCATCCAATGTCGGATCCAAAATGAGCGTGTTGTCGATGCTGACAACGGTAACGCCGACCGGAATGTTCTGCATCGGAAGCGGAATGGATTCAAAACCGTTCGCCTCGTCCGCCGGAACGATTGTTGTCATCAAAGCGGCAATGGAAGCAAGACATGACGCGTCAACAAGATTTCCGGCATCGTTAATGATGCTGATATCAACAAAAACCATCCAGACAAGCTCGCCTTCTTTGATGCACAGCTTTTCCAAGTCGATGGAATGTGACTCACGGATGCCGCGGTCAACGATTCTGGACATTTCAATGGACTCTTCTCTCGGCGGCCCAGCTTCAAAGTCGGGAGACGCGAGCGGATTTAACTCCATGCCCGTCATGATAATGCCCGAATTCGGAGAGTCGGGAAAAGGAGATCCTTTCTGCAATTTGATGCCGACCAAAACTTTTGTTTCGCCGTATTTGACGTAAGCGGAGCCTTCCGCCTTGTCAATGACATGTGTTTTAACGGAAATGTCGCGCATTTCTGTGAAGCTGCGGCCGTCGGCGCGCTTGCCTTCAACAATTAAATTGTGAATGTAATCCTTCTTTAAAGCGGAAAGTATTTCGTTAGGCATATTCAGTCCTCCTCGCCTTCATCTTCATCATCGTATTCAATCTCTCCTTCGTCCTCGTCACTTTCTTCATCGGATTCGGCATCAACGACTTCGTCTTCATCTTCCGAATCATCGTCAAGATCGTCGGCATCAATGACAAAGATGTCTGTTTCGCCGTCGTCGTCATCGTCCTCGCCGTCATCTTCATCCTCATTTTCATTCTCGTCATCGTCTTCTGCGTTATCATCTTCTTCGTCATCAAAATCGGCGACGAATTTTTCGATTTCTTTTAAATCTTCGGGATTGATTTCATCTTCATCAATGACAATGATATCCAAATCGGCGTCATCTTCATCAAGATCGAGAGTGCCGGATTCGTAGCTGCGGATGATTGCGGATACGTCTTTTGCGAGGCGCTGTGAAACTTCCGCAACGAAAGCGTCAATCTCATCTTCATTGATTTCATTAAAATCGCTTTCATCAACATCTTCGGCATCATTTGCGAATTCGCCGTTTTCATCATTTTCGGCGTCGTCCTCAACATCTTCTTCAACAACGTCTTCTTCGACTTCTTCTTCAACAACGTCTTCTTCGACTTCTTCCTCAACAACGACTTCGTCTTCCTCGTCATCCATAACGGACGCGAACTTTTCCAAAAGCGCTGCTTTCTGAATTTCAAGAACCTGACGGCAGCCTTGCTGAACAAGCGCCATCGCTTCTTCGAATTCGGACGGCGTTAAATGACCGTCCATTTGAATCAATGTAATTTTGCCGTCTTCCGTCATCGCAATCGGCAAATCAGCTTCGCCGTAATTGTCTTCGGGCTTGTTTAAGTCCAAAACGATTTTACCGCCGACTTTACCGGCAGCGCAGGCGGAAACCAATCCGCGCATCGGAATGCCTGCATCGACAAGCGCAAGTGAAGCGGCGTTGATTGCAGCCGTTCTTGTTCCGGCATCGGCCTGAAGAACTTCAACGAAAATATCAATTGCGGCTTTGGGATAATCTTCTGCGAAAAGAACCGGCTCAAAGGCTTCGCGGCTGACTTTTGAAATTTCACTGCTGCGGCGGCTGGGTCCGGGTCTGGCGCGGTCTTCCACGGAGAAAGACTGCATATTGTATCTGTATCGGATGACTGCTTTTCCGGCTAACTGCATGCGGCGCGGGTGCGCTTCGCGGGGACCGTAAACGGCTGCAATCACTTTGTTTCCGCCCCATTCTAAATAGCAGGAGCCGTTTGCGCGCGACAGGACACCGATTTTAATTTTCATCGGGCGGATTTCGTCGGGCTTTCTCTGGTCTGTTCGAAGACCGTTTTCATCAAAAAAAACCACGTCGGTTTGGTTTGAACTCATTTCAATTTCTCCAAGAATAAATATAATAATATAATAATTAATTTCCCGTTCTTAATTTTATTTTAATTTAAAATTTCGATTGATTTTATTTATCTGTCCGATTTATTTCCTTCGTGAACGGGCGGGTGTATAAAGAAGACGCTTTTAAAACAGGTGCAGTTTTCCTGCCTGTATGCTTCGGGCTGCGTTAAACGCGGTCTTGCAGCAGGCTGCTTTTTCACAACGGATCCGGCCGGCGCAGTTGATTCATTTTGAATGAAATCAAAACCGACAGCGGCGTTTTCAACGGAATTTCCGACAACGACTGATTTGCCGACAGCCGGAATTAAATTGTCATCGCCGGATTCGGATTCAGATCCATCAGATTCTTTTTCAGATTCCGCGGATTTCCTTTTCTTTTCTTGAGACGCTCTTGATTTTCTCGGAAGAGATTTCAATTCGGCTTCGGAAGATTCGATCAATGGCGCAGCTGCCGCTTCATTGACCGTTTCATCTTTTGCAGCGGATTTTAATTTGGTTTTTTTATCGGCTGCGGCGGGTTTTCGCTTTGCGTCATCGTGCGCTTCGCGTCCGGCAGCTTCGTATTGTTCGTCAATAAAAGCGGCTGTTAAATCGGTGAGTCCCGGGAGGCGGGCGTCTGTTTCGATTTTTTCCAAAGCTTTCATTAAAACATCCATATCAAATGAATCGCCGTTCATCCAAATGCGTCCGTTGCCGCCGACAAAAATGTCGCAGCCGGTTTTGGATTTGAGCATTGAAATCATGGCGCCGGAGCGTCCGATAATTCGTGACACTTTAGAATAAGGCACTTCGACAAGACGTCCTCTCGTCAGCTTTCTGCAAACGGGGTCTTTGTATGTCAATTCGACTTTCATTTCAGAATTGACATCCGCCACTTTCAGCAAAACAGTATCACCGATGTTGAAATGTTCGGTCATTTCTTCGGAAGGGACACGCTGCGGATATTCCATGACGTGCAAAAGTCCTTCATAAGGGCAATTAATATCAAAAATCCAATTCGATGACGTGACGACTGTCACATAACCGATGATAAGATCATTTTTCTTCGGCATATAAGGGCCGGAAAGCGGGTGAACAGAAAGTTTTCCTTTCTGGGCCAGAAGTCCGCATACGGATGCGTAGACTTTTCCGCCGGAAATATACGTTCCGGGACCCGACATTGCCGTGTCATCGGACAGCAATTCTCCGGGTATCACAATTCTCTTTTTGTCCATTCTATCCTCTTACTGATTGAGTTTTATATCGTACGTTTTAATCATTTTTATAGTCTTTCTTTAAATTCAATTTTATTTTTTATTCTGCCTTCATTTTTTGGATTAAAAAACGAAATAACTTTTTTATTGAACATTTTTCATCCGGATTTTATTTAGGATTTAAATCTATCGTTTTTGAAAAAAACGGTCACATTAAATGTGTAAAAAAATTACAAGCCTAATATGAGCAAATACATCGGAATGAATACAATTTCAGCAGACATTATTGCTGAAAGACCCGAACTCCTGCAGGAGTATACAACTTATCTCATACCATACACAGATCGAAAAGATTTGACAGCAATGGAAAAAGTTTGTATCGGAAACTACCAGGATGTACATTTTTGGAATACGCAAAAGAAAAGATGGAGTTTTTTCGTTCCGAATAATTGGGAGGGAAAGCCTTGGTGTTATGTTATAAATTCATGCTGCCGCAATTTTGAATTTTATAAATTGTTGTCAGCAGAGGAAAAAGAATTGGTGGGTTTTAATATTCAGAATATTGACAGCGCAATTCAAAAAAGCAAAACAGACAAGGATTATACTCTGTACAGAGGCGTAAATAATATTGATTGGCTGAAAAACTCGGAAGTCGGAGAATCATATATCGACTACGGGTTTGGAAGTTTCACATTAGACATAAACAAAGCATTGGAATATACAAATGTTAAAAATCCGATAATTTTTCAATTAGAATTAGAAAAGGGTGCAAATGCGCTGTATATTGACAGAGCAGAAAATGAAATGCTGCGCCCGAGGAATTCCCCATATAGAATAATCAAACAGGATAAAATTTATTTAATAGATGAAGATATAGAAGTAACAGTATACAAAATCAGAGTTAAAGAGGATGAGTCATATGTGGTATGAATCTTTTGAAGAAATATTTACTTACGTCGGGAAAGCCCCTGAGCTGACACCGAAAGAACTTGAAGAAACTGAAAAAATGATTGAACGAATGGATGAAGACTTAGAACGGCAAATTCAAAGATTGAAAATGAATCGCCGTTTGGACGGAACACAATATGAAGAAGGTGAAAACGTTTTGTATAGATATGCTCAAAAATAAAATAAGAATAGATAGAAAAAATAAAGAAAATAATAAAAAGTTGAAAGAAAAAAGTCGAGAAAAGAAATTGAAAAAAATTAAAAATGTAATCAAATGATGATCATTTCTTTGCAGGCGCATCATCTTTTATCAATTTCGTTTCCGCCTCTCCTTTTGTTATGTGATTCAGCAGCGCGTAAAAGTCTGTCTGCATGCCGGCGGGAATTCTGACAACGGCAATCCATGAGCCGTCTCCCTGCCATTCGTTTTTCAATATTTTTCCGAAACCGGAAATATCACCGTACGCTTTCGGCGCATACAGCGGCGGGATTCTGACGGCGACGCTGACTTCTTCAAAGCGGATCGGCAGAAGCGGGCGAATCGCTTTCATCGTGATTTGAACGAGCTCGTCAACGCTTTTCATCGGGTCGATGTTGACTTTGGCTTCTTCCATCGCAATTTCGATTCGCTGCGGCGGATGCGGCGCCATTGTTTGAGGATTGACGCCGTTTTGCGCGATAAATGTAACAACTGCCCTTCTTTTTTCTTCGAGGAAGCGTTTGCGCTGTTCTTTTGTCAGCTGAATTTCACCGTCTTTTAAGATGACGGAAGCGATTTGCAAAACGTCGTCCGTTTGAAATGTTGAAACAAGGTCGGAGTCGGCAATTTTGTCGCCGCGGCTCGCGTTTTCAAAAATCGTTTCAACCGCTAAAACGTCGGCGATATTGATTTCTTCTCCGCGCTTATAAGCGAGAGCAAGCTCGGGGTCAACGAGAATTTCAAACTCTTTGCTTCCTTTTTTAATATGAGCCGTAACGGCATCGTCAAGTGAAACCATGAAAATCAAATCCTGATATTTTTATAATACTTAGGATGACTTCGTTTAAAGCGTTTCGGTATTTTTTAAATTTCAGATTGATTTTGGAAAATAATCAGTTTTGGAATTTTGCAGCCGTCTGCGCGCGCGAATTGCTCCATTTTTCAATTGATTTTCAAACTTGTACTGCGTTTTTGTTTGTTTTTAGAATCGAAACCTAAACATCCAATTTTAAGAAATCGGTGAACTTGAACGCCCGATAAAACCCTAAATTTAATTTTTAGATTTTATTGAAAAGAAGGCGTTCCGTTTTTGAAAATTTTGATAAAAGACGATGTTTCAATCGAAATAATTTGAATTAATAGACAAAATACCGCCACCTCCAACGACGCGTTTCCGGAGCGTAAGCGGAGGAAAGAAGGAGTTGGAGATTCTTTCCCGTACGAAAATAAAAACTAAAATCAGTCAGCTGTTTCAACTGCTTTCGACTTCATACAATTGCCGTTTCTGCAACTGTCTTTTACTGCTGCTGCCAATCAGGTTTGTATTGCCGCGTGTATCTGCTCTTTAATCGTAATCCGTTTGCATTAAATTTTACTCGCTTCGCTCACAAAATTTCGGGTTGCAGCGGGAAGAAGGTGTTTGTTTGCAGTGGGAGGGAGGTTTCTGTTTCCGCTGCTACCTACAGGTTTCTGTTTCCGCCTGCAATCAGGTTTGCGCTCTGCCGCTGCCGGCAGCCGCAGCAGCTGCCCGCCGCCGCGCGAGCCGCACAAATTTTACAAAAAAAAATCAAAAATTGAACCGTGGAATTTTCAAATCAAAAACAAAAATTGAATCAAACTGATTGAAAAATAATGAAAACCGATGAGAGAGAAATGAAAAAGAATAAAAAAGAAAATGAAAAAGAAAATGAAAGACTCGATTAAATATCGAGGTCTTCTTCCTTTGAGGCAGAACTGCCTTCTGATTCTTCTTCCGTTTTCGGATATTTCTCTGAAATTTTGTCGGCATAAACTTTGACTTCTCCCGTTGTCAATTTTCTGAAATCCGCGCCGTCGACGGGAATGATTCCGACTTCAAGCGTTTCGGGCTTGAATTTGCCGTCTGCGGCTTTGTGAAGCGCTTCGACGCCGAGCAAAATCGCATCGTCCAAAGACATATCTTCATCATAATCGGTTTCAAAAACTTCAATGACGGGCACGCGGCCTGCACCGATTGCGGTTGCTTTGTATTCCAAAAGAGCGCCGCTCGGATCAGTTTCGAAAAGGCGCGGCGTGTTGTCTTCAACACCTGCGATCAGCAAGGATGTGCCGTAAGGGCGAGTGCCGCCGTATTGCGTGAAAGTCTGTTTGTGGTCGCAGATTTTCTTGGAAATCACTTCAACGCCGATGGGTTCGTCGTAAGAAACGCGGTTGACCTGCGCTTCAACGCGGGCGCGGTCGATCAATGCACGGGCGTCGGCGACAAGACCGGAAGTGGCAGCGCCGATATGATCATCAATTTGGAAAATTTTCTCAATCGAATTGGATTCAATCAAGCGGCTGGAAACGCGCTTGTCCACCAATAAGACAACGCCTTCTTTGACCTTGATACCGACAGCGGTTGTTCCTCTCTTAACTGCTTCTCGGGCGTATTCCACCTGATAAAGGCGGCCGTCCGGAGAAAAGACAGTGCTTGCGCGGTCATACATTTGAGGGGCCATATCTTTCATGATTTAAAACTCCTGTTTTTGTTTTGTTTTTATTAAATTCTGTTTGTTAAATTGAATTAATTTTTATTTTTAAAGTTAAATCAAGTATTTAAAAATAAATCTGAATCTGTGATTTTATACGAATCAAACAATATAAAGATTCGGAAAGTTGTGAAAACGGCAGCCGAATAAAACCGATAATAATTGACAATAATTGACAATACTGATAAAATTATACAAGTTATCGGTTCGGTCAGTTCTGTCAGCTCTGTCAGTTTCCTCTTTTTTGAAGAAATTTCGTTTCCGCTCCTTTGACGGTTCCCGAAACGCCCAATGTTTGAACAATCACTTTTTGTCCGTCAATCATTGTCATAAACGCCAAAACGCCGATTGCTTGTGTTACGGAAGTGTGTTTGCATTTAATGATCCCGACATTGTTTTCAAATCCGAGAACAGAAATGCCGCAGCCGGCAAAGCCGACATCGCCTAAAACAGCGCAGCCCGTTTGAGAAACAGACGCGATGAAAGCGTTTCTTTGAACGGGAGCGTCACTGATGACTTCAACGGCAATATATCTTTTTCGATTTCGAAGTGACGGTAAGAGCGGTTCCAAATGAATACACCTGTTTTAAAAATAATACAGATAAAGGAACATAAGAGGATTTAAGAATTTTGTTCAAAGCCGATAATCCGTATCGACTCAAAACTCCGTTTTTCACAATGAATGTGATGAATCTTGTTTCATACTGTAAAAAGTGAATAACATTTGTAGTTTATAAATATACCGATATATCGAAGGTATAAAACAAAAATAAACAAAATTAAACAAAGTCAAACAAAATCAAACAAAATCAAACAAAAATAAACAATCAAAATAAACAAAATCAAACAAACTCAAACAAATACAACCAAAAACTAAACGAACTCAAACAGAACAAAAAAAATGGAAAAGACAAAAAAAGAAGTCAATCAATATCATTCAGCCAATAAAATTCAGTCAATATCGTTCAAACAAAAGAATTCAAGGAAATCATTCGTCATTTTTGTCATTTTCTTCATTTTCATTATTTTCGTCATTTTCAACAATTTCAACGCCGGTCATAACAAGTTTTCCGGATTGCCGTTTTTTGCGCAATTCAATCATTTGAGAAGGATGAGCAGAAACTGCCGCTGCGGCTTCTTCCCGATTCAATCCGAGAAAACTTCCGAAAGCTTCGCATTCGTACGGTCCGCGCGCGTCATAAAAAGAGCCGGCGCCGCTGAATAATAAAACGGGAACCTTATATTTTTGAAGAATCGGAATCATATCCATGGAATCCGCCAATATTTTGCTTCTCCGATAGCCTTTGGTTTGTAAAAACGGATAAATGTCAAACCCGAAAGCGGTTTTTTTATCCTTTGCAATTTTTGCAACGATATGATTGATTTGGCCGACATTGACATACATGTTGCTCATGATGCCGTTATAGATTTTACCCGCGGAATAAGAAACGGGAATCACCAAATCAACATCAAGAGATTCGGCGGCGGCGCGAATCACTTTTTCATCCGCCGAGCGAACGGCAATAAAATTGACATTCGGCCTTTCTTTTCGAACGGCGGAATAAAGCGTGTTTTCATTTTCGGCTTCAATTTCAACGCCTTTATAATATCGAACGGATTGTTCGGATTCAAAAAGTGATTTGCATACCTGAGAATAACCGGAATCGGATTTACCGTTTCTTTTGAAAAGAATCACGTCCGTTATTCCGAATTTTTTGAAAAATAAATTAACATGCTCCGTAAACAAAAAGAAATCTTCGGGGGCGAGTTCTGCTGCCGCTTTTGAACAAATATCTTCGATAAAGTCAACGGACACATAATCAAAATAACGTTTATGCTTAGAATCGGAGTTTGAACAAAGCTTGGAACCGGAATCTAAACAATTCTCAGAATCGGAGTCAAAACAAGATTCTGAATCGGAATCGATTGAATTATTTGCGGCCAAACAATTCCTCCACGATGGGACCTGCTTTTTCCCATGATTTCGGATAGGTTTCGATTTTGACGCGAACGAAAACGGCGTCAGATGATTCTGTAAATTTGAGTTTTCCGGCGGCTGCTGCCTGCTTTGAAAAACGCATGTAAAAATTCAGCTCGTCGTCCAAGCGCTCGGGCATTTGTTCTCTCAGCGTTTCTAAGTCTTCTTCGCTGATATTTTCTTTGAAAAATTGAACGAATTTAGAACAGGCGCCTTTTTTCTTTAAAACGGCGGTTTTGACATGGATCGGATTTCCGAAGTGCCCTTCGGTCTCGATCGTCTCTTTCAGATCGCAAAGATCTTCTTTGGGAGACAGGCAAGGTGCCAAAAAAAAGTCCAGAGCCGAGTCGACTCCGGACAAATCTTCTGTCGCGTGCGCGATGACGCGAAAATTGATATGATGAATCAATCACTTTCCTCTGTTCATGTGTGCGCGAAGGCTCGGTCTGTTCTTTTCAGAACCGTTTCCGCGGACCATCAAACCTCTGCCTTTCTTGCCGGCGCTGGTCAGACCGCGCTGTGCTCTGCCACGGTTTGCGGGGTTGCAGATCCAGTTCAGGCGTTTGTCGCTCTGAATCACAGGGTGGCTCGGGTCGACGAGAATAACTTCGTACCACTTGAATTTACCGTCTTGAGCAACCCAGTAAGAGTTGAGAACTTCCATGTTCGGATATTTGCGTCCGGCACGTTCTTCACAGATTCTCTGGATGCTTTTGCCTGCGGTAATTTTGTTCATACCCATGTTGTGTGTACGTCTTCCGCGAATGTATCTCGGTTTTCTGAGACCGCCGCGTCTGACTTTGACACGTGTGACGATGATGCCCTGCTTGGCTTTGTAGCCGAGTGATCTGGCACGGTCGATTCTTGTCGGTCTTTCGATTCTTGTGACGGAACCTTCTTTTCTCCAAACTTGGAGGCGTTCCCATCTGAGTTCATCCACGTAGGTCTCTTCCGGTTTTTTCCAGGCGTCCCTAACGTATCCGTAGTAAGATTTTACCATTTTGTTTCACCAAATTATTACAGTTTCACGGTTCAGCCGCATGTTTTTTGCAGCCACATTCCAACGGGACGGATCCCGAAATGAAACATGGGACATATCAGTTCATTGCATTTAAAGGTTTTTAAAAGAAAAGAGAAACGATAAAATTGAAACGATAGAAGTTTAGTCCTATTAATTAAGATGAAGATGAAAAATAAAATGAAAAAAATAAAAACAAGAATCAGCGAATGATAACTTGTGAAATTTCGGTAATAAATTTATAAAACTGCGGTGGCCGAATGTCAAATTGAATTTTTTTTGTACCGTGCAGAATTCCTTTTAAAATAGCTCCTGCAATTATCGGAATGAAAAGAACAAATGTCACAAGCGTCCATTTTCCTCTGAAAGCTCTGTGGAATTCGATTCCGCCGATTATTAAATAAATAAGCATACCCGCAACCATAGTAAATAATTCAGGATTGGAAAAATCATAAATCATCATGGAAAAGTAAATAGAAACGAAAGAAATAAAATAACAAGTATAGAAGACGGCAACGAAATAAACAATAACCGTGATGAAACTTTTTAAAATATTCAGCAGATTATTTTCGCTTTTTGATTTGTTTTCATTTTTATGATTTGATTCATGATTAAAATTGCTCGGATTGACAAAATCATTCATTGATGTGACCTCCGTCATTAATTTTAGATTTCGAAATGTGATAAATTATTTCGATTCAATTTAACTTTCAATTATTTTAAATTCAATTTAACTTTCAATTATTTTAAATTCAATTTAACTTTCAATTATTTTAAATTCAATTTTCAATTTATTTTAAAATTTAATTTTTTTTAATTTAATATAAAATTAAATAATAAAATTCATCATTTAAAGCGTGTTTTTTCACCCATACTTTTTAAATTTTTTTACAGCTTCAAAGTACATAAAACTTATTCCTTGAAGCTGGAACAGTAAAAATAAACCAAGTGAACCGGCTGAAGAAAAACCGTCCAGTAAAAAGAACCAAACCTGATTATTCAATTCGAGAAAAACCGCAACCTTAAGAAGAAGATACGATGAGATTAAGGTTAAAGAAGCACTGGTAAAACCTGCCAAAACAGACATTGAAACAATAAACAAATAAGATATGCTGTTTGCCACGGTGTAAATGTAAAGTTCTTTGTTGATAAGTTCCAATAAAAACACCTCCTTAACTTAAATTTCATATGAATAATTGATTTACGATAAGGGATGAATAAGAAAAAAGAATATAACTGTTTCGAAATTTTTAAAAAGCGAATCGTTAAATACTGAAGGATATGAAAGAGGAATAAAAATACGGGAAGAAAAGAATGAATTCAGCTGAAAAAATCATTATCGAACTCGACCAAAACGGCATCAAATCCGACAAAGAAATCGACTTCACAAAATTAAAAACCGCCGCCGACATTCTCAAAGAATTGAAAATAAACGAAGAAACGGCGCTTTTGTTTTTCAAAGATAAACCGATTCCTTTTGATGAAAAAATTGAAGAAATCGGGCGGGAAAATATTCGTGACGGCGATTTCAGAATTTTAAAAGTTATCTTTGATGAGTAATTTTGATAATGAATGAAATATTTGAGTCAAAAAAAGATTTAAAACAAAAGATTCAATATACAGGACTCACAACTCAAAAATTACTATTATTTTTATTCGTATGATTATATAAGGTATGATTAACAAATGACCGAGTCGCCGGAAAAAACGGAGAAGCTTGTTTTCATTTTCGATGTTGACAGTCTTCCCGAAAATAAAATTTCCCTGTTTCTTAAAAGAAGTATAGCGCCTTCCAAAATCGAATGTCCGCTTTACCGCTTAACGCATGATGTCAAAGGATTAAAGCCTGAAGTTGCCGAATATATGAACGAGTTCGGCCTCGATTATGAAATCCTTTACAAAGATGAATTTATCAAAAAATATGAAGGGTTTGAAATTTTCGGCACCTTCAGAATCGCCGACGCGACTTATCCTTCCGTTTACATTATTATCGGCAGCGAAAGAGAAGAACGCCAAGTTTACGAACTCATTTCCGCACGTTATTTCAACAAATGCGAATCGCTTTCCTGTTTCGGCCGCGTGTTGGAACGCAAATATTCTCAGTTTAAAGAACTCGGTCCCGCCGAATTCAAACGCGTGAACAGTCCCGGATACAGACCCGAAAACGACGCGGAAGAGTTGGACGAAAAAGAAGAGAAGAAACAGAAAATCGAAAACGCTCATCAAAAAATCGTTGACATGGAAAATGAAATGAAAAAAACGAAATAATTAAAACGAAACTGAAAAACGGATTAAAACAATAATCGAAAGCAAACGAATTAAAAACGAGAAGAAATTAAAAAAAAAAACGATTAACAAATCCCTTTTTTGATATTTATGAAATCGAAAAGATTAGATTCCGACTTTTACACGCGCGATGTTTTGGAAGTTGCGCCCGATTTGATCGGCAAAATTCTTGTCCGCCGCCTGCCGACAGGCGAAGAGCTGCGCTTTCGCATCACCGAAACGGAAGCCTACCGCGGCGTTGAGGACACGGGCTGTCACGCCAAAGCCGGCAAAACGAAGCGAACAGAAACGCTGTACATGAAAGGCGGTCACACTTACGTTTATCTCTGCTACGGCGTCCACCATTTGATCAACGCCGTCACAGGTGCAGAGGAGCAGCCGCAGGCAGCACTGCTTCGCGGCGTGGAAGGCTTTTACGGCCCCGGCCGGCTGACAAAAGCGATGCAGATCACAAAAGATTTGAACGCGATTGATTTGACAAAGTCGGACGAAATTTGGATCGAAGATGACGGAACCAAACCAAAATACGTAACCGGAAAAAGAATCGGAATCGATTACGCCGATGAATTTTACAGAAATATCGAATGGCGGTTTACGGCACCGAGCGAAATCAAACCGAAGAAAACAATTAAGATTAAAGCAGATTCTTCAAAAAAGAAAAAAGCGTAACTCATTTTTGAAAATACTTTAAAAAACGAAGGCGAGGATAAACGAATTTTTGGAAAAATGGAGCGGTCGCGCGGGCGACGGGAAGGTGACAGCCGCAGCAACAATCATCTTTTTGATTTTCGGACAAACCTAAACATCGTTTTCTTTAATTTTCAATAAACCCGAACGCCCGATAAAATCCAAATTTAAAAAAAGTTTAAAAAACGGCGTTCAATTTTCTTTTAGATTTGAAATAAAAACGATGTTTGATTTGAAGAAAAATAAATGAAAATCCAAATACCGCCTCCGCAAGTTGAGTTCCGGGCGGCGCGAAGCGGCGAACCGGACTTGAAACGCAGTTTCAAGTTTCTGAGCGAAGCGAAGAAACGAGACTTGGCGGATTCTTCCCATCCGAATAAAAAGTTCGATTTCAGATATCACATATACTAAATTAAAAAGGCAGAATATGTGAATTCGTCGGCGCATAGTAAGAATCTCCATCTCCTCCTTCCCTCCGCTTCGCTTCGGGAACTCGTCGTTGGAGGGGCGGTAAATCGCTTTTAACTTCAATATTTGAAGAAACCCAAACATCATTTTTCTTTAATTTTTAAAAACCTGAACGCCCCTTAAAACCCAAATTTAAAAAAAGTTTTTGAAAAAAAACGGCGTTCACTTTTTTTAGATTTGAAATAAAATCGATGTTTGATTTTTGACAAAAATAAATGAAAAATCCAAATACCGCCCCCGCAAGTTGAGTTTCTGAGCGAAGCGAAGAAACGAGACTTGGCGGATTCTTTCCACGCCGAATAAAAAATTCAATTTCAGCGCTAATTGCAGATACAATTTAAAAGGCGGATTCTTTCCACGCCGAATAAAAAATTCAATTTCAGCGCTAATTGTATGATACAATTAAAACGGCGGATTCTTTCCCGCCGAATAAAAAGTTCAATCTCAGCGCTAATTGCAGATACATTTTAAAAGGCGGATTCTTTCCATATGAATAAAAAATTCAATTTCAGAATCACATATGCTAAATTAAAAGCGGAATCTGTGAATTCGTCAACGTATAGTTAGAATCTCCATCTCCTCCTTCCCTCCGCTACGCTTCGGGAACTCGTCGTTGGAGGGACGGTTTATCGTCTTTTCATCTAAATTTTCAGATTATTGAAACATCATTTTTTCAAAAAAATTAAAAAACGATTTGAACGCCAATTTTTCAATGAAATCTAAAAATTTAAGATTAGGATTTTATCGGGCGTTCAGGTTCACCGTTTTTTGAAAATTGGATGTTTGGGTTTCGTCTGAAAAATAAAACAAAAACGAGGAACAAGTTTGAAAATCAAAATAAAAATGAAGCAGCTCGCGCGCGGCGGCGGCAAAACAAACAATCAAAAAAATAAAATAAAAAAGAAATGAAAAATAAAATAAAATAAAAAAGAAACGAAAAATCAATGATGCGTTCGCTCGACAACTACAAGACCGACATCAGAAATCCTTTTCTTTATCGAATCGATATGCGGACACAAATATTCGCCGTCTCTTCCTTTGCACATACAAGAAGCTAAATGAACGGTTGTCGCCCCGTGTTTTTTGACGGATTCGCACAAACGCGTCACACGCCTTCCGCTGCAGCCGCCGCAAGTAAAAACAGCGATCAGACTCGCAGTTTCATCGTAATCCTGAAAATAAGCGGTTTTGTTGTTGAAAGAATTGACACAGGCAAAACCGGGACAGGTTTCGGAAACAATATTGCAGCGAATAATTGCGATTTTTTCATGAGACATAGAATCACCGTGAAACAAAATACAAAATAAACAAAATGAATGAAATGAACGAAATAAATGAAATGAACGAAATAAATGAAATGAACGAAATAAATGAAATGAACGAAATAAACAAAAAATAAACGGATGCTGACGTTTTTTACAGGTGCATCCGTTCAATTAATTCCGTGTCGGGAATTTTTTTGTTTAATTGATTTTATTCAAATCGTGTTTGTTGACTGGTTTTTAATGGATTTAATGTTTTTTTATAGTTTTGTATGACTCGTTTTTTTGAATGGTTTCTTTAATTGTTTTTGAATGGTCTGTTAAAATCGTTTTTGAATGGTTTGTATGAAATTTTTTGATTCAAATGTTCAACCTTTTACCGTTTATCGTTTTGGGAGTTGCCATTTTGATATTTTACAATTTCCCCATTTTTTCGTTTTTGTCGTTTTTCCGTTTTTGTCGTTTTTCCGTTTTGTCGTTTTTAATTCGAACGGTTTTTTCGATGGAAAAAACCTCGATTTTGTGATGAATCGAAACCGAAAATCAGAGCGTGATCAATCTCTTCATATCGGAATCGACATCAGTATTTTTGCTGACATTAAACGTCTTCACCAAAACATCCAAAACGGTCGGCGACAGACATGCCGGAAGCGTCGGACCGATGACGATGTTTTTGACGTTGAGTGAAAGAAGCGCCAAAAAGACAAGCGTTGCCTTTTGCTCGTACCAGGCGATGTTAAAGACAAGCGGCAAATCATTGACAGATTCGGCGCCGAAAACTTCGGCCAGCTTCAAAGCGATGACGACCAAAGAATAACAGTCGTTGCACTGCCCCGCATCCAAAACGCGCGGAATGCCGCCGATGTCGCCCAAATCCAATTTATTGTATCTGTATTTGGCGCAGCCGGCCGTCAAAATGATCGTGTCTTTTGGAAGCTCTTTTGCGAAATCCGTATAATATTGGCGCTCTTTACGGCGCCCGTCGCAGCCGGCCATCACGACAAACTTTTTGATGTCGCCGGACTTCACCGCGTCAACCACCTTGTCGGCAACCGACAAAACCGCTTCATGCGCAAAGCCGGTCATCACCGTGCCGTTTTCAAGTTCGTTCGGCGGAAGACATTTCTTCGCCGCGTCAATGATTTCCGAGAAATCTTTGCTGCCGTCAGATTTTGCCGAAATGTGTTTGATCTGAATCTTATCATCCGAATAGCCGACCATATTTGTCGTAAACAAACGGTCCGCATAGGATTCTTTCGGCGGAACGAGACAATTCGTCGTCATCAAAATCGGACCGTTGAAATTCTCAAATTCGGATTTCTGATGCCACCAGGAATTGCCGTAATTGCCGACGAGATGCTCATATTCTTGGAAAAACGGATACCCGTTTGCCGGAAGCATTTCACCGTGCGTATAAACATCAATGCCCGTTCCTTTCGTTTGCTCAAGAAGCATTTCCAAATCTTTCAAATCATGTCCGCTGATCAAAATTCCCGGATTTTTACCGACACCCGTTGAAACCGAAGTCGGAACAGGACTGCCGTAAGCGCCTGTATTTGCCGCGTCCAGCATCGACATGATTTGAACGCCGACGCTGCCGCACTCCATCAAAAGCGCAATCATTTGTTCAACATCGGGCTTGTCAAGCGGCGAATCTTCAATCGTTGAAATAAGCGCCTTTTCAATAAACCGGTAAACGTCATCATTTTCAGAATTCAGAATAAAAGCGTGCATCCCGTAAGCGGAAATTCCTTTCAGCCCGTAAATAAGCGTTTCCCGAAGAGATCGGACATCAACGTTTTCGGTTGAAAGAACGCCGATTTCTTCCGCCGTTTTTTCCATCAGCTCGTCATAAGTGATCACTGCCGCGTTCGGCGCCTGCGGTCCGGGCGGCGCGCCGCCGTGAACATTGTCTCTGACAACATCTCTTCGGCGAAGCGTATTTTGAATCATGTCTTCAAAGTAAACCGCGTCAAAATTGACATTCGTGAGCGTTGAAAACAAGGCTTCCATGACAAACGGCCCGAAATCGGGATCATTGCAGCCCTTTAATCGGCCGCGGCTGTTGCAGAAAGCATATCCTTTCAGCGCGTAAATCAGCCGATCCTGAAGAACGGCAACCTCTCCTTTTTTACCGCACATGCCGTTCATCGTACAGCCCGTGCCGTTCATGGTTTCTTCACATTGATAGCAGAACATTTTTTATCCTCCGATTTTCTCCGTTTTCAAAAAACGATAAAACCGTTGATTGAAAAACAATTGAGAATTAACATATTCAATCAAATATAATAATTATATTATATTATGATTAATCATAATCCATCTTGAAATTCCATCTTGAAATTCCATCTTGAAATTCCATCTTGAAATTCCATCTTGAAATTGAATCCGTTATTTTCAGAGACATTCAAAACCATTTCGGATAAAGAATATCTTAGAGATACTCAATAGAAAGATGATAGTTATTTAAATAGTAGAAAGTTTCATATCGGATACTATGAAGGAATGTACAATTTACAAAATCATGGATCTTGTCGGAAAAAAGTGGACGCTTTGCATTCTTCATGAACTTCACAAGGGGAATATGTGTGACAAGCGGTTCAACGAGCTGAAAAACCAGTTAAACGATATTACGCCGAAAACATTGTCCGCCCGTTTAAAAGAAATGGAGCAGGAAGGATTGATTACAAAAACAGTCGATTCGTCAACCTTTCCGGTCAAATGCGAATATGCGCTGACGGACAGCGGAAAAGAATTGGTTGTAATCGTCCAGTCACTCAAAGACTGGGGAAACAAATGGGTCGTCGACAACGAAACTTGCCGCCGGACTTTATGTATTGAATGCAAATCTTGATATAATATTAAAATTTTTAATTTATATTCTATAAAAAAGAAATCGGAAGAAAACGAAAAGAACTTTTGAGAGGTGGCTGTAAAGTATTTCGTTTCCTTCCGAGTTGATGCTGCTCGAATATGCAGTTCCGGATTGGCGACGTGAAACTGCAGAAAATCCGGCAATCGTGTTGCTTAAAACAATCAAATTTCTTTTTTTGTTTAAAACAATCGTTTAGATCATTTTGATTTTGAAATGATTTTTAATAATTAAAATCAGCCCGTTTTAATTTCAAACCATTTCGATTTTTACCAATCATTTTTTGCCAATCTGTTTTACCAATCATTTTTTATTAATCTTTTTTTGCCAATCTGTTTTGCCAATCATTTTTTTATCAATCAATTTTACCAATCATTGATCGTTATTATGAATCGTATTTCATTAATCGTTTATTTTGCCAATCATTAATTTTGTAAATCATTAATTTTGTAATTAATTTATCAATCATTGATTTAGCCAATCGTTGATTTTGTCAAGTTTAAATTTATCTTAATTTATCTTTTAACTGTTTCCAATTCGTTTTCTTTCTTATCGTGTCCCGCGCCGCCGCAGCAGCTGCCGCCTGTTGTCGTCTTTGAACAGCCGCCTCCTGTGGAACATCCTGCGCACCCGGTTTCGCCTTTTAACATTTTACGGACTTGCCGGAAGAGAATGTACGCTGCAAAGAGAAGCAGTGCATAAACCAAAAGCTGCGGGATAAGAGAAGCAATATCTGCAGCCATATTCAAACCTCCGTATCGAATCTGACGAGGGAAAGAATTTCATTTAAATGAATCCCGTCAAGGTGAATACCTTCCAAATGGATACCGCTTAAATGAATGCCGAAAGAATCGGATTGTGTGACATGAATTCCTGTCATTTTGAATCTCCTGAATTTTCTGTTTTTGTAATTAAAGTTCTGTTTTTTACAAATTTTGTTTCAACATTTTGTTTAACAAATTTTTTTAACAAATTTTGTTTTTAAGTATTATTTTTAACAAATTTGCATTGATAAATATTATTTCAAATATATATTAATTTTAAATAAATAAGAAGCTTCCCGAGGTTATTCGGGAAGCATTTCTTTGGGATTGAACAATCGTTATTGAGCAATCATATTAAGTACTGCACGACCAAAAGACCGATGCGGTACACGACGAATGCGACAACGTAAGCGACTGCCGTCTGGTAAACGGCTGCAAGAATTGCCAATTTCCAGCTGTTGAGTTCACGCTTGATTGTTGCAAATGCTGCCAAACAGGGCAGGTAGAGCAATGTGAACACCATGAACGCAAGCGCAATGACCGGCGTAAAGAGCATTTCAAAGTCTTCAGGCGTGTATAAGATTTCAATCGTCGAGACGACCGCTTCTTTTGCAATGAAACCTGTGAAGAGTGACATAGCTGCGCGCCAGTCGCCGAATCCGAGCGGTTCAAAGATTGGAGCAATGAAATTTCCGATGACACCAAGAATACTGTCTGCGGAATCTTCGACAGCTGCGAACGAGAAGTCATAGCCTTGGAGGAACCAAATCAAGACGGATGCCAGGAAGATGATCGTACCGGCTCTGATAACGAAACCGCGTGTCTTTTCCCAAATGTGTTTTGCATAAGTGTACAAATCAGGGAAACGGTACGGCGGAAGTTCCATGATGAACGGAGAGGACGGACCTTTGAAGATCGTTTTCTTTAAGAGCCAGGCCGAAGCGATGGCGACGAGAATGCCGAGCACATACAGGAACAGCATGGTCAAACCATAATAGGCGGTAAAGAACACGCCGACGAACAAAGCGTAAATCGGAAGACGTGCACCGCATGACATGAACGGTGTAATGAAGATGGTGGTTTTACGGTCCATTTCATTGTCAAGTGTTCTGGCGGCCATAACGGCGGGAACAGAACATCCGAAACCGAGAATCAGCGGAATGAAACTCTTACCGGAGAGACCGATTTTTTTGAAGATACGGTCAAGCAAGAAAGCGACACGGGCCATATAGCCTGTATCTTCCATAAGTGTCAGGAACACGAAGAGGATGAAGATCTGCGGGACGAATGTCAAAACACCGCCGACACCGGCAATAATACCGTTGATGACAAGGTCAGCCATCCAGTCTGCCGTTCCGGCTGATTCAAACCATTCTTCGACAAATCCGGCTAAGGTTTCGTTGAAAAACACATCGATCCAATCGGTAAAGAAGCCGCCGACCGTGAATGAAAGTTCAAAGACGATAAACATCAAAACCAAGAAAATCGGAATACCGAGCCATTTGTTTGTCAAAATGTTGTCGATCTTTTTCGTACGGTCCTGCTGAACGGTTTTTTCACCTTCGCGAACGGTTGCGGAAACGATTTTGCCGATTTCATCATAAATTTCAGCGGAGTGCGCATCGTAGTTGATTTCATCAGCGTGTTTCAAAAGGGACGGGTCGAATTTTTTCTTTTCGAAAGCGTCGCCTGAAAATTCTTTTTCGCCGGAAGCAGGAATAGCTTCGGGGTTGTCTCCGTAGAATTTGTAACTGTGATCCAAAATGTCATTGGTTTTTTGAATTAAACGCTCAACGCCGCCTTCTGCGACTTTTGAGGATTTGTAGCCCATTAATTTTGCGACTTTTGCGGAGAAGCTTTTGCCTTCAATGGCCGAGATCGGAATGACCGGAACGCCGAGCATTTCAGACATTTTGTCGAAATCGATTCTTGTGCCGTTCTGTTCGACTTCGTCCATCATGTTCAATGCGACGATTATCGGGCAGCCTAATTTTTTGAGCTCGAAAGTCAAATAGAGATTGCGCTCCAAGTTTGTCGCGTCAACGATGTCAATGACCAAATCGGGATTTTCATCGACGATAAAATTGCGGGCGATGATTTCTTCTTCGGAATAAGGTGTTAAAGAATAGATACCTGGCAAGTCAACGACATTGACGGTTTCTTTTTCGTCTTTGCCGGGCGTCTTTTTGGTGTATGTGCCGACTTTTTTGTCGATGGTGACACCGGGCCAGTTTCCGACTTTTTGGTTGGATCCTGTCAAACGGTTGAAAAAGGTTGTTTTACCGCTGTTGGGGTTTCCGGCAAGTGCGATTGTGTATTTTGCGTCTGCCATTGTTAAGCCTTCCCTTTGGCTGCTTTAGAGCATTCTTTCATATCTTCGATGAAGATGCTGGACGCTTCATTCTTGCGGATGGAGAGTATATAATTGCGGATTTTAAGTTCGAGCGGATCGCCGAGGGGCGCAACTTTTACGACTTCTATTTCCGTACCGGGTGTGACCCCCATACAGAGCAAACGATTCTTAAGGATATTATCGCCGCCGATATTCACTACTTTACAGGAATATCCCGGCTTGACTTCATTTAATGTGTTTGTCATGCCAATCACTGAAATAACCATTGTTACAATTATTACGGATTAGCTTAAGCGGAATAGATGAATTTACCAAGATGATTTTGCTTTAATGAATTTTGCCAATCAAGATGCCAATCAAGAATTCACTTAAGCTGCTTATGCTTAAATTTTTAAATTAATTTTATTTTTAAATTAATTTTATATCAATTCGAAAACAAACATAATCTTTTCAAAAAACGGTTCAAAAACAAATCCCGTACTTGTTGAAGAAAAGAAACCGGCCTGAAAGACCGGTTTACTTTTTTTCGGAGTTATCTGCTTTCAAGTTTTTTGGGTGGATTATACGTTTTTGTTTTTGAAATGATTGAATGAGACACAAATTAATTGTGCCATTCGTTTTCTCACATATTTTATCGGAAAAAATCGGATGATTTTAACCGGGGTGAAATAAGTCAAATAAACAAAAAATGAAAAGGACAAAAATTAGTGTCATGAAGAGAGGGTTTTCTGAGAGGCAATAATTTTTGATTTGAACATATCATTTTTCATTTATTCAAAATATTTCGTTTAGACGAAAACAAATCTTAATCAAACATTAAAGTATATAAATCTGTTGAATGAAAAAACGAAATAGATTCGCCATATAAAACAAAATTATACGAATAGAAATTGATAGAAGATAACGATTTTTAAAAATTTCGCCAAACAAAAATGTATTCGAAAACAACTGAATTTGAAGAAAAATGAAGCTTAAATTTTCCCGAATTTCCCCGAATTTTCTTGATTTTTAGAATTTTCTCTGAGGCGCGGCAAAAAAATCAAATTGTTCAAAAATAATTCAAATAATAATCAACAGATAATCAACAGATAATCATCAACAGATAATCAAACAGATAATCATCAACAGATAATCAAACAGATAATTCAAACCAATATTTGATAAATGAAAAGGACATCAATGAACGTCATAATAAATAACATAACAAGTCTTTGGAATAAAACATTCTCATAATTTCAGTAAAAATAAAAGAAAAAGAGAATGAAAAACAAATTAAAGGAAATCAAAAATGGATTTGGAAGGCTATGCCGCACATTTAATTCAAAATGAAGAAAATGATGTGCAACTCAAATTAAAGGAAAAAATAATTGAATTAAAGAAATGCTGCGGTCAGGATGAAGCCGATATTTTAGCCGCCGCGATTCTTGAAGAAACAAAGTCCGCGCTTTTCGTTAAAGGCGACGTTTTTGAATATCAAAAAAGCGGCGCCTCCATGGGAGAATTCGGAATCGGTTCGCGCGGCGCGGGCGATTTTTATGTTCATGAAAAGATCGGAAAAGTGATCGGAAAAACAACTGCTGTTTTGGATTCGTCAAACATGGATGATTCGGGTGTTGTCGCGCTTGCGGGCGGCACGAATTCCGGCGGTACGAATTCAGGAGGCACAAATTCCGACGGAGCAAATTCCGGCAGCGCAGACGGAGCAGACTCTCCCGACTATTTGGTCGTCACCGTTGACGGTATGCACTCCCGCCTCAGCGCGTTTCCGTTCCTCTCAGGGTTTCATGTTGCCAAAGCGGCGCTTCGCGACATTTACGTGATGGGCGCAAAACCGGCGGCGATGCTCTCGGACATTCATGTGGCTGATGACGGCGACGCGGCGATGATTTTTGATCATTTGGCGGGCATTTCGGCGGTTGCCGAGTTGTCCGGAATTCCGCTTGTCACGGGAAGCACGCTTCGAATCGGCGGCGACATGGTCATCGGAAAGCGGATGACAGGATGTGTCGGCGCTGTCGGCGCGGTAAATGCGGGCAGTTTGACGGCGCGCAACAACGCAAAATCCGGCGACTTGATTTTAATGACGGAAGGAACCGGCGGCGGCACGGTGACGACGGCTGCGATTTATTCGGGATATGAAAAAGCAGCAGAGGTTGTTGAAAAAACATTGAATATTGATTTTTTGATTGCAGTGCAAGCGCTTTTGGATTCGAAAGAAAAATTGCATACTCAAATTCATGTGATGACGGATGTGACAAACGGCGGCGTTCGCGGCGATGCTTATGAAATTTCAAAAGAAGCGAACATCCGTCTTGTTTTTGACGACGGCGCGCTGGTTCAATGTGTTGAGCCGACGGTTTTGGAAATGTTTGAGAAATTGGAAATTGATTTCAGAGGTGTTTCAATCGATTCATTGCTTGTGATTTGTCCGCCGGAAATTGCAGAAAATGTGATTCAAACGGTCAACGGCGCGGGTGTAAAAATGTTTGTTGTCGGCCGCGTTGAAGAAAAGCAAACGGGAAAATTCGACACGGCTCTTATGATTGACGGTGCCGAGAAAGAATTTAAACCGATGTTTCGGGAAGCGGCTTATACGCCGATAAAAAAAGTCATCGGCGAAAGAACGCCGCCGGATTTTGAGGAAATGAAAAAAGGAATTGATGCGGCGGCGGATTCGGCAATTGAAAAGAAAGAGCGGATCGTGAAGAGGATTCAAAATAGAAAATGACCGATTTTCATTTCAATTCTCGGACGAAACCAAACATCATTTTTCTTTAACTTTTATGAACCCGAACGCCCTTTTCTGAAACCCAAAAGATAATTTTTGAAAGAAAAACGGCGTTCGTTTTTGCTTAATTTGAAATAAAACGGATGTTTGTTTTTAATTAGATAAACTAAAAAGTTCAGATACCGTCCCCGCAAGTTGAGGTTCCCGTAGCACAGCGAAGGGAATCGAAACTTGGCAGATTCTTACACGACGAATAAAAAGTTCAAGTTCTGTCAGACTTCTAATTCTAAGTAAAAAAAGCGGATTCTTACCAAGACAAATAAAAAGCTCGAGCTCAGCTGATTGCATCGGCAATTTAAATGTCAGCATCTGTGAAATTCGTCGACGTATGGTTAGAATCTCAATCTCCTTCTTTCCTCCGCTACGCTTCGGAAACGCGTCGATTGAGGGGCGGTTTTTTGTCTTTCATTCAATTTTCAAACAAACCCAAACATTCCTTTTCTATTAATTTCAATAAACCCGAACGCCCGTTAAAACCTAAAAATAAAAAGAATCTTTTAAAAAAACGGCGTTCGTTTTTGTTTAATTTGAAACAAAATGGATGTTTGTTTTTTGTTTAATATAAATGAAAAGTTTAGATACCGCCCCCGCAAGTTGAGTTTCCGAGCGAAGCGAGGAGATGAGACTTGGCGGATTCTTTCCATGATGAATAAAAATTCAGATTCAGCCAAAAATTTGCAGTTGAAAAAAAATTAAAAACAGCAATTTCAAATTTATTTTCAATTATTTTTTGTATTTTTCCAAAACCGTTTTCAAATCTTCAACATTATCAACAAAATCATCCAATGTTTCTTGAATCATCAAATTCACTTTTTCATCGGGCGTTTGAATCCTGAAATCCGTTCGAATGCCGACAATCGGTTTTCCCGACGCGTAAGCATATCCGAGTTCCCAGGCGGTTCCCGAATCAACGTCAACGCCGTCTAAAACTGTGACAACCATATCGCTTTTTTGAAGACCGTTAAAGCAGCTGTTAAAAATTGCCGACTGATTGCGCTCGATTCTTTGATCTTTATTGTCTTCGGCATCTTCCTGCGGCAAAAATACTGAAAAACCCATATCTAGCATGATTTGCTGAAGCTTTTTGTTAAACTCGCGCTCGGCTTGGGAAAAGAGCGCGCCTGCCAAATAAATTTGAACCATTTTGAAAAACTCCTTGAAATATTTTGAAAAAAATTGAAATATTGAAAAAATTAAAAATTCTTAAAATGAAAATCGGCAGGAGAATATAAAAAGATGCTGATGAAGCTGTTTCATATTGAAATAAATTAAAAAATGGGAAGCGGATTGAAAAAGTAAATTAAAAAGAGGACGGCTCGCGCGAGGGCGGCCGGGCAGTGAGCGGAAACAGGAAGGTGGCAGCGGCAGCAAAAACCGGATTGGCAGCGGCAACACAAACGGCAGGCAGCAGCGGCAGCATAAACCGGATTGACAGCGGCAACATTAAAAGACAGTTGCAGACTTGCAGTCTTAGCCGGCGCCGAATGCAGTCGGGAAATCAGGGCGCTTTTAATTTTTCGTTTCTTACGGGAAAGAATCTCCAACTCCTTCTTTCCTCCGCTGCGCTTCGGAAACGCGTCGTTGGAGGAGGCGGTTTTTGAAAATTAACTCAATCTAAAATCAATTGAAACATCGTCTTTCATCAATTTTCTTCAAAAACGGAACGCCTTCTTTTATCCAAATCTAAAACATTTATTTAGGATTTTATCGGGCGTTCAGGTTCAACGATTTTGAAAATTGGATGTTTAGGTTTCATTATAAAAATAAATTAAAAACGATGGAGCGGTTTGAAAAATAAAACAAAAATGATGCAGTTCGCGCGCGGCGGCGGCGAAACAAACCAATCAAAAAACAAAATAAAAAAGAAATGAAAAAAGAAATGAAAAAAGAAATGAAAAAGAAATGGAAAAGAAAATAAAAAAAGAAAACGAAGAGAAAATGAAAAGAGAAAAAAGAAAAAATGAATCAGTCTTCCGGCTGATTCGTAAAACGGCCGCAGCTTGTCGGCAGCGTGTTCGGAACTTTTTTGGAATTGTTGACCGGAACATTGTCGCCGCCTTTGCTGCCGTCTTTGGTTTTGTCTTTCTTCTTCTCGAAATTGCGGTCATAAAGCAAAGCCGCGTTCAAAACGACCAAAACGGAACCGATGTTGTGAACAAGCGCGCCGGTCACCGGATTCAAAATGCCGATGACGGACAAATAAATCGCAATCGCATTGATGATCATTGAAACAATGATGCTGAACTTGATTGTTGAAATCGTCGCGTTTGAAAGACGCTTCAAATACGGAATCTTTTCAATATTGTCGCTCATCAAAGCAACGTCGGACGCTTCAATCGCAATGTCACTTCCCATGCTGCCCATCGAAACACCGACATCAGCCGTCTTCAACGCGGGCGCGTCATTGACACCGTCACCGATCATACAAACAATGTGACCGGCATCTTTCATCTTTTGAATTTCAGACACTTTGTCGGCCGGCAAAAGTTCGGCGTGAACATCCGTGATGCCGACGATGGACGCGAAATAATCCGCCGTCTGCTTGTGGTCTCCCGTCAGCAGAACGACATTCGTATTCATTTCTTTCAACTCGTCAACCATCATTTTCGCTTCCATGCGCAGCGAATCGGAAAGCGCGACGACGCCGATAATTTTCTTGTCAGCCGCAATCAAAATGGAAGCTTTGCCTTCGGAACGCAGTTTTTCGAGTTCGGCAGAAACCGTATCATCAATCGTAATGTCATGATCAAGCATGAAACCGACATTGCCGCAAAGAAGGAATTTGCCTTCAACATTTGAGCTGATGCCTTTTCCGGGAATCATTGAAAAGTCAGCTGCATCCGGCAGCGGAAGATCGCAGTTTTTAGCGTGCGCCGTTACGGCTTTTCCGAGCGGGTGTTCGGAATAAGATTCGGCGGCAGCCGTCATTGCCAAAATTTGAGATTCCGACAAACTTGAATCAAACGAAACAATGTCGCTGACTTCCAAATTTCCGTGCGTCAATGTTCCTGTTTTGTCAAACGCGATGCTGTCGACTTTTCCCATGTTTTCAAGCGCTTCGCCTGATTTGATAATCACGCCGTGCTTTGTCGCCTGACCGATTGCTGCAATAATTGCAGTCGGCGTTGCCAGCACAAGCGCGCAGGGGCAGAAGACGACCAAAACGGTCACAGCGCGGACGAGTTCACCTGTCAGGAAGTAAGCGGCAATCGCAATAGCGAGCGCGATCGGGACAAGCCATGTCGCCCATTTATCGACAATGCGCTGCATCGGTGCCTGATTGTTTTCGGCTTCCCGGACCAAACGAATAAGCTTTTGAAGAGACGAATCTTCGCCGACTTTGGTTGCGCGGATGTCGATTGCGCCGAACCGGTTGATTGTTCCGCAGAAAACTTCGTCGCCGATTGTTTTGTCAATCGGGAGTGATTCGCCGGTGATAATGGATTGGTCAACGGATGTGTTTCCGACGATAATTTCACCGTCAACGGGAATCGTTTCACCGGGAAGAACACGAAGAAGATCGTCTTTTTTGATTTCTTCGGCGGACACCATTTCTTCAACAGTCGTTCCGTTTTTCGTGATCAAACGGCGGCCTTGTGTCGGCGCTAAATTGATCAGCTTTTTAATTCCTTTCTTGGAACGCTCAACAGTCTTTTCTTCTAAAATGGCGCCGATTGCCATGATGAAAGCCACTTCGCCGGCGGCGAAAAGTTCATCGATATAAATAGAAGCAACCATGGCGATACAAATCAGCAGTGCCGAAGAAATCCAGCGCTGCCGAACGAGTCTTGTAATCGCTAAATAGAAAAGCGGATAACCGCAGATGATAACGGTCACCCATCCGGGATCAAGCGGAATTGAAATTCCGGCGATATCGACAACCGGAACCGGCGTGCTCGTTAAAAAGAAATAAAGACTCGGAATCAGGAAAACACCGCCGATTAACGTCATCGCGGTGCCGCTGAGGAGGTCAAATAATTTTTTTGCTAAAGACATTAAACATACTCCCTAAAACACAATAAACTAAAGTTAAAAAGATAAGATAAAGTAAAACAGAGTTTGCGCCAAAATTATATTAAGCTTACTGATACCGTTTTCATACGGAAATTCAATTTTGTAAGATTCAGTATAACAGATGATCACATTTTACATAACAAAAATGACGAAAAATGAAAAAACGTAAAATCAAAAAACAGAAAAACGGCAATGAGAGTCGAAGTTAAAGAAAAACGAGCGTTATAAAAAATGAAAAAATATTCATAAAAATAAGAAAAAGTGAATAAAATGCAAAAATTTGTATGGAAATTGAATTGAAAATAAAAATTGATTAAAACTTGGACAGTTTTTTGAACATGCTGCTGTAATAGCGGGTTTGTGCTGCCAATCAGGTTTGTGTTGCTGCTGCCAATCCGGTTTGCGTTGCTGCTGCCAATCAGGTTTGCGTTGCTGCCGCCAATCAGGTTTGTGTTTCTGCTGCCAATCAGGTTTGTGTTGCTGCTGCCAACAGGTTTGCGTTGCTGCTGCCAATCCGGTTTGCGTTGCTGCTGCCAATCAGGTTTGCGTTGCTGCCGCCAATCAGGTTTGTGTTTCTGCTGCCAATCAGGTTTGTGTTGCTGCTGCCGAGCCGGTTTGCGCTTCCGGCAGACAGCCGCAGCAACAGCAGCTCGCCGCCGTCGCGCGATTTGTCCCGTTTTCATAAAATTAGAATATTGCCCCATCCTTTTATTATTTAGATTGTAAAAACCGAATCATTGTTTTTCAAAAATTAAACACAGAACAAGAGTTTTAAATCGTTTTAAGTGATTATAAAAATTTATAAAAGATTTATATATTCAAATTTCTTACACACATTCTAATAAACTAAAACAGCAGGCAGAAATTATTTTTGCCGCGAATGAAAAAAGAAAGGGAAAACAGGAAAAATCATGATTAAAATCGGTATTGTCGGTGCTTCCGGATACACCGGAGAAGAATTGCTGCGCCTCCTTGCAAACCACCCGTCAGCGGAAGCCGTTGTCGCAACAGCGCGCGCAGCTGCCGGAAAAAAGGTTTCTTCGATTCATGAAAATCTCAAAGGACTTTGTGATTTGACATTTGAAGAGCCGGATTATGAAAAAATCAAAAAAGAGTGCGACATCGTTTTTATGGCAGTTCCGCACGGAACGGCAATGGACGCGGTTCCCGAAATTTTGAAAGACAGCAAATGTAAAATCATTGACTTAAGCGCCGATTACCGTCTCAAAACCGATGTTTTCGAAGAAGTCTACGGCATGAAACACAAAGCACCGATTGACGCGGTTTACGCGATTCCGGAAGTTCATCCCGAAGTCAATAAAAATTTAAAAGACCGTTTGATTGCAAATCCCGGCTGCTTCCCGACAGGCGCAACGCTTGCCGCAGCGCCGCTTGCCGCCGCAGGACTTTTAAAATCCGTCATTTTCGATTCCAAAACAGGCGTGACCGGAGCCGGAAACACGCCGTCAGCGACATCTCATTACCCGAATTTGGCGGAAAATATTATTCCGTACAAATTAACGGCGCACCGCCACCTCGCGGAAATGGTTCAGGAAGTATCCCGCCTCCAGCCCGGATTTGAAAACGTATCTTTCACGCCGCATGTGATTCCCGTTTCCCGCGGCATTCTAACGACCGCACATATCGAAACGACGGAAAAATTGACGACGGCGGATGTCAAAAAGATGTATGAAGATTATTACGACGGCAAACCGTTTGTTCAGTTCGCAGAAAGCGTGCCGTCGCTTGCAAACGTTCGCGGCTCGAATTTCTGTCACATCGGAATGGAAGCCGACGCGCGCAATAACCGTGTCGTTGTTCTCTCGGCAATTGACAACCTCGTCAAAGGCGCCTCGGGACAAGCGATTCAGAACATGAATATTATCTGCGGCCTCAAAGAAACCGAAGGACTTTGGTTCCCGGGATTGATTTAATCAAAAAAGAATTCCAAAAAAAACAATAAATGAATAAAAAACAAATCAAAAAAATAAATCAAAAAATGAATAAAGCAAATCAAAAAATGAATAGAAAAGAAATCAAAAACATTAAAATCAGAAATAAAAAAACAATTAAAAATAATACAAAAAATCTGAAAACGAACCGAACAAAACGAATCTGAAAATAAAAACATAAAACGAAAAGAAATCAAACGGAAATGGTGAAAATGATTAAAGAAATCAAAGGCGGAATCTGTGCTGTTGACGGTGTGAAAGCTTTCGGCATCAAAGAAGGGAAAAAAGGTCTCGCGATTATTACTGCAAAAGGAAACGCGGCAGGCGTCCATACAAAAAACAAAGTCATCGCTGCGCCCAACATTGTGACAAAAGAGAAATTGGAAACAAACGGCGGATTTTTGGAAGCCGTTATCGTGAACAGCGGAAATGCGAACGCTTTTACCGGCGAAGACGGATTAAAAGACGCAAATGGGATGGCGGATGCACTTGCCGGAAAACTCGGCATCGACACGAAATTTGTTGCCGTTGCGTCAACCGGCGTGATCGGGCGCAAGCTTCACATTGATATTATTAAAGAGCAGATGTGTACTGTTTTGCCGAATCTTTCTTCAAGTGAAAAAGCCAACGAAGAAACGATGAAAGCGATCATGACAACGGATTTGGTTCCGAAAGGATTTGCCGTTGAAGCAGAAACCGCGCTCGGAACATTCAGAGTCGGCGGCATCACAAAAGGTTCCGGCATGATCGAACCCAACATGGGAACGATGCTTGCATTCATTTACACGGATGCCGAAGTCAAATCGGAAATTTTGAAATCGGCTTTAAACGACGCTGTTCGAAAAACATTCAATATGATTGTCGTTGACGGCGACACGAGCACAAACGATATGTGTCTGCTGACCGCAACCGGAAAATCAGATGTTGTCATCAATTCTTATGAAAAACCCGATGTTTGCGCCGAATTCCAAAATGCGCTTGAAACAGTCATGAAAGAATTGGCGAAAATGATTGCAAAAGACGGTGAAGGCGCAACCAAACTGATTGAATGTACTGTCACGGGTGCGTACACAGAAGATGACGCCATTGCTGCCGCCAAAGCAATCGTCCGCTCGCCGCTCGTCAAGACCGCGATTTACGGCAATGACCCGAACTGGGGCCGCATTGTCGCCGCCGCCGGTTACTCTGGCGCGGAATTCGATCAAACAGGAATTTCACTCATTGTCGCCGACGGCTGCAATCAAGTTTCGCTCGTCGACAAAGGAAAAATTACCAAAAACGATGAAGCAACCCTTTCAAATTTAAAAACGATCATGTCCGCCGAAACCATATACATAGAAATGAACCTCGGAACCGGCGGAAAAGAAACGGCAACCGCGTGGGGTTGCGATTTGACGTACGATTATGTGAAAATCAACGCGGATTATACGACATAATCCGGCAATTCGTATCTTAAAAGGAGTGAAAAACTCCTTCCGGTTTCTTTTTTATTTTAGATTGATGAAAAACGAACGGCAAATTGAATGATACAGAAAAGCGGAGCGGCTCGCGCGGGCGGCGGTGCCGGTTACGGCGGGCAGGCGACAGCGGAAGTTAAAAGACAGTTGCAGACTTGCAGTCCTGCCGGCGCCGGCAGCAATAATAATAATAATAATAATAATAATAATAATAATAATAAAATCGGTGATTCGGGTTTGCTGAATTGCGGCAAGAATCTTCAGCGCCTCCTTTTTTCAATTTTCGGATAAACCCAAACATCGTTTTTCTTTAATCTATCAAAACCTGAACGCCCGATAAAATCCAAAAAAATAAAGCAATTTTTGGGATAAAAACGGCGTTCGTTTTTGTTTTAGATTAATAAAACTGATGTTTGATTTTTGATTTAAGTGAATTAAAATCCCAAGCAACAACCCCGCAAGTTGAAATTCCCGTAGCGTAGCGAAGGGAATTGAGACTTGGCGGATTCTTTCAACGACGAATAAAAAGTTCAAGTTCAGCTGATTGCAGACACAATTTAAAATTCCCGTAGCATAGCGTTGGGAATTGAGACTTGGCGGATTCTTTCACGACGAATAAAAAGTTCGAGTTCAGCTGATTGCAGATATAAGTTAAAAAGGCGGAACCGGCAAATTCGTCAACTCATTGTTAGAATCTCCATCTCCTCCTTCACTCGCTTCGCTCGTGAACTCGTCGTTGGAGTGGCGGTAAATCGCCTTTTATTTCAATTTTCGGACAAACCCAAACATCGTTTTTTCTTTAATCAATTAAAACCCGAACGCCCGATAAAATCCAAAAAAATAAAACAATTTTTTGATAAAAATCGGCGTTCATTTTTGTTTTAGATTGATAAAAACGATGTTTGATTTTGATTTAAGTGAATTAAAATCCCAAGCAACAACCCCGCAAGTTGAAATTCCCGTAGCGTAGCGAAGGGAATTGAGACTTGGCGGATTCTTTCAACGACGAATAAAAAGTTCGAGTTCAGCTGATTGCAGATATAAGTTAAAAAGGCGGAACCGGCAAATTCGTCGACTCATTGTTAGAATCTCCGACTCCTTCTTTCCTCCGCTGACGCTTCGGAAACGCGTCGTTGGAGGGGCGGTATTTTGTCTTTTGATTCAATTTATTTTTCGTTGAAACATCATTTTTCATTCAACATTCTTCAAAAATGGGAACGCTTTCTTTTCAACGAACTTAAAAAAATTAAGATTAGGATTTTAAGGAGCGTTCAGGTTCAACGATTTTTGAAAAATTGGATGTTTAGGTTTCATGAAAACAAAAATAAAACGAGGACAAATTTAAAAATCAAAGAAAAACGGAGCGACTCGCACGCGGCGACCGCCAAAAGAAATCAAAATGGGAAATAAAAAAACATTAAGAAATCAAATCAATCAAAAATTAAGAAAGCAAAGGCAAATCAATACAGAAATATGTCCCCTTTTCTTCCGTACTCTCAAAATGAACATTTCCGCCGAGCGCCTGTTCGCCGAGCATTCTTATGCTGAACAAGCCGACACCGCGGTTGGTGCCTTTTGTGGAAAACTGCATATCAAAAAGCTGTTCCCGAACATCTTCGGAAATCACGCTGTCATTGTGGACCCAAAAGCGCACGTGGTCATCGTGAACTTCGGCGCCGATGCGGACCGAGCCGCCTTCTTCCGTTGCTTCGATCGCGTTTTTCGTCATATTTACCAAAATGCGCGACAGAATAATCTTATCCGTCACAACAGACTCATCCGGACCGTCTGAAATTTCAATCGTCCGGCCTTTCGAAACATTATGTGTTTTCAATTTAAGCGCCGCAAGCTCCAGAATTTCATGCGTGCTCGTCTCTTCCAAAACAGGACGCAAAGTGTTGGATTCAGTTCTTAAAAAGTCACGATGATATTCGATTTCTTCAATCAAAGAATCACATAAAAAAAGCGCATTTGTTGAATACTTTTTCAGCTTTTCGGGATCATCGATTTCATTCATCAATTCAAGAAAACCGCGAAGACCGCCCGCGGAATTCAAAATATCGTGAAGAAAAAGAAGCGCATTCTGACGCGTTTCATCCGCCGAGCGGGACATCTCACAATACGACACACCGCCTTTGGGTGAATCAAACATATCATCTTCCTTCGGCGTAAAAGCGCGAGGAGCCGTACATTTATTTGAATTCGGAGACATAAAAAGCAAATCCGCAAAAATTGCAAAGTTTTTTGATTACTTTTCAAAAAGCAATGATATTATAAAAATATATCAAAAACATATTAAAAATAATCATTTTAAAATTCGGAACAAACCGAAATAAACAGCTTCAGCCGGCAGCCCCTCAAACTGGAAAAAGCAGATTTTACATTTTGATTATATATACATATTAAAGACTTTTACTTTTAAAGATTTTCGTTAAACGAATTTTATCTTAAAAAATAATCCATTTAAGATTTGCATTCTGATGAGTTTCATCTTATAGATTTTTCTTTTAGATTTTCTCTTAAATTTTTCATCTTAAAATTTTTCTCTTAGATTTTTCTCTTAGATTTTTCTCTTAGATTTTTCTCTTAGATTTTCATCTTAGATTTTCATCTTAGATTTTCATCTTAGATTTTTCATCTCCCATCTTCAACCCAGAAGTGCATAATTCATGACTTCCTACGGAGTCATGTAATTTAAGCACTTTCTCGGTCTGTTGTTAATTTGCTTTTCTAATTTATCTAATTCTTCAATGCTTACATAAGCGAAATTTGTTTTTTTCGGGCATTGCCGCCTTATCAATCCTATTGAGTTTTCAACAGTCCCTTTTTCCCAACTATGATACGGTCGGCAGAAATATGTGTCCATATTCAATTCATCTTTCAATCTCATATGTCCTGCATTTTCCGTTCCGTTGTCAAATGTTATCGTTTTCCTCATATTTTCCGGAAGCGTTTTGAAAAATTCAATCGCTTTATCCATCATTTCTTTTGTTGATTTATCATTCAATTTTCTTATAATCATAAATCTGCTTTTTCTCTCAACTGCGACCATAAGACACGCTTTTGATTCCCTTGACACAACAGTATCTATTTCCCAATGTCCGAATTCACTTCTTTCGTCAACGATTTTTGGCCTGTCTTCAATCGAAACCCTGTCCGGAATTTTTCCAATCCGTCTTTCTTTTTTCAATCCTCTTTTTTTCCGTCTTCTGTGCCGTCTTGCCAGGCATCCGATTAAATTTTGTTCAACTTTGTAGATATATTGGTAAATACTTTCGTAGTTGGTTTTTAATCCGGGTTTATCTTTTTTGATCCTTCCTGAAATTTGTTCAGGTGACCATCCCATCTTGATTTGCTCACGAACATACATACGCGTTTCAAGATCTTGCAAAGGTTCTTTCTTTGCCGCATTCAATTTTCGTTCTGTGCTGCGACTTTGAGCTCTCTAAGCATTGTATTTCACTTTGTTTTTGAGTGGCTGATTCCGTTTTAATTCTCGTGAAATTGTAGATTGTGAGCGGCCTAAGGCCGCCGCAATCTCTGCTTGTGTTTTCCCAATGTATGAAAATATTTCAATCCAGAATCGTTCGTATAGTGTGAGATGTGTATACTTTTTATATCCTAAAGCCGTTGTGTGCATGGGTGTTATCCTCCTGTTTCTGCAAATTACAAGAAGATAGTCACCCACTTATTTTTATCGGAGAATATGCACTTCTCCATTGAATTCAGGTCTTAAAATTTTAATTAAAATTTGAATTTTAATGAATTTCATTTCAAATTTTCATCCTCATGATTTCATCAAAATTTCATAAAAGTAAAAAATATTCCTCAAAATGATTGAGGAATATCGCATTCTTTTGCCGTTTCAGCCGAATCTTTCGGCTTCGTCGGCGAGCGGACAATTGTCACGTCCGTTACAGGCGCTCTTGCAAACGGCTGTTTTCTTGTAGACAAAACATAGCCGTCCGCCATCGGAGAAACCTTATAGCGCGTCGCCTTCGTGACCTCGCCGCAAGCGCATGTCACATCTGCCGTGAATCCCTTCAAAAGCGAAGACGCTTTGACCTGACAGCGGCTGATCTCAACAAAATTATCATTATCCCGAACACCGTTCCAAAGGAAAGGATTGGTCAAATAAAGGTGCTTTGCAGCGCCTGCGCCGGCCTCGCCGTCTTCTTTAGACGCCGAAGACACATACGATTTCGGCTCAGAAGAGCTGACAAACACAGCGCTCAACTCCGGAAGCGTGTCCGAAATCTTTGAAATCTCCGGCGTGTGCTTCTTCTCAAGCGCCGCAATTTTATATTCGTCCTCCGTTGCCCCGAGCATTTCAACCGCTTCTGCGTGAATCGCGTCGTAATCGAGCGCAGATCCGCCGATTGCTTCCAAAATAGAAGACAAAGCGTTAAAGCCCGAAAGCGGCGTCTCGCCTGCGGCTGCCGTAATCGGAATCAAACGACCTTCACAATTCATCACAGAACCCTTCTTTTTATAGAACGGCTCAGTCGCAATCACAATGTCGGCTTCGCCGCAGGCAACCGTGTCGCGCGATGAAATCACAATCGCGTTTTCCAAATTCTTAAACGTCTCTTTCAAATTATCATTGAAACAAATGTCAATCAAATCCGAATCTAAACAAATCAAAACCTTCAAGTCACCCGTTTCCATTTGAGAAACGATTTCATCAAACGACTGCTGCTTCGTGTGTTTGGACAAATATCCCGCGCCGGTCGCGTTCATGAACGGGCGCATCATCAAAAACTTCGATTTGCCGCCCGCGATTTCAACCGTCTCGGCCAAACGTTTCGCATACGAGTAAGGCGTCAAATCGGAAATGATAATCGTCTCCTCATCCGGCACAAACTCTTTTACGTCATAAAGACTTGCATCCGGCTCGACAATCACATTTTCCGTTGCAATCGGAAACTCTTTCAAACCAAAAGAAACGATTTCAGCACCCTTTTCTTTCGCGTGAACAAGCCGGCGAATCAAAAGCGGGTACGAAACATACGGGTCAACGAAAAGATAAATTTTCTTCGCGGACTCAACCTCTTCATAGGTCGTTCCGCGTCCCGTATAAGCGTGCAGCTTTCCGATATCTTTGAAAAGACCGGTCATTCCGGTACTGACAGGAACGCCCAACTTTTCGCCGATTTTCATGAGCGCCAAATGCTCTTCATTCGTCGTTCCGCCGACAGACAAAAGCGCAATTTCTTCAGGCTTCGCATTTTTCAATGCTTCCGCCGCCTTTGCAATTGCGTCTTCATTTGAAACCGCTTTTCCGTTCACGGCGGAGACGGCAGGACAATAATTGTTTGCCAAATTCACGCCGAAGCGGCAGAGTTTTCCCTGATTGACGGGAGACGCTTTTCTGTAATCAATGTTTAAAATCGGAGCGCCGCATGCCGTTCCCGTTTCAACCGCCGATGTTTCAAGTTCTCTCATGAAAACACCGCAGCCGAAACCGCAGCCGTAGCAGACGGCCGAATAAACATTTTCCTTAAACTTAGGATCAATAACGCCGGACATTTAATGCACCTCCTCTAACTTGATTTCAAAGAAAGGCGGCGTTCTGTCATCCATTCCCGTCACATAATTCAATTCATCCTGAAGCGGGTTTGCAAACTTCCTGTAAAGTCTTGCAAGCGGAATGTCTGCCGGGCAAACGTCGGAACACTGGCCGCAGCCGACACACGAGTCCATCAGATGCAAAAAGCGAATCATATGGAACAGTGAGATGTCGTAGCTGTCGGCCGGATCGTTGAAAGCCGTACACTTCGCTTCAGTTCCGCAGGCGCAGGGCGGACAAACCGTCTTGCACGCGCCGCAGCCGATACAGTTGACAAGCTCCTTCTTGAAGTCATCAAACGTTTGACTGTGAAGCGGCACAAAGATTTCTTCTTTGGTTTTAGCCGACATCTTCAGCATGATACCGTTGACTTTTCCGCGCGCTTCTGCTGCGGGCTCGCTGGCTTCTTTGACTTCGGCGTAGCCGCCATCAATTGCATTCTTTAAGAATTCGGCGCCTTTTTCAGTCATGACTTCAACGAAAGTGCCTTTGCCGGCGTAATCGGGCATAACGCCCCAATTTCCGCAGGCGAGATCGGAATTGGTCGCAATTTTAACAACACAATAGCGGCAGTTTTCACGGCGCCCGTTGTCTTCTTCTTCCAATTCATCAATGGATTCGGCGTGGTGCTCACCGTCGACAGTTTCTAAGATAAGCTTACCTTTCTCGATTTCTTCGGCGCGCACGTCATCCGGATTCACGCCGTAAACTTCCTCAGTCACCTTTCGAATCTTATACGGCATCATCGTGCCGCCGCAGTTGAGACCAATCGTGAAAATTTTATCAAGATCAATCATGTTGCGCTTGTGCTGCTCGCGAATGCCGCGCATGTCGCACGGTTTGACGGCAAGCGCAATCGTCGCGTCATTTTGGAACTGGCGCAGATATTTGGTCGGATTTGAAATCAGCATGTGCATAGAACCGGCCGATGCGTAAACGTCTTCAACGTTTGACGTCAAAACCGGAACGGCTTCATACTGGCTGGACTTTTTCAAAACAACAACGTGTTCGACAAGCCCTTTATCAAGCGCGCCGGCCAAAACGGATGTCACCAAACCGCCGGATCCGCCTTCTTTTCGAACTTCTTCGCGAACGGACCAGCCGATGTATTTGCCGCCGACTTTGATGTCGGACCCTTTCAAAAGATCGCCGACGGTAGACGGCGCCGGAGGTTTCTTCTCGGGCGGCTTGCCTTCAGGCGGTTTGCCTTCAGGCGGCTTTCCTGCGGGCGGTGCGCCTGCCGGTGCTGCATTTTCAGGTGCGGACATTTAAACCACCCCGTCCTTTCGAAGCGGACTCGGACCCAAAGCCGTCACCTTCTCAACCATTTCGGTCACGAATTCCGCGAACTGCTGGCCTTCGGAAGCCGAAATCCAGCGAAGCATCAAACGGTCGTCTTCTAAGCCCATTTCATTGAGCATTTGTTTCACGAATTTGTATTTGACAAGCGTTTTGTCATTGCCGTCGACATAGTGGCAGTCGCCGATATGGCAGCCGGTAATCAAAACGGCGTCGGCGCCTTCCAAAAACGCGGTGTAAATGTGAACCGGATCAACACGGCTTGAACACATCACACGAACGACACGGACATTTGTCGGCTGCTGGAAACGGGAAACGCCCGCCCCGTCGGCACCGGCGTAAGAACACCAGTTGCAGCAGAACATTACAATTTTAGGAATAAATTCGCCGGAAGAGGCACAGCTGCTTGCGGCGGTTTCAGTATTAACCTCAGACATCAGTTCACCTCCTCTTCGAAATAAAACACACTCTTGACCTGGGAAAGGAGCTGGACATTGTCAAAGTGAGACTGGTCAATCGCTCCCGTGGGGCAAGACATGGCACAGCAGCCGCATCCTTTGCAGGCCGCCGGATTGATAACAGAGCGCAGCGCCTTAAAGGACAAGCCTTTTTGCGTCACGACTTTCTCTTCGAGCGTTATCGCGTGGTACGGGCAGACGTCTTTACAGGCGCCGCAGCCGACACAAACTGCTTCGTCAACAGAAGAGAGTTCGGCCGGAGACAAGAGCGCGTCTCTGGAAAGAATCGTACAGGCGCGGGAAGCTGCTGCTTGGGCTTGGGACACGGATTCCTCGAACAATTTCGGGAAATGCGCAAGACCGCAGACGAAAACACCGTCCGTTCCGAAGTCGACGGGTCTTAATTTCGGATGAACTTCCATGAAGAAACCGTCTTTTGTAAGCGGCACTTTCATCATCGGCGCCACTTGGCGGTTGCCTTCTTCGGCGACTGTTGCCGCGCTGATGACAACGCAGTCGGCATCCAAATTGAAATGCATGTTCAGCGTGCGGTCATGAACGGAAACTTTATCACCAGTCACGACCGGCGGCTCGTCCTTGTCATACATCATGAAATGAACGCCGAGCTGACGTGCTTTTGTGTATTCTTCTTCGTACATGCCGTACGTGCGGATATCGCGGTAAAGAACATAAATTTCAGCGTCGGGATTTTGTTCCTTGTACTGAATCGCGTTTCTGACCGTGTTGGTACAGCAGATTCTGGAACAGTACGGGCGCTCGTCGTTTCTGCTGCCGGCGCACTGAATGAAAACGAGATTCTTGAAACTGTTTTCGCCTTTGTCGATCGCTTCTTTGAATTCAAGCTGCGTTTTGACAATCGGATTTTCTTCGTAGCCGAAGAGTCCGGGCTGTTTCAATTCGTTGGCACCCGTTGCGATAATGATGATACCGAAATCCAAAACTTTGTCGGTTTTGCCTTCGGTGATGATTTCGCCTCTGAAATTGCCGACGGATCCGCTCACGTTTTCCATCACGGAATTGTAATGGATGTGAATTTTGTCATTCGTTTTGGCTTTTTCAATGATCGGGTCAATCTTTCCCTTGTAGCTTTCAAGACCGCGGAGATTGCCGCCGAGCTCACCCGTCTTTTCAATCAAATCGACTTCGTAACCGTTTTCGGCAAGCTCATTGGCTGCCGTCAAACCGGAAACGCCGCCACCGAGAACGACCGCGTTGTGAACAAGCGGCAGTGACTGACTGTAAAGCGGTGTATAATACTTGACTTTGCCGACTGCCTGGCGCACCAAATCTTTGGCTTTATGCGTTGCTTTCTCAGGCTCGTCGTGGTGAATCCAAGAGCAGTGTTCGCGAATGTTCGCAAATTCGAAAAGCCACGGATTGAGACCGGCTTCCTGACAGGTTTGCTGGAAGAGCGGCTCGTGCGTTCTCGGCGTACAGGCCGCGACAACGAATCTGTTGAGCTTGTGTTCTTTGATCATGTCAAAAATGCGGCTCTGCGTGTCGTCCGCGCAGGAATACATTTCTTCAACGGCCAAAACAACGTGCGGTAAAGTTTTCGCGTATTCAACAACCGCAGGAACGTCGACAACGCCGCCGATATTTGTTCCGCAGCGGCAGACGATGACGCCGATGCGCACCTCATCTCCCAGCGGGTTTTCCGGCGGGATTTCAACAATCGTTTCCAAACTTTTGCGGGCAGCGTTTAAGAGCGCGCCTGCTTTGGACGCGGCACCGCTCGCTTGAGCGACGGACTCGGGAATGTCTTTCGGACCCTGCGCAACGCCGGCCGTAAAGATGCCGGTGCGGCTGGTTTCGGTGATGGATTCTTCAGGCGTCTTGACAAAACCGTATTTGTCAAGCTCGATTCCGAGAATCTTTGCAAGTTCAATTGAGGATTTCGGCGCTTCCAAACCGACGGAGAGAACGACTAAATCGAATTCTTCGTGAATGACTTCGCTTTCGGGGCCTTCGTATCTGAGAGAAAGCGCGCCGTTGTTGATGACATCAACGCCGGACGGGCGGGAATTGATGAAACGAACGCCGTCGTCCTGTGCGCGGAGCGCGAATTCTTCGTAGCCTTTGCTGAATGTTCTCAGATCAATATTAAAAATCGCGACATCGACTTCAGGGTGGTGATCCTTGATCAAACGGGACTGCTTGACCGCGTAGGTACAGCAGACGGAAGAGCAGTAAGCTCTGTTGATTTCGGGATTTCGAGAGCCGACGCACTGAATGAAAGCGATTTTCTTCGGGAGTTCACCTTTGGACGTTTGAATGTGTCCGGCAAACGGACCCGATGCATTCGTATATCTTTCAAATTGGAGCGCTGTGACGACGTCGGGGTGGTCGAAGCGATAGGCTTCCAAAAGGGTCGGGTTGAACGCTTCAAAACCGGTTGCCATGACGACTGCGCCGACATTGATGTCTTCGAATTCGTCTTTTAAATCGTAATTGACCGCGCCGCGCTGGCAGGCTTTTGCACAGTTGCCGCACTTGCCGTTTTTGATCATCAGACAGTTGTCGGGATCAATGGTAACGACTTTCGGGATCGCCTGCGGGAATTGGAAGTAAATGGCTTTTCTTTTGGAAAGACCTTCTTCGAATTCGTCGTCGACTTTCTTCGGGCATTTGGCAAGACAATCGCCGCAGCCGACACAATTGTCAACGTCGATGTAGCGCGTCTTCTTTTTAACGGTGAGCGTGAAATTGCCGACATCTCCGGAAAGGCCGGTGACTTCGGAATATGTCATTAATTTGATATCGGGATGGCGGCTTGCTTCCACGAGTTTCGGTGAAAGGATACAAGCGGAACAGTCCAGTGTCGGGAATGTTTTGTCAAGCTGCGCCATGACGCCGCCGATGGACGGCTTGGATTCGATCAAATAAACGCGGTAGCCGCTGTTGGCCAGGTCAAGCGCCGACTGCACGCCGGCAATACCGCCGCCGATGACTGCGACTGCGCCGACAGCATTTGTGACAGCATTTGTATTTGTCATGCTTCAGGCCTCCTTTGCTTTCTGCTGAAGCGCAACGATCTTTTCTTCAAAAGCAGAGTTTGTAATCATATTCATCTGAATGCCGAGTTCCTGCGGCGTGTAGCCGAAAGCGAGTCCGAGCAATTGAGAGTAGTGCAGAACCGGAATGTGATAGTCTCTGCCTTCTTTGTTGAGCTGCACCTGGCCGGAGTCGAACTGCAAGTGGCAGAACGGACAGGCGTCGACGATGCAGTCGAATTCGTCTTTCTGCAAAATTGCGAGCTTCTTCTCAGTCATTTTGAGCGTCGTCTCCAAGAAAGCGGAACGCGCACCGCCGCCTGCCCCGCAGCACATCATTTTTTCTTCGTAGTCAACGCTTTTGGCGCCGGTCGCGTCAACGAGCGCGTCAAAAAAGCGCGGATTTTCGGCGCTGCCGAGTCCTTCTTTTTCTTTGGACGGGCGGATCAAGTGGCAGCCGTAGTGAACGGCGACTTTGATGCCGTCAAGCGGAACGGTGACTTTTTCTTTGATGGTTTCGGGTCCGACATCTTTTTCGAGGAATTCGATGATGTGACGGACTTTTGCGTTTCCTTTGTATTCCAAGCCGACCTCGGAAAGCTTTTCGTTCACTTTTGCTTTGTAGTCGGGGTCGTGCATGAGCGTGAGGTTCGCTTCACCCAGTGAACCGTAGCAGCCGTTGCAGATGGTCAGCAGGTCCATTCCCATTTGTTCGGAAAGGACGACGTTGCGGCTGGCCATTGTCAGCCATGTGGTTTTGTCAAAAGACTTGAAAACGCCGGGTGCCGGACAGCAGGAGGCGCCTTCAAGTTCGTGAAGGTCAACGCCTAAATCTTTCATGACCTTGCGGCTTGCAAGCTCGATACCGGGATAGCGGTTCGGAGCAACGCAGCCGAGGAATAAAGAAAGGCTTTGGGATTTCCCCTGTTTTTCAGTTTCTGTGGACATTTCTTGATAACTCCTGATAATTTTCATTTTGCAATTGGATTTGAAATGTTTTGCATTTTTTTGATTTTCTTATTTTTTTGATTTTCTGAAATTTTGCAATCATTTCGCGTCGTGTTTTCGCGTTATTCCTTTTGCGTGAGCGTGTCGAATTCGCAGGCTTTCAACAGCTTTCTGACTTGTTCGTAGGCTTCGGGGTACATATGAACGGTCGGCGGGACTTCCGTGAGGCCGAGTTCCAATCTTTTCTTTCTGTTGGAATCATTGATCGGCACCGCGTGACCTGTGTCGATCACAAAGTGTGCGACTTCCCGATGCGGCTGAAGCATGATACCTTCATGGACTGCCATTGTGCGCATGCGAAGAAGCGTGTCGACGTTCAATACGCCTTCGGGGCATCTTTCCTGGCATTTGTAGCAGGTGGTGCAGTACCACAGGTATTCGTCTCTTAAAATGCGCTCTTTCATACCGAGCCCGGCCATGCGGATATATTTTTTAATATCGAAGTTTTTCTCAATATCCTTCATGGGACATCCGGTGGAACATCCGTTGCAGTTAAAACACAACAGGATTTTGTCCATCCCTTTTTCTTGGGTAAGCTCACTGAAGAAGCTTTTATCAATTTCAGATGAACTGACTGGATCTGTCATGAATCGTTTCCCTCTCTGTAATTTGATATTTGTTCTGTCAGACAGAAGTTTTGTTAGACAGAAGTTCTTTAGATAGTTTATTTAGACAGTTTTAGATAGTAGATAGAATGGTTTAAACAATAAATCAAAATGAATCAAACCGCCAAATCGCGCCGAAATGAATACGCGCCAAAGCAGCTAAAGCAAATAAAGCAGCGAAGCAGCATATTCATCAAAAACGGCCGTGCCGCAAAGACACGGATTTGAAAAAACCCCGCAAGAGACGTGCACGAAAATTGCGCGGGTTATGTAATGATAAATTATGAACATACACAAAAACATGAAATCCTATATAAAGTCTGCCGTTCGTCTCAAAGGTTTACATATAATCCTCACAACAATTGTTTTTGTTTTCGTTTTGGTGAAAAATATTAGGTTTACATAGAGAAAAGGGGGTGAAATGTATATGCCTGCTTTTCAATTTTTTAAAAATATTTCCTCTTTTTTGATTATTTTTATTTTAAAATTGTCCTCCTTTTTTTGATTATTTTTATTTTAAAATTGTCCTCCTTTTTTTGATTATTATTTTAAAAATATCACCCTCTTTTTTGATTATTATTTTAAAATTTGTGCGGTTCGCGCGGGCGGCGGCGGCTGCCTGCCGGACGGAAAACGGATTGGCAGCAGCAAAACGGAAACCTGACCGGCAGCGGCAACAGAAACCTCCCTCCCACTGCAAACAAACACCTTCCTCCTGCTGCAATCCGAAATTTTGTGAGCGAAGCGAGCAAAATTTAATGCCAACGGATTACGATAAAAATGAGCAGATACACGCAGCAAACGTAAACCTGATTGGCAGCAGCAACACTAAAAGACAGTTACAAGAAAACATTTTGCAGGAGCCGAACACAGCTGAAAAAGCTGACTGTTTATAGTTTTTATTTTCATATGGGAAGAATCCGCCAAGTCTCGTTTCCTCGCTGCGCTCGGAAACTCAACTTGCGGGGGACGGTTCTTGAAATATTATCAATCATAATAACTAATTGAAACATCGCTTTTCATTCATTTTCTTCAAAAACGGAACGCCATCTTTTATCGAAATTTAAAATATTTTTTAGGATTTTATCGGGCGTTCAGGTTCAACGATTTTGAAAAATGGATGTTTAGGTTTCATTGTAAAAACAAATAAAAAACGACGAACAAATTTGAAAAATAAAACAAAAATGAAGCAGCTCACGCGCGGCGGCGAAACAACCAATCAAAAATAAAAATGAAAAATAAGAAATTGAAATGAAAATAAGAAATTGAAATGAAAATAAGAAATTGAAATGAAAATAAAAAAAGAAATCAAGCCGCATTACCGGCTTCAATTTCCTCATTATCTTCATTTTCCGAGAAAATTTCCTCGACAAACTTTTCCGACGGCGGCTGTGTCTTTAAACTGACAACGATTGCCGCAATAATCGCAAGCGGCGTTGCAATCACGATCGGATCGACATAAACCCACATGCCTGAAAGAAGCGTTGCTTTTCCGAAAATCGCCTGACAGATGCCAAACGGAACGGCTTCAGACGCGTGAACAAAGACGTACCAGAAAATCGAGACGAAAAGTCCCGTAAAGAAACTCGCGTACGCGCCTTTCTTCGTCATTTTCTTCCAGAAAAGACCGCCCGCGTACATCGGAAGAAGTGCTGCGGTACAAATGCCCATGAAAACGGCGGTCGCTCTTGCGATAATGCTGTCGGGCAAGATGAAAGCAAGAATAACGGATGCAATCACGGTAATGACCATGCCGATTCTTGTAAAGAGAATCGTTTTAGTCGACTTTCCTTTGAAAATGCCGTTTCGAATCAAATCGTAGCCTACAGATGTTCCCATCGTGTGAATTTGAGACGCGGCCGTTGACATCGCCGCCGAAAGCAAACTGAGCAGGAATATCATCACAAAGATTTCAGGCATCGCGCTGTTAATGTATGCCGGGATGATGGAATCGACATTGCCGCCGGCGACGTCAAGCGCAATCATTCCCGTTTCGTTAAAGAAGTAAACATTTGAGAGGGAGCCGACGATGTATGCGACACCCGCCATCATCAAAATGAACGGACCGCCTGCGAAAACAGCTCTTTTCAATGTTTTGTTGTCCTTGACGGTCATGAAGCGGACAGCCAACTGCGGCTGAGCGATAATGCCGATACCGACGCCCAAAATCAATGAAGAGATAATCGTCCACCAAAGTTCCGAGCCGAACGCGGGCATCATCGTCCACCCTTGGTGTCCGATTGCCTGAAGCGAGTCGGGAACAAGCGGCGCCATATTCGTTAAAGCCGTATGCGCTTCGACAACGCCGCCGAGCTTAATGTATGTGATGATGAGCAGGAAAAACATACCGATAAACATGATGGCGCCTTGGAACGCGTCGGTGTAAAGAACCGAAATCAGACCGCCGATAATCACGTAAAGAGCGACAATGATCGTAAAAATGATCAGCGCGGTTTCGTAAGGAATGCCAAGCGTCGTTTCAATGAAGCGGCCGGAGCCGATAAGAACGCTGGCGGCGTAAAGCGGCATTAAAACCGCGATGAACAAGCCGACCCAGGATTGAAGGCCGCGGGATTCAAAGCGTTTTCCGATGAATTCCGGAAAAGTTGACGCGCGAAGCTGTTTGCCCATCTTTCTCATTTTCGGGCCGAAAATTAAGAAAGCGATAATGATACCGACAAGAATGTTCAAAAAGGCGAGCCAAAGCAGACTCATACCGTAAGTTGCGGCAACACCGCCAAAACCAATAATAGCCGATGTGCTGATGAATGTCGCGCCGTAGGAGATCGCCATGACTAACGGATGCGTTTTTCTGCCGGCAACCATGAAGTCGGAAGCATTTTTCGTCTTCTTATAACCGTACCAGGCTAAGCCGAAAGTTATTCCGAAATAAACAACAACCAATATAGCGAATATCGCTAAACTTGAGCCCGATGACGATCCAAATAAAGAAGAAAGGGAAATCCCGTCAGTCATAAAAAACCTCTTTTGTACTAATAATTATAATGCAAAATTATATGCAAAACTGCAACAATCAAATTTTTAATTCTATATCTTTACGGCACAAACAATCAAGCGCTTACGCGACCGTTTATGCATTAATCTGTATCATTCCAATGGCGGATGCCGTAAACCATGCACCAGAGCGCCCCGAGGAAACACAGAAGGTAAGCCGCCAAAATCAGCGGATCAGGGATTCCGAGAATCATATTCAAACCTTTTTCTAACCTTTTCAATTAATTAACATATTAAATCAATAACAGAAAGCGAAGTTGAAACATTCATTTCACATGAATATTGCGCTTCAAATCGCCGTGTCATTTGATAGCATGATACATATTAACATTATATAAACATTTGCATATACGTTTACTTGCAACATTTGTAATTTTTGCAAACCTGATTTTTGCATTCAATATTTTTTGCATTCGATATTTTTTGCATTCAAAATTTTTTGTATTCGATATTTTTTGCATTCAATATTTTTTGCATTCGGTATTTTTTGCTCAATGTTTTTGAAAATTTTACAGATTCGGCACTTTTAGGAGCATAATTTATTACATTATTTTCGTTTTTTACACATTTCGTAAATGTTCTGCCATATATAATATTACATGCATTTATCACACTCACCGCCGGCAAAAGTAAAAATAATCAGAAACATTGTCGGCGTTTTAAAAAAATAGATTAAATATTATACAAATAAAAACATCAGAAAAGTAACAAAAATAATATCAAATTGTAGGAACAAATAAATAAAACGTAACACGTTCTTTATCCAAACGTAACAATTAAATATGAAAATGTTCGAGTAGAAGAAAATATTTTGATATACCGAAAGAGGATAAAAAATGCATATTTCAGAAGGGGTTCTTCCGGCTTGGATGCTTGCCGTCGGATGGGTTTTGACAATCATATCAATGATTATTTGTATACAATGGAGTCAGAAAAAATTCGGAAACATTTTTGACAAAGTGCCGGCAATCGCCGTCATCACCGCCGCATTTTTCGTGGCTTGTCTGTTCAGAGTTCCCGTGCCGCCGACATCGCTTCACCTCATTTTAAGCGGCCTGGTCGGCATTTTGCTCGGTCCGCTCGCATTTGTATGCATATTTGTCGGGCTTCTCCTTCAAGCGCTTCTGTTTCAAAACGGCGGCATTACCGTTCTCGGCGTCAACACATTTGTGATGGGCGCGCCGGCCGTTCTTGCATGGATCGTCTTTAATTATCTCACGAAGAAAACAAATACCGCGGTTTCCGCAGGCATCGCAAGCGCGCTTTCAATATTTATCTCATCGATATTATTGGCAATTGTTTTGGTTGCATCCGGCGTCACTTTTGGCAGCCTGACCGTTTTGACAGAATATTTAGCAGACGTCCCCGTCTTGTCATCAATCGTTTCAACGCTGTCGGGAACAACATTCGGCCTCACGACTGCCTTAATCATTATAATGAACATACCGCTGATGATCATAGAAGGAATCATTTGTGCTTTCATCGTTCCGTTTATTGAAAAAGTCAAGCCGGACATGATTGAAAAGAACAGAACAGAAACCGAAACGTAAGCGGAAAACGTATCAGAAGTATGAAAATATATTCGAATCATATTCGAATGAAATCACTCAAATGGAATCAATCAAATGAAATCAATCGAATGAAATCAATCGCACGAAAACGTATTCGAATGAAATCAATCGTACGAAAACATATTCGAATGAAATCAATCGTATGAAAATACATAATATTGATACAAAACACATAATATTGACACATATGTAATAAATTGGAAACGGAATCGTAAGAAGCAGTATGAAATTAACATAAAAGATGTATGAAAAATATTCGAAACAGTAACAAGGAAACTGAAAAATTATAACCCAAAAAGATTATATATATTATCGAAAAGAGAACCCTTATAAATCATCAACAGCCATATAGAAGACTCAAGTGGAAATGATTTTTTCAAAATATTGAGTCATCTTCATCTGCATTTGACAAACAAGATTTTAACAAATGAAGTTTAGGTTTTAAAAAACCGACATCAAACGAATCTCCGGTTTGTCACTGTTGTTTAATGATTTTAAGGAGAAGAAATATGCATATTTCAGATGGCGTTCTTCCGACATGGGTTCTTGCTGCCGGATGGATCTTAACAATAATTTTGCTGATTGTCAGCATCGTATGGGCGAAAAAACAAACAAATAATTTGACCGACAGAGTGCCGCAGATTGCCGTTGTCACGGCCGCGCTCTTCGTTGCCTGTATGTTCAGAATTCCCGTGCCGCCGACATCACTTCATTTGATGTTGGCAGGCCTTGCCGGGATTTTATTGGGACCGATTGCATTCGTCTGCGTCTTTATCAGTCTGCTGCTTCAGGCAATTCTGCTGCAGTTTGGCGGCATAACGGTTCTCGGCGTCAACAGCCTTTTAATGGGCGTTCCCGCGCTGGCCGGCTACGTTATATTTATGCTGCTTTCCAAAGCAAAAGTCCCGTCCTGGTTAAACGGCGGAATCACAAGCTTTATCGCAGTCGTTATTACAACGATTCTTTTGGGAATCGTCTTCTACGTCTCCGGCGTGGATTTCGGCAGCTTAAACGCAATGCTTGCCAGAGTGGAAGGCGTTCCGGTCCTCTCGACCCTTGCCGACATCCTGCAAAGCACACCCGGCCTGCTGACGTTCTTCATGATATTCCTGATGAATATCCCGCTGATGATCGTTGAAGCAATTATCAGCGCCTTCATTATTCCGTTCATCGAAAAAGTAAAACCGGAAATGCTTGAACAATATAAAACGGACAAAGCAAACAAAACAGACAAAGCAAACGTAAGAGACGCATAAAAGTAAAATTAATCATACAAATGCATTCATGCAAACACATTCATACAAACGTATCATGCAAACACATTCATGCAAATGCATTCACACAAATCGGCAAATTATTCATACTATCATTGACAATTCATAATTTGGAGTAACAATATGACATACAAAATATTGAAATATATGACAGCAGCGCTTTTGATCCTCTCTTTGTTTGTCGCGCCTGCCGCAGCGCACGGCGTTTATATGAGCTGGAACCTTCAGGGTGATACCGTTTCCATTCACGCCTATTACCAAGGAAATGACCCGATGGCCAACACAAACGTCACGATTGAAGCAATTGATGCTGCCGGCACCTCGACCATTTATGTGACCGGATTGACCGATGCAAACGGCAATTATTCGTTTGCCGTCAAAGAAGGCATCACTTCTTACCGCATCAAAGTCGTTGAAGGCGAACACGCAATCAACAAAAAGATTGACATAGGAACGGGAACGAGCGGAGCGGAAAGCTCCGGCGGCTGGTGGAGCAAAATTGTCGGAACGGAAGGACCTTCCCTCTTTACAGTCGGCGCCGGTCTCGGCTGGATCGTTGGTATTGCCGGAATCATTCTCTATCTGCAGGCTCGCAGAGAATTGAAAAAGAAGAACAGCTGAGCAAAGCAAGAATCAACGGAATAAAAGAAACAAAAAATAAAACGAATTAAAAAAAATACAGGAAAAGTGACAAAATGAGCCAGATGGGAATTGATTCTCACTTATATGCAAAAACATCCGTCATTCACCGAATGAATCCGATGACAAAAGTCATAGCGGTATTGCTCTTGGTCATTTCAATTGCGATTGTCAATGACATATATATGGCGCTTTTTGCACTGATCCTGTCGTTTTTAATGATTCTTGCGGCAAAACTTCCGATCAAATTCGTCGTCCGAAGAATTTGGTCTCCTTTTTTATTCATATTATTATTTGCGGCGGCGCTGCTTTTAAGCGGCGGCGAAGGTGAAGTGCTTTGGTCAATCGGCTTTTTGGACATCACACTGGAAAGCGCGCTGAACGCGGCGCTGATTTTGGTCCGCGCAACGGCAGCAATTATTATGCTGACGGTTTTGCTTGCGACAACACGTTTTGATACAATCATCAAAGTTCTCTACGACTTGAAAATGCCGGTTTTCCTGCTTCAGATTCTGATGTTTTCTTACCGTTTTATTTTCGTCTTCTCTGATGAACTTGACAACATGAGAAATTCAATGGCATCGAAAGGATTCCGACCGAATCTTTCGATGAGAATGTTTTCATCGATTGCCAATATGCTCGGCATGCTTCTGATTAAAAGTTTTGAGCGCGGCGATGAGGTTTACCGTTCCATGGTTGCGAAAGGATACACCGGAAAACCGACGATCATCACCGAAAATAAAATGAAAACAAAAGATTATGTGATCGTCTCCATCATATTCATTCTTGCAGTCGCGATTCATGTGCCTGCCCTTATTCAAAGCGGAATTTTTAATTCAATCATCGGATGAACGGAAGTGAAAAAATGACAGAAATTGACATGTGCGAAAAAACAATTACTGAACCGAGCAGCGAATCGGTCGCCGAATCGGCAGCCTCCAAGTCAGCAGCGGCTGACGAAAACAAAAAACCCGTTCTTTCCGTGAAGAATTTAACGTATCATTATCCGAAGAACAAGATGGCTTTGGATGATGTTTCTTTTGATATTTATTCCGGCGAAAAAGTGGCTGTTGTGGGCCCGAACGGCGCCGGAAAGACGACCCTTTTCCTTCACATGAATTCAACAATCAAAAGCAAGGGTCAGGTTTTTATTGACGGGAAAGACGTCGCCGACATGAATCCGACAGAGCGCGTTAAAGAAGTCGGTATTATGTTTGCCGACCCCGACAACCAATTATTTATGCCGACCGTTTTTGATGACGTGGCTTTTGGTCCGCTCAATCTCGGTCTTTCCAAAGATGAAGTTGAACAGCGCGTTGATGAAGCGCTTGAGATGACGGGAATCACTGAATTAAAAACCCGCGTCCCGCACCATCTCAGTTTGGGACAGAAAAAGAAAGTCGTTTTGGCGTCCATCATTTCGATGAAGCCGAAAGTGCTTGTCCTGGACGAGCCGACGGCGAACTTAGATCCGAAAAGCAAGCGTGATGTTTTGGATATTGTGAACAAACTCAATGCCGAAGGCATGACAATTGTGATTTCAACGCACGATGTCAATTTGCTTTCCGAGCTAGCCGAAAAAGTTTATGTTTTAAACAAAAGAATCATTGAAACAGGAACCCCGAGAGATATTTTTTCAAATTCGAATCTTTTGGAAGAAAACAATTTGGAAGCCTCCGACATTTTCAAGTTCTTCCGCCTCCTGACAAGCATCGGTTTTGACTGTGACGAACTGCCGCTTTGTTTTGAAGATGCCGTGAATGAAATTTTGAAACAAATGGAAGAAAACGGCGGTCATATTCATTTGCACACGCACGATCATTCGCATGAAACAATGTTGAAATTGAGAGAACAGTTTCAATATCGGATTGAGAGGATTGATTAAAAAATTTATTGAGAAATAAATTGATTTCTGGTGAACGGATGAAAGAGAAAATTAAGATATTTATTAAAGAAAATCCGTTTTGGAGCACTTTTACTTCAGTTTTAATAACAACAGGAGTTTTATCAATACTCGGATATTTTTCCGATTTTTTTTATATATTTTGCTCTTGTTACCGCTGCATTTACTTTATCCCCGTACGGAATAATCAACACTCCGTTTACTATGAATTCCAAAAACAGCAGATTTGAATCATTCCAACCTGTATGGTTTCAATTTATATGTGTTTGGACGGCATCTGTCACCTACCCGATGATTATAATTGCTGGATTTTGGATCGTTGCATCTCAATTTCTTTCAAATATAATGCATCTCAGCATCGGAACGATCAGAAATGATCCGTTATTCACTTTTTTTGTGATAATATTTTCATCCCTGTTTTACTTAATCCTGTTTAAAGCAGCAATGGATGCAGCCGGCAGAATAACCGCTAAAAAGCCTATGGATGAGACTGATGAGTGAACTGTTGTATGTTTTTATACTTATCATCCCTGCGATATATGCAGCCCTTTACAAGAGTTTGTTTACCGTACCGAATAAAAAAATGAATATATTCTTCTTCCGATTGTATTTTTTAATGCCTTTTTGTCTATTTATCGGATTTCTATTTTCAACCTTTGCAATGTTTTTCGCATGGGAGTTTATGCCTGATTTATCGGATTACTTTTTTGAAATATTTCCGGGATCGGGTTCACGAATATTAGGCGCACTCATAAATCTCCCGATTATGCTTATTTTAACACAAATTATGATAATACCGAATAAAAAACAAACTAAAGATGATTTAAATAATTGTGATTATTATGTTTTTATGCCGCAATATAAATCACCGGCCGCCAAAAACTACGGAACAAAATACAGCTATAAAAAAAATCGCAATCCTGATGAACTGTTGATCGGAATGCAAATCGGAGAATTATCTTTCCCTGTTTTGCTGACAGATGGAAAAGAGATTATTTTTACAGTACATGGAGAAGTCATAGTTAGTGATTATGCTTTTCAAACATTTGGTGAAGGAGGTTTAACAGGATTTTACAAAAAAACAATGAGAAAAGAATGTTTATTAATGACAGAACCTGATGAAAATGAAGGAATCATATCAGATTTAGCAGGTATATTTAAAGAAAAAGACAAAACAGTAAAAAAGGAGCAAAAACCGCAATTGGAAATGAAATATTATCAATTGCTTTCAAATAATATTTTGGAGCTGACGGACCCAAAAACAGAACTGACATTAAGAAAAAAGATAGTAAATAAATCGCTGCTTCCGAAATCAAATGTCATATATTATAATAAACAAACGATGGAAAAAGCGCGAGATTTTAACAGAAGCAGAGAATTTGTAGGAAGTGAAGACGGATATCCATACGGTCCCCATCAGTTATGGATTTTATCAAAAAAAACCTGCATCCTGTTAAAAGACAGATTTGACTATTCGGAAGCAGATTTTATACCGATTGTTTTAACAGACGATGAAAATGAAACTCAAACAAAAATTCAAGAAGAAAATCAGACGTAACCTTCTTTGCCGCGCGCGAGCTGCTTCATTTTTTTAATTTGTTTTCAAACTTGTGTCACATTTTATTTGTTTTTAGAATCAACCCTAAACATCCAATTTTAAAAAAAATGTTAAACCCGAACGCCCGATAAAATCCTAATCTTAAATAATTAGACTAAAAAGAAAAGAAGGCGTTCCGTTTTGAAAATATTGATGAAAGATGATGTTTCAATCAAAACAGAAAATTGAATTAAAAGACAAAATACCGCCCCCGCAAGTTGAGTTGCCGGAGCGCAGCGGAGGAAACGAGACTTGGCGGATTCTTCCCATGCGAAACGAAAATTCAAAAACAGGCTGATTTTCCAATTGCATTCCGCTCCTGCAAGGTGCTTTCTTGCACCTTTCTTTTATTGCTGCCGATTCCGGCTGAGCCTGCCAATCTGCAACTGTCTTTTACGGTTGCCGCTGCCAATCAGGTTTACGTTGCTGCTGCTACCTTCAGGTTTCCGCTCGGCAGCAGCTGCCGCCGCCGCGCGCGAACCGCACAAATTTTAAAAAAGGAATCGAAAAAGGAGACTTCATTTTTGAAAAAGAACCAAAAAGAGAGAAATCATTTTTCAAAAATAAAAAAAATAAAAAAATGAAATAAATAAAAAAATGAAATAAATAAAAAAATGAAATAAATAAAATAAAAATAGGTTTTTGAAAAATGAAATTCCAAATCAATTTATCTCATTAATTCTGTATTTCACTCTCGCCCCGTACTTCTGCGATTTCAATAACCCGAATTCTTCAAACTTCAAAACAAATGTTCGAACGGTCGCGTAAGCGACATTTCTGAAATCTTTTTCCAAATCTTTTGTCGAGAATTCGCCGCCGCCGTAATTGGAAAGAACGAAAGTAAACAGTTCTTTTTCTTTCTCCGTCACTTTTCCCGTATTCATGACGGCGCGGAATTTTTCAAAAACATCATCATCGACGCTGTAATTTTCAAATTGTGAAAACACTTTTTGAGTAAAAAAGTACAAAAACGGCGTCATGTCCGAAACTTTTGCCGCGTCATGATTTTCCGAAATCCGTTTAAATGATTTGTAATAATCGTTTCGATTCTGATTCACAAATAAAGAAAACGGAATGAACAAAGCCGAAGTGTATTCTTTTTGAACCAAATACCAAAGCTGCAAGAGCCGTGCTGTTCGCCCGTTTCCGTCAAAATACGGATGAAGATAAGCGAAATAATAATGAATCATTGCCGATTTCAAAACCTGATCGATTTCATCGCAATCGTCATTGATAAACGCAATCAAATCATCCGTATAAGCCGGAAGCTTTTCGTAATCCAATCCCGAATGAACGGGTTTTCCCGACGAATCGACAACATAAACAGAATCATTGCGGTACATGGCGCCCGGAGGCAGTTTGACATCCGGATCCAAAAAATCATTAATAGAAATCCGGTACAGCCGATTCAAATTTTCAGCCGTGATTTTGTTGGACGGATCGGAAATGAAATCAAGCCCCTTTTTGATGCCGTAAGCTTTCTCTTCATTTTGAGAGAGCGGCGCCCGTCCCGCTAAAATTTCCCGAACACTTTCCCGTGTCGTATCGATTTTTTCAATCGAAAGCGTTGAAACGATTTCATCTTCCATGGCTTTAGCGCCGTATTTTTCACCGGAATAAGTTTGCATCAACTGTTTCAAACTTTGAGAAACAATTTGGACCTGCGCCGGAGAATAAACGAACGAATTTCCGGAAAAATCTTTCAGCGGAACTTTTCGATAAAAAAAGTCCGATAAAAGAGAGAAATATTCATCAAAATTCTCCTTCCCGTATTTGTATTTCAATTTAGAAAAGCTGAAAGTATTTTTATCCGTCAACATTTGAGTTAAAATTTGAGGTTCCATAAGAAGATAGGAGAGATGAACTGATATAAATAAGTATCAATAAGTATCAGTAAAATTATTAAATTGAGACGAAAAAACGAGAGAACATTACAAAAATTAAATTATCATTTCGGCAATCGGTCTTTTGTTTCCGCCGCAATCAACAGGTTTACGCTTCTGCCCGACAGCTGCGCCGCGCGCGAGTCCCGCCATTTTTTAAAATATTCAAACCTGTCCGCGTTTTTTGAATCAACATCAAAAAGAAGAGAAAGAAAAATAAAAAAGAGAAAAATGAAAAAGAGAAAAATGAAAAAGAGAAAAATGAAAAAAGGAGAAATGCAGAAATCAATCAATAATCATCGATGACATATCGCCTTTCATTTCCGTCACAATCAATTCCTTCACTTTTTCATAATCCAAATCTTGACCGAGCAGCCACATCAGTTTAACGAAAACGGATTCCGTCAGCTGATCAACCGCGTCAACAACGCCTGATTCCCTCATCGCAAGGCCCGTTTCATAAGTGCCGAGCGCCGTGCTGCCGTTAATGCACTGAGAAGTGATAACAACCGGAATTTTTTTGTCGGCGGCTTTCTTCAAAGAAGGAATCCAATCATCAGAGACGTGACCGAGGCCGACGCCTTCAAGAACGATTCCTTTGTATCCTTTTTCGACATAAAAATCAAAAATCGCGGGATCGGCGCCGGGAACGAATTTGACGATCGCGCACTTTTCTTCAAGCGCGGGCGTTATTTTAAGTTCGTTTTCGCCGCGCTTCGCGTAATTCACATAATTTGAAAGGAAAGTCAGCTCGCCCGTGAAATAATCCATATTGGCAATCGGAAACATATTGACCGACTTGAACGTGTCGCGGCGTGACGTGTGCATTTTGCGGGCTTTGACGGCGCGGTGAACGGAACAGAAATCGTCAGACGAAGAGCCGTGCATGACAAGCAGAACTTCGGCGATGTCGCCTGCTGCCGCGCGCGCGGCGCACATCAGATTCATGTGATTGTCGCTGCTCGGACGGTCAGGGCTGCGCTGCGAGCCGGTAAAGACGATTGGAACAGGCGTGTCAATCATATAGGCGGCGGCAGCGGCGGAATAAGTCATCGTGTCCGTCCCGTGCGTCACAATAATGCCGTCGGCGCCGGATTTGATTTCATCATAAATGACCTGCGCGAGTTCTTTCCAGTTCGAAGGTTTCATGTTTTCGGAAAGAAGGTGAAAGACGTCGCGGATTTTGAAATCGGCAAAACCTTCCAGCTCGGGAACTTCCAAAAGCAAATCTTCGCCCGTAAATGACGGCTTGACCGTTCGAGTATCCTGATTCACGTAAGACGCAATTGTGCCGCCGGTCGTGATGATTGTGATTTTTTTGCCCGACGGGGAAATTTTAATACCCGCGCCTTTGGCAGTGTTTCTGACAACCTGTTTCGGCGCTTCGGGCGGCGCGGAAGCGGCATCAGAAGTCAAAACCGTGACTTTAACTTCATTTTCTAAGAATCCTGAGACGTATCCGCCGCCGACCATTTTTAGCGTAACATATCCGGCTTCGCCCGGAATCACGTGACCTTCAAAAAAAACGCCGTCCTTTTCTACTTTTACAAAATCTCCTGTTTTAAATGCCATGAATTTTCCTCATATTATTGACAGATTGATAAAGAATGAATTAAAGAATTGAAATAAATTTGATTTGAAATTATTACTATAATACATATTGCTTTTGCCGTACGGTTTATTAAACTTTTTTGAAAATAAATTATAATGACAAATTGAAGAACCAAATGAAACAAAAACAAATGAAACAAAAACAAATGAAACAAAAACAAATGAAACAAAAACAAATGAAACAAAAACAAATGAAACAAAAACAAATGAAACAAAAACAAATGAAACAAAAACAAATAAAACGAAAACAAATAAAACGAAAACAAATAAAACGAAAGCAAAATAAAACAAAAACAAATAAAACGAAAACAAATAAAACGAAAGCAAATAAAACGAAAGCAAATGAAACAAAAGCAAATAAAACGAAAGCAAAATAAAACAAAAAGAAGAAAATCAAATTGATTATCAAATCGCAATCATAACGCTTATCAAATCGCTTTTTTGACTTCTTCCGTTAAATTTTCAAGTGCTTTTTCAACCGCCAGATCCATGTCCCAAATTTGTTTTTGAAGCGCGGACAATCTCTTTTTCTTGTCCGACAAATCATCACGCATTTGAGTCGGGGCGGGCCCGCCAATCACCGCGCGGCGCTTCACATTGCTCATCGGATCAAGCGCGCCGGCGACCGCTTCTTCCGTCAATCCTTTATCAGATAGCTTGTAACCGAGAACTTCTGTTGAAACCGAATCGATTTCATTCAGCGACGGCGTTGTCGTCGTTTTGCTGAGTGTTCCGACAATTTGATGCGCCGTTCGAAACGGAATTCCCGCGTCGCGAACCATCGTGTCGGCCAATTCCGTTGCCGTTGTAAATCCTTCAACCGCCTTTTCTTTCATAACATCTTCGTGAACCGTCAGCGTTTCCATGATTCCCGTCATCATGCGAACGGAAGCGGCTGTCACGTGCGCGCTTTTGATAATGTGCGGCGTTGCTTCCTGCAAATCACGGTTGTAGCTGAGCGGAAGACCTTTGCAAATCGTCAAGAGCGCTGAAAGTGATCCGACAACGGTTCCGGATTTGCCGCGCATTAATTCAGCCGTATCCGGATTTTTCTTCTGCGGCATAATGGATGAAGTCGACGCATATGCGTCATCCAATTCTATAAAATTGAATTCCTGACTTGACCAAAGAATAAGTTCCTCTGCCATGCGGCTGAGATTGATCATAATGTTTGAGAAAGCGGCGGCGCATTCAATCAAAAAGTCGCGGCTGCTGACAGCGTCCATTGAATTTGTCATCGGGGCGGAAAAGCCGAGGCGTTCTGCGGTCGTATATCTGTCAATCGGAAATCCGGTTGATGCAAATGCGGCCGAGCCGAGAGGGCAGATGTTGACGCGCCCGTAAGCGGAAATGATTCGGAAAATGTCGCGCTCGATTGCGTCTGCGTGCGCCGTTAAGTGATGCGCGAATGTTGTCGGCTGAGCGTGCTGCAGATGCGTAAATCCGGGCATCAGCGTGTTAAAGTGATCAGATGCAAGTCTTGTAAGTGCATTTTCCAATTTCATTAAATCTTCGAGCATTGAAAGAAGTTCGCTGCGCAGCGCAAATCGAATGCAGGTTGCAACTTCGTCGTTGCGGGAACGGCCGGAGTGCATTCTGCCGCCGGCTTCTTCTCCGATAATGTCGATCAAACGCGATTCAAGAGAAATATGAATGTCTTCGTAACTGAAATCCAGCATTTCCATGCCTTCTTCTTTGATTTGAAGCAAACCGAAAAGAATTTTAGAACAGTCATCGGCTGAAATGATTTCCTGCTCGTGAAGCATCAGCGTGTGCGCCATATCTACATAGACATCCGCTTCAAAAATCCATTCGTCCGCTTCCATTGAAGATGTGTAGGCCCGCATTTCTTCGCCCGGGTTTTTGCTCAATCTTCCGCGCCGTAAAATATCACTCATTTCGCTCTGTCCTGTTTATTTAATAAAATCAAAAGGAATCGTAAAAGTACAGGAATGTTAAGCGTTCTTATATTAAAATAATCCCGAAAATCCGGAAAATTTATCAAGTCCCGTTTAAATTCAAAAATTTAAATTAATAAATAATATAAGCAAAACAAAACAAAAAAAATAAAAACAAAAATAAAAACAAAATAATGAAAGAAAAATAAGAAGATTATTCACTGTTATTTGTAATGATTACTCATAAGGAAATATTATTTGAACATATTTATATAATTTGGGTGAAAATAATGTATTAATTATTTTTGCTTGCAAGCAAGCATAAGCAAAAAAGTAATTTCAAAGAAAAACATCCGAAATGATAAATCAAAAGTAAGTCAGATATATTGATAGACATAAAATATATCAAAAATCTAAAAATTGATTTGAAGAAAATTTTTGGCATACATATAAATAGTAAGAGAATATTATAAAATATTACAGGTTGGATAAAAACGAAAAAACGGCAAGAAAATAACCGACCGGCTAAAATTCAAATGATAAGATTGGCAAAGAATTTGATAAGATCAAAACTGATATTCTGATATTAAAAAATTCTTTGACGATCTGTAACCCAATCCCTTGTAAAACACACAAAACAACTCCCTACAAACACGAAAAAAACGGAAAAACGTCCATTGCCTTACGGCAAAAAAACGTTCCTCATAGACACATGTAAACTCTGAGTCTGCGAGTCTTGGCAAAAATGCAAGCTTGCCAAAACTCGCGGATTCAACCTCCGTCTGTCAAAAATTTATTTTTTAAACTTTTCTTAACTTTTCTAATAATCTTTTCTTTTCTAATAATCTTTTAACAAATTTTGCTTCAGAATTTTTGATTTTTTATAATTTCTATTATTTTGTTGGCTCCTGGTTTCATTTTTCATCATTTAATCATTTCAAAAATTTATTTTCATCATTTAATCATTTCAAAAATTTATTTTGAATAGCTGCGCTCTTAAATTTCAAAAAAGTAAAAAATAAAAAAATGGATGTGAAACTCGTAAATAGAAATTAAAAATCAATAAAAATCGAAAATTAAAAATCGAAAATAAATGAATAAAGAAAAATGCAAATGAAATAAATCGTTTTTCTTAAACTGTTTTTATTAAATCTGTTACATTGTTACAATAATCATTGTTACAATAATATTCAATATCCGAGAGCAATAAGAAAAATAAATGGCAGTAAAACAGAATCAGGCAGTGAAAGCGCCGATATCTGTCTGAACAACTGAATAAGTGATTTTTGATTTTCTTTCCTCAAACTGTTCATAAAAACGTGCTCTTTGAACCAATCCTTTGAAAAATTCATTTTCTTCAGAAACCGGAGCGTTTGAGATTTGGTTTTCAATTGTTTTGTTTAAAGCGATACTTTCATTGAAATCGTTGGATTCGATTGTGGCGTTCATGATAATATTCCTCCGTCTTTTTCGATCTTTATGACCGGGACAGTAATTCGTAAAAGTCGTTTGAGAGTATTAAAGGAAAGGTAAGCGGGGTGAAAGTATTGAATAGAATTATTGAATAGAATTATTGAATAGAATTATTGAATAGAATAAAACAACATAATCGAATGGATAAGATTGAATGAAATAATCAAAAACAAAATTTAAACCCTGTAATGGATTTTCAATCTATTTCGATCTTTTTCGATCTTTTTCGTAAATGAAAGTTTCTTAAATATTTACTGAAAGCAAAACTTTTCCAAGATCATTTCAAAGTCGGATGACTTTTGTCATATTGAAATGTGAAATGACGACAGCCCCTGTTTTCTAAAAATGTAAAAATTCACTGCTAATTTTATAAAAACAAAATAGAGTGAATTTAATTGAATCTTAAAAGATAACAAACGTTATCAAAAAAATCATGTTTATATTCTAAACAAATGTAATAGAACGATTTAATGAATTATTCAGCCTTCGGCATAATAAATTCACAAATTTATGATGAAAATTAACTTGTTTTTGATAAAATATTATAAAATATTGGTATTATCAAATGATTGAATGAAGAGAGGGATTGGTATTATCACAGTTACTGCAGGAAAAAAAATCGTATTGTTTGTTTTATTGATTTTATTAATGTCGTCAGTTGTGCCGATTGTATCGGCGGATGAAAATAAGAACGGATTAGAAAATGAAGAATTTGGACAATATGAAGTTGTTGCGGTTATGACAAGCAACAGCAGCACAGGAGGACCGAATTTTAAATTTGAAAACATTGAACCCGGCAATTATTTTATTTTGGGCGGATATTCCGGTGCGATGGGCAATTATATTGCAACGGCAGCTGTTGAAATTGATGCGGAATCTGTTGAAAATGCAGCTATATTGGGCGTCAGATGCAAAACTGACATTGCCAATAAAACATATGAGCTCTTTGAAGAATTAAAAGAAGCCGAAACAAGTACATCAACAGGAAGTTATTCGATTACAGGAACATTTCAGGCACCGAAAATGAATGCGGACCCGATTAACCAGCCGGATTCAACTATTGTTTTGATTCGCGCGCCTGTATTAATAAACAGTGAAATAGAAGACGACAGAGACAGTATTCAAATCAAAGCAACCGCGTATGCGGCAGAATATGTAACCGTTGAATATAACAATGCAACAGATGATGTCAAAACACTGAAAATTTCATCATCGGAAACAAAAACAGCTGATACATTTGAATTTACAATTGATTACAATGACCTGAAAACCGGCAATACAGAAATAATAATAAAAGCAGCCGCAGGAAACAATATTGATCAGATGTCATTGACAGCACACAAAGCAGGAACATGCAAAGTGATTGCAGTCACAAAAAGCAATGACAGTAATTCAGGATCTAATTTTAAATTTGAAAACATTGAGCCCGGCAATTATTTTATTTTGGGCGGATATTCCGGTGCGATGGGCAATTATATTGCAACCCAAGAAATCCAAATCACGGATGAATCAATTACAGATGCAGAAATATTGGGAGCCAGATGCAGAACCGATACGGCAAATCAAACTTTTGAAATATTTGATGAATTAAAGGAAGATTCTTCCGAAGAAACAAACGGCATTTACACCATTGAAGGAACATTTTTAGCTCCGAAAATGAATGCGGATCCGATTAATCAGCCCGATTCCGTAATAATATTGCTTCAAATGCCTGTCATAATTGATATTTCGAGTACCGCGGAAGAAGAAAATGTTGTTATAAGCGCATTCATTTACGGTGCCGATTCTGTGTCTGCAGAATATGTAAACATAAGCGGTCAAAGTGCCGGTGTAACCGGAAACAAAGATGATGAAACATTTACAGTAACGATTCCCAAAACAGATTTGGCAATCGGTTATACTGATGTAACAATCACTGCTAAAAATGGAGAAAATACAAGCAGTCAAACGGTCACGATTATAAATGCAGATCCGGCATTATTGGGCGCTCCCAAAAAAGTTCTCATCATCAGCGGTTATGAAACCCATAACAAAATTATCGCAACCCTCTCAAACGAATACACTTCAAACGGCAGCAATGTCGAACTCCTTTCTCTTGAAACAAAAACGCTTATTGACAAAGATAAAGAAGAAATAAAAGCGATTGTTAAAGACGCTGATGTTATTTCAATTCACATGGTTTCAACAACGCCGACATGGGAGCATGTCAAAGAGGCATTGCTTGAAGAATGTAAAGACGGGAAGGTTGTTTTATTGGATGACAATTCAACCAGAGCGAACACGAGTTACGGCGGATATGAAGTCCCGTCTGTCCCGGGAATTTCTGATACGGATGACAACTTAACAAAATACAAAGAAAAAGTTGCGAATTATTGGTCAAACACGCCGTATGAACACAAAAATCTGGAATATATGGTCAACATGATTCTGATTGACTTCTACGGACGCTATGATTTGGACAGACCTGAAAATGCAGTTGAGCTGCCGATCAAAGCTGTTTATCATCCGCATTTGGAAAACGTTTTTGAAACAGAATATGACGATTATATTGAATGGTATTCTAATAATGAACAAATTTGGGAAGGCGAAGACGCGCCGTATCAATATGATCCCGAAAATCCGACAGTCGGAATCACTTTTTACAAATCCTATTATCCCGACAAAATGGAACCGACTGCCAAAATGATTGAAGAGCTGGAAAAGAAAGGCATCAATGTCATTGCAACTTATTGTGAAGCGCCGTCGTATTTTGACACGGAAGATTACGGCGGAAAATATTTCATCGCCGGTGAAATTGATGCGATTCTGAACTACCGCTACATTGGAGAACACAGATTCAATCAAACCGAATTAGATATTCCCGTATTTAACATTCTGATTGTCGATACGGCCGAAGAATGGGAAAAAGCGTCTAATCCGTTCGGCAACAGTTCTATGAAATTAGTGAATCAGGAACTTATCGGCGCAATTGACCCGATAGCCGTCGTTTCAACGGAAGAGTATGACGGCGCCGTTATGACTAAACCGATGAATGATCAAATGGACTGGCTTGTCGGCCGCGTTGTCGGGCAGCTGAACCTTCAAATCAAAGATAATGCCGACAAAAATATTGCGATACTCTATTACAATCACGGCGGCGGCAAAGCAAACATCGGCGCATCTTACTTGGATGTTCCCGCAAGTACAATTACGCTTACGGAAGCGATGGAAAAGGCGGATTATAATATTGACACATCACTGATCCCGGACGCAGAAACAATGGTTGACGCAATGATAACTCAAGGCATTAATGTCGGCGGCTGGGCGCCCGGAGAACTCAAAAAATTAATCGGCGAAGTGGACGTATCAGATGAAAAAGAAATTTATGACACCGGAAAAGCTGTTTTGATTTCAACAGAACTTTATGAGAAGTGGTTCAAGGAAATCTATCTCGGCGCTTGGTTTGAAGAATCCGTTCAAACATTAAGCGATGAAGAAAAAGAAAAGAGAATCACCGAACAAACCGAATTATACGAACAGAAAAAAGCAGATGTCATTGACATGTGGGGCGAAGCGCCCGGCAATATCATGGTGTACCAAGAGAAATACATCATTATTCCGTACATTGATGTCAGCGGCGATGACGGAGACGGGCGCGTTATTTTAACACCGCAGCCGTCACGCGGTCATGCCGAAAGCATTGAAACACTTTACCATGACACAAACATGCCGCCGACACATCAATACATCGCATTTTACCTTTGGCTTCAAAACGGCGGTGAGGCAGAAATCGTAAAAGATCAAAACGGTGAATATGAAACATATCCTGCTGATGACGAATCAATGAGATTCGGCGCAGACGCAATCATTCATTTGGGACGGCACGGAACTCAAGAATGGCTTCCCGGAAAAGAAACGGCACTTTCGAGATATGACTGGCCGGCAGTGATGACCGGATATGTTCCTGTCATTTATCCGTACATTGTCGACGGTGTCGGCGAAGGTATGGTTGCCAAACGCCGCGGAAATGCCGTTCTGATCGACCACATGACGCCGGCAATCGTTTATGCAGGACTTTACGGCGATTACGCGACGCTTGGAAATTCAATCCAAAGCTATCAGACGGTGGAAAACGAAGAAGTGAAAGCCGGACACGTTGAATCAATCATTTTAAATATTCTTTCAACGGGGCTTGATTCAAAATTAGGCGTCACGGAAGAAGAACTCCGCAATATGGAAGAAACGGAATTTGAAAAGATTCTTGAAGAACTGGAAGAAATATTAGAAGATTTGAAGACAAGCTACATGCCTTACGGTTTGCATATTTTAGGACAAGCTTTGGAAGGGGATGCGCTGACGGAAATGGTCTTCTCAATGCTGAGCGTCGAATATACACAAAATGTTACCGCAGTCAAAGGCGCGACATCTGATGACGCGTACGCGATATTAAAACTTGTATTGGAAGACGGAAAAGGATCTGAAGCAGCAATTGATGAAGTATTCGCGTCAAAAACGAATAAACCGACGAATGCTCAAAAAGAAAACATTGTCTCCCAGCTGACAATCGGCAAAGGATATGCTTCAGATTTAATTGCGTCTGCCGGAGAAATGGACAGCATATTAAAAGCCTTAGACGGCGGATTTATTGAGCCTAAAGCCGGAGGAGATCCGGTAACGCGTCCGCAGGTTCTCCCGACAGGCGGCAATTTCTATACAGTAGACCAGCGCCGTATCCCGACGCAAGAAGCGTGGGATGTTGCCGTTGCACTGACAGATCAATTGCTTGCGGATTATTATGAAGAACACGGGACATTCCCCAACAGTATCGGATATGTGTTATGGGCCGGCGAAACGACCCGAACAGAAGGCGTTTTGGAAGCTCAAATCATGTATTTAATCGGCATTAAACCGATGTGGGCCTCAGGCGGAAATGTGAATGCGGCGGAGTTTGAAGTCATTCCGGCAAATGAACTCACTGTTCAGTTGAATAACGGGCAAACGATTACAAGACCGCGTATTGATGTTGTTGTTGAAATTTCAGGCGTTTACCGTGACACTTTCCCTGAAAAAGTTCTGATGCTGGACCGCGCCATCCGATTGGCGTATGAGCAGACAGACGGCGTGAACAATATCCGCACAAACACTGACAAAATCATAAGCGGCGGTTATTCTAAAGATGAAGCTTTGTCCAGAATATTCGGTCCCGCCTCTGATTCATACGGCGCGGGAATGGACGGTTTGGTCGGTTCAACGGATTCCTGGGAAGATAATTCTCAGCTGGCAGAACATTTCATCAAAAGAATGGGATATGTGTACAACAGTCTCGGTGAATGGGGAACGACAAATGATAATGATTTGTATAAATCCCAGCTGGCAAATGTTGACGCAACGGTTCACAGCAGGTCTTCTCCGCTTTACGGCGCCATTGATATTGATGACTTTTATCAATATCTGGGCGGACTGAATTTAGCGGTCAGTCATTCACGCGAAGACGGAAAATATCCGGATTCGTTTGTGATGAATCTTCAAAAAACAGGCGCGCCGACTGTTGATTCGTTGAGCGATTATCTTGAAAAAGAGATATACGCCCGTTATTTGAACCAAAAATGGGTGGATGGAATGCAGCAGCACGGTTATGCCGGCGCGCGTGAGATGGCAAAAGTGTTTGAGAATCTCTGGGGCTGGCAGGCATTGCAGCCGGATTTGATCTCTCAGGATTTGATCAATCAGATTTATGAAAATCTTCTGACAGGTGAAAACGGAGAATGGCTGAAGTCGGATCCTCAGTATGCTTACAGTTTACAATCGGCGACTGCACGATATATTCAGGCGCTTATGGAAGTTGAAGGTAACTTGAGCGGTAAAGAAAAGGAATTGATGGATCAATTTATAAAAGACTACATTGAATCTGTGAATCAAAACACGGTTGCCTGCTGCCACCACACGTGTGGCAACCCGATGTATAACAGTTTTGTTGCGGGACAGATGTCTGTTTTGGGAATTACGCCGGAAGAGCAGGAGAAGTTCTTGGATAAAATTGAAGAAGCAACCGGAAAACGACCGGAAGTTGTTCCGCCCAAGAATTTGCTTTCGGGCAGTACAAATAACGAAGGCGGTGCTCAAATTGTCGAAGCGTCTTCCGTTGAAGAAAAGGAAGAAGGCAGCGGTGCCGGAACAGATCTGTCTCAGGCGCCCGGAGAAGTTTCCGGATATCAAATGACGCCTTCGTTCATTGACAATTCGATTTCAAGTATTAGAGACTTCATAAACAATCCGACTTTCTCGGCATCAAGCATGTTGGCAATTGCGTTTGTCGTGCTGGTTGTCGGCGCCGTTTTCTACGGATTCAAAAAGAAATAATTAAAGAATCGATGAAAGAATTGAAGACTCCGTGAAAGACGAATGAAAACAAACGAGGGCAAAAGAACTCAACCTTTTGCCCTTATTATTTTTTTGAAAAACGAGACAGAAATAATTGAAAAATAAAGTTTTCAGAATTTAAAGAATGATTTGAAAAAATCAAAAATGATTCAAAAAATGATTCTGTTTAAAAGAGATGAAAAAATAATTAAAAAAGATTTAAAAAATAAATTAAAAAAGATTAAAAGAAACAATTCAAAAAATCATTTGAAATATTTCTTCAATTTCTCGGGCGCTTTCACGACTTTGATATTTTCCATTTTCTTTAATTTTTTGGCATTTTCAACATCAATGTCGCGCATTTTCAAATAAAATTCGCGGCCGTCGGGGGCGTGCGTTTTGATTTTGCCTTTTTTCTGATCGACCGGATAAATGTAAATCGGAAGATCTGTTTTGGCCGTTTGGGCGACTGCGTTCGTTAAAAGCGTATCGGCAATACCATTGACGATTTTGGCAACTGTGTTGGCGGACGCGGGTGAAATGATTAAAGCGTCATATTTGCCTGTTTGAAGGTCGCCGAGAATAAACGGCGCGTTGGGACTGGATTCAACCGTGCAGGAGTCAAACGCGTTGTTCACGTTCTTGAATTGTTTGTACCATTTGAGAACGGTTTCTCCTTCATGAGAGACGAAGACGTCGATGATGTAATCTTTCTCTTTGATTTGTTTCATGACTTCAACGGTTTCTGTTAATTTGTCGCCGGCGCCTGTTATTCCCCAAGCCAGCATTCGTGTTTTTTGACGAGATTCCTTTTTTGACATATTGATCACCTTGAAATTTATAAAAATTAAGTGATAGATTAAAACAACCTTTATTTTATTTAAAGGGGTATGAAAGTTTCGGAAAAATGAAAGAGAAGGGATTCCGCAATCACGTTCTGAGATTTCGTGAATTTGGTTCGCACTGCTGCCGCTGTCGTGCGCGCGCGAGCTGCTCCGTTTTTTGATTTGTTTTCAAACTTGTACCGCGTTTTTATTTCATTTCGGGATAAAACCTAAACATCCAATTTTTAAAATCGGTGAACCTGAACGCCCGATAAAACCCTAAAAAATGTTTTAGATTTTATTGAAAAAGCGGCGTTCCGTTTTTTGAAGAAAATTGATGAAAGACGATGTTTCAATTTATCTTAATATTGAAATGAATAGACAAAATACCGTCCCCGCAAGTTGAGATTCCCGCAGCGAAGCGAAGGGAATTGAGACTTGGCGGATTCTTCCCATACGAAATAAAAACTCAAAAATCATGGTTTTGTTAGTTGCGGTTTGGCTCTTGCCTGTTCCATCTTGCAACTGTTTTTTGCTGTCAGCTTCCTGCTGAATCTGCTCGTCTGCAACTGTCTTTTAATTTTGCTGCTGCCTGTCATGTTTACGCTTTTGCCTGCATCTGCCAATTTTAATCGTAATCCGTTCGCATTCGCGAACGTGCCGCTGCTACCTGCAGGTTTCTGTTTGCTGCTGCCTGCAGGTTTCCGCTTGCTGCCCGCAAACAGAAAGCCGCCGTCGCGCGAGCCGCCCGACTTTTAAAAAACTCAAACAAAAACGACCCCCGCTTTTAGAAAAATAAAAAGAAAGAAAAAAATAAAAAAATGAAAAGAAAAATGGAAAATGAAAAGAGAAAATGAAAATGAAAAAAATCAAGATTTCATCGACGGAAGCGTTTGACCGCCATAAGGAAGCACATGAAACTTCGCGTCCGGATTCTTCGCCATAATCTTTGAAACGGCTTCTTCGACCGTTTTGCAGGGAATAAAGAAAGCTTCTTCCGCCGTTTCGTCGGGAATGGATGAAACCAAATACAAATCAAAGCGCTGCGACGCGGCAGCCGTTGTCGCCGCCTTGTGACCGCCGAATTCAAACACCTTATTGAAACGGTCGATTGCATCCGCCGGCGTTTTGCATTCCTTTATCCATTTGCTGTAAATATCATTGCCGATACCGTCGCGGCATTCAGCCGCCATTATGATTGCGCCGCCTTCTTTGACGGCTTGGGTTGCGTTATCAAGCGCTTTATTCGCCTGATATAAATTGATGTCTTTCGGATAGCCGCCGCAGGAAACAATGACCGCGTCAGCCGGTTCGACGCAGATTTTGTACATCGAATCAACCACTTTGACGCCTTCGCGGTGCGCGTCGATATAATCGCCTGCAAAAGCCGCGACAACGTTTTTGCGGCTGTCCAAAACAACATTCAAAATGAAATCAAGACCGATGATTCCGGCCGCCTCTTCCGAATCCTGGCGAACAGGACTGTCAACGCGGCCCGAAACCGCGTTTTTGTCGATCATCATTTTATGATTCGTAATCACAGAATCTTTCGAACTGACACCCGGAAGAAGCGATTTTGAACCGCCGCTGTAGCCGGCGTAATAATGAAAACCGATTTCACCGATTCCGATAATCAAATCATTTTCAACGATGTCGCTGTAAATTTCAATCGGTGTTCCGCGGGAGGTCTGACCGAAAGATGTTGTCGGAAAAGTGCCGACTTCGTGCTGAACAAACTGGAAGCGGCGGTAAATTTCTATTCCGAGAAGCTTTTGAATCTCATCATCCGTGTGTGCGCGATGAAGTCCGAGCGCGAAATAAAAAATAATATTTTTATCAGGAACCCCTGCCGCCGCCAATTCTTCAAGAACAAAAGGAATCAAATAAGAAGACGGTGTCGGGCGCGTGATATCATTGACAATAATTGCGATTTTATCATTTTGTGAAGCAAGCTCGGACAAACGCGGAGAGCTGACCGGATTTTGAAGCGCGTTTTTGATCAAAGCGTCAGAATCGACCTCAAACTCGCCTTCATCTGCCGGAAGAACAATGCTTAAAAAAGCGGATTCCGGAAGTTCAAAAGAAAGCAAACCGCTGCCGTAAGGAACAGATAAATTTTTATTTGTCATTGAGATGTCACTTTAAATTGTCATTGAGTTCATGTAATGCGAAATAATTTTTAAAATAAATTTAAAAAATATTAAAACCAATTTTTAAATCAATTTTTAAATCAATATTTAAACCAATTTTAAAACAATTGTTCAAGATTTAAGATACAATGTTTAAAATGTAATACTATGTTTAAAATTTATGTCCAAGATATAATTATTTAAAATTGTTCAATATATAATTACATAATTATTCAAAACAATTGCATAATTGTCCAAAACACAATTGCATAATTGTTCAAAACGCGATTGTTCAAAATGGAATTGTGTTCATTGGATTCAAAAATCAGATAAATAGATTTATAACTTGTTGTCCGTTAAAATATATCGTTGAATTTGTTCATGACAAATCTTTCCGGATTTGTTTTGATTTTTGTTTTGAGGTTTGAAAGGAGAAAAAAATGTTTGAAACCGTTTGGCCGGTCATTCAGGATTTCCTGTTCAACTACGGCTATATCAGTTTATTTATCAGCGCTTTCTTGGCCGCCTCACTCATTCCGCTCAGTCCCGAAGTTTTGATTGCGATGATGTGCAACACGCACAGCTTCTGGGCAATCGTTCTTGTCGCAACCGCCGGCAGTTATCTCGGATCCGTGACAACATATATTCTCGGATATTGGGGGCTTCATAAATTATCCGACAAATTTGAAATCATCAGCCCTGAAAAATATGAAAAAGGACTGAAATTGTTTGAAAAATACGGCGCGTGGGTATTGCTGCTGACATCGCTTCCCATCATCGGCGACGCATTCGTGTTCGTTGCAGGCGCCGTCCGTTACGAATTTAAAAAGTTCAGCGTTCTGACAATTATCGGTAAATTTATTCGATTCATCCTTGTTTTGGTTCTGTGCCAAATGGGATACGACATGACGTCAAGTCTGATTTAAAAACAATATCAGAAGAAAGCATGAAAGAACGGAAAGCATCCCCGAAAAGAAAAGACGGGATACAGAATCGGATGTAAGCTATATATATTATAAAACATAACAGTTTACATATGAACATATTTTTTACCACAGATTTATATCACATTTGAATTAAATTTATAAATATATTTACGCCACACTTAAATGAATGCCGCATTGACGTTAGATTTACATTCTATTACGCCACAATAACATTAAATTTACATTCGATATGCTGCATTGACATCAAATCACGGATAAATAAACAATAACGGACGCATAAACAATAACGGACTGACATAAATACAATAACGGATTTACGACACATTTACATTTACATCACACAACCACAATCCAAAGAGCTCGAGGGACAACGTTGAACGGAAAAATCAAATACAGCGGAACAGAAAAGATCGAAAAGAAGATCTATGACGAACTTGAAGAAAAAATTGAAACGCAATTAAATGCAATCGCATATGAAACGCGCAGCTCAATTATTGAAGAAATTCGCGAAGAACTTCAGCCCGAAACGGTTCCTTATGACAGACTTCGATTAATCGAACAGCGCATTCATGAAATCGCAACAACGCAGGACGGAATTGTCAGAGAAATCGTTGACATCAAAACAACATTAAGCGCCATGTCAAAAGAAATGGATAAAATGCGCAACCCCGACAACGATATACCGCCCGTGAAAATCAGCCAGAATCCGTATCAAAATTCATACCAAAATCCGTACGAATCAACGCTTCCCGAAACCGCTTACAAACAAACCGAAGCGGTCGAATCTCCTTTTTCCTCTTATACACCGTATCCGACAGCAGCGCCTGTTGATACGCGCCGCGCAATGCATCCGCCCGGCTTCGGCAATGAACCGACCGGACCCGCAACGCCGATTGCACCCGTTACATTTAACAGAAAATCTGACGGCTGGGAATACCAGGAATACGTTCCAAAAAAAAATAATGCGGAGCCCGAAAAATTCGTTCCCGCGAAAACAATTCCGTCAGGAGACGACCCTTTTTACTTCGCGGATTCCGCCGAAGAAATCTTAGATGTCTCGCCTTTAAGAGAGCCCGAGCCGCCGAAACAATCTTCCTTTGAAAACATTCCGCTCACGATTCAAAAAGTAAAAACAGAAGAGCAGGAAATTCCGGACCGCGCCGAATACATCATCGGCAACAATCAAAAACAAATGCGTTTTGAAAAAGAAGATGAAGATTACAACGCCGGCTGCGAATATATTATCGCCGAAAAAGATATCGGCAGCAAAAGACACGGCGGGCGCCGCGGAAGCAAACCGGCGTCGGAACTCAAAGAAAGAATCATTTCAAGCGATGAAGACGATACCGAAATCATTACATACGAATGATTCAGGTAACGAATATACGAAACAAATATACTGATTCAATATACTGTCCAATTATACTGTCCAATTATACTGTCCAATTATACTGTTCAATATACGGCTTGAATAATTGAAAAATAATCAAATTATAAAACAATTATAAAATAGATATAAAATAAATATAAAATAAAAATCGTCAGACAAACGTAAAAAACCACCTGCGGGAGAAAAACAAGTGTTTATTAAAGAAATTGAATTTGTCAACTTCAAATCCTTTGGAAGACGGGTCAAGATCCCGTTTTACGAGGGGTTCACGGCAATTTCGGGACCCAACGGCAGCGGAAAATCCAATATTATTGACGGGATCCTCTTCGCGCTCGGCCTCTCCGGTTCCAAAACGATGCGTGCCGAAAAATTGACGGATTTGATTTTCAACGACGCAAAATCCAAGCAGCCTGAATTCGCTCAGGTGACGATTACTTTTGACAACTCTGACAGAAAAGCGCCGGTGGAAGCGGACGAGTTTGAAATTTCAAGAAAAATCAAGCAGACTAAATCCGGTTATTACAGCTATTTTTATTTCAACGGCAAAGCGGTCAGTTTAACGGAAGTTCATGAATTGCTCGGCAAAGCCGGCGTGACGCCTGAAGGCTATAACGTCGTGATGCAGGGCGATATTTCTCAAATTACCGCGAAAATGAGCCCGACCGAACGCCGCAAAATCATTGATGAAATTGCCGGCGTTTCCGAGTTTGACGAAAAGAAACAAAAGTCTCTTGCCGAACTTGATATTGTCAAAGAGCAGATCGAAAAAATCGACATTATCGTTGAAGAAGTCAAAGCGCAGTTGGAGCGCCTGTCATCGGAAAGAGAACACGCGCTGAAATACAGAACGCTTCGCGAGCAGAAGCAGAAGTATGAAGGTTATTTGATTTTATCCAAATTAAAAGACGCGAAAATCGAACTGGCGAACGTTGAAAATGAGATTTTAAGATACGAAACGCTCGCCGCAGAAACCGAAGAAAAAATCAAAGAGCGCGAAGACGAGCAGACGGAAGCAGAGTCCGAACTTGCCGCGCTCAACACTGAAATTCGTCAAAAAGGCGAAGACGAGCAGATTCAAATCAAAACGGAAATCGAAGAAATCAAAGGACACATTTCACGCGCGAGAGAAAGTATCGGCGTTTTAGAGCGTGAAGAAAGCGGTTTTGAATCCAAGCGCCGCGATCTTTTTGTCAAAATCGACACGCGCAAAAAGGAAATCGAAGAGCAGGAAAATACGCTTGCCGAGGAAAAAAGGAAAGAGGATGCTGTTTTAAAAGAACAGTCCGACAGAAATACGGAAAAAGTGATTCTGACTTCCAAAATTGCCGCAATTGACAAGAAATTCGCCGAGCAGACTTCTGTTTCCAATCAGAAACGAGAAGAACTCGAAGAACTCAAAAATGAAAAGAATCAGCTCATTCGCGACGAAGACCGCGTAACAGACGCGCTGCGCCGCAAAGCTTCGGAAATCAAAGACATTGAAGATGAAATCACCGAAGCAAAAGACAACGCGAAAAACGCAGAGAGCGACACGAAAATTGCGGAATATGAAATTTCAAAATTACAGGATGAATCCGACAAACTCAAAAGAGATTTAGACGACTTGGAATCTGCCGAGAAACGCATGGAAGATGACAAGAAAAAAATGGAAGAGGAAGTCGCCGTCAAAGAACGCGAATACGGCGTGATTGAAGCCCGCGTCCGCGCAACGGAAGTCGGCAGCACTTATTCTCACGCTGTTGAAGAAATCTTAAAAGCGTCCAAACGCGAAGACCTTTACGGCATCATCGGCGCTGTCGCCAACTTGGGACGCGCGGATCAGACTTATTCAAAAGCGCTTGAAATCGCTGCCGGCGGCAAGATGCAGGCGATTCTCGTGGAGACCGATGCCGACGCGGAACACGCGATCAACTACCTGAAGCGCAAAAATCTCGGGCGCGCAACGTTTTTGCCGCTCAACAAAATGGAGCGCAGAAGAAACCTTCCCGATTTACAAGACAGTGTTCCCGGTTTTGTCGGCTACGCTGTTGATTTGATTGATTATGAGCCGGAATACGAACCGGCTTTCTGGTACGTTTTCAGAGACACAGTGATTGTTGACACGCTTGAAAACGCGAGACGCTCCATCGGGCGCTACAGAATGGTGACGCTTGACGGCGATACGCTTGAGAAGAGCGGCGCAATGGTCGGCGGCTCGGTCGCTCAGAAATCACGCATCTCATTTGCGGCGTCGGAACGCGACCGGTTAGACACGCTCGGCGCCGATATCCGCGCCATTTACAACAAACGCGGCGAATTGATCAACAAGCTGACAGACATCAATACGAAAGTGACCGACGCGAACAAGCGAATTGCGGCCATTTCAAACGAAGTTTCCAAAATGGAAATGCGTGTTGAAGAAATCAAAAACCGCGAAAGCCGTTTGACGGAAGTTTTGGATTCCAAGCAGAGCAGTTTGGATGAACTCGGCGCTGAGCGCGAGCAGCTTAAAAAGGAAATGAATGAAATCATTGAAAAGCGTTTAGCAAAAGAAGAAGTTCAAAAGGAGCTTGAAGCCGAAATTCAAAAGATTGAGGCCGAACTCAACAATCCCGAATTGGAAGAGCTTCGCAGAAAATCGCAGCGCATCGACGATGAAATCGACCGCTTGAAAGAGCGTCTCGGCGACATCAAATCCGACATGAACGCCGTAGAGCTTGCGAAAAAGCATGCCGAAGAAGTGATCGAAGAGACGAAAGCGGAACTTGAAGAGCTTGAAACGAAAAAGCGTTCCGGAAAAGACAATATTGCAGCGCTTCAAGCTGAAATCGACAAGTACGAAGAGCAGCAGAAAAAGAATGAAGCGCGCGAACTTGAAATTTCAAATGAATTAAAAGATTTGCGCGACAGACGCGAATCTTTGGAACAGAAAGCAGATGAAGCGCGTAAAAGATTGGAAAAGATCCGTTTCTCTTACGAAGAAGTCAAACGCCATAAAGACACGTCTTTCCTGACGAAACAGACGCTTGAGAAGCAATATATTAATTTGACACAAGAAGTGGCGGAGCGCGGATTGGACGCGGCCGGCGCTGATGAAGATATTCCCTCTTATCAAACCGTTTACATTACGATCGAATCTTTGGAAAAAGAAATGGAATCGCTTGAGCCGGTCAACATGCGCGCGATTGACGAGTACGATTCTGTCAATGAGCGTCAGGAAGAATTGGTCGGCCGCCGCGACACGCTGTTTAACGAGCGCGAAGAACTTCTGACGAGAATCGACCAGTATGAGCAGCTGAAACGCGAGACGTTTATGGAAGCGTACAACGGCATCAACGAAAACTTCACGCAAGTCTTTTTTGAATTGGCGGACGGTCACGGCGAGCTTATACTGGAAAATCCGAATGATCCGTTTGCCGGCGGCATGACGCTTCACGCGCAGCCGAAAGGCAAAAACATTCTGCGTTTGGAAGCGATGTCCGGCGGCGAAAAGAGTTTGACCGCGCTTGCGTTTATTATTGCGATTCAGGGATACAGGCCGGCGCCTTTTTACGTTTTCGACGAAGTCGATCAGAACTTGGACGGCTGGAACGTGGAAAGAGTTGCGGCGCGTGTTGAAAAATCCGCGAAGATCGCTCAGTTTATCGTGATTTCTCTGCGTAAACCGATGCTTGAGCAGTCCGACAGAATTATCGGCGTCACGCAGCTTGAAGGCACAACCAGTATTACGGGGGTGAAATCGGCATGAGTTCTGAAATCAATTCGATTCCGAAAAATGAGGAAACGGAAACTTTTGTGGAAACAGAAACTTTTACAGAAACAGAAGTTTTCGAAGCGGAATCTTATGAAGAAATGGAAATGAGTGAAAGAAGCGATTTCATTCTCGGCGAAAATGACAACGCGAAATCTTATTTCATTGATTCGCTCGGCGACAGTTTAGCCGACAGCGGCATTAATGTTGACACGCTTGATTTTTCATCTTTTATCGGCAACGAGCCGATTGAAATTTTGGTCGAACTTGCAAAGAACGGCAAAATCGATCCGTGGAACATTGATATTGTTCAAGTGACAGATACTTTCCTTAATAAAATCGAAGAGCTTCAGCAGATGGATTTGCGCATTTCCGGGCGAACGCTTCTTTATTCCTGCGTTTTGCTTCGTATGAAATCGACGGGACTCTTCCAAGAAGAAGAGGAAGTTTTGGAAGACCTTTATGATATTGAAGAGAATTATGAAGAAGAGTTTGATATCAACGAATTCAATATGCCGCTTCTTCCGGTTCGAAGGTCTGCGCGCCGCCCGGTGACGCTGAAGGAATTGATTGACGAGCTTAAAAAAGCGGAAAAAGATGTTGTCAAAAGAAGAGAACACATTCGCGCTGAAGGCACCCGCCGTTACATTGATGTTGAACTGACGACGGAAGACGTGATGAATATCGCGCATGACGAAGCGATTTTAAAGAGAACGGGAACGCTTTTAGAAATCTTGAAACATTATTTCAAAAAGCAGGAATATGTCACATTAGATGAAATTTACAGGCTTGAAGGCGCCGATAAAATCATGGATTACATTACGCTTTTATTCTTGGCGGCGATGAAAGAAGTCATGCTTTATCAAAAGGAAATTTACGGAACGCTTTATGTGTATCCGTTCGACGAAGCTGTTCTTGAAAACAGAGTTGAGGATATTATCGAAGACACGCTTCCCGAAACGGCGGAAGCCGAAGCCGGCGAATGAATTAAACTATCAAAAAATAATCAAAAAAATAAAAAAACCAATGTATCAAAATTATCAATAAATAGAAACGTGTTGTCGGGTTTTCAAAACAAAATGAAATCCGAGCCGTTCGCGCGCGGCGGCTGCCGCCGGCAAAAACGATGTAATCAAAAAACGATGTAAAAATGTATTGACGATTGAATCGACTGAGTATTATGACAGAGGAAAACACTGCAAAACAAATTATTGAAGCCGCCTTATTTGCTGCCGGCAGCACGGTGACGGTTGAAACTCTGATGAAAATTTCAGGCCTTTCCAAGAAGGAAATCACGCGTCTTGTCACGGAGCTGAGGGAAGATTACGCGGCGCGCGGATCGGGCATTGAAATCGCCGATTTGGCGGGACGGTTTGTCATGCAGATCAAGCCGGAATTCGCGGAAAAAGTCAAGGATGTCGCGCCGAAAGAATTGACGTCTCCGCAGTTGAAAACGCTTTCAATTATTGCGTATCATCAGCCGATTACAAAAGCGGAAGTCGTTGAAATGCGTGGCGGCAACGCTTACGAACATATCAATGAATTGCATGAGCGCGGTTTAATTGATCTCAAACCGCACGGTCGTACGAAAATGATGACGACGACGAAATTGTTCGCGGAATATTTCGGAATCGCATCGAATGATTCGGCCGATGTCAGAAATAAGATGGTTGAAATTTACCGCGCGCAGGGCGGGCAGAGCGACATTTCAAGTTTCGGTTTCAGAAAGAGATTGGCCGTTACGGAAATGTATGAGTCTGTGATGCGTATGTGCGGCATTACAAATTATAAAGTTGTGAATCCGTATCAACCGAGTGAAAATGACTTGAAGATTTTGGAAGAGACGGATATTTTGATCATGGCAAAGGGTTACGCCGATAAATTACAGGATTTAAATCCGCCTTACGGCGGCACAGTTCTTGAAATGTCTTCAACGACTTTCAGTGATTTGATTGAAGATATCAGAATGATTGAAAAAGAACTCGGCGAAGACTTTACGCGTTTCGGGAAATTGTCCAAGAAAGAAGAAAATCTGAATGATTTGAAAGAGCTTCTGGAAATTTACCGCAACAAAGCGCTGATGGTCAAATCCAAGGCGAGCCCGGCAACGGAAATGTCGGCCAAACTTTTAGGCGAACTCGGAATCGGCTTGGCGGTTGACGGAATTGTTGTGTCTCCGGATTACGGCACGTCAAGCGGCGGCAAAAAGGTCAAGAAAGGCGAAGTGACTTTCCCGACGCATAAAAACCAGTCCGGCAATTTGATCAAGCGCGTTTGCGAAAAATATGACGCGGTGATCGGCGGTCTTCGCGAAATTGATAAATCGGAAAAAGCGGGGAAAAAAGAGAAGAAACAAGAAGCTGAAAACGCGAGTGAAGAATAAATAAATTGGACGAAATTTAAAAACAGCCGCTTGCTTCAGTTTTCAATTCATAATTTTAAATTTTATTTTCTTCAATTTTTTTATTTTTTAATTTATTTCAATTTATTTTTTAATTTATTTCAATTTATTTTTCATTTAATTTCAATTTATTTTTCATTTAATTTCAATTTATTTTTCATTTAATTTCAATTTATTTTTCATTTAATTTCAATTTATTTTTCATTTAATTTCAATTTAATTTCAATTTAATTTCAATTTAATTCTCGTTTTAATTCTTTCATTTTACGTATTCATTGTGATTTTTGTTTGATTGTTATTTTATTCATTTTTCATCATTTATTTTATTTTCTATATCTTTTTATTTGACTTATTGCACCATATTTCTAAAAGAATTGAGTTATCAATAGAATATCGTTTTTGATAACAGTGCCGGAAGGCATTGTGAAAAATCTGAATTTTCGATAAAACAGAATCGGTTGAAATTATATAAATAAAAATAAAATAGAATGAAAAATAAATTAATATATTTGACTAAAATAAGGCGACCGTATTACAATAAATCATTCAATATAAATCATAAATTATTGAACCACATTAAAGAGAAATCATATAGATAATCTATAGAAGGTATATTCTATTGAGTTTAAGATATATATGTTGACTGATGAGTAAAATAGTGATGTGACGAAAACAGGAAGTAACATCATGATATTTGTTGGGAAAAACAATCAGCAAAGATTGCATATATTCGTTTTGCTGACATTGGCGACTGCAGTTTGTTTTGCAGGCGTTGCCGAGGGAAAGGAAATCACAGGGGATTTCAACAAACCTGAAAACGGGTTCGATGTCGGTGAAATGGAAATCGGAAAAAGAACGGAAAAAGAAACAGAAAAAAACGGATTTGAAGAAAACGAGGATGAAATGACAGAAGCGGATTTGACTGAAATTGATTCGGCGGAAGCTGAATTGAAAGAAGCTGAATCGGCAGATGTTTATCATTCTCAAAACGTATATTTCACGGAAGATGACAAACGCTATGTTGTTGTCTATTCGAACAATACATATGTTTCTTTGACCCGAAACGATAAAGCTGAAAACAAATCGGAAGAGGAAGTTTGTCAGTTTTTGTAGTCGGATTCTACAGATGAAAATATTTACGTGAACAATGAGTATGTTTGTGTCAATTATGCGTCGGATTTGACATCGGCGGCTGAGCAAACCGGAATTAAATGCGGATTTGTGCTGCTGACATTCGGCAAAGACACGATCAGTCATACACTGAATGTTTTTGTTTTAGAAGACGGTCGAACCATGTACGTTGACACGACGGGGTCAACCGATTATCCGGGAGCAGACCGCTGCTTCTTTGATTTGGAACTCGGCGATGAATACGAAAACATGGGAACGATATACAACATCTATGAATTCTGGTAAATTCCGGAAATTCATGTAACCAATACACCGGCAATCGTCGGCAGCGATGAAATTAATTTTGAACTTTTGAAAAAGTGAAAAAATTAAAAACAAAAAATGAACAAAATTAAAAATTAACTTCACCGCTGAATATTTTTTAATAATTTTTTAATAATTTTTTAATAATTTTTTAATAATTTTTTTAATAACTAATCCGATTATTTTTTTCAATAATTTATTTAATCTGTGAATTCCTTTTTTGATTATGTACGAAGTTGAAGTGAAAGTCAGAATGCCGCACGCTGAAATGAAAAATGATTTGATTGAAAGCGGAGCTGTTTTTTCGGGAACGGAAGAACAAAAGGACACGTATTTTAATTCGCCTGACCGCGACTTTGCAAAAACGGATGAAGCGCTTCGAATCCGCAATGTCAACGGTGAAGGCGAACTGACTTATAAGGGAAAAAAGATCGACAAGGTTTCTAAAACAAGACCGGAATACAACAGTCCTGTTGATGCCGATGAAATGGAACAAATTCTTCTCGCGCTCGGCTATTTTGTTTCGGGCGCCGTGAACAAGCGCCGCGAAGTTTACAAATGGAATCGTTTCACGATCGGTTTTGACGATGTGGAAGGGCTTGGGGAATTCGTTGAAGTTGAAAGTGATTTAAGAGACGCGTCGTCGGGAACGGAAATTCAAAATGAAGTCAAACGCATTTTTGAATTTTTGGGAAAATACGGTTTGTCCGAAAAGGATTCGATCACAACGTCTTATTTGGAAATGGTTTTGGAAAAACAGAAGAAATAAAAAATAATTGAAGTTCAGGCAGAAAAGGAACAGGTGACAGGAATGGTGAAAAAATCATTAAAACTTTTGTCCGTTATGTTTTTGTGTTTGATTTTAACGGCAGCCGCGTTCGGCTGTTTGGGTTCAAAAGAATATACAATCGAAGGAAAAATCATGACGGAAGACGGATCTCAGCCGTTTGAGAATTCACGAATTTATATTGAACTCGTCAACATAACGGATTCTGAAAATCATGTCATCATGGAACGCCTGATATTGGAAAACGGCTCTCAAGTGAATTACAGATATACGCTGACGCATGACAACGTTTTGGACCCGAAAGGCATCTACACGATAACGGCGCTCGTTGACATGGACAGCAGCGGAAACCTTACCACAGGTGATTACGCGTCCAAGCCGATTTTCAGATTGGAGCCGAACATGGTAGAGCAGCCGTTTGACATTTATGTTTATTTGAACGAATAAAATTAGATGGGGGGGAAGAGGCAGTCTGCCTCGGACAAGTGCTGCTCCGAGACGGTCTTTTGCTGCCGCTTCCTGCCAGCCCCTGCTAAGCGGAACAGTCTGCAACTGTCTTTTGCTGCCTTTCGCTTGCAGTTCGGTGCGGTGCCGCGCGAATCGCACCATTTTTCGTTTTATTTTTTAAATTATTTCCCCATTTTTATTTTATATTCAGCGAAATTATCGTCCCGTTTATTTTGATTTAATATTTGATTCTGTTCAATCAACTTTTAATTCGTATGGAAAGAATCCGTCAAGTTCCGATTTTAATTTTGAGAGATAAAAACTGAAATTGAATTTTTGATTCAGCGCGGGAAGAATCCGCCAAGTTTCGATTTTAATTTTGAGAGATAAAAAACTGAAATTGAATTTTTGATTCGGCGCGGGAAGAATCCGCCAAGTCTCAATTCCCTTCGCTACGCTGCGGGAATTTCGACTTGCGGGGACGTTACTCGGACTTTTCATTTAATTTTAATCAAAAATCAAACATCAATTTTATAAAATATAAAACAAAAAACGAACGCCGTTTTTCTTTGAAAAGATAAATCTATTTTAAGTTTTTAAAGGGCGTTCGGGTTTATCGAAAATTAAAGAAAATGGATGTTTGAATTTGTTCGAAAATTGAAATGAAAAAGTAAAATACCGCCCCTCAATCGACGAGTTTTTGAGCGAAGCGAAAAAAGGAGGAGATTGAGATTCTAACCATACGTCGACAAATTTTCGTATTCCGAATTTAATTTTGAGAGATAAAAACTGAAATTGAATTTTTGATTCGGCGCGGAAAGAATCCGCCAAGTCTCGTTTCCTCGCTCTGCTCGGAAACTCAACTTGCGGGGGCGGTATTCAAGATTTTCATTTGTTTTAATCAAAAATCAAACATCACTTTTATAAAATATAAAACAAAAAACGAACGCCGTTTTTCATAAAAAATAATTTTATTTAAGGTTTTAAAGGGCGTTCGGGTTTATCGAAAATTAAAGAAAATGGATGTTTGGATTTGTTCGAAAATTGAAATGAAAAAGTAAAATACCGCCCCTCCAACGACGCGTTTCCGAAGCGCAGCGGAGGAAAGAAGGAGTTGGAGATTCTTTCCCATCCGAAACAAAACCAAAAACAACTGATTTTAATTGCTTTTCTGCTTCTGCCACAAACTTTTGCCGACCGCCGCATCGCGCGAGCCGCACAACTTTTCAAGAATGAGCAAATGAAAAAAAATCGCGGTTTAAATTAAAAACAAAAAAGAAAAGATTTAATTTTCGTTTTTATTGACATCCGTCTTTGATTCGTCTTTTGTTTCGATATTTATATCGGAATCCGTTTTTGTTTCAGCTTTTGTTTCAACTTTAGTCTCAGTTTTTGTCTCAGCTTTTGATTTTTCATTTAAAAGTGAATTTTGAAGAATATTAACGCTCGGAATAATAGCAATAATAAAACCGACCATAGATCCGATTTTGGAAACGGCGTAGATTCTTTCCTGCTTGGCAAGTTCGTCGGCCGGCAGGTCTCCTGCTTCCAAATGCCGGTCTGCCGAATAAGCAAAAATCGTTCCGGCGATAAGAATAAGGATGCCGACTGCGACAATCACATAAGATCTTGAGGCTGAAAAATCTGAAACGGATGAATTTTCTGACATTGAAACGTAATATTGAATGAATGATTATAAACATTTGCAAGACTTCAATTGAAGTTGTTTATTGAATGAAACTTTAAATTATCATTAAATAATTTGGGAATCAGGCGAGTATTTATTAGAGGGCAGCTATTACAGACAACAATTATTTATCCCATAATCCTGTTTAGGAAGTTGATTAATATTTACCGCATGATATTAAATTATATAAAATAAAAACTAAATTTTTTAAAAACCTTAACGGCGCGTGTAAAAAATGGCTTCAAATATTCCGAATGTTGAAGATATCATGGTCAAAAATGTGGCCAGTGCAACGCTTCCCGGCTCCCGAGATGAAGTTTTGAGTATTCTCAAAGACAAGAAAGTCTCAGGCGTTCCGGTATTGAAAGATAACAAAGTTGTCGGTATCGTTTCAAGAACAAACATTCTCAAAAACCCCGAAGAAGAACAGCTGGCTTTATTGATGACCAGAAACCCGATTACGATTCAAGTCGGCGCATCATTGAAGGAAGCAGCCCGCCTCCTTTACGAAAAGAATATCCGCCGTCTTCCGGTCGTTGATGAAAACGGTCGCCTGGAAGGTTTGATCACAACCGCCGACGTAATCGGCGCAATCGCGGATTTTGACATTGAAACGCCGATCGGCGACTTCTTGTCATCTCACGTTTATGTCCTTTGGGACCAAACCCCGCTTCCGGTCGTTTCTATCTCAATGGACCTCGCCGATGTGAAAGCGTGCCCTGTCATTGATTCAAATTTGAATCTCGTCGGCATCATTTCCGACAGAGATGTCGTCGGCTCAAGCATCATTGAAGACCGCGTCGAAAAGTCCGACATGTCCGCCGGTGACGACGATGACAGCTGGACTTGGGAATCCATGCGCGACACGATGAGTATTTATTACAGCGTTTCCAGCGTGAAGCTCCCCAACGACAAATTCGCAAAAGACATCATGGTTTCGGATTTGATTTCCGCGACCAAAATTTCAACCGTCAGCTCCTGCGCCCGCAAAATGAAACGCGCCAGAATCGACCAGATTCCGGTCGTCGACTCGGACGGCAAATTGGAAGGTATGCTGCTTGACCGCGATCTTTTGATCCCGCTGATTCACATGGAAGAATGAAGCGTTTGCTTCATTTCTTTTTAACTTTATTTTTGTTTATTTTTTAATTTTTCTTAAATTTAGATTCGATTAATTCAATCAATAATTCGTTAGGTCAATTCATTCATCAATTCATTCAACTCATTTTACGGATTCGATTCTGTTTTTAAAGGAGATTCAATATGATTCCGCCGACAAAACGCCCTTATATTTTCATTAATTCCGCCATGTCTGCCGACGGCAAGCTTTCGACTTTTGAGCGCAAGCAAGTGAAGATTTCGGGCAAAATGGATTTTGACCGCGTTGACGAGCTGCGCGCGGAAACGGACGCGATCATGGTCGGCATCGGCACCGTATTGGCGGACGACCCGAGCCTGACTGTCAAATCGGAAGAGAGGCGTGAGAAGCGCGTTGCTGCAGGAAAAGAAGAAAATCCGATTCGAATTATTGTGGACAGCAAAGCGCGCACGCCGCTTGACGCCGACATTTTTAAGAAAGGAAAAGGCAGAAAAATCATTGTCGTTTCCAAATCTGCCGCTGCCGAAAATAAAGAAAAAGTTGACGCGTTTTCAAAGATGCCGGAAACAAAAGTTATTGTCGCCGGAATTGACCGCGTAAATCTTGAAGAAATGGCTGTACAGCTCAAAAACGAAGGAATTGACCGACTGATGGTCGAAGGCGGCGCAGCGCTCAATTACGGGCTGATTTCGACCGGAATCGTTGATGAGTTAAAAATATTTGTCGGCAATTTGATCATCGGCGGGAAAACGGCACCGACATTCGCCGACGGCGACGGTTTTTCGGAAGAAAAAATTAAGAGATTGACTTTGGAGTCGGCAGAAAAAATTGAAGACGGGATTTTGCTGACTTGGAAAGTGAAAAACGAAGATTAAAAACGAATTAAAATAGAAAAAATAAATAGAAAATGACGGAACAAATAAAACATAACAGATTCATAAATCTAAAACATGTCAAAAATATTCACTTTTCTTTTTTTAACAATCATAATCAGCGCAGCATTATTTTCTTCGGGATGTTTATCGGATAAACAAGAAGACTCTGAAGAAGAAATAATTGTTCTTCGAGAATATCGCTTGGCTCAATTTACCGGCGATTTATATTTGCTCTTTAGTTTTACCGAAGACACTGAGACTGAAAGTTGGCTGTTGGAGGCAAATCCCGAAGGAATTGTGTTTTGTGATGATATGGGTCATATTATACCCGAATCTTTCTCAATTGAAAAAGAATCCATAAGATATCCGTCAGGCCCGCATTTATGGAATTTTTCCGGTCAAAAAAATGGAACGGTTGAATTAGACTTTAAATTGACAGATTTATCGGATAAATTCGTTAAAGAAGAATTTATTTACCAAATCGAAGTCGCTGAAAATAATCGAGTAATGAAGCTTCTTTCAGTTCTGCAAGTCAAAACAATCAATAATCCTTTGGAAACAGGATTGAAAATTGAAGAAAACAAAACTGTTAACATAACACTTGAAGAACAGCTTGACTCTGCCGGAGAATGGATTTTAGAAACAGTTGAATACGGAAAGCTGAAAATGATAAGCGAAGAAACATTCATTTCAGAATCCGGTGAAACAAATATTCACAACTGGAAATTTGAAGGAGAAACGCAAGGCAGTGTACGGTTGACTTATCGGTCAAATTGGTCTGAAACGGTAAAATGTGAAATTCATTATGATGTTTATATCAATGAAGACATGACGATTGAGCTTATAAATGCTGAATATAACAAATACACATATGAGTAAAAACAAAAAGGGAAGAATAAAAAACAAGGTAAAAATGATTAAAAATTAAGCAAATGTAAATAATTAAAAAATAAAAATGGAATCAAAAGGATTGAATTTACAATCCTTCTTCATAAATTTTCATCAATTCAACAAAACAGGCCGCTGCGGTTTCAACGCCGCCTTTGGTTTGCGACATTGTAATCCGCGGCAATTCTGTAACATCTGCTAAATATTCTTTAGATGTCATTTGTGTGCCGATTCCTGCGGGGAAGCCGAGAACCAAATAAGGCAGACCGCCGCGTTCGGCCATTCTGCAAACGCTTAAGAGAGCGGGATCGTCTTTGCCGATGATGACGATTGATTTTTTAATTTCGTCTTTTAAAATCATGAAACCGGCCATTGATTTTGAGATATTGTGGTTCTTTGCCATTTCTTCCGCTTTCGGATGTTCGGCAACGCAAATGATTTCGGGGATTTTAAGGATGACTTTTTTCGCGGATTTATCGGAATCAAAGCCGCCGCGCGGTTTTTCAATCATTGCCTTTTCGTTTTCTTCCTGAATTTTGGAAAGAATCGCGGCGCGCATCAGCGGCGTGTCGACGTAAACGACGGAATCGTTTTTGAAAGCTTTTAAAGCCGCGGCGACCGGATGCATTTTGAAAACAAGAAAACGTTTGTAATCAATGTCGCCCGAAACTTCCGTACAACTCTTCCGGATTCTGTTTTCGTTTACATCATCGTGAAGTTCGTTAAACTCTTCCGGCTTTTTTTCCTTTTTCGGCGTCGGCATCGGAACGTGCTGAAGCCGATCATATATTTCACTGATGCTGATTTCAATATCTTTTTGATCTTCACCGGACATTTTTGACACCTTTAAGATGTAATTAAGTGTGAGTTTTGAATTTTAAGCGTATTCGTAAAAACGATTTATCTTAATGCAAGTAATGTGCAATATGCTTGATAAATAATCGCCCAATTATTAAAAACTATTCTGAGACAGTTCAATTCGGAAAAGAACGGACAAATTGAGAATTTAAAGAGAAACGAGGGGAGAAGAATCGAAAAGGATTTAAAAAACTGTGCGGTTCGCGCGCGGCGGGCGATTCGCGTGAACGTGAACATCGGCGACGGCAGAAAACAGATTGACAGCAGCAACAGCAAAAAAACGGGCAGCAGCAACAGCAAACAAACAGGCAGCAGCAACAGCAAACAAACAGGCAGCAGCAACAGCAAACAAACAGGCAGCGGCAACAGCGAACAAACAGGCAGCGGCAACAGCAAATAGACGGGCAGCGGCAATAAAAAAATGTTTTTAATTTTCATTTCGTACGGGAAAGAATCTCCAACTCATCATTTCACTCGCTTCGCTCATGAAATGCCTCGTTGGAGGATCGGTATTTCGTCTTTTCTTCAATTTTTGGATAAAACCAAACATCGGTTTTCTTTAATTTTTGATAAACCCGAACGCCCATTAAAACCTTAAAATAAAATTATCCTTTCAAAGAAAAACGGCGTTCGGTTTTTGTTTTAGATTTGATAAAACCGATGTTTGATTTTTGAAAATAAATTATGAAATTCAAATGCCGCCCCCGCAAGTTGAAATTCCCGCAGCGTAGCGAAGGGAATTGAGACTTGGCGGATTCTTCCCATACGAATAAAAAATTGACTCACCGAAACAAAATTTAAAACAATAAACATGAATCAGTAAATTGACGATTCTGAAATAAAAACGGAGAAATGAATTTGAAAAGAATATGAAAAATGATGCAACTCGCGCGGGCGCAGCGGCACGCAATGGAACAGCAGTAAAAAGAAAAGAAAGAAAAATAAAAGAATAAAAGGAAAGAATAAAACAAAAAAGAAAAAACGAGATTAAGCGTCTGATTCTGTTCCGTCGCTTCTGACAATCAATACCTGCTGTTTGGCGCTTCTGACGACTTTTTCGGAAACGCTTCCGAGAATCAGTCTTTCAATTGCTTTTTTACCGGTTGCGCCGACGACAATCAAATCGGCGTTGACCTGATTGGCGTATTGAACGATTTCCTGTGCGGCGGCGCCCGACAAATTGACGGTGTCAAAATCAACGCCTTCTGCACCTGCTCTGTCGCGAACGAATTCAAATGCCGCTTCCGCTTCGATTTTAAGATTTTCTGCGACCATTTCCCATTCGACGCTGGTCGGCGTGATATTGGAAACATCGGAAACATAAACCGCATAAAGTTTTGCGCCGGTCAGTTTTGCCAATCCGACAGCCGCGTTAATGGCTTTTTTTGCATATTCCGTTCCGTCCGTTCCGACAACAATTGTGTTATAGAGATTTCCTGTCATAACCCGAGCATCCTGTATGAATTGTTTTTCCGAATTTTTAATTGCTGAAAGTTTAATTGCGAATTTTAAATCCGGACAAAAAAATAAATAATTAATAATAAAGAGTGAGACATCGAATATAAAATTGATTCTTTTAAAATGAACTCTAATTCTTCAAATAATTTTTAATGCTTCAAATTAATCCTTCAAATTAATTCTTCAAATTAATCCTTCAAATTAATCCTTCAAATTAATCCTTCAAATTAATCCTTCAAATTAATCCTTCAAATTAATTCTTCAAATGATAAATAAATGATAATAAATGATAATTCTTTAATTTGGATTATTAAACAATTCCTAAAATATCATCGGCTCGCGCGCGCCTGACAAATCCGGCCAGCGGGTCTTTGACATGCTTCAAATTCAAAGATTTTGAATTTAAAACCATCATATCCGCCTTTTTGCCGACTTCAATCGACCCCGTGAACCGGCAGCCGAGCGCTTCGGCGCCGTTGGAAGCAGCCATTTTAAAAAGCGTCGCATCAGTGATGCCGTAAATTTTTGACAGGAAATGAAGTTCTTCAAACATATCGGGCGAATTGAGCATGACATTGTCCGTTCCGATACATACCGGAATTCCTTCATCAAGCATGCTTAAAATCGGCGGCAAACCGACGCCCGTTACCAAATTGGAGCGAACGCAGACCGCAATCGGAATTTCAGAGTCGGCAGCAGCTTTCAAATCCGAATCTTGTGCGTGCGTCATATGAATAAGCAAATCGGGATCCAAAGCAAGCGCCGATTCGATGTCGCTTCGATCTTTTTCTCCGGCATGAATTGCCAGCCGTTTTCTTTTGGACTGCGTTTTTGCGGCAATTTTTGCCAAAACATATTCATCGACATCATTTGTGCCGCTGACACCGATACCGTCCGTGATTTCAAGCAAATCTCTGAGTTCGTCCAAAAATGAATTCGATGTCGTGAAATCGGAATCATTGTTTGAATTATTTGAATATCCTGATAAAGTCGGGCGCCCGAAAATAACGGGATGAATATCGCGCCCGGCGTTTTTAGAAGCTTCAATTAAAGCGGCGGCGCCTTTTATTCCGCCTTCTCGGAAATCGGCGAAAACGGAAATGCCGTTTTGATACATATCCCAAATGGCGGATTCCATTGAACTGATCGCGTCTTCCGTATTCAGGCCGGCTAAAAATTTGTGTTTCAAACCGTTCGGCGGCTTGACGAGTGAATCTAAATCTCTTTTGTACGCGTACGGCTTGACTTCGGGGCCGAGCGGCGGATCTTTCAAAAGCGTGTCTCCGATATGCGTGTGCGCGTTGATAAAGCGCGGAACGATCCAGTTTCGGGATTTCAGGTGCGAGCCGCTCGTTTCTTCAATTTCTTGGATGATTCCGTTTTCGATGTAAACGTTTCCGTAAATCAAATCGGGCTCCGTTCCCGCAAAAATCAAACCTGAAACGACGCGGTCATAATCGCCGCCGTAATCGCCGTAACCGTCTTGAGCGGTAAATTTGGGAAAGTTGTCAGCCGTTTCACTTCGTCTTTCTTTTTCGGTCCGATCAATAATCTCAAGAAGCCGAACAAAATCGGAGTCATCAAAGCCTGACATATATAAAATTCCTCAAAATTCAAAGTATCAAAGAATCAAAAAATTCAAAAATCCAATCAAATCAAAATAATCATTAAACAAATTGTTAAAACACTAAAGACTGAATATTAAAACACCAAAGACTGAAACAATTAAAAATTAAAATCAAAAACGTCAAACAAATTATTTATCCTTTGCCCGTCTTTTGGAAATGTCGCATTGTATAGGTCCCGGCATGAGAATCTGGATAACGCTGTCTGTGATTGTTCGGACAACCCCAATGCGGTACAATAATCCGTGCGGAAATGCCCTTTGCGAGGGAAACCTGAGACGATTTTGAGGATTACCGGAAGAGATGAGTCATCGGGTGTTAGTAAAGGGCGACAGCACATCATTATGGATTTAAAATTAATTTTTCATATTTGTTTTCCATATTTGTTTTCCATATTTGTTTTCCATATTTGTTTTCCATTTTCACATTCATTTTATTTTTCACTTTCATTTTTCATTTTTATTCTTCATTTTTATTCATCACGTCCACTCTCCATTTTTCATTCAACTCCGATTCAATTTAATGAAAAATATATTTTCAGCCTTCTGATTTCGTTTATAAACTTTTGCATTTTGAAAAAATCGAACGGTTTATTGTCTTTGAAGAAAATCTCACCAAACCTGAGGTGAGAACTTGATAAAAACAAAATCAAACAAAATGTCAAAACAACCAAATCAAATGAAGAAAGCAAATCTAACAAATCAATCAAATCAAATAAAAAAGACAAAGAATACCCGATTTTTAATAATTCTATTGATACTTGCTGCTCTTTTAACGGGAACAGCAACCATTGCTTTCGCCGAAACGGAACAATCCAATATTGTCATCAGTGACGCGGTCGCGCCGATGAAATTGGAAGTTGATTCGAATTCAAACAGCGCTTCCGAAACAAAAACAGTGACTCTAATAAACACAGGCGAAACAGCAACGGAATATGTGGCTTACGTTGAACAAACGAGCGGCAAAACAAACCCGAACTCCAATTTTGAATTATCAAAATCAAAAATAACGGTTCAGCCGGGCGAATCTTATCAATTGGAAATTTCAATTCCGATTCAATCCGTTAATCCGAATTCGGAAGAATACAAATTAAAAATAATTCGAAACCCGGATACTCAAACACCCGTCGGTTATATTATTCCGATTATTTTTGCAGGAGAAAACGGCGGAACAGGAAACGTTTCAAAAGGCGGCAGTTCATCGGGATCGGCGGCATCCGTTCAAAACCAAAACCAAAATCAAAACGGAAGCGGAAACGGAAGCAATAATAGCGAAAACAAATCCGGAATGAACTCGGAATCAAACGAAAATGAAAATAAAGAAGCATTTTCGAATGAAAAAGAAACAAAAGAAAACAGTCTGATTAAATTAGTCGGAGTTGTAATTCTTCTATTGATTGTGTTATTGGTTATCGTCGGAATAATTGTTCGAAAAGAAATGAAATCGGAACCAAAATCGAAATTCAATAAAAAATAAAAAACAGATTGCAGCTGAAGAAAATTTCAGACAAACCCAAACATCCATTTTCTTTAATTTTCGATAAACCCGAACGCCCTTTAAAACCCAAAATCTAAATCAAATTTTGGAAGAAAAACGGCGTTCAGGTTTTTTTTTGGATTGAATGAAAAACGATGTTTGTTTTTGAAGAAGATTAAATGAAAAGTTCAAACGCCGCCCCCGCAAGTTGAGTTTCTGAGCGAAGCGAAGAAACGAGACTTGGCGGATTCTTTCCACGACGAATAAAACATCACATTACAACTGCTGCTTTTTTAATTAAAACCAACCAATCGGAGACTGCAAATTCGTCGACGTATGGTTAGAATCTCCAACTCCTTCTTTCCTTCGCTGCGCTCCGGAAACGCGTCGTTGGAGGAGCGGTATTTTGGCTTTTAATTTTAATTTAGAAAATTAATTGAAACATCATTTTTCATCAAAATTATTCAAAACGGAACGCCTTCTTTTATCGAAGTCTAAAACATTTTGATTAAGGTTTTATCGGGCGTTCAAGTTCACCGATTTTGAAAATTGGATGTTTAGGTTTTATCTCGAAACAAAATAAAAATGCAGGACAAGTTTGAAAATATTAGAAAAATGGAGCAGCTCGCGCGCGGCGGGCAGCACAAAAAAGAGAAAATGAAAAAAAATAAAAGGAAAGAAGAAAAATTGAAAAAAGAAAAAATTGAAAAAAAGAAAAAATTGAAAAGAAAAAGAAAATAAAAGAGAAAGGAAAGGAAAAACCCTTTCACTTATCCTTTTTTGATTTATCTTTAACTTTATCTTTTGTTTTGTCTTTGGTTTCTTTCATTTTCGCCAAAAACTTCTTCGCATCCGTTTTCACATCCGCTGCCATATCATTTTGGCGCCGGAACTGCGACATATCCGGTCGCGGCGGAGGCGCACCGGGCGACTCTTTCTCACGCTTGTCATATTCTTCATGCAAACGCTTCAACTCTTTGATTTCGACCACGCGGCGGTAAATCACTTCGGCGAGGAAAATAATCAGCGCCAAAAGCAGCAGGAAAACATTGAAACTGACAGCTTCACGAGTCTGATAAGTCGTCGTGTCACCGTTGTTTTGAATGTAAAGCGCTTTTGCCTGAGCAACCGTGTAAACATTTCCGCCTGTCGATTCAACCAATTTACGGAAATCGCCGTACACGCCGATGTCGCGGAATTCCAGCGGATAATTAACCGTCACAGGATAGCCTGAAATATTAAACGTCCCCGTTCTGTTGAAAGTCAATTCCGCCGTATAAACGCCTTCCGACTCCATCGTCAGCAAAATTCTTTGATCATCCAGCGTCAAAACGGGAACGCCCTCATCATACATCTGAACGCGCAGCGTCACCGGTATGCCGACAAACGCATCCGGACAATCGATCACAAGACCGCTTTCCTTATTCGGATCGCCCATGACCCAATTCGTCGTCGCCGATATGATTTTTGTCCCCGGCGCCGTATAAAGCTCCGAAGCCCAATAATTACCGTTGCCGACGCCGTTATCAGTTGTCAAAGCAGCAACGCGTCCCAGACCGTAACGCCAAACCGTCAGAATCGGAGAACCGTCGCTTGCAATCAGCAGCTTGTCCGACCCCGCTTTCGGCGTGACACCGTTGTAGCCGCTGACATTCGTTCCGCTGATATTAACGCCCTGAACAATGAAATGCCTCGGATTGGAAATGTAAAGACCGGATTCCGTCACATTTTCATTCGGATTTTCAACTTCGCCGAACATCTGAGAGAAGTTGGGATAAATCGGAAGACCCTGATTGGATTCAACATAAACGCCGTCGCCTTTGTAATTACGCATCAAAGATTTCGCGTAAATGTTGCCGCGGGAATCATTGAATTGATCCGGACGCTTAGAACCGCTCGTATAAAGATTCATGAAAAGCATCGTTGCGCCGTATTTATCAGCCTGATTCGTTGCGCGGAGCAATTCATTATAAGTTCTCTGATTCAGCAGATTGCCGTCAGAAATAATAATGACGAGCGGCTGCCCCGACCTGTTTTCCATAATCGGAAGCGCATTATCAAACGTGTGGACCAAATCAGTCTGGCCGTCACCCGTTTTCAAATCTTCGATCTCTTTTTTAAGAGCCTGAGCTTCCGACGGATTTCCGACAAAATAGAACTCGCCCGAATCATTACGAGACTGGTCGCCGATTGTGAAATAAGTAATATTCGCTTCCTTGAAATAATCGCTTTCAATGATATTGATCGCCGATTTTTTGATATTTGACAAAATCGACTCGTTGTTAGCTGCAAACGAACTGGCGCTGTCAGAAACGTCAATGAAAAGATAAACATCCTGAATGCCTTCCCAGTCCGACGGAACGGAAACGACCGGAAGCAGCTTTTCAAACGATGTATCCAAATAGGAATGACCGACCGGATAATCAAAAGAAGTCTTGCCGCCGACAACCATCAAACCGCCGCCGTCTGAGACATACTCTTTCAAATAAGCGACATCGGATTCAGTCAAATTGCCGATATACACATCATCTAAAACAACCGTTTTCGTGCCGGCAAGCGCCTCACCCAAATTGTCGCCGAAAACCGTTAAATTTTCAACAACAGTCACATTGTAAAGAGAACCGACCACTTGCGTTAAAGAAGCGCCGGATTCGGACGTGACAACAATCACGTTCGGCTTCTCAATCGCATAAATCGATTTTGTGAAAACATTATTAACTGTATCGGTATCCGCCGAAGATGTCAAAGTCGCTTCAAGCGTGTGCGCGCCGAGATACATAAAGCGTGTCTGGAAATAAGTCGTCTTTTCCTGTTCGCCCTCTTCCATCGTCATCGTTTCATTCAGAATCGTATTGTTGTTCTGTTTGATGACATAAGTGTAAGTGACGGAATCGGTCCCGGCCTGGCGGACCGTAATGCCGAACTCCTGCGTGTTGCTGTAAATAACAGATTTGTCGCCCGTGAGTTCGATGCTCAAATCATTTTGAATCAGTGTCGGAACAACGGCTGACACAGTCGTATTCGTCTGAACCGCAACGTCAATGCCTTCTTCCAGCGTTTGCCCGAGATTGCTGTTGCCGTCAGACACCAATATGATTTGATTCCTGCCGTCCGCGTACTGAGCGACTTTTTCGCCGAGCGCCGTCGTCGTTCCCGAAATCGTATCATATTTGACTTGGAATTTATCCGAGAAATAATCGTAAAGTTCCTGACCGCCGCCGGTTTCGAAATATCCCATACTTGACGTATTGTCAACGACGAGAACCAAATCGGGATTCACATCCGTTCGCGTCACCGTCATAAACGAAATCGGGTTCGCCAAAGCGATAATCAGGATCACGGCAATAACGGCGCGTGAACTGACAAGAAGCTGCTGCTTTCTTCCGACCGCTTTTTTAAAGAAATAAAGCGCAATTAAAACGGCGGGAATGAGGAAAATCAATACCCAAGAATGATCAAAATACATTTAATTCTCCCTCCGTTTTCTGAGTAAATACAATTCTCTTAAAATGAACAGCATAATTACAACCATTGCCGCCATGAAAATATAAAGCAAATAATTATTGGATTCATTTGAAAATGATGTTTTATTTTCCGGTTCTGAATTTTCAGGTACAGAATTATCAAATCCGTCGGTTTGAGAAGTTGCGTCAAGAACTGGTGCTGTAACAGTTTCATTTAAAGTTTCATTTAAAACTTCATTATATTCTGAAGAATGGAAAATGAAATCGATGGGCAAACCGTAACTTGACTCCACGTAAATGCCTTCCCCCTTATAATTTCTCATCAATTTTTGTGCATAAATGTTGCCGCCCGAATCATTAAACCAATTTGGTCGTTTAGAACCATTTGTGTACAAATTCATAAAAAGAATTGTCGCGTCATATTCAGCAACCTGATTTGTCGCACTCAATAATTCGTTATATGTTATATGACTCACCAAATTGCCGTCTGAAAGAATAATGATGAGTGGTTTGTTTGATCTATTTTCCATGACGGGAATCGCATTGTTAAAAGTATTGATTATATCAGTCTGCCCATCCCCGGTTTTTAAATTTATAATTTCTGTTTTGAGTGCAGTCGCTTCACGGGATTTTCCAACATAATAAAATGTACCTTTATCGGAACGACCTGTATCACCAATTGTGAAATAAGTAATATTTGTATTGTTGAAATAATCATTATCAATGATGTTTACAGCTGATGTTTTAAAATTTGAAATAATAGGCTTAGCGTTTACACTCCATGCACTGGCACTGTCAGAGACATCTATGAAGATATAAACATCTTGAAATGTCTTGTCTGAAAAATTGTATACATCAACAAATTGAACAAGATCTGCATTAATATACGGATCTTTTGTAGCATCCTGGATAACAACAGAATGATAATACACATAAGGAGTTGCTGCAAACGCAATCGGATTCATCATAGAAACTGCCAATATCAATAAAATAAAAGCGCAAGAGAGATTTTTTAAATATTTCATTTAAATATCCCCCCGTTTTCTGAGCAAATAAAGCTCCAATATCATAAACAGCGCCGCGAGTATTGCGAAAATGTAGAACAAATTGGTCTTGATTTCATACTGCGTCGGCAATTCGCTGCCGTCATTCGCATTTTCAATACCGGACAAACGTTCCGTCAGCGTATTGGATTCTTTATCATTATACATATTCACGGCAACCTGCTTTTGACCGATCGTGTAAATGCCGACATGATCAAACAAAATGCGGTTTGTCGTGACATTGCCTTCCGGCGTCGTAATGACAGTTTCATTGGAAAGCGTCGTAATCGTTCCCGCTTTCACGTTGTAATCGGAAATGTCGCCGATGCCTGCGAAATAATCGGCAATGCGGATCCAAAAGACCGGAAATGCCGGGAAACTTGCAAAGTTATTCCACGCGTCGTCTCCGGGATGGTCATCCAAACCGAAATAGAAAACCGTGCCGTTCGTGTACGGACCGTAAGCCATGATCGGAACGCCTTCCATCGTCATAACAGGATAAGTCGTTGCCGTCAGGTCGCGCGTTTCTGCGTACAAATATGTTTTCATGTAAACGCTGTTCAAATCCAAATCACTCGTGAAATCACTGCCGATCGCGTAAATTTGAGTGCCGTCGATACTTGTAACGGTCGAATTGATACGAACCGGAAGCATTCTGGACATATTGACAGTTTGATTGACCGATTCCAAATAATTGCCCGCAACAAAAACCAAGTCGCCGCCGTTTGAAATATAAGTATGAAGTGAATCCACTTCCGTTCCCGTTAAAACACGATCACCCATGTTCACGACAACGAAACTGTAATTTTGAGACAATTCTTCCGGAACTTCATCCGTATTCGTCACCGTCAATTCGGGAATCAGCTCAAGCGCGATCTGAGACGGCAATCCGGTCGTATCCGAAATGTAAAGAACTTCAGCCGACTGCGTTCCCGGAATGGAGACATAAGCGTAATTGTCCGACTCAATCGCGTCACTCGTTGCGAGACGGATTTCCGTCGTTCCGCGGCTGACATTTTTGAAAACGAAAGTGTCGGCGCTGTCACCCGGGACGGAAACGGTCAACGGCGAGTAAACCAATTTAGACCCGTTTGGCAGCGTCGTTGTCACATTTGCGTAAACAGTCTTGACGCCGGTATCATAATTGCGGACCATGAAATGATAATTGTAAGTGCCGTTGGATTTTTCCAAGTAGCCGTTAATGATTCCCAAATTATTGCTTGTCGTTGAGCCGTACGGAACGAAAGTCACGTTTAAGCCGCTGCCGAGAAGGTTTTTCGCTTCAATCGGATTGAGACCGTCCCAAGCGGTAAAGTCGGACAGCACGTAAACGGAGCCGCCTTTTGCGGACAGCATGTTGGCAGCTGATGCCATGGCCGAGCCGATGTCTGCCGTCACCGCGCGCGTAGTAAGACTTTGAATCGCCCGCTCGGCATCTGATGCGCTGACGTTTTCGGCAACGATCACCGGCGTGGAAGACGCCAAAATGACAGTATTGACCTGACTGAGATAGCGCGGAGCATCTCGCTGCGCCTCGCCGAAGCGGTCGCCGGCCTGCATACTGGCAGAGCCGTCAATGATAATGACCGTCGTTTCGTCGCTGAGCGTGTCATAAGACAAAATGTAAGGGCCTGCCGCCGCAATCGCCAGTAGGATCAAAACGAGAAGCTGCACGATGAAAAGCGGATCTTTAACGATTTTTGTAATCGAAGAATAAATTTTTTCGCGCGATTCTTCCACTTTCATCAAAAACATGACGGAAGGCATGCTCACTTTAAAAGGTTTTGGAAGGAGCATGTAAAGAATGATCAGCGGAATAATTGACAAGAGACCGATTAAAGCCCACGGGAAAATGAAAGGAAGAGATGCCAATGAATCTGTAATTGCCATTTTCATGCACCTCGGTCAATAATCTGTAAGAATGAATCAAAAACAGGCGCTTCCGTTGTAAAAGAATAAAATTTAGCGCCGTTCTTTTTGCAGATGTGGTCAATGGCTGCGATGTGATTGTCTAACTCTTTTAAGTAATTATTTCTGAAAGAATCACTCAAATAAGTTTTCATTTCGTCGCCGGTTTCCATATCGTAGAACCTTGAATCGCCTTTGATCGGAAGATTTTTTTCAAACGGATCTAAAATCTGGATCAGAATCAAATCGTTGCCGGATAAACGGTGAACGGAGGATTCGATGTGTTTGAGATCTTCCATGAAATCGGAAATAATGACAACAAGAGAGCGTGATTTGATGAGCTTTTCATATTTGTGCGTGCAAATATCCAAATCGGTCGTTCCTTCAAGTTCATGAGAAGCCAATCGGTCTGTCAGTTCAAGCAAATATCTCATGCCGCGTTTCGGCGCGTTGATGTCGATCGTTTCGTTAAAAGTAGAAATCGCGAATTTGTCGTTTTTGCGGGAAACGGTGTAAGCGACACCGAGTGCCATCATTGCGGCGTATTCGTATTTTTTAGTCGTGTTGTCCGGAAAATCCATACTTTTGCTGGCGTCAAGCAAAATGTGCGCCGTCAATGTTTTTTCTTCTTCGAACTGGCGGATGTAGAGCTTTTCGGTTCTGGAATAAGCTTTCCAGTCGATGTCCTTCATATCATCGCCCTGATAATATTCACGATAGCCGACCGTATCAATGCCTTTTCCGATACGCGTGGACGGACGGTTTCCGGCGTAAACGGTTGACACGCGTTTTCGAATCGCCATGTTGTAGCGGTCCAGCTGCCTGAGAAACTCGATATCGAAATTATGTTTTGTTTCAGCCATGTTTTTTCAGCGTTAAAGGGTTCGTTGCCAATCGATACATACTTTTGTTTCGATTTTGTTCGATTTGTATTCACTTTAATTCGATTCTGCTTTTGATGCATTTATTATTCTGCATATTATGATGCATTTATTATTTTGCATATTATAATGCATTTGCTATTGCATTCGACTGCTTTCGAATTTCCGCTGAAATTATTTCTTGGAACCAAACGGTAATTTTGCGCGAAGTCCTGAAGATTCATTCTCCTGCGGTTTGGCTTTTAAGAAACCGCCTTCGATGAGAAGGTCTTCGATTGCGTCATCGGGTGTAACGCCCGAGCGCTCGGCTTCGAAACTGAGAATGATTCTGTGTCTTAAAACGGGGTAAGACATGGCGATGACGTCTTCTTCTGCGACGTAATTGCGTCCGTGGATCAAGGCGCGGGCTTTGGACGCTAAGATAATTGCAATGGAGGCACGCGGAGAGGCGCCGTATTCGATTGCGCCGCCGTCACGGCTTCTCATGACTAACCGAATGGTTCTTTGTTTCAGTTCTTCTGAAATCGGGACGTCGCGTGTCAATTTTTGAAGGCTCATCAAAGTGTCTTTTGAAATGCCGCGCGATGTTGTCGGAGATGTCTGAGCGGTGTAGCGGTTAACGATTTCCAGTTCTTCATCAAAATCGGGATAGGGAACGAGGATTTTTAAAAGGAAACGATCGAGCTGGGCTTCCGGAAGCGGATATGTCCCTTCCTGTTCGATCGGGTTCTGCGTTGCGAGAACGAAGAACGGTTTGTCAAGCGGATAGGTGTGGCCGGCAACGGTGACCTGCTTTTCCTGCATGGCTTCCAAGAGCGCGGACTGCGTCTTCGGCGATGCACGGTTGATTTCGTCAGCCAAAACGATGTTGGCGAAAACCGGACCCTGTTCGAAACGGAATGATTTGTTGCCGCCGTGTTCTTCCACGATTGTGGTACCGGTAATGTCGGCCGGCATCAGGTCAGGCGTACACTGGATACGGTTGAAAGAAAGGTCGACGACTTTTGAAATCGTTGAGATCGTCAATGTTTTACCGAGACCGGGATTACTTTCTAAAAGAGCGTGACCGTTACATAAAAGAGCGATCATGACTTCTTCGACGACTTCTTTTTGTCCGACGATGACTTGTCCGATTTCGTTAAATAATGTTTCAAAGATTTTGTGCGCGTTTTCATAGGTTTTAACGAGCGCGGGATCGGCAACGGATTTTGGAGGAACGCTGTAAACATGTTCCTGCGCGAGCGCCGCATCGGCAGGTTCGCCGGCAGACTCGGCAGCAAATTTATCGGCAGCCGCAGGCGCTTCATCAAACGAATCGGAGTCATCGGGCGCATAAGAAGGCGCGTATGATTCGGATTCGTCTGTGAAGCCGGGGGTGTAATCTTGATCGAATTCTTCGTCATTTAAATTTTCTTTTGAATAGCGGTAGGATGTTTCAGTGTTTTCCGGTTCCATAATATTCCTCTGTTCTTGAAATTAAAAAATGTTATTTTAAAATTGATGAGATTAATTTATGAGATTAATTTATGAGATTAATTTATGAGATTGATAATGATTTTTGAATAAATAAAAAATGAAATCAGCTGTTTTCAGCCAATTTCTTAAAATATTCTTTGATGACATCTTCGTAGCCTGCCGGCAGCGTATCATAGAAGTGCTGCGAGCTTAAACTCTCGGGCGCGTAGGGCTGTGACGGCGTGAAATTGCTTTCGCTGCCTTCAAGCATGTCTCCCGGTCCCATGCCCGCGCCGGGCGGCAGCGTGACATCTATATCAACGCCGGGCGAACTTGAAATCGGCGGCGCTTCTGTCGGGATGCTGGAAGAGTTGTTGGAAGAGGTATTTTCATCAACTGGCGGCTGTGTTATTGAGCCGTTCGGGAATCTGTCCCAAACGTCGCCGGGAGAGAAAGAAGATGTGTATCCCGTAAAGAAAATGGCCGTCAAAAAGAGGCCGGCAACTATGATTGCGCCCAAACTGTAAGCGACTCTTTTTTTGTCGATAAGGTCCGTTGAAGCAACGCCTTCGATGTCTTGCGCGACGGAAGTGCGGAGTTCTGCCGCGATGAAATTATCAGAATCGCGGTTGTCGTATGCTGTTTTCAAGCGGTCTTTGAGTTCGGGGTATGTTTCTTCAACGAGGTCCTGCGATTTTTGGCGTTTCGGGGGAGTTCGTTTAAGAAGTTTGTAGATTCTGCCTCTGCTCCTGTCAATAACTTCCAAAATCAAAAGCGAGAACAGACAAACGATGAAGAACAGGAAAATCGTTTCGTAATTGATTGTGAAGAGCGGAATATCGGGCGACAAGCCGACATACGGTTCCGTCCACGGAATGAGTTTAAAAACTTCATCTAAGTTGAAATAGACGGCAATCAAAAGAATGATTAAAGCGATTGCCAAGAATTCGAGAAGATCATAAATCGTTCGATAGCGACGTATGACAGAATCCATTTTGCGTGTAAAGATTTCAAGATCCAATATGATCACATCTGTTGTATTCGTTTTTTCCGTTTTATGTAAAATTTATAATTAACATTTAAAAAATACTTATTAATAATTGTTTTCATTAATAATATTTATTCGTTTTAGGTGTTGCGTGTTTTTTAGTTATACTATTCAAATAATAATTTAGAATGAATAAACAGACACATTGATATTTAAAATTTTACATAGACTCAAACGAATTTGAAGTTTAATTGGTTTTAGACTTTTCGATTTTTCGATTTATTTTTGTTTTTAACTTTAGAGTTTTTTTAATTAAATCAATAACAAATAATAGATAAAACAAGAATCATTTAAATGTTATGTGGTGTATTTGTGTTGATATCTGTTGATTCTAAGCAAAAGGGACGAAAATGACTGAAGATAATGAAATGAAAAAAGAGATTGTTGTTTTAAGACTCGGTCACCGTCCCGAGAGAGATAAGCGCATTACGACGCACGTCGGCCTCACCGCGCGCGCGCTGGGCGCAAACGGTATGCTTCTCGCGTCTGACGATCAAAAGATTGCGAGCAATATTGAAGAGATGGCGAGCCGTTTCGGAGGCGATTTCTTTGTCAAGAATAATGTCAGCATGACAAAAGAAATCAGAAAATGGAAGGAAGCGGGCGGAAAAGTCTGTCATTTGTCGATGTACGGCATTAATCTTCCGGACGCCGTTCCCGAATTGAAGAGGCAGAACAAATTAATGTTAATTGTCGGCGCGGAAAAGGTCCCGGGCGAAGTTTACGAGCTTGCCGATTGGAATGTCGCTGTCGGCAACCAGCCGCACTCGGAAGTTGCGGCGCTTGCGATTGCGATGGACAGAATCGCAGAAAAGGATTCGTTAACAACTGTTTTTGACAACGCTGAATTGACGGTCGTTCCGACTGCGAAAGGGAAAAACGTGATTCATGATAATGAATTGAAAGAAAAGAAAGAGAAAAAGCAAAAAAAGAAATCGGAAGAGAAAAAAGACTGATTTTTCGGCCGCTGCCGCCGCGCGCGAGCCGCACCAATTTTTTATAGATTTTCAAACCTATCGTCCGTTTTTCATTAATTTTCCATTTTTAATATTCCAATTTTCATTTTTCAATTTTTAAAAATTCAAAGCGAATCATTAAATATTTCACGTTCCTTTTTTCTGACTACGCGGGAGCGGCAGGGCGGCTGCGGAAACGAATGTTTCTGAGGAAAGTCTCCCCACCCTCTTTCAGATTTGCGGATGTTTGTGAAGAACTTTTGGCGAGAGTCAAGGCTATGGCACAGAAACGATACCGGGCCGTGTCAGCGATGATGTGAAAAACTGAGGCGCACGGCGCACGGATGCAACGGTAAAACCCCGCAGGTGCAAGTTGTTTCGGGAGATACGCGTTTGATTTGAAAGCGCGCCCGAGTTAAAAGACGCAAAGCCGAATGCCGTCGTACATTTCAATATTGAGAAATCGTGTTGATGAATCAAAGATAAGAATGTTCTTTGAAAGTACAGAAAACAGAAGGGAGCTTACTCGCCGGACCCGCGTACATAAATTTTCTGCTACTTTTTTATTTATTTGTACTTTTTTATTATTTTTAGATAAACCTAAACATCCAATATAAAAAACCGGTGAACCTGAACGCCCGATAAAACACTAATTTTAAATGAGTTAGATTTTGGATAAAAGACGGCGTTCGATTTTTTTAGAATAAAATGAAGCCGATGTTTCGATTGAATTGGGATTTATGAAAAGTCCAAATACCGCCCCCGCAAGTCGAGATTCCCGTAGCGAAGCGAAGGGAATTGAGACTTGTCGGATTCTTCCCATACGAATAAAAAGATAAAATACCGACAAATCGCGCTAAATAGAATATTATATTGTACAAAAATAAAGAGCAGAGTCTGCTATTTCGTCGACTCGTAGTCAGAATCTCCATCTCCTCCTTCCCTCCGCTTACGCTTCGGGAACTCGTCGTTGGAGGAGCGGTACATTGACTATTCATACATTTCTTTCAAAAATCAAACATCGTCTTTTATCAATTTAAAAAAATTGGAACGCTTTTTTTCACTAAAATCTAAAAATTAAGATTAGGATTTTTAGCGGCGTTCGGGTTTAAAGAAATTATCAAAACCGATGTTTAGGTTTATCCAAAAATAAAAAAGAAATAAAAAGAGAAATGAAAGAAAAATAAAAAAGAATGAAAAGAAAAACAGAATTTTGAATTATTGCTCGTGACTGCAGCCGTTGATGATAATCCCGAGCATTTTATTTTGGAACGGAATTTCAAGACGAACAATATCCCAAAGCGTCTCGGGGTTCATACCGAACTCGGGATGAGTGATTTGAATATTCAAAGTTTGGAGAAACTCCCAATCCGCTTTCGGTTTTCTCTTTTTGTAATCATCGGGAAGAGAAAGCGCTTCTTCTTCCACTTTATTCAATAAATCAATCAAACGAAGCTGAAGATTTTCGTTTGTAATAAAATCGCTGTAAACAGGGCCGGAAGAGAGAGCGATGACTTCATCCAATTGAAAAACCATTCTTTCAACGATTTTTTTAGCGCTTTCGTCTTCGGGATGACAGGAACAAGCGCAGGAGGAGTCATCGTCCGCGCCGTCAATGAGCGGCCGGTCATAGCCGCGCGCGTGTGCATCATGATTATGAGATTCATGAAACCGATCGTGAGAGTCATGTAAATGTTCATGAGAATGATCATGACCGCATTCTTGAGAATGTTCATGAGAATAATCATGACCGCATTCTTGAGAATGTTCTTGAGAATGGTCATGGTCACAATCGTGAGAATGGTCGTGATTACATTCATGACCGCGATTATGATTGTTGTGATTGTGATTTTCCATTTAATCCCCCGAAATAAATCAATTCTCTTTCAAATTCTTCTAAATCAATATCCGTATTGTAACAGCCGGCTGATAAAAGCGGAATGCCGTAAGTCATTATTTTTGTCCGTTTCAGCTCGCGCATGCCTTTGTTAATTTCATAATTGCAGCCGATTGCCAAAACGCCGTCCGTTCCTTTTGCATCCGGATGTTTTAAAATATGTTTGACAAAAGATGAGCCTGTAATGATATAAAGTTTATAGCCGTGCTTTTCCGAGAGCCTTTTCATTTCGGCAAAAGAACATTTGCCGCAGGAAGTACATTGAATTCCCGTGCGCGTCGTGCGCGCTTTGCATTCCGCATGACGCATACAATGCGGCGCAAGTATGATTCTGTTTTTCGTCTGAGAAAATTTCTTGCGCTGAGCCGTGTTTTTGAGCTCCGACATCATCTTATGAAGTTTGTCGGGACTTTTGTAAACAAACATATAAACGGCAAGAAGCGGCTTGTAAAAGAAATCCATTACTCGAGAAGCATAAGACGCGAAAGCCGCGTTTTTCTGAAGGCGCGAGTGTCCGATATAAAATGCGATAAAAAGCAAAATTATGGAAAGGACGAGACCGATAACCAGAAGGCGTCCGATTTGATCATATGAAAACAAAGAAAAAATGAAAGTTGTGATTGAATTCACTATCGAAGATAAAGCGGAAAGAATGTCAGAAAAAAATGTCGAAATCGAGGTCGAAACCGCCGTTGAAACAGTTGAAGCCGTGTCTGAAATTGCCGCTGCAGCATCTGTTGAAGATAAAGCGGAAATATGTGAGGACAAAGACGAAATGTCTGTCAAAGACGAAGACGAAACTGCAATCGATGAAACTGATGAAGACAGATCTGAATTTGAAAAAGACAAATCTGAATTTGAAAACGAGATCGCAGGAATAAGTGACGGCATAATCAAACATCTCCCTTTTTTTCAAGATCGGATAATGTTATTGTTTTCAAAACGGATTCATTCGGAATCGGCGAGACCAATTCCATTTTAGAAATCACGTCAGCGACATTTACTTTTGTTTCAAAACAGCCGTCATTGATAAGATAAACGCCTTGTGACGGAATAACGGAAGTTTTCTGCATAGACTCGCTGAGTTCTACAGGGCAGGCGACGCCGATACATGAAGTCGGACGATATTCTTTAAAGATTTTTTTGACGAAACTGCTTCCGGGAACAACGAAAACTTTAAAATCGCGCTTTTCGGCTTCTTTCATAATTTCACCGACATCGCAGCGACCGCATTTGGTGCAAATAAAACCGTAAAGCGGATCACAGCGGGCACGACATTCGCTGCTTCGAAGACACTGCGGAAGCAGAATGACTTTTCGTTCCGTTTGTTTTTTGAATTTATTCAGATAAACGGTGTTTTGGATTTCAACAAGAATTTCATCTACGAGCAAATCGTTCATTGAAAACGCATGAAAAACCCATTTGACGGGCGCGTAAAACAAATAGAGCATAAATAAAACGAAGGTCGGAAAAATGACTTTCTTTTTTCGGATGCTGTAAATGCCGATGGCTAACGCGAGCAAATTGAAAAGAATAATGAATAATAAAAGCCAGACGGCGATTTTCCCGATTAAAATGTAATTGATAGCGATAAAAGTCCCTCACATGCGTTTTTTTAAAAGATGTTTTTGTTTTTGCAATTTTTTAAACTGTTTTTGTTTTGCAATTTTTTAAACTGTTTTTTGCAATCGTTTTTAATTTTGTTTTTAATTTCGTTTTACTTTATTTTTAATTTCGTTTTTTGATTCTGTTTTTTAAGGATAACTATTTGAAAGGACTTAACCGTGTCATTCAATAAAACAATTTCTCACGATTAATTTGAATAAATTATAATATATAATATTCTTCAAATGTATATAATACCTTTCATGAATATATAGACAGTATCTTATATATACTAAACGATCGTTGTTGAATATGAATAAAAACGAGAGAGGTGGATTTGAGAAATGATAAACATACATTCTCAAAATACGGGTCAGCCCGTTAGAAACATTATAAAGATTGATGAAGAAAAATGCGTCGGCTGCGGTTTATGCACAAAAGCCTGTCATTTGGGAATTATCGGAATCACAGACGGCAAAGCCAAACTTTTGCAGCCCGATGTCTGCGACGGATTAGGCAGATGTTTGCCGAAGTGTCCGACGGGCGCAATTTCATTCCAAAATGCCGGGGCGGCAATCGAAAGCAAACCGGAGGAGAATAAATGCAACAGCAGCAGCGCTGCGCTTCCGACCGCGGGAAGTTGTCCCGGAACAAACGCAAAAGTCATTGAACGCCCCGCCGAAGCAGCCCCGCTTGCCTACGGCTGTCCCGGAACGAACATGAAGACGATCAAACGCCCGACAGCGCCGACGGCCGTCGCATCTGCCGCACCGGCTGCGCCCGCAGCGCAGACAACTGCTTCAAATACTGCAGCTGCCTCGGAAAGACAATCTCAGCTTGCGCAATGGCCGATTCAAATCAAGCTTGTGCCTGCAAACGCGCCTTATCTTGACGGCGCTCATCTGCTGATTGCCGCCGACTGCGCGGCATACGCGTACGGTAATTTTCATAATGAATTTATGAAAAACAAAATCACGCTTATCGGCTGCCCTAAGTTAGACGAAGGCGATTATTCCGAAAAACTTACGGCAATTATTAAAAACAACAATATCAAATCCGTAACGATTGCACGTATGGAAGTTCCCTGCTGCACCGGTCTTGAAAATGCCGTTAAAACAGCGCTTCAAAACAGCGGCAAAATGATTCCGTGGCGCATTGTTGTGATTTCAACGGACGGCAGGATATTGGAAGATTAAATTTTGATGAATCGTGATATAGATAAAGAATTATCATGATTCCTTTTTAATTTTATGAAAAACGACGAGTGATTTTAGAATTGTTTTAAAAAAATGACGTAGATTGCGCGCGGCGGATGATTGAAAATCAATAAAAAAGAAAAAATAAGAAAGGCAAATGAATGCCGTTCTTAAGCTTCAACAACTTCAAGAGTATATGTAATACCTGTAACTGGACCCAAAATTACTGTACTTTCTGAGGGTTCAGGAGTGCCGCTGACACCTTCAGTCAATATAATTTTTGCATCTGCACCATTGATTTTCGCAGTAAACGTATAAGAGCTGCCAACATCCTCAACATACCTTGTTGTTTTGCCTGCGGAAATTGAATCAACTTTCACATCATTTTCATAGATTTCCGCACCGACCGGTAATATAAAGTTCAAAACTGCTGAGTTCAAAATATAGACGTTAAATGTACCGTCATCAGTTGTAACAGTCAAACTGACCTCAGTGGGATTTACACCGCCATTTTCGAAATCGTTGGAATCAATGCCTGGTTTCATATTGACAGTAACAATTTTGCCGGCAGTTTCAATTGTATCAATTATATTCGCATTTTCGGTTGTATTTGCTGAAACACTCTTCGCAAATTCAAATGCCAATGACTTTCCTGCAATTTCATCACCGGGTATGTAAATGAATACATTTTTCTCTGCAATCAAATTCTGGTCTATGTACCAATTAGCATTTCCGTCAACGGTTGCTGTTGTTTTCATTTCGAAAGAAACTGCTACATTATAGATTTTAGATTCGGGAGTGAATTTATAATCATAACCGATAGGTGTCGTTGAAACATCATCACCATCAATGTCCGTCAATGCAAAATCGGAACGGACGTAACCGGATTTAGGCGTAAAGGAGAATATAGCCTTTCCAACCCACGGAATGATCTTCTTTCCTGACACAACTTCTGCATACTCTTCATCATCTATAAGAGTCATTGAACCGTTTGAACCGACGTCTGTCAAGAAATAGGCAAAATCCACAAATCCGACATAATAATCAGTTGTACCGACTGTAACTGTTATAAGAAGATCATCATTTTCTAAATCAGGTTCATCTTGAAAATCGAAAGATACAGTCTTGCCGCTCGTTTTAAAACTGTCAGGATCAATATCCGCTCCTTCATCCATAAGGATTTCTACATTGGATACAGTGCCGGTCATAGTAATTTCAACTGTATTTCCGGAAACTTCTTTTGCAGGAATTCCAACGACCAATATGTTGTATGTTTCATCATCTTCTTCAACTATTTCATTGTAAACAAATAAATCAACTTTCAAATCATAGTCAGAAAGATTCAGTATTGAAGAGAAAGAAGGAGAAGTTTTACGGCTTCCGCCGCCTCCGCCGCTGCCTTGATTGGCGTACACAACATCAGGCAAACCGGACGTGCTTGTTGTATTTGTCGTATTAGAAGTGTTGGATGTCGTATTCGTTGTGTTGGAAGTGTTTGTCTTGTTGTTTGTCGCATTGCTTGTGTTATTGGATGCGTTGCTTGTACCGTTGCCAGTTCCGTTTGTCGCATTGTCATCATCGCCAAAGCCGAGACAGCCTGCGCCGGCAAGACCAATGACTGCAAGAAGCACAACCAAAATCAAAAGATATTGCTTTTTATTAATTATCATAATGTAAACCCTCATTGCCCAGAGATAAATTTCTCTCAATGATATTTCAATTTAAAACGGACATAATTCCGATAAAACCGGCGAAATATGTAGCGGATAAAAATTTATGAACGGACTAAAAAGTTCACAAGATAATGAATAATAATCCCCGAACACAAAAATTCAATCAGAACCAAATCGCCAGATAAATACAATTGTAGTTATTATATTTAATAGTTGTTGAAAAATAGACACTGATGCACCAATAAAATAAAAATCAGACACAACTGTATCAAGAATCATAATATTCTCTCAACTCATGAAAAGGATTATGAGTCAATCAAATCGCAACAAGTTATCCATTTCTTTAGCGGTGAGTCCTCATATAAAAAACAAAATGGAAGCACTTGTTTCAACGAAACAGTTCGGATCTGTCTCAGATGTCGTAAACACTGCCATTTTAATGTTTTTAGGAAAACTGACATTTTGTGAAAACGAAACGGATTTTAATGATTTCATTTCAGCAATCACAGACACAGAAGCTGAAAAAATAAAAAAGGAACAAATATCCGTCTCTTATAATAAATTTGTAGACGATGAATTAAAAGAGCTTTCAAACCTTCTTAAAAAAAGTAAATCTTTTATTGTTCGAATGGCAATCAACGATTTTTTTGCATATTATAACGGCAAAGCAAACAGTTTAGCTGACCGCAAAACAGAGAGATATCCGGCATCGGAAGATGAACTCAGAGAATTCGTATTAAAAATAATAAACGAAACGAATCTTGAATAAAATCATAATAAAACGGAATCCTGTTAAGACGATTTATGAAAAACGAATCACGATTTTAAAATGTTTTGAAAAATTGAGCGATTCGCGCGCGGGCAGCAAAAAATAAAGATGAATTCAGCCAATTACAGCTGAATTAAAAATATTTATTTTTAGATTTCACCTTTACCACATCCGTAAATAAATTCTCCATTTACGATAACGTCACCATAGACTTCTTTGTACTTGAATGTGAGATTCCTAAACAAATCACAAAGATCATCCGTAATTTCCTCATTTTCTTCACAATCCGTTTCAATATTGATTATATATTTTGCCATTTTAAATCTCCTGTAAATTACTATAATAAAGCTAATAATTTTGCGATTTCATGATTGATTTTTGTAACTCCTCATTACTTATCGTTTCCCACAAAACTTTTCACTCCGACTACAGTTCCATTCGTTCCCCTTACAATATCTTCGGATGCAGTTGCAGGACTTATGAAGTCTTTCCTCCCGGGAAATGCTTCCCTTGCTATTCCACTAACAATATAAAAAACATCATCAATTTCATCAGGAAGCTTTGCTTTATCATGTCTGGATCCTAATTTGTACACAGGAATTTCCATTCCATTCCATAACATTCGTCTCGTAAGAACCCGTTCAGTAGGAACTCTGAATACCCCTTTGCTCTCAAAGATGTGTTTCACACCATCAACATCAATGTAGACTACATCATGTGGTGTAAGGTTTACCAATTCGATCATCTAAATGTCTCCTCCGTATCACTCTTCAAATCTTTCAATTCCCCACTCCTTGTCATCTTTACGGAGGGTGGCGGGTGTTTTTGCCTGATACTTTCTAGAATATCCTTTGATATAATAGTAAGCGACTCCGTTCTGTTCAATCAATTCAAGACCGCGTTTAACGGCATCACTATCAGAAGAACGTGTTTTTATTTGTTTGGAACTTACGGTTTTTGTTTTAAATCCAATTGATTCGTTTTTGACATCACTATTAGTAACTATATTGTCTGTGTTTACAATAGGCTTGTCTGATGTATTTTTGACATTAGATGTTTCCAATGAAACAAGGAGCGGAACATGATCACTGTAACTTATCCAGTCTTTTGTTTGCCCCAATTCTGCATATTTAATTTTTTCATTAGCTGCAAAAACATAATCAATATGTGTGGATGGCCCATTCTTGTGAAGGGTTTTTTCCGTTTCTTTGCCGAATGATTCACCAGTTTGTTTGTGATAGGCACTGATCAATCCTTTCTCGTCTAATAATTTGTAAATTGCATTTACATCTGCAATACGTCCATTCTCAGGCTTCATGTCAAGGTTCAGGTCTCCTGCAATAACACAGTTGTTGTCAATCCTTTGTTCATTTTTCTCAAGGTATTCTCTCAAATACGGGGAATAATACCCTTTTTCTGTTGTGTGTGCCCAAATTCCAAGAATATTAAGATCATCCACCTTGCAAAAGAGATAATATCTGAGATTACCATCATCGATATCATGTTCCAATTCTGAAAAATTTCTATCATTTTTGACAAAAATCCCCAGTCCCGATGTCCCGTCCCTACTTTTATGCCCAACCCACAATGGTTTTTGAATGCCGAATTTTTTTAATAAATTTGATATTTCTTCGGAATTCGGATTCGGACATTCCTGTATTATATACACATCGGCTTCCGCCAATTTTACAATTTGTTCAAACTTTTCAGGAAATCTACCATAGGAACAATTCCAACTAACTATTTTCAAAATTTCACATCCTGTTACTTTAGCCTTCACAATTCGATCCGGAATTGTGTTTTAAATACCTATTATTTTGATGCATCGTGCTTGTAAAATATTTGACATCAATAGTAACAAAATGTTGCAACTACTCAAAATTTGAACAAAATTTTAGAATTAGAAAAAAAATGTAAAATACAACTAAAGAAAATATCAAAATTAAATAATTAACTACAAACCATAAATCATAACTAAAGTATATAAAAGTTTCTAAAAAAGAAGACGAAATGAAAATCATTCCGATCAATTGCCCGACAAGCGGACTTCAATCAACTCTCCGTTTCTAAATCCGTCTTTAATTTTGTCAACCAATTCCGAATCCGTTCGAAGCTTTATGTCCCCGCCGCGGCCGACCGTTGCACTGAAAAACGGTTTACCTGAAATGAAAACGTCAACGTCTTTGCCCGAAAATTCGGGAACGCGGAGAATAAAATGCTTTTTTGTTTTCTCAAAAATCGGAATGACATATTCCGGATTGTTGCCGTATTCATCAGAAACATCATCGTAGCCGCCGAATTCCGATGCATCAAATTCATCGGTTTTTGAAACAGAACGCTTTTTGCGGCGTTGTGAAGCATATTCATCATAATCACCGGCATCATAACCGTCAAAACGACCATCGCTGTCGCTGTCACCGGCGTGATTTTTTTCATTCTTTTTCTTGGCGTAAAAATAATGAGCCGGCATTTCACGGACATCAATTCGAAGACCCGTGTGCGATTCAATGCGGTTGATCGTATCGCCGCCGCGCCCGATGATTTTCTTTTTATCCGCCGTCTTCACTTTAACAACCGCGCTTGTGTCTGAAATCAATTCGACCTCAAACGGTCCCGACGCGTAGCGTTCGATTTCTTCGGAAAGCATCTCCTCCGTTTCCGCCCAAAACGGTTTTCGCTCCGTCGGCGACGCGGCGCCTCCCGGACCGACCGGCATGACAACCACCTGTTCGCCGTAAGTGTAAATTTCAAATTCGGTTTTGCCCGAAGTCATTTCACTGACAATAATTACGGGTCTTGCCAAATCCGCTTCCATCATGCCATGCGGCACTTTGACGGTAAATTCCAGCGTATAAACTTTTGAAATCTGACCTTTGTCAATGAAAATAACAGTATCGACGACCTGCGGAATGACGCCGAGTTCGATTCTGCCGATCAGGCGCTGAACCGCGTCAATTGCTCTTGTCGCGTGAACGACGCCGATCATGCCGACGCCTGCCAAACGCATATCGGCAAACAACATGAAATCCTGCGTTTTTCTGACCTCGTCATAAATTGTATAATCGGGACGAACGAGAAGCAAGAGGTCTGCCGTGTTTTCCATTTTGCCTTCAAGCGGCGCATACTGCGTAATTTCCGTCGGCACCTGAAGGTCACGCGGCGATTCCATTGTTTTAACAACATTGCCGTTTTCCAAAAGGAATTTGGCAACAGACGCTGAAAAAGTCGATTTCCCCGCGCCGGGAGATCCCGCAATCAAAATGCCGCGCTGCTGCAAAATTCTTTCTTTCAGAATGTCATTCGCCTGATATTTTTCGAAATCGACATGCGCGATCGGACGAACGATCGTGATTTCAAAATCATCCGAAAACGGCGCTTCCGTAATCGCAATTCTCATGTCGCGGACTTGAAGGATCAAAGCGCCGTTGTATTCCATTTCAATAAAAGATTCGGAATCGATTTTCGTAAAATGGACCAATTCGGATTTGATACGCTCCAATTCCTGCGCCGTACAAAGCGTGTCCCGAATCGGAAGGTATTTCATTTCCCCGACAGACCCGCGCTTGGCCATCGGCATCACATTCGTTTTCAAGTGAACGGACATGGTTTGATCGTCAAAGAAAGAGAGAACGGACAAATCGGAAACGTCGGCTTCTTTTTCGCGGATGACGGGCGGCACGTAATCAACATTTAAGCCGCGCGCTTTTCCGACGATCGCTTGTACTTTATCGGACGTGACAAACAGACCGCCGACATTCATTGCCGTTTGGCGGATGAGCGCGTCCACTTCACCGAGTTTCGCATCACGGATTTGGTGAACGGTCGGCCGATTGCCTTCAAATTTAAGCTGAATTTGTCCCTCCTCATCCATTTGTCTGAGAATCAAAAGCTCGTCGATGCCGTAAACACCTGTTTCTCTTTTGCTGTCGGCTTGGTTTTCAAGTTCCGCCAAAACAGCTTCGGGAATGATAACTTCTAAAACATCGTTTTCAACGGGTTTGTATCTGCCGCCGGTAATTGATGTTGAAAGAACGCCGTCGATAACGGCGCTTGTGTCCGCGACAATAATGTCTGTCGGAAAAACGGCGTCCGAATCGTAATCAAATTGAAAGCCGTCGGCTTCCGTTTCAACGGAGCGGAACGTTTTTGTTTGTGATTTTGAAGATTGTGATTTTGAAGAAGAAGTTTTTCGGGTAGTCATAAAGAAAAACAGGCTTTGTTTGTATTAATAAATGTTTGAAATAAATATTTGAAAAAAAAAGAAAAAAATGTTTGAAAAAATATTTGAAAAAGAAAAAAAGAAGAATGGTAAAATTATACCATTCTGCGGCTCTTAAAATATTTTTTATGATTTTATGATTTTAAGAGGTTTTCATTTTTAAGAGGTTTTCATTTTTAAGAGATTGTCAATTCATAGGTGCTGCTTTCGGCAAATGTATAAGCTGTCCCGAGTGTGAAAGTCGCATCTTCCGTTCCGCTCTTTTTGAGAACAGCGGTGCCGGTGCTTGTAAAAGTATCGGCGAAATTGACATCGACAACATAATTATATTCGCCTTCTTCCAAGCTCAAACCGCTTTCTGTAGTAAGCGTACAGCCTGATCCGACCGTAATTTTCAGCACAGCGGATTGCAGAATTGAAACATTATAAGTGCCGGTGCTTGTTTCAACTTCAAAAGAAGCGTCAGGAAGTCCGACACCGCCGTTTTGCATACCGGACAAATCAGATACCAAAACAATATCAAGACCGGAACTGCCGTTTGCATTGATTGCCGAAATAATGGATGTGTCAAAAGTTGTCGGAACAGCTGTCACAGTACCGCTCAGCTGAATCGTCAATGTTTTTTCTGACAATTCGTTTGCCGGAACATACAAATAAATTGTTTTTCCTTGCGCCTGAGAGTTCAAATTCTGCTCAATGCGAATTTCCGAACCGTCAGCGTAGGTTCCGGTCACTTCTTTTTCAAATGCTGCCTGAACCGCATATGTTTGGGGTGAAACGGCGGCTGTTGTTTCATAAGTGTTTAATCCGGTTTGAGACAAAGGAACCGATTGGTTCTGACTGTCCGTCAATACCAAAATGCCGACATTACCTTCATCGGGCGTTAAAGTGAATAAAATTCTCATCAATTCGGATGAAACTGTTTTTGAAGAATTGGCTTCAACAGTGCTTTCAAAATAAGCGCGGTTGTCATCTTCTTTCGGGATTTCAACCATTTCAAAAGAACCGCCGGCTGAGGCCGAGGCTTTGAAAACAGCGCTTGAATAGAATGAAACTTTATAAACAGTATCGCCGCACGTCACGTTCAAGTCAAAAGAACCCCAATTTTTCACGGCCGACTGATCGGCGGCATTTTCGGTGAAATTAAAGCTGATTGTTTTTGCTTTTGTCGTGACAGAATTGTTGTCAATCAATTCTGGAGAACGGACTTCAAATCCGGTGATGCTTGCGGGAATTTGCAAACTGAAAGCCTGACCGGAAATTTCAGAAGACGGCACATAAATATGCACTTCTTTGATGTTCGGATCGTTTGTGTCATTGAATTCTGAAACCATCGGAGAATCGCCCAGCATTGCAGGAGACGTGTTTTCAGAAGTATTGCTCTTGCGGCTGCTACCGCCGCCGCTGCCGCCGTCGTGGTTTGCAACGACGACATCAGGTAAAGAAGAAGAGGTTTGCGTATTTGCCGAAGAATTAGACGACGGCGTTGAACTGCCGGGCGTCGTTTGTGTCGAACCGGAACTGTTATGTGTATTGCTGCTGCCTGACGATGTTGATCCTGCGGGTGCGGAACCGTTTTTGTCAGTGTTGTTTTCATTTTTGTTAAGACATCCTGCACCAATCATTCCGACAACTGCCAGAAGAACGATGAGAACGATCAATATTTGCTTTTGTTTTTGAATCATAGCTTTGCGCCACCTGAATTCGTAGAGATAGAGTGCACATTGCTAAAGCCCGTTTTGCCAATACAAGATATAGAATTTACTCAAATATATATATTTCGAATGATAAATAAATAAACAGGAACACGGAATAAAATGAACATAAAATGAACATAAAATGGACATGGGAGGGCGGATAAGATGAACAAAATGAGAAATAGAAATAAAAAAGAAAAAGAAATAAAAAAGAAATAGAAATAAAAAAGAAAATAGAAAATCAATAAAAATGAGTTAAACCGACATTGATTGTTAAATTTTATTTTGAATAAACATCATTTTCATCAAAGACTTTTTCGCCGACGATTTTTCCGTCAACCGTGCGGTAAAAACATGAACGATATCCGTTGTGACAGGCACCTCCGATTTGATCGACTTCCAATAAAAGGCAATCGGCATCGCAGTCGTACCGGATTTGTTTGACATTTTGGACATGACCGGAAGTTTCGCCTTTTTTCCATAAGGATTGGCGGCTGCGGCTCCAATAGTGAGCGATTTTTGTATTTAGAGTCAGTTTCAAAGCCTCTTCATTCATGTAAGCGAACATGAGAACTTCTTTTGAATCGATATCCTGAACAATTGCGGGAATCAAGCCGTTCTCAAATTTAAATTCGGAAAAATTGACGGCGTCTGATGAAAATGAGTTGTTTGAATTTTCGGTGCCGCATTTATTGACTTGTTCATTGATTTGTTCATTGGAACAGTCATTGCCGCATTTGCATTTTGAGTTGTCCATATCTGAAAAGCCTCTTGTTGAATATATAAAAGTTTCGATTTTGACAAAAAGACAAGCGGTTTATAAGGGAATGTGTATGGTTGTTTTGTGGAATAACAATGGCTTCAAATTTCACAACAGGAATCCCCGAATTTGACCGATTGACGGAAAATAAGATTGAAAACGGTACGTTTCTCTTATTGACCGGAAACGATGATGAGGGAATGGCTTATTTTTCAGCGGAAATTGAGAAATCAATAGGGAGGTCCGCTGAAAAAGAAGCTCCTGAAAAAAACAACTGCGCATTTTTGAAAATAACGCCGGAAAATCGGTGTTGTTGGAAAGAAATGTGTTTTGGGAAGAAAAACCCAATACAAACAGCAAACGTAAAACCAATACAAAAACCAATACAAAAACCAATACAAAAACCAATACAAACAGTAAAAGTAAAAGCAGCGCAAACAGAAAAAGCAATGCAAACAAAAAATGCAGCGCAAACGGCAAATCCGGCCGTCTGCCGAACGGAACAGGAAGCCTTTGTTGAGGGTGATTTGGAAATGATCATTTTCATTGAAAGCCTCAGCGAACTGTTTCAGAACGAAAGCAGCACTGAAAAATACCCCGCTCAGCATAAAAACGAAGAACGCCAAACAGTCTCCTTTGTTAAGGAATTAAAAACGGCTTTAAACATGCAAAAAAATACGAAACACCAAAACTGTGAGGACATCCGGCAGATTGCAGTCGGATGTCTTCACGGTAAAATTTTCTCAAAGGAAAACGAAGAAAGATTGATTCACTTGGCGGACGCCGTTATTCGATTTCAGATGAAGGAAAACGGGGGAAAACTTGAGCGCCTGTTATTCATCTGCAAATACAAAGGTGCCGACGCAAGCGGAAACATACTTAAATACACGATTGAGAACGGTAAAATTCAAATTGAAAATAAAAAAAGAATTTATTAAGGAGATTCTCGTTCTTCTCTCTCACAGAAATATTCACATTGAGAGGGGAAATGAAATGGAAAATATATTTAATTTAAAAGCGGGCGACATTGAAATTAAAAACCCGATCGTTTTATCGGCAATGGCGGGTGTCACTGACGGCAAATTTGCCGCGGCGAACGCAAAAAACGCGGGCGTTGTTATTCTCGGCGCTTATAATTTGGATGAAGCGACTGAAAAAGCGGGAGCCGAAGCTGCCGCGCGCGGGCGAACGGAATTTACCGCAGGCGAAGATGTCGGCAGCGATGTTTTCATTCAGATCGAAAATGAAATTGATTATGTCAAGGCGGAAATGCCTGAAACGGTTCCGGCTGTCAGTGTCAGAAGCGCAGCGCTTGAACCGCTTTTAAAAGCGGCGGAATTGATCGAAAGCAAAAACGCAATTATGGAATTGGATATTCATTGCAGACAGCCTGAATTTACGGAATGCGGTCTCGGACAATCGCTGTTAAAAGACACGCGGAAGCTTGCCGAAATGATTCAAAAAATAAAAGAAACGGGCGTTGTTTTGTCGGTCAAATTCCGAACGAATGTTGTCAATCCCGGAATGGCTGCCGAATTTTTTGATGCGGTCGGCGTTAATATGATTCATGCGGATGCGATGATTGAAGGAAAAGGCGCTGACATTGACGCGATTGCTCAAATTCGAAATGCGACGCGAAAGCTTGTTATTGCGAACAATTCAGTCGATGACTTTGATGCCGCGCTTGAGTTTTTTTCAAGCGGCGCGGACATGGTTTCTGTTGCGCGCGCGGCAGTCGACGATCCTGAATTTATTCCGCATCTTGTCAAAAAGATTACTGAATATCAGCAGGAAACGGGCTGGTACAATGCGCCAAAGCATGTCTGCAAGCGCGGCGACAATCGCGGTCTTGCGTTCTGCTGCCCGCCGGTCAAATATTGCGGTCTGCTCAAAAGAATTGAAGAGGTCGGCTTTACGTCTGAAGAATTCGTTAAATTAAAGCAGGATGCCGTCAAAGGAACGCCGCTTGAAGGCGGCAAAGACACGTGTTTCGGAAGTTTGGCGTGGTGCTGCAAGGGAACAAAACCGTGTTTTTATCGTGACGGATCGCTTTCACAACTCGGGATTTCACCGGAAGATTATATGAAAATGAAAAGAAAACTTTCCGAAGAAATCTTGGATGCAATTGATGAAAAGAAATCAACCGCTTCTGAATGAGTTAAATAAGCATTGAAATAAATAAGACATTTGAAATAACACATGATTTGAAATATATTTGAAATATATATGTACAAAAAGTATGTAATAAAAACAGTAAATAAAAACAGTAAATAAAAACAGTAAATAAAAACATAAAATGATTAATAAAATTTCATAATAATTTAAATAATTCATAAAAAACGGATTAAAAATTAAACACAGAGATTAAACAAAACAAGAGGCGGAGAAAAAATGATTCAAGTTCCGTTAAATGAAGAAATTGCAGTGTCTGCTGCTCTTTCCATGATTTTGGAAGCGTCGTCTTATCCGAAGCCCGGAAATGTTCACCGGCTTCAGGATTTTGAAGACACGACATACGAGCATTTTTTGGCGTCGGCGTTGTCCGTTCAGCCTGTTTTTTTGAAAAGTATCGATTCAGCGTCTGATGCGGATCTTCCCGCGTTCGGCCCGCTTTTTTATGAAGCGGTTTTAAAAAGTCAAACGATGCAGAGCGGCGGAAATACGCATTTCGGAACTTTGATTCTGCTTTTGCCGCTTTCGGTTGCGGCCGGACATGTTTTGAGTGATTTGAATGGCGGAAATTTGAACGGCGAAACGTCTGCGGCTTCGGAAAAGAAGTCGGGTAAAAAAATCGGAAATGCGGTCACTCAAAAGGCGTCTGAAATTTGCAGAACAACGACATCAAAAGACGCGATTTGTTTTTACAAGGCGTACGGAACGCTTTTGGTTCCGGTTCAAAAAACGGAAGAAGGAAAAGAAGATTACGAACTGGATTTGGCAAGCGCTGCCGCGATTGAAAAGATTCGGCTTGAAAACATTCCTCTCTTTGACATCATGGCAATGGGATCTGACAGAGATATGATTGCCGCCGAATGGGTAAACGGATTTGAAAAGTCCAAGAAATTTGCCCGAAAGCTTCAAAAGAACAAAGTTTGGTTTGAAGAAAATCCCGAAAAACGTATCGAAAGTGCCGTAAACAGCGCAATTTTGTACACGTTTTTGGAATTTTTGGCGCTTTATCCGGATACGTTTATCGCCGCGAAATACGGGGATAAAAAGGCGGAAGATGCTCGAAAAAGAGCTGAAAAGTTAATGAAAAAGCTGAAAAAATCGAAGAATCTGAAAAAGATGACGCCTGAAATTTTGAAGTTGGATCAAAAATTCCAAAACGAAAAACTCAATCCGGGATCGCTTGCGGACATTACCGCCGCAGGAATTTTTATTGCGATTTTGGAAGGTTTGAAGATTTAAAATTCAAAAATATTTCATAAATATTTCATAAAAGCGATTCAAAGAGCGGTTTTCATGGAAGAGACGGCAGAAAACTTAAAAAGAATGGCAAAATTCGGAATCTCTGAGGGGATTTCCGAAATCATTCTGACAACAAAAAATGTTTCAGAAAGTTTTGAAACCGGAATCGCTGAAACGGATTCAACAGATTCAATCAGAACAGCAAATGCCGCTCCTTTCGGAATTACCTGGAAAAATAACAAAATGTTTCTTCATTTGTACAAAGGATCGACGACGTACGAAAATCTGATGCATGAAGATTATTTTGCGGCAAACATGACGGATGACGCGGTTTTGTTTGCCGAATCGACTTTTTATGATTTGGAAAATGAAGCGTTTGATACCGTTATTTATGTTGAAGAAAGTGCCGACAAAGATGGAAAAAATCAAACTTCATCATCGACTTCAACTTTATCTTCGATTTCAATCCCTGTTTTAAAAAATGCCGACCGTTTTGTTTTATTTAAATGCGTCAAAAGATTGGAAGCGTCGGATTCTGTTGTGATTGATATTACTCCTGTTGATTTTTTTGTTTTAAATTCTGAAAAAGAAGGATTTGTTTTCAATCGCGGTTTTCATTCAGTCATTGAAGCCTGTATCCATTTGACGCGCTATGAATTAACAAAAGATCCTGTTTATATCGATTATATTCGTCATCATCAAAGAATCATTCAAAGATGCGGTCGCAAACAGGATAAAAAAGGATTTGCGATTGTCAAAAAAAGATTGATGGAACTTGAAATCGCCGATTGTTTTGATTGAGAAATAAAAACGGGAGCGTTTTTTGAAATAATTAAGGAAAAGCGAGAGCGTTTTTTTGAAATAATTAAAGAAAAGTGAGAGCGTTTTTTTGAAATAATTAAAGAAAAGCGAGAGCGTTTTTTTTGAATTAAAGAAAAGTGAGAGCATTTTTTTGAAATAATTAAGGAAAAGCGGAGCGGTTCGCGCGTGGGCGGCGGCGGACAGCTGCTGCGGTGCCGGCAGCGGCAGCTGCGATGCAAACCTGACTGCAAGCGGAAACAGAAACCTGAAGGTAGCCGCGGCACGTTCGCGAATGCGAACGGATTACTATAAAATGAGCAGAGACAGTGGAAACGGAAACCTGACACCACGCGGAAACGCAAACCGATTGCAGGCAGCAACATTAAAAGACAGTTGCAGACTTGCAGGCTTAGCAGAAGCTGAAAAGCAATTAAAAGTCAGCGGTTTTGTATTTTTCGTTTCGCATGGGAAAGAATCTCCAACTCCTTCTTTCCTCCGCTTCGCTCCGGAAACGCGTCGTTGGAGGGGGCGGCTTTTGGACTTTTGATTCAAAATAATTCTAATTGAAACATCATTTTTCATCAATCTAACCAAAAACGGAACGCCTTCTTTTATCGAAAATTCAAAAATTTAAGATGAGGATTTTATCGGGCGTTCATGTTCACCGATTTTTTAAGTTGGATGTTTAGGTTTCGATGCCGAAAATAAATAAAAAACGGGGAATGAATTTAAAAATCAAAATAAAAACGGAGCAACTCGCGCGCGGCGACCGCTGCACAAAACAAGATGAAAGAATCAATTTTCGGAAGCGGCGGCTTTTTCGCTGTCCTTCTTGGAAGAAACGGGCGTTTTGGGATTGTTTTGAATGATATCAATAATTTCGCCGAGATGATTCAATTTATAATCGGGCTCGAAATAGAAATCGCGGTCATGATCGTTGCGGTCACCGTAAGCCGCGTACGCCGTCACCATTCCCATTTTCTTCGCGGGCGCAATGTCGCGGCGGAGACTGTCACCGATATACATAGATTCGGCGGCGCTTGCGCCTGTCCTTTTCAGCGCGAAATCAAAGGCGCCGAGATCCGGTTTTTTCTTGCCGGACATATCATAAGCAATCACATCGTCAACAAGACCGTCTAACTTAACGCGCTTCATTCGGCGGTAAGCATTTTCGGTGTCGGCGTCGGTGACAATGACAAAAGCGCGTCCCATATCTTTGACGGCTTCAATCGTTTCGCGAACACCGTCGTAAAGCTCGACGTTTTCGACTTTAACATCTTCATAAATACAGCAGCATTCTTCAAAAAGAGAATCGGAGAAAACATATTTTTCTCTCAGATAATCTTCGATATTTTCTAAATTTTCAAAACCGTAAATGCCGCGCAGGAAATATGACATCATCTCCAAAGGCTCACCTGTTCCAATCCGGTTAACAACGGCGGTGCAAGCCTCGACTTTGGCGTGGACAAAATCAAAAAGCGTGTTGTCCATGTCCGAAAAGATGTATTGAATTTCTTGAATATTTTGTTTTTCAGATTCTGTCATAAAATCCCTTATGATTTTAAAATATGTATTCAAAAGGAGTGTGATAAGGTTATAAATAAATTTGCTCGGGCTTCGCCGGCGCAAAAGCAGGTTCGGCCGCTTCCAAGAACTGTCAGTCACAAAGCGGAGAGATGCCGCCGCGCGCGAACGCACCGTTTTTGATATTTTCAAAAGCAAGGATCTTAAAAAAATCAAAAAGGTGAGAGTCGATTTTCAAAAAGATAAAATCAAATCAGCAATTCTTCGCCGACATCCAAACAATTCAAGCAGCCGCAGATTTCACCGTCTTCATCCAATCTGCAGATTTTACGGTACGGCTCGCCGAGCGGCTCCTGCCCGAGCGGATAGGTGCCGTAATGCATCGGAATCAAATGCTTCGCGCCGAGAACGTTGGCCGCTTTGACGGCTTCTTCGGGCGAAATGTGCGCGAATTCGGCAACAGAGCGCGGCGTATAAGCGCCGATCGGAAGAATCGCGTAATCAATGTCCGGAAACAGCTTGCCGATCTCTTCAAAATGAGAACCCCAAGCGGTGTCGCCGCCGAAATAAATTGTTTTGCCGTTGCAGCGGATGATAAAGCTGCCCCAAAGAATTCGATTGCTGTCAAAAATATGCATTCTTGACCAGTGAAAGCTCGGAAGGAAATAAATTTCGACGCCCGATTTCGTTTTATACTGCTGATACCAGCCGGCTTCCTGATAATTTTTGGTAAAAAAACGAACATAATTTCTCCCGTTAAGAGGAAGCAATGCTTCCGTTTTTTTATTGCCTTTGAAAATTTTCCGAAGCGAGCGCGTATCCGCATGATCGTGATGCATGTGAGAAATCAAAACATAATCAACGTATTTGAAATCCTCAACGTCGCAGGGAATCGGAACCATACGGTTGCGTGTCGGGAAGCTGTAATAAGAAGGATCGGTCAGGAAAGTGACGCCGCCGAGTCTTATGAAAAAAGAAGCGTGACCCAGCCAAACAATCATGTCTTCCTTTGAATTGACAAAATCGGTGTTCGGACAAAAGCCTGCGCGGTATGTATCGTTTTTCCGTTCTTCACGCTGCGGGTTATGAACGCGGGATTTGACAAAATCCATCATGTTGACCTGAGCGGATTTTTCATTCAGAAAAGAATGACCTTTCATAGGGTTTCCGACCCAACCATCTTTAATAATCGGCAGCGACGGATTGGAAACATATTTAATTGACAAAATAACACCTTGAATTCGTTTTTCGTTTGTTTTTATTTTTTGTTTTAACTTTTAAATGTACTGTTTTTAAAAATTGTTTCTATGTATTTGTTTTTATGTGTTTGTGTTTTTATGTGTTTGTGTTTTTATGTGTTTGTGTTTTTATGTGTTTGTGTTTTTATGTGTTTGTGTTTTTATGTGTTTGTGTTTTTATGTGTTTGTGTTTTTATGTGTTTGTTTTTAACTTGTTTTAAATTTTACTCTGAAATAGATCGAGATATAGTTTTTTAGAAGAATAATCAATATATAGTATAAAATTAGAATATAAACCTTAGGATTCGAAATTTTTTATAAAATTCAGATCAATAATATTAAACAAAAACGAGAGAGGGTAAAATGAGAGTTATCGGAATACTCGGCAGCGCGCGCGAAGACGGCAGCACGCATTATTTGATGGAAGAAATGATGAAAGAGCCGCAATCCAAAGGCGCCGAGACAAAAATATACAATTTAGCGAAAATGAATATCGGATGCTGTTTCGGCTGTCAAGTCTGCCGAAAAACAGGAAGCTGTGTCCGCAAAGATGATATGTTCACGCTTTATGACGCGTTGAAAGCGGCAGATGCAATCATCATCGGAACGCCGATTTACATGGGCGAAATGACGGGACAGCTGAAAACATTCATCGACCGCTGTTTTGCTTTAAAAGACGCCGAGAGCAAGCCGCTGATTCCGGCCGGCAAGAAATTGGCAATTGTTATCACGCAAGGCGCGCCGATGCCGGAACATTATGCCAAAACGTCCGAGCGAATCGAATATATTTTCAAAAATTACGGCTGCGTTCCCGTCGGAAAAATCACAGCCGTCAGCGTTCACAACACAGACGAACTTTTAAAAGATCATGATGTTTTGGAAAAAGCAAGAGAACTCGGCAAACAATTAATATAAACACAGAGACAATAGAAAAAGTAAGAAAAGACGCAATAAATGAAAAAAAGAAGGAAGAAAAATTCAAAGACTTGTCAAATTTATTGTCAATTAAAATTATCAAATTAAAATTATCAAATTATCAAATTATCAAATTATTATCAATTTATTACATAAAAACAAAAACGCGTAAAAACAGGTGGATTATTATGAAAGAGTGTATGAGCGATGAGATGAAGCGGAAAATTTCCGAACATCCCTGTTATTCTCCGGAAGCGCAGCACAAATTCGGAAGACTGCATTTGGCGGTTGCGCCGTCATGCAATATTCAATGCAATTACTGCGATCGAAAATTTGACTGCGTCAACGAAAGCCGCCCGGGCGTCACAAGTGAAGTGCTGTCCCCGACCGATGCGCTTGCAAAGACCGCCCAGATTTTGAGAGAGCATCCGTACATCCGAGTCGTCGGCATCGCCGGTCCCGGAGACCCGCTTGACAACGACGCAACATTTGAAACATTTCGCCTGATCCGCGAAAACTTCCCCGACATCACGCTTTGCATCAGCACAAACGGTCTGCTCCTCCCGGACAGATTTGACGAATTGGCAGAATCAAAAGTGGAAACGCTGACGGTGACGCTGAATGCAATCGATCCCGACATTCAAAAAGAAATCATCAGCATGATTTATTACAACGGCAAAAAATACAGCGGAAGAGAAGCCGCCGAGATTTTGATTCAAAATCAATTGGAAGGAATCAAAAAGGCTGTTGCCGCCGGAATGACCGTTAAAATCAACACGGTCCTGATTCCGGGAATCAATGACAAGCACATCATTGAAATCGCAAAAAAGATGAACGAAACGGGCGTTTACATCATGAATGTCATGCCGCTCATCAACCAAGCCGCTTTTGCCGACATCGTGCCGCCGACAGACGCGGAAAGAAAGGCCGTTCAGGATGCCTGCGCGCCTTATGTGAAGCAGATGAAACACTGCCGCCAATGTCGATCGGACGCTTACGGTTTGATTGGGAAAGATTTGTCGATTGAAAAGAAAAGTTGCGGCAAAACAAGCGTGTCGGAATTGAATGAGCTGAAAACGGTTTCCGTGAAAAAAGGCGGAAAAAACTAAGCCGTTCGCAAGCCGGCTGTCAATAAGCCTTTTATTTTGATTCAATATATTTTGAATCAATATTTTTTCAATATTTTACAACATTTTACAATATTTTCAATATCAATCAATAATTTCAATATCATTCAATATTTTCAATACCATTTAAGATTTTATTCAAGGAGATTAACAATTTGACGGATGCAGCCTGCCGAAATACTGACCGATCTGAGAGCGGGAGCGATTTACAAAAACTCGCCGACTCCGTCAAAACATTTGACGGCACCTCCCGAAAAAGTCCGATTGCATCTGTTTCAGAAATATTTAAAGAGGTTGCCGATGCTTACGGCGGCTGCGTTGCCGACTTTGGTGATGACGCCGCGGCGATTGACATCGGAAACGGCGACGTCATTTTGTTTGCCGCCGACGGCATTTGGGGCAGACTGATTGAAAAAAGCCCGTGGTGGGCGGGTTTTACTTCTGTTATTGTCAATATTAATGATATTGTCGCAATGGGCGGCCGTCCTCTTGCGATGGTTGATGTTGTTTCGTCAACCGATTCCGAAACGTTTAAAGAGATTTTTAAAGGGATGGCGGAAGGCGTTAAAAAGTTCGGCGTTCCCGTTGTCGGCGGGCACACGCATCCCGAAGGCGAAAAATCGTTGTCTGTCGCTGTTATCGGAATTGCCAAAAAAGAACATTTGATTCGAAGCGATTCCGCAAAACCGGGAGACCTTGTCATTTACGCAATCGATGTTGACGGGCGGACAGGCCCGAATTCGCCTTACAGTTTTGAATCCGTTTTTTCAAAAACGCCTGAAACGATTCGAAAAATGTATGAAGCGCCGCAAATCATCGGACAGAAAAAATTGGCGACAGCCGGAAAAGACATCAGCAACCCCGGAGTGATTGGGACGCTCGGCATGCTGTGCGAAACAAGCGGTGTCGGCGCCCGCATTCGGCTCGCTGACATCGTGATTCCGAATGATCCTGAGATTACGATTGAAAAATGGTGTCTGATGCATCCCGGGACCGGATTTGTTTTTACGGCGGCGGCCGGCAAAGCGGAAGAATGTATGAGTGTTTTGCGCGCGGGCGGCATGACGGCAGCAATTTGCGGTGAAATCACGGCAAATAAAAAAGTAATTATTGAGAATGGTTTGAATTCGGCGATTGTTTTTGATTTTGAAAAAGATAAAATTACGGGAATTCGGAAATAAATTCAAAAAAGATTTGAAAAAAAAGATTTGAAAAAAAAGATTTGAAATATTTGAAAAAAAGATTTGAAATTCAGTTCATCTCTCCTTAATTTTTCCATTTTTTATTGTATTTATTTTTCATTTTTGTTTGTTTATTTTCTTGTATTTTTTCGTTTATTTTCTTGTATTTTTTTGTTTATTTCCGTGTTTATCTTCAATACTTCATTTTTTTCTGTTGTTTTCATTCTTAATTATTTCATTTATATATTCATCCCATCTCCCGCAATTTGTTTCAGATTTGTTCGAACCGCAACCTTAATAACAACGGAGTCAGTTTTCGAAGTGATGAAATTTTTTTGACACATTAAAACAAATTTATATAATTAAAAAGGGAAACAATTAAAACCAAAAATAGTTAATTTTGTAATCACAAAGAGAACCTTAATATATCTGTGTCCCGTAATTAATGGTTCATGGAACCGATGGCAGCTCTTATTGTAATAGGGATTTTGTCAAGTGTTTTTATATTCGGGTTAAAGACGGGGATCGGCTGCGGTTTTTCAAAAACCGGCTGGAAAGTTGTGTTTGTCTTGTGTCTTTTATACTTCGTTATCGCGCTTGTTGCAGGTTATTTCATGGATGCGATTGATGTCACATCCTTTATGAGTTCACCGTTAGCGTCCGCGATTCATATCACGCTTGCGTTATTCTTATTGGCAGGCGGTATTGTCACGATGAAAAAGTGGCATTCCGGCTGTGATGTATCGAATAAAACTTTTTTAATCATGGTGTTTCCGTGCCCTGTTTGTATGGCAGCACTTCTTGTCTCCTGCGTTGCACTTTCAACCGTCGTCGAACTTGACGGCATCTTGATTGGCGCGCTTGTCGGAGTCGTTTTTGTCATATCGATTTTAATCACAACATTTGTGATGAAGAATTTAAGCAAAATCACAAAGAAACTGAATATCAACTTTGAAGGAACGCCTGACACACTCGGCGCAATCATGGTGTTTATCGGCCTGTTCTATCTGGTTGCCGCCATTATGATCCCGGCGTATATCGGTGCCGGCGCTGCGGCGTCAACCATGCCGACTTCATACGGAACGGCTGAGCTGACAATTCTTGCGGGTGTTGTTCTTCTGATTCTCTTCGGCGCCGTTTTGACGGCAGCTGCTGACAGAAGCAGAGAGAAAAGCGCGTGAAAGAACAATAAAATAAACGAATTAAAACAAATCAAATTTAAGATGATTTAAAAAAATAGTTAAAAATAAAATAATTAAAAAAAATAATTAAAAAATAATTAAAATAAAACCCAAAAACGATTACATGTGGAATAATTAAAGATTTAAATAAGGACCAGGGGAAATAATGGCAGAAATTGCATTTTTATCTGATTTCGGATCGACCGTCTCATACATCACGTATATTTTTTCAAATTCTCTTTTGTATCCGGTCATGATTCTTTTGATATTGTTCGTAATTGTATCATTGATCTTAACCGGAGAATTTGTGACGGAATATACACGCCGCCGCAGAGATCAAAAAGAGTTGGAAAAGGAAACGCACCGCATTTGCGAGATTATGGAATCATCGGCGCCGCAGGATGTTAAATATAAAGAAACGGCGGCAATTCTCAGAGGTTTTGAGGGAAAACAAACTCAAATGGTCGGCGCTTTTGCAAAAGACGCGGCCGACTCTGTTGACGGCTGTGATTTGAAACATATTGAAAAGATTGCGGACGACTATGAAGTTCGTATGATGAAGAGAACGGAAAAGACCAGAATTATCACAACGGTCGGCCCGATGCTTGGTTTGATGGGAACATTGATTCCGCTCGGCCCTGCTTTGATCGGTTTGACGGACGGCAACATTGATGAATTGGCGACAAACCTTGTGATTGCGTTTGCAACAACCGTTATCGGTTTGTTTGTCGCGGGCATCAGTTTCTGTTTAACGACGATTCGCAACCGCTGGTACTGGCAGGATATGATTGACATTGACTACATTATTGATGCTTTGGAGGAGGGAAACAAATGAGCCGGCGCTCCAGAAAAGGTTCTCACGGTTCGATATTTGCCCAAAACAATGTTGAAAACCCGATGAACAGTGTCGGAAACGTTTTCGACGTTGCGATGGTGTTTGCGGTCGCTTTGCTCGTAGCTGTCGTCATGTCCGCCGGATTGACCGAACTCATGACGGATGAAGACTTGACGATTGTCAAAAATCCGGGACAAGAGAATATGCAGATCATTACAAAAACCGATGAAGGCATTGAAATCATGGAAATCAACGCTGAAGAGCAAATCGGCGGCGGTATCGGCGAGGTGTTGGGACAAGCGTATCGGCTGGACGACGGGCGTGTGATTTACGTTCCGGAAGGAAATAATACGATTGAAAGCTCGAACACGACCAATTCCGATACGGATTCATAACGTAAAATAATATTAACAGGGGATTTTCAAATGAAAATCCTTCTTTTATTTTTCGATCTTCAATCAAAAATGAAGACTTGATTTCGTAAAAAATATCAACCCTTTTTTGATTATTTTTCTGATTTGTAATCCTCTTTTTGACTATTTTTCAAAAATCAATCCTCTTTTTGATTATTTTTCAAATATATGATTCACTTTTTGATTATTTTTTCAAATATATGATTCACTTTTTGACTAATTTTAAAATTTGTGCGGTTCGCGCGGCGGCGGCAGCTGCTGCGGCTGCCGGCGGAAACCTGCCGGCAAAGACGATGCAAACCCGATTGGCAAGCGGAAACAGAAACAGCAACCAAAGCGGAAACAGAAACAGCAACCAAAGCGGAAACAGAAACAGCAACCAAAGCGGAAACAGAAACAGCAACCAAAGCGGAAACAGAAACAGCAACCAAAGCGGCAACACAAACAGAAACCAACGTGGAAACACAAACAGAAACCAAAGCGGCAGCACAAACCGAAACCAACGCGGAAACACAAACAGCAGCCAAAGCGGAAACAAAAACAGAAACAAGTAACAGCAAACTAAAAATAAAATTAAAAAAGCTAAAAATAAAACAAAAAATTAGAAATTATCCTTCAAGCCAGGCTTTCATTTCTTTTTTCATGAATTTTTCCGCTTCCAAAACATTTTCAAGCGGACCGCGCAAAGCAATAACGGGCGTTTGGGCAATTTCGGGTTCGGTAATTGAAATCATACGGTCAACGGCTTCTAAGTCGAACATTTCGACCATGTCCATAATGATTGACATCGGAACACCCAACGGAATCACCAAATCGTAAAGGTCTTCCAATTCGGCATTTTCACCGGACATTTCTGCCAATTCGAAGCGTTTCCTGCTGATTAAATCATGAAGCGATAATACTCTTGTCATAAAAATCCCTTTTCTGTTTTTATTTTCCTTTTAATTTTCCGATATGAAGGGTTCAAATCTCGCTTGAGGCTTTGAACAATAAAACAAATTCAAAATCTAAAGCCATATAATCGCTTCACCTATTAAAAATATGACGATTCTCAAAAACGGAAGAATTTAAAAAACGAAAGAAAAGAAATAAAAACAAGAACGCTTTAAACAAAAAGAAAGATTCAAGAAGTATGAAACAATAAGTATGAAACCGTTAAGAAATTGAAACCGTTAAGAAATCAAAAAGTAAAATAAGAATTAGCAAAATAAGAGTTTTAAAATAAAAATTATAAAAAGGAAAGGTGAAGGAAATGCAGGCATACAAATTAAAACGCGGATATACGCCCGACATTGAGAGAATCAGAGATTTATTGACGGAATGTTTCGGTACGGAAATTAAAGAAGATGACGGCAAATTAAAGACATCTTACGGCGTTTTAAAAGAAATCATCGTTTGGATCGACAACAAAAAATTATGCGTTGACACTGTTTCCGACGACTCCGGCATTCCTGATGATGTCATTTTGGACACCAACAAGCGTTTCAGAACATTTTTGGACAAAGGCACCGGCTACACTTCAAAAGACCGTATCAAGAACGCGAAGAAAGAAGTCAGCGGCGAATAATTTAATTCGTCTGAATTGATTAAATTCGATTCAAATTGAATTTAAAAATTAATTATTCAAAAATAAAAAGAAAGGGCTCCGTTTAAGAATACCAAAAGATTAATATTAGAGGTATTCCTTCTTGGAGTCTGCTTAATTTCGTTTTTTACGAAACAGGCAAACCGTTTTGTTTTAAAAAAGAAAAACAAGCGCCTCAATGGCTTAGAGGTATAGCACTTCCTTGGTAAGGAAGAGGTCGCGGGTTCAAATCCCGCTTGAGGCTTTTAGAATAAGGGGGTTTAATTCCCCCATCCTGTTTTTTTATTAAAAATATTAGATGAGAGCTTAATTGCTGTTTGATTTTCATATTTTTCATATAATTAATCTGTTTAAAGCTGTTTATTTGTTTATTAACACGGTTCATTTTTAAGCATTCTGCCACTGTTTTTAAAAAACTCTTTAAATAGACTTTGTTTCTTTAAATTAACTTTGTTTATATTATTAGTCAAAAAAAATTAGAAATGATTTAACATTTTTAAAACGCTTTGACAATATACACAACGCCATAAATCAGGAAGTAAAGGCCGACTAAAAAAGAAAGCATGAATGCGGAAATGACGGGATTGAAAAGAAGTGCAATACCGATGACGATTCCCAATACACTGATTATGATTTTAAACCAATAATACACTTTGCCGATCATTTTTGCTAAATCGAGCGTTAAAAGACCTAAAATTGAAGAAATTATAAACCAGATTGAAAAAACATACGGGAGAGCAATGATACTGACATTCAGGTTGATGATGATGAATAATCCGATCAAAATGTCGAGTATGCCTAAAACAAAAAATAATGCGCTGCCGATTCCGACTTTTCGTAATTGATACCAAGAGATGAATTCAATAATACCGGCAAGGATAGCAAGCAGCCCGATATATAATGCAACGGCAGCTAAACTCCCCCTGATATGCGAAAAAACAAATAAAGAAATGAGAATAAAAAGAATGCCGATTAAAAAAGAAAACCAGTCGAATTTTTTTGTTTTAACAGCGTAATCCATTCTGTACCGCCTCAAACTGATGGAAAATCAAAACGAACAAAACACAAATGTTTGAATAACAAACATATGCATTTCATTCGTTATGAATCATTTTTCTGTTTTTTTCATGAATAGTATATAATATTCCGGAAAAATGAGTTACATCTTTGATCTTGCGTACCAGACGCCGACACCGCCGATAATTAAGACGACGAGACCGGCAACCATTGTCATGACTTCTCTGCCGACAACATATGAAAGTGACCAAATGCCGAAGTAAGAGAGAGCACCGAGAAGCAATAAAATGACACCGACAACGGCGACAATTGCTGCAACAATAGTTACAATTTGTTTTGTTTCCATAATAATTACCTCCGCAGGATTACACCTGCATTATAATAAATAATTTATAAATATATAAACTTAATTGAAAAATATACATTTTTAGCCAGAACTATAAATAAATCGAAACGGAATATACATAATTTGAGCTCTTTTTGATGAATAACTTTGATGAATGAATGAAAAACGGTTATTGAAATACCGGAAATTGAGTGAAATAATGAAAATTGAGTAAAATAATGAAAATGGAGTGAAATAACGAAACAATAATAAATATCATTAAAAACCATTTAGAAAGAATAAGGTTTAAATATTCGATAAAAAAATTCAAGTTACCCAATTATTTTTCAAAAAAGAGAGGTTATGATATGGCAAAAATTAATAATGGTCTTGTAATGCTTTTTGAATTCATTGCCGCAATCGGCGCGATTATTTTCCTCCTCGGATTATGTGTCGGCATTTTCGGATGGGATATGTTTATTACACCCGAACTCGGAGTCATTCTCGGCGGCATTCTTGTTTTGATCGGCGGATTCGGCTTGGCTTTATACATTTCAAAAGGCGATAAAGAAGACCAAGAAAAACAAAACGCTTAAAATTAAAACAATTGCTTAATTTGAAAAAATAAATCAGGGAAAATGACCCCTGATAACTTTTTTTTAATTTATTTAAAATTTTTTTGATTTAAAATTTCTTTTTGAAATGATTCGTTTCTTTTTGAAATGATTAGTTTCTTTTTGAAAGGATTAGGTATTTTTTTGAAAAATTAGGTTTTGAGAGGGCCGGGACCGAGAATCGAACTCGGGTCAAAGCCTCCACAGGGCTTCAGGATAACCTTTACCCCACCCCGGCCACATTGTATTTTTAATATCGGGAAGAAGAAAAGTAAGCGCTTTTTAGGAAAGCACTCCATAAAACCTTTTTTTTAATATAAATCTTTCGAACAACGAAAAAACGCATTTATGAAATTTTAGAATGTCTGAAGACGAAATGCCGATAAAATATAGAAAATGAAATTTTTATAGAATTTTTACTATGCAAAATGGAAAAAAGGATTGAAAATGAAAAAATGAAAAAGAATTGAAATAAAAAAATGAAAAAGAATTGAAATAAAAAAATGAAAAAGAATTGAAATAAAAAAATGAAAAAGAATTGAAATAAAAAAATGAAAAAGAATTGAAATAGAAAAGTGGAAAAGAAATCGAAAGGGGTTATTCTTACGATTGCTTTGTTTTTTCCGCCCATTCTTCATCGGTCATGGACAAATCTTTGTCGCCGTACATTCTCATTCTTTCAAATGTTAAAATTTTGCGGACAACTAATTTTCTTTTGCCGCACCAGCCCGCTTCGGGATAATTCTCGCTGACGAAAGCAATAAGTTCTTCATCCGGCATCTTTTCCATTTTATCCTGAAGTTCAAGCAAATGTTTTGAGTTCTCATCCATCATTAAATCCCTCTTATAAAACGTAAAGTTGAAAATATGAAAAAAATAATTTAAAAATTGTCAATTAAAGTACGGTTAATAGGCTGAAAAATATTTAAAGCCTTGCAAATCAAAAAAGAAATTAAATGAATAAAATAAAATGAATTAAAAATAAATTAAAAATAAATTAAAAAGTTAAAAGAATTTATCGAATTATTCTGCTTTAAAAAACAAAGCGCAATGGCACATGCCGTCCTGTTCGATCTCTTCTTCATGATAAACGCAGGGACAGATAATTTTGCGGTCTTCCTGCTTGTCACCGAGGACGATGCGGCAGGGGCAGTATTGTGCGCCGTATTGTTCGCGGCGCTTTGCAAGCCCTTCGTACACTAAATCCAATTCCTCAGCATTGGGATTCAAACGGTATCCTTTTCGTTCGGCATATCGTTCGGCGTATTTTCGAATTTTATCTTTTGTTTCTTCAAATGTCATTAAACCACCCGATTCATTTTTTGAGATATATTATTTTCCGCAGCTCATTTTTCGTTATTTTGATTGTTTCATAAACTTGAATTGTTTCATAAACTTGAATTGATTTCGTTATTGTCTTTTAATTTTAACTTCATATTAAATCTAATTGATTCATTACCCCGTTTAATCATTTCCTCCGATACAGCAAAGCTGCAATGCCGGCAACCGCTAAAACCGCGGCAACGACTGAAAATCCGGGAACGGCTGTCTCGGGAAGCGGCTCTTCCGGAGAGTGCGAATCCGAGCTGCCTGCGCTTGTTCCGTTTGCGGCGCCGTCAATAACAGTCGTTCCGTTTGTCGCGTCCGTTATGATGGTACCGTTTGAAACGCTTGCGTTTGCGTTTGAACCGCTGCCGTCCGCGCCTGCGCTGCCGGATGCGTTTCCGTCTGCGTTTGCTGCGTCAGCGTCGGTTCCGGAAGCGGAGCCGGCTTTTCCCGTTGAGAGATAAATCAATTTCCCGTCACTCGTTCTCAGGAGAGTGGAGGATCCGAACTCATTTTTAACCGTCAGAGTCACATTGTAAGAGCCCGAGCGCTTGTAAACGTATTCGGGGCTTTGGACAACGGAAGTGTTTCCGTCGCCGAATTCCCAATACCAGGATTCGGGGTCGCCCGTTGATTGATCAGTGAAGCGGACTTTTAAAGGCGCGATTCCCTGAACTTCGTCGGCATCGAAAAGCGCGACCGGAATCGTTCCTGCTTTGATGTAATCGGATTTTTCGGTTGTGAATGTTCCGCTGCTGTTTGTAACGGTCAATTTGACGGTAAAAGTTCCCGTTCGCGAATAGGTGTGCGTCGGGCTGCGTTCGGTTGAAGTGCTGCCGTCACCGAAATCCCAGGAATAAGTTGTCCCGGAAGTGTGATTGGGCATCCAAGTGTTGAATGAAACTTCAAGCGGCGCCACGCCTTTTAAAACGCTGCCGTCAAATTGCGGGCTTGTGTTTACATCAACATTAATGAAACCGTCGCCGGCTGCGTTTGCGGCAGAAACCGTTGAAATCAAAAACAAGAGCAAAAGCGCTCCGAGAACTGTCAGGGAAGAAATGTTTGCGGCTGTTCTTTTCATAAACCTGTAACTCCGATCTGCGGCTGAGTAATTTGAATTTTCGAATAGTGAATCAATTAAATAAGACAAATAAGATAAAAATCGAAAATATTGATTGAACTGTTATGTCAATCAAATGACAGAAGCTGATAAGTAAATTTCATTAAAGATAATTAAGCATTCCGTCAGAATTTTTATGAAGAGGCAAAAATTGAAACGAAAAAGAAATTTTTCAAACATTTCCTTAATTATAATTCAATAAATCCATATACAAACAAAACTCTAATTCTATTAATACAACCGTTTTTCAGCATTCAAGAAAATCGGAAAATAAAACAAAAAGGTAAAAAAACGAAAACATACACAAAAAATAAAAAACACAATCAAAAAACGAAAAACATACACAAAAAATAAAAAACACAAACAAAAAATAAAAAACGAACGAATGGGTTTTAAACAAATTATAATAAAAACGAATAATAAAAACGTATAATAAAAACGAAGAGAGGGAAAATATGACAACAGTTGCGATTGTTTCCTGCCGGATTTTTGAAGATGAATTAACGCATTTGATGAAAAAAGAGCAGGAAAAAAAGACACGTTTGTTTTTGGTTGACACTGATTTTATTGAATCGATTGAGAAGAAATTCAATTTTGAAAATATCAATTATGAAAAGATTCAAAGCGGCCAATTGGAAGAAAAAGTCGCCGAGCCGACAGATGCTCAAAACACAATTATTCTTCAATTGATCGAATTTTCAATGGAAGCGCATCCTGCCGAAATTAAAGACGCTGTTTACGAAAGAATCAAGCAGCTTCAAAACATTGCCGACGGCGTGATGGTTTTTTACGGTCTTTGCGGCAACGTTCTCGGCAGCATCGAAGGCGATCTCAGTCTCCCGAATTGTCCGGTCCGCATTCTGCGCGACGAAGACGGCAACATCGGAGACGACTGCATTTGCATATCACTCGGAAGCCGTAAGAAATATCTTCAAATTCTCAAAACAGACGGCTGTGAAGGAACATATTTCCTGACGCCGATGCAAGCCGCATACTGGCGGGAAATCGCGTATGCAAGCGCGCTTACGCCCGATCCGAATGACGATGAAATGCTGAGAATGGTTTTTGAATATTCGGGCTACAAAAATGTCGGAAAAGTAAAAACCGGACTTCAATACGAAGAAGGATTCGATGAAATCGTTGACGATTTCTCCAAAAGATTCAACCTGAATATTATTGAATATGAAGGAACGCCTTCAATGGTTGAAATGTCGTTTGAAAAGTTTTTAGAAGAATTGGAAGCAATTTGATTCTTCTTTTTCTTTTACGATTTCTTTTACGATTATTTTTTTGTATTTTTTCTCATTTTCCAATTTATTTCATTTTTCAATTCCATTTTTTCAAAATATCAATCAAACTTAAACATCCATTTTTGAAAAAAATGAAACCCGAACGCCCGATAAAATCCTAAAAAATGTATTAGATTTTATTGAAAAATTGGCGTTCCGTTTTTGATTAGATTAATGAAGACGATGTTTCAATTGAATTAAAAAGGAAAAGACAAAATACCGCCCCCTCCAACGACGCGTTTCTGTAGCGAAGCGGAGGAAAGAAGGAGTTGGAGATTCTTTCCAAACGAAACAAAAAACTAAAAACAGCTGATTTTTAATTTGCTTTGTCGGCACAGGCAAGGTACCGTCCCGGCAACTGTCTTTTGCTGCTGCGACTCCTGTAAAGCCTGCAAGTCTGCAACTGTCTTTTGCTGCTTTCGCTCCTGCAAAGCCTGCAAGTCTGCAACTGTCTTTTAGTTTGCCGCCTGCAATCAGGTTTCTGTTTCCATATGGAGTCAGGTTTCTGTTTGCGGGGGGAGGGTGGTGTTTGTTTGCCGTTGCTGCCTACAGGTTTCTGTTTCTGCTTGCCGATCAGGTTTCCGCTCGGCAGCAGCACATCGCCGCCACGCGCGAACCGCACAAATTTTAAAAAAGATTTGAAAATGAACTGCATGATTTAGAAAAAAATGAAAAATGAGCCACACGATTTAGAAAAAAACGAAAAATGAGCTATATGATTTAGAAAAAGGCAAAAATGAAAGTACATTTTAAAAAAATCAAAACAATTAAAAAAACAGAAAAATGAAGGGAAAGTCCCTTCATTTAAAATTCATTTTTTACTGACTGCCGTATTTTTTGTAAGCATAGAAACCGACTGCCGCAAGACAAATGATTGCGATGACTGCGATTGCAATGAAAAGCCAGGTTCTGGATTTAGAACCGCTGTCGGAACCGTCGTCAGTTACATTTGAATCATTTGTGTCGTTCGTCGTGTTGTCGGGCACGGTTTCAGTCTCATTTTCTGCCGGTGTTTCAGCTTCCGCTTTCGTATCTTCAGCATAAACTTCCTGACCGTCGCCGAGTCTCAAGAGAGTAGACTCGCCGTATGCGTTCTTAACCGTCAATGTGACGTTGTAGTAACCGGATTTCTGGTAAGTGTGTTTCGGGTTCTCCGCTGTTGAAGTCGAACCGTCGCCGAAGTCCCAGTACCAGGAAGTCGGGTTGCCCGTTGAAAGATCAGTGAACTGAACCGGATGCGGCGCAACGCCTGAGAGAACGTCAGCCTGGAAGTTGGCGCGCGGCGCATTTCCGACTGTAATGTATTTGTCCTTCGTTGCCGTGTTTTCGCCGTAAGTATTCTTAACGGTCAATTTAACGGTGTAAGTACCTTCCGCAGAATAGGTGTGCTTCGGATCCTTTGAAGTAGAAGTTGTACCGTCGCCGAAGTCCCAAGAGTAAGTCAAGCTGCTGCCCTGAGATTTGTCGGTGAACTGAACACTTAACGGACCGACACCGCTGGTCGGCGTTCCGGAGAAGTCCGCAACCGGCACATTGCCGACGCTGACGTAACTGGTCTTAACAACCGAATCCGTTGCACCGCAGGGATTTGTAACCGTCAAAGCAACCGTGTATGTTCCCGTTCTGTTGTAGGTGTGGGAGGGATTCTTGTCCGTTGAGGTTGTGCCGTCGCCGAAGTTCCAAAGATAAGTGGAAGTGCTGCCGGAGCCGACTGTTTCATCCGTAAAGTTGACTTTGAGAGGAGAACTTCCCTGATTGTTACTTGCCGTGAAGTCTGCCTTAAGCGTATTTGTAATCGTCACATTCCTGAGCGTGTAGTTGAATGTGCCGTAGCTGTTGGATGCCGTCAATGTCACATTATAAGTGCCCGTTGAACTGTAGGTGTGCGTCGGGTTCTTTTCAGAAGAAGTCTTGCCGTCGCCGAAGTCCCACTTGAAAGCCGTGGAATCGGAAACGCTTCCGTGTGACGTGAAAACAACTTGTTTAGAGTTGATTGTTCCGTTCGCCGTGAAGAAAACGTAAGGAGCCGTACCGACATTGATAAGTGACTTTGAAGTCTTTGTGTCGTTGCTGAATTCGTTTGAAACAGTCAAAGAAACGGTGTATGTTCCGGTGCTGTTGTAAACGTGCGTCGGGCTCTTTTCAGAAGAAGTTGTTCCGTCGCCGAAATCCCAAGAGTATTTGGTCGGATTTCCGCTGGAATTGTCTGTAAATTTAACAGAAAGCGGTGATGCGCCTGCTGTGTTATTTGCAGTGAAATCAGCAACGACGCCGCTGCCGACATAAATGTAATTTGTTTTTGTTTCTGTTTGATTTCCGTAAGAGTTGGAAATGGTCAAAGAAACGGTGTAATTGCCTTCTTTGGTGTAGGTGTGGGAAACATTGCCGATTTGATTGGAAGTTGCGCCGTCACCGAATGACCAAGTGTATTTGTAATCGTCACCTGCGCCTCTGTAGGACAAATCTGTGAATTTAACTTCCAACGGCGCGACGCCGCGGACGGGCTGACCGGAGAAATCCGGGGAAGGAAGTGCGCCCACAGCGATATAACCGCCGTCAGCTGCAAATGCTGCCGGCACTAAGGAAAAGAGAAGACAGAACACAAGCACGACTGCCGTCATTTTTCCGAAATTGTCTTTAAATTTCATACGAAAACTCCATTCATTTATAAACCATTCAATAAATTCGGAAATTGAAGATACAATCAGATATAATCAGATACAATCAATATCTGCTGAAAATACAATCAATACCGCATACTGAAACAGGATCAATATATTGATAACAGAATCAACATACTGAAATACTCAAATTATCAGAGATTGGAAGTTGTCCAATGAAACTTCATGGAAATTCATGGTATTCATATAATTCATATAAATTCATGAAAACTCATGATTTTCATCTAAATTTAACATAAAAAACAGACCGCGTAAAACTATAAACAAGCCGAAACCGAAAAGAACGCACCGAAGATATATCAGAACGTCCGGAACGTCTCGCTGATGCTTGTTTAGCATGTTTTTAACATATTATATGTTCACATAATTATGGCGTATTATGAAAAACCATGACAATAGTGTATGCCCCTGCTTAATTTAATGCTAAATTTTCAACAAACCAAGAATTCAAATTCGGATTATTAACTAAACAGATTTACCAAATAGTCTTAATTCCGAATAAGAGAGTCGGAAATAAATTATAATCGACACTATAAATAAATTGTCATGAAACAAAAATATAATAAATAATTCATTTACCGCGATAATAGAATGATATAATAAAAATAATAAAAGACAGATATATCCATACAAGACAAACAACTTTTTTGAGATTTCAATTGCAAGAACTGTCTCGAATCAAATAGGAAGAGTAAAAATATTAAAAAAAGTGAAAATTGTTAGGCATTAAAATAAAAAAATAAAAATTTCAATATTGAAATAAAATTAAAATGCCAAAGTTGAAAAACGAATGAAAGAGATTATATTGAAACGGAATGAAAATAATCAGATTGAAATTAAAAAATGAGAGAATTAATATTGAAAAAACATTGAAAAAAACGAGATAAATAAAAAAATAAGATAAATAAAAAAATAAGATAAATAAAAAAATAAGATAAATAAAAAAACGAGATAAATAAAAAAATAAGATAAATAAAAAGAATGATAAAAATAAAAAGAATAAACGGAAGAGAAAGTCTCTTCACAATTTATTCATTATTTTTTACTTTCTTTTACTTTTTACTTTCTTTAAATCTTTTACTTTTTTTAAATTTTTATTTTATTATTTCGACTTTCTTTGAGCGTACACGCCGATTCCGACAATACCGATAACGGCTGCAATTGCAATCAAGATACCGAATCCGGGGATAGAGGTTTTGGTTTTATCGGTTGAATTGTTGCCGGTTGTGTTTGCTGCCGTCTTGGAAGTGTTTGCTGCCGACGTATTGGATGAGGGTGTTGTTTTGTCGGATGTGTTGTCGGCAGAGCCTGATGCGCTGCTCGTTCCTTTCACATCTTCGGAATACACTTCCTTGCCGTCATCGAGTCTCAGAAGAGTCGATTCACCGTACGCGTTCTTAACCGTCAGCGTGACATTGTAGTAACCGGATTTCTGGTAAGTGTGTCTCGGGTTCTGGTCTGTTGAAGTTGACCCGTCACCAAAGTCCCAGTACCAGGATGTCGGTTTGCCTGTTGAAAGATCAGTGAACTGAACAGGATGCGGGGCAACGCCTGAGAGAACATCGGCCTGGAAATTGGCGCGCGGGGCGGCTCCGACGGTGATGTATTTGTCTTTGGTTGCCGTGTTGCTGCCGTAAGTGTTCTTAACCGTCAGTTTAACAGTGTAAGTGCCTTCCTTGGAATAGGTGTGTTTCGGATTTGCATCCGTCGAAGTTGTGCCGTCGCCGAAGTCCCAGGAGTAAGTCAAATTGCTTCCCTGAGATTTGTCGGTAAACTGAACCGCGAGCGATGCAACGCCGGTTCTCGGTGTGCCTGTAAAGTCTGCGACAGGAACTTTGCCGACGCTGACATAACTGGATTTAATGACAGAATCTGTTGCACCGCAGGGATTCGTAACGGTCAAAGCCACCGAATACGTTCCTGTTCTGTTGTAGGTGTGTGAAGGATTTTTATCTGCAGAAGTTGTACCGTCACCGAAATTCCAGAGGTAAGTTGAACCGCTGCCGGCGCCTTGTGTCTGGTCAGTGAATTTGACGTTCAAAGGAGAACTTCCCATATTGTTTTCAGCGGAAAAATCAGCTTTCAGCGTATTCGTGATAGAAACATTTCGAAGCGTGTAAGTTGATGTGCCGTAGCTGTTTGTCACATTCAAAGTCACATTATAAACACCGGTTGATTTGTAGGTGTGTGTCGGATTCTTTTCGGAGGAAGTGCTGCCGTCACCGAAATCCCATTTGTAAGTTCCGGAATCAGTCGTGTCGCCGTGTGTTGTGAAAGCGACCTGATTGGAATTGATCGTGCCGTTTGCCGTAAAGAAAACATTCGGTGCGACACCGACATTTACCAATGATTTTTCAGTTTTTGTATCGCTTCCGAACTCATTTGACACGGTTAAAGAAACAGTATAGGTACCGGTTTGGTTGTAAGTATGTGTCGGGTTCTTATCTGTTGATTTTGAGCCGTCGCCGAAATCCCATGAATATTTCGTCGGGTTGCCGCCGGATTTATCAGTGAACTGAACTGCCAGCGGTGTTTTTCCGGCTGTGTTATTGGCTGTAAAATCAGCAATCGGTCCGGAGCCGACATAAATATAATTGGTTTTGGTTTCGGTTTTGTTTCCGAAAGCATTAGAAATCGTCAAAGAAACGGTGTAGTTTCCTTCTTTGGTGTACGTATGCGTCACATTTCCGATCTGGTTGGAGGTTGTTCCGTCACCGAAACTCCAAGTATATTTCAGGTTGTCTCGGATTCCCTGATAGGAAAGGTCTGTAAATTTAACTTCGAGAGGTGCTTTTCCGCGTAAGGGCTGTCCGGAGAAATCCGGGACAGGGAGTGAGCCGACTTCAATGTAACCGCCGTCCGCCGCTACTGCTGTCGGAACTAACGAAAGAAGAAGGCACAAGACAAGTGCACCTGTCAGAATTCGTGCGTTTTTATTTTTGTTTTTAACGTTTTTCTGAACGTTTTTTTTATCAATTGTCATATTCAAGACTCCGTTGTAGGGGCATAGAGATATTATCGGAAGCAATCGAACTAAATCAAATCGATTGAATCAAATCGATTGAATCAAACTGACCGGAGTCAAATTGAGTCGAATAAATTGAGTCAAATTTCTTCCGAAAGATTCAGTTGAATTTAACAACAGTCAAATCAAATGGTCAACATTCCGAATACAGGTGAATCGAAAGCAAACCAAAGATTTACCGGTATTCAAATCCACTTAAGGCATCTGTTAAATCATTGAATTCGGGAATTCAAATTTAAACAGGATATATATCCGGTTTTAAATTGAGTTCTAAAAATTAATATTGCCAGCGAAGTATAAATAGATTATTGCAAAATATAGAAAACGAAGATACAATATATAGATTCGGACACAAAAACGCAATTAATAGAACGAAATAATATAAAAGACATAAGATAATTTACTCCGATTCGATTTTGATAAGACATTAAAATTAAAAACAAAATAATTAAAAACAAGATGGGTTATTTTTTAAGTATCGGTTTTTTTTCAATAACTTTTTTAATGTGACTTCTTTTTCGATTGCTTTTTAAAGACAGAAATTTCTTTTCGATTGCTTTTTTAAGACAGGAATTTCTTTTCGATTGCTTTTTAAAGACAGGAATTTCTTTTTCGATTACTTTTTTAAGACAGGAGTTTCTTTTCGATTACTTTTTAAAGATTTATGCGGCTCGCGCGACGGGCGCTGCCGGCAGCGGGGCGGCGACAGAGCGGCAATGCAAACCTGAGTGGCAAGCGGAAACAAAAACCTGACCCCACGCGGAAACAGAAACCTGATGCCAAGTGGAAATACAAACCTGAAGGTAGCAGCAGAAATACAAACCTGAAGGTAGCAGCAGAAACACAAACCTGAAGGTAGCAGCGGAAACAAACACCACCCCCCTGCAAACAAACACCATCCTCTCCCTGCAACCCGAAATTTTGTGAGCGAAGCGAACAAAATTTAATGCCAACGGATTACGATTAAAATGAGCAAATACAGACGGAAATGCAAACCTGATTGCAGGCAGCAAACTAAAAGACAGTCGCAGACGATCAGGCTCGCAGGAAGCTGACAACAAAAGACAGTTGCAAGACGACACTTTGCAGAAGCCAAACGCAACTGAAAAAGCAGAATGTTTTAAATTTTTTGTTTCATATGGGAAGAATTCGCCAAGTCTCGTTCCCTCGCTGCGCTCGGAAACTTAACTTGCGGGGGCGGTTTTTAAGATATTATTCAATCTAAAATCAATTGAAACATCGTTTTTATCAAAATTATTCAAAAACGGAACGCCTTCTTTTTTCCAAAATCTAAAACATTTATTTAGGGTTTTATCGGGCGTTCAGGTTCAACGTTTTCAAAAATTGGATGTTTGTTTCAATGATGAGAAAACAAAATAAAACAAAATAAAATAAAAGAATAGAAAAACAGAAGTGGATGAAACAAATTCAAACACAAATATTATAAAAACGAAAAATCGAAATAGGAATTATATCTTTTTCGGCATAATTGACAGCAAAATTTATTAACACATTAGATTCATCAATTCATGAGTAATGTTTTTTAATCTTGATTTTATCTTGTATTTCATATTTGTAAATTGTAATTATTATTGAAATTATCGAAATAAAAAGGAATTTAAAATGAGTCATGAAGCTAAAACTATCCCTGACTACGATTATGAAGCGCTCGGCTTGATGGTCGGCCTTGAAATTCACCAGCAGGTGGATTCCCCGACGAAACTTCACTGCCGCTGTCCGAATATTTACAGGGAGCCGGAAGAATCGACGCATGAAATCAAAAGATACTTGCGCCCCAAAGCCAACAATTTAGGCATGATGGACCGCGCCGTTGTCGAACAGACGCAGGCCAACCGCCAGAGCAGATACATGGTTTTTGACACAACTTGTTTGGGAGACATTGACGAAGCGGGACCGGCGCCCGTAAATCCGGAAGCATTGAAAACAACGCTTGAAGTGTCCAAACTTCTTCATATGATTCCCGTCGACCGCGCGCACACGATGAGAAAGATCATTGTTGACGGATCCGGACCGGGCGGCTTTCAGAGAACGACATTTATCGCGGGAAACGGCTGGATCGAAACAGTTTCCGGAAAATGCCGCATCAACAGTTTGTGTTTGGAAGAAGAATCCGCGCCGAAAATGGAAGAAACGGATGAATATACGGTTTTTTCGCTTGACAGACTCGGAATTCCGCTGATCGAAATTGCGACCGAACCGGACATTCGAACGCCGGAACAGACTTTTGAAGTCGCTTCTTATCTCGGCATGGCGCTTCGATCGACGCTCGGCGTTAAAAGAGGCATCGGAACGATTCGCCAGGATGTGAATGTTTCAATTAAAAACGGAACGCGCGTTGAAATGAAAGGCGTTCAGGCTTTGTCGATGATCGGCGAAATCGTCAAGCGCGAAATTTTCAGACAGCTTGCGCTCATTGAAATCAAAGAAGAATTGAATGCAAAAGGCGCGTCTGTTGACACAACGCTTTATGATGTGACGGATGTTTTTGCCGAAACAAAATCTAAAGTGATTATCAACAGCGCCAAAAACAGACAGATTATCGCAATCCGTTTGAAAGGATTTGACGGCTACATCGGAAGAGAAGTTCAGCCCGGCAGAAGACTCGGAACAGAACTTTCGGAAAAGGCAAAAGCAGTCGGCGTTTCAGGATTGTTCCACACAGATGAATTGCCGAATTACGGCATTACCGCTGAAGAAGTGGAAGCGCTCAGAAAAGCTGTCGGCGCCGAAGCGGATGACGCCGTCATTATGATTTCCGGCCGCGCCGAAGTCGTTAAGCGCGCAATGGAATCTGTCGTTTCACGCGCCGAGCAGGTTTTGATTGAAATTCCGCAGGAGACACGCTACGCGCAGCCCGACGGCAACACATCTTACATGCGCCCGCTTCCGGGAGCTGCCCGAATGTACCCGGAAACAGATTTGCCGACTTTTGTAATCAGCCGTCAGGAATACCGCGATTTAGCGGCGCCCGAGCTTTTAACAGACAAGTCAAAACGCTACATGAAAGAATACGGCATCAACGAAGAATTCGCGGACAAGATTGCGTTTTCCAAATACATGAAACTCTTTGAAAAGCTGGCCGAGAAATATAAAGGAAATGAAACAGCAACGCCGATTTTGCTTGCCAGAACATTTACCGGCGTTTTACCCGAACTAAAAAGAGAAGGTTTGGATGTCGATTCAATTACCGATATAAAATTCGAAGAAATGTTTGATTTGATTGCAGACGGCACGCTCCCGAAAGATGCGTCCCGCAATATTTTGGTGATCGTTTGTAATGATTCGTGCTGCTGCATCGCAGAAACCGTTGAGAAGCTCGGCATCGGATCAGTTGACAGAAAAGAAATTGAAGAATATATTGACAGCGTTGTTGCCGATAAGAAAGATTTTATTGCCGAAAAAGGACCCGCAGCTGTTGGTCCTTTGATGGGAATCGTCATGGAAAAATACCGCGGCAAAATCGGAGGCAAAGAAGTCAGCGCTCTGCTGAAAGAAAAAATTGATAAGATGACGAAATGATGAAAATCATTTTGAAATCTTTTCTTACATTTTTATTTACTTATTTATATATAATTTTATATACTATTTTATTTGCTTTTTTCAATTAATTCAAGGTTCGAATTTCATAAAACTGTCATTAAAACGAATAACTGTTTTTATTTCGGCTTTTTATTTAATTTGATCTTGATAAAATGAAATTACAAGTTATGGAATACAAATTTTGAAATTGCTAGCAATTAAAAGCGATAGCAGAAACGAAAAATCAAAAAGAAATAAAGACAAATAATAGCAAAAGAAAATGAAAGAAAAAACATTAAAAAGATGAGAATTTACCAAAACTGGTACCATTTCTTCTTTTTAGCATCTTCAAGCTCAAGTGTTTTCTTTTCAACCTGATTAATAAGTGTTTGAACTTGAGCGATATGCATTTTTGTCGTGTTGTCGCGTTCCGTGATCTGCTCGTCTTTGGTTTCGAGCTGACGGTTCAAAGCCAAAATCTGATTGTCTTTGATTTCAAGTTGTTTTAAAAGAGCAGAAACATATTCCTGTGAAACGACGTCGCTGTCGTCTTCAGACAAATATTTTTCAAGCGCCTTTGTAACAACAGTGCCTTTTTGTTCCGGATGATTGTCTAATTTTGCATAGAGTTCTGCAGATATCCGAACATTCAATTGTCTTTTATCATCTGATTTGCTATCATCTGATTTGGCATTTTTGCCGGCGGCACTTAAATCTTCACGTTTGCCGCTTTCGTTTGAATCGGAAATATCAGTCATAATTACAAGTCCGTTGTTATAGAAGTCTATCAAAATACTACATCTTGATATAAATTGTTATTTGTCTCAATATCGCTAAAATACTAATTTTGCCGAAAAAACATCCGAATCTTCGGGAATATATCAAAATGTTGCAAAATGCTGCAAAATTGAAAGCATTTGATAGTCGAGAAATCGAGAGATAGAATCCCGATATAACGAATAATAGATTTTCCTATAAAAATTTTGCAGCCGAAAGAAAGAATCAGCCTTTGTAAATAGAAGAGATAGAAAATTGAGAATACAAACGAGAAAAGGATAGAAAATTGAAGAGAGAGAAAAATAGCAAGAGATAGCAAAAACAAAAAGACCTGAAAACGCAATCGACAAAGTCAAATCAAAACGACGTCGAATCGAAAAATAAATTATAAAATAGCAAAAAGATAGAGATTCAGAGAGATTTGCTATATTTTCGGCTAAAATTAAAGCTAGACTCAAAAAACGGCATCAGTCAATTAGAAAATGAAGCATTTTCCAAGAAAAATATAATTTCAGATAGGATTTTGATGCAAAATGATATGATTAAATAGATTTGAAAAAAGAGGTTTCAAAAGAATAGCAAAATCGAATTTTTCTGCTATTTTTGGCTAGATAATTGCGATAAGTATATATCTGATTGAAGCATTCTATGAATTGTCAGCGTTGGGTTATAACACTCATTTAACTCAACCGGACTCGAAAAATCTTTGAATTGGAAGAAATGTGTGAAAAGAGAAAAGGATGATTTGTGGCGAATTATCCTTTTCCGACTTCTTTCGATTAACTTTTTTAAAAAAACAAATTAAAAATAATCGGCAGATGAATGATCTGCTTTGAAAAATTGTTAAAATCAATTACAGCGATATTGTATATACCTTTTGCGGTCGATTACGTCTTCGAATAATTATATAGAAGAAAGATTAAAAAATAAACTGTCGACTCGAAAAAGAAACAAGAGGATGAAAATTCGACAAAGAGTTTCAAATAAATATGTGGCACAATTGTCAATAAAAATTATCAATGATATCACTGCCTTAATTATCATAGATATTTCAGAGATTATTGCAGATTAATAATAATCCGGACAAATATAAATTACAAATTCGTCCTATCTTTTCCTGATTTATTAAAAATTTTCATTCAGAAGAAACTCAATCGTTAAAACTTGATCAATTTCACAGACAATCATGACATTTTCAATCACAGAAGTTATATATTGGAACGCTAATCAATCAAGTTTTAGAGACTTATGACCCGCAATTTTTGCTGCAAGTCTTAAAAATCAAAAGAAACGAGATTGACAAAAGCTATGACTTATAAAATGAAAATACTGAAAAAAGACAAGCTTTTTTTAATACATAAAAAAGCGTTGGAAACACCCGTTTTTCGGACAGCGTTTCTGACTTTATCGACTTTTATTACATTTATTAATTCGATTTTTGCTTTTTGTATTTCTGTTGATATTTCTTTTACTTCTGTTTATTCTGCTTTTGCTTCTTCCTTTGTTTTCTCTTTTTCTTCTATCTCTTCTTTTGTTTCTCACTTCAACAAGTTTTTCTATGATTTATTTTCACAGAACCGTTTCTCAAAAAATACTTACAACATTTTCAATACTATTTTCAGAAAATTTTCTGACATTACTGACATATTAGAGATGAAATCATTCAATCCGGAAACGACTGCCGCGGAAATGATAGAAAAACATAGCAGCAAAAAAATCGCACAGTATCGTATACTATCACAAATAACAGGTGGATATTAAAATGCCGAAACGAAATGACATAAAAAGAGTATTATTAATTGGATCCGGCCCGATTGTAATCGGCCAGGCAGCAGAATTCGATTTCTCGGGAACGCAGGCATGCCGCGCTCTGAAAGAAGAAGGATTGGAAGTCGTTTTGGTAAATTCAAATCCGGCGACAATCATGACCGACCCGGAAACAGCCGATGTCGTCTACGTTGAGCCGATCAACTCCGAAATATTGGAGAAAATCATCGCCAAAGAAAAACCCGACAGCATTATCGCAGGCATCGGCGGGCAAACCGGCTTGAACATGACAACCGAACTCGCCGAAAAAGGAATTCTTGATAAATACGGCGTCAAACTTCTCGGAACGCAAGTCGAATCCATTAAAAATACGGAAGATCGTGAACTCTTCAAAGAGCTCATGATGAGTATCGGAGAGCGTGTTCCGCGCAGCAAAGCCGTCACGACAATGGAAGAAGTCGAAGAAACAATCAAAGAATTCGGACTTCCCCTGATCATTCGTCCTGCATTCACACTCGGCGGCGCCGGCGGCGGCATTGCGTACACCCGCGAAGAACTTTACGAAATTGCCGAAAAAGGATTCAAAAAGAGCCGCATCCACCAGCTTCTGATTGAAGAAAGCGTTCTCGGCTGGGAGGAAATCGAATTTGAAGTCATGCGCGACAAAAATGACACTTGCATTGTTATTTGTACGATGGAAAACATCGACCCGATGGGCATTCATACCGGCGAATCAATGGTTGTCGCACCGATTTTAACACTTCCCGAAAAAGACATAAAAATGCTTCGCGAAGCTTCCATGCGCATTTTAAGGGCGCTTAATATTGAAGGCGGCTGCAATGTTCAGCTGGCATATAATCCTGAAAACAGCGATTACAGAGTTATTGAAGTCAATCCGCGTGTTTCTCGATCTTCCGCTTTGGCATCCAAAGCAACCGGATTTCCGATTGCCCGCGCAACCGCAAAAATTGCAATCGGCATGACATTGGATGAAATCGTCAAAGGCGTTGAAGTCAAATCCGACAACTGGGAACCGACTGTTGATTATGTCGTCGTAAAAGTCGCACGCTGGCCGTTTGATAAATTCACGGCCGCCGACCGCAAATTAACAACAGCGATGAAAAGTACCGGCGAAGTCATGGCAATCGGCGGAACAGTCGAAGACGCAATTCAAAAAGCAATCCGCGGACTCGACATCGGAAAACATATTGATGAATATTCATGGACGGATGAAGAAATCGAAGACCTTTTGAGAAACGCAACGGATGAACGTATTTTTGTCATCATTTACGCGCTGAAAAAAGGCTATTCTGTTAAAACGATTTCCGAGTGGACAAAAATCAACCCGTTCTTTATCGAAAAGATCAGCAATTTTGTCTTGTTTGAAAACATCTTAAAAGAAGAAAAATTGACAAAAGAAGTCTTAATCGAAGCTAAAAAAATCGGCTTCACCGATGAAAGAATCAGCGAATTAACCGGCAAGAGCCGTGAAGAAATCACAGATATGCGCGCAAAAGAAAATATGGAAGCCTCTTACAGAATGGTTGACTCCTGCGCCGAAGCCTTGGAATCATTCACGCCTTATTATTACACCGAATACGGCGTTGAAAATTTGTCTGTCACCGATGACAGAGAAAAAATTCTGATTCTCGGTGCCGGACCGATTCGTATCGGACAGGGAATTGAGTTTGACTATTGTACCGTCCATGCCGTCAAAGCGCTTCGCGAAGAAGGAATTGAAACACTGATTATCAACAATAATCCCGAAACGGTTTCAACCGATTACGATACGTCCGACAAGCTTTTCTTCGAACCTGTCACGCTTGAAGATGTCATGAACGTGATTGAAAAAGAAAAACCGGCAGGCGTTTTGATTCAGTTCGGCGGTCAGACTTCCGTGAATTTGGCAATGCCGCTTGAAAAGGAATTAAAGAGACGCGGAATGAATACCAAAATTTTGGGAACATCTCCTGAAAATATGGATATGGCAGAAGACCGTGAAAGATTCAATACTTTGATGAGCAGTCTCGGCATTTTGCAGCCGGAAGCCGGATATGCAACGTCTGAGAAACAGGCTTTTGAAATCGCCGAAAAAATCGGATATCCGGTTTTGGTCCGCCCGTCATATGTTCTCGGCGGCCGCGCGATGGAAATCGTTTACGATCGCGATGAACTTGAAAAATACATCAAAGAAGCGGTTCGCGTGACCCATGACCACCCGATTTTAATTGACGACTTCTTAGAAGGCGCCCGCGAAATTGATGTTGACGCCGTTTCGGACGGAGAAAACGTCTATATCGGCGCAATTATGGAGCACATTGAAGAAGCCGGCATCCACTCGGGCGACTCGGCTTGTGTGATTCCGCCGCAGACGCTTCCCGAAGACATTTTAGAAATCGTCAGAGACTACACTCGAAAGATTGCGCTTGCGTTAAACGTGAAAGGAATGGTCAACATCCAGATGGCTGAGCAGAACGGTAAGGTTTTCGTTTTGGAAGCCAATCCGCGCTCCAGCCGAACAGTTCCGTTTGTCTCCAAGGCAATCGGCATCCCGCTTGCAAAGATTGCGGCAAAAGTAATGATCGGCAAATCTTTGAAAGAGCAGGGTTATACGGCAGAAAAAGAGCCGCAAATCAAGCATGTTGCGGTGAAAGAAGTGATTTTGCCCTTTGACAAGCTGCCGGGCGCAGACCCGCTCTTAAGCCCGGAGATGAAGAGTACGGGCGAAGTCATGGGAATCGACTACAGCTATGATTTGGCGTTTTACAAGGCCGAGATGGCTGCAGACAACACGCTGCCGCTGGAAGGAACAGTGTTTATGTCGATTCGTGACAAAGACAAAGAGGAAATGCTTGAAGTCGCCAAAGAAATGACTTCTGTCGGCTTAAAGATGATCGGAACGAAAGGAACGGCCGAATTCATGGAAAAGAACGGTATTTCAATGGATATCGTTTTAAAAGTTCATGAAGGAACGCCCAATGTGATTGATCGCGTCAGAAAGAATGAAGTCAATTTGATCATCAACACACCGACAGAGAAGACGAAAGCACGCCGTGACGGGTCCAAGATCCGCCGCTCAGCCGTTGATTACGGTGTTCCGTACATCACAACACTTCAGAGCGCAAAAATCTCGGGAAAAGCGATTATCGCGGCAAAAGAAAAAGAAATGACGATTAAATCGATTCAGGAATACAACAAAGACAATGCATAATGCATTGCCTTTTTTCTTCTTTTACATTTCTTTTTTCTTTTACCTTTCTTTTTTCTTTTTATTTATATTTAGAAATATCAGCAATTATCCATTCTCATAATTTTTCATCTATTTTTTCAATGAACGGTTTTTCAAACGTCGGAAGACTGATATAACTTCAGGACTTTTGTTCATCGGTGATTTAAATGGGCTTATTTGATAAAATTGAAAAGAAAATCGACCAAAAAATCGACAGAGAAGTCAGCAGCGCAAAATACCAAGCTGAAAGAAAGGTTGACAACGCTGTTGATAAAAAAATTAATGACACAAAAAAAGATGTCAAAAATTCAATTAAAGAAGAATTGAAAAAATAATTTATTCTTCTTTTCTTTTTCGATTATATTTCACTTTCATGATTCTGTTTTTTGTATAATTCTTCAATCACATCGGGCGTTTTTAATAATTTTTTGAAGAGCTTGGCGACTCGCGCGGCGGGCGGCTGTCGGGCAGCAGCCGGGCGCAAACTGACGACATCGGCACACAGCAGCACAATCGGCGGCGCGGCAGAATAGAAATGCTGAGAATTAAAATAACACAAAAAACGGCACGAATTTAGATCAAATTTGGCAAAATTCAAAACCAAAATTCAAAAAAAATTCAAAACCAAATGTCTGTGTTTTAAACAGCATTCACTCAACAAAAAATATTTCAAAAAAAGAAAACGGTAAAACGGTTTTTCAACCGTTTCACGATTTTTAAGAATTCAATTGAGTTAATCTTTAACGTTGCTCAAACCGAGTGCGCGGGCACTGATTTCAACAATGTCTTCAATAACGATGTCTGCACGCGGATTTTCTTCGGCCAAAAGCGCGTCGCGTCCGTCAGAGAGGTTTCTCTTACAGAACGGGCAAGCCTGAGCAAAGATGTTGGTCTTTGTCTTTTCTTCGCCTTCGGGGTAAAGAATTTCCATTGCGTCGCCGACTCTTGCCTTTGCGATTGAAAGCGCAAGTTCGGGCATACCTGCTTTGACACCGCCGCCGGCACCGCAGCATCTCTGATATGCTCTGCTGCGATCCATCTCGACGTATTCCATGCCGGGCATGCTCTGAAGAACTTTTCTGGGCTCTTCATAAACACCGACGTGGCGGCCGAGGTGGCACGGGTCGTGGTAGGTGACGATTTTGTCTTCGCCGTAAGGTTTCTGGACCCATTCGACTTCGCCGGCTTCAATCTTTTCGGCGAGGAACTGGGAGACGTGCATCACTTTGAAAGGCGTTTCTTCACCGAGAAGTCTGGGCCAGTCAACAAGAGATGCTCTGAAACATCCGGAGCAAGCGTAAAGAACGGTTTTTGCGCCCTTTGCTTTGATCTTTTCAACGTTGGACTGTGCAAGTCTCTTGGGAAGATTTTCTTCTTTGAAATACTGACCGGTTCTGATCAAAACGGAACCGCAGCAGGCTTCTTCTTCGCCGAGTGTACAGAATTCAACGCCGAGCTTGTTCAAAACACGGGCGGTTGAAACGGCGAGGTTTGTCTGCTTCATACCGGCTGTACAGCCCATGAAGTAAAGAATGTCTGCTTTGTCTGCAATTTTAACGTCATCGGGAATCCAGTTCAAGCGGTTTTCTTTCGGCTCGTTGTAAGAGTTGAAAGTGTCGCTGATGATCTTGGGCATTCCGCCCTGCTTGCCGTACGGACCTGTGCCTCTCTTCACAAGGTCGGCGCGCATGGCTTCCCAAAGTTCGACGGTGTTGATACCGGCTTCACAAACTGTTGCGCAAATGCCGCATGTTGTACAGCCGTGGACATCGTCTTTGAATTCGACGAATTCTTCTTCCGGAATTTCCTTGGGACCGAAGAAGAAAGCGCGCATGCCGTAAGACTTGTCAACGAAGCGTTTCCAGCGGTAAATTTTGTCGCGCGGGGAAAGGCCGGGTCTGTATCCGGAGCCTTCGTAGGTCGGACACCATTCGGCGCACTCGCCGCAGCGCATACAAGCGTCAAGCTCCATGAGCTGAACAGCTGTCAAGCATTTAATTTTAAGAGACGGTTCTCTTCTTGCCATTAATGTTCGCCTCCTTTGTTAACGATCATTGTCAGCGGCGCCGTAATCATGTGGATGTACTTGGAGTACGGGATGAATGCGAAACCGACGAAGAGCGCAAGAACACTGTGTGTCAATGCGATTTCTTTAACATATGTCAAGAACGGAGACATGCCGCCAAGCGTCCATAAGAGATAGTCATAGAAGATGAAATCATATCCTGTAAAATCGGTGATGCCGATTGCGATATATCTGCCTGCGTGTGCAATAAAACCGGTGACGACGACGACAATCAATGTGATGAGCAAAATCGAGTCGTAAGAGTTTGTGTTGTCTCTGACTTTCGGGATGAAAAGTCTGCGGGCAACTGCAATAATAACACCGAGGAAAAGCAAGTATCCGAGAAGCTGATTCGGAAGCTGCAGGAATTCTCTGAACCATTCGGGATCGATAAAGTGAATGCCGACCATGTGAATCAATTCAATCGCGAACATAAGTCCAGATAATGAGAAAAGGCCCATCCAGCCGATGAAAATACACATGTGCATAAACCAGCGGAACGGATCTGCGCGTGCGGTTCTTCTCAAAAGAAGAACATCAAAAACTAAAGTTACCAAGATATTCTGGCCGTGATGAACAGAATGTGCCCGAAGCTGTTTCCAAAACGATTTGCAGAAAACAATGACACTTCCGATAAGTCCTTGTTTGCCTTCTTCTGGTTCAATGCCCCATGCAAGTGAGCCCTGACCCCATTTACGGACGTTGAAGTAAAGTCCGAGCATAAGAAGGGAAATAGCAAGAACGGACGTTGTCATCATAACGACGAATGTAATGGACACGCCGGCAATGCCTGAAAAATAATCCATAATTTTAATTCTCCATATTTTTTGAAAGCAAATGACTGAGGCAGCTTTTTTGACGTATTATCAATGACAAATCATTACAATCAAAATGAATATTAATGCAATCAAGATGAATAATAATGACAAATTGTGATGAAATACATTTGCTGTCAACCAAACAATAATAATTATGATAGCGAACGATAGCGTTCAGTTCATTCAAACTTGCCGAACCCAACTAAAATGTTGAAAACAGAGTCGAACGAACTAATGTTTACGTTCTATCAAGTCACCCGTCCCCCATAAAAAGAAGAGATTGACCCGAATCGACTAATCGATGATAGAAGTTAGTAGGCACTTTGTACCGATTATATTTAAATATTATCATCCGGCAGACTCTGATATTATTTGAGCGGCATTTCCAAAAATGAAACCCGCCGGCGTGTTTTTATGATGAACAATAATGAAGAATTTTCGCAAAATGAACGAATATTTCACACTCCGAACAAAATTTGACAATAATTTGACAAGAAAACGATAATAAAAAGACCAATTACAGATCAAAAAATTCTAAAAAGGAGAATGAACCCAAGTAAAAACTAAGTAAAAAACTAAGTAAAAACTAAGTAAAAGCCCAAATAAAAACAAATAAAAAATCAAGTAAAAAAATAAGTAAAAAACCAAAAAAACTAAGTAAAAAAATTAAATAAAAATTCAAATAAAAAAATCAAGAAAGCAGACAAAATAATAAAATACCATCATCGTTTTTTTGGCTGTATGTCTGACAGATTTTCTGGAGAGAATGAACAAGCAAATAATGCGGATAACGCAGGTAATGCAGATGATGCGAAAAATGCAGAAACAGAAGATGCAATCAAATTCATGCCGAATCTGCGAATCGTCTTAGTTGAACCGCTTTATCAAGGAAATATCGGATCGGTTTGCCGTGTTATGAAAAATTTCGGCTTCACGGAACTTTATCTTGTCAATCCTTGTTCTTTGGAAGGAGAAGCTCGGGCGATGTCTTCCCATGCGATTGATGTTCTTCAAAATGCGAAAATTTGTCAAACGATTGAAGAAGCTGTTTCGGGCTGCGATGTTGTTATCGGAACAACGGGAATGCGCGCTTTAAAAGGCTGCGATCATATTCGAACGCCTGCGTTGACACCCGGCGTTTTGAGAGAAAAAATGGAAGAATTTCACCCGGATACGAAGTTTGCACTTCTTTTCGGGCGTGAAGATATCGGTTTTACAAATGAAGAACTTTCTTTTTGTTCAATGATTGCGACAATTCCGTCGTCTCACATTTATCCTGTGATGAATTTGTCTCATGCCGTCGGAATTATGGTTTACGAACTTTCCGGCGCGCGATTAACGGGAAAATACAAAACCGCTGACTTTATTGAATTTGATTCAATGTGCGCTCATTTCGGTGAAGTTTTGGAAGACATGGATTTTGATCCGCTGAAAAAAGAAAAAATGGCGCTGATGATGAAAAGAATATTTGCCCGCGCCGAACTGACACCGTGCGAAGCAAAAACGCTGCGCGGCATTTTCAGAAATATTCAATATCATGCGAAGAAATCCAAAGGGGAAGATGTCAGCAAATACAGAAGAGAGATTGAGAATCAGTTTGAGAATATTGATTTTGAAGAAGAATTTGATTTGGATTTTGACGTTGATTTTGTTGACAAGATGGAGAAATGATTCCGGTCAAAATTATTTTTTCGATTTGTCTCGTTTATTCCGCTTTTTAAATTATATTATTTCTTAATTATATTATTTTTTAATTTTAACCTTTTTCAATTTTCGGATAAAACCAAACATCCATTTTTATTTTCACGATAAACCTGAACGCCCGATAAAATCATAAACTTAAAATTTTTAGATTTATTGAAAAAACGGCGTTCAATTTTTCAAAATTTTGAGAAAAGACGATGTTTCAATTGATTTTAGATTGAATAAAATTTCAAACACCGCCCCTCCAACGACGCGTTTCCGAAGCGCAGCGGCAGGATTGAAGGAGTTGGAGATTCTAACAATGAGTCGACGAATTCATTGATTCCGATTTTTAACATAATCTGCCTCAACTGCGTTTGAACTTTTTATTCGGCGTGGAAAGAATCCGCCAAGTTTTAATTTAGAAAGATGAAAACTGAAATTGAACATTTAATTCGTCGTGTAAGAATCCGCCAAGTTTTAATTTAGAAAGGTGAAAACTGAAATTGAACATTTAATTCGTCGTGTAAGAATCCGCCAAGTCTCGTTTCCTCCGCTACGCTTCGGAAACTCAACTTGCGGGAACGTTACTTGAACTTTTCACATATTTTCTTCAAAAATCAAACATCGTTTTTATTAAACTAAAACAAAAACGAACGCCGTTTTTCTTTAAAATATTCTTTGATTTGGATTTTAAAGAGCGTTCGTGTTTATTGAGAAAAATAAAATGGATGTTTAGGTTTGTCCGAAAATTGAAAAGGATGTGAAAGAGGTTGCTGCTGCCTGCCGCTCGCGCGAGCCGCACAAATTTTTCAATAACGAAAAAAGAATCGCAAAATAATAAAACAATAAAAAGGGAACGAACGACGGATTTAAAAAAAGAAAGAAAAAGGAGGATTTGTTAATCCTCCCCGATTGAAATTAAATTGAAAATCAGAAATCGCGATACAGCATATAATCTGCCATATCTTTCAAAAGCTGCTTGGACGGGCTGTCGGGCAAAATGTCAAGCTTGGCTTTTCCTTCTTCGACATAACCGACTGCAAGATCCTTGACGTAAGCAAGAGAGCCGGAATCCGTTAAGACTTGAATCGCTTCTTCGATATCTTCTTTTGTGCCGGAGCCTTTGCCGAACGCGCGCGGGATGGCGCCTTTTTCGGTGGCGTGAATCATCAAAAGCGTTCTTTTGCCTTCAAAAATATCACTGCCCTGGCGCTTGCCGATGATTTCTTCAGGCATCGTCAAGTCCAAAACATCATCATAAATCTGGAAGCCGAGGCCGACGAGGCGGCCGTAATCGTAGAGTGCCTGATCGACTTTTGCGTCCGCGCCGCCGATGATTGCGCCGATCTGTGCGGCAGCGCCAAACATTATCGCGGTTTTCTTTTCAATCATTTCCAAATATTCATCCGCGGAAACGGTGTCGCGCTTTTCAAAGTCAATATCAAGCCACTGACCTTCACAAACTTCAACACACGTTTTGGAAAGAATGTTGGCAGATTTTAAAAGGCGGGCGGGATCATTGTCGGCTGTCGTAATAATTTCAATCGCTTTTGAATAAAGCGTGTCGCCGGCCAAAATCGCGCCTGCTTCGCCCCAAATTGTATGAACGGCCGGAAGACCGCGGCGGACAGGGTCGTTGTCCATAATATCGTCATGAACAAGCGTAAAAGTGTGCATCAATTCAATGGCAACAGCTGCGGGAACGGCGGTTTGGATATCGCCGCCGACTGCCTCGGCGCTTGCCAGCAAAACGGCAGGCCTGAGTCTTTTGCCGCCGGCTTTAACAATGTGGCGGGAAGCTTCGTAAAGACCTTCGGGCTTTTGAACGGGAAGCAAACCGTCAATCGCTTCATCGACCGGAACAGACAGTTTTTTAATTTCATCAACAACAGTCATAATAAAACTCCAAATCAGTATAGAATTTAATAAATCAATAAAATAATTCAATAAATTAATAAAACAAATGAATAAAAATAACAAATTCCAATCGGAAACAATCATTCCGACCGGAATTAAATTGAGATAATTAACTGAAATTTAATTAAAGTTTAATAAGATTTAATTAAAGATTTAACTCAACTGAATCTAATTAAATTGAAATCAAATCAGGGTTCAAGGAAAAGAATCTCACCGTTTCTGAGCAGGTGAACCGTTTCTCCGAGAACATAGCCGGCATCTTCAGCCATTTCAATGTAAGCGCTGTGCATTGCCAAGTCGCCGTGTGCGGGAATGACGTGCGTCGGCTGAACGATTCTGAGCATTTCCCAGTGGTCTTCGCGGTAAGCGTGGCCGGAAACGTGAACGTCGTCATAAATTCTTGCGCCGCGCATCTTCAATTTTGTTTCAAGCGCGTAGCGGTTGGCGCGCGTCATCGGACTTGGGATAATATTTGCCGAGAAAATAATGCGATCGCCGGATTCTACTTTAAACGGCGTTTCACCATTTGCGATTCTGATCAAAATAGATCCGGGCTCGCCCTGGTGACCGGTGACGACAGGCAAATATTTCTCCTTGCCGCCTTCCATGATCTTTTTCAAAGCGCGGTCGACATCCTTTCTGTGACCGTAAACTTCAACGTCTTCGGGAAGCGTAATGTACCCGAGTTCGTGAGCGGCGTAAAGATATTTTTCCATAGAGCGTCCCATAAACACAGGAATGCGTCCCATTTCTTCGGCGATTTCAATAATCGCATTCAAACGAGCGATGTGAGAGGCGAAAGTCGTCACGATCATACCGACGTGAGATTCTTCCGTTCCCAAAAGAACATCGCGGAGCATTTCTTTTGCAATCGTTTCAGATGGTGTTTTACCGGACCTGGCGCTGTTTGTCGTCTCGGTGATCATTGCCAAAACGCCGTCCTGTCCGATTCTGCGAAGCGTGTCAAAGTCGGGCGAGTCGCCGATTGTCGGCGCGCGGTCCAATTTGAAGTCGCAGGCGTACATAACGGAGCCGTAAGGCGTATGCAGAACCGCGATCACGCTGTCAACAATGCTGTGCGGAATGCTGACAAATTCAACGCTGATGTCTTCCGTAATTTCATATGTGCCGCCGGCTTTGAGCGCAATCAGCGGATTGTTGACCTTGAATTTCTTCTCTTCATCGATCTGCTGGCGGATGAGCGCGGTCGTGTACGGCGTTGAAATGATCGGCGCGTTGTAGCGGTGCGCCAGCTTCGGAATCGCACCGATATGGTCCAAGTGGCCGTGCGTACAAACGATTGCGCGAACCGTTCCGTTCACGTCTCTCATAATCGTATCATCGGGAATGGCCCCCATGTCAATCAATTCAAGCGAGTGCATGCGATCGATTTCCGCATCCTCGTGGATCTGAACACGGTCCAAGCGGATGCCCATATCCAAAATAACAATATCTTCGCCGACGACAACAGCCGTCATGTTACGGCCCATTTCATTATAACCGCCAACGGCGACAATTCCAATATCTTCCATTTTTATAAAGTCCTTATTTTTAATTTAATTTTGATAGTTTTTAATTTAACTTGAAAGCTTTTTTGAGAGCTTTTTTATTTTTAATATTTTTATTTTTAATACCTTGATTTAAATTCGAAATTTTCGATTTAAATTTTTAAACATTCTATTTTAAAAAATATTATTTTGAAATTTTTTTTCAAAATTTTTATTTTTTTGACTTTTTATATTTTTTTTGATTTTTTTAATGTTTAATTTTTTTATTTTATTGATTAAAATTCAATTTTGAACTTTAATTTTTGATTTCCTTTAAAACATGAATTCCATAGAATTCGAATAAGGGATGACTGTAAATGCCGAAATTTCGGCTGAATTTTACGATTTAAATTGAAATTTAATGCGTTTAAAGAAGTTCTTTGTTGGCGTAATCCGTGACATTGAATCCGCGGCTTGTCAAATAGTCGTACGTTTTTCCCGTGACGACCGCATGTGTTTGAGAAAGCACTTTTATGTTTGCGCAGCCCGTTAAAAACATGGAGGCTTTGAGTTCCTGCTCCATTAAGCGAAGCGCATCTGTGACCGCGTCCGCGCCTTTAAATGCCGGCTCGACAAACGGAAGTGCTGCGCCTGCTGCTGCCGCGCCGAGCGCAATCGACTTGGCGACGTCAACGCCTGTTCGCACGCCACCGGTTGCAACCACGGGAACCGCAACTTTACATTCAATCAAACCGGAAACGGTCGGAATGCCGAAGTCCCAGAACAATTCACCGAGATGCTCGCCCAATTTGTCTTTGTCCATTCGGGCGCGGTAAACTTCAACGCCGGACCAGCTCGTTCCGCCGGCACCGCCGACATCAATTGCGGCAACGCCTGCTTTTTTCAGCAAAAGCGCGTCTTCGCGGGAAATACCCGCGCCGGTTTCTTTCGCCATCACCGGAACATCTGCCGCGGCGCATATTTGTTCAATCATTTCCAAACAGCCGCTTGCGTCAATATCGCCTTCGGGCTGAATGGCTTCCTGCAAGAAATTCAAATGAATCGCAATCGCGTCCGCGTCAATCATAGAAACCAAAGAATTGACACCTTCTGTGCCGTATTCTTTGATCTGAGCCGCGCCGATGTTTCCGTAAACAAAGGCGTTCGGCGCTTTTTCGCGAACGATTTTAAAAGAATCAGTTTGTTTCGGGTCGTCAATGGCTGCTCTTTGGCTTCCAACTCCGATTCCGACGCCGACCGTTTCGGCAGCTTCTGCAAGCGCCGCGTTGATTTTTGTCGTTTCGGGATGTCCGCCCGTAATGGATGCAATCATAAAAGGAAAAGCTAATTTTTTGCCGAGGAAATCCGCGGACATATCAATATCATGCATTGAAATCTCGGGCAGAGCGCGGTGAACCAATGTCACGTCTTCAAAACCGGCGCTCACCTTGCGGGATTCAACATGGCATCGGGCGCAAAGCTCCAAATGCTCAATTTTTCTGCGTGATGTTTCATGCTCCATTTTTTATGCTCCGGATATCACCCGTAAATCGGGATTAAAATTTTCCAAATTGAAATTTCCATTCATTAAGACTGATTTCTTGAATAACCTACTCGGTAATAGTATATAAATAATTCACAAACAAGACAGAGAAACAGCAGAAAATTACCGAATCCGACCCGTAAACTGTCAAAAAATAATTTCCGAACGAAAATAATTTTAAAACATTTCTAAATTAAAACATTTCTAAAATGATTAAAAAAATCAAAAACGTTTCAAAAGCATCTTAACATTTCAAAAAACATTTCAAAACCATCTTAAACATTTCAAAAAAGTCTCAGACATCTTAAACATTTCAAAAATGAAAAGAATCGAAATTATTCATCTTTACAAATCAATGTGCCGACGGTATCTCCTTTTAAATAAGCGGCAACATTTCCCGGCGTATTTGCGTTAAAAATACAGGACTCAATCCCCGTTTTTTCCGCAAGGTCCAAAATTTCCGACACTTTTCCGAGCATGCCGCCGGTCACGTCCGTTCCCGCCGAGCCGCCGATGTGCTGCTTAACGGAATCAAAACTCTTCGGCGTAATTTTCGGAATTGTTTTTCCGTTTGAATCCAAAACGCCGTCCGTTGCCGATCCGAGGCCGACGCGCTTTGCGTTCAGCGCCGCCGCCACGTAAGGCAGAGACTGATCGCCGGACAGGATGCAGGCGCCGCGCGTCGTATCCATACAAACGTCACCGTGCAGAACGGGAACCAAATCGTGTTTCAGCATTTCTGCGATTTGATCGGTGTAAAGGAAAGTCAGTCTTCCGTCACCGCAAATCGAAAATGAAAGCGGATTTAACGGAACCGCCGGAATGCCTTCCGCTCTTAAAGTTTTGACGATCATTTCATTCAATTCGCGAACGGAGTCATGTGTTTTTAAAAAACCTTCTTCGTGAAATCCTTTGTCCAAACCGTACTGTTTGGCGTAAACGTGACCGTATGAGCCGGCGCCGTGAACGATAACCAATTTTCCGGAAAAGCCCGCGATTTCCCGCGCGATTCGCTCCATTTCATCCGCCTTGGCGGAACCGGCAGCCGCATTTTTGTCTGTGACGGCGCTGCCGCCGACTTTTAAAACCGTAATGTCGGAATTTGAATTCATAAATTTCCCTGTTTTGAATTGACTGTTTTTGTTTAATTGTGAATGATTTATACAATAATTATACAATAATTATACAATATTTAATGTGAATTAAATGCAAATTAACGTGAATGACTGTAATATGCGATTGAATTTTGTGATTATTTCGACTCGATTCGAACGCCTACGTGTGAAGTCCGGCAAATGAAAGAGTCGCCGCCCGCGCGCTTGATCGCATGCGCGACGCGTGACAGATTTTTGTGTTCGCAAAGCGCAATCATACAGCCGCCGCCGCCCGCGCCCGTAATTTTGGATCCGAGAGCGCCTGCTTTTCTGGAAGCGTAAACCAATTCCGAAAGTTCTTTGGAGCCGACGCCGATTGAATCAAGCAGTCCCTGATTGATGTTCATCAATTCGCCGACGGTATGAAAATCGCCTTCCTGAATGAACTCAATGCCTGTTTCCGAAATGGCACTGATGGTGTCCATGATTTGACCAATCACGATCGGATGTCTTTCTTTAAGCGCGGCGACGTTTGAAACGATTTTTCGCGTGGATGAAAATTTACCGGTGTTTCCGATAACGATAAGCATGTCATAAAATCCGAGTTTTTTACGATCGGGAATTTGAACCATTCCGCCGAAAGTCGAAACAAATGTGTCTGTCGGGCTGGCGCGCCCTTGGACTTCCGATTCCACTTGGTGCCCCATATGAGCGATGTCTTCAAGCGTCAGATTCGTGCCGTAATAAGCGTCAAGCGCTTTGATCGTTGCGATCGTGACGGCCGCAGACGATCCGAGTCCCGAGCCGACAGGAATATCGGAATGAATGTCAATGTTGACGCCCGTCACGTCCGTGAATCCTTTGAATTTTTCGACAACGGAATAAATGTAAGGATGTTTTCGCGGGTTTAAATCAACGCTGCCGCCCGGGCCTTTCATTTGAACCGTCGGCGCTTCTTCAACGGTGACATGCGCGCGCAAATCAATCGCGCAGGCAATCGCTGTTTTGCCGTAAACGACTGCGTGTTCGCCGAATAAGAAAATTTTGCCGGGCGCAGAACTTGTAATCATTTGTATGACACCAAAATTAAAAAATTAATTAAAGTAAAAGATATAAAACCTGAAAAGTAAATGCCGCTTAATTTATAAATTCATTCCCCGAACTTCAAAATTAACATGAATTTTACCCCGCATTCTTCGATAAAAAATGCAATCTTCCCTTTGATTGTTTTAAAAATGCGATTCCCTCTTTTGATTATTTTTCTAAAAAATGCAATATTCGTTTTGATTTTTTTCTAAAAATGCAGTCTTCGTTTTTATTTTTTTAAAAAAAAATGTGCGGCTCGCGCGGGCGGCGGCAGCTGCTGCGGCTGCCGGCAGCAGCACACGGAAACCTGATTGGAAGCAAACAGTAAAATACAGTTGCACATCGGCAGTCTCGGCAGGAGCCGGCAACATTAAAAGACAGTCGCAGACGAGCAGGCTCAGCCGGAAGCTGACAGCAAAAAGACAGTTGCAAAACAGCACTTTGCCGGCACCGGAAAGTAATTTACAGTCAACGGTTTTGAGTTTTTTATTTCGCATTGGAAGAATCCGCCAAGTCTCGTCTCCTCGCTGCGCTCGGAAACTCAACTTGCGGGGGCGGTTTTTGGAATTTCATTTACTTTGTTTTTCGATTGAAACATCATTTTTATCAAATTTCTTAAAAACGGAACGCCATCTTTTATCCAAATTTAAAAATTAAAGATTAGGGTTTTATCGGGCGTTCGGGTTCACCGATTTTATTAAAATTGGATGTTTGGATTTCATGGTGAAAAATAATACAAATACAATTAATAAAAAAAGAAAAAGAAAAAAATGAAATGAAATAAAATGAGATGAAATTACTCAAATTGAGACAAAGTTTTTGAAACAATTTTTTTAGATTTTTTGCCGTTCTTTGAAACTTTTTGATCATCCGAATCGGCTTCTCGAATAACTTTTTTCATCAGCGTTGAAAACGGATAATTCTCAAAATCTTTTTTTGAAACAAATTGCCCGCCGCTTTTCTTCAAATTCATCAAATCCGATTCGTTTTTCATAGAATTGATTTTGGTTTGATAAATTTCAAGAGTCAAATTGATATGCGTAAAAACGTGGCGGACGCTTTTTCCGGTTTCAATCCAATCCGTATTTTCAATCGGAAACGGAATTTCACGAAGCTTGCTGCGGTCGCCTTCAACTGCTTCCCACGGGAATTCCGTCAATCCGTGGAGCAATCCTTTTTCCGAGCGTTTTCGAATCAAAACCTCTTTGGATTCATTTTCAATCCAAAATAATTTTCCGATTTTATTGATTTTTTGAAGTTTTTCGATTTTCGGAATTTCTTCAATCAAATGAAGAGACAGAGCCGCGCAATCGGTTTCAAACGGACACGAATTGCAAACGGGGTTTTTCGGCGTACAAACCGTTGCGCCGAGATCCATGATCGCTGAAGTATAATCGGCGGCGCGGGTATCGGACATTAAATTCTGCGCTTTTTTTGTAACATCGGGAAGACTGATTGCCGTGCTTTCCTGAATTCCGTAAAGACGGGAAATGACGCGGATGACATTGCCGTCGACAACAGCTTCCCGTTTGTCAAAAGCAAGCGATGAAATACTGGCTGCCGTGTAAGGTCCGATTCCGGGAAGTTTCAAAAGTTCTGAATAAGTTTCGGGAAATTTGCCGCCATGGTTTTTAACTAAATATTGAGCACACTCGTGAAGTTTTCGAGCGCGTGTGTAATAGCCGAGTCCCTGCCACATCAGAAGAACATCTTCGATATCGGCATTTGCAAGCGTTTCGATGTCCGGAAATTTCTCCAAAAAACGGTAAAAATAAGGAATGACGGTTTTGACCGTCGTCTGCTGAAGCATGATTTCAGAAATCCAAACCGTATACGGACTCGGGTGAGCGCCGCGGACGCGCCAGGGCAGATCGCGCCCGAATTGGTCATACCAGCTCAGCAGCGCGGAAGACAACGCCGCTCTTTTTTCGTTTTCTTCATTGTCTTTTTCATCGTTTTTGACAACAGAATTTTCATCAGAAAGGATCGTCATAATATCTTTCAAATAATTTCGGGCAGACGGCTTCAAGCGTTTTCGGATCGTCTTCGTCCCAAGTTAATTCGATTTCAAAGATTTGGAAATTGTCTTCAAACGTATCCAAAACGTCATAGAAATCGTCTTTTCCCGTCGCTTCTTCGTAAGCGTCAAGCGTTGCGTAAAGAATTTCTTCGTTTTCGGGAAAATCTCTTTCATCCATATTTTCAAAAATTTCAAGCAAGGAATCGGGATTTTCAAGCGCGTTTTCGTAAACGCCGCGCCCTTTTGAAATCAGCCAGGCGCGGAAATAATCAAACGCGTCGTCAGAACAGCCGCCGCAAACAATGTAAGCAGCCGCCCATAAATCGGAATGATATGATTTCTCCAAATGTTTATCCAATTGATAATCAAAACCGAAAATATCGTCAGCCGTCATGGAAGACAACTGCTCGACTAAATTATCCAATTGATCCTGAGGATCATCCGCTTTTGAAAGTTCGATGATTTCCCAGAATTTATCTTCACTCATTAAATTTTCACGAGAGCCGCGCATCTGATTCATGATGTTTCCTCGAAATGATTTTTGAAATGATTTTTGAATTGATGATATATGTTTATCAATTTTTATCAATTATTCATCGATTGATGAAACGGCGGTTTTGATTTCCGCGTCGCTGGATTCCAGTAATTTTTGGAAATCCGGATCATTCCACAAAGATTCGTAGTCCAAATCTTCTTTTGCCCATTCGCGCGCTTCAGCATTTGTGTTGATCGCTTTTCGAAGGTATTTCAAACTTTCCGCTTTTTTGCCGACGACTGCTAAAATGCCGCCGATTCTGAACCAGGAATCGGGCAGATCGGGAATCAATTTCAGAGTGTTGCTGAATGCTTCCTGCGCGTCTTCGGGGCGGCCGATTTTCAAAAGCAGATGCGCTTTGTCATACCAGGCTTCTTTGCTGTTCGGATCGATCTGAATAACAGAATCGAACGCGGCAATTGCTTCATCAAGTCTGTCCAGCTGCACCAATGCAAGCGCTTTGTTGTAAGCGGCGCTGAAATTGTTTTTGTCTTTTTCAAGAATTAAATCGTAAACTTTGACGGCTTCGTCATAGTCTTTTAATTGAAGAAGCGCGGTTGCCTTGTTGTAAACGGCGTCGACATTTTCGGGGTCGGCAGTGATGGCTTTATCATAGCTTTCGACGGCTTCGCTGAACAAACCGAGTTCGGATTGAATGACGCCTTTGTTGTAATAAGCGTCGCTGTCATTGGGATTGAATTTAACGGCTGTATCGTAAGCGTCCATTGCTTCATAAAAGCGGCTGAGACCGTGAAGCGTGAGCGCTTTGTTGTACCAAGCGTCGCCGTTTTCGGGAGATTCGGCAATAATATTTTCGTAATATTCAAGCGCTTTTTCGCGCTCAGCCAATTGATGAAGCAAAATGCCGCGGTCGGATTCGGGACCGGCCTCTTCGCCTGAATCGGCGTTGGCGTTGGCATTTACATCCCCAACGGCGCTGCCGCAGCCGCTGCAACCGGCGCATCCTGCGCTTGTGTTTTCTGCGTTTTCGTTTTCAAGTTCTTCTTCAGATTGAAATTCCTGATTTTTTTGATTTTCGTTATCCATTTAAGTCCCTCTGTTCAACTCTGTTCGTTTATTTTTGAATATGATTCAAAGAACAAATGCAACCTTTTAATTCTTTCCCCGCTTTTTCAATTCTTTAATTGTTTTCAATTATTTCCAATCATTTTCAATCCTTTTTATCAATATTCATCGTTTTTTGTTTCGGTTGTCAGCATCTTTCCAGTTTCGCACGCGAAAGCGCTCCAATTTTAATTTGGTTATTAAATAAGTAGAAAAGAGATTGAAGAAATGAATCAAATAAATAATAAAATAAAAAATGAAAAATAAAAAATAAAACAATCTAAAATAATCCAATTAAAAAAAACGGAATCGTAAAGAACAGCGAATATAAAGTTATTGTTTTTGACAAAATCGAACAATTAAAATTAGAATTCAAAGTTTCGATCGATATGAGTAATTATTCCGACGATTCTAAATATTACAGATATTACAAAGCAGATGAAACAAAAGACAAAAAACTTGATATTAACTCGACAAATACAATTGCCGAAAAACTTGACTCGTTTAAAAAAGAGTTTCTGACGGCATATTATGAGCGAATAGATTTGACAACATTTGAAAAAGTTTGTATCGGAAATTATCAGGACAAACATTCTTGGAACGAGCAGAAAATTGATTGGTCATTTGATTTGCCGGAAACTTGGAAAAGTAAGCCTTGGTGTTATGCAATGAATAATTGCTGCCGATTTTTGAAATTCAAGAAAAATTTGATGAAAGAAGAAAGAGAATTAATTGAATTCAATATCAAAAATATTGATAATGCGATTCGGAAAAGCAGAGCGGATAAAGAATATACAGTATACCGGGGTGTAAAAGATATAGACTGGATAAAAAATCCGAGTGTGGACGGCACATTTACAGAAGATGCTTTTGGAAGTTTTACATTAGATATCTACAGAGCGTTTGAATATACAAATTCTGAAAATCCCATAATATTTCAATTAAAATTGAAAAAAGGAATGAATGCATTGTATTTTGACAGCAGTGAAAATGAAATAGTACTCCCAAGAAAATCAACATACATAATTACAAAAATCGAAAATATCTTCGTAGAAGATTTTAAAAAGATTGTAAACATACATCATATTGAAAAAATAGAAGAAGTGAAAAAATGAGACATGAATCATTTAGTGAGATATTCAGATATATCGGACAATCTCCGAAACCGACTCCGGAAGAAGCAGAAAAAAGAGAGAAAGCAATAAAAGAGGGACAAGAAGATTTTAAACGTCAAATTCAAAGACTCAAAAAAGGAATTCAATTGGATGGAACACGTTATCCCGAAGAAGATTTGATTAAAATCAGAGCAATGTTCGGAGAACTTGAAGAATGAATTGCAAACATAGATACAATTCATTTGCCGAACCTTTTTACATCATATTTTTCATACAACTCATTTTATTTCATTTTATTTTCCTTCTTAATTTTATCTTTTAAAAATTTTTTATATTTTAAGCAGGCGCCGTTTGCATGCGATTCGCTCCGGATTTGTTTTTTTGATTTTGAGAAATAAATCCTTTAAAATTATTGAAATAGCAAAACAAACAAAAAACAAAAAACAAAAACAAAAACAAAAACAAAAATCAAAAATCAAAAATCAAAAAATCCTGACGATAGATTTAAAAATTTAGTCCTGCTTTGTAATTTGATTCAGCATTTAAATATTAATAAAAATAGAAAAAAAACTCATCATTTTTCAGGAAGAAAATTCATGTTTATTGTTATGTCTCTCGGCGGTTCGATTTTAGCAGGCGATTTGGATTCCGAACGTTTTAAAACGTACGCGGATGCAATTTTAAAAATATCCGAGAAGCATCAGCTTCTTCTTGTTGTCGGCGGCGGCGTTTACGCGCGCAAATATATTGAAGTCGCTCGCGGAATCGGTGCCGACGAAGTCACTTGCGATTTCATCGGAATTGATGTGACGCGCATCAACGCCAAACTTCTCATTTCCGCGCTCGGAAAAGCCGCATATCCGGAAGTTCCGACAAATTACAATGAAGCTGCCCTCGCTTTTGAATCCGGAAAAATTGTCGTCATGGGAGGCGTTCTTCCCGGACAAACCACCGACGCTGTTTCTGCGGCGCTTTCGGAATATCTCGGCGCAGACCTTTTCCTGATTCCGACATCTGTTGACGGGATTTACTCCGCCGACCCGAATGTTGATAAAAATGCCGTCAAATACAAAACATTGACAGGCGCCGAACTTGTCAGAATGTCGGGCGAAACGTCTCTGAAAGCAGGATCAAAGTCGCCGATTGACCCGATTGCCTGCAAATTGATTGACAGAAGCGGCATCAGAACGATTGTTTTGGACGGGCGCGACCCGAAAAATCTGCCGGAAATTATTGAAGGCGAAGAGAAAGGACCGCAAAAAGAATGCAGCGGAACGATTATAACGCCGTGAATTTTAATTAAAAGATTTCTTTCAACTTCTTTTTTCGAATTTGGCGGCTTTGTGTAAAGTCAATTTTTCATTCCGAATTCACAGAGCATCTGTTTTTGATATTTTAAAAACGAGAGGCAGGCTTTGGAAATTGACCGAAAACGGAACTGTTCGCGCGCGGCGGCGGTCGCTGACGCCGAGCTGCAAATGCGCAAACCGAATTGAAAACGGCAATATTTGAAATAATATTTAAAATAATAAATGATATATTTCTGCTGAAATCAGACACTTTTGAACTTTTTGCACAAAGCCGAATTCTTTATTTTGCCGATTTATTTTTTACAATTTGCTTTCCATGATTCGATCAGTTCGGCTGCCGCGATTTTCGGGTTATCGGCTTCGGAAACGGCTGAAATCACGAAAAATCCGCTGATACCTGTTTTCGCAAGCTCGGGAATGTCTGCGCGTTTGACACCGCCGCCGACAACAACCGGAATCGGGCTTAAGTCTGCCAATCGGCTGATTTCTTCAAAACTTCGAGTAATGACTTTTCCGTCAAGATCGGTGCCGCAATCAGTTTTCGTCTGCGTTTCGTGAAGAGGCCCCGCGCCGAAATAATCAATTTGACTGACATCCGTTGTTTGAATGTAATCAAATAATTCATTGGTTTGAGCCGACAGCCCGACAATTGATTCTTCTCCTAAATATTCGCGGCAGACGCTGACCGGAATATCGGATTGCCCGACATGGATCCCGTCCACTTTGATGCCGTCTTTTCGGGCGGCCAATATCACATCTAACCGATCATTGACGACAAGTGCCGTTTTGTCGGATTGCCCCGCTTTTTCAATAATATCAGCCGCCAGGCATGTCAATTCGATCAATTCTCGCGCCGATGCTGTTTTTGAGCGAATTTGAATACAAGTATATCCGGCTTCAACGACCGCTTCAAGTATCGGTGCAATCGGTCGCCCTTTTGTGTTTTCAGGACCGATGACAAGGTAAGCTGAAATATCTAAATTGTCACGAATGCTCATATTAATCCTCAATTTTCATTCCGATTATTTTGACTCCATTTCGGAATCATTTTTTGAAGTGCCGTCAATCGCCCGGTCCAATCGGTCGAGTTTCCCGTTTAACATATTCGTGTAACCGGGGCGAATATCGGCTTTTAAAACAACTTCCGTCCGAATTCCTTTTTCCGCCAAAACAAAAGTTGCGTCCTTGACAACCTTCATCACTTCATCCCATTCTCCTTCAATTTCAGTAAACATCGAATTTGTTTTATTGGGAAGTCCGGACTCGCGAATGATTCGGATAACTTCAGCAACCTCTTTTGAAATCTCATCGCCGACGCCGAAAGGCGCAATCGCAACCGCAATTAATGTGTTCATGAATTAAATCTCCTCTTTTTGAATCGTCTTTAAATTTTATTTCAACTTCACCGTTTCAATTTCACACCGTTTCAATTTCAAACGGATTAGTTGCAATGTCTTCAGCCGTTGCATTATATAATTCATCCAAGAAATGGACTTGGAACCTGCCGGGCCCGTCCGCTTTTTGCTCGGCGCGCTTTCCGGCCAGATTGTAGACAGCCGTTGCCGTAAGCGCCGCCGTGAACGAATCGCTTTCTGCCGCATAAACAGCAGCAACTCCGCCTAAAGAACAGCCTGACCCTGTAATTTTTTCCATGAAATGAGATCCGCCGTGAGAAAACGCGATTATTGACCCGTTTGTTACTAAATCCGTTTCACCGGAGACGGCAACTGCCCCGCCCGTCCATTTCGCAAGACTGACGGCCGCTTCTTTTGCAGCAATAACCGCATCTGTAGAATCCACGCCTCTGACATTTGATTTGTTTTCGCCGCCGAGTCCCCAGAGACCCGCAAGCGCAATTATTTCAGAAGCGTTGCCGCGAATAATAGAGGGTTTGTATTCTTTAAATTGTAAAAGCGCCTTTGTTCGAACGGATCCGATCCCGATTGCAACAGGATCAAGCACCCACGGTTTGCCGGCATCATGAAGTGTCTTTGCCGTCTGCGGAAGCGTTTCTTCATGAATCGGGAGAAGACCGCCGACATTTATGTAAAAAGCATTTCCGGCATTCGCTAAAAATGCGCCTTCTTCGGGAAGAAAAACCATGGCGGCGGATCCGCCGACTGCCAACTGGGCGTTTGCAACAAAATGAATCGTAATGACATTTGTGATAGAACCTGCAAGCGGATTTGAATTCCTGACGGCATTGACAGCCGCAATAATTTGATTTTGAATCATCGTCTTATTCATTTCATCCATTTTATTCATTTTATTCATTTTCGACACCTCATAAATTATTGGAAATATATTGAACACAAAAGAATTCAATTTTATTTTTTGAATGATATCTGAATTTGATTACCGAATGTGGTTATTTAAACCTGATTATTTGAATGATTTATTTATCAATTAATTGTAATGAACAGATTAACATTTTCAGCAATCATATTCAGCAATCATATTCAGCAATCATACCATCTGCTTCTTAATCCTCCCGTAATCATCAACCTTTCACAATCATTTTATAATCATTCCGTTCATTTTTAATGGTGAATTTCATGACAAAAACAAAAATCATTACGCTAATGTGCTGCCTTCCTGATTTGGCGAGCGTCAACATCAAAGACCGTCTTTTAGAATTGGAATCCTGGACAAAATCCGAGCTGCCGCCGGTTGAAAAAATGAAAGAAGGGCTTTTGAAATATCCCGTGACGTCTTCCGTATTGTATACAGAAGATAAAGGAAAAGAATTGTCCAATCTGTTCACTGAAGTTTATGAATTGAAAAAAGGAGACATTCTTCTTCGAATGATTTCAATTGACGGGCGAATCATTTTTCAGGATTATTTAGACAAACGCTTAGAAGAGTTAGGATTTGGCAGTGATTTGATTGTATTTTTATCCAAACACAAAAGTCAAAGCGAAACAAAAGCGCTGACAGCTCACGTCTCGGGCAATTATACCGATGCCGATTACGGCGGGCTCCCGTACGCGCTTCCGGTGCCTGCGCCGCTTGCAATGAAAAAACTGATTTTAGTCATGGATCGCCTGAACAATGAAACAGGACTCGGCTATGATGTGACATTTGAAGTCACACATCACGGGCCGACCGAGCTTGAAACACCGTCTCTGTTTGTTGAAATCGGAAGCACCGAAAAAGAATGGGTTGATCAAAAACCCGGCGTTATCGTCGCCAAATCTGTTTTGTCGCTTGCAGATCCCGATAATGTAAATACATTTGACACCGATGCAAATACAGATACGAATGAAAGTAATGAAAGACTCGCGCAGGAATCAAAGCTTTTGGAAAACAATACAATTGCTGTTGCTTTCGGCGGCGGCCATTACGGCGACCGGCAAACTGTCAGCCTGTTTCGAACAAGATTGGCTTTCGGACATATGTTTCCGAAATATCAGCTTGAAACAATCACGGAAGAATTGATATTAAAAGCGTTTGAAAAAACAGGCGCATCAATCGCATTTTTTGACAAGAAATCCATGCGCGGCCCGGACAGAAGGCGCATTACGGAAATATTGGAAAAAAACAATATTCCGATTTTAAATGACAAAGAATCGGTTGCCGAATACGGTGTCGGATTTAATTTGAGAGAAAAAGAAAACGGAAATGATGAAGAGTCCGATTGATTCGGCATTATACTTCAGTTTCTTTTTTTCAGTTTCTTTTTACTTTTCATATTTTTTCATTTTTTGTTTTTCATTTTTTGTTTTTCATTTGAGTTTCCGTCGTATTTTTACTATGTCTGATATAATTCGTTATATTTCAGTGCCGGGAAATATAATACGAAACATATATAATATTTAAAATATTATTTTCAAGTGCATTTAATTCATTCAAAAATCAAAAAATAAAATGAATTAAAACGAAACAAAAATAAAAATAATTTTAAAAATCAGATTTAAAATAATAATTCATATTTAAAAATTAAAAAACATTTTCAAGCTTGACATTTGGAGGAAAACGAAATGAGAGAACCGGTTGTCTCAGGATTATTCTACAGTCCCGATAAAGAAGGACTTAAAAAAGAAGCGGACAAATTATTTGAGGAAGCAAAAGGAAAATCGGAATATTCCGATAAAACTTTCGGCGTCATCAGCCCGCACGCCGGATATATTTTTTCGGGAAAAACTTCAGCCGCGGCAATTGCTTCAATTGCGGAAGCGGACACATACATTATTATCGGATCCAATCACACCGGACTCGGTGAATCACTCGCCTTTTCTCAAGATACCTGGAAAACGCCGTTAGGCGAAGTTGAAACCGACAAATTGATCGGGCGCAATTTTGACGGCACATGGATCGTTCACGATGAAGAAGCGCACGAAAGAGAACATTCAATTGAAGTGATTGTTCCGTTTTTGCAGCGCAAAATGGAAGGCAAGTCGTTTAAGATTTTCCCGATCGTCATGGGAGATCAAAACAGACCGGCAGCTGACGCGATCGCTCAAATTTTGATTCCGATGATGAAAGAAGGTGTCAAAAAAGAAAACGGCGAATACTTAAAACTCGCAATTATCGCGTCAAGCGATTTCTCCCACTATGTTCCCGAAGAATTCGCAAAAGAGCATGACGAGTCAATCATCAACAGAATTTTAGCGTTAGATGTTGACGAATTCTATGATTTCATCGACAAATATGATTCAACCATTTGCGGCTACGGTCCTGTCGCTGTTTTGATGATGGTTGCAAAAGCGGTCGGCTCAACAGCCAAGCTTTTGGAATACAGGACAAGCAACGAAGAAAGAGAATCGCGCGAAACGGCTGTCGTCGGTTACGCGGCACTGACTTTTACAAAACAATAAAGCAAACGCGATTACACATTTGTTTGAAAAAATAATTCAAAAGGCGATGTCGGCTTTTTTGATTTATTTTATTCTTTTTTTGATTTATTTTTTTATTTTCAATAACCGAGAGATCTTTTTTATTATTTTTTTGAAAAATGAAGCAGCGCGCGCGGCGGCAGCTGCCGGGCGGAAACAGCAAGGCAGCAGCAGCGGCAAACACAAACCTGGCCGACAGCGGAAACCAAATTAACAGCAACACAAATTAAAAGACAGTTGCATATTGGCAAGCTTAGCAGGGAGCCAACATCAGTAAAAACAGTCGCAAGAAAGCATTTGCCGGAACCGAGCACAGCTGAAAAATCGGACTGTTTTTAATTTTTCGTTTCGTATGGAAAGAATCCGCCAAGTCTCGTTTCCTCGCTCCGCTCGGAAACTTGAAACTTCGTTTCAAGTCCGGTTCGCCGCTTCGCGCCGCCCGGAACTCAAATTGTGGGGACGGTTTTTGAAAATTATCAAATCAAAAACAGAATGAAACATCGTTTTTATCAAAATTTTCAAAAACGGAACGCCTTCTTTTATCGAAATCTAAAAATTTAATTTTGGGGTTTTATCGGGCGTTCGGGTTCATTGATTTTATTAAAAGTTGGATGTTTGGATTTAGATGTTGATCGAATCGAATTAGAAAATATTATTTTGAATTTTCTCGGCGGTTTCCGTCACCAACTCTTCAATCGTTTTGTTATCGCCCGACACCGTAATATCGGCATATCTTTCATAAAGCGGGCGCCGTTCTTCATAGAGATTTTCCAAACTCTGACCGCTTTTGAGCGCGATGCCGCGCGTTGAAATATTTTGAATCCGGCGCATGATTTCAGGAAAAGAAACATCCAAATAAACGATTGTACCGATTTCTTTGAGCCGGTTCATCGATTTTTCGCCGTAAACAACGCTGCCGCCGGTTGAAATCACACTGTTTGAAGCTTGCAGATTTGAAATAATATTTTCTTCAATTTGAATAAAATCGGAAAAGCCGGCGGAATCAACAATATCTTGAAGCAGCATTCCTTCCTGCTGCTGAATCAAAAGATCAGTGTCTAAAAAAGAAAGCCCGAGAGACTTGGCAAGTAAAACGCCCGACGTGCTTTTGCCCGAGCCGGGCATGCCGATGAGAATGACATTTCCCGAATTTTTTATTTTGTTCATGCTTTTCATTTTTATTCACGTTTTCATTGTTTAACTTTTCATTTAATTCAGTTTTTGATTTGTTCAACTTTTCATTTAATTCACGTTTTCATTTTATCAGTTTTTCCGAATTTTCGGACTTTCAAAGCGTCATAATTTATCAATAACAAGAGAAATGATTTTCCGAGTGAAAAAATTTTCAAAATGCGAAGACATATTGAGAATATATATTCTACAAAAATAAGATTTATAACACATCCGATGTTTTTCACTTCATTTGATACAAATAATTTTACAAATAAAATGACGATAATAAATTTATAAATTTATCTGACATTGTTCATTTTGTTTGTTATTTTAATTTTATTCCATATTTACATAATTTGAACCGGACACACGGAGAATACAATGGATTTAATACTCGGCATTGCGCTTGTTTTAGCGGGCTTTTATATGGCTTGGAATATCGGCGCTAATGACCTCGCAAACGCAATGGGAACAACGGTTGGCTCTAAATCATTAACAATCAAACAAGTGATTGTGCTTGCAGCCGTTTTTGAACTTGCCGGCGCTCTGTTATTTGGAGGAAATGTGACAGGAACAATTGCAAAAGGCATTGTTCCGCTGGATTTGATTTCCGGAATCAGCGAACAAATCGTCGCAGTCGGCATGCTGGCCGCAATCTTGGCCGCCGCATTTTGGATCACACTTGCTACTTTTTACAATCTGCCGGTTTCAACAACGCACTCGATCGTCGGATCCGTCCTCGGTTTCGGCTTGGTTTGCGTCTTTTACGGCTACATCACCCTTACAGACATTCACTGGTCTGTTCTGCTCAGTATTGTTGCCAGCTGGTTTTTATCACCGGTCATCGGCGCAGTTCTCGCCTACCTCATTTTTTATATTGTCCGGAAAAAATTCCTCGCGAAATCCGAAAATGTTCCGGGCACCGAGAAAAAATTCATTTGGCTCCAAGTCGCAACCGCCTGTTTCATTGCGTTCGCGCACGGATCAAACGACGTTGCCAATGCCATCGGTCCGCTTTACGCCGTCTTTGATATGTACGGCTACAACGGATTCGGTCCGTTAACATTAGCCCAAGTTCTGCTTCTGCTGGGCGCAATCGGAATCGTCATCGGTTTATCCACGTGGGGATACAAAGTGATTGATACAGTCGGCAGCAAAATCACAGAATTAACGCCGACACGCGGTTTTTCTGCCCAATTCGCAACGGCTTCGGTTGTTTTGGCACACAGTTTTGTCGGACTTCCGATTTCAACAACGCATACCTTGGTCGGAGCGGTTATCGGTGTCGGCCTTGCCGGCGGTCTGTCAAGCGTGAACTTCAAAGTCATCAAAAACATCGTCAGTTCATGGTTTATTACCGTGCCTGTCGCTGCTATAACATGTATTATTATATTTTTCCCGTTGGGGTGGTTCTTCCTTTAATGATTTCATGAGAAAAATCAAAATTTATAATATTTATTTTGAAAATTTTATGATTTATTTTTGAAATTTTATGATTATTTCCAAATAATGAAAAACAAATATCATGAACCATGATTTTAATTTTTGATATTTTTCGTTCGTTGTTTATTTTTATACGGAGAAAATAAGATGGATATTATATTATTAATAGCGCTTGCATTGGCCGGTTTTTATATGGCCTGGAATATCGGCGCAAATGATTTGTCAAACGCAATGGGCACTTCTGTCGGATCCAAAGCGCTGACACTCAAACAAGTTATTGTGCTGGCAGCGATTTTTGAGCTGGCCGGCGCTCTTCTCTTCGGCGGCAATGTCACGGGAACGATTGCAAAAGGAATTGTTCCGCTGGACACGATTGCTGCCATTAATCCGACAATCGTTGCCGTCGGAATGCTGGCCGCAATTTTGGCAGCCGCGTTTTGGATCACATGCGCAACATTTTACAAACTGCCGGTTTCGACAACGCATTCGTTGGTCGGCGCCGTTGCCGGTTTCGGCATCATCAGTATCTTTTACGGTTATATCGGAACATCGGATATTCAATGGTTTGAATTGGTAAAGATTGCAGGAAGCTGGATTGTTTCACCGGTTCTCGGTGCAAGCGTTGCTTATCTTGCTTTCTTTGTTGTTCGAAAACTTTTCCTCAAGAAAGCGGAAGAAGTTGCAGGCGTTGAAAAGAAATTCGTTTGGCTTCAGATCGCTACGGCTTGTTTGATGGCGTTTGCGCACGGATCAAATGATGTTTCAAATGCGATCGGCCCGCTTTACGCTGTTTACAGCATTTACGGCTACGACGGATTCGGTCCGTTCGGTTTAACGACTGCTCTGCTGCTTCTCGGCGGTGTCGGCATTGTTATCGGTCTTGCCACATGGGGCTACAAAGTTATTGATACAGTCGGCACAAAGATTACGGAATTGACGCCGACGCGCGGTTTTTCAGCCGAATTCGCGACGGCTTCTGTCGTTTTGGCGAACAGTTTCATCGGGCTTCCGGTTTCGACAACGCATACTTTGATCGGATCAGTTATCGGCGTCGGTCTTGCCGGCGGCATTTCAAGCGTTAATTTGAGCGTGATTAAAAATATCGTTAAAACGTGGTTTATCACGGTTCCGATTGCCGCTTTGACATCTATGATCATTTTCGTTCCGCTGGCTTGGTTTTTTATGTAAAGTCGATAAAAATTGATAAGAAATCAATCAAAATAAAAAGGTCAACATAAAAGCCATAAAAAAGCCAATGACAAATCAATTAAATTTAAACGGCAAAGTCATCAAAAAAGAAATCGGTTGATTAAACCGTTTGAATGACAATTTGAGCGGCAAAGACTCAAAAAAGAGAAAGATATTATAGATGAATGATAGAATGAATGATAATACAAAAAAATAATATAAAAATAATATAGATATGTAATAAAAGGTGAGGAAAATGCCGAACAGATATATGAGATCAATTTTGAACATTTTTGTGGATTCGCCGATGGATGCATTGGAAGACCACTCCAAAAAAGTGATCGAAACTGTGGACCGGCTTTCTGAAATGCTTGACGTTTATCTGGACAACGACTGCACCAAAACCGAAGAATACTGCAAAATGATTGACGAATTGGAGCATGATGCGGATAAAATGAAACAGCAGTTTCAAATCGTCATGCCGAATTCCGTTGTTCTTCAATTGGATTCCAATGATCTTTTTGATTTTTTGAAAGCTCAGGACGGCATTGCAAACATCGCTCAAAATACAGCGCACTGGATGACGCTTCGCCCGTCCGAAGATATTCCGCAGGAAATCAAAGACGAGCTTCGCGAATTGATGAAAATGTCCATGAAATGTATTCGCGGCTACCAGGGCGTTATGTGCTGTCTTGAAAAAGTGGAAGCGACATCTTACAGCAAAATCGAAATCCACAAACTCATTGAGCAGATTCCCGAAATCGAAACAAACGAGTATGAAGTGGATATGTTTGAAATCAAGGTTCAAAAGACCCTTTTCGCATATGAAAAAGAAATCGGCGGCGCCGGCGTCTACCACATTTCACGCCTCATTGACAATATCGGCGATGTTGCAGATCAAACAGCGCATACCGTTGACAGAATGAGAAAACTTTTGATTAAAAAGACGTAATCGTCTTTTTCTTTACTTTTTTTAATTTTTTCTACTTTATTCTTCTTTTTTTCTACTTTTTTTCTATTTTTCTTTTCATTCATTCTTTTTTCGTATTTAGAATTTCATCCATTTTTTCAAGTTCAACCAAACCCTAAACATCCAATTTTAAGAAATTTGTTAAACCCGAACGCCCGATAAAACCCTAAACTTAAATTTTTAGATTTTATTTAAAAGAAGGCGTTCCTTTTTGATTATTTTGATAAAAATGATGTTTCAGTTTATCTGAAAATTGAATGAAATTTCAAAAACCGCCCCTCCAACGACGATTTTTCGAGCGAAGCGAGAAAAGGAGGAGATGGAGATTCTTTCCCATACGAAATAAAACACACAAACCGTCTGATTTTAAGTTGCATTCAGCTCTTGCAAAATGCCGTCTTGCGACTGTCTTTTGCTGTCAGTTCCGGGCTGAGCCTGCTCGTCTGCAACTGTCTTTTTACTGTCAACTTCGAGCTGGGCCTGCCAATCTGCAACTGTCTTTTAATGTTGCCGTGTCGGCCAGGTTTGCGTTTGCCGCCGCTACCTTGCCGTTACAATTGCCTGCCTTGTTTGCGTTGCTGCTTTCCCGACAGTCCGCCGCCGCGCGAGCCGCTCCGCTTTTCAATAATAATCAGAAAAAACGCCATCATTTTCAAAATAAAAACAAAACCGGAAAGGCTTCAATTATTACAAAAAAATAAAAAATAAAGATGAAAAATAAAAAATAAAAATAAGCGGCATTATGCCGCTGCCAAAAGCGGCGTACCTGCTTTTTGTTTCTTCGGATTAAGCTGATTTTTATCAATGCTGATGTAAAGCGCGTGATTCAGCACGAAAAGCATGGACAGAATAAGCGGAAGCTGTGAAGAAAGCAGACATCCTGCAGTCAGACAGACAGTTGCAAGCAAAAATAATGCAAACGTAAATCCTGTTGAAGACGCAAATCGGAGATTCAGCAAACTGCCGCTCATGATAACAGACTTTTTTAAATCGGATGACATCTTCACGTGATACGCGAGCAAAACGATTCCCATCAGCGGCGTCAAATAGACGAATATCAAAGGAATGGACCCCAAATACCACAAAAGGGCATAGGCCAAAATAATATAAAATCCGAGAAAAACATTGATGCCTTCCAAAACTTTGAATTTGGACATCACGGTTTCCCGAAAGAGTTTTTTCATTACCATCTCAATCACTCATAAATGTAATAACAATAAGAATAACAATTAAGCTTGCAGAAATTGCAAGAAGCAATAACAACAAAAATACAATTAAAATTACAATAAAATCAAGTACGATTCCCGCAAAATGAGAACAATTCAAGATTAACAGAAAAATAAAGACAAAACTACTATAAAAACTATATTTTATAGAGTTGTTTATATAATATATAGAATGAAAAATGATGAAAAACAGAACGGTCATTTTTAACAACAGTCAAACTAAAAACATAAAAATAAAAGAAATCTGAACCTGTTAAAGATAAAAAATCAAAACAGTAAAAGATGAAAAATCTAAACAGTAAAAAGATGAAAAATCAAAACAGTAAAAGATGAAAAATCAAAACAGTAAAAGATGAAAAATCTAAACAGTAAAAGATGAAAAAACTGACAGTTAATAGATAAAAAACTGAACAGTTAAAAGATAAGATAAAACGAATAAGAAATAAAAACAGAAATGAAAAGAATATAAAAAGAATGAGAAAAGTAAAAGAATTAATTTTCGAGAACAATCTCGATATTAATGTCTTTGGGTACTTGAATTCTCATCAATTGGCGAAGTGCACGTTCATCGGCTGCAAGGTCGATGAGTCTTTTGTGGACGCGCATTTCCCAGTGATCCCAGGTTGCAGTTCCGTCACCGCTCGGGCTTTTTCTTGTCGGAACGACCAATTTCTTGGTCGGGAGCGGAACAGGACCGGAAATGCTGACGCCGGTTCTTTCGGCGATCGCTTTGACCTGGTTGCAGACACTGTCAAGGTCTGTCGGGCTGATTCCCGATAATCTGATTCTTGCTTTTTGCATGGTTTGACTCTCCTAAAAAAAAGGAAATTAGGAAGAAAGATTACTCTTTCTTCTTAACGCTGAGACAAACACCTGCTGCAATGGTCATACCCATGTCACGGACAGCGAATCTGCCGAGCTGCGGGATTTCTTTTGCGGGTTCGATAACCAACGGCTTCATGGGTTTGAAAGTAACGATTGCTGCGTCACCTGCTTTAATGAAGGCGGGGTTTTCTTCTTTGGGCTGGCCGGTCTTCGGGTCGAGTTTTTTGTCGATAGACATAAACATACATGCGACCTGAGCGGTGTGGCTGTGGAAGACAGGGGTGTAGCCGACTGTGATTGCGGACGGGTGCTGAAGAACGACGATCTGACCTGTAAATTCGTCAGCAACGGAGGGTTCTTTGTCGCCTTTCGGACCGCAAACGTCTCCTCTTCTCACGTCATTTTTACCGATACCGCGAACGGACCATCCGATGTTGTCACCGGGGACAGCCTGCGGAATTTCTTCGTGGTGCATTTCAATGGACTTAACTTCGCCTGCTGCGCCGGAGGGCATGAAAACGACCTGGTCGCCTTTCTTCATGACACCTGTTTCAACACGGCCGACCGGAACTGTACCGATACCGGAGATGGTGTATGCATCTTCGACAGGGATTCTTAACGGAAGTGCTGTGGGCTTCTCGGGTTCTTTCAAGTTGTTGAGTGCCTGAATAACGGTCGGGCCTTTGTACCAGGGCGTGTTCGGACTTGCTTCTTTGAAGTTGTCGCCTTCGAATGCGGAGGTCGGAATGAACGGAATCTCGTCCGGCTTGAATCCGATCATCTTCAAGATGCCGGAAACCTGCTCGATAACATCTTTGTATTTGGCTTCGTCATATTTGACGGCATCCATTTTGTTAACGGCGACGATCAGCTGGTTGATGCCGAGTGTCTTGGAAAGGAAGATGTGTTCCTTTGTCTGTGCCATAACACCGTCTGTTGCGGAAACAACGAGAACGGCTGCGTCAGCCTGGGATGCGCCTGTGATCATGTTCTTAACGAAGTCTCTGTGACCCGGGCAGTCCACGACTGTGAAGTAATATTTGTCGGTGTCGAATCTCTTGTGAGCAATGTCGATTGTGATACCTCTCTCTCTTTCTTCTTTGAGTGAGTCCATAACCCATGCGAATGCGAAGGATTCTTTACCTTTCAATTTTGCTTCTTCTTTGAATTTTTCGATGACGTGGGGCGGAACTGCTCCGGTCTCGAACATTAATCTGCCGACGAATGTGGACTTGCCGTGGTCAATGTGACCGATGACGGCTAAGTTCATGTGGGGTTTCTCTGCTGCCATGTTAAATTTCTCCTTTAATTGTATGTAAATACGGGATTTTTAATTTTATTATTTATTAAATCATCTCGGATGATCATGAAAATCGGTGCCACCGAATTGTGATAATTGTAACGGCTCATGAAAAACGTAAAGATTTTCCGATTACTGAATAACATTTCAATATTAAACCGTTTCGCCAAATCCTCTGCTTCAGCGGGCATTGCGAAGTAGTCTCTAATAAACGCTCTTATATATAAAAAGATATGGTCGCCGACTGATTTCGGCAACTTTCCTTTATATACCAAGGCGTTTATTTTCGACAAATTTCCTGCATTTTTTCCGATTTTCTTATATTTTTTGAGTATAAATGATTCAAATTACATATCCAAGAAGTCGGATGCTTTCGGAAGTTCTTTCTTCAAGCCCTTTCTTTCTCTGATCTTTGCAACGACTTCGGGAGCGAGGTTGTTCGGAACGGTTTCAAAGCCGCCGAATTCGGTGCTCCACATTGCGCGGCCTTCTGTTGCCGAGCGGATGTCGCCTGCAAATCCGAAAAGTTCGGACACAGGTGCGCGGGACTCAATGATCGTCAAGTCGCCTTCACTCTGCATGTCAATGATGCTGCCGCGTCTGCCCTGAATTTCTTTTGTCGCGCCGCCCAAATTGTTCTGGGGGACCTGAATGAAGACTTTCTGATACGGTTCAAGCAACGAGTCTTCTGCCATGAGCATAGCCGCTTGGATTGCCTGGCGTGATGCCGGAATAACCTGCGCGGGACCTCTGTGAATTGCGTCTTCGTGGAGCTTTGCGTCACGGAGAACGACCTTGACGTGAGAAACAGGTTCTCTTGCGAGCGGTCCTGCTTTCATGACTTCTTCAAAACCGTCCAAAACCAATTCCATGGTTTCATTGAGGTACTGAATACCTTTTGTCATGTCAAGATAGATGTTATTGCCGTAGATTGCAGCGATGCTCTTTGCTTCGTCTTTGTCCATTCCGGCTGCCATCAATTTTTCACGTCTTTCGAGTTCTTCCATTCTCATGGAGATTTCGCCTTCGCGAATCAAATTGACGATGTTTTCATCCAAAGGCATGACATCAATGTAGAAGCGGTTGTGTCTGTTGGGTGATTTACCTTCAACATTTTCAACTTTCTTTTTGATGGTTTCACGGTAAACGACAATCGGCGGGTTGGTAATGATTTCAACACCTTTGTCACGCTCGATTCTGTGAGCGATAACTTCGAGGTGAAGCTCACCCATGCCGGCCATCAAGTGTTCACCGGTTTCTTCATCCAAAGTGATCTGAAGCGTCGGGTCTTCTTTTGCGACCTGTCTGAGAACTTCAACCAACTTCGGAAGGTCTTTGGTGTGCTTGGCTTCAACGGAAACGGTGATAACCGGTTCACTGACGTGTCTGATGCTTTCAAACGGCGTCATGCCTTCAAGCGTTGTGATGGTAGAACCGACGATCGCTTCTTTCAAACCTGTAACGGCTGCGATGTTTCCTGCCGGAATGTTTTCCACTTCAAGTCTTTCCGGACCCATGAAAATACTGACCTGCTGGATTCTGCTCTTCTTAGCGGAACCGGAAGTGTAAACTTCCAAACCGCGGGTGAGCGTACCGCTGAAAAGTCTGCCTGTTGCGACTTCACCGGCGTGCGGATCCATTGAAATATCAGTAACCATGAATGCGAGGTCGCCTTTCGGGTCTGCTTCGTTCATTGACTTTCCGATCGGAGAATCCTTGTCGCCGTGCCAGATCGCTTTTACTCTTTCTTTTTGAGCGTTGACCGGGTTGGGCAAGTGACTGATAACCATATCGTTCAATGTTTCGTGAAGCGGGCATTTCTGCGCTAATGTTTTCATGTCACCGTTTGTACAGTAATTATAAACATCGCCGAAAGAGATGCCTGTTTTCTGCATCATCGGAACGCTGATTGCCCAGTTGTAGAGAGCGGAGCCGAATGCGACACTGCCGTTTGCAGCGTCAACACGCCAGCCCTGCTTGTACCTTTCGGGGTTCATGTTTTTGATGAGCTTGTTCACGTGGTCAATGAGTTTGCCGAGGCGGACCTGCATTTCCTGCGGGTCGACCTGAAGTTCATTGATCAAACGGTCGACTTTGTTGATGAACAAAACCGGACGGACATATTCTCTGAGAGCCTGTCTGAGAACGGTTTCTGTCTGGGGCATCGTTCCTTCGACAGCATCAACGACGACAACGGCACCGTCAACGGCGCGCATTGCGCGTGTCACGTCACCGCCGAAGTCAACGTGACCCGGCGTGTCGATAAGGTTGATGAGGTATTCTTTTCCGTCGTAGGAGTGGACCATTGAAACGTTTGAAGCGTCAATCGTGATACCGCGAGCCTGTTCTTCTTCGTCGGAGTCCATGAACATCTGTTTTCCGGCGAGTTCGGAAGAAATCATTCCTGCGCCGCCGAGCAAGTTGTCGGAGAGCGTTGTTTTACCGTGGTCGATGTGAGCGACGATACCGATGTTGCGAATCATTTCGGGATTGCCCATAAGAGCCGTCACGCGCTCAACCATTTGTTTTCTTTTTCCCATAATCCTGACCTTTGTCTATTATTAGTTATTAGATGAAAATTCGGCTTTTTCTTGGGTTCCTGAAAAAGCCTGAAAAAGGAAGACTTTACGATTAACGGGCTGCTTTTGCAACACGCTCTTTGGCATCTTTTCTGCTGATAGAGAATGCTTTGGAGTCTGCGTTGGAAGCTGCGATGAGTTCCGTTGCGAGGCAGTCTGCGACAGAGCGCTTGGATTTGAAAGCGGCCTGGCGTGTGCCGACGCAGATGTAGCGAAGTGCAGTGTCAACGCGTCTCTGGGGAGCGGTGTCGACTGCTTTCGGAACAGAGATGCCGCCGTATTTCAAACGAACGACTTCTTCTCTCGGACCTGCGTTTGCAATGGCGTCGACCAACACTTGAATCGGGTTTTTGCCGGTCTTCTTGCTGATGACATCAAAAGCTTCATCAACGGTTCTCATTGCGACCTGCTTTTTGCCGGTGTTGGATTCGGATCTCATCAAATTGTTGACGAGTCTTTCAACGATTGAGATATCGGATTTGTGGAACTGCTGTCTTGCGTGCTTTCCGCTTGAGTGGGGCACTGTGACTGCTTTTAAACAAACGTATTTTTTAATTCCGGGGTCGGTCACTTCAACTTCTGAGAGATCCCACTTGCCGAACATTTTTGCATCCATTGATCTCATCTCCTCGGTTTTTCCATTCTTCCGATAACCATCTGCTGGAGCGGAACGTTGTTGACTGCGATCACTTTGTAACGGACGCCGGGAATATCACCCATTGCACCGCCCATGCGGCCGCCGATTCTTTCAACCGTCACTTCGTCGTGTTCGTCGATGAAGTTGATGGCGCCGTCTCCGGGGCAGAATGCCGATACTTGTCTTCCGTTCTTGATTAACTGAATACGGACACATTTACGGATCGCAGAGTTGGGCTGCTTAGCTTCAACACCGATCTTTTCAAGAACGATGCCGCGGCCCTGAGGAGATCCTCCGAGCGGGTCGGCTTTTGCGTTCAAACCGAGCATGCGTCTGTTGTATTCGTGGTCTTTCCATCTGGCCTTCAATCTTTGTTTCTTTAAGATTTGGCCTGCATAGTTTCCATTTGTCATAGTTTAGTCTCCGATTAATTTTGAGTGATAAACCTTGGATTTACGAGGATTATTTGTATTATTTGAGAATCACGTCGTCAATATTGTGGTGTCTTTCCGCCAGCAATTTGACTTTTGCGATATTTTTGCCGTTCTTTCCGATTGCAAGTCCCTTATCTTTTGCGGCGACTTCAACTTCGGCCACTTTTTTGTCATTGACTTCTTTGAAAGTGACTGCTTTGATTGTAATCACGGAGCCGAAAATATTTTTGATAAAGGTTGCCGGATCGTCGGAATACTCCACGAGCTCGATGGGCTTATCAATTGCTTTTTTGGCGCGGTTGATATTTTCTCCGCCTTTTCCGATTGCAAGACCCATTTCGCCTTGTTGGATGACATTGATAATTCGGTCACTTTCCACAATACAGTCGAGAACTTTGGCGCTTGTGATGTCTTCAAAGCGTGCGATGTATTGCATTTCTTCAAAAGTGATTTTGATGCCGCTCATGGATAATCCTCTTAATAATCATAAATTCAGGCGTCGGCCAGTGACAAGATGTCAGATTCGCCGGCATCCAAGATTGCCATTGCGGCGATGATGAAGGGTTTACCGCAGACCGGTCCGAGTTCTCTGCTTGTTCCGTCATAAACGTAGACCGGAACGTTGGACGATTCAATTTGCTTTTTAGTGTCTTCCGGACAGTTCTTTGCCAAGATGATGATCTTCGCGTCGCCGGAAGCGGAAAGCTCAATCGCTTTTTTGGAGCCGATGACGACTTTACCGGTCTTCACGGCTTTGATCAATGCTTTATCGATATTGATATCCATTTTCTGTACCTCAAATCCTTGAGTGGCTTTACAAAATTGCGAATAAACGGCAGCGGAATCCGTAAAAATTAAGAGATTCGCCCTGTGAAATCTGTGAAATAACAGACTGCCGTCTTTATAAAAAAGTCACTGACAGGGTCATAGACTTTACAAACCCGAAAAGGTCTGTTTCTCCCCGATTTTGCCAATCACGCCCGATGCTTAAATTTACGAAAAAATTATCCTGCACCGCGCGCTTCTCGAAATATGATTCAAGAAACGGCGCAAAACCGGTTCACAATCTATAAAGAATACCGCAAAGATACTGTTTTTGTATATAAAGGTTTTTAAAAAGAAACGGATTTCCAAATTTGATTCAAATATTTATTCGTGTCGTTTTAATTTATTTCAATTCATTTCAATTCAATTCATTTCATTTCAATTCATTTCAATTCGATTTATTTCAAATTTATATTATACAATAGTTATACAATGGAAAAATTTAAAAACTGTTATATTGTATGGAATAATTCGCAAATATGTGTGCCAAAAACCCTGCACATCCTTTTTCGAGAATTTAAACTGAATTGAACGCTTTTGAAAAATATTCAAAACGCGTATTTCAACATACAGGAAGTGTAAAATTATGAAAAAAATCGCATGCATATTAGCGGCGGCATTGATTTTAAGCTGCATGGTTTTTCCGGCAGCAGCCGCGGATGAAATGAGAACAGTATCCCCAAAAACAATCAGCTTTGAAGAATATTCAAAGATTGCAACACCCGAAGATGTAAAAAACATGGAAAAAATGGCAGAGGTATTTGAAAAATACAACATTGAATATGTGATTTACGAACCGGCAAGTCCCGATTCAGACAAATATGAAGGGTTTATTGAAATAAATGATCCCGCCGAATTAGAGAGGTTAATTAATGAATATTCGGCATCCGCCACAAGAGCAACGGATAATTATTACAGAGAATACACATTCCGCCCGAACGGCAGCTTTCACTACAATTTAAGCCAACCCATGCCTGTTGTCGGCGGAACGATCATAAACAGAAATGCGAATGTGCCGTATTCCTATGCATATTATTCGAACGGAACACCTTATTTCTCTTCATTAAACACCAACAGCATTACCTCATGGATATCGTCTCCGTTTTTCTCATACTCACAAAAAGCTGCCCATTGGACTCCGAACAGCAACAAAACTTCAGGTGACGTCAGAATTCTCGGCGTATTGACATTGGGAGCAGTTTTAAACGGATATCCGGTCGGGTTTACATTTGATTCGGATTGGCAATACAAAATGACATTGGTTAAATAATAGCTGAAAATAAAGCTAAAAATAAAACTGACAAAACTGGAAATAAAATTGAAATTATGTTTTCCGATTCTTTTCGGAAAACGTTTATTTTTTACGGAGATCAGAAAATGAATTCATATGAAAACGCGGTCGCACTCGGGTGGATAATGATTATCATCGGTTTTTTCGGTGCGCTTGTTTCAAATTATAATTTTTATACGATATTCTTGCTGCCGATATTTCTCCTGATCATTCTTTGCGGAATGATTGTGTGGTATTACGCCGTGAAAGGAAGAAAAAACAAACCTGCTAAAATATGGTCAGCCCCCCAAACATTATCGGAGATGGGCGGTATAGTCGCTGTCGGAAACATCATACTGTGGCTTGTTATAATGGCATTAAGAATAATAATTACGGCAGACAGCACAGGATCATGGGTATTCGCATTTGCCTTCCTTGCGTTTACACTTTTCATTTACATCATATTCGGTGTTTTCTATATCGTACTCGGAATGAAAATTAAAAAAGCAAATGAAAATGCCGAGAAAGAGATGAATCTCGTATAAAAAACATATGAAAAAAATCAAAAATATAAAAGAGGAACTGAAAACGTTTTTTCAGTTCAATTTTCATTTAAAAAATAAATAAATAAATAAAAATATTAAAAATAATTTTTAAAAAAATCAGTTTTTAAATTCTGTGTATCCGCATTTGCCGCATGCGTTTCTGTTCTTGTGTTCGGACAAGAAAACGCCGGGACCGCATTTCGGACAGAATTTGTTGACGCGGATGACTTTATCGCCTTCGACTTTGTAGTAATCTTTCACTGCCATGTCACTCACTCCGCTGCCTCTTCTGCTGCGTCAGCTTCTGCCGGCTCGGCTTCTGCTTCTTCGGCTGCATCTTCTGTTGCTTCTTCTGCCGGTTCTTCTTCGACGACAGGTTCTTCGGGCATTGTGTTTCTCAAAAGAATGTGTTCGGCTTCGATTTGCTTCATGCGTTCTTCGGATTCATACACTTTTGCGTATCCTTTAACAAGCTGGTGACCGTATTCGGACTCCATTTTCTGAACCAAAATCAAATTCACATCTTTGTTCAAAAGAGCTGCGAGTTTTTTTCTGACATCTGCGCGTGACGGAGTCGGACCTTCATATTCAACTGTGAAATCCAGTTCCTTCCGATTTAATAATTTGTGATCTACGTCTTTAACGATTTTAATTTCCATAATAGTGCCTCCGAGTGTCAGTTCGATGACCGATTTTCGGATATAACGGGTCAAAAAGGTCATCATCGGTTATAACCTTTGTGTTAAAGATTTGCTCAAATTTTGTTCGTGACCGACCTTCGGTCGGCCTCTCACAAAATTTTATGGGCGGGGGGAGGGCGGTGTTTGTAAAAAATTGCTTCGCAATTTTTCAGGCTTCGCCTGTTTGCAGTGGGAGTCAGGTTTATGTTTCCGAGCGGAGTCAGGTTTATGTTTCCGCGTGGGAGTCAGGTTTATGTTTCCGTGCGGAGTCAGGTTTATGTTTCCGTGTGGAGTCAGGTTTATGTTTCCGTGTGGAGTCAGGTTTATGTTTCCGCGTGGGAGTCAGGTTTATGTTTCCGAGCGGAGTCAGGTTTATGTTTCCGCGTGGAGGGCGGTGTTTATGAAAAAATCGCGAAGCGATTTTTTCGCAAAAGGTCGCCGCCGCGCGAGCCGCTTCACTTTTCAAACAAATAAACAAAAACGACAACGACTTTATCAAACAAATGAATCAAAACCGACAAACAAGTTTATCAAAAAAATAAATAAAACAGACAACAGGATTAACAAAAAAGAACTAAAATAGAAAAAAGAAAAAAAAGAAATGAGAATCGTTTCCCATTTCTCAATCATTCATCTTCATCCTGCTTTCTGACATAAGCAAAGACGACGACTGCAATCGGGAAAATCCAAATCACAGGATTTCTCAAAACGAAATCACCCGGCAATGCGTTTTCGAAACCTTGGCCGGGCGCCACTTCTGAAGCAGCGGATCCGCCGTCATTGTCATCGTCATTCTCCGCGGCTGACGCAGAGCCGCTTCCGCCGCTACTGCCTTTATCAAGATTTTCAAAGTTGGCGTAAACCGTCAAATCTTTTTGAATCGTCACAGGCAGAGCATCCCAGCCGGTAAATCTGTATTTGAATTCACCGTATTCATCCGGAATGATGTCAACCGACGGGCGAACGGCAACAGGAATTGCCTGAACGCTGGCAGCGCCCTTCTCCACCTTGAATTCATACTGAGACGTGATCTGTCCTTTATGCAGGTCCGCATCGCGAATCACGAACGTGACCGTAAAGTATTGGACTTCTTCCCATGTCGCGTACAAAGTCGTGCCGCCGCTCGGAATCAAGAATCCGTCGCCGCAGCCGTAATCAGGCGTTGTTGCGCCGGGCGTTTCCGACCAGCCGGTCAAAGCATATCCGCTTCTTTTAAATGTCTGATTATCTCTCAAAGCGTAAGAGCGGTCCTCAATAACCGTATCCGTCAAGGTTTCTGACGAACCGTCATAATTTGCGTTGTAAACCAAACTGACCATAGAATCGGAATCGGCGTAAACCGCCTCAAAGTCGACATTTCCGTAGATTTTAATCGTCGACCCCGGATAATAAATCATACCCGTTTTATCCGCTTCCTGCCAGCCGGCCAAGATCATTGTGCCTTTCGTAAGCGCCGCATTTTGAACAGGCGCCAAAGCATTCACTTTGTAAGTTTCAGCATCTGTCGGAACATCGCCTGTTCCGCCGTTTTCATCGTAAACGACCTTGAATCCGGTTGTTTTGTACAAACCGTAAATTTCAACGTCCTTTTCAATGCCGACTGAAAAGTCGTACGGGACAACCAAGCCATTATTCAAAGTATGATACCAACCTTTGAAAACACCCAAATTCGGATAAGCCGTTCCGACTTCCAAGAAATACGGATTCGCATTTGTCGGTGCGATAACTGCATTTCCGAGCGCAACACCTTGGGAACCAAGTTCGGTTCCGCCGTTTTGATCATAAAATGTCGCCGTCACGCCTGCATGTTCCCACTTAGCGAATAATTCCAAGTTTCGATTCGGCATGGTCGAATTTTTCAAATCATAAGGTCTCTGATATTCGCGGTCTTCAAACCAGCCGACGAAGAGATAATCTTGACGAGTCGGATCGGCAGGCAAATAACTGCTCAGCGGCTCTTCAGACAAAATACCGGATTCGCTGTTGACCGAACTGCCGCCCATCGTATCAAATTCCAAACTGTACCTTTGGCGGTCATAGACCATATATTGTGTGAAATTCGTAGACGGAATCGCTTCCAATTCTTCAGTTGCAGGGTTGAATTGAAGAGCATTTGCTGTCAGAGCAGTTTTTCCTTCAATATATTTGGGCAAGAAAGCCGATCCGTTTGAAAGCGCAATTTGACTGTATTTGGTGCTGTTGATGTATAATTTACCGTTGTACTCAACATAATCAATTCCGGCGACCCCTTCTTTTCCCTCACCGGGAAGCGCTTCAAACAAATATTTCAAATCCGTATCGTTTCCGTTTGTAATCCAATAACCGTTGAGCGTGAATCCGGTTTCGGATCGGTTTCCGTATGTCGCGTCCGGCAGCATTTCCGCCGTTACGATCTGCCTTTTAGAAACCCAAACCGTATAACTGGACGTATTTGTCTCTGCATTTAATCCGAGCGGGATCAGCCATCCTTGGAAAGCAGATGTACCGCTGTGAGTAATGCTGAAATTATCATTCCCGTTGACCGGCCAAATATCTTCAATGTCCATGCCGAGTTTGATTTGAATTGAATACTGATCACCCTGATTCACGGAGTAAGTATATGTTTTTGCAAGTGAATTGCTGCGATCTTCCATTTCGGCATAGCTGTTGTTCAAGTTAAAGTATAATGTGTAAACTTTGTTTGTATAGTAAACATTCACCGAAGTCGTTCCGTCACCTTCAATAACGGCGGGAACCGAACGGTAAAACTCACGGTGTTCAGGAATATAATATGAATAATCCGAATTCATATCAGATTCATTGACTTCAAAAGTTGAACCGGCAGACGCCCAAGTCACAACAGAGTCATGATAAACGTAGTTCTTCGTATCTGTTTTGTCAAACTGGAGCGGCAGATTATCTTTTTCTTTCCAAATGATGATTTTAACTTCCGGTTTGTTGACATCGTCGGACTTCCAAATTGCGTACAGAGTGAGAGATTCAGTGACAGGTGCCGAAAAGTCATAAGCTTCCCCGGAGCTGTTCGGATCGGCATCCATCTTTTTGCTCCAAAAAGCAAAGACATATCCGTCGCGCGCCGGTGCTGTCGGCTCATCTGCATAGTCATCTTTGGCGACAAGCTGATTGTCAACAGGCGTTCCTTTCATTGAGTTGAAATAGATATAATAGGAATTGTCGTAAATCGGCCTTAAGACGATGTTGCTGTTGACAGTCAGACTGAAATCGTATATGTCATAGGTGTTGTCAATGACCCAATAAACAAAGACGTCATTGGTTCCGCTCGGGGGCGCTTCAGGAGGAACGACAAAATCATCCGCTTCCACGAGCTGAGTGTAGAAAATATCGCCGTCGGAATCTTTAAAGGAAATCAAATGTTTGTCGGAATATTGAGCGAACAAATTCAAATTTCCCGTAACGGGCGTTGAAAAATCATATAATTGATCTGCGCCGTTTATTTCTTTAGACCATCCGATAAATGAAACCATTCCTGCGGGGACGGCAGGCGCAATCGGCACTGAAGCAGTTTCCCCAACGTTAACTGTTTCCGTGTCGTATGTTTTGCTGTCCGCATAAAATGTAACGGTTGCGGTTGATCCGCCGGCCAATGCCGGAATCGGTACAACGCTTAAAATCATGACTGCTAATAAAAACAGACTGATGACTGTTTTGAAAGTTCTCGTTTTCGTTTTCATAAATTAATATTCCATTCCTGTATTACGTGAATATTCGATAGTAAAAATGAAATTTATAGATAAACTATGTTAATAGGAAGAATTATTATTGAGTTTAAACTATATAAGTATTATGTAAAATAAAAAATATACATAAAATATAATAATTGTGCGGCCGCAGCACACCCCATTGAGAAAGTGAAACAAAAGAGTTCATCTGATGATGTTTTCATTCACAGACATTTTAAGATATAATAATAATATTGAAAATGTTGGAGATTAAACTTAAAAATAAAAAAGCTGAAAAATAAAAAAGCTGAAAAATAAAAAAGTTGAAAAATAAAAAAGCTGAAAAATAAAAAAGCTGAAAAATAAAAAAGTTGAAAGCGTTAAAAGTAAAATGTCAAATAATTAAAAAAAATTAAAATGTGATTTAAAACTGTAAAAACAAAATAAGAAAGATTATTTGAAAATCAATAAAAATTTATTTCAAAATTTATTCTTTTAACATTTTCTGATATTTTCTTGCGCTTTTGACAAAATCTTTTGCGAAATCCGCATAGGACGCGCCGTGATAATGAACGTAAGTTCCGATCGTGTTCTTGACAATCATCCCGTCTTTTTTATCAATAATTCCGATGCCGCGCGTAATATCAATCGTAAATTCGATGTCATCGGAAATATCTTCCAAAATCGAATGATGAAATTCGTGAGCGATAAACTTGTTTCCGGCTTTTCCGATCGGCGTATCTTTTTCAAAAACACCGTTCGTATAAGTAACAACCCGCTTGCCGCTTCCGTAAACGGTGCTGCAGTCAAAAATACCGACCATCTTAAAAGAAACATCAGGTGAACCGGTTTTTTTAATCGTCATTTCTTTCGTCAAATAATTCATGCCGGCCGATTCCGCAAAAATCGGCATTCCTGCCGCCGACGCTTTTTGAATCGCTTCTTTCATGGATTTGTTTAAAGAAAGTTCCGACGCGTAAATTTCAGGCGTGCCGCCGCCGATGTAAAGCGCGTCAACATCGGGAAGTTTGGAATCGTAAATCGGGCTGAAAAGTTCGATTTCAGCGCCCTCGGCCTGAAGCAGATCCATATTGTCGGGATAATAAAAATTAAAAGCATCATCAAAAGCCACGCCGATTTTCGGCGGAATTTCATCAGAAACTTCCGCTTCTTCAAAACGGCTTTTTGCAGGCGTTTCAATCGGCCCGGCCGTTTTTGCAATTTGAACCAATTTATCGAAGTCGACACTGTTTTTGACAGTCGTTTCAATCAATTTGATTCGATCGGCAAATCTGTCGTACGTTTTACGCCCTTCCGGAATCGGAATCAAACCGAGTTCGCGCATCCAAAAGTCAAGGTCGGGATTTCTGTAAACAACGCCGATGACCGGAATTCCCGTCGTGCTTTCAATCGCTGCAACCGCTTTGTCCGCGTGACGCTGACTTCCGACATTGTTTAAAATGACACCGGCAATATTGACATCGGGATCAAATGAAGCAAAACCCTTAATGAGCGCGGCGCATGAGCGCGTCATGCTGCGGGCGTTGATTACCATGATCACGGGACATTTCAGCATTTTTGAGATCTGCGCCGTGCTTCCCATATCGGTATCGGCATCCAAGCCTTCATACAAACCGCGAACGCCTTCAATCACGGCAATATCTGCCGGCACACCCTCGTTTTCAAGAGAGTCGCAGCCGTGCGTAAAAACGTCAAGGACACCGTCTTCGCCCATCAGATAGCCGTCTAAATTGCGGGAGCGGCGGCCAACAATTTCCGTGTGGTATTCGGGATCGATATAATCCAAAGCGACTTTAAACGGCTGAACAACATAGCCCTGCGCTTTCAGCGCCGCCATGATGCCCATTGAAATCGTCGTTTTCCCCGAAGAAGAGCGGTCGGCAGAGATGAGAACTCTCGGAATTTGTCGGTTGTCGGATGTTATTTTTGTCACTCCCGTATTTGAATTATCTCGGCAATTAAAAACTGATAATTAAGCCTCAATTAATTGAATTCATTATTGAATTTATTATTGAATTTATTATTGAATTTATTATTGAATCCATTATTGAATTCATAATTAAACATTAATTAAATACATTAATTAAATACAGTAATTAAATACAGTAATTATAATATTGTAAATATAATATTGTAAATTTGATTCGTTTTTATTAAGCGCTGTATTTCTTTGACAGTTCCCGAAGTTCGTCGTCATCGAGCGGCGTTGCTTTCACGCGCTCATCGTTGGCTAACAAATCTTCTGCCAATTGCTTGTAAACGCCGGCAATTTCGGATTCGGGCGCTTTTTCAAGAACCGAAAAGCCATCGCGCTCGCAGCTTTGAACGAGCGGATCTTTCGGGATATAACCGATGAGTTTGCTTCCGATTTTATCGGAAAACTCTTCCGCCAATTCTCTTTCGCGGTCGGCGTTTCTGGAATTGCAGATGACGCCGCCGAGATCCATTCCGATTTTATTAAAGCCGCGGCAAATATTGTTTGCGGCGTAAAGCGGCATGTATTCGCCCGATGTCAAAACATAAACTTCATTTACAAATCCTTTTTTGATCGGCGCAACAAAACCGCCGCAGACGACATCTCCCGGGACATCGTAAATAATCAAATCGTTGTCAAGGTATTCGGGATAAATCTTTTTCAGCGTTTCAATCGCGACAATAATTCCGCGCCCGGCACAGCCGACGCCCGGCTCGGGACCGCCGACTTCCATGCATTTGACGCCGCCGAATCCTTCAAAAATCACATCATCTTTTTGGACATTTTTCTTCTCTTTTAAAGTTTCAAGAACAGTCGGAATCCTTTTGCCGCCGAGAAGCGTAATGGATGAATCACTTTTCGGATCGCAGCCGATAAGCATCACCTTTTTGCCGTTCATCGCGCAGGCCGCCGCGATGTTGGAAGCCGTACTGGACTTTCCGATACCGCCTTTTCCGTAAATCGCAATGATCTTCTTCATTTTTTGTCCCCGGTTTCCGCTGCCGTACGGTTTGCCGCCGCGCTGTCTGCAGTGTCTGCTGCCATGTCTGTTGCCGCCGCGCTGCCTGCCGCGCTGCCTGCCGCTGCAATATCCGCTGCCGCAATATCTGCCGCAACCGCTCGAAGCGTGTCGCCGAATTCTGCCGGAACGATTTTTGTCACGCCGAGCGTCTGCGGATGAAGATCGATTTCCACCATCACGTGCTTGTGCCCCATGTCTTTGAGCGGCGCCACCTGTCTCGGGCCGTTTGTAATTGAAAAGAGTTCCGCGTCAGGAAACGCGTCCATCGGCAGCGCATGCGGAACGCCTGCAATGACTGCCGCGTCAAACCCGCCGTATTTGTTTAAGATCAAGTCTTTTACGATGTTGCCCGTGACGGCATATTCATCCAAGCCGCCGATGATTTCGTGAACGGGAATGCTTTGCTCGTCAAACGCTTTCATCACGTTGGCGGCGTGCTCTTTCACGCGCGGGAGACCGAGATTGAGATCTGTGTTTGAGAAAATCGTAATATTTTTTTCCATGCCGAAAAGTCTTGCCGTTTCGTAAAGCGCGATAATTTCATCGGCAAACATGTAAGCCGTTTCTTTTTTGGCGTTTAAGATGCCGGCAATTTTTTTGCCGCTTCGAATCAGTTCAATCAAACGCTCGGCAGCTTTGTATTTGATGTCGCCGCGTGACGGTTCCAAATAACCTTTGCTTGCGGCGCCGTGTCTGATTTCAACGTTGGTCGCCTCCGTCAAAAGTCTGCGCTGGCGCTCCAATTCTTCATCCGTGATCATACCGCATTCCATCGCGGGCTCCAGTACGGAAATGACGCCGTCGGTATTGTTGGCGTAGCCGGCGTGGGTTTCAACGCAAATGAATTCGATACCGTCAGGCATATTCATGGTGGAGTCGGCAAGCTCTTCACCGATGATCATGCTGGTGCAGGTGCCGACCAAAGCAATTGTTTTCGGATCGAACAATTCGATTGCTTTTTCAATCGTTTTCTCTAATTTGTCGCGTCCGCCGAAAACGAAATCATTTTCATCCATTGCGCTTGTCAAAACGCGGAGGCGGTCTTCTTCGAGCAGGCGAGCGTGTTTAAAAGAGCAGCCGGGCGGCCCGTGCAGAATCGCGACATCCACATTTAAATCGCGAAGTGTATAAAGCGAAGCCACAATCGAACTCGGCCTCGGATGAACAATCAGTTTTTCCTCTGTCATTTTTCTACCTTTAATAATCAAATAAATAATCAAATCCAATTTCAATTCTCTGAAATTTAATTAATCTAAAACTCGATTAATCTGAAACACGATTAATCTGAAACTTTCAATATCTTGAAACTTTCCACATCTGAAGTCTTCTGCCATTCAAAATTTTGACATGAAGTATTTTCCTAAAGCACTTATCGGAAGCACTTGACGGCCGCGACGATGATATCTCCCTCGTCCGTTATTTCAATTGCTTTTTCAAGACCGTCTTCAAATGAATCCGCGTAAATTGATTTGCAGAAGATGTCATCTTCCGTTTTCTCAAGCGGGTCGTCTTCACAATCGCTTGCTTTCACTTTTGTAAACGGTTTCATACGTTCGCCGACCAAAATCAAATTTTGAATGTCATCTCTGTAATCGACGATCAATTCTTCGATATCGTGCGGTTCAATTCCTTCGCAAACGGTTTTTTCGTCTTCGCCGATGACTAATGTGACGCGTTTGGAAACGGTCGAATCGTATTCGGGCGATTTCTTGTCTGTGTATTTCTCAAGCATATATTTGAGAGCGGTTTCTGCCGTTTCAATCGTCAATCCCGAATTGGAATTGTCCATGATCAAGCGGCCTTTTTCTTCGTATTCGCGCATGCGTCCTTTCACTCCTTTAAATTCGGAAATCACTTCCGTGATTTGCTGTTCGGGAATGTCCAGTTCAAGCGCTGCCGCAACTGCCGCGGCCATTGCCGTTTTGTAAGAGTTCACATTGTAACCGGAACTTAGCGGCGCTCTGAAAAATATTCCCGTTCTTGAAGATTCAATATCCGCGACAGGTTCTTCGTCCGTTCCCGTCGTAATATTGACATAAACGTCGGTCGGCGTGTTTTCTTCAACCGCCTCCCCTGAATCATCGAAAATAATCAATTCCTGATCTTCTCGAATATAATTTTGAATAATTTCGGAATCATGATAGCTGACAACAAAAGCGCTGCCTTCTTTTGAACGGCTGATCATTTTGGTTTTGGCGTCGGTCGAATTCATCGTTCCGCCCGCAATCATGTAATCGGGATGCGCTTCAGTCAAAATGCCGATGTCCTGCGCGCCCGTAAACCCGAGCGAGATTTCAAAAATCAACGTGTTGGGCATGTATTTGCGTTCAAATGCCAAATCCGCTAAATCGGGAACATATGCGGGCGTGATGCTGATACCGGGCTCGATTCGCTCAAATCTGCCGTTGTCCCAAAAGGTCATGCCTTCGGACGTGTGCAGAAGAACACGATTTTTGTAAGAGAGCATTTGCGCAAGCAATACAGCCGTGCTTGTTTTTCCGCGAACGCCCGTGATTTCAACCAAATACCGGTCAGCAATTCTTGGATCGCTTCGAAGAAGGCGGCCGACAATTTCGTGATGCGTCATCGTCGGAAGACCGAGTTCTTCGGCTTTTTTATAAAATGAATTTTCGGGGCTTAAATGAACGGGAAGACAAACGAGTTCAAAATCGTCCGTTAAATCGTCTTCATTCGCCGTGATTTTAATTTTGGTGCCTGTTTCAGAGTCTGTTTCAGAGTCTGTTTCAGAGTCTGTAACGGACTCGTCACCGGCGGCTTTCATAATATCTGCCGGCATTTTTTTGTAAACATCAAAAGCAACAGCCAATATGCCGTATTTTTCCAGCTGTTTCGCAATCGAAAGGCCGCCGTGATTCACGTCAAAGACGGCGATTTTTTCCCACGGGATTTCCGGATGAGGCATTTATGATCTCCAATTTATTTTGAATGAATCAATATCATTTTTCGTTTAAAATGGTTTTGTAATACAAAAAGGTGTCATATGTAATACTGCCCTGATTCCAAAGCAGCCGCTTTACTGCAAATCCTTTGAATTGTCACGATTTCAAATCCGATTGAAAACATATCAAAGAAATCAATCAAGAAATGATTGAAAACGGATTGGAAATTGATTGGAAACTGATTGGAAACTGATCCGAAATTATTGGAAACAGATCAGAAATTATTGGAAACAGATCAGAAATTGATTGGAAACGGATCAAAAGCCGACGAAATGAAACGAAATAACAAACGAATAAATATCAGCCGAATACTTTTTCCATTCTGACAAGTGCTTCCTGAATTTTTTCAACGGATGCCGCATATGAAATTCGGATGTTGTTTTTGCCGGACTCACCGAATGCGATTCCGGGTGAAACTGCAACGTGCGCTTCTTCTAAAAGGCGGTCGGTGATTTCTTCGCCGCTTCCGAATTCGCTGACATCGGGATACGCGTAAAAAGCGCCGTCGGGCATCGGACATTTCAGACCGAGCTTTCGGAGTCCTTCGATAAGCACGCCGCGTCTTTCTTTGAAGGCCGCCTGCATTTTATGAAGTTCGTCCTGCGGTCCTGTCAGTGCTTCGACGCCGCCGTATTGGACAAATGTCGTGACATTGCTGATGGTATGGCTTTGGATTTTTTCAAGACTTTTAAAAATGTGCTGCGGCGCGTCCATGTAGCCGAGGCGCCAGCCGGTCATCGCGTATGCTTTTGAAAATCCGTTGATCGTGATGGTGCGCTCGTGCATGTTGTCAAAAGAAGCGATGCTGTAATTCTTTTTGTCGTAGATGATTTTTTCATACATTTCATCCGACATGACTAAAAAGTCGTGATCGATTGCCAAGTCGGCGATTTCTTTCAGCTGATTTTTGTCGTAAACTGCGCCCGTCGGGTTGCAGGGCGTGTTGATAACGATCATTTTGGTTTTGTCGGTGATGTATTCCAATAAATCTTTTTTTGAGAAATAGTTTTTTTCGGAATCGGTTTCAATCCAAACGGTTTTGCCGCCCGCCATTTTGACGCACGCGTCGTATGAGACCCAGGCGGGATCGAATAAAAGAACTTCGTCGCCGTCTTCGATAAGCGTCATCATGGATTCAAAAATCGCGAGCTTCGCGCCGGGCGTTACCATGACATTTTCGGATGCGGTCGGAATGCCGTTTTCGCTTCGCAGTTTGTCGGCGATTGCGGACCTGAGTTCGGGAATTCCGGCAACGGCGGAATAGTGGGTTTCTCCGGCCAGCATGGCGCGGTATGTTGCGTCTGTAATATTTCGGGGCGTGTCAAAATCCGGTTCGCCGAGTGTGAAGTTGATCACGTCAACGCCGGATGCGATCATGTTTTTCGCTCGTTTGGATGATTTGATTGTCGCCGATTCTTCAACCCTTTCTATTCTTGATGAAATCATTTCTTTTCCGCACCCTAAGGGATTCAACAAACCGATAATTTGAATCATGTATTTGAAAAATAATTTAAAAACAAAAAATTGATTTTTGAATTGATAATTACTTTCTGTAATAATAACTCTTGCTGTCTGTTCCATTGGATACGGAATGAATAAAACGGTTTCGGCTGAAAAAAATCATATTTTAAATGCAGCGCTTATTTTGGATTATTTGATAAATGCAACTTTAATTTTTTGTTACTTTTTAAAAATACAACTTTCATTTTTGGTTACTTTTTAAAAATACAACTTTCATTTTTGGTTACTTTTTAAAAATTTGTGCGGCTTGCGCGGGCGGCGGCAGCGGGTGCGGCTGCCGGCGAAGCGGCGCGGCAGCAGCGACGGCGCAAACCTGACCGGCAGCGGAAACAGAAACAGTAAGGTAGCAGCGGAAACAGAAACAGTAAGGTAGCAGCGGAAACAGAAACAGTAAGGTAGCGGCGGCACGTTCACGAATGCCAACAGATTACGATAAAATGAGCAGATACAGGCAGCAACGCAGACCTGACCCGCAACGGTAAAACATAAACCAGACCTGCAAGCTGAAACATAAACCTGACCAGCAAGCTGAAACATAAGCTGTTTTGTATTTTTTGTTTTGTATGGGAAGAATCCGCCAAGTCTCGTTTCCTCCGCTGCGCTTCGGAAACTCAACTTGCGGGGGCGGTTTTTGAAATTTAATTCAATCAAAAATTGATTGAAACATCATTTTTATCAAAATTCTTCAAAAACAGAACGCCGTCTTTTATCCAAATCTAAAACATTTAAGTTTAGGATTTTATCGGGCGTTCAGGTTCACCGATTTTGAAAATTGGATGTTTAGGTTTCATCCGGAAAACAAAATAAAAACGGCAAACGAATTTGAAAAAGAAATAAAAACGGAGCAGCTCGCGCGCGGCGATGCTTCAAAAAGTAAAAAAATAAAAAATCAAAGTAAAAAGTAACAACAAAAAATAAAAGAAATAAAAAGGAAATCAAACGCGCTGGACGATTTTAACAGCGGCTTCGACTGCTCTTTTGGCGTAGTCCATGCGTTCCATTGCCTGCATGCGCGTCATTCCGGGACCGGAAATGCCGAGCGCAACGGGTTTTCCATATTCGAGTGACAAATCTGTCATTTTTCTTGTCACTTGCGCGACGACGACTTCATCGTGGCTCGTGTCGCCTTCAATGACACAGCCGACGGTGACGACGGCGTCAATGTCTTTGTTTTCAAGCAATTTTTTAATCGCAAGCGGCATGTCATAAGCGCCGGGGACGTAAATTTTTTCGGTGACTTCCGCGCCTAAGAATTTGGCGTGTTCTTCGCCGAGGATTTCCATTTGATAAGTGATATCTCTGTTGAATTCGGCAACAACAAATCCGATTTTAATTGTCATTTTGATTTTTCTCCTGTATTTTAATGGTACATTTTTAAGATTTTAAATTCATTTTTAAGATTTTATTATGATAGGTATTGTATTATTAGAAGATTTTTATTCATTGACATCATGAGGCGGATCCATCGAAATAATATAAAAAATATTTTCGTCACAAAATCCGTGCAAACGATATGTGCTGCTTAAATAAAAATGGTGCAGAGGATGAAACCCTCTGTCGATATGTTCGGGATCTTTGGGAACATGTGAATTTTCACCGGTATTTCTGTATCCTTTGATTTTCTTAATTTCTTCAGCAGTATAACCGAGAGTGTCATGTATAAAACTGTCGAATACTTTTCTTTCGTCTTTAGATTGTTTATACAAACACACATTTTTTATTCCGCATTTTTCGTAGTGTTCGAAACTGTAAATCAATAAATCCGATGTGTCAATTTTTGGAGATAACGGTCTTTCCCGCGGCGAAAATCCTTTTTGTTTGTTTGAGACATCCCCGACAGTAATTCGATTCATTTTACCGGATGTTTTATTATCAGGTGTTTTAGATGTTTTAGGTATTTTAGATGCTTTGTCAGATGTATTCTGTTTTTTAGACATGGAAATCAGTCATTTTGGCTCTCTTCATAGATTTTTGCATAATATTTTTTCATATCGGCTGCTGAAATAATTGCTTCCGATCTTTCAGAATCACCCAAATCGCCTCTTGCAATTTGCCACGGCTCTTCATCATGAGTTAAATTCTCCAATTGAAATTGTGTTAAATCGCCGTAGGAAGCCCAAACGAATTCCAACACATCTTCCGCTTCATCGAAATCATAATCACATTCTTTTTGAGGAATATGAAGCCAACCGTACTGTTTGTATTCTTGGTAAAGCATCGGATTCGCAGGCCCGTGTATCCATGCCTGAAAATCAGAATTCGTACATAACGGTTTATCAAGTAATGTATATGTCCATGCAACAGCATAATAACATAATTTTTGAAGCTTTTTGTGCTGCAACGGCTCTTTATTCAAAAACCAATCAGCCACATCAAAAATGTCAGGTAATTTATTTTCATCCATTTCTTCGGCTCCTCCGAACATGTTACGTACATGTACGTCAAACATCAGAAAGACAAGCAGAAAGATAAATACTTTATTATATTGGTTTTATTCGGATAAAACAATTAGAATAAAATTTGTTCAGAATAATCCGTAAATGTTACGGGACGATTAAAAAACAGTTGGAGACAGTCAAAGAACGATAAGAAGATAATTAGAGAACGGTTAGAAGACAGTTAGAAAATACGGATATTCAAATTAAATCATTCAAAATCTTCATTTTCATATATTGAAAAGATAACGGCATGATTTTCACCGTCATTCACTTTTTCATAAAAACTTCTGAGAACGGCAATTTCATTCCAAAGCATTTCAAAAATATCGCCCGCGCTTTCTTTCAACGCCTGCTTCTTCTTGCTCAAAAAACTGCGCTTCGTCAGTTTCTTAATTTTAGAATCAAAAGCGTCTTTGAATTGCTCTTTATCAATCGTTTCCAAAATTGCGGCGCCTTTTTTGATTTCATCATTTGTCATATAAACGGCAGGATCCATGATTTGAAATCCGCCGCCGTTGTCGCTGCCGTCGCCGCCGTCACTGCTGTCATTTTCTTCATCAATAAATAAAATCGGATCAATGACCAAAGCCGAACCGTCACCGCCTGCAAGAATTTCTCCGCCGCCGACAATTTCCCAATATTCCGAGAATTCATCATCGTCCGCCAAAACATTAATGGCACGGTCAATTTGGGAAAGTTCGATTCTTTCAGAATTGATCAAAATGTCGATGAATTGATCTTTGTCGATGTCACCGTTTTCAAAATCTCTGATCTGCTGTTTGGAAACGGCGGCAAAAACGATAATCATAAGGATCTCCAATATGGTTTTGATGTTACAGTTTTAGTGTTTTGATTTATGATATTTATGATTTATGATTTATAGTTCATGATTTCAATTTATGATGTTTTGATTTCCGCTTTTTATTCGATTTTATTCGATTTTATTTATCGGATTTATCTTCCGAGCGGTTTAGCGTCCGCGAATCCTTCGCGCTGTCCCGTCCCCGCTTCTTTGATCATTTGTTCGGGTGACTGAAGCATTTTAACGACATTTTTCGCGTGTTCGCGCGTTCGGCTGTCCATTAAAAAAGAAAGTTCTTTATCGTCACGACCTTCGTCTTCGTGAACAAAAACCTCAATGATGTGTTTGTTTGTCATCAGCTGCGCCGCAATTATTCCCGTCGACGCTTCGTGCGCACACGTTTTGTCCTGCGGCTTGCTGCCGGGCATTCCGAGCGCCATCACGATGTCACAGTTTTGTTCTTCGATCAGTTTTTTCGCGGCAACCGGCAAATCTTTGATTCCCGGAACCGTCACGCGGATGAGTTTTGCGTTGATATGCTGCTTGAGTTCGTCAACAGCAGCGGCGCCCATATTGCAGCGGGCAAAAGTTGTGTCGGCAATTCCGATTGTAGGCATAGACGAAAAAATAGACAGATAAATAAATAAAGGTATTCATTTTAAGAAAGAAATCCTGAAATCAGTCATTTAGACAGTCATTTAAAAGGGAATAGAAATTGTTATGAAAGCAATCATTTTAGACGGCTATGTAGACGAACCCGCGTGTTTCGGCGTTCCGCCTTATCTTTCTCCTTATCCCAGATACACGGCAGGCGCGCTTATTGATGCCGGCTTCCAAGAAGAAGATATTTCATATTTCACAATCGACACCGTTCGCGCTTCCGGAAAAGCGCTGACCGAACAGTTCAGATCCGCTGACGTTTTCATTATCATTTCGGGAATGACCGTCCCCGGCAAATATCTCAGAGGAACGCCGATTACGGCTGATGAGATCCGCGCACTTTTCAGACTTTCAAACGGCAAAAAGATTCTCGGCGGCCCGATCCGCCTCGGCTATTCGGCAGAAGGCGGCGTTGCGGCAACAAATCTTTCATTTTTGCCCGAAGACGTCATGGTCGCGCAAAAAGATGTTGAAAGTTTTGTTTACGATTATTTTTCAAACAAATCAAAATTTTCAAACGAATCAAAATCCGACTCCGAGACAAAATCCAACTCGCTGATAAAATCCAACTCGCTGATAAAATCCAACCCGCTGATAAAATCTGACTCCGAGCTCAAATCCGGCTCACACATTGAACACCGCTACAGAACGGCAGCAGACATCGCTGTCTGGTCCAAAAAAGGCGCGTTCATTGTCAAGCAGCATCCGGATTTCCCGAATATTATCTGCGAACTTGAAACTTACCGCGGCTGCGGCCGAAAAAAGCATTGTTCGTTTTGCACGGAATCTTTTTACGGCAAACCTGATTTTCGTGACGAAGAAGACATTATTTCCGAAACAGAATTGCTTTACAATAACGGCGTTCGTCATTTCAGAATCGGCCGCCAGCCGGATTTGTTCGCCTACAAAGGAATTGATGACGGCGGCGCAAACCTCAAGCCGAATCCTGTGGCGATTGAAAAACTTTATTCGGGAATTCGCCGCGTCGCGCCCGATTTGAAAACGCTTCACATGGATAACGGAAATCCGATTACGATTGCCGAATATCCCGAGGAGTCGCGTGAAATTTTGAAAACGATTGTCAAATATCATACACAGGGAGATGTTATTGCAATGGGAATTGAAAGCGCCGATCCTGCCGTCATTGAAGCAAACGGATTGAAAGCGACGCCGGAACAAGTCTTGACAGCTGTTCGATTGGTTAATGAAATCGGCGCGGTTCGCGGCGCAAACGGAATGCCTGAAATTTTACCGGGCATCAATTTCGTTTACGGGCTTCTCGGTGAAACGAAAAAAACGTATCAGCTCAATTATGATTTCCTCAAACAGATTTATGATGATGGTTTGATGGTTCGAAGAATAAACCTTCGCCAAGTCATGGTTTTTCCGAAAACGGCACTTTTTGAAAACAGCGTTTCGGATTTTAAAAACGAAAAGCTTTTCCGCGCGCACAAAGAACAAGTCAGAAAAAATATTGACCTGTCGATGCTTCGGCGCGTTGTTCCGGCCGGGACCGTTCTCAAAGATGTTTTCACGGAAGTTTCCGAAAACGGCGCAGACGCTTCCAAAGTGATGACTTTTGGCAGACAGTTCGGCACATATCCGCTTTTGGTCGGTATTCCCGCGGATTTGGAATTGAATCGCTTTTATGACATTCTTGTCACCAACCACGGTTTCCGATCGATTACAGGCGTTCCTTATCCCGTGAATGTCAACACGGCACCGATTTCGATTTTAAAAGAACTGCCCGGATTGAATAAATCAATGGCTGAAGAATTGATTTTGAAGCGGCCTTATTCGAATGAAGAAGATTTGCTGAAACGGTTTCAGTATGGGAAATTGATTTCAAAATATGTTTATTATTCTTCACCCGAAATCAATGATATTTGATAGAGATAATAAAAAGCCTCAGGGTTTACTTTTTTAAGCATTCTTGTTGTTTTTGTATCAAGCGAACCGTTTATCTTTAAATCCTTCACATTTACAGCAGACTTAAATCTGTTTATTTCAACCCGATCAGTCTTAATAATTGAAGCGGCGTATGCTGTTTTCGATGATGCAATCAGTGCTTGATTCATATTAAATTTTCCGGAAAAGATGTATGATCTTACACTCACCAGACCGCGATTCAATATCTTCAAATTTGTATTTTTTCGATCCTCATTCAAACATATCGCTAATGCTGTTTCAATGATATCATTCAAAACATCAATACAATTCGCCCCGCTCTTTCTGTAACTCAACTCCGTTTCTGCAAACTTTGTAAAAACTTCTGCAACAACTTGCATATCATCTGCTTCATCAAATAAACATCCGATATCAAACATTTGCTTGATAATTTCCATTCCCATATCTCGTCCGTTTTTTTGATACGGGATTCCTGACGTATTCGGAGCAAAAGCTGTCAATTTATCACCGAGAAGATTGTTACAGTCCGGAATTTGCACAATAATGTTTTCACCATCTGTTAAAAGAAATTCATGGAAAATGTCAGTAAATACTGTTTTTGTGTAAAGAATTTCTTCCCTTAAGACATCCAATAAAACATATTCCTCATTTTCTCCAAGGACCGATTCATAATATAATTTATAATGTTCTTTTTGAATCAATGCCGGAGCTTTAACAGCTTCATCAGACCTAACAGATTCAGTAAAATCAATAGACTTAACAGATTCAGTAAAATCAATAGACTTAACAGATTCAGTAAAATCAATAGACTTAACAGATTCAGTAAAATCAATAGACTTAACAGATTCAGTAAAATCAATAGACTTAACAGATTCAGTAAAATCAATAGACTTAACAGATTCAGTAAAATCAATAGACTTAACAGATTCAGTAAAATCGAAAGACTTAACAGATTCAGAAAACTCGACGAACTCAGCAGAAATCGGATCTTGACGAAAGTTTCTCTCATATCTCAAAAAGCCTTTATCTTCACAGATTTTTTGCAATATTTCATCGAGCCCATTTTTATCCGGAGTGATGATGTCTATATCAATGGATAAGCGTCTGATCGGATCAAGCAGCAATACTAAAGAGGTCCCGCCTTTGAATACAAAATTCAAATCTGATTCTGCCAATCCTTCCAGCAATATGAGCGCACGAATCATTTTTTCTAAAAGAATATCCTGTACGTGTCCTTTTTTAGAATTAGATTTAATCCAATCATATGTAATACATTCTTCAGATATCATAAATGTCGAATTAACGACTGCGGCTATTAATTATTGCCGATTTAATTCTGTCAGTAAATCCGATATTTTTGATCTTTTTCCTTTTCTTCCCGCATATCTGAGCATCGTATTGCGATTTATTGTGTAATTATCAAAAGCGTTTTCATAAATATGATAAATTTCATTATTTTGAAACGGAGAGAATTCCTTATCTGAATATAAATCAACCAAAATTTTTTCCAAAGCCGGCAGCGGCATTTCAGAACCGGTCATGAGAGGAGAATCCGTAACGAAAGGGCGAACAATAATATATTCCGCAAATTCAGAAATATCTTCATACAAATCCTGAACGCGTATGACATCACGATAAATACTCTTCAAATCATAATACATATATTTTGAAGCAGCGCGCTCAACATCAACAAAATAAATATTATAATTTATCAAATGTTGATTTAATTTATTTACAAATGCCATTTCCCATACACAAAATTTAATCTCGGAATAATTATCAAGAATTATTTTTCCGATTTCTTTTGTTTTTTCAGACGGTTCCTGCGTAAATGTTGTCGTCTCCCCAAACTCATATGTTCCGCGTCCGACACGCTGAATCACACCTTTTTCAACCAAATCATGAATTCTCCAATTCACTGTTGCTTTCGAGATTTTTGGTTCTTTTTTTGAATAATAATTGAAGAAATCATTCACCTGACATACATTCTGATTTGAAAGCTGTTTTTTAAATTTTATAAGATCCAATTTCTGTTTCATAATATATGACTGGGATGAAACTATTTCAAATTATTGTCATAAATTTAAAAAAATTGACAATAATTTGAATTAACGGCATCTAATGTGATATTTTTAAAAACAAAGTTGAAAAAAATTGAAAAAGAATAATAAAAAAATCAAAAAGTAAAATCAAAAAGTAAAATCAAAAAGTAAAATCAAAAAGTAAAAACAAAAATTAAAAGATCAAAAATTAAAAAGAGCAAAAATTAAAAAGAGCAAAATAAAAGAGTAAAATAAAAGAGCAAAATAAAAGAGTAAAATAAAAGAGCAAAATAAAAGAGCAAAATAAAAGAGCAAAATAAAAAAAAGACAAAAAGAAATTGATTATTCAAAATCAGCAAGCACATAATTCGTGCTTCTTCCGCCTTCTTTTTCTTGTTTCAGAACACCTTTTTGAATCAAGTCTTTAATGTCTCTCAACGCCGTATCCTGTGATATTTTTGTAATTTTTGCCCATTTCGAAGTCGTCAGTTTGCCGTCAAAGCCGTCTAACAGGATGTTGATGATTTTTTTCTGTCTTTGATTGAATTCCGTTTCTTCATTATTTTTCCAAAAATCTGCTTTTTGAAGAATTTGTCCGGTCATCTTTTCAGACATTTCGATTGCATGTCTCAATGTTTCTAAAAACCAAATCAGCCAATTCGTTATGTCTAATGTATCGGTTTGCGTTTTTTGAAGCATTTCATAATATTCTTTGCGTTCTTTTTGAATTTGAGCAGACATACTGTAAAAACGCTTTTCTGTCCCGTCCGACCGGGCCAGCAGCATGTCGGTCATCGCGCGCGCAATTCTTCCGTTTCCGTCTTCAAAAGGATGAATGATTAAAAACCATAAATGCGCAATTCCTGCCTTTAAAACGGGATCTAAATTCTCTGATTTTTTTGTTTCTGTTTGCTCTTCTGTTTGCTTTTCTGTTGGCTCTTCTGTTTGCTCTTCTGTTTGTTTTTCATTTTGTTTTTCATTTTGTTTTTCATTTTGTTTTCCGGTTTCTTCCGAATTTATCCAATTCAAAAAGATTTCCATTTCGTGCGGAACTGTTTCGGGACTTGGCGCGGTATATTCAATGACTTCTTTTCCGGGTCTTCCCGAAATCACATACATTTGATTCGGACTCCAATTGCCGACAACTTTCAAATGTGAACTTCCTGAAAACAATAATTTGTGCCATTGAAACAGGCGTTCTTTTGTCAGCGGTTCATTGTAATTTTGAGTTGCGTCTAATGTCATTTCAACGATGCCGTCAACTTGGCGGCTTGAAGAAATCAATCCCGGTTTGTCCATTCCAAGATGTTTGGCAATTGAAGAATAAACTTCAATTTCATTCAGTTTTTCGTTTTCGATTTCGGATGATTTGACAATTTCAACAGATACCGTTTTCAAAACGGCTTCTTCTTCCAACGAAAAACCGATTGATAACATCTTCCCGATCAGTTTTCCCTGTTTGTTTCGCGTGTCGGCAAGATGAGAGATGATTTTTTTATCATCCCACATAAAATTCGGCCAACCTTCCTGTTGATAAATATATTGCGGCATAAATCTTGTTCCCGTTTTTATTTTCATATCATATTCATTTCAAGCATATTGTTTAGAGATTTTTAGAAACTATTGCTCAAACACCTTGATTTTGTTAAATTTGCGGTGAATAAAATCGTAATCTCCGCAATTTATGCGGCGAATATATTTAAGATTTACCACATTCTCCGCAATTTATGCGGCGATTATTTTTCAAAATGTCGCCTAATCTCCGCAAAATGTGCGGCGAATAAAAATTTAATCTCCGCAAAAATGACCGGCAGATATTAATTTTTGAAAAACAAGTAAATCGTAAAACAAACATAAAACTAAAAAAATGAAACAAAAAAGTCACAAAAAGAACAAAACAAAAATAAAAACAAAAAATAAAAACAAAAAATAAAAACAAAAAATAAAAACAAAAAATAAAAACAAAAAAGAAACCGGAAATAAATCCGGCAAACTCATAATTTATTTATAAAATCTTTTGTCCGGCATCTTTTCCGGATTTGCAGTTAAAGATATCTGTAATTTTAATTCTGATAATTTCCTTCATCGGAAGACCGGGTTTTGCTTCTTTGACACGTCCTGTCATGCCGTCGTAAACATCGCCTTTTGCGGTGATTTCGACTGCTTCACCTTTGATCTGAATGCAGCCTGCTGTTTCGGGACTCCAGATGTAAAGCGCAACTTTCGGGTTTTCCTTAATGTTTGCGATTGTTTTGAGGAAGAAGTTGTTCATGATGTGAATGTAATCATCTTTGTCATCACTATCATCGATTTCAGCGATTCCGATCGGAATGACGTTGGGTGTTTTATCGTTGGAAGCGGTGGCAAGCGGTAAAACTCTGACTTTTTGAATATCTTCTTTCATTTCGGGCGTTAATTTAACCATATTTTACATCTCCTTTTATTATTTTTTGTTATTATCCGTTTTTAAAATAATCACTGAAAATAGAATTGCAGGCTATTTAAAAATTCCCTGCTCTATATTTTTATGATTCTATAAATTTCAAAGATATGATGAAAATAACTTTTCAAACAAAAAAAGAAAATGAGACAAAAACGGCAGTGAAAATTGAAGAAATTTGAAGAAAATTGGGTATGATTTTTGATTGTTTTTCAAAAAATGGTGCGGCTCGCGCGCGGCGGCGGCAGCGAAAACCGAAACCTATAGGTAACGGCGGCAACAAACACCTCCCTCCCATCGCAAACAAACACCTCACTCCAATCTGCCATTTTGAAATTTTGTGAGGCGAAGCCGAGCAAAATTTAATGCCAACGGATTACGATTAAAAAGAGCAGATACAGGCGGAAGCACAAATCTGATTTGCAGAGGCACATTTAAAGACAGTTGCAGACGAGCAGGCACAGCCGAAACCGGCAGCAAAAGACAGGGGTAAGAAAGCACTCGCAGGAGTCGAATGCAACTGAAAAAGCAGAACGTTTTAAAATTTTCGTTTCGTATGGGAAGAATCCGCCAAGTCTCGTTTCCTCGCTGCGCTCGGAAACTCAACTTGCGGTGGCGGCTTTTGAAATTTAATTCAATCTAAAATTAATTGAAACATCTTTTTTATCAAAATAATTCAAAAACGGAACGCCTCTTTTTCAATAAAATCTAAAACATTTATTAGGGTTTTATCGGGCGTTCAGGTTCACCGACTTTCTTAAAGTTGGATGTTTAGATTTCATCTAAAAATAAAATAAAATAAAACGGATGAACGAATTTGAAAAATAAAATAAAAACCGTGCAAATCGCGCGCGACGCAGTGCCGCAGAATAAAGCAGACATGAATGAATGAAAAATAAAAAAGTCAAAAAGTAAAGTTAAAAATAAGTTAAAAATAAAGTTAAAAATTAAAAAAGTAAAATGAAAGCAGAATCAACTTTCATTTACAATTTCTTTTTGCCGGCTTCCTTTCCAAGCTGGCAGTCAAAGACTTCCGTGACTTTGACGCGGATAACTTCAATCAACGGCAGGTCCGGTTTCTCGGGTCTGACGCGGGCGGCGAAATCTTCATAAACACTGCCTTTGTTTGTGATTTCGACGACTTCGCCTTTGATTTGGTTGCAGCCGACTGTTTCGGGTGTCCAGAAATAAAGAGCGACAAGCGGATTTTCTTTAATGTTGTTTAATGTTTTGAGGAAAAAGTTGTTCATGATGTTGATATAATCATCTTTTTCATCGCTGTCATCAATTTCTAAGATCGCAATCGGGACGACGTTCGGGACGCCTGATTTCGTTGCAGTTGCAAGCGGCAAAACGCCGACGCTTTTGATATCTTCTTTCATTTCAGCTGTTAATTTAACCATTGTATTGAACTCCACGCTCTGAAGAGCAACTTGAATTGTTCTGCTTATTTAATATAGGTTTCGAAAAAATATTAGAATCTGAAAGAAATTCAATCCTGTTTCAAAATAATTTTTGAATGAATTCCAACATTTTTTACCGTTTATTAATTTTAGCATTTTATTTCATTTTATTTTATTTTATTTTGCGTTTTATTTCATTTTGTGTTTTATTTCATTTTGTTTTATTTCGTTTTGTGTTTTATTTCGTTTTGTATTTAATTTACGTTTTAAACGATGTTATTTATAACAAAGACGTTTTTGGCATGATATTATGAGACTTGACAGTTATTTGGTGGATACCGGCTTTTTCAAATCACGCGGGCGCTCCAAAAGAGCGATCGAAGAAGGAAAAGTCAAATTAAACGGCACTGTCTGCACCAAACCTTCTAAAAACATTACCGTTGACGATGTGATCGACGTCGAGGAAGGCATGGATATGCCGCGCGGCTATTTCAAAATCAAAGCAATTCACGAAAGAATCCCGCTGTTTAAAGACGGCGATTACGTTTTGGATTTGGGATCCAGCGCCGGCGGCTTTTTGATGTTTGCAGGCGAACATATCGGCGGCACTGGACACGTTCACGGCATTGAATTTTCAAAAGATTTTCGAACAGAACTCGGGAAACTGGCGTTTGAAAATGAAAACATAAGCGTCATGTTTGCCGATGTCTTTACCGTTCCTTTTGAAGAGGTTGCGACAAAAGAAACTTCTAAAAACGGATTTTATGATGTTCTTCTCAACGATATGACGCTTGAGCCGACAGATTCGGTTTCCGCGCTCATTCGAATGGATCCTCTTTTAAGACCGGGCGGCCGTCTTCTTCAAGTCATTAAAATCCCGAAAAACAGATCCAAATCCTCTGTTCTTCGAAAAATCGAAGAAGCCGGATACATTATTGAAGAAGTCATTGAACCCGAAAGACAGGAAACGTATATTATCGCCCGTAAAAACGGCGGAGAATCCGATGATGAAAACGGTGAAAACACGGAAACAGATAATGAATTTTTGGATTCCGCTTATGTCGATGAAGACGGTGTCGAATATGACCTGTCCGAAGAAATCGGCGGCGACGAAATTGACATTACAGATATGATTTTTGAAGGCGAAGAAGATTAATTCAAAAATCATTCCTTTTTTTCAAAAATAATTTAAAAATTAAAAAATGCTTCAAAAATTGCCTCAAAAACACATTCCAAGTTATTTCAAAATTATTTCAAAAAAATCAAAATTATTTCAAAACCGCTTCAAAATGTTTCAAAAACGTTTAAAAATTGTTTCAAAATCATTTCAAAAACGTTTAAAATTGTTTCAAAAATGTTTCAAATATCACTTTAAAAAGATTTCAAAGCCGCTAAAGCTGAAAAATTAATTCTCATAAATCTAAAAAATATTAAAAATATCAAAAAATAAATTGAAAAAATGAATTGAAAATACCCGTATATTTTTTCAATTCATTTTTGTCCGTCTTTGTTGATCAGTTCTTTCAACTGATTTATTTTGCCGATCGAATTTTCATAATCTTCATGCGCTTTCATTTCGTAATACGCATAAATCGTTTCCATGGAAGCACAGAGCGAATAAACTTTTAAAGGGCGTCCTTTTTTGTTTACTCTCACCATACGATTTTCAATCCAGCCGTTGTCGCCCATGAAACAAATCGCTAAACTGATTTCCGGCTGACGGAGACCCGTCCCGATTTCAATTTCACGTGATGATGCTTCTTTTACATTCGACAAATAAACCAGTGTGAGTGCTACATTCCTTTGAATGCCTAAGTTTCTCAAATCGGAAACAAAAATTAAATCGTTTTCATCTAAGATTTTAACTTCGAAATCGATCAAATAACCACCTGCTGCATTGTCGAAAACGTCTGACAGAGTCATTTTTCGAAAACGCTTTTAAATTTTTATCTATATAACGACGTTTTTTTCCTCATCTTTTCACCTTATTTTTCATCCGTTTTTTTAATGCAGTCTGTCCCGTCAACTTCGTGAATTAATTTGGTTCAATTATTTAAATAAATCGAAATTATTTTTGAAAAGTTTAGTTTTATGCCGGATTTATTATAATCAGCTTAAATCAGCTTCAGATTCTGTTTTCATACAATGATCCATTTTACAATAATAATAAAAGTAGTAATTCATATTAATAATAGTATGTTTAGATATTAATCGTTTGATATTAAAATAATTAAATTGTCATCTTTGATTTGCCATCTTTGATTGCCATCTTTGATTTACCGTCTTTGATTGCCGTCTTTGATTGCCATCTTTAATATCATCTTTGATTTTCATCTTTCACATTATTTTTATTGCTGATGACTGACCGATTCCGCGATAAATATAAAACATGGAACGGTTATTTCTTTTCAATTCACTTGAAAGGTTTTAAAACATGTTTCTTGAACTCATAACAGCAGTTGTCGTCGGTTTGTGGGTAATGCTCCCCGCTTATCTGCCCAATTCATTTGCAGCCGTTTTCGGCGGCGGGAAACCGATTGACGGCGGAAGAACAATGAAAGACGGGCGCCGCATTTTAGGAGACGGCAAAACCTGGCGCGGCCTTTTCGCTGGCATTCTTCTCGGTTTTTTAACAGGCGCCGCTGAAATTTTCGCCCTTCGTCACGGATTTCATTTTTTCGGAATTGAACTTCCCGGATTCAGCGCAACCGGCGTTCCCGGCGCGTTTGACCTATCCGCCGTGATTGCTATTTTATCGCTCGCAATCGGCGCTCTTTTGGGCGACATGGCGTTCAGTTTCTTAAAACGCCGTCTCGGGCTTCAAAGAGGACAGGCAATGCCGCTCATTGATCAATATGATTTCTTAATCGGCGCTTTCCTGCTGACCGCGATTACTTCTTACGGCTGGCTGACAATGACATTGGATTGGCTGACATTTATTGTCATCATTATCATTACGCCGATTCTTCATGTCGGAACAAATATCGTCGGTTATTGGCTCGGCATCAAAAATGAGCCGTGGTAAATTGAAAATGTAAAACAATTCAAAAAATGTAAAAATGAAAAATTAACGCAAAAAAATAATTGACACATTCACTCACTGATTATTATGGACAATTCTGAAATTATTCAAGCTTTAAAAGACTGCAACGCTGTTCAATTCGGCGATTTTACGTTATCGTCGGGGCAGAAAAGCAATTTTTACATCGACATTAAAAAAGCAAGCACCGACCCGAAAACATTGAAGATTATTGCCGATTACATCGCCCGCTTTCTTCCGTCCGTTACGGAAACGCCGGCAGACAAAATAATTATCGGCGGCGTTGAACTCGGCGGCGTTCCGATTGCAACAGCCGTTTCTCTTTCAACCCAATATCCGCTTTTGATTATTCGTAAAGCAACCAAAGAATACGGGACGAAAAGCCGTTATGTCGGGGAATTGGACACGAATAAAGAAATCATTTTGATGGAAGACGTGACAACCAGCGGCGGTTCCGTTAAAAAAGCGATTGAAGCTCTTTTGGAAGACGGCGCTGTCATCCGTAAAGTCATCACAATCGTTGACCGTGAATCCGGCGCGGCCGAATCTTTAAAAGAACTCGGCGTCGAATTGATTCCGCTCGTTTCTTCAAGCGAATTGGTTGAGTAAAGCGCTTTCGATTCGTTTTCTTTTTACTTTTTCAATTCTTTTTTTATATTTTCCTTTTTTACTTTTTTGTTTAAAATATGAAAAACGCAGGGTGCCGTTTGAAATATTAAATGAAAAACGGAGCGGCTCGCGCGAGACGGCGGGCAGCAGCGGCGATGCAAACCTGACCGGCAGCAGCAACCATAAAAAGACAGTTGCAGACGATCAGGCTGAGCAGCACCGCAACAGTAAAAGACAGTCGCAGATTGGAAGGTTCAGCAGGAACAGAAAAGCAATTTGAATCAACAGTTTTTGATTTTTCGTTTCGTATGGGAAAGAATCTCCATCTCCTCCTTCACTCGCTTACGCTCGCGAACTCGTCGTTGGAGAGGCGGTTTTTGAAATTTAATTCAATCTAAAATTAATTGAAACATCTTTTTTATCAAAATAATTCAAAAACGGAACGCCTTCTTTTATCGAAATCTAAAACATTTATTTAGGGTTTTATCGGGCGTTCGGGTTCACCGTGTTCTGAAAAATGGATGTTTAGGTTTCATCCAAAAACAAACTAAAACGGCGGACGCGTTTGAAAAATTAATTAAAAAACGGAGTATCTCGCGCGCGGCGGAGGCAGCGGAGGCAGCTCAGAAATTGCATGTTCAAATCAGGACATTTTGAGCAATGTTTATTACCGATTCGTCCTATTCATTGTTGATTCATCGTGATTTCTAAACAAACGCTTCTAAATCTTCTGAAATATTTCATTTTTATGACCGTCTGCATCGTCATCGTTTCCGCGGGATTGTTTCATTTTGTCCCGCCCGAAGACGTGAAAAAAACGGTCGTTTATGCCGCGCGAGACTTGATGACTCCGGGAGGCGACATTGTGATCGTTTATCCGTCACTTTCCGATTGGAGCGGTTTGGAGCGTTTCAAATTATCCGATGAAGGCGAAACATATAACGTCGTCTACACGTGGTCTTACGACACACAATCTTATTCTCAAAGCGTTGAAATCCCGCGCGAGATGTTTGAATATTATCAAAACAAATCGCATGACCGCCGCGATTACGCCCAGTACGCCGTTTCCGAATATGACCGCGACGTCGTTTTAAAACTTGCAGAATCTTTCCGCGCGCACGGACAAAAATACAGATATTCCGAAGACGAAATCGCGCTGAACATCATTTCTTTTGTTCACACCATTCCGTACACCTACGATTCGGAAACAAAAGGCGTTTTGGAATATCCGCGCTATCCGGCAGAAACACTCGTTGAAGGCGGCGACTGTGAAGACCGCGCGATATTGGCAGCCGCTATTCTTTATGAATTGGACATCGACTGCATTTTAATTCACATGAAAGATCACATGGCGCTCGGCCTGAAAGACAACGGCAATTTCACGGGACAATCTTATGTTTACAACGGCACCGTTTACTATTACGCGGGCGTCACCGACGGCGAAACAACAGTCGGTATCATTTCCGAAGACATCAATCCCGAATTGATTGCAATTTTCCCCGTCGTTCAATCCCCTGTTTTATCCGCCAAAATCAATCAATACATGATCGGATTCGATGATGATTCTTACAAATATGTTCTTCAGGGAACCGTTCAAAACGCAGGTGCCGGTCACGGTCAAAATGTGTCGATCCGCGTTGTCACGGAAATCACAAACAGCGCCGACACCGTTCCCGACCAGCTCATTTCAATTGCTTCAATTCCCGAAGATTACAGCGCCGACATAGAAGTGACAATAAAAGTGCCGAGAGCAAACGGAATCATTACAATATTCATTGAAGGAGAGAATTTCGAACCGATAGAAGTCGGCGGATTTTATTTCAACCTCGGAAACCGCTGATTTATCGGCTGCGGTTTGATTTTATTTTAAAAATATTTCAATAATATTCTTTTCTCCCGATTTCCAATTATGCTTTCCGATCTTGTTTTCGAATTCTGTTTTCCGATTCTGTTTTCTAATTCTTTTTCTTAGTTCTATTTTTTCAATTCTTTTAATTTTCCAATGTTGCGGCGCCGGGCTAGGGTTGTGCTGCTGCTTTCAGGTTTTCGTTAAGGCAGCCGCTGCCGCTGCTCGCGCGAGCCGCACAAATTTTAAAAAATAATCAAAAAAGAGTATTGCATTTAAAAAAAAGAATCAAAAAGAGTATTGCATTTTTTAAGAAACAATCAAAACAGGGAAATGCATTTTTAAAAAAATAACCAAAAAGAGAATTGGATGTCAATATTTCCTCATTTTAAGAGAAGATCCAAACCTCGTTTCATTGTGCCGGAAATTTTTCCGCACTGCATTTCTTTCATTTTATCGGCGGGAAGCAGTTTAAACGCCGCGTTGATTCGCGTGTCCGACACCAGGAATTTGTCCATCAGCTTTCGCGCCTGAACGGACGCATCAAGCGCTTCACCGAACTCGGCGCGCCACCGCTGCTCGTACGCCGCCGTTGACAAGCCTCTGCCGCATTGGTCTTCCAGCACGGCTTCTGCCGCGACTTCGCCTGCAATTTTTCCGGCAGCCATTGCAAACGGAATGCCGCCGCCGTTTGTTGCCATCACGTGTCCGGCCGCATCCCCCGCCACCATCACGGAGTTGGTTGCCGTTCTCGCAGGCGCGCCCGAGACGGGAATGATGCCAGCAATCACGGATGTGATTTTTCCGCCTTTTAACTTTTCCGATGCGATCGGATGTTCCCGGATGAAACGATTTAAAAATTCGCGCGCGGACAGCTTTTCCGTACAAAGCGATTTTCGAAGCCCGATTCCGACATTCGCTTTGCCGTCACCTTCGGGAAAAATCCAAATATAACCGCCGGGGACGTATTTGTTTCCGAAAAACATTTCCAAAGAATCCGAATCAATATCAACGTCAGTCATTTTATATTCAAAACCGATGCCTCTTTCATATCCCGAATCATTCCCGTAATCAAAATCCGAAATCGAATTTGCAAGGTCAGACACCGTGCTTTCCGGTCGCCCCATTCTTTCTTGCGGCCCCGTATTTTCGAATTGTCCCATGCTTCCGATTGCCGAGTCAGACGCTGTCGTTTTTGTATTATGACATAAGCCGAATGTTTTCCCGATAAAAGAATTCGGCCCGTCGGCACCGATAATCACTTTCGTCGTCACATCGAATTTTCCGAAAATGCCGTGCAAGCGAACGGTATGTTTTGTCGACCCGGATAAAACGGATGTGACAGTTGTCCCGCACAATAACTCCGCGCCGGCTGACGCGGCTTGTTCGGCTAATTCCGTGTCAAAAATGCGCCTGTCCAAAACATAGCCGTCGACATCAAATTCTTTGGATTTCAAATCGGGCGTGTAAAGTCTTTGCTTTTTTGTTTTGCAAAGAATGCTGTTTTTCGGGAGCTTTTTCATTTCTTTGGGCAGCGTCATTCCCGGAATCAATTTTTCGATTTCAGACGCGTCCGGCGTAAATCCGGCGCATTGAATCGGCGCGCCGATTTCGCGTTTCCGGTCAACAAATAAAACATCAATACCGCCGAAAGCGGCGTATTTGGCGGCAATCGAGCCGGCAGGGCCCGCGCCGACAATGACGGCGTCATAGTTTTTTTGAGTTAACGGAAACGACATTTTAAACTCCTGTATTTGTTTTAAAGAATTTTGCGTTTTAATTTTCTTTTAATTTTGCTTTATTTTGTTTTAATTTTCTTTTAATTTTCTTTTAATTGTTTTAATTTTGCTTTATTTTGTTTTAATTTCACTTTTTAATTGTTTTAATTTCACTTTTTTAATTGTTTTAATTTTGATATTGATTCGTTTATTATTGATTATTGTTATTGATTATTTGTTATTTATGAATCCGGTAATTTATGAGTCTGTTATTGAAAAGAATGAATACGCCAAACGAATAAATCATTTATCTCAATTTTCGAGAAACTGTATAGAAAGGTTCATATACCGGGATACTATTTTTAGAATTCCTATCCGGGTTACGTTTCTCTCGGGTGTGTTACGGCACATCAAATAATCAGAGAATGATTCCGGAATTTCGGTCGTATTCCGACAATCAGAGAGAAAATATCGTTTATCCGATTTGTTTTACTTTGTTTTTTTAGAGAACGGCCGCTTAATCAGAAACAGCGTTTTACTCTGTTCTTCAATCGTGTTATTGATTTGCTGAAACCTTTTTCAGCAGCTTTCGGCGCAATGATTTGAATTTGTGTTCATTGCTGCCTTTTCCGTTCGGGATGGCCGGACGAGTCGGTCTCTTTGAAGCAGGGTTCTTTGACGTTGTTTTTGTTCATAAATTTAAGGAAAAATAATTATGACAACAACATTTCAAGATCTCGGCATATCGGACAGAATTATTCAAACTCTTCTCATGAAAGGATATGAGAATCCGACCCCGATTCAAATTCAAACAATTCCGCTTTTCTTAAGCGGTGACTGCAATATTATTGGTCAGGCGCAGACAGGCTCCGGAAAAACCGCAGCATTCGGCATCCCGATCATTCAAAATATCACCGAAAAAACAGGCCGCGTTCAGGCAATCGTTTTAACGCCGACACGTGAGCTTGCGATTCAGGTTTGTGATGAAATGTCGTCTTTCGGCGGCATGAAAGGATTAAACATCGTCCCCGTTTTCGGCGGTCAGCCGATTCCGATTCAGCTTCGCGCGCTTGCAGCCGGCGCAGACATCGTTGTCGGAACACCCGGCCGTGTCATTGATTTGATTCACAGAAAACGCCTCGATTTGTCTCACATTTCTTATTTCGTTTTGGACGAAGCCGACGAAATGCTGAACATGGGATTCATTGACGATATCAAAGAAATCATTCAGCACACAAGCGACGACAAACGTATGCTCTGTTTCTCGGCAACGATGCCCAAACCGATTTTGGGAATTGCTAAAAAATATATGGGTCAATACGAAATGGTTTCCGTCGAAAAAGTTCAGGAATCCGTTTTGATCGAACAGCTTTCAATTGACGTTCCGCCGGCATTGAAATTTGAAGCGCTTTGCCGTGTGATCGACTCCGATCCCGACTTTTACGGATTAGTTTTCTGCGCCCGAAAAGACACTTCCGACGAAGTCGTTCAGAGATTGGAAGAACGCGGCTACGACGCCGACGTGATTCACGGCGACATTTTACAGGAGCAGCGCATCCGTATTATGGACCGCTTCAGAAAACATAAATTGAAAATTTTGGTCGCAACCGACGTTGCCGCTCGCGGTATTGACGTGAATGAATTAACGCACGTTGTCAACTATGATATCCCGCAAGACCCCGAATCTTATACGCACAGAATCGGAAGAACCGGCCGCGCCGGAAAAACCGGTATCGCAATTACACTTTTAACGCCCTCTGATTTCAGAAAATTCGCGTTTATCAAAAAGCTTGCCAACGTTGATGTCCGCCGCGTCGAGCTTCCGGATGCCGATCAGGTGGCCGCGATGAAGCGCGACAAATTACTTCACGACCTTTCGGTTGCGGTTCAATCCGATTTCGTCAACACCGAAGAAGCCGAACCGTTCAAAGAGTTCGCGGAAGCATTGATTACGGAAGACAGAACTGCAGAAGATGTCGTTGCCTGCCTTTTGAAACGCGCTTATGAAAGCAGAATTTTGCCGCGCGCCGATGACAAACTTATTGATGAAATGTTTGCGCAGATTCCGAAAAACCGTTTCGTCAATGACGGTGCCAAGAAAGGAAGATACGGCGCCAAAAACAGTGACGACGGCAGAAGCCGTGACCGTAACGGCGGCTACTCCAAAGGCGGCAGAAGCGGCGGCTCCGGCTACAAAAAGGAAGGCGGCAGATCTGACGACCGCAAAGGCGGCAGCAAATACAAGAGCGGATCCAGCAGCAGCGGAAGCGGAAACAAAGGCGGCAAGAAATACGGCGGCAAAGATTCCAGTTCCAACAAGGATTACGCAATGAAGAGAATCGAAAACAAGAAATATAAATGAAAATATTGATGAAGCGAAGTGATTCGCTTTTTTCAATTTCTTTTTCAATTTCTTTTTTATTTCTTCTTTTTTCTTTTTTGATTCATTTTTCAAACAAATCCGATGGCGATTTTTGATTCATTTTTTCAAATAAACTCATGGCGATTTTTGATTTGATTTTTATAGGTTCAGTGTCGACTTTTGATTTGATTTTTAAATTTTGCGCGGCTCGCGCGCGGCGGCGGCAGCTGCTGCCGTAACGGAAGCCTGATTGCAAGCGGCAACAGAAACCCGATTGCCGGCAGCAAACTAAAATACAGTTGCAGACTTGCAGACCTGTTCAGAGTTGACAGTAAAAGACAGTTGCAGACGAGCAGGCTGAGCAGTGCCGAATGCAACTGAAAAAGCAGAACGATTTTGATTTTTCGTTTCGTATGGGAAGAATCCGCCAAGTCTCGTTTCCTCCGCTTCGCTTCGGAAACTCAACTTGCGGGGGCGGTATTTTGTCTTTTCATTTACTTTGTTTTTTGTTGAAACATCTTTTTTCATCAAAATAAACAAAAACGGAACGCCGTTTTTTTCCAAAATCTGGCTTTGTGTATAAAGTCCATCCTGTGTATAAAGTCCGCATTCTGTGTATAATGTCGGTGAAAACCGACTTTATACACAAAACCAGACAAATGTAAAAAATTGGAATTAGAAAAACGAAGATAAAGATCATCAAATTCTCATGTTGAAAAAACAATTAGTTTTATTCTTGACATTGAAACAATCTAAAAACCGAGAAATTAAAATATAAAAGCAAAAACAAACAATGGTATAAATGATTTTTAGATGTAAGAAAAGTACCACGGATCCGCAGCCGACAATAAAATTATTTCTATTATGCTAATGATTATTTCCATAATCACCACCTCCTCCTTGTGATCTTGGCGTTTCACTTTGTAAACGCATTTTTTACATTTTTTCTCTACTGTTAACATATTCCGGGTACTTATTAACAACATTAACAAAAAAATGGCAGAAGGGACCGCGGTCACCCCTAAGGGTATGCTTATGTTAGATTTTGAGTCATAACAAAAGTGAAATTACATCTCTTGAATTATTTATATAACTTTGGATATGTGAAATTTTAAATTAAAGTAATATAAAATATTAAAGGAAGTAGGAGTGGAGAACGGCTAATAGAAGAAGAGAAAGGCTGGTAGAAGAGGAGAAGGCTGGTAAGAGATGAGAAAGGTTGTAGGTGACGGGAGTTTTTAAATCGTTCGAAACTTTGATATAATCGTTCAATCTATCTATCATTTGTACATCAAATATTTGTGTATCGTTCAATTTTTTCCTATAACTGTTCTAATTTAAAGAGGGTGTCATTTATTAAATATTCAATTGAAATCGGAAAGATTGTTGAAGGTGCTTTAAAACACGATCAGACTAAAGTAATTAATTATACTAAACAATTAATTTGCAAACTTGAAGAAGATCATGAAACATATGCTGCAAAGAAATTCACTCAATTAATGGACAATAAAAATTCGACAAATCTCTCCCCAATGGGGATAACGAAAGAAGCAAATTTGCCAATTGATTTAGAATCTCGAATAGAAATGGTGGATGTTATATGTCCTAATGATAATGATATTGAAGTCATATTGTCTAAATTAAACAAAGAGAAATTTCAGTCATTTATTCTTAATCGTAAAAATGCAGACAAATTAAATTCAGCTGGTATTGATGTGTCTAATACTTTGTTATTGTATGGTCCTCCCGGGTGTGGTAAATCAAAATGTGCATATTTAATTGCAAAAGAATTAGAATTACCTCTCGTAGTTGCTAGATTAGATAGTTTAATTTCATCTTATCTGGGGACAACAGCAAAAAATATACGAACTCTATTTGAATATGCACAAAAAACTCCATGCGTTCTATTTTTAGATGAATTTGATGCAATTGCTAAAGCAAGAGATGATAACAATGAATTAGGCGAACTTAAAAGAGTTGTAAATAGTTTACTCCAGAACGTAGATTCAATGAGTAAAGACAGTTTATTAATTGCTGCCACCAATCATGAAACTTTGTTAGATTCAGCAGTATGGCGAAGATTCGACTATAAAATTGAAATAAATCTCCCTGAACCTGAAACAATAATTGAGTTAATTGATTTGTTCACCAAAAACAATATTGAATTTAATTTTAAGGAAAAAAAAGAATTTTCCATATTATTTAATGGTCTTAGTGGATCTGACATTGAAGAAATTATAAAAAAGGCTATTCGTAATTCTATTCTCAATGATTCTTCTTTTTCAAAAAGGGATATTTACGACGAGTTTTTTTTAAATATGAATATCATCCCCCAAAATTGTAAAAACAAAAGAGAAGAAAATATTATCAAAGCAAAATATTTGAAAAATTTGGACCCTATTTTTAGTTATTCTGTCATTGGGGATGTTTTAGATCTTTCCAAATCAACGGTTTATTCTTTAATCTCTGAAAAAGGTGAAGTCAATGAGTGAAAAAAAATTACCTATCCAATTAGTATTGCCTAGAGTTTCGGATATAACATCCAATACGGGGTTCCCAGCGCCTAAGTTTTTTGGAGAGTTCACCCCCGAAATTCAACAGAAAATAATCAATGATTTCGATTTTGTTCGGGATTATTACAAAGATCTATTTATTGAAAACGAACATGTGCCGGCAGTTAGCAAAATTACTATTAAATCCGAAGCCATCGCCAAATCTCATAAACCGGCAGACCTATGTAAAAAATGCCCCATTATTGGCAGCAAAAATTTGAATGAAATCTACATTAAAGTGACAAAACAGTCACTTGATGAGACTATTAAAATCATAGAAGAAGCATCATCTGTTGCGATTAAGGCAAATTTAACTGCCATTGAAACCATTCAACCTATTCAGATCGAAGAAAAAATAACCAGTGAGTTATTAAAAAAAATAGAGGGGGGAGAGTTCAATGAAATTAATGATCGTATCAAAATAAAATTTTTCAATTTTGATAATGAATACGATGACCAACAAATTCTTCAATATTTAATGACAAAACTTGATGCAATTGACTCCTGCGAACATTATGAATTAATAACCTTTAAAGGGTTACAATATATAAAAGCTAAAATCAATAACTCTGAGGATATCAAAAACATTGCTTCTCTAAATGGTGTAAAAACAATTGATTTTTTTCAAAATTATTCTCTTCCTTCTGATTATTCAATAATTTCAGATAATGGCTTCACATCTCAGAAAGAATATGCCAATTGTGAGACATGTATTGGAATTATTGATGGTGGAATCAGTACAGGCAACGAGTTATTAAGACCTTATATCGCAGATCGAATGGAATATGTAAGTTCTGAATATCAAAATCCATCACATGCAACATTCATTGCTTCTACAATTCAATTTGGTAATGAATTAAATGACATTGAATCTAATGATTGGAGACATTTCTCATTTATTGATGTTGTTGCGTTGCCAAACAATGATCCAACTTATGGTCCTACAGATGGTGTTGGTGAATTAGAATTAATGGAAATTATAATAGAAGCAATGGATAAACACTCAAGTAATGTAAAAATATGGAATTTATCTCTTGGATTCGAAGATATCATATGCGATGGACATATGACAGACTTTGGAATTTTTTTAGATTTAATTCAAGATGAATATACCGTTCAATTTTTCGTTTCGAGTGGTAATTTTAAAGTGGGAACTAGACAATGGCCACCCCAGGAAGAAATAGGTGAATTAGACCGAATTATTTCTCCGGCAGATTCTGTAAGAGCAATTACAGTGGGGTCAATTGCTTTATCGGATTCCGATAATTCAATTGTAAAATGTAATGAACCTTCTCCATTTAGCCGAAGAGGTCCTGGGGCAAATTTCCTAATCAAACCTGATGTTGTTGATTATGGGGGAAATATTGGAACGAACTCCAGTTATGAAGGGTTAGGTCTTAAAGGTCTGGATTCGGCAGGTCATGTAATTGAAGGAATCGGAACCAGTTATTCTAATCCACGCGTCACTCAAAAATTTTCTTCAATATATGATGAAATGGTGGATAAAGACATATTGCTTGCTAAAGCGATGATAATTCATTCCGCAAAAATCGAATCAAGAGAACATTTTAGCTCCGAAAACGATGTTAATTATTATGGATTCGGTAAGCCTGCAACAGACGTTTTAGATATTCTTCAATGTAGTGAAAGTGAAGTAACTCTTGTTTTCCGCCAAGAAATTAAACAGCGAAGTCATCTTGAAATGTGGGATTTTCCTTATCCGCCCTCTTTAATCAGGGATGGGAAATATTATGGTGAAATTTGTATGACTCTTGTTTATAATCCGCCACTGAATGAAAATTATGGAAATGAATATTGTAGATGTAATATTGATGTGGGATTCGGTAGGTATGTATTAACTGAAAATGGAGCCAGGTATAAAAGTGAAATTCCCTTGGATCGGACATGGAGTAAAGCAACAGAGTCAGAAATGGTAGAAAATGGTTTTAAATGGAGCCCGGTTAAATCTTATTATCGCAATATTAAAAATGGAATTGAAGTCCGAGACGGATGGAAAATCAGAATTGATATGACTCCTAGATTTAATGAAATTATTCCTCGACAAGAATTTGTGTTAATCGTAACAATTCGAGATCCTGAGGGCCGACACGACATCTATTCGGAGATGATTCGTGGATTAAAAGAAAAAGGTTTCTCTACGAATAACTTGGAAATTAAACAACAAATTCGTCAGCGTCAATAAATCAATTCTCATTGGTGTTTTGGATATTTTTATACATCCAAAATACTAATTATTTTATCTAAATGGATATTATATTTCATTAATCAAGAATATTTTTACTTTTTCTCCAATCCATTCTTTTGGCAAATATACTCTACCGGATGTATTCAATCTGCCCGGTGCTTTTTTTCAATTACTCCCTAAGCATTAATCGTAATTTCCAAAGAAAACGTAAATTAATTTACTTTTCCGCTTTCGCTTTGAACTTAATTATTACAATTGTCAGTAGATAAGTTAGTCCCAGCCACCCACCCACGATTATTAAAGACCGCAGTCTTTATAATCTCCCCGGGGTAAATTCCGCCTTGCCGGTTCCCTTAATTAAAGACAGAATTTAGAAAGGCAACTGGAAGAATTGAACCGTATAGAGGGTGACGAAATTTATTTTGAAAAGAAATCCGGTTACAAAGAATATCAACCAAAATATGAAAAGTTAATGACTCGATTTGTAGAAATATAAATCCTATTTAACGTAAGTCATTTATAACAGACTTTGGACGAATTGAACTATTATATTTCGCATCAAATTAAAAAGTAATATTGATGCAAAATAATTCCATTATTTCAAAAAACATTCTTAATCCACCAATAAACAGCCCCGCTCTTCTTCCCCCTATTCAACAACCCCCTCTCATACATTTGCTCTAAATGGTTCTTTGCAGTCTGCCATGCCATTTCCGACCTTTCAGAAATCTCTTTTGTAGTGAGAGCTTTATTTGCAAAATAAAGGGTATTCATAATCCTTTTTTCCTCCGGACTGAGAATCATTATCAAACCACCAAATCAATCTTTAATTCATTTTTTCCGCCAGTTCCCGGCTCTGGTTTTACGACCGTAAATTTAATCTGATTACCTTTTGTAATATTCATTTCTTCTGATATTTCTTTAGGAATTCTGATGATGAATTGTTTTCCATCCCATGATAATTTTGACTTTTTTTCGATAATATGCGGCTTTTCTTCCAGTATCTCTTTGAGCTTATCTGAGAATGGCGAATAATCTACAACTGGCAATTCATCAAGCTCTTCTATTTCATCTGTTTTAGCGGATTTTGTCATAATATCTAATAGAATATCATACGATTATAATATAAAGTCCTTTCTTTTTAATTAATATCGTACGAAATCGAATGAAACTTTTAAATAGATATACGACTTTTAGCATATCGTACGATATTCCAAAAGTGATAATTATGAATTCAGGACTTCCTATTAACATACGAAAGGAGCGCGGTTATGAAATCGCTGCCACGTCATTAATAGTGGAGACTGAAAAAGGGTGGAAAGTGCCGAGCCAAAGCGGCGGCGGTTCATATTTCGTAAAAAGTAACGGTTTCAGTGCCAAATGCACCTGTAAGGATTTCAAAGGTGGAACTGATAAATGTAAACACATTTGGGCAGTTGAATTTATTATAACCGGACAAATAAAACGAAAAGCAGAACCCGTTCAAAAAAAGACATATAGCCAAAACTGGCCGGCTTACGACAAAGCTGCAATATGCCAAAAATCTCAATTTATGGAACTGTTAAGCGATTTAACAAACTCAATTGAACAGCCAGCTAATTCAATGGGAAGACCGGCACTTCAAATCCGAGATATGATTTTCACATCAATTTTAAAAGTGTACACCACATTTCCTTTGAGACGATTTATGGATGAAGTGGAAGCAGCGCACTCTAAAAATTATATTTCCACCATTCCTTGTTATTCGTCAATCGGCCATTTTATGCAACGAGGAGACATTACTCCGATATTGGAAGAACTGGTTACAATAACAAGTCTCCCGTTAAAATCAATTGAAAACTCTTTTGCTGTCGATAGCACCGGATTTGGAACAAGCCAATTTCAGAGATGGTTTTCTTTTAAATATGGAAAAGAGATTAAGTCAAGACGATGGGTCAAAGTCCATGTTATGATTGGTACCAAAACAAATGTGATTACGAGTGTAAAAATAACATCCGAAGTAGAGAATGATTCTCCGCAATTGGAATATTTAGTTAAAGACACCGCTCGCAATTTCGAGATGACCGAAGTATCCGCAGACCGTGCTTATTTAAGTCAAAATAATTTGGAACTTATTGACAGCTTTGGTGCCATGCCGTATATCCCCTTTAAATCGAACAGTAAAGCCACAGAGAGAGGCGAACTATGGAAAAAGCTGTATCACTACTTCAATTTTAATCATGAAGACTTCATGGAGCATTATCATAAGCGTAGTAACGTGGAAACTACATTCAGTATGATTAAATCGAAATTCAGCGGTTCAGTTCGAGCAAAAACATGGGATGCGCAGGTCAATGAAGTATTGTGCAAAAATATTTGCCATAACATTTGTGTTCTGATTCATGAAATGCATGAATTAGGCATTGATTTTGACTTTAAAAAATAGATGGGCGGACAAAACAAGGTTAAAAAAGTAGATGCTTCAATTCATTATACGAATTTGAATATGAAGAACAATTGAGACATTATTTGTTTTCCTTGACAACTTTATTTACAATTTCATAAATCATTTCTTCTAATTCGCTTTTTGAAATATCCAATTTTTCTTCCGGAACAATTGGCTTTATTGCTACTTTTTCAGTGTTGTTGCAAACTTCTAAAAATCGGGATAGAGCCATCCGGACAATAAATGACTTGTTTTTTTGAGTTGCTTTTGCCAAATTTTCAAGTTCGGTATCTAAATATCCACTCAATGATACTGATATTTTCACCCTTTCCGGATTATCTGTCGGTATATCCTCCACAATGGATGCATAATCAAAATTAGGATTCGTTCGTTCCGTAAATAATTCCCCCAAAACAAACACAATTGCCGTATTTACAATATCAGATACGGATGAAAATTTTCGTTCTTGAATCATTAAATCCATTTGATTCAATAATTTTTGATTTATTATGATGGATGAGGTCTTTTTGTGTAGGGGAACCATAATTGTTTGACGTTTTTGAGAAATATTATTGTGTGCGATGTAAAAATAGTATTTTTATTTTTGAATACTATTTATAAGTTAATGGGCGTATTTTTTATATAAAATAACTATTATTTAGTAAATATTAAAATCCGAATCGGATTTGGTTATATTTTGGAGGAATAGTTATGGCCGGATTTTTAAGTCCCCAATGGATTGTAGACAATATAGGCATAATTTTTGTGATTTGTATCATTGTTGCTGCTTATTTTATTCTTAAAAAAAGACCGCTTGAAAAGCCAGTTAATCAAATGATTCAGAATTTCGGACGCGAATCATTTTTGAATAAAGATATGGCAGAAATTGAAAAATATTTAGAAGAAAATGTTGATTTCTCCGATGTGGATTATACAGCAGATGCCCTTGCGAAAGAAATATACCTAAAAGTAAATCAAATAGACCCAAAAAAATATGAAAAAGAACAAAAAATGAAATCATGAGGATGAAAATGGTTAAGTTGAATATAGACAAAAAAACGATAACAATTATTTCAATCCTTGTTTTTGTTATTTTTGCAGGTTGTTTAACACCTGCTCAATTAACAGAGGATGATAAATACGGCACCGTCAGTTATGAAGGAGCCATATATCCTATTGGAAACACAAATACGGTAACATTCAAAACTTTGGATGACAACACATATTATCCATTTTTTAAGAATAGCATCGACAAAACCAACGGTTATTATTTCGTGAATGGGAAAGGGCAAGTTTTTGAAAATTTGGAAAACGATTACGAGAATCACCCGATTGAGCTTACTCCGATTGATTTAGAAATCGGGGCATTTAATTGGGGCAAATGGTTTAGCGATATGGGTAAATTTTGAATAATTTACTCCCTTTCTTTTTTTTTAATTTTATTGTTGTGTAAAAAGTTGGCATCTTGTGTATAAATTCTGAGGAAAAATCGACTTTTTACACAAAGCCCCAAAATCTAAAACATTTATTTAGGATTTTATCGGGCGTTCAGGTTCCCCGATTTTGAAAATTGGATGTTTAGGTTTTATCCAAAAACAAAATAAAAACGAACCACCTGTTTGAAAAATTTATGAAAAACGGAGCAGCTCACGCGCGGCGGCGGCTGCCTGCAAGAACAGCGCGCCGTTTGGGCAACCTTTTTTAACCTGAATCAATGTTTAGATGAATATTCAAGATTCAAGAATTTAATTATAACAACAGGTGTCGCTTTTGAAAACGCAGATCAAAGGAAATTATGTCATCGGAGACGCGGAAGCCGTCTCGGCGCTTTATGATGCAGGCGGATTCGGCCGTCCTCGCGACAGCAGTCTTCAATTGCGTTTTACGGAAGCCGCTTACCTTTTGTCCCGCAATAAAATTGAAATTTTCAAAAACGGCAAAGAAACGGATTTTGATTCATTTATTCAATTTGCGGCGCAGCAGGAAGAATTTTTTGAACTCAAATACATCGTTTACAAAGATTTGAAAGAACGCGGCTATTATGTTCAATCTTCCGCGACCGATTTCAGAGTTTATCCGCGCGGCAGCAAACCCGGAAAAGGGTCGGCCAAAAGCTTCGTTTTTGTGAGATCGGAAAGAGTGCCGATAACGCTTCTTGAATTGACGGCGCTGATTAACGAAGCGCAGAACGTGAGAAAACAATTTATCCTCGCCATCGTCGATGAAGAAAGCGATATCACATATTACGATGTCAAGCGCGCCGATGCCGTCGGCAGTTTTGAAGGCGAAATGCCCGTGCCGTTTTTGCCGGAAGTTAAAAACAAGCCGTCAAAAGCCGTTTTGTTTAAAGAGCGAATCATTTTGGCGGATAAAGAAAAAGCCGATTTGCTTTACAAAAGATCTTTTTTCGGCAAAATGATGGATGAAGAACGCCTTTTGCTGTCGCTTCCCGAAGCGCTCTATTTGGCGGAAAATAATGTTTTGGAACTTTTCGGAATGAACGGCGAAAAACTTTCCGACGAGGAATTTTCAAAAAGCGCATCCCTCATTGATTCGGAATTTCCGCGAAAATATACGATTTACAAAGAATTGAAAGAAAAAGGATTCGTCCCGAAAACAGGCTTTAAATTCGGAACGCATTTTCGCGTTTACCGCAAAGTCGAAACACTTGACAAAATCCCGCACTCCGAATTTTTACTCAGCGTCGTTCCCCTCGAATATGAATTTAAGCTGCCGGCAACATCGGGTGCCATTCGATTGGCAAACAGCGTCCGCAAAAGAATGATATACGCGGCAGATCTCGGAAACAAACGCGAATACATTGAATTTGAAAGAATAAAGATGTAAAAAAATTTTGCTCGTGACCGACCTGCGGTCGGTCTCTCACAAAATTTCATCGGGCAGGGGGAGGGCAGTGTTTGTAAAAAAATTTTGCTCGGCTTCGCCTCACAAAATTTCATCTGGCAGGGGGGCGGTGTTTGTAAAAAATCGCTTCGCGATTTTTCAGGCTTCGCCGGTTTGCGCTTAGGGGCGGTGTTTGTTTCCGCTTAGGGGCGGTGTTTGTTTGCAGTTGGAGGGAGGTGTTTGTTTGCGCTTACCGTCAGGTTTTCGTTGCGGCAGCAGCTGCCGCCGCCGCGAGCCGCATCAATTTTTCAAAAACTGTGAAAAATGAGGAGCGAATTTACAATAAACCAAAAAAAGAAGATTTTTGAAAACTCAACGGCTTTATAGGAAAAACTCAATAGTTTCACTCAGAAGAAGAGGACAGGCTTTTTACAATGTTTACGGTAATCGCGGTTGATATTTCGGGAAGGCATCGAATTGATGCGGGCTATTACATGGTCTGCGCGGCGGCGTCTCTTGAAATTACGCCGACTTCAATTGAAAAAGTCAATGAGATCAATACCGACGCTTTTTTGTATCACGCGCCGCCGAAACTTCCCGATATTGTCAGAATTATTGAAACAACGGCGGCAAAAATCAAAAAGAAAGGAGCGCTGATCGTTGAGCGCGGCGACCTTTTTAATTTGGATGAAAATCTTTCGCAAGCGATGTTTACGCAGGAAATTCGATATCAGGAATCCATCGGCGAAAGAAAAGCGATCGAACTCGCGCATTATGTTTCTCTAAGCACGCGAAACCTTTTGCTGAAAGAAACGGGACTTGACATCCGAATTTATGAAAATGAAGAAAACGGATATGAATAGAACGAAAATGAAGAGAACATGAATGAAGAGAACGAGAATGAAGAAGATGAAAACGGATACGGAAGAACTGAAAACGGAAACAGAGAGGATTTAAAATGAACCCGTATCAAGAGCTTGTCACGGATTCCTCTCGAAATGTGATTCTCGTTATGCGAACAGACCCCGATTCGGACTCGGAAGACAACCGCCGAAAATTGCAGGAATTTTGCGAGTTGACAAAAGCGCTGAATGACCGCGTTGTCGATGTTATCACGCAGGAGCGCTATCCTGATCGAAAATACAATGTCGGAAGCGGCAAAGCAAAGGAAATTGCAATCGCCGCAAGAGATAAAAGAGCCAACCGAATCATCTTTTATGATCCGCTTTCAACGTCTCAAATTTACAATATTTCAAAACTCTGCAACGAAGCGGGCGCAAGCTGCCGCGTCATGGACCGGTTTCAGTTGATTTTAGATATTTTTGCACAGCGCGCCACAACGCATCGCTCCAAGCTTCAGGTCGAGCTTGCGCGTTTGCGCTACGAGCTGCCGAATGCGCGAATGCTGGTGTCGCTTTCCAAAAAAGAAGAACGCGCCGGCTGGGGCGGTCTCGGCGATTATGAAGATTCTTACGAGCAGGACATTAAAAAACGGATTGCGAGAATCACTGCCGAACTGAAAAAAGCGGATTTGGAAGAAGAAGCGCGCCGCGTTTACCGTCACAAAAACGGCTTTTTTATCGTTTCGCTCGCCGGTTACACAAACGCCGGCAAAAGCACGCTTTTTAACGCGCTCGTTGACGAACAGACGGAATCAAAAGATATGTTTTTCACGACATTGATTCCGAAAACAAGAGCGCTTGTTATCAACAAACGAAAAATATTGCTGACGGATACGGTCGGCTTCATTGAAGATTTGCCGCACTTTTTGGTCGACGCTTTCCGCTCGACTTTGGAAGGCATTTATTTTTCAGATATGATTCTGCTCGTCGTTGATTTCAGCGAACCGGTTGAACATATTCGCAAGAAATTGATGATCAGCCACGAAACATTGTGGGAGAAAAGCACGTCCAATATCATCACCGTCCTCAACAAATCGGAAACGATGAAGCCGGATGAGCGCAAGAAAAAATTGAGGGAACTTTCGCATTTGATTTACAATCCGATTTTCATATCCGCTAAAACAGGCATGGGAATCGCCAATTTGATTGATGAAATCAACCAAAATCTTCCGGCGCTGATGACGCGAACGATTTCACTTCCCAATGACGAGCGCGGCGCGTCTGCAATGTCATGGTTTTACGATAACGGCGTCGTTGAAGAAATCCTGTACGGCAAATATATGACATTTGAATTCAGCGCGGCAGAAGACGTGATGTCGAAGGCGGATGATATTGTTTCAAAGGCGCAGTGATGCGTTTATTGTAAGCATTTATTATAATTTATTTTAAGCATTTATTGTAAGCATTTATTGTAAGCATTTATTGTAAGCATTTATTGTAAGCGTTCACAACAATGCATTCATAAATCTCTTTTTAATTTCTTCCGCCGAAATCGGAATATTTGAAACGTCTGAATTGCCGGGAAGAATCGGAACATGAACGAAAGCGGCGCCGGTCATCTTTTGAGAAAATGAATTTTTCAGCTCTTCTTTTGTGCAGGCGCGCGAAACATTTGAAAACCCGGAACCGTGTGCGATAAACGGCAAATCAGCCGTCATGTATGCCGGACTGATTTGATTTCCCGTACTTCCGAATGTGCCGTTGTCAAGCGCAAAAATCGTCAGATTGAGCGGGTCAGCCGCTGCAATGACCGGCAGGACGGAAGAGCCGAGCAGGCTGCCGTCGCCGTCAATCACATAAACATTTCGATGCGAGGCAAGTGCGCAGCCGAGTCCGATGGCTGACACCTGCGTGTAACTGCCGAGCATGTAAAAATTCAAATCTCTGTCTTTCAAATCATACAATTCTTTTGAAGGGATACCGATATTGGAAATTAAAATATCTTCTTCGGAAATGTTTTCTGCAATAACTGAAATCGCATCCCGGCGTTTCATGAAAAGTTGATCAAACCCGTTCATTGAAAACGTTTTTGACGGCCAGTGTCTTTTCGGATAAGAAATTTGTATCGGGGATACCGGCTCCCAGCAGGACGGCAGAATCAATGCGACCGCCGGCGTGTTTTTTTCGTAAGCGATTTGAATGATTTCACCTAAATTTTCCAAATCCTCTTTTTTTGAAAAAATGCGGTACGGAATATCGTAAACGTCAAGCAGTTTCGTCAGATTCTGATTGAACGGAATTTGCGCTTCAATCGTTTCATCCGCGCCGCCGCGCCAACTCGCGAGTATCGGAAGCGGCATCTTATAAACGCACGTCAATGACATCATCGCGTTGAGCATGTTTCCAAGACCCGAACTTTGAATCGACTGAATCGGTTTTTTGCCGACCAAATAAGCGCCCGCGCAGATGCCGACACCGTCTTCTTCACGCGTTAAATCGATGACATCAAAAGAGTCGGGAAGTAAAGCTGTCAGCCGTTTATTTTTATCGCAGGGGAGAGACGCGACAAAGTCGATGCCTTCTTTCTTTAAAATTTCAATAACATGCTCCTCGTTCACAATAAAACCTCTTAAAATAAAATTTCATTTAATTCGTTCATTAATTTGATAAAATCTCTTTTAATTCATCAGCGCTTATTTCAGGAGAAACGGATGCAATCGAACTCATCGGAATATTTCCGAGATCCTCTTCGATTCGTTTGTAACCGCCGCCCGTCACGTTTAAAACAATCGTGTCATTGGCGCCGACAACTTTTTCTTCGACGGCTTGAATCAGCCCCGCAAACGCGACAGCTGCCGCCGGATCCGTATCGATTCCCGTCATTTCTTCAAACAGTTTGAATGCGTCATCAGCTACGCAGTTGTCAACAGAATCGATGTTTCCGCCGCAAGCGGTGAGCGCGTCAAAAACGCCGCCTGCAACGCCGTAAGGCGGTGAACGGTTTGTCAGAACGGGAGAGTAAACGGAAGCAACAGCGTTGAGCGCATCCGGCATATCCTCCTCGCAGATTTGACGGCTTCGGCGCTTCCAAGCCGACGACATCGGCGTAAACGGCCGATTTTGAATCAAATGAAGTTTCGGAAGAGTTGAGCCGAATCTGCCGTCCTGAATCAGCCGCTCGGATGCTTCCCATGCGGCAATGCCGCCGGTTCCTGAGCCGACCGCTTGGAAATAATAATCGGGAAGTCTGCCGAGCGTTTCTGCCGCGCTGAGCATCACGGTTCCCATCCCATCCCGCCGCGCAATGTTTTTAGCGCCGCCTTCGGGAATATATTCATCTTTTTTTGCGCAGGATTGATTCGGATTTCCGCAAAGTTTTTCGGAAACTTGGATCGCATCAAAATAATCTCCCGAAACAGTGATGATCTTGACATTTTCTTTCGACTCTGTGACTGTCCATAAAGATGAAACTGATTTTTCGGGAACGATCAAAACGACGGAGCGCCCGGTTTCCGCAGCGGCCTGCGCAAAAGCGCGTCCCGTATTTCCTGCTGACGCGATAACCATTGATTTTCCGCAATCGGCGCTTATGTTGGAAAGTGTCGGATAAGCTTCCAGCTCTTTAAACGAACCTGTTTTCGCGTAGCAGCCGCGTTCAGGCGCCCAGCCCGTAAAGGTCAGCCAAAGACGCGGAAGACCGAGATGCTTGGACAATGCTTTGTTTTGAAACGTCACGGGACATGTCCGCGTCGGAAGCGGGTTTTGGACGGGAAGCCAGTCGATATATCGAAATAATCCCGGAAGACCCGAACGAACGGTAAATTGTTTGTTTTCGTAAACCGTTCGAACCAAACCCGAATGTTTGGGGCATCCTCTGACGGATTCAAAAAATAAAGAATCTGATGAGAGAGATTTCTGCGGCAGAATTTCACCGCCGCCGAGACATTGAAGCCGATAGTTTCCCGTTTAAATCCCCCGCTCGCCTGATTCGATTTTAGTTTTAAGAAGAGAAGCTGCAAGTTCGCCGCGCCGCCTGTCGGATTGGCGCAGGCAAATCGGAATGCTTCGGCTGCCGTCCGACTCTGTTCTGCCATCCGACTTTGTTCTGCCGTCAGACTCAGCTCTGCCATCCGACTTTGTTCTGCCGTCAGACTCAGCTCTGCCGTCAGACTCAACTCTGCCGTCAGACTCGATTCTGCTGTCAGACTCTGTTCTGCTGTCGGAAACTGTTCCGCCGTTTGCCGCATAAACGCCGTTTTGACAAGAAAAAGTACAAGTCAAACATAAAACACAATTTTTCGAAATTACAAAAGGATCTTCAAGCGCATCTGTCGGACATGCTGCAGAAGCGACGCACTCGGCGCAGTTCAGACATTTTTCTTTTCGGACTTGAATTTCCTAATCAGTTCCCTGCCAAACATCCGAATACGCGGCGGAAAAGACTGATTTTCTGGATGAAACATCGATGACGGGAAGCGCAATGTCTTTGTCCGTGATTTGGAGCGCTTCAAATGTTTCTTCATCCGTTACGGGAATTGCGGTTGCAAAAGACGTCATGCATTCGGGACCTTTGGACGTGACAAAACCGCCCATCAAATTCGGATCCATTTCAAACATGTCGGCAGCAGCTGAAAGGTTCGGCTTTTCTTGCGTGCTGCGCGTCCCCGTTCCGAGAAGAACGCCGTCGGCACCGTTAATTAAAACGTGTTTTCCTGCGAAATGGTGTTTCAGTGAGGGATCGTTTTGAATCGGATTGATTTCGCCGCAGCCTGAAACTGTGATTTCAGATAAATTTCCCTGAAGCGGCAGAACCGAAAATATTGTCGGAACGGAACAATCGGTTGTATTGATGAAAGCGGAATAATTTTTAAAAGCGCCGCGCGTGATGATTAAACGCGCCGTATTCATGTCATCAATCGTCAGCTCTTTTGTAAATGATTTTGATTTTGCAAAAGAATTCGAAGCCGTTTGAATTTTGATTTGGGTTTCAGTTTGGGTTTCGGTTTGGATTTCAGTTTGAATTTCATTTTGGACTTCAGCTATAACGATGGTTTTTATTTCGGCTTGAATCGTTTTGCGGGAAACGAGATCTTTAAAGAGATGACCGCCGCCGTACCTTTTATTATTTTTTGAAACGGATGTTCCGAGAACGATTAAATCAATGAAACCGTTGTTTTCGTTCGGACACGGACCGACGCTTGCAGGAACGCCGTTTAAAGTAACATCGATCGCCTTTTCAAAAACGCCTGCTTCTGACGCCTGAAATGAAAAGACGGCCATTGTTCCCGACATGATTCCGAACGTGCCGCAAGTGACGGCATCGACTTCTCCGAATGCCGGCGGATTTCCTTCGCGGATTTTATTTTTCAATTCGGCTGCGGTCATCACTCTGATTTTTCGATTGTTTTCGGCGGTCATAAAACAATCACTCCTTCAATTCGAACATGAATTCCGGAAGATTTGTTCAAAACCATGTTAACCAATCCCGAATGCGCCCGATGCATCATGCAGAATCCCGGAAGAAATGAATAACGTTTTCCGAATTCGGGCGGATTTTTAATGACTTGAACATTTCCTTCAAACCCGATCATGTGATACATTTTGACATCTTTGATGTTCGGATTTTCACGCGCTTTTGCGGGGCTGACGACATAACCCGTAATGACGCCGGTCAGCGGATCGGCTTCACGGACTTGAATGACATGCTGAACAGGACAGCCGGCGCCTGCCGGGCGGCCGAGAACAAGATCGCCTGGCTGAATGTCTAAACGCTCCGTTAAATCGGCGCGGAAAGGCAGAATGATTTTGCGGGCGGACGGCTCATTCGGAAGCGCTCCGATGACAAAATCATAAGGCATTCCCGTAACATCAACGCCTGAATAAACAGAATCAGCCGTTCGTAAAAGCGTTTTTTCGGAAGAATGAAAAATGCAGTCGGCATTTTTTTTAGTTCCTGCTGCAACTGCATTTGAAAAAGACGCGCAGGTTTGAAAGCCGCAAGCGCCGCAATTTTTCCCGGGCGGCTGCCATGATGAAGCAGAAAACATGATTTTTCAGTCTCCTCGAAACAAATTGTCGGGCGCATCTAAAGGTCGGATGACGCCGAAATGATTCTGCCAGCCGACTTCTTTTTTGCCGACACAGATCGTGCAGACGCCCAGCGGCGGAACGCCTCGAAGCGTGTCTGTGCCGCCGGCGGGCGCGGGCAGTTCTTTGATGCGCTTCATCAGATAACGCATATTTGTTCCGGAAATCGCATCGGTTTCAATGATGTCCGTGTCGGGCGAGACGGTTCGGACAGCTTCTCTGAAAACTTCTTTTTCGGCTTGGGAGACCAAATCTATTTTTGTGACAACAACGGCATCCGCGAATGTAATCATCGGCGCCATTTTAAGCGGGGTGTGCATTCCGGAAACGGCGGGAACGACGCAGAGGCCGAAAGCGTTTTCGGTGTAAGGCGTGCATCGGAGGCAGAGTCCGGCGCTTTCGTAAATGAGGTAATCAGCGTTTTCCGAATTTGCCCAATTGACGGCATCTTGAAGAACTAAAATTCCGGTATGATCGGGGCACATGTCGCCGGAATAAACTTTTTTGACGGGGATGTTGAATTCTTTGGCGAGTTCTTCATCTTCCCAAGCTTGAACGACGTCGATTTTCAAATAAGCGACTTTTGATTCGGGAAGCAGGTTTTTGATGATTTGACGAACAACTGCCGTTTTTCCGGCGCTCGGCGGACCGGCAACGGTTATCAGGCGCGCGGTCATATCGGGACACACTCCGCGGCAGGTTTTTTGGTGTATTCTTTATCGGAAAGGAGTTCGCCGTCGCGGATGCGTTCTCGGAATTCGGAAAGTTCTTTGTCCATTTCTGAAATTTTGAGCAAAATTTCTTTTTCACGATTTCCGGGCTCTAAAATGCATTTGACGGTACCGTTTTCCATGACGATTCTTCGGTCTGTTAAAAGCGCGACATACGGATCGTGTGTGACAAAAATCGTTGTTTTTTGAAGGCTGCGAAGTTCTTCGATAACTTTTTCTTTAAAAATTCCGGCATTTTCGAGTTCGTCTAAAAGAATGATCGGCGTGTTTGAAATGATGACGGCGTCGGCGATGAAAAGGGAGCGAGTTTGTCCGCCTGAAAGCGAGCAGATGCGCATGTCGGCGCGGATTTTTTCGCCTGTGAATTTGTTGGCGGTTGCAACGGTTTTTTCAATCAGGGATAAATCTTTGATTTTTCGGGAGCGCAGATGCATTTCCAAAAATTCGCGAACGGTTAAATCGGCGAGACATTTTGTGTTTTGCGTGATCATTGCAATCGGTTTCATGGAAGGGTCGCGGATGAGTTCGTCGGCAGGCGTTTGTCCGTTGACGAGAATGGTGCGGCCGGTGACGGTATCTCCTTGGGCGAGAACTTCAATGTCGTTGATGAGAGCGGTTTTGCCGGAACCTGTCGGTCCGACAATGGATAAAACGTCTCCGGGAGAAAGAAGAATTTCCGTGAAATTTTCAATATTTCCGTTTTTGTTTTTTCCGGGGAGAACGGTGATTGAAAAAATTGAATTTGATGAAGACATATATGATGATTTTGTTTCTTCAGATATGAACTTTGGCATGAAATCAAAATTATTGTACAAAAAGGACAATTTTAAAAAACGGCGAAAAATAGAATTTGGACGAAAACAAAATCAATTAATACATTTTCAAAAATTTGAGATTTTCATGAATTGTACAATTGTCCTATTTTTGATTTTTCGGCGATTTTTAATAAGTCTTTAGAAGTTGATTATACTTTTGTGTCAATTTTTTAAAAAATTGTCCTGAATAGGAAAAATGTTCAATATTTCTATTATTTTCCCTTTATTTTCAATTCAATTTCTATTATTCCCCTTATTTTCAATTCAATTTCTATTATTCCCCTTATTTTCAATTCAATTTCTATTATTCCCCTTATTTTCAATTCAATTTCTATTATTCCCCTTATTTTCAATTCAATTTCAATTCATTTTTCTCTTTTGTTTTTTATTCAATTTTCTTGAAACCCAAACATCCATTTTTCAAAAATCGGTGAACCTGAACGCCCGATAAAACCTTAAAAAATGTTTAATTTTGAAAAAAGACGGCGTTCCGTTTTTGTTTATTTTGATGAAAAGAGATGTTTCAACAAAAAACAAAGTAAATGAAATTCTAAAAACCGTCCCCGCAAGTTGAGTTTCCGAAGCGAAGCGGAGGAAACGAGACTTGGCGGATTCTTCCCATACGAAACAAAAATTCAAAAACAGCTGATTTTTTAGCTGCTGTTCAGCTCCTGCTCGTTCCGTCTTGCAACTGTCTTTTGCTGTCAGCTTCCGGCTGAGCCTGCTCGTCTGCAACTGTCTTTTAATGTTTCCGATTGGAGTCAGGTTTCAGTTTCCGTTGCCGATCAGGTTTGCACTGCCGTTGCCGACAGACTGCACGGCAAAGCCGGCAGCTGCCCTGCCACGCCCGCCGCCGCGCGCGAATCGAACAAAATTTGAAAATGAATCAAATAAGAAGGCTTCGTTTTAATAAATGAATCAAAACGGGAATTTCCGTTTTAAAAAATGAATCAAAATGAAAAGTTCTGTTTTTAATAAATGAACCAAACCTGAAGGCTCCGTTTTAAGAAAAAAATGAAAATGTATAATTTCATCTTATTTTTTTTGTTTTCGCTTCTTTTATATAGATTGATTTGTTCTATTTTACGGCAAACGGATGCTAATCATCCGCCTGTCTTCAACTTGATACAGGCAGGCAAATTGCAGAAAACTCAAAACTCAAAACTCAAAACATGGAGTTAACAGAAATGGATAAACAAACACAGGACGTTCTTGAAATTCTGGAACAAAACGCGAAAGCGACTCCCGAAGAAATTTCAGAACTCACCAGAATTCCGCCGGCTGACGTTTTAGAAATGATTCGGACACTGGAAGCGGCGGGCGTGATTCGAAGCTATAAAACAATCATTGATTGGGATTTGGTGGAAAGTCCGTACGTGTACGCGTTTGTCCAGTTGAAAGTGTCACTTGAACGCGGTCACGGCTATCAGAAAATAGCGGACCGCATTTGCAAATTCACGGAAGTCCGGTCTCTTCGCCTTCTTTCAGGAGAAGATTATGACTTGGAATTCATGATTCAAGGAAAATCAATGAAAGATGTCGCATTCTTCGTCGCGGATAAAATAGCGACGCTCGACCAGGTTCAAAATACGTCGACGCACTTCATTTTAAAGACATATAAAGAAGACGGCGTCATTATGGAAGAGAAGGAAGAATTTAAAAGATTGCAAGTTTCGCCGTGAGGAACAACAATGACACAAATACCTGATTTATCGCCGAGAAAGGCAGATCAACTCGATTATTCAAAATATATTACCGGAAAAATGAAATATGTACCGCCGTCAGGAATTCGAAAATATTTCGATATCGCAGCGGGCATTGAAGACGTGATTTCCCTCGGCGTCGGCGAACCGGATTTTGTGACGCCGTGGCACATTCGCGAAATGTGTATTCATTCGCTTGAAAAAGGGGAAACCGCTTACACTTCCAATTACGGAATCATTGAGCTTCGCGAAGAAATCGCCAAGCGTTACAGAAGAGATTACAGACTCGACTATGATTCCGAGAGTGAAATTCTTGTCACGACCGGTGTCAGTGAAGCGCTTGACATTGCCATTCGCTGCGTCACAGACCCGGGAGATGAAATTTTAATCGTTCAGCCGACGTATGTCGCTTACGTTCCCGAAATCGTTTTAAGCGGCGGCACTCCTGTTGTCGTTAAAACGGTTGCAGAGAATGAATTCAAGATTTTGCCCGAAGAATTGGAAAAGGTCATTACGCCCAAAACGAAGGCGCTCATTATCAATTATCCGCATAATCCGACCGGCGCCGTTATGACTCGTGAAGATTATGAAAAGATTGCGCCCGTCATTGAAAAACACGATTTGATCGTGATTTCCGACGAAGTCTACGAATGTATGACTTACGACGGCGCCCACATTCCGTTTTCATCTATTGACGGCATGAGAGAGAGAACGATTCTTTTGAACGGATTTTCAAAATCATATGCCATGACGGGTCTTCGCCTCGGCTACATATTGGCGCCGCCGGAATTGATTTCCGCGATGATGATGATTCACCAGTATTGTATGATGTGCGCTCCGATTACGTCTCAAATCGGCGGTATTGAAGCGCTCCGCAACGGTGAAGAAGAAATGAAGACGATGGTTCGGGAATTCAACCGCCGCCGCATTTTAATCGTTGACGGCTTCAACAAGCTCGGCTTGGATTGTTTTGAACCCAAAGGCGCTTTCTATGCGTTCCCATCCATAAAATCAACGGGATTGACATCGGAAGAGTTTGCCGACAAATTCTTTGCCAACCAGCATGTCATCACGATCCCGGGAACCGCATTCGGCGAGACCGGCGCGGGACATTTGAGATGCGCTTACGCAACTTCCCGCGACGACATTAAAGTCGCGCTGGATCGGTTTGAAGATTTCTTAAAAACACTTTAAAATTTAACGAATGAAGCAAAGTGAAAAACTTTGTTTCACATTTACTTTTTTTGAAAATATGAAAAAGAAGAGCAGCAGCTTTTGAAATTTTAGATAAAAAGGGGCGTGAGTTTTCAATTATTTTTTTGAAAAATGGAACGGTTCGCGCGCGGCGGCGGCAGCTGCTGCCGTAACGGAAACCTGAAGGTAGCTGCGGCACGTTCACGAATGCGAACGGATTACAATAAAATGAGCAGATGCGGGCGGCAACGCAAACCTGATCGCAGCAGTGCAAACCGCCCCGCAACGGCAACATTAAAAAGCAATTCACAATCAGCGGTTTTTATTATTTCGTTTCGTATGGGAAGAATCCGCCAAGTCTCGTTTCTTCGCTGCGCTCAGAAACTCAACTTGCGGGAGCGGTTTTTGAAATATTATTTAATTTTAATTCAATTGAAACATCTTTTTTCATAAAAAATTTCAAAAACGGAACGCCGTCTTTTTTCCAAAATCTAAAACATTTAATTAGGGTTTTATCGGGCGTTCAGGTTCAACGATTTTTTAAAATGGATGTTTAGGTTTCATCCTAAAAACAAAAAAACCGAAGGACAAGTTTGAAGAAAATTAAAAATGAAGCGGCTCGTGCGCAACGCCGCCGCTGCAAACACGAACCGCTTGAAAACAATTTAAATCATTCGACAACAGCAGAAGCATTTGTCAGCGGATTCTTTTCGATCTTAAAGTTTACATCAGCCGAATCAATCAACGATTCGTCGTGTGAAACGACAATGATTTGTCCGACGCCGTCTTCGCGCATATGTTCGATCAATTTGATCAATTGACGGACGTGACCGCTGTCCAAAAAGACCGTCGGCTCATCAAAAATGAGCGGCGGAAGCGATGTTTTGCCGGCGCTGTTTTCACCGAATCCGAGTGACAGAAGACGATAAATCGCACAACGGAGAGCTAAATTAAAGATCGCGCGCTCGCCGCCGCTGAGCTGTTTAGGCTCCAATACCGAACCGTCTTTTTCGTGAACTTTTAAGTTGTAATCGCTGTCAAGCTCCAGATGGGAATAAGCGTTGTTGGAATAAATGAAATCAAACATTTCATTGAGAAGCTGATCAAGCGCCTCGATATTTTTCGCTCTCAAATCCGCGCGGATCCTCAAATACATTTCTTCAAGAGCGGTAACATCTTCCGATACGAAAGACAAAAAGAGAAGTTTGTTTCGAAGAATCCCGGATTCCTTTTCGTAATCGGAAAGCACTGAAAGTTCATTTCGAAGCTTGCCCGTTTCTTCCAAAATATTTGTTCTGTTCAAATCAAATTCGGCAACGGATTCTGTAACCGCGCGGATTTGAGCCAAAAGCTGTTCTTTTTTGGATTCAAAAGAAAAGCCACTGTTGTCGCCGCTGTTGTCGCCGCCGGCGCGTTCGTTGCCGTTGTCACCGCCAATGCTGCCGTCTTCGAATTTATCAATGATGATTTTGATTTTTTCATTCAACTCTTTAATTTTGACTTCCTTTTCTGAAATCTGTTTTTTGTAATGACTAACAGATTTATCCTGCTCCGCCATCGTTGTTTTACGGCCGTCCAAAACAGCTTTCAATTTGTCTTTCTCTTTTCCGAAATCAGCCAGCTGCTCGATTTTGGCGCGAACATCCGTAATCAAAGCGTAAATCTTGTTCGCCTGCTCAACTTTTGCTTTGACTTGAATCATTTCGGCATTGATTTTATCGGCTTCCGTTCTCAATTCAGAAATATTTTTCTCAACCGCTTCTTTCTGCTTTTCGACTTCTTCAAGACGCTTTTGAGATTCGGCACTCATGTTGCTTTCGGCTTCAAGCGTTTTGTACCCCAAAAGAATGGAATTGACTGCTTCCGAAAAACTCTTTTCGCGGCCGGAAAGCAAATCAGATTTCTCTCTGCGCTTGTCGCTTTCCGCCTGAAGCTCTTTCAAACGCTCCTCCGTTTTCGCCAAATCTTTTCGGCGCGCTTCACAGAAAACGGAATGCTCAAGCTTTCTCGCGTTCAGTGCCGCCTTTTGTTTATCAATGTCTTCCAAATCCTTTTTGAATTTTTCAATCATTTCCGCCTTTCCTTTTTCTTCGGCGTGGAACGTGTTCATTTCGGCTTTGATCTGCTCGATTTTTTCATCAATTTGAGAAATTTCTTTCAAAATCGACATCTGAGATTCGGATTCTGTTTTGAGCACCAAAAGCTCTTTGAGGCGCGCCGCGATTTCTTCGCGCTGTTTGACTTCTTCACCGGTGCCGTGCGAATGGGTGCCGCTGTTGTCGCCGCCGCTGTTGCTGCTGCCGTCACCGCTGCTGCCACCGTTACCGCTGCTGCCACCGTCACCGCTGTTGCTGCCGTCACCGCTGCTGCCGACACTGTTGCTGCTGCCATCACTGCTGCTTCCGCCACCGTCTGCTTTAATGATTTGACCGCAAGTGGGACATTTGCCGGCTTTCAAAAGTTCTTCTTTCTTTAAAATTGATTTTTGAATTTCTTTGTCGCGTGATTCCAGCGATGCGATTTCGGCCACATATGTTTCTTTCTTCGCCGAGAGTTGTTCGTGCGCGTCGGTGACGTCTTTTGGCAAAATGTCATTGAGCTGATAACGCGACGGCGGAACCGTTTCTTTCAAAATTACGGCGGCTGTAAGCTTTTCATTGCGTTTTGAATTGTGCATTTCAAGAAGCGCGGTATAATCGGAAATAAGTTTTTTCTTTTTCTCAAATTCGGCGGATTCATTTTTCAACTCAAGCGCCGCCTTTTCTTTGTCCTCATCCAAACGGCGGCTATCTTTATCGGTTTCTTCGATACTCTTTTCCTTTTCGTCCAATTCGCCTTTAATCAGCGCTTTTTTCTTCTCTTCTTCAGTTAATCGCGACTCCTCGCAGCGAACGCGTTCCAAAATATATTCTTCAAGCTTCTCAATATCATCGATCATCCGCCTCCAAGATTCCTCATCAGAAGGCTTCGGCAGATCTTCGATTTTAATAACATTGGAATAAAAAGAAATGTCGCAAATTCCCGAAATACATTTTTCGTCACAGGCTTCCGATTCTTTTTCAATCGGATTAGACTGCGATTCCTTTTCAAGCGCGGCGTACAAATCGTCAAACAATTTCAAAAACGCCGCTTTCTCCGTTTCGGCATTTGAAAGACCGCCTTCGACGGCTGCATTTGCTTTTGAAACGATCGAGATTTGATTTTCGATTCGTTTTTTCAGCTCATTCAAATTTATTTTGATTTCGGAAAGCTCCTTTTCTTTTTGCCGAATCTCTTTTTCGGCATTGTCTTTGCGGACGCCGATGACTTCCGATTCCTTTGAAACAGCATGCTTTGCCTCAAGCGCGCGGCTTTCTTCGGCGCGGGCGGCAGAGGACACGAGTTCGATATTGGCATCGTCATCGCTGATTCGAAGCGACGGAAAATCCGGATTTAAAACAGAAGCTTCATCGCGGTTTTTAAAACCGTTGATATCGGAGCGCAGCTGCCCCGCGGCAAGAGTGATTTCGGCAATTTTCTTTTCGGTGCTTAAAATTTCCTGAAGTGAATTTTCCCGCCTTGAAATTTCGGTATCACATTGCTGTCCCAATTCGGCGGATTCTTTTTTCAGCGTTTCGATTTCCGTTTTATCCTTTTCGATTTCTTTGATTTGAGCGTCCAAAAGCGTCAAATCGCTTGAAAGTTTGTCTTTCTCCTCATTCTTTTTCGCAACAGCCGCGTTGATTTTTTCAATCACTTCCTGACGGCGGTTGAGTTCGGCGTGCAGATTTTTAGCTCTCAGCTGAGCGATTTTATCTTGTGTGATTGTTTGCTTTTCATTTTCCGATCTCAAAACGCGTGAAACTGCCGTCTTGGAATTGTGAGCGCGCTCGCGGTATTCTTCCAATTTCCCGAGGCGGAGCAAATCATCGATCATTTGCTGGCGGTCTTTGGGTTTTGCGTTAATGAGCGCGTCGACATCGCCCTGCCGAATGTAAGCGCAATTTTGGAAATTCTTTTCATCCATATTCAGCAATTTTTGAATCGCCTCATACGTATTTTTGGATTGCTCGGCAATGATTTCACCGTTTTTTCTCAAAATGGATTTCGAATTGCTCGCGCCGCCCGTTTTCGTTGCGCGGTAATGCTGCTCGATTTGATAATCGTCTCCCGAGTGTTCAAAATCCAAAATAATGCAGGCTTTTGAACTGTCTTTTCGAATCATATCCGGAATCTGAAGCGCCGTTCCTCTCAGCACTTCGCCGCCGAAAATGCCCATAAAACAGGCTTCAAGAATACTGGATTTGCCGCTGCCGTTCACGCCCGAAATCACGGTCACGCCGTCCGGAAAATCCAAGTCAAGCGTTTCATAACTGCGGATATTTTCGACATGCAGATGCTTAAACTTCATTCTTCATCCTCCGAGCCGAACATATCGCCGAGCGTATATTGACGCGGCGGAGAGTGCGGTTTTTCTTTTGCTTTTTCTTTTTTAGTTTCGATTTTAGTTTCGATTTCAGTTTCGCCTTTTGTTTCGATTTTTGCTTCGTTAAAAGTTTCACTTTGGGTTTCGCTTTTAGCTTTATTTTTGAGTTCATATTCGTGTTTGGCAGAAACTACTGAATCCTGAGAAGAATCAATCATTTCTGTTTCTGCTTCCGTTTCGCCCTCTTGTGCATGCCGAATCTGTTCAATCACTTCAGCGACATTAATTGTATCAGCCGAATCGATTTCATTATCGATTTCATTATCAATTCCATACTCATCTTCAATCAAATTCAAATCACTGATATCGCTTTCATTGGATTCAAAATCATCAAGTTCGAAACCTGTTGATTCAAAACCGTTTGACTCGAAATCGGGATCATAAAGATAAATACTGTCGCGTCTGAATTCTTCTTTGAATTCATGACCGTTCAAATATTCTCTCAAACTGTCTTCCGAGACATCCGCCACGTTTGTTTTTGACGTATCAGAATCTCGAATAATGCTGTCAAGCAGCAAACCCGCTTCCGTTAAGTTCAGCCGCTTCAACTCCTGCGTAACGACTTCATCGGGGTCTCTGAATGTGATTTGTTTGATCTTATCGGAATCGTCTTTTTCCAAATCTCTTTTGTCGCCGACGCGGGCAACGACCGCGCCTTTGTTTTTGACATATTCTTCAATTTCGCTGATCGGAATCAGCGTTTTCTTAATGCCCGACAATTCGACAAAAACGACGGCGCCGTTTATCTTTTCGGAATAAGAATCGATTTTTGAATAAATTTCATCAATTTTGATTTCGCCGCTTTCATCGCTTGCAATCGGAATCGTAACGAAATCGCGCGTCGGAATCGTGCGCCGCGTGATTGAAATTTCTGTTCCGTCAAAAGTGAGAATGTTGTACGCGCGCGGCTCGACTTCGGCGGCGCTGCATCGCTCGGTGCTGCCGGGATAGGTCAGCCAGGCGCCGTTATGCTTGATGCATTCGTATTTGTGATTGTCACCGAGTAAAACCGCGTTAAATTGAATCGGAATGGAACAGGTAAAATCGTCACACGAAAGCGGCTGCCCCGGAAGAACAGGGTCGAGCAGCTGATGAAGCGTTAAAATGTTGTAAATCATTTTGCCTTCGCCGCCGCATTTCGGATCGGCTTCAAAGATTGAAAAATCGAAAGCTGCAAGGCGCGGACCGGAAAGGTTGTCGATTCCGTAAAAGCGGATTTGAGAATGCAGATTTTCAACGACGACGGGAGTGTTTCCGAGTCTTTTGGCAAGCCCCATCGTCTGAAAAATGTCCAACCACTGCGTGTTTTGCTTGCCTTCATGATTTCCGACGATTCCCAAAAACGGGATGCCGGCTTTTTTAAGCGGCGTTAAAATGGCAATCGTGTCAATCAAATCTTCAATCGTCGGATTGCGGTTGTCAAACAAATCTCCCGTATGAATCACGGCATCCATTTCATTTTCGACGGCATCTTGAATGACTTTTTCAAATGAATCAAAAAAATCACGGCGCCGGATATCGCTGTGATACTGTCGGGAACCGAGATGCGTGTCTCCCGTGTGAAGAATTTTGATTTCGGATTTTTCAACCGTGTAAACCGATATGTTTTCCATTTTAAACCTCAATGAACAAAATAAATTACATATAAATTAGAATACAAATTAGAATACAAATTAAAATATAAATGCTAATATTCGACCGTATTCGACCATACTTGACCTCGTTCGACTGCATTCGCCGCGTTCAACCGTTTGCCGTCAGAATTCTTTCAGCCTGCCGTTCATGATCAAACGCGTTCTTCGAACGACGTTTTTCTTCATTTGATTGATGACGGTGCCGACGGGCGTGTGTTTTCCCTCCGGAATTGTTTCCCCGCGAAGAATCGCATCAAACACATTTTCGCGCGTGTTGATGTCGATATTAACAAGCGTGTAGCCTTGCCCGACCAATTCGGCGATGTGCGCGTCGCTTCCGCCGACCTGCGGCATTCCGAGCCTTTCTGCTTCTGCCCGCGCCTTCTTATTAGAGCCGCCCGTAATGCATTTGGAGTTGAACGTTTCCGCCGCGTCTGCGCCGCTGCCTTCTAAGTAGCCGATTCCGTGAGCGGACTTTCGAAACGGATGTGCAATGATTGAAACGGCATTTAAATCGCGCGCGTAGTCCGTTGTTTCTTCCGGCGTCATGAATGAAGGAATCTTTTCGGTCACGCCGAGCACTAAAACGTGTCCTTTGGAAGTGCTGACTTCGGTTCCGGGAATGACGATAAAGTTGTCGTATTTGTCGGGATTTGATTTGACGATTTCAAGGGCTTTTAATCCGCCTTTCACTTCATCATGGTCACAAATAGCGATTCCGTTCAGATTTCTCTCTTTTGCGGCGCGCAGAATATCTTTGAGCGGCGTTTGTGAATCTCTGGAATATTTGGAATGAATGTGAAAATCGTATTTGAACATGAGACAGAATTGGCGCTCGTGTTATATATTTTTATAGTTTCGGCGGTGTTTTTCGAACTTTTCCGACCGCCGATTTTGATTCATTTGTTTAATACTTTCACCCCGCTTATTTGACCTTTATATTCTCTAAAGCACTTCTTTGATTTGTTCTTAAACTGAAATAAAAGAAAGAACCAAGATAAATCAGGTGAAATTATGTCAATTGAAATCGAATCGGAATTCTCCGTCATAAAAATCAAAGGAGAAAAATACCTTCAAACTGTCCTTTTAACGACAGAAGCCGCAGCCGCCGAAACCGGCACCGAAGTTCGCGCTGAAACTGAAACTGTTCAGACGACTTTCTGCGACAGGGGTATTTCATACATTCGTTCCGACCGAATGATTTCGGATCTGAATGCTGATTACGATGAAGATGACGCAATTCACGCAAAATATTCGCTCAAGGAAATCGATGAATTGATCGAATTCCGCAAGGATCCCGATTACGAAGATGACGTTTGCGAATTTGAAGATTTGAGCGCCTGTAACGGATATGACAGTCTGCTCCCTTACGATTACGAAACAGACATCGTTGACGCTTTGAATCTGGATGAACAAATCGCAATGTACGCGGCAAACTCCTGGGAATTTGTGTCAATCAACGACAACATCATTCTTTTCCAAAGACCGAAATGGGAAGCCTGATAAAAAAAGAATAAGAAATCGAAAAAATCTGATTTCGTTAAAATAAAATTGCATTTATCTTTCGCGGCAAATCCGGCACTCGATTTGTCGTGAAGATTCCTCCGGCTTATATTTCAAGCCGAAAACTCCAAAAAACAGAATTGTGAAAGAAAAACGAAACCAAAGCCATAACTTTGAATAAATGTGTGAATGAAAGGATTCAAAATACTTTTCTGCCGGAAGTGTGTGAACTTCCGGTGAATCCTTTTCAAACTTTTCTTAAATCAAACTAATTTTTGAATCAAACGTAAAATTCTTAAAAAAATTAAAGTGTTTTAAAATTTGATTTTTACGATTTTTTACGATTCTTCCAAATAATAATATTCGCCTTTTTCTTTTTGTTCACGATCCAATCTCGACATATAATTATTCACGCGCGGGCGCTTTGTTTCTTCGTCGCGGCGGAATGTAATATCCAAATTGGACAGGAATTTATTCATGCCGTCTTTCATATTGGTCGGCGCATTTGCAAAACCGCTTTTAGACGGCTCGCCTTCAAAAACAATCAAGCGCTGACTGATCATGTCAATCATATAAATATCGTGATCGACAACCATCGCAGTTTTACTGTTGCTTTCGGCAAAACGGGTGATGACACGCGTTGCAATAGCGCGCTGCTCAACGTCCAAGTGGGCGCTCGGCTCGTCCAAAATGTAGAAGTCGGCCTCGCGGCTGAGACACGCAGCAATTGCGACGCGCTGCAGCTCGCCGCCGGAGAGGTCTGTCAAATAACTGTCATAAAGCTTGTCCAAGCGCAGCGGTCTTGCGATTTCCGTTTCGTAGTAGCCGGTTCCGAATTTGTCGGCAACTTCCATCAGCAAATCACGGACGCGGATATCGGAGTCCGCTTTGATGTACTGCGGTTTGTAAGAAATTTTCACGTCAATTCCGACTTCGCCCGTATCGGGTTCGATTTCGCCGGCAAGAATCTTGACAAAAGTCGATTTACCGGTGCCGTTCGGGCCGACAATGCCGAGAACTTCGCCTTCTTTGACGCTGCCGCCTTTCGCCTCGAGTGAGAAAGCGTCGCCGAATTTCTTTGTGAAAGAATCGTAAGAGAGAATCGTTCGAACATCAGCGCCGTCTTTGGGCGGATGCGTTTCAAAGCGGAGGGCTTCGTCACGAATACGAATGTTTTCTTCGGGCAGATAGCCTTTGATGTATTGATTGATGCCGACGCGAACAGATTTAGGCATCGTCATGACACCGTATCCCGCGGGCACGCCGTAAGCGATGTGAACAGTATCGGCAAGCATGTCTAAAATTGCAAGATCGTGCTCGACGACGAGAACGGATTTGTTCAATTCTTTCGCCAAATCCTGAATAAGGCGAGCCGCGTTGATTCTTTGGTAAATGTCAAGATAAGAACTGATTTCATCGAAGAAGTAGAAGTCGGCTTCTTTGACGATACAGGCGGCAATCGCAACTTTCTGAAGTTCGCCGCCGGAAAGCGCGCCGATGTCGCGGTCCATGATGTCTTTCATTTCCAATCTTTCAACAACATCATCGAGGCGGCCGCTTGTATTTGCTTTATTAAGCAAATCCGAAGTTTTGCCTTTAAAAGCTTTTGGAATCAAGTCAACATACTGCGGTTTTTGAGAAACTTTCAAGTTTCCGGATGACGCGAGTTTGAAATAGTCGCCGAGCGCCGTTCCTGCATAATGCGCCAAAACTTTGTCCCAACCGGCTTCTTCTTCGCCGAAATTCGGAATCATTGCGCCTGAAAGGATTTGAACAGCGGTACTTTTACCGATGCCGTTTGGACCCAGAATGCCCGTGACTTTGCCCTGCTGCGGAACGGGCAGACCGTAAAGCGCGAACCCGTTTTGACCGTAGCGGTGTGTCGGGAATTCCAAAGATTCGGGGAGACCGATGATCATAATGGCGTCAAACTGGCATTTTTTGATGCAGATGCCGCAGCCGGAGCACAAGGATTCGGTGATGACTGCTTTGCCGTCCTCTTCGCTGAATGTGATCGTTTCGTCGCCCGTTCGGACGCGCGGGCAATATTTGTAGCATTCTTTGCTGCATTGGCGCGGCTGACATTTGTCTTTATTTAAAACGGCTATTCTCATAATGTTCTACCTTGAAAGCAATCTGTTTTTGGATTAATATTGAAATTAAATTGAAATTAAATTGAAATGAATTATTTGAAATGAATAATTTTTGAGCGACATTTGGATGAATATTTTTAATGAATATTGAACGGATGAAATAAATAATAAATGAAATTTCAGACAAAATATAATCAAAGAGGATAAAAATAAATTAAAAAAAGACCGGCTGACGCCGGATTAGATCTCAAAGAATATTGGTGTTTAAAAGAATCGTCCATGTGACGATACAGTAAATTAAAACCAAGAATTGGATTCCGAACCAGTCTTTCCAGTTCAGGAGCTTCATGTCCATTCGGAAAGCGGGAAAAACGAGTCTTCTTTGGATGTAGTAAGTGAAAATCATAATAAGCGGAAGGATGACGAACCAAGCGTATTTCAAAGGTGTGGTTTCGCCTTCAACAGGTGCTGCTGATCCGAGCAGGAAATAACAAATGACACCGGCGATAATACCGACGACGGATGCAGTCACTGTTCTGAGAAGACTTTCCTTGTACATTCTTTTCTTTTCTTCAGGCGTCTGCTCAATCTTGCCGCTTGGGCTGATATGGTATTCAGCCTCAACTTTTTCGGCTTCAACGTGTTCAGGCATTTCCGGCTCATTCGGTGTTGCCTGTTTTTTATTCCTCTTTGCCATTATTCCATAACTCCGAAAATCCATAGGAATTTTTGAACAATTCTTTTTGGATTGTTATTCTTTTGAATGTTATTTTTTGAATTGATATTCTTTAGAAGTTTCATTTAATTATTAATATTTCATATTTAAACCCGTTGACGATTCAAACCAAAAATGCCGGAAACAGGCAAATGTGAAAACTTACCACAAAAAAGAACAAGTCGTTCTCTTTTTTCAAAAATGGAATCCTCTGTCCAATAATTTTTTAAAAAATGCACCTGTGAGTCTTGATTCATTTAAAAATTTGTGCAGACTGCGCGCGGCAGCAGGCAGCTGCGGCTGTCGGGCAGAAACCGGGCCGGCAGTGCAAACTCAAATCTGCCGACAGCAGAAACTGAAACAGGATTGCCGGCAGCAGCAACTCAAATGCTGCTTTCAATATTTTCAGCATTTTTGGAATCCGAATCAGAATTGACAACTTTCAGCACATTTTTCTTTAAGAGGAAAAGCGTGAGCAAAATTGCCAATATGCCGCCTGTCAGTTTTGCAACAATAACCGGAAACACCATTTCCGTGTTGACGCCGCCTGCAAATGCTAAGACGTCGCCGAAGACGAATGCAGCCGACACCGTGAAAACGACGTTGAGAAGTTTCCCGCGCCGGTCCATGCCGCTCATTTGGCTCCAAATCGGAAGATTGTTTGCAAGCTGTGTTAAAAGTCCTGCCGATGCTTCCTGATTGATGCCGACTTTATTTCCGAATTTGTCCATGCCTTTGCCGAGTTTTCGTTTGAGAAAAAGAACCATCGGAAAAGCGCCGGCTAAAACGATTGCGATCAAACCGATGAGAAGAAGACCGACTTCAAGGGGAACGCCGCCTAAAACAGTGTCTTCTTCGACCATTAAGTTGAACAGCGGAAATCGGATTCCCGTCAAATATTGGAAAATCGCGACCCCCGGACTGATGACTGCAATGAATGTTACGATTTTTCCGAATATTGCGAAAAGTTTCAGCATCAGACTTTGTTTGAGAAGGAGACCGATTCCGACAAGAACAGCAAGAAGGATGACAGGAAGCGTGTTGATTAAAAGTTCGTGCGCCGTCAGTGGTGTTGATGTGAAATTCATCGCGAGTCCGCCGATCAAACAGCCGATCGGGAGCGTAACAATACCTAAAAGAATACCGGTTGCAAAAAGCGGATGATCTTTTTTGTCTAAAATCGTAAGCGCATAAGGAATCGTGAATGACAGCGTAATGCCCATCATGGAGGCGACGATTAAACCTGAATAGTTTCCGATAGCAGCGTTTCCTTCCGACATTTGAATCGCCATTGAATAGCCGCCCATATCAAGCGCGAGCAGTGAACCCGGGAACATGGCGGGTGACGCGCCAATCGCGTGATAGAACGGAGAGACAATCGGCGAAAGCACAAGCAGAAGAACGGGAGAAAGCGCAATGATTCCGACAATTGCCAAAGCCAGATCGCCCATCGCTTTGAAGCCGCGGTCAAATTGTTCGGCGTAGCCGAGTTTTCCGCCGCGCAGTTTATCATAAACGCCTAAAAGCATGAATAAGGCAAGAATCGTCATAACGACGCTGCTCACGCTTAAAGTTGCCCAATACAATGATACTGATGACGTAAAGACGTCAATGTTCGTTATACTTTCCACAAGGTCTGTAAACATAGTTTCCACTCACCAAAAAAGCTTGCTTAAAAGTTCAAAACTTTAAATTCAAAATTAAATCCGCCTTCGGAAGCCAAACCCCAAAGGAAATTTAAGTTTAAAACTTAAAAGTTCAAGCCGCTCAAACACACACATAAGATACAAATTGATACAACAAACGTGGTACAACAAGTTGATACAACAAACGTGGTACAATTTAAACAAAGATAGAATATAAAAGATGACGCAGAGAAGACTTTTTCAAAGAATTCTCCGCAGACATTAATGAAATAAAAACTCATTTTTCGTATAAAACATAACCCCGAGATAATTTCGAGGGACTCTGCAATAATACAAAGATTTGTCGGAAATCAGGCAGACCGTTTTATTCATACTGTTTTGTATAAATCGTGTCGTTCAGACTGCTTTATTTGGATTTTAAAAAAAATTATTTGCTCGAATCGATTTGCTCAAATTGATTTGCTCAAATTGATTTGCTCAAACCGTTTTTTCATTTCTTACAATATTTTGAATTTTATTGATTGAAAAAGCTTTAAAACCGTTCTTCTCAAGATGTTTCGCAAATTTATCTGTCCGCGGACTTTTGTTGGGATGATAAACGACTGTGATTTTCGGGCAGATTTCTTTGACCATACGCGTTAATCCGTCGACGTCTAAATGGTCGCTGAGACGTATGTTTTCAAACGGATAGTCTGAGCGGCACGTCAGGACGTATTTGCGGATGTCAGAGCTGAAATTAAAAAGTTCGCCGATAGGAACGATGCTGACATGACAGCTGACGCTGAGATCTTCGCTTTGACTGACAGTGTTTTGATTAAGACTGTTTTGGCTGACATCATTTTGACCGGCGTCATTTTGAATGAGAGTGCTTTGACTGAAACTAAATTGACCGGTGCCGATTTCAACGAGTTCGCCTGAGTTTCTGACAAATTTTTCCGTCAGCGTCAATGTTTTGCTGTTCATGGCAATCGGCCCGTTATATCCCATGTCGCGGAGTATGGAAACGGCTTTTTGGGATTTTCCGAATTCATAAGCGCCGAATGCGATTTTTCGTTCGCCGATGTGGGATAAAACGGCATGATGAAGTCCTTCAATATCGTCTTTAAAATAACAGCTTATGTCGGAAGGGTCGCCGTAACTGGCTTCCGTCAGCAAAATGTCGCATTTCGGAAGGTTTCGGGCATCTTTGACGTCGCCGGTGATCAGAATGGAATTCCCGAGCTCGTTTTCCCAGTAAAAAGCGGATGATCCGGGCGTGTGATAAACGTCAAATGTTTGAACTTCAACGCCGCAAACAAAAAAAGTGCTTCCGTTTTCAAATGTCTTTCCTTTATACGTTTTTTCATAACGGATTTCAAGCGCGCGGGCGGTTTCTTCAGAGCACCACGAAATTTCGGAAAGCATCGCCGATTTACCGTAGTGATCGGAATGCGCGTGTGTGATGAGATAAGCGTCGGGCGGTTCCTGAGAAGCCGGAATGCGCGTCGTATCGATTGCAAAAGTCAGCAACTGCCCTTCTTTGGACTTGAAACGAATAAAAAGATGAGGTTTGATACCGCCGTTATCGTTTTGACGGCGAAAAACAACAAAACCCAATTCTGCCAATTCTTTTGAATACACAATAAAACGCCTGCGCCTTTTTAAAAAATAAACAAACACGAAAACACGGCAATGGATTTAAATTTTGTTAATTTGCGAAAAGAGAAAGGTTGAAATGTGTGATTATTTTAATTTTGATTTTTATTTTAATTTTTTGATTTATTTCAACTTGATTTTAATAATCGGACAAACCTAAACATCCAATATTTCAAATCGGTAAACCTGAACGCCCGATAAAACCCTAAAAAATTATTTTGATTTCATTAAAAAACGGCGTTCCGTTTTTGAAGAAAATTGATAAAAAACGATGTTTGATTTTTGAAAAATAAATGAAAAATTCAAATACCGCCCCCGCAAGTCGAAATTCCCGCAGCGTAGCGAAGGGAATTGAGACTTGGCGGATTCTTTCCAAGACGAATTAAACATATCATCCCACTGATCAGACTCACGGCAACTGGAAAAAGCGGAAAACGCAAACCTGTTCCGGCAAAGTGCCGTCTTGCAACTGTCTTTTGTTGTTACTGCTGCTGAGGCGGTGTTTGTTTGCAGTTGGAGGCAGGTTTCCGTTTGCCGCCGCCGAGCCGACGCCGCGCGAATCGCAACAATTTAAAAAAGAAATCGAAAAACGTACCCCGTTTTTACAAAAATCAAAGAAAAAAGAAATCGAAAGTAAAAATAAGAAAAAGAAATGGAATTGAAAATAATAAAGAAAGAAAGAAGAAGAATCGGAAAAATTACCCGAGTCTTGTAATTCTCATAATCGCAACGACAGGAACGCCGTCGACTTCATCAAAACCGACTTTGTCAACCAAAACAGCGACCGCAATCGGATTGCCGCCGGCAGCTCTCGTTTGAGCAATCACGTCAGTGATCGTGCCGCCCGTTGAAATGACGTCGTCAATAATTACACAGTTCTTGCCGCGAACTTCGGAGAAGTTGCGCGAAAACGCGCCTTTCGCGGCGCCGGAATCCTCGAACTTGGCTTTTTTGGAATAGTAAACCGTAAATTCAGATTCCATTTCACCGGCCATGAAACTTGCAACAGGTACGCCGCTTGAAGAAACGCCGACAATCACGTCAATGTATTCTTTTTGCGTGACAGCGGCTTCAGACACCATGTCGCAGAGAATCTGCGCCGTGCAGCGGAGGCGTGTTGCGTTCTGTCCGAGCGCGCTCCAGTTGACCGACAAATCTTTCGGCATCGAACCGTCCGGATTCGGTTTTTTGTTCGTCAAAAGCCAGACAACCGTTTCGGTGGAAATGTTCAGTTCATCAGCGATTTGACCGGTCGTTAAACCGCTCTGCTGCAATTCATCCGCCTTTTGAGACAAGTCTTCGATTTTCTTCATATGAAACCCCCTGTCGGGATAAGTTATTGATAAATAATTGACAAGTTGAAATATTAGTTGACAAGTTGAAATATTAATTGATAAGTTGAAGTATTGATAAGTTGAAATTATGTAAACGATATTGCGATAATTACGTATTATTTAAAAATTTTAGAAATTTATGAATATTTACGATAAGCCGTAATAAATTATAATTTTGAATTAATTAAAATATGTAATGATATGCAATGTGTTTCCACCTATTTAATTTTTAATACATTTCGGCATTTTATATTGTTTTCGGTTTTTGCTTCACTTTTTTCTTCATTTTCTTTCGAAGCGGCGACCCGCAAACCGGACACTCTTCACCGTCTTTGAAATGGCGGAAACAGCCGATACATTGTTTCTGCCAAATAATTTGATCCGAAATCACGCGCTGCGCAACGGGCATAACGGCAATTCCGAGGCGCGCGGCAATATTCTGAACGGCAAAATCATCCGTGATTAAAACAGCGTCGTCACCGATTTTTTCATGATATTCCAAAGCTTTCGCTAAAATTCCGATATCGGTTGAAGAAAGTTTTTCAATATCGCGTGTTTGAGACGCCTGTTCTTTGACGGCGTCTGCAAAAACATCTTCGACCGCTTCGACCATCAGACCTTCCGCGACATAAATATCGTAACGAAGAGAAGCATCTTCACTTCTCATTTCGTCCTGAACATGCGGTATCGTCACCATGTCGGCGGCGGCAATCGGGCAATTACCCATAATAAAAACGGCTGAGTCCGCGATATATTTCTTCATATTTTGATTCGTTTTATTTATCGATTTAATTTTAATTTAATTTTACTTCATTATTAAGTCGCTTAATCATCATATTCGATTCGAATCGGGCTTTTGTTTTTAACAAGACTTTTGGCAATCATGCCGTTTTCCATCCAAACGACATTCATGACCAATGTCGGGACAAAACATGTCGGTGTCAGCGGAAATGTCTGAAGCTTGGATTCAAGCGTTTCATTTCTGTTGTCCATGATTTGGTCCATCGGGATGTCGAATTCCGTGCCCCAATTTTTGATTTTCGGGCATGTCGATTCAATCGTAACATGTGTTATCATGCCTTCGCTTTTAGCAGTCACTTTATTGACGTGACCGCAGATTGTATCCATTGTTAATGTCGCCATTTCTATAACCCTCTAAATTTTATAAATTTTAAATTTTACAAATTTTAAGAAATTTAACAATATTACCAAGCAGTAAAATGTTCTCAGTTTATTTATTCGTATTCCTTTTTCGGATTTTTATTTTCTTTTTTTAATAAGGTTCAAATAGAATGAATGACTGTTTGAGAGAATTAAAACTGAAATTCCGTATCGCAAGATTCATATATTGAATTATTCGTATTGGATTTTTGATTAAACTTCCCATTTACATTTAGCTCTCATCGCCGGCAAACCGTGCACGAAGGAACCGGACCGGCAGAAAAAGTATCTAAAAATGCAGAAATGCAAACAAACGCAGAAATGCGAGCGATTCCAAACGCTGCTCACGTTTGAATCAAAATTTAAAATAAATTAGATTTAATTAAGTTAAATTAAATAAAATAAATTTACATTAATTCATTACATTCACAACCCGACAGAGGAAATAATTATGAGATGGCAAGGTGCATCTAAAAGAACATATACAGGCGGCAAAAGAATTGCTTCCAGAAGCAAGAGAAAGTTTGAAATCGGTCGCGAATTCGCCGAAACCAGAATCGGCCCGACAAAGAACAAGAACATCGCAACACGCGGCGGCAACAGAAAGGTCAGACTTCTCAGCGACAATTTCATCAACGTCACTGACCCGAAGACCGGCAAAACACAGCGCGCAACTGCTGAAAAAGTGACCGGAAACCCCGCAAACAAACACTACATCAGACGCAACATCATGACAAAAGGAACACTCGTCAAAACCGACATCGGTCTTGTGAGAATCACAAGCAGACCGGGTCAGGCAGGCGTTATCAACGCAGTCCTTTTGGAAGAACAAGAGTAATTTTAATTACTCATTTCTTTTCTTTTTCATTTCTTTTTTCTGAATATTAAAATTGAAAAGCGAAAGCTCTTTTTCTTTGATTTTTTTGAATTTGCGGTTCGGGTTTTAAAATAAATTAAAACGGGGACAATTCGCGCGCGGCAGCGGCTGCGAGGCGGAAGCCTTCGAGCAGACGGCAAACAAAAACCTGTAGGCAGCAGCGGCACGTTCGCGAATGGGAACGGATTACGATAAAATGAGCAGATGCAAGCGGCAACAGAGAACGCCCTGACAGCAATAACACTAAAAGCGAGAAACAATTCACAATCAACGGTTTTGAATTTTTTGTTTTTTATGGGAAGAATCCGCCAAGTCTCGTTTCCTCCGCTTCGCTTCGGAAACTTAACTTACGGGGGCGGTATTTTGTCTTTCATTCAAGATTTAATTCAATTGAAACATCTTTTTTCATCAAAATAATTCAAAAACGGAACGCCATCTATTCTCAAAAATCTAAAATATTTAAAATTAGAATTTTATCGGGCGTTCAGGTTCACCGATTTAGGAAATTGGATGTTTAGATTTCATCTCAAAAATAAAATAAAACCGAAAGACAAGTTTGAAAAACAAAATAAAAATGAAGCAGCTCGCGCGCGCCGCCGCCTCACCAAAAAAAGGAAAATCAGCGGCTTCCGGCAATTTCGCCGACCGCTTCAACAAAAATATCGACTTCTTCTTCCGTATTGTAAAGTGCAAAAGACGCACGGGACGACCCGTTGATTCCGAGCGCTTTTTGTCCGGGAATCGCGCAGTGATAACCGCTTCGGACGCAAATGTTTTTGACTTTATCCAATCGCATGGCAACGGTGTGCGGCTCAAGTCCTTCAATATTGAACGAAACGAGGCCGGCGCGGTTTTGAGGACCGTAAACTTCAACGCCGGCGATTTCTTTTAGGCGTTTTGCAGTGTCCTGCGCCAGCTTATTATCGTGAGATTCGACATTTTTCACGCCGAGCTTTTGAAGATATTCAACGGCGGCGCCGAGTCCGATGACTCCGGGAAGATTCGGCGTTCCGGCTTCAAAACATTCGGGCGACGATTTCGTGGTGAATCCGCAGGTGTCTGCGTCCGACGTCGTGCCGCCGCCGAGAACGGTCGGCTGAATCGTTTCGGGGTTTTTGATGTAAAGAACTCCGGTTCCCTGCGGACCGAGCAAGCCTTTGTGTCCGGCCGCTGCGAAATAGTCGCAGTCAAGCGCTTTCAAATCAAGTTCCATGTGACCTGCCGACTGCGCGCCGTCAACCAAGACGGGAATATTATTTTTGCGAGCGATTTGAATGATTTTTTCAATGTTTTGAATCGAGCCGAAAACATTTGAAATATGACCGACGGCAATCATTTTAGTTTGATCCGTAATCATTTCATCAATTTGATTCGGATTCACAAAACCTTCGGAATCAATATCTGCGACACTGATGACGGCGCCGTTTTCTTTTTGGCGCAGCCAGGGAACGAAATTGGAATGATGCTCAATCATCGTCGTGATAATGTGATCACCCTTCTGAAATCCGAATCCGTTGGCAACAATATTGATGCTGTCCGTCGTGTTTTTCGTCATGATCGTATTTTCGGGCGGCGTATTTAAGAAGTCGGCGACAATTTCGCGCGCGTCTTCAAAAGCGTTCGTTGCTTCAATAGATAAACGATGAGCGCCGCGACCGTAGTTGGCGGCGTAATTGTAAAAGAAATCATTCATTGCAAGAACGGCGGATTTGGGTGTTTGTGTCGTTGCGCCGCTGTCCAAATAAATGACTTTTTCCAAAACGGGAAAATCTTTTCGAATTTCGTAAACGTCGTACATGAGAACGAAAATGTGTTTCAAATAAAAAAAGATACAGGTTCAAAACGGAAACTGTTTCAAAGAAATTAAATTGGTTCGTCGGGCTTCATAAAAGTTCGCGAAAATCTCCGCCTCCTCGCATCCTCCGCTGACGCTTCGGATACTCGTCAGCGGGGGATCAAGCTATTGGAATTTATCGTTTTTTCAAAAATGAAACATCATTTTTCATTTAAATCTAAAAAAAATGAAACGCCGTTTTTAATTCAAAAGTTATTTTTTAGATTAAAAAAGAGGGGCGTTTTGGTTTCATCGATTTTCACGAAATTGGATGTTTGGGTTTCGTTGTTGATTTTTGAAAAACAAAACCGCTTGTATTGGAGGAAAACAAATCAACCAACTGCGATTTTCAAATAAAGCAAACGAAAAAACGGAGCAGCTCGCGCGCGACGCCGCCAATGAAAAGAACAAAGTCAAAATGAAAAGAATGAGGTCAAAAAGAATGAAATCAAAAAAATACAAAAACACAAAAAAGAGAGAAGAATCAAAACAATTCAATTAAAACAGATAAGAGGAAGCCTTACCAATGAATCACGTAATTCAAAAACTTTGTCACGTGCTCAGGAACGTCTTTTTGGAAGAAATCGTGATCGGCGATTTGATATCCTTCGCCTTTTTCTTTTAAAATATCCGTTTCATAGCCGAACCAATAAACAACGAGCCCGTCACCGAAACAGTCGGCATATTCTTTAAATTGTTTTTTCTCGTAATGGCGATGTTCTTTGAGTTCGCCGAAAAGCGCTTTGCTTTCAATCCAGCAAACTTCGCGCCCGCTGATTTTGATTGATTTTCGAAGAAGGAAATCCGGCGTTTTTCCGGTGCAGCCCTCGGCGCGCATTTCGTCTTCACAAGTGAAGTCGCAGCTTTTCTTTTTCAGCCAAAAAGAAATAATATTTTCACCGATTTTGCCTTTCTCTTCCTGCAATTGATGCGCCCGCGGCGAAAAGAAATAATCAGAATTTAAAGATTCAATCAATTCTTTTTGAATGCGCCCGTTTTCAATTGTTTTCGGATTTTTATAATAAAAACGAATTTCTTTTTTGGAATGACCGAGATTTTCCAAAACAAGCGTTGAGACCAATGTTGCCGGATAATTGTATTTTCGACTGAGCGCTAAAAAAGATTGACCGTTAAGCCATTCACCGACAATTTTCTCTTCTTTTCTTTTAAAACGATAATGAGATTTCTTGACGTCTTCGACTACTTTTTGATTTAAAATGCTTGACAGCGTGCCGCAGCAAACATTATATTTTTGCGAAAGTTTTTGAACGTCTTCGTGAGAGTTGAGGGATTCATAAAAATAATGATACAGCTTTGAATCCATTAAAAAATCTCCTGTTTTTGTTTTTAAATCCGAAAATCGGATATTTTAATGCAAAGATAAGAATGATTTACTTGCATTAAAATATTTTCATTTACTATTTCAAGTTTCCAGCACTTTTCCATCAGATAAAAATTTGATTCAGATAAAATTTCCGTTTCAGACAACCGTTTCAGACAACAAATTCATCATCCAAATTCTGAACAGAAGTTCTGTTCGCGCGCAATTGTTCCAAACTTTTCTTTTCGCTCAGCAAAGCTTGAAGATCGGCATCGTACTCCGCATCCGCATCATCGGCAGAAGCAGCAGACTCAGGCATAACAGGCGTAGCCGGAGTAACAGATTCAGGCGCAGCAGAAACAATAAGATCAGACGCAGCAGAAACGGCAGAAATCGGCTCTGACACAGATGCTTTGTCGGAAAGATCAATAATAACTTCTTCGGCAATAAGTTCAACTTTAATTTCATCGCCGCCGACTTCGATTTCAATATCTTTTTCAAAGATTTCAATAACAATGTCATCTTCCAATGGCTCAAAGATTTCGGCATTTTCATCAAAAACGGCTTCAAATTCGTTTTCAACTTCTTTGAATTCGCCCGCCGGTTCGACTTCACTTTCTGAAGTGAAAAGCGGTTCTTGAAGAGCATTAAGAGCAGCATCTTCGGAAACGGAAGACGCAGCAAATGCGGCAGACGCTTCCGCTATTTTCTCCCGCGCTCTGATTAAAAGTTCGCGTTCTTCATTTTCAATGCGGTTTTCACGTTCCGCGCACCATAAATCATAAGCTTCAGCACGTTTCTGCTTTTTCATATTGGCAGTGACAGCGGCTTTCAACGCGGCATCTTCAGCCGCGATGCGTTCTTCGCGTTCGGCAATCCAGTTACCGTGAGCTTCGGCGTATTTCTGCTTTTTCAAATTGGCGGCAACGGCAGCTTTCAGCGCAGCATCAACGGATGCGATTCGCGTTTCGCGCTCGGCAATCCAATTGTCGTGTTCTTCGGCATATTTCTGCTTTTTCAGATTGGCAGCGACATTTGCTTTCAATTGAGTGTCTTCTGCTGCAATGCGTTCTTCGCGTTCGGCGAGCCATTTATCATGAGCTTCATTTTGCTTTTGTTTTGCAAGAGATGTTTTCAGTTTCGCGTCTTCTGCTGCAATGCGCGCGTCGCGCTCGGCAACCCAAATGTCATGCGCTTCGGCATATTTTTGCTTTTTCAAGTTGGCAGCGACATCAGCTTTCAGTTTCGCGTCTTCTGCTGCAATGCGCGCGTCGCGCTCGGCAAGCCAAATGTCATGCGCTTCGGCATATTTTTGCTTTTTCAAGTTGGCAGCGACATCAGCTTTCAGTTTCGCATCTTCTTCGGCGATTCGCGCGTCGCGCTCGGCAAGCCAAATGTCATGCGCTTCGGCATATTTTTGCTTCTTCAGGTTGGCAGCGACATCAGCTTTCAGCTTAGCGTCTTCTGCTGCAATGCGCGCGTCGCGCTCGGCAACCCAAATGCTGTGCGCTTCAGCACGCTGCAATTTTTTCTGTTTGGCGGCAGCCGTTTGAATAAGTTGTTCTTCTTCGCCTTTGATTTTGGAATTCCGTTCTGCAAGCCATTCCGTATACGCTTCGGCGCGAATGACTTTTTTGCGGGCAGAATCGAAAGCGGGGCGGGACGGTTTTAATTCCTGTTCCGATTTCGGTTCAATCGCAGATTCGGATTTTGATTCTGCGGGAATTGATTTTGGTTTTGATTCTGACTTTTCGGTAATTCTTTCATCAATTTCCCATAAAATATCGTCCTGTTTGACGACAGGCTCTGTTTTTTCAAAAATTCTTTCCTGATAAACGATTTCTCTTTGCCTGTCGCGATCATGCGGCGCTTCCGGCCACGGTGCCGGCTCTTTTTGAGGCGCCTTTACACGTTTTTCAGATTCGGCAACCGCTTTTTGAATGCGCTCGCGCCAATCCGTGCTCTTAGCATAATCGTCAACAACATCGGAACCCGGAACGGAATACATGCCTTTCGGCTGCGCGCCGGCAAAAGGCGCGTCGGGTTTGGTTTGCGTTGATTCGATGTATTCTCTTTTGGTTGACGACAGTTCTTTTCGCTGAACCGAGAAAATAAAACGTTCTGCTTCTTCGTTCCCGCGTCCGGGATCGGTCGGCAGTGAAGAATAATCCTGATATTTGGGATCCTCACCGGATGAGGATTTAGAAGTGCGGCGAATCTTTGAATCTTTCATAGGTTTATGATATTTTGTAAAAATATAAAAGTTCCTGCCGGATTGGAAATTGTCCCGCCGACGAGGATATTTAAAAAATGAAGACGGGTCGAAACAAATAAAATTGCCAATGTTGAAAAAAATACGCTGCTCATTTTTATTGCAATTCAAATACAATCACAAATATGCCGCCGCTGTCCGACCGTCACCCCCGGCAACTGCCGCCGCGCGCGAGCCGCATAGGTTTTAAAAAAGAATCAAAAAAGAGAATTGCGTTTTAAAAAATGAAAAAAATGAAGCCGTTACTTTTTCAAGGCTTCAACAATAATCGGCGCGGTGCTGATTCGGCTTTGAACTTTCTCAATCGTGTCGGTCGCCATAATGTCTTTAACGCCGGCGTTGGAAAGTCTGAGAACAGCGTTTCTTGTTAAAACCGGGTGGATGCAGGCAACATAAACATCTTTGGCGCCGTTTTTCTCTAAAATGCTGACGGCTTCTGCCATTGTGCCGCCGGTTGCAATCATGTCATCGACAATGATGACGTCGCGGCCTTCGATATCCATTTTTTTGTCAGCCATCACGACCTGATCGCCTGCAAGACGCGTTTTATCAAAAACATCCCAATCCAAATTCAACCCGGCTGCCATGTTTTCAACCATTGCGCGAACGCCTTTATCGGGCGCAATCAAAAGCGGGCGTTCCAATCCTAAGCTGACCGCGTACTCTGCAATCAATTTGGAAGCGTCCAAGTCTTCGGCGGGACAGGAAAAGTAATTCAAGATGCTTTTTTCATGAAGATTGATCGTATAAACTTTTTCTAAATTGTGAGCGGTGACCGTTCTTGCCATGGCGCGGGCGCTGATTGCTTCGCCGTCTTTGAATTTTTTGTCCTGGCGCGCGTATCCCATGTACGGGATGACGACCGTAATCTTTTTCGCGGATTCGCAGGCGTCCAAAAGCTGCAAAAGCGCGACCAAATCGGAATCGGTTGTTGTGCTTTGAATCAAAACAACATCTTCGCCTGCGACATCTTCTTTGATCTGAATATATTGTTCATTGTCGGGAAAGCGAATAAAATCAGTAATAGTCGGTTGAATATTCAATCCGGCCGCAACGCGGCAGGCGAGAGCTTGAGAAGATGGGCCGCCGATAATTTTCAATGTGATAACCTCTGTAACGATTTAATAAATAAAATCATGAAATGTAAATGAAATAAATCATGAAATTTAAATGAAATTTCAAATGAACGATAAATCAAACAAAAATGAGAAGAAAGGCTTTTCATAAAAATGTTTTCGGCAAAAAATAAATTTCATCCTCATTTTTTATTTGCAGATTTATTTGTAAATTTATTTGCAGATTTTGCAGATTTATTTGTAAATTTATTTGCAGATTTATTTGTAAATTTATTTGCAGATTTATTTGTAAATTTATTTGTTGAAAACGCTTCATCCAACGTTTTCTCATTCTTTTCGTGATCTGCCTTTAACGGTGCCGTTTGAAAACGCAAACGGGATTTTATCAATCACATCCGTCGGAATTAAGGAATCGCCGACCTCAGTGTATGCAGCGTCGCCCGCTTTTCCGCAGATGTAAGCGCCGCAGAGGGTTGCGAGTTCTGCCTTGTTTTTTGCAAGCAGTCCGCCGACAATACCGGCCAAAACGTCACCCGTTCCGCCGACCGACATAGCCGCATTTCCTGTTGAATTGTAACGAACTTCATCAAAACTTGCAATCATATCTTCTTGTCCTTTTAAAAGAACCATTGCACCGAGCCTTTCACTGATATCCATTAGAATATCTTCAAGCGCGAAAATATCTTCTTCATCGCGATTCTCAGACAGATCAATGCCGCAATAGGCCGCTGCCCTCATTAATTCATGATAATGCGGCGTAATGATATAGTCGGCATAATCATTCTCACTTTGCTCAATCGCTTCAAACATTTCAGGAACAAGCGCATCAGCGTCAATGACTGCTTTTTTGAAATAAGGAACTAATTTTGCCGCCGCCTGAATTGATTCTTTGTTCTTTCCAAAACCGGGACCGATAACAACAGCGTCATGAGATTGAATCAACCGCGTAACAAACGGAATATTTTGTTCATTGAAAAATTCACCCGATAATTTTTTTATGATTAATTCGGGGGCATATGATGAAATCGATTCGTAAATGCTTTCCGGTGCCGCGATTGTAACAATATCAACGCCGGTTCCAAACGCGGCCATTCCGGATAGTGCCGGAGCTCCCGAAAACGGACCGCCTGCAATTACCAAAACTTTTCCGCTGTCTCCTTTTTTGCTGTTAACAGATCGTTTATAAAGAGACGAAATGTCGCCCGACCCGACATATTTCTCTGCTGCCTCTGGAATTCCGATAGGAGCTATGACAATTTCACCAAAGATATCATCCAGAATTTTTAAATTCGGACAATCCCTGGATTTATGAAAAGTGACAGTCAGGTCAGCTTTGACAACGGATTCGGGATTGAAAGATGAAACGGATGATATAGCTGATGATAATAAAGGCGACAACTCCTGAGATAAATTCGATGATAAATCAGATAAAAAATCAGGAGATAAATCGGATAATGACATCGAAGATCCGGCAGACGATACAATAGGCAAAACCGTGAGACCGGGAATCTGATCAGGTCGCATTCCTGAAGGAATATCGATTGATAATACAGGAATATTTCGCGTTTTTCTCTCAGAATTAATCAATTCGATCGCCGCTTTTTCTAAACCTTTCAGTTCTCCCGAGAATCCGGTTCCAAAAATTCCGTCAATAATTGCTCCGATACCGGCATCTTTTAAAGAATCATACACATTTACGAGTTCGGATTCACTTTTTATTTCAAAAATATGAACCTTCTCCGAATGTTTCAGCAATTTGAAATTGACTTGTGATTCATGCGTTTTAATTTGATCTTCCGTTCCGAGTAAAAATACAAATGACGAAACAACCTTTTTTTCTAAATGCCGTGCCGTAACAAATGCGTCTCCGCCGTTGTTTCCAAGACCTGCCAATATCAAAACAGGAGAATTGAATACATCATGATTGGAATCAGCTCCCGTCTTGTTGTTTTTTTTGTTTTTATGGTTGTTTTTTCGATTTGTTTTCAGTTTATTTAAACATTCAATTGAAGCTGCAACTCCTGCACCTGCATTTTCCATTAACATAAGCGAACTCATTCCAAGACCGATTGCGTTTTTTTCAATTACTTTCAATTCTTCATATGTGATTACTTCTTGCCTCATGATAACACCCCACATTCGTTTTGGAACGAATCGTATGAATTAAATTTGTATTATGTAAATAATTTATCTGTAATTTGTATCTGTAATTTGTATCTGTAATTTGTATCTGTAATTTGATTTCGCCGCCGCCTCGCGCGAGCCGCTCCGATTTGTTTTGATTTTCAAAATTTGGAGTTGTTTTTTGCTTTTTTTGTTTATATATTCTTATTCCTAAGTATTTTATTTTTGATCCATCATATAATTAGACCTTTGATTCCGTTTTCTAAAAACTGAATTGATTAACGATTTGTAACTATTTTATATTTCCATTGTAATTATTTTAAGATTGCTTAAAGTCAACAGCCCATGATTTTAATTGTCATGACAAATCTTTGAAAACAAATCGAAATCGGCGTATTTGAATAAACAAATGGATTTAAATATATGATGACAAATTCTTGATATTACAATTTCAGGCGCGAACGATATGAAATAAACAGTTTCAAGCGTCGATGATCAGAAAAGATACATGAAATAAAATCAATGTATTCTTTTATTCTTTACAATTCAACGAATTATTCAATCATTTCAATCTATATTCAATTTATACAATGTATAATCACAAATGAAAAATAGAAAAGATGCAAAACTTTGTTTATTGTCATTGTTTTTCTTATTAAAACAAAAGCGGCATCTTATAAAAATCAAAATTTTTGAAATTTAAATTAAAAATATTTAAATTACTATCAAATCATTATCAAATTATTATTAAAATTATAACAAACCATTATCAAATAAACCATTTTATCTATGTCAAATTATGTCAAATTATGTCAATTTATGTCAATTGAATTTTTATGAATTTATGGGGTGAATTTTATGACACAAAAAAATGTCGAAAGCGTTAAAAAACCGCGTCCCGAATTTTTGATATTAGGCGGCGGCATTATCGGCTTTGCGGTGGCAAAAGAACTGCGCAAATCCGAAAAAGAAATCACGATTATCGACGTTGATAAAACGCGCGTTGAAACACTTCGCCAGGAAGGATTTAATGCGCTTCTCGGAGACATCACAGATCCCGAGCTTTACAATACGATTGATATGCGCAACCTCATTTGCGTTGCCGCGCTCAGCTCCAATGACGATGCCAATACAAAAGCGGTGACAAATTTTAAGTCGATCGTTTCCGATAATGTTAAAATTATTTCCCGCGCTTCTGACACACTCAAAAAAGAAGAAATGATGACCGTCGGCGCAAGTTACGTTTTTATTCCGCCGCTGATCGTTTCAAAAACGATTACGGAATATTTGGATCTGATTGAAACAAAACATATCGGCAACCGTTTAGCGCAATGGCTGGAAGAACACCGCGGCCTCAAACTCGGCATCGTTCTTCACGACAATCCCGACCCCGACGCGATTTCAAGCGCTTACGCGTTAACGGAAATCACGAAGAAATTCGACATCAAAGCAGACATTTTATACGACGGAAAGGTCGGCCATCACGAAAATAAAGCTTTTATTAATTTATTGGAGATCCCGCTCATCAAAATTTCGGGACCCGAAGTTTACGAACAATATGATTCTTTGGCTTTGGTGGACAATTCCATTCCGTCCGTTAACAATTCTGTTCCCGCCGACCATCCGATCGGAATTATTATCGACCACCACTCTTACGGCGACATTGAGCCGTACGCCGATTTCATGGACATACGAACAAATGTCGGCGCTTCCGCAACGATTTTAACGAAATATCTCCAGCAAATGGATATTCCGGTTTCAAAAGAACTTGCCACCGCGCTTCTTTTCGGCATTCGAACGGATACAAATGATTTCAGAAGAAACACGACATCCGCGGACTTCGCGGCAGCATCTTTTCTTCATCCGCTTTCCGACCACGATTTATTGACGCAGGTCGAAACGCCGTCCATGTCTGTTGAAACGCTTGACATTCTCAGTGAAGCCATCCGCAACAGAGAAGTGTACGGAACGGTTTTGCTCTCAAATGTCGGCACCATCCGCAACAGAGACACGCTTCCGCAGGCGGCGGATTATCTTTTGGCGATGGAAGGCATTTCAACGGTTGTCGTTTTCGGTATCATGGAAGACAGCATTTATGTTTCCGCGAGAAACGATGACATCCGCGTTCATTTGGGCGACGTGATGCGCGAAGCTTTTGGCGAGAATGCGGGCGGTCATCCGACAGCGGCCGGCGCCAGAATTCCGCTCGGCGTTTTCAGTTCCGCCAAAGACAAACAAATTCTTCAAAAATTGGTTGAAGAGTCCGTTGTCAAGCGTTTTTTAAGCGCAATCGGCGCGGATGAAGACGGCGAAGATCTTTAAACAGATTGTTAAACGAATTAAATTAAAAACGGAATCAATATTGATTCCGATTCATTTTTATTTTGACTTTTTGAATTGATTTTTTATTTTAATTGAATCTTTATTTTAATTGAATCTTTATTTTTAGCCAAATCTTATTTCAATCGAATCTTATTTTGAAGGAAATTTCATGGAAAAATCATCTGCTTCAAAAAATTCAATCTTAAGCGATCCGATTTTGCGCGATTTTTTTGTAACAAAAGATGATTTGATTTTTTCCGTTCCTGATTATTATCATCCGCCTGAAGGTATTCGTTCAATCCTAAGATATATTCCCGATGAAAACGGATCGCGCGTCCGAAAAACAACCGGAATAAGATATCGTAAAGCGGAATTTTTTGAAACGTTTGCTTATCTCAAAAAACATCATCCGGATTGGGTTTCTGATGTTGCTGTTGTTCCGCGATCGGAAATCGTTGAAATTTTAAAACCCAATGATGTCGTCATCGAAATCCGAAATAATCCAAAAATGAATCCTGCCGCTTTTGAATTAATTTGCCGGTTCAGAGATGCCGGCATTCCGGTTTCATCGATGGGAATCACAGGGTCGATTTTAGCCGGCCTTGAAAATGACGAATCCGATATTGATTTTTTGGTTTACGGAAATGATTGGTTTTTTGCAAAAGATGCTTTGAAAGAAATGAAAAACGATGACCGCGGAGAATTGAAACCGTTTAAAATTGCCGAACTTGACGGCGAAATGTGGCAAACAGTTTACAATAAACGAAAATCGCCGTTTTCCTTTGAAGACTTTTTCACTCACGAAATTCGAAAAGGAAATCGCGGAATGCTTGTTTCGAATAACGATGACAACAATGACAGCGGCAGCAACAGCGACAGCGGCGGCAAAAATATTTATTTTGATTTGTTATTCGTTCGCTCAAATAATCAGCTTCCCGGACCGATTCAAAGAGGAATCGACACTGAAAAAAGAATTATTGAAGCAATCGTCACAAATGATGATTTCGCTTTTGACAGCCCCGCGATTTATTTAATCGACCATGATGAAATCGATGAAATTTACAGCTACACGCACACTTATGCGGGTCAGGCGCTGAAAGGTGAAAAAATAAGAGCGCGCGGAATCGTTGAAGAAATCGACGATAAAAAAAGACTTGTGATCGGAACGTCGCGTGAAGCGGAAGACGAATGGATGATTTCGTTGTCTCTTTTGGAATCTTGGGATGAATTGATGTCGCGAACGGAAGAATAAAAACATAAAGAAAAACGGAATCGGGTTTTGGAGAACAAATTCAAAAACTATAGCCTGTTTTTTTTAAAAAAATAATGAAAAGTTGGGGTTGTTTTGAAACATTTTAATGAAAAGCGAAGCGGCTCGCGCGCGGCGGCGGGCAGCGCCCGAAAAAATCGCGCAGCGATTTTTCAGTAAACACCTGACTCCCACTGCAAACAGAAACCTGACTCCCACTGCAAACAGAAACCTGACTCCCACTGCAACCCGAAATTTTGTGAGCAAAGCGAGCAAAATTTAATGCCAACGGATTACGATTAAAATGAGCAGATGCACGCAGAACGCAAACCTGATTGCAGGCAGCAAATTAAAAGACAGTTGCAGACGAGCCGGCTCAGCCGAAATCTGACAGTAAAAACAGGGGTATAAGAAAGCACTTTGCAAAGTCGAATACAGCCGAAAAAGCAGAACGTTTTAAATTTTTTATTTCGTATGGGAAGAATCCGCCAAGTCTCGTTTCCTCCGCTTCGCTTCGGAAACTTGAAACTTCGTTTCAAGTCCGGTTCGCCGCTTCGCGCCGCTCGGAACTCAAATTGCGGGGGCGGTATTTTGTCTTTCATACAAAATAGATTCAATTGAAACATCGTTTTTCATCAATTTTCTTCAAAAAGAGAACGCCGTTTTTTAACGAAATCTAAAACATTTATTTAGGATTTTATCGGGCGTTCATGTTCACCGACTTTTGAAAATTGGATGTTTGTTTTTAAAACAAAATAAAAAAGGAAAAGATAAGGAAAAGAAATAGAAAAATCAATAAAAACGGATATGAAAGCTTTCAGCTCACCAATAAATCAATTAAAAAAGAAAAAGTGAAAAGAAAGTATAAACAGAAATCTTTTGATTTCTGCCGGATTAATCTTTGATTTGATCCGCGCTGAATCCGCGCTGAATCAGTACATCTTTCATGCGTCCGAGATGGTTGCCCTGCAATTCAATAGAACTTTCGCGTATTGTTCCGCCGCAGGCGAATTTTGATTTCAGGTAAGTTGCCAGATCATGAACATCAATTTCAGACGGGTCCAAACCTTCAACAATCGTCACTTCTTTGCCATATCTTCTTCTGTTGACTTTAACGGTAATTCTTTGCTGCTCTTTTGCAACTTCTTCGCAAATACAGAGCTCTTCAGGCAAACCGCATACAGAACACATTCCGGTACTCATTTTTAATTAAATCCTCCAATCGTTTCAAATCGAATTTTTTAGCAGCTCACATGAAGCGAACCGCTTGCAGATTTTCTGCTGTTTTAGTTTTTATTATTAAATTATTGTAAATTGATAAGTTTTTGAAAAATTATTGTTTTGTTTATTAAAGCAATAAAAGCAATAAATTTCATTAAAACAATAAATAGCGGAAATTATAACGGTCAAAATAACTTCCGACAAGCAATATTCACCAACTTTGTATTAATAGTTATGTTTTTTGATATGCTTCATTTTGATGAAAAATCTTAAGTGGCGACATTACAAAAGCAAAATTATAATACGGTTAAAATGAATTTCATTCTTATACTTTTATTCAAATTACTTTACAAATAATCAAAACAATTGCAAAAATCACATAATAATTGTAATACAAATTATCATGGAGATAATTGCAATACAAATTATCATGAAGAGGAGTCATCATTATGGAAGAACTTGCAGGATTTGTCAACGGCAGCGTCAACCGCCGTAAAGTTTTAGAGATTTTGGAATCAAAAGGAGCGACGGAACCGAAAAGAATTGCAAAAATCGCCCGTCTGATCCCTTCCGCCGTCGATAAAATTATCGCGGAATTGGAAGAAAACAAACTCGTTCAAAAAACGGATGACGGCAAAATCGAACTCACCGCCGATGGAAAAACCATCATTGATTATACACGGGCACTTTGATGAATCATGAAAATGATGAAAAATGAAAGTGATGAAAAATGAAAGTGATGAAAAATGAAAGTGAATATGAAAACGAATAATGATTATAAATTATGAAAACGAGAATATAAATCAAAATAAAAATTAAAAATCATGACCGCCAAAGAAATCATTGCGATTATCGGTGCCGGCGCAATCGGGCGCGGATTTCTGCCTTGGAAAATCAACACAAATAAGTATGATTTGGTTTTCGTCGACATTAATCCCGAAATTGTAAACGGCATGAACAAAAACGGCGGTTTTTTGACATTTAAATCGCATAACGGCAAATTGGAAGAAAAATTTGTACGCGCGAGCCGATCCTGTTTAATTTCTGAATTTAAAGCAGCAAATTATACGAATCTTGCCGCCGTTTTCGTTGCTGTCGGACCGAGCAATGTGAAAGCCGTCGCCGACTGCTTAAAAGGCGTTTCCGGTTCAATCATTTTATGTGAAAACGATCCCGAAACGGTCGAATTATTGAAAGCGGATCTCGGAACAGATAATGTTTATTTTGCAATTCCCGATGTAATTGCGTCCAACACCGCCTCAAGCGAAAACCTGCTGCGCGACGAACTTGCGATTCATACCGAAAACGGCAAACTTTTCGTTGATGACAGAGCAAATCGAATCGACGGAGACATTGAATACATCAGCGTCGACGAATTGTTAAACAAAGAATGGGAAGCAAAATTATTTCTGCACAATACACCGCATTGCATCGCCGCTTATTTGGGCGCGATGTACGGGATGATATATTTGCATGAAGTCATGGAACATCCTGAATTACGTGAAACCGTTTCCGGTTCAATGAATGAAATGCTGAGCGCTTTGAAAAACAAAAATGGAAGTCGAAATAAAAACGGAAATGAAAACAGAAACGAAAACAAAAATGAAAACGATCACGCTTTTTTGGATCAGTACGCGGCAAAAGAAATCGAGCGTTTTTCCGACAAACTTTTGTGTGACCCGATTTCAAGAGTTGCGCGGGAACCTTACAGAAAATTGCAGCCGAACGGAAGACTGATCGGCGCTGTGAAATTATGTCACTCCGCCGGTGTCAGTTATGACAATATCATGATCGGTATCGCCGGAGCCGCTCTTTATGCTTATAGAGAAGAGTTCGGCGAAAATGAGGCGACACATTGTGTTTCCGATAAAGAGAAAATATCACACGTGTTTGCAAAAATCGGCTTGATAAACCAAAAGTAAACAATACTCAAAAATAAACAATACTCAAAAATAAACAATACTCAAAGTAAACAATACTCAAAAATAAACGATAAAGTCATATTCAATGTCAGATTTTGTTTTGAATATCTTTATATTTCAAAATTCACATTTTGATTCAAAATTGACTCAAAATTGATTCAAAACGACGGGTGAAAAAAATGGCGGAAGGACTGTGCGTGCGTTGTAAAGGAAAAGGTCTCTGCGGCCGCCCGTATTGTCCGACTTTGGAGCGTTTCAAAAACAACAATCGTTTGACAAAAGCGCTTTCCAATCAAACATCCGTCTTTGGTCCGTCACCGCCTTCTGTTTTTGTCGGCAGCTACAATTATCCGAGTTTAGCCGCAGGACCGTTGATTCCGCCGTCAGTAGACTTGCCGGAATTGGAATTCAGCGAAGCCTCTGAAATTCTGCGCGAAAAAGTCGTCAAAAATCCCGGATTTTTGGAAGACTCGCGCCTGTGGCATGATTTGCAGATGCAGGACGTCATTTCGATGAGAACGGCACTTGTTCGCGCCAATACAACTTTTAAGCCGTCGGATGCAAAAACCGACAATCCTCTTTTAATGAAAGCTCAGGAGCTTGCGCTTTCGTCAAAACCGATCGATACGGAAGCGTGGTTCAAAAAACCGATTGTCGCCGACTTGAAATTTGACAGCATGATGATGCCGATGGGACCTTCCGGACAAGTCAAAAATTTCAATATCACCGAAAACCCGAAAGTCCCGAATGCCGTTGACCGCATCATTTACGACACGGACGCGCTTGCCAAAGACGCAATCGTCGAGATGTACCAAGGAGATGTGTCCAACGAGCAGATGACGCGCCTGATGTCAATCGGTCTTCTCGGCCGTGACCGAAAGTTAGTTCCGACGCGCTGGTCGATTACGGCAATCGATGACATGACCGGAAAAGAAACCATCAAACGCATCAAAGATTATCCGCACATTCGAGAGATCACGGTTTTGACCGGCGAAATATTCGGAAATCACTTTGAAATTCTGCTTCTTCCCGGAAGCTTTTCTTACGAGCTGCTTGAAGTTTGGCAGCCGCATTCGGTTTGGAACGGCGAAAAAACATACATCGGGCAAGACCACGAAGACTTTTACGGCAAAAAAAATTATTCAAATCTGTCAGGCGGCTATTACGCGGCGCGCCTTCCCGTTTTGGAATATTTGGATTCGATCAAAAAGCAGGCGTTTATTTTTGCGGTTCGCGAAATCCGCCCGACTTACTGGGCACCGCTCGGCGTTTGGGTGGTTCGGGAAGCCGCAAGGCAGTCTGTTGAAAATCCGAAAAGAATATTTGAGACGAAAGAAGATGCGTTAGCAGACATGGCATCGCGCCTTTACACGCCGAGAGCGGAATGGGAGAGAGAGACGAAACTGCTTTACAATCAAGCCGTTCAGATGAGAATTGATTCTTATATATGATTGATATGAGTGAAGATCAATAAAATCAATAGACCAATAATATAATCAGTATATTATTTCGTTTAAAAACGGACTCAATCGGCTTCATCGAACAATGTTTCGATAAGTAAATAAACTTTAATTACTTTTTAAGATAACAAGTTATACTTGAGAGGGTAATCATGAAAAAATGTATGGATTCTGAGAATTTACACAGGCGGATGAAAAAAATAATCGGCCAGTTAAACGCAATCGATAAAATGATTGACGAAGACGTGCCGTGCGAAGACATTCTCATTCAGATCAACGCCGCGAAAAACGCGCTTCATAAGGTCGGCCAAGTTGTTTTGGAAGGACATTTGAATCACTGCGTTCGCGAAGGAATCCAACACGGCGACGCGGAAAAAACAGTTGAGGAATTCGCAAAAGCGGTCGAACATTTCTCACGAATGTCTTAATTTTAAAATTTTTAAAAATTAAAATCTTAAAACGAATTTTCATTTTACCTTTTTATTTCATTTTTTGTTTCATTTTTATTTCATTATTTATTTTCGTCTTTTTTATTTCATCTCTCCGATTTCACAAATGCCGCCTTGGAAGCAGCGCCGCCGCGCGCGAACCGCACAAATTTTAATATTTTTTTTGAAAAACGCACCCGGGATGTGTTTTACAATTAAATTATTCCTTTTACGCCCGATTTAAGTATCTAATCTAAAAAGATTACAGTTGTAATTTTTGTGTTACACCCCCTATCATTAATTCACATTGAGTGTTACAAACAAAAAACTTTATATGCTATTTACCCATACCCCCATAGGTATAACAATTTCAGATTGTTCTTAAAGGGATCGATATGGGAAAAATAACAGAAATTTACGAAAATTTTTACGAAAAATATGAGGTTTATTTCGTCATCATTTCAATCATTTCTTTGATTGTCAGCTTTTTTGACATCGGAAATTTGCCGATCAATGCGGCATGGATTGCCGTTATTTTGTGCGGTCTTCCGATCATCAGAGAAGCATTTATCGGAATGGTTACGGAATTTGACATCAAAGCAGATTTGTTGGTATCACTTGCTTTGATTGCATCCGTTTTAATCGGCGAGCTGTTTGCCGCGGGCGAAATCGCCGTGATTATGACAATCGGCGCGATGCTTGAAGACAGAACCGTTGCAAAAGCGCGCGCAGGCATTGAAAAATTAGTTGAATTATCGCCGCAGACGGCACGTTTGTTAAAAGACGGCGCTGAAATGATTATTCCGAGCGCCGATGTTTTGAAAGGAAATCATTTGCGCGTTTTGGCCGGCGAAACCGTTCCGGCAGACGGGCACATCACAAGCGGTCACACCACCGTTGACCAATCCGTGATTACCGGAGAATCCCTGCCCGTTGACAAAGAAGTCGGCGACGAAGTTTTCAGCGGCACCGTCAACCAATTCGGAACATTTGACATGGTTGCTTCAAAATCAGGCGAAGACAGTTCGCTTCAGCGCATGGTCAAGCTTGTCGAATCCGCCGACGCCGAGAAAGCGAAATCCGTCAGAATCGCCGACAAATTCGCGACATGGATCGTCATTATTGCGCTCACCGCAGCCGCATTGACATGGTTTGCGACAGGTGAAGTGATTCGTGCCGTTACCATTCTTGTCGTTTTCTGCCCGTGCGCGCTTGTGCTGGCAACGCCGACTGCGATTATGGCCGCCATCGGAAATGTTACCAAATACGGCATCCTCGTCCGCGAAGGCGACGCGCTTGAACGCCTTTCCAAGACGACTAAGATTTTCTTTGACAAAACAGGCACGCTGACGCGCGGAAATCCTGTCGTGACCCGCATTCACATTTTGTCCGATGATTATTCGAATGATTTGCTTCTTCAAATCGCGGCGTCCGCCGAACTCAAATCGGAACATCCGCTTGGAAAAGCGATTGTCAAACATTACAAAGAAATTCGAGGCGCGTTGCCGATCGAACCCGAGGATACGGATATTGTTCCGGGACGCGGCGTCAAAGCCGATATCAGCGGAAAATCCGTTTTGGTCGGCAATGAAAAGCTTTTCAATAAATTCGATTTGCCGGTTCCCTCAGCGATTTCGGGAATTGCTCAAAAAGATCTGGACTGCGGCTCAACTGTCGTTTATATGACAATTGATTCTGTTTTTGTCGGATTTATTGTTCTTTCCGATACCGTTCGTACGGAATCTTCAAAAGTCGTCTCGGCAATTCAGGATGCCGGAATCGGCTGTGTCATGCTGACCGGAGATGGCCGCGCTTCTGCTCAATACATTGCAGGATCGGTCGGAATCAGTGAAGTGCTTTACGATTCGCTCCCCGAAGACAAGCTCAACGCAGTCAAAAAAGGCCGCGACGACGGCGAATTCGTTTGTATGATCGGCGACGGCATCAACGATGCGCCTGCTTTGAAATCGGCGAACACGGGAATTGCGATGGGCGGCATCGGAAGCGATATTGCGATTGACGCGGCAGACATTGTTTTGGTGAGCGACAACATTTCAAATTTGCCGCATTTGCTTTTGCTTTCGCGTAAAATGATGACGACGATCAAAATCAATTTCGCGTTTTCGCTCGGTTTGAATTTTGTCGCAATCATTTTGGCGATGACAGGTATTTTGACGCCTGTGACAGGCGCTTTGGTTCATAATCTCGGTTCCGTTTTGGTGATTATCAATTCGGCGTTTTTGCTGAACCGGAAACCTCAAAAGCTGAAAAAAGAAATCGGCGAGCCGCCGGTGCAGATGCCTGAGACCGAAACGCCGCTTTGCAAAAATGTTTCTGAAAAAGAGGCTTCAAGTTTTTGAAGGCTATTCTTTTTCTTTCCTTTTTTCTTTCTTTTTCTTTTTTTCTTTTTTTCTTTTTTCTTTCTGCTCTTACTTTTTTCTTATTCTTGCACCATTTATATACATTAACAAACATACAAACTTGCAGGAGGAAAAACAATATGAAAAAGATAATATTGATGATGACAGCACTCGTTTTAATTTCATTCATTGCGGCAGCTCCGGCTTTAGCGCATCACGGGTATTCCGTAAAAGAAGATAATTCGCAAGCAACGGCATGTTATAAAACGGACAAAACCGGGTATATTCATACCGCGGACTGTCTTGATAATGAAGCATGTATAAAAGGATACAATGACAAACACTGCAGCAGTTTATTGCAGTTTGCCGACAAGCATTTCAGTCATTTTTTCAAAAATAATGATTCAATCCGTATTCACGGACACTGCTGAATTTCATAAAGATTTGCAGATGTAAACCAAAAAAAAGGCTTCGAACGAATTGCTCGAAGCCGATTACTGTTTTTAATTTAATTCAATTTAATAATTAAACTTTTTTTAAGCATTTAATTATCAATTTTAAGCATTGATTGTCAATTTTAAGTATTGATTGTCAATTCGCCGCCGGCAATCGTAAAGGAAACGAAGTAACCGTTGACGTTAACGGCGTAAGTTCCGTCTTCCATACTGTCAAGCTGACCGATTGTGAACTGTTCTTCGCCCCATTTCATTTCCATTGTGGACGGACCGTCTTTGGTGATTAACGGGATGTAAATGTCGTATTCGCTGTCAGCGTTAAAACCGCCGGCAGTTGTGATGTTTGCCGTGTCAATGCTGTTTGCGCCGCCGCCGATTGCAACGACTGCGGTTGCGGTAATGTTGTTTCCGTCAACGGCAACAGTCACGCTGTCAATGTTGGCCGGTCTGAAAGAATACAATGTACCGTCAACAATTTCAAAGCCGAATTGGTTCATCGCATCGGTTTTACCGCCGACTGTCACTGTATAGTATGCGTCTTCTTTGAAGTCGCTTTTTTGTCCGAGGACAACAATGACATCTTCGAAACCGATGTCCATTGTGTTGATATCGCTTGATGAAGCCGTCGGAATGATGACGTTCACGTTGGATTTGTCGGCGTCGATGCTGACGGTAATGTTGTCTTTGTCAATGGACTGGCTGTGTGTTCCCATGATCATGACTGTCATTTGGGCGACAACGTTATCGCCGTCGGTATAAATAATCATAGACTGAACAGGCGCGGAGGCAACTGTTTCAGGGTCGGTTGCGTCGCCGGAGCCCAAGCAGCCGCTTGCAGCAACTGCCAAGACGGCAGCGGCGAGAACCGCGAAAATCATAAGCATTTTTTTCATAATTAATTCCCTCGATTGTTTTGTTTTTTTGTATAAATGTTTTGTATAAATGTTTTGTATAAACATTTTGTATTAACGTTTTTTTCCTTTTAGAAATCTGAAAAGAAACTTCGGCTGAAATATTTTTCAGCTCGGAAATATTGTTCCGGTTTCTTGATACCCCTAAAAGAAACTGTTTCTTTATAACCGTTCTCTAAATTGCGGTTTCGTTTGAAGTTATTTGTTTTTCAAAAGCCTGCGGCTTCGATTGTTTTTGATAGTTTTCCGAAATTAAAAAATGACAAATTGAAACGGAAAATGGCATAATAAAAAATCAAACCCAAACATCCAATTTTCAAAATCGGTGAACCCGAACGCCCGATAAAATTCTAAAAAAATGTTTTAGATTTCGATAAAAGAAGGCGTTCCCTTTTTGAAGAAATTGATGAAAAACGATGTTTCAATCGAAATAAATGTGAATTCAAAGACAAAATACCGCCCCCGCAAGTTGAGTTCCGGGCGGCGCGAAGCGGCGAACCAGACTTGAAACGAAGTTTCAAGTTTCTGAGCGAAGCGAAGAAACGAGACTTGGCGGATTCTTTCCCATGCGAAACGAAAATTCAAAAAACGTTCAGATATTTTGATTGCTTCCCGGCCATGCTAAGCCTGCCAATCAGCAACTGTTCTTTACTGCTGTCGGTTCCGGCTGAGCCTGCCAATCAGCAACTGTTTTTTACTGATGCCTGTCCCTGCTGAGCCTGCTAATCTGCAACTGTCTTTTATGGTTTCCGCCTGCACCTGCTCATTTTAATCGTAATCCGAAACATAATTGCGAACGCGCCGCCGACGCCTGCAGTTTTTTGTTTAGGCATGCAAATCAGGTTTGCGCCGCAACAGCCGCCGCCGCGCGCGAGCCGCTCCGCTTTTCATAAAAAATCGAAAAATAATCTGCTGTTTTTATTGAATATTCAATCAAACCCGAATTCGTTTTTTACAAACTTTTTAAAATTCGCAATCCGTTTTGAGTAAGAACGAAGTCTTTTTTGCCGTCTTCGGGTTCAAAAACAGTTTCAAACAATTGGATATTTTCTGTTTTTTGAACGCGCGGCGCCAAACCTAAGCGAACTTTCAGCAAAAGTTCTTCAGGAACCTCTTTTGAAGTAATCGGAATGCCGGGCGCTTCCAAAGCTTCATGTTTATGACGTTCCAATTTGTGTCTGAACTCATGCAACGTGTTTTTTTCAGCTTCTGTCAGCATAATTTTAACTTCGTTTTTAGCTATAGAATCAAATAAATATTATAATATTTTTGATTATACAGATTTATAGAATTGCTTTGAAAAACATTAAATCTTAAAGCAGCATTCAAGAATTTATCATGCCGAATATGAAGGTCAACGGAAGGAAAGTCTATGTTAAGCCGATTTATTGGGCGATATTCTGGACTTCAAAATTAATTATTCTCATTTTAGCCACGATTTTTGTTCTCAAAGAGTTTACCGACGTTTTAGACGGGGTATGGTTTTTTTAAAAAAATTTTGCTCGGCTTCGCCTCACAAAATTTCAGGGCGGGGGGAGTCTGTCTCTGCAGAAAAATCGCTTCGCGATTTTTTATGGCTTCGCCTGAGCAACTGTGAATCTGTTTTAGTTTACCGGCTTGGAGTCAGGTTTCTGTTTCCGATGGGAGGGAGGTTTCTGTTTCCGACGGGAGGGAGGTTTCTGTTTCCGATGGGAGGGAGGTTTCTGTTTCCGATGGGAGGGAGGTGTTTATTGAAAAAATCGCTGCGCGATTTTTTCCGCCGACGGCAGCGCCGCGCCCGCGAATCGCACCAATTTTAACAAAAAAATCAAAATGATCCGCGAATTTTAAAACAAAAAATATCGAAAAACAACCGACCGTTTTTAAAAATAAATCAAAAAGGAAACGAGAGTTATCTCTCGCTTTTTAAAATCTTGTTGTAATATTCAATATACTCGGCAATCAATTCTCTTGCCGCTTCCGCGCCTGAAACGCTCTCAATAATCGTCTTTTTGCCCTCAAGTTCTTTATACACTTCAAAAAAGTGCATCATTTCATCCGCGATGTGTTTGGGCAAGTCTTTGATTTCCTTGTAGCCGTTGTAAGTCGGATCGCCGAAAGGAACGGCAATGATTTTCTCGTCTTTGGAACCGCTGTCCGTCATCGTAATGACGCCGATCGGATAGCAGGAAACGATTGAAAGCGGAATCAAATTCTCGCTGCAAAGCACCAAAACATCTAACGGATCGTCATCCATCGCAAGTGTTCTCGGAATAAAACCGTAGTTTGCGGGGTAATGCGTTGATGTGTAAAGAACGCGATCCATCATCAAAAGACCCGTTTCCTTATCAAGTTCGTATTTGATTTTGCCGCCTTTCGGAATCTCGATGCAGGCGCAAAAATTGTCCGGCTGAATTCTCTCGGCCGGCATATCATGCCATATGTTCATTTTTAATCCTCGTTTTGTATTTTTTGTTTTGATTTCTTGTTTTTCTATTTCTTGTTTTTCTATTTCTTGTTTTTCTGTTTCTTGCTTTTCTGTTTTGTTTTATTATTCGTCCAAATAAATTTTGCCGTTTGGCAAATGAACGATTTTGCCGTCCTTGACGGCCTTATTGACAACGCCTTCGATCTTTTCCTTGACCGCCGGTCTCATGATTTTAAAACCGAAAATTTGAGAAACTTTCTTCACCAACTGATCCTGCGGCGTCGAATACTGTGTTTTCAAAACATAAATCGTTGCCTGAAGAATTTCTTCTTCCGAAATCCAATCAATATTAAGCAAATCGCCTTCTCTCTTTCGGACAATACAGCCCTTCACTTTCGGCGGCCACAGGAAATTGCCGCGGACGCGGATGTAATTGGATTTTTCAGCCGATGAAATTTCACGGATAATCATATCGCGCATCGCTTTCGTCAAACGCTTGACATCGCAGCGTTGTTTGATTTCCAAAATCAATTGTTCCTTATGAATCGGACCTTCGTGGCTCACGATTTCAACGATTTCATGTTCCATCTTGTGGCGCGGGATCTCAAGCAGATTTTCAGTCGACGGCAAATCAATTTTCGTGTAAGGCGCGTAATCCGGAACACCGTTTTGAATCAGCGGCTCAACATTCATCAGCTGTTCATCAGTAATGTCTGCCGGCATCTTTTTCATGTCGCCGAAAAGATTGTCGTATTCTTCATCCTCGTCATAACCGTCATCCATGTCGAGTTCGCCGTCATCGTTTAGGTTGACAACTTCGGGTTCGAATTCCGGTTCGAGTTCAGACTCTGAAGCCGGAACAGCCTTTTCCTTTTTCGGCTTTTCCGTTTTCACTTTTTCGGGACGATATTCAATGACTTCTTCTTGAATCTCTTCTTGAATATTTTCTTGAATCGGCTCTTTATTTCCAAAAATAACGTCGTCAGAAACTGTTTCAATTTCCGAAACAGCTTCATCAGAAACAATGTCAATTTCGTCAGAAATCGGTTCAACTTCAATTTCGGATTCTGTTTCTTCGATTTCATCTTCAGCTTTTAATTTATCTTCAATGATCGGCTCCGACTTTTCATCCGTTTCCGCCGGCGTTTCGTTCGCGGCCGCGTTAATTTCTTTGATAATTTCAATTTCTTCGACAACTTCGATTTCTTCAATTGAATCTTCATCGGACAAATCATTTACAACAACAGCCTCATCAACAATCCCATCAACCGTTTCGACAATGACTTCTTCGACAGAACCGGCAGATTCGGATTCGCCTTCCTCCGCTGCTTTTGCTTTCTTCAAAGCATCCGCCTCATCCATTTCTTTCTGCTGTCTGCGGCTTTCAGCCTCGCGTTCATTGATGATTTGAATCATTTTTTCGATTTCTTTCTCATCGGTAACCGTCACGGTGACCTCTTCGTCATCAAATTCGAATTGAACCGGCGCTTCAATCTTTTTGGCATTCTCCTTCGCTTTTTCAATCGCGTCAAGCAAATTTTTCTTCGCTTTCTGCGGATTCAAATACCAATCCGTTGACCAAACGCGATAAAGCTGCCAGCCGAGTCCCGTCAGAACATCATGTCTTAAACGGTCACGGTCGCGGGCAACGCGGGAGTTGAAATACTGCGGGCCGTCACACTCGATTCCGATAATGTAATGTCCCTGAATTTCCTCATTCACGATCGCCATATCCATTTTGTAGCCGGCGCATCCGATTTTCTGATGGATCGTAAAACCGTTTTCACGCAGGAACGTCGCAACAGATTCATCAAACGTCACTTCATCCGGTTCGTATTCCGGCGTCTTGCAGACAAATGCTTTCGTTTCCGCGTATTCCAAGAATGATTTGAGAACACGAAGACCGGCCGGGTCGTCATCGCCGACATGTAAATCAATTGACGTGAAGTTGGAGAAAATAACACATTTCTCTCTCGCGCGCGTGAACAGCACATTCAAACGGCGTTCTCCGCCGTCCCTGTTGAGCGGACCGAAGTTCTTGGACAAGCGTCCTTCCTGATCGAAACCGAAGCCGATGCTGACGAAAATCACATCTCTTTCATCGCCCTGAATCGTTTCAATGTTTTTGACCATGAAATTTTCACCCTTCTCGTTGGTGAAATATTTTTCAAAGCCCGGACTGTTTTTAACAAGCGCCTCCACTTCTTTTTGGATCGCTTCCTGCTGCTTCACGTTAAACGTTCCGACCATCAATGTTTTTTCGGGGAATTGAATAAAGTGGCGCATCACTTCCTGCGCGACAACACGCGCCTCTTCCCGATTTACACCCGTTTTTCCGCGTTCGTAAACGGAATTTTTGATATGACGGAACTGAAGGCCCATATTTCTGTCTTCATGAAGCGGCGACGGATAAACATACAAATGGTTGCCGTAGAATTCATTATTGGAAACCGCAATCAAAGATTCGTGGCGGCTTCTGTAGTGCCAGCGAAGCGTCTTGTACGGGAAACTGCGCTTGCAGATGTTTAAAACACTTTCCACATCGGAATAAAATGAAGCGTCTTCACTGTATTCGTCGTCCGACTCCAATAAATTTTCAAAGAACGTGGTCGGCGGCAGCTGCTTTGAATCGCCCATCACAACAACCTGCCGTCCGCGCAGCAGCGCGCCGAGCGCGTCTTCGGGTCTGACCTGACTGGCTTCGTCAAAAATAACGACGTCAAAAGACGTGTTCTGCGGTTCCAGATATTGCGCAATCGAGAGCGAACTCATCATGAAACACGGTTTGATCTTTTGGATCAGTCCGCCCGCGCTTGACATCAAACGGCGGATCGGCATATGCGCTTTTTTCTTGTTGAATTCGTTGAGAAGGATTCCCGCTTCGGATTCTCTTGACGCGCCGACATAAATCTGCGGCATCCGCTTGTAAATTTCGGCGTTGACGCGTTCTCTGTTTTTGACAATAACTTTTTCATCCAATTCCGAAAACTTGTGAATTTTATTTTCATGAACCTCTTTGATGAACGTTGAAAGAACGCGCTTTTTCATAAACTCCGCGCGCAAAACGCCATCGGCATAGTTTCCTTTGAATGTCTGGACCAAATCTTCCGGCAGAACTTCATTTTCATTGATGTAGGGAACCATCGGCGCCGCAACGGTTTCCAAACAGTTTTCACGATATAAAAGGAACTGACTCCACAAAACAAGAGACGGGAGCTGTGTGTCCCAAACATGAAGAATATTGCTGAGCTGTTTGACGGTAAGCGTTTCTCTGAATACATTTCCGTTTGCCGTCAATTCATACTTTTTCTTCTGCGGAATCTTGACCGCGTCTTCGGGATTGTTCGGCTCTTCCACTTTTATGAGACCGCCGTCTTCTTCACGGTTTTCGGGCGCCGCGATTTCAACTTTGGATTCTTTTTGAGGCAGAATTTCTCGGACATGCTTTTCATTGAAGAATAAATCCGGATCGGCGCCGATCATGTTGACGAGTTTCATCACAGCGACATCTAAATATTCTCTTTCCGTCACAATATTTTCAATGGCGGCTTCGAGCGCCGGACCGTTGATGCCGCGCTCAATGCAGTCGTATGTGCTGTCGGTGACCTTGCCATCGCTTTCCAAGACGTCAAAGAGAACGATCCAGTCATAAAACGATTCCAAACGGGCGGGGTCGGCAAGTCCGGCTTCCCAGTGCGCTCCGAAAAGAAGAATCGCTTTGTGTTTGGAATTTTCAAGTTCGCGTTCCAAATCCGTGAATTCCAGAACCAATTGAACATCTCTTTTGAGATCGGCATCGCTTTTATCAGTGCGTTTGATGTAGCAATTTTGAATGCGGGCTTTAGAATCTTTAAAGCTGCTGTCCATGAATTTGAGGAACTTGCCTGCTTTTTTCATGTAACTTTCAACATCTTCTTCAAAAATCTGAGACGTGAATATTTCTTCGATCTGCTGTTCCAATTCACTGTAGCGGCGCGCTTTTTTCATCAGTTCTTTCTGCGTGCCGCGCTCTTTCATACTTTGATTTTTCAAAACATCGCGGCTGATTTTCGGCGCGTTTTGGAATGTTTCGATATGATTGATAAATTGATCCAATTCGTTGATGGAAGCAGGCGCTTCAAGACCTGTTTCGGCGACAATTGCGTCCACGCTGTCGCTGACGGCTTTTGCGCGGCGTGAAATATCTTCCAAAACGCGTTCGATGTCCTGTAAATCGGGCGGCAGAATGATTCCCGGGCGAACGTCTCGCCACGGATTTTCTTTAACGCCGCCGACGCCCGGAAGCGCATCGCCGATTTTTTCCAAAATTGAAACGGCTTCCGTCCATTGTTTTCGGCTCCATTTTTCGGGATTATTGAATTCAATGTGCGCCATTCTTCTTTTGTTGACGTTGAAATAATGCGTGACATCTTCGCGGATACCGTAAATATCGTAAACGGTGTGACCGATCGGGCCGACGGTTTGACTGAGCGTTTTGGCGTATTCGTTGAGCTCGTATTTGAGATTTTCAAGTTCGGCCAAATCCTGCGCGTAATTTTTCTCTGCCGGCGGCTGGCGCTTTAAAGTGCGGTCAAGTTCGTCCAAAACGGCTTTTTTCTGCGCTTTGTGGCTGTGCATTTCCAAAACCATGTCGCCGAGACCGATGGCATCCAATCTTTTCTTAACGACTTGAAGCGCAGCCATTTTTTCACTGACAAAAAGAACGCTTTTGCCGCTCATGAGAAGTTCGGCAATTAAATTTGTGATCGTTTGTGATTTTCCCGTCCCGGGCGGACCTTCGACAACGAGGTTTCTGCCGGCTTTGACATCTTCGATGACTGAGATTTGAGAAGAGTCGGCGTTGACGATGTGATAAACGGAATCCGTGCTTAATTTTAAATCGACTTCGTTTTCGGCAAAGCCGCCGTCGTAATTTTCATCGGACGGATTGAAAACCTGATTGATGAGCGGATGGGTTTCGGGACCGTGTCCCTCGGGCCAGATTTTTGGATCCAGGTCTTTATACATGACGAATTTTTTGAAATTGTAAAAGTCGACATTTGCTTCGCGGACGATTTCCCAGTCTTTTTTATCGGAAATCAAGTCGTCAACGGCTTTGAGATAAAATTCAACGGCTCCTTTATCGTCGGCGCCGAAGAATTCGGGCAGTTCCAAACCGAATTCTAAGAGTTTGGCTTTGAGCGTGATGGAGGCGAAAATGTCATCGCCCGTCCACTGAACGGTAAATCTTCTTTTGGGACCGACGCGTTTGAATTCAACAGGAATGAGAATCAAAGGTGCTTTGAATGTTTTTTTCGTTCCGTCGGTCCATTTTAAAAATCCGACGGCCATGTAAAGAATCGGATAACCCTGTTCTTCAAAAACGGCGATGGATTGGTTGTTTGTATAAAAAAGGCGTTCTTCGAGTTCATCGACATGATACGGCGTTTCCAAGCTGATCGTCGCGTTTTCTTTTCCTTCTTTTTTCTTCATCAATCCTTTTAAAAATCCGGATTCTTCATCGTCATCGGAAACGGCGGCATCGGCGGCATCGGCAGCATCTTCCGCTCCTTTTTTCTTTTTTCGGACAGCGTTCGGGTCGGCTTTAAACCGCATCGTTTTTTCCTGAACAACCAAAATATCGTAAATTTCGGCGATATTTTCATTTTTAATTTCGACCGTTCTTTTGACGGACGGTTTGTAATTTAAAAGATTATTTGTCAAGGATAAGTCCAATAATTTTTGTCTGAGGAGTTCGAGTTCTACTTTAACGTCAACCATGAATGATACCTTCCCAAAGGAGACTGTTAACGGGTTTGCCGATGATAATTTTTAAAAAGAAGTGAAACGCGGATTGAATTGTTTCAATTTATTTGAATTGTTCAAATGTTTCAGTTTTTTCCAACTTTTTGGTTTTTAAAGAGTTTTATGCATTATTATTCTAAGAATAAAAGAATAGAGGAATGCTTCTATATAAGGTTTATTTCAAAAATCCTTGACGGGAAAAACAAAATATCGTTTTTGATTCTGTTTAATTTTTAAAACATGCAAGATCTTTTCGATTATTTTTAAAATGAGACACCCCTTATTGAATGTTTTTAGGAATTTGTGAGGCTCGCGCGCGGCGGCGGTTGCCGGCGGAAGTCTGCTGATCGAGGCAACCGGAACCCTGACCGCGGTAACAATTAATTGTAAAAGACAATTACAAAATTGCTTTTGCTTTTGTTTTTATTTCGATTATAAATCACAGAAACATTTGCGTTCGCCGCGTTCATATTCATTCTGCTATTCCCAATCAGCGTTCGCTTCTTCCAGCAATTTTCGGATTTCTTCTTCTTCTTCGGGAGTCGGTTCAGGTGCTTTTCCTATATATCTGAATATTTCAGAAGCATATTCTCTTTGCATTTCGTCACTTCAAAATTTCTTCAATAGTAATCACAGTAACTTCCATATTTAAAGATTCTTCGTATTGTTTTTTTATTTCAATGATTTTATATCTTGTTTTTCTCGGACGTAACATCTCACATTCTGTTTCATCAATATACAAAGCTTTCATTTGTTTTTTCAGTTTTAATCGAAAAATTATCGGATTCTGCGGATTTGTGTATTGATATGCAATTGATTTTTTCAAACTGAAACTTCCGAATGCTTCGTCTTCAAACTCATCTTGTCTGATGATTTTTTTGAGCCAATCTATATCGTAAACGCCCCTGTAAACAAACAGCTCTCCATGAATTTCACTTTTCTCAATCGCTGAATCTATATTGTTGACATTGAAATTGATCAATTCTTTTTCAAAATATGTTCTTTCATCATAAAACATTTGAAATCTGCAGCATGAATTGATCATGTAACACCAAGGCTTTTCTTTCATCGTTTCGGGAACCTTACAGCTCCAATCTTCTTTCTGTTCATTCCAATAATGAACATCCTGATAGTTTCCGATGCAAACTTTTTCTTCGTTCGTCAAATCAGATCTTTCAAAATACGGTTTAAATCGTTTAGCCCGATATTCTTCCTGCCTTTCACGAACAAAAGGAAGGGAAACCGTAAAGTCTTCCGGCAGTGTCATTTCTTTTTTCATAGACTGCCTGTCATTTTTTCAAATGATAAAGCCGCCGATTTTTTCAAAAACGAAAGGTTTAAAAAAGATTTTAAAAACAAATTAAAAATGAATTAAAAGTAAATTGAAAATGAAATGAATGAACAAAAAACGGAATATTCAATACCAATAACTTACTCAGCCGCAAATTCCGCAATTTTTTTCATTTCTTTCGGAATATCGATTCCTTGCGGACATTTCGGCAGACAAACGCCGCATCCGGTACAATTGTGCGCCTGCCGCTCTTCGCCGATCCACGCATATTCGGAAAGGAATCTGTTTTTGTCGGTGTCGCCGCGAACAAAATATTGATTGTATTTGTCAAAGACTTTCGGGATGTGAACGCCTGACGGGCATTCCATGCAGTAGCGGCAGTAGGTGCAGGGAATTTTAAAAGAAGATTGGTATTCTTCGACCGCTTTTTCAATGATTTCATGATCATGCTCGTTGAGCGGGCTGAAATTTTCAATCGTTTTGACATTATCTTTGACTTGTTCCATGTCAGACATGCCGCTTAAGACTGTTAACACATTCGGAAATGTTGCAGCATATCGAATCGCCCACGACGCGATGCTTGCGTTCGGGTCGGCGTTTTTCAAAATATTTCTTGCGTTTTTCGAAAGTGTTGCAAGAGATCCGCCGCGAACGGGTTCCATGACGATTATCGGAATTTTGCGTTCGTTTAATATTTCATATTGACGCTTTGCATCTTGAATTGTCCAATCTAAATAATTTAATTGGATTTGAACAAAATCCCACTCATATTTGTCTATGTCTGCTACGGTTTCCAAAAAATCAGGACTGTCGTGAAATGAAAAACCGATGTATCGGATTTTTCCTTCGGCTTGTTTTTGTTTCAAAAAATCGTATATTTTCAGATTTTCCGCCATTTCAAAATGCTCTCGATTGAGATTATGAATCAAATAAAAATCAAAATAATCAACTTTGCATTTTTGGAGCTGTTCTTCAAAAATACGCTCGACATCCGCTTTCGTTTCGGCTCTCCACGGCGGCATTTTGTCTGCTAAATAAAAACTTTCGCGCGGATATTTGGACAAGGCTTCTCCGATAAAAATTTCCGACTCGCCTTCGTGATACATGTAAGCGGTGTCAAAATAGTTCACGCCGTGCGCGATTGCGTAATCGACCATTTCCTGTCCGGTTTTATAATCGATTTCCTGCGTCTCGTCAGACGCTCTCGGAAGCCGCATCGTTCCGAATCCGAGCAGTGAAATCTTTTCGTTATTTTTGAACAGCCGATTTTCCATAGTCTTCTTTCGTCGTTTTTCTTATAAATTGTTGCCGTTTTGATTTAAAAATGAGGATTGGATTAGGATATATTTTGAAAAAACGGGTACGGTTTGGAATTATTTTTGAAAAAACGGGTTGAATTGAAATTATTTTTGAAAAAACGGGTTGAATTGAAATTATTTTTGAAAAAACGGGTTGAATTGAAATTATTTTTGAAAAAACGGGTTGGATTGAAATTATTTTTGAAAATCGGGTTGGATTGAGATTGTTTTTTGAAAAATGGAGCGGCTCGCGCGGCGGCGGGCAGCTGCGGCGGTTGCCGGCAGCGGCAAGCTGAGAGGCGGCGGCAAACAGAAACCTGACCGGCAGCAGAAACACAAACCTAAAGGTAGCGGCGGCACGTTCGCGAATGCGAACGGATTATTATAAAAAAGAGCAGATGCAGGCAGCAGCGCAAACCTGACCTGTGGCGGCACAAACCGCCCGCAACGGCAACATTAAAAAACAGTTGCAGACGAGCAGGCTCAGCCGGGAGCTGACCGCAAAATACAGTTGCAGACGAGCCGACCTGTTCAGCGCCGAATGCAATTGAAAAAGCAGAGCGTTTTAATTTTTTTATTTTCGTATGGAAAGAATCCGCCAAGTCTCGATTCCCTTCACTTCGTTGCGGGAATCTCAACTTGCGGGGGACGGTTTTTGAAATAATATCAATCAAAAATTAATTGAAACATCGTCTTTCATCAAAATTATTCAAAACCGGAACGCCTTCCTTTTAATAAAGTCTAAAAATTTAAGATTAGGATTTTATCGGGCGTTCAAGCTCACCGATTTCTGAAAATTGGATGTTTGGGTTTAATCTCAAAAGAAAAAAAGAACATTGGCTTCGTTTTTTGAAAAATATGAAAAATGAAATATGAAAAATGAAATATGAAAAATGAAAAAGAGAAAAGCGAAGATTAAGAAAAATCAAAAAACTTATGACAGCCTTAATCTTTTTCATCATCAACTTCATCGAAGTTCTTGTAACTGTCCGACCCGACCATCGCGGCGGCAATTGAATCGATGCCGTCTAACCATTCGGCGACAATACTTTCTTCGGGAAGGATTGTTAAATATTCTTCATCAAACGGCTCGCCGCCGATGACCATCGCGCCGACGTTTGCGATAATCATGAACGCGGTGTCCATGTCTTCGGCAACTTCCGCGGCGCCGGCTTCTTTGATTAATTTTTTGATGTCGGCTTTCTTGTCGTAATCTTCAAGGAAATACGCTTCAAAAGCAGCCATTGAACAGTTCAAAGAGTCCTGAACGGACATAATCATAATGTCGGCGTCTTCTGAAATCGGCGGGACTTCTTCCAAAACGATATCCTGAATCGTTCCGAGAATGTCAAGCGCGCCTTCCGCATCTGTTGCACCTTTTTCAAAGCGGGCCGCGACTTTCAGGCAGGAAAGAATAACGTCGTCTGCCATGTTTACGAAAATCATCGCGCTCTTTTCAGCTTTTTCTTCATCTTCCAAAGAAAAGCCCGCTTCTTTTATTTGGGAAATCCAGTTGTCCCATCTGGCTTTTGAATAAAATTCATAATAAGGCATATTTTTTTCAGCCATTTCTTCACCTTTCTCAATGAAATTTGATAAATTGAATTTTTTATTTTAAATTTAAATTTTTTAAATTTTAATATGATATTTTAAGATTAAATCAGATTGATAAGAATTATTCCTAACACAAAGCTTACTCGCTTAAACCTTTTTCCGTCCTGTTAGTCAACGCTGATGACGTCAACTGCCAAAACGCCGCCGTCGTGAAGCGCGCATTTCAGCAAATTATCATTTCGAACGGAAACGATTTCATATTTTTTGCCCGAATCCAAATTCAAGCAAGTGCCGCGAATGTTGCATCTTTTGCATTCATCCTTTTCGCCCATGAAGAAAAACGTCTCGCCGGGCTTTGCCAAACGGGAACCGATCACCGTTAATTTTGTCGCCTCTGTCATATCTTTTCAATCCTTTTCATTCAATCCTTTCGTTTTCGTATAATCCCAATAAAATAATTAATAATCCGATAAGTGTTAAGTGTTTTTGATCAGTATTAAGCGTTTTAATTCTGTAAATTCACTAATCAATTTCTTTACATTTGAATGTTCGCCGTAAACCTTTTGAATGAAAAGATTCAGCCGTTTCCATTCATGCTCATATTTCTGTTTTGAATCATTCTCATTTTGAATCATTCTCATTTTGAATCATTCTCATTGAGAAACCATTTGTTTCGATTCTTTTTCAGTCTGAGATGACTTTCGTCACGGAAGCCATTTTTTCAGCCGCAGAAAGCGTCAAGCCGCCGCCGAGAATCGTGTAGCGCTCGGGCCGAATCGTATGAGCGCGAAGCAGCGCTTCAATAATTTCTTCGTCTTCGATTCCCATTTCGCGTGCGGATGTCGGCGCGCCGATTTGCTGAAGCGAATTGCGGATTTTTTCCCAGTCGCCGCCGTGCAGATACATCATCATGATTGACCCGACAGCGCACTGCTCGCCGTGCAGCGCCGGCTTCTTTGCAATTCTGTCAAGCGCGTGACTGAACATATGTTCCGATCCCGATGCCGGTCGGGACGAGCCTGCAACGCTCATTGCGGCGCCGCTGAGCACAAGCGCTTTGACCGCAATTCTTGCCGAACTTTCAAGCCCGGGGCGAATCAGCGTTGCCGAGTTTGAAATCATGTCCGCGCTCATGTAAGCCATCATCGACGCCGACTTGCTGAACGGTTCGTTTTGATGGCGGGAAGCGAGTTCCCAGTCCAAGACGGACGTGTAATTGGAAATGACATCGCCGCAGCCGGCCGCAAGCAGCCGGAAAGGCGCTCTTGAAATAATTTCCGTATCGGCAATCACGGCAATCGGCGCCTGCGCTTCAACGGATTCTGATTTGCCGTCCGAATGAATCGACGCGCGCGCGGAAACGATTCCGTCGTGCGACGCGGCTGTCGGAATGCTGATGAACGGAACATCGCAGTTTTTGGAAGACAGCTTCGCCAAGTCAATGGACCGGCCGCTGCCGACCCCGAGGAAACAGTCGGCTCCAAGTGCCGCGCCTGCTTCTGTAATCTTTTTCACTTCTTCCGGAGATGCTTTTTCGGAAACACAAATCTCACAGACGCCGCCGTTGTTTTCAATCATTTCCAAAATCTGCTTTCCTGCAACGTCAAGCGTATTTTTACCGGTGACCAAAAGCACTTTTTCGCTGATTTTCAATTTGTTCAAAACGTCGGGAACATTGTTCAAAACGTTTTTGCCGATCAGAATTTCTCTCGGAAATTCCATCCATTTCATGGCCGCCGCTTCATCTTCGCGCCAGTCGGCAGACAGTTGTTCCTCATTGTGTTTCATTATCATGATTGCAGCCTTTACAGTTTTCGCTTTTAAGCTCAAATTAAGCTTAAAATAAGCTTATTAATTTTTATCAAATATGACCTTTTAAATATAAAACCTATAGGTTGCCGCTTTTGTAAAGGTTTGATTTAATATTTGTAGTAGATTTGTAGTAGATTTGGAGTAGATTCGGAGTAGATTTGGAGTAATAATGATTTTTATAGAACTTGTCCGATTTATTCCTTAATATTATCTTTCTTTGAAAAATTAATCATTTTTTCAGGCGCGGGGATTTCCGATTATGTCTTTTATTGATTCCGTTATTGCTTTCATTCAAACATATTACATTGACCCGATCATTACCGATTCGGGCTACAATATTTTCAATACAGTCACGTGGGCAATTATTTTAGGAATTGCCGTTTATTTGCTGATTACGGCGCTTCAAAAGATGAATATCAAAATCGACGCAAAATCGCTGGCTGCAACGCTTCCTTTCGTGATTGCCGGCGCGTCCCTTCGCGTCGTTGCCGACACGGGAACCATTTCTCCGCCTTACAGTTACATTCTGATTACGCCCAACATTTATTTCTTTGTCTTTTTGTTGACCGCGGCTTGTTTAGGCGTTTCGCTGCTGCTTCAAAAATACAAAGCGGTTAAGTCTTTCCATCTGCCGTACGCGCTTATGGGATGTCTGTTTATTCTAATCGTTTATTTCATTTTGTTTTCCGTCGGAACGGTTGCCAATTGGTGGGTGCCGTTTGCGGTTGCAATCATCGGCATCGGCGCCGCCGCAATTGTCGGCATTGTCGCCAAAAAAGCCGGGAGCGCACTCTTCTCCGACAAAATGAATCTCATGATTTTAGCGTCTCATTTGATGGACGCAACTTCGACAGTCATCGGAATTGAAGTTTTCGGATATGTTGAAAAGCACGTCGTTCCGGCTTATTTGATTGAACTGACGGGAACCGCGCTGATTATGTATCCGCTGAAACTGATTATTTTCTTCTTAGTCGTTTATATGCTGGATGTCGTTCTCGAAAAAGCGATGGCGGGTGAAAGCGACAAAGAGAAAGGACAGATGGGGCAGATCAAAAACGCCATCAAATTCGTGATTATCATTCTCGGTTTGGCGCCCGGAATCCGAAATTCGATTCGATTGTTTTTCGGAATTTGATTTGATAAGGAATTTCAATTGAATTAATTCTCAGGTGGAGTAATTTTTCAATTGAAGGATTTCCAATTGAGTATTTTCAGTTGAAGTTAAACGAATAATAAATAAAAAATCATTAAAAACACATTCATCATGGTTGAATTATGAACAATGATCAAAAAACCGAGCCGGAATCTTCGGAATTTAAAGGCGCTATCGACTTTGATTCTGCATTCGGAATCGTTTCAGCTTCCGCGCCGCAGTCTCCTCAGCCGCCGCAGTCTTCCAAATCTCAGCCTCCTGCGCCCCATTCTCCCAAATCCCAATCGCTCACGCCGCAACAATTATCTTTGCAGCAACTTTTGTCGCGCGTATCCGGTCCTCTTTTTTGGATTTTTTTCGGATTCATGATTCTCATTTTCATCGGCTACGCCGCTTATTTCATGTTTGCGGTGCTTGCTCCGTTTAACCCGCAATTCTTTTCAAGCATTTTAAACGCGGTTTACAAGCTTCCGACGCCGATATTAACGGTTTTGTCGCTTTTCATTGTTTTCCATATGGCGATTGCCGCGGTTTTAGCGCTTTTGAATTTCATCGTCAGCTTCGCCGATTTTTATTTATCGAAAAAATCAATCAAAACATATTTGATTTCTTTGCTTCAATCGGTTTCAAAGCCGGTTCTTTGGATGACGGTTCTGTTCTTGGGCGCTTTGATTCCCAGCTACGTTGTCGGTTATTTCTATCCGGAAATTTTTGAATTTTTGTTCAATTTCAGCAATCTTCCCGAAGACGGATCGCTTTCGGTCATGGTTTACATTTTTCTCAACAATACGAGAATCGTTTTCATGCTGATGTTTTTAGGATTCATTTTCGGCCTTTTGCCGATTGTAATAATTCTCGTCAACGGATTTACGATCGGGATCGTTGCCGAATACACAATCAAATATGAAGGCGTTGTGTATCTGCTGACCGGATTGATTCCGCACGGCATCATCGAAATTCCGGCGATTCTGCTCGGCGCAGGCGTCGGTTACGGGTCAGGCGTTTTGGCATCAAACGTTCTCATCGGGCGCAAAACTTTTGAAGATTTCAAACAGAATTTCATCGGCATGACTTGGATTTTCTTTTTGATCGCGGTTCCGCTGCTGTTCATTGCGGCAATTATTGAAGTTTATGTGACGGGACCGCTTCTCGGAGTTGTTTTTTGAATAAGAAATTCGTTCTTCTTTTATATTTTATTTTTTAAACACGAAGATTGAGATTGATTTGATTTTGTTAAAACGAGAGTTTGATTTTGATTTGATTTTGTTAAAACGAGAGTTTGATTTTGATTTGATTTTGTTAAAACGAGAGTTTGATTTTGATTTGATTTTGTTAAAACGAGAGTTTGATTTTGATTTGATTTTAAAAAAACGGAGCGGCTCGCGCGCGGCGGGCGGCGCTGCCGCAAAGATGGCGAAAAAAATCGCTTCGCGATTTTTTCATAAACGCCATCTTCCAAGTGCAAACAGAAACCTGACTCCAACCGGAAACAAACACCACACTCCAACCGGAAACAAACACCGCCCTCCAACCGGAAACAAACACCGCCCTCCCACTGCAAACAAACACCACACTCCAACCGGAAACAAACACCGCCCTCCAACCGGAAACAAACACCGCCCTCCCACTGCAAACAAACACAGCACCCCAATTGCAAACAGAAACCCGACTCCAACTGCAAACAAACACCTCCCTCCAATCGGCAACCTAAACAACGCCTTTTTATAACCTGACGGATTTGTTAAAGTTTAATATATCATCAGCTATTTTCAAATTTCAAATTTCAATTTCAATATTTACATTTTTATTATTCAGAAAAGTGGTTAATCATGATTTCAAGAAAACAAATTCAGGAAACCGTGGATCAATATTATAACAATCCCGACAAAATCAAAATCGGAACGATTGCCTCTCACTCCGGTTTGGATGTCTGCGACGGCGCCGTTGAAGAAGATTTCAAAACGGTCGCTTACTGCAAAAAAGGCAGAGAACAGACTTACGCAACTTATTTTAAAGCGCAGCGCGACGCAAACGGCAAACTTCTTCGCGGAATCGTTGATGACGCGGTTGTTTTTAACAGTTTTGATGAAATATTAAAACCCGAAAACCAGCAGAAAGCGCTTGATGACAGCGTTTTGATGGTGCCGAACAGATCGCTCACTTCTTACTGCAAAATCGATGACATCGAAGACAATTTCAAAATCCCGATGATCGGAAGCCGCAACATGCTCAGAAGCGAAGAACGCTCGGAAGCGCAGAGCTATTATTGGATTTTGGAAAAAGCCGGCCTTCCGTTCCCCGAAAAAATCGACAAACCCGAAGATATTGACGCGCTTGTGATGGTCAAACTCCCGCACGCCGTCAAAACATTGGAGCGCGGCTTTTTTACGGCGGCAAGCTATGATGAATTCATTGAAAAATCAGACGCGCTTCTCAAACAGGGCGTTATCACCGAAGACGCTTTGAAAGGCGCAAGAATCGAACGCTACGTCATCGGCCCGGTTTTCAATTTCGATATGTTTTATTCGCCGATTGAAGAAGAAATGACGCCGCTTGAAATTCTCGGAATCGACTGGCGCTTTGAAACAAGTCTTGACGGTCACACGCGCCTGCCCGCGCCGCAGCAGATGCGCCTTCAGGGCGAACAGCTGACGCCGGAATACACCGTTTGCGGTCACAATTCGGCAACGCTGCGCGAATCGCTGCTTGAAAACGTCTTTGAAATGGCTGAAAAATTCGTTGAAGCCAGCAAAAAACACTACGACCCCGGAATCATCGGTCCGTTCTGTTTGCAGACTTGCGTTGACAAAGACTTAAACTTCTATATTTATGACGTCGCTCCGCGCGTCGGCGGCGGCACCAACGTTCACATGTCCGTCGGTCACCCGTACGGCAACACTTTATGGCGTCGGCCTATGAGTACAGGGCGCAGAATCGCTTATGAAGTGAGACGAGCGCTTGAGAAGGACAGATTGGAAGATATTGTCACATAATCTCGACTGTTTGCTAAAATGACGGTTGATTATCAGCCTTCATTTCTTTCTTTTTATTTTTTGTTTTGTTTTTTGTTTCTATTCTTGTTCTTTGTTTTATTCTTGTTTTTAGTTTTTATATCTTGTAAGCTGTTTTGTAAAAGTGAAATCAAAAGTAGGCGAGGCGAAGAAATGGAAGATATTTTAATTGATGTCAGAAAAAAATTATCGGAAAAAGGTTTCATTCAAAATGATTTGCTGACATGGGGAATGAAAAGAGAAGCTTCCATCTCTCTGAATCGTGAAAATGTATTTTTCGGGATTAAGGACGGGGAATTCATGATTCTTCCTTTTACTGATTTTAATACCGTTTTGTATGATCAAGTCAAATATTACAAAAAAGGCGAAGTTGAGATCAAATTCCTTTCATTTTTTGGAACTTTTAAAATCACTTTTAAAAACGGGAGTAAAAAGAAAAGTACAAAATATGGTCTTTTGGCGGGGCGCGAGGATATAAAAGAGATTATTTTAGTGTTTTATGATTGACTTAATTATGTATAAGACATTCAAGTGAAAAGGGCGAGAAGAGGGACAGTAACTTTAGGTTACTAATCTATTTATACTCCTGAATCCTTTCTCAACATTGCTTAGTAAAATAAGTATCCGAACGAAGTTTTCTTCGAAGACTGGATTCAGTCCGGTCCCTCCCTCGTCGCCTGGTGGATACTTTGGCATCTAAAGTAATATTTTGGAGGATAAAAATGACTAATAAAACACCAATGACTCAAAAAGCAGCATCACGTATTCAGTCAAGTGCGGACAAGTCTGGTAGTAACCAGGGCTTCAAAGCACGTGCTCAAAGTGCCGCATCAAAAAGTCAGAAGTAAAGTTTAAATCAAAAAGGCGGATTCTCCGCCTTTTGGTTTAAAATTAAATATTATTTTTTTTTAAGTTCCATTATTAAGTTTTTCCAGACTATAAAAATCAATATTTATATTTCTCTTTTTAAGGACATACAAATACAGTATGCTTGTTATGATAAAGTCAAACAACATACCGAATCCGAACATCAATGAAATTCCAAGCAATGTCGGCTGATATATTCCTGTCATGTACAAAATAAAGGCAATTCCATAATATACAATATTTACGATTGCTGATTGAATCAGCATATATTTCGTTAACCCCATGCCGTAAAAAGTGCTGTCCATTAAGTTGTTTAAAGTAAATGTAATGTAGAAAACCAATTGCACCAAAACGATTCCCATAACGATTTTATAATCAGCAACATTCATTATATTTATTAAAAACGTTTCCCAAAGCGGAATTGTAATCAACCAAAATACAACAACAAATCCTGTTATCATCAGATATCCTGCTGTTTTTGTTTTGATGTTGTTTATATTTTCACCAACTTCTTTTTTAATCAAATCTCCGAGAGCAAGAATCGGAATCAAAAGCCAAAGCCAAATAAAATTATTTGCAATCCAATAATTTCCCTGCTCTGCGACGATATTCACCATTCTGATAATCATAATCATGAAAGCGGCATTTCTCAAGAATGATTCTAATCCGGAATACATTCCAACTTTTGCCCATTCTTTTACCCAGTCAAATGAAAGTTTGACATGTTTTCTGATGATGAATATTTTTTCTTTTGCCAACAATATCAAAGCAACTCCAAGTATTGCAATATTAACGACAATATTTGAGATTGCAATTCCGTTTACGCCGATATTTGCCGAAAAACTCAATCCGCTGATTAAAAATGTATCCAATATGATTGAGAGAATCATTTGAACCGCCAAAATGATGTATAAATAGCTGTCCTTTTTCATAAACATTAATGCAATGATTAAAAATCGGGCAAGTGTGGAAAAAAGCAGAGCAATTGTTTCCAATCGAATATATTCAACAGTTGCAGTAATTAATTGCGGATCTTGTGCCATAAATGTAACAAGCTGTTCTGTAAAAAGGTAAATAAATACAGCTAAAAGCAAGTATATTGAAGAAACAATCAGCAATCCGCTTCTAATTTTGTTTTCAAAAGCTTGTTTGTTTGTTACAGATTTTCCAAGAACATAAAATAAAGGCAAAATTAATGCTTCTTGAAATATTTCATAAATTAAATTAATCCAAGCAAGCTGACTTGCAATGTTAATTCCCCATTCTTGAGGCATATCTCCCAAAAAGTTAATTCTGACAGACAAATAAATTGCAGGAAATAATCCCATTAAAATTAATGCAATCCATAAACGAAAATCAAATGTTTTAAGTATTGTTTGTGCCTGTTTTACAAATTCCATAACCATCATCCAATTTATAGAAGACAATTGCGTCCATTTTTATCAAACTTATGCTTAATTTAAACCATAAACCTTTAATAATTATTATATATCTTAACAGCACAGATATACCAAAATTCTGATTGCGCTTATTCTTAATCACTAACAGTTGAAAGCAGATAAGCATTTTTTGTTCGAACATTGAATTCTGCTTATTGATGTCGTTTTACATCAATCTTTTATTCAAGACTCGTTTCAGAGGTATTTGAAAATTAAAATCGGGAAAAATCTCATATTTTATCAACATTTATTCAAGTTAATATATTCATTTCATTAATATCAAAAACATTAAAACTCAAATTTATTCAAATTCATCAATTCATTCAAGGAATTATCGAAATCGAATAACGGAGGAATCACCATGGCACAACCAAGTTTAAACATCGGTATGGTCGGGCATGTCGACCACGGAAAAACGACGCTTGTACGAGCACTCTCAGGCGTGTGGACAGATACGCACAGTGAAGAAATCAAAAGAGGTATTTCAATCCGCCTCGGCTATGCGGATACTGTTTTCAGAAAATGTCCGGTCTGCCCCGAGCCCCAATGCTACACCGTCGAAAAAAAATGCGTGCACTGCGGCGCAAAAACGGATGAAATCAAAACAGTTTCATTCGTTGACGCACCCGGTCACGAAACATTGATGGCGACAATGCTTTCAGGTGCTGCAATCATGGACGGCGCGATGCTCGTCATTGCGGCAAACGAAACATGCCCGCAGCCGCAGACGAAAGAACACTTAATGGCACTCAACGTCATCGGCATCAAGAACATCGTTATCGTTCAGAACAAAATCGACCTTGTCCCGAAGGAACGTGTTTTAGAAAGCTATCAGGAAATCAAAGAATTCGTCAAAGGAACCGTTGCCGAAGGCGCGCCGATCATTCCGATTTCCGCGCAGCAGAAAATCAATATTGACGCGCTCATCCAAGCGCTTGACACTTACATTCCGCTTCCGGAACACAAACTCGAAAAAGAAGCGCAGATGCTCATTGCAAGATCTTTTGACATCAACCACCCCGGCTTCACCTACGAAGAAATCAAAGGCGGCGTCATCGGCGGCACTTTGACTCAAGGTTCATTCAAAGAAGGCGACGACGTTGAAATCCGCCCCGGCTTAAAAATCACATCCGACGGTGTGACCCGGTGGGAGCCGATTTTTACAAAAATCACGGAAATTCACGCCGGCAAATCCAAAGTTAAAAAAGCAGTTCCCGGCGGTCTTTTGGCACTCGGAACACAATTGGATCCGTCACTCACAAAAGGCGATTCGCTCACAGGACAAGTTGTCGGAATCCCCGGCACGCTGCCGCCCACAAGAGACGGCTTTTTGATGAAACTTGACCTGCTCCAGCGCGTCGTCGGCGTCACAAACGAATCCGAAATCAACGAAATCAAAACGAGTGAACCGCTGATGCTCAACATCGGAACGGCAACCACCGTCGGCGTCGTCACAAGCGCCCGCAAAGATTTGGCGGAGGTCAAATTGAAGCGTCCGGTTTGCGTTGAAACAGGCGCGCATGTCGCCATCAGCAGAAGAATCGATTCCAGGTGGCGTTTGATCGGTGTCGGCATTATCGAAGACTGAAACGGATGATTCGTCATCCGAATTTGTTTACGATTCAAATTCCGCCGTTCTCATCGATACGAACGGCTTTATGATTCCGGTTCAGTTCGGCATTGACATTTTTTCGGAACTTCAGCGATTGGGATTTTCAAAATTTCTGACAATTCCTGCCGTCGTTTCCGAACTCGAAAAACTTTCAAAAACCGTTTCGGGAAACGATCGGATCGCAGCCCGCGTTGCGCTTCAATTGTCCCGAAAATGCAGCCTGCTTGAAACGCCCGTTCACGGAAAAGGTGTTCGGAATTATGCCGACGACATTATAATTGAGTCGGCGCTTCGGCATTCCGTCAGCGTTTTAACAAACGATGCCGGTCTTCGCCAAAAACTGATGAAACGCGGAATTCAAGTCATATCCATGCGCCAAATGAAGCGGCTGGACATTATTGATCAAAAATAATCGGAAAAACGAATCTATTGAATCATATTATTGAATCACATGTTTCAATAAATGATTTAATCATATATTTCAATCAAATGATTTAATCATATATTTCAATCAAATGATTTAATCAAGCAATGAATGAATTGTGCAAGGGTTGATAATCTAAAAACGCTTTTATATCAATTCATTATTTATGCTCATCTGAATCAATATTAATACAGCATTATATACAACATTTATACCAATAATTTATAACATTTCATTTTAATTTATAATTCCGCTTAAATTTATTATTTCACGTGAATATTCAATATTTGAGCCGGCTGCTTGATGCGGTTTGGTTTAAAATCCCGGAGAACAAAATTTATGTACAAATTAATGACCCTTGTCGACACGGTCCGCATTGATCCGACGCTTCTCGGCGAAGACGTCATGGACAATGTCAAAAAAGCCTTAAAATACAAATTGGAAGGAAAAGTTGACAAAAAAATCGGCTGTTTGGTCGCGGTTTGCGATGTCGAAAACATCGGCGAAGGACACATTCTTTACGGCGACGGCGCTGTTTATTATGATGTCACTTTCAAAGCCATTATGTTCATGCCCGAAAATCAGGAAGTCATCGAAGGCGAAGTTTTGGAAACCGTCAGCTTTGGTGTTTTCGTCGGCATCGGTCCGATGGACGGTCTTTTGCACGTCAGTCAGATTACGGACGAATTCATGTCTTATGATTCCAAGAACGGCAGACTCGTGTCCAAAACCGGCAAGAAAGCACTCGGCGAAGGCGACCATGTCCGCGCCAGAATCGTTGCGGTCAGCATCAACGAACGCGACCCGCGCGAAAGCAAAATCGGTATGACAATGCGTCAGGCGGCGCTCGGCAGAATACAGTGGATCGAAGAAGCGCGCGAAAAGAGCGGCGGCGGAAAAGGCGGCAAAAAGAAAGAAGCTGCCCCCGAAACAGCTGTCGAAGAAAACAACTGAAATGATTCGAAAAAACGAAATTAAAAACAAACAAGGTGATTTATATGGCAGAAAAAGTATGCAGAAAATGCATGAGATTGATTAACGGCGATACTTGCGAAATCTGCGGATCCAACGATTTGGCAGATGAATGGATGGGACTCGTCGTCGTTATTGACCCGATGAAATCCGAAATTGCCAAGCGGATGAACATTGACTTGGCTGACAAATATGCATTGAAGGTGCGCTGATTTGGAACTTTTTTTTGACCTTCCGGTTGAACTTCGCCCGCGGCTGAAAAAGCCGTACGGCAAACTTTACCCGGGAGATCACCCGACAGTTGTCGACCAAATCAAAAAGCATCTCGATGAATCATTAGTCATCGCAGTCGGCGACGTAACGACTTATAATCTTTTTAAGGCGGGCGTCAGGCCTCGTCTCTGTTTTGTCGATCAGTATACGAAACGCTCGGCCGTTTCGAAAGCGATTTCCGCCGTGACTTCGCGAACGGATTATGTCAATATTTACGTCAAAAATCCGGCCGGCATGATTTCAAGCGAAATGGTTCTTGCGACCAAAGAAGCGCTGGCCTCTCCCGAAAAGCATATTTGCATTTGCGTTGACGGCGAAGAGGATTTGGCGACCATTCCCGTGATTGCGCTTTGCGACATCGGTTCCCGCGTCCTTTACGGCCAGCCCGACGAGGGTTTGGTGTGTGTGACCGTCACGGAAGAGAAAAAAGAAGAAATGAACGGCATGCTTAAAGTGATTTTCACGGAAAAGAATGCCAAGAGCATTAAAACCGACGATCCCGTTTGCAAAGAATTGAAAAATGCTTTGAAATCGGAATTGGATGAGTTTATTGCTGATGTTTTTTGATTATTTTTTCATTTGATTTGTCAATTTATCTTTTTTGTCTGTTTTACCTCATTCCTTTTCATTCAATTTCATTTTTTTTAATTCTTTGAAAAACGCGGTACCGCTTTCATTCTTTTTTTATTTGGGCGGCTCGCGCGCGGCAGCATCGGCAGCGGGAGCAGCTTGCATTTTATAAGATTCGAATAAATTAAAAATCTTTAATAAGTCGGTGAAACTGGAATCTTGACGGAGTGATAAAAATATGAACAACAACTACATTTCACCTCATTTTAGGAACTTTAGTAACGAAGCGGATTTAATTAAAAAGGCCGAGGAAGCCGTCAATCAAACGATTCCGGGGCTTACGATGTTTGTTCGTGATGTGAATTTGCCTGACAGCCTTGCTCAAAAGTATGAGCCGGGTATGATTATCCGAGAAAAAGCATTTGTTGATGCAAGCATGCGGGTGATGGGAATGGTGACAACGCACCGCTATGCGATTCTTTCAAATCATATGGCTGATTTCGGACCGTATGAACACGGGACAAATTGGGGTTTATGCGTTGCCGCGCGTGATTCCCGCTTTAAAGTCTTGGCTGTGCATAAATATTCCGGAAAAACGCTCATATTGCTTCTTCATTTGCCGGATAATGAAAGCTGGAGAGTGTTTTTGAACGCGCAATTCAGTATTGAAGAGGAAATTATTTTATCCTCAATTGGGCGATTTGAATATAAATGCAATCTTGCGCCGATACCCGAACTTGCAGCAGACAGCTGGCTGGTAAGATGTTCTTTTCCGATCGGAATGGATGATGAAGGCAATTTCTTTGAGATTGATTAAATACGGCAAATCAGAGAAGCGGGTGAGGCGGTCTTTATTTTAAGATTTATTTGTTACCGCAAGAACGCCACTGCCGCCGTCGCGCGAGCTGCACCGTTTTCCGAAAATAGAATCAAAAAGTTGACCGGATCTGATTTAAATAAAATTTAATCAGTGGTCGATTTTGATTTTTTTGTAAAAATGATTGGTTGGTTTTGATTTGTTTTGTTAAAGTTGACGATTGATTTTGATTTGTTTTGTTAAAGTTGGAGATTGGTTTTGATTTGTTTTGTTAAAGTTGGAGATTGGTTTTGATTTGTTTTGTTAAAGTTGGAGATTGGTTTTGATTTGTTTTGTTAAAGTTAGCGATTGGTTTTGATTTGTTTTGTTAAAATTGGAGATTGGTTTTGATTTGTTTTGTTAAAGTTGGCGATTGAGTTTGATTTTTGTTAAAAGTGGTGCGTTTCGCGGGCGGCGGCGAGGCATTGCAGCGGAGCTGCAAAAAAATCGCGCAGCGATTTTTCAGTAAACACCTCCCTCCAACCGCAAACAGAAACCTGACTCCCATCGGAAACAAACACCTCCCTCCAACTCAAACAAACGCCTCCCTCCCGCTGCAAACAAACACCTCCCTCCAACTGCAAACAAACACCTCCCTCCAACTGCAAACAAACACCTCCCTCCAACTGCAAACCGGCGAAGCCTGAAAAATCGAAAAGCGATTTTTTACAAACACCTTCCCCGCTCTGAAATTTAGTGAGTAAAGCGAACAAAATTTAATGCCAACAGATCGCAATTAAAATGAGCAGATGCAGACCAGAAACAGAAAAGAAATGAAAACGAAAAAAGAAAGTGAAATGAAGAAAACAAAAATAAACAAAAATGCAAAATAAACAAAAAATAAAAAAAATTAAAGCACGCCTTTCGTGCTTTTAATTTCCTGCCCTTCAATCACGGTCGCTCTTTTCATCGCGTACGCGAACGCTTTGAACAATGCTTCCGTTTTGTGATGATCGTTGTCGCCTTCCACTTTCATGTTCATGTTGATGCCGGCAGCAGAAGCAAGCGACTCAAAGAAGTGTTTCGTCATTTGCGTGCTGTACGTGCCGATGACGGGTGCGTAAAAGTCTGCTTTCATCACCAAAAAACTGCGGCCGCTGATGTCAACAGCAACTTCTGCGAGCGCTTCATCCATCGGAATGCGCGCTTCGCCGAAACGGGCAATGCCGCGCTTGTCGCCGAGCGCTTCTGCCATCGCCTGACCGAGAACGATTCCCGCATCTTCCACCAAGTGGTGACCATCGACATGCAGATCGCCGACAGCTTTGACCGTCAAATCGTAGCCTGAGTGGCGCGCAAAAGCGTCAAGCATATGGTCGAAAAATCCGATGCCCGTGTCTATTGCGGCTTTGCCGCTGCCGTCCAAATTGATTTCAATCGTAATGTCCGTTTCTTTGGTTTTTCGGGAAACGGAGGCTTTTCGGATTTGTGACATCATTCTTTTTCCTGAATTTGAAATGAATAATTTTGAAATGAATAATTTTGAAATGAATAATTTTGAAATGAATTAGTTTGAATTAAATGGATTTGAATTAAATGGATTTGAATTAAATGGATTTGAATTAAATGGATTTGAATTAAATGGATTTGAATTAAATGGATTTGAATGAGTTTGAATTGAATCAAATAATTTGAAATTAAAATTTCTCAAACATTGATTTTATCATTTTGATTTTATACTTGTATATGATTTTCGTTGATAAAAAGAATTGCCGCTTCTATTATTTTTATTTTATTCCTTTTTCAAAGCGTCAATCGCTTCTTCTAACGTGAATTTATCCGTATAAAGCGCACTTCCGACAACCGCGCCGTATGCGCCGGCATCGCGAATTTTCAAAACGTCATCAATCGCGGCAACGCCGCCGGATGCAATCACCGGAATATTCACGGAGTCGATCAAATCTTTGGTCGGCTTGATGTCAACACCTTTGAGCAAGCCTTCCGTATCGATATTTGTGAACAGAATATATCCCGCGCCCAAATCTTCAAACTGTTTTCCGACATCTGTCGGGCTTTTGTCTGACAGTTTTGTCCAGCCTTCAATCGCGACTTTTCCGTTTTTGGCGTCCAAGCCGACAACAACCGCCTGTTTTCCGAAGCTTTCGGAAATGTCTTTCACGATTTGCGGATTTTTCATCGCAATCGTGCTGAGAATCACACGGTCGGCGCCTGCTGAGATCAGCGTTTCGGCATCTTCATAAGAACGAATGCCGCCGCCGATTTGAATCTCAACGCCGAGCGGTTTTGCGCGTTTGACAATGTCTTCAATAATCGGCCCGTTCTTTCTTTTGCCTTCAAAAGCGCCGTCCAAATCAATTAAATGAAGCATTTTCGCGCCGCGCGCAACCCAATTTAAAGCAGCGGCAGCGGGGTCTTCAAGCGAAACCATTTCGCTGCCGGGAATGCCTTGAACAAGCTGAACGCATCTGCCGCCTTTCATATCTACGGCCGGAATTATTTGAAATGACATTTTTGTCTTCCTGTTTGATTTTCTCGGATTTGTTTTTGTTTCTTTTCTGATTTTTTTGTTTCTGATTTTTTCTTTTCTGATTCTATCATGGAATCAATCTTTCAACAGGCAGAACCAAAATGTCTCTTGCGCCGAGAATCTTTAATTTGCGGATGACTGCAAAAATCGAATCGGCATCGACAACCGCATGAACGGCGAACATTTTCTCGCTCTGTTTGAGACTTTGAACTTCCATCACGGTCGGCCCGTTCATTCCCGGAAGGATTTTCTAAACGTCGTGCAGCGAGTCTGCCGGCAGATTCATCATGATGTATCTTTTTGTTTTTGCCAGCAAAACGCTTTCCAATGCGGTTTCCACGTCTCTGATTTTTTCCTGCGCCGCCAAACTTTTTTTGTTGGCGATCAAAAACACTTTTGAATCAAAAACGGTGTCAATCTGCTTTAATTTGTTGATCATCATCGTCGTTCCCGAGCTTGTGATGTCAACGATCGCTTCGGCAACGCCGATGTGCGGCGTCATTTCGCAAGCGCCGCTGACTTCGATAACTTCGACATCGGGAATATTTTTGTATTCAAAATATTGTCTTGTAATTTCGGGAAACTCTGTTGCAACGCGTTTGCCGCTGAGCTCTTCTGCTTTTGATATTTCGGACGTTTCGGGAACTGCCAAAACAAGGCGTGAACTGCCGTATTTCAAGTCGATTAAACATTCGACATCCGCTTTTCTTTCCGTTACCAAATCGAGACCGGTAATTCCGATGTCGGCCGTTCCTTCTTCCACGTAAAGCGGGATGTCTGCGGCTCTTGCAAAGATAAATGTAATTTCCGGATCGGTTGTTTTTGAAATCAATTGTCGGCTTTCGTTTCCGCCGCCGAAAACGGGAATCCCCGCGTCTTTAAACAGCGCCAATGTCGGTTCGTGGAGGCGGCCTTTATTCGGAATCGCAATTCGAATCATTTTATTTTCCTTAATTTTTGAATTTGAATAATTTTAGTATTAATTGAGTTGTTTTTGTATTTTTTGTATTTATAGCCGTATTGAAGACTTTGTGTTTATAAAAACTTTGTTCGTTTCTTTCGCGATGATATTCGATTTTTGATGATTTTTTGAGAAATAATTTTTAAAAAACGCAGGTCGGGTTTGAATATTTTTTGAAAAAAGTGGGAGAGGGGTTTGATTTTTTTGAAAAATGGTGCGGTCCGCGCGCGGCGGCGGCAGCTGCTGACGGGCGGAAACCTGCAGGCAGCGCGGAAACGGAAAACTGATCGGCAAGCGGAAACGGAAAACTGATCGGCAAGCGGAAACGGAAACTTGCAGGTAGCTGCGCCCACGTTCGCGAAGCGAACGGATTGTGATAAAAATGAGCAGATGCAGCGGAAACATGGATCGCCCTGACAGCAGCAACACTAAAAGATAGTTGCAGACTTGCAGGCTCAGCAGGAAGCTGACAACAAAAGACAGTCACAAGAAGACACTTTGCCGGAGCCAAAAACCAGTTTTAGCCAGCGGTTTTGTATTTTTCGTTTCGTATGGGGAGAATCCGCCAAGTCTCGTTTCCTCGCTTCGCTCGGAAACTCAACTTGCGGGGTCGGTTTTCGAATTTTAATTCAATCTAAAATTGATTGAAACATCATCTTTCATTAAATTTTTTCAAAAACGGAACGCCTTCTATTCAATAAAATCTAAAAATTTAAATTTAGGATTTTATCGGGCGTTCAGATTCACCGATTTTGAAAATTGGATGTTTAGGTTTCATCAAAAAATAAAACAAAAACGGGGTACAAATTTGAAAATTTATTGAAAAACGGAGCGTTTCGCGCGCGGCGGCGACAATCATAAAAAGACAGTTGCAAGAAAGCACTTTGCAGGAGCCGAACGCAGCTGAAAAATTAGGATTGTTGTTTTATTTTTCGTTTCGTATGGGAAAGAATCTCCATCTCCTCCTTCCCTCCGCTTGCGCTTCGGGAACTCGTCGTTGGAGGGGCGGTATCTTGTCTTTTCGTTTAACTTTATTTCAATTGAAACATCATTTTTCTCAAATTATTCAAAAAATGGAACGCCTTTTATCCAAAATCTAAAAATTTAAGATTAGGGTTTTATCGGGCGTTCAGGTTTACCGATTTTGAAAATTGGATGTTTAGATTTCATCCAAAAATAAAATGAAAAATGAGAAACACGTTTGAAAAATAAAACAAAAATGTCGGACGAATTTGAAAATATTATGAAAAATGGAGCAACTCGCGCACGGGCGAGCGCCATCGACAAACCCTTTTTGCATTCTGTCAAAAATTTCTTAAAAATCTCAAAATCACTTGATTTCTTCTCAAATATTTTTGATTAAAAACCGTTCATTATAACCGAAAATCATTTCTGAGTATTACTGTCAGTTATATTGCGATGTAAGGATTATATACTATATCTTCATAATTTTAATTCCTAATTTTACTTCATACTGAAATTAAAAACGAAAAAAGCAAAAACGAAAACAAAAACAAAACAAAACAAAACAAAAACGGCTTTAGATTTATTTTAATAAAGGATTAAGGGAAACGTGTTTTATATGAGTCAAAGAAACATTTGCATTGAGCAATATATGGAAACGCCTATCGAAAAGCAGCAAATCGAATTGGTCGAGCGCAAAGGAATCGGTCATCCCGACAGCATTGCCGACGGACTTGCCGAAGCCGTCAGCCGCGCTTTCTGCAAAGAATACATCGACAAATGCGGCGTTATTTTACATCACAACACCGATGAAACACAAATCGCAGCCGGACATTCGATCCCGAAATTCGGCGGCGGTCAAGTCATTCATCCGATTTACATTTTACTCGTCGGCCGCGCTACCAAATCCTTCGGCGACATCGACATCGCAACCGATACGCTCGCGCTCAAAACAGCCCGCAGTTATCTGAAAAATACGATTCCGAATATTGATTTGGACTCCGACATCATTCTTGACTGTAAATTCGGTCGCGGCTCCTCCGATCTGTCCGACGTTTTCGGCCGTGAAGGATATGTCCCGATGGCAAACGACACATCTTTCGGTGTCGGTCACGCGCCTTTTTCAGAACTTGAAAACATCGTTTACAACACCGAGCGCTCACTCATTGAAGACCTGAAAAAGAAAAAAGGACTCAACGCAATCGGCGAAGACATCAAAGTCATGGGTCTCCGCAACGGCGAAGACATTTCACTCACAATCTGCTGCGGCATGGTTGACAAATACGTCGACGACATGGGCGCTTACATCAATTATAAAGAGCAGCTGGAAGACTACGTTAAAGATTTAGTCACAAAATACACGACCCGAAACGTAAATGTTCACGTCAACACAGCCGACAACATCGAAAAAGAATCCGTTTTCCTGACCGTTACCGGAACGTCTGCTGAAATGGGTGATGACGGCTCTGTCGGCCGCGGCAACCGCTGCAACGGTTTGATTACGCCGAACCGCCCGATGAGCATGGAAGCGACAAGCGGCAAAAACCCGATCAACCACATCGGCAAAATTTACAATCTTATGTCAACGCAAATCGCCCGAAAAATCGCAACCGATCTTGACGGGATCGATGACGTTTATGTAAAATTATTATCTCAAATCGGTCAGCCGATTGACAAACCGCTCGTTGCAAGCGTTCAAATCAGCGTCAAAGACGGCGTTAAATTTGATTCCATGAGAAAAGAAGCCGAAGGAATCACCGACGAATGGCTTGCAAATACAAAGAAAATTACAGATATGGTCGCAAAAGGAGAATTAGAAACTTTCTGATTCTCTTTCATTTTTCTATTTTATTTTTTCATTTCTTTCAAAATTAAAAAAGAATCAGGTTCAGCAATTGTTAATTTAAGATAGAAAATCAAATTTAGATTGATATTTTAATTACCTCAATAATCATGTAATGGTTCAACTGATGCCGTTTTTAAATAGTGCAGGTGAACGAAAATATCTGGTAAATTTTGGCTAACAATGCTTTAGGTCCTAATTCTTTTTTAGAGAAATTTGATATTTATTGCATGTTCTGATGAGGTTTGATGATCAAATTCTGTATCATACAGTACTTCTTTGTAAAGTAAGTTGTCAAAATCAATAATTTTGATTTCATTATTTTTAGTTTCATGGAAAAATATATTACGCGGTTGTTTGGATATAAAACCATATCGGCGACCATATCTATCATAACCTGATTTTATTATAGTGCCTCTATAACTTGACATATCTTGTAAGTTTGTAGTACCTGAAATTTTGTTATAAAGATATGAATTAAACTCTGCGGAATCCTTTATAGCTGATTTATATTGAGTTCCCTTTATAGTTATCCATTCGTTTTTTATTTTATTAAATTGCTCAACGGAGTCATTAACAGTGTTAATAAACTCTTTTTCATCAACTAAAACTGACAGAAGCTTTTGACAGTACTTTGAAATTTCTTTTTCATTATTAATATCTGGACAATTTGGACCTGCTTTTTCTTTTATAAGCATCGATAATTGAGCTTTTGAAGGCCTTTTTGTTTTTTCAATTTTGTTATCTCTAAATAATTTTTCGACTTTTACAAAAATCAATGATGATATGTAATACGGATACTTCGATTGATTTTCGATAAAAATTTTATTTTGGTAATCTTGTAATAACTTTGATTCGTGACGATGTCCTTTATGTGGTTCTTTTAAAAATACACTAACAAAACTTTGTATTAGAACTTTGAAATTTATTTTTTGGTGTTGGAGTATTGCAGTATTACTCGAATATTGTTTTGATCGGCGTTCATAATATATTCTTTCATTTTCATCATCAAGAGGTATAGATATGAATAATTCTTCAAGTTCTTTGTGAAATGGTTTCGTGACTTCAAATGCTTCATCGTATACGATATTCTGTCTATTTGTTCCTTTTACGATTTGATTAATTATTTCATAATCATTTGTGGAAATAATTTTTGCAGATATAACAACACTACTTAAGTCTAAAGTCATTTTATGAGCATGGTAAATAACATTACAGGTTTGGCAACCGTTTACAATTTGGGGATTTTTTATAGTAATTTTTCTATTTGCAGGAACAATTTCATCACAAACAATAGTAATACCATTATTTAATAGCATAAAACTTTCAGGGTCTGCATTTAAAGTTTCTAAAATCTCCGAATTTATTGTTGTATCACCTTGATAGTCTCTCACATTATCTGTGAACAAAGTTTTTCGAATTAATCCTTCATCAGATTTTAGCATATTTAACAAAGAATCTGCAGGCAACAGTACGATACTGGAATCATTTATATTTTTTACTTCGGGAAGTGGGGTGGAGTCTAAATAGTGCAAGGTTACTTTTAAACAGTTGTCATTTTCATCAATTATTTTTTTAAAAGCTAAATAGTCAATATAATTAAAAGCAATTTCATCATAAGAATTTAAATTTTCAATATCGTCTTTTAGTTTTTCTGAATGTGCAATAATATGAGGATATTTTGATTCATCCCAATTGCCCATTGATACATAGTATAGTCTGACGTTAGGTTGCTGAGGCCAAAAAACTAATACTTCCTCGCTAAAGAGATAATCTTTTAATTGAATCCATTCATCAATTTTTTCATTTCTCGGCTGTATATGCTTAAATGATAAAAAATCATGGACACCAGATGTAAATTTCAAATATTCGCCAGAGTCAAACGACTCTTTAAATTTTGATTGTATAAATATAAATTCGATATCTGCTGTTTTTCTTGTTTCAATTAAATCTTTTGCTTCTGAAATAGTCGAAATTAGATTCCCATTAAGTTTTATACATATGCCATCTAAACCCATATCATCTTGGCCGCCAATGCATATATTTTCTAATATCTCATTTTCAGTATTGAACGCATCTGGCTGATGGCTAGATAATATTGTTTGATTTACAAATCTTTCAAATACAATATCATCGGAAATAGTTTCAAGTCTACTTTGAATTTTGTATTTTTTTAATTTCCCTTGAATTATTGGCTTCAGAATCATGACGGGTCCCCGTTACTATATATCTATCTGTTTAATTATGATTGGTATCCATTTACATATTTTTCGCCGATTTTCAAATACTTCGCGGCATCTTCTTCATTTTTCGCTTCGGCAGTGATTCTGATAATCGGCTCGGTTCCCGACGGGCGAATCAAAAGCCAGCCGCTTTTAAACCATAACTTCAAACCGTCAATTCTCTCGGCTTCCGAAAATCCGAGTTTTTCCTGATCGTCAATCATCTTTTTTGTAATTTCCGCCATCACTTTTTTCAAATTCTTATCGGGAACACGGATTTTAACTTTTTCATTATAATAAGTCGGAACAGTATCCTTGATTTCCGACGCTTTCATTCCCGTGTGCGCAAGCATTTCAAGAACAAGCGCTGCCGCCATCGCGCCGTCCCGGCAAACCTGATGGCGCGGATAAATGATGCCGCCGTTACCTTCACCGCCGTAAACCGCGCCGACTTCAACCATCTTTCTGCCGACATCGACTGAGCCGACCGCCGTGTAATAAATGTCGACTTCTTCATCTTTGGCAATATCCGTAAAACGCTGAGAAGTACTGACGGTTGTGACAACCGGTCCTTTTTCTTTATGAAGAATGTATTTTTCAACAGCCGCAAGCATGATTTCGTCATCAATGAATTCGCCGTTTTCATCAATGAAAACAGCGCGGTCGGCATCTCCGTCCTGCGCGATGCCGAGATCAAAGCCGCCCTTGCTCATCAGCGCTGCCGCTTCAGAAAGCGCTTCCGGGAGCGGTTCCGGATTACGCCACGGGAATGTGCCGTCCGGCTGCGCGCCGAGCGAGAGCACATTGCAGCCCAGCTGACTCATCAGTTTCGGCATTGTGAGCGAACCCGCGCCGTTTCCGGTGTCGGTGACGACTTTGAATTTCTTCTTTTCGATTGCTTTTTTGTCAATAATTGCCAAAATGCCTGTCAAATATTCTTCATTGCAGTTTTGATCAAAATACATTTCACCCGTTTTTGACCATTCCGCGTGCATAAACCTTTTAGAATTGTAAATCTCTTCAACGATTTTTTCAGACTCTCTTGAAAATTCAGTTCCGTCGCACGCAATCAATTTAATGCCGTTGTATTCGCGCGGGTTATGGGATGCCGTGATAACAATACCGGCGTCCGCTTCCGGCCGGCTTTTTACATAATATTGAAGAGACGGCGTCGGAACAACGCCGACATCAATCACGGCAACGCCGCTTGCAAGCAATCCCGAGGCGGCTGCAGATTTAAGCATCATTCCGGAAATGCGCGTATCGGTTCCGAGAATTACAGCAGGGGGCGTTCGCCGTTCCGTTTCGCTTTTCTTTTCATGTAAAAAAACAGCTAAACTGCGCGCTAAATTCAGCGCAATTTCAGGCGTCAGTTCCTCATTTACGATTCCTCTGACACCGTTGGTTCCGAAAAGTGCCATTTCTGTTTTCCGCCGGTGGTGTTTGATTTTAAATTTTTAAATTAACAAAAAATGTTGTCCTTAAATAAAAATAATTAAAAAACAATTGAAAATTATAAAATAATTAACAAATAATAAATAATAATTTAATAATTAACAATTAATAACAATTTAATAATTAACAAATGATGATATTTCGGACTCAGCCGAAATACACTAAATCTTCATCGGATGCAGGCGCCTGTTCGTAGTATTCATCGCCGTCTTCGCCGACAACGGAATCCTTGATCTTTTCAACGATTTGATCCATATCTTTGATTTTTTCGTCAAGCGCGTCCATATTCACTTCGACATCTAAAATGTCGCACAATTTGCCGAGAAGCGTTTTTGAGCTTTTCGGATCGGCAATGTAACCCGTTGTTGTTCCCATCAAACAGGCAGCGTCAATATTTCTGAATTTGGCGAGTGATAAAATTAAACCGGATGCGCCGACAATGCCTCCCGGCGGCTCGGACGGATTAAATTGAATTCCTTTTTCTTTTAAGTCGTCAATCAATTTGACATTGTTGACGGCGCCGATGACGTAATTTTCATCCGCCATAACGCCTGTCGGGTATCCGCCGAGTGTAAAAATGCGGTTGACTTTAAACTCTGAAGCAAAGTCAAGATAAATGTCACATAATCTGTAATGGCCGGCAGGGTCCGTGCTTTGCGAATCACCCGCTAAAATCAGTAAATCCGTTTTGTCTGTTTTTGCCAAATAAAGTCTGTTCCCGACCAGTTCGACCGTGCTGTCTTCTTTCACCATCACTTGAGGCGGGAAGTGTTCGGAATAAACGTCTACGATTTTTTCGGCATTCAGCGCTTCAACCAAGTGATCTGCAACCAATTTTCCGACATGTCCGACACCGGGAAGGCCGACAATCATTACCGGATTGTTTAATTCCAAAGTGTTGTAATCAACGTGATAAATTATTTCTTCTTGCATTTTTAAACCCCCGAAAAAGGGTAATTGGTGATATTAATTATTTCTGCAATTGTATATATTCCGCCGAGGTCTTTATTCCTTTCGGGATGAATTCAGGTTCTGCCTGTAAATCCGGCGGTATTTTCCGTATCGATCTTCCGGCGAATAAGAAGCGGGCTTCGGGCTGACACAATCGCCGCCGCAATCGGGACAAGCATCAGACAGCGTATATCTGCCGCAGCCTTTGCATTTCTTAATTCGCTTTCCCATTTCATTCACAACCGAATCTTTCAATTTTATTTTTATTTTGTTTATTTTTTGTTTTTAATTTGTTTTGTTTTTATTTTGTTTTTGATTCCGCTTACGATTTGACGGATTCGATATGACGGTTGAAAAGACCTTCGCCGCCGTTGTCGGTGATGACTTTGATGGATGCGTTTGAAGCTTTCTTTAAAACGGCTTCGGCTTTTTTGTAATCCGGCGCGACCACTTTAATTCTGTAGCGGGGAGAGCCGACATAGGTGACTTCGATGCGCACTTCTTCGTCATCGATTTCATCGGCGGCTGCTTTTAAAGCTTCGCGGATGATTTCAATGCCGTCGGGCGCGGTTGTCGTCAAGTCGACGTAGCCTGCAATTTCAACGAACGCGTCTTTGATGTTTTCGCGGGCGACATTAACAACGGCTTCAATCATTTTTTTGTTAACGGACATGCTGTCAAATGCAGATTCGCCGCTGATTGCCGCTTCTTCAAATGCGGTGTAAGCGCTTCCGAATTCGGAAACAAAATCGTGATAGAGTTCTTCGACCATTTTGTCGTCAAAACCGGATGTTTCGGCGGCAATCTGGATCCATTTTTCAGCTTTCTGCTCGTTCTTCCAAAGCTGAATTTTTGTTCTCTTCTGATGTTCATTGACATCTTTGAGTGATAAGTCGATATGACCGCGGTTTTTGTCAACGTTGAGCACTTTACAAACGACTTTTTGTCCTTCGCGGATGTAATCGCGGACATATTTCACCCAGCCGGCTTTGATTTCGGAAATGTGGATGAAACCTTCTTTCTCTTTATATTCTTCAAGCTCGACGTAAGCGCCGAAGTCAGTCACGTTTGTGACATTACAAACAACATAATCGCCGGATTCCGGCCAATCATTACTTTTCATTTTTGTCCCTCTTTTGCCGCGGTTTTCCAAAAGCGGCGGTAATTGTCATTCAGAAATGTTCATCTGAACATTCATTTCAATACTATCTTGTCAGACAGAACTGATTAAGAAATAATATAATATAATATAAAAGGTTCCGAACGTTTTTCAAACCTTTTGGAACTCTTTTTAAAATTAAAAATTTAATTTAAAATTAATTTAAAATAAATCTAAAAATAAGTGAAAATGAATGAAGTGTTCGGCGTTTAAGCGTACTGTCTGACGACATCTAAAATGGCGTCGAGTTCATCATCTTTAATTGTAAATTTTTCTTTGGCGTAAATGGATCTGAGCTCGTCTCTGGATTGCGGCAGAATGTCTGTGATTCTGACGGCAACAGCCGGCCTCATTTTTTCAAATTCAAGCAGCTTAGAAACCAATTCTTTTGCGTCGTTTGCGCTTAATTTTGAGAAAATTTCGGCGTGATTCAAAGCTTTTCTGAACTCATAAACCTGTTCTTCATCGCTTTCTTCACGTCTTTCTTCCATAATTTGAGTTAACATTTCCTTGACTTCGGCAAGGGTTAAGAGCTCTTCGTTAACAACTTCTTTAACAATCATTTGAAAACACTTCCGATCAAATATTTTTCACTCATTTGCAACTGAGTTTCGTTTTATAATATAAAACTGATTTGTAAATAAAAAGAGTAAGGCTTGATTTTATTTAAAAACCAAGCCTTCTTTTTTGTACAAAGTACATTTTTTTAATTTTAATGTTTGAATTATTAAATTCCGTTTGAATCAGAATTTAATTGTATTTTTGGGGTTTCAAGTGCTGGGGAAGGGAGATGACTTCTTTCTGAGCTCTTCCGTCTCTGACGCTTAAAACGTATGCGCGGCCGCGCTGACCGATCACTTTGCCGGTGGAGCCCTGGAATTTAGGGTTCGGGTGGCCGTGTTGGACACTGGCGTCAATGTCGATGTGAACCATCTGTCCTTCTTCGAATTCTTGAATTGCTCTGCTCGGAGCGGATAATCCTCTCTCGCGAATCGAGTTTTTCAACTTATATCTTGTGCAGCGTCTTTCGCCTGCTGATTTTGATGACATTTTTAAATCCTCCTAGATAATGACGTATTCGTTGTCATGTAATGATGGGATGAATGTGATATTGATTATTGAGCCCGGAATTGTTTATTCAACTGAAATGTTCATTTGAAACATAATCTGTATTGATTGCAGACAATTCAACTCATTTGACCTTAATTTGATCGATTTCAGAAACGGCTCTTACAGGGCAGTTCCTGTCAGCGTTTTAATTTCGTTTAAACCGCTGATTTTCTCTTGATAATGAAAAACAATTATTTTCATGCTCGTTTTTAATCAAAGTTAAGCCATGAATAATTATTTTGGTATATTAAGTTTATCGAATAGAAGAAAACAGAATACAAATCCAACCTTAATAAATCTTCGGGTTTGCTTTGTACAAATTTCCCAATTACGTACTAATTAATGTGTTTATTGAATTATGTGATTAATATTTATGAAATTTGTTAAACGTTTTTTGGTATTGTTAGCCAAGATAGTTTCATTGGTTTTTTGGATCATCCTCAATTTATAAAATGAATGAATTCGACACGAGTCAAAGTTATTTAAAACAATTGAACCAGCCAAAAATCAACCAAAACTTGATTTTCTATATTAAGTTAACAATGTCAAAAATTTAAATCAATTGTTTTTATACTTCAATTCTACTAATATGCATAGAAGTGATCCTATTATAAATAATACAAAAAGTGTGTACTGTAAGGTCTGTGGAAAAAACTGGTCAAGTAGCAGTAAAGCATATGAGATAGTCCCCATTATGAGAAAACACATTTTCCAAAAATTCGGGTAGTCTCTCTCTGCTAAAACAATTTCTTTTATAAAAACGGGTCCAAATATATACATTATACAATAAGGATTTGAAAATATGGTGTAAGTGGAATAAAAACTTAAAAGTATGAGGTAGAACAAATTAATGAAACAAAAAATTGAAGTAAATATCGTAATTATTTTTTTTGTTTTCATGATAACACCAAAATAAAAAAATCAATGTTATGAATATAACATTGATTTAAATTTGATAGATTTATCTGCCATATCGAGTAATTTCCAAATAAAGACAAAGCGGTGGGACAACAACCGTGTCTCCCCATGCCGGAGCGGCATTGTAGGTGTATAATAAACGATTTACCTGGTAAACATCCATGTATGTATCCTGCGGAGAAAGATTATATTTGTAGAGATAATTATCCAACAAAACATCTGCGGCCAATGTCAGAGCACCAACAATAATTGGAATTGCAACTCCGCCTGTAATGGTACCAAGTATAATGCCGGCAATTAATGTAAGAGCACTACCGCCAATAATGACAGTTTGTAATTTCAAATCAGAATAAACTAATGTTGAACCCGATGGTGGATTACTAGGCTTATTAACAACTGCCCTTGTTGGGATTAATGAAGATATTTCTTGTTCTACAGAATTAATTTCTTTATCAGCTGATGATGATTCAATGTTCTTCTGTAAAATCCCATCTTTGATTACAGTTGTTTCTGTCAGATATGTTACAGTGTTTTCATCTTCTGAATCCAAATATCTATTAATCTTATAAAATTCATCATCTGTTTTTGATTTGGATACCATCAAATTAGATTTTTCAATATAATCAAAATTTGAATAAAATTCGAATTCTTTGAAAGTATTTGAATTTCTAAAAGATTTTGAATCAGTATTCTGAAATTCAAATGAAATTTTACCTGCAGTTATAATACCAGATTCAGTTTCAATATACTTTAAATTACTTAGATCCAAGTTTTCAACTTTAAGTCCATCTAATTCTAACATTGCAGTAATAAAATCTGCAATTTCAAGAATTTCAGTGTCATTTAAAGCAGACATACTAGGTATATCAACTATGGGCATTAAAGTTTCGTTTAAAAATCTTTGTTCATTTTCTTGTGCCATTACTCCCGGAATAAATAAGGCGGAAATAAGCAGTAGAGTTATTAATATTGTGAAATATTTTTTAATCAATTTTTTCAACACCTATATAATGTATATAGGGCAAATAAAGCAAAAATTTTTATAGTTTTTTTTATTTATACCTTATTGTCCTTTTAATAGAGGGTATGGACTCAATTGAATTTGAACGTACGATTGAGTCCACCACAATTATTTTTCAAATTGCAACTTTATAAATATCTTAATTATATATAATTGTTCTCGTCAAGGTTTTTCAAAAAAAAATGATTTAAAATCGTGCCTCTATGCATCTATTTTAAGACATATGAGTAAAATAATTCTTTGATTAAAAGAATATTCCAATAAACTTGTATCTTTGGAAAGTGCTATTTTATTGGTGCGTCCATTTTAAAATTATGTCTTCATTCAATATCAGCAATGTCAACGTCAATAACATCCAATTCATCGACTTTCGCGCCGATACCCAAAAGTCCCGAAATGCTCGGAACGGTTCTTCCCTCATCGCTCGACGTTAATTCTTTGACATAAAGGCCGCCGTCGCAATGAATCTTGACCCATGCGACATCAAAAGTTCCGTCCGGTTCTGATTTTTCAAATTCGGCGGAATGCACCGTTCTGTTTCGGCACAAATCGGCTCTTCTGTGTTTAACGCGGTTGGGCGTATTCTGGTTGATTTCTTTTCCTTCCAATTCTTTTAAAACGGATCTCAAAGAGTCTTCCGTCACGGGAGATTCAAATTTGATTTTCAAACGGTACGTTTTCTTCGCTTTTTCCGTTTTCAATTTTTCAACCATATCTTTGCCGCAAAGCGCAAGGTTTGAAACTTCGACTTTTCCGGCGGCGTATTCGTTGATTTCTTTTTCAAGCGCCGCCAAGTCTAATGTTCTGATAATCGGCGCTTTGGCTTCCAAAACGAACGGTCGCCCGGTTCCGAGCATGAGCGCATCAATGTCTTCTCGGCCGGCGCCGTGGAAGACAACATCTTCTGATTTTGACGCCTTCCAGAGCGGGTAGCCTGCAAGCTCGCCGACGGACTCGGGATACTGCTTGCCTGTTCCGCCGCAGTTGTCGCATCCTTTGCCGTGGCAGTTTCGGCACGGCCATTTCGTCTGCGGAATGCCGCGGACCTTCTTTTGGTACCTGCCGTAAATGTAAACGGAGCGGATGTTTAAATCGACTTCTTTTTTGGCGATATCAAATGTTACCATAATGTCGGGATTGGAAAAGGCAACCGTTTTCCCTGTTTTTTGGGAAATGATTTTTCCGATTTCACGATTGAGCTCACTCTTCAGCTGCTCGGCATAAGCAGTTCCCGCCTGTTCCCACAAAATTTCTTCGTTTTCGCTGAGAAGGCCGCTGAGTTTGGTGCCTGCCAAAAACGTTTCATATTCAATGCCCTGCAATTTTTCAACAGCCATGTCCGCCCAGAAATCCAAATTTTTGAAAATATCCAAACAAACCCAGCATTTTTCAACGACAGGCTCGCCCTCAATTTCCGTTTTGTTTTCTTTTGCCAATGTTTTTTGAGCGTGAATGCTTGAGGGCGCCATTTCCATCAGAAGCGCGTCATCTCCGCTGTCTTTGAGGCGGCGGTCGGCATCCATTGCAAGCGTCAATTTGACAGATTTGCCGCGCTCGTCATTGGAAAGCCCTGTTGATAATTTTGCAAACTGGCGTCCGAGACAGTGATCACAAATCGGTCCTTCCGCCACGATTTTTTCCGCGATTTCAAGAATTGTCGTCATTTTTTCTCTCCTTTCCCCTCTCATTTGAAATGCTTAAACAAGTCATCACGTTTCATTTTATGGAATTCGTTTTTCAAATGCGAAATCAGCGGTCTGATGTCTCCGCCGCGCGCGCTGACGGGCGCCACAAGCGCGCCGCTTTCTTTCCAGGTTCCTTCGCCTCTGTCGTATCCGAAAATTCCAACGACATCATTCAACAAATCGTCTTTTTCATCATCTTTAACGCGGTCCATTTTGTTAGCGGCAATAATTGTGATAATTTCCATTTCTTCCAAAAAGTCGTGCAGTTCCAAATCAATCGGAATTTCATCGCGCGAATCCCAGCGCTCCGTAATTTCAACAAAAGCGGGTCCGTCAATCACTTGAACGGCAATCATGATTCGATCGGCGTGTTCTTCAATATAGTGAACAATATTATCTTTCACGTCATCCGATTTTTCTTTGGTGACGCCTGACATGAAACCGAATCCGGGCATGTCGGTAATTAAAAAGTCGTCAAAATAAAGATGTGTCGGCTTCAGCGTCACACCCGGGCGCTTGCCCGTTCTGACATTTCGTCCGGTCAGATTTTTCAAAAGCGTTGACTTTCCGACATTTGAGCGGCCGACAAAAACCACTTCAAAAGTGACGGCATCGTTCTTCTTTTCGATTTTTTCAATCGCTTTTGCTTTTTGGCGGGTTTTGAGTTTCGCTAAATTTTTCTTTCTTTTAATGCCGTGTTTCGGCTTATGGGACACGGGAGGGTTTGTCATATTTATGTCTCTTTTCCTCTTTTATTTCGGCGGTGATTGGAGATTGATTTTCTTTGATCAATCGTCATAATTTTAAATTAATTTTAAATTTATTTTAAATTCATAATTTGAGGTTGAATCAGGTTGAATTATTGTCGTCTTCTATTTAAAGGATGCAGACCTTTTTTAAAATTATGAAACAAGAGGAAGTTATTTCACTTTTAGAACAAATCGCGCCGCCTGAAATCGCGGATGATTTCGATTGCGGCCGCATCGGAATGATTTTGGATTTGTTATTTACAAAAAACCGTGAAATCAATAAAATCGCCGTAACGCTTGATGTCACAGACGAAGTTCTTCAAAAGGCGGCGGCTTTTAAAGCTGATCTTTTGATCTGCCATCACACCCCGCTTTTCCATCCAATCATGACGATTCCCGAATTTTTGGCAAAACGCCTGAAAATCGCGTTTGACAACAACATTTCCATTTACACGATGCATACCAATTACGACAACGCCGAAGGCGGGATCAATACAGCTCTTGCCGACATTTTCAATGTCAGAAATACATGCATGACCGATTTCGGAATCATCGGAGACATCGATCCGATCGAATCAAAAGACTTTGCCAAACTCGTTTCTGAAAAGTTAAATACGCCGCTTCTTTATGCCGGCGACAAAACCGTTCAAAAAGTCATGATCTGCGGCGGCAGCTGCCTCAACCGACACGCGCTTGCAATCGCCAAAGCAAACTGCGTTGACGCGTTTTTATCTTCGGAATTAAGACACAGCGATGTTTTGCGCGAGCGCGGCGATATGACAATCATTGATGCCGGCCATTACGCAACCGAAAATCCCGGAATGCGCGTTTTGGCAGAGCGGTTGAATAAAGAAATCGGAGACCGAGTTGAAATTTTGTTTATTGAGGACGATCCCGGTTTGAAATCCGTTTGATTTTTATTTTTCAATTTTTCAATCTATTTTCATTTTTTTGTTTTTTCAATCTATTTTCTTTTTTCAATCGTTCCATTTTTTTCAGTTATTAATAAAAATGAAAAATGAAATCACCTCTTTAAGAGATGATTTCAAATCTCAATTCATTTTCATTTATCAGCAGGCTTCAACCCACATGATTAATGTGCCGTCAACATTTCCGGTGCTTGCGTAATCGGTCGGAACTTTTAAGACAACTTCCGAAATTTCAGTCGTTCCCTGTCCGACAACTTTTTCGTAGTTCGGCCAGAAAGCGTTGTCAATCCAAAGTCCTCTCTTGTACAAGTCATCAGATGAACTTGTTACTTCCGCGGTCACTCGGACATCGACTCCGCCGCTGTTTGTAATCTCAAGTTCTTTCGGAGCGCTTGTCTGTCCTGCGGCCAAGTCGCCGAAGTCAAGAGAATCAATCGAGAACGAAACAGAAACTGCTGACAAAATGTTTGCCGTCATTGAAATGGAGTTTCCTGTTTTGCCGGGCTGCGTCGGGTCAACAGGGTCGACAGGATCAACGGGGTCAACCGGATCAACAGGTCCGCCTGCGCCGATGCCGTATGCGGAAATTGAATCCGTTAACGGGTAAAGGTCCGCATATTTGTCCAAAATTGATTTTTGAGTGCTTCCGATGCCGTTGCCGTTTGTATCGACGCCGTCGTAATCATCGCCCCAGTAATTGCCGGCTTTTCCCGTCCAGGATTTTCCGCCGTAAGATAATTCCACGTTGGTCGGGCTGTTAAAGGAAAAGCTTTCGGGAAGCGTTCCGTAACTTGCGACATTTGCACCTTTGTTGTTGTAAATGTCATTCAAATAAACAACATTGTTTTCGCCGGCATTGTAAATGTAAATGCCTTTTTGCGTGTTTCCTGAAATCGTATTTTTGGTAATGACGACGTTTTCGGAATCAACTCTCCAAATGCGGATGGCTTCTCCGGCGTTATTCGTAATCGTATTGCCTTCAATCAAAGCGTTGGTCGCATTTTCAAGACAAATGATTCTTGCAGCGTTTCCGCTTCCGGAAAGTCCTGATATTGTGTTTCCGATGAGCTGAACATCGGCAGCCGTTACATGGATTGCGTTTGTGAAGCCGTCCATATTTCTGACAATGTTATTTTTGAAAACAGCACCGTCTTTGGCAAGCTTAATGCCGTCTTTATGCGTTAATCCGTCAAAAATACAGTTTTCAATGAGTGCGTTTGCTGCATTTGTCTGAAGATTAATGCCGTTGGAACCGTTTGCAATTGTCACATTTCTGATAACGAAGTTTTCTTTTTTCGGAATGATTGTGTAACCGCCCAAATCCAAAATGACGTTTTCTTTGTTTTCGCCTTCAATCGTCAATGTTTTTCCGATGCTGATATTTGCCGCTGTTTCATAAGTTCCGGCGCGGATCAAAATCGAGTCGCCGTCAGAAGCGGCGGTAATTGCTTCAGGAAGTGTTTGGAAATCTGCTCCCGTGCTTCCGACAGTCCACTCTTTAGCGGCGGCGGTTCCGGTCAAAGCAAGCAGGATCAAAAAGGAAAGCAAAAGAACTTTCCCGAATGTTTTAGTTTTGTTTGTGTTTTTCATAGTTATCCTCTTAATGTTTTTATTTTTCATGTCTGATTTTTAAGATGGCAGCAAACTGCAGACAAAAGTTTGCTTCAAAACACAGTAAAATCATAAACGTTAATAGGCGTTCCGATTTTTTCAAAATCGATAACTATATCAACGAAAAATAGAAATCCGATTTATACAATTCAACAGATTGCGATTTTAAAATGAGTTGAAACTGAAAACAAGGAAATTGAAAAAAAGAAAATTGAAAAAAAGAAAATTAAAACGAAATAAAAAGAAAATTAAAACGAAATAAAATGAAAAACAAAATAGAGTAAAAAACAAAAAATGAAAGCGAAAATGAAAATGAAAGCGAAAATGAAAATGAAAGCGAAAAACAGAACAAAAAGAAAAATCGAAAAACAAAAAAATCAAAATTAAAGCAGAATCGAAAACAAAAAAACGAATTGAACAAAATATTAAATTGAAAAGAGAATTAAAACGGGATGTATTTCCCGTTTTCAAAATTTCATTCTTATTTTTCTGCGTTTCCGGCAAGCTCCGGCCATTTCAAAACTTTTCCGTCCGTGTCCGTCAGCGGAAGCGGCGGGTGTTTCTTTTGGGTGAGCAGGGAAACGGCAAACATTGCAATGCCTGAGAAAAGCCACGGGACGAACGTGAAATAAATTTCCCATTCGGCATCCGACGGAACAATGACAAGAGTTCCGGCCTGAATCGATAAATAAGCGCATCCCAAAATCGAAAAAGAAATTCCGACAAGCATTGACGCGATTCCGCCCGGAACATTTGCTTTTTTCCAGAACAATCCGCAGACGACAGCCCAGAAAAGACAGGCGAACAGAAGTGTAAAGCCGAAAATCATCAAATCATACAAACTGACGGCAAGCATACTGATGCCGATACAGAACACGCCGATGACGACGACTAAAATCTTTGTCAAACGGATTGCTTTTTTATCCATTTCTTCCGTTCGTTTTTCGCCGACGGTTCCGGGAATCAAAACGGTTGAAATAACAGCGGCCGATGCAAAAATTGTCGAACTCGATGTTGACATGATTGCCGCCATCAAAGAGCCGATGAAAATTGCCATCGGCAGCGGATGAAGCAGTTTCTGAGCAAGCATCGGGACGATCACTTCCGAATCGTTTGCAAGCGTCGCAACTTCTGCGGGCGTGAAGAAGTCAAGCTGAAGCATCACAATGCCCAAGAGACCGATGAAAATCGGACCGAGACCGGCAACCCAGTAAAGACCGGCGCCTGCCAAAAGGCCGCCTTTTGCCGCTTTTTCATCTCTTGCAGTCAAAACACGCTGCGTAATGTCCAAAGATGCCAAACTGCCGAGACCCATGCCGCACCAGGCGGCGGCCCAAATCAGAACGCCTTTCAATGTGCGCGTGATACCGCTCGGATGGTCCGGATCGGCTGACGGAAGCAGTGTCCAGAAGTCGTTTGGCGTATTTTCTTTGATAATTCCGAGTCCCGAAATCATATTGTCCAAATTGACGGCAAAAGTCGCGCCGCCGCCGGCTGCAATGTAACAAATTGCCGCGGGAATCAACACAAGCAAACCTAAAATAATAATCACGGCCTGAATGTTGTCGGTCCAAATCACAGCAAGCATTCCGCCCATATAAGTGTAAATAATAACAATGCCGCCGGCCAAAAGCATACTGATCCACGGTTCAACGCCGATGAAAAGGTTCAGCATCTTGCCGATGGCAACCATTTGAACAGCCGTCCAGGCGATAAGCGTCGGAACGGAGAGAATAGAAGCAACATAAGCACCGCGTTTTCCGAAACGGATGCGGTACATTTCGCCCAAAGTTCCCATTTTCATCTTTAACAAAATCGGAACCATAAACATAGCCATAATAATAAGCGTGATGCCGGAAGCCCAAGGATCGGCGATTGTGCCTAAATTATAAGAATCTAAAGCTGCACCTGCGCCGCCCATCACCGTTCCGCCGCCCCAGAATGTCGCAAAAAGCGTTCCGCCAATCAAAAGAGCGCCGACATTTCTGTTTGCCACCAGATATCCTTTTGAAGAGGATGATCCGATTTTTTGAGTCAAGAAACCGATAACAAGCATTGCAGCGAGATAAACCGCAATGATGATAATTTCTATACCTATTTCCATAATTTTCCCAAAAACGTAAAATTAGATTCAGGTCTTAAACATTACGTTTCAAATCACGAAAATTGAACAATTTCTTCAAAGAAAAATGACATTCCGATTTTCAAGAAGAGAATCACCGAAAAAAAAGAGAAAGTTTTTTAAACTGAGTTTCTCTTTTTCAGTCTTTTTTGTATCAAAATTTTGATCGCGTCAGCCTGGCGGCTGCCGCTTACAAAATTTCAAGGCGGGAGGAGGGCGGTGTTTGTAAAAAATCGCTTCGCGATTTTTCAGGCTTCGCCGGTTTGCAGTTGGAGGGCGGTGTTTGTTTCCGCTTGGAGGGAGGTGTTTGTTTCCGCTTGGAGGGAGGTGTTTGTTTCCGCTTGGAGGGAGGTGTTTGTTTCCGCTTGGAGGGAGGTGTTTGTTTCCGCTTGGAGGGAGGTATTTATTGAAAAAATCGCTGCGCGATTTTTTTGCAGCTCCGCTGCAACACTTCGCCGCGCGCGAACTGCATCATTTTTCAAAAAAAAGTTAAACCCGACAGACAGGTTTTGAAAAAGATAAATCAAAAATACGACCAAAATTTATTGAAAAAAGAAAACCGTAAAAAAGAATTAACGAGATGTCAAAACATCTCGCTCATATTCATTCTTCATTATTGTTGTCGAGATCTTCCGCTTCAGGCTCGGCATCAAATGTCTGCTGCGTAAATCCGGCATCGGTTTCAGCCGAATCGTTTGAATCGAATTCTTCGCCATCGTCATCGGGTTGCTTCACCGCCGCGACGCTGACAACTTTGTCGTTGTCGGCAAGCTTCATGATGCGGACACCTTTGGTATTTCTGCCCTGTGCGCGGAGTTCTCCGACACGGATCTTGATGATGATTCCTTCGGCACTCGTAATGATTAATTCATCGTCTTGGCCGACGGATTTCACCGCAACGACTTGGCCGTTTCTGTCATCGGTGACGATTGACATAACACCCTGAATGCCGCGATGCTTTTTCATGTATTCATCAAAGAGAGTCACTTTTCCGAAACCGTTTTCGGTAATCGTTAAAAGCGCTTCTTCCGTGTTGACAACATCCATGCTGACAACAGCGTCGCCCGGCTTTGACAGGCGCATGCCCATCACACCGCGCGCGGATCTGCCCATCGGGCGGACTTCTTTCTCATCAAAACGAACCGCTTTGCCGCCGCGCGACACGATCACAACTTCGCGGCTGCCGTCGGTTTGAATCACATTCACGAGTTCGTCGCCGGGCGCAAGCGTTGTTGCAATAATTCCGGCCTTTCTCGGATTCTTAAAGTCGGTGAGCGGCGTTTTCTTGACCGTTCCTTCTTTCGTCACCATCATCAAATATTGGCCTTCCTTAAATTCGGAAACCGGAATCGATGCCGTCACCGTTTCATCTTCTTTCAAATCCAAGAAGTTGACAATCGATTTGCCCTTAGAAGTTCGGCTTCCTTCCGGAATTTCATACCCTTTCTTCCAATAAACACGTCCCTTGTTCGTGAAGAACAAAATGTAATTGTGCGTCGACGAAACAAAAAGATTCACGACAATGTCTTCTTCTTTCGTTTCCATGCCGATGATTCCCTTGCCGCCGCGGCGCTGGCGCGAATACGTGTTGGCAGACAAACGCTTGATGTAGCCGCGGTTGGTCATCGTGATAATCACATCTTCTTTCTGAATGAGATCCTCATTGTCGATATCAAAGCCGCCGTGAATGATCTGCGTTCTGCGATCATCGCCGTATTTTTCTCTCATTTCCAAGAGTTCGTCGCGAATGATTCCGTATTTGATTTCATCGCTTCCGGCAATCTTTTCCAATTCACTGATTTTTGTCAAAACTTCTTCAAGTTCATCTAAAATCTTCTGAATTTCCATGCCGGTAAGCCTTTGAAGTCTCATTTCCAAAATCGCTTTAGACTGAATCTCATCCAATCCGAACTTTTCCATCAAACCGACTTTCGCGGTTTGCGCATCTTCGGACGCTTTGATCAATTCAATAACGGGATCAATATTATCAAGCGCAATTTTCAAACCGTTTAAAATATGTTCGCGCTCGCGAGCGGTTTTCAAATCATGAAGCGTTCTTCTCTGAACAACTTCCATTCTGTGCTTCAAATAAATTTTCAAAAGCTGGCGAAGTCCCATCACGCGCGGAACACCGTCAACGATCGCCAAATTGATGATGCCGAAGCTTGTTTGAAGCTGCGTGTGCTTGTAAAGCTGGTTCATCAAAACGCTTGCGTTCGTTCCGTTCGTGAGTTCCATAACGACACGAATACCGTCGCGGTCGGATTCATCGCGAAGATCTGAAATGCCGGTGACTTTTTTATCGCGGACAAGCTCGGCAATGTTTTCGATCAATCTCGCTTTATTGACCTGATAAGGCAATTCGGTCACAACGATTCGTTCGCGGTTGCCTTTCATTTCTTCAATGTGAGAAACCGACTGAATACGAACGCTGCCGCGGCCTGTTTTGTAAGCGTTGATGATTCCTTCGTTGCCCAAAATAACCGCGCTCGTCGGGAAGTCCGGACCTTTGATCACTGTCATCAATTCGGGAACATCCGCCTCGGGATTGTCGATCATCATAACGGCTGCGTCAATGACTTCCGTTAAATTGTGCGGCGGCATATTTGTCGCCATGCCGACGGCAATACCGGTGGAGCCGTTGATCAGTAAACTCGGAAGTTTTGAAGGCAGCACGGACGGTTCTTGAAGCGATTCGTCGTAGTTGGGGCGGAAGTCCACCGTGTCCTTGTCCAAATCTTCAAGCATCTCGGCAGAAATCCTTGCCATTCGCGCTTCCGTATAACGCATCGCGGCTGCTTCGTCGCCGTCAATGGATCCGAAATTGCCCTGACCGTCAATAAACGGATAGCGAAGGGAGAAGTTCTGCGCCATCCTGACCATCGAATCGTAAACGGCAGAGTCGCCGTGCGGATGGTACTTTGCAAGCACGTCACCGACGACGTGAGCCGATTTCTTCGGCGGCTTTTCATAAACCATACCGTTTTCCTTCATGGAAAACAGAATTCTGCGGTGAACCGGCTTCAAACCGTCGCGGGCATCAGGCAGCGCGCGGCCGATAATCACACTCATCGCGTACTGAATGTATGAATTTTTCATTTCATCATTCAATAAAATGGGACGAACCGAAACGCGTTCTTCATCGACGATTGGAATTCCGTCATCTTCGCCGTCATCCCCGTTGCCGTCGTTGTCATTGCCCTCACCGTTATCGACAGCTGCGGTTTTCATTTCGTCTTCCATTTCGTCGGGAAGCTCGGAACGGCGGATATATTCATCAAGAACTTGCTGTTGCTGCGCGTTCTGATTGTTTTGCCGATCATTTTGCTGATTGTTTTGCTGATTGCTTTGTTGGTCGGTGTGTTGATTATTTTGTTGACCGTTTTGCTGATTATTTTCATCCATCTTTGGCGCCTCCATCAGATATCCAAGTTCACCACTTCTTTGGCGTGCGCCTGAATGAATTCTTTTCTCGGAAGAACTTCATCGCCCATCAAAATCGAGAAGATTTCATCAGCGGCAATCGCGTCTTCGATCGTTACCTGAAGCAAGGTTCTTGTTTCCGGATTCATTGTGGTTGACCAAAGCTGCTCGGGATTCATTTCACCAAGACCTTTGTAACGTGAAACCGTCACGCCTTTGTCTCCGACTTCTTCGAGTTTTGCTCGAAGCTGTTTATCGTTGTAAGCGTAATATTCGGATTTGCCTTTCTTGATTCTGTAAAGCGGCGGCTGCGCGATGTAAACATAGCCGTTGTTGATCAAATCCGGCATGTAGCGGAAGAAGAATGTCAGAATCAAAGTTCGAATGTGCGCGCCGTCGACGTCGGCATCGGTCATGATGACGACTTTGTGGTAGCGGAGCCTGTCCAGATCCATGTCGTCTCCGAGACCTGCGCCGAGCGCGGTGATGAGTGACGCGATTTCGGCGTTTTTGAGCGCTCTGTCCATTCTGGTTTTTTCCACGTTGAGAATTTTTCCTCGGAACGGAAGAATCGCCTGAAACGCTCTGTTTCTGCCCTGTTTTGCGGATCCGCCGGCGGAATTACCTTCGACGAGATAGAGTTCGCAAAGAGAGGCGTCGCGCTCGGAGCAGTCGGCTAATTTTCCGGGAAGCGTGCTGACTTCAAGCGCGCTTTTTCTGCGGGTGAGCTCTCTGGCTTTCTTGGCAGCTTCTCTGGCTTTCTTGGCAAGAAGCGCTTTTTCCAAGATGGCGGTTGCGACTTTCGGATTTTCTTCGAAGTATTCGGAAAGCCCTTCCGTGACGAGTGAATCGACAATGCCTTTGATTTCGCTGTTGCCGAGCTTTGTCTTCGTTTGGCCTTCAAATTGCGGCTCTAAGAGCTTGACGCTGATGATGGCAGTCAAACCCTCGCGGATATCTTCGCCGCTCAAAGAAGCCCCGTCTTTGGTGTCTTTATCGAGGTTATTTTTCTTGATGTAATCGTTTGCGACACGGGTGAGCGCGGACTTGAAGCCGACTAAGTGGGTGCCGCCTTCTGTTGTGTTGATGTTGTTTGCGAAAGAATGAACGTTTGAGTTGTAACTTTCCGTGTACTGCATGGAAATTTCAACGTCGGTTCCCTCTCTTTGGCGTTCAAAATAAATGGGATTTTCATGAAGAATGTTTTTGCCGCTGTTCAAATATTTGACAAACTCTATGATGCCGCCTTCGTAACAAAGGTCGTGATATTTTTCTTTGGTTCCGAGCGTGCGTCCGGACTTCTTTTTGCCGCCGCTGCTTTCTTCTTCATCGCTTTCGTCAAATTCAATTTCGGCGGTGAGGTCGGAATCGTCTTCGGCAATGTCTCCGAATTCGTCTTCGATTACTGCTTCGGGAATTCTGAGATCTTCGGTGATGATGTGAATGCCTTTGTTCAAAAACGCGAGTTCTCTCAATCGGGTGAGAAGTGTGTCATATTTGAAGTCGACTGTTTCGAAAATCGTTTTGTCGGGCATGAACTGAATTGTCGTCCCGGTGGAACCGCTTTCGTATTCGCCGACGACTTCAACACCGGATGTCGGGATGCCGTATGCGAAGGTTTGGCGGTAGACTTTTCCGTCTCTTCGGACTTCGGCAATCAGCCATTCGGAGAGCGCGTTGACGACGGAAACACCGACGCCGTGAAGGCCGCCCGATACTTTATAAGAGTCTTTGTCGAATTTTCCGCCGGCGTGAAGGATCGTTAATACGACTTCAAGAGCTGGTTTTTGATATTTCGGCTGAATGCTTACGGGAATGCCTCGACCGTCATCGATAACGGTAACGCTGCCGTCTTCATTGATTGTCATGCGGATGTTTTTCGCGTATCCGGCAAGCGCTTCGTCGATACTGTTGTCTACGACTTCGTAAACAAGGTGGTGAAGACCGCGCGAGTCCGTGCTGCCGATATACATGCTCGGTCTTTTTCGGACAGCTTCAAGGCCTTCTAATACTTGAATGCTGGAGCCGTCATATTTTTTCTGTTCGTCCATAAAGTTTCCTTCGTGTGTTTATTGTGTGTGGTTCTGTAGATTTTTAATTTTAATTTAAAATTTAATTTATAATTTTAATTTATGATTTTATGTAAAAATGGTTTAATCTAAAAATGATAAATTTGATTTTAATGACAAATTTGATTTTTAAATGATAAGTTTGATTTTTTTGAAAAATCCAAAATTTTTGAGATTTTTCACGCGTTCGACAGAATGCGATTATTTCTGCCGTTTCGGGTTTGGTTAAAATTTAATGGTGTATGCTAATGAATATTATTTTTTCTTGAATTTTTCATTTGAAATAGAGTTCGACAGGTTCTGTTTTCAGAACAGTTTTTGTTTCAACAAAGAAATCAATTGTTTTTTCAAAATAATTTGAAATTTTTGAAAATTATTTCAAAATCAGTTTGAAAAATTAAAAGAAAACAAATTTAAAATTGAATCTTTTGAAATGAATTTGTCATCGAATTAAAACCGATTTAATATCGCATTCAAAAGAGCCTTTTTTTGTTTCAGAAATCTTTGTTTTATTTTACATATTTCAATGACAAAAAGAGGGTTTCAACGTATATAAATATACTCATTCACTTCGTTTTTCCAATGACGATTTTGTGACGCGGAAAATAATTTTATTTTTTATATTTGATGAAATTATTTTTAAATCTTTATGATGTTTTAATTTTCATCCTTTCAATGTTGTTTTCCATGTTTGATTTTATTTTTCATATTTTCGGGTAAAGATTTTTTTGAAAATTAAACAAAATTGCGGTTGGATTTTTGGTTATTTTTTTTGGTAAAATGGTCGGCTCGCGCGCGGCGGCGCGGCAAAAAGTGGCGAAAAAAAATCGCTGCGCGATTTTTTCATAAACACCTCCCTCCAACTGCAAACAGAAACCTCCCTCCAACTGCAAACAAACACCTCCCTCCAACTGCAAACAAACACCTCCCTCCAACTGCAAACAGAAACAGTAAGGTAACTGCGCCCACGTTCGCGTTAGCGAACGGATTACGATTAAAATGAGCAGATACAGGCGGAAGCGCAAGCCTGATTGGCAGCATCAATTTAAAAGACAGTTGCAGATTAACAGGCTTAGCAGGAACCGTCAGCAGCAAAAGACAGTCGCAGAAATGCACTTTGCAAGAGCAGGGAAGTAATTAATGATCAGCGGTTTTAGAATTTTTGTTTCGAATGGGAAGAATCCGCCAAGTCTCGTTTCCTCCGCTTCGCTTCGGAAACTCAACTTGCGGGGGCGGTTTTTTAAATTTTATTCAATTTAAACTCAATTGAAACATCGTTTTTATCAAAATTATTCAAAAACGGAACGCCAATTTTTAATAAAATCTATTTTTAGATTTAGGGTTTTATCGGGCGTTCAGGTTCAACGATTTTCTTAAAGTTGGATGTTTAGATTTTCCGTTGAAAATTAAGTAAAAATACAGGGTGAGTTTGAAAAATTATTAAAAATGAAGCGGCTCACGCGCGGCGCAGCGACTAAAATAAAAATGAATTGAATCAAAGCGCTTGATTCTTGATTTTACTTAAAAGTAATCGGTGAATATCCTTCAACATCATTCCAAACGCGCTCCGCCTCAAATCCCGTCAATTCAAAAACAAACGCTTCAATCACCATAAAGATTTGATTTTCTTTTCTGACACACCCGATTCGCCCGTCTTCGGCGCGCCCGATCCCTGCATGAAGATGAATGACAGGCTCACCCTTTTCTCTGAATAAATTGCCGACGCCGACGATTTCATGCGCTTCTTCAAAATTAATCCACATTTTGTTCGGCGGGCGCTCATTCTTTTTCGGCCCGACAACCAAATTGCCGGCTTCGATTGCGCCAAGTAAAACAAAAGTCGCCGCTTGAATATTTTCAATTTCCGCGAGCTTTTTGAGCGATTCCAATAAATATTCGCCGTGATCCATTCTGACGGTAAAGACGCGGCCGATTTGTCCGACTCTGTAATCCATGAAAAAGAGTTCTTGTTTTTGGTTTAAAAAAGTATTGATAAACGAAAAGATAAATGAAAAGATAAACGAAAAGATAAATGAAAAGATAAACGAAAAGATAAATGAAAAAGAAAAGAATGAAAGTGAAATGATTCGACTTTCATTTAAATTATTTTTTAAGAATTCAGACAATTGTTGCCTTAACGATTTTAACATCCTGCATCGGTTTGTCGCCGCGTGCGGTTTTGACGTTACCGATTTTGTCAACAACATCCATGCCTTCAACGACTTCGCCGAAAACGGGGTGCTTGGAGGATCCCGGGGGCTTGTCCCAGTCAAGGTATGTGTTGTCAACGAGGTTGATGAAAAACTGGCTGCCGCCGGAGTTCGGGCCTGCGTTTGCCATCGAAAGTGTGCCGCGAACGTTGGAAGAGCCTTTCACGAATTCATCGGGAATGGAGTAGCCGGGACCGCCCATTCCGTTTCCGTTCGGGCAGCCGCCCTGAATCATGAAATTCGGAATCACGCGGTGGAAAATGATGCCGTCGTAAAAGCCGTTTTCAATAAGCTGTTTGAAGTTGCCGGCAGTAACGGGCATGTTGTCGTACAATTTGATTTTAATGTTTCCCATAGTGGTTTCAAGTAAAACGTCTGTCATATTTTATTCTCCTTTTCTGTTTTTCGTTTGGTTCAATAATTTAGTTCAATTAATTATAAAAATGCAATTAAAATGCAAAACGAAAATAAATTTAAAATAAATGAATTAAATTAAAAATAAAGCGCGGAGAGGGAGATTTGAACTCCCGAGGTGCGAGGCACCACCGGTTTTCAAGACCGGCGCCGTGGGCCGCTTGGCTATCTCCGCAAAGAGATATTCGCAGTAAACTGCAACACATAAACATGATTCGGGTATATAATTATTTTTCAAAAATAAATCCGAAAAGTAAACGAAATAAAATTTAAAATAAAAGAATTAAAAAGAAAAGCAGAATTACTCTGCTTTTTCAGCCTTCTCTTCTTTTTTAACGGTTTCAACGTAGCGGATTTCTTTCAGGTCGGTGTTTTCCAAAACTTCGTTGGCCAACTTTCCTTTCATGAAAAGCCATCTCTGGTTGAATGTGATTCCCGTCGGGATTTCAATGTCGGCGACATCGCCGTTGATTGTCACGTCAGCTTCCTGAACGCCTGTGTAAAGCGCGAAAAGTCCTTTGATTTTGTCTTCCGGCGTTTCCAAAACGGCTTCAACTTTGTAGCTGTAAACAACAGGTTTTCCGGCAAGCGGACTGTTGAAGTCAAGTGTTGCGCGGCGACCGATGACTTTTGTCACGACGCCCTGGCGTCCGTCCTGTTCAATGACCATGCCGATTTGAGCGTTTCCGTCTTTGAATTTGGATGTGGAAACGGATTGGATCAAATCTTCTCTGGGCATGCCGAAAGCATCTTCGGGCGCAATTGTCACTTCGCCGGATGCGCCGGCTTCTTTGCCTTCCAATTCCTTGTCAAGGCCTGCAATGGTGTGGCCGTAGCCGATGATGATCACGTCGCCGCCGTAAAGACCCTGCGGTGTGTAAACGCCTTCTGCTTTTGCAACTTCTTCTTCGGTCGTGTCAAAGACTTTACCGTCTTCCATTTTACCGGTGTAATTTAACCGGATAAAATCTCCTTTCTTCAATGCCATAATATCACTTTCACGTTTAAGAGCGAATCCTCTGATTCATAATTGAATAAAAATAATGAAAACCGCTGTGCAAAGACACTGCGATCAATTGCGTTTTATACTCGGATAGAACGTTTGAATGAACCGTAAACATGATTATTCCTTTAATAACCTTTTCCTATAACTCCGGTTTATATATCTTCAGAGCCGATTCTTATCGGTGAGATTATGACGGAAATAATTTCGGAAAGAATGAAAATTGTAAGAATTGTTGAAAAGATCTGCGCAGTTTTTCTCTTATTATTTGTTTTCTGCACCGCCGCTGTTTTTTTAGCTTCTGTTTTTGAAATAAACATCGAAATTCCGAACAGCATTTTGTTTGTTTTAAAATGGGGTTTGATTATTTCGCTTATTCTTTTGATCATTACGGCAGCAATTGAATTTGTTACCGCTTTGAAGCAAAAACAATGACAAATGTTCGATTTTGATTCGTTGCATTTTTATTTATTTCAATTTGATTTCTTTTTATTTTATTTATTTCAATACAATTTCTTTTGAAATTATTTAATAAAGTCTAAATAGTTTTGAAAAATTGAAGGCTTTACTCAATAATTTGGAGAAACAAAAATGGCAACTTCATCATATACGACAAGATTGATTGTGAGAAATCCGAAATCCATAAAGATATTAGAAGAGCTTTTAGCAGCAGAAGGTAATTCCAGATTCAAAAAAGATGATTCGGGAGTGGATGTATTTGAAGAAATGCGTCGATGCCACGAACTCCTTTAACTCTTTTTTTCTGTGAAATTGCTGAATTTATACTCACAGAGATTCATCCCAATAAGGCACAGGTTCGCCTTTGACTGAATTATAACTGATCTTCCGAATGGATATTTTATTATTTTCATTAATATATACGTCACAAACAATTTCGGAGATTAAACCGATACCGATCCAATTCCCTAAATTCTCATTCACATAATTCATCGTTAATGTGATATCTCCTGAATTTTGCCCTTTCATTTCCCATGAGTGCCACCCATACCCAGGGTCTGTCTCATAATGATTGCTTGTTTGGTTTATAATCTCCAACATATCGGTTTGACTCTTTTCCAAATACCAATGATTATTTCCTGCACCCGTCGAGCTGACACATTGACCATCGAGCGTTAATAATGTCTTATCTTCACTGACACTTATTCCTTCTGTATACGGTCTGTTGTCTGTTCTGTTTCCAGAGAGTGAAGTAAACGATAAAATTTCCAATTCTCCTTCTGTATTTTTAATCATATAGGTGTATATTTCCGGAGTATAACGATTCCCCGAACGAATATACTCAAATTTCAATACAGTGATTCCCTTTTCGTTTCCTTCAAAAATCCATTGATGTTTTCCAATTCCCTGTGATGCTTTATCAGTCGGAATTTTTTCATCTGCGGCTATTTTTAAAACATCTTCGGTTTCCATTGTAAGTTCCCACCGGAAGTCGGAATTAAAATCTTCATCAAAAAGCATTGTCAGCGTTGTATTATTTTCAGAAATAGTCGCTGTTTTTGTAAAATTATCCGGCTCAAACGAATTACTGTCGTTTAAAAGACAGCCGGATGTACCGATTTCCAATATCAAAAAAATAAAAATGGTGAATAATGTTGTTTTTTTCATATTTTCCCATAATTATTATTTTAGTTATATATCTGTCGTCATCTTTTTATTTTGACGCTATGCCGGAAAATCAATTCCGGCAAAAAGAAAAAAAGTTCGGCATGAAGCCGAGTTTTATATTGTTATTTATTTCTGAACGGTGACCGCTATCACGATCAAACCCGTTTTCACTTTTTCAATTGCTTATACAATCTCGCCTGAAACCCGTGATATTTACAATATCCCTCGGCATCTTTTTGATCAATTGTTTGGCTGTCAAAAGACACCAAATCTTCGGAATAAAGCGCAAACGGCGATTCGCGGGCAACCGCAATCAAACTGCCTTTGTAAAGCTTTACTTTGACGGTTCCCGTCACGCGTTCCTGTGTTTTGTCGATGAACGCATTTAAATCGGCGTAAAGCGGCTCTTCTGTAAGTCCCTGATATGCGAGTTCGGACCATTGCGCGTCAACCGCTGCCTTGAATTTCAATTCGGCGCGTGTGAGCACAAGCTGTTCCAAATCTTTGTGCGCTTTGAGAAGAATCGTTGCCGCCGGATGTTCATAATTTTCGCGGGCTTTGAAGCCGAGTATGCGGTCTTCCACCATGTCGGAACGTCCGACGCCGTTTTCGCCGCCGATTTGATTCAATTTTTTAATCAAATCATAACCTTTCATTTTTATGCCGTCAAGCGATATCGGAACACCGTTTTCAAAACCGATGTCAATCAAAGTTGCTTTGTCGGGCGCGTTTTCCGGCGCAGTCGTCCACTCGTAAATTTCTTCCGGCGGAACAAAGCTCGGATCTTCCAAGCGGCCGCCTTCGATGCTGCGGCTCCATAAGTTTTCGTCAACGCTCCACGGCTTGTCTTTGGTTGCGGCAACCGGAATGTTATGACACTTGGCGTATTCGATTTCCCATTCGCGCGTCAGATTGCGTTCGCGCATCGGAGTAATCACGTCTTTGCCGGTGGAACGGAAAATCGTTTCAAAACGAAGCTGATCATTTCCTTTGCCGGTGCAGCCGTGAGCGAATGCGGAGGCACCTTCTTTTTCGGCGACTTCAACCACCTTTTTGGCAATCAAGGGTCTTGCAATCGAAGTCCCCATCACATAACCCTCATAGTCGCCGTTGGCTTTGATCAGCGGAAAAATGTAATCGGAGACGAATTCGTCTTTGGCATCAATCGTGTAATGTTTGTCGCTGATGAGTTTTGCTTTGTCTTCCGCGGCTTTCACTTCATGTTCGGGCTGACCGACGTCTACGGAAACCGTAATGACTTCGTCAAAGCCGTAATCTTCTTTAAGCATCGGAATACAGACGGAAGTGTCAAGACCGCCCGAGTAGGAAAGAATTGCTTTTTTAACCATTGTTTTTTTCACTTTTTAAGAAAAAATAATCAATTATTCTTAAAGTTTTTTCATACATATTATTAATTATATTTATCACGACACCCGTTTTGATAAACAATAATAACGGCGAATGATTTGAAAAAATAACGAAAAATGAAGCGGCTCGCGCGCGGCAGTGACCGGAGCAGCAACAAAAACAGATCCAGTCACGGCAGCAGCAATTAAAAACAGTTGCAGACTGTTCCGCTAGCAGGGGCAGGCAGCAAAAGACAGTTGCACGAAAGCGTTTTGTCGAAGTCGAATCTAATAATAAAAAGGCAGAGCGTTTTTAGTTTTTCATTCATTTTTGATTCAATTGAAACATCATTTTTATCAAAATATTCAAAACGGAACGCCAATTTTTAATGAAATCCATTTTTAAATTTAGGATTTTATCGGGCGTTCAGGTTTACCGATTTTGAAAATTGGATGTTTAGGTTTCATTCAAAAATAAAAAGGAAACAAGGGTCGGGTTTGAAAATCAAAATGAAAACGGAGCAGCTCACGCGCGGCAGCGGCTGTCGAACCGGCATAAATAGAATTGACAAAAAAAGAAAATAGAAAAAGCCGCGAGGCGGCTTCTTTGTTTTATCTAATCTTAATTTTTGATTTTCTTAATGAAATCCGTCAAAACATCTTCCATATCGGGATGACCGATTTCTTGAAGGCTGTAGTTGACGCGCGTATTGGGTTTGTCGATTTTTATGACGCGGGCGAGATCAATCGGCGTTCCGATGATCACACTGTCGCAATCGGTGCGCTCAATCGTGGCGGCCAAATCTTTCATCTGCTCTTCGCCGTAGCCCATTGCGGGAAGCAATCCTTTGACATGCGGGTAAATGCGGAATGTTTCCGCAATTTTCCCGACCGCATACGGTTTCGGGTCAACGATTTCGGAAGCTCCGAAACGCTTGGCGGCGACAATACCTGCGCCGATTCCCATTTCACCGTGCGTGAGCGTCGGTCCGTCTTCAATGACTAAAACGCGTTTGCCGCGAATGACATCGGGGTCGTCCACAGTGATTGTGGAGGCGGCATCAATAACCGTCGCGTCCGGATTGACGCGCTCGATATTGCGTCTGACGGTTTGAATATTGTCAAAGTCGGCGCTGTCGATTTTATTGATCACAACGACATCAGCGATGCGAAGCGTCACTTCGCCTGGGTAATACGAAAGCTCGTGTCCCGGGCGGTGCGGGTCAACGACTGTGACCATCAAGTCAGGCTTGTAAAACGGAAAATCGTTGTTGCCGCCGTCCCAAAGGATGACATCGCACCCGTCAGGGTCGTTTTCTGCGGCGCGCAAAATCGCTTCATAATCGACGCCTGCATAAATGACGTTGCCGCGCGCGATGTGCGGCTCGTACTCTTCCATTTCTTCGATGGTACAGCTGTATTTTTTCAAGTCGTCGATTGCGGCAAAGCGCTGCACTTTTTGAGCGACGAGATCACCGTACGGCATCGGGTGACGGATAGCGATGACTTTGAGACTGTGCGCCATCAAAACTTCTGCAATGCGGCGTGTGGTCTGGCTTTTGCCGCAGCCCGTGCGCACTGCGCCGACAGCGATAACGGGCTTTGTGCTTTTGAGCATGGTGTTTTTGTAGCCCATCAGTGTAAAGTCCGCGCCGGCGGCGTTGACGATTGCGCTGATGTGCATCACTTCTTTATACGGCATGTCGCTGTAAGCAAAGACGCACTCATCGGCGTCCAAGTCTTTGATGAGGCGCGGCAGTTCTGCCTGCTCGTAAATCGGAATGCCTTCGGGATAAAGGCTGCCGGCAAGTTCGGCGGGATATTTGCGGCCGGCAATGTCCGGAATCTGCGCGGCGGTGAAAGCAACGACTTGGCAGTCGGGATTGTCGCGGTAATAAGTGTTGAAATTATGGAAATCCCTTCCGGCGGCACCGATGATGATGATTTTACGCTGTGACATTTCGTTCTCCTGTATTCATTTTTTATATTTTTAAACTTTATTTTAAATATTTTTTTAAATTTTATTTTAAATTTTATTTTTAAATAAATTTTATTTTAAATTTTATTTTCAAATTTTTATTTTTGAAATTTTTATTTTTAAAAGATTCATTTACTCGTAAAGCTTTGCCATTGTTTTTCCGGCAATATCCATGACGGCACCTGTTTCTTCGCCGATGCCCATGTCGTAGAGAACCTGTTCAAGTTCGGAAAGCGTTGTCATGATGTTGGTCGGCGTTGTTGCGCCCATTGAGCCGATCCTGAAAATTTTGCCTTTCAAATCGTCCTGACCGCCGGTGATGATAACGCCTCTTTTGTTCATCGCTTTCTTAATTTCTTCGGCATCGATTCCGGCAGGCGCTTTCATTGCGGAAACCGTATTCGAATAAGCGCTGACTTCATTGAGCTGCGGGAACATTTCAACGCCGAGCGCGGTAACGGAGTCGCGGACAGCTTTTGTCATTAAAAAGTGTCTTTCGATTCTCTTGTCAACGCCTTCTTCTTCGACGATTTTCAAAGCTTCCTGAAGCGCGTAGAACAAAGAAACGGCAGGCGTGTACGGGGTTTCTTTTAGTTCTTTGTTTGCGCTTTTGTGATATGCGACCAAATCTAAATAATACGGGCGTGTCGTCACGTTTTCCATTTCGGCAAGCGCGCGTTCGTTTGCGGCAACAACGGAAATTCCGGGCGGTGCTGCAATACATTTCTGTGATCCGGTGACCGCGATGTCGACATTCCAGTCATCGATTCTGATGTCGTCGCCGCCGAGTGATGAAACGACGTCAAGAATGAAGTACGCGCCGAATTTTTTGGCAAGTTCGCCGACTTCGGCGGCGGGGTTTCTGATTGCGGTGGATGATTCGTTGTGAACCATCGTAATTGTTTTAATGTCGCCTGCAGCGAGTTTTTCTTCAACGGCCGCCAAATCAACGGATTTGCCCCATTCAAATTCGAGCGGAACGACATTGCCGTATTTGCCTGCGATTTTCTTGAATCTCTGACCGAATTTACCGTTTTCGATGGCGAGGATTTTGTCGTCTTTGTTGTTTAAACAGCCGACAGCGGCTTCCATACCGGCGGTTCCCGAGCCTGAAATGACGGACACATTTTCCTGAGCGGTGTTGAAGAGTGATGCTGAAATTCTCTGACAGTCATCGTAAATGGCGGAGAATTCTTTTCCGCGGTGGTTGATCATCGGTTTGGCCATTGCCATTAAAACACGCTGCGGGACCGCGACCGGTCCGGGCATCATCATTAATTTATCTTCGGTTTTAATCATAAGTTATACCTGCTTCTGTTTCATTTGCCGTTTTTGTGACAGAAAAATAATTTTTTAGTACGTTTTGTTATATAAAACTAAATCTTTTTTTTGGATTCAGACGAATTAAATCATTTCAAATAATAAATCTAATCCTTCCTTTTTTGATTGAACTCCATTATAACTTTTTGGTCATTAATATTTTTGTAATAAATATTTGTTCCAGCCATTTTTAATTTTTCATTTTTTAATTATGTATTAGATTTCTTTTTTGGTTATTTTTAAAAAATGCAAATCTCGTTTTTGTTTGTTTTTTTAAAATGCAAATCTCGTTTTTTGATTTTTTTTCAAAAATTTGTGCGGCTCGCGCGGCGGCGGCTGCTGCCGGCAACGCAAACCTGATTGCAAGCGGAAACAGAAACCTCCCTCCCACTGCAAACAAACACCTCCCTCCCACTGCAAACAAACACCTCCCTCCCACTGCAACCTGAAATTTTGTGAGGCGAAGCCGAGCAAAATTTTATGCCAACGGATTTCTTAAAAAAGAACAGATGCAAGCAGAAACACAAACCTGATCCGACAGTTGCAACGCAAATCGCCCCACAGTGACAAATTAAAGACAGTTGCAGACGAGCAGGCTCAGCAGGAAGCTGACAGCAAAAGACAGTCACAAGACGGCACTTTGCAAAAGCTGAAAAGCAATTAACAATAAGCGGTTTTGAATATTTTATTTTGTATGGGAAGAATCCGCCAAGTCTCGTTTCCTCGCTGCGCTCGGAAACTCAACTTGCGGGGGGCGGCGCTTTGACTTTTCAATTAAATTTCAAAATAAATCGAAACATCACCTTTCACCAATTTTCTTCAAAAACGGAACGCCTTCTTTTCAATAAAATTGAAATTTTTAAGAGTAGGGTTTTATCGGGCGTTCAGGTTCACCGATTTTTGAAAATCGGATGTTTAGGTTTCATCCGAAAATAAAAAGAAAAGAAAATTGAAGAAAAGAGAAGATAATGAAAAGAGAAATAAAAAAAGATGAAAAAAGAGATGAAAAGAAAAGATGAAAAGAGAAATAAAAAGAGAAATAAAAAGAGAAGAAAAAAGAGAAATGAAAAAAGAGATGAAAATAAAAACGGGATTGAGAATTCAAGTTTCTTAAATCATTTTTTCATTTTCTTAAATTCTTCTTTCGTTAATTTTTTGAAATATTTTTCTTTTAATTTGACTTCATCTTGGTCAATTGTTCGGACAACGCGGCAGGGATTGCCGTACGCGATCGAATTCGAGGGAATATCTTTTGTGACGACGCTACCCGCGCCGATGACAGAGTTGTCGCCGATAGTAACGCCCGGGCAAACGGAAACGTGGCCGCCGATCCATACGTTATTTCCGACGATGATCGGAAAAGAGTATTCGATGAATTTATTTCTCATTTCAATGCCTAACGGATGCCCTGTTCCGTAAAAGCCGACATTGGGACCGATCATGACGTTGTTTCCGAATTTGATTTTCGCGCCGTCAAGCATGACGCAGTTCATATTTGAAAAGAAATTGTCGCCGATTTCGATGTTGTAACCGTAATCGCAGTAAAACGGCTGTTCAATCAGGAAATTTTTGCCGGTTTTGCCGAACAGTTTTTTGATAATTTTATTCCGTTTTTTAAAATTCGTCGGCTTGCAGTGATTATATTTGTGATACAAGTTTTTTGCGCGGTGGCGTTCTTTTTCAAAAGATTTGAGCGCGGAGTCATAAAATAATCCTGCGGCCGCTTTTTCTTTTTCGGTTATCATAAATATCAGTGTTAAAAATTAATTATTATGAATTTTAAAAAATGAATATAATATTAAATTTAAATCTAAAATTAATTAAAAATCAATCAAAATGAAATGTCGCCGAAGAATTATCCGTTGACGATTTTCATAATGTCGCTTTTGGTGATCACGCCTGTCACGACTCCTTTTTCCATGACAAGAACGGCCGGACTGCGCTCCAAAATATGAGAAACGGTTAAGACGGAAGCCGTTTGCGGAACGGTCGGGAAGGATTCTTCCATTAAATCCGAAACAATTATTCCCGTAAGTGATTTTTTAACGGCGATTGTTCGAACGACGGCGCCTTCGGACAAACTGCCGACAGGAACGCCGTTTTCAATAACGGGTAATTGGGAAATGCCTTTTGAATTCATGATTTGAACAGCTTCTTCAAGCGGCTGTTTCGGCTGTACATGAATGACGGGCGAGCTGATGATGTCTTTGGCAACGATTTGCTGCTCTTTTTTCACTTCATCAAAAGCGGTGAGGATTTTTGCAACGGTTGAAAGACGCGGGTCGACGTCGCTCATTTCAATGCGCGCAATCAGCGGCTGGCTGACACCGGCGCGCTTCGCCAAGTCGCTTTGGGTCAGCCCCAACTCTATTCTTTTCTTTTTTAAATCCTCAGGCGTCGGTAATTGCATAGAAATTATTACTGAAAGTAATAGTATTTAATATTTCAGCCGAAATTTCGGGAAAATTTTGATTATTTTTTTCATTCAGTCAAATTCTGTCATGATAAAATAAATCAAATTTATTAAAAACGTAACGAATAAAAGATATTATATGTCATTTATTTTGTCATTTTTCCTGTCATAATTATATATACCTGGAAGATAATTCATTTGTCGCTGATAATTCCTCATTCCGAAGAAGTATTTGCTGATTCCGCTTTTAGGTTGGTTTGATAAATATGCCTGAGACTCATCTGTCCAAAGATTCCGTTACAAATTATTTCAAAAATATGTTTGTTTTCGACCTCCGGGCCGGATTTATTACTGCAATCGTAGCTTTGCCGCTCTCTATCGGCTTTGCTGTCGCATCCGGCGTCGATGCGTCGACAGGCATTTATACGGCAGTCATTGCCGGCTTTTTAGCTTCCCTTTTCGGCGGCTCCAAATATTCAATTACCGGACCGACAGGAGCGATGTCCGTCGTCGTTTTAACAGCGATTTCTCAATACGGATTGGAAGGATTGTTTTTGGCAACTGTTCTCGCAGGCTTGATTCAAATCATTTTAGGAATTTTAAAAGTCGGAAAAATTATCAAATTCATTCCGCTCCCGCTGGTTTCAGGATTCACGGGCGGTCTCGGACTGATGATTATTGTCAGCCAAATTCCCAATGCGCTCGGCCTGACGCTTCCCGAATATGAATCCACATTTGAAATGCTTGTTCTTGTTTTGGAAATGATTGGAAACACCAGCATCGTCGCGGTTTTAATGACGCTTGGCGCAATCCTTCTGATTCGTCTTCTGCCGCGTCTGACAAAAGGAAAAAAATATTTGGCATCTGTTCCGCCGACAATTATTGCGATTCTCCTTGCAATGATTTTGTTGGTTTATTTCGGCTTGGACATTCCGACTGTTGGCGCAATTCCGGCAAAGCTGCCGACTTTTTCATTTTTCAGCATCAACCTCCGCCTTACCGTAAATGTTTTGCCGTTTGCATTTATGCTTGCACTTTTGGGAACGCTTGAGTCACTTCTCTGCGCTGTCGTCTGTGACGGAATGACTGCAACAAAGCATGACAGCGACCGTGAGTTGATCGGGCAGGGAATTGCAAAAGTCGTAACACCTTTTTTCGGCGGTCTGCCGGCAACAGCGGCGCTTTCCAGAAGTACGGTCAACATCCGCGAAGGTGCCAAAACGCGCATGAGCGGAATTTTGTGTGCCGTATTCTTGCTTTTGATTATGTTGTTTTTCGGCCGTCTCGGCGCTTATCTTCCGTATGCTGTCGTTGCCGGCGTTTTGTTCTGCGCTGCGCTTCCGATGATCAATGTTCGTGAATTCCGAATCATGCTGAATTATGACCGTATTGACGCCGCAATTTTCGGAATTACATTTATTCTGACAGTATTTGCAGATTTGATTCTCGCGCTTGAAGTCGGTATTTTGATGACGATGATTAAATTCATGTATGATATGACGAAATCGGTTCAAATAGATTCGATCGAAGAATACGACTCGGCTGACAGCATCGAAAAAATCCGTATGTTTCAAAAAAAATTCGGCGACAAATTGGCAATTTACACGATCAACGGTCCGTTTTTCTTCGGAGCGATGAATATTTTTGATCAAAAAGTCAACGTTCACCTGCCCGAAAAACGCCAAGTTATCATCATTCGTATGCGTCATGTTCCGTATGTGGACGCAACGGCAACGTCGAGGCTGGATGAATTCATCACTCAGCGAAACAAAGAGAACAGATACGTTCTTATTACAGGAATCCGTCCCGTTGTGAAAAAACATTTGCTCCGCGATGAAGATTTCGATACGCATGTGAGAAATAAGGAGGTTTATTTGTTTGATTCAACAGAGATTGCCGTCCGATATGCGGTTAATGAAATTTTTCCAAAATTCGAGAACAATAAATGAAAAACGAATAATTTTATATTCTCAAACCGTATATCACAAAAAGTTTCACAAATTCAAAAACGGGATGCATTAAATTCATTTCATAATATTCATTTCAGAATATTCATTTCAGAATTTATTTCAGAATATTCATTTCAGAATATTCATTTCAGAATTTATTTCATCGCTTCATAATTTCACAATTTCCACAATTTCAAATTTCACAAATATTATTGGTTTGCAAACTTAACGGACGGTTTACGTGGCAGGTGACACCTTAGATTCAACTCACTCCGGAAAATCTTTTGAGGGTAGGATTTTCTCACTTAAACAGCAGGCAAAGAAGCAGGCACAGAACTTCTATACGCCGACTGTCAAGATTTCCTTAATCGCGATTATCATCGGCATTTTAACCGGCGTTCTCATCGGCATTTATACTCTTTTAATGGATTTTTTAAGCGGCGCTTTTTACGGCGGCAACTCGATTTTTGAATATTACGGCATTCCCGCTTGGACGATTATTCTCGTTCCGATGCTCGGCGGTCTTGCTGTCGGTTTCATTCGAAAATATTTCTTAAAAACACATTACGGCGTTGAAAGCGTGATTGAAGCATCCGCGCTTCACGGCGGTCGCCTGAAAGCCAAATACGCGCTCGGCGAAGCATTCCTGTCCGTCATCACAATCGGGACAGGCGGCTCGGCCGGCAAAGAAGCGCCGGGCGTTTTAATGGGCGCGGGCGCGGGTTCCGTTGCCGCAAAAGTGTTCAATCTGCGCGGCAAAAGTCTCCGCGTCTACCTCGGCTGCGGTGCAGCGGCCGGCATTTCCGCCGCATTTAACGCGCCGCTTGCCGGAATCGTCTTCGTCGTTGAAGTCATTTTCGGCGAACTCGAAGCCAAAACATTTATCCCGATCGTTCTTTCATCCGTTTTTTCAACATTCGTTTTTCAAGCATTTTTCGGATCCGACGCGCTCAGTTTTCCGCATTACAGCTTATCGCAGCCGCTTTACGAATTCTGGCTTTTCCCCGTCCTCGGCATTTTAGCGGGAATCGCTTCCGTTTTATTCATCAAGATCTTCTATTTCATTCGCGAATTCTTTAAAAATCTGAAAATCCCCTCCATTTTCAAACCCGCAATCGGCGGAATTATCGTCGGTCTCATCGGCTGGTATTTCCCGCAAATACTCGGACTCGGCTATGATGTGATGTTAGACGCTGTTGCCAATCCGCTTCCAATCATGCTTTTGCTCGCGCTCATCATTCTCAAAACGCTTGCCTTTTCATTCACGATCGGCTCCGACGGCGCCGGCGGCTCAATCGTCCCTTCCATGTTTGTCGGCGTCATGCTCGGCTCCGCTTTTGGTTTGGTTTGTGATTCTCTCATCCCCGGACTTTCCGTCAGCCAGGGCGCGTACGCAATTGCCGGCATGGGCGCCGTTTTTGCGGGCACGTCCAACGCGACATTTACGTCTATCATTCTGCTGATGGAAATGACGCAGGACTACGGATTGATTCTGCCGTTTATGGTTGCCTGCGTTCTCAGCAACGCCGTTGCGCGTAAAGCCAATCCGGAAACCATTTTTACGGAAATGATTCGAAGGAAAGGCTACACGATTCGCGGCGGCCGCGAAATCGATGTCATGGAATCCATTTTGGTCAAAGATTCGATGTATCCGCATCCGCAAACCGTGTTCGAAGACAATTCGATTGAAGCGCTTTCGGCGATCATGCAAAACAGCAAACATGCCGGATTTCCGGTCCTCAACCGCAGCGGTGAACTGACGGGTTTGGTCACGATTAAAGATATGCAGGAAAAAATGGATATTGAAAATGAAGATCAGAAAATCAAAGACATCATGACAACCGATGTGCTTGTCGCTTATCCGTTTGAAACGCTGGATACCGTTTTGGACAGAATGGTCAGCCGCGATGTTTCCCGCCTGCCGGTCGTGATGAAATCGAACCAGAAAAAGATGGTCGGAATCATTACGCAGAAAGACATTATGAACGCGTACAACAAGAGCGTTTTGACAAAAGTTCAGACTGTCGGCGATGACAATGAATATTCCGATGAATATGAAGGCGCGGATGAAAAAGAGGATGAAAAAGGAAATGAAGTTTCGGAATCGGATTCAAAAGACACGAAATCTTCTTGAAAAACGTCAGTCTATTTTTTCATATCTTTTTGAAAAACGTCGGTCTATTTTTCATATCTTTTTGATAAACGCCGGTCTATTATTTTCATATTTTTTTGAGAAACACAGCCTATTTTTTCATATCTTTTTGAAAATGCAGCGGGTCGCGCGGGCGGCGCCATGCGCAGAAAAAATCGCGCAGCGATTTTTTCAATAAACACCTCCCTCCAATCGGAAACAGAAACCTCCCTCCAATCAGAAACAGAAACCTCCCTCCAATCGGAAACAGAAACCTCCCTCCAATCAGAAACAAACACCTCCCTCCAATCGGAAACAAACACCTCCCTCCAACTGCAAACCAGCGAAGCCTGAAAAATCGCGAAGCGATTTTTTACAAACACCGCCCTCCCCCTGCCCGATGAAATTTTGTGAGAGGCCGACCGAAGGTCGGTCACGAGCAAAATTTGCAAACACAAACCTGACTCCAACTGCAACCTGAAATTTTGTGAGAGGCCGACCGAAGGTCGGTCGCGAGCAAAATTTTATGTCAACAATTTTTGAGATTGATTCGTTTTGCCGCTGTCAGACACAACAATTTTAATACACTTCTGTTCTTTTTCTATTCATTCAGATATTCAAATTTTTAAATAATTATCAGGCGACAATTATGAGAAGTGATAATGCAAAAGAGGGACTTGAGAGAGCTGCCAACCGCTCTTTGCTCAAAGCGTTGGGTTTGACGGATTCCGAACTCAAAAAACCGTTCATCGCGGTCGTGAATTCCAAAAACGAAATTGTTCCGGGACATATTCATTTAGATAAAATCGGAGAAGCCGTAAAAGCCGGCATCCGCAATGCAGGAGGCGTTCCTTTCGAGTTTCAGACAATCGGCGTCTGCGACGGCATTGCCATGGGACATGACGGAATGCGTTATTCGCTTCCGAGCCGCGAGCTGATTCAGGACACAATAGAGGTGATGGTCCGCGCGCATCAGTTTGACGGTATGGTTTTGATCCCGTCGTGCGACAAAGTCGTTCCCGGACATTTGATGGCCGCGGGCGAGCTTGACATTCCCGCAATTGTCATAACCGGCGGACCGATGCAGCCCGGCTTTGCCGACGACACCGATTTGGATTTGATTTCCATGTTTGAGTTTGTCGGCGCCGCCAAAAACGGCGAAATAACGGACGAAAAATTAAAGATGATGGAAAACAACGCCTGTCCCGGGTGCGGCTCTTGCTCCGGCATGTTTACGGCAAACACGATGGCGTGTATGACCGAAGCGCTCGGCTTGTCGCTTCCCGGCTGCGCAACGTCGCCGGCGGTGGACGCGAGCAAAATCAGGCTCGCCAAAGAATCCGGCGAACGCATTGTTGAAATGGTGAAAGAAAATCTGACGCCGCGCCGAATCGTGACGAAAAATTCGTTTGAAAATGCCGTGATGACGGATATGGCAATCGGCGGCAGCAGCAACACGGCGCTTCATTTACCCGCGGTTGCGAATGCTTTCAATATCGAGTTGACGCTTGATGATTTTGATCGGCTCAGCAAAAGCACGCCGCACATTGTTTCTTTGAGACCTGCCGGTTCATGGTTTATGACGGACTTTGACCGCGCGGGCGGTATTTACGCAATTTTGGATCGCCTCGGCAGCCGTGTTATGAAAGAGGAAATGACGGCAAACGGCAAAACAGTCGGCGAAAATCTGAAAGAAATGGTTTTGATCAACCCCAAATTCAATCAAAAAGTGATTCAAACAGTTGAAAATCCGGTTCATAAAGAAGGCGGAATCGCGATTTTGAAAGGCAATCTCGCGCCCGACGGTTCTGTCGTCAAGCAGGCGGCAGTCAGTGAGAAAATGATGAAACACATTGGTCCCGCGCGCGTTTATGACAGCGAAGAAGACGCGATGTCTGCGATTATGAACGGCAAAGTTAAAGCAGGCGACGTTGTCGTTATCCGCTACGAAGGTCCGCGCGGCGGTCCGGGGATGCGTGAAATGCTGTCTCCGACGGCAGCGATTGCGGGTCTCGGTTTGATTGAGTCCGTTGCGCTTGTCACGGACGGGCGTTTTTCCGGCGGCACGCGCGGTCCCTGCATCGGACACGTTTCGCCCGAAGCATCGGAAGGCGGTCCGATCGGGCTTGTCGAGGACGGCGATATGATTGAAATCGATATTCCGAACCGAAAACTTAACGTGATGGTGAATGACAATATTTTGGAAGAGCGCAGAAAATCTTTCAAGCCGATTGAAAAGCCGGTTGACGGGTATTTGAAGAAATACAGAAGAACAGTAAGATCAGCCAATCACGGCGCAATTGTTGAATAATACAGATTCGAATTTATTTTTCGAATCTTTTTCTTTATTTTTTGGTAATATTTTATTCATCTTGAAAATTAAAGGAAAAAAGATGTTTGGATTTATACAAATATAAAAATTATTCATGCAATTTCTTTCTGCCCGTAAAAGGGCTGTAAACAGTCATGCTCGGGCTTTTTTCAGAATAATTAATCCCTGTTGCAGTTTTGCCGGATGTATCTTCTTTTTCAACGACAGTTTTATTCTTGTTTCTTTTAAACATATTTGATCGCCTCAAGTGTATTTGTTAGATCGGCAACTGTAAATCCTATATATAATAAAGAATGCCTAAAGCAATCGGCAAACAAAGAGCTGTATACTGAAATATGAATTCTTTAATTATATATCTGTTTCTTCTGTCATTTATTTCTCTTCTGCACAAATGCATTCTGTTCAGATCTCGCAATACAATTTATTAAGATCTATTCCGTTTTTCATTGCGGTTTTGTATTCTTCATCCATCTTTTCGATGGTTCCCATATCCTAATATTTATTTTGAATTTGTGTTTTAACGGAATAAACGAGACTGAAAAGTAAGAACATGTAAATCAAAACAAGAAATAATACCAATCGACATCCTTCTAAATCCAGAATATCAAATGAAATAAGATATAACACAACGATTGAATATATTGAGATTATTGTGAATATTCCGTTTGCCTGATTCAAAAAAATCTTTTCTCTTGCTTTTTCTGTTTCATGCCCCAAAGTTCCAACTTTTTTCAGCTGTCTGATAAATTCTTGCTTATCGTTTTCGTTTTGTTCTTCATTTTGTTCCTGCACATTCATAATTTTTAAACAAAAATTCAATATGATAAGTCTTTTTTAATTTTTCATGATATGAAAATTTAATTAATATAATTCTGAAATCTATTGAATACACTTATTTCAAAAATACATCAATTCACGAAAAATTAGAACAAGAGAAATGTAATCAAAAAAAATTGAAGATTCAATAATTTATTTTTGAACAAAATAAATCCAAGAATCATAATTCGTTTCATCATCACGATTATCAACAATCGCACCATCAATTCCTTTTTCCTTTAAATGATCAGCAATCATTTTTGCTTCATGCTCTTCCCGAAGCGTCAGCAAAAGAAAACCGTCTTCTTTTAACATTTTTAAAGCTTCGTCGGCAATCGAAAACCAAACATCTTTGTTGAATTCATAAACCGTCCCGACCATAAAACCGATGACGGTATCAAACTGTTCAACATTCATGTTTCTTGAAAGCGTTGTCGCATCCATTATGATCGTTCTCTCGGGTTTTAAAACGCCGTGGGAAAGGCCGATACAAATATCTTCTTCATTGATGTCAACGCAAATCGGATTGACATTTTCATCATAAAGCGCAAGCGTTGACATGCCGTTGCCGCAGCAGATTTCAAGAACAGATGATTGCGGCGCTAAAAACTCTTTTTTTGAGTTTTTGATTTCGGAACTTTCATCTTCGATGTTTTCGGTTTTGAAACTTTCGGCTTTTGCGATTTCCCGAACTTTTTGAATCGTCGCCGCCGCTTTTGACACGCGTGCGGGAGAATAAATCGAATCGTAAGTCGGAATTGTTTGATCAGCTTCCTCGAAAAAAGCAAGTGCGTTTTTTGAATAATATTCACGAACGTCATCCGCCATTTCTTCAGGTGAAATTTCAATTTGATATGTCGGACAATTCAAAACAGCCGACTTTGAAATCAATTCGGGAAGAATCGAATAAAAAGCGCTTTTCGTTTCCAAATCAGAGATGACGGGCGTAAAAACCAAACAATTTCCCGTATCGGGAAGCGACGAATCTGCTGACGGCTGTCTTTCAACCATCACAAATCCGACAATGGAAGCCTGCGCGCTGCGCCGAATAAATTCTGCCGTGTCGGCAGGATTTTTTTCAAAAATCGGACTGTTTTCATAAAGCAAAAGAACAGTTTCAAAATCAAATTGACCCGCTTTTTTCATTTCAACAAGCTCTTCCAACTGCGGAATCCCTGAATAGAGAAAACGCTGGGAAGCGAAATCGTCTTCCGTTAAATAAAATGAAGCATTGATGCCGAGCTTTTGTAAAAAAAGCGCCGATAAATTTGACATTTCCATTCTTGTGCCCGATTCTGTTTAAATCTGTTTAAATCTGTTTTGTTTCTATGATTCGCGGAATGATTGCTTTTATTAATTATTTCATCAATTATTTCATTAATTGTTTCTTCGAAGCAATGCAAAATGAGCGATCAGCGCTTCCAACTGAATCTTTTCATTTGCGCCTTCCGTGATCCTGAAATCGGTTTCGCCGACAGCGTCAATCAATTGAATCATTTCGCTGTCGCTCAAATTTTCGATTTTGAAAAGCGCCCGATAAATCTGATTCATCACATCGTCGGCGGAAAGTCCCTGTTCAAAAACGAGAACATTCAATTTGTCACGCGCGTTTTTGAATTCGCCCGCAAGCGCCGTTTGAATCAAATCCAAAACATCTTCGGGGCGCGCCGTTGCCGTAATTTTGTAAACGGTTTCTTCATCAATATCTCTTTGAATAAAAGCAGCCGCCTGAAGCGAGTTGACCGCTTTTCTCATGTCGCCGCCGGAAACATAAACAAGCGCTTTCAAACCGTCTTCCGTGATCGTTAAGTTTTCTTGATCGGCAATATACTGAACGCGTTTAGAAATCGCGTCATCCGTTAAACTTCGGAATCTGTAAATCGCGCAGCGTGATTGAATCGGCTCAATAATTTTAGAAGAATAATTGCATGAGAGAATGAAACGGCAGTTACCGCTGTATTTTTCCATCGTTCTGCGAAGTGCCGACTGAGCGTCATTTGTCAGCGCGTCGGCTTCGTCAAGGAAAATGATTTTAAACGAAGCGCCGCCGATCGGCGCGGTTTTCGCAAATGTTTTGATTTTATTTCTGACAATATCAATACCGCGCTCATCAGACGCGTTGAGTTCCGTGAAATTTTCATTCCAGTATTCGCCGAACAATTCGCGCGCGATCGAAACGGCGGACGCGGTTTTGCCGACACCCGGCGGACCCGTAAAAAGCAGATGCGGCAGATTTTTTGAGCTGACGTAAGACTTTAAGCGCTCGACCGTTTCCTCCTGACCGAAAACATCATCCAGCTTCATCGGGCGGTATTTTTCAACCCAGATTTCTTCTCTCATAAATCAGATTCCTTTAAAATCGTTATTGGTAACTCGTTGTAAATAAATCGTCATAAGTAAAATGAATGGATAAAATAAACAAAATGTGAATTGAAAATAGAACGAATCTTATTAATTCTTTTCTTTTTGTTTTTCACTCAATTCATACCTGCCAATATTCTTCAATTTTGTTCTGTATTTTTCATATTTTTGTTTTAATTTTTCATTCGTTTTTCTTTTATTTTCATTTTCCGGTCGGCGCGAAGCGGCGGACGGACTTGAAACGCAGTTTCAAGTTTTTCCTTTTATTTTCTTTTTTCTTTAATTTTCATTTTTCCTTTTTTCATTTTTCCTTTTTTCATTTTCTTTTTTTTCTTTTTATTTCATCTATTTTTTTATTTTCATTCTATTTTTTAGTTTATTGTCGAAAATTTCAAATCTGATTTCGACAAATTCACGTGACGGGTACTGAAAAAATTCATAGAGGAGAGTAAAAAGTATATATAAAAGAAGACTGATTCTAAAATATATATAACAAATTTTGGGTAAAGATTCTGATTTTTAATCCTGAATTGTAAAACGATTTCAAACCAAAAAAATTGATTTTAATTCTCAATTTTTTATTTTTCATTATACAGTGACCTGTCATGGAAGAAGTAACAGAAAAGCAGGAAGTTAAAACGGCACTTGAAAACCCGATTTTTAACGCTTCCGCATCGGATGACCTCTGCGGCATCCTTCTCAAAGATTCTGTCAGACATTTGGCAAAGCTGACGGAAGCCGTTGCTGTCTTCACATTCGGAAATATTGATACCAAATCTTTCAAAGATTTAGATATTCCCGTCATCGACATCACTCAAATCAAAACAATTATCGAGAAACTGACTTACCTCAGAAATGAAAATCAGTTTCAAATCCAGGAAGTTTCCGAATCCATCAAAACGGAAGCCGACAAAAACGCATCTCTTCTGATGAGCGCAGCAGCTGTCGAATACAGCCTCGGGACAATTCCCTGCGGCATCGTGCTCGGTCTCATTCGCACGCAAAATTCCTATTCGCTTGTCGTTCACAGCATGGAAGAAAATGAAACAGTGCAGACCGTCCGCGAATGTGAAAAGCGCGTCACGCCTGAGACATTCAGAAACGTGCTTCACCTGTCTCTTAACATCGCAATGAAAGGAAGAGAAGGCAAAAAAGTCGGCACCGCTTTTGTTCTCGGCGACGAAGAAGAAGTTTTGGAACGCTCCCACCAAATGATCATCAACCCGTTCCGCGGCCAGGATTCCGAAATCAACATCAACAAAAAAGAAACTTGGGAAACCGTGATGGGTTTTGCACAGCTTGACGGCGTTTTTATCATTTCCGAAACCGGCAAAATCCTTTCCGCCGGCCGCTATTTGGATGTCGACACGCGTGACATTCACATTGAAAAAGGTCTCGGCACACGCCATCTCTCTTCTGCGTCTATCACGCGCGACACCAATGCAATCGCCGTTGCCATCTCCGAGTCGGGCGGCACGATCCGCGTTTACATGGACGGCAAAGAAGTCGTTTACGTCGAGCCGGGCGCATCACTTGTCGTGGTCGAAGGCGACGGCAGCCTGCGAACAGCCAAGCCTGTTTCCGAATTACCGTTGGACTGAATCCGCGCAGAGCAGCGCCGCCGCGCGCGAGCCGCTTCAGTTTTATTTTGTTTTTCAAATTTGTTCTTCTGTTTTATTTTGATTTTCAAACTCGTCTTTCGTTTTTATTTTGTTTTTTGGACGAAACCTAAACATCAAATTTCCTAAATTGGTGAACCTGAACGCCCGATAAAATCCTAAATATATGTTTTAGATTTTGGAAAAAAGAAGGCGTTCCGTTTTTGAAAATTTTAATGAAAAACGATGTTTCGATTGAATCTAACATTATATGAAAAGACAAAATACCGCCCCTCAATCGACGAGTTTCCGAAGCGCAGCGTAGGAAAGGAGGAGATTGAGATTCAAACCATCCAAAACGAAAAATCAAAAAACATATTGCATTTTGATTGCATTCGGCTCCGGCTGAGCCTGCTCGTCTGCAACTGTCTTTTGCATTTGCCGCGTGCATCTGCTCATTTAAATCATGACCCGGTGGCATTAAATTTTGCAGTGGGAAGGAGGTGTTTGTTTCCGGTGGGAGGGAGGTGTTTGTTTCCTGCGGGAGTCAGGTTTCCGTTTGCCGCTGCTGCCGGCAAACTTGCAGCCGGGCAGCTGCCCGCCGCCGCGCGAACTGCACAAATTTTAAAAAATAATTGAGAAAGAGGGGACGTGTTTTAAAAAAGAATTGAAAAAATGATTAAAAAAAGAATTGAAAAAAATGATTGGAAAAAGAATTGGAAAATGATTGGAAGAATGAATGAAAATAATTATTGAAAAATTACTCAATAAATTTGATCAAATCTTCCGTCATTATGCTTTCACAAAAAACGCATCTGAGAACGAGTGATTTAACTTTTTCATTTTCTGAGACAATAAATTTTGTTTCAATCGGTTCGCTGCTGTTTGTAATACAATTCGGATTGATGCATTTCACGATTCCGCAAACGGATTCCGGTTTTTGGATCGGTCTTTTTTGAACCACTTCAAAATTGCGAATGATATTGAGCGTCGCCTTGGGCGAAATCAGAGAAATTGAATTCACTTCTTTTTCCGTCAGTTCGCGCCCTTCAATTTTAACGACATCTTTGTCGCCGCGAGAGCCGCCGGCATTCATCACGACACTGACCGTATTTGTGAAATCGCCGTTCACTCTGAGAATATTTAAAACATTCAGCGCCTGCCCCGGCGTAATATGGTCGATCACGGTTCCGTTTTCAATCGCCTTGATTCGAAGATCATTTTTGTCGCCGAGCCTTGCCGAACGCTTTTTTTCACCGGTCATCTTTTCGCCTCCGGAATCTTGTCTTCCATCCCGAGAACTTTACAAAGAATCGCCATTCGCACAGGAACGCCGTAGAAAGCCTGCTTAAAGTAAGCCGCGTGAATCGTGTCATCCACATCATATGAAATTTCGTTCACGCGCGGGAGCGGATGCATGATCTTCATATCAGGCTTGGCCGACTGGATCAGTTCTTTTGTGATACGCATGCTGTTTGAAACGCGGTTGAATTCCGTCGGGTCGGGGAAGCGCTCTCTTTGAATGCGCGTCATGTAAAGAACATCAATGTCATCGATCACATCTTCCATGTCGTGTGTAATCGTCACGTCAATATTTGCTTTTCTTAAATCATCCACAATTCTTTCGGGAAGCTGCAATTCGGGCGGTGAAACTAAATTGATTTTTGCATGATAGCGAGAAAGAGCGTAACAAAGAGAATGAATCGTGCGGCCGTATTTTAAATCGCCGGCCAAAGCGACATTTAAATTTTCAAGATGACTTTCACGTTTGATTGTGTAAAGGTCTAAAAGAGTTTGCGTCGGATGATGCCCCGCGCCGTCGCCGCCGTTAATGATCGGCGCGGACGAACATTCCGAAGCCATCAGCGCAGCACCTTCACGCGGATGCCGTAAAACAACAGCGTCAGCGTATTGCGATGTCACGCGAATCGTGTCAGACAGCGATTCACCCTTGGCAATGGAGCTTGCTTCCACCTGCCCCAAGTTTAAAACTTGTCCGCCGAGACGAAGCATCGCCGTTTCAAAAGACATGCGGGTTCGCGTGCTTGGTTCAAAAAAGAGAAGCGCCAGGACTTTGCCGTCCATAATTTTGGACGAAACCTCGCCTCTTGCAATCGGCTCCAGCTTTTCGGCCAGTTCCAATATTTCGTCATACATTTCCGTTGTGTATTCCCGCGTTGAGATTATGTGATGCATCGGCCGCATAGTGACTCCTTTTGTTTGTTCAAATGTTGGTTGAAACAACGAACTCGGATATAACCTTTGTTATTTGTTGCCTCATTGTTAAACGAGAGAATTCAATATAAATTTACTGTGTTTTTCAAACCGTGTTTTCAAAAATTCGGAATGATTTATTAAGAGGAATGAAATAAAACGAAGTAATTACTCTTTCATTACTTTTTATAATTTTTATTATTTTTATTTTAAATTAAATTTTAAATTGAATTTTAAAATAAACCTAAAATAAAATCAAAAAATCAATAATTCCCCGAAGGAATTCAAATGGTTAAAATTCAAGTTGCTTTAGATGTCATCGAATCCGACCGCGCCGTCAAAATTGCCGAAGAAGCCGTTTTGGGCGGTGCCGACTGGATCGAAGCCGGAACGCCGCTGATTAAAAGCGCCGGCATGGACATCATTCGAAGACTTCGCGAAACTTTTCCGAACAATATCATTCTCGCCGACATGAAAACAATGGATGTCGGCGCAGCAGAAGTTGAAATGGCCGCCAAGTCGGGCGCAAATGTCGTCACCATTCTGGCAGCGGCAGACGATGCCGTCATTCGCGACTCTCTGCTCTCCGCCAAAAAATACGGTGTCCGCATCATGGTCGACTTGATCTCATCTCCGGATCCGATTGCGCGCGCCAAAGAAGTTGAAGCGCTCGGAATTGATTTGATCAATGTTCATGTCGGAATCGACGCGCAGATGACGGGCGAGTCCCCCATTGAAAAGCTGAGAAAGCTGGCGGCTGAGACGGACATGGAAATCGCCGTTGCGGGCGGACTGAATCCGGAGACGGCGCTGATTGCCGCTCAAACGGGCGCAGACATCGTAATCGTCGGCTCTTACATTATCAATTCCGATAACGTCAAACAGTCGGCGGCAGAAATCAGAAAAGCGGTTGATTCAAGCGAATCTGGTTCAATTGAATCGGCGGAATCAAACAAAAAATCAAAAGAAGAAGAAATGATTGAAATTTTCAGAAAAGTTTCCACTTCAAACATATCAGACGCCATGCACAGAAAAGGCGCGATGCAGGGCATTTCATCAAAAATTCCGGGCAAAAAAATTGTCGGAAAAGCCGTCACTGTTCGAACTTTCGGCGGCGACTGGGCAAAACCTGTTGAAGCGATCGACATCAGCGAACCGGGCGACATTGTTGTCATTTACAACGGCGACCGTGACATTGCGATGTGGGGCGGGCTTGCGACGCTGACGGCTGTCAACCGCAAACTCGAAGGCGTTGTCGTTGACGGCGCGATTCGCGATTACGATGAAATTCGGCAGTCGGATTTTCCGGTTTTCGCGGCAAATATCGTTCCGAACGCGGGCGATCCGAAGGGTCTTGGGGAAATCAATGTTGAAATCGTCTGCGGCAATCAAACCGTCAATCCGGGAGATTATATCGTCGGAGACGACAGCGGTGTTGTCGTTGTTCCGAAAGACCGCGCTTATGAAATCGCGCGCCGCTCCGAAGAAGTTTGGAAGCGCGAAAAAAGACTTTTTGATGAGATCAATAACGGCAAAACACTTGCCGGCGCTCTTGAACTTTTGAAATGGGAGACGCGGAAATAATTCGGGATATGAATGCGTTTTTAAAAATAAGACTATTTGACCGATATTATTTTATTCTTCTTTAGATTTTTGTCTTTTTTATTTTTGTTTATTTTCATTTTTGATGACTTCATCTATTTCATTAAAATTAAATCATTCAAATAAATCATTCAAATAAATCATAACATAAATCCTAATCATAAATCCTATATTGGGGGCCGTAATTGTTGAGACAAAGAAGACCAAAAGTACCTGATGTGCCGCTTTTGATGACACCCGGACCGACGCAGGTTCGCGAAAATGTCAGAATCGCTCGCGCATATGAGATGACAAATCCGGATATCGATTTTAAATTTTTCAAATTCTACAGAAAAACTTGCTTAAAGCTGGCTGCTTTTATGAACACGGAATCACAGGTTCTGATTTTAAGCGGCGAAGGAATGGTGGCGCTTGATTCCGCCTGCGCTTCCTTAGCCGAACCGGGCGACCGTGTTTTAATTATTGACAACGGCATTTTCGGCGAAGGATTTGCCGACATGGTGAAAGTTTACGGCGCCGAGCCTGTTGTTTTTAAAGGTGAGCGGACGCGCGGAATTTCTTATGAAAACCTGCGCGAATTTTTGGAAAAGGATTCCGATTTCAAATTCGCGACAATCGTTCATTGTGACACGCCTTCCGGTGTTTTAAATGATTTAAAAGAAATCTGTCCGCTTCTCAAATCTTACGGCATTCTGACGGTTGTCGACGCCGTTTCTTCGATGGTCGGCGAACCGCTTTTCACGGACGATTGGGCAATCGATATTTGTATCGGCGCATCCCAAAAAGGATTTTCCGCGCCGCCCGGCTTGGCTTTCTTAAGCATCAGCCCGGACGCGTGGGCGGCAATTGAAGGCCGCAAAACGCCGATTCCGTCTTATTATTGTAATCTGCTGCTCTGGAAAAACTATTTCGAAGACGCTTGGTTCCCGTATACGCCGCCGATCGGCGATATTTTCGCGTTTAAAATTGCGCTTGATAATGTGTTAAAGGAAGAAAACGCACTGAGGCGGCATCGGAAGATTGCGAAAGCCGTCCGAAAAGCCGTCATCCGTTCAGGTTTGTCTCTTTATTTAAGATCCGATTACTGCAGCACGGTCACAGCGGTAAATGTGCCCGAAGGCATTGACGGCGAAGCTTTGATTCAAAAAATGAAAGATGAGCACGGCATTTTAATCGGCGGCAATTTCGGATATTTGAAAGGAAAAGTGATTCGAATCGGACATATGGGTGAAAACGCCCGCTTAGAATATGTTTCGGAAACATTGAAAGCGCTTCAGCTGACGCTTGAAAGCGAAGGTATATTTTTAAGAGCGGATATGGAATCCGTTTTTCTTGAAGAAATGGTGAAAAAGAGATAAAGAAGATTTTCTTTTTCTTCACTTTTTCATTTTTTTGTTTTTCTATTTTATTTTTTAAAAAATGCAGATTTTATTTTCGATTCTTTATTCAAAATACAGATTTCATTTTCGATTCTTTTTTCAAAAATGCAGATTCCATTTTCGATTATTTTTCAAAAAATTGTGCGGCTCGCGCGGCGGGCGGGCAGCTGCCCGGCTGCTGCCGGCAGCAGCGGCAAACGGAAACCTGACTCCCGCCGGAAACAAACACCGCCCTCCCGCTGCAAACAAACACCGCCCTCCAACTGCAAACAGAAACCTGACTCCGCTCGGAAACAGAAACCTGACTCCAACTGCAAACCGGCGAAGCCTGAAAAATCGCGAAGCGATTTTTTACAAACACCGCCCTCCCCCTGCCCGATGAAATTTTGTGAACGGCAGCCGTTAGGCTGCCGTGAGCAAAATTTAAACTAAACATTTTTATCCTTTTTTCCCTTTAGGTTAAGCAGGTGATAAAACAATGGTTCGAGACGCTCGAGGAATAACAAGGTTTCTGAGTGTTTGTTTTATTACGTTTCTTGCGGTTTTGGCTGTTTCCATAGGGGCGGGAGCAGTTTACAGTATTTACACATTAACAGATTATTCATCCAAATCAACCGTTCCGGTCGTTATTCCGACAACGGCTGAGCCGGAATATGAAGAAACGGAAACACCGTCTTCAATTTCAGCCGTAGAAGTCGACACCGTTTACTCTTCAGAATATTATACGCGGACATATAATTGGACGTATTCCGGATATGAACAATCGATCACGGTTTCGATTCCGACGGAATATTATGATTATTACCGCAACAAATCCCATTCGGGAAAAGACTTTGATCATTACGCGCTTTCCGAAGACGATCGCGTTTTCTTGAATAAAATGATTGACGCTTTTGAAGAACAAGGCGAAATCCATAATTTCACGGCGGATCAAAACGTTTTGAACGTTATTGCTTTTGTTCAGGCGATGCCTTACACTTCCGACAGCGTGACGACCGGCTACGACGAATATCCAAGATATCCGATCGAAACGCTTGTTGACGGCGGCGGCGATTGTGAAGACAGCGCGATTTTGGCGGCAGCGCTTTTGCTTGAAATGAGCTACGGCGTTGTATTGATTGAACTTCCCGGACACATGGCGCTTGGCGTGATGGGTGATGAAAACATCAGCGGCACATATTACGAGTACAACGGCAGCCGGTATTATTATGTTGAAACAACGTCAACCGGATTTGCACTCGGTGAACTGCCTCCCGAATACGAAGGCGCCACGGCAAAAATCTATAATATGAGCCCGATGCCGTCAATGAATATTGAAATTTTGGCTGAATATGTCGACAGCGACTGGAATTATGTTTATTACCGCGTTCGCTGCGATGTAACAAACACGGGACCGACAACTGCTCAAAATGTGACCGTTGTCGTTCTTGCCGAAGCCGAGCCGTTTGATTTGACGCGCGTTTGGTCTCAAAGCGGCGAAATCAACATTGGAACGCTTGCAGACGATGAATCCGGTTGGGTCGAATATACCGTTTCAATTCCCAAACGGAATCAGACACGATTTACCTGCGTTGTTTACGGCGACAATTTCAATCAGGATTACGCTTACACGAGAGTTGCTTTCATCAATTGATGATTGCAGAAAAATTTTAACGGAATTGATATTCATTCATCATTTCCGTTTGTCATTTTTTATTTTGATGTCAGACAATTTAATATACCAAAAAAGACAAGAAAATCCATTCTTTGAATGATTCAAATATTGTTTAATTAATAAATTCATTTAATTTAATTCATTTATATCATCTTAAATTTCATCTTAAATTCCATCTTAAATTCTCTTAAATTTCATCTTATTTATTGAAGGCACAGTTTATGAGCGAAACGGCAGCGGCAGCAAACATTAATTCATCAGATCAAGATGTTCGCAACTGCAAGTTATTTTATTTGGCGAAATACGCTGCTGGTATTTTGTTTATCCTATCTGCTGCGTTCTTACAGCTTCCTTTTTTCATTTCAGTTTGTTTTGCCTGTTTCATTTTGTCATTCACGCCTGTTTTATCGAAAACAGCTGCATATTTTAATTTGACTGACAAAGATAAACTTCGTCAGCTTTCATCTGATTTTAGGATTTTAACATGTATTTTAACGTTCAGTTTTTTAGCGGCGTTATTGCTTGAAAATTATTTTCCGTTCCCGAGTTTTTTGATTTTTCAAGCGCTTGCCGTGACAATTTTCAGCACCCGTTCATGGTTTTGTTTATTCAACAAAGTGACGCTTTATGAAAATGTCCGCGAAACGGAGAAGTTCAAAAACATTTCTCTTCTTTACGAATTCGGCTTGATTCTTCTGCGCGTCATCGGCGCGTTTTTAGCCGGCGTTTGGGTCGCTTCATTTACAGGATTTGAAATGACGACGATATTTTTGAATCAATTGTTTTTCATTTCCATTATCGGCGCGTTTGTCGGCAGTTTATTTGAATCGATTCCGTCCAAAATGAACGCGAACGCTTCCATTTATCTCGGCGCTTTAATTTCGATGTGGGCGCTTTATCTTATCGGCTATCAAACGCCGTGGTCAGAAACGATGTTAGCCGCTATTTTTTCTGTCATTTTGGCATTTTTAGCTTACCGCTACAAAATTGCCGATGTTTCGGCGCTCTTTTCCGCTGCCGTTTTAGGCATCATTATCATTTTATTCACGAATTTGTGGTGGTTCGTCCTTCTCGTTGCGTTCTTTATTCTCGGCGGCGGATTTACGAAATATAAATTCAAGCAAAAAAAGGCCGCCGGACTTGCCGAATCCAAAACCGGTATCCGAAGTTATGAAAATGTTTTTTCAAACAGTCTTTGGGCGCTCATCATTGCCGTTCTTTACGGCGTTCTTGAAGCGCACCCCGAATACAATTGGCTTGCGATGCCGCTTGCATTTGCTTATGTCGGGACAGTGGCAACGGCAACAGGTGACACGATGGCCAGCGAAATCGGCGTCACATCCAAAGGTCCGACTTATATGATCACGAATTTCAGAAAATCAAAGCCCGGCGAAGACGGCGGCGTGAGTCTGCTCGGCGAGGCGGCGGCGCTCACCGGATCGATAATCATCGGTCTGATGGCATTTGCGTTCGGCATCATCGGCTCTTTGCCGCTTGCGCTCGGCGTTGCGATTGCCGGCGGTTTCATCGGCACGAACATTGACAGCGTTCTCGGCGCAATTATTCAAAAAAGAGGCTGGCTGACAAACAGCGGCGTTAATTTTGTTTCAACGCTTTCAGGCGCGTTGATTTCATTCGCGCTTTACTTTTTGATTTTCTAAATTAAATCAGAAGTTGCCGTTTTTCAGAAAAAAAGAAGCTCCATCATAATCTATTTATATGAAAAATCGATTTTAGAGTTGTTTACTTTTCTTAAAACATACATAGAGCGGGGATTACCGAGTGGTCAAAGGTGGCAGACTCAAGATCTGTTCGCGTAGGCGTTCGGGGGTTCGACTCCCCTTCCCCGCACTTAACTCAACTTTTTTCATAATATGAATTTTTGAGAACAGCATCTTCAATTTAATTCAAGGAAAATACACATTTTTATTCAATTCATTTCTATCTCTTGAAAAATTTGCATATATATTTATAGAGGCGACTGATTTTATTTATTGAAGATTCATAACCGCTGACTGAATCGGCTGTGAATTTCAATGTATCGCTAAATAACGTTTAATCAGAAAGAGATTTCAAAATCCGGTGAATGATTATGTCCGATGTTTCTTCTAAACCTGCATCTCAAATTGCCAAATGGTTTGTTCAGAATTTTGATTTGACAAACGATTTTTGCGATCAGGTGAAACTTCAAAAACTCTTGTTTTTCTCTTGGCTCATTCACAAATCCAAATTTGACGAATCCCTCTTTGACGATATGTTTTACGCGTTTGAAAACGGACCCGTTGTGAAAACAATTTATCCGTATCTTTGTTATGATTCTTTGTTTTCATCATTCAAAGATGAACCGCTGGATGAAACAAAATTCAGCGAAAATGAAAAAGAAACACTCAATACAGCATATGAAATATTTCATAAAATGGATTGGGAAGAACTTGTAGAAATCAGCCATGAATCTCCCGCATGGATAAAATTCTATAATGATTCTTTGATCTTTGAAGACGGCGTTTTTAAAGGATACCATTCTGAAAAAGCGCAAATTCCAAAAGAAGAATTGAAAACCGAACTTCAAATGATTGAAAATGTTCTTTACGTTTATGAAAATCTTGAAGAATTCGGATATAATGCCGACGGTTCAGTCGAGAATGAATCCGAATCTGTTGAGGGAGAGAAACAGGATGGTTCAGGTTAAACAAGTTTTGCATTATCGACCGCCTTTTTATTGCACCGGTAAAACCGGTGATCTGAAAGAACGCCCGATGATTGTTATATCCGCAAATGAAGAAATATAGGCTGTAAATGTCACGTCTCAATTGCCGAAACGAACTCATCCGATGAAAGATTATTTTAAAATGGAACGAAGCTGTCTTATTCCAATTAAACCGCAATTCCCGTTTCCGGTTCCGAGTTTCGTCCAAACAGAATGTCATTATCGGATTGAAAATTTTACAGATATTAAAAAACTGATACATTACAACGGGAAAAAAGTCGATGAATCAGTATTTCAGAAAGTGATTGAGAAAACAGATTGTCATAAAAATGTTTATTTCAGCGAAATTGAAATTCGGAATTACAACTCTCACTTATTTTAATAATAATAATAATAATATGTATTATATTTTTATGTTTATGTCTGTAGTTGCAAATAAATTCAAATGCCCGTCATTTTTTTTGTACAGTCTTCAATCTCTATTCATTTTCTATATTCTATGTCGAATACATTTAAGTAAAATTTTTATATATTATATCTGGGTTTGAATATTAAGAAGTTTCACTTTCCGGTGATAAAATGGATCAAACAAAAAATGATAACACCACTATTCTAATCGAATACCAAAAAAAACAATTAGCCGCTGAAAATTTCAAATATTACCAAAATATATTAAAAGATTATTACATTCCTTCCAATAAATTACTTAAAAAAACGCACAAAGAGTTGATTGATTTCCGAGCAGAACTGAAAAAGGATTACGATTTGAGCCCTGAGTTTAAACACGTCCCTGTTTTTAAATACCACAATCGGCTGTCAGCAATCATCAATGATTTCATTACGGAAGGGCTTGAAATGAACGGTGCATACAGATACATCGGTAAGGAATTGGATCGTGATATTGTTGTCTTTATATTCTCATTGGAGTCAGTCAAAAACCAACTGACAGAACAAGCTTTCATCACACACGATGACAGCGGAGAAGTAGCAGAAAAATTTGAAAAAGCTGATGCGGCACTCATCCGCGTATGTAAACTTTCAGATGAAATAATAGTCAACATTACAAACCTCTTAGAATCCTTAAATGTTGAATTAAATCGAGATTATTCAAGCTATGCTGTCGCCGAAGAGGATGAATTATTTCGAGAAGAATAAATCAGAATAAAAACAATTGAATCAAAAAATAAAAAATTGAATCGAAAAATAAAAATTTGAAACAAGGGCCGAAAAATCCGGCTCTCACTTCTTTTTTTTAAATTTATTTTTCCGCAACACTGATACGCTGCTGAATATGATTTCCAATTTCGGTTGCGGCAATCGCGTAATCAGCATAACTGATGACGCTCTCGCCTTTTGAATTCAAAGTCAATTCCTCGCCTGAAGGTCGTCAAGCGCTTTTCCCGTGTTGTCCGCAAGCGGTTTGAAAGCGTCAGGGAAGTCGGACGTGTCCATGACGCGCATCGTATGTTCGGGGTTGACGTAAAGACTTCCGACGCCGCCGACAACGATCAAACGGTTCGGTTTGCCCGGAAGAATGTCAGTCAAATGAATGTTTTTTTCTCATTTCAAAAATTGTTACGCCCGAGGGGACAACAAAATATATATACTTCCGGAGACTTTTACTGTTTGTCAAAAAATGTTACCTCAAATGGAACAACATTTTAGACTTTGATAAAGTACTCCATAAAACGAAAATATATCAAAACCACCCAAAAACAAACAAACCAAACAACCAAAAACCAAACAAAAAGCCAACAAAACGAACCAAAAACAACTAAAAACCAACCTGAAACCAAACGAAACCAAACCTGTAATACAAAAATGTGAAATATGTGAAATAAATGTGGCATAAAAAAAGCTGAATTTAATTTTCTTCACTCAAGTTTCTGAATAAAAACCAATCCCAAAACAAAACCCCAAAAAATCAACCCACCCAAAAAATTCAACCCACCCAAAAATAAACAACCCTATACCCGAATCAACAGAAAACTTGAAAATACAGAAAATTAAATCTTCTTTTTTTATATTTTAAATTTCTATTTTTTAAATCCATTTTTATTCATTTTTTAAATCCATTTTTATTCATTTTTTAAATTCATTTTTTAAAATCCGTTTTTTAATTCATTAGCGAATTTTAATTTCATTCAGCCAAGCCGATTTTTTTCAGCCAATCTGAAATTTTGCTTTCTGATTTTTCAGCATCATTATCACGAATGCATATGCTTTCCAACACTTTTGAATTCGGGCAAAGCGCTTTTAAATCCGGAATCATATGACCGTCTCCGCCGCCGCCATGCGTTGCGAAAGGAACGACAGTTTTGCCCGACAAATCATATTCCGAAAGGAAAGTTGTAATCGGCGGCGCAATCGTACTCCACCAATTCGGCGAGCCGATGAAAATAATATCATAATCGTTGATATTGTCGATTTTCGTTTTCAGCGCCGGTTTGAAGCCGCTGCTGATTTCTTTTTTCGCCTGGTCGACGACTGTATTGTAATCCGTCGGGTAAGCTTCTTCCGGAATAATTTCGACAACCGTTCCGTTGACTATATTTTGAATAATGTTTGCAACCGATTTTGTTTTTCCGGAGCGGGAATAATACGCGATTAAAATTTTGTTATCCATTTTGTTATCCATTTTTTCACCTTTGTGTTTAGTTTTAATTTAATTTCGTTCATTTAATTTCGTTCATTTAATTTTGTTCTTCGTATTTCTCGATATTGTTTTCATCAATTGTTTCCGTCATAATTTTCATCATTTTCGCCGGTATTTCGCCGGCATTTTTATCATTTCTTTATTCACTTGATTCTTTCATAGCGGTTTCAAAAACGGAAGCGACTTCTTTCAAATCATTTATTATCAGAATATGCTGCGGGCAAAGCTTTTCGCATTTTCCGCATTCGATGCAATCCGCCGGTTTTCCGCGGCTGTTTATCAAATCCGTGTAATAAGCGATCTGCAAAAACGTCAAGCCGAATTGTTTCTGATTGTTGTACAAAGAGAAATATTTCGGAATCGGAATGTTCTTCGGGCAATCTTTGAGACAATAATTGCAGGCCGTACACGGAATGGCTGTGTTTTCATTGATGATTGCCGTCACTTTTCGAATGATTTCCCGTTCTTCATCATTGAGCGGCGTGAAATTTTCCATATAACTGACATTGTCAGCCATTTGCTCAAAATTACTCATACCGCTGAGAACGCAAACAACATTCTCCAAAGACGCAGCAAATCGAATTGCCCAGGATGCAGCGCTCATGTCGGGATGATACTCTTTGAACAGTTTCTCCGCATCAGCCGGAACGTTTGCAAGCGACCCGCCTTTGATCGGCTCCATCACCAAAACAGAAACATTGTGTTTAACGGCTGCTTCATAACATCTTCGAGATTCAACGGCTTCACTCTCCCAATCGGCATAATTGATTTGAAGCAAAACATAATCAACTTCCGGATGATTTTCTAAAATTTGATCTAAAAAGTCGGCCGCCGCGTGATATGAAAAACCGATGCTTTTGGCTTTGCCTTCAGCTTTTATTTTTTTCAAAAACTCAAAACCGCCGAATTCAACAGAATCCGTGTATCCTTTTTCATCCAGCGCGTGCAGAAAATAAAGGTCAAAAAAGTCAACGCCGCACCTTTCTAATTGTTCGTCAAAAAATTTTTGATAATCGGCGTTTTCCTTTACCAGCCAAACAGGCATTTTATCAGAAACGGTATAAGCGTCCCTCGGATATTTCTGAACAACGGCTTCTTTAAACGCTTTTTCGCTGTTGCCGTGATGATACGAGTAAGCCGTATCGAAATGCGTCAATCCTTTTTCCATGAAATAATCAATCATTTTGACGGTTTCTTCCATATCAACAGACGCCCAGTCGTTTTCATCCGTTTGCGGCAGACGCATTAATCCGAATCCCAATTTGTTTTTGAACATTTTTATCCTCTCTTTTTTAATTATTCTTGAAATGAAAGATGAATATTTAATGTAAGCACTTACCGTAAGTATAGTTAATCAAAAAACGAATGCCGATTTTGATATTTTGATTAAGCGGCAGCTTGCGCGCGGCGGCGAAAACAGTTCCTTCAAAGTGTTTCCATGCAACTGTCTTTTCGTGGTGCTGCTGCCGGATGGTTTGGGTTTGCAGCGGGAGGGAGGTGTTTGTAAAAATCGCTTCGCGATTTTTCAGGCTTCGCCGACATCTGCCGCTTCCGCGCGCGAGCCGCACCGTTTTCCAAAAAACAAAAACAAAAACAAAAACAAATCGCATTTTATCGAATCAAGAAATTATGAGCACCATTCATAATAATTTGTCAGAATTATTCATTTTTGATATGAATTCAAATGACATACCGATATTTTTTAAAAACGTAATCAAGAATACAGATTTTTATGTTTGACAGTAATATCACGATTGAGAGTGATATTTTTCACTAAAAAGATTTATATTCTACTTCAAATCAGTTAAAATTATGGTAAAAGAAAAGAGAGTTATCCCCTGTCTCGACCTTCTTCTGGACGAGAACGGCGGCAGAGTTGTCAAAGGCATTGAATTTGAAGAACTTAAAGACGCCGGAGATCCGGTTGAATTCGCAAAAAAATACGAAGCGCAAGGCGCTGATGAAATCATCTTTTTGGATATTACGGCATCCGTTCAAGGAAGAGAAACAATTCTTGACGTGATTAAAAGAGCCGCAGAATCCGTATCCATTCCGTTTACGATCGGCGGCGGCATTTCAACGTTGGAAAACGCTCAAAAGAATTTGAACGCGGGCGCGGCAAAAGTTTCAATCAACACCGCCGGCGTTAAAAATCCTGAATTTATTTCAAAAGCCGTTGAAGAATTCGGATCCAACAGAATCGTTGTTGCCATCGACTGTAAAAGAAATCCCGACATCATTGATGATGTCAATGTTTTTGAAGAAAACGGACAAAAATTCTGGTATGAAGTCATGATCATGGGCGGCAACGAAGGCACGGGAATGGACACAGTCGAATGGGCCAAGCAAGTCGAAGCGCTCGGCGCAGGCGAAATCCTGCTGACCGGCAAAGACCGTGACGGCACCTGCGACGGATATGATTTGCCGATCACGCGCGCCGTTGCCGAAGCCGTTTCAATTCCGGTCATTGCGTCAGGCGGCGTCGGAACAGTCGAACACATGGTTGAAGGCGTCATTGAAGGCGATGCCGATGGCGTTCTTGCAGCAAGCATTTTCCACTTTGATAAATACACTGTCGGCGACGTAAAAGAAGAATTCAGGAAAAGAGGAATTCCCGTCAAATCGTAAACCAAATCATAAACAATCGAATCATAAATAATCAAATCATAAACAATCAAATCATAAACAATCAAATCATAAACAATCAAATCATAAATAATCAAATCATAAGTCTTGAATCAATTTCTGATTTAAAATAAATTCCTGAATTATTCAAGACATCCTCCTTTTTACAAAATATTTTAATTTTAAAAAACGATTACAGCAACAATGCTGAATTTTGCTTTTTTTATTTGATTTGAAAAATTAACTATCTTTTTAAATCAGAAAAGCATGTCAAAGGGATATATTGAGAAATATTTAGTTTTTATAATTTGTATTTACAATTTTTACAATTTATTTTACAATTTATTTTACAATTTATTTTACAATTTATTTTACAATTTATTTTACAATTCTTAAAATGAGCGAAAAAAAATGGCAACCGAGACTTTTAACAAATTAAGCGAACGGGCGGAATTGTGCGCAAACCGTCTGAAAACGGCAAATACTGTTCATCTTGTTTCTCACATTGATGCCGACGGCATTACATCCGCGGCGGTCATGAGTCTTGCCTTTGAACGCGCCGGCATCCGTTACACCGCCGAATATGTCAAAAAGCTGGATGAAAAAATCATGGCGCGCCTGCTTGAAGAAAATCATGAACTTCTTATTTTTACCGACCTCGGAAGCGCAATGGTCGATTTCATGGTTGACAACAATATGGATGCAATCATTGCCGACCATCACCAACCGAACGGGCGCCCTGAAAACATCGCGACGGATTCGTCTGTTTTTCCGTATCACATGAATCCGCATTTGTTCGGCGCAAACGGCGGCTTTGAAATCAGCGGATCAGGCGTTTCTTATATTTTGGCAAACGCGCTTGGCGACAACAAAGATTTGGCAGGTTTGGCAATTGTCGGCGCAATCGGCGACATGCAGAACCGCAAATACGGGAAATTGGTCGGCCTGAACAAAGAAATATTGGAACAAGGCGTTGAAGCCGGCGTTTTAAGAAACGCGCCCGACCTTTCTCTTTTCGGAAAACAGACGCGCCCGATTTACAAAATGCTTCAATATTCATCGGAGCCGTATCTGCCGGGATTAACGGGAGAAGAAGAATCTTGTATCCGATTCCTTCAAAACGCGGGCGTCGGCTACGACCAGCGTGAAGGCGCGAAATTATGGATCGAATTGTCTCAGGAAGAACGCGTCAAAGTGATTTCCGCGCTCATGAAATTCTGTCAGGACCGCGGTTTTCCGACACACCGCGTTGAAGAATTGATTCGCGAATGCTACACCTTGCTGACGGAAAAGGAAGGATCAGAGATGAGAGATGCTTCGGAATTTTCAACGCTTTTGAACGCGACCGGCCGCTATGACAAAGCGGACATCGGGGTTCGCGTTTGTATGGGCGATCGTGAAGAAGCGCTCGCTGAAGCCAGAACATTGCTTTCGGAACATCGGAAAAATTTAGTCAACGGGCTTAATTTTGTGAAAGAAAACGGCGTGACTCAGCTTGAATATATTCAATATTTCTATTCCGGCGAAGAAATTAAGGAAACGATTGTCGGAATCATTGCAGGAATGGCGACTTCTTTAGACGGTGTTGACCGCAAAAAACCGATTATCGGAATGGCCGATTCGGAAGACGGCATAAAGATTTCATCACGCGGCACGCAGGATTTGATTCGGCGCGGATTGAATTTGTCAAAAGCGATGAACGATGTCACGGAAATGGTCGGCGGTGCAGGCGGCGGGCACGACATTGCGGCAGGCGGAACGGTGCCGCCGGAAAGAGCAACGGAATTCATCGATCTTTTAGACAAATATGTCGGCGGGCAGCTGAACGGGAAGAAATGAAAAATAAAAATAAAATAACGGCAAAAATAAAACAACAGAATTCAACAAAAACAAAAAAATCAAGATAAAACAAAAAATTCAAGATAAAACGAAAAATTCAAAAAAACAAAATAATGCAAATTAACGAAAAAAAAATTGAAACTGCGTTTCAAGTCCGTTCGCCGCTTCGCGCCGACCGGAAAACAAAAAAGTAAAGCAGTTACACTCATTGTAACCGCTTAAAAGCAATTATTCGACGGGTGAATTTAATTCACCTTATTGAAAACATATCTCGCACGCATTCTGTTTCTCAAACCGTCTTCGACATTCAATTGATAAGCATCGTAAATATTCCACAACCAAATCAAAAACGCCGACACACTAAAGAAGAGCGGCGTTATATAAGGAATATACAAAATCCAACCGAAAGCTACCAAAATGCTGATAACAGCAAATATAAGCAGACCGCGCAAAAAATGTCCCGAGTAAAGTTGCCCAAGTCCGGGTATAACGGCGGACAAAGCAACAGAGATGACATCGTTTGCCATAATTAATAATTAATCATTATAATTTAAATAGTTTTCGAACAAACGGCACCGATGACGAAAAATGAAAAACGGAAGAAAATGATGAGTCGAGAAGTTTCGACCGAACATATTTCGATAAAAATAAAATTATGATTTAAATTTATTTTTGATTTGATTTTTTTGATTTTGTATGTTTGAGTTGGTTTTTTTTGATTTTTGAATTCAATTTAAATTCTTTTTGAATTTGATTTTAAAATTTTATTTAAATTTCATTTCAAATGATTTTCAAATCAAAAAGATTTATTTTGCAGAAGAATAAGCATCGCAAATATTCCAAATCCAATAGAGAAGAGCGATAAGCCATCCGATAACCGGAACAATAATTGCAATGAAACCAACAACAAAGGACCCGATAAAAACCAAAAGACCTTTTAAAAAACTGCCGCAGTAGAATTGACCGAGTCCCGGAATGAAAAACGAAAAAATTGCCGCGAGTAATGAGTTTGCCATGGCGCAACAAACAATTTGTTACTATTTGATTCTTGCCGTCTTATTTCCTCAATGTTTTGAAAGCAAAAAGAAACGTCAATGAAGCAAACGAAACAAAAAAAGAAAAAGAAAAAATTAATATGGAATTCAACAGACTGTTCTTTTGTCACGGAGTTTTGCCGCGTTATGTTCCTTTTGCGATTCTGTATGCATCGTAAACATAAGCGATAATCATTGCCAAGCCGACGACTGCCATCAACAGCAAGACCGGTTGGGAAGTTGTAATTGTCCTGATGTAATAGTAAATTACAGCAACTGCAACGACGGCGATGAAAATGACAGCGCCTCTTTTGAACTGACCTGCATAAACCTGTCCGAGACCGGGGATAATGAGCGATAAAACCGCTGCAATTATTGGATTTGCCATAATAGTTACATGGATTTGAATGAATATATATTTTATCGAACATAATAAATTCAAAATAAAACAGATTGGACGAACAAAACTTTAAAAGTTTTATACCACAAATCCATTTCATCATAAACATCATATCAAAAACTATATTCATGAACACTGTATCACAAACACACTTTGAAATTCAAATATATTTTAAACATCAAACATTCAAACATTCAAAAATTTTCAAACATTCAAACACATTTATCGAATGAGAAAGAGGTGCAAATATCGGAAATTATCTGACCACAGGCTGCAAACCGATTGATGATTTGATTGGCGGCGGCATTGAATGCGGCATCGTAACGCAGGTTTACGGAGAGCCCGGCTCAGGAAAAACGAATTTATGCCTTCAAGCGGCAATTGAATGTTCAAAAACGGGAAAAAAAGTCATTTACATCGATACCGAAGGGCTTTCTTTTGATCGATTCACTCAGATCGCCGGCGAAAAATCAAAAGAGGTCGCGCAGAATATTTTGATTTATGAGCCGATGAGTTTTGATGAACAATATACGGCGATTTGCGAAGCTGAAAAGATTTCAAGCGAAAATATCGGCTTGATCGTTGTGGATTCTGCAACTTCATTTTATCGCTACGAACTGGAAGATGAAAACGCGGGAATCCAAGGCAGGCGCGAGCTTTCCAATCAAATCGGATTTTTACAGGGAATCGCACGAAAAACAGGCATCGCCGTCTTGATTACAAATCAAATTTTCAGCGACATCGAAAACAGCGGAAACGTGCTCCCGCTTGGCGGCCGCGGTATCGAACACATTTCAAAAACAATCTTAAAATTGGATCGCGTCGGATCAGGCGAAAGAAGCGCAAAAATCATAAAACATCGGGCAAAACCCGAAGGTGAAACCGCTTACTTTACAATAACGGCTGAAGGTTTGAGATAAATCGGCTCAGCCTTTTTATTCCATCACACTTTAATTTATTTCAGTTTTATTCAATTTAATTTCGTTTATTTCAATTGTATTCAATTCAATTGCATTCACTCAAATTATATTTATTTCAATTGTATTCATTTCAAAAATATTCATTTCAACAACATTCATTTCAACGATTTTATATTCATTTCAAATTCATTTTATTTATTCATTAAAAAATTCAGGCAGAACTATGAGAACGATTGAGTGGGATGACTCTGATTCATCCGTCAAAATGATCGACCAAACGCTTTTACCGGGCGAATTAAAGATTATCAAGTGCAAAAATATTGCCGAACTTTGTGAAGCGATTCAAAGCTTAAGAATCAGAGGCGCGCCGGCACTCGGTGTCTGCGGCGCTTTCGGCGTTGCCCTCTCGGCGCAGCTGAGCAGCGCAAACACTGTCGAAGGTATGCTCAAAGATATGAAAGCAGCCGGCGAAGCAATCAAAAAAACGCGACCGACCGCAATCAATTTGTCGTGGGGCGTTGACCGCGTTCTTCAAATCGCCGAAGAAGAAGGCATGGACCCGCGTTTGATTCAAAATATTTCATTGGAAGTTGCCAAAAACATGGCTGACGAAGATGTCGCAACCAATAAGAAAATCGGCAAAAACGGCGCAAAACTGCTTCGCGACGGCGACGTTGTTCTGACGCACTGCAACGCCGGCAAAATGGCTTGTGTTGACTGGGGAACGGCTCTTGGCGTCATCCGCTCGGCTGTTGCCGACGGAAAGAAGATCACGGTTCTTGCGTGCGAGACGCGCCCGCTCAATCAGGGCAGCCGAATTACGGCGTGGGAGCTTCAGCAGGACAAAATTCCGGTTCAAGTGATCACGGATTCGACAGCCGGATTTTTGATGAGTGAAGGCGTCATTAACAAAGTGATTGTCGGCGCCGACAGAATTACGCAGGAATTTGTTTACAATAAAATCGGAACGTACACGCATTCTGTTTTGGCAAAAGAACATGACATTCCGTTTTATGTCGCGGCGCCCGTGTCAACGCTTGATCCCGAAAGCTGGGAAGAGAATGTTCAAATCGAAAGGCGCTCTGAAGACGAACTCCGTTACATCGGCTCCTGCAAAGATTTAAATGTCCCGACAGGCGTCCCGATTCTGAATTTAGCGTTTGACAAAACGCCGATGGAAAACGTGTCGGCAATCATTACTGAAGACGGCGTTTTTTATCCGCCGATTTTAATTGATGAAATCATTCTCGGCTGAGATGAAAAACAAAATAAAATAAATAAAAAATAAACTAAAACAAAAGCAAGCCAAAACAAAAGCAAGCCAAAACAAAAGTAAACCAAAACAAAAGCAAACCAAAACAAAAGCAAACCAAAAAACAAAAGCAAACCAAAAAACAAAATAAAATGGAAAATAGTGTTTGACAGCTCAAATTCGATGAAAAAGATTAAAAAAAGATAAATGTTTATATAAGAAAAAACGCTCTATCAATTACATTCTTTGAGACGTATTTAAAAAGATTAAGGAAAGATGAATTCATGGTGAAACAAAAAGGAAACGGTCTCCAGTCCTCCGCGGGATTGATGAGATATTTTGACGCGGACAAAAAAGCAATTACGTTTAAGCCGATTTATGTTTTAATCGCAGGGATTCTTATCGGTCTTCTTGTCCTGCTTATTTCTTATTTCTACGGCACCTGGCCGCTCACAAACTTGTAAGAAAATGAGCTGTTCATTTTCTTTCTTTTCAATTTTCAATTTATTTTCAACTTATTTTCAATTAATTTTCAACTTATTTTCAATTAATTTTTGGTTTTTCTTTTTTCGATTAGATTCGTTTTAAAATTCAACAGCTGATTTGCTTTTTTGGGTTAAAAAGAAACATCCGTTTTTATTTTCCGGAAAAACCTGAACGCCCGATAAAATCCTAAATAAATGTTTTAGATTTTGAATAAAAGAAGGCGTTCCATTTTTGATTAGATTGATGAAAGGCGATGTTTCAATTGAAATAAACATAATTTAAAAGACGAAATACCGCCCCCGCAAGTTGAGTTTCTGAGCGCAGCGAAGAAACGAGACTTGGCGGATTGTTCCCATACGAAACAAAAAATTAAAAACGATCAGATTTTTCAGCTGTGTTCGGCTCCGGCGAGGTGTTGTCTTGCGACTGTCTTTTGCTGCCAGCTTCCGGCTGAGCCTGCTCATCTGCAACTGTCTTTTAATTGCTGCTTCTAATCAGGTTTGCGTTTCCAATCAGGTTTGTGCTTTCCGGACGGTGCGAAGCAGCGAACCTGTCTTTCTGCGTGCATCTGTTCTTTTTTAGTAATCCGTTCGCATTCGCGAACGTGCCGCTGCTACCTTCGGGTTTCTGTTTCCGCTGCTGCCAACAGGTTTCTGTTTCCGCGTGGAGTCAGGTTTCTGCTTCCGCTTGGAGTCAGGTTTCTGTTTCCGCTTGGAGTCAGATTTCTGTTTCCGCTTGGAGTCAGGTTTCTGTTTCCGCGTGGAGTCAGGTTTCTGTTTCCGCTGCCGATCAGGTTTGCATTTCTGCCGCCCCGCCTGCTCGGCTGCTGCCCGGCAGCCGCGCCGTCCGCGCGCGAGCCGCTCCGCTTTTCCAAAAAAAATTAAAAATCGCCCTTCATTTTTCATGAAAATAAATGAAAAAGAAAAACAAGAAACAAAAAACGAAAAACAGGAAACAAAAAACAAAAAAAGAAAACAACACTAAAATAAAGTGAAAAAACAAAAAAGAAATGATTAAAAGAAGCGCTTTCAATCGATTTCGCTATTTTCGTTTGAATCCAAAAGTCTGAGAACCTCATTGCGGATCGCGTTTTCTTCCGGGCGCGTTCTGTCTCTCGGGCGCGGAATGGACACGTCGATAATCTTTTTAATCGTTCCGGGACGCTTGGATAAAATAACGATTCTGTCGGAGAGGAAAACCGCTTCATCGACGCTGTGCGTCACGAAAATGATCGTTCTCTTCTCTTCTTCCCAAATGCGGAGAAGTTCATTTTGAAGATTGTTTCGCGTTTGAGCATCAAGCGCGCCGAAAGGCTCGTCCATCAAAATGATTTCAGGCTCATTTGCAAGCGCGCGCGCAATTGCGACACGCTGTTTCATGCCGCCTGAGAGCTCATACGGATAACTGTTTTTGAATTCCGACAAGCCGACCAAATTCAAATAAGTCATCGCTTTGGATTCCGCTTCGCTTTTGGAAAAGCCCTGCATCTGCGGACCGAACATCACGTTTCCGAGAACCGTTTTCCACGGGAAAAGAGAATATTCCTGAAAAACCATACCGCGCTTGGGACCGGGCCCTTTGATCGCTTCACCGTCTAACGTTGCCGTTCCGCCGGAATAAGTCTCAAGACCTGCAATGATGCGCAGAAGCGTTGTTTTGCCGCAGCCGGAAGGACCCAAAATGGTCACAAATTCACCGCTGTTGACCGTCAAATCAATATCATCCAGCGCCAAAACTTCAGTATTGTCTTTTTTGAATTTTTTGGATAAATTCTCAATCACTAAGTTGCCCATTTCAGATCACCGTTCCTTTCTGCCATTTTAAGACCCGATTCTGGATGAGGACCCGGAACAGGAAATCCAAAAGCAATCCGACAAATCCTAAAATCAGCATATAAACGACAACATAATCCATCGCCTGAATACCGTAGTAGAACCAGATTTTGTAACCAATGCCGGAATCGCTGACGCCGAACATTTCGGAAGCCGCCAAACACATCCAACCGACACCCGTTGCCGTTTTAATGCCTGATAAAATCATCGGAGAAGCCGCGGGAATGGCAACATTTTTGATCAGTTTCACACTGGAAACGCTGCCGAGAACTTTTGCCGCTTCAACGTAAATTTTCGGGACATTTTTGAAACCGGAATATGTGCTGATAATAATCGGAAAAACCATTCCCATAAAAATAATGAAACCGGCGGCCTGGTGTGTTAATTTGAGCCAGATAATTGCAAACGGAATCCATGCCAAAGGCGGAATCGGTCTGAAAATTTCAACGATCGGATTCAGCGCTTTATCCAAAACCGGGAACCAGCCCATCATCATGCCGATCGGAATGCCGACGATGAGCGCGAAAACGAAACCGATAAGGAAGTGGTACAAACTGATTGCAACGTCGTTAAAGAAAATTGAAGATTGGATGACACTGAAAAATGCCGAAAAAACACTTGAAAAGCGAGGCAGATAAAATGAATTGCCGATATAAACGGCCAGCAATTCCCATATGACAGCGAATGCCGCTAATGATAAAGCCCCGATAACAACTTTTTGTACGTTTTGGGATTCCATGGCAAATATAAATGAATTCATTGTTTATAAGGTGTCGCTTGCCGTTTGGGGAAAATGATGAACTGTATTTGCGGTTGTCGTCTTTGCAATGACTGCGCCGCTGCCTGCGCGAATCGCTCCGGTTTTCAATAAATTTTCAAACTTGCTCCTTGTTTTTATTTTTTCACGTTGAAACCCAAACATCCAATTTTCAAAAACTGTTGAACCTGAACGCCCGATAAAACCCTAAATAACTGTTTTAGATTTGGAGAAAAGAAGGCGTTCCGTTTTTGAAAATTTAGATAAAAACGATGTTTCCGTTGAATTTAAAAATGAATGAAAAGAAAAACCTTCTGCTTTTCAGATGCGAGCTGACCCGGCTGGGCCTGCTCGTCTGCAACTGTCTTTTAATGTTGCCACTGCGAGTCAGGCTTGTGTTGCCGCTTGCGTCTGCTTATATTTATCGAAATCCGTTGGCATTAAATTTTGTTCGCTTCGCCTCACAAAATTTCATCAGGCAGCGGGGGGAGGCGTTTGTTTGCAGCAGGAGGGAGGTTTCTGTTGCCGTTGCTATCTTCGGGTTTGCGTTTCCGGCAGCAGCACGCCGCCGTCACGCGCGAACCGCGCAAATTTTCAAAAATAATTAAAAAATGTACCGCAATTTTTCAAAAAATTAAAAACGCACCACGAATTTACAAAAATTCAAAAAAAACAACAACAACAACTTCTTCGAATACTTGAAAAATCAAAAATGAATAAAAGAGAACAAGAAAAATCTTGTTCTGAAAGAATTAATTTAAAATTAAAAAAGGAAAAGTTGGATTCAACTTCACTCAACTTACAACGGAACTTCGAAATCCGTGAGTTCGTAGTTGAAAGGTGTGCCGTTGGACTTGCAGAGTTCTCTTGCCAAAAGCCAGTAAACGAGTGAAAGCGCCTTTCTTCCTTTGTTGTTTGTCGGGATGACAAGGTCAACATTCTTGGTCAAGTTGTTGGAGTCGGCAAGCGCGATAACGGGAATACCGACATCAAATGCCTCTTTAATGACCTGAGCATCGCCGGCAGGGTCAGTGACAATAACGATTTCGGGTTCGAAATAGCTGTCCATCTGCGGGTTTGTGAGCATGCCCGGAATAAAACGACCGAGTGCGGAGCGGCAGCCTGTTGCTTTTGCGAACATTTTTGCAGGGAACTGGCCGTACTGTCTGGAAGAGACGACCAAAACGCGGGAAATGTCGTATTTGGCAAGCAAGCCTGATGCTGCGATAATTCTTTCATCTGTGGACTGAATGTCAAGGACATAAAGACCGTCTGTTCTGACGCGGTAAACGAAGCGCATCATGTCTTTTGTTTTCTGCTGTGTACCGATGTGGACACCGGCAGCCAAATATTCGTCGATTGAGACGAGGTAATTCTGTTCGTTTTCGTTTGTGTTTGCTGCAGTTTCTGTTTCTTCAACTGCGGGTTGTTCTTGAATTTGTTCTTGGTTTTCCATTTAATTTCACCTTAAAATTGAATAAAAATTGATTTCCTTAATTTTTTAAGATTTATTTTAAGCTTAATTTAATGCTTATTTTTCCTTAATTCGATGAGTAATGATTGTAAATTCACGATTTCTTCGAATCTTTCCGACCCGAATTCGTGACTGAAATCCGCCAATTTATCTTTTGACGGTAATCGGAACGACGCCTCTTTCAAACTCTTCAAGAGCGATGTAGAGCGGATCAACGCCCGATTTTTCATAATCCTGAATTAAGACGGGGGCACCCATTGAAATTTGAAGGGCGCGGGCACCGACAATTCTGGCTCTTTCGAACCGTGTATATTCTTGTACTTGGAGTTTCATACCCATTTCACCCGGGAACTTCATCCGTCGCTGTTTTCAACGTGTTTGATTTAAATTTTCAATTGATTTTTTCAATGGACATCATTGATTTCAACTGATTTTTCAATTGGTTTCAATATGATTTCAATTGAAAACGAAAACAGAGGAGAAGAATCTGCCTCTGTCGTTTCATCAATTGCAATTGATTCTTTTCTTACTGGTACGGAGCAATCACGTCAACCATTTCGATATGACTCAAAAGCATTCTTCTGCAGCAGTATCTTGAATAGCCGAGATCATTTAAGATCTCGCCTTTATCTTCGCCTGCTTCAACGCGTGCTTTAAATTCTTCATATCCGGAAGCAATGACTTTCCCGCATGAAAAACAACGGACCGGTATCATTTTTTATCACTTTATCTGTATGATTTCTGGTATCTTGCTCTGGCACCCGGACCGCCGAAGTATTTCGGTTCTTTCTGTCTGGAGTCGCTGACAAGCAAGCTTCTGTCAAATTCTGCAAATGCATCGCGGACAGCTGTGTCGTTGGTGAATTCAACGATGCCTTTTGCGATTGCCGTGCGTGCTGCGTTTGCCTGGCCGACAAATCCGCCGCCTTCAACGGTGACGATGATGTCAAGCTTTGAAATAACCGCATCACCTGCGATGTTCACAGGTTCGGAAACTTTTTGGTTCACGAGCCAGTTTCCGTAAACCGGAAGCGGGATTTTGTTAATTCTGACAATGCCGGTTCCGCTTTTCACGGTTGCTCTTGCAACGGCTGTTTTGTGTTTGCCTGAAGTGTTTACAATTTTTTCTGCCATTTCAATCACTCCACCTTAGCGCCGAGGTTCTTGCCGATTTCGCCGAGCTTCACATATTTTGCTGTGCCGAGGCGGGTCATACTTGCGGCGTCGATTGTTTCGGCCTTTGCGCTTTTCAGTTCTGCCGGCACACCGACGTAGACCTTGAGGTTTGCCATGGCTTTGCGGCCGCTCAATCTCTTGTACGGGAGCATGCCGCGAACTGTTCTTTTCAAGATTCTTTCCGGTCTCTTCGGGAAGTAGGGACCGTATTCGGGTCTTCCTCTCTCGACAGAGTGGCGGTAGTCTGCAAAAATTGCATATTTGTTTCCGGAAACAACCGCGTTTTCGGCGTTGATAATATCAATTTTTTCACCGGCAAGGAGGCGCTTGGCGACAATGCTTGCCAGACGTCCCATAATTAATCCGTTTGCGTCAATAACTGTCATGTCTTTGCACCTCACTGGAAAATTCTGATGCCGGAACCGGTCGGGTTCTCTTCGATGATGTCTTCGATACGGACACATGTGCCGCCTGCTGCGGTGATTTTGTCAAATGCACCAACGCTGAAGTTCAATGCTGCAACGGTCACGGGGAACGTAATGTCACCGGCGCCGAGGACTTTTCCCGGAACCAAAAGGACATCGTTTTCCTTGGCGTGTCTGTTGATTTGACTCAAGTTGACATCGGCATAGTTTCTGGACGGGTTTTCCAATTTCTTGGCAATTGCTGACCAGATCGGTGCATCATTTTCTGTATTGGCGCTTTTCAGCGTCAAAATAAGGTTAATCATTCTCGGATTTGTCTTTCGAGAGAGCTTTACAAGTGTTCTTTTACCCATTATTTTCCTCCGCAAGATTTTTTGAAAAAATCCTACTCACGCAGTTTGCTTGAAAAATAAAAAGCAGGTTGCGTTCGAAAATAAAGTACCCTGAAATGAATATCAAAAAAGATATCTTACAAAATCAGATATACGCTATTTTCCTATAGGTGAACGCTTAGAAAGGAGTAATGACATATAAAGGTTTCTTAAATCGGGACATGGCGTTTTAATGTAAGAGTAGCCCTTGATTCATGTTTCAAAAAAGAAATATGATTTATTTTTGATAAAATCGTTAAATGAATTGTTCATGAAATTTGTGTCACCGGTGGTGACACAATCTCATCACTTTTACAATATTTCATAAAAATGTTTCTTTAGAACAATTATCAACAACATGACCCTGGTTTTATTTTCGCTTCGCTGCTGTCAGGTGTACAGCCGTCAAATTTTCCGAAATGTACAGAACGATCACCGACTACTTTGAAAGCTTTGCTGTAACGCGTGTCAGAAAGCATCGAAGCTGTATTTCCACACACAAGCATCGGCTTATTTGTGAAGAAGCGATGATGATCATCAAGATCGAAGAAATGCGGATGATCTGCAATGCTGCCGTCATACCAAGCGACTTGCCCATAATCTTCACAAATATCTTCCAAGTCATTGAGTTTGAAAGCTCTCACTGTTCGCGATGAAAACGATGCAAAACCGAGTTTTTTCAAAACAGCCTCATTTGTTAACTCAATGCTGCGTACGTTTGTATAACGAAAATCCGACCATCCTGTTTTTTCCATAAGTCTGCGGAAATCTTCCGTATATAAAGCGCCGCTCAAACATTCCCCTCGCAAAACAGGATCGGTTGTCAATTCTTCCGGAATTCGCCGATCTGCAAAAATATCTGAAAAGAATAATTCACCGCCGGGTTTTAAGACGCGGTATATTTCTTTAAAGACTTGCTCTTTGGCAGGAGACAGATTGATAACGCAATTGGAAATAACAACATCTACGCTGTTGTCCGCGATACCGAGGGATTTCAAATCCTCAATATATCCCTGTTTGAATGTGGCATTTGAAGTTTGGAAGCCGAAGCGGTTGCATTGCTCCTCTTGATATTTAACAGCAGTTTCGATTTGTTCCGCTGTCATATCAACGCCAATTGCGTGACCGGACTGCCCGACTAACTTAGATGCAATATACACATCTCGTCCGGTTCCGCAGCCCAAATCAAGAACAATCTTACCCTCAAGTAAAGGCGGCAGAGGGGATCCGCATCCGTAGAATCGTTCGTGTATTTCATCAGCAATCAAAGGTAAAATCGTTCTGATTTCTTCCGGAGGTTTTTCACTGCAACAGCAAGCAGTTGTTTTAAGATCGTTTTTGCTTTGCAATTCTTTTCCGTAATATTCCTTAACTTGCTCAATTATTTTGTCCATTATAAATTTCACCTTGTATTTTATCTAAATTATTGAATTTTTATTGAATTGAATTAAAATGATTTAAAAAAAATTAAATTAAAGTTGGTTCTCCCGGTTACAACACTCTTCATTGCTTTTATCGGCTTCATCAATCGTTACCACAGTCAATTTTTTTAATAAATTTGAGGCATTCAAACTTCCTGTCGGACAAATGGAATAATAAGTCCATTTCCCTTCTTTTCGTGAGGTAACAACCTCGCTTTCAATGAGAATTTTCATATGATACGACAGCGTTGATTGTTCAACACTTACTTTCTCCAAAAGAACACAAGCACATTTTTCGCCGCTTTGCAGAAGCGATAAAACTTTCAGCCGTGTTTCATCGCAGAACGCTTTGAAAACTTGAGCATTTTCCAAATATTCATTTTCCATACAGCTCACATCTAAAACATTCGATATGACAATTAAAGAATAAGATTACATTTAAATTTTTCGATATGATGTTTGAAAAAATAAAAACGCCTGTAATTACAGTTTCGATTGTTCATTTTTCAGACATATATTCTTTCAAACGATTTCTCAACTCTTTACCGCTGTCAGCCAATTTAGATTCATCTTCTAAAACATAAACTTTCCAAAGCAATTCAAATTGAGTTTCGAGTGACTAAACCGATTCTTTCAGATCTTTCCCGAATGAAAACAAATTAAAAAGCTCGTTTTCAAGAATATAAAGATCATTCTCAAAATCAAGTTCCAATTCAAGAGGACTGTTCAAAACCAAAAATGATTCCGAATCAAATTCGTTCAATTGACAAAATGTCAATTCTTTGAGAATAGGGTTCCCGATTTCGGCAATTAACCGAATATCCGTATCAGACAAATCGGAAATAAAAGAAAAAGCTGTATTATTTTTTGAGAACTCCGAAGACATAATGAATCACCGGATATTTTTTGTAAAATTACTTGATATTGTCAAATTTATCAAATTTGTTAAACGTAAAATATCAGAATCAATTCATCCATATAAAACAATTTAAAATTTTGAAGAAAGATAGAATTCAAAAAAATAAAATTCATTCTTAAATCATAATTTTAAAATCTCGGGAAACGAAACCGTCAGCATCATTTTAAATCGCTCTTCGGCGTAAACCGCGTGCGGAATTTGTGCAGGCATGACAATCGCATCGCCCTTATGAAGAATATAATCCTTATCGGCAATCGTAATTTTTCCGACGCCGTCAAGCGCAAACACCATGGCGTCTCCGCGCGAATCATGAGAACTGATTTCTTCGCCTTTATCAAAAGCAAATAAAGTTAAAGAGAGGCGGCTGTTTTGAGCCAACGTTTTGCTGACAATTTGACCTTCCTGATACGTGACTTGTTCCGCCAGCGGCAAAACTGTGCTGTGTTCTATATTTTTGATGTATTCGCTCATAATTTGACACCTCATATTTGTTTGATTTAAAAATCGAATATCTTAACTTCTTAAAAGTGTCTGCTCTATTTATAGAAATGTAAATTTAAAAATCATTTTTGAAAAAAAGAGAATAATCTTAAAAAAGTGAATAATTCATGCGAAAAACAGATTCACACGAAATTGATACAACAGATAAAATTACTGTAAAAAATTACTGTAAAAAATTGCGGCAAAATTAAATCGCCACAATTTTTGCGCTCAAAACACCGTCAACCGTTGTCAATTTTTTCAGCACGTCTTCGGGAACGTCGCTGTCAACACTGATGACCATAATTGTGGGTTCGCCGACACTGACGTGTCCGACCTGCATGCCGGAAATGTTGATGCCGTTTTCACCGAGAATCTGGCAGCACGGACCGATCACATTGGGCTGGTTGACATGGTCGGCAAAAATCATGTGCGCGGACGGGTAAACATCGACGCGGTTTTTGTCGATCTGAATGATTTTAATATCGTTGCCGACAGCGGTTCCGTAAACGCTGACGGATTTGCCGCCGCCTGAAACCGTGATCGTAAAGACGGACGCGTATTCATCGGATGTCTCGGACTTCTTTTCGCTCACTTCAACGCCGCGCGACTTAGCGAGACCGGGCGCGTTCACATAGTTGACGCCGGAGCCGACCGCAACTGCAAGCGCGCCTTTGAGCGCTGCAAGCGTCACCGTTCTGACATCTTTGGTTGAAATTTCGCCGTTGTAAGCGAGTTCGATTTTGTTGTAGCTGCCGCCGATCAGCGTTGCCGCGATTTTGCCGGAAACTTCCGCCAATTTCACATACGGAGAAATGACTTCCATCACTTCGGGGCGGACAGCAGGAATGTTGACTGCGCTTCTTGCGCCTTCCCCGTTTAAAACATTGATGATTTCGTGAGCGATGTCGATTGCGACATTCACTTGAGCTTCGACGGTGGACGCGCCGAGGTGGGGCGTCACGATAATTTTGTCGGACTTCAGAAGTCTTGAGCCGAACGGCGGTTCTTCAACGAACACGTCAAGCGCAGCGCCTGCGATTTTTCCGGATTCGATCGCATCAGCCAAATCATCTTCATTAATGATGCCGCCGCGGGCGCAGTTAACGATGCGCGCCGTCGGTTTCATGACATTGAACATATCGGCGTTGACGATGTTTCTGGTTTCCTTCGTGAGCGGTGTGTGAACGGTAATGAAATCCGCGTTTCTGCAAATGTCTTCAACCGTTGTCAGCGTGATGCCCATAGATTTGGCGCGCTCTTCGGAAACGAACGGGTCGTACCCGAGAACAGTCATATTAAAAGATTGGAAACGCTTGGCAACTTCTGCGCCGATACGGCCGAGACCGATGACACCGAGCACTTTTTTGTTAAATTCGACGCCCATAAACTTGTTGCGTTCCCACTTTTCGGATTTGAGAGAGGCGCAAGCCTGCGGAATGTTTCTTGCAACCGCCATCATCATCGCGCAAGTGTGCTCGGCAGCGGAAAGCGTGTTGCCGTCGGGCGTGTTGGACACGATAATGCCTTTTTTGGTTGCAGCGTCCGTGTCAACATTGTCAACACCGACACCGGCGCGGCCGATGATTTTTAATTTGTCCGCCGCTTCGATCACGCGCGCGGTCACCTGCGTTCCGCTGCGGATAACAAGCGCGTCAACGCCTTTGATTTTCTCGACAAGCTGATCTTCGGACAAACCGGTATCAACAACAACATCAAAACCACTTTCTTTCAAAATGTTTAAACCCTCTTCCGAGAGCGAATCACTGACTAAAATTTTCATTTTAAAACTCCATGAATAAATAAAAAATAATTGAGATTAATTAAAATTATGAATTATGAAATTAATTGAATAATTGAAATTTGAAAGTATTGAAATAAATTGAGTATTTGAATAATAATTATTAAAATAAATTGAATTTTGAATAATAAATAATTGAAATAAATTGAATTTTGAATAATAAATAATTGAAATAAATTAAAGAATTGAAATCAACCTTGAATTAATTTCAACTCGTATATCATTTTTGCTTTTTCTTTTGATTCGATTTTTTGATTTGATTATTTGTGCGCGAAATAAGCGACGACATTTTCGCCGTCAACCGAATCGATGCGGCAGAAACCGAAACGTTCGAACTGAACGACTTTGTCAAGCTCGTCTGCGATATTACGCTCGCCGATGCCGGCGAAGTTGCCGTCGGGACCGAGAACAGTCACTTTCAAACCGTCAACAGGCGCCCAGTGAATGATTTTCATCTTTTCCGCTTTGGCCGTGTCCATCGAATTATCGATGTATTTTGCAGAAAGCGGCGACAATGACGTAATTTCAACATTGCCCAAGTCTTTTAAGCGCGTTTTGGAGCCGACCGCTAAATTGGAAGCGTCTTCTGATGTGATAACGACAACATTTCCGGTTTCAATTTTGCGCATTTCCGGCTGATTCGGATACAGCGGCGCTTCAGCGATTCCGCCGTCGTAGCCATCGATTTTGATTTCAACGGGGTCGGCAACGAAAAACATTCTGTGCGCGATCGGATCAACGACTTTTCGGTTTTCGGCGTACAAATTATTCATGCTGACGCTGACATCGGTTTCACCGACACCCATTTCAATCATGAATTTTTTGAGCGCTTCGGGCTGAATGCCGCGGCGGCGAATCGCTTGAACGGTCGGAAGACGCGGGTCGTCCCAGCCGGTGTAAATGCCTGCTTCGATGTCGCGGCGGATTCCGCTTGTACTGAGTTTTCCGAATTCTTCGATTTTGACGCGTCCCCAGTGAAGCGTGATCGGGTACGTCCAGCCGAGATAATCGTAAATGTATTTCTGGCGTTTTCCGCTGTCCTGCAAATCTTTGCCGCGGATGATGTGCGTTGTTTCAAGCAGATGATCTTCGATAGCGCCTTCGAAATCCAAAAGCGGCCAAACGATGTATTTGTTTCCGATTTCGGGTCTCGGATGATCTTTCTTTAAAATTCTGAAAGCTCCCCAGTCACGAAGTGCGGGGTCTTTGTGAGAAATATCTGTTTTGATACGAAGAACAGCCTCGCGCTCTTCATAATCGCCGGCCAGCATTTTCTTCCAATAAGCCATATTGTCTTCGGGCGGCGTGTCGCGGTGCGGACAGGCTTGCTTTTTATCTTTTAAGCTTTTGAAAGTCTCGCCGTCGCAGAAACAAACGTAAGCGTGATCTTTTTCGATCAATTCTTCGGCGATTTCGTAATATTTATCGAACCGGTCGGATGCTTTGACAATTTGGTCGGGAACAACGCCGAGCCACTTGAAATCATCGACATACCAATCGTAAGCCTCAAGCATCGGGCGTTTTTGATCGGGATCGGTGTCGTCAAAACGCAAAATAAATTTGCCGTCATACATTTTGACGTATTCGGAATTGACGATCATGCCGCGGGAACTTCCAATCGTAGGCGGACCGTTCGGGTTCGGAGCAAAGCGCATGACGACTTTTCCTTTTTCGGCGTTCGGGAGTGCTTTAAGTCCTTTTTCCGGCTCTTTTTTGACGGAAATTTCTTCAAGCAATTCGGGCGCGATTTCGCTTAATTTTTGCTGCCATTCTTCAGGCGTTGTTTTGCTTAAATTTCCTGAAATTTCCTTGATAGCTTCCGTCACTTCGGGAACGCGTGTCCGAAGATGCGGAAGAATGCCCATAATTTTTCCGAGAACAGCCTTCTCCTGCGGAATCGCTTCGTATTTGACAGCGTTTTGCAGCGTGTATTTTTCAATCGTCAGTAAATCTTCGGGGTCGAGTGCCATAATTTTCCCTTACAATAGAGTGATGTAATTTTTCAATAAATTTAATAAATTCAATAAATGAGTCAAAAGAAATAATAAAACGGATGAAAGAACAGAATTTCATTTTCAGATATTTAAAAGTGCTCATATGAGAAATATATGAGAAAAACAGACTCAGCGAACGATTTCATTCCCGTGCTGTTCAATCACGTCTAATAATTCCTTGAGTTCGCGGAAATTTTCGTTTGCCGTTGTCAGAAATTCTTCCACGCCGTCGCCCGCGATTGCTCCCTGGGGAGAAGCTTTAATGAGATTGTTTTGTTCCAAAATGCGAAGCGAATACCGGACTTTGTGCGCCTGCATTCCTGTCATTTCCGACAATTTCAAAATGCCGACCGGTCCGTTTTCAATGACAATTTTAAGCACTTGCGTGTGCCGGTCAATTAATTCCAATTCATTGCGGGCCTGATCGAATAACATAGAAAAACATCCTTTTGATAATTCTAATAGTATCACTGTTTAAAATACTCTTCCATTCACTTGTTTATCTTCCAGTTTCATTTTTCATTTTCGTTTTCATTTTGCGCCGCCTCGCGCGAGCTGCTCCATTTTTTATAATATTTTCAAACATGTCCTCGTTTTTTATTTTATTTTTAGGATGAAACCCAAACATCCAATTTTCAAAATCGGTGAACCTGAACGCCCGATAAAAAACCTGAATCTTAAAATAATTTTATTGAAAAAAAGGCGTTCCGTTTTTGAAAATTTGAATGAAAGATGATGTTTCAATTGATTTTTGGATTGGATTAATTTCGAAAACCGACCCCGCAAGTTGGGTTTCTGAGCGTAGCGAAGAAACGAGACTTGGCGGATTCTTCCCATACGAAACAAAAATTCAAAAACTGTTTCTTTTTATTGTTTCGGTTTGGCTCCTGCAAAGTGTTTTCTTGCAACTGTCTTTTATGGTTGCTGCTTGCGTGGCGGTTTGCATTTCCGCTTGCATCTGCTCTTTTTTTAGTAATCTGTTGGCATTCGCGAACGTGCTGCCGCTACCTTCAGGTTTCTGTTACCGCCGCTACCTTCAGGTTTCTGTTGCCGCTGCTACCTTCAGGTTTCTGTTGCCGCGCTGCCGACAGGTTTGCGTCCGGCAGCAGCTGTCGCTGCCGCGCGCGAACCACTCCGCTTTTCGACATAAATTTCAACCGACTACGCTTTTCAAAAAAAATAACGAAAATGACTCATCGATTTTAGAAAAAATGAAAAATCAAGCAGAAACAACTGTATTTCTCAAAATTCCGATCCCTTCAATTTCCACTTCAACAACATCGCCGACCAAAAGTTCGCCGACCCCGGGCGGCGTTCCTGTCGCGATAACATCTCCGATTTCGAGCGTCATCACCGAAGAAATGAATGAAATCAATTCCGGAATCCCAAAAATGAATTCGCTCGTTGACGAACTTTGACGAACCTCTTCATTCTCATTTCGAATGACGCGGCACTGAACAAAAAGATTTCCGGGCGATAAATTCTGCTGCGAAAGCTCTTCCGGCGTCACAATAAACGGACCGAACGGCGCAAATGTGTCAAAACTTTTGGCGCGCGTCCATTGCCCGTCGGCGCGCTGCAAATCGCGAGCGGTGACATCATTAAAACAAGTATAGCCGAGAATGTAATCAAACGCGTCGGCGGCAGAAATATTTCTACATTGTTTGCCGATGACGATTGCAAGTTCCGCTTCGTAATCGACTTGATCACTCATTTGAGGATAATTAATCAAACCCTCGTGAGCCAACGCGGCAGACGGCGGTTTCAAAAAAAGAATCGGATTTTTTGGAAGCTCCATATTCAATTCTTTGGCGTGGTCGGCATAATTCAAGCCGACGCAAACGATTTTTGTCGGCCGCGTCGGCGGCAGAATCAAAAGCGAAGACAGCGGATACTCATCTTCAAGATGAAGAAAAGACGGATCGGGATAAACAATGTCGTCAAAAACTTCTCCCGAAAAAACAATGTCATTATATTGAAAACGACCGAACATAAAATTCACGCGCCTTGATTTACAAAAAATATTTCAAAAACAATTTCAAAAACAATTTCAAGAGATTACTTTAAAAGATTACCTTGAGATCACTTCAAAAGCTCGTCCAATTCTTCTTTTTTGAATCCCGAACGAATCATTCGCGTTCGTCCTTTCGATCCTTTTCCCGAAAAATCAGCCGTCAGATAACCCGCGGAAATCATTTTATTGACAATTTCATAGAAACGCGTGTAACCGATTCCGGTATGGTCGCGGAATTTTTCATACAAATCGCCCGCCGAAATTTCGCCGGCTTCGGATGCCTGAATCGCCAAATATTTTTCGTGATCGGTCAAAACCGAAAACATTCTGGAAAGATAAAGAGAACGGGAAGCCGCATACGCTTTGTTGACGTCTTCGACATCGATTTTGCGCGACGAACGTTTTTCCGCGTTCAATCCGGAGCGTTTCATCAAATCGATTCCGACACGAAGATCGCCGTTTTCGGCGACATAATCCGTCATCGATTCGCGAACAGAATCGGAAACGACGCCCGGGAAAAAGCCGCGCTGAATTCTGTCGGCCAAAATGTCATCGATTTCCGACCACTCGTAACGCGGAAATTCAACTTCTTCGGGAAGAAAAACGGATGCGACGCGCTTGTCAAGACCGTAGATCACTTCGGGATCGTTAACGATTGCCATGACACCGATTTTGGATCCGGGATACTGTTCGTGCGCGCGGAGAAGCGAATACATCACTTCGTCGGCGTGGCCTTCGTAAAAAAGATAATTGATGTCGTCCAAAACAACAATGAGCACCTTATCGGTGTCGATCAGTTTTTTGGCGAGTTTGTCAAAAATGCGGTTAAAAGAAACACCGGATGCCGGCGGCGCAATGTTGAGAACGCTTTTGTAAATGCGTGAAATAACGGCAAAACGCGTGGAGTCGATTTGGCAATTGACTTTGACCGTGATGACTTTGTCGGTATATTCTTTCAATTCGTCAAAAATTTTCAAAGCGGCGCTTGTCTTTCCCGTCCCCGGCGGGCCGTAAAGAAGACAGTTGAGAGGCCGACCGCCGCGAACGGCGGGTTTGAGCGCGTAGCGAATCGAATTGAGCTGATTATCGCGGTGCGGGAAATAGTCCGGCAGATAATCCAATTCAAAAATATCGGATTCGCGAAAAAGAGTTTCATCCCACATCAGCATATCTTTTTCAGTCGTCAATGTATTTACTCCGCCGGTTTTTAACAAAAATTGAAAAATATTTTTAAGATTGATTGATAAAATTCAAATGATCAAATGAATAAAAGGACTACTGCGGGACATTATATAACCGTTTTCAAAAGAATCAGTTTCAAATTTTTGATTTTCAAATCAAAATTTTTATTTTTTTCATTTAGATTTTCAATCTTTGATTCTTATTTTCAGTTTCAGTTTTCAATTTTCGATTATAATTCTTATTTTCAGTTTTCAGTTTTCAATTTAATTCTTATTTTCAGTTTCAGTTTTCAATTTAATTCTTATTTTCAATTATTTTGTTTAGAATCAAAAACAAACATCCCTTTTCGTGAAATCATTAAACCCGAACGCCCGATAAAATCCTAAATAAATGTTTTAGATTTGGAAAAAAGACGGCGTTCCGTTTTTGAATAATTTTGATAAAGACGATGTTTCAATCGATTTTTGATTGAATAATATTTCAAAAACCGCCCCCGCAAGTTGAGTTTCCGAGCGAAGCGAGGAAACGAGACTTGGCGGATTCTTCCCATACGAAACAAAAAAAACAAAACCGTTTTTTCATTGTTTTTTGTTCCGGCTGAGCCTGCCGGCCTGCGACTGTCTTTTAATGTTGCCGCTGCGGGGCGGTTTCTGTTGCTGCTGCCGGAACGGTTTACGTTGTCGCTGCCGTAGCTGTTTGAGTTACTGCTACCGGAACTGTTTGCGTTGCCACTGCGGGGCGGTTTGAGTTGCTGCTGCCGAGACGGTTTGCGTTACCGCTTGCATCTGCTCTTTTTTGAGAAATCCGTTCGCATTCGCGAACGTGCCGCCGCCAATCAGGTTTCCGTTTCCGCCGCCAATCAGGTTTCCGTTTCCGCCGCCAATCAGGTTTCTGTTCCCGCTGCCAATCAGGTTTCCGTTTCCGCCGCCAATCAGGTTTCCGTTTCCGCCGCCAATCAGGTTTTTGTTGCCGCTGCCAATCAGGTTTCCGTTCCCGTTTCCGCTCTGACCAAGCCGCTGCTCTGACCGAGCTGCCGCTCCGGCCGAGCCGCCGCGCGCGAGTCGCCTCATTTTTAAAAACACAAAGAAAAATTAAGGAACGGTTTTTAACAAAAAAGAAAATGGAGCCAACAATTTTAACAAAAAACAAAATGGAGCCAACAATTTTAACAAAAACAAAACAGTACCGGCGTTTTTATGAATTATGAAAATAGAAACAAAATCAATCAAAATGAATTGAAATCAATCAAAATGAATTGAAATTAATCAAAATAAATCGAAAATCAACAGCTTTCGCTCGTTATAAAAAACAAGCAGATTGAAATCTTAAAAAAAGGGAATTATGAAAAGAAGGAAGAGGAAAAACCCCAACTCCTCCTTTTCAGGGGACCGATTTTTTAAAGCCGCCGGAAGAAAAACAGAAAAAATCCAAGTCTTCCTTTGGCTGAATTCAATATTTTTGTATTTAATTTATATTTAAATTGTAATCAACTGACACAATTACTGATTCTGATCATTGCTGATTTGCGGATGCAAATGTGTTGAAATCAGTATTTGGAGCGCTGGAGAGCCATGAGGTCTTCCATCGTCAATTTGCCGCCGTCTTTGAACTTTTCGAAGATGTCCTGTGCATCCTTTTCCTGTTCTTCTTTGTCGACTTTGACTTTTGCGTCTTTGTCTTTCTTCTTCGCCTTTCCGTTCTCTTTGTCGATGTCACGGATTTCTTTTTGGGCTTCGATGAAGACTTTGTGCTGCTCATCTGCAGCTTCCTGCGCGCGGATGAAATTCTTGTGGGCAACATCGGATTCTGCGCGAATCTTGTCCGCTTCCTTAAATGTTGCAATCATCTGCTCGTGGAATTCCTGTGCCTGAGACGCATAAACCGCCAATTGCGCGTGGTATTCAGAAGCTTCGTCACGGATGACCTGCGCTTCGTCCAAAACAGCTTTCAAGTCGCTGTTTTCTTCCAACTGCTTTTTCTTTTCGGAATATTCGAGTTCAAGCTCTTTGATTTTTGTGACGAGTTCCTTCTCTTTCTTCGGATTCATCACGGAAGTCTGCTGCTTGAATTCAAGTTCATCGATCTGCTTGCGGATTTCTTTAATAGACGGACCGGCAAGACCGCCTTCCTTTCTGAGTTCGTCCGCTTTTGCAAAAAGATCGTTGGCTTTTGCGTTTGTTTCATCGCGCAAGGTCTTGTATTTGCTGACGTTGACATTCACTTCGTCACGCTTCACTTTTAAGTCCTGAGCGACTGTGATTAATTCTTTTGTCTTGTTGTTTAATTCATTTCTTTCGGCAGCAAACTTGCTTGCCTCGGCATTCAACTGATTTCTCTTTTCTTTTGCCTCTTCAGAGATGTCTTTCAATTCTGCTTTTCTGATTTGCAGTTCATTCGTCATATTTTGGTCCCCCTTCCCGAAAAAACGATTTCGGGCCGGTTACTGTACGTAAGCCAAGCGGCTTAAATTATGAGAATCCGAAAATCGGATATCATAAACGGAAATGATTGCGGAATTGTCCGCTGTGTTTAAGATTTCGGCGTTGCCGCCACGGATTCCAAAATGGGAATCACGCCGCGCAGATCCTTATCGGATACAACCGTGCAGGCCTGTTCACAAACGCGCGGTTTTGCGTTAAACGCAATCGAGTAGCCTGCTTTTTTAAACATGCATATGTCATTGGCACCGTCGCCGACAACCAAACATTCCTCATACGGAATGCCTGTTTTTTGAATCAGTTCGTCTAAAACGTCTGCCTTGGCGTTGGTGACCATGAGAGGTCCCGTTGCTTCGCCTGTCAGAATGCCGTCTTTGACAATCAATTCATTTGAATAAGCGTAATCTAAATTTAATTCCTTTTTCACCCAATCGGCTGCCAAACTGAAACCGCATGTGATCATCGCAGTTTTGCCGCCTTTATCGTGAATATATTGTATGAGTTCGACTGCGCCCGGCATCAATTGAATTTGATCGGCTTGCGCAAGCGCTTTTTCATACGAAAGTCCTTTTAAATAGCTGACACGCATTTGAAAAGATTCGGTGTAATCCATTTCGCCGTTCATTGCGGCTTCTGTGATTTTTGAAACTTCCTCGGCGGTTCCGGCCGCTTTTGCGAGTTCGTCTATGACTTCTGCGTCAATAAGAGTGCTGTCCATATCGAACACAAAGAGTTTAAACGAGTTGTTTGCCGGATTTTTGCTGTAATGAGAAAAGTTCACAGAATCATAACCTGTCTGCTTTATGAAATATTATTGCCGTCAAAACAGAAAATATTTCCGCTGTATCGCAGCGGATTATTTCGTCCTGTTCGGACACTGTGTCGCCGCTTTTTGAAATTACAAAAACCGATTTTATATAATTGACACATTGAATCGCAATGGTCTCATGAATGAAAGGCATTGCTTTTAAATCTTGTGGATAAAAACAACAAACTGTGCAAAAAACGCTAAAGAAAGAAACACACGGAAATAAATATTCACCAACTTGCAATAATTATACATCAGAATAATTAAATATAAATCAGATAAAAATATAACAAAGTAAATATATAAATGATGTTAATTAACTAGAGATGCCACTATATTTACACAAACATAAATAAAAAAATTATAATTAAGTGGCAATTTAAGATAGGAAGTGAAAAAATTAAAAAAATATTCGTTCTTTTAGCAGTACTCTTTCTTATTTCAATGAGTATAGGAAACGCAGCCGCGTATAATGTAACAAACTCGAATGGAAAAACAGAAACATGGAGCGTAAAACCAATCCCTGTAGATTCAAGAACAATGGATACAAGTTGGAGAAGTGCATCTAATTTATCAATTGATACATGGAATGCAGCAGGAGGCAACATTTCAATAGCTAAACAAAACTCAAACACCTCAAATACAGTAAATATCAGTATTGGAAAATATATATTGCCAAATGAGAATTGGGCTGGTCAGGAAAAACGCACAAGTGGTGTGACATTACCCAATGGAAATATTGAGAAAAGGGGCTCAGAGATAAAGTTGAATGTAAAACCAACATTAAATTGGTCAACAAGCAGCACCCAAAATACATCTGCCATTGATGTTCGTAGTGTTGTTCTCCATGAATTAGGACATTCATTAGGAATGGGACATTCCGATAATCAAAGTGCAGTAATGCAAGGAACTGTAACAGCAAATAAGCGCACCTTGACTAGATGATATTAAAGGTTTAAAGGAATTATATCCATGAGGAATAACTTATGAAAATAGAAATAAAATTATTGTTTGTTTTGGGAATTTTGGTCATGGGAGTATCCCTATGTAGTGCATTATTACCAACATCTATGAATGAAAAAGAGCAGAATTCAATTGAACATACCAATATAATTGAACTTACATCGCCACCCCTTCCTATATATTCATCTTATGAAGATATGAATAAATATAGTGATTTAATTGTTTTAGGAACAGTAACCAAGATTTCCGACCCAAAATGGAGTACAGTCAGCGGAAAACAACCGGTGGGAATTACAATTAAAGAAGTAATGGAAAAAGATGGAAAGTACTTGTACTATACATTTGACTACAAAGAAAATGAAACAATTTATACAGACATTACCTTTTTGGTAAATGAATGCTACAAAGGAGAATTAACATCAAAAGAGATTACGATTCGTTCATTTGGAGGAACGATTGGAGAATTCAGAATGAATGATTTTGACTATTTGAATCCTGAAGACTTTAAAGAAGGAGAAGAAATTCTTTTGTATTTGACAGAAGACCGTATGGGAATAACAAAAGATATTGGACCGGAACATTATATATTTTTATCACCAACAGGCAAATTATATGCAAAAGGTGATTTATTGATAAATGTACTCGGAGAAAAATATACAGCGGCCGAGCTATTGAAAAAATAAGCAGATGTGTGCAGATATGGTTTAACCATATTTGCATTTTATTTTTAGGTTTGATTAGAATGGTGAATATAAAAACAATATTATTAGGATTAATAATTATTACGATACTAACAACGGGTTGCATCAACTCGGATGATGTAAATTTTGAAAAACCTTCGAATTTGGAAACCATCGTTTTCCAAAAAGATTTTACAAAAATTCCGAGCGGTGAAAATATCAGTTATCTTGGAACTGGAAGGAACATAACATATGCACCCTATAATCAATATGGATTAGAATTATCAGATGTGATATTTTACGGAACAGTGAAAGAAATTCAACCTTCATTTTGGACAACAGCCGATAAGCGGGAACCGAATTTGACGTATTTTGTAAACAATGAAGGAAGAAAAAATGCAGGATCAGACGGTGAAGAAATATACACAGACATTGTTTTTACAGTTAATGAAATTGTAAAAGGAAATAGTTCGAAAGAAATGACAGTTCGTTTTTTCAGCGGGCAGGTAAATGATGTTGTTTACTCCAACGCATCGTGGCCAAGTCCTTGGGACGTTGAAATTGGAGACCAATACTTATTATATCTAACAAAACAAACGGATTATTACGAATTAACTGCAGTCAATGGAATAGAACCTGTAATTAAAGAAAAAGAGTAAACAGTCTTTTATTGAAAAAGAGTGAATTAGCAAGACATGACTGGAAAACTCATCACTTTTGAAGGAATTGACGGATCGGGGAAAAGCACGATGCTTGCCCGCCTTCAAAAACGAAATGAATCCGAACCTCTTTGGGATAACGGCACCGTTTTCACGCGCGAGCCGACCAAGGAAACGCTCACGGGAGATGCCGTTTATGCGGCAATCGAGAACAATGTCGATCCTTTGGCAGAACTGTTTCTTTTCTTAGCGGATCACGCCGCTCATTTGGCAGAAACCATCCGCCTTGCGCTCAATGCCGGAAAACTTGTCATTTCTGACCGCTATTCCGACAGCCGCTCTGCTTACCAAGGCGCAACGCTGAACAAAACGGTTCCCGACGCTTTTAATTTTGTCCGCCGCCTTCATGAGCCGTGGACGATTAAACCGGACCTGACTTTCTATTTTGAAATTCGTCCGGAAGTTTCGTGTGAAAGATGCAAAGACCGCGGCGCCCAAACCAAATTTGAGCGCGTTGATTTCCTGAAAGAAGTGACGACAAATTTCAAGAAATTGGCAGAAGATGAGCCGGAACGATTCGTGATCATTGACGCAGAAAAGCCGCAGGAAGAGAATGAAAAGATAATTCTTGAGAAAATCAGAAATTTGATTTAATTCATTTTTTCATTTTTCATTATTTTTCGTTTTTTAATTCTGTTTTTGTTTGTTTGTAAATGTGCTGCGCCTCGCGCGAGCTGCTCCATTTTTTATAAATTTTCAAAACTTGTCACTCGTTTTTGTTTTATTTCAGGATGAAACCCAAACATCCAATTTTAAGAAAGCATTGAACCAGAACGCCCGATAAAGCCCTAATCTTAAATTATTAGATTTTGGAAAATAGACGGCGTTCCGTTTTTGATTAAATTGGTGAAAGGCGATGTTTCAATTTATTTTTAAATTTAATCGAAATGTTAAAAGCCGCCCCCGCAAGTTGAGTTTCCGAGCGAAGCGAGGAGACGAGACTTGGCGGATTCTTTCCATACGAAACAAAAAACAAAGAGCCGTTTCTTTTTGTTAGTTCTGTTCGGCCCTTGCAAAGTGTTTTCTTGCAACTGTCTTTTACTGTTGCGGCTCCTGCTGAGCCTGCCGGTCTGCAACTGTCTTTTATGGTTGCCGCTTTCGGGGAGGTCTCTGTTTCCGCCTGCATCTGCTCATTTATAATAGTAATCCGTTCGCAATCGCAAACAGTGCCGCTGCTGCCTGCTGTTACAGTTGCCGCTGCCAATCCGGTTTGCGTTGCTGCTTCGGAAAGCTGCCGCCGCCGCGCGCGAGCCGCTCTGCTTTTCAGAGAGAAGAAAACTGCCCCACGCTTTTTGAAAAAATGAAAAAAATAGAAAACGAAAAGTGAAAAGTGAAAAACAAACCGTTTAATACGATTTATCTTTAATTTTTTGGTTAGAATTCATATAATAAATCCAAACGATTGTAAAAACTAAAATACAAATAAGACCGACAAGCGCCCACATATTGTTCTCCAAAATCATGCCTGAGAAAAGCGTAAATCCCATCAAAACCGCAAGAACGACCAAAAAAATTCCCATCGCGCGTGTCAATTCTTTTAAATTGTATTTTTCCTGCTCCTCTTTCGGAAGTGTATTGTATCCCGAAATTAAAAACGCGCCGCGACCGCTGAAAAAATAAACGGCTAACAAAAGCATCAAAGCCGGAATGATAAAAATAAGATAAGAAATCTCAAAAGCCATATGAATCCCCCAATTAAAAATTCAAATCAAATATGAATAAAAACAAAACGAATAAAACAAAATGAATTGAAATCAAAATGAATTAAAATCAAAATGAATTAAATAAATGAATTAAATCGAAATTGAAATCAAATAAATGAATCGAAATTTCGGAATAATCCGAAAAATCAAATTATTATTTTAATCCATTCTTATTCGTCGCTTTTGTTGTCGAAATTGTCCAAATCGTTTTCGTCAGCGAATTTGATGAGCGCTTCGCCCAAAACGCGTGTGTGTTTGGGGCTTAAGTTAAAGCGGGATCTCTTTTTGCCGGCGCGCTCTTTTGAAATTTCAACATATTCTTTGTCAAAGCGCTCGCTTCTCTCCAAAGAAATCGCCATGTACCAGCCGCCGCCCATCTTAATTTCAGAATATGCGGTCGGTGTGTCATCGTCGAGATCAGCGGTGACTTCTTCCATATTGTCTTTTTTTGCCATTTTCGAATCATTTCCTTAAATTATAATCCTTGTTCATTTCGAATATCATTTATAAGTTGACTAAGTGGACGGACATATTCTTTCATCCCTTTATGGATAGAAGCAGATTTATATCTCTCGCTTGTATCTGCCAAATAAAATATTTGGCGCTGTTGCCCTAACATAGTAAGTTTTTCATCACTTAAATCCTTGTCATAAGTTGTAATATGCCAAATTTCTTTAATTTGGTATCTTGAAAGAGCATTGCTGTCTGCACTTGAGACCTGCTTCCAACGTTCACGAAGAGTACGTTTACAACTAATTCCAATGGACCAGCCATCTCTGCATTTAAACCATTTATCAACTTCAATATCTGTTTGAAAATGATCTGGTTTAGGATGAGATGAAAATTTATAATAGTCAAAAAGAAAAGTAATGACATCTTCTAAACTTGTCCCAGCTCGTCCTTTTCGTTTCTGTCCGAGCCTTCGTTCAAACTCTTGTACGAAAGTAGTCAATAATATTTTTTCCTCAATTTCATTTCTTTCAAAAGGGATTGAACTTAAATTTGAGCATAAATTTAAAAATTCCAGCACAACATATTCCCTTTCCACACTCAAGCACCCTTTAACACCAAGTTCATCCCATAAACTGATAACTTGATCTACACTTTTTTCGCCCCGTGAATCCAAAATTTCTTTTGCTTTCACACAACAAAATTTTTTATCATCTGAAGGAACAAAAGCCATTGCAGTATTTATTGGAAGCAGAATATGTTTAATAGAAGTCATAAAAATAACAATATCTTCCCATGATTGAAGTTCAACATCTAAATAATCGCAGAAATTTTCAACTAGATTAGAAACTTTTGTGCCTTGGCGATATGAAGAGATAATCGTTTCAAGAACTTGTTTTTTTCCGATTTCGTACTTTTCAAGATTAGATAAATTTTCGGAATCTAAAGAGTTGTATATTTTAATTAATTCATTCATCAATTTATCATTTTTCCCAATTGCACCATATTGATCACTATTAATTAAAGCTCGTGCAAACCAATAAACATTTTTCCAAGGAGTGTCATCAATTATTTGATAGTTATCTTCCATTCCAATTATCTCCATTAATCCTTTTAAGTGCCATTTCACAATATACAGGTGAATTATCAATACAAACAAAATTACGGTTGTTATTCATTGCCGCTATTGCTGTTGTTCCACTTCCTGCAAAAGGGTCTAATATAGTTTGGGCATTCGTTGACGAAATAATACGTTCAATTAACTCAAGTGGAAAAGGAGCAGGGTGAGGATTGTTCATTTCTTGCATAATATCCCAAACATCACCGTATTTATTTGCCCCTTTTTCTAATTTAAAATGAGATTTGGTGAGCATATAAATTACTTCAAATGTTGGCAAAAAATAGCCAGAATTAAAATTAATACCCCCTTTTCTCCTCCAAATAATAATTTGTCTAACTGGCAAATTTTTAACAATTTCTTGTCTGTCTTGTAATAAACCTCCTTGAACACGCCATTTATGGTTATAAAATACTGCACCGTCATCTTTTATCAATCGTAACATTTGCCTAAGACATTTTCTTTGCCATTTGCAATATTCATCGTAAGGCATATCATCAGAATGTTGTTGGTACCCATTCTGTAATGCTGCGGATTCCCATTTTCCGCCTCGACCATCTTTCATCCCGTTCCCTGTTGAATTCTTTAAATTGTAAGGGGGCGATGTAACTATCAAGTCAAAAGATCTGGAAGGGAGACGTTTCATGACATCTAAAGAGTCACCTAAAACGACATTATTTTTAACTTTTTCTAAATTTTTTTCTTTTTTATTTAATGAGTCTGCTAAAAGTATTTTTGGCATTTAGTTCTCCCCAATATAACAAAAATTTCTAAAACATATCCTCACTTGAAGATACATAAGATTATTCTTTCGGTGATCTGAAATCCCAATCATTTGCGTCCCGAACTTTTTGAAGATAAATCGGATCGTAAAGAACATGCGTTTCCCGTTTCTCACGAAGTGCCGGCTCTTTTCTCATCTTTTTCCAAGCCGTTTTCATCGGCGTGTCGTTGATGTTGCCGTAAGAAAGCGGAATATACGGATCGGGCTGCATATCGCCTTCTGTTGTTACATGAAGCCAGCGTCTGCCGGCCATTGCGCCGAACATTTCGCCTTCAAAAATCGTATTTGAAAAAATACGCGGCGTTCCGTCGTCAACCGCATTGACTTTTTTGTAAAAATCGTTAATAACTTTGCGCTCGGCATCATTCATACGGCTTTCGCCTTCAAGCGTCGGAACCGATTCCCATATGGAAAATTCGTGAACACCGAGTTCGCTTGCAAGTTTCCATAAACCCTCCATTTCACCGACTTTTGCGCCGTCCAAATGCGTTGCCATCGTCACCAATAAACCGGCTTCCAATCCGAATTGAATCGCAGCAACCGCTTTATCGTAAGCGCCCGGAATCCCGCGCTTCAAATCATGAACGCCAGGATCGGTTGAATAAATGCTGACAAGAAGCGTCTGAAGTCCGGCTTCTTTGAGCTGCTTCGCTTTTTCCAAATCAAAATCAAGCCCCCATGTATAAGCCATGACAACCGCTTTTGATTTGTCAACGTAACGAACATAATCAACAATATTTTCATTCAAAAGCGGATCGCCTTCCGTAAACGTAATGACGACAGCGCCCATTTCCAGCGCTTCATCAATCGCTTTATAAATCAAATCGGCAGGCGGGTCAATCGAATTGTACGGATTCTCAAAATCAATATTATCGGAATTAGAATTTCCGGAAACAAGATTATCGGAAACATTATTTCCTGAACCGGACGGATGAAACGTTTTGGAATATTGTTTGGCATACCTTTCGGCATTGGCATTAAATTTGCGCGTCACTTCAATCGAAACCGTTTCGGGAACATATTTTCCGAACCCGATGCCGACCTCATCTTTGACGAGACGGTTAAAAGCGGGACTTGGAATCGGCGGAAGCCAGGCGGACGGATAAACGGCTGATTCGGTCACAAGAGCTGGTTTTTCGGCTTCCAGATGTTTATTGGCAATTGATAAAAAAGGTCGGGCGGCGAATTTGAGAATGCCGCCGGCAGTCAATTCGATTTTGCCGTCATCTGCTCGGATTGCGCTGACGGAAAGACCGGGCATACTGAAAACATTGACAGGCTGCTGCATTTCATGACATCCGTTTATTATTTTTGGAAATATTCATAAAAATTACAAAAAATACTAAAAATAAAAACAGGTAAAAAATGAAGCCGTTTACAATAAACGGCATTCAATCATTTTTTTTAATTTAATTTTAAATTAATTTTTTAATTAAATTTTTAAACTAATTTTTAAATTGAATTTTTAAACTCGATTTTTAAACTAAATTTATCAAATCAGATTCAATTAAGCTTTTTCGGCAAAAGCCAAATATCCTGAAATTTTCTTGATTTTCACATTCAAAGTCTGGCCTTTGGCGGCGCCCGGAACGAAAATCGTAAATTTATCGAACTTGGCAATACCGTCGCCTTTGGAACCGACGGCTTCGATATGGATTTCATAAGTGTTGCCTTCTTCAAGCGTCATTACGACTTTGCTTGTCGTCGTTTGTCTCTTTTTAACGGGGCGGTGGGCACCGCAAGCAGCGCACTGCAAGATCAAAACACGCTCGCGCTTTCCGAGCGTCGTGTCGGGGCGGTTGCATTCGGAACACATAACATATTCGTCGACATAATTCTGAATGTTTGCGTCCATTTGGTCTCTTGAAAATCTGCCCTGAAAAACAGCGCGACCGCCTTCAATTTTCCCGGCGGTACCGAGTTCGCGCGTGAGATATTTCATCACGTGATCGGGGTCGCGGCGCAAAACGCCGACAATGTTTGAGAAGTTGTCCAAGACGGTTGTTTTTCCTTCCGAGAAGAGTTTGGCTTCGGGAACAGTGAAACGTTCGTCCGTCGTTTCTTCTTCGGGAAGCTGTTCAATCGCCCGATTTAAAAGTTTTTCATAATCGTCCATAATTTAATCCCTCTTGTTTTTGATAATTTAAAAGATGAAAAATGATAATCATTGAAATAATGAAATGATTGATGTAAATGATATTAATGAGTATTGAAAAAGTACCGTATTAATATGTTTGTCTTTGAAGTCAGAGATATTATAAAAGGTTTTACAACAGACAAAACTCGAAATGATTTAAAAAATAAGGTTCTCTTTCTGAAAATGAAATAAATCGAAGGTGTTTCTTTTCATTTTTATTTTAAAAAACAAACGCAAGTTTTCATAATTTTTTTATTAAAAAACCGAATTGCAAATTTTCAAAAGATTTGAAAAGTCTGTGCAGCTCGCGCGGCGGCGGCAGCTGCTGCCGTAACAGAAACCTGTAGGTAGCAGCAGTAACTGTAACGGCAGGTAGCAGCAGTAACTGTAACGGCAGGTAGCGGCGGAAACAGAAACCTGCAGGTAGCAGCGGTACGTTCGCGAATGCGAACGGATTAAGATAAAAATAGCAGATGCACGCAGAAACAGAGACCGCCTCGGCAGCAGCAACGCAAACCGCCCCCGCAACGGCAATATTAAAAGACAGTTGCAGATTTGCAGTCTTGGCCGGAACAGGCAGCAGTAAAATACAGTTGCAAGAAAGCACTTTGCAAGGGCCGAACAGAACTAACAAAAAGAAACGGCTCATAGTTTTTTTTGTTTCGTTTGGAAAGAATCCGCCAAGTCTCGTTTCCTCCGCTTCGCTTCGGAAACTCAACTTGCGGGGGCGGTTTTTGAAATTTCATTTATTTATTTTCATTGAAACATCGTTTTTATCAAAATATTCAAAAACGGAACGCCGTTTATTTTCCAAAATCTAAACATTTAAATCAGGGTTTTATCGGGCGTTCGGGTTCACCGATTTTGAAAATTGGATGTTTGGGGGTCATCCTGAAAATAAAAAAAAACGAAGGAACAAGTTTGAAAATCAAAAGAAAAACGGAGCAACTCGCGCGCGACGGCGACAGCAATGCAAACCGCAGCAATGAACGAATTGAAGAAAATAAAAAAAGAAAAAGCAAACCCGAAAAAACGGATTTGAAAAAATAAATTTAAATTTTAAAAACAAAACGCTTACAAAACCAAGTCGGCGCCCTGATCAATTGTGATTCTTGTGGGTGTCGGGAGTTTTTGTCCGGCGTTCTTGAGTGCCTTCTTTGCTGCAAGGAAGTATTCTTTGTCGCAGGAAATGGTAAAAATCTTCTGGAGCGGGACAACACGTGCTGCCGTTCCGACGTTCTTACCGAAAGCGCCTCTCATACCGCTTGAAACACGGTCTGCACCGGCGCCGGTTGCCTGCTTGTTTTCTCTGAGAACTTCGTGCGGATAGACTCTCAACTTGATGTGGAAGTTGCCTCTGCCTGCCGCGTTGACCATGTGTCTGTTAGCGGTAATACGGGCAGCTTCAAGGGCTGTGTGTCTGATCGCGCATTTTTCTTCAACATGCAATGATAATTTGACGGGGTAGTCCTGTCTTGTTAAGTTACCCATGTCGTAGTGGATAATCTGAACACCCGGAACACCGCCCATATATTTTCTTCTGGTGAAGGAGCGCTGTCTGATGTTTCTGTACATACTTGCCGGCTTTCTAACCATAATAATGTCTCCAATGAATGAATTATTTGAAATTTATTGAATTAAATTTTATAATTGAATTAATTTGAAATTAAGATTAATTTGAATCAAATCTGAATAAATTAAAAATTGATTAAAACGATTATTTAACCAACTCAATTAATCCGATTCAACGATGAAAAACAAATACGGCAACCAAACCGCTGTGATTCATCAAAAAAAATCCGCCTTTGCATCATTGCTTTTTCAGCCACTCCGAAAAAACATCCTATGTATGATGGTTAGCCTCATGCGGCGCGGATTAACTACAGACTTTAAGCCCGATTTGTAACCCCCTAATACATTCAGGGTTTATAAATCTTATTCTTCAAGAAAGACTCAATTTCTTCAAGAAACTCAGTTTTTTCAATGATAGACTCAATTTCTTCAAGAAAGACTCAATTTCTTCAAGAAACTCAGTTTTTTCAAGAAAGATTCAATTCAAGATATCAAAAAAATCAGGAAACTTTGAAAAGAATTACACAAACAGTCTCAATAATATATAGAATAGAGAGAGAAGATATAAATAAACATGGGAATTATTACTTTTAAAGAACATTGACGAAAAGCATAGAAAAAGCATAGAATCTTAATATAAGGGTTTGAGATGTTTGAAATGCTGCAAAAGGGTGTCGCAGGATAACGAATAAAGACTTATATATAATTCAAGTGTCATATACATATCCATAATGTATCCATATTTAAGAGTTTAAGAGGTATTTTAAAGAGTTTAAGAGGTATTAAAATTGAATTCAACCGAGCAAAAACTGGCAGAAATAATTGAATATCAAAAACAATTGGTAGATATCGGGAACTACAACTACTACCAATCTGCGATTGATAACTTTTTTTATCCTGCGGAAATACTTAATGTCGAAGTAAAATCACAATTGCAAATTCTGAGAGTAGAATTTACAGAAGACTATAAAACAAATCCGCCGTTTGTGAAAGCTTCCATTTCAAGATACAGCGACAGATTGGCAGAAATTTTGGATTATTATGTGGGGACAGGCAAATTTCACGGTCGTCTGTATCCGCATCTTGGAAAAAAACAAATCAAAAACTCAATTGAAGTCATCGTGACATTGGAATCCATAAAAAATAAATTAGTAGATATTGTTGTTGATGCGGATGAAAGTGACATAGAAGAATTGTGCAAATCTTTTGATAAAGTCGACAAATTGATTTCCGAAAACATCTCATTATCAAAATCATTTATCAAAGACATTTCAAAGAAAATGACTGCAATTAACATTCGACTCGACCGCGACCTTACAAATTCTAAACAATGAATGATCTAAACAATGAATGATCTAAACAATGAATGATCTAAACAATAAATGATCTAAACAATGAATGGTCTAAACAATGAATGATTAAAGCCATTCCCGTAAAATGATTCAATAGTAATTATGAATCATTTTCTTTCTTCTTCTGAAATACCTGCAGGTTGACGAATATAAAGTTAAAAATAAATTCAGACATTACAGACATTATTTTAACATATATCCATTTTAATGAGGTATCGAATTGAATTTAACCGAACAGAAACTGACAGAACTGATTGAATACCAGAAACAATTGGTAGATATCGGAAATTATAATTATTACCAGTCTGCAATTGATGATTTTTTCTACCCTGCGGAATTACTCAATGTGAAATTGAAATCGGACTTACAGATGCTGAAAATGGAATTGATAGAAGATTTCAAGACCGTGCCGCCGTTTGCAAATGCACCGATTACAAAATACAGCGACAGATTAGCGGAAATTACAGATTATTATATCGGCGAAGGCAAATTTTTAGGAAGACCTTATCCGCACATCGGAAAGAAACAAATAAAAAATTCAACGGAAATTATTACAACATTAGAATCGTCTAAAAACTGTTTGACCGATATGATTTATGAAACCCATAATATTGACGGCATATTAAATCAAATCGATAAAATTGACAGATTGATTACCGAGAATATCCTGTATTCAAAATCAATTATCAAAACGATTTCAAAGAGAATGACCGCAATCAACGGCAGATTAAATCGCGACCTTACAAAAATATAATCGGAAAACGGCTTAAAGCCATTCATATCCGTAAAATGATTCAATATTGTAATTATTCATCAATGTCAGTTCGGCATAACCGAAAAACTGACAGCCTTCGCAATTGCGAATCATTTCTTTTCTTTCTTTTTTCGTTTGATTCCAGACTTTTGTGATCCCGTTTTCAATGATTTTTCCGCTTTCATCAAAAACAGAATTTTCAATAACATTCCCGAGCGGCTTGTTATGAATACGGCAGTTATACAAATCATTATGATGATCAACCGCTAAAATCCCGCAATCGACACGGCAATTTCGAATCAGTTTGCCGTCACGGATTTGTTTGAGATAAGTTTTGGAATTAATCAAAGGATATCCTTGTTTTTTGAGATCGATCAGCTCATTCATCAGCGAAACAAATTGAGGTTTCTGTTCATCCCGAATAATTAGATCATCCCAATCCGTATCACCCATTCGCTTAAAAGTGTAAAGCGGCTCAACAGCCATTTTGACATTTCCGAGTTCTTTGGCAAAACGCAGCAAATCGGTTACTTCGCCCAAATTTTTTCCGCTGATCACGCAATTCATCAAAAGCGGCTCATTCAAAAACCCGTTTTCGGAAGCATATCGAATGCCGTCGGCAATCACATCGTAATCGGTGCCGCGGATTTCACGCGTTGATGTCGGCCCGTCAACGGAAACAGAGATGTAATCAACGTCTTCAAGCTCATGAATTCTTTTCTTGAGCAAAGTTCCGTTTGTGATCATGAATGTTTTCATTCCCTTGGATTTGGCGTATTTCATAATTTCCGGCAAATCCTTTCGAAGAAGCGGTTCGGTCGACCAGGCATTGTAAGAGCCGATCCCGAAATCAACCGCCAGATCTATGATTTTACAGACATCTTCAAAAGAAGGATCTCTCAAAGCGGAAGAGATTGCAGAGCCTGCGGCAGGAGAGTCGACGGCTGAGCCGGAAGCCGAATCGGATGCAGCGTCCAAGTCGCCTCTTTCAACCAAATTTTTTTTCCATTCATCGCAGAAAACGCAGCGCAGATTGCAGCCGGAATTAACGGAGTGAGAAATTGTTACGGGGCGTCTTCGAACTTTCATCTGCCAGGCGCTTTTCGCCATAAAAACGGGATCGAATTTTGACACGCGGAAAAAAAGAAATTGAAATGACTTATACTTTATCCAAAAAATGAGGGTCAATTTTTAGAAAAGGCTGAAAAATGATGCGGCTCGCGCGCGGCGACTGCCTCCTATATAAAAAAAGAAGAAAAATACTGCAAACAGCTTGGACCTGGCGCTTCTGATTCGGTTGCCGCTGCGTGCGGTTGGCCGAACCAAAAAAAAGCCCGAAGGGAAAATCCCCTCGAGCTTTTAGAGCTGTACAATTTCGGTTTTGAAATTTCAATTTGAAATTAACCGAAGAGTGCGCCGAGACCGGCCATGCCTTCTTCTTCGGAGTGGTCTTCTTCCTCGGGCTCGGGTTCTGCTGCTGCTGCGGGTGCGTCGCCGCCTGCTGCTGCGGGTGCTGCTGCTGCGGGTGCTGCGAATGCTGCTTTTGCGATTGCTTCTTCGATGTCAACGCCGTCGAGTGCTGAGATGAGTGCTTTGACACGTGCATCGTCAACTTCTGCGCCTGCTGCTGTAAGGACTGCTTTGACTGAGTCTTCTGTGATTTCTTTTCCGCTCTTGTAGATTAAAAGTGCTGCGTAAATGTACTGCATATTGTTTCACCTTTTGATTTATTTTATTTCTAATGTGTTAGTTTATTTAATTCATTTATAATTCGAATTTGCTTGCTTTTGCAACGGATGTTGCCTCTGCATTGGCTTTGCCGATTAATTTGTCCATCACTTCAGGTTCAAAGATAACGGCTTCAACACCCAAGTTAACGGCTTCTGTGTGTGCCTTTTGGATGAGAACTTCAATGTTTTCTTTGGTCGGGATGGCTGCGTTCACGGACAAGTTGAATGCTTCCTGTGCTGCTGTAACGAATTTGTTGAACATTTCTGCTTCGTCAACATGCAAAACTTCCGGAAGATAAACAGTTCCGTCTTCGTAAACGGCTCTCAAAATTAAACCGACTTCCATCGGGAAAATTTCCAGTTTGGATAATGCGGTTGCCAATTTCTGAGAAACTTTTTCGCCGGCTTTACAGACAACTTTTGTTTCTTTGATGGCGATTTTGCCGCCTTCAACCGCTGTCGGAATGCCTGCGCCCTGGAATTCACTGAGCATCGGACCCGGCGGGAAACCGGTCGGACCTTTGTTGACTGTAATGTCAAAGGGTGCGATCGCGCCTGCTTTAATGGGTGCCGGTGTCTTTGTCTGGGCCAGCATCTTGTATAATTTGAACGGGTTGTCGTTTGTGAAAATCAAAGCGGTCTGCCCTTCAATGTATTGAACCATGTCGGGAACATTACCGTCACTTTCTTTGAGCGCTTTTTCGTTCAAAGTGTTTCTTGTGACTTTCAAAACGGCTGAGTCTTTAATGCTGCGTCTCATTTTCTGAAGCTGGTCAGCGGAAATGCTTTCAAAGCTCACAACGCCGAAAATACTGTAATTTTTGACGAGATCTTTGAGTTCTGCAACTTCATCCATTTTCCACTGCGGGATATGTTCTGCGCCTCGAGTTTCTGTCATATCACATCACCCTCTCGGATTTGCCCATTGTCGTCGTGACATAAATGGATTTAATGTTGTGCTTTCCTTTGACGAGTGCGCGTTCAACGCGGGAAATGACGGCATCAATGTTCTGAGCCAATTGTTCGGAAGGCATGTCGCGGCGGCCGACTGTGACGTGGAACGTCATCTTGTCTTTAGATCTGACGCGGACTGCGCTCTGTTTTGACTGGATCATTTCGCCGATGCTTTTTCCGGGAAGGAGCGGAACCGGCATTTTGCCTCTCGGACCGAGAACGGTACCGATGGTTTTACCGATTGTTGCCATGAACTGGGTTTCCGCAATGAAGAAGTCACATTCGTCGGCAACGGATTTTGCCCGTGCCTTGTCGTCCTTCATTTCCTGAATATCTGCATCGTCAAAAACGTACGCTGCCCCTGCTTGCTTGGCCTGTAATGCGACTTCACCTTTTGCAAAAACGCCGACCTTCAATTCTTTTCCGAGACCGTTCGGGAGAACGATTTCTTCGTCAACCCTGTTTTTGGGCTGATTGAGGTCAAGGTTTTTAAGGTTGATCGCAAGGTCAACGCTTTCTGAGAATTTGCGCTGGGGCGATTCCTCTAATAATTTCTTTACGAGTTCTTCGATAGCTACATCTGCCATTGTTTTGGCCTCCCCGTAGTCCCGCCAATCAAAAGCCGAGAAAAGAAGCAACTGAAAAATTTCAGCCGCGCGGCATTTTAATGTGCGTCAGTCATTTTGACTTTCTACGGTTAATTTGATGTTTAATATATATGTAAAGCTGTTTTCAGAAAAATTGCCGGCAAAAACCGATAACATTTCGAAAGGCGCTTTACGATAAATGTGAATGCAGTGTTAATGTGAAATATATGAAATTTACACTGTGGAATTATGATACATGAAATTATGACACATGAAAAATACATGTGAATAATTATTGGTAATATTTAATATGAATCAATTATGAAATTGTTCAATTATGAAATTGAAATAAATAAAGAACGGTAAATTACCATTCTTCGTTGTTGATAATTTCGTCGTATTGGCCTGCATCAACTGCTTTTTGGAAGTCTCTGACATCCATACCTTCGACGGTAACGCCCATTGAAACACCGACGCCGGTGACTTCTTTGATGGCTGCTTTCAAGTCGTATGAAAGGATGTCGTCCTTCTTCATGCGTGCGATTTTTGCTGCCTGCTGGACGGTAATGTTTCCGACTTTTTCGGTGTTGGGTTTGCCGGAACCTTTCTGAATGCCTGCTTCCTGAAGGAGGAGGGAGGATGTCGGGGGCGTTCCGACTTCGATGGTCACGCTCTTGTCGTCGGCGACGGTCACTGTAACCGGAACCTGCATGCCGTTAAAGTCTTTTGTTTTCTCATTGATTTGATCGATAACGTCTTTAATGTTGACACCGAGAGGACCCAATGCCGGACCGAGCGGCGGACCGGGAGTGGCTTTTCCTCCGGGGACCAATGCTTCTACTGAACTTGCCATTAAAATCACCGTGGATATAAGTGTTAATTAAATATTAGTTAAAGGTTAGTTAAATATTAATTTGGATTGATAATTGTAAAATAATTCAGATAAATGAATGACGTTTATCAGGTTTCTGATAATATTCGGATTCTGATATATTCTGATTTATTCTGAAAGAGATTCTAATAAATCGGATTCTTTGATTTAAAGCTTTCTCATGAAATTCGGGCGTGTCCAAGTCGCTGAAGTACGGCTCCGAAAAGGAAATGATGAAAAAAGTAAATCGGCAAACAGTCTTTTTGACTGCCTGCAAATTATTTGTAAATTTAATCTTACAAACTGTCTGCATTTCCTGCAAACTCTTTATTCTTCTTCCTTCTTCAAAACACGGACAGTGTCGCCGCGAATGGTAATCGGGATGGGGACGACGGCGTCGAACAATTCGACTGTGATTTCGTCGTGCTGTCCTGCGCCGACACGTTTGACTTTTGCTTTTTCGCCCTTGAAGGGGCCGGATGTGATTTCGATAATTGAACCTTCCGTGATGCCGACCGAGATGGGCTTGGGTTTCAAGAAGTGTTCGATTTCGCCGAGTGTTGCCGGACTTTTCAGCATGGATTTTGCGTGCGGAACGGCTTGAATCAAACTGTCAACGATAGCGGATTTAGGGGTTTCAACAAAGACGTAACCTTTCAGCTCTTCGGGAGCGAGAACGGCGCGAACGTCCAAGTGCTCTTTTTTAGCGACCAGTGCCATTGACTTGGCAACGGATTTTTCTTGGTTGACGGTCGTTTTTACGATAAAAATACTGACGTCGTCATTGTTTTCTTCTTCAAACATTTTATGACCTGATCGGGATGAAGTATTCCGGAACAATGTCCATCAAAACATAGAAAATGAAGCCCATGACACCGATTGCGATAATGCCGAGCGCTGCAACTTTTGCGATGGTAAAGAATTCTTTGCGTGTCGGCTTGCGGGCCAATTTTAAAATTCTGAGATAAGAGCGAAGTGTCGGTCCGATATTAGAGAAACCGTCTTTAACTTTATCTGCCGTGTTGTTTTCTGCCAAATTTTTCACATCCGAATCGCTTCGCAGGAAGCCGATTTATTAAACTTTTGAATTTGATATTTTTAGAATCTAACAGATAACCGAAATCACAAACTCAAAAAAGATAGCGATTCTAATACATTCATTCTTAATATACTTTGTCCTTTTTTCGATTTTTCACAAAAATCAATATCATAACCTAAATTTTATTTCCCTATGATTCAAACTCGCCTTGATTGCAGCAGAATTCTAATTTATGATAGTTTATGAATTTCCTTCGGCAGGATAAATCTTCAATTTACAAAATTTATACAACAGTTTCATAACTATTAAACGATTATTACAAGATAAGATTAAATGCAGCAATGGCTGACACCAACGAAAACACAATGAGATTTTATGAAAAATAATTACCAGACTAAGTTTGTGATATTCAATTTGTTATTCATTGCTTTCGTACTTATTGCTTTTATAGCAATGAAATATTTAGAGAGCGGAATTTTAAGGTTAGCTTTGGCTGTAATATTAGTTATCAGCGGCATAATTATAGTTATTGTAAATGTTTTGCATCTCGTTGCAGAGTATAAATGATTCCAATACTTCAATTGAATTTTTGAAAAACGAAGAGCATTTTCGTTTGAATATTTAAAAAATGAAGCGGCTCGCGCGGCGACGGGCAGTTGCGGCGTCTGCCGGCAGCAGCAAACGGAAACAGTAAGGCAGCAGCAAACGGAAACAGCAAGGTAGCAGCAGCAAACGGAAACAGTAAGGCAGCGGCGGCAAACGGAAACAGTAAGGCAGCGGCGGCAAACGGAAACAGTAAGGTGGCGGCGGCACGTTCGCGAATGCGAACGGATTACGATTAAAATGAGCAGATGCAAGCAGAAATGCAAACCTGACTCGCAAACGGAAACACTAAAAGACAGTTGCAGATTTACAGGCTTGGCCGGAACAGGCAGCAGTAAAAGACAGTTGCAAGAAAACGCTTTGCTGGAGCTGAACAGAAACAACAAAAAAGAACAGTTTTTGATTGTTTTATTTCGTATGGTTAGAATCTCCAACTCCTTCTTTCCTCCGCTGCGCTCCGGAAACGCGTCGTTGGAGGGAGCGGTTTTTGAAATTTAATTCAATCAAATAATTGATTGAAACATCGTCTTTCATAAATTTTTTCAAAAACGGAACGCCGTCTATTTTCCAAAATTTAAAACATTTAATTAGGGTTTTATCGGGCGTTCGGGTTCACCGATTTTTGAAATTGGATGTTTGGATTTCATCTTGAAAACAAAACAGATATGAGAGACATGTTTGAAATATTATGAAAAACGAAGCAGCTCGCGCGCGACGGCGGCAAAACTGAAAGGAACGAAGAAATCAAAAAGAGAATCAAACAAAAAATAAGAGAAATAAAAGTAAAAAAGAAAAAAGAATTGATTTGCCGAGATTACTCGACAAAGTCAATGCCGTATTTTGCGGTAATAAATGTACCGCTTCCCTGACCGTAAATCTGCGAAGACTTGACGCCGGTGACAATAATCATTGTGCGGATCTTGTTTTCAAGTTTCGGGTCAATGCGGGCACCCCAAATGAGGCGGGCGCCGGGGTCAATGCGGTTGTGGACTTCCTGGACGACGGATTGTGCTTCTTCAATCGTCATGTCCGGACCGCCGATAACGTTAACAAGCGCGGATGTGGCGTCGGAAATGTCGACATCCAAAAGCGGGCTTCGGAGTGCTTTTTGAATGGATTCAACGGCTTTGTTTTCGCCGGACGCTTCACCGAGACCGATCATGGCAACGCCGCCGTTCTGCATAATTGTGCGGATATCGGCGAAGTCGACGTTCACGAGACCGTCTTCCGTGATGGATTCAGTGATGCCTTTGACGGCGCGCATCAAAACTTCGTCACAAACTTTAAAAGCGGCTTGGAGCGGAAGTTTCGGAACCATTTCAATCAATTTGTCGTTCGGGATAACGATAACGGTGTCAGCGACATCGCGGAGTCTTTCAAGACCTGCTTCTGCGTTTGTTCTTCTGACAATACCTTCAACGCCGAACGGTAAGGTAACGACAGCGATTGTGAGTGCGCCTGCTGCGCGTGCTGCTTCTGCGACAACGGGTGCGGATCCGGTACCGGTACCGCCGCCGAGGCCGGTTGTGATGAAAACCATGTCGGCGCCTTCAACGGCGCGGCGGATGTCATCGACGTTTTCGATGGCCGCATCTTCGCCGACTTGCGGAAGACTGCCTGCGCCGAGGCCGCGGGTCTTCTTTTTGCCGATGAGGATTTTCTTGTTGGTGCCGATCTTTAAAAGGTGCTGGGCGTCAGTGTTGACGGCGTAGAGTTCAGCGCCGGAAATGCCTTCTTCAAGCATTCTTTGGATACTGTTGGAACCGCCGCCGCCGCAGCCGATAACTTTGATGTTTGTCTTTAAGCCTTCCAAAAAGGCGCGCAGTTCTTCATCCACTTCTTCGCCTTGGAGATTGACGTTGGGAGAATAACGGGGCGCTTCGCCGCGGTCTTCGCGGGCGCTTCTGGCTAATGCTTCTTCTACGATGGATTTCATGTGTGAACCTCTGTGTTATTAAAAACGGAACCGATGCGTGTGACGTTATCGACCCGAATGTAAAAGATGAAATGATAAGCTGAAATCAAATCATTAAATCATAAATGGAATCAATAAGTTTCTGAAATATTTAATAATTCCTATAAGATGAAATAATTTATAAACGATGTAATTTAAAAAAGTTATTGTTGCATTCAAATTTAATTCTTAAAAACGAATTTGAGTTTTTCAAGATTTTTGAAATAAAACGAAATAAATCAATTGGTACAACTTTTCAAAATTTTGAGAAAACGTATGACGATTTTTTTCAATTTTTTGAGAAAAATGATGACGATTTTTCAAATTTTTGAGATAATTGATGACGATTTTTCAAATTTTTGAGATAATTGATGACGATTTTTCAAATTTTTGAGATAATTGATGACGATTTTTCAAATTTTTGAGATAATTGATGACGATTTTTCAAAAAATTATAAATTTGTGCGGCTCGCGCGCGGCGGCGCGGCTGCCGGCAGCGGCGGCGGTTTGCGGCGCGGCGGCAACCTGCCCGCCGAGCGGAAACAAACACCTCACTCCAAGCGGAAACAAACACCTCACTCCAAGCGGAAACACAAACCGCCCTCCAAGCGGAAACAAACACCTCACTCCAAGCGGAAACACAAACCGCCCTCCAAGCGGAAACACAAACCGCCCTCCAAACGGAAACAAACACCTCATTCCAAACGGAAACAAACACCTCATTCCAACCGGAAACAAACACCTCACTCCAAGCGGAAACACAAACACCCTCCAAGCGGAAACATAAACAGCAACCAAAGAGGCAAACGATTCTCGCCCAAAAATTAAAAAAGAAATTAAAAACATATGCCGTTTTTTCAAAAAAGAAAAAATCAAATACCAAATCAAACACAAATAGCAAATTGAATACAAAACAAATAGCAAATATGATACAAAGCAAATAACAAATCAAATTCTGCTCAACTCGAAAAACAATCATTTTATATAACTGCAGCCTTATAAAAATAAGAACAGATTAATTGAAACACGGCATGCCGATAAAATAATGGTAAAATTATGAATCCCGATTCGCTTCCCTCACTTGAAAAAAAGGTAAACGCTTCCGACATTCCCGACGCTGCGGAAATTATGAATTCGACAGATCCTGACCTCTATATTGACCGCGATTTCAGCTGGCTTTATTTCAATGACCGCGTCATGGAAGAAGCCCTGGATGAAAGCAATCCGCTTCTTGAGCGCGTCCGATTCCTTTCGATTTTTGCAAGCAACTTAGACGAATACTACATGGTGCGCATTCCGGCGGTTAATAAAAGCATATTGGAAGACAGCATGAGCCCGGGTTCCGAAAGCACCGTTTACTTGGAAATGCAGAAAATTTACGCCGAACTTCCGATCATGCTCGAGCAAATGGAAAACTGCTGGAGCAACATCTTGATGCCGGAATTAAAAAAACAAAACATTCACATTTTAGAATATTCCGAATTGGAAGAGTTCCAAACGGAATATGTCAATAAATATTTCAAGAAAAATATTTTCCCGCAGCTGACGCCGCTTGCTTATGACTCAAGCCATCCGTTCCCGTATATTACAAATCAAAGCGTCAATTTAGCCGTCATTCTTTCCGATACGGCTTACGGTCGCGTTTTTGTCAGAATTAAAATTCCGTCAGACGTCAAACGCTTGGTTCCCGTTCCGTCCAAAGAAGATTTGAAATCGGGAAAAACCGAAGACAATATGGTAGCAGGCAAATCCGGAAAATTCAATTTCGTTTGGGTCGACGATGTCATCATCGCGAATTTGGATCATGTTTTTCCGGGACAAGTCATTCAAGAAGCGCACGCGTTTCGAATTACGCGCGACGGCGACCTCGGTCTTGACGACGACGGCGATTTTAATCTGATGAAATCCATCGAGAAAAAATCCGGCGCCAAATATTTCGGCAGCCCGCTTCGTATGGAAATTAATGACGGCATGTCCGATTACGTTTTAAAAATTCTGATGGAAAACTTAAAGCTGCGCTCCACTCAAGTCGAAGCGCTGGCGTCTCCCGTCGGATTGGTTTCGATTTCCGAGCTCTGCGACATCGGGCGGGCCGATTTGAAATACGAGCCGTTTACGCCGAAGAAAAAAGAATATTTAGATATCAAATCCAAGAAAAATAATATTTTTTCAAAAATCAAAAAGAAAGATGTTTTGATTTACCGCCCTTACGACAGTTTTGAGAGCGCAATCGATTTTGTTCAAACAGCGTCGACAGACCCTGATGTGATTGCAATCAAAATCACGCTTTATCGCGTCGATAAAAAATCCAAAATCATTCAATATTTGAAAGAAGCTGCCGATAATGGAAAACAAGTCATTGTTCTGATTGAGCTGAAAGCCCGCTTTGATGAAGAAAACAATGTCGCCAAAGCCAAAGAGCTGGAACACTCGAACATTCACGTCATTTACGGCGTTCCGAATCTGAAAACGCATGCCAAAATCTGTATGGTTCTGCGCAGAGAAGAAGACGAACTCATTCCTTACGTTCATATGAGCACCGGCAATTACAATGCGACAACGGCTAAAACGTATACCGATTTTGAATATTTCACCGCCGACCCTGTCATCGGTCAGGACGCTGTTGATTTATTCAATACGTTGACGGGATATTCCCGCAAATTGAATTATAACAAACTCCTCGTTGCGCCGAGTTCGATGCGGGACGCCTTGATTTCAAAAATCCGCCGCGAAGTTGAAAACCATAAGCTGCACGGCAACGGTTACCTGTTGTTTAAATTGAATTCACTTGTCGATCCCGAATGTATTTCTGAATTGTATAAAGCGTCGGCTGAAGGGGTTAAAATTGATCTCCAAGTCCGCGGCATCTGTTGTATCCGCCCGCAAATTCCGGGATACAGCGACAACATTCATGTGACTTCGATTGTCGGGCGCTTTTTGGAACACACGCGCGCTTATTATTTTTACAACAACGGCGATGAAGAATTATATCTCGGAAGCGCCGATTTGATGCAGCGCAATTTGGACAGGCGCATTGAAGTTTTGTTCCCGGTCGACGCTGATTATTTGAGAAAAATCAAAGATGTCATCATAGAAACGCATCTTCGAGACAATGTCAAAATCAGAGTCGGACTGCCCGACGGATCATTTAAAAAAGTTGTGCGCCCGGAAGATGAAGAGCCGCTCGATTCTCAAATTTGGATGACGAAAAATCAGGATAAATGGGATTAAAACCGGCACCGGTTTTCCGGTCGCTCGCCAATTATTTTATCGCGATTTTAATCGCTGCTTTTATTGTTACTTTATCGCAATTTTTGAAATAAGATTATCATTTTGCGATAATTACAATTGCGGTAATTACAATTGCGATAATTACAATTTTTTTGAAATAATTTTTTGAAATAAGATAATTTTGGCGATAATTGCAATTTTATCATAGTTTATCACAGTTTATTATAAATTATCACAGTTTATCACGGTCAGCCATCCGTTTTATAAGATTTAGCAGACACAATTATATCAAAAATTATACAAACAATTATATTAAATTTGTTTATTAAAATTGTCATTAAAAATTTTTATTTGTAATTTTCACACATTTATTTCAAATAACATTTTCAAGATCTGCAAGCCTATTTTGTTTTAAAACGATTGCTTAAAAATCAAAAAATATATAGATTCCGTTTAAAATATATGAATAAGTTTAAATATATTCAAATTCTTGGTTTATATTGAGAAAGCTGCATTAATTGAGTATTCTCGATTAAAAAACGGTCGGCAGTTTTCTCAATCGTGACATATCCGGTTTTTCCGATTCCGGAATGAAACGAAACAACGTGTAAAAACTAAAGCCCATTAAACCAACAAATAAGCCTCTTAAAACGCTCAGAAGGCATACCCCTAAAACACAAAAACGAACGCCAAAAATCCTATGAAAGATACGGATGCAAACCCGCAAAAACCCCGTCCGTATCTTTCCAAATATTTCCTCTATATTAAACATACAAATGGTTAATAAAAACGACATTAGAAAAAACGATATTAGCATTAGAAAAAACGTTAACACTCAATTTAAGCCAAACCAAACGGAAAAACGAGAAAAACGATAAACCAATTAATGATGATGTTTAAAACGGAATTCAAATATGAAATTTTAAAATATTAAAAAAATTTAAAAAAATGAAATGCGATTTGAAAACCAAATCGGTATTTCGAAAAACGAAACAGAGTTAGAAAAACAGAAATTTCAATCAAAAACGGTAAACATCATACATCAACATCATAAGATTAAATCATAATAAAATTAAATCATAAAATAATCATAAAATATTTGACACTAAAAAGATGCAAGAAATCTTAAAGACCCTCACTGCATCTTAAAGACTCTCTCTGTAAATATCTGTCAAATACCTCTCCAATACAAAACACCCCCCTCAAAAACACACAAAAACGTATTGTATATGAGATTTGAGTTCTGACAGAGCTCATATACAACCACTTAATACAACCACAAAACCACCAACAAAAATAAAACAATTAAAAAAACCGAACCACACACAAATTTTAAAATAAGTTAAAATAAGGTTTGTATTCAAAGGAGTTTTAAATGCAAAGCAGTCAGCATTTGAAACTCCTCTTTTTTTGGTCTTGATAAAATTCTCAATCTGTAATTTATTTCCAATTTTATTTCCAAATGTAATTTTATTTCCAAAGGATTTTATTTCCAAAATTCATACCATTTTTTAGTTTTGATTTCCGGTTCAGATGCCTGTGAATTTTTTAATTCATTCTGCTTCTCTTTTTCAATTTCTTCAACTTTTGCATCTTCTGCCGCTTTCTCTTTTCGTATTTCTTCTATAATTTCTTCTCTCATTTCCCCTTTGATCTCTTCTTTGATTTCTTCCTTTATTTTCTCTTTTGATTCGTTAGAATATTCTTTAGAATCTTTAGGCTCCGCGTTCTTTTCTTCCTGCAATCTCAGTTCCGCTGCCTTCTGAAGCTGCGCCGCCTCAACCAAAGGCTGCACTTGAAGCATATACGCCTGATATGTTTTCATTAATTCTTCGTAATTCTTGTTGGACGATTCCAGCTGATCTTTCAAATCCGAAATGTGACGGCGCTGAATCTCAATAATATTATTATCAATTTCCTTTTGAAGCGCGTTTTCATAGCGGCGCTTCTGTCCACCGTAATAGTTTTCCAAAGCTTTTTCCATGACGATTTCGGGATCTTTTTCAGAACTGATTCTTTTTTGAATCTCTTTTGAAAGATTCATTTTTCCGAATACGTTCTTGTCTGCCTTGATTTTATCTGCTTTGATTTTCTTCTCAGACATTTTCTTTTCAGACATTTTTTTCTCAGACAAATTTCTTTCCGGCAAATTTCTTTCCGGCAACTTTCTTTTCGGCAACTTTCTTTCGGATAATTTTCTTCCCGACAATTTTCGTTCCGATTTCTTTGACTTGGACATTTTTTTCACCGTAAAATCCTGTTTACAATCATTCAATTATAACTTCAAAAATAACTTCAAAATTAATTTAAAAATCCGCTTCCGCAATTATTTTTGCGATTCTTTCATTAAAGAAGCGGCGATCCATCTTTTCCCATTTCGTATGGAAGGCCGCAAGCAGCGTTTCCATCTCTTCTTCGCGGTAATTCTTATACCGGTCAAGCATTTCAAGCGTTGTTTCAATTTCAGCCGTTCTCGTCTCCGCGCTCGTCTCATTCGACGCTTTTCCGCTTTCAGCTTTCGATTTTACACATTCGTTTTTCGCTTTTTCGCTTTTCACGTTTCCGTTTTCCGCCTTCAATTCTTGCCGTTCTTTTTCTTCGGCGATTCTGTCAATATAATTGCCGATGACTTCAACCGCAACCACCGCATCATGGAAATCGCCGAGGATATCCTGGAGTTCTTTAAATTCCTTGATCAAATGTCCGGCGGCATCTCCCAAACAATCTTTAAAGAAATCCAATGTGTAGCGGAAGTTTTTAGCAGCGATTCGCAAGCGATGGAGCTTGTCAACGTAAATGTAAGGACCGTCCATCCATTCGTGATAAGCGGTAATGTCGGCCGCTTTTTCATATAAAACGGCGGGAAGCACATCACAGATGCGAATCGGCGCAACATCCCCCTTTTTGTTGATGTTGGGAATGCCAAGGTAAGTGTTGTCATCAAATGTCTTTTTCAAACCCGTGATGAAATCCGCGTATTCTTCCGATGTCAAATAATCGACAACTTCGACATGCGCTTTTTTTCGGTCGCTTGAAACGAAATCATAAAACACCGACATCTTTTCTCGGCGCGCATTTTCTTTTTTCAGCCATTCATCCGTTTTTTCCAAAATGACATCCAAATCTCTCAGTTCACCGAGTCCCGATAATGTTTTCTTGATATCGGCTTCCATTTCAGCCAGCCGATTCGGTTCCAAGAAATCTTTGAAAATCAGATTTGCCGAACGCATTTTTCGGAGAGCGACACGCATATCGTGAACATCTTCAATATCTCTTTCTAAAAGAACGCCCGGCTCGGCTTTTTCGACTTCATAAAGTCTGCCGAGCAAAATTTTTTCGGCGGCGACAGCCATTATATCTGTTTTTTCAATTTTTAAATTTCGAGTCGGAACGGAATTGTTTGGAGTGTTTGAATTATTTGAATTGTTTAAATTGTTTAAATTGCTTGAATTATTTGAATTGCTTGAATTGTTTAAAATATTTTCAACATCCTCATTTCCAACGCTGTCGTTTTCCGTCTTGTCACTTTCAAGACTTTTGATTTCGGGATTGTCGCTGTCGTTTTCCCATTCAATTCCGATTCTGCTTTCAGTTTCGAATTCGATTTCAAACCCGAATACGATTTCAGAAAACTTCTTTTTCTCCAAAATCGCAACCGTAATCAATGCTTTTCTTTGATATGAAAGCGGCACGTAAAAACCGGCTTTGAGGATTTTGTTTCTGATTTTATCGGGAGACGGCTTTTTTATTTTCCTTAAAACAAAAATCAATGCCAATGTTTTGATTTCATTCAGCGTTAAATTTTCAATCGGGTGCGTTAAAATAATGTCGGCGCCGATGTTGACATTTTTTTCCAAGGACAAGCCTTTTCCGACTCCGAAAAGCTGCGCCGCCGCGTTTAATATGATGCCGTCGTTTTCGGAAAGATTATTGGCAGACTGCAAACAGTCAAACAATATGCCGGCTTCTTTTGCTCTTGATTCGGACTGCACTTCATCCAAGCCGTAATATTTGACAAGCTCTTCCGCGGTCCAAATTTTTCCGTCGTCAATCGGCTTTTGATAAAAATAACGCTCATTTTCATCGCTTTCAAAAACAAAAGCGAACGGAAACATTTCAATACGGTTTTCTTCAAAATCGGTTCTGATTTTGTTGATTTCGGATTCGGACAAACCAAACGCTTGCGCTGCAAATCCTGTCGACATACCGCCGTCAAGAGAAAGCAAAACCGAAGCGTTCTTGGAAAACAAATCTCCGAATTCTTTCGGTTTCTTTAAAAAACCGGTGCTTCCGAAGTAATCCGTCGGATCGGCGGTGTAATCTTTCCCGCAAATCTGCATCAGCGCCGCTTTTTCCTGCGGCAGCAAAAATCCGGAATCGGTTGAATCGTATTCAAAAATTCTTTCATTTACTTCATTTCCGCCGTCCTGTTCGGCTTCCTTGTTTTTATCAGTTTTATCATTTATATCATTTTCATCATTTTTTTCAATCAGATTTTCATTTCCGTCCGAACCGTCCAAATCCGTGAAATAAGATTTCTTTTCAAACTCGGGAATCACTTTTCCTTCGATTTTGTCGCGGTTAAAATATAAAATCAAACCGCGCTCAAATTTAGAAAGCCGGCTGCTTTCAATATTGTTTTGAAGTTCGGGAAGTTCTTTAAGCGCGTCAATGAATTCCTGAAGTTCGTTTTCGGTGCCGTCGGCAAGTTCAATTTCAAGTTCGGTAAACGTATGTTTTTGTTCGGAAAATTTCAGGCTGACCGAATCGACCGACAAATCGCCCAATCTGTTTTCAGAAAAGGATTCGGTTTCCGCGGCTCCTTTTTTGTAAACCGTTTTAAAAATGCGATCCTGTTCAAGCGTTAAAATCGGAACGAGTTCCAAGTCTCCGAGAATATCTTTCAGCATTTTTTCAAAAGCGGGATCGTCAATATCCGCAGGAGTTGAATCAAGCGGCAGCGTTTGAATGATTTCGCGTCGCTTGCAGGCGTCGTCATCAGACGTATCGGCTTGTTTCAGCGTCCAAACCGCGTCGTCTCTGCCGGTTTCAAGTCTTTTTCTCAAATAGATACCGAGTGAAAAAAGCAAGAAATCAGGCGTGTCATAAAAAAAATCCGTAAAGAGCGGGTGAGATTTGTCTTTGATTTGATAATCTTTCACCGACGAAAGCGTTGTTAAGAAGTCAAACGTTTCAGCGTTTTTGATGCCGAATTTGTATTCGATTTCTGTTTTATTGATGCCCGACATTTTTGAATCAACCGCCTGGTTATGAATTTTTTTTGGAATGAAAATAAAAAAATAAAAAATAAAAAATATGATTTAATTTTTTTCGTTTTTGAATTGTTTTTGTATTGCTCTTCATTGTTTTTACTGATGTTTTTGCATTTTAAAGTAAATGAAGTTTGCCAAATATATTTACGCGCTGTTATATAATATGGTGGTTCAAGAGTTTGAAACCCGAAGAAATTAAAAGAATAAAATTGAAAGACAAACATCCAATTTTCATAAAATCGATGAACCTGAACGCCCGATAAAACCCTAAATCTAAAAATAGATTTTATTAAAAATTGGTGTTCCGTTTTTGAATATTTTTTATGAAAACGATGTTTTAATGAGAAGTAAATTCAAATAAAATTTCTAAAACCGCCCCTCCAACGACGCGTTTCCGGAGCGCAGCGGAGGAAAGAAGGAGTTGGAGATTCTAACCATACGAAATAAAACAATCAAAAACCGCTGAGCTGTAATATTTTGCTTTCCGATGCTGTTAAGCCTGCCGGTCTGCAACTGTCTTTTACGGTTTCCGCTGCCGGCAGGTTTGCGTTGCCGCTGTGGGTCAGGTTTGCATTGCTGCCTGTATCTGCTCATTTTAATTGTAATCCGCTCGCATTCGCGAGCGTGCCGCCGCCCCCACCGATTTCTGTTTCCGCTGCTACCTATTGGTTTCTGTTTCCGCTGCTACCTACAGGTTTGTGTTTCCGCTGCCACCTACCTGTTTCTGTTTCCGCTGCTACCTATGGGTTTCGGTTTCCGCTGCTACCTTCAGGTTTCTGTTGCCGCTGTCAATCAGGTTTCTGTTTCCGCTGCTACCTACAGGTTTCTGTTGCCGCTGTCAATCAGGTTTCTGTTGCTGCTGCCGGCAAACTGCCGACCGGCAGCAGCTGCTGCCGCCGCGCGCGAACCGCACATGTTTTAAAAAACAATCAAAAAGGAGAGAGCGAATTTAACAAAAAAAGAATCAAACAGGAGAGAACGAATTTAATAAAAAAATAATCAAAACGAATTGGATTTTTTAAAACCGAAAAATGAACATGCATTTCTTGATTGAAAATGAAAAAAGAAAAAAAGAAAGAAAAAGGAAAAAGAAAAGGAAAATCCTTTCCGAAATCAGTAGAACATATTTTCCGGAACGGGCAATTCTTCCTTTTTCTTGGATTCCATAACTTTATGAATCGCGTTGACAAAATCCGATTTTTCAATCGATGTCTTTTCCTCGCGAACGGCAAACATACCGGCTTCCGTCACAACAGCTTTGATGTCAGCACCGCTTGCATTTTCTGCCAGTTTGGCAAGTTCTTTGAAATCAACGTCGCCTGAAATTGTCATTTTTTCGGAATGAATCTTAAAGATCGATTCACGACCGTCGGCATCCGGAAGCGGAACATAAACCATTCTGTCAAAGCGTCCCGGTCTCAAAATGGCCGGATCCAAAATGTCCAAACGGTTCGTTGCGGCAATGATTTTAACATTCGAGCGGCGGTTAAAGCCGTCCATTTCCGCCAAAAGCTGCATGAGCGTTCTGTGAATTTCGCGATCGGCACTCGTCGTGTCATCCGTTCTTCTCGAAGCAATCGAATCGACCTCATCAATAAAAATGATTGAAGGCGACTTCTTTTGAGCCATTTCAAAAAGCTCGTGAACCATTTTCGCGCCGTCGCCGATATATTTCTGAACAAGTTCGGAGCCGACGACACGAATGAAAGTCGCGTTTGTCGCGTTGGCGACCGCTTTTGCAATCATCGTCTTGCCGGTGCCGGGCGGGCCGTACAAAAGCGCGCCTTTCGGCGGCTCAATGCCGATGCGTTCAAAAATTTCGGGTTTGATAAGCGGCAGCTCAACCACTTCACGAATTTCGCGAAGCTGATCGCCGAGACCGCCGATTTGATCATAAGTAATACTTGTCGACTCAATGAGTTCAAGCGCGGACACTTCCGGCTCTTCCAGCATCGGAAGAACTTCTGCAATGGAAAAAGTCTGCTGATTGAGAGCGACATTCGTTCCGGGCGCAAGCTCTTTTTCCGTTAAATCCATCGGCGCGCTGACAACCAATTGCGGTCCGGCAGAACTGCGGATGACGACATGGTCGTTGTCAATCATTTTAACAACAGTTCCCATCAGAAGCGGCGTTGTTTTCATGCGGTCCAATTCAACGCGAAGACGCTTGGTTTCGCGCTCAAAATGAATCTTATCGTACTCGACAGACTTCTTTTGGGATTCAAGCTGCTGAATGATCCCCTGAGAAAGAATGACTTCCTCGCGCGTGATGTGCAAATCTTTATGACTTTTGACAAGCTCGCTGCGCGTGTTGTTTAAACTTTCTTTTGCCGCGGCAAGTTCGTTTTTGGACTTTTCAAAAGCGGCTTGAACTTCTGCTTTTTCTTCAATCAACTTATTGTAATCGGATTGAAGCGCGTCATAAACGGCCTGACTTTTTTCAACATCATCTAAAAGTCTCGCTTTTTCGGCAACTGCCGACTCTTTTAGAGACTTGATCTCTTCAAGTCTTTGAGCCGAAATCGTTTTCGTCCTCTTCAAAAGCGTCTCCGCTTTCTTTAATTCGGCAGAAAGACGCTCAATTTCCGAATCGAGATCGGATTCGGACATATTTATGTCATCCAAAACGGGCTCGCGCTTTTCTGTCGAATAAACGAGCTTGTCCTTAGGCTTGACCATTTTTTCCATTTTTAACTCCTCTGTAAGTGCCGTTCATTTCAATGCGTATTTATGCCATACATTTCAATGCCGACATCAGCGTAAAGCAATTGCAGCCGCTGTTTTATTTATAGGCTGTTCTGTTTTTAGAATATAATCGGTATATTTTAATTCGTTAAGTAAAAATATATACTTTTCTGAAATTGCGAACGTATTAGAACTTATTAGAACTTATCGGAATGAAACGATTTCGATGAATGAATCGTTTAAAACTTTAATGTTTTAATCTTTTAACGTTTTAATCTTTTTATGTTTTAATCTTTTAATGTTTTAATCTTTTAATGTTTTAATCTTTTAACGTTTTAATCTTTTTATGTTTTAACGTTTAACGTTTAACGTTTTAATTTTAATAATTTCAATCGAAATGATTAATATAATGAGATGATGAATTGAGTAATGAATTGGTGTGAATTGAATGATGAATTCAAGATATACCAAAAATTTAAAATGATTTGTCTCAGAATTTATTTGTTTAGATTTTTGACAACAAATACTCAAAAATCAAACGTCAATAACTAAAACACCATTTATTCGTTAATTAAACGTTTAAACGTAATAAAAACAAGGATGGAAGATCCGATGGAATCTTATGAATGTGAAATTTGCGGCAAAAAAACGAAATTTCCGACGACAGCCGTAAAAATTGAAGGCGCTGAATTTAAAGCCTGCTCCGAATGCGCAAAGCTCGGAACGGTCATTGAGAAAAGACCCGTCAGCCAAACCGGCAAAGCTTACGGAACGCCTGCGCCGACCCGCTACGCGCCGCAAGGCGGAGCAGCGAAAGCGAGACCGAAGAATTATTTTGCAGGTCTTGAAAACGAGCTTGTTGAAGACTACGATCAAGTCATTAAAAAAGCGCGTGAAGCAAAAGGTCTCAGCCAGGAAGATTTGGCTTTAAAAATTAAAGAAAAGGCGACTCTGATCAAAAAAATCGAGCGCAAAGAAATCCACCCCGAAGAATCCGTGATGAAGAAACTTGAAAAAGAACTCAATATCAAATTAACGGAATCATTTGACTCAAGCGAGACATTCGAACACCGCAGCAGCAGCGGCGCGACATTGGGTGACATCGCTTTTGTGAAGAAAAAGTAAGGCGAAAGTCTTATTTTTCATTTTTATTTTTGTTCTATTTTATTTTTATTTCATTTTTGAAAAACGACAATCGTGTTTTATTTTGTTTTTGAAAAGAGGAATCGCCGGATTAATGAAATTTTAAAAAATGTGCCGTTCGCGCGCGGCGAGGCGGCGAACACGCTTGCATTTCCGGCATTTCAATTCATTAATTGCTTTTATTGCTTGCTTTTTATTACTTGCTTTTCTTTCCGAGCTGCTCGGACTTGTCGGCTGCCGCAATGACCGCGTCAATGAACGCCGCACGGACAGCCCGCTGCTCCAAAACGGAAACGCCTTCAATCGTCGTCCCGCCCGGGGAGCAGACCATGTCTTTTAAGGCGCCCGGGTGCATGCCGCTTTCAACGACCATGGTCGCCGCGCCGAGAACGGTCTGCGCTGCCAGCAGCTGCGCCGTGTTGCGGTCAAGACCCGCGTAAACGCCGCCGTCTGCCATCGCCTCAATGATTTGGAAAATGAAAGCGGGACCGCTGCCGGAAAGACCGGTGACAGCGTCAAGCAAATTTTCATTGATTTCCATAGCAGCGCCGATTGCGGAAAAGATTTCCATGGCAATCGCCGCATCAGCGTCGGTCGCGTTTGTGCCGCGGCTGATTCCGGTTGCGCTTTGCAGAACAGTTGCGCAGATATTGGGCATCACGCGAATGACACGGGCTTTGTCGCCGACTAACTTTTCTAAGCTGTCAATCGTCACGCCCGCAGCAATTGAAATGAAAAGCTTGTCTTTTGTCTCACCGGCAGTTGACAAGGCTTCCGCGATGTCTTTGGGCTTGACGGCAATAATTAAAATATCGGAGCGCTTGACGACTTCGGCGTTGTCTTCCGTGACGTAAATGCCGAATTCTTTGCGCGCGGCATCAGCGGCAGGCGCCCAGCGTTCGCCGGCAGCGATGTTATCGGCAGGAACACCGTATTTCAAAAGTCCTTTAATGATTGCGGACGCCATTTTTCCGGCGCCTAAGAAACCGATTTTCTGTTCTTTGAGTGTCATATGAAATCTCTTTTAAAGTTGATGAAATAAAAATTTAAGATTAATAATTGAATAAATTGAAACTAATAAATTGGAGTTGAATTAATTGAAACTGATAAATTGAAACTGATAAATTGAAACTGATAAATTGAAACTGATAAATTGAAACTGATAAATTGAAACTGATAAATTGGAGTTGAATAAATTGATGCGGATTCAGTCCAGCAGCGCCAGATTTTCTTTTCGAATGACATTATCGTAATCTTTGTGACCGATAATTTTTTCGATATCGTCCGTGTGCGCGCCTTTAATCAATTGAATTTCCGCGGCGTCATAATCCGTGATCCCTTTGGCAAAAACCGCGCCGCCGCATTCAATATCAACGACATCGCCGCGCTCAAAATCACCCGTTACCGCAACGATTCCTTTCGGAAGCAAACCGCTTGTTTTCAGCATTGCCTCCATTGCGCCGCGGTCAACCGTAATCGTTCCGGAAGATTTGGAAAGCGCTACCCAACGGTGTTTATTTTTGTCTGCATTTTCGCCGTCGGCATAAAAAAGTGTGCCGATTTCTTCGCCCGCAACCAATCGTGTAATGACGCTGTCGATTTGACTGTTTGCGATAATCATATGGCAGCCGGATTTTTCGGCGATTTTTGCCGCGATAATCTTTGTGCGCATGCCGCCGACGCCTTTTGTACTTGTCGGGTCGCCGCCGTATTTTTCGATTTCGGGCGTGATATGCTCAACAAACGGAATCAGTTTCGCATCCTTATGAAGCTTCGGATTTTTATCATAAAGCCCGTCAATGTCCGAGAGAATAATCAGCAGATCGGCTTCGATTTTACTTGCGACCATCGCCGATAATCGGTCGTTGTCGCCGAAAACCGTTTCGATTTCGTTGGTGCAAGTGCTGTCGTTTTCATTAATGATCGGAACGACGCCGTAGCTGAGAAGCGCACCGATACTGTTTCGAAGATTCAGGTATTTGATACGATCGGAATAAAAGTCATAGGAAAGCAGGATTTGTGCGGATTTCAAATCATATTTGTGAAAAGCTTCGCTCCAGTAACGCATCAGCTCGCCCTGACCGACGGCGGCGGCCGCCTGGCGGATTGGAACTTCGCGCGGTTTTGTCGGAATGCCGAGCAGATTTAAACCGACGCCGATTGCGCCTGACGTCACCAAAATGACTTCTTTGCCTTCTTTTAGAAGCGCTGCCGTCTGAGCCGCGATGCTTTCCAAAAATTCGGTGTTGACAGAAGACTCTTCTTTCATAATGGAGGTCGTCCCGACTTTAATGACAACGCGGGAAACATCTTTGAATAAGTCTTTGCGGTGGATTGGTTTGACTGCCATAAAATCACTGCTTACTGAAGCCGGCAATATTTTTCCTGTGTTTTTTCGTGCTTGTAAGGCTTTGCGCTGTCGCCGACATAATCTTTAACAACATGACCGCTGCCGGAGAGGATGTATTTGTAAATCATCAAACCTTCCATGCCGACGGGGCCGCGGGAATGAATTTTGTTGGTGCTGATGCCGACTTCCGCGCCTTTACCGTAACGGAAACCGTCAGCGAATCGGGAAGACGCGTTGATCATCACGCTGGAAGAGTCAACGAGTCCGGCGAATTTATCAATTTCTTTTTGGTCTGTTGAAAGAATCACGTCGGTGTGATGCGATCCGTGTTTGTTGATATGCTCAATCGCTTCATCGACGTTGCCGACGATTTTGATTGAAAGGATCAAATCATTGTATTCGGTGTCCCAATCCTCATCGGCTGCCTTTTTCAAATCGGGAATGCCTGCGGCTTCTGCGATTTTGTAAGACGCGTCGTCGAATCGAAGTTCAACGCCGTTGTTTTGATAAATGCGGCACATTTCGGGAAGGAATTTTTCGGCGATTTTGTCATCGACGAGAAGTGTTTCAATCGCGTTGCACGCGGCAGGATATTGAATTTTGGAGTCGAGGCAGACGGTGTACGCCGTGTCCAAGTTGGCCGATTCCGCGACGTAGGCGTGGCAGATGCCGCTTGTGTGGCCGAGAACGGAAATGCGCGTGTTGTCCTGGATGTATTTGACAAAATCATTGGAGCCGCGCGGGATGAGCAGGTCGATGTATTGGTCAAGTTTCAGCATTTCGGCGACGTCTTCGCGGCTTTCGGCGAGTTGGAACGCGCCAACGGGAATTTCGGGAATTGTTTTCATGGCGTCGGTCAAGACATCAAAAAGCGCGCGGTTGGAGTTTTTCGCTTCGCTGCCGCCTTTGAAAATCGTTGCGTTGCCGCTTTTGAGGCAAAGAGACATAACTTGAGGAACGACATCGGGGCGCGCTTCGAAGATGACGCCGATGACGCCGATCGGGCAACTGACTTGGTAAAGCGTCAAACCGTCGTCCAAAACGAGCGTTGAAAGTGTTTTTCCGACAGGATCTTCGAGTTTTGCGACATCGCGGATGCCGGAAACCATGTCTTTGAATTTCGCGTCACTCAATTTCAGGCGGTCGTAAAGCGCGGCCGACATATCGCCTTTTTCAATCATTGCTGCGGCAGCATCCAAATCTTTTTGGTTGGCATCGAAAATGATCTGCTTGTTTTTCTCAAGCGCCTGCGCCATTGCTTCAAGCGCTTTGTCTTTGGCATCGGTTGAGACGTTGGCCAAAAGAACGGAAGCGGCTTTTGCTTTGGATGCTTTTTCCTGCATTTGATTTTCCATAATATTCCTCAATTTATTCTTCAATTCACCGAAATTTAATTTAAAAGATTTTCAAACTAAATTTTTCAAACCTGAATATCAAATAATGATTCGATCAATAATGATTCGATCAATAATGATTTGACCAATAATGATTCAACCAAATAATGATTCAACCAAATAATGATTCTATTTAAGATTTTAAAACTCAATTATTTTTTAGTATATTTAATATTTTTAATTTTTAATGAAACATTAAAAATTTGAAATTTGAGGTTTAAAACCAATTGAAATTCAATTGAAATATGCGTAAAGAAAAACAACGACGATAAATATACCTTTTGTTTTCAATTATCGTTTTGAGAGTCTTTTGGTAATTGATGCGTTTAAACTTTTGTAAAAAATATATTAAAGAGTAATCTTTATAAGTTAATCAAACATCAGAGAAATGAACATTATTCTAATTATTAGTCAGTTTAAATAGTGACAAAAATCCGAGAAAAACAGAAAAGATTTAAATTTCTCTGTGTCATACATTCTCTGAAACATTTTGCAAATGTTAAAAACAAAACCGCCATTTAAAAGTGGGGAAAAAACGTCAATAAAAGAAATAATTAACAGCTGTATTATAAACGGCTGCCGTAAAACAACTAACGTAAAACAGTTTATGCAAAACATAAAAACAACGATTAATTGTTCAAAGGGATAAACAATATAAATCAGATGCACCACACTCCGAGAAACGGCTTAAAACGACTCGAAAAACAAAAACAATAGTGGTTATTTGGTCAAAACAGTATTAAGATATGGTGGAAAAATGAAATCTTTCGCTTTAATTCGGGCAGATGACCCTGACAAAGTCAAAATTGCTTTACACGATTTGGAAACATACGGTCACATGCAGTTCAGTGAAAATCCGAAGAATATCGGAACGAAATATGCTGATCAAATTTTGACAAGCGTCATGAGCGTTACGCTTAAAGCAGAATGCTGCGCAGCGTCTTTGGTCAGATTGGAAACACCTCCGGGTGCGGCGATCAGTAATTTGAAGAAAATTCACCCGCCGGCACACATTATAATTATCAGTCCGCGCCACGACAATATTTATGAAGAACTGGCCACGAACTATGATAATTTCCCGGACTTCGACCGCAAATTCACAAATGTTCCCAAAGAGAGAAAAGCAGAATAAGCAATAATCGGAAATTTCCAAATTATTATAATTCTCAATTATAATTCTCAAATCCATTTTTTTGAACTCATTCAATTAATGAGGAAGAGCGTAGCTTGCGGTACGTTTAACATATTTTAATTTCTGTTGAGCAGTCGACGCGCGCGAACGGCACCATTTTTCGTAATATTTTCAAACTTGTTCTTTGTTTTTATTTTGTTTTCAAACTCGTCTTGCGTTTTTGTTGTTTTCAAATTGAAAACATTCCATATCGATTAATTAGTCGTTATGGATTCAGGGAAGATCATCAATCAGTTTTTCAATGAATAAACAAACTTCTTTGAAATCGATATCAGAGGCATAAACAAAATGTTTCTGATAAGTCAGCCATCGTTGGTTCATTTCAGGATTTTCTCGAATTTCCGACAAAATATGATGATAATTATCTAAAATAGAAGAGCTGCCGCGGAAATCCATTGTTTCTTTAAGGGCTGCGCTTAAATTGTTTATATCAACAGGATTTGTTTGAAGTTTTGATAAAACATAAACATCATAAAAATCACGAGGTCTTGTATTCGCAATGCTTCGAGATAAAATCGTTTCGATTTTTTCGGCTAAGATGGTTTCTAAAGGATAAGAAAGAACATCAATGCCCCTGTCCTCAAACATCAAATGGAAACGACGATTGATTTCATGAGGAGTGATGCGATCTCCTGTCGTCACATCAACGGAAAAAGAAATTTTCATGCCGGCATAAACAGCAATCAATTTTATTCGAATCCCGGGATAATGATCAAAAAGACGAATCTCCTCCAATGATGAAATTGTAAAAAGAATGTCATCATCTGCGTCAATCATGCAAATTTCTTTGAATATTTGAGAAAGGGATTCAACCGACAAAGGAAATCCTTTCACCGTTGTATCGATGTCCATTGTTGTTCTGGCACTCAGACCTGTATATGAAGAAATCAGTAAACCGCCTTTCAAAATGAAATTGTGACGATAATTTGAAAGTGAAATGCGTTCCAGAAAACGCTCCATCATATAATTTTGCATTACCGCATCAGAAGGAAGTTCCAGCTCTGCCGCTTTATTTTTTACGGCTGCCTTCATTTGCTGAACATTTTTAAATTTCATAATAATGCCTCTACATAACGACGTATTTTATTTTCAACATGTGTTTTTTTTGCATAATCCATAAGTAACGGAATGTTTTTTTGTTCACTGCCGAGATACCTTTTCATCGCATCCGTAATAATTTGAATATCTGTTGATTGTCCTCTTGAAATATCGCATAACGTTTTTTCAATGTTGTACACCTGAACAGGATGGTTATAAGCCGTCATTGTTTTGCTGATTCCCAATTTATAAAGAGCAGGAATCGAATGTTTGACAACGACTGATTCGTTCTGAATGGATTGAGAATGATAACCGTACGGAAATGTCAGTGTGTGTTTAAACGGCACACGGTCTGTGAAATTTAATAAATAAAGCGCGGATTCATGTGAAAAAATGCCTCGAGAATATCGCATCTGGAGAATATACATTTCGTCTTCCCAAGCATCCGGCAACACATAGATACCTCTGTCCGCTTTATAAAGAAGATGATTTGTTTCGAGTTTTGAAAGATAATGACGGGGAATGCCTGCTTTTGTCACTTGAGAGGAAGTAACAATGCCGTTATTTTCCGACGCCATTTCTAAAATTTTGTCAGAATGATTCATAGAATAATAAGTACAATTATACTCAAATCTATAAATAATTTGAGTATAATTGTACTAAATCATCAAATTTGAAAAGAAATTGAAAAAGCAGAATCAAATAAAAACATAAACGAAAGTACTATAAAATACAAATATACTCAAAATAAACAAAAAATTGAGTATAATTGTACAGGGTTTAAAAAACAAAAGAAAACACGAAAACAGAATCATAAAAATAAAAACAAAAAATAAAAAATAAAAACAAAAAAATAAAAAACAAAAAAAAATCTGAAAAAAATCACAACAAATCAAATATCATTTCCGTCTTTCAACCGCCAGACAAAATCGCCGTCCTGAAGATATTTTTCAACCATTTTCTTTTCTTCAAACGCTTTCAACCGCGGTAAAACCATTCCCGGCGCGTGTCCTGTTGCGTGACACAATTCGGCGGTGTTCATGTCTTCCTTGAGAAGGCGGAACAAAATATCTAAATCAACTTTGTCTTCGGAAAGCTGCGTCGCGTAGTGAACAAATGAGCGCATCAAATTGTTCTGGCGGATTGAAATGTTTTCCTGCATTTTGGAAAGTTCTTCCTGTTCTTCCCACAAATCGCCTAAATCGTCGCGGACTTTGAAAATCCGAGACAAGAAATAACCTTCGCGGCTCTTTAAACGCTCATCGGTTTTACGGTTTGAATTTTCATTTGAATTTTTATTTTGATTATTGTTTGACCCGTCGTCGTCATCGCCGTCATCATCGGCATTGTCATCGGAATCGGGGAAAATAAATTCCGGCTCGACTTTTCCTTCGTTTTTGGATTCTTCATAAACGGTATTCAATTCTTCTTCGTAATAGCGCTCGCTTTCGGCATCAAAAACGGTTTCGTCTTTTCCGGACAAGAGGAATCTGTTGCTTCCGGCGCCGGCGAGAAGGCCGAGGAGTTTATAATTCGGATTGTCGGGGCCGATGATTTCGAGTTTAAATTCGGCTTTATCGGCTTCGGCGTAAGAAGACGCTAAATGAATAACGGGACTTGTCGGAAGTGTTCGGTCTTTTCTTCTCTTTTTGCGGCGGCCTGTTTTTTTCTCGGGATTTTTGAATGAAACGGAGAGTGAATAAACGGGTTCTTCGGGAACTTCTAATTTGATGTTGTTCACGTGAACGGAATAAGCATAAGGCGACACGGAAACTTCCAAGTGCATGCTTTTTGAAATGCTGTAATATTTGCGGCGCTGATCATCGACGCTGCTTTCGATCAATCCTGATTTTTCAAGCAATGAAAGATGGCCGATAACGGCTTTTGGAGCAACGCCGAGGCGTGCTGAAATTTCGCTGACAAAATAAGGCCTGTCGGCAAGAAGCGCAAGAATCTTGCGGCGGTTTTCATTTCCTAAAATATCTAAAAATTCCGACGGCTCCATTATCCACATTCCTTTTTAATGAATAAATTAAAGTCCCGATATTTACGGTTGTCGGAATCATCTCAATTTTCAATCAGATACGTGAAAACCGAAATAATATTTGATTCAGTTAACCTTTTCATTTATTTTTGTCAAAAACAAACATCGTTTTTATTTCAAATTAAAAAGAAAATCGAACGCCATTTTTCTTTCAAAAAGTTTTAGATATTGAGATTTTATCGGGCGTTCGGGTTTTTTGGATTAAAGAAAAAGGATGTTTGGGTTTGTCCGAAAATTGAAATGAAAAGACAAAGCACCGACCCTCCAACGACGCGTTTCCGGAGCGACAGCGGAGGAAAGAAGGAGTTGGAGATTCTAACCATACGTCGACGAATTTGCAGCTTTCAGTTTTTGATTTAGATTTATGAAAAGACTGAATTTGAACTATTTATTCGGCGCGGTAAGAATCCGCAAGCCTCGATATCGCTCGCTTCGCTCACGAATCTCGTTTGCGGGACGTTATTTGGACTTTTCATTTAGTTTAATCAAAAAAACAAACATCGTTTTTATTTCAAACTAAAAAGAAAACGAACGCCATTTTTTCTTCAAAAGATTTCTTTTATTTTGGATTTTATCGGGCGTTCAGGTTTACCGATTATTGAAATTGGATGTTTAGGTTTGTCAGGATTTGGAGAATTGCTAAACCGACCTTCATTTTTCATCCAATTTATGATTTGGGTCCATATATACAATATAAAAGACGTTTCCGTCATAATATCCGTGGATGCGGTAACCTAAATTGACACGAACATGATAATAATCATGATATCCGCGATCGACATGACCGAAATCTTTGGGGATTTTTAATTTAATCTTTCCTTTCGTTGTCGGTATATTCTGCTAACCGGATTTGAAATCAGTAACCGGACAGCCGTTTGATTTTTTCAAAAACGCATTTAGAATTGCTTTTTGTTCCCCTGATTGAGAACAAATACAATTCCCGTGATTCCGAGTGTGTTCACAAAAACAGATGCAAACCGGATTGACTTTTTCCGCAGCTTTATCCAATACTGCAGGTGAAAGCCGTCTGAAATGAGTCATATTAAACAAGTTGAGCGGATTCAAAGAGAGCCCCGTAGAATCTTTTCATATCATCAACACTGATAACATTTTCAGAATTCTCTTTTGGTCTCAATGTTCCTCTTGCGTTTTTCCACGGGTCTTCATTGTGAGAAATTCTTTCAAGACGATCTCCGGAAGAGTCGCCGTAAGATTCCCAAACAAATTCAAGAACCTCCTCGGATAAAACGTCAAATTCGGGAACATCTGCTTCAGAGATTTTAGAAATAGGAAGCCATTTCTTGTTTTTGTATTTGTCAAACAGTTTTCTGTTGACAGGACCGTGAACCCATGCTTGAAACTCATCGTTTTGACAAACGGGAGCATCCAAAAGAGTGTAATGCCACGCGACTGCATAATAACAAAGTTTCTGCAATTTTTTGTGCTGAATCGGTTCTTTAACCAAAAACCAATTTGCCACGTCGGTAATATCAAATCCGGAAATATTTTGCGGTGACTGCTCCATTTTTATCTCTCCAAAAATCGCAAAATAACTTAAAACAAATATTTAAACAAACATTTAAACAGACATTTAAACAGACATTTAAACAAATATTTCAAACAAACATTTTAACAGATATTTTGCGCTGCAGTATTTTTTAAAGAGCGGGCGGTATAAAAAGATTTTTTTATTATTTGGAATATTTTAGAACTGATTTTTATAAATAGAAAGTTTGTTTACAATAATTCAAAAAAATCACTGAAATCGGTCGCCGTATTTTTCCCGAAACTCCGGGTCGCGCATCAAACAGCCGGCGCCTTTGTTGTAAGCAGGTTCGGCGCGGATTTTTTTCCAAGCTTTTTTGACGGCATCCTTTCCCGTTTTGACGTTCCCGTACGAAATCGGAACGCAGGAGCAGGGCAAAATGTTTCCTTCAGGCGTGATATGCATCCACTGACGGCCGGCCATGCAGCCGAATTCGTCAATCACAAGCGGCCCCGAAAAGAGTTTGGGACCCGTCAAATCTTGATTGCATATGTCAACGAAATTTCTGAAAATTTCATGCTGCTCAGGCGTTAAAATGTCAGTCGTATTGTCAAGCCATCGCCCCGTCGGAACGATTTCATAAAAAGAAAGTTCGTGAACACCGAGCGTTTTTGCAAAATCGTAAACCTTGTCCAAATCATTCACATTGTGCGGCGCGAGAACGACATAAATATTGACCAAAAGACCGGCCGCAAGCGCGTTTTGAATTGCCGCGGTCGCCGTATTAAAAACGCCGGGGACACCGCGCATATAATCATGTTTTTCTTCAATCGGACTGTCGATGCTGACGCTGACGGAATAAAGACCCGCCTCTTTAAGCGACTTCGCTTTTTCTGCTGTCAAACCGACGCCGGACGTAAACATGCAGGCAATCGCCTTGTTCGGGTCAACATAAGAAATCAATTCCTCCAAACCAGCATAGCCGAGAGGCTCGCCGCCGTCAAAAATAATGTTTGTCGCGCCCGCGCCGACCGCCTGATCGATCGCGTCCTTCGTTTCCGCAACAGTCAGCTTGGAATGATTGTTTTTGTTCGGCAGCGCGCAGTGCAGACAGCGGTTCGGACATTCTTCCGTGATTGAAATCGTCACCTGCTCCGGCCGATATTTGCCGAGCGCGGATTTCATACGGCCTTCGACCATTCGCTTAAACGCGGGCGACGGAATCGGCGGCATCCATGTCGAATAAATGAGAGAATCGCCGTATTTGCGGTAATAACTTTCAAAAGATGTGTTTGCGTTTTTGTTTGTATTTGTGTTTGTATTTGTGTTTGTATTTGTGTTTGTATTTGTGTTTACGTTTTTATGAGATTCCGAATTTTCAATAATTTCAGTAATTTCAGAATTTTCGGACATTTCAGTCAATTCGGCAATGTATTTTTCATGATCAAAAAACGCCATTTCCTGCGTGACCAAATTTTTAAGAACAGGAGACAGAATTCCGCCGGCAGTTACTTTCGTTCTGCCGCCGGCGGGTTCAATATCGACCTGAAACACAGGATTTTTGTAAATCAGATATTTCATTCTGCCACCCCAAAAAGAAAAAAATGTTTTTTGTTTTTGTATTTGATTTGTTTTTCATTATTAATTCGTTATCGAATTGTCATCAAATTTCATTTGTGTTATTTGTTTCTGAAGAATGCGCTTGCTTTCAAAATTGAAGAAGGCTTCTTCTGAAGCATCAGCGAAATGACCGATAAGCCCTGATTGACGGTGTTTCCTTTAATCAATGAAGAAACGTCTTCGTCTTCAAAGACTTCAAAAAGCTCGTCGATTTCAGCGTCTTCCATTTTGCGGAGCGTCTCAAGACCGATGCGTCCGAAAGCGTGTTCCGTGTACAGCGAACTGCGCCAATCAGATCTGTATTTGGAAAGCGTTCTCGCAGAATAATCGCCCTTGGCAATCGCCATTGCGCCGACTTGTCCGGCAATTTGTCCGGCATGCATCGCATAGCCGATACCGGACTGGCCGGCAGCGCCGCCCGCAACCATAATGTTGTCGGTATAAGTTTGATCGGGAATCGCGACAATCGGGTCGCCCGCGCTTTTTCTTTCAACGATTTCAAATTCGTCATCGGAAATGTTTTTGAGATCCTTAAAGCGCGCAATCCATGAATCCAAGAAAGGCGCAACATCGCGGCCGTAATGACGGACGTAAACGCCGATTGCCGCCTCGTCTCCGCCGCGCGGAAGATAAGTGGATTTCCAGCCGGGCGCATGGCTTCCGACGAAATATTCGGCAAAATCCGGCTCGCCGATTCCGGGCGCGCGGATGGTTAATTCGGTTCCCCAAGCAATATCGTCGGGATGCTTCATCGTATGAAGACCCGCCATCTGAGCATTTTTAGATAAAATGCCGTCAGCGATAATGACAACTTTTGCTTTCACGCGCTCGGGAATTTCCGAGTCTGAGCCTGAACCGGAACCCGCGCCGGATGCCGCCGTTTTCAAAACAACGCCCGAATCTTTGCGGTTTAAGCCGACAACTTCGGTTCCCGTTTTGATTTCAACGCCTTCGGCAAGCGCTTTCTTTTCGTAAAAGCGGTCAAATGCGCCTTTGTCAAGCGCGTAACCCTGCGTTTTCACTTTGATTTTGTGACCGCCCGGAGATACGATTTTCATTCCTTTGATGTCGTGAACAACATAAGACGGATCGACTTTTTCACCCGTAATGTTCATCATGCCTTTAAAAACAGAGTTGGCCGGATGCGGGTCTTTGCCGATTTCTTCTTTCTTTTCAAACAGCATCACTTTTGCGCCGCCGAGAGCCGCGTGGCGGGCTGCCATGAGACCCGCAGGAGACGCGCCGATAACCGCAATATCAGTTTTAATCGCCATAATTAATCACCTTTGAAAATTAAAAAATATGATAAAATTTAATCAATTGTTTTTTCGTTTTTGTATTTTTTTGGTTGTTTTTGTTTTTGTATTGTTTTTGTATTGTTTTTTTTTGGTTGTTTTTGTGTTGTGTTAGTTGTTTTTTGTTCACTTTGTTTATTTTGTTTTTATTAAATTCGTTTTTACTGTTATTTATTCATTTTTAATTTCAAAATCTAATTGGTTACGCGCCGAGAATCAAACTGACCAAACCGCTGTAGCCGTTGACGTAAATCAACAGAACGACATCAATGATCATTGCCGAAAACATAACGCCGCGATAATTGGAACCTTCGACGAACAGTTTGCCGCCGAGTTCGGGTTTCGGGTCTTTGATAAACAAAGTGCAGCGCCAAATCATCCAAATGCCTGACGCGAGCGCCGCAATGAAATAAAACGGACCGAGATTCATCGTATATCCGATCGCAAGCGAAAGCAAAACGCCGATGATCCAAATGACTAAAATGAACTTAGATGTCAGCGGAATGCCGTATGTGACCGGCAGCGTGGGAGCGCCTTTTGCGCGGTCACCTTCAACATCGCGGCAGACGCCCGCAAGCGTAAAGCCCCAGTCGGTCATACAAATCATCAGACCGAACAAAAGACCCGGGAGCGGAAGCAGGTACGGGCTGACGGCAGTCTTTAAAACGCCGGCCGGATCGATTGCAAGCCAAATGCCGATTGGGACCAAACCGTAAGCGATGCCGACAGAAATGAAACTGAACGGCGTTTTTCTCTTGAAAATGACCGTGTAAAGCGTGATGACCAATGTCGCGGCAATCAAAATAACGAATGCTTCAACATTCAAATAAAGCGCGCACGCCGCTGAAATCATGCCGAGGAAAAGAGCGTAAAAGAAAGCCGATTTTCGGGACACTTCATTTGACGGAAGCGGCCGGTCGGGCAAATTAATAGTATCAATATCAACATCGAAAACATCATTAAAAGTGTAAGCGCTGGTAATCGCGCAGAAACCGCCGATCGTTGCCAGAACAAAAGGTAAAAACTCAGGAAGCGCGCCTGTTGCAAAATAAGCGGCAAGTATCGCCGCCGCCGCCGGAAGCGTTATATCCATAAACATGATGGGCGGCCTGAGAAATGTGATATAAGCTTTAAATTTACTCGTTATTGACAAAGTATCACCTGAACCGGACTCCTTAACAGCCGCGAAAAAACGCATCGCCTGAAAAGTTCAAGACCCGATGAACAAAATATAATTCGGATGGAATATAATCTGAATGAAATAAAGATATTACAGAGTTGTATTTGTAAACCAAACAAACAGACAGATTATTTAAAACTATTTGCATCAACATCATTTTGCAAATCATTTTGCAAATCATTTTTCAAACAGTTGTCGTTATTTTTTGTTCGGTTTGACAACTTTTTTCGACGCTTTTATTTTGAATTTTTTCGATTAAAAATTAAAAATTTCAGCGTTCATTCTTCGCCGTTTGTTTCATCAGCATCTGCTTCAACAGTATCTGCTTCAACAACATTCATTTCGACAGCATCTGTTTCGTCAACATTCATTTCATCAGCATCTGTTTCATCAATATTTTCATCAGCTTTTATCGATTCTTCGATCCGGCAGACTTTTCCGAGTTCATCAAAACAGGCGGCATCGAATTCGCTCAAACGCTTGCCTTTAACGAATGTAAATTCCGCGTCGGGATTGTTAGAAATCAAAGCAATCGTATTTTCAAGCGCTGTCTGCAAAGACAAGAGCGACGGCTTGTTTTGGACTTCCGCGTTGAACGGATAATTTTCATCCAATTCCGACGGAAAAGCGCCAAACGGCGGCTTGAAATAAAGAACGTGATCGAAATCGGCGTCTTTTAAGCCGCTTTTGTTGTATCTCGCAGGACGGATGAGAACTTTTCCCGACAATGAAAAACGGTTCAGCCGTTTGCCGTAGCGTAAAACTTCGGGGCGCTTGGCGGACTCGGCGCTGCATTCAAAAAACGTTGACTTGACGGCAGGGTCGCACTCTTCCAGCCAATCGGAATGCGAATACAAAGCGTGTAAAGCGCTGACCATCTGCGGATGGGAGTGGCAGCGCAGTTCGACGAGTTCCATCAGCTTTCCTTCATGAATCGCCTGTTTGATCAAACGGATTTCTTCAAATGTCACGTACAAATTGTGGCGCGCGAGCAGTTCTTCTTTGTTTGCCGCTTTCTGCATGCTTTCGGCGGTGTTTTTGGAACAGATCGGGCAGGAGCAGGGCAAATATTTGAGGCGGTCGAGCGGATAGGTGCCGTTGACCGTAATGTAGCGGCCGCCTTTTGCGTAAAGCGCGTATGCGGCGGAGTCGAACAGATCACAGCCGAGCGCAACGGCGAGCGCAAACATCATCGGGTGTCCCGCGCCGAACAGATGAACGGGAACGGTCGGATCGAGCTTCGACTTGGCGGCGGCAACGACGTGGACCAAATCTTCGTAGCGGTAGGCTTCCATGAGCGGCACGACCGCGCCAATCGGACAGACATCGAAATCGAGACCGGAGACGAATTCGGCGCTTTCGGCTCTCAAATCCAAATAAGTCGAGCCTTGAATCGGGCCTGCCAAAAGCATGTCATCGCCGCGCTGCTTTTCAAGACCGTTTTCGGCATTTGAAGCGGCTTCTTTGCGGCGTTCTTCGACTAAGCGGCGGGCTTCCGTGAGTCTTTCGTTTGTGATTTGCAGTTCCTCTTTCGCCTGACTGTATCGAACATCGGGCGCCGTCGGAATGTCTAACGGGACACCAATATCGGTTCCGATCGCCTGTTCAAATGCAATAATTTCGTGATTTTCGACATTCACGTCGCCGTAAACGGAAAGCTGAAAAGAGCCGGAATCCGTCATGATCGGACCGTCGAATCCGATCAAAGCGTGAAGACCTTCGCTGAGCGCTCTTTCACGAAGTTCGGGTTTGCTGTAAATGATATAAGAATTGGTAATCAGGATCTCGGCGCCGAATTCTTTCATTTCGGCGGGGTCGACGATGCGCAGATTCGGGTTGATCACCGGCATGACCGTCGGCGTTTCAACGACACCGTGCGGCGTTTTTAAGCGACCGATTCTTCCGGCGGTGTCTTTTTCAATAATTTCAAAAACTCTTGACATTTTTTGTCCTCAAATAAGCAATAATGATGAATCAGTGAATTTAACCAATAAAATTAACCCATACAATCATAAAACAGTCAAATAATTAACGGAAAAATAAAGAAAAATAAGAAAAAAATGAAAATGAGAAAATATAAAAACTCAAAATTGGAAAAAATCGAAAATGAGAAAAATAAAAACTCAAAATTGAAAAAAATCGAAAAGTGGAAAATAAAAATGGAAAAAATCGAATAGTAGAAAATAAAAATGGAAAAACGAAAAGTAGAAAATAAAAATGAAAAAAATCGAATAGTAGAAAGTAAAAATGAAAAAAATAAAAATGAAAATAAAAAGTGAAAACCGAAATATTTCAAAAATAAAAAACGTTTGCCGCCGAATCAAAACCATTGATCCAATGTCGGCTGTTTTGTTTTCGTTTCAAACGCGGCGTTGATTTTTTGCCAGGCGGATGTGACGCGCTCTTCCGAAAAGTCGCGTTTGGAACATAAAAATTCAATCATTTTTTCTTTATCGGGTTTTGTCCACTGAATCGTATAATCATCTGTTGTCGGCGGATTTTTGAAGAAATCTTTTGCCGCCGCGTAACGTTCGATCTGATCGTCAAGTCCTTTGGATTTTAAAATCGCTTCATAGCTGCCGTATTCTTTGATGAGTTTAAGCGCTGTTTTTGCGCCGACGCGGTCGATCCCTTTGTTAAAATCGGTACCGACGCAAAGCGCGAGATCAATGAATTGGTCTTTTGTGATTCCCAAGCGCTCCAAATTTTTATTCAAATCAACTTTTTCGGGTAAAACATCGACATAAACGCTTTTCCCGGGAAGCTTTCGTTTGCCAGATACGGTTAAATTTCGAATCACGATTTTCGCGCCGAAAATAAAAGCGTCGTAATCTTGAGATGAAACGAAGTCGACGTCGCCTTTATTTGCCATGTATGAAGCCTGCGCTTCGCCTTCCGACGGCGCTTCGACGACGGGAATGCCCATCATCGAAAGAAGCATTTTGGATTCTTCAACGACTTGCGGATCGATTTTGACGGCGGCTTGCGAATATTTTAAAATTTCTACCGTGTCGCCGCGTTCCATCGCAAGTACCCATTTTTCGTGAGCTGCTTCTCGAATTTCGCGTCTCTTGTCAAGCGTTTCGGCTTTGAGTTCGGGCGGAATGCCGTCAAAAACGAAAACGGGTTTGATGCCGTCTTCGACAAAACTGGATGTTCGGTAAAGAACGCCCGAGAGGTGTGAAGTCGGATTGCCGCTTGAGTCCGTAAGCGGTTTTCCGTCGCGCCCGCGAACGGTTGTGAGAAATTGATAAATAACATTATACGCGTCAAACGCAACGATTTTGCCCTTTAAATCGGAGCGGGAAATTTCATCCCTTTCTAATAAATCACCGATGGCTACGCCCATAATGTTTGCCTCATGAATGTTTCTGTAATTGATTTTAAAAATAAAAATAAAAAATAATGATTTGGGGCAATAAATGTGAGGCGTTCTATAAAAACATTTACGATAAGCAAAACGGGGAATCGTTTTTGAAAAATTGGAAAGAAAACGAGGGTGGTGTTTTGAAAATTTTGAAAGAAATGTGGGAGGTGTTTTTGGAATTGAACGAAAAATGAGGAGTTGTTTTTGAAAAATTGGAAAGAAAAATGGGGGATGTTTTTGGAAAAATTGAACGAAAATGGGGGATGTTTTTGAAAAATTGAACGAAAAATGAGGCGGCTCGCGCGGCGGCAGGCGCTGCTTGCTGCTGCGAGCGGACGGGCAGCAATGCAAACCTGATCGGCAAGCGCAAACGCAAACCTAAAGGTAGCGGCGGCAACACAAACCTAAAGGTAGCAGCGGAAACACAAACCTGAAGGTAGCAGCAGCAACACGTTCGCGAATGCGAACGGATTTCTAAAAAAAGAGCAGATACAAGCAACAATGCAAACCTGACCGGCAGCGCAAACCAAATTAACAGCAGCACAAATTAAAAGACAGTTGCAGATTAGCAGGCTCAGCCGGAGCAGACAGCATTAAAAGACAGGGGTAAGAAAATACTTTGCAGGAACCAAACGCAGCTTAAAATCAGATGCTTTTTGTGTTTTTATTTTCATATGGGAAGAATCCGCCAAGTCTCGTTTCTTCGCTGCGCTCAGAAACTCAACTTGCGGGGGCGGTTTTTGAAATTATATTTAATCTAAAATTCGATTGAAACATCGTCTTTATCAAAATTATCAAAAACGGAACGCCTTTTTTTCAATAAAAATATTTTAAGATTAGGGTTTTATCGGGCGTTCGGGTTCACCGATTTTTGAAATTGGATGTTTAGGTTTTATCCAAAAATAAAATAAAAACGAAGAGCAAGTTTGAAAACATTACGAAAAATGAAGCGGCTCGCGCGACCGACGACGGTCCAAAAAAACAAAAAAAGAAGAGAAAAAAAAGAAAAGAATTAACTTTTAACTTTTCGGCTTGTACTGCTCAATCGTCACGCCTGCTTCTTCAAAAAATCCCATCGAATTGGGGTCGGGATACGCGTTGACATAAACAACGTGTTTAATGCCGGCGTTAATAATCATTTTCGTACAGAGAATACAGGGCTGATGTGTGCAGTAAAGCGTTGCGCCCGATGTCTGAACGCCGTGAACGGCCGCCTGAATGATCGCGTTTTGCTCGGCGTGAACGGCGCGGCATTTTTCGTGCATCGTCCCGGACGGAATATTTTGCTGCTGGCGAATGCAGCCGATATCCAAACAGTGCGCAAGTCCTCGGGGCGCGCCGTTGTAACCCGTTGTTAAAATTCGATTGTCGCGGACAATGACGGCGCCGACTTTATTTCGAAGGCAAGTCGCCCTCTTGGCAACGGTTGTCGCGATTTCGACGAAATACTCGTCCGCCGTTAACCTTTCATTTTGATTCCCACTCGAACTCTCTTCAGACATAATAATGAAAAAAGGAAGACAAAGATATATAAATTGTTGAACAATGTTGAACACTCTTCAATCGGAACAAATCGGAATATTCTTTAAGTTGTTGTTCTTTTAGTTGTTATTATTTCAGTTATCATTATTTCAATTTATTATTCAATTGTCATTATTTCAATTGTGATTAATTCAGTTGAAATTATTTTTGTACTTTATTTCATTTATCTATTGTTTTTATAAAACTTAAAAATAAAATGGGATTGGCTATGAGATTTGAACTTTATCATTATCTTCAACCGTTCGTTCAAAAAACGGACAATAAAAAGTTGATTGCAATCCCGTTGGCGGTTTTGGCCGTTGCGCTCATCATTATCGCTTTTACGACAATACAAACCGGAAGCCCGATTGCGCTCGGCATGGACTTCGTCGGCGGAACGCAATTCTCGGTAACAAGCACCCTGACGGAAGATCAGCTCGAGGAAATGTTTTCGGACTATCCGCTCAACGACATCAGAATATCAGGCAACCGCGCCGTTCTTCAATTCAGCATGATGGAAAACGATGAATTGCAGTCGCTTGAAAATCTGATATACGGCAATTCTGCCTTCAGAGACATCGAGCAGCAGCAAATTTCGCCGATTTACGGTCAGGAATTGCAGGAAAAAGCTTTGATTGCAATCATTTTATCATTCATCGGAATGGCGATTGTTGTTTTCATCATATTCAGACAAATCGTTCCGTCGCTTGCGGTCATTTTATCGGCAGCGTCAGACATTATCATCCCGATTGCTTTTATGAATATTTTCGGAATCGAATTAACACTCGGAACAATTGCGGCGCTTCTGATGCTTATCGGCTATTCCGTTGACAGTGATATTTTGCTGACAAATAAAGTGCTGAAACGAAGCGGCAATTTGGATGACAAAATTTCGGGCGTCATGCGCACGGGAATGCTGATGACGACGACAACCGCCGCCGCCTTTTTGGTGATGTTTTTGGTCTCCACTTTCGCACATTACATCATTCCCGGAATTCCGCCGATTCCCTTAATGTCCCAAATTTCATTAATCGTTTTAATCGGTCTTTTGGCAGACATCCTTAACACCTGGTTTTTAAACGTCGGCATTCTCAGAATGTATTTGACGCGCCCAAAAAGAAAATCCAAGAAAGGAGGCAGACGCGCATGATGGAAGAAAAGAAAGAGCAGCCTCTTTACAAAGATCCGAAAGTCATCCTCTTGGGAGTTGCGCTTCTCGTCGCACTCATTGCGATTTTCAGCCCGATCGGATATTTCGCAGAAGACGACGGAATCACAAATATCCACTTCGGCCTTGACATCAAAGGCGGCTCAACCATTTATCTGAAACTCAACGGCGCCGTCGCGCAAGTCGATGCCGCGCCGCGCGATATTGTCATGAACATGACAGCCGCCGATTTCCCAAACAGTATTGAAATCACAGGCACAAGCGTCAAAGATGACGGTTCCGCATACGTCGCGTTCAGAACAAGCGACCCTGTGAACAAAACGAAACTGGAATACATGTTCAGAAACAGTGATGTTTACGTCAGCACTTCGGCTTCAACGTCCGGTTCAACGGCTTTGAATTCAAGCAATTCAAGTTCAAGCAATTCAAGTTCAAGCAATTCAAGTTCAAGCAACTCAAATTCAAACGATTCAGACTCAACCGATTCGGGCAACGCTCCCGTTTCACAGGTCAATATTACATCGACTCAAATCGGATTCATCACCTCTTACCTCGCTCATGTTTACGGAGCGGAAGTTGTCGCGTATCCGACAGGAACAGGCGGCGTTGAGTATGAAATCAGAACGTCGACGACAAGAGAAGAACTTGACGGCTACATGCAGGCCGTCAGCGGCAGAATTTTAACGGACAACTCGGGCGATCCGATTTACAAAGACGGAACGACCAAAACAACGATGCAGACGACAATTGATGTTCTCAACAGCAAGCTCGGCAACGGTTTGGGCGTGAAAGACCTTCCGATCCGCGCCGTCGGCGACGAATACATTCAAATTGACTTTGCAGGCGTTGACTTGGCGGACGCAAGAGAATTGGTCTCAAGTCCCGGTAAATTCGAAATCAGAATCCAAATCACAGGAAATGAAACTGCTCACGTCCTTTACGGCGACGCGATTGAAAGTGTCGGCGTTGTCGGAAACGACCCGTCAACCGGCGTGTATTATGTGCCGTTCACGCTCAACGAAGACGGCGCAAAAGCGCTCCAGCTGGTTGCAATCAACACCGGAGCGACAGTCAATCCGAACGCGCATCATTTGATAATGATGCTGGACGAAGAAGTCGTTTACAGCGCGCCGCTCAGTTCAAGCGCTGCAAATCAGCTGAACTCGAATCCGATTTACTCGTGGCAGGCGGGAACAAGCTCGCAGGAAGAAGCCAGAACGCTTCAGATCCACCTGCGTGCAGGCGCATTGCCGGTCAATGTTGAAATCGTCAACGCGGGACAAGTCGATGCCGCGCTCGGCCAGGGTTTCCTGCGAGGCGCGATTTTGGCAGGCATCTTGGCGCTCTTCGCAGTCGCGCTCATCATTTACAACCGTTACAAGCGTCTTGAAATTGCGCTTCCGATGATTGCAACTTCATTCAGCGAAGTGATTTTGCTTGTCGGATTTTCGGTTTTGATCATGCAGGACTTGGATTTGGCAGCAATCGCCGGTATTATTGCCGTCATCGGTACGGGAATCGATCACTTGGTGATCATCACCGAAGAAGTCGTTCACGAAGGTAAAACGCCGTCAGATACGGTTTATACAAAGCGTATCGGAAAAGCCTTTATGATCATTTTCGGCGCCGCGGCGACGACGGTGGTTGCAATGCTTCCGCTGATTTCGTCTCTCGGATTCGGAACGCTGAAAGGCTTCGCAATTGTGACGATTGCCGGTGTTTTGATCGGCGTTTTGATTGCGCGCCCGGCTTACTCTGCGATTTTGAGATATATTCTCACAAAACGCGGAGCGATCGACGAAAAAATGATTGATGAATAAGAAAATATTTAAAAAACAAAAAAATTAAAAAAACAAAAGAAAAATAAAAACAAAAGAAAAATAAAAACGAAAGAAAATAAATTCAAAAAACGGAAGAATTAAAACGAATGAAAAGATTCAAAACGAATCAAATCATTCGTTTACCTGATTTTTATGAATTGAATTTTTATTTATGAATTGAATTTTTATTTATGAATTTTATTGATGGAATTCATTTTGACAGAATTTTTGAATACGGATGGAACTAAAATGCAGGATGTTTGGACTCTTAAATACCGCCCCGACTCGTTTGACGGCATTCTCGGAAATTGTCAGACTGTTGAGACACTGAAAAGTCTGACGGCATCAGGCTCGCTTCCTCATCTCATTTTGTTCGGTCCGGAAAATTCCGGAAAAATGACGGCGGCGCTTGCGCTTGCTAATCGTCTTTACGGCGATGAAAGTGAATTGAATTTCACTTATTTCAACGCATCCGACTTTTTTGAGCAGGGCAAAAACTATCTTGTCAGAGACCCGCGCTTCTACCGGATTCTCGGGACAGACGACCCGAAAAAGATTCAAAAAAGTGTTATCAATATTTTCAAAGATGTCATTAACGAATACGCGGCAATCGCGCCGATGAATTCGGATTACAAAATTATTTGCATCGATTCCGCCGAAGCGCTCACGATGGAAGCGCAGCAGGCGCTTCGTCGAATCATGGAAAAATATTCCAAAACCTGCCGTTTTATTTTATCTTCTAAAAGCATTTCTAAAATCATTCCGCCGCTTCGCTCAAGAGGCGTCACGCTTTTTTTCAGCCCCGCAACGCCTGATGAACTCGTTCCTTTTATGCGTGACATCGCTGAAAAAGAAGGATTCCGCGTCAATGAAGATGTTCTTTATGAAATTGCGTATCAGACAAACGGAAATGTCGGAAATTCCTTAGAAATTCTTCAAACCGCGCTTTTGGATGCGCAGGAAATCGGAACGGAACTCACCGTTTCTATGATTCAGATGCAGCTCCAATTGGAAGATGAAAACGGAATCGCCGACCTATATAATGCAGCGGCGCATGACAAAAATTTCATGACGGCGCGCGGCAAATTGGATACGCTTTTAATTGATGACGGTTTGACCGGCAGCGAAATTTTGGAAGGATTTGAAAACGCCATAATTGCCGATGAAAAAAAGAGCGGCGATGAAATAAAAACGGCGAAGCGTTTGATTCAAATCGCCGAATGCGACAGCCGATTGGCGCAGGCGTCAAATGAGAGAATTCAGCTTGAGAATTTGATTGCGAATTTTGACAGCGAAAACTGAACTGAATTGCCGATAATAAATCGAAATAAAAATAGGGGGACTGTTTTGATTAAAATTGAAAAGCGGAGCAGCTGTTTAATAAAATTGAAACGTGGAGCGGCTGTTTAATAAAATTGAAACGTGGAGCGGCGCGCGCGCGACAGCGGCAATGCAAACCTGATTGGCAAGCGGAACAGAAACCTGAAGGTAGCCGCGGCAACTATAAAGGCAGGCAGCAGCGGCAACAAACACCTCCCTCCCATCGCAAACAAACACCTCCTCCATCTGCCATTTTGAAATTTTGTGAGGCGAAGCCGAGCAAAATTTAATGCCAACGGATTACTGTAAAATGGGAAGATACAAGCGGAAACGGAAACCGCGACACCAAGCAGCAAATTAAAAGACAGTTGCAGACGAGCAGGCCTAGCAGGCACCGGGAAACGATTAAAAATCAGCGTTTTTTGAATTTTTGTTTTGTATGGAAAGAATCTCAATCTCCTCCTTTCCTCCGCTCCGCTTCGGAAACTCGTCGATTGAGGGGCGGTTTTTGATCTTTTCACTTATTTTTAATTCAATTGAAACATCATTTTTATCAAAAATATTCAAAATGGAACGCCGTCTTTTCTTCAAAATCTAAAAAAATGAGATTAGGATTTTATCGGGCGTTCAGGTTCGCCGATTTTGAAAATCGGATGTTTAGGTTTATCCAAAAGTGAAATAAAAAACGTGGGCCCGATTTTAAAATCAAAATAAAAATGGTGCAATTCGCGCGTGGCGCAGCTGCGACAAATGACATAAAATGATTGAAAATTTCAAATCTTTTTTTCCATCGTTACTGTATCGCTTGAAATTTCAAAATCCATTTTTTGATAAACGCCGACCGTTCCTTCACTTTGAATTGTCGCCAAAAAAATCTTATGAACACCGCGCTCTTTAAGACGGCTTTCAAGTTCTTGAATTATTTTTCTGCCGATGCCTTGCCCGCGAAAATCAATGCTTGTGCAAAATTCTTTGATCGTAAAATGAATCTCATCGCAATACTGCTCTTCCTTTCCGATGATCATGCCTGCAATTTTTCCGTCGATTTCGCAAATCAAACCGTAATCATAAGGAGAACTCAATTGCTGCTTCAATCTTTTTTCAGCCGTTTCTTTTGTCCAATTGTCATTCCAAGGAGGCGCGTTAAACGCTTCGATAAAAATATCGGAAACTTCGGGAATTCGATTGAAGGTAAATTCTGAAAATTTCATGATTATTTTTCCTTTTGGCTTTTTAAGTCAAATTCTTTTAAGTCAATGAACCGATTTGATAAAAGAATGATGATGAAATGATTAAGCGGGCGACTGAAAAATCAGACAAGAAAAAAGAAGAAAAGAGATAAAAATTGTTTTGCGCGGAAGCAAGCCACAAAAAAGACGAACTTGCCGAAAATTTATCAGCAAATCCGTCCTTCGTTTTTTAGTTCTTAAATTCGTGACATTATTTGGTGGAATACTTTTTCACTGAATTCGAGTTCAATAATCATAATTCTTCACGGAGTGATAAAGAATCACAACGAAGAAGACAATGATTACCAAAAGCGTTCCGAAATATCCGGGTGCGTTCCAAACAATTTGGTCGCCGATACCGGAACCGCCTTCACCGACAATGGTGGCGCCTTTTAAAAAGACGGGAATAACGACACAAGCAAAAGCCAGCGCGAAAATGAAGACAATGTCAAAAACTTTCATTGCCAAGCCTTGCTTATCAGATAATTTTTCTGCCATTTCTTCTCACCTCAGTCGTAATATTTGAATTCGTACATGTGCGCTTTAATGGATCTCCATACATTCAGACAAGCCATTCCGTTGATGAAGAACATCAGGAACAAAACGACACCGAACACGACTAACAGAATCATCGGGATTTCCAAACCGCGTGAAATTCCCGCATACAAAATCGTGAATGTGACGAACGATTCTGAAAGAACAAGGAAACACCACATGAAAACGATCAACAGTGTGTCCAATCTGAACCATTTCTTGTATTTTGCTTCATCAATGCTGCCGTTACTCATCATTGCCGCCTCCTGTTTGTGCTGTAAATCTCTTTTGACCAAGCGCCACTTCAGGCTCCGGCCATCCGAGTCTGTCCTGCCAGCTGAATTCTTTCTCCTTCTCGAGTTTAATCTTCTTATAGCGCCAGCTGAAGTAGAAGTAGGCGACGATGTAGAAGACCAATGCGAAGAGCAAGTTCAGCATATATGCCCAGAAGAAAGTGGACATAATTAAAATGGCAATACCCATTGCAAGGAAGGAAATCCATGGCTGCAGCGGACCGATATACGGACGAACCAACGAATTGTTTGTCGGATACATCTTTCTGAACCGATACAAAGCAAACGGAATCATCACGTAGCAAACAAGTCCTGACATAATGGAGAACGTAATCACCTGGTCAAGATAACCGCTGAACGCAAAACCGGCAGAAACCGGAATCGTAAAGATGACCGCCTTGTACGGGCTCTTGTATTTGGGATGGACATCTGAGAACCAGTCCGAGATGAAACCGTCACGCGATAAAGCCAGCCACGAACGAGAGGAGTCGTTGATACAACCGTTGGAACTGGCAATACATGTAAAGACTGTTCCGACCGCAAGCAGCAAAATCAAAATGCCGACACCGCTGTTCTGAGCAGCTTCAAAGAGCGGGTAAACCGAAGAGCCGAGTTCATCGACACCGATTAAACCTGAACAAATGAAGAGCGTCATTCCGGCCATCAGCAAGAGCGTAATCATACCGGCCTGCTGTCCCAAAGGAACGGCACGCGTCGGGTGTTTACATTCTTCGGCACACATCGCGGCACCTTCAATCCCTAAATAGAACCAAGGACCAAACTGCAGCGCCGCAAAGACACCGACAAGTCCGTAAGGCATCGCCCCTTGGAACATGTTTTCAAAACTGAAATTAGGTACCCCGAAGCCGGTGGCAGAAGAGATGAAGAAAATCACGACCGCTGCTGCCGCAACGAATGTCAGGAAGAAGTTCAGCGTTAAAGCTGTCACTGCACCGCGATAATTGATAAGCGTCAAAATCGCGAGAATCAATAATGCAACCGCTTTCACGTCAATCCATTCGACATAAGCCGTTAGCAACTGACCGACGACAATAGCGTCACCGGCAGAAAGAGCGATATATTCCATATATACCGCAAGACCGACAATTGCAGCCGCGCCGGGACCGACGAAAAGTCTGACCCAGTCATACGGACCGCCGGCCAATTTGGTTGAAGAACCAAGTTCACTGGCGCAAATCGCAACGACGATATACATTAAACCGGCGACGAGCATGGCAAAAAGGGCACCGATGATACCACCTTTTGCGACTGTAAAGTTCCAGCCCATATATTCGCCGACCAACACGATACCGACACCAAGCGCCCAAACGTGATACGGCCGAAGTTTCTTTTCAAGTTCTGTCATCAGACTTCACTCTCCTGATTTTTTCAGTTTCGAAACTCTGTACGCATCCAAGCACATGTAGCCCATGATGGCGAATGCTGCTAAATAAATCAATATGTTAATGATAGTTCCTGTATCCATCATATGCACCTCATTTCGAAATGAGGGGGTTGGCAATACAGCGTCGCATCAATAAAAAGGGAAATCAATCAAAATAAAAAGGAAAATATCAAAATATAAAATTGCAACATGAAATCACAGAAGATTATAAAATATCATCAGTAAACTGAAATCTCTAAAATTTGAGATTTTCAAAAAATTGAAATTCTTCAAATCTGAAATTTTCAAGAACTGAAAAAATATTTAATTTACGGATTTATTGTAAAATTTTTTCAAGTTTGTAAAAACTTTTGCAAATTTGTAAAAACTTTGTTAACAAGTTAAACCTAATCCGATTAAAATCAAATACTCTCCGCTCACCGCGAAATATTTTTTCAAATCTCTAAATGGATATTCGATACCAGTGCAAGACTTTTGATAATTTACCACACACAATAATTCCCATATATTCAAAATAACTGACACACACAACCGTCAATAATTTGACAACAAACCCCCGATTTTATGAATCGATTTTGATTTTATTTTTTGATTTTATTATATCTGTACCATTTTTTTCCGTTTCCGGAAAAAAACATCGAAATGCTGTTCGAATCGAAAAAGCCGGACCACAAAAACCGGCTTGAAGCTAAAACCACAACAATACTTCAATACGATTTAACAAACATTTCACAAGTGTTAAGAAAAAGTCTGAAATGACTTTTTAATTTATTTTAATTTTGTGCAAACATCCGAACATAATTTTCAATTTTAAAAAATTTCAAAGTTCAAAACCGATCCGAACAAACTTGATAAAATCAAATTTAAAGCCAGAATCGATTTTGATTTTCTTTGATTTATTTTTTAATTGTTATGTCAGGATATTTCACCAAACAACAGTCAATTCAACAGGGATATTTCGCCTGAATAATTAACTGTCGAAAGCTTATTTTTAAGAAATAAGCAATGTCTTATGATTTCGCAATCACTTGAAGACAAGACCGAAACCTTCAAGTTTCTTTCTTGCGCCTTCGTAGACTTTGACGTGTTCGTCGGTGGGTGTAACTGTTTTAATGTCGTAACATTCCTGGAAGGTCTTGCCCGCCGGAGCGTTTCCGTAGTCTTTCTCGTAGCTTGCGACGAGTTTGTCCAAAATCTTGTTGATTTCAGCGATGTCGACGCCTGCTGCGGATCTTGCGACTTCTCCCATCATACGGGCTTCCATACCGGTTGTTTTGTCTGTAACGACACCTTTTGCGGCTGCGACACCGGAGAGGATTTCTCTGCCTGATGCGGAGTCGGTCATTGCCTGTGCGGCAAGTTCAAGGAAGCACATTTCTGTACACGGGCCTGCGCACGGGTAGTACTGGTTGCCCTGCATGAATTCAGTGTGGTTTGTGATTGCAGCGGATGCCCATCCTGCAACAGCGAGAGTTTCTCTTGTGTTTGTGGAACCCCATCTGATGTGGACCGGACCGTCCAAGTGCCAGCTTGCACCGGACATGACGAATGCGTTGATGGATGATGCAACGTCGATAATTGCTGTTTCTTCAAGACCGCCTGCGTAACCGCCGTAAATCGGCATCTGTTCGTCCATGAGGATGTCGCTGTTGCCGTGGTAGTGAGCAATAACTGAAATTGCGTCGAGGTCAATCTTCAATTCATTGAGTTGTGAAACTTCGTGGCTGTCAGAGGCAATCATACCGCCTGCACAATCTGCACTGATGTTACCCTGTGCGGAGAGTGAGGTTTCGGGACCCTAAACTGCCATGCCGGGACGACCTGCCATTGCTGCTGCCTGTTTGATGAGTTTTGTTTCCATCTTGGCTGCGAGAATTTCGAAGGGTGTTTTCGGAACAGGCGGGTAACCGCGGACTGTCATCATAACACCGTTGACGATTGTGTCAACTTCTTTCTCAAGTGCGTATGACATGTGAAGTTCATAGAAGATGTCTTCTGAAACCGGAGAGCCTGTCGGGCCGCCCTGAATCAAGGGACCTCTCTTGTCGCCGATTGTTCTTCTTCTCATTGTAACGGCGTCTCTGCCGGTACCGAGCTGGAATTCGGGCATGGGGTTGCGGATTGCATCCCAGATTTCGTCTTCAGTGTATCTGACGATTCTGTTGGTGTCTGTAACAAAGATACCTGCTTCAAGAAGCATGTCAAAACCGGCTTTGAAGAGCTTTTCGATCATGTCGGAGTCAGTCGGAACAAACTCGCCTTTGAAGTCAAGACCGTATTTTTGCTTCAATTCCATTGCTTTCATCGGGATGTGCATTAAATCCCAGTCATCTTGTGTGCATTTCTCACCGGTCTTTGCGCGGTTGTAGAATTCGTATGCATCAATTGATCTTTTGTATGCCATTTTAACCACCATTAAGCTTTAACTTTGGATGTCTCGACATTCATAATTTTCTTTGCAACATTCACAGCTTCTGCTGCGTTTTCGGCTGTTCCGTCTGCGCCGATTTCATCGATCCAGGCTTGAGAAACGGGTGCGCCGCCGAACATGCATTTTGCTTTTGCGCGGACGCCTTCTTCGTTGATCAAGATCATCAAGTCTTTCTGGCCGAGCATGGATGTGGTCATCAATGCGGAACCGACGAGAAGAACTTTGTCAGCGTCTGCTTTCTTGACTTCGTCGACGACAGTTTCGTTGGAAATGTCAACACCGAGCGTTTTGACTGTGAAACCGTTTGCACCAAGCATTGTGGAAACAAGTCTGTTACCGATGTCATGGATGTCGCCTTCCTGAACGAAAGAGATACAAATGCCTGCGCTTTCACTGCCGTCACCTTTTGCAAGTTCGGGCTGGAGAATTTCCATTGCGCTGTTCATTGCTTTTGCGGACATCATAATCTGGGGCAAGAAGAGTTCTCCGGTTTCGAATTTTTCACCGACAATTTTCATGCCTTCGGAAAGACCCTTCTGAATGATGTCAAGAGCGGGTGTTCCGTTTGCAAGTGCTTCTTTGGTTTTCTCAACGGTACCGTTGATGTTCTGAGTCATAACGGCATCTGCTAATTCCTTAAAGATATCTGACATATTTTTTACCTCCGTACAAAAGTTAGTACGTAAAATCGTACACTCGTTTCGCATACAAGCATATAACAAAAGATACGGCAAAGTTATCCCGTAATATCATTGTTATTCGCAATTATACTAAACGACACAAAATTTTTGACAGACTAAAATCCCCATTTCAATCTGCTTTTGGATGAATTACGATAGTAATCCACTTTCTTAAATGGGTAAAAATCCTATATAACTTAAATCTTAAACAAATTATCAACCCTATTATGAAATTAACAAGATGTTTGTAAAATAATAAAGTGTTAGAAAATATACAAACCGATGAAAAAGAGACAAGGTCAAGTAAAAAAACAAAAAGAAAAACACATGAAAACACAATCGGTTAAGAAGGAGGGAAAATGAAAAACGGGAAAAAAACTCAAAATATGCTTAATTTCAAAGAAAAGATAAAAAATTTACAAAATATGAAATAATTCGAAATTGACCGAAGAAATATTTTATCAAAATTTTGACAGGTATGTGGCGACCGCTCCAGCAAAAATTATATATAGACATCAATTGCCGCAAATGAAAACAAAATGAACAGGAAATGAGACAATAGCAATTGAATCCAAAATTTAGATGCTTTGTACACCCCGAATCAGAAAGAAAATGACAGAAAATCGATAACGGATGAGATGGTTAATTTCAGACATTTTATTAGAAATATTCAACTTTTAATGATCATTCAAATTTTAATGATTCCTGTCAGGATTGGAACACTGTTGTATGACTGCTTTTTTATTGCAGACGATTTCAAATAAGTACACAGACTTGCAGCTGCATTAGGTATTCGATTTTTGTTGTTTGCCATAAAGACATACGCATCGCGCACAAAACCCTCTCTTTTCGAAGAACTGTCAAAAGGCAATCCTTGCTTTTGAAACATTTAATACAAAAATAAAATCGGAATTAAAAAACAATAATTGAAACGAAACAAAATAGAAATGAAAGCGAAACAAAATAGAAATGGAAACGAACAGAAAATGACAAAAAGTAAAAAACAGGAATGAAAATCATTCCCGATCTTTAATTTAATCTTTAATTGAATTAATATTTTGAAGCTTTTGCGTATTCGACGAGTGCTTTCAAATTTTCAGTCGGTGTTGCGGAAACAGTACCGCAGCCGATTGTGACAATTTTTGCGCCTCTCTCGTAGACTTTTGCACATTCTGCTTTGATTTCATCAGGCGTGCCTTTCCACATGAGCTGAACAGGATCAAGGTTACCGACGATGACAGCGTCCTTTGCGGCTTCTGCTGCTTTCTGGACATCGACTTTTTGGTCAACACTGATTGCTTCAACACCGGACTGGTCCATCAAGTAGACGCCCTTTGTCGTGTCGCCGCAAATGTGGAGAACAGTCGGAACATCCATTGCTTTCATTGCGTCTGCAATCTTCTTGTGGTACGGAATCGCGAACTTTGCATAGAAGTCGTCGCCGAGAAGTTCGTAGCTGGCTGTCGGGTCAATGATGACCATGCAGCTTGCGCCGGCTTTGACCATTTCCTGTGCATATCTGACACAGAAGTCGGTTGTCATGTCAATGAGCGGCTGGATGACCGGGTCGTCTGTCATGAGACCCATGAACCAGTTGTCGCCGTTGAGGTGCTGCGCAAGGGAGAAGGGACCGATCATGGAACCGATAATCGGGATTTCGTCACCGTATTTTGCTTTCAGAATCTTGATGGAGTCGATGATTCTGTCAACACGTGCTGTGCCGCCGAATGCGAAGTCTTTCAATTTGTCGACATCTTCAGGTGTTGCTGCGACGTGGCCGACAACAGAGGGCTGCTGTTCGCGTGTGCCTTCTTTGATCTGGCAGCCGAAGAATTCAGCTTCTGCGGTGATGTCGAACGGAACACGGATGGCTTCGTAGCCGACAACTGTGTGACCTGCTTCTGCTAATTTTGCGATCAATTCGGGTTCTTCGTTGGCTTCGGGCCAGAAGGCGCCGCATGCTTCCATTTGTTCGACAGTTGCGGTCTGTGTGAAACAAACTGCGGGCATTCTGTCAACATCCATTTTCTTTAACGCGCGGTATAATCTTTCTTTAGGTGTGTATTCTGTCATAACTTGATCTCCCCCAAGTTGGATTTAGTCAAAGTTGAAAATTACATAATTCACATGTATGGTTTGTATGGCATTAGCCATCGTTTTTGACACGAATGTCTGAATCCGAAGAGGTTTTGAATTCGAAGGATCAAAAGACTAGCAAAGATCTAAGTCCGATATTCAAAATTTTTGAAATCAGGCATAATCGTACCGTTTCGACGATTTAACCGTCAAAATGTTGTCCGTTTATCCGGCATATTTTGATTTTGCGATTAAATCAGTCGGTTTTCAAATTAAATTGATTTCGCTCAAAGATTGAAATCAAATTTCAAAAACCTAATCGAACGGATAAACTTAACAGATAATAACATTAAAGATTCTTATAATTTATCCTAAATTTGAGAACATTTGCAATGAAAAACGAGAGGGGTAAACAAAATTACAAAGCCGTTGTAAAAATACAAATGAATTGATTTTTGCAAACATGCTGTTAATGAAAAATCCGATACATTTAAACCACATCGGGAAGAATAGTCATATGATAATCCTGTGATTAATTGGAGATTATGAATTGTTTTTACACTTGTTTGATATTTTAATTTGAAATATTAAAATTAAAAATCAATATTAAAAATTAATATTAAGAATCAATAATTAAAGATCAATATTAAAGGTCAGTATTAAATAATACAATATTTCGGAAATATCAATGAAATTTCTTGAAATAATCAAATTGAAATATCAATTCAAAATATATTAAAAATTTTAATTATTTGATATTTAGAAATTTTTCGACATTTCAATTATCAAAAACAAAACGCATTGGTGGATTAAAAAGAATGTATGTGATTGCCTTAGACCTCGGAACAAGCGGCTTTCGGGCGCAGCTGATTGACCAAAAAACAAACAAAACCTTGAAAACCGTCATTACAATGGGACATCCGCTTCCGGGCGGCAATGTGATTGACCATTTAGAATTTGCAATCGTCACCGGTGAAGATGTTGCCAATGAAGTGATGCTTCAGACGGTTAAGAAAATTTTGAATGCTTTTGATACGGATTTAAAAGAAATCCAATATATTGCGGTTTGCGGCAACCCGATTCAATTGTCTCTGTTTCAAAATATTGAAATCCGCGACTTGGCGTACGCGGGGGAAACGAAGCAGAAAAAACTCGGCATTGAACATGTTGAGCGTGAGGCGCGCATTTTTCCGGCAAATGAATTATTTACAGGTGTTGTCGACCTTCCGAATTGTCAAATTATTGTTCCGCCCGCCATTAAACACGAAATCGGTGCCGACGCTTTGGCAATGATGACAGAAACTGATTTTTACACGCAGGAAAAACCGTGTTTGGTAACCGACTACGGAACGAATGCCGAAATGGCGATCAAAGTCGGCGACAAGATAATTACAGCAAGCGCTGCCGCCGGCCCGTCGATTGAAGGTCAGGGAATTCCGTGCGGAATGCTTGCCGCGCCCGGCGCAATCAGCGACGTCAACCTTGAAGGCGACTACTGGCGCTTAACTGTTCTTGACGAGATGATGCAGTCCGGCAAAGGCGACCTTGTCGACCCCGTCACCGGAAAAATCATTGAAAAAGGCGAAATTGAAGCGGTCGGCATTACAGGAACTGGCGTCATTTCATGTATGTCGATCATGCTGAAAAGCAAATTGATGACAACGATTCCGAAGCTTCCGAACGGCAAAGTCATTCTCGGCGACGGCATTGAGATTACGGAAAAAGATGTCGTTGAAATCGGAAAAGCAATCGGCGCGATTCGTGCCGCGCAGTTGACGTTAATGGAAGCGGCCGACCTTGATTATGATGAGCTTGAATACGCTTACATTTCAGGCGCGACCGGAACATATGTTGACGGGAAAAAGGCGGCTTATCTCGGTTCGGTTCCGAGTTACGCGAAAAACGTGATTCAATTCGGAAACACGTCAATCGGTCTTGCCCGAAAACTTGCGATTCATCCCGAACAGCTGGAAGACGTTAAGAAGATGGCGAAAAAGATTCAAGCTGACCACTTAATGATGGCGACTTCTCAAACGTTTAAGGATATTTACATTTGCGAACTTTCCTATTGGGAACAGGGCATGCCGATGGAAATGTATGACGAGATGCTGAGAATGTTTAAGCTCAGGCCGTTTCCGCATGACGATCCGGACCCGAATGTAGAGCGCCGCGTTGTCCGCGACATTGATGATGTCGGAGAAGCCGGCGTCACGATGGTCGAGCATATCGGCGTCTTTTTGGAAGCGCCCGCGCACGGATGTATTTTCTGCCACAAATGTGAGAAGTCGTGTCCGGAAAACGCGATCACGGTTCATGACAGCAAGCCCGACAATTATATTGTGATTGACAGCCAGAAGTGTCTCGGTTCAAGCTGCAAGCGATGCATTACGAACTGTCCGAAAAACGCGGTCAACCATTCCATTTTAAAAGTCGTTCATAAAGAAGAAAACATCACAAGCTGATGATTTTCTTTCTTTTTTCTTTTTATTATTCATTTTATTCTTCCTTTTCTTTTTATTCTTCTTTTTCTTTTTTTGTGCTGTCTGCGCCGCGCGCGCGAATTGCATCATTTTTGTTTGGTTTTCAAACCTGTCCCTCGTTTTTATTTTGTTTTCGAGATAAACCCAAACATCCAATATTCAAAACCGGTAAACCTGAACGCCCGATAAAATCCTAAACTTAAATTTTTAGATTTTGGAGAAAAGACGGCGTTCCGTTTTTGAGAATTTTTGATGAAAGACGATGTTTCAATTGAATTCAAAAATGAATGAAAAGACCAAAAACCGTCCCCGCAAGTTGAGTTCCGGGCGGCGCGAAGCGGCGAACCGGACTTGAAACGCAGTTTCAAGTTTCTGATCGAAGCGAAGAAACGAGACTTGGCGGATTCTTTCCATACGAAACAAAAAAATCAAGAGCCACTTTTTTGTTGTTTCTGTTCGGCTCCTGCAAAGTGTTTTCCTGCAACTGTCTTTTGCATTTGCTGCTGCAACTGCCCGACAGCTGCCACGCGCGCGAATCGCATCATTTTTTGTTTGATTTTCAAACCTGTCCCGCGTTTTTATTTTGTTTTCGGGATAAAACCAAACATCCAATTTTCAAAATCGGTGAACCTGAACGCCCGATAAAACCCTAAACTTAAATTTTTAGATTTTGGAGAAAAGACGGCGTTCCGTTTTTGAAAATTTTGATAAAAGAAGATGTTTCAATTGAATTCAAAAATGAATGAAAAGACCAAAAACCGCCCCCGCAATTTGAGTTCCGGGCGGCGCGAAGCGGCGAACCGGACTTGAAACGCAGTTTCAAGTTTCTGATCGAAGCGAAGAAACGAGACTTGGCGGATTCTTTCCATACGAAACAAAAAAATAAAAAGCAGTCAAATCTTTTAATTAGCTTGTCGGCTCCGGCTGAGCCTGCCGGTCTGCAACTGTCTTTAAAGTTGCTGCTGCCAATCAGGTTTGCGTTGTTGCCTGCATCTGCTCTTTTTTTAGTAATCCGTTCGCATTCGCGAACGTGCCGCTGCTACCCACAGGTTTCTGTTTCTGCTGCTTCCAATCAGGTTTCTGCTGCAGCTGCCCGACAGCTGCCGCCGCGCGAGCCGCACAGGTTTTATGATTTTTAAACCTGTTCCCCATTTATATATTAGAATCAAAAAAATCGAAAATATGAAACAATAATTTATTGCAACAGTGTTTTATTCTTGCACTTTATTTCAGCAACATCGCTGAAATATACATTTTTAAAACTTGAAGGACCGGTTATTGATGGAAATAAAAAATATATCCAAATGGTGGAAGACAATAACAGAAGCTGCAACAATTTATTTTGCAATCTCTTTTTGTCTGATTGCCGGCGCTTTTGTTTATTTATACACGACCGGAAAAAATATTGAATTGCCGCCGATTATTGACATTCCATTTTCAATCGGATTCAGCATTTCAGCAATAATCATCATAATTTCTATAATAGTTGATATTTTTAATGCCGCCAAAAAAATATTAAAACTTTGATTTTTTGTCAAAAAACGAATTTTTAAATAGAAAACATTTATTTTACTTGATTGTTAACACCCGTTTTATCGGCGATTAAAAATGATCGCGACTGAAACGGTTTCTTAATTTATAGAGGAACACAGGTAAATGTTTTCACCCGTAACTTTCTTTGATGCAATTTATGAATATGATGACGCCGAATACGTTATTTTCGGCGCGCCGTTTGACAACACATCCTCTTTTCGAACCGGAAGCCGCTGGGCGCCGGACAGAATGAGAGAAGTGGCAATTAATTTTGAAACGTACAGCCCGAAATATGATTTGGACATGACCGACATTTTGGTTCATGATGCCGGCAATTCATTCGTTTCTGTCAATATTGATGAAACATTAGAATGGATTTACGAAGACGCCAAACAAATTGTGGATGACGGCAAATTTCCGATCATGATCGGCGGCGAACATTCGCTGACGTACGCGCCCGTTAAAGCGTGCTACGACGCGTGTGAAGAAAAGGACGACTTCGCCGTTTTGGTACTCGACGCGCATTTCGATTTGAGAACGGATTTCCGCGGCTTGAAAAATAATCACGCCTGCGTTTCCCGTCATATTCTTGAAAATATTACGAAAAATTATGTTTCAATCGGTATTCGCAGCGGTCCCCAAGAAGAATGGGAATACGCGAAAAATGAAGGAATCAAATTCTATTCCAACGATGACGTTTTTGAAATGGGAATCAAAGAAATCATTAAAGAAACGATGGAATATTTAGACAGCGAACACATTTATTTGTCGCTTGATATGGACGCCATTGACCCCGCTTTCTGCCCCGGTCTTGGAACGCCTGAGCCGTTCGGCATGACCGACCGCGAAGTGCGTGAAGTGCTACGCGCGTTTGCGCCGAAAACGATCGGTTTTGATGTCGTTGAAATCGCGCCGGAATACGATAACGGTCAATCTGCAATATTAGCGACAAAATTGATGCGCGAATTTATTTTCGCAAGAGAAGCATCTAAAAAGAATAAATAATTCGCAAATAAATTTAAAAAGAGAAGAAAAGGAATAAAAAACAAAGAAATAAAAAAACAAAGAAATAAAAAAACAAAGAAATAAAAAAACAAAGAAATAAAAAAACAAAGAAATAAAAAAACAAAAAGAATACAGTCGGAAAATGAGAAGTCATTTTCCGCTTTATTTAATCAAAATTAATTTGATCAAAATTAAAATGAATTTTATTTTAAATGAATTTTATCAGAAACAAATAAATTTTTGTTTCTGACTGCTTCAAATTAATTTAAAATGGATTCAATTTTTAAAATTGGTTTGAAAATAAAAAGATTCTTTGGCGAATCAATGATTTACCAAAGGTGATGTTTTCTTTTCTTGCCTTCTTTTTTGCTTTTTCTGCTGCTTAAACCGCAGCATCCGCCTTTTTTGTAATGTTCGAGGACAGCAACGACGGCGATAGGGATTGTAACGATAAGCAAAAGCTTAAGTAATTTTTTCATTTTTGAATCACCTTTTGAAAATTTAAATTTAATTTTTTTGTTGATTTCAGCAAGAATTCAACAATAAGAATATTCTTCACAACCTCTATAAATAATATTTTATTTAAATTCAAAATATTTTATAATTATAACAAACAATCATTGAACAATTGAGCAATAAAGAGCAAAAAATAAAACGAATTCAAATATTTTAAATGAATTTGGCTGTTAAATGAATTTGGCTGACTTGATCATGTCCAAAAGCAAATTCAAATTATCTTTGTTTTCGGGACCGACCAATATGCGAATCGCCTGATCATTGCGTTCGTTATAAATATCTGCTTCATACCCGTTTTTCCCCGGAAGAACGCGAATGACGGTTCGTTCTCGAAGTTTTTTAACCGGCAAAATCGGCAAATCTTTTTTGGTTTCGTTATCGACGGCTTCAAAATCCTGATAAGGATCTTTCCGGCACATAATTTCGATATAAACAGACGTGTTTGTCGAAATAAATATCTCGTCAGCTAAATTGAATTCCGCGTTTTCCGGAATTCCGACAACTGCATTGCCGCCGTTGTCGCCTGTAAATTGTTTCGTTTTCAAATTTGTTCGATGAAAGAGACGTTTTCCTAAACTCATTTAGACCACCCGTTTTTAAAATGGTTTAATACAAATTGACTGAAAAGATAATATTCAGTCGAGAATATAAATATTACTCAAAAAATTTTGCTCGCGTCAGCCTGACGGCTGCCTCTCACAAAATTTCATCGGGCAGGGGGGAAGGCGGTGTTTGTAAAAAAATTTTGCTCGGCTTCGCCTCACAAAATTTCATCTGGCAGGGGGCGGTGTTTGTAAAAAATCGCTTCGCGATTTTTCAGGCTTCGCCTGTTTCCGGCGGGAGTCAGGTTTCTGTTTCCGCGTGGAGTCAGGTTTCTGTTTCCGCGTGGATTCGGGTGTTTGTTTCCGATGGGAGGGCGGTGTTTACTGAAAAATCGCTTCGCGATTTTTCCTGCGTCGCCTGCCTTTCTGCTTGCAGATGCCGCCGCCCGCGCGACCCGCACAATTTTTCAAAAAAAACTCAAAAATGACCCCAACGTTTTTGATGAATTCTAAAAAATAAATTGCAGCGTTTTTAAAAAATAAAATAAATGAAAATAAAATAAATGAAAATAAAGAATATTTCATCTTTATTTTTTGATTACTACAACGGTCCCGTCAGCGTTTCCGATGGCGACTTCATCGACATTCATAAAAATGCCGTGTTCGACAACGCCCGGAATCTGTGACAATTTTGTCGCCAGTGCTGCCGGATTTTTGATTTCGCCAAAAGCGCAGTCGATAACAAAGTTGCCGTTATCCGTGATCACCGGCCCGTCTTTTTTGGACGCCGCGCGCAAAACAGGGTCGCCGCCGAGTTCTTTGAGTGACTTCACGACAAGTTCTTTACCAAACGGCATGACTTCGATCGGAACAAAAACGGAAAGCGTCTTCGCTTTTTTGGCGGGATCGGAAACAACGACAAAACGGTCGGCAGACATGGAAACGATTTTTTCTCTCGTGTGCGCCGCGCCGCCGCCTTTGATTGCGAAAAGATTCTCGTCAAACTGATCGGCGCCGTCGATTGCAAGCGTTAATCTCGGCGTTTCGGCAAGCGATGTCAGCGGAACGCCGGCTTCAATTGCGATTGCTTCGGATTGATAAGATGTCACAACGCCGACAATGTCCAAATTTTCTTCACGAACACGGCGACCGAGCTCTTTAATTGTATAAGCAACGGTTGACCCCGTTCCGAGACCGACGGCATCGCCTGATTTGACGAGTGAAGCGGCATAAATTCCGGCCGCCTTTTTCTCAGGCGATTCTTTCGCTTGATTTCTGTCTGTCATTTTCCATTCCCTTCTGCTTTTTTCATTTTATCTTAACTTTTGTTTAGGGTGAAAGTCTCTTTCTGTCTCTCGGGAACAAAACCGCTTCACGGATGTTGTCCAATTCAAGCATCGTCATGATCAGACGCTCCGCGCCGACACCGAATCCGCCGTGCGGGGGCATGCCGAACTTGAAAGTCTTCAAATAGAAATCAAAGCCGGAAGGATTGAGACCTTTTTCCATGATGCGCTGAACAAGCAAATCGTGCTGATGAATGCGCTGCGCGCCGGAAGAGAGTTCCATCATGCGGTGCATCATGTCAAAGCTCTTTGAAATTTCAGGGCGGTCTTCGTAAGGCATGGCATAAAACGGCTTGGTTTCCGTCGGCCAGTCAACGATAAAGTAGTGGGATTCGCCTGTTTTGTTAAACACATATTCGCCGAAAAGGTGTTCCGCCTGCGTTCCGATGTCGTCGCCGAACTGCATTTTGTCTTCAATTTCTGGAATTTCATTGTTGATGATTTCAAGAACCTGCTCGTAAGTGTATTTGTTAAACGGCAGTTTCGGGATCTGAAGTTCTTTTTCGAGAACGGCCAAACTCGGTTGACATTTTTCAACGACCTGCTCATAAATGTAGACGATCATGTTTTCCAAAAGCTCCATGACATCTTCGTGGTCGGCAAAGCTCATTTCAATATCAATGGAAGTGGCTTCGTTCAAGTGTTTTCTTGTGTCATGTTCTTCGGCTCTGAAAATCGGTCCGATTTCGTAAACGCGGTCAAGCCCGGCGGACATGAGCATTTGCTTAAAGAGCTGCGGGCTCTGGTTTAAGAATGCTTCGCGGTCAAAATAGCTGATCGGGAACAAATCGGTTCCGCCTTCGGTTGCCGCTGCCACGATTTTGGAGGTTGTTGTTTCCATAAATTTGTTTTCTGTTAAAAAGTCGCGGATAGCTTTCTGAACTGTGTCGCGGATGACGAAAACGGCGGTCTGCTCTTCGCGTCTGAGGTCCATAAAACGGTTGTCTAAGCGCGTGTCAAGTTCGGCGTCGACTTTGCCGGTCGTGTCCATCGGAAGCGGCGACTCGGCATCGCTGATGACGGTGATGGATTCCGGAATCAATTCGTAGCCGTTGGGCGCTTTTGCTTCTGCTTTGACGGTTCCCGTAACGGTTACGACAGATTCGCGGCTGACTCTTTTAACGGTTTCGAGAAGGTCTGCTTCAACTTTTTTCTTGACAAGCGTTACTTGGGCGCGGCCGAATCTGTCGCGAAGGACCAAGAAAGTGATGCCGCCGAGGTCTCTGACTTCGTGGACCCAGCCGGAAAGCGTCACGGTTTGGCCGTTGTCCGCTTCGGGGTTGATTTCCCCCGTAAAGTGTGTTCTGAGTGCTTTTAATGACATGATAATCACGTAAATACATTAAACAATACATAAAATATTTGAAAAAACAAAATAATTTGAAAACAGAATGAAATTCAAATTGGTCAATATAATAACTTCGGATAGGGAATAATCATTATCGTATTTTAATTTAAGTAAGATTTAAATGAAATGAAATTGTCTGAAATGATACATTTATTCATATTTAAAATAATTAAATATTAAAATAATTAAATAAATTTCATAAAATAACCGAGGAACGAATATGGATCTCCACCAAATCGAAGAATCTGCAGAACAGGCATTCGATCATGCGCTGCATATGGTTAAAATGAAAAACATCCTCTTGCTTATTATTATTTTAGGACTTGCTTATCTCTATCTTTTTGTGATTGACTGATTCGTTTTTCATTTCTCTTTTATTTCTTTTCTTTTTTTTGTTTTTTATTTCTTTTTAATTCATTTCATTCGTTTTTCAGTCGTCTATCTTCCGCCGCCGTGCAAGCTGCTTCATTTTTTGTTTTATTTTTCAAACATGTCTGTCGTTTTATTTTGTTTTCATCAACGAAACCCAAACATCCAATATTCAAAATCGGTGAACCTGAACGCCCGATAAAACCCTAAATAAATGTTTTAGATTTGGAAAAAAGCCGGCGTTCCGTTTTTGAAGAAAATGGATAAAGATGATGTTTCGATTTGTTTAATATTGAATAAATATTTCAAATACCGCCCCCGCAAGTTGAGTTTCCGAGCGTAGCGAGGAAACGAGACTTGGCGGATTCTTCCCATACAAAATAAAATATTCAAAACCGCTGATTGCTAATTACTTTTCAGCTTTTGCAAAGTGTCGTCTTGTGACTGTCTTTTGCTGTCAGCTTCCTGCTAAGCTTGCAAGTCTGCAACTGTCTTTTACGCTGCCCGTGCAAACTTCTGTCCGGTCGCCGCTGCCGGCAGCAGGCCGCCGCCGCGCGAGATGCACAAGTTTTCAAAAAATGAATTAAAACAGGGATCGAATTTTAAAAATGAAATAAAAAAAGAGGAAATAAATCATAAGAATATTAAGATATATTTTTTACTCAATTGCCTTCAATCGATTGCGCCTTTTTCAAGCATTTTACACGCTTGGCAAACGGTGTCATTACAGGGCTCGCCGCAGATTTGACAGTCCTGCATCGCGGATGTGTCCAGCGCTTGCGCAATCAACGGCACCATCGTATCGTAACCGCGCACGAGCGAGTATTTTGTACCGGGATGGTTGACTTCAAAAAAAATTGAGGTCTTCGCTTCGCTCTGACCTCAATTTTTCATATTAGAACTTCCCGCATGTTTGCGTTTTTGGGATGTCTTCGACATCCCGGCTCAATTTTCAATCGATTGCGCCTTTTTCAAGCATTTTACACGCTTGGCAAACGGTATCATTACAGGGCTCGCCGCAGATTTGACAGTCCTGCATCGCGGATGTGTCCAGCGCCTGCGCAATCAGCGGCACCATCGTATCGTAACCGCGCACGAGCGAGTATTTTGTACCGGGATGGTTGACTTCAAAACTGTTGAGCAAACGCCTGACTTCTTTTCGAAGCGCTCCGAATGAGTGCGGGCATGCTGTCAATTCCATCGGCAAATCATTCAAATAAGCGTAAAGCGCGATTTCTTTTTCAGGGATTTTTCGAAGCGGCTTGACGCGGAGAATGAATCCGTCCAACTCATTTGCTGCCGAAAAACGAACCATTCGTTCGACATCGCCGCGGAAATGATTGAGCATAATTGTCTGCGCTTCGTCATCTAAGTTGTGTCCGATAACGAGTTTGGTTGCGCCGATGTCGCGGGCAGCTTTGTTCAGGATTTTTTTGCGGAGAACGCCGCAGTAACTGCACGGACCGACTTCTTTTTTGTCGTCGCTGTAACGGTTTTCAACCATTTTCTTTTCCGTCACGAGCTCGTCCATGGATTTGCCGTATTCGTCTTTGAATGATCGGACGATATGTTCAATGCCGAGGCGTTCGGTCATTTCCCGCGTCCGCTCTATCGAATGATTGCGATAGCCGTCGATGCCTTCGTCAATCGTGATTGCAACGATTCGGATGTCGGGGCGGTCGCCGAATATTTTATGCATTAACAAAAGAGCGACGGAACTGTCTTTTCCGCCGGAAAAGCCGACTGCGATGACATCATTTTTTTTCACGGGATAGCGCTGACGCATTGTGAGCTTCGCTTTGCGCTCAACATCTTCAAAAAAATGTTTTCTGCATAAGTGAAGGCCGGAATACGGCTGGTAAATGATGGCAGGCGTGCTGCACTTTCGGCATTTTGTTGTCATAAATTAATCCTGTAATGAAATAAATCTGAATCAATTTGAATTAGTTTGAATTAGTCTGAATCAATCTGAATTAGTCTGAATCAATTTGAATGAATTAAACTCGTCATGAAATAAATTGAAATAAATCATAAAATAAATCATGAAATAATGATGTGTTGAAGAAGAACAAAACATTTCTCATTTAAACTTTATGTTTTTGAAAATTTCGGCAGCTTGATATTCTTTTTAATTATCTTTGCCGTTATGATTGCCGCTGCCATTATTTCCGCCTTTACGTCTGTCTTAACATCTTCCTTTGGTTTCGCTTTTTCATTCGCCTTTTCAATTTTGTTTGAAAATTTCGCTCTCGCCTTTCTCCTTTGTGTTGCGGGAGGCTGGATTTTCGGGATGATGACCGGAATGGTTCCCGGAATTCACGTCAATAATATTGCCGTCGTTTTGGCAAGCGCCGCCGCATTTCTTTACGGCTTCGGGTTTTCGCCGATCCTTCTGTCCGTCATTATTCTCTCTTGCGCCGTTTCTCATACGTTTCACAATATTATTCCGGCCATTTTTCTCGGCGCGCCCGGTGAGGAAACGGTTTTTGCCGTCCTTCCCGGTCACAAACTTTTGATTGCGGGAGACGGAATGCCGGCGGTTCGCCTCTCGGCTCTCGGAAGTATCGCCGCCGTCATTTTTTCATTCATTATGATTCTTCCGACGGCGTGGTTTTTATCGCATTTCTATCCGTTTTTTGAGTCAAAGATGGGATTCATATTGCTTGGCTTGACTTTGATTGTTCTTCTTTCTGAAAAGAAGCCGTCAAAAATCTTTTTTGCCGCAATTGTTTTTTTGACGGCGGGATTTTTCGGGACGATTGCTTTTGAAATGGACGGCAATTTGAATCCGCTGCTGTCGGTTTCATCCGTTTCCGTTTTGATGCCGCTTCTCAGCGGAATGTTCGGCGTTCCGCAGCTCATCCTGAGTTTGTTTTCAAGATCCGAAATTTATGATGTTCATGAAAAAAGTTTGAATTTTTCAAACAAACTTTTCCTTAAAAATGTGTTTCTCGGAACGGCGGCAGGCGCTTTTGTTTCATGGATTCCCGGCGTTTCTTCATCGGTTGCGGCAATTTTGGCGGGATTGTTCAAGGAAAACGGCATCGAAAGCGAGTTTGAAAATAAGTTTGAAAATGAGTTTGAAAATGAGTTTGAAAATAAGTTTGAAAACAATTTTGAAAATAATGTTGAAAATAATGTTGAAAATAATGTTGAAAATAATGTTGAAAATAATGTTGAAAAAACTGAAAAGACTGAAAGAATTAAAAAGATTGAAAAAGCGGAAAACGAATCCGAAATTGTTCTTGCCAAAGAATATATCGTCATTGTTTCGGCAATCAGCACGGCTAACGCTGTTTTCGGTCTTCTTGCGTTTTTTGCGATCGGCAAATCAAGAAACGGCGCCGTCATTTCGATTCGGGATATTTTATCCGGCGCCGGGTTTCCTTTATCCGAAAACGGTTTTTCGGGAGAAATGCTTGAATTATTCATTTTATTTTACGCCGTTATCATGCTCAGCGCGTTTCTTTCATATTTTTCAACGATTCGCCTCGGCAAAATCATTCCTCGAATTTTCAAGAAATTGAATTATCGCGCGATTTCTGTTTTTGTTCTCGCGCTGCTTTCGATTTTAATCCTTCTCATTTGCGGCTCTTACGGGTTTGTTTTATTTTTTGTTTCGATCTTGATCGGCTTTTTGCCTGTCGTTCTTCGCGTCAGAAAATCGAATTTGATGGGCGTGATTTTGTTCCCGGTTATGCTTTATTTTTTAGGGCTTCGATGACGGCTTATTTTATTTTTTAAAAACGCGATTCGAGTTTTCGTGTTTTTTGAAAAAATGGGGTTCGTGTTTTCGTGTTTTAAATTTTTGAAAAATTGTGCGGGTCGCGCGGCGGCGGGCTGCTGCCGGCAGCGGCAGCGCAAACCTGATTGCAAGCGGAAACAGAAACCTGTGGGTAGCGGCGGAAACAGAAACCTAAAGGTAATAGCGGAAACAAAAACCAAAAGGTAGCAGCAGCAACGCAAACCTGATTACAAGCGGCAACATTAAAAGACAGTTGCAGACGAGCAGGCGCAGCCGGAAGCTGAAAGCAAAAGACAGGCGTAAGAAGACATTTTGCCAAGGCCGAAAAGCAATTAAAAGTCATGACTGTTTTGTATTTTTCATTTCGTATGGGAAAGAATCCGCCAAGTCTCAATTCCCTTCGCTTCGCTACGGGAATTTCAACTTGCGGGGGCGGTATTTTAAATTCATTTACTTTTTCTGATTGAAACATCGTTTTTATCAAAATTATTCAAAAACGGAACGCCTTCTTTTTTCCAAATCTAAAACATTCATTTAGGGTTTTATCGGGCGTTCAGGTTTACCGATTTTGAAAATTGGATGTTTAGGTTTCATCCGAAAATAAAAAGAAAAACGAGATCGGGTTTGAAAACAGAATAAAAATAAAAACGATGCAGCTCGCGCGCGGCGGCGCCCCAAAAAAGATTTGAATCGGATTTATGCCAAGTTGCCGAAAATCGATATAACGGATAGAAACGGTTAAATCATGAAGCGTCATTCTTTAGTCTTAATTGATTTTCAAACCGTTTTGTTAAATGTTTGACTGCTGCTTTTTTTGTAATTGTAATCTTGGCGGTGGTCGTTGCTGTTTAACAACAAGGGATCCAACAAAATATTAGTAAGTGATTCAAAATGCAATTTTGCCCGAAATGTAAAAGCATGATGCTGCCTTCCGGCGGCGAATATAAATGCAAGAAATGCGGCTGTACGTCCGAGATCGACAAATCTTCCGAAATGACTTTCAAAGCAGAAATCCAAGAACGAGAAGTCGTTGTTTTGGAAGGCGATATCGAAGAAGGTCTTCCGAAAACAGATGTGATGTGCCCCGAATGCAGAAACAGAGAAGCGTATTGGTGGCTCAGACAGCTTCGCTCTGCCGACGAATCTGAAACGCGTTTCTTCAAATGCACAAAATGCGCATTCACATGGCGCGAATACGATTAATTTCATTCATTTTATCGTTATCCGGCGATTAATTATCTAATGATTAAATTAAAAATTCATTAATTCAAATCCGATTTATTTTAAAATAAGTTAATCTGAATCGGATTTTATTTTCAATTTTTATTCGTTTTTAACTTGTTTTTATTTTAAACTTGTTTTTATTTTAAACTTGTTTTTAATTCGTTTTAGATTTGCCTTTTAAAGTTTTGCATTTTGAAAAGATATTAAATATTTATATCTGTAAACGGATATAACAGTAAAAATTGACTTGCGTCATCTTTTTAACTTATTCATTATACTATTACTCATTACATTAATTCATTAATTAATTCATAATTTAGTTATAATCTTTAACAAACGCGTTTATTAAACATGAAAAAGTGATTTCTATGCTTAAAGCTGCAATCGATATTGATCTTCTCAGAGATTCCATTACGGCTCTTTCCGTCATCGTCAGTGAAGTGCGCCTGAAAATTAATCCGGAAGGCATTTCAGTCAAAGCCGTTGACGCCGCCAACGTGGCAATGGTCATCTTTGACTTAAAAGCCGCCGCTTTTGAAAGCTACAAGGCGGAAGAAACGGAAGTCGGAATCGACCTTGTCAAACTCAACGACATTCTTGGAATTGTAGAGAAAAAGACATTGGTCGACATGGAACTTGACATGACCGCACAAAAGCTTCATTTGAACTTCGGCGGCCTCTCTTACACCTTATCTCTTCTCGACCCGTCCACGATCAGATCCGAACCCCGCGTCCCGCAGCTGGACCTTCCGGCCCGCGTCGTTTTGAACGGTCAGGATTTGAAGCGCGCCGTCAAAGCCGCCGAAAAAATCAGCGACCACATGACACTCGGTGTTACCGGCGACATTTTCTTTATGGAAGCCAAAGGCGACACCGACCAGGTTCGTTTGGAAATGGGAACCGATCAGTTGATCGATTTGAAATCCGGCGAAGCCAACTCATTGTTCTCCTTGGATTACCTGCTTGACATCGTCAAATCCGCAGGCAAAGCCAATGAAGTTACGCTTTCGATCGGCTGCGATTTCCCGATTTTGATCGAATTCGATGTGGCGCCCGCCGTTTGTCACGTGACATTCCTGCTGGCTCCGAGAATCGAGTCCGATTAAGTAAAATGAAGTTTTTTTAAATTTCATTTTCCGGTCGGCGCGAAACGACGGACGGACTTGAAACGCAGTTTCAAGTTTCTCTTTTTCTTTTCCTTTCTTTCGTTTTCTTTTTATTTTGTTGCCTGTTTTGTTCCGTTTTTCAATTTTTGGACAAACTCAAACATCGTTTTTTCTTAAATTTCAATAAACCCGAACGCCCGATAAAATCCAAAATAAAAGAAATCTTTTTTGAAAAAAGGCGTTCGTTTTTTGTTTTAATTTAAAATAAACCCGATGTTTGTTTTTTTTGATTCAATATGATGAAAAGTTCAAACACCGCCCCCGCAAGTTGAGTTCCCGGAGCGTAAGCGGAGGAAACGAGACTTGGCGGATTCTTACCATGACGATTAAAAAGACCTATTTCAGCGCTTTTCGCTCCTATTTAATTTAAAACCGAATGTGTGAATTCGTCGATTCGTGGTTAGAATCTCAATCTCCTTCTTTCTTCGCTACGCTCAGAAACGCGTCGATTGAGGGGCGGTTTTTCGCCTTTTCAATTCGTTTGACGAATTATTCAAACATCGTTTTTTCTTAAATTTCAATAAACCCGAACGCCCGTTAAAACCCTGAAATAGAAAAATCTTTTTTGAAAAAAAGGCGTTCGTTTTTTGTTTTAGTTTAAAATAAACCCGATGTTTGATTTTTTATTTCAATGAATCGAGACTTGGCGGATTCTTTTCACGACGAATAAATAATTATGCCGCATTTCTCCCTTATTTTTCAAAAGTCCGATATTGAGAAATTTCAAAAATGAATAAAAATGAAGGTCGATTTCAAAAAATAAAATGAAAAATGAAGCGGCTCGCGCGCGACGGCGAAATCAAAAAACCAAAGAATTGAAGCACTCCGGCGACACCGTATTATTTCGGGGAATACTTTGCCGCCGTCTTGCCTCTTAAATTTCGTTTTTGCCGCTTTCAACTGCATTCTATCGGGGGGATTGAATGCGAATCGCGGGGACGACATTGAAAGCGTTTTTGTGTTGTGTGTGTTGTGTTTTGTACGGATATGATGAACGTCAATCCGGCACAATTTTTTTGAAAAAAATGAAAAAGAACGCGGGAAGCATTTCTTTTCGGTTCGATAAATCTTATCGAGAGGATTTGAGAGATCCGAGAATGGAGGTTGAGGACAAACTCAAATCAAGTAAAATTGTGCAAAATGAAATAGAACAATATCCTATATAAATTTTATTTAGATTTAAAAACAGAATGATAAAACATGACAAATTATGAATTTTTTGAAATTTGATAAAGAAAAAGCAAATTAAATTGGATTAAAAATTAATTCAAAAATAAAAAAAGAATAAATAGAAATTGCCGGAGAAAATTCCGGCAATCATTTACTTTGATTTTTCAAATTCATTACAGCTTCTGCCTTCTCGAACCGTAGAAGATCGCACCGACCACCAATATGACAAAGGCGATGGCGATGATACTCGACGATGAGAAGGTCGGGTTTTGGATGAAATCTCGAACTGTTGACGCAACTTTTGAAACCGTCATTTCGAATCCGGCTACATCTGTCGGCGTTCCGGTCACATCACCGTCAAGACCGACACCCGGATTTTGTCCGGAGACATCATCTTCACCTTCATCATCTGAACCTGCATCAGGATCTGTGACTGCCTCAACAACAGAAGCCATTCCGACACCGGTTCCTGAAGATTTGCTTTCAGTAAGGGATTTCGGAGGTTTCTCTTCTGTCGCGTTTTTGACAATTTCGAGATACGTTTCTATATCCTCTTCTGACAGTGTCTCAAAAGAAATGGTTGCAAGCATACCTTGGACGAAACTGTCAAATGTCGGGTTACCGCAAGTGTGATGACAACAGGCGACACCTGATTCAAGGACGGATTGGACATAGTTCTCAATCAATTGTTCCATCTGAGCCGTCTGCTTATCTAAAATTGCTTTAACCTCCTCTTCAGTCAATCCTTCAACATTCGGAGTGGACCATGCGCCTGTTCTCATCGCTTCGATCATTCTGGCATTGATGGATTGCAATGCATACGGAGAAGTATGCCCGAGCCATTCGGTCATCTCATCACTGGTATATGTTTCGAAAATGCGATCCCATGTTGCATCACTGATGATTTCACCATTGGTTACAATAGACCAACCATAGAGATTTTCGATGAATTCAGCCATCAACGCTGCACCACTGTAACCGGCTTCCATTTGACCCTGAATCCATGTCGGATTCAAGTAACGGGCAGCCAAGTCTTTTTGGATATATTCACTGGCAGTATAGACAATTTTGGTACCGGATTTATAGGTATCAATATTGCTTGTGTCAGCGATATACATCTGCGGGGTCTTCCAATCATCCATGTTTTCGAGATAATTTCCATCATCGTCATACATTGAAGAAACCATATTCATAACACCGAAGTATTGGTAAACGTCGTCGTTATCAAGCGAATCATAGAGATTTCCTGCACTGGCGAAGACAGAGGCATCCGTTCTGCCGAGAAGAGCTGTCAAAAGCTTCGTGATGTCTTCAGAACTTGTACCCCAGCTACTTTCGGAATATAAGTATCCCATTTTTTCCAAGTACAAATCTGCAATTGCTTTGATGCTGTCCTGGTCATCAGGATCCAAATAGCCGCTGGCACTGACAAGATTGCCGGTACCGATCTCATAAGTTCCGAGAGCCTGAGCAAAGATACGCGATGTTGCAAGGTCCCAAAGAGCCGCATCATTTTCAGTACCGCCCAACAATTCAACAAGTTCCAAAGCATTACGCCTTATATTGTTGGTAACACCAGGTTGATCTACTGTTCCTTCTTCCAGAGCTGCAACTTTCTTGATTGCTTTATCGATTTGGACAAGAATTGAACCGAATCCGTCACGCATACCGGCGCTGTTGTAAACAACATCAACACGCGGACGATATTCTTGCTTACCGTTGACAGTTAACAGGAACATTTCATCATACTTTTCAGAATCATCTGCATATGTGACAATGTTTGTGCCGGACAGTTTACCGCCGGAAGTCCACGTAGGCTCACAACCGATCAAATAGAAAAGGCATGCTTCAAGCGTTCCTTCGTCCTGGATGAAATCAACACCAAAACGCATCATAGAAATCGTGTCAGGCCATTCACCATAGGTTTCATAATAATGAACAAGCATTTGCTCACCCATTGCCTGACCGACTTTCCATGCTGCCGGTGTCGGGAAAGTAGACGGGTCAATGCCGTAGAAATTACGTCCTGTCGGGAGTACATACGGATTCAAAACGGGGTCGTTTCCTGAAGACGGCGGGATATATCCGGCTGAAAGCGCACTCAATAACGCGTTCATTTCAGAATCGCCGCACTCCAATATTTTTTGAGCGTAATCGATACGATCATTTCCGCGTACATACTGAACCATGTCCTCATTATACCACGTTCTGCCGGTTCCGACTCCAAATGCAGTTCCAAGTCCGTATTCGACAGCTTCGTAAGAATAGATGTTATCATTATTTTTCATATATGTACGGGTTTCGTTAATTGTTGTAGCAATTTGTTTGATCATATTCGCTTTCGTTATATACGTTCCATCCGCTGCCTTGTACTCTGTCGGTGTTTGAGATTGCAAAGCTGTCGGAACAGTGTAATAATAATAGAATTCAAAGAATTGATCAGCCATTTCGTCAATAATTGCCTGTAATTCAGGATCTGTTGTTTTTTGTAAAGTATTATTCACTTTGGCTACAGTATTATTATTTGTACCGCTGAAATCAATTATAGTTCCATCTGTAATTATGTACCCCGGACCAAGAAGGAAAAGAAGGATTTTATTTTGGTAATCCGTATTTCCGGCATCTTCTGCAAAGACCTGGTCTAAATAACTTCGAATATCAGTTGCAGTAATACCTTCGCCGTGATTTACAACCAATGTGACGAATTCTAAAATGTCATCTTCGCTGTATTTGTATTCACCACTGTCAGCTGCATCTATTGTAATTGTTCCGTCAGTTGAAGAGATAGTCGCGGTTTGAGTTGTCGGAATGCCGGAACCTTCGGGAATATCATCAAAGTAAGTTTCAAGCATAAGATCATCCAGACCCTGACGGCTCCACATATTCCAAACCATCGGAATAACTTGTTCATCTTCAAAAGCACCATAAACGTGCGTTCCATAAGATAAACTGGTTTCGCGGATACCTTCAACGAAATTGTGCAGATGATTATTCAAAAAGCTGTCAAAAATTTCGTTCTCATTCGCAATTAAATAGTCCTGAAGAACTTTATCGGTGACATCACTTGTTTTTGTAATTCCCGGATAATTCGTATCTGCAACAATTTGTTTCTTATAACTTTCAAAAGTATCGACGAATGCATCATTCCAACCAAACTCAAAGACATATCCCACGATAATGGAACGGTATGCTTCAAGAAGTGTGTCAACACTGCTGCCGACCGCAACATTTTTCTGATAGCCGCGAATGGCGGTTTCCATTTCAATGAGGTCGTCATACAATTGTGTTTTGATCATCGGCGGAGTCATATGGGAAATTATGAGAGCATTTCCTCTGTATTCTGCCGTTAAACCTTCTCCGACATTAGCAACAATATACGGATAGATATTCGGAAGGGTGGGGAGCAAAACCGGTCCCCAATCATCTGTTCGGGATAAACCGAGAGATGTTCCGGGAAGCCATTCCTGAGTTCCGTGCGTTCCGAAGTGAATAACAGCATCAGCTTTCCATCTGCCGTCACCGCCGACAAATCCTGTCGTGCCGCTGCCTGTACTGTCATCTGTTCCCCTGTTTAACCAGAAGTAAGTTGCAATATACTGGTGCGTCGGGGGCAAATCGCCGTGATAATCAGCAGAACTCAATGCCGTGTCACTTGCCAATGCTCTGTTGGGCTGAGGCATAATTCGAATACCGTCACCGAACTTAATCATCGGAACGACAATATAGTTGCGGTTATTGCCGCCGCCGATTTGATTATCGGCATCAGTCCAAATCATTCCGCCCCAATAGGTTTCATTGTCAATGGCGCCGAATGATTGAGGTGTTCCCCAAACTTCAATCGCATCTTCCCAAAGGGATGCGTTCATTGTTTCGTTGACATAGATTTCATGATTGATCCATTCCAAATAATCGGAAACAGGAATCAATTCGGTACCCCACCAATTATCGGCAGTGTGACGCGGATCGTCATCATTGATATAATCAATTCTTTCCTGAATCATGGTGTCCAATACGCCCGGAGCATAAGAACCGACATTGATACCCTGCGTATAGATGAGATTAATCAAATTGACTTCATTCAAAATCAAATCTTCATCCGTTACAGTGTAATCAAAAATATGTTCACCGCCGGAACCGATTGTAACGACCGGCAAATGATCAATGCTGACATTGTAGCCTTCGTCCCTCATCTCGCGGATAATTCCGGGGTAAGACGTGTATCTGCCGATTGAATCAATTGAAAGAGAGGCATCGGCAACATAACTTTTTGCACCATCGCCTGCCAAACTTCTCATGACGTTGAGATAGTTGGCGCCGATTTCTTCTTTACCGGGCGGATAATTGTAATACATGAGCGCAATGTTTTTGGCAATGTTATCTTTTTCACTTAATTTTGCCCAAGCCATGGCTCTGTCAGCAATCCACTCTCGATTTTTCTCATGCATTGACTGATCAGTATCGGCGATAAAATCAATCATTCCTTCTAAATTTGAAGATGACCCCATCCATGTGAAATGTTGAGAAACGACACCGGACCCTGTATCGTAGATTTCCTCATATTCCGGATCTGTATATGAGCCGACTGCTTTGATAACAGGCACACCGATTTCTTCTAATTGGTAAACACCGTTTGACACGCTACCATAATCTAATGCCCAATTTTTATAAGAAATCATACTGGTAACGTATCGGCCGGCTTCAATATCCTCAATACCAGAATTAGCTTTTGTTTTATTGAGATATTGAGCCATGTTTGCATAAAAATCAAAGCCACTAAATACAATGACAACTGTGTTATATCCCTGGCTTTCGATAATTAGGGATAACTCATCCATGTTTTCTTTGTAATCTCCAAAACCAAATATCACAACATACGGAGCCCCAGAATTATGATATTCTAATTCTTCATGTTTCTCCATATATTTTTCAAGTGTATCCGTACTAATTTTTCCACGCGTATGGGAAAAATACCCGCCGAATTCTAAAGTTGCCACCACATTACTATAAATAAAATTTTGTGATGAAAATGAAGTACCGATTTGTGCAGTTCTCAGAGTTTGTTTGATATTCAGAAGTAAATTGGCAAACGAAGGGGAACTGCTATACATAACGAAATAAGAAGAACTAATGGAAGATGATCCGGAGGGTAAAGTACCGCTGAATATTTTGGTAGTAGTACCTGTAGCAGTATCAAGATATCTTGTTTGAAAGAGAAGTGTTGTACCTTCAGGAACATCCGCAAAAACATTTTCAAATTTACTGATCATTTCGGGTGTGAAAAATCCGTCAAACAGGATTATATGATAATCTTCAAATTTAATGCCATTTGATTCCATATTTGAATAAAGTGTTTCTGGGGTGGCCCAACTGTCATCGATCAGAAGCTGCGGATAGATATTTGAAGTCGAATCAGGAACCGTTCCGTAAGAAACCACATCAATTTCCAGATAACCGTCGTAAATAGAAGTTTCAAGAAGACTGCTTAAAGTATCAAAAGCCAGTGTACCAGAATAGTTTGATGTTTCCACACCGGGATCGAAGCCGACATACAAAATTTTAGTTTTATCAAAATTCATTTCTTCAATCGTTTCAGGAGGAGCATATTCGTTTAGAAGATGAGTGATGATGAGCATTGTTAAACTGGCTGCTTCTGCTTCATTTGCTACTATATGGTCGTTTATTAAATACTCGTAATAATCTTCGAAATCATTAAAAGAGGATCTGAATTCATTATTGGGATCATCCCAATTTATAGCAATATCTTGATATAATGTCTTTGTTGAATCAGTCCAAAAATCATAATAGTAAAAATTCATAGTTATTAAAATTGAAAGACGGTCGTCATCCAGTGCATCAAATATGTTATCTGGATCTACCCCATCACTTCGAATTTGGATTAATTTTAAATTTGGATTTGCATCTTTTGCATCTTTTAAATCCTCTAAAAGATCTTGCTTCGCAGAAAACTGGAACATATCAAAAATAACGATGTCCTGTTCCAAAATTTCCCCGGATGAAGGATTTAAAAACGATTTTAACTCCGAAGTTTCGTATGGGCTTTCGTATCCATTAATATAATGGTAATTTACATGAAATATTTGAGAATTTTGATGATTCATGTATCCTGATACCCTATTCAGATAATCTTTTTCAGACCCGAGATAATCTTCCATTAACACTTCAATCGCAGGAGTATCTGTAGTATTAAATCCGACGTATGTAATGTTTACAGAATCACGCATTTCAGGAATAGTCGCCTGAGCAGTCGAAGTCAAAAAAATAAACAATAGACACAATAAAATAAGAATAAATGAGTTTTTTTTTGTTCCCTTTGTAAGATATACCACAATTAACGCCTCAATATTATCTATTAATTAAAAAATAAAAGATGATGCAAAAGGCATCATCAATTCACAACAATTTAGTTTTTTGACATTGTTACATCAAATTAGATAAAAATGCCAGTTTTTTCTCAGTTCAAATATGCCAAGAAATCTTCATAATCCGGCATAGATGGCCAATTGTTATAATTTACATTATCAACCGCATTTTGGAATCTTGGAGTGTAGGTAAGGTTGGTGGCCTGACCATATGACGTATCATCGCGGAAGTTAAAATTCTCCGGTGCATAGGAGTTTATATAATCATCGCTGAAGATAGATGCTCTAATGCCAAAGGATGTTGAATCTCTGGTTGCGTTGTAGAATGACTCACGAGCAGCGTCAACTGTGGCACCATATGAGTAACCGCCATAGGCCATTTCAGCAATCAAAAAGTCATATGTTCCTGCATTGTCAATCGCTGTTGCAGCAGCATTATAGCTGGCCGCAGTAGGGTAGTAATATGCGTCGTAGTCAATGTTGATATAGTCGGTTGTATAGTACACATTGTCGCCAGATAACTGACTTATAACGGTATTATCCCCCGCTCCATTACACATTGAGCCTCCACCGCCGACATATGAATATCCGACATAAAGAACAGTGTAGGGATCAGCTTGAGTGCCGCTTCCAGCACTCGCAACGCCCACGAGGGCGAACATCACCAATAAGGCGATTAAAAAGGTTGAGATTTTACTCATTTTTTGTAACCTCTTTGTATTTTTTTAATTTGTATTTAAATAATTTAATTAAGTAATTTAAAAACCAAATTCCTCCAAAATCCATCAACCTTCCAAGAAACCGCCCCGAAATTTCAAATGAAATTCGGGAATGGAAATCGGGGGTTATTGATTGAGGCAGAGACTAATCCTGTTTATCGTTGCACCACATTCATAATCAGAGTTGGGAAAACTTGTTCCAAAGACATGTGTTCCGACAGTTATTTATTAGATAAACAACTATTCGAAATTGTTCTTTTTTACGAAGGTTTTTGATTAAGTCTGATTTTATTAAGAATGTGATTCGGCCCCGTTGTGATCGGGGTAGGATCTTCTTTTTTTGGAATTGGTTTTATTGATTTCAATCTCAAAGAGGTAAATTTCAATTTGTTTCCAATTTGAATTACATCTTCGGATTGAAAAGCCGCTTATCGCTTTGACACGAAAAACCCGCCGCTCCGATTCTGATTTTTATTTCATTTTCGGGGCTCGGATGAAGCGACAAATGATTTTATGTCATATTTTTTGATTTTTTTTCGATTTTTTTAAATTTAAATTCCATTTCCTGTTGTCGATTTTATTTTCGATTTTTTGTTTACTTCGTTGTGTTTGCTGCAATTGTTTTGTTTGCATTTGTCTTGCGCACATTCCACCGAATCTGTTTTTTGTTTGCCTCCGCCGTTTTTTTGGTTTTTTGAACTTTCGAGATACGAGAGGTGGTTGGACCCCGTTGCTTCATACGGGATTTGACGGAGGCAAACAGGCAAATCCGAACGATTCGGGTCAGTTCGGATTTGCCCGGTTTAGGGGTGAGGCAGCAAATCAAAAGCAAAGGATTTTTTACACAATATACGGGGTTGGTTAGTGTCCGCTTTTGATAATTGCTGATTTTGAAACGGGAGCAGATACGACCCTGCCTCTGTAAGACAGACAGAGACGCAATTCTGCTTCCTTGCCGCCCGTTGGTTTTGAACCGACAGATTCTCAATGAAGAGAATCAACACGAAAATCCAAGGAAAGATTTTCGGCTCGTCAGGCGACATGATGAATTATTGGATCTGATCGAATTGTTTGGTCGAATTGTTTGTCGAATTATTTTGATTGAATTATTTCGAGAGTTGTTTGAAAGAATACCGGGCGGCATTTTTTTAAATTATTTTGACAAATTTCAGAGATTTTCGCGCGATTTTCTTGTTACGCGCGCATTTCAGTCGTGTTACGCGCATAAAGCGCATGGAAAAGTAAAGAAAAAAGAGAAACGCCGAAATGTCGGAAACGGAATAATCCTTTTATATTTCCCGAACGTTTCAGCAGTTGCCTCTGTTCACTTTACTTTTGCTGTACGGTGACATAGGTACTCGATGCCGGCCGAGTGTAAGGCGGCCGACATCACCTTTATTTTAAATTTTTCGATTTTTTTCAATTTTTTTTCGAATTTTGTATTTCGTATGTTGGTTATTTCGTATATTTTTGGTATATTTCGTATGTTTCGTGATACTTTGTTTTTTATGTCAGATCGAAACGGATTTCGATTAATTTGTGTGTGTAACAAATTGGTTTTTACTTTGGTTTAGAATGGGTTTTCAATTTCAGCGGTATGACACTGAAAAATCAACCGGTTTACGGTTTTCGGGTTTTACTGCATTCGTTTGTATTGAATTGCATAACATTTCGCTTAACGAAACGGAACATTTGCGTTTTGAAATCGTTTTTATTTTTAGTTTTGAAATACAGTTTTTTCAAACTGATACGGAGTCGTCTGCACGACATAACTTGTTTGGACGGAAAAGAGAAACGCAGTCCTGCGCTAATCCCTTTACCCGCTCCCCCTGCGATTTTCGCACAAAGCGTCGGAAAACCCCGACAAAACAAGTAAAATTGTGCAGATTAAACTAAAGGAAATCAGAATATATAAAGATATTGCACATTTGAAAACGAAATCAAGAGGCAATAAAAAAGCAAAAAAAGAAACAGAAAAAAGACAAAACAAACCAATCAAAATTAAGAAATTATCGAAAAACAAATTAACAAAAAACGAACAAAAACACAAAAATAACCTGAAAAGATAACATAGATTGAAAAATCAAGAAAGAGAGATTGAATAAAATAATAACTGCGGAATACCGGCAAAAACGGGAATGATAAAATAAAAACGGCAAACTGAGAGTGCCGAAAACAGGAAGACGAAATAAAATAAATCAGCCTTTAATGAGAGGATTGGTGATAAATAAAGAGAGTTGGTGATTAAAGGCTGAAAAAGACGCTGCATAAAACTGCAAAGCAGAATTATGCAAGCATCGGATTACTTTGGAAGATGAAATGAGTACAGGCGCGAATGCAGACTTGCAATCAAACTGCAAACGCCCCAAAAGGCGAAGCCTGAAAACTTGCGAAGCAATTTTTCCGCAAACACCGCTCTAAATCGACGGCGAAGCCATAAAAGTCGCGAAGCGATTTTTTACAAACACCGCCCCCCAAGTGCTCTTTGAAATTTTGTGAGAGGCTGACCGAAGGTCGGCCGCGAACAAAATTTTTTTACATCATGCCCGGAGGCATTCCGCCCATACCGCCCATTCCGCCGCCCTGCGGCATCGGCATTGCTTTTGCGGATGCGATCACGTCATCGATTCTGAGAATCATGATGGTGGATTCGGTTGCGGCGTTGATAGCCTGTGTTTTGATTCTCAAGGGTTCAAGAACGCTGTTTTCATACATGTCTTCAACCTTTCCTTCGTAAACATTCAAGCCGGCGTTCTTGTTGCCCTTTTCGTGCTGAGCCTTCATTTCGGCAAGCATGTTGATCGGGTCAAGACCTGCGTTTTCGGCAAGCGTCTGCGGAATGATTTCAAGAGATTCGGCAAACTTGGCGACAGCCAACTGTTCTCTGCCGGAAAGCGTTGCCGCGTATTCCTGCAAACGGAGTGAAATTTCGATCTCGGGAGATCCGCCGCCGACAACGACTTTTTGATCTTCGATCGCAACACCAACGACACGGATGGCGTCTTCAATGGCGCGGTCAAGCGCGTCGACAACGTGTTCGGTTCCGCCGCGGAGGAAGAGTGAAACAGTCTTTGTTCCCGGACAGCCCGTGACGTAAATCATCTTGGAGCCGGTTGTTTCCTTTTCTTCGACAAGTTTTGCTTCGCCGAGGTCATTTGCCGTGATTTCGTCAATGCTTGTCAAAATCTTGGCGTTTGTGGCTTCGGAAAGTCTTGTCATGTCGCTCTGTTTAATGCGGCGTGCGGCTAAGATGCCTGCTTTTGCCAAATAATACTGAGCCAAATCATCGATTCCCTTCTGGCAGAAAATAACATTTGCGCCGGAAGCGAGGACTTTGTTGATCATTTCCTTAAGCATCGCTTCTTCCTGTTCGATGAAGCTGAGCATCTGGTCCGGAGAAGTAATTTTGATTTCGGATTTGGTTTCCGTCTTTTTGTATTCGATCGGAGCGCCGAGGAGAAGGATTTTTGCGTCTTTGATGCTGGTCGGCATGTTCGGATGAACACGTTCTTTGTCAATAATCACGCCGTCAATGAGAACGGAATCATCAATGCTTCCGCCGGCACGCTTTTCGACTTTGATTTTGTCTGTATCGGCAACGACTTTGCCGTGTGCATCTGTTTTCGTAATGGAGCGGACAGCCTCAACGGTCAATTCGGACAACTTGTCTTTGTGAGCTTCAGCGCCTTTTCCGGTAATTGCGGTTGCCGCGATTTTCTTCAATGTTTCGACATCGTCAACGGATGCGTCGATTGCAATAGATGAAACGATTTCCTGCGCTTTGTCGGCCGCCAAGCGGTAGCCCGCGGAAATAAGAGTCGGGTGAATGCCGTCTTCCAAAAGGTCTTCGGCGCTTGCCAAAAGTTCGCCTGCCAAAACGGCTGCGGTGGTTGTTCCGTCACCGACTTCCGCGTCCTGTGTCTTGGAAATTTCGACAATCATTTTTGCTGCCGGGTGTTCGATGTCCATTTCTCTTAAAATGGCTGCGCCGTCGTTTGTGATGATGACGTCGCCCATCGAATCAACAAGCATTTTGTCCATTCCTTTGGGACCGAGTGTTGTTCTGACTGCTTCCGCGACAGCTTTTGCTGCCATGATATTGTTGTTTTGGGCGTCAGAACCTCTTGTTCTTCTGCTGCCTTCACTTAAAATAAAGATAGGTTGACCGGACATTTATTAAATCCTCCTTTGATAACTGTAAAAATGTCTCACTGACAATGATAATAACACTATTAATGTACACTATTAACATACAATAGACAATAAAAACGGCATTTTAAAAACCGTCTTTTTCCATAAAGCAGCCGATATAAAATCATGATTTAAAGAGGCTGTTTTACGAATCTGCAACTCAGATTTGGAATAAAACTAATGTAAACGCTTCTATATAAGGTTTACCCGTGAAATAAAATGAAAAAGGAGAGCAACCGACGGAAAAGAGAGCAATAAAAGGATGAACTGATCGGATGATGAAATTAAAAAACCGACATTCGATTCTCAGACAGATGATTCAATCCTGCTGCACATCTTTTTGTCGGATCATCACGACCGGATTGCTGACTGTTGTCCGCCGCCCGCGCGCGAGCCGCATCAATTTTAAAAAAGTGAAAAAAGGGGAGATTCGTTTTTCGTATATTTTATCAAAATTATTCGTCAATATCATCCGCTTTTTCTTCGATGCCGCATTTCGTTTCTTCTTTTGAAATCGGTTCATTCGTTTTTTCAACTTTTAATTTCGTCACGCGCTGTTCGTCGGCTTCCAATATCGTTACTCTCAGATTTTTATAAGAGAAGGTGTCGCCGATTTTCGGGATTCTTTCAAAAACCGCGAGCGCCCAGCCGCCGGCTGTGTTGTAGTCGCATTCAAAAGTGCTGTCATCAGCATCCAAATATTCAAACAAATCGTCCAAATTCATGTTGCCGTTGACTTCAAAAACATCTTCTTCGACTTCTGTGATTTCGCTGACGATTTCATCGTGCTCATCCCAAATTTCGCCGACAAGCTCTTCCAGGATGTCTTCCATTGTGACGATGCCTTTTGTGCTGCCGTAATCATCAACAACGATTGCCATCAGTGATTTGGATTGGCGCATTTCCGTCAAGAGCGGGGAGATGTTCATCGTCACGTAAGCGAAAGTGACGGGCTTCATCAAGTGATTCAGATTGAAGCGCCTGTTTGTCGCGGCGCGGATCAAAACGTCTTTTGCGTTGACGAAACCGACGACATTGTCTAAATTTTCTTTGTAAACAGGCATTCGCGTGTAGCCTTCACGAATGATTTTGTTCAAAACGTCATCTAAAGAATCGTCAATGTGAACGGCAACGATATCAGAGCGCGGCGTCATGATTTCCTGAGCCGTCGTTTCGTCGAAATCGAGCGCGGATTGAACGAGATCACTTTCGTCTTCTTCCAAAATGCCTTCTTCTTCGATGGATTCGATAATGTATTTCAATTCATCTTCCGTAACGGTCGGTCCGTCAGGCTCTTTTTTCCGGTTGAGTAAACCGATGAGTTTGACCAAAACAAATGCGGCCGGCGAGAAAATGGTGATGATCAGACTGACGATTCTTGAGGTTGCCAAAGCGTATTTTTCGGCATTTGCTTTTCCGAAGCTTTTGGGAAGTGTTTCGCCGAAGATCAAAACAACGATCGTGACAACGACGGTTGAAACGGCTGCCGCCATTTCTTCCGGAAACATGCGTGCAAAAAGAAGGGTCGCAATGGAGGAAGCACCGATGTTGACAACGTTATTGCCGATTAAAACGGTTGAAATGAATTTGTCATAATTTTCCGTAATTTTTAAAACGCGTTTTGCAGAAGCGTTGCCGTTGTCAGCCATTGCTTTTAAGCGAAGCTTGTTTGCCGTTGAATAAGCCGTTTCGGTCGCCGAGAAAAAGGCGGAAAGAATAAGCAGAATAAACAGCAGAACGTACCAAAATGTCATGGTTTCCATAATTTATGCACTCTTAAAAAACGATTCTCAATCGTGATTATGATTTGAAAATGATAAGAATTGACTTGAAATAGTTTAAAATGATATGAATTGACTTGAAAATGGTTTAAAATGATATGAATTGACTTGAAAATGGTTTAAAATGATAAGAATTGATTCACCAAGAACATAAAATGAATTCCATTTGATATAAACATATTTAAATAAACATAAAATGAATCAAAAGGAATCAAACTTGCACCATATTTTAATAGAATCTTTTAATAGAATCAAAACAGTTTTAATTTGCGTTGGTTTACTTTTTATTTTACGGATTATTTACTGATTATTTTACAGATAATTTTACATAATTTTACAGATAATTTTACGGATCAGCTTTTTGATTTACAAAAATGATTTAAATTTTAATTTAATAATGAGAGGAAAAATATGGAATATGGTCTGGAGATATACACCTATATCTATATGGGAATCGGCGTTTTCGCTTACTTTGTAATTTTATTCCTGACTTTTCGAGATATGCGTATTTTCAGAAGAACGGGATACGACTCCTACAGAAAAGGAGCATTTAAAGGCATCATTGCTTCATCGATGGTTCTGCTCGGTCTTTTTTTAATGCAGAGTCTGGAATTAATCGGAATCGCCCTTGTCTTCCTCGGTGTATTATATAATCGAAAAGGACCTCGCGAGAAAGTCTTTACGACGGCCAATGCTTTTGATCGATTTACCGGCAAAACCGATATCGTTCTGACGAATGAAGAGAAGAAAGAATTTCATGAAAAACAGCTCGCGGAAAAGAATCAATTCTTAAAAGAGAAAGAGAAGGCTGACAGACGCGAGAAAATGAAAGAACAAAGAGAAAAAGATGATAAAGCGGATGAAAAAGAAGAGTTGAATGAAGAAAAAGAATTGAGTAAAAAAGAAGAGTTGAATGAAGAAAAAGATGAAAAAACAAATGAAGAAAAAGATGAGACGAACGCATCTTAATCTTTTCAATATTCTTTTTCTCAATTACATCTTTTCATTTTTCTTTTTTCCAATTTACTTTTTCAATTTATTATTTACTTTTTTGAGTTTTAATTTCATTTTGTTTTATTTTTATGATTTTTTTTCGTTTTGATAATTTCTTGTTCATTTGGTTTCATTTTGTTTTACATCTTTGAAACCCAAACATCCAATTTTCAAAAACGTTGAACCTAAACGCCCGATAAAACCCTAAATAAATGTTTTAGATTTGGAAAAAAGAAGGCGTTTCATTTTTGTTTTAGATTGAAGAAAAAATGATGTTTCAATCGAAAAATCATCCGAATTAAAAGACCAAGCGCCGCCCCTCCAACGACGCGTTTTCGGAGCGAAGCGGAGAAAAGAAGGAGTTGGAGATTCTAACAATGAGTCGACGAATTCGCAGATGCTGACATTTAAATTGCCGACGCAATCAGCTGAGCTCGAACTTTTTAATCGTCGTGTAAGAATCCGCCAAGTCTCAATTCCCTTCGCTTCGCTACGGGAATCTCAACTTGCGGGGTTGTTGTTTGGACTTTTCATTTATTTTTATCAAAAACAAACATCCGTTTTATTCAAATCTAAAAAAAACCGAACGCCGTTTTTTATCCAAAAGATTCTTTTTATTTTGGGTTTTAAAGGGCGTTCGGGTTTATTGAATTTAAAGAAAAATCGATGTTTGGGTTTGTCCAAAAATTCAAAGAAAAGACAAAGAACCGCCCCTCAATCGACGCGTTTCCGAAGCGCAGCGAAGGAAAGAAGGAGATTGAGATTCTAACCATACGTCGACGAATTTCACAGATGCTGACATTTAAATTGCCGACGCAATCAGCTGAGCTCGAACTTTTTAATCGTCGTGTAAGAATCCGCAAGCCACGATATCGCTCGCTTCGCTCACGAATCTCGTTTGCGGGGGCGGTATTTGAACTTTTCAATTTATTTTATCAAAAACAAACATCGATTTTATTCAAATCTAAAACAAAAACGAACGCCGTTTTTTATCCAAAGGACTCCTTTTATTTTTGATTTTTAAAGGGCGTTCGGGTTTATTGAATTAAAGAAAAATGGATGTTTAGGTTTGTCCGAAAAAACAAAAAAACTGAAAATATTTTATCAACTGCGGTCTGACATGCAAAGCGGAACAGTCTGCAACTGTCTTTTACACTTCCGACTGTTTGACTGTGTCTGCCGGCGGCTGCCGCGCGCGAGCCGCACACTGTTTTTTAAAAAAAGTCAAACCGACACCGCGTTTTTAATTTTAAGACAAAATGAAAACAAAAACAAAACAAGATAGAACAAAGATAGAACAAACAAAACAAAGATAAAAACAAAACAAAGATAAAAACAAAAAGAAAGACGAATTTTGGTGAACCGGTCAAATTGAATTCGACCGATTGTGCATCGCTTTAACGCTTTGATTAATAAAACGAAGTATTTTTTCTATTTAATCCACGGTTTCGGCGACAGGAGCGGATGTGTGCGTCATTGACGATGCCCCCTGAGTCTGCATATTTCTCTGAGTGTTGTCCTTGTAGATTGCGGGAAGAATTTTTGTCAGCACCATCGGCGTCACAAAACTTGTCAAAATGAACGCTAAAACAAATGATATCGCCCAAGATCCGAGCCAATCAAAAAGCGTCGGAATCTGTTTTGTGTTAATAATCATTTGAAGGAGTGACATGCCGCAAGACATGAAAAAAACCATACAGAGTTTGGTTGCAGTTTCTCTTTTAATCATAACATTACCTCGTTTATATTAAAAATTTAATACAATTTTCAAAATTTCACTTGTTTTTCAAAACAAAACGAGTTACAAATTGAACATTCTAATTTGTTGAAAAGTACGAAACTGTTTCGCATAATCAACATGCAGTTCCAACCTTATTGAAAAAGTATAAAAAGTTTTCGAATATAAGAAGGCAGAGGGCATATGTATATGAAAACAAAACGTGAACAGAAGAAGTCATAAAAATCAATGAATATTAATGATAATATGCGTTTTTGAGAAAAATAAAATCATGATAAGAACAAAAAAATGATGTTCAAATCATGAAAAATAAATATGTAACCCGTACGATTTTTTGACGGACCAAATTTATGAATTAAAATATTTTACGAAAACTCCGTTATAGTTGACAACTTTACCATCATCTAATTTGCAGGTTGTGCGGTCTAAATTGCCCGATAACTCCTTCAGCTGCTTTCTTTCGGATTTTTGGACTTCCATATCCGGTGTTATTTGTATTTCTTCACCATAACCGATATCAAAATACATCGTTCCGTCTTCACTCTTTGAAACCAAATTGAATTTTCCATATTTGTATGTATTATCTAAAAGATTTCCAACGGGTATCATTTCAGTTTCTTCTTTAGAAAAGAACATGATATTTCTATAGGGATCAAAAGAAATGGAAACAGCATCGTCTGCGTATAATGCAACAGGACAATATTCGCCTTCATTACAAATCTTTTTAATTGTCTCTTCTCCCCCAGTATTTGTCACAAAAAGAACCTCAGTTCCTCTGACAGTAACATATGAGAAAGATTCGTTGTCAATAAACAAGGAAAGCAACTTTTCCTCATCGGAACCTTTAATTTGCCAACCCATAACATCATCAATTTCGAAGTCAATTCCATCCCCTATGATGCGAGTTTTGTATCTCATATCCTCAGGAACATCTGACAAGTTTTTTCGAACGGGTTGTTGTACCACATACTTGTCTCCGACACGACATAATGACAGATGACGCAAAGCGCCGCACGGCATATGTTTACAATCAGGTTCGATGCGAGTCACGAGATCAAGATTAAAATCAATCGGATGGATTAATCGCCCATAAGAATAGGTGCAGATGATTGATTGAATATTCATCCATATTAAAGGAATCTGATAATCAAAAGTTTTGCCGACATAATGATCGAAAATGCGATCAAATGTATAGATGTATGGCAGCGAAGGAATATTTTCACTTTTTGAATTTACACCAACGGGTAAAATCACAACATCTCCATTTTTAAAGGAACAATGGGGTGGAATTATATTCTTAACAACTTCGATATACTCCAAACAATCATCACCCGCAAATTCGGAAATACAAGGAAACTTTTCCAACAAAACATCCGAATCAAGTTCTTCTGACTGCGGGTCAGAAGAATCTTGACACCACGTGAAGATTGTCTTTTCATCCAGAACTTTTTTCATTTTTTTATCATAAGTTGATACACTATGAACAATACCGTCCGAAGCTGATGACACGAGCACACTACCCTCATCGCATTTTTCCAACAGCTTTCCATATACAGGAATATCTCCCCTAGGGTATCTTTTCCCGCTTGATGTATCCCATGACGAAATACCATGCCTCTTATCGGAGAGAGCGTGGCTGGATGTCATTTCTGACACAATAAATTTACCGCCATCTAAAGAGAGGGCTTTTGACCTTGAATCTATCTCATATCCAGCAAACCCATACATTTGTCCTCCAGACTGATCCAGGTTGTACCTAATCATTAAACCCTTGTTAGAATCCATAACACGAAGTCGTGGTTCATACCAATCGGCAGGATTTTCAGGATTTTCTATATCCTCTGTTGTCGATATTATGTACCGTCCACATTCAAGAGCAGTCATATTAGTAGAGATTGAATCGACGCTCAGTTTAATAACCATACCTTTCTTCAACTCCTCTTTTTTGATGGTCAGTGGATATATATTCTTCCATTCTTTGACAATAATAGATGTATTCTTCACATCTAAATCTGTACGCCACGCTTCTTCTGTTCTGAAATTGAAGTTTGCTTTTTCAAATACATCGATATGGCCGCTTTCCGGAAACAGCCGCGCAAATTTTACATTGATTGTTTTTTGGTCAACATTCATTTCGAATTTGACCAATGAAAATCTTCCGTCAGATGTCTTACCAGTTGACCGCCATCCGCTAAGATTAATAATTTTCTGGTGTTGAATAACAGACCCATCAAGATTGGAAACACATATCTCGCCTTCATTTGATATCCAATAAATTTTTCCTGAAAAAAGACATATGTTTTGCGGACAGGACAAATGTATATCTTCAAGAGGAAACAAATTTTGCATAGGACCCGATTGAATAAATGATTCCGATTTATCTTTCCCAATGACATAAATTTTCGGCCAGGTTGAGCCGGAAATCCATTTGATTTCATTCAACGAGCAGTGTTGAAATGTTGAATCATCGGCAATTTTTTCACAGTTTGCAAAAGGATCCACACAATAAAGGACATTCTCTCCATCCAGATAATAATCATTGAACGGATCGTTTGATTTAATCTTGTTTCCGATAGGAATAGCTTTTATTTCAATGCCCTCTTCACTTAATATCAGTCTCTCATTCCCTGAACAATAGGCAAAACCAATAAGTGACGAAATATCATTATCGTCCCAAACGTACACATTTCTACCTTTGTTGATGATCTTTTTTTGAAATTTTGGTTGAAAGCGATGGAGGAAAGAAAAATCAATTAATTTAAACATTGAAGAATCCTCTATCATAGCTTCTGTTTTGGTCTGTCTAAGATACACATTTTTTGCGGATCCATACGGAATGTATTTTTTCTCAGCATTGGACAAAAATTCTAAAAACTCAGCCTCATCATCTTCATTAAATTCAGAATCATATTGCGGCCATTGTTGGCGTTGAATCATCTTTACATCGAGTGTGTCTGACAGAATATAATCGACCGGATTGCATTGGACACTGCGATCATACATGATTAGGTTTTCATCTGTTGATTTCAATCCGCGACAGGAGACATCAACAATAGAATCAAACATATGTGAATTATACATTTTTTCAATTTTTTGGGAAATTGGAAATATTAAACCATCCGGATTTATCATTTCTAATTTATCCTTTATCTTAAGGACAATCCCATTTGCTAGAACATAGAACTCTTCGTTTTTGAATAATGCTTCAGCATCATCAAGTGACACAAGAGAATTCATCTTATTGATTTCTTCCCCTAAAACGACATCAATTATTCTTACAGCTGAATCTCCGAGCAAAAGAATGTTCGTGCCTTGATTATCCAAACAAGTGGTTGAAACGGGATATGAAGTTGGAATAGATTGGACAATTCTTTTTTCATGAATATCATAAACACATATCTCGAATTCTTGTTCGCATTTTTGTTTAACATAAGATATTCTTTTACTGTCGGCTGACCAGGATACCATATTTATCGTTGGTAAGTTCACATTCTCCAAATTCACATTCTCAGAATTCAGATTCTCCAATCTTTGAACTCTTAATTCGGAGACATCCCAAATGTGAAGAACATTTACATACAAAATCGCTACTTTAGACGAATCAGGGGAGAAAGAAACACCCATATCACTCGGATTTGCATTATTAAATCCTTTTTTAAGAATCAGTTTTGTCCAACATAATGGTAATTCCCGCGATGGAAAAATCACAACTCCGTCATCGGAAAAACATGCTGTAAATGTTCCGTCCTGCGAAAGTTCAACTCTGTGACCATAAAAAGAGGGCGAACCGGAAGAATCATATTGCGGGATAAAGCCATTCTCCTTGCATACTTCCAAAATATTCTGAATCATTTCTTCTCTTGACATAGACCTGAGATATTTTAATCTGAAATCAATGGAAGACAACAAAGCAATCTCATTCATAAAACGTTCAGTTTCATCCGATTCTTCTTTATTTTCCCTCAAACGCCTTTTAATAAGAGACAAGAACCATTCGTCATCTTTTATTTTAGCAATTAAGCTCTTTTGTGACATTATTTCTCTCCTGTGTATCATACTCAATAATTATTAGTACAGAAATTGCAGTGAATAAATTGAGTGACCGCCATTCAATGACATTCACTTTCAATTTCCGTTTCAAATTCTTTTACTCCTCTTGTTCTGATTATTCAGTTCACAGAGTTTCACGACCTAAACAGCCCTTGCACTTTGCGCATACCATCATATGTATTTTTTAAATCGCTATTATTCCACCAATCAATGGATTTCTTTACAGTATTTCTATCATCACGAGAAAGAGTTCCTAAATATGATCCCAACGATTCTTTTGAGATTGTCCTTGCTTTCCGAATCTGCACCACAGAATTTTGACTCAGCCCTGCCGTGTTGAGATCAATGATCGAAACATCAACCGCATAAAGTGGTTGTTTACTTGTAATTTCCAGAACCGTACAGGATGAACCATTCAGCTCCACTACTAAGACTGGTCTTCTTTTGCCGATTCCGCCATCTTCGAATGGAATATAAGCGTACCATACCTGCCATGGAGCGGGTGTCTTCAAATATTTTTTGAGCGGAATCTTAGTCATTGAGAGCACCCCCAATCGTATTCTGCACCACGGCCGTGATATTTTTTTGAATCGACAACCGTTTCAATCCCGTTTGACAGGATTATGCTGAAAGGCTGATAGAAGACCTTGTTTCCGGAATTACGCATTATCATTCCCCGAGGATCTAACATGAAATAACTGTCAACCATGTCGTCCTCGCCTTCAAAAATTATTTGTTTCCTGTTGGAGAGGAGGAATTCTTTATGTGTTTTTACAAAATGATTCCACTCCTCATTCGTTATGGAATATTCGCCGTACTTGTCCTCATTTTCCCCTTCGAGCTTCAGCACTTTGAAAGCCTTCACCCTTTCAGGATTCACTCTGCGAATCAAAGCGGAAAAATCATGATCCCATGATTGGTGAAGAACCGTAATGTTGAGTTTGACTTTGATGCCGTTTTCATGCGCTAAATCAGCCACTTTGATGACATTTTCAATGTGATTTATATGGGCGCATTGCCTGCCGACCGCTTTCTCCACCTCGTTGTCCGGTGAATCGATAGAAAGCCCGATCCAGTCAACAATTCCTTTCATTTTTTGGATCAATTGAAAGTCGATTTTGGAACCGTTGGTGACAACTGAGACAGTGAATCCCATATTTTTTGCAAGCTTACAGAGCTCAATAAAATAAGGATACAATGTCGGCTCACCGCCGGCAAAATTAATCTTGGTTATCCCCATCTTTTTCAAATCATTGAAAATTGACTTCCATTGGTCTGGAGTCATCAAAATGTCGTCAAGATGTTTAGCGAAACAGAATCCGCAGCGATAGTTACAAACTGCGTTAAGGTGTATATTTGTTGATTTGATTTTCGAATTCATATTTTTTTCCTGAAGTCAGGCAAAAACAGATAAGCTATGACGACTCTAAGAATCGTCATAGCTTGTTACATGGATTCTGAAAAGAAGCCAAACAATAATACGATTCGATAAATATCAATAACTTGAATGTTCTTTAAAACTTCAAGCAACAATTAACTATTATAATATTTAAGAGTATGGATGATTCTTACGCATTAAATTTAATGTCATGAAAAAATGATAAAAAGAAAAAGAAAAAAGCGAATTAAGATGCATCCGCCGTTTTCTTAATAATATCATCAATATCTTCTTTTAAAATTTCAGGAATACCTTCAATTCCCGCGCTCAAGAAACCGCGGACAATCAAACCTGTTGCTTCATTTTCATCAAGCCCGCGCGTCATCAAATATTCCACCTGATCACGCGCGATTCTGCCGATTGCCGCTTCGTGCGTCATTTCAACATCCATCGCGTGCGCTTCAAGCGCCGGAATCGCTTTTTGAGAACCATGTTCACTGAGAACCAAACCGTTGCATTCCAAATGACCGTAAACGAATGGCGCATTTCCGATAATGTCGCCGCGGGAAATCACTTCGCCGCCGATCGTAATCGTTCTTGAAATAATTTCAGTCTTCGTGTGCGGCGCGTTCAAATAAACTTTGCTTCCCGTATCCAAAACAGATCCGGGATGAGCAACAGCAATCGTGTTGAAGTAAGCCGCCGCGCCCTCGCCTTCCAAATAAGCAGACGGATTGGACTGAACCGATTTTGCAGGCTTCATACAAACATAATTGTTGGTCAGCTGACCGCCCTCTTCGATGCGGATTCCCGTTCTCGGGCGAACCTCGACCGATTCATCCCAATCATGGATCATCGAAAACGTCAGCTTGGCATTCTTTTTGACATACATCTCAGAAACACCGATATGAAGCGCGCGCTTAACATTGTCATGCGTCAGACATCCGGTCACAACTTCAAGCTCGGCGCCTTCTTCAACAATAATAATATTGTGAACCGTTTGAAGCGCCTTTTCCGAGCCGATCATCAAACAAGACTGAACGGGAGTATCCACTTTAACGCCCGGCAAAACACGAATGAAATAGCCGTCGGAATCCTCAACGAAACTCTCGGCCGTATATTTGTCCGTTTCCGGATTGACAAGCTTCCACATGTAATCCTGAAGCCAATCGTATTTCAGAAGCGCCTCCTTAACAGACATAATTTCCAAACCTTCTGTCGAAGAAGAACGATGAGAAACTTTATTGTTGTACATCAAAAAATTGCCGCCGGCATCGCCGTCAGCGGAAATTCCGACATTCGTTAAAGACGATTTGATCATCGAATCCAAATCGGTCATCTTATTGACCTTCAGCGACTCATCCGGAATATGATACATTTTCAAATCCACATGACCGCCGTACATGGCTTCCTTGTTCAATGACTTTTTGACGCGCTCAATCGTCTCTTTGTCATTTGCATTATTTGTGTTATTGTTTGCATTACTGTTTGCATTACTGTTTGCGTTTTTGTTTGCATTACTGTTTGCGTTTTTGTTTGCATTATTTGCATTATCATTTGTATTTTGATCTGCATTTTTTGCATTATCATTTGCATTGCACTTATTTTCTGCCATTTTTCCACCTCAGTCAAGCTGTTTCAAATCATTCAGCTTGCAGCGAATGCATTCTTCATACCCTTGAGTTTTGATTTCACTGAGCAAACGCGTCGGATTACCGGAGCACATAACGGTTCCGTCGCACAGAATGTACGCTTTGTCGGCCGCCAAATAATCCAAGATCTCGCCCGTGTGCGTAATCACAAGCGCGGATTTTCGATTCGGGTCTTTTGCAGTGCATTTTTTGTTGTCGCAAATCAGATTCTTGATCATGTTTCCGACCTGCGCCATGTTGACCGGATCGACGCCGGATTCAGGCTCGTCAAGCAAATAGAAATCGGGCTGCTGGATACTGAGCTGAAGAAGTTCGGAGCGCTTGATTTCGCCGCCTGAGAAGCCGACATTGATATCGCGTTCCAAAAAGCGTTCCATGTCAATGGAGCGGGCCATTTCATTCAAATTTGAAGATTTGCTGCCGGCTTCGATTTCCAATAAATCGCGGAGCTTAACGCCTGCAATGTTGGGCGGGCGCTGAGACATGATACCGATTCCCATCTTGGCGCGCTCATCAATCGGCGCTTCCGTGATGTCTTTGCCTTTGAAATAAATCTTCCCCGATGTCACTTTATAATTGGAGAATCCCATAATCGTGCTCAAAAGCGCGGACTTGCCGGCGCCGTTGGGCCCGAATAAAATCGTCGTCTCGCCCTTTTCCACCGTCAGCGATACATTTTTAAGAAGCGGACGCCCTGCCACCTCCACACATAAATCTTCAATTTGAAGCATCGTTTTGACTCCTAAAACTTAAAATTGTAAGCAAATTAAACATAAATTAAATGCAAATCAAATAAATTAATTTAAATTCGGATTTAATAACCCAATATGATTTGATAAATAAAAAGATTCTTAAAACCGTCTCATTTTGTCATTTATTTGACGTAATGCTATAAAACAACATAGTATCAAAAAGATACTTATTTGTTGATAGGTTTCTATAAAAAAATTCAAAAAAACAAAACAATATGACCTGCCCCTTGCATTTTTATTGAAATTCAATAATGACAGATTGTTCAATTGATTTGTTCAATTGATTTGTTCACTGATTGAAATGTCTGACTCAGAGATACGTTCCGATTGAAAGCTGGAGCCAGCCGACGGAGATGATGATAAAAAGCATCACAACGACAAATGAGCAGAAGAAAACGCCGTCTCTTTTGCCGAACTTCAATTCATTCATGGAAGTCTTGCCGACGCCGGTATATCCTCTGTTCAGCATCGCTCTTGAAACATCATCGGCAAAATTGATGATTGAGTTGACCAGTGATGTCGATATGATTTTAATCGCGCGCATCGGATGCTTTGACGGCCTGAAAGCGCGGGAAGTCGTCGACACTTTGATTTGAGCCGACGTTGAAATCAGAAGCGGTATAAACCGAATTGTCAGGAAGATCATGAGCGCCAAATCATGAGATGTAATATTCGCCCATTTCAGCGGAATCGGGCGAACCAGTCTTTCAATGCCCTGAACCAATGCCGATTGCTTTGTTGTTGCCGCCATCAATGATGCGAACAAAATCAGCAAAACGAATTTCAAAGCGACGCCGAGTCCCGTTATGAAACTGTACATACTCGGGTAAATCGAAAAACTCGTCTCAGGAGCAACTTTGATTTGATAGACGACCGGATGGTCTAAATTGATGCGCTTATGCGGATCAGGCTCTGCGGGAATGACTTCAACTGAAAATTCGCGAAGCTTCTCTTCGGGAATCTGATCAAGAGGGACTCTTTCGATTCTTAAATGACCGATTTCAAAATGAGCGTTCGGCTCGCCGGATTCGGAATCGCCTGCCTGCACGGAGGAATTATCAGGCGGCGGTTTAATGACAATAAAATAATCGACCTCACCGCCTTGGAGAATCACATCCGAAGACGGATCATGAACACCTCCAAAATACTGCAAGCGATAAATCTGATTTTCGCTGTCATATTCCCGAATCACGTATTGCTTATCAAATTCATTGATTCGGTCATCCATAATCTTCACCGAAAGCGTCGCGTCAGAAAAAACGGCTGCCGGCGCAAAAATAAACTGAAGCAGAAACACAAGAATGATGAAAAAGAGCATCGGTCTGACAGACACGACCAGCTTTTTAAGAGGAATACGCGCAATCGCGGCAACAACGACAAACAGAAGAAGAATAGAGATTAAACTCCACAAGCGATGAATATTGAAAATGATAATACTCAATATCATCAAAGTAATGATTTTTGTCCTCGGGTCCAATTTGTGTAAAAAGGATTTTCCGTCGACATAAGGTAAAAACTGTTTGTACATTTCCGCTCCGTTTTTAAATTGATTTGCCGTATGTGTTTCCGTTTTGTTCGTTTTGTTCAAATTGCTCGTTTCGATCGACTTGCTTGTTCTGTTCGTTTTGATCGTTATATTCAATCTGTTCGTTATGTCCGATTTGTTCGTTATGATTGACGTGTTCGTTATGTTCGATTTGTTCGTTATGTTCGATTTGTTCGTTATGTTCGATTTGTTCGTTATGTTCGGTTTGTCCGATTTGTTTTAAGATTTCTTCCGCTGCCGCTTTCGGGTCGGCAGTGGTTTCGGAAACGTCAATGCCGTTTTCACGAAGATATCTGAGCAATTCAACCATATCGGGAAGGCGGTATTTACCTGACGAAATATACTCCGAAAGACCGCCGTCAAATGCGATTTCACCTTTTTCGAAAACGATGATTCTGTCGGCTTTCAGCAAATCTTTGGGATTGTGACTGATATAAACAAGCGTTTTTCCGCGCTCGCGAAGCTCGTCAATCACTTTTAAAATGCGGTCTTCGGCAGCAATGTCAAGCATCGAAGTAACTTCGTCAAAAACGATACACTCGGGATCCATTGCCAAAACGCCTGCAATTGCCGCCGCCTGCGCTTCTCCGCCGCTGAGCGTTGAGGGGTCCTGATAAGACAAATCTTTGAGATGAACGGTTTCTAAAACATTGGAAACGCGCTGTTTGATTTCATCACGCGCCAGCCCGAGATTTTCGGGACCGAACGCGACGTCTTCTTCAACCGTATTTCCGACAAACTGCATGTACGGATTTTGAAAAACGATGCCGACTTCTCGATGAATCGCAGAAACATTTTTTCGGGATTTCGTGTCTTTGCCGAAAACTTTCATGCTTCCCGATGTCGGCCGCAGAAGACCGTTTAAATGGTAAGCAAAAGTGGATTTCCCCGAGCCGTTTAATCCGACAATGATCGTGAAATCGCCTTTGTAAATTTTCAAATCAATATTTTTTAAAATAGGAGAGCCGCCGGGATATGCAAAAGAAAGATTTTCCGCGTCAAATACGACTTCGCGCTCATTCGGATTTGAAGCGCTTTCGCTTTCCGAATCGGTTTCAGTTTCGGTTTCAATTCCGATTTCAGTATCAGTTCCAATCTCAGTATCAGTTCCAATCTCAGTATCAGTTCCAATCTCAGTATCAGTTCCAATCTCAGTATCAGTTCCAATCTCAGTATCAGTTCCAATCTCAGTATCAGTTCGGATTTTAGTTTCAGTTTTGATTTCAGAGCTGATTTCGATTTCAGATTCCGCTTCGGATTTGGAATCCTGCCCGGATTTGATTTCAAAATCCTGTTCCGATTTGATTTCAGAATCCTGTTCCGATTTGATTTCAAAATCTTGTTCCGATTTGATTTCAGAATCCTGTCCCGACATTTCGGATTCTGTTTCCGATCTTTCCTCGGAAATTTCTTCTTTCACGGATATTTCCGTTTTGTCTGCCATAATTTGTCCCCTCAGTCCGCATCATGTTTGACGAGGCATTCGTTTTTGATTTTGTATTAATGTTCGTATTAAATTTGTTTTTGTATTATTGTGATTTAATTTAGTGTATTGTGATGAATAATGATTTGAATGAAGTCAATTCGGCTTTCAATACCGTTTTACTTCAAAAATTTTTGAAATTCACTTTTTTAATGATTGACGGAGAAACCACTCCGATTGCAATTGATTTGATCATGTCGCCCGCAAAGAACGGAACGAAACCGCTCAAAAATGCGGTGCCGATTGGAATTGATCCCGAAAACGCGAAATGAACCGTACCGACGCCTAAGATAATAATGCTTCCCAATACGGCAATGCCGAACATGATAATGGAATCATTTGCTGATTTTTTGGAAATGTTTTCCGCACTTTTTGAACGTGCTTTTTTCCAAAAAATATCACTGAGCCAACCGCACAGGAATGCAACGATTATGAATGAATACAGATATCCGCCGGACGGGCCGAAGAGGATGCCGAGTCCGCTGTTGCCGCCTGCAAAGACCGGAAATCCGATGAAACCGACAAGAAGATAAACAATGACGCTGACGGTTCCCCAGTTTCTGCCAAGCGTCACCGCCGCAAGCAGAACGAAAAAAGTCTGAAGCGTAATCGGAATCGGCCCGATCGGAATTTTGATGTATGCGCCGACCGCAATCAGAGCCGCAAAGAGAGCAGCTAAGACCATTTTCTTAATTTTGACGGAATCGTCTTTGTTATTGAAATTATCAAGAGTTTCACTCATAAATACCACAGTTGGAAGAATAAATAAAAAATATAAATAAAGTAATATCAAATGACCCGATTGTAAACCAAATTGAATCGTAGAGTAAACAATCATTTTCATCGTATATATAATTTCTGAAAAGTACAATTCAAAAAAAAGTAATCGCCCGACAACGACAAATCGAGCGAATATAAATATGAAACGAACGATGAAAGGAATTGTAAATCAAAAAATTATAATTATCGGAATTTGATATTTGTTTCGAATTCGATTATTATTTGATTGCAACTCGATAGGATTTGATTGCGATTTGATTACAATTCGATTGTGGTTTGATTGCAATTTGATTGTAATTTGATTGCGATTTGATTGGTCAACTATTTTGATTATTTCGGTTGATGATTATTGTTTTAAACTGTTCTTTTCAACCGCTTCCAACACTTTTTTGAATTCCTTGGTCCATTCGGATTCGTTCATCATCCATTCAACCATTTTTCCTTCTTCTTCCGCTTTTGAAAAAGCGGGATCCATCGGCAAACGCGCCAAAATATCCGCGCCGAAATCAGCCGCCGCTTTCTCAAGACCGCTCGGTCCGCGGGAGTTGTAAAGATCAATGCGTTCATCGCAGTGCGGACAAATGAGCCCGTCCATGTTGCTGACAATTCCGGTCAGCGGAACTTCCAGTTTTTGAAGGAAAGTCAAAGATTTGCGGACGCTTGTGAGCGCAATGTCCTGCGGAATTGTGACAACGATTGCGCCGTTGTTTTTCGGCAAAAGCTGCATGATGCCGAGCGGCTCGTCTCCGGTTCCGGGCGGCAGATCGATGATCAAATAATCCAAATTTCCCCAGTCGACATCGGTGAAAAACTGCTGAATCGCGCCCGCTTTTGCCGGACCGCGCCAAATAACAGGCGTATCGTCATCGGGCAAAAGCAAACCGATTGAAATGACACCGAGATTCAGATTCGGCTCGGGCTTTGCGGGAATCATTTTATCGCCGACGACCTGCAAATCTTCCGGCTTGATTCCGAAAATTGCCGGAACGCTCGGCCCGTGCATGTCGCAGTCCATTAATCCGACATGATTGCCGGCAACGGCTAAGCCCGCAGCAAGCGCGCAGGCGACAGTGCTTTTGCCGACACCGCCTTTGCCGCTCATGACGACAAAAACGTTTTTGATGCGGCTCATATCAACGCCCGACTCGCGGGCGGGCTGACTCGGTCTTTGCGGCACTTTGTTAACAACATTTAATTCCGTCATTTTAATTCACCTTGATGATTTGTAATTGAATTTGAATAAGAATTTGAGCAATTGTTTTGAGCAATTGTTTTGAGCAATTGTTTTGAGCAATTGTTTTGAGCAATTGTTTTGAGCAATTGTTTTGAGCAATTGTTTTGAGCAATTGTTTTGAGCAATTGTTTTGAGCAATTGTTTTGAGCAATTGTTTTGAGCAATTGTTTTGAGCAATTGTTTTGAGCAATTGTTTTGAGCAATTGTTTTGAGTAATTGTTTTGAGTAATTGTTTTGAATAATTGAATTGAATAATCTGCTGATTAATGTAATGACTATGAATAAGACAGGTGATTTAAAAATTCGACTCTTCGGATGAGTACAGATTCAGACTCTGCAATCTGATGCGCGGCGGCATCGCGCGCGAGCTGCCACATTTTTGAATAAATTATCAAAAACGGAATTGATATTTGAAAATCAAAAAAGAATGAAGCAAAAAGTTTAAAAAAATAAGAAAGGTTAAAGGCTTCAAGCCTTTAACAACACAAATGCGGATTAACCGAACTTGTATTTTCTCTTTTCATTATATTTCCACAATAAAACGCCTGCAACAGCAATGATGACCAAAAGGACAATGGCTATGATGCCGTACATTAACCATTTCGTCCAGCTGCTGCCGGAGTCTTCAGGCTCGGGTTCGACCGGCGTTTGATTTGTTTCATTTTCAGAGGGCTGATCGGGCTCGGGTGTTTGTTCGTTGCCGCCGAGAATGTCGGCTGCGGGGTTGTCGGCGCTGCTGTTCAAAGCAACAGTGTAAACCTGAACTTTGTCGTAGCCTGCCGTGTATCCTGTGGATCTTGTCACTGCGGGAAGACCGTTTTGCATGACGAAAACATTCTCGACTTCAATGCCGGAGACATCGGTCGAATCAATCGGGAATCTGCCGTTTCCGTTATAGGTTCCGACCAAATTGTTGCCGCCGCTATTGACGGTTGCGTTGAGCTGGCCGAAGTCAACGTTTCTCGGATCAGTGTTTCCGACAATCACGTTGTTTGAAATCGTTGCAACGCTGTTTGAAATATTCAAACCGCCGCCGCCGACATCTTTTGCCGTATTGTTGGATTTGGCTGTGTTTCCTGCAAGAACCGATTTTGTCAATGTCGCGTTGCCGTCATTCCACAAAGCGACAGCGCCGCCGAAGAATTTGGCTGTGTTGTTGACTGCCGTAATGCCTGTTGCGTTCACTGTTCCGCGGCTGAAGAAAGCGCCGCCGTAGTTGGCGATGTTGTTGAGGAACGTACAGGTGTCAATTGTTGCCGATGCGTTGGCTGCAACGTGAATGCCGCCGCCGTCATCTGTTACATTGGCGTTTGAGAAAACGGAATACTTGATGGTTCCTGTGGAGCCGTTCATCAAAGTAATGCCGCCGCCGCTTCCGGTCGTGACGCCCTGGTCAAAGACACAACTTTCAACGATCAATGTACCATAAGAGGTGATGCCTGCGCTTTCTGTTGCGGTGTTGTTTGAGAAAGTGCTGTTTTTGAATTCAACGATCGTGCCTGAAGAAGCGTTGACCGGACTTCCTTTGGAAGTGATTGCGTTGTTGATGACGCGGGATTGGTTGGCCGTAATTTTTCCCTGGTCCAATTTGATCAAATTGTATTTGTCGGAGTGACCGTTGACGATTGTGTTTTGGAATTCGACGTTGCCGCTTTTAATGTAAAGAGCGCTGCCGTCTGTTGATGCCGTATTCTTGTAAATGGAAGAAGTGACGAACTTGACATTGCTGCTGTTTGCAACATAAATGCCGCCGCCTGTGTCGGCTCTGTTGTTCTGGATCGTACAGGCATCAAAAGTAACGTTTGCGCGGTCGATTAAAACGCCGCCGCCGGTTCCGTTTGTGACGTATCCGTTTTCGATTGTTAATTGTTTGAAAGTGACGTTTGCGCCGGAAACGGTGAAGATCGCCATTTCTTGCGTGACGGGGCTGGAGTCGCGTCCGACAGTGACTTTTGTGGTTCCGCCGACTGTGATGTCGTTGGAAATGTTTAATGTGCCGTTCATGATGGCAACGGATGTGACGTTATCGGCGAAAACGATCGTGTCGCCGGAAGATGCTTTTGCGATGGCTTCGCGAAGCGTCATGTTGTCTAAATTAATCATGCTCAGATTGACTTTGCCTGTGTCGCCGCCTGATGTAACGACCCATTCCTGGGCGGAAGCGACGCTTGTGAAAAGAAGCAAAATCAAGACAGATAAAACGAGTGTTTTTGCAATTTTCTGCATTTTTATCCCCTAATTTTCGTTGTAAAATAACCTACCTTTGTTAAAACGATAAACAAAATTTACTCATCTACATCGGGAAATCCGACATAATTAATGAATATGAATGAGCAAAACGTATATAAAAATATTTGAAGTTAAAAAAAGCATGTGCTGACATAGCGCCGTATTTTGAAAAACGAACGATTTTCGATTTTATTGTCGGGGATAAAAAGTAAAAATGGCGTACGGATTTGTTTGATGATGTAAAATAAAAACCGGGCACCTGTTTGAAAAATTTATAAAAAACGGAGCGGCTCGCGCGGGCGGGCGGCAGCCGCAAAAAGGTGGCGAAAAAAATCGCTTCGCGATTTTTTCATAAACGCCTCCCTCCCGCTGCAAACAAACACCGCCCTCCAACTGCAAACCGGCGAAGCCTGAAAATCGCAAAGCGATTTTTTACAAACACCGCCCTCCAAATAGAATAATTAATATGTAAGACAAACATTAGGAAAATGTTCAACCGGGGCGCGTGGCCTAGCGGATATGGCAGCAGCCTCCTAAGCTGCAGGCCGGGGGTTCGAATCCTCCCGCGCTCGCTGATTACAAATGAAAAACGAAATGAACGAACTCAATAAAAATAGAAAAACGATTTAAATCTGCATTCAAAAAATACCGATTGTTTTTTATTCTCACAATGAATTTGAAACAAAACAATTCTGCCGGGGTGGCGTCTTGATTCGAAAAGCAAAAATGAGCGACGTTTTTGAAATGAAGGAATTGATCAATTCCTATGCAACTGACGGGTGTATGCTGCCGCGTTCTTTGGACAGTCTTTATACATACATTCGGGATTTTGCGGTCATGGAAGACAATGGAAAAATTGTCGGCTGCTGCGGTGTTCATCCGGATTGGGAAGATTTGGGAGAAGTTGTTTCTTTCGCCGTCGCCAAACCGTACACGCGCCAAGGGAACGGAACGAAACTTTTGGAAGCCTGTATCGAAGATGCCAAAACGATCGGGCTAGGCAAATTATTTGTTTTAACAAGCAGCCCGGAGTTTTTCAAAAAGAAAGGATTCACCGAAATCAAAAGAGAAGAACTGCCGTGGAAAATATGGGCCGATTGCGTCAATTGTTCTAAATATCCGGATTGCAATTCGATTTCGCTGATTAAAGAGATTTAAAATATTTTTAATTTTTTTCTAAAATTTTCGTCCAATTTTTCTTCATTTTTAAAAACGGCAGGCGATTTTCAAATCAAAATGAAAAACGGAGCAGCTCGCGCGCGGCGGGTTGCTGCTGCGCAAACCTGACCGGCAAACGGAAACCTGAAGGTAGCGGCAACACGTTCGCGAATGCGAACGGATTACGATTAAAATGAGCAGATACAGGCAGAAGCGCAGACCTGACTCGCAGCAGCAACATTAAAAGACAGTTGCAGATTGTTCCGCTTGGCAGGAACCGCAACCGTAAAAGACAGTTGCAGATTGTTTCGCTTAGCAGGAGCCGGAAAGCAGCTAAAAGTCAGAGGTTTTGCATTTTTTGTTTCGTATGGGAAGAATCCGCCAAGTCTCGTTTCCTCGCTACGCTCGGAAACTCAACTTGCGGGGGCGGTTTTTGAAATATTATTCAATCTAAAATCAATTGAAACATCATCTTTTATCAAAATTATTCAAAACGGAACGCCTTCTTTTTTTCAAAGATTAAACATTTTTTAGGGTTTTATCGGGCGTTCGGGTTCAACGATTTTTGAAAATTGGATGTTTAGGTTTGACTTTTTTCAATTTTAATTTTGATTTTAATTTTAATTTTGTTGGATTTAGATTTCGGTAAAGAGAATGTTTATATTTGATGAACATATTTGTTCATTGTAGAACTTTAAAGGACATTGACTTATGTTAAACATAACCACATTTTTAGATGCAAATATGAGAAGACTTTCCAAAAACGTCTTTCATTGCCCCGAACGGGATACATATTACACATCTGCCGAAATTCTTTCAATCGCGTCGGGACTCGCCGAAAAGCTGAAAGAAAAAGGAATCGAGAAAGGCGACCGTGTTTTAATTTATTTGAATAACTCTCCCGAATATCTCTGTTCATACTTCGCGATTTGGAGAATCGGCGCCGTTGCCGTTCCGACCAACCGCGTTTACACAAAATTTGAGTTAGAATATATGATTCAAAACGCCGGCGTACGCCTCGTCATTACCGATGAAGACGGCGTTGATTCTTTCGATGACGAAAACGCCGATCTTTCACTTTCACTTTCATTATTTGTCCCGACGGGAATTGAAGAAATGAGAAATCATCCGATCCTGCCGCCGACGCCGACAAATCCCGAAGATTTGTGTCAAATTCAATACACATCAGGCACGACAGGAAAACAGAAAGGCGCAATGCTGACGCACGGCAACTGGCTTGCCGCCATTTCAAACGAAGTCGATGTTATGGAATTCACGGAATCCGACGTTTATTTAGGCATTTACCCGATGGGACACGTCGGCCTCAGCTGGGGAATCGCAGCACTTCGAGCAGGCGCGCTTTTCATCATGCAGGAACGCTACGAACTTGAAAATTATCTGCATTTGATTGAAACCCATCAAGTAACGGCACTCTCCGGAATGCCGCCCGTCATCCATTCACTTGTCAATTGTCCGTCCGGAACAGAAGAGCGTATCAAAACCGTCCGCGAAATCATTTCCGGCGGCGGCCCGCTTCACCATGAAATTTGGAAAACTTTTCATTACAGATACAATATTCCCGTCGTCAACGCCTACGGACTTTCAGAAACGATCGTCATCGGAACGGGAACCGTTATCCGTCCCGTCGATTATGCAACCGCCGACAAATTCCAAAGCGTCGGACATCCCGTTTGCTTTTCGGAAGTCAAGATCGTTGATGAAAACGATCCCGATCGCGAGCTTGAACAAGGCGAAGCCGGCGAAATCGCACTGCGCGGACCTGCCGTTGCAAAAGGATATTACGGCATGCCCGAAGAGACGAAAAAAGCATTTTTAGCCGACGGCTGGTTTTTGACCGGTGACATCGGCTATCTCGATCAGGATTTACGCCTTTGTTTAACGGACAGAAAAAAAGATATGATCGTCATGTCGGGCTGGAAAATTTATCCGACCGAAGTTGAAGACATTTTGCTTCGGCATCCGGATGTTGCTGACGCCGCCGTTTTCGGAATCATTCACCCCCACCGCGGCGAAATTCCGATTGCAGCCGTTATCTGGCGCGCGGGCTGCGAGAGCCCTGCAGAGTTGTCCGACTTTGCAAAAGAGCATTTAGCCGGTTACAAAGTTCCGAGACACATCCTGACCGTGGACGAATTGCCGCGGGTGAACGGATGGAAACTGCTCAGAAGAGAACTGCGCGCAAAATACGAATTGATGTTTACAGAATAAATTCGATAAACAATGACATTGATTCGAGGACATTCGAATTGTTTCAATTTTTAAAATTTTGAAACATCGAAAAACCCGTTTTACCGCGCGAATTTTAAAACCGGAAAGCAACGCCCGTGAAAATTTCAGCAAAATGAAGAAACATTTTAGGAATCAACAGATCTTACATGAAATCAAGAGATATCGCGCTTGTCGGCATTCTGCTTGCCGCCGGCGCTATTGCCAGATACATTTCCCTCTTTATACCGGGTGCGATTGTCGCGAATTTGACAATTGCATTCTATTGCCTCGCAATCATTTTAGTGGTCCCGAAATACAAAGAAACGCTCGGAATCGGATTGGTTGCGGGCATTATTTGCGCCGTTTTCAGCCACTCCGTCTTCCCGCTCGGAAATTTAATTTCGGAGCCGATCGGCGCTTTTGTCTGCCTTTTCGTCTATAAAGCGATTCGAAACAAAACCAAACTGCTTTCCCCCGTCATTGCAACCGCGATTGCAACGCCTGCAAGCGGATTTTCATTCATCGCCATTACATTTTTAGTGATGATTGCGCCGTCGGGAGCATCAACAGCGACAATGATTTCGTTTGTCGCTCCGCTTGTGCCAATCGTTCTCGGCGCGACAATCGTAAATGCCATCATCGTTCAGGTAATCGCATTGCCTGCAATGCTTTTGATGCAAAACGCCCCGACAATTGAAAAAACATCACATGAAAAACCGGCAGACAAAGACACGATTATCGGTCTTGAAAATGTCAGTTTTACATACAATACAGGAAAAAGTACAGGAAACAGCACAGGAAACACCAACGGAAACAGCACAGGGAACAGCATCGGAAACAATACAGGAAACAGCATCGGAAACAATACAGGAAACAACACCGAGAGCAATACAGGAAAAACTGATAATATTGACACATCTAAGCCCGCGCTTGAAAACGTGACGCTGAATATCGGCAAAGGCGAATTCGTTGTCGTGACAGGCTCGTCGGGATCGGGAAAAACGACATTCTGCCGAACCGTTACGGGAATTATTCTTCACTCGTACGGCGGAATCGTCGGCGGCGAAATCACTGTCATGGGAAAATACGCCGATGAATACAAAGATATGGAAGAACTCAGCACGGTTGTCGGAATGGTTTTTGATGATGCCGACGCTCAATTGATTTTTACGACCGTTGAAGAAGAAATCAGAACGGGACTTGAAACTCGAAAGCTGTCGAATGAAGAAATCGAAAACAAGCTGAACGATTTGTATGAGATGACGAATACCTGCGGCATAAAAGACCGCGCGCCCCACGCGCTTTCCGGCGGGCAGAAGCAGCGTGTCGCGTTTGCCGCGGCGCTTTCCAAAGAAACGCCGATTCTCGTTTTGGATGAAGCGACTTCCGAATTGGATAAAAACGCCCGAAAACGGGTTTATGAAGTTTTAAAATCGCTGGCCGACAGCGGCAAAACAATCATTCTTGTCGAACATATGGTCGATGAAACCGTTGATTACGCGACGCGCCAGATTCGTTTGGAAAACGGAAAAGTCGTTTATGACGGCGCGCCCGTTAAAGATTCTGCAGTTATTCCGAATTTTGAGCGAAAAGAATCGGGAATGAATGAACCGGAAATAAATGAACAGGGTATGAGCAAACAGGGAATGAACGAACAGGAAATAAACGAACAGGAAATGAATGAATCAAGAACAAAAGAGCCGGTTGCTTCCGTTAAAAATTTGGTTCATGTTTACGGCAACAATTTAAAAGCGCTCGATGATGTTTCGATGGATTTGTACGCGGGGGAAATTGTTGCAATTGTCGGTGAAAACGGATCGGGCAAAACGACTTTAATCAAACATTTAAACGGGCTTCTTCGACCGACATCGGGAATCATTGAGATTTTTAATAAAAATATCAGCGAAATGCGCGTTCCTGAAATTGCGAAAGATGTCGGATTGGTTTTTCAAAATCCCGACACGATGCTTTTTGAAAACACTTGCCGGAAAGAAGTTGAATTCGGTTTGAAAAATATCGGCAAGAATGAGTCTGTTGCGGTTTCGGCTGCGATTTCAAAAGCGCTTGCGGAAGTCGGTCTTTTGGAAAAAGAAAACGTCAATCCGCATTACCTCAGCCGCGGCGAGCGCCAAAGATTAGCGCTGGCTTGCGTTCTTGCAATGAATCAGTCGATTCTGATATTGGATGAACCGACGACCGGGCTTGATTTGAAAGAATCTTTTGAAATCATGGAACTTTTGATGAAAATCAGAAACGAAGGAAAAACGATTTTGATGGTAACGCACAGCCCGAAAATCGCTGAAATCGTCGCCGACAGAATTATTGAAATGTCAAACGGCAAGATTACGAATGTGACTTGCGGCGGAAAAAGTCAAACGGGCGAGATCATTGAAAGCACCGACATTGAAATCGCGGAAGGTGATTAAGATGGATGACATCATGCAATACACGCCCGGAAACGGATTATTCCACCGCCTCAATGCGATGACAAAAATTATTTTTGCAGTCGGTATGCTTTTTGCAGCCGTTTTGACAAATAATTTGTACATTTTAGCGGCGATGATCGTGTTCGTTGCCGTTCTTGCAGTCGTCTCGGGTCTCGGGAAAGCGCTTTTGAAACAAGTGCCGATTATCATTGTTCTCAGCGTTCTCTTGGTTCTGCTGACGGTTTTGACGATGAAAGACGGCGATGTTTTGTTCAACCTGATTCCGATCGGAAAAGGTTATGTTTCGGTGACGACGGGAGCGGTTTTGTTTGCCGTGACGATGAGTTTCAGGTTTGCCGTTTTGATTTCATCTTTCCAGATGCTTGTGATTTCAACGAAACCGAGTGAACTTGTCAACGCGCTTTACGTCTTGCACGTCCCGAGCGATTACGCTTTGATGTTTTTGATTGCGATTCGCTTTATTCCGACGCTTCAGCGCGAAGGTGCCCGAATCAATGAGGCACAGCTCTCCCGCGGCTACAATCCGGGCGGCGGCTTTATCGGGAAAATGAAACAAACGGGACCGGTCATGCTTCCGCTGATGCTCAATTCGCTTTCAAAAGCAGATACGCTCGGCTTGACAATCGATATGCGCGGATACCGGAAAGCATCGGAAAATAAAAGAAAAATCAAATACAAAGCATTGGATGTTTTAATGATTTTAATCACGCTTGCAATTTTAATTGCGATGGCGGCGATTGCTTTGGGATGGATTGTTTTGCCGATTTAATCAGACAAAACAATCAATTAAATCAACAAAACAAATCCAATCAAACAAATATCAAAAAAGTTGTTGAACAAAAATATTCAATAAAACTCAAACATCCGTTTTAATGAAAATATGAAAACCCGAACGCCCGTTCTCTTTTCTGAAGAGAAGAAAGACGGCGTTCGTTTTTATTAATTTGAAAGAAAAACGATGTTTCATTTTTGTTTTATTTTTTCGATTTCACTTATTAATCATTCTTCGTTTTTCAAAAATTCAAACGCTTCAATCACTTTTTCATTCACTTCAGGCGTCCCGATCGTAATTCTGACCGTATTTTTCCCGATATTCTGAAAAGAATCACAGCTTCGAATAATGATTCCTTTTCTCAAAAAAGCGTCAACCGCTTCCTGAGAAGTTTTCGGCGACACGTCAGCGATAATGAAATTTCCTTCCGACGAATACGCTTTGTAAGGCGTTTTTTCATTGATTGATGCAATCAGCTTTTTACGCTCGGACTGCACCATCTCAATGGCTGCATTCAAAGATTCCTGATCGCCAAGCGCTGCAACCGCCGCCGCTTCTGCCAAGATGCTGACCGCAAAAGGCGGCAGCACGCGCAGCAGCGCAGACGCGATCCAAACGGGCGCAATAACGTAGCCGAGGCGCATTCCTGCCAAGCCGAACGCTTTTGAAAAAGTTCTGCCGATGACAATATTTTCAAATTCATTCACAAGAGCGGATAAACTCCCCGCTTCCGAAAATTCGACGTACGCTTCATCAATGAAAATAATCGCGTTCGTCTTTTCGGCCAATTTTCGAACGTCTTTGGCTGCAATGACATTTCCGGTCGGATTGTTCGGCGAACAAAGCCAAATGATTTTTGTCTTGTTCGTCACCGCTTTTAAAACAGCGTCGACATTGAGTGAATAATCGGGATTCAGATTCACATGAACAGGAACGCCGCCGAGACCCGCCGCTGAAATTCCGTAATATGTAAAAGTCGGAACGGGAACAATGACTTCATCGCCGCTGCCGACAAATAATTTATTCAGCGCGTCAATCAGACTGTCCATTCCGGGACCGGACGCAACGATATTTTCAATCGGAAAGCCCGTGTATTCCGTTAAAGCGCGGCGCAAATTGGAAGCGTCCGCCGTCGGATAAAGCGACGCGTTTTCGGCTTCTTTTTGAATCGCCTCAATCACTTTCTTTGACGGGCCGAGCGGATTTTCATTTGAATTCAGCTTGATAATCGTATTCGGATCAAGCCCGTAAGCGGCAGCGATTTGAGACGTCGTCTTCCCGGGAACGTATTCCGGCACGTTTAAAACGGAATCTTTGAGCAAAGAAGCGTAAATTTCCTTTGATTTCTTGGTCATTGAAAGTTCTCCGTTTTCATTTTGAGTTAATAATATTTCATCAATTTTTTCATCAATTAATTCGGTCTTACAATTGAATCGATTACTTCGACTACGCGATCGACTTCTTCTTTTGAAATCGTCAACGGCGGAATCAAACGAATGACATTTCCGGCCGTCACGTTCAAAAGAACGCCTTTTTCGGCTGCGGCATCCATAAAGTATCCGCATTCATGATTTAATTCGATTCCGATCATGAGTCCCATGCCGCGAATATTGACAACGTCATTGCGTTCCATTTTGGAAAGTTTTTCAATGAAATATTGTCCCATATTTGCCGCGTTTTCAAGCAGATTGTCTTCTTCGATTGTTTCCATAACGGCAAGCGACGCCGCGCAAACGAGCGGGCTGCCGCCAAAAGTCGTCCCGTGTTCGCCTTTTTCAAAGGACAGGCTTTCACAAGCAGCAAACGCGCCCATCGGAAGACCGCCGCCGATGGCTTTTGCCATTGTCAGAATGTCCGGCTGAACATTATAATGGTCTTTGCAGAACCATTTTCCGGTACGACCGAATCCGGTTTGGACTTCATCGAAGATGAGAACCAAATCTTTTTTGTCGCAAATTTCACGAACTTCTTTGAGATATTCGGCATTGGAGACATTCACGCCGCCTTCTCCCTGAAGCGGTTCTAAAATAACGCCCGCAATATCATCCGTGACCGCTTTTTCGATTGCTGACGCGTCGCCGTAGTTGACGAAAGTTGCCGGTTTCACGAGCGGCACAAACGGGTCGCGGTATTTGATATTAGCAGTTGCGCCGAGCGATCCGATCGTTCGTCCGTGAAATGCGTTATTGGTTGAGATGAAGCTGTTCTTTTTGGTGTGCAGCTTTGCAAGTTTCATGGCGCCGTCGTTGGCTTCTGCGCCCGAGTTGCAGAAAAAGACTTTGGAAAGCCCTGTGATCTGAACCAATTTTTCGGCGGCGTTCGCTTGCGGAATATTGTAATAATAATTTGAAATGTGGATGAGCTGCTCTGCCTGCTCTTTAATTGCGTTGACTAATTTTTGATTGGAATATCCGGTTGCATTGACGGCGATTCCCGCAACGCAGTCGATGTATTCTTTGCCGAAAATATCAATCAAACGGCAGCCCTCGCCGCCCGTAAAAAGCAGCGGCTTGCGGCCGTATGTCGGCATAACATATTGATTGTCTTTTTCGACAACGGATTTATAAATTGATTCGGGGTCCATTCTTCTCCCTCTTGATTTAAAATAATTAATAATAAAAATAATAATTTTTGAAGATGAATATTTAATTTCGATTTATTATCAAATTCAATTGTTATTCAAATTCGATTGTGATTCAAATTCGATTTGTTTATTCGCTCTTGTCTTTGATTTCTTTTCCGATTGAGAAGGCTTTGCCGACTTCGTCGCCGACTTTGTAATAGCTTCTGTCTGTCGGGGAATACACAAGCGGTTTCAGCTTTTGAATTTCAATGCTGTCTTTGTGGTCTAAAATTTCTTCATCGGCTTTGATATCAATGATTTGTCCGATCAAAACAAAATGCGATCCGAGATTCATTCTGTCGGTCAATTTGCATTCCAAATGCATCGGAAATTCTTTGATGTAAGGCGCGTTGACTTTTTCGGCGCGCTCTGCCGTGAGTCCTGCTTTTGCGATTTTGTCTTCATCTCTTCCGGAAGCGATGCCGAAATAATCGGTTTCTGCCGCGAATTCCTCTGACGGAATACAAACGGTAAACTCTCTTTTGGCGAGAACATTTTCGTAAGTGTATCTGCTCGGCTGAATTGCAACAGCGACACACGGCGGATTTGAGTTGACGATTCCGCCCCACGCGACTGTCATTGCGTTTGCGCGTTCATTTTTGTCATATGTAACGATGACCCATGCGGGTGTCGGGAATGCTGCCGTTGACGGTCCGAGAGATTTGAATGTCATATTTATTCACCTGTAAATGATTTCATATTTTTTTTGATTTTTAAATATTAAAATATTAAAATTGAAATTTGAATTTGAATTTTAATTTGAAATTTATTGAATTTTTAGATTTATTTGATAATTTGAATATTTCAGCATAATACACTCCGGCTTATTAAATTAATGTATCCGGTACGAAAAATGAAAACTAAAAACGAAATCAAAACAAAATTGAATGAAAATAAAAATGGAAATAAAATGGAAATGAAAATAAAATGAAAGTAAAATGGAAATTGAAGATTGGAAATTGAAATCCGAAAATAATCTTTAAATATCTTAAAGACTACTAAGGAATTCTGTTTTATTTCAAAAAGCGCCGTTGTGGCTTAGCGGTATAGCGGCTGATTCGTAATCAGCAGGCCGGGGGTTCAAGTCCCCCCAACGGCTTCCGTTACTTAAGTCAAGTCCCTGATGCGGAAATCGCATCGGGTGAAAATCCGGGATAAAATAAGGGCTTTGACCAAAATGTCAACAGCCCACGGGTCGGCTTTTTTATTTTTATGATTTCATCATAAAAGAGTAAAATTAATTTTTAAAAAACGTTTTCAAATGAGCGACTTTCCAAAATTATCCCCTCTGAAAAGTATTTTTAGAAAAACGATGTAAAGAATTAGCCGCTCGACAAGGGGTTGAATTGAAAAGTCGAGCGACACACTGATTGAATGATTTTGCCGATTCTTGCGGCAAAATAATTTTCAAGTAATTCTGAATGCAGATAGTTTTCAAAGCCAACTTTCTGAATTAAAATTCGAAGTTAACTTTCAAATTAACATTCGTAATTACCGAAACGATTTTGACAAAAACATTTTTTATTTTCGCCACGAATTATTGCATATGTAATTAATATATTTAAAACTTTTCAAAATTATTACCGTTGCAATAAATTATTATAAAATGAATAAGAACGATAATAAGAATAAAATTAAATTTAAGGATATGAGTCAGCACAATCGTAAAAAGCTGTCAATTTCCTTATCGATTAGTGAAACTCTTCTTAAAAAAATAACAGCGATTGTAGAAAGCGGTGATTTTGCGACAAATTCCGATCTGATTTATGTTTCAATCTGTGAATTTTTAGGCATTATTTCATACCGCGAAGAAAAAGAACTGTTTGAACTGGAATCTTTTTTGGATTCGGTTCCGGAAGATATCGGGCCCAAAGTTTCAGTTTCAGCGACAGTCAATCCGTTTATTTATTCAAAACTGAAACAGATTTCAAGACAAACCAATTACAATCAGTCTGCAATCATTCGAAAAGCAATTCTTTATTTTATGGAGCGTTACAACAATCCGCCCCTACCCCTTCAAGACACGACCGAATATGCTTCGTTTCCCGCATCTGAAATAGAGCTGAAAGAGTTTATCATTCGAACAATTCAGGAAATGAAAAAACAAGAATGAAAATTTGGGATATTGTTTTTAATTTTTTATTATTTTTAAAATGAATTGTTTTTGAAATTTTTGTTTTTTAAATATTGATGCTTAACTTATTTTTCAGATAGAGTTGAGCCTTTCAAGAATGTTTAATTGAATGTTTAATTTAATCTTATTTGTTTAAACTCTTTAATTGTTTAAATTAAAATTGTTTAAATTTAAACTTATTTTCATTTTTCAACCCGAAATTTAAAAACCGAATAAAAATTATGGTCGCTCGGCGGGGTTGAATAAGTTTGCCGAACGACACCCTGTTGTTAACCAAACACTTTCGCTTTGAGCGGTTAACATCAGGATATAGAATTCTCTTTTATTTATTGTTTTTGACAAGATTTTTTTGAAAAGATATAATTATGAACCCCTGTGATTAACTTAAAAGGTTCACTTCCGTGTATGTCCAATTGCAGACAACATACGCTTTCTTTGATTCTGTGTCTTCGTTGATTAAGAAGACATGGCAATTGTTGTAGCCGGTGCCGTCTTTTTCATCATCGTCTTCATAATTGACGGTGGTGAAACCGGACCCGGCGCCGATCATAGAGAGCGCTTGAATATAATTTTGATCTTTTAAATCAATTTCAAATTTAACTTTTAATTGATCGGGAACATGAAGACTGAAAACTCTGCCGTTCTCGTCAAAGAACTGTTCGTCATTTTCTTTCATGCTCAACAATTTAAAGTTTTCAACATCAAACTTGGAACCGTCATTGAATTTAATGTAGCTGTGATGCGTCATTTATACATCCTTCCGTGGATTTAAACAATCAACCGAATATATTTATGATATAATAGTCGATTAATTACAATAATGTATACTACAGATATATAGATATCCATTCAAAAATTAATTCAGGATGTTTTAGGATATTTTTCAGGATACTTTTTAGAAAAATTCCGGATATTTTTTAGATATTTTTGATTTTTTTGGATACTTAACACTAACTTCATTTTAAAAAACCAAATTAAAGAGATTTTTATTAAAATTAAAGGAATATTTATATACATGATATAATGTTTTACGAGTATCACATATTTGTTTACAGAAGCAATGAAAAATCGTTATGTAAACAAGTATTCACATTCTTGGAATGTGCAGGTTACGTAAGAAAGGATCGGATCGCCGTTGAGCGCCGCCCGAAAAGATCGGGGCGCTGCTGCGCACCACCCGAAAATTGGGGCGCCGCTACGCGCCGCCCAAAAAACAAAAACAAAAAAACAATTCGCTCCCTTTCATAAGGGTTCAAAAAAGGTGATAAAAATGTTTGAAGAAGACTTTTTTGAAGTCGACGAACTTCAATATAAGACAAGAGACGGTGTTGATGTCGAATATGAATACGTATTCGATGCCGGAAAATATTTCAGGATGCTGAAATAATGACCGCCAAAAAACAAAAAAAGGTCAGTTTCTTGTACTATTGCATGACAAAATGCACGGAACAATTCCGTGCGTTATGCAATTTTTTTTATTTTTCTAATTTATTAAAATTTTCCACTTTTCATTTTTCTCATTTTAGATTTTCTACTCTTCATTTTTCGGATTTTAGATTCTCTAACATTTTGTTTTAAATTCGCTCATTTTCACAAAATGAAAAGGCTGCCGCTGCTTCATTCATACTTCTAAAACAAGTCATAAAAAGAAGAAGTCATAAAAAGAAGAAGTCATAAAAAGAAGAAGTCATAAAAAGAAGAAGTCATAAAAAGAAGAAGTCATAAAAAGAAGAATTGAAATGGGATAGCGCGGATTTGAACCGCAGTCCGAACGTCCCGAACGTCCGAGGATGGACCAAGCTACCCTACTATCCCATGCTGAAAACATAGAAATAAGAATTTTCGGGAATGATAAAAGAATTTGTTGATATTTTAATCTTATGGGATAGCGCGGATTTGAACCGCGGTCCAAGCGTCCCAAACGCTCGAGGATGGACCAAGCTACCCTACTATCCCTTGCTGATTATGAAAATACCGTTATCGTGCCGCTGCCGCAACTGCTGTAACCGCAGTCACCGCCGCAACGGACATAGAAACACTTTCTGATTTATAAAGATTTTGATTTTTAAAAAGAACCCGATAATGTTTTTCAATTATTCGATTTCATTCGCTTTCTTTCCAGCGTTTATAAACATGATTTTCAATGCCCGCCAAATCCAATGCGCGTCCCGCCATGATATTGTACAAATCATCAATCGTTTGCGGCCGGCTGTAAAATCCGGGGCTTGCCGGAAGAATCGTTGCGCCCGCTTTCTTTGCGGCAACCATGTTTTCCAAATGAATCAGGCTGAATGGAGTTTCGCGAACCATTAAAATCAGTTTCCGCTCTTCTTTTAAACAAACATCGGCGGCGCGGACAAGCAAATTGTCGGAAATGCCGTTTGCGACTTGACCGAGCGTTTTCATGCTGCACGGCGCAATAATCATGCCGGCCGTTTTATAAGAACCGCTTGCAATCGGCGCCGAAAAATCCTTTTCATCCCAAACGAAATCCGCCATTCTTTTGACATTTTCGGGATCATAATCGGTTTCCGTCAAAATGATTTCTTCAGCGGCTTTTGTCATAATCAAATGCGTTTGAATGTCCGTTTCTTTTAAAATATCAAGCAAACGAATGCCGTAGCCTGCGCCTGAAGCGCCGCTGATTCCGATAATAAGTTCCATATTTTTACCTGTTTTGTCCTTAAGAATTTTTCAAACAATTCTGAATCATTTCACGACATACGCTTTCAATTTCTTCGATTTCTTCCAATGAAATTTCATCCAAATGAATGCCGACGGCAAACAAAACCGTTTTTTTCGTGTCTTTGCTGATTGCCTTGGCGCCGTAGAGAGCGATTTCTTCTTCCTTGTGACCGGGCGCGGAAATGACGGACGCCGTTGTCCGGCCCGTTTCTTTGTCGACATATGCAAGAGCTGCCGCGCCGATATGCGCTTTGCCGCCTGTTAACGTGACCGACAAATCGACTCCGACTTCTCTTTCTTCAAGAACAAGGGTCAGGCGACCAATCGTTTTGGATGTTTTCATTCAGACCACCGTTTTATTGCAGATTTAAAATAATTTGAATAATGAAAATCTTTTATAAAAATAAAATGAACAGACAACAATAAATATTTAATTCAATTTTCAAAATCTAAAAATTTAAAAATCAAAAAACGAGGAACGACCATGTCTCAGCTTCCGATTACGGATAATCACATTCACATTGATATGAAGCGCGGCCGCGGCTTAGATGCTGTCCGCGACTTTCAAAACGCGGGCGGAACGCACATGTTTTTAGTCTCGCTTCCGAGCCGTCATCTCGGGGTTTCCGTGAAAAAGCCAGAAGATTACAAAACCGTTTTTGATCTGACGATTGAAGCCGCTTCCAAAATCAATGAAACCGGCGTCACCGCGTTTCCCGTATTGGGAATCCATCCGGTCGACATTCTTTATTTGTCCGAAGAAAACGGCGTTAAAAAAGCCGTTGAAATCATGTGCGGCGGATTTGATATTGCCGCGTCATACGTTCAAAAAGGAGATGCAATTGCGCTGAAAAGCGGCCGCCCTCATTTTCCGGTCGAGCCCGATATTTTAAGCGCTTCCAATCAAATCATGAGTCACGTTTTCGAGCACGGCAGAGATTTGAAATGCGCCGTTCAGCTTCACGTCGAAGATATGACCCCGGAAAGCATCAAAGATATTGCCGAAATTGCAAAAAAAGCAGGCATCGGAACTGAAAAAATCGTCAATCATCACGCAACGCCGCTCGTTTCCGCGGCGGAAGTTTTCGGCATTTACCCGAGCATTCCGGCTGCCAAGGATAATATTGAAATCGCGTTTGAGCAGGGAAGTCGTTTTTTGATGGAAACCGATTACGTTGACGACCCCGACAAACCGGGTTTTGTTCTCGGTCCCAAAACCGTTCCGAAGAAAACGAAAAAACTGATTGAAACGATCGGCGAAGAACCGTTTTGGAGCATTCATCAGGAGATTCCGAGCAAGATTTATGATGTCGATATTGAAATTTGAAAAACAATTCCTCTTTTTGACTTATTTTTGAAAATTGTACCTGCCGTTTTTATTTTATTTTTTTAAAAATTGTACTTGCTGTTTAAATTTTATTTTTTTAAAAATTGTACCTGCTGTTTAAATTTTATTTTTTTAAAAATTTGTGCAGCTCGCGCGCGGGCGCAAGCCAAAAAGTGGCGAAAAAGTGACGAAAAAGTGGCGAAAAAGTGGCGAAAAGTGACGAAAAAGTGGCGAAAAGTGACGAAAAAGTGGCGAAAAAGTGACGAAAAAATCGCGAAGCGATTTTTTCATAAACACCGCCCTCCAAGCGCAAACAAACACCTCCCTCCCACTGCAAACAAACACCTCCCTCCCACTGCAAACAAACACCGCCCTCCCACTGCAAACAAACACCGCCCTCCCACTGCAAACAAACACCGCCCTCCCACTGCAAACAGAAACCACACTCCCATCGCCAACCTGGAAAAGCGCAAACCTAAAATTTTAATAACTCCGCCCCCTTTTCACATTTATGATTGCAAATGTCGGCGGCGTCGTTCCGCTTTCAACGGTTGACTGGCACGGGAGATCTTCCGTTGTCGTCTTCTTGAACGGCTGTCCCTTCCGCTGCGGTTACTGTCACAATTATGATTTGCTGACAAAATCCAATCCGACGGATTTGGAACTTGTTAAAAAACGGATCAAAGAATCAAAACCTTACGTCAGCGCCGTTGTTTTTTTGGGCGGCGAGCCGCTGATGCAGGAAAATGCGGTTGAAGAAATCGCGGCATTTGCAAAAGAAAATAATCTTCTTGTCGGCATTCATACAAACGGATTTTATCCCGAAGCAGCGGCTTTGTTGATTGAAAAAAAACTGGCGGATAAATTTTTCATTGATATTAAAGCGCCGCTTGAAAATGAAATTTATAACAAGACTGCCGGTATTCAAAATGAAAAAATAAGCGAACGAATTCAGGAAACGATTCGAATCGTTGATGAAAGTTCGGCGGAGCTGGAAATCAAAACAACCGTTTTTCCGGAATTGGTCGGCACAAAAGAGCAAATCGCCGAGATTTCGAAATGGATAAATGAAAACATTCATCAAAAAGAAAAACTGACCTGCGTTCTTCAGCAGGGCAAAGGCGGAAATTCAAACGATCCCGTTTTTCAAGAAATGACTTTTTTATCGCCCGAAGAAATGGATATTTTAGTTGAGATTGTTCTTGAAAATTTAAAAAATACAGCCGTTTTTACGCAAACCGATGAAGAAGGGCGTGTTTTGAAAAAGAAATGAAATTTTGTTTTTTACATTAATTTGTTTTTTTACATTAATTTGTTTTTTACATAATTTACGTAAATTTCATTTTAGATTTTTCATTTTTACATTTTTATTTTTACATTTTTATTTTTACATTTTTATTTTTACATTTTTATTTTTACATTTTTTGATTTCATATTATTAGATTCAATTTCGAATATTTTGCATGTTTACCGCATCGTTTTTTGAATAATCAGATTTTTGAACAATAAATCAAATTTTCACAGATTTGACAAAACAAAGACCATCAGCCGTCTTTTCAAAACCGAGACAGTCTCAAATATTTGAAATTGATTCATATAAAAATAAACTGAAAAAATAAAATAATACATTAGATATAAATATAAAAAATGATTAGTATTGAAAATGATTTGTATTAAGAAATAACGATTAACATCATATGAAAATTTAGAAGGAACTGTATGAAAAACAGAATAACAATATTCGGGGTTATATTGGCAATAGGAGTGATTTTTGCATTCTCGGGAGTTGTCGCCGCTGATTCCGGCTTTGCGGGCGGAGACGGCAGCGCGGAAAACCCGTACCAAATTGCAGATATCGACCAGCTGAATGCAATGAGAAACGATTTGAGTGCAAACTATATTCTGATCAGTGACATCGATATGTCTTCATATACCGTTTGGGAACCGATTGGAACAATCGAATGGGTCAAAAGCGCAAATACCTGGAAAAACGAAATTCCGTTTACGGGAACATTTGACGGCGCGGGTTATACCATTTATAATTTTACACATCTCCCCGAAACGAAAGATGTCTTTACCGACGGCAGACAAGCCGACGGAAACGGAAACGGACTTTTCGGCTACATCAAAGACGCAACCATACAAAATGTGCGCATGGAAAATATCAAAATCGCAAGCACCATTATGGACCACAACAATGTCGGGCCTTTGGTCGGGCAAATAGAAAACTCTTCCGTGATTAATTGTTCAAGCGTGAACGGTTCCGTTGAATTGACAGGCATTTTGTGGCTGTCCAATGCCGGAAATGCCGGCGGATTAATCGGAAAAGCCGGAAACAGTTCCATTGAAAACTGCTACTCGAATGTATCCGTTAAAACGCATTTCCACCGTGTCGGCGGTCTGGCCGGCGGTATTTGGAACACGAATGTTTCAAATTGTTCGGCTGACGGAGACGTTGCAGGACGATCTTGTGTCGGCGGTTTGATCGGCGACTCATACATCAGCAGCAGCACCGATGTTTATATCACAAACAGCTTCGCAACAGGAAACGCATCTTCAATTTCCGTCCCCTGCTTAAACAATTCATTGCCGGACGGATATAACATGATCAACAGCGGTCAAGTCGGAGGATTTATCGGCTGGATTTCTCAATCTGCTTCAACAGACGGCACGCTGAATTTGACATACGTTTTAAACTGTTATTCAACAGGAAATGCCATTAATGAAAACGGAACAACCGCCGGCGGATTTGTCGGCGAATATCAAAACGGTGTCATTTCCGACTGCTATGCAACCGGAACGGTTTACGCACACGGATATGTATATGACAACGGTACCCATAAGCTCGGTTATGCGGGCGGATTTGCCGGAAAAATGGCGAACGGAACGATTCAAAACAGTTTCGCATCCAATACAGTCACCACTGTTGATGAAGCAGGCGGATTTGTCGGACAAATGTCAGGCGGAACGATTCGGGAATCTTATGCCGTAACAAATACAACCGCCGAAAATTCATCAGCCGGCGGATTTGTCGGATTTATGAGATGCGGCGTCATTGAAGAATGTTATGCGGCAGGCGATGTTTATTCAAAAAGTGAAGCAGGCGGTTTTGTCGGACTCGTTAACGATACCACAGGCGGATACGAAGTCAAAATCAACAACACATATTCTGTTTGTGATGTCGCGGCAGCGCAAGGCAATGCAGGCGGATTTGTCGGACAAATCATTGCAAACGGCGCAAACATTTCAATTGCAAACAGCTACGCGGCAGGCAGTGTCAAAACAGACAGCGGCAGTTCGGGCGGTTTGATTGCGCAGTCCGGTAAAAGTGTCCTTTCAAATGCGTTTTTTGACAATGTTACGACGGAAAAGACGACAACTGCCGGCGGCACAGGCGGCAAGGGTAAGAATACGACTGAAATGAAAAACATCAGTATTTTTGAAAATGCCGGCTGGGATATTACGAAAGGAGAGCCGCAGGGTTCATCTGTTTGGTATATTCTGGAAGATTACAGCTATCCGCTTCTGACGGCTTTTTATCCCGAAACGATTTATGTCGGAAACGAAGAACAGTTCAAAATGATCGGAACACGCGCTTACGATTACGATTCGGACGGGTCCGGACAGAAAAAGTTCTGGCACACGAATGCAAATTACGTGCTGGCTGCCGACATTGACCTCTCAGAAACAGAGTTTGAGCCGTTCGGAACCGTTTCTTTGCCGTTTAAAGGCAATCTGACAAATCAGGGTGATTATGTCATCAGCAATTTGAAAATCGAAAAACCGGCTGAAGAAAACGTCGGGTTGTTCAGTTTTGCCAAAAAAGCAGTTATTGACGGAATTATGATTGAAAACGCATCCGTCTTGGGCGATTATGCTGCGGGAACTTTTATCGGAACAGGCGAAAATGTCACGCTTATTGACTGCGCTGTCGTTTCCGGAAATATTTCGGCATATCAGGAAGCGGGCGGATTGATTGGCAAAACCGACGGCGCTGTTTTGACAAACTGTTCTTTTGAAGGCGATTTTGTCAAAGCGGAAGGAACATATTATGCCGGCGGACTCATTGGAAACGCTGCGAATATAACTGTTTCAAACAGCCGCGCAAATGTCAAAGAAGTTTATTCCGAAAATGAATATGCGGGCGGTTTGGTCGGCGCTGTTTCAGAGACAGGATCGTCTTCACCCTCTTCATCTCTTTCAGCTGTTTATCAAAGCAGCTTTACCGGAAATGTGACGGCAGGCTATGCTTTTGCAGGCGGTCTCATCGGACAGGCTGAAAACGTAACGGTCAGCCAAAGCTTCGCCAAAGGAGATGTGACGGCAGACACGCACACGGCCGGCGGACTCATCGGCGCTTTGTCAAACGGAACGATTACAGAATCATTCGCGACAACCGGAACTGTTTCTGCTTACGGCATCGCAGGCGGGCTTGTCGGCTTTGCAGACGGCGCAACAGTCATCATTCAAGACGGTATCGCAACCAATTCCGTTCACACGGAAGAAGGAAAGGCGGGCGGTCTTGTCGGCGTTGCTGCGACTTCTGCGCCGCTTCAAATCAAAAACAGTTTCGCTTTGAACGAATACGTGAACGGAACCGCTGATGTCGGCGGTTTGGTCGGAACAGTTTCCGGAGGAAGCGTTCAGACTGTCGGCAGTTTCAGCTGGAGCGGTATGCAAAACGGCGATGCGCTTGTGAGCGCGGGAACGGGTATTCACGGAACAGAAATTGATTCGATTGATGTGTGGGACACTTTTGATGACAGCGGTTCCTGGGACATTCTTTCAAAGAGTAATTGGCAGCAGGATAAATACAGAAGATATTTGCTTCCGATTTTGTCCTGGCAGGAGCAGCCTTTCATTGCCGAAGCTTTGTATTTGGCGCCGGATGAAATGCAAAATCTGTATTATGTGACGTATGTCGGAAACGGAAATGATGCTGCAGGCGTTCCTGTTGACGATAATAATTACATCTTAAATGACATCGTTACCGTGATGAGCAACGATTCAATGGTGAACGGAGATGCGAAATTCATCGAATGGAACACCGAAAGCAACGGAAAAGGTGAAAGTTTCGCACCGGGCGGCACTTTTAAAATCACAGGCGATGTGATTTTGTACGCGCAGTGGAAATCTGTCGGCACGGATGAAAAAACCGAAAACAAAACAAGAAATTCAGGATCAGGCAACAGCAATTCTCTTGGCTCAAAAATCGTACCGGCTGAAGGAACAACCCCGGGTGAAGGATATGAAACTCAAACATTGCCGGAATATATCGGAAATGCGGTCAGTCTCCCGCTGATTCTGCTTGTCTTTTTGACGGTAGTTTGTTTCTATGTTTACCGTAAAACGGAAGAGGATGAAAATTAAAATGAACGGCTGAATTTTTCAGCTGTTTTATTTCTTTTTTGTTTTATTTCTTTTTTTATACTGTCGTTTGCGTTGTTGTCTGCACAGGCGACCGCCGCGTGCGAGCTGCTCCATTTTTCAATATATTTTCAAACCTGTTCTGCCATTTTATTTTATTTTGAATGAAACCTAAACATCCTATTTTCAAAAATCGGTGAATCTGAACGCCCGATAAAACCCTAATCTTAATTTTTAGATTTTGGATAAAAGAAGGCGTTCCGTTTTGAATAATTTTGATAAAAGATGATGTTTCAATTAAGTTTTAGATTGGATTAATTTCGAAAGCCGCCCCTCCAACGACGAGTTCACGAGCGAAGCGAGTGAAGGAGGAGATGGAGATTCTGACTATGAGTCAACGAATCTGCAAACGCTGACATTTTAATTGTCACGGCAATCAGCTGAGTGCGAACTTTTTATTCGTCGTTGAAAAAATCCGCCAAGTCTCGATTCCCTCCGCTTCGCTGCGTGAACTTGAAACTGCGTTTTTTACTGCTACTGTTTCCGCTCGGCAGCTGCCGCCCGCCGCGCGAGCCGCACAAACTTAAAAAATAAAATCTAAAATCGAAGAATGATTTTTCAAAATAAATTCAAATCTGAAGAGCAAATTTACAAAACAGATTCAAAAAGAAGAACAAAATTTGCAAATAAACAAAAAAAATCGTCAAAAAATAAAAAATACAGCTGTTTTTACACAAACAGATGAAGAAGGGTGTATTGAAAAGAGCAAAGTGTCTGAAATCATTCAGTTGCTTTGAATTATTAAAAAATTAAACAATAACAAAAATCATAAGTGATGATTTTTATTATTGTTATCACGAATTATGCCAAAATTGATCGTTTCTCAATTTCTTCGTTTGCAATCGGCCTGAACCGGAAATAATCTTTAATTCCTGATTCTGCAAGCTTTTTGTACATCAGAACTTCTTCAAAATCATCACTGTTTTGATCATAATTTTCTAACAAAATCCGGTAATCAGGATAGAAAATTGTACAATATCCGTCATCCTGAGTAACAGTCATGAATAAATAGACTTCTCCCTCCTGCAAAATAGAATCATCGGCTCCTAAAAACCCATAGTATCCGTTTTCATCTTTTTCAAAAGCGTCTTTTGATACTTTCGTTCCTTTTAATTTTTTCTCTAAACCTTCTTCCGTATAATATCCGCCGGATTGATTTAAAACGATTTTATTCTCAAGGGCAGGACCTTTTACCAGATCAATAACTTCAATGTGATATCTGTTGTAGGGTATAGGGTAACTGTCAGTTGAACTGTTCACTTGATAATTTCCGATATGTTCTGTGACTTTTCCAACAAAGATATGATCACAATAAGCAATCCGGTATTGAGGGGATGTGGTGCCGTACAACTCAACATCTTTTGAAAGTGTTTCAAATCCTTTTTTCAAATTCGCATAATCTTCCTCAGTTACGGTAATACCGTATGTTTCTTTTGTTGATTTTTGAAAAGCCAAAAAATCTGATTGAGACGTATCTTTTTCAAACTGAATTTGACTTGCAGCGGAAAGAGACAACAAGGCAACAAGTGCAAAACATGCAAAAACCCAAATGAATTTATGTTTTATCATTATGATTACCTCCATAAACAATTGTATACTTCTTTATCTTTAGAACCAAGGTACGTTTGAGAAGATTTCCCGGGTTTCATAATATTTCCGGAAAAAGCTGATAACTCTCCAATTCCCAATGCATGCCCCAATTCGTGTGTTGCTGTTTTTACTCTCTCACTGTAAGTGAATGTATCAAGAACAGGTTTATAAAAGTAAATATAATTCCGATTGGAATTATATACGCCTGGAGTTGTTGGTTCATTTGGGTCATATGTATTTACATACGTAATCGTTATGTCTTGTAAGGTTAAGGCAGTATCTTTAGAAATATTGACTTTTCCCAATGCGTTCCATGTGTTTATTCCGGCATTTAATTCATTGATGAAAGAGCTGTTAACAGACCCTCCCCAATGCATATTATAGCCGGAATCAACGGAATGGGGAATGTGATAACCACATGCACTTGCATTAGATATCATTGCAAAAATAATTAGCAAACTCATTCCTATCATCATTTTTGATTTCATATAATTTCCTCACTATACGCTGTAATTAATTTGCACATCAATCGCTGTATGTGTTAAGAACATCCTGATTTAAGATAACAAAAATCATTGTTCTAACAGCAGATTGTGTACCTTTTCGAGAAGAAACACCGACTATATAAACATTTTTAATATGTTTGAAATGAATAAAACATTACCGTCGATATCACATGTTTTTGCAAATAAAAAATCAGCATCAATGATAACATATAAGAAAAAATAAAAAAAGGAAGGGAGTGAAAAGAGATTTTTAAGTGGCTTCTTTTCGTTCGTTTTTGTTCTTTTCAATCGTTTTGAGTAACCGTTTTTGATGAGAAAAGAAAAGTAAAAAGTTTGATCATTATCGGAATCAAACTTTCAAATTCTTCGGGTCGGCGCGTGTTCTGTCAACAAGCTCCTGCCTTTTGCCTGCATTCCAGCCGTCAACGGACTGCAAATAGCCCGTAATTCTGGACAGATGGTCAATGTTATTGGAACCGCATTTCGGACAGCATTCTTTGATGCCGGATGCAACATAGCCTTCGTCTTTGCAGACCGTCATGTCGCGCGTAAACGCGAAGTAGCCGGTTGCCGTGTTCTTGGCGATGTGCATTGCCATTTCCTGAAGTCCGTCAGGGTCAGGCGTTCCTTCACCGAGCCAAATGTGCAGAATGTTTCCGCCGTCAACGATCGGGAAGAAAGTCTGTTCATAATTGATGCGTTCAATCACGGAAATGTCGGCGCCTGGCGGAATGTGCGTGCCGTTTGTGTAGTAGACCGGCAAGTCTTTCGTTGTTCCGAGCTCCTTTTTCGTCAGCTCGACATCGCCGTTCATGTTGTTTTCAGCTTTTTCGGCGTATTCGGGGTGGAGCAAGTCTGACACTGCAAATCTCTGCGCAGTCGTCTCGGCCGGCGTTCTTGCAAGAGCGATTTCAATATTGTTTTCCTGAGACAGCTTTTGCGCGTGCAGCTTCATTTCGTACATGATGCGAATCGCGAATTTGAACGAGTCTGCGGACTCGTACATGGATTTGCCGGTGTGATACTGAACCATTTCATTGATTCCGATCACGCCGATCGTGTAGACGAGCGCGTCAAAGTCAACGGCGATTGCGCCTTTTTCTCCGGTGTTCGGGTCTTTTGGCGTCATTGCGGCAAACGGAATTCTGTTGGATTCTAACAAATGATCCATCCATTTTTTCTTCACGCGGAAAACTTCAACGGACTTGTTCATGAGATATTTGAGTTCGTCAATCAGTTTTTGGTCGTCGTGGTCGGCTTTGTAGGCGGCGCGCGGGCAATTGAGTGACATGACCATCCAGGAGCCCATGGAGAAGTGTTTGCCGTCTTTAAAGTAAAGCTTGTCATCGAAATCAACGTCGTCTTCAGGATTTGCCGAGAACTGGTAAGCGCAGCACTGGTAACAGCTGATGCCTTCGCCGGCGCCGCGGTATTCCGGAATCTGGTTGTCGAAATACGGCGTCCCGAATTTGGCGGCCAATTCAAAGGTTAAGCGATAGAGTTCTTTGTACGTCAAAACATCGGGATTTGCAGCGTTGAAGGCTTCGTCTTCTTCCATGAAATCCGGTTCGATTGAAATTTCAGGTTTGGGGAAGCTGAAGGGTTTGCCCCAGTCGTCGCCTTTGAGCATGACAACCATGAGCGCGCGGAATCCTTTGCGGACTTCTTTTTCAAGATCGCCGTAGACCCACTTTTTTGTGCCGTTTGTGCCGTCCCAGACTTTGCCCATTGCGACAACAGGTTTGTCTCTCCAAAGTTTCGGAATGCCGGGAGACAGCTGAACGGATGAGAAAACGGTCTGTCCGCCGCGGGCGCACATCATCTGCATCATTTCGTAAACGAACATCTGCATGAGCTGTTCAAGTTCTTTGTCGGTTTTATCAACAAAATACGGCGCGAGGAACGCGAGGAAATTGTAAAAGCCTTGGCCGCCGGCAAAGTTTGTCTGGGCGGATCCCATGACTTTAACGGCGTGAAGGATAGCGACTTCTGCTTTCATGGCGGGGCCGGCAACGCTTGACTGAACGCCGACGCCGTCAGGCATGAGGCCGTAGTAGAAGAAATATCTGAGATCCCAGTCCTGGCAGAACGGGCGTGTTCCGAAGTATTCCAAGTCGTGGATGTGGAAGTCACCGTTTAAGTGAAGGTCGGCAAGATTTCCGGGCATCAAAAGGAGGTTTTGTTCCTTAGACATCTTGTCGGCTTTCTTCTTGTGCGATGTTTCGGCGTTGTCCAATTGGTTGGCGTTGTCGTGGGATTCGAATCCGAGACCGGTGTCGATTTCACAGGCGTCGTAAACGGAGGCGCCGACTCTTGTCATCACGTTACGCCATTCGGTGTGGCCGTGTTCTAAAAGAATGCAGTTGACGATTTCACGAACCAAGGGACCGGAGAGGAATTCAACGCCCATTTTTTTGATGCGCGCTTCGGCTTCTTTTGCGATTTCGACCGCTTCTTCTTTGGTAATTCCGGGAACACCGTAAAAACGCTCTGCAAGCGGCGTTTCTTTCATCAGCTGGCGGACAATTTCGTTTCGGTTCCAATCCATCATGTAACCGTTGGTCGTTCTGACTTTCGGCATGGTCGGAACGGTACCGCCGTCAAGCGTTTGCTGAACTTGTCCTTTGCCTTCTGTGTTTTTGCTGAGTTCTGTAGACATGAGTCGTTTCACCGTAGTTGTTTTTATTATTTTTATTAGATTTGATTAAATTAATTTTTTAGATTTGATTAAGATTTGAATTTAAAATTTAATATTGAGTCCGTTTGAGTTGAGTTTTGATTTAAGTTGAATTTAATTGGGTTCGTTTTGAAGTTCATTTTGAGTTGAATTTTAAATTTGATTTTGGATTAAGGAGTTGATTGATAAGCCGTATAAACTGCGTGTAAGTCATGTGAAAGTAATGTATGATCGGAATATCGGAACAGAAATGTGTGAAGATCCGATTTCGTTTTTAGGTGATGAAAGATGGCGGGTTCAGCAATGAGCTTTTAAATTGGCTATAATTGAAGCGACTCTTGCGAACCTGCATGTGGCGATAAATTGCGTAATTTTTACGCAATCAGTGTCATGATTTGTTCTTCTTTGACGGCGGTTCCTTCAAAGATGTCCTTGTATGTGAGGAATTTGTCGTCGATTTGGAGAACCGGGGCGACGTTTGTAAAAATGTTGTTGACCGCGAGTTCCGTGAGCGCCGCGGGCGTTGTCATGTCCATTTCTTCGTATGCGACGTTGTTGGACCGGAAAAATCCTTTTAAAATTTTGCATTTCGGGCAGACGTCCGTTGTATAAATGATTATCTTTGACAAACCTTTCACCTGTTGCTGTTATTTAATTAATTTTTTTATTTTTTTATTAGTTTTTTTACATTAATTTTTTAATTAAATTTTTAATTAATTTTTTAATTAGTTTTATTAATTTCCGCAATTCTAATTTCTGTTATTCCGTTTTGTGCTCTCTTTTCTTCTGCTTTATCATGAGATTAAGAATGTCAGATTAGCAGATTAAGAAAGTTTTATAGATCTGATAGAAGACAAGCAAACCATACCTTGTCTTTATTTTTAATATCATCAAAGACATTTAAAATATTTATCAAATGCATTTTATTAAAATCCGACAATTAAATTATCGGGAACTTTAGTGAAACTTCAATAACTGTCCTTTTGTTTAATAAGGTTTTTACCACCATCTTTGAATACAAACCCCGAAAACGAATGCAGTAACCACACAGAATTTGGATACAGAAAAAAACGGCAGTTTATAACAGATTTGCCGATAGTTTGATAACATACTTGGTAAAAATTCGACTGCGCTTGATAATTCTGAAAAAGAGTCGAGAATCGTTTGATAAGAGGAAAAACTGAGAAAACGCGAGAAAAAATTCAAAAAATATTAAAAAATTAGAAAAAAAATCGAAAAAATACAGATCAAAAATAAAATAAAAAACCAAAACATCCAATTTTCAGAAAAGATTGAAACCTGAACGCCCGATAAAATCCGAATAAATTTAAATTTTATTGCAAAATTGGCGTTCCGTTTTGAAGAAAATTAGAAAAAGACGATGTTTCAATTAATCAGAAATTTGAATTAAAAGACCAAATGCCGTCCCTCCAACGACGCGTTTCCGAAGCGCAGCGGAGGAAAGAAGGAGTTGGAGATTCTAACCATACGAAACAAAAAATACGAAACCGTCACGATGGGATTGTTTTTCCGATTCCGGCTGAGCATGCCGGTCTGCGACTGTCTTTTACTGCTGCCTGCGCCTGCTAAGACTGCTAATTTGCGACTGTCTTTTACGGTTGCTGTTGCCGGAGCGGTTTGCATTTTTCAGGCGGTGCGAAGCAGCGACCTGATCTTTCTGCTTGCATCTGCTCTTTTTAATCGTAATCCGAACGCTAACGCGAACGTGGGCGCTGCTGCCTGCCGTTACAGTTGCCGCTTGCAATCAGGTTTCTGTTTGCAGTGGGAGGGAGGTTTCTGTTTCTGCTTGCGGTCAGGTTTGCGCCACGGTTGCCGCTGCCGACAGCCGCAGCAGCTGCCCGCCGCCGCGCGAGCCGCTCCGCTTTTCAAAAAAATAAATCAAAAATCGATACCAAATTTTAAAAATCAAAAAAATCGACATCAATTTTTGAAAAATAAAAAACAATAACGAAATAGAAAAAGAATAAAAAAACAATAACGAAATAGAAGAAAAAGAAAAGAAATCAAACATCCGACACAGAAACATTTGAAAGCTGACCGCTTTTTGAAAGAACAACAACGCGGCTCGGCTCGGATTCGCCGGCAAATTGATAACCCGCAAGGTCGGCGATTTTTTGCGCAAATTCTCTGACCTCATCCTGCTCGGCCATGTTGGCGCGCTCAAGGCGCAGGCGCGAGAAGCCGACATGCATGTAAGACTTCACTTCGACAAAATCAGGCTCGGCTCTTTTGATCAAATCGGCGTAGCCGGCTTCATCTGTCATATTCAACCCTTTGACCGCCGTGATTCGAATCGCCGTTCGAACGCCTTCGGCTTTCTTTTCTTTGAGAACGTCAAGCGATTCCGTTATTTTTTCCCAAAGGCGCGGTCCTTTCGGGCGGCAGACTTCGTCATACATTTCAGGCGTCGTTGCGTCCAAACTCATGTAAAGCTGCGTCGGCTTGGTTTTTCGAAGCATTTCAGGACGCGTGCCGTTCGTGACGAGAAAAACAGTCATCCCAACGGATTCAAAAGACTGAACGAGTTCGGGCAAATAAGGATAAAAAGTCGGCTCGCCGGAGAGTGAAATCGCGACATTGGACGGGTTTTTGGCTTCATCGTAATGCCCAGGAACAGCATTCGGAGAGCCGCCAAAGCCCGTAATTAATTTACGCTGCGCGCGAATGCTTTCTTCAACGATTTTTTCAGGCGTGTCCCAAACATCCGGCGCGGTTGCCGGAACCTCCGTCGGGCGCCAGCAAAAAACACATTCCTGGTTGCACATCAAAGTCGGCGTCATTTGAAGACAGCGATGAGACGTGACACCGTAAAAAGAAGATTTGTAACAGACACCGGTTCCGTTCATGGAATTTTTAAGCCAGGCGCAGGTTTTAACGGCGGAATGGGCGCCGGCTTTCGCGTAGCCTTGACGTGACATCAGCTCGTCGATTGAAATTTCTTCGGGCGAATAATTAAATCGAATGCGCTCATCTGTCTGCGTTTTTGACATTTCCCGGTTTTCCGCTGTTTCCGATGCTTTCAGCGCTTCCGCCGAATTTCCCGCATCGGTTGTATTGTTTGCATTTGATGAGCTTGATCCGTCCATTTTTGTACCCGAAAAAATTGAAATTTGAAATTTTGATAAATTAAAAATTAAAGAAATAAAACAAAATTGAAAGCAATTAAAAATAAAAATAAAATTAAAAACAGAATTCAAGCAATATCAAATCATCGTCAAATATCAAATCATCGTCAAATATCAAATCATTATCAAACTTAACATATCAGACTCAAATATCAAACGATGAAATATTTATTATTGCTGCTCGGCTTTTCGACAACTTCGGCATCCGCGCCGATGAGGCTTGCAATTTCCAAACCGTCGCCGCCGATGTTGGCAAGAGATGAATACAATTCGTCTTTGGAAAGGTATTTTTCCGTTCTCGTGCCGTCTTCCAGCTGCACTTTGATGGAAATTTCGGTTTTGATCGGGCTTCTTCGAATGCATTCGGCCACAATTGCGCCGTATTGCGTTGCGATGATTTTCATGCAATCGAAAATCAAATTGTTCGCAATCGCGTCGTCGTCGTCGATTAAAATTTCCGTTAATTCGAATGAAGCAACGCTTTTGCGGATGTATTCCGTAATATTTTTCGGCAGGCGCTGAAGCGCGGCATCTTCAATCAGGGAGGCCAATTCGGCATCAGCGGTGATGTCGCGGCCGTCATCATAGATTGAGAAGTTGCCGTTTTTGCGGACGATGCGGATGATTTTCTTTTTGTTTTCCAATTCCAGTGAAAAGTTGTACAAATCATCGTATTGGATGGCAAGAACGAGGTATTCCGCGAGGCTGACGACGCGCGGCTTGTGTTCTTTTGTAAAGATGCCGGTTGACGCCATAACGGGGAGCGAAAAGTCGCCGAGCAGGCGCGCAACGGTCAAGCGGTCGTCGACGAAATTTAATTTGTAATTGAATTGAAGTCCGGAAGAGTAGCAGTAAAGCGTTCCGCCGAGAATTTCGTGATAAGAAATATCGTAAACGCGTTTGGCGCCGTAAACGCTTGAAATCAAAAAAGGATTTAAGATTTTGATGATTTCGATTTCTTTGGATTTGATTTGTGCGCCCGAATCTCTTTTCATGACGTGGATTTCGGATTCGTAATCGTCGTGCGTTTTGCGGATGAATTTGTCGCAGACTTCCATGATTTCGCTGATGCACGGCTCCAAAAGCGCGGCATCGTCGATATCCAAATTAACAGGCATGCCGCGGATCAAATTTTCTTTAAAGCCGCTTAAAACGGCGACTCTTCTTTCAAACAAAGCGCCTTGATCTTTTTCCAAATCTTTGAGTTCCATGATTTGGTTTTCAAGCGGCAGAATTTTTTCAAGACACTCAACGTAATTTTTCATGTCCTGAATGAAATCCCGCTGAACGGGGAGCTCTGTTCCGTCTTGATAAGTATAAAGCATAAATGCACCTTTGAATTGTGTATAATGGTAACGTGTAACGATAATTTAACTTCGTAAAATAACGATGACGATTAAATGAAATGTTTGAGTAAGGTTCTCTTTACTCACTTCATGAATATAACTGTAATTATTTGAACAAATTTCAGATAATAATTGGTAAAATATTTGGTAATTTTATCAGACATTTTAATTCAATTTTTAATTGTATTGATATTTAAACAAGTTTGATATTTAAATTGTTTTTTGAATTTCTTTTTGAAGTGATTTTTGATTGTTTTTTGATTTGTTTTCGCGTTTGTTTTCGCGGCGTCGGCTCGCGCGAGCTGCATCATTTTTCATTTGATTTTCAAACTTATCTCCCCGTTTTGTTTTTGTATTCAGGATGAAACCTAAACATCCAATTTTTAAAAATCGGTGAACCTGAACGCCCGATAAAACCTTAAAAATGTTTAATCTTTGGAAAAAAGAAGGCGTTCCGTTTTTGAAGAAATTTGATGAAAAACGATGTTTCATTTAATCTAAAATTTGAATTAAAACAAAATACCGCCCCCGCAAGTTGAGTTTCCGAGCGCAGCGAGGAGACGAGACTTGGCGGATTCTTCCCATACGAAACAAAAAATAAAAAACCGCTGAATTTAATATTTTGCTTTTCGACTCCTGCTAAGCCTGCCGGTCTGCAACTGTCTTTTGCTGCTTTCGCCCCTGCAAAGCGGAACAGTCTGCAACTGTCTTTTAATGTTGCCGCCGCTACCTTCAGGTTTCTGTTTCCGCGTGCCAATCAGGTTTCCGCTTGCTGCTGCCGGCAGCAGCCTGCTGCGCCCGCGAGCCGCACAAATTTTTCAAAATATTCGAAAAAGCAATCTCGTTTTTCAAACAAAAAAACAAAAAACAAATTTCGCTTTTACAAAACAAAAAACCAATTTCGCTTTTACAAAACAAAAAATCAAAAAAAGAAACAAAGCGTTCGCTTCTTGAAAATAAAAAATGAAAAAAGAAAGAAACAGAGAAATTCTGTTCAAAAAATAAAATTTAAATTTTGATTTAAAGCAAAACCGCTCTGACCGGGTCCAAAATTTCATTGAGATATTTGACGCAGGCGGATTTCAAATCCATCGGGTGAACTTTTTCGTCGGCAAACGCGGTTTCCAATTCGGCGTAAGAATTGTAAGTGACGTTTCCGCCGAACTTTTCCGGCTTTTCGATCGTAATCGAATCGTAGCGCGGGAAAATGTGGTATTTGAAAAGTTCCATGATTGGATTGTTTTCAATATCGCCCTGTTTGCAGTACGCTTTTTTGATTTTGCTGGCGACATCTTCGGCGGTGTCGTCAACGGAAATGAAATTATCGTTAGACGATGACATTTTGTTGCCGTCAAAACCGGAAATAATCGGCGTGTGAATGCAAACCGGCGTCTTGAAACCGAGGTCTTTTAAATGTTCGCGGGCAAGCATGTGAATCTTGCGCTGGTCCGTGCCGCCGACAGCGATGTCAACGTCAAGCATTGCGATGTCGATTGCCTGCATGATCGGGTAAACCAATTGCGAAACCATCGGATTGTCCATGGCGCGGCCGACCTCATCCATACTGCGCGTTGCACGGTTGAGCGTGACGGTTTTTGACATTTTCAAAACATTGAGCATATAATCGGGACCCAACTGATAATCCGAACCCAAAACGAATTTTGTATTTTCTTCGCTCAAACCCAGCGCGATAAAGCAGCGCTTGTTATAATCCGCGATTTTGCGGACTTCCTCAAACGTTCCTTTCTTGTTGAGATAAGCGTGGACATCCGCAAGTAAAACAATCACTTCACAGCCGGCTTTCTGGCAGTCCAACAGTTTGTTGACCGTCAGAACGTGTCCCATGTGAATCCGTCCGCTGGGCTCATAACCGACATAAACCTTGGGCGCAGGATTGTTTTTGATCAGTTCTGTCAGTTCTTCATCCGTGACGACTTCGTCCACGTTGTATTTAATTCGTTCGATCTTCTCTTCAGGGGTCATCAAAAAACTCCGTAGTATAAATTCAAATTCAGCGCCGCTTCCTTTGGGGCACCGATTCAGGCCGATAAAGCAAAACCGCTTGATAAAATGAATCAAATCAACACTGAATTTTTACAATGAGTGACTTCTAAAGATATAAATCATTCTGTTTTATCCCGCGCGTTTTGATAAGAGTCGAAACGAAAGAAGAAAGAAAACAGCGAAAGAAAAGAAAAGAAAAGAAAAGAAAAACGAAAAGAACAGAAAAAGAAACGAAAAAGAAACGAAATTAAAAAATGAATAAGAAATAATATGAGAATAAAAAGAAATGAAAGAGTGGATTAAAAGTAATGAAAGAATGAAAAAAAGAAATAGTGAAAAATGAATGAATTAAAAATTGAAAAGAGAATTAAAAAGGGTTTTTGCGCCGCACAATGGCACGTGCGACGCAAGAGGGTTGAAATAAACAAATAAATAAATAAACAAATTTAGGTTTACATTCCGGCAATGTCTTTGCCGAAGCTGCGGCACTTTTCAACGTCATCGCCCTCGGGTGTGAGGTTGACGATCAATCCTTCTTTTAAAAGGTGAGCGCCTGCTTTTTTGACATCAGATTCCCAGGTGCGCATCCATTCGCCGTCTCCCCAGTCGTAAGAACCAAAAAGACCGACTTTCTTGCCGTCCAAGAGACCTGTAACGGAGCTCATAAAGGGTTCAAATTCGTCTTCTTCCAAGATTTCGTCACCCATCGAAGGGCAGCCGAAAACGGCAACATCAGCGCCTTCAATGTCGGCGGCGGATGCGGATGAAACTTCTTTAAGCGTTACGTCAGCGCCTGTTGAAACAGCGCCTTCACAAATCAAATTGGCCATGGCTTCCGTGTTACCGGTGCCGCTCCAATAAACAATGCACATTTTCATGAATAAAATCCTCCTTTGAAATTAAGCTTCAACAGGGGGAAGGATTTCACCGAATATAAACATTTTCGTTGTAGCGAATTTAATTTTACATAATGAAATTACAAATTAATGATGACAAATTAAAACAAACGAAATAAAAACAAGAAAAATGAAAAAAATGAAATATGAAAAAAATGAAATATGAAAAAAATGAAATATGAAAAAAATGAAATATGAAAAAACTTGAAACTGCGTTTCAAGTCCGTCCGCCGCTTCGCGCCGACCGGAAAACAAAACCAAAAAACAACAGTTAATCAAAAAATAACAATTAATTAAAAAATAACAATTAATTAAAAAAATTAAGAATAAAAAATGAAAGAATAGAAAGAGAAAAACGAGCTTAATCGTCGCCTTTCTTTTGGAATCTGCGAATCACGTCGCGGATTAAAACGATGTCTGCTGCGGTAACGACCCAGCGGTACGGGATAATAATGCCGTCGCCTGCAACGTCAAAAACATCTGTGTTGACATGGTTTGCAATAATTCCGGAAACGGATTGGCTTTCGACATCAATGATTAAATCAATGACTTTACCAACATAAATACCGTTAACGGTATAGATGTCAAGTCCAAAAAGTGAAGTCAGTTCGGTACGCATATTTTCTCGCCTTTGAATATAGATGTGTGAAATAAATTTGATTCAAATTTAAAAATTTTAAAAGAATTGTGAATGAATGATAGAGTATAATAAGGGAATACAATATAAATTATTTGTTCGCTTTTATATCTTTTGACAATCCGATATTTATATTGAATTAATTTTTATTGAATTTACTTCAATTGCTTTTAATTGAATTGCTTTTAATTTGAATTATTTTCATTCGATTTTAAATTGAACCGTCGTAAACACCGGTCCGCGAACATCGATTTTCTTATTGTTTCCGGTCATGTAGCGCTGTCCGAGATCTGTCAGCCTCATGTTGACTTCGGAAAGCATTTTCACCATTCTGACGCGCGACTCGTGCTCGGACGCGCCTGCCAAGACCGCCTCTTCGGCTTCTGCCGCTGCCGCCTGCGCAAATGCGCCGACAAATGTAAATCCTGTTCTCGCAGAATGATTTTCAAGCGCTTTTTCCCACTTTTTCTGATTCGGAACGCCGAGAACGTCGCCGTTGTAAGCAACGACTTCGTTAAACGAGGCCGGCCCCGCAAGGGATGTGTCGGACTCAGGCTCACTCACGGAAACAGTGACGGTTTTGCCGCACAATTCTCCTTTCCAAACTTCAAATTCGCAAGGTCCTGCAACTTTCCCGTGTTGCTTGAACCCGTCAACGATTGCATCAGCAATTTCGCGCCCCGCATCCGTTTTCGGCGTTTGGATCAATTCAACTTGGCGCGCAAGTTCTGAATCTTCCATTTCCCAGTCGCCGTATTGCGAAAACTGCGGATAAGTCATGTAACGCATATCTTTTGCGTCGTACAAAATCATTGCCAAACGCTCGACACCGAGGCCGAGATTCATGACCGGCATTGAAATGTTGTATTCGGAAAGCGCGGGCGCCGCGTAAATGCCGAAAGTCGCAACTTCGATCCAGCCGTCGCTGTATTTTGTGTCCGAGCCGTCAAGTTTCGGATGATAAGCGTAAACTTCGATTTGCGTATCGGGCGCGTAATATTTGCTGCGCTTGTTATCGGGGCGGAACATGAATTTTTCAAATCCGAATTGAGAAAGCAAGCCTTCAGCAACCATTTTTCCGTGGTCGACGGTCACGTTTTCATCCATGATGACGCAAGACGCCGAATAATAAGTCATGAGGCGCGACGCGTCTTCCTGCTGTTCGCGGCGGAAGCAGCGGTCGATTGAAAAGAGTGAAAAAGGCGGAACGTTGCGTTCAATCAATTCAGAAAGCGTGATGAACCAGCCGCTTGTCATGTGACTGCGAAGTGTTTTAGTTGTGCCTTCGGGTTTGAGTTCTTTGAATTCCGGGAAAACTTTTTCAATCAGCTCGGTCACGAAAATGTCAGTGACATTCAACTGTTCGGCAAGTTCGGAAACCAAATCGTCGCCTTCGATCGTTCCTTTTTTGTAAGCGTGAAGCACTTTTCGAATGATTTCAATTCCGTCATCATCGATTCCGACAATGATTTCTTTGATTTTTCGAATTCTTTCATCAGAAATGCCGACATTCGGGCGCGGAAGTCCGGCGAGATAAAAACAGCGGTCCAAGACGGCGGGCGCTTCGTCGCCGAATTGTTTGTAAATATCGCGCTCTTCAACGATGAGCGGGTTCATGTATTCGGCAAAACCCATTCTCATGTAAGCGTCTCTTAATTTTTGAATCGTTTCATAAACGGGATGCGGTTTTCCGAATACAGGTTTCATTCGCGGATAACTTTCTTCAAGCGTACTTTTTTTGATATATTTTCCCGACTCAATCCACGCTTTTTCAAAGTTTTCGTTTTTTTCCAAACGAACCTGTTCCGGATCAAATTTCATAATAATGCGCCTCAATTGTAAATATTTGTCATATTCATAAAAATGTAAAAAATGTAAAATTAATTTAAGGAATCTTAATTCATTTCAGAATAATAAAGATTCCCTAACTTTCGAATTCAATTGAATCACAATTCACTTGAATCGGTTTGAATCAAATTGAATCAATTGATCGAATCATCAAAATCCGAGACTGAATGAAACGGTTGCGCCCGATATGATAACGCCCGCCGCGAATCCGAGAATTGCGCCGGTGTTCAAAAACGGCAAACCCGCCTGCGGTTTTCCTTTGGAAACGACATACATCAAAGCGGCAAAACCGACAAAGGTTCCGATTGCCGTAAAGAGAGAAGGCATCGAAATCAAACCGTCGTGTTCGATAAAATGATTCGCCGAAACAACAAGAAGCGTCGGAATAACGGCATCGCCAAGACCCATGAAGAGCGCGTCCGATTTTTTCTTTTTCTTTTGAATTTCCGCCGCGGCAGCGTTGCCGTCAGCTTTGACTTCTTCGACCATTTCGGCAGCAGCAAGAATTTCATTTGCTTTCAGTTCATGATTTTCACTGTTTTTTTCTTCGCTGCTTTTTTCATGATTGCCATTTTCATCGTTTTCGTCATCATCATCCGAAAAATCTTCCTCAACGTAAGAATAATTCCATTTCTTCGGAATCACGAACAATATCGGAAGCTTCAGATCCATCATGCCGTTTGCAAGCGTCAGCATATGTTTTGTTTTGTAAACTGAAATGAAATCGTAAATGAGCAAACCGATCATTAAAACGATGATCGGAACGTAAGAGAGAGAAACGCCGATGACGGCGCAGGCGCCGATTGAAATCATCAGGCCGGCAAAGTCGATGATGTACCATTCGGGATATTTGTAAAGAAGAACGGCAAACGCAATTGCCGCAACAATTGAGACAATTTCAAAAATGTCGTTCATGCCGACGGCTTTGTCAATAATTGCAGCAAAAACATAATACAGCGTTACTGCAATCGCGAAGTAAATGATACCGCGGATGATGAAAGTTTTATTTTTCTTAATCAAATAAATGATCAGTGCTGTAAACAGAACCAACATGACGATGTAATAAATCGAATAGCCGACACTTTCAGGATTTTCAAGCGGCGGCTGGCTTGCAATATATTCCGTTGCCGACAGCCAAAGCGATCCGATCTGAACGATCAAAATGAAAAGTCCCATAATAAAATAGGGAACTAAGTCTTCCAATTTTTTGGCAAAAGTCCGGGATTTTTCAGAGTTCAAGAAAAAAACCTCATCAGTCAAATGAAAATAATAATACGGAATAGAAATTTACGTGAATAATAAATTATGAAATCGTAAATAAATTAATAAATGAATTCAAATAAAGTTGAAATAAGCAAACTGCGCGTCTTAAAAAACGAAATCGACATACAGAATTTAAAATAATATTATCGGGTTAATGTTTATATACTTTCGTAAACTCTTTTATACTTAATCAAACGCGCTTTTTGCGGAAAATATTTAAACTCCTCTTTCAGCGCATTGCAAAACGGCTTTTCGATCACGATTCAAGGAATCTATTCATTTATTAATTAATTTATAATTCTATTAATTTTATTATTTTATTATTTTATCATTTTCACACAATTTTTCAGAACCGGGTGAACACAAATGGATACAAAAGACATTATTGCTTTTCTCCTCATTGAAATCGCCACACTTGTGATGGCATACGCATGGCTTCAAAGATTCGTTTACAATCCTTACAACTGGGTCATTATTTTCTGTCTCCTCATTGTTGTCGGTGTCGCATCATACATGATTTTATCACTCAACAGCCGCCTCAATGAAATTGAAGAAAAAATGGAAAGCCGCGACAAATCCATTCGCGTCAGTATTATGACGGTTGAAGCGGATTTGGAAAACCAGATGCAAAGACTCAACAATAATGTTGAAAGCGCAGTAACAGAAATCAACAGAAAGCGTTTCATTTAATTGAAAAACGCTTCTGATTCCTTTTTTCATCTCTTTTTATTATTTTATTATGTTATTATTTTATTAAAAACCGGATGTCGTTTTTGATAAATATTTCAAAAACGATGTTTGGTTCAATATTTTTTCAAAAATCGGGCAGCTCGCGCGCGGCGGCTGCAGCAACTGCGAAAAAATCGCGAAGCGATTTTTTCATAAACACCGTCCTCCCATCGAAAACAGAAACCTGACTCCACGCGGAAACAGAAACCTGACTCCCATCGGAAACAGAAACCTGACTCCACGCGGAAACAAACACCACACTCCAACTGCAAAACAAACACCACACTCCAATCGGAAACAGGCGAAGCCTGAAAAATCGCGAAGCGATTTTTTACAAACGCCGCCCTCCCCCGCAACCTGAAATTTTGTTAAAACACGTTCCTTGCAAATCCTTCAAAAACCAATTTCGTCATGAAAGGTAAAGCGTCTCTTGCAATCGCCACATCTTCTTCATACATCTTGAATTCAACTTTTTCTTTCGGCACGGCTTCACGTTCCATATATTCCGTAATCAGTTGTTTCCCGAGATTGCGGGCGTATTCAAGCGCGTCGTCTCTTACTGCAAAAGCGCGTCTTCCGCCGGGATAATAAACAATAAATCCGTTGGTTTTGACCATATAGCGCGATTCACTTTGAACGGTCCGAATCGAAATATCAATTCTCTTCGCGATTTTTCCGACCAGCGCGCCGACCGCGTTTCCGACATCAAAATAATCGGGTGTTAAAATTTCGGCGTCGACCAAATCCCGAAGCTCGTCGGCAAAAGCCTTCACGGGACCGCCGATCAAAACGACAGGAATATCTAATTTGTATTTCAGCAAAGGCTTTTTGAAAGACAAAACCGCTTTGACCGAATCTTTGAAAACGGGAGAAGACATCAATTCGGGATTGATCGGCGCCTCAAAATGCGATCTTGAATTAAACACATCTGAGCGCGCCGTCGCCACAATATTTTCCGAATTGTCGGCAAGACCCTTTTCGGCAAGGAAATAAACAAGTTCCTGAGCCATTTTCAAAGAAAAAGTCTGCTTCAGATAACGGCAAAGTTCCATGTAATCGGTGTCTAAAAAAGAAGCGGTAATGCGGGCGGCAAGAACAGCGGCATCCGTATTAAATTCATTGTAATCACCTAAAACATGAAGAACATCCGTCGGCGTGAAACCAATCATATTGACCAATTTCTTGTTCACCAGCGATTTCAAAACCTCATTCGGAACAAAAGTCATATCCCACATAATATCGTTGACGGAAACGGGAACATCTTCTTTGATTTTATTGTATATTTTCTGCTCATCCGCCGTCAAACCGGATGCAGGATTACCGCTTCGGACATAGAAACGGACCGGCTGAATGTATTCGCCGAAACGGAATTTATCTGCAAACCATCTTTCATCCAAACTTTCCAAAAGACCGGGATAAAGAACGGCAGCGCGGCTGATCGGAATAATTCGTCTCGGACCGAAATGAAGTCTGTCGGAAACGCCGGAATCCGTTATTGACGGCAATCGAATCCAAATCTGACTGTCGCCGCCGAGCGCTGATGTTTCCATTCGAATGGCACGCACTTTTGTCCGCCAGCCGCCGACAACCGCGCCGTTATCGGAAATATCCGGAAAACCGTTTTCAATCAAAGATACGTCGGTACTGGTGCCGCCGACATCAATCATCAAACAAGTTTCTCTGCCGGACAAAAAAGACGCGCCGAGCAAACTCGCAGCAGGTCCCGAAAAAATGGATTCGACCGGCTTTTCCATCGCTTCTTTGATTCCGGAAACAGCGCCGTTGCATTTTAAAATTTTAATATCCGCGTTCAAACCGCGGCGTTTGATCTCAGAAACGACTGCATTAACAAAACGATTCGTAACAGGGAGAAGCATTGCATTCAGGTAAGCAGTGACGCCGCGCTCGTAAGTGCCGAGTGACTGTGCCAATTCGTGACCGCAAACAACAGGATGAGAAGACTTGCTGTCAGCCGCCGTTAATTTTTGAATCAATTCTTTGGTTTTCAATTCATGATCCGGATTGCGAACGCTGAAATAAGAAGAAACGGCAAAAGCGGAAACTTTGTCTTTCACCGATAAAACATATGCTTCAACAGCGGCAGCGTCTAAAGGTTCGGCTTCATGACCGTCGCTGTCGTGTCCGCCCGAGACGATTATATAATTTTGAACCGCTTTTTGATCATCAAAATTCAAAAGTTTCGCGTCGCCGATTAAAATCAATGCAGCGGCTTCGCCCGTATTTTCAAGAACAGTATTGGTCGAAAGAGTTGTTGAAACAGAAACAACAACGGCTTTTTCAAGCATTTCCGGAGGCATTTCATCAAGCGCATTTCGGATACCGCCAATCGGGTCAGGGTATGTTGTCAGCGATTTGGCAGCCTTTAATACCTCTTTACTTTCATCGTCAATGATAACGACATCAGTATACGTCCCGCCGGTATCAATGCCTAAACATAATGCCATTTCAAAGTCCCTCTGTATTATGATTTAAGAATTATAGTGAGAATTAAGAATTGTGATTTAAGAATTATAGTGAGAAAAAATCATGATTAGAATTTTTATGAACAAAACTTAATTTAGATTTTTTTAAACTTAATTTAGATTTTTTTAAACTTAATTTAGATTTTTTTAAACTTGATTTAGATTTTTTTAAACTTAATTTAGATTTTTTTTAAACTTAATTTAGATTTTTTTAAACTTAATTTAGATTTTTTTTAATCTAATTTAGATTTTTTTTTAACTTAATTTAGATTTTTTTTAACTTAATTTAGATTTTTTTTAACTTAATTTAGATTTTTTTAAACTTAATTTAGATTTTTTTAAATTTAATTTAGATTTTTTAATCGGATTTTTTTAAATTATAAATGAAATTAATTTGAATTTAAATCCCGACTTTTTATTTTCTTTAGAATTTGAATGATAAGTTTCGGTCTTAAAATCTTAACAATGATTTGAAAAATGATGAGTTTGAGAAATAACCGCGCAACAATATGATAATTGAATTTGATAAATAATATGTAAAGTGAATAATATCGGCTGATTTGAATTCAGTTTCGGAATTGTATGATTAAAATCAAAAAATTATTTGAATGGAAACAGTGATAATATAAAATGTTTTTAAGGTCAAGCCCCAAAAATAAAAAGGGAAAAGGCCGACAAATAAATTTTGTCCTCCTTTTCCGACACGGGGGTTGTTGTATATTTATGCCGCTGTTTTGCGCTGTTGAGAGAACAAACACGGCAATAATTATACAGTATTAAAAACGAGCGGGACGGAGTGTGTGTGGAACTTTTTTCTGCCGCCCCTCCCGTCTCTAATCGTGAGATATTTAAGCACCGGTGGATGCTTTTACTTTTGCAACAGCGTCAGTTGCGCTTTCGCCGTAGATGTCTGCGCCGATCTTGTCAGCCCAGTCCTGTGTGCACGGTGCGCCGCCGACCATTGTTTTAACAGAGTCGCGAAGACCTGCTTCTTTGAGCTGTTCTTCAACCTGGATCTGAGTCACCATTGTTGTTGTCATCAAAGCGGAGGTGCCGACAACTGCGGGTTTGTGTTCTTTGACAGATTCAACAAATGTTTTGACCGGAACGTCACGGCCGAGGTCGATAACATCGTATCCTGCAATACCGAGCATGGAAACAACAATGTCTTTGCCGATGGAGTGGATGTCGCCCTCGATTGTACCGATAACGACTTTGCCCTTGCTTTCGACCTGTGATTTGTTCTTTTCCATTTCAGGTTTTAAGATTTTGATGCCTGCGTTCATTGCTTCGGATGCAGCCAAAACGTGGGGAAGGAAAAGTGTGCCTGCTTCAAACTGGACACCGACATCACCCATTGCTGAAGTGTATGCCTCAATGATTTCAACGGGATTGACGCCTGCTTTAAGGCCTTCCTGTGCTGCTTCTTCGGCCATTTCGCCGTCGAATTCCATAATTGCTTCTTTTGCCATTGCAATAACTTCGTCTTTACTTGCCATAATTTAAACCTCTGTCATTTTTATTTGTGGTTTTGTGTTTGTTAAATTCAATATGAATCAACTAAATTCAGTTGAAATCAGATCTTGAATTCTTTGTCTGCCTTGTCAACAATTGCTTTCATTGATGCGAGGATGTCTTTGTCGACTGCCGGAACTTCATAGTTCTTCATGACATCAACGACAACATCGTGCGCTTTGACATCAATGGATTTGGAGCCTGCTGCTGCCCAGTCACCGAACATCTTTCTGTCAAAGAGTTTCGGGGAGGACGGAAGGTCAACGAGTTCTCTTGTCTTCTTGAGTGCGAGGAAGTTGTTGCCGATACCGACTTTCTTGATCTGGTCAACACCGAGCGTTTCTTCAGAAACCGGGATGCCTTCCATCGCTTTCTTGACCATTGCGATGATGTCGTTGTCGATAACGAGCTGTTCCATAGAGAAAGTCATACCGAGTTCGAGCATACCTGCGCCGTAGATTGTGTTGGAACCTGCAAGTGCCGCAAGGGTTGTCGTGATCGTCTTTTCGTGGCCGGCCTGTGCGTCCGGAACTTTTGCGTCAGTCTATGCGCCTGCGACGAATGCCGGAAGGCCGTAGAACTTAGCGAGCTTGGAGACACCTGCACTGATAAGACCGAGTTCGGGTGCGCCGACAGGTGCTGTTCCCATCTTCAAGTCGAATGTTGTGGTAGAGCTGCCGTAGTAGACAGGTGCGCCCGGGTTGGTGATCTGTGCGAGCACGATACCTGCGAGAACTTCTGCGTTGTGGGTAACGAGTGTGCCTGCAAGGTAAACCGGTGCGGAACCGCCGGACATTGCCATAGAGAGAACGTTAACAGGCATGTTGCGCTCGGCGCCTTTCATGATAACCTGACAGGCGTTGCTGCTGAGTTCAAGCGGGCTGGTCGGGCAGACCAACATGGACATGATCGGCTTTTTGAGAGCTTCTTCTTCGTTGCCGCCGTAGTAAGCTTTGATGACTTCCCAGTATGTTTCGACGTTTTCGCCGACGGGGTCAATGTCGTGGTAGTGTTTCTCTGTGCTTGTCAAGGGTGTAAAGACTTCGTGGACATCCTGTGCGCCTTTACCTGCCCATTCTCTTGCGGAAACAGGGAGGGAGAAGTAGTCGATGTTTTCAGCCCAGTCACAAAGTTTTGCGATGTTTGCGATGTCCTGTTCGACAGAGTCGACAGTTTCGTATTTGCCGGGTGAGACAAAGTTTGTCATCTTAACGCCGGTACCGAAGCAAGTCCAGTGAACCTTGCCGCCGCATTCCATGACAGTGTTGTATTTCTTGTTTCTTGCCCAGAGAGTGAATCTGGAGGGTGCGGTCTGAAGTGCTCTTCTGACGACGAATTCAGGGATTTTGACAATCTGTGTCTTTTCGTCAACTTCACAGCCGTTTGCTTTGAAAACAGCTCTTGCGTTGGCGTCGGAAACCTGGATACCCGGGTCCATAAAGACGTCCATTGTTGCTTCGTGAATTGCTTTTAATTCGTCTTGAGTAAAGAGCTCAAATTCAATACCGTTGATTGATTTTGTTGCTGCGAATGCATTACATTTTGACATATTATAGCCTCTGTTTATGTTTTAGTAGATTTTTTGTAAAACACACACTGACGCGTGCTTTATAAATTGAAATTGTGTGCAGAACGATTTTTATCAGAGGCGAGCGGCGGAAAAACAAAATCCTTTTTTTATTTGTGTGTACTGTATGTATTTGGGGCGTGTGTTTATCAGAACCGTCAATGACAGCACTGAAAGGATTTTTGTTAGACAATTTTTAAAGGATTTTTTGGAGTATATCAGATATTTGAGCATACTTTTCGATATTTATTACAATAATTTCGTTAAACGAAAGTCATGTAATTTCGACAGCGTACGCTCATTTATGAATGAATTTTGCTTCCCGCGTTGCTTTTGCAAACTCGCTTGATCGCGATTTGTAATTTGAATGATTTTTTGTAATATTCAAAGCTTATTCTGCCGAGATTATTTTAGAAAAACAATCATAAAAGCAGAATCAGCCACAAACCTGCAGTCCGATAAAATATGATTTGCGGGATTGTTTTCAACACACAAAAACAATCCCTTTCTGCAAATCAAAAATCGTTTAGATTTACTGTTTCAGCTGGTTTCTGAAGAAGTCACAGCAGTTGATTTTAGTGTCAAGTGCTTTTTCGATGTTCATCTTAGCAGCGATGCCTTTGGGTGCGCCCGGAACGGATGTGATGACACCGATACCGAGTTCTTCTCTGACATCTCTCATTGCGTATTCGTCTGCCAAGTCAAAGACATCGACACCGACTTTCTTTGCAACGTATTCTTTGGCTTCCTTGATTCTCATGCTCTTGGAAAGTTCCATACGTGCGACAAGGTCGCCGCCTGCGCGGATACCGGTCATGCCGGATGCCATGATGTGTGAAATCGGCATACCGAGCGGGTCACCGACACCGATCTAGAGACCGTCGACATTGGTCATTTCGACCATTGCTTTGCTTGCGCGTGTGACTGCGTCGATCGGAGGTGTTTCAAGCATCGGGATACCGCCGACACCCATACCCATGTCAACATGGAGCGGAATCTTGGAAACTTTTGAACATTCCTTGATGAAGGTAATGGCGCGTGCAAGGTTCCACGGGAAGGAGCGGCTTGTGTTTGTGTTCACGACAGGACCGAAGATGCTTGCGCCTGCTTTTTCTGCAAGTGCAACCTGCTGGTGCGGCCAGAGGCCTGCGAGGATGCTGCCTTCGAATTCAAGCATGCCGTGCATACCGATGATGCTTTCACCGGCCATACCGACTTCAATGTACATGTCAGGGAATTCTTCACGGAGTGCTTTCACTGCGGTAAGGGTACCGTATGCGTCTGCGTCACCTGCTGCGCCTGTTGTGTCCAAGTTGACACCGTCTGCGCCGCTTGCATAGAGTTTCTGCATGATCCAAACGATGTCGCGGGTCAAGTGTTCTGCGGAGTGTTCCATGGAGGCGAATGCTTCGTCAAGCTTGAAAGCTTTAAGCAAGTCTCCCGGGTTCTCGAACGGTCCGTCAGGGGTGTAGTAAAGACCCATGTTCGGCATTGCGCCGTAGAACAACGGAACGATCATGTTCTGCTGTGCGACTTCCATGGCCTGGCATTCGTTGGAAACGATGGGTTTCACGGGTTTGTAACTGTAGTCGATGTGACCGAGTTCCATTGTGTCTGCGCCGAATGCGCGTTCGTGCATCATCATACCGACGAGACGGCTGGACGGGATACCTACACCGCTGTTACCCTGGTCACCGTCGAGGCGGATCGTACTGATGTCGTGCGTCACCGGAACTTCCATACCGAATTCGACAGCAACGGATTTACCGGGCATTGTACAAATTTCAATAATTTTGTCGATTTCGTCACCGGAAAGGTCGGGGACTAAACCGTAGTCGACTGCGTTTGCGGCACCGGCAATTGCTTCTTCTTTGATTTTGTCTTTGGTCATGAAGACGCGTTTACCGTCGCCCATTCTTAAAACATATTCTGTTGCCATTTATAATCACCATTGAATGAATTACAACAGGAACTCTTTTGCTCTGTCAACAGCTTCGGTTGCGTTTTCTGCGTAGCAGTCTGCGCCGATCTTTTCTGCCCATGCGGTTGTTGCGGGTGCGCCGCCGACCATGACTTTAACATTGTCTCTTAAGCCGTTGGCTTTGAGGAGCTCGATAACGTCTTTCTGGCCGTTGAGTGTTGTTGTCATCAAAGCGGACAAGCCGACCATGTCAGCGTTGTATTCTTTAACTGCTTCGATGAATTTTGCGACAGGAACATCTCTGCCGAGGTCGTGGACTTCAAAGCCTGCGGACTGGAGCATTGTCGAAACGATAGATTTGCCGATGTCGTGGACGTCGCCTTCAACAGTGCCGTTGATGATGACTTTTTTGACGGTTGCGCCTGCTTCACCCATGTCGAGTGTGTCAACAGCGGCCTGCATACCGTTTGCGGCCATCATGACGTGGGGAAGGAAGACTTTTCCTCTTTCGAACTGGTCGCCGACTTCGGTCATACCGGCTGCGAGACCGTCAATGATTTCGACGCTGGACATTCCTGCGTCAACTGCTTTCTTTGTAGCTGCCATGATAACATCTGCTTTACAGCTGACCATAGCATCGGATAATTCTTTTAAAATAGCTTGTTTATCCATTATTTATACCTCCGTAAATAACTCTTTTGTCAAAAATTTTGGCTTTTCAGGATGACAAATCAGAATAAGATTTATCAAATTAAGATTTATCAAATCTTTAAATTTAAGATTTTAAATTTAAGATTTTAAATTCAAGATTTATCAAACCAAAAATCAAATCGCAACTTATCAAACAATTTTTGAGATGATTTCTGATTTTTTGCATCAAAATTTTTTAACGCGTTTTTCGTTTGAATCAGGTTTTTCAAAAGATGCAAAATCGTTTGCATCCCCCCGTGTACAATTCGAAAAACCTCCAAAAAATGAATTGTACTGGATATGAAAAGGGCTGAAAAATATAAAGACTAATCCATTTTAAGTTTCTTTTTTGAGAAAAAAATAATACAGGAGTGAGAATTTTAACGATTAATCGCCCATTATAACGGCGTTGTAATTTTCAAACATTTTTACAAAATTGAAGAACAAAGAGAAAATATCGCCGAAAATTCAAACAAAAATAAATAGAAAACAGCATCTAACGAAGCACATAAATTTTTAAAACATTGCCTGCAAAATTTTTATTGCTTCGATAATTTAAAAAAATAAATGAATCTTTTTCCAAAATTATGAATTTAAAAAAATAATTTTTCCAAAAAAACCTCACGAAAAATCATAATAAATGGCAGTCGCATTGGCAGAGTTGAAATTAAAGGAAAGAGGAATGAAAATTTTTGACGGGAAGAATAAACACGCTGATTGAGTTTGTTTTATAAAAATAAATTCTTGGTTTATTAAAGGATGTTCGGGTTTTTTGGATTTAGAAAAAAGATGTTTAGGTTTGTTCAAAATCGAATGAAAAACAAATCATTTCTATCCCATAATATTTGATAATATTTAACAGAATAATATTTAACGAGTACGGCTACACTTTTGTATTTTAAGTTATCGTTTTTGAAAAAATCGCTTTCATTTTATCCTTTTGAAAAATCTCGAGAGTATGAAATATTTATCAAAAGAAGAAACAGCATTAGACAAAACGTCACTGTCCGGAAATATTGTTTCAGAAAAACCTCGAATTTTTGACGAATACAGCACATTTTTTATTCCTTATACTGATCGAAAAGATTTGACGCCGTCTGAAAAAACATGTGTCGGTAACTATCAGGATGTTCATTTTTGGAACACGCAAAAACGAAATTGGAGTTTTAAACTGCCGAAACATTGGGAAACAAAACCATGGTGTTATGCAATTAATTCATGCTTTAGAGATGGTGCATTTTATGATTTGCTGATAGACGAAGAAAAAGAATTGATTGACTTTAACATTCAAAATCTTAGAAGTGCAATTCTAAAAAGCAAATCTGATCGAGAATATTTTGTCTATCGCGGTGTCACCGACATCAATTGGCTCAAAAATCCGAAAGTCGGAACGACATACACAGACAAAGGATTCGGCAGTTTTACATTGGATTTCAATCGTGCATACCAATATACAGATATTGAAAACCCGATTATTTTCCAACTGAAAATTGAAAAGGGAATGAACGTTTTGTTTATTGATCGGGCTGAATGCGAGATGTTAAGGTTGAATAACTCTGAATATATAATCACAGATATTGAAAAAATATTCTTTAAGAAAAATCTAAATAAAGAAACAACCGTATACTCTATTGAAATATTTAAAAAGTGATTATTTATGTGGTATGAATCATTCGATGAAATTTTTACTTACACAGGAGAAGCACCTGAGCCGACTCCTGAAGAAATGAAAAAAAGAAAACAAACGTTAAAAGAAGGACATGAGGATATTGAACGCCAAATTCAACGTATTGAAATGGGTTTCAAATTAGACGGAACGCGATACAAAGAAGGTGAAATCTATTTATTCCGAAAATAATTTTTCTTCTTTTTTATTTTCCATCCATTTTATTTTCCGGCTGCCGCCGCGCGCGATCCGCTCCATTTTTTAAAAATAAAATAAAAATTAAACCTCGTTTTTCTTCCGCATCCCGATTGCCTTGCACCGCCTGTTAGCGCAAAACTCCGCCGCATCTTTTCCCTGTTCTTTTACACGGAACAAATTCCAGCCGCAAATCTCACATTTTTGGTCGAAAAAAAATTCCTCGTTTCACTCGGAATTTTTCAACTGCAGCGGGAGGGAGGTGTTTGTTTGCAGTGGGAGGGTGGTGTTTGTTTGCAGCGGGAGGGAGGTGTTTGTTTGCAGTGGGAGGGTGGTGTTTGTTTGCAGTGGGAGGGTGGTGTTTGTTTGCAGTGGGAGGGTGGTGTTTATGAAAAAATCGCTGCGCGATTTTTTTTGCCACTTTTAGGCGGCTGCGCCGCGGTAAAAACAAAAAAATACAAAAATGAAGGGCGGGTTTGATTAAAAGTTTTATAAAAATGATGCAGCTCGCGCGCGATGCCCGCCAAACCAAAACTTTTACTCCGCTTCCGCTTTCTTCCGCATCCCGATCGCCTTACACCGTCGATTCGCGCAAAACTCTGCTGCATCTTTCCCCTGTTCTTTCACGCGGAATAAATTCCAGCCGCAAATCTCACATTTTTGGTCCAAAATCGTCATCCTTCCTTTGTCGGGCAAAGACTGCGTGTGACCGCATTGAAGCGTGCATTTCAGGAAGCGACCGTCCTTATACTCGATCAGTTGCATTTCACCCTCTTTGCAGCGCGGGCAGGCGCCGACAACTTCGGGCGGGTTGCAGGTGATGTTTTGATCGCAGCTGAAGCAGGGGCCGATGCCGACTGCCCATTCGTACTTTTTCCCCACATCTAAAACAGCAGCGCCGCCTTTCGGGCAATTCTTGGTTCTCAAAACCGTGATTGCGCCGGCTTTCGGCAGCGGATATGTTTCAGAGCAGTCGGGGTAGCCGACGCAGCCGACAAATCTGCCGTTATCGGTCGTCACGATTCGAAGCGCATTTTGGCAAACGGGGCAGACACCGATATAATTTTTCTTGTCTTCTTCCGCCGCTTCCGTCTTGATGCTGCCGCTGAGTTTTGTAACCAATCGGTCTTTGTTTTCTGTCAAATCGGCATACATTTGCTTAATCAATTCTGTTCCCGTTGCGACAGCCTCTTCCATGCTGATTTTTCCGTCTTCGACCTGCTGGATCAATTCTTCAATTTGCGCGCGGATTTTCGGCTGAATCAAAATCGGAACGGACGCGTCCAAACTTTCCATCAGCATATAACCCGTGTTGAGAATAGACAGCGTTTTTCCTTTCGCTTCAAAATAGCCGCGCTTTTTATTTGTTTCAATATGTGCCGGCGCCGTTGCTTTTGTCCCGATTCCGTTTTTATCCATCAGCGTCAAAAGTTCGGCTTCGGTCAGCTTCTTCGGCGGTGCCGTTTTAGATGCCGTGTTTAAAATTTTCTTAACGCCGGTCGTGTCGCCTTCATCGATATTCGGCAGGAATTTGTCGTTTTTCGTTTCAAAATCATAAATCTCAAGCCAGCCGGCGAATTTCTTAATCGATCCGGCCGCGTCAAACAAATCTTCTTTGATCTTCATTTCAAGCTTCGTTTTCTCAAAAATTGCCGAAGGCATCAGGTTCGCCAAGAAGTGACGGCAAATCAAATCATAAACGACATACGCGCCGGGAAGTTTGACCATGCTTTCAACAGTTTGTTTGTTCGCGCCGCGAATCGGGTGAATCGGCGGGTGGTCTTTTGCGTCTTTTGGACCGTTTTTCGCTTTAATTCCGCCCTCTGCGGTCACGATTTGAGAAACGGTTTTCGTGTAATCGGGATTTTTCGCCAAATCCGCTAATATCGTTTTATAATCAAAATCATCGGCGTACTTGTTTGTTTCCGTTCTCGGGTAACTCGTTAAACCCGACAGGTAAAGCTGCTCGGCAATTTCAAGCGACTTTTCAGGACTGATATTCAAAAACGATGACGCGCGCTTTAAAAATTCGGTCGTGTTGAGCGGAACGGGCGGCGCCAAACTTTGTTCTCGAACATCTTTCTTATTGACTGTCGCCGTTTTTTCGCCTTTGATCCGCGCCATGATTTCGTCGGCTTTTGATTTCTCGGAAATATTTCCGGCGCGGTGCGTTCCCGTAAAAACATTGCCGCCGGCATCAAAATCTGCCGTGATTTTCCAAAAGTCTTTGGGCTGAAATTCCCGAATCAATTTTTCGCGCTCGTAAACAAAACCGCACGTCGGCGTCTGACACGGGCCGATGGACAAAATTTCTTTCGTAAACGCTTTTTCGCGCACGGAAAGTGTCACATATCTTGTGAACGCGGCGCCCATTTTCAGGTCTAAAATTTGTCGGGTTTCGGCAGCCATTGCCAAAGCCGCATCCGGCTCTCCCGGATTGTCAAAAGCATTTTCGATTTCATTTTGAGAAAACGTTGAATAGCGGGCGCGTTTGATCGGAACTTTTGCGACGCGTTCGGCAAGCTCTTTGGCTTCAAAACCGATGTTTTCGCCTTCGCGGTCATAGTCGCACGCCAAAATGATCATCTCAGCTTCCTTTGCTAACTTTTCAATCGCGAACGCAAAGTTTTCTTTCGTCACCATTTTGATCGGCGAAATATCTAAAAGCGCTCCCGGCGAGACGCCTGTCCAGCTGTTGTATTCGGCGGGGAAATCGTAACCCATGATGTGGCCGGCAAGTCCCGAAATTGCCCATTCCTTTCCGTTTCGAGTAAAACGGTAAACGGCAATGCCTTCTATGGAAGTGCGTTTGTAATTGCCTTTTCCGAGAATGTTGGCAATCTCTTCAGCCGCTTTATTTTTTTCCGCGAATGCAACAATTGTCATTTCCCTCTCTCCAATCCAATTTTTTAAAATTTAATCATCATTCATATTAAAATCCAGAATTCCCGGCTTCATTGTTCTTAAATCAACGAACGGCACTTTTGCAGGATTCGGAACGATATTGACTTTTTTCTGGAAATCCGTTTGCGCCTGCCAGGTTCCCGAATTAATTAAAAGAATATTTTTGTAATTCTGAATGCCGATTGTATGAACGTGTCCGCAGTGAATGATATCGGGAACCTTGTCAATGATCAGATAATCTTTTTTTTCGGGTGAAATCATGACGCGGCTGCCGTAAGTCGGCGCCAAGTGGCGGCGCTTGACCATTTCAACCATTCCCGTCGTCGGTTCCTGATAAGTTACGCCTTTGATGCTTGCAACCATGTCATCCATGGAACAGCCGTGATAAATGTGAACGCAGACACCGTCAATCGAAATGACGGCAGGATTGCCGACAAACGTCACATTTTCCGGAAACATTCTCTGAATTTCTTTTGAAAACGTCACCTGCGGCTCGGCGCGGCGGACCGCGTCGTGATTGCCGGGCGCAATTATGACGTGAATATTCTGCGGGATCCGATGGAAATATTCCGCCGTCGTTTCATATTGTTTCGTTATTTCTTTGATTTCCAAATCGTGTTCCTGTCCCGGGTAAATTCCGATTCCGTCAACGATGTCGCCGGCAACGATAATGTAGCGGATTTCCGATGCCATTTTCTGAAGCTGCGGGCTTTCCGATTTGCAGTTCAAAAAGTCTAAAAAAGCTTCCCATTCTTCTTTCATGAATTCCTTGCTGCCGACGTGGATATCTGAAATAAAAAGCGCGTATCCTTCTGATCTTCGGCGGTTGGAAGTGTAATTGTTCGGAACATCCGGCTGCGTAATTTTGCTCGCCATTAAAATCGTTCCTTCCGGCGTTAAATTTCCCGTGATTCCGACGATTTCATCCAAAATCAATTTCTCGGCCTGTTCTATTAAATCCGTGTCTCGCTGATTAATCAAAACGGGAAATGTGCCTGTCGGATCTTCAAGCGTCAGAATAAGATGCTGATTCCCGGTTGTCGTTTTTTCAGAAACCATTCCGATGATTGTAATTTCAGAATTTCCTTCTTTAGATGAAAGCGGTTTGACGCCTTTTCCTTTCGGCAGACTTTCAATCGGGCGCGAGCTGACGCGGGAGCGGATCATTTCGCTGATGCGTGTATATCTGTCTCGGAAATATTGAACGAATTGATTGTATTCGCCGACGCTCGTTGTTTTTTCAGTGACGTCTTCCAAAACATCGACCATGTTGTCATCAAACGAATATTTATACGGAAATTCCGTATCAATCGAATCTGTCAGAAAAGAGGGCGCTGCCGGAGCCGGCGGGGCAGTCGCGGCAACCGATGCTGACGCTGCCGATGATGCAGATGTTGCAAACGCTTCATTTTCTTCCGAGCCGTTTGCTTTTGCCTGTTCTTCCAAAGATTTTACAAAAGGCTCTAAATGTTCGGTTTCGATAACGAAAACCGACAGATCAATGCTTGAGAAGATTTCGGGAAGACAGTTTTCGGAGAGGCGGCAGTTTACTAAAAAGTCAACGGCTTCTTTGTTGATCATGAAACCTGCTTCTGATGCTCTTTCTAAAATGACTGTCTCATCCATTTTGATCTCTCGGCGTTTTTGCTTTCAGAATCATTCCCTGAAATAAATAGTCTCTGATTCTTTTAAAATAGTCTCAGATTCATTTAAATTACAGTTTCAGCCTCCGCCTTTAAGCTGTGATTTTAGGATTGAGTCTCAGAGTTTCGATTTTTGAGCTTTGAATCGGATATAATTTTTTTAACTGAGTCTCTTCTTAACTAAGGTTTTAGATATAGTATTTATACAAACACTCTTATTATTTCAGCAAGTAACTTATTTATTAGTTCGTTGGTAATAACTTTTATTTTATTTTTTATCCTATATGCAGGTGAAGTTATGTTAGATAATGAGCAGTTGAAGGGGTTGGCGAAAGACATCGGCATTGTGATAGGCATTGTTGTTGCTTTTTTACTGATCTGCTATCTTGTTTTCGGCTTGTGGACGCCGATGTATGTTGTTTCTTCGGGCAGCATGGAACCGAATATGAATGTCGGAGATATTGTTTTTGTCAGAAGCATTGACCGCGCTGACGTTGTCACGTGGGCTGACGCTGAAAATATGTCCAAAACACGAATCAAATTCGGAAATCCTGGTGATGTGATTCTGTATCGGCCGTACGGCAACGAAAGTTATACACCGGTGATTCATCGAGCGATGTATTATGTGGAAGCCGGCGAAGAAATGTGGCCGGGCGGACCGGTTGCGCCGTATGCCGGATATATTACGAAAGGCGATAACGAGCAAACCAATTCACTCTTGGATCAGCAGACAACGATCAGTTTCCAAACGCCGATCAAAGAAGAATGGATTATCGGAACATCACAATTTAAGGTGCCGTTTATCGGAAAGATCAGATTATTGTTCTCTCCCGACCGTTTGCCTTTCTGATCGATTCATTCGATTTTGATGTAAAGTGAATTTAATTCTCTTTACATTTCTTTTTCCTTTGAATTTTTTACATTTCTTTCATTTTTACATTTTTTTCGTTTTTACATTTTTTTCATTTCTGTATTTTTTCAATTTTACATTTCTTTTTATCCTTTTGCGTATTTCTTTAAGCAGCAAATATTTTTTATTTGAAGTGAGGGAGCGTATGGACACTGATTTTGTAAACTTGACAACAGAAAACCTTGCCGATGAGCATTTATGCTGTATTATCCGTACAAAAAAGCTTCATCCCGGTGTTGAAGCAAAACGGCAATGGCTTTCGGATCGACTCAATGAAGGTCATGTTTTTCGAAAGTTAAATGCGAAGGCGACTGTTTTTATTGAATACGCGCCTCTTGAAACGGCTTGGGTTCCCGTCGTCGGTGACAACTATTATTATATATATTGTTTATGGATTTTGGGCAGCGACAAAGGAAAAGGATACGGAAAAGCGCTGATGGAATATTGTTTGGCGGATGCCAAAGAAAAAGGCAAATCCGGCATTTGCATGCTCGGCGCGAAAAAACAAAAATCTTTTCTGTCTGACCAGTCTTTTGCGAAGAAATTCGGCTTTGAAGTTGTTGACACGACCGATAACGGATATGAATTGCTTGCGCTTTCTTTGGACGGAACAACACCAAAGTTCGCTCAAAATGTTAAAAACCAAGGAATTGAAAACAAAGAGCTGACGATTTATTACGATATGCAGTGCCCTTATGTTTGGCAAAGCGTTGAGTTGGTCAAACAATATTGTGAAACGAATGACGTTCCTGTTTCTTTAATTCAAGTGGACACGCTGCAAAAAGCAAAGGAGCTGCCGTGTGTTTTCAATAATTGGGCTGTTTTTTACAAAGGAAATTTTGAGACCGTGAATTTGCCGGATGCTGCCTACTTAAAGCGAATACTTAAAAAATGAAATGCGATTCATTCGGCGGCGCGGCCGCGCGCGAATTGCTCCATTTTTGTTTTATTTTTTTAAACTTGTTGCTTGTGTTTATTTTATTTTTTTCAAAACTTGCTGCTTGTTTTTATTTTGTTTTTCAAATCCGTCTGTCGCTTTTACTTTATTTCTCATCGGAAACCTAAACATCCAATATTAAAAAAATCGGTGAACCTGAACGCCTGATAAAACCCTAAATAAATGTTTTAGATTTTCGATAAAAGAAGGCGTTCCGTTTTTGAATTATTTTTATGAAAAATGATGTTTCAATTGAATTCAAATTAAATGAAATTTTTAAAACCGACCCCGCAAGTTGAGTTTCCGAAGCGAAGCGAGGAAACGAGACTTGGCGGATTCTTCCCATACGAAATGAAAAATTAGAAACGGTCCGATTTTTCAGCTGCGTTCGGCTCCGGCAAAGTGCTTTCTTGCAACTGTCTTTTACTGTTGCGCTGCCGAGCAGGTTTACGTTTCCGCTTGCATCTGCTCATTTTATAAAAATCCGTTCGAATTCGCGAACGTGCCGCTGCTACCTTACAGTCTCTGTTTACAGCCGCTACCGCCGCGCGCGAATCGCTCCATTTTAATTTTGATTTTCAAACACGATACACATTTTCATAAAACAATCAAAACCAGATTTTGTTTTTCAATTTTTATATTTCTGATTAGTTTCGTTCCGCTCGGGCAGTCTTTAAATTCTATGACTGCAGTTATTTTTCAAATTCATTTCCAATAATTCATTCAATTATCATTCTATAAATTCATCAAATTATCAAATTATCAAATTATCAAATTATCAAATCGAGGCAGATTGTGGCGGCAAAAAAAGAAAAAGGCGTTTCTGTCAAAAATAAGGAAAATAAACCGGCGGAAACGGAAGATATTTGGCTTCCTGTAGATAATCTGCCGATTTCAGAGCGCGTCAAAAACTTTTACATGGATTCCGGAATTCAAAAACTTTATCCGCCGCAATCCAAAGCCGTTTTGGCAGGGCTTTTGGAAGGCAAAAATGTTTTGATTTCCATTCCGACCGCTTCCGGAAAAACGCTTCTTGCAGAACTTGCCATGCTTCAGAGTTTGGAGCAGGGCGGCAAATGCCTTTACGTCGTTCCGCTCCGCGCGCTGGCTTCCGAAAAATTCCGCCGTTTTTCCGAATTCAGAGAACTCGGCTTCCGTTCCGGAATTTCAACAGGAGATTTAGACGAGCGTGACGAAAATCTCGGCACGAATGACATCATTGTCGCGACATCGGAAAAAGTGGATTCTCTCATCCGCAACGAAACGCATTGGCTTTCACAGATTTCCGTTGTCGTTTTGGACGAAGTCCATTTGCTGGATTCCAAAGACCGCGGACCGACGCTTGAGATCGTCATTACAAAATTAAGACGTTTGAATCCGAAAATTCAGATAATCGCGCTTTCAGCGACGATTCAAAACTCCAAAGAAGTTGCCGATTGGATGAAAGCCGAATGCGTTGTCAGCGACTGGCGTCCGACAAAGCTTTACGAAGGCGTTTATTATGACGGCGTTTTTGAAGGCGAAGTGATTCACACGCGCGAAAAAGTAACGCGGGAAATCGAACTTGTCGGCAAAGGAAAAGAAGCAGGCGTATCGCTTGCGGCTGACGCGATTCGAAACGGCGGGCAATGTCTTGTTTTTACAAACAGCCGGAAAAACGCGGCAGGATTTGCCAAAAAAGCGGGACCCGTCATTCAATCTTATTTGACGGTCGAAGAACAAGCGGAATTAATGGATCTCTCTTATGAAATAACGGACCGCAGCGACACGGATGCCGCCAAAGTGCTTGCCATTTGCATTCGAATGGGCGTTGCTTTCCACCACGCCGGACTCTCTTCCGATCAGCGTGAATTGGTTGAAAAATCATTTTTGGCAGGCAAAATCAAACTGATTTCATCAACGCCGACACTTGCCGCCGGATTGAATCTGCCGGCTCGGCGCGTTATTATCGCAGCCTGGCGGCGGTACGATTCCAACGAAGGCATGCAGATGATTCCCGTCATGGAATACAAACAAATGGCCGGAAGAGCAGGCAGACCGCACTTGGATCCGTACGGCGAATCCGTTTTGATTGCAACAAAGGAAGAAGATATTGACAAGCTCAAAGAAATGTATATCGAAGCCGAACCCGAAGCGGTTGAATCCAAACTCGGCGCAGAAAACGCGCTTCGAACGCACGTTCTTTCAACGATTTCAAACGGATTCGCATACACGCGCAATCAGCTTTTGGATTTTTTCAAAGGCACATTTTTCGCATATCAACGCGGCTTGCTCAGCACAATCGCGCTTAAAACGGTAATTGACACCTGTTTGGATTTTTTGATCGAATCGGAAATGTGCGTCGAAGATAAAGGCGACAATTCCAAAGGCACCGAATCGGATGATTCGGTTGAAACAAGTCCGTTTGTGACAGCCGATAAAATCAATTCAACAAAAGAAAAAGATGATTATCCGCTTTACACGACGAAAATCGGTTCGCTCGTTTCAAAACTTTATTTGGATCCGCTTTCAGCGTCCGTTATTCTTGACAATATCGAAAAAGCGGAAAATGAAAAGATGAAGCTGACGGATATCAGTCTTCTTCATTTAATCTGCATGACAACAGACATGAAGCTCTTGTATATGAAAAGCGGCGATTATCTTCCGGTGACGGAGTTTGCCGCCGAAAATTGCGATCATATCATTTCAATGCCGCCTGTCAAAAATTCCGCCGAATTTGAATGGTTTTTGGGTGAATTGAAAACAGCGATTCTTCTCTATCGCTGGATTTCCGAAGTTCCCGAAAACGAAATTTCAAAAGAGTTTGACGTCGGCGAAGGCGATATTCGCCAATTTTCCGAAACCGCTTCCTGGATTGCGAATGCCGGCGCGCGTTTGCTTAAAATGAGCGGCTCGCCCTATGCCGGGCTTTTTTCCGACATGGAAATCCGTCTTCAATACGGCGCTTCCATTCAGTTGCTGCCGCTGGTCAAAATCCGCGGCATCGGTCGCGTCAGAGCGCGCAAACTTTACAGTGCCGGATTCAAATCCAAAGAAGCATTCAAACCCGCCGACTTTACAACCGTTGCCGGATTGATCGGTCCGAAAATTGCCAAACAGCTTTATGATGAAATCGGAATCGATACAAGCGGTTATGTCGTGAAAGAGACGAGAAAGAGAACTCCAAGAGGTGACGATTTTGATGAGCCCGATTCGGATAATTCATCTTCGAGCGGTAAGATTCAAAAAAGATTTGATGATTTTTATTAAATAATTTTATGGTTGTAATCTGTTAGCGATTATTTTTCTGAATTTCAGGTTGCATTGGGAGGCAGGTGTGTGTTTAAATTTTGCTCGGCTTCGCTCACAAAATTTCATCGGGCAGTGGGAGGGTGGTGTTTGTTTGCAGTGGGAGGCAGGTGTTTGTTTGCAGCGGGAGGGAGGTGTTTGTTTCTGCTGCTGCCTTCAGATTTTCGTTACCGCTGCTGCTGCCCGCCCGTCATCGGAAACACACACAGCCGCGCGCGAGCTGCTCCGCTTTTAAAAAAACAGGAAAAATGAGAGACGAAATAAAATAAAATAAAAAATAAATAAAAAATAAATAAAAAACAGTTTTATTTTTTGATCCAAGCCGAAGGATCAACTTTGTAGCCGCCGCCCGATCTTAAAATAGAAGGGTATTCAGAGATTTCTTCAACCGTAAATTTTAATGAATCCGAAGAAAAACGCTCCCAAATATCTTTCCAAGGAATCGCATACGCTTCGCGCGAGTGGCCTGCGCCGTAACGAAGTTCGACCGCCAAAAAACCGCATCTGCCGGAATGATTTAAAAAATCGGTGATACGTTCGATTTGATGAACGCCTTTTTTATCCGTTGTAAAATGCTGCGTAAAATAAAGCGCCTTCGTCCCTTTTTCAACGGAGATGCTTTTGCATTCGATCCCTAAATAATAATCGGGATGGAGCGAATCAACTAAAACATCCAAAAACTGCGCCGTAAATCTGTGCTGTTTAAGCCGGTAAGAAATGCCGCGCATATTTTTTTCTTTAAAATAATTGTTAAAAGAAGTCACTAAGCCTCTTTCAAATTCTGTCATGATTCAAAAACGGGAACATGATATAAGAGAATTTGCCGCGCGGAGAGAAAGTATTCAATTATGAAATATTATACAAAAGAATAAGATATAATTCACTCATATAAAAAAAATGAGAGATGTGCCGTGGTCGACAACATCAATATCGTAGAAAAGCCGATAAATCGGCAACATGCATAGATCCGTCACGGAACGTTTTTCAGGAATTTAAGATAAAACGAACTAAATCGGGGCTTAACTTGGTATCTCTCATATGTGAGATGATATCCTCGGCCGAAACGTTATTTTCCTTTAATTCATTAATTGTGTCAAGTGTTTCCTTGGGGATTTCAAAATATTCATTGATATCTTTTCTGTGTCCCCAAACGTCCCCTTCTAAAAGAGCAACATTTTGCATTGCTAAAAACATCTGAATAGATTCAGACAATGTTTTCTTGTAAGAACTCGGTATATGAACTGCTTTAACACTCGGGCAGAGTGAAACCAATGTCATAACATCCTTATTTGAAGGGCGGAATGCCAAATGAACAATTTTGTCACCTGATTTCAATGTTCCGATCTCTTCCTTAGAACTGACAATTCTGATTTTCATTGCTCCCTCTCTCTCTGTTTTTTGATAATAGATTTACATATTATAGATGCATCACGATTAATCATTAGGAAAAAGTCCCGCATGAGACTAATCTGTGATGAGAGTTAGTAAAAGGTATAATTGAAACAGATATAATTAAAGGTTTTGTTTCAAAACTTCATTAGATAACCCTATACCTTAGTACTTACTTAATATTTGCCAGTTGTTTTTACCAAAAAATATAATTGGATAATACTGTTTAAAAATAAAACCGACGAAATATCGGATTGAACTGAATGACAAATTAAGTACGTGTTAAGGAAGAATTTGAATATGAAATTTAAATTCGGCATTAACTGAAATTATATATCGAAAAAAACATTTCCTTTATATAAATTTTATTGAACTTATTAAATTAGATTTAGTTTGAAATAGAAATATAATATTAGAGACTTGAAATAAAGAGAAGAAGAGACATTATTAAGAAAAGTTGAATGATTACATATAAGAAATGATTATCATTAAGAATACGTCTGAAAATGTACATAATAAATTCAATATCATTCGACACTTCTCCGGAAATTGCCTTTTGTAAATTCGGATCCGTCATTTGAAATGGAACTGTTTTTAGAACCATTTTTAAAATCATTCTTAGAATCATTTTTAGAATCGTTTTTTTGATCAGAAGCAGCAGAAACCGCAAGTCTTGCCAACTCCGTTTTATAATGTCGAATCAATGAAGAAATTTCTTCTGCGGTATGACCGATCCCGTCAATTCTGAAAAACATAAGATCCGCATCAAGAAGCTGATTCAGCAAATCAAAAGCATTCAGCTCGCGGGAATTAAAAACATGATTTCTGCCAACGGTATCGACCAAAACCGGAAACATATAATTTTTAGAATCTTTCAAAACATAATCGAACAAGGAAATCGATTCTGATTTTGAATCTAAGTTTGAGTTTAAGTTTGAATTGAGATTTGAATTGGAATTAAAATTTGATTTTGAATCGAAATTTGATTTTGAAATATTTTGATTTTTGTCTTTTTCACACTCTTCATTTATTTTCAAAAGTGATTGGAGAAGCGGGTGTTCGGTCACCATCAGTCTTTGTCTGCCGTGAACGGTGCATTCGAAAGCCGGGGAATCGCCTTTCAAAACCGCCGCCTGAATAAGTTTTTTAATTTCAGAAATTGACAATTCCGGAGACAATAAAACAGAAGAAACGCCGTCTTTTAAGAAAAGATGAGCGGCGTCGGAATTAAAAATATTGAACGAGGAATCCGCGGCAATTTTGAAAAAACTCGAAAATTCCGGATTTGAGCGAATAAATTCGTAAACACCGACGTTGGATGCCAAAATTCCGGAAATTCCGATTTCTTTCAAACACATAGAAATCCGGTGCAATGACTCGAAATCTTCTTCTTTTGTGATAAAAGGCGTTCTGAAAAAGATTTTTTCCTTATCGGCTGTCGACAATTTTTTGGAAATATCTGAAATCATGCCAGCTGAAATGCCGTATTCAATTAGAGTAAGCGGGTCTTTGAAAACGTCGCCGCCGATATAGATTCTGTCGGCACCCGCTTCCAATGCCGCAAACAATCCGCTTTCGGAATAAACGCAAACGGAAATCTGAGCATAAAAATCAGGAGCAGAGATCTCATTTGCGTTTTCATTGGTTTTAGAATCAAGACGGGAACAGGAATGAGAGTCGGCACAAGAATCGGAATTAAGAGTCGGATCCGCGGCAGATTGTCTTCTCTTTTCAATAATTCTTTCATTAATCAATGCCTGCAAAGCTTTATTTCTGATATTTTTGAATTCCCCGACGGGAACAAAACATTCGCCGATTACGGAAACATCGGCGGACTCTGCCGAATAAATTGTGCCGCCGAGTTTTAAAAGAATGTCTTTTGCCTGTGTTTCTGAAAAAGGATTCTTTTGAGACGGCTCAACAATATAATCGGATGATACAGTCACTTGTCGGCCGTCGGCATCGGACACTGTCATAAAAATCGGAAAACCAATCTCAATTTTGCATTTGAATGAAACAGGAATTTGAAGAGATTCGGCAGGTGATAACTTTTCAACCATTTCGGAAATCCGGAAATTCTTTGAAAAGCGAGTGGAAGAATCAGAATCAAAATCATTGGAAGAATGCGAATCGGAATCATCAGAAGAAATCGAATCAAAATCATCGGAAGAATCAGAATCATCAGGAGAAATCGAATCGGAATCAAGGCCGGAATCGACATACGCGTTCAAAACGGTTTGTTCGATAAAAGCATCTCTTTCCTCATCATTGCTGCCTGCTGCCGGAAACGTTTTTAAAATATCCCTTTGGAGTTCAAAATCAAACGTTTTGTAAACGGAATCCCCGACTGCGGGAAGATTGTTTCGCGCGCCCGATGCTGTTTGCGGAAGCGGGATTTCAACGGTTTCGCCGGATTTTGCCTTGCTGCAAATTTTATTTCCGGCAAACATTTTCTTAACCGTAAAACCGATGCGCGGGTCTTCCGTTGAATTCATATTTTTGCCGATGTCGCCGATAGAAATGCCATCGTGGGCGGATAATTCCGTCGCCAGAAGAACCGAAATATTTGATTTTTTGCGGTCAACATTTGTGATTTTTCCGATTAAAATCCCTTTATTGTACGGCAATTTTCGGCTCATCAATTCGTTGCCGGGATTTTTCAGGAAATAACCTTGTGTAAAATCGCGATTGAAAAGCTTTTTGAGTTTTTCTTTTTCAAGAGATGTCGGCTTAAATTTTCCGGAAGATTCGGCCGAATCGGAAGAAAACTTTTTTAAAATTCTGTCAATCAAATCGCGGTAAACGGAAACGACGCCCGCAACATATTCGGGCTTTTTCATGCGCCCTTCGATTTTAAAAGAATCAACGCCTGCACGAATCAGTTTTTCAATATTTTCCGAAGCGTTCAGATCTTTCGGACTGATCAGATATTGACCGTCCGTTGAAACCGATTCGCCGCCGACGAGCAAATCGTACTTTTTACGGCACGGCTGAGCACATTTGCCGCGGTTGCCGCTGCGGGAGCCGACAAGGCTGCTGAACAAACACTGCCCCGAATAGCAAATACAAAGCGCGCCGTGAACGAAAGTTTCAACTTCAACGCCTGTTTTTTTGATTTCAATCAGTTCCGGAATTGAATTTTCGCGCGCGGGAACGACGCGGGAAACGCCGTGCCGTCGAAGAAAAGCCGCGTGATAAGAATTGTGAATCGTCATCTGCGTGCTGGCGTGAACGGCAAAATCAGGGTACAATGCGGCAACTCTTGCCAAAAAACCCAAATCCTGAACAATGACGCTGTCAACGCCGTGACGATAAAGTTCGTCAAACAAAAGCATGACATCATCCAATTCGTCGTCACGGTAAAGCGTATTCAGCGTGACGTAGACTTTTTTGCCGAACGCGTGGGCGTAGTCCGTTCCGGCCGCAAGCTCGAAGTCGGAAAAATTGCCGGCGTATGCGCGCGCGCTGAAGCGGGAAGCGCCCATGTAAATCGCGTCCGCTCCGTTTTGAACGGCTGCCAACAGCGAAATCAGAGTGCCGGCAGGCGCCAATAATTCGGGAGAAAAATCAGCAGAAGAATTTGAAGAAGAATTTGAAGAAGAATTTGAAGAAAAATCAGCAGAAAAATTTGAAGAAGAGTCTGAAGAAGAGTCTGAAGAAGAATCTGAAGAAAAATCCGAAGAAGGATCTGTTTCAACTTCATTTGAACAGTCATCGGGCAAGTTAGAAACGGACACAAAAACACCTTGAAGCAGATAATGATTGATAACAATCTGAAAACAGGATACACTTTAAAATAACTTTGCGTTCAAAAATCAAATGTTCAAAAATCAAATTATTGAAAAAAAGGAATCGAATGAACGCACAAATTATAAAAATGAGGAACAGGACCGCCGGAAAAAATTCGGCGATCCGTCCGTTTTTATGAGGGTGTCAACTTGGTTAAATCAGTTGACGTAAGCGTCATAAAATGACATATCAAAGAGTTCTTCGGATGTCAATGCTCTTGGGACCAATCCCTGTTCGTACTGAGATTTGGCGTAAGAGACGACATACGCTTCAATGACGTGCGGATCGGAAATCCATGCGCCGTCCCAGTCACTGATGGATTGAAGAACGATACTTTCGGACACCTGAGTCACGTTTGCATAATATTTTGCCGCCGTTTGGGGGTTTTCGTTTGCATATTTGGTTGCGTCGACGTGGATTTTAACAACATTTGCGACAACCTCGGGATATTCGTCAATGAATTGCTGGCTGACGGCCAAAACGCAACAGGCGTGAGCGGGTGACATTTCGCCCGAGTCCAGGATGACTTTTCCGTCGCCGGCCGCGACAATAATGGAAGGCGCGGGGTGCGGGAGGAAAACAGCGTCAACGGATCCGGATTTCAAAGCGGTTTGCGCTTCGCCCGAGTCCATTCCTTTGATATCGACTTTTGAAAGATTCACGCCGTTATCGGTAAGCCAGCGTTTGAGGAGGGTGTCCTGAATGGAGCCCGGCGGGAAAGTGGCAATGCTCTTGCCTTCAAAGTATGACGGGTCAGTATATTCGGCATCTGTCGGGATGACCAGGCCTGAGCCGTTAATTTGAACGGCCGCGACAATCTTTAAGTCGGAATTGTTTTGGGCAACTGCCGGAATTAAGGGCGCTGCGCCGATGTAGGCGACTTGAATGGCGCCGGATGCAAGCGCTGTTGCTTCGGACGGGCCGCTTGGGAAAGACTTGTCGCTGACATTGTTGACTTCGTCCATCTTCGTTAAATTGTCGGACCACCAGCCGAGTTCTTTGGCGGTGGTGTAAGCCATTTGGTGCGTGCTCGGCTGAAAACCGATGACGACATCTGTTGTTTCGCTGTCGCCGCCCAAGCAGCCTGAAAATGCGACGGCCGCAACCAAAATGGCAGCGAGAGTGATAAACATTATTTTTTTCATAATAAACCTCCGTAACTCAAAAACGATCTCAATACATGAATTCTAAAGAGTTTTCAATCAATCAAACGAATTTAAAAATTCATAATAAAATAAATTTAATAATAAAATTTAATCATTGGGAAGTATTTCGAGAAAAAATTGAAACGGCTAATACAGGGGAATGAATAGGGGGACATACTTACGAGCTGTAGAAATATGTCTGCGTTATTTTTTTATTTTTCCTCGAAACACTTGGTTCCGAATTATTTAACCGAAAATTCGGAAGAACGGCAAATTAATGGAGTACGGTTTGAAATTAAACCGTAAATAATAATCTGCCTGAAATTCATATAAAAAACTATCCGAAATTGATCGAAAATTGACACTTTTGTGATAATTTTTTATACCATGTTTCCCAATACGGACAATTATCAGCCTGAAAATTATCGAAAAAATGACAAAAACCAAAAAAATAAACTAAAAATAAAACAAAATTAAAAAAATAAAGCATAAAAATAAAAAAATTAAAAATAAAACAAAAAACGAACGAATTTGAATGAAAATAATAAATTCAAAAATAAAAGATAAAATATAAAAATGAAAATAAGGATTAGAAAACGACAGGGGGAATGAATAAATGAATGCATCCGAACGTTTAATTTATGCTGCTTTTGAATCGGACGAAACTTTTCGAATTGTATTATATCGCGTCATCAAAGAAGATTTGAATATGAGTGCTGCGGATTTCGCAAAAGAAGCCGGCATTCCGTACAGTACGCTTTACAAGATTTTATCGGGGAATCGGGCGCCGAATATCAAAACGCTGAGACAGCTTGTCTACACGGCTAAAAAATATGAAATGCCCGACGCGAATGAATTTATCGCCGTCATTGCCGCCCGTATGGTTTTGGATACGATCACGGAAACGAAAAGAAAAATCGGCGGCCGTTTGATCACGGTGAAAGAATATTCGGCAAATTCAATTGAAGAAGCAATTATTGTTGCAACGCGCGCCGAGCGCGACGGCGCAAAAGCGCTTGTGTGCGCGCCGATTGTCAGCCATACGGTTGAAAAGATCGTTTCGATTCCGGTCACCACGATCATGCCCAAAGAAAGTATCACGGCAGCAATTGAAATCGCGATGAAAAAGATCGGATAAAAAATATATTTTGTTTCCTTTTTGTCCTAATAAATTGATTTTGAGGAATTTGAAAAACAATTCCTTTCTTCAACTCTTTTTTAATCCATTTTTGAAAAATTTAAAACCGAACCCCGTTTTTTTGAAATATTTTTAAGATTTATGCGACTTGCGCGCGGCAGCCGGACAAGCGCATTGCCGAGACAGCAACGCATCATTTTTTCAAACATTAATAATCAAATCAAAACAGATGTAAAAACAATTTAAAAACAATCTAAATCAAGTGAAGAAATATTTCAAAAAAGGAAAGAGAAGGTTTGGAAAGATCCAAACCTGTCATTTAAATTTTATTTTATCAAATCTTATTTCTTTTTGAATTTTGATTTGACATCGTCGAAGATTTCCTGAGCAACGTACTGATAGTTATCCTTGGTTGCGCCTTTCACACCGAAAAGGTATGCCACAAATCCGATAACTGCAATGACAATGATTGCAAGAAAGGCAAGAATAATGTACAGAATCGTTGAACCGAATTTTGCTTCGCCGACAGTAACGGTCGACATGCTTGACGGCAGGTCAATTGTTCTGTTTCCGCTGCTGGTTTCAACCAACGTCAAAGTGTAAGTTCCTTCTTCGGTCGGTTTGACGGACAAACTCACGTTCTTGGATTTGCCCATGTCAACAGAAACGGTGGAATTGTCCTGAGCAACAATGTTTCCGCTGCTGTCTCTGAGAATCAAAGACATATCGTGTGAACCGTCTTTAATGCCGTTGTTAGTCACAGTGAAAGTGAGTTTAATCGCTTTCTTTGCGGACGGCTCATCCGGGCTCATGGAGAAGCTGCTGTAAACAAAAGCCACTTCCTGAGAAACATTGATGGTGGTCGTTCCGTTGTTGTACTTATCTTTCATGACATTAATCGTCACGTTTCCTGTGGTGTTGAATGTGTGACTCAGCATACCCGAAGAATTGGTCGTTCCGACTTTTTCGCCGCTGATGAAGACTTCGGCATCACCGAGTGCCGTGCCGTTCAAAGAATCGGTTGCCGTGATTGTTGCAGCCGTCCCGAAGTAAACGGTTTCAGGGGAAACGCGGACTGTCATGTTGATGAGTTTTTCTGCGACAGTCAAACTGGCATTTCCTGCCGTGTAACCGGATTTTTCGGCGTTCACTCTGAAAGTTCCGACAGCGCTTGTCGTGTAGTTGATTTCACCGGAAGAGTTGGTTGTGCCGACGGTGGATCCGTTGATTGTAACGGTAACGCCTTCAATCGTGACTCCGCGGTCAAGGACTGTGATTGTAACGGTGTCGCCTGAAACAACGGATGAGTCGGACAATTGGACATCTAACGGATCGGATGAACCGATTTCTTTTTCGACGACCGGCGCGAATCTTAATGTATTATCATCACTGTCACCGACTTTGAAGTACATGGAATTGTTGCCGACTTTCATAAATTCGACATCATCGCCATTAGACAAAGTGATTGAACCGTCGTTTTCCATAACAATTCCCGTGGAACTGACGCTTGTCACTTCCATTTTGCCGTAGGTTGTTCCTTCTTCAATCTTTGTCAATTCATCAGATGCTTGGAAGATACCGGATATTGTTACAAGACTGCTTTCAGTACCCATGAAAACTGCATCAACGTGAACCCTAACAAAAGTTGTGTTCTCGCTGCCTGAACCGATTTTCTTGGAATAGTTCAAATCGCTGCCGGATTGAACGATTTCGGAATAAAGTTCTTTACCGTCTTTTTCAACAACAAGCAAAGCACGGTTGCCGTTGACGTCAATCTGACTGGCTCTGACGGACACGCCTTCTTCAAGAGAGAGAGATTGGTTGACGTACATATTTCTCTTTTCATCGGTGTCGACCAAAACTTTGGACAAGTTACCGTTGCTTAAGAGACCGCCGCCTGTTCCGGCGTAGTACTTTTCGCCCATGAAACCGATAACGACATAATTTGTCCAACCGTCGTATTCATAGTCAACAACGGTTGTATTTGCAGTGTAAATCAATTCACCGTCTGCGATTCTGCGTGTTGAGCTCAAATCGGTTTCGATTGTGATACTTTCGGAGTCCGCGATATCATCATTGATGTCATAATAGAAACCTTCAAAGTTTTGAGGTGTCCATTCATAAACGATGTATTCGGAATTACCGAAATCGGAAACTGTACCGCGGATCTCGTAAATTCCCGGGTCGGTGTATTCGATTGTCGGAGCAAATCTTAAAGTGCTGCTGTCAGCGACGATGAATTTCATTTTGCCCATCAAAGTAACTTCAGAGTCTTGGCTCAAGCTGACTCTTTCGCTGTTGGTCATTGTAATTGTACCATTACCCGTAGAACTATCAATGTTGACGCTGTCGATTTCCATTTTGTCGATTTCGGTTCCGCTTTCAAGTTTCACCAAGTCATCAGAAATCTGGAAAATACCGTCAATTGTCACGAGACTGCTTTCAGTACCCATAAAAACACTTCTGACATGAATCATGATAAACGGAACTTTTGTACCGCTGATGTTTTTCTCATAAGTAAATGTTGCATTGTTGTTGATATTGACAACACTGCTGTTTAATTCCTTGCCGTCTTTTTCAACAACAAGTAAAGCGGCATTACCGTTGACATCGATTTGATCAATTCTGACGGAATATCCTTCTTCAAGTGCAATGTATTGACCGACACGGTAGTTTTCACTGTCATCATTGTCGATTAAAACTTTAGACAAATTGCCGTTCTTCATCAAACTGTCAGAACCTGAGCCTGCATAATATTTGTCACCCATGAAACCGACAATCTGGTAAGAGTCCCAGCCGTCATATTCAAAATCAACATCAGAAGTTGTTGTTTCGTAATAGATATCTCCTTTAGCAATTGTACGACCAATATTTTCAATTTTCATGAATTCGCTGCCTTGACCGGTGTCCAAATCATAATAGAAGCCGGAGAAACTGCGAGCAGTCCAGTTATATGTATCACCAAGAGATTTATCGGGATCAGATTCATCCCAAATACGGTCACCCGTTGTGCTGGGAATAACTTTGAGAGTCCATGTTAACGTTTGAGTAGGGTTTGTGCCGTCGTCAATAGTCAATTCTAATGTGTAATTTCCTGTTGTGTCAGGCTTCCATTCAAAAGTATCCTCGGTTGCACTTGTAACATTATTCTTTGTTTCAATCGGATTGTTGGTCGTATCATCTGTGTAATTCAACACCCATGAAAAAGAAACAGCGCTTGTTGTGACAGCTTTTAATTTAAAAGTCGTGCCTTTTTCAATATCATCAAGCGTTTTTACTGTACCGTCAGAATTTAAAAAGTCTTCCATTTCAGTTACATCAAAAAGATTTGCTGCGGCTAAAGTAACTGTATTCGTGTTGAACAAACTGTAATTAGTACCATCTGTTCCGCGAACTTCAAGAGTATATGTTTCACCTGCTGTTAAACTGTTAACAGTAATTGTATTGCCTGTAACAGTATCGCCGGAAGAAACAGTCGTTGTGGAATTATTAACAGTATAATTGATGTAATTGGTCCAATTGGATAAGGTCCAAGTAATTGAATTTGTGGTGTTTACTTCAGTAATGTTAACGTATTCAAAAGTAGCTACAGGAACAAAGTCGCTGTAAAGAATATTGGGAGATGTACCATTCGTTGCTCTGATTAAGATAACAGTATCTTCAGAAACATTGCCGCCAACCATTGCAGTATTTCCTGTGACATCAGTCCAAGTTCCTTTAGAGTTAATCTGAAGTGTTTCATCATTGACTTGAGTCCAGTCCCATGTTACATTAAATTGAGTGCCGGTTGAATCAGATGTTGATTTAAAGTTTGTAATCGAAGGTTGAGCCAGCACAGCAGCTGGAGCTGCAACACTAAATGATGTTGTCCCAAAATCTGTAGAATCACTATCATTTGAAACAGTAGCCAAATAATTACCTGCGGTAAGAGTTGTGCTACTGAAAGTGTACGGAGAACTGGCCGAGTTATTATAAACTTCAGTAGTTGCACCATCAGGACCTGTAATAACTAAGAGATATCCGGACGGAGTTGGGTTATCATCATTCCAACTAATTTCAATTGAGTATGATGAAGTATCACCAGTACCACCATCATCCGATACAGAAATTGTTGCGCTCGCCATACCTGCCATAGAAAGCAGAATCAGTAGAACGACCGCGTATTTTAATAAGCCTTTCATAATTTGTACCTTTATTTTTATCAATTTTTCAAAATTTTCTATATTCCTTAATTTATTAAATTTCGAAATGTAAACCCTTTAAATTTTTACTATGAAGTAAAAACAGATGAACGAATCCATATTCTCATCTCATATATATTTTTTGAATGAATCATAACCTATTTTCAGCAAAGGTTGCCTTTGTGAATTTAAACCCGCTTGTCTGACAATGACGTTTTCTTTTTCGGCGATTGCCTTTCCGATAACCGTGAACTTGCAGGGATATCTGCCGGATTTGCCGGTCGAAGAAAGACCTTCAAAACGCGATGCTGTATCTGATATTGCATCTGATATTGCGTTTTCATTGAATTTTTTGAACAATTCCTCAACAAGAGAAAGCTTGCCTGCAGGAATCGTAAACAGCAATTCATAATCGCCGCCCGTATAAAGCGCCTCATGAATCAACAAATCACGCGCTTGTGCTGCAATTTGTTCGTCAGTAAAATTTGTTTCGTTTTGATCGTTTTGTTTGTATTGATTGTTTTTCAAATGATTTGAAAGGATTTCCAAAGCCTCGCCGTCTTGCGGAAGACTTTGTTCATCAATTTCAAAGAAGACACCCGAAAGTGCCGATAATTCGTAAACGGATGATGCCAAGCCGTCGCTTGTGTCAATCATTGAATTGACGGCGCCGCTTTTTGCAAGCATCATGCCTTCGAAAATGCGCGGAAACGGCTCGGTCAAATTTTTCAAAAAGGAATCCGAAACCGAAATCGAATCCAAACCGGAATCCGAAATTGAATTCGAAACCGCAGTCGAATCCGAAGTTGAATCCGCAGTCGAATCCGCAGTCGAATCCGAAACCGATTCGCCGGCTTCAACGCGAATATTTATTTCATTCAGCAAAACGGAAAGAGCAACGCCGGCAGAACCGGGAAAACCGGTTGCGCAAAGAAGATCGCCGGGGCGCGCATTTTTCCGCAAAATCAGATTTTTGTTTTCGGTAATGCCGATGACGGTTCCCGTAATTGTTAATTCGTCATTGAATTCGGTGTCGCCGCCGATCACTTCCGCGCCGAAAAATGAAACACATTCCTGAATCCCGCGCGCGAGTTCTTCCGCATTTTCAAGCGTAAATCCGCGCGGCAGACCTGCCGAAAAAAGAAAAGCAATCGGCTTTGACCCCATCGCCGCCAAATCACTTAAATTAACCGCTGCCGCCATCCATCCTTTTTGCCAAAGCGTCATTCCGCTCGGAAAATCAGTTGATTCGCGAACCGAATCCGTACTGAACGTGAGCGATTCAGCCGACAGATTTTGAGCAAAAGAATCTAAGCGCAAAGCGGCGCAGTCATCAAATTCCGAGCCGGAAAGAATCGGTTTGTTTTTCAGCCGAAAAACATCAGAAAAAACGCGAATAAAATCTTTTTCCGTCGGAAGATCGCTCACGATGACACCCAAATCCATTTTTGATAAAAATTAAAAATTATGACAAATTTTCTGAAAATACGAATACAGAAATTCATTCGTCCGCTGTTATTTACGGAAAAAAATCTTAATCAAATTACGTTAAATGATATCTGATACTTGATATTTAAAGTTGTTTGAGTTTTCGATCAAAATTGGTTTGAACACTCACGATTAATGGAATAAACGAATAAAGAAGACTCAAATTTATGGATTTGACTACCAGCTGAATTGAAATGAAATTGAATTGAAACTCGAACGAAAAACAATCGCCTCAATGCGGGATGTTTCGGGTTTTGGTTTGTGTGGAACGAGGGGTTCGTGCCGTTTTGATAAAATGTTTTTGTGACGCGAATCAATTTTTCGTTCGAGAACAAAAAGTAAAGCCGCCGATATATTAAATCAATTACTTAAACTTCAATTCAGACTGAAGTTAACGGTTTTTAACAAAAATAGCCGCCGCGCGCGAGCTGCTCCGTTTTTCGTGTAAGATTTTCAAACATGACCAACATTTTAATTTTTTCACAATGAAACCCAAACATCCGATTTCCAAAATCGGTGAACCTGAACGCCCGATAAAACCCGAATCTTAAATGTTTTAGATTTGGAGAAAAGAAGGCGTTTCGTTTTTGAAAATTTAGATAAAACCGATGTTTCAGTTGAATTTAAAAATGAATGAAAAATCAAAAACCTTCTGCTTTTCAGGTGCGAGCTGACCCGGATGAGCCTGCCAATCTGCGACTGTCTTTTACGGTGCCACTGCGAGTCAAGCTTGTGTTGCCGCTTGCGTCTGCTCATTTTTATCGTAATCCGTTGGCATTAAATTTTGCTCGGCTTCGCCTCACAAAATTTCAGGTTGCAGCGGGAGGGTGGTGTTTGTCTGCAGCGGGAGGGTGTTTCCGGTTCCGCCGTCAGTCAGATTCGCATTGCTGCTGCTGCCGGCAGCAGAGACCGCCGCCGCGCGCGAACCGCACAAATTTAAAAAATGATCAAAAAAGAAAATGCATCTTTCAAAAAAATGAAAACGAATCATACATTTTTGATTAAAAATGGCGGAAAGACGAAAAAAACAATAAAAGAAGAGAATAAAAAAGAGTAGTCCCGAACGGATTCGAACCGTTGTCACCGGCTCCAAAGGCCGGAATGATTGACCACTACACTACGGGACTCTTGCGAATGAATGAGAAAGGCAACGCTGACATAAAAAGATTTTGATATGAAAAAGCGTTAAAAAAAGAAAGGCGGAGCAAAGTTTCCTTTGCCCCTGATTTGATATTCGACTTAGCAGAGTCTTAACGAATATCAATTGGATTCGTTTGGACAGGTTTTGAGTGTTTTTGGATTTTTGGAGTTTTAAATTTTTAGAGTTTTAATGAGTCGGTTCTGACAAATAAAACATTAAAACAAACTAAAACGAATATTAAAACTCGGTAACGAATCTGCGCGCCATGTAAAGTGCAGCGATACCGATGATGATGATAAAAATCATCCAAGTGATATCGGCCGCCGGAACAATACCGGCCCACATTTCGTTATAAGCTTCCATTGCTGCTTCTGTTTGTACCATTTATGACACCTCCGATTAACAGGCTTGTACCGCCTTTTCTTTTCCGAAGTCTGTGATGACATACTTGTGCAGTAAGAAATCCTTCTTATAGATGCCTTCTGTATCCACTTTCTGTTCAATATCAGTCAACATTCCGCCGGACGCCAATTCAATAATATCGAAATTGATCAAATCACGTTCGTAATTGCCGCCCATATTGTATTCTTTGAAAATCATTTCAACAATTTCATAATTCCAATGAGGTTGACCGTCATTGAAGATTTCCAAAAGTCTGATTTTAAGAGGTCTTTCGCTCATTTTATTCACCTCTCAAGCTGGACATACCGTCCGTGCTTTCAGTAAACATCAGCATACTGCCGATAACACAAAGGACGCCACCGATGATGATTGCCCAGCCGGGGGATGTTCCGAAGAACAGGAAAACGAAGACAACGGCACAAAGACCGTACAAGTTTCCGATACCCTGGCCGCGACCGACACCGATAAGCGGGAATGATTTGTACCAAGTCACATAACAGAAACCGAAAGTGATACCTGCAAACATCAAAACGACAAGGACCAACGGGTCAAAGATCTGAAGCGCGTAAGTAATCAACGGGAAACCGAGGAGTGAAAGAACCGGAATCACAATGATCCACCAGTAACCGGCTTCAGCAATGAAACGAATCGTAAGCGCAGAGTCGGGTTCAGCCAAGTCAAGACCTTTTCCGGCAACAGCACCTTCAAGACCCCAACAGAGGGCAGCCATCAAACCGCCGAGGTAACCGAACCACTGAACACTTCCGGTCGCCAATTCAGAAACAAGACCGCCGGCATAGATGGAAATACCTCCGGCAACAATAACAATAATACCGGCAGCGGCACGCTTAGAGATTTTCTCGCCGTACCAGAGACGGGCAACAGTTGCGCCGACGACCGGATACAGCAAACCGGCAACAGCCGAGAAAGCGGCACCGATGAATCCCATAGCCAAGTAAGAACCAAAAACCGCCATCATACCGCAGGCACCTGCGAGGAAGAACCATTTGGAACATTTCCTGAAGTCAAGAATCGTACGCTTCAATTCTTTCAATTTATGCTTGCCGAGAACTGCATTCCATACAAGTAATGCAATAACGCAAGTCAAAGCATTTAACGCCGTAATTAAAACAGCTACAATCACCAATGACATGGAGTCGCCGTGTGTTGCTGCAATCGCAGCAGACATATCATCAAAAGGATTTAAAACCCAAATTGCAGTACCTGGGAGGTACCAAATACCCCAAAATACGGCGCAGAAAAGCGCCCACATATAACCGTATTTAAATTTACGGCTTCTTTCTTTTGATCTAAGTTCGTCTAAAGAGACCACATTTTCAACCATAGATATTTCTCCTGAAATATATTCGCCCACACACACTTTTAGCGACACCCCAAACAGGGTCTAATGGTCACCTTTTTGTTTTTCCGTTATTCGTGTCGGAAATTCCGAGAAGGAAAGAACACTGCAAATGAATTGATAAATTAAGTTTGTTCTTTCGAAAATAATAAATAAGGAAAATGAAAATCGGCAAAAGCGAACTTTTGCGAGTTTTTCAAATTCCATTAAAGTTAATCGTTGCAATCAATTCAACTGTCTGACTTTGTATCACACAGACGGTTTTGTTCTTTCTGTGCCCACCACCAAAGAGGTATGAATAATGCCAGCACGACGAAGCCGAGAAGTGTCGGAGCAATACCGATCGCAGGATCCGTTGCGTTGAGATAAACAATACCTACCAAGTACAAGACGAGGTTAACGAAAGCGAAAATCAATGCGACATATTTCCAGCCTTTGGGCGCCTTAAACGGTCTTTCCAAGTCCTTGAACTTCGGATCTGTTGCTGCTTTGTAGTATGCAAGTAAACTGATACCGTTTGCAAACACATAACCGAGTGCAGATGCAGACAAAATAGCTGCGGGTCCGCCGGATTCGTTTAAGAATGAGAAAGCCAAAATCAAGAAAACGTTGAAAAGCGCAATGATAACCATTGCTCTCATTGGTGTTCCTTTGGAGTTCACTTTTGCCAGATAGGAGGGAAGGTTTCCTTCCACAGCCATGGAGTGCATTGATCTTGCAGAGCCGTTAAAGGCAGTCTGAATAATCAAAACCATTGCAGCCACAAGCATGACGATTGCAATTAATGCGCCCCATTCTCCAAATACCTGAGTTGCCATCGGGAGAAGCGGAGAGACACGTGCTTCTTCGATTCCGGAAATGCCGAGCGTTCCTGTAACGGATGCCTGAACAAAAACGAAAGAGAACAAACAGATCAAACCGCAGGCGAAAAGCGCTTTCGGAACATCTGATTTCGGGTTCTTATATTCGGGGCCGTAAATAGCTGCCGTTTCCCAAGCACAAGCACTCCATTGAGCAGTCGCCATGATACCGAGGAAGACTAAGATATGTGAAAGACCCCAGTCCCAATCGGTCGGGAACCATGCTCCCGTGATATTTTCCACATGGAAGTCGCCCGTAAAGAACGGAGCAATTGTAATCACGAAAAGCGGAATTAATGAGAAGACGGCTAAAATGTAACCGACTGTCGCGCCGCTTGAAACGCCTCTGGCATTAATTAAAATAAGTGCGGCGAATATGAGAATTCCGGCACCGATCGAAAGAACGACGGGTGAAATACTTGCAAACGCAGGGATAAAAGTCGGCACAATACCGCTGAGATAATCGCCGATTAAGATAGAGTAAATTGCAAGCACGGGGTTCCATGCAAACCAATAACTCCAGGCACTGAATCCGCCGATAAATTTACCCATTTTAGTTCCTGCGCCGAACACTGTCTGTGCAAAACCCGGCAAACCTGATGCATTGGCAAATGTTGTTGCCATTTCACCGTAAGCCAAGTTCTGAATAAAGCCCTGCAATACTGAAAGACCCCATGCTACAATAGCAAAAGCCCAAAGAGTAACCGCAAAGGTACCTATTGACGGTAAAATCAATAAAGGCACACCGAGCGCAATTGCAAGACCTTGTTTCCAATCAATTGATCTTTGTAATGTACAATCACTGTCCACAAAACCACCTTTCTGGTTCCTAATAATTACAACAATGTCTGACAAACACCTCATAAAACAGAATCATTCAAACCGAATAATCGTTTCAAATGTTTATTTGAAACATATTTCATGAAATATGTGTTCAAAAATTTTGAAACGGAATTCAATTTATGATTGATTCCATAAAATCGGATAAGTATTGAAACGATGTCGGAAGAAGTAAATCTGTTACCTGATAAATCAGCTGTCGCTTACAGCCTCCGCTCATCCAATCATTTCTGTTTGTCTTTAAACCTCCGTATATTTTGCACGCATGTTTTTTACATCGCATACAAAATCGGGTGCGAAATTAAAAAATAAAGTTCAAGAGAATCGTTCTCTCGAAAATACCCCCATATTCTTGTGTGTAATAATTCAACGTGGTTGAAAAATCACAAGCTTTATTTTTTATAATTCCGACCGGTTAATTGATTATCCGTTCGGAAATTATCCGCGGCGTATAAATGGATAAAATCGTATATAGCATAACCGTTTGACACTTTCTCGAAAGTGACGAAAAATATGACAATCCTTGAAAAAAACGATTTGAAAGTAAATTACAAAAGGGTTAGAAAAATAGTTCATGATGACAAAATCCGAAAGAAACGGAAATTGTAAACAAATTTTAGAGATTAAATGAATTCAGTCGGATCTGTCAAAATATTCGGACATGAATTATTTTGAAAGGGAATTATTCTGATTCATCGCAAATAAATTTTTGATGCAATTTTTCATCAGAGTTTTTCATGATTTTTTGGTATGTTTTTGAAGAAAAATCAGAACTTTTACTCCTTTTTATCTCGATTTTCTGCAAATTTGTTTAATTTTTGCAAATTTTCCTCAAAATGAATAAATTTTGCCGAGATATCATTTTATTGCCGAAAACAACAATTCCGTTATTTAATTTTATGAATTTCTTTAGGCAAGCAATGCATAATATCTTCCTGTTAATAAAGCTTTAGATTTATATAGTTAAAACAGCATCTAAAATTAGAATCAAAATTTTACGTTGCTTGAATAATCTGGGGCAAAAACCACAGACCGCAAACATGGGGGTGTTTGCAGATTTGAGGTTTGCGACCATTTTGACAAATCAAGATTGTTCATTTAAAATTTGATTGTATATTGATATTTCAAAGAGTGACAAATATCAACAAAATCCATAACAATTGATGATGAACAATTAATAGATCAATTGAATGTCGAATTGATTTGAAAATAAGAAATATTGTAAATGTAAAAACGAAATTGACCGATTGATGCAATAAATCATGGAGGATTGCATCAATATCAGATTTAATTCAATATTATAATTCAATATTATGATTGATTTAATGATATATTTAGTAACAATTATTTTAAGTCATATTTGGGGGTCCGACTTTGAACAAACCACCTGTTACATTAACTTTAAGTGATATTGTCTGTCTTTCGGAAAAAAGACGGATGATTCTTTTGCTTCTCGGCAAAAAAGGGCATACGATCGATGAGTTCACTCAAAAAATGAATATGACTGCGCATTCGTTGGCACCTCAGTTAAAAACGCTGAGAGATGAAGAACTTATCGTATTGAAGGACGGTGTTTATGAGTTAACAAATATCGGTCATATTCTTGTTAAAAATATGTATCCGCTTTTTGAAACGATTGAAACTCTTGAAAAAGACCATCGTTACTGGTTCAGCCGAAACCTTTCAGTTATTCCGGGTGATTTGATGGAGCGTGTTCGTGAAATCGGCAACTACAAGCTTTTGGAATACGATATCAGTGAATACATGTTTGATGTTCCGGCGGAGTTCAGCGACAACTTCAAAAAATCAAAGTATGCGATGTGTCTTCTTTCCGTTTATCATCCGATTTACACTGAAATGTAGTTTGAGATGGCCGAATCCGGCAAGGAAATGACAATTATCGCGACGCCCAAGGTTTATGAAAGATTTGTAGAAGATCATGAAATACGCCTGAAAGAAATTATTCAAAAAGAAAATGTCACGTTTATGATATTGAACGATAAAGGTAATGCAATCGGCCCGTCCATGACGCTGACGGATGTTTTCACATACATTTATTTCTTCAACACAGACGGCGTTTACGACAACAAAATCATCGTCAGCACCGAAGACAGCACACGTTCGTGGGCAAAAGAGCTGTACAAATATTATAAAAAACAGTCAACAGCTCTTGACAGAGAAATTTGAAAAAGGAATTTGCCGCAAAACGGCGGTTCTTTTTTAATTTTAAAAACGATGATTCCAGTTATATTTACATTTTTAAAAACGACAGTTCGAATTTTTTGAGAGATCGGAGGAAGGTCGGCCGCGAGCAAAATTTAATGCCAACAGATTACGATAAAATGAGCAGGTGCAAGCAGCAGCGCAAACCTGATTGGCAGCGGCAACAGTAAAGACAGTTGCAGACGAGCAGGCTCAGCAGGCTCAGGCGGCAGTAAAAGACAGTTGCAATAAGGAACAAGCTGAAACAGAAAAGCAAACTCGTAAATTCAGCGGTTTTTTATTTTTCGTTTTGTATGGGAAGAATCCGCCAAGTCTCAATTCCCAACGCTATGCTACGGGAATTTCAACTTGCGGGGGCGGTAATTTGCCTTTTCAATCAGATTTGAAAAAGAATTGAAACATCGTTTTTCATCAAAATATTCAAAAACGGAACGCCTTTCTTTTAATAAAGTCTAAAAATTTAAGATAAGGGTTTTATCGGGCGTTCGGGTTCACCGACTTTGAACATTGGATGTTTAGGTTTCAATGTTGAAAAAACAAAAATAAAACAAAAACAAAAACAAAACCAAAATCAAAATCAGTTGAAATTCTAAAAACGATAACAAATATTTTTATAAAATTCTTTCATATTCTATTCAATAATAAATGAAAATATTTTATAAAACAAATGAGAGAATTTAAATGATTTTTTACAAAAAACCGACAACGTTTTTCACAGTTCTTTTAATCGCTGCTTGCCTGTTTTCCGGCTGTTTAAGCGATCCGATCATCGGTTCCTGGTCCGGCACTGAAACGGAAACAATCATTATTTTTGACTCGGCTAAGACTTACCAAGTCGAAATCGGTTTATTCAAAACGTCGGGCGAATGGGAAAAATCAGGCGATGTCTATGCTTTATATTATGACGGAATTCGTGTCGGCACAGCCGAGTTTGAAGGAAACAAGCTTCACGTTGAATTCGGTTCCGGTTTGCTCAGTGTTTCCGAAAATTTTGTAAAACAGTGATCTGCAAGCGTATATATTAATGAATATGTTTTTATACTGTTGAGTATTTTTAATATCCACCGAATATTTCGTTCATTCGGCTTCTATATTCAAAAAATATTTGAGGGGATACTATTATCAAGAAAACCTTAATTGCATCAGCTTTAGTTCTTATTTTAGCAGCCTGCATGTTCTCCGGATGTCTCGGAAACAGCATTACAGGCACATGGAAAAGTGACGATTCAAGCGCAACAATCACCATCAACAAAGACGGCACTTACGTCGCATCGATGGGCGTCGTTGAATTGAAAGGCGACTGGGTCGAAGACGGCGACAATTATGCATTCTATTTCCAAGGTGCCAAAATCGGCTCTGCCGCATTCGAAGACAAGAAACTCCGCGTTACACTCGGATCCGGTCTTTTGAACATTTCAGGAACATTTACAAAACAGTAAACGGTTTTTAAATAAATTTTAAATATTATTTTTATTCGTCCGAATTTTTCGGATGAATATTATTTTCCTTTTTTGAATTTTTCTGAGCTTTTAATTTGATGTTCATATTTTGTTTATTTTTCCTTTCTCTAATCTTTCTTAGCAACATGATTTTAAATATTATTATACATTATTTATCCTGATTGTGAGATTCTCTCAATATCTTATACAGATATTTACAATTCTAGGTCCAATAGTATGAACGAGAAACCCAAGTGCCAAGTATTTACACCTAATCATATTGCAGAAAAAATGCTTGATTTAGCTGGCTATTCTCATGACTTGTTTAATAAGAGAGTATTGGAGAATTCATGCGGGGACGGTAATATTCTTGTTCCTGTTATTAAAAGATATATTGAAGACTCTATGTTTTGCAATAAAACAATTGAAGAAATCAAAGAAGGATTAGAATCTAACATTTGTGGAGTTGAAATTGATAAGGTGCAATACAAAAAATGTTTAATTAATTTAAACAAAGTTGCCCGTTCGTATGATTTAAAACATATAAATTGGAATCTCGTTAATGATGATTCTTTATTATCCGAAGAATTATCTTCAAATCTCATAAATTTTGATTTTGTTATTGGTAATCCTCCCTATATTATGTATCGGGAGTTAGATGAAAATATCCGTTCTTCTTTAAAAGAACATTTTGTCACTTGTAAAAAGGGGAAATTTGATTATTGTTATGCCTTTATCGAGGCTGGTATTAAGTCGTTGTCTAACAACGGTAAACTTGTCTATATAATTCCAAATAGCATCTTTAAAAATGTTTTTGGTGATAATTTAAGAGAATATATGTTGCCAAATTTGAAATCGATTCACGATTATACTTCTTCAAAACAGTTTAATAAAACAATTACATCCTCGGCAATCATTGTTGTTGATAAGGGATATTCTTCCGAATATATACAATATTTTGATATCCTGTCAAATAATAAATTTAAGATATATAAAGGAAATTTAAATGGGAAATGGATTTTTTCGAAGTCTATTGAATCTGACACTGATGGCAAAAACAGATTCGGTGAATATTTTAAAGTTGCAAATACAGTTGCAACCCTTTTAAATAAAGTATTCGTGATAGATGAGTATAAAGAAGAGACGGATTATCTTATTTTGAAAGATGAATCTTTGATTGAAAAATCAATTACAAGAGCTACTGCAAGTCCTAAGTCTTTACGTTTTTCTAAAGCAGAACGTATTATTTTTCCATATTAGTATAAAAACAATAAACTAATCAAAATCGACGAAACAACTTTGAAAGATTTTTATCCAATGGCATATCAATACTTGTTAAACAACAAAGATAAATTGGATCAACGAAAATCTGACTCCAGTGTTTCATGGTTTGAATATGGACGCACACAAGCTTTAGAATATATGAATTCAGAAAAATTATTATTGTCGACATTAGTAACAAATGAAGTTCAAGTTTATCATCTTAGCCAAGAGTGCATTCCTTATTCCGGTATCTATATTGAATCCATTAGTGATTATTCATTGAATGATGCAGAAAAGATTTTAAAAACCTCTGACTTCGAAGATTATGTCTCTAAAATTGGTATTAATGCAAGTGGTAATTCTAAAAGAATTACAAGTAAAGACATTGCGAATTATTACTTTGAGGAAATTGTATGAGTAAAATTAGCTTCCAAGTAAGTGCGAAAGCAGCTCGATTAATTGGTCGTGAAAGCATTGCTGATGTCGATGGTGCAATTATCGAGTTAGTAAAAAATTCTTATGATGCAGATGCAAGTTGCGTTTTTATTAAGTTTTTAATGCCTTTTCCTTCTGTTCCTTCAAAAATTAATGTTTCCCAGCTTTACTCTCATTTCTCAGAAGATGAACGCAATTCTCTCTTTAAATTTTATGATAAAAATGGAGACATCTTTTCTAAAAAAGCTGATTTATCAAGAGAAGATAGCTCTTTAATCGAATCAATTTTTTTCTCTAAAAATGTGATCATTCTTGCAGATAACGGTCATGGTATGACCTATTCTACACTTTCAGATACTTGGATGAGTATCGGGACAAGTGATAAGGAATTTAATATCTATAGTCCAAATGGTCGAATAAAAACAGGTGCCAAGGGAATTGGAAGGTTTGCTTTAGATAAACTTTCTGTTATTACCAAACTTTATACTAAAAATGAACTTGATGACTTTTATTACTGGGATATAGATTGGAATCAGTTTGCAAATGTGCAATTATTAAGTCAGGTAGAAGCAAATTTGGAAAAAATGGACATTGCTTTAATTGATAAATTAAAAGAATTAATTGGCGATGATTTTTCATATGTTGAAAATGAATGTTGGGATACTGGTTCGATTTTTATTCTTTCTCCGACCCGAGAATCTTGGAGTAATCGTTTGTTTAATAAGGTCAATACTAATTTGAAAAGTTTGAATCCTTTGGGTTCAATTGACTCATTTAATGTGTATGTTGTTAATAATTATTTTAAAGAGTTTAATTATACTAGCAAAGATTTGAGTATTGTCGAGTCTTTATTTGATTATCGCATTCAGGCGAAATATGATGGGGATAAATCAATTTTCTTTTCAATGTATCGAAATGAAATTAATACAAAATTAAACAATATTGAATTAAAAATTAATAATTCCATTCATTCATTTCCTTTAGAAGATTTTTGGGCAAGGAAAGCATTTCAATCTCCTTCTTTTTATAAAGATGATTATCATGGGATAATTAATAATTCTTTAATAGTTACAGATTTCTTAGGGGACGAGCTTGAAAAAATTCAACAAATTGGAAGTTTTGAACTTGATTTCTATTTTTTGAAAAATGCTAAAAGTACTGTTGAGATTGTTAATGATATTAACGTAAGAGGGCGCAAAAACCTTTTAGAAAATTTTTCTGGAATTAAATTATATCGAGATAATTTTAAAGTCCGTCCTTATGGTGATGATGGGGCTTTATATGATTGGTTGAGTTTGGGAGAACGTGTAATTAAAAGTCCTGCGGCTGCTTCGCATGATAGTGGTATGTGGAGAGTCAGTCCTAATCAATTGATCGGCAGTGTTAAAATTAGTCGAATCGAAAACAGTGTTTTAGAGGACATGGCTAATCGAGAAGGATTGACTTTAAATGAATATTATTATATTTTTATCGATATTCTTCAAAAATTAGTGGAAATATTTGAATCCGACAGGCAATATATTTTCAGAGAGTTTGCTGAATGGAAAAATGAAATTAAGAAATCTTTCGACACCACGGGTACTGTCGTTGATTCTGTTGTTAAGAAAAAAGAGAAAAAAAAGTCTAAGAAAACTACTTCAAATTCGGGTGGAAATAATTCTGAGGATGATACTGGTAATCAAGAATATAGTAATGCAGAATATGAGGATGCAGTTTATCAATTATATACAAAATCTCAAGAGTTTGAAAAGACCCTCCAAATTTTAATGGCGTTCAGCTCTTCGGGAATTATAACTAACACTTTTGCACATGAAATTCGTAGAATACAAACAGAATTTACAACGATGGACAGTCAATTAAAGGCTTCGATTGATTATATTCTTGATTATAATGAGTTTACAGGTGATGAAGATTTCAATCCTTATGTTGATTTAGAAACAACTGAAAAAATGAATCAATTATTGGGTAGTTGGATTGGAATTATTATGGATGCAGTAGAGAAAGAAAATTTTGAGAAGAAGGATGTACATTTGGATGACTTTGTTAACAAAATCCTTGATTCTTGGAAGCCTTTAATGGCAAAAAAAGCAATAACATTTGAATATACTCCTTTACAAGATGTTGATTCTATTATTCCAATCTCCGAAGTTGATTTATATCTTCTTTTTAATAATTTCTTCTTGAATTCAGCATGGTTCTTAGAAAGTGCAAGTTCTGGCATCAAAAAAATTTCGATTAGTTTTAATATTCAGTCTTCTTTCATCGTAATACAATTAAAGAATAATGGTTCTCCTTTAAATGCAGTCTTCAAAAACAATCCTAATATCATTTTTGAAGCAGGTGTTACATCGAAACCCAATGAAAGTAGTACCGGGTTGGGGCTTTGGATTTGTAAAGAAGTTGTTAAAAGAAATAATGGTGAAATTCATTGTTTAAACATAGATGATGGTTTTTCAATAGAAATTAAACTTCCACTTTGAGGGGGTCATGTTTTGTACACCATTGGGTTAATCGACGAAGAAGAAGATCAATTAAGAAAAATAAGAAAGACAATCAAATCAAATCTTCAGCATCTGCCATCCCTGAATGAGCAAAAAATTGACTTTAAATCTTATGACTTGAATGATGACGGCAATTTGATTGTTCATCAAGCTATTGGGGAAGTTATTAATGATGTTAAAGAAAACCTCATTCATGGTTTAATTATTGACTACAAGCTTATTGCTAAATCAGGCAGTGCAAAAGGTACAGATATTTATGATGGTCTTAAAACTATCATCTCTGAATTTCCTACTGTTATTCTCACTGAAATTATTGAAGACTGTTTAAAAGTGGATTTTGTTGATCCTGATAAAGTATATCGTAAAATTGATTTTTTTAATGCTAATAGTGAATACTCAGTTGAGAAAACAGCTAATATTTTTCGTAATATGGAGCGATATGTTAACCAGCGTGAAAGTTTGGAGTCGAATTTGGAGCATATTAAAGAAATAATGGCTTCTGATAATTCTCAAGAAATAGTTGACGAATTAATAAAAGTTGAAACAAGTTTAGATAATTTTGTTCCGTTGCATCAAAGTCATATTGATAAAGCGGTTGACTCTGGTAAATTAAAAGAGATTTTAGAGTTAATTCATGAAATTAATAAATCGTTGGAGTAATGAAATGACTCAATATGTATTTCGGAAATTTAAAATAAGTCGAACATGTTCTAAAAATTTTGTAGATTATACAAGTTATCGCTCTTACCTTAAAGAAGATTTTCATCATCGTTGTGCATATTGCAATTTACTTGATACAGCAATTACCACACCATTTGAAATCGACCACTATATCCCTGAAAAAATTTTTAAAGATGTTAGGCCCGAATTGAAATATGAGTATGCTAATTTAATGTACTCGTGTAAAAAATGTAATGGTGCAAAGCTTCATCAATATGATGGAGATGGTACATGTTCTTCAATTGTTAATGAGTTATTTTATGATCCATCCACGGTTGATCTCAATAATTATTTCTATCGAAATGAATATGGGACTATTTCTTCGGACGATCCTAAAGGATTGAAGATGATTAATCTATTGCATTTACACCGCTCTATCCATAATATGGCATGGATTTGTGAAGAAATTGACCAAACATTAGACCGAATTAATTCCAAATTGAAAAATCCTTCGAATGTCACCCCCGAATTAATTAAATCTAAACAAATTTTATCTGATTATTCTCTTCTTTGCAAACAAGTTTTTATTTCAAATTATAATAATTCAAATTTTTCATTATAATTACTTCACTTTTTCAAATCCGTTTTTCAAAAAATCATCTTTTAACGCTTCAATTTCCTTACAATTTTCCAAATGCAGCGCAAATATCCCGAAACACGGTTTAACGTATTGGAAATACAAATTTTCACCCGTAATTCCGACAGGAAACGGTCTTGACCCTTTCAATAAAATTCCGAGCAATTCATAACCGCCCGGAACAAACCAAACCTCATCCGATTTTTCCAAAATCAATTCTTCACATTCCGAAAGCGTCATTTCGCTGCCGATAATGATGATTTCCAGATTTTTAATACAAACCATAAAAACTCCAAAATTGATTTTGACTGAAAATATATAAAAAAAGAAAGAAGAGGATTGAGATTACTCAATCACCAAATCTTTGACTTTGATGCCGGACTCGACAATCGTTCCGACACGCTTTCCGCCGGTCATGCCCATGACGTAAGGCGCGACTTCTTCGGGAACGATGATGATAAAGCCCATTCCCATGTTGAACGTCTTGTACATTTCAAGATCGGTGACATTGCCCTGTTCCTGAAGGAATTTGAAGATTTCCTGCGGTTCAATCGGGTCATCGAAGTCAAAACCGAGATTTGTAATGCGCCTCAATTTCAAAAGACCGCTGCCGGTAATGTGCGCGAGGCCGTGAACTTCATGCTGTTTGAGAACGTCTAAAACTTCCATGTAAATTCTCGTCGGGATCAAAAGTTCGTCGCCGATCGTTTTCTTCGGGTCGTACGGGCAGTAATCCTGATAATCGTAAGCGGACTCTTTGATGATTTTGCGGACCAAAGAATAACCGTTGCTGTGAATGCCGCTGCTTTTCAAACCGATAATCACGTCGCCGACTTTGATTTTTTCGCCCGTCAATACATCTTCTTTTTTGACGGCGCCGATACAGGTTCCGGCAAGGTCAAATCCTTTGATGATGTCGGGAAGCGTTGCGGTTTCGCCGCCGACAATCGACATTTTTGAAATTTCAGCGCCTTTTGCAAGACCGATTCCGACTTCCGCGGCAAATCCGGGTCTGTGTTTTTCAAGCGCGAGATAATCCACAAAACCAATCGGTTCTGCGCCGATTGCAAGCAAATCATTGACATTCATCGCAACACAGTCAATGCCGATCGTATCCCATTTCCCCATTTCGTTTGCAATCAAAACTTTTGAGCCGACGCCGTCGGTTGTCATCGCGATTGCGAATTCGCCGAAATCCATTAAACCGGCATAATGACCGATTTCTGTAAGCGGCGCGCCGAAACCTTCTCTTTTGAAAGTCATTGTTTTTGTCAAAGATTTGATCGTATCTTCTTCCTGATGAATATCAACACCGGAAGTCGCGTAAGTGGATTGTTCTTTTCCCGTCATAAATAAGCCTCATAATAATTTGATAATTGATATGGTTTGATGAATATGATAATGATGGATGTTAATCAATGGATTATTTTTTACTTTCTTTTCCGTTTTCGATTTTGTCCAGTTCAAATTCGCCGTGCAGAGCGGCAACGGCTTTATTGACTTCGGCGCTGCTGACGACACAAGAAATATTGTATTCGGAAGAGCCTTGGCTGATCATGATAATGCTGATGTTTTCTTTGCCGAGCGCCGTAAACACACGCTTTGCGACACCGGGCGTGCCTGCCATTCCGGCGCCGACGACGGCGACAACGGACACATCCGAGCGGTAGTCCACCGTATACGCGTCGCCGAGTTCGGCTTTCAGCGCTTTGACTGTTTTGACGCGGTCAGCGTCGTTGACAATAAATGAAATGCTGGATTCGGAGCCTTGACTGATTAAGCGGACGCCGACTTTTTTTTCTGCAAGAATCGAAAAGATGACCGCGAGTTTTCCGACGGAATCCACCATTTCGGGACTTGAAACGTTGATCAAAGACACTTTTTTGATCATGCTGACGGCTTTGACAACATTTTTGGATTTCGTGTTTTCGGTCACGACAAGCGTTCCGTCAAAGTCGGGCTTGAATGTGCTTTTCACGCGAACGGGAATATTGTGCATCATGGACGGCTCAATCGCTCTCGGGTGCAGGACTTCTGCGCCGAGAGAGGAGAGTTCCATTGCTTCCTGATATGAAATAAAGTGAATGGTACGCGCGTTCGGGACGATTTTCGGGTTTGCGGTCATGATGCCGTCGACTTCTTTCCAAAGCCAGATTTCATCCGCCTTGATGCCGACGCCGACAATGGATGCCGTATAATCTGACCCGCTGCGGCCGAGTGTTGTAATCGTTCCTTCTTCATTTTCGCCGATAAAGCCGGTTACGACTTGAATTGAATTTTTGAGTCCCGGCGTCAATTTTTTGCTGATCAAATCATAAGATTTCGGAAGCGGTTTTGCGCCGCCGAACACGTCGGTTGTGATGATTCCGGCTTCACCGCCGGTGTAATCTTTGGAAGCGATTCCCATGGAACGAAGTGCGCCCGAGACGATCGGCGCGGCTAAACGTTCGCCGTAAGATGAAATGTTGTCGCGGGAGCGAAGTGTTAATTCGCCCAAATAACAGATGCCGATGAGCGCTTTTTCAAGTTCGTCAATGCGGCTTGTTAAAAATTCGATGACTTCGGCTTTGACGTTTTCGTCATCAATCGCTTCGTTGACGGCGGTAAAATGCTGCTGTTTCAGCGCGGTGCTGAATTCCGTGACAACCGTCACTTTTCCGTTTTCGCAACCGGCTGTCGCAACATCCAGAAGTTGGTCGGTAACGCCTGCAAGAGCGGATGTCACTAAAACAACCTGATCTCCTTTGTCATAATAGCTTTTCGCCAATTCGGCAACATGGCGTATTTTTTTCCCGTCACCGACGGAGGTTCCGCCGAATTTCATCACGATCTTCATAATTTTCTATTCCGTTAAATTTCTGTTCCGTTGCTTATGGTTTTTTTAGACTTTTGATTCTTTTTTCAATGTTTAAAGTTGTTTAAATAAATTTTGTTCACGGCAGCCTTTCGGCTGCCGCGAACAAAATTTCAGGGCGGGGGGAGTCTGTCTCTGCAGAAAAATCGCTTCGCTATTTTTTATGGCTTCGCCGGTTTGCAGCGGGAGGGAGGTGTTTGTTTGCAGTTGGAGGGAGGTGTTTGTTTGCAGTTGGAGGGAGGTGTGTGTTTGCAGTTGGAGGGTGGTGTGTGTTTGCAGCGGGAGGGAGGTGTTTATTGAAAAATCGCTTACGCGATTTTTGCGGCTGCCGCCGCGCGCGAACCGCACAAATTTTAATTTTTTTCAAAACGCAGATTTGTTTTTAATCATTTTTTCAAAATTGAGGATCCGGTTTAATAATCAATCATTCTCAAAAAACCAAATCAATCTTAAAAACAACAGAAATCGGAATGAGAGATTTAAAATAAGAATAAAGGCATCACTCTTTTCATGAAATATATTGTTATTATCGGAGACGGTATGGCTGATCTTCCGATTCCTGAACTGGACGGAAAAACAATTTTGCAGGCGGTCTCAAAACCAAGCATCGATTATCTCGCAAAACACGGCAGAACAGGTCTTGCGGTCACGGTTCCCGAAGGCTATCCTCCCGGCAGCGATGTTGCCAACATGTCCATTTTCGGCTACGATCCTGCCGTTTATTACACCGGCCGCTCGCCGCTTGAAGCGCTCAGCATGGGCGTTTCGCTTCAGGGCAACGACTTGGCTTTTCGAACGAATCTGATTACGATCGGAAACGCTGACGGAACGGTCGGCGCTGACGGTCCTGCGCTTGCCGACGCATATATCGTCGATTACAGCGGCGGACACATTTCATCCGAAGAAGCCGAAGAACTCATCAAAGCCGTCGACAAAGAACTCGGAACCGACCGATTCAAGTTTTATCCCGGAATCAGTTACCGTCACTTGCTTGTCGCGCAGGAAAATTACGGCAAAGGACTGACATTCACGCCGCCGCATGACATCACCGGAAAAAAAGCGTCTGATTATTTCCCGAAAGCCGATGCAAGATGCGCAGACGATTCCGAAAATGAAAAAGACGTCGAAAACACCAAAGCGGCTCAAACTTATTTGGATATGATGGCGGCTTCATATAATGTTTTAAAAGACCATCCCGTCAACAAAAAGCGCGCATCCGTTGGAAAACTTCCGGCCAATTGCATTTGGTTTTGGGGGCAAGGAAACGCGCCGAAATTCGAATCATTTGAAAAACTCCATCATAAAACGGGCGCCGTCATTTCAGCCGTTGACCTTCTCAAAGGAATCGGCATCTGCGCCGGTTTGGATGTTATTGAAGTTGAAGGCGCGACCGGATTTCTGGACACGAATTACAAGGGAAAAGCAGATGCGGCAATCGAAGCGCTCAAAACAAAAGATTTTGTTTTTGTCCATATTGAAGCGCCGGACGAATGCGGTCACATCGGTGATTACAAAAAGAAAATGCAGGCCGTTCTCGATCTTGATTCAAAAATCGTCGCGCCGCTTTTGGAATACGCCAAATCTTTGGATGAGCCGTGCCAAATCCTTTTGATGCCTGACCATCCGACGCCTGTTGCTTTAAAGACGCACACGAGCGACCCGATTCCTTTTGCTTTATACGATACGCGGGAAAACAATGCGGACAACGTTTCCGTTTTCGATGAAGATGCAGTTATTGAAGGCAGTCTCGGGAAAGTTTACGCGCCGGATTTGGTATCTTTAATGATCGAAAGTGAAAATAAATGAAATCAATAATTGAGATCAATAATTGAGATGAATAATTTAAATGAATAATTGAACTGAATAATTGAGATAAATCATTGAGATAATAATGGGAGCGACAATTTGAAGCATGTTTTGAAATAGATTAATATATTTCAAACTCTTCTTTAATCAAAACTAAGCAAATATGATTATATCAAATATGATTGTTTGTTTTCACTTTGGTTTATAACACAAAAATAACACAAAAACGCTTTTACAATCAGGAGGGATGAGGGGAAATGAATCCGTTCTATAAAAAACAAACAAAAGAAAATGAATGCGAGCAAGAGGCTGAGCCTGAAAGTAAATCTTCAATGAATAATATTTTCAGCAAAATCACATCACTCGGAAAGAATGCGAAAGAAAACACTTTCGGCGAGTTCAGACAGACGCCGCTGATGGATTTAATTGAGCGCAAGAACGATATCGTTTTAAAAGCCGATCTTCCGGGCGTTACGAAAGATGATGTCACGCTTGAAATCCAGGACAGACTCTTAACGGTACGCGCCGAATGTCTGACAGACATCGAAGAAGGCATTTACATCCGCCGCGAAAGATTTTACCGTAAATACGAAGGCTCCGTCAATATTCCCGTTCAAATCGACGAAGAAAAAGCAACGGCGAAGCTGGCAAACGGCGTTTTGACCGTTTTCCTTCCCAAAAAAATCGACACGATTGAAGTCGAAGATTAATTTTAATTTTATTATTTAATTTTATTATTATCTTTTCTTCTTTCCCCTCTTTTTGTTTTTATTTTTCTTTTGTTTTTCTTTTTTATTTTCCTTTTTTCTTTTCTTTTTTCTTTTCTTTTTTATTTTCTTTTTTGTTTTCTTTTTGTTTTCTTTTTGTTTTCTTTTTAGGATTGTTGTTTGCATTTTGCATCGCCGCAGCTTCCCCGCCGCGCGCGTCTGCTCCGTTTTTTTAAAATTTTGATAAACAATCCGCGAATTTTATTTTTGCATTAATTCTATTATTTGACTTTATACAATTCAGTAGTTTCACTTCGCAGGCTGATTATTTATAAGAAAAAGCATCATAGGAACAGTACATTAAAATTAACTCACTTACCCCAATAACAGTCCAATTCGGGAATAAAATGTCGGAAGAATCGTTTAACAAGCAATACATCAAGCATCCATTGATTCTGGAAAATTCCGTTGAGCAGCGCTTATATCAGCTCAATATTGTTTCAGGATGCACGACGAAAAATTCTCTTGTTGTTCTGCCGACGTCTCTCGGAAAAACCGTTGTCGCTCTTCTCGTTATGGTGATGCGCCTTGAAAAAATCGGCGGCAAAGTTTTGCTTCTGTCTCCGACAAAACCGCTCGTTGAACAGCATTTTGATTTCTTTTCCCGCGTTATGAAATTGCCCGAAGGAAAAGTCAAAGCATTCACGGGAAGCGTCGCGCCCGAAAAACGCAGCGAAATGTGGCAAGATGCGGATATGATTATTGCAACGCCGCAAGTCATTGAAAATGATTTGATCAACTCCCGAATCTCGCTCAAAGATGTCTCTTGCATTGTTTTTGATGAAGCGCATCGATCTGTCGGAAATTACGCTTACACTTACATTGCCGAAAAATACGTTGCAACGGCTGACTCTCCATTGATTTTGGGAATTACGGCAAGTCCGGGCAGCGAAAAAGAAAAGATCGATGAAGTCTGCGCCGCCCTTTCAATTGAAAATGTTGTCGTCAAAACGGAAGGTGACGCCGACATTAAGCCTTATGTTCACAAAAAAGAAATTGAATGGATGAGTTTGGAGCTTCCGAAAGAGCTGGCTGAAATTCGGGAAGCGCTTAAAAAGATTTTAAACGAAAGATTGGACAAGCTTGCCGAATTCGGGTATCCGCTCGATAAAAATTATTTGCCCAAACGCGATTTGCTGGCGCTTCAAGCGCAATTGACGGCAGCAATGAGAAACGAAACAGCGGATTCAAGCATTTATCAGGCCGTTTCGGTCATGGCTGAAATTATGAAAATTGAGCATGCGGTCGAATTGATTGAAACGCAGGGCACAAAAGCGCTTTTGGCGTACTTAAAGAAAATGGATGAAGAAGCAGGCACATCCGGCGCAAGCAAAGCCGTCAAAAGACTTGCAGCCGATCTTTATTTCAGACAGGCGCTTCATTTGACGGAAAAATGCGGCATTGAGCATCCGAAATTCTATGCCGTTCAAAAAATCGTGAGTGAACAGTTGTCAAGTTCTCCCGATTCTAAAATCATTGTTTTTACGAATTTCAGAGAAACTGCAAATATTGTTAAAGAGGCGTTGTCCAACGTTCCTGATGTTCGACCGGTTCGTTTTGTCGGGCAAGGGTCACGCAACAAAGACAAGGGGCTGACTCAAAAGCAGCAAACTGAAATTATCGAACAGTTCCGCGCGGGCGTTTATAATGTTTTGATTGCAACATCCGTTGCCGAAGAAGGTTTGGACATTCCGTCAACGGACATGGTTTTGTTTTACGAGCCCGTCCCGTCCGAAATCCGCAGTATTCAAAGGAAAGGACGTACCGGTCGTTTCCAAACGGGCCGCGTGATTATGCTGATTACGAAAGGAACGCGCGATGAAGCTTATCGCTGGAGCAGTCAAAACAAAGAGAAGCGAATGCTTTCCGAAATGAAAAGTCTTCAAAAAGCATATTCGGGCAGCAGCCGCAGTGATTTTTCAAAAGAGCCGGAAAATCAAAAGACGTTTTCCGATTTTGAAAAAGAATTTAAAAGCAAATACGAAAGTAAAAAGTCCGATGAAAATCAGGGCGACAGCGCGCCAAAAGCTCCGGCAGTTTCAGAGCTTGAAAACGATTCTTCATTTGAAGATGATATTTCTCTCTCTGAAATGATTTCCCAATCCAAAGAGCATCCCGTTCGTTCTCATATATTTTCCGAAAATTTTGTTTCAGATTCTGTTTCAGATTTTGTTTCAAAATCTTCTTTGGAATCTGTTTTAGAACATGCTTCGGGTCCTGTTTCCGGCCTTTCTTCCGATTCTGTTTCAGATTCCGTTTCAGATCCTGTTTCGGAACCTGCTTTGGAATCTGTTTCTGAAAAATCGTCCGAGCCGAAGCTGAAAATCTTAGCCGATACGCGTGAAATCAAAAGCGGTGTTTTGAAATGCTTGGACAAATACGGCATCGAACTCAAAACGATGAAGCTTGACGTTGCCGATTATGTTGTCAGCGATGACATGGCGATTGAGCGAAAAACGATTGCCGACTTTTCGGCATCTCTTATCGACGGCAAACGCAATCTTTTTTCTCAATTGATCGATCTTTCCCGCTCTTATAAAAAACCGGTTTTAATTATCGAAGGCGATGAAGATTTAGCCGTCGGGCAAATGCATGAAAATTCTGTTCGCGGCGCTTTGCTTTCGATTGAAATTGATTTGAATGTGTCGATTTTTTATACAAAAAGCGAAGAAGAAACTGCTTTGCTTTTGAAAATGATGGCTAAAAAAGAACAGATCAACGAGAAAAAAACAGTCAATCCGCACGGGAAAAAGCCGGCCAAAACAACGCATGAGCAGCAGGAATATATTTTGTCTTCCATTTCAGGTGTCGGTCCGCACGCCGCTCAAATTCTGCTTCAGGAATTCGGTTCTTTAAATAATATTTTTAACGCGTCGGAAGAAGATTTGTGCCGCGTCAAAGGCATTGGAAAAGTGACGGCAAAACGCATTCGAGAAGTCGTTGCAGCGGAATATAAGAAATAAATCGAATGGAAAATCGATTAAAATTAAATCGAAGATGAATTGAAAAAAATGATAAAATGAATGGAAAATTGAAAAACTCAATAGAGTCTTTCGATTAAATCCAACCCCTTTTCGATAATTTCCAAATATTCAAAAACGCGGCGCGGGTCTGTTTCGTTCTGCATATCTTCGGCAACCGCCGTGAGTTTCATCAGAATCAAATCGCGAAGCTGTTCTTCTTCGACAGAATAAACAGTCGGTTCAACCTCATAATTTTTGTAGTTCTCAACAGGTGTACCTGACGCGGTTTGTTTTTTGTTTTCTTTGTTGTATTTTTGGGGCGGGTTTGCTTTTTTAGCGGGAACGCCGGGCGAACAAAAGACGGGCGCCGCATCTTTTGAAATCGGCGCGGGCGTTTGGTCTGTTTCAACGCCGCTGCAAAGCGGGCAGATGATTTCTCCTTTAAATCGGAAGAGGGGAGCGCCACAAGTGTCGCAGTGATTGGCAAGCATTGTGCCGCCGTTTTCAAGGAAACGGGCAATTTTTTTAACATTATCATCGGAATCCATTTTTTCACCTTTATTTTTATTTCTGATTTTTATTATTAATTGTTTGAATTTTGAATTTTTAATTGTTTAATTTGAAATGAATTAATTTGAAGAATTAAATTGAAATGAAGAAAATAGAATTGGGTTTTTGTTCTAATATAACTTTTCCAACGGTTTCGTTTTTATTTGTGATTTCTCTTTTTGATTCGATTGATATTGTTCGTTGTCTTCAGCGGCTGTTTTTTTGTTTTCAAAGGTTAAATTTAAATGAGAGTTCTCTCTACTCTAAGGTTAAGTCTAAAAGGCGACGTTAAAGTAATTAAAGTAATAAACCTTTAAATTTTATTCAACTTTATTATTAATATATATCAAATTTATTTATCGAGTCCGTTATCAAAAACAAAATTGTTTTGGATTTGGGGAAACCGACTTTTGGTTTGTTTTGCCTGATTAATTTCATTTGTTTCTCTTCAGTTTTTATTCCGGTATAACCCGGGTTTTTGATTTCGACTTCGGTTCAGGTGATATTATGGCAGCTGATGAATACCAAAAGACCATTGACCAATGTATTTCGGAATTGGATATGATTGCAAACGACACATCCGTTCCGAGAAATATAAGACGTTCCGTTACGGAAATTATTGAAGTTCTCAAAGACGAAAATCAAGAGCTTTTCCTGCGCGCGGCATCTGCGCTTAAAACGCTTTCCGATGTCAGTTACGACCCGAACCTCCCGATGCATACGGGAACTTACATTTGGAGCATCCTCGGAAAGCTCGAAACAATCCCGCCGGAAGCTTAATTCCGGTTATTTTTATATTTTTACTTTATTTTTTAGTTTTCTTTTATTTTCTTTTTTTAAATTGTTTTTTTTGAAACAGCGTATGCTCCGTTTGTTTTTGATTTTTGTAAAACGCGCCCGTTAATGAATATTTTTTGAATTTCTTGGTTCGTTATTGAATATTTTTTGAAAATTTATGCGGCTCGCGCGGCGGCGGTGGCCGGCGATTGGCAAAGCCGAAAAAGATGGCAAAAAATCGCGAAGCGATTTTTTATAAACACCTCCCTCCCGCCGGAAACAAACACCTGACTCCAATCGGAAACAAACACCTCCTTCCCACCGGAAACAAACATCTCCCTCCCGCCGGAAACAAACACCTCCCTCCCGCCGGAAACAGAAACCTGACTCCACGCGGAAACAGAAACCTGCTTCCAATCGGAAACAGGCGAAGCCTGAAAAATCGCGAAGCGATTTTTTAAAAACACCGCCCCCTGCCAGATGAAATTTTGTGAGGCGAAGCCGAGCAAAATTTTTTTACAAACACCACACTCCCCCCGCAACCTGAAATTTTGTGAGAGGCTGACCGAAGGTCAGCCGCGAACAAAATTTGAGCAAACCTTTTTTCACACCAGCCCCGCTTCCAAGATCAAATGAAGCAGCGGAATCGAACCGAGTGAAACGACGGTTGAAAGGAAGATGGACGCTGAAATCAATTTTGTATCAAAACCGTAAATTTCCGCAAAAATTGCGGGCGTCATCGCAGGCGGCATACCGGATTCCAAAATCGCGACTTTTTTATCAAGCGCCGCAAACGAAAACAGCGGCGATATGAGAATACCCATAATCGGAGCGATGATAAGCTGAATAATTGTAACGCCGACTGCCGGAATCAATGCGATTTTCAAATATTTTCCGGAAAGAGAAACGCCGAGCGAAATCATAATCAGAGGAACGACAATGCCTGCCAGCAAATCAAGAACTGTCGGAACAAATGTCGGAAACATTTCCATATTGATACCGAGCAAAATCAAAACAAGAGCAATCGCCCAGGCAATTGACGGCGGAAATTTCAAGACTTGCTTGAAGACATTCACTTTTTGGCCGCTGACTTTTGCGCCTAAATAACTTGCAAGACCGACAACAACAATTAAAGTCGCGACATCGCAGAAAATCGCGCGCGTGAATCCTTCCGTTCCGTAAAAACCGGTGATGATCGGAAAACCCATAAAAGCCGTGTTGCCGCAGGCGCAGACAAGAATGAAAGCGGCGAGTGATTTCGGCTGCAATTTCAAAATTTTTTTGCCGACCAAATAAGAGACAAACGCGCAAAGCAGCGAAATGATTAAAATGAAAAGCGTCAGCTTAAAAAAAGATGCCAAATCACTTGATTTGACATTCGTCAGCATCGAATTAAAAACAAGTGCCGGCATGCCGACATAAATGACAAGATTATTCAGCGTGATTTTGTCTTTTTCCGACAAAAATCCGAGACTTTTTAAAACCCAGCCCAAAAGAATTAAAAATATTATGACAAAAATAATATCCATACAATCATCGCTTATTGATACATTTTTTAATTTAAATTAAAGTATAAATCATAGTAAAATTGATTTCTTTATAATTCTTTTGTCTTATTTTTATCTATTTTTGTCTTTTTTATCTATTTTTGTCTTACTTTTGCCTGCCGTCGTTTTTTGTAGATTATCGTTTTTTCTTGTCTTTTACTCTTTGTTTTTTGTTTCCTTTGTTTTTTGTTTCCTTTGTTTTATTTTTGTTTTATTTTGCTGTCGATTTATGCTATTACTTCATGTATTTATTTGTTTATGATTTTGCTTGGTTATGATTTTGCTTGGCTTATGATTTTTTTGTTTACACTTTTTAGTTTATTTAATTTTAGTGTTTGTTTTTATTGGTTTTCTGCGGTTTTGAAAAACAGATTGAAGATACGTTTTTACAAAAAATCGGAAAACACACAGATTTCATACAAAATATATAGTTCATATAATGTAAAAGAGCAAATCGAAAACCGTATTATACATTGTATCGACTATTGTCTAATAAATATAAAATTAGGAACAGAACGTTTTACAAAAAAATAAAAAATAAAGAGTCAAAAAATAAACGGTTTTTGGAAAAAATTCGAATGTGTAAAATTATTATATTCTATAAATTAATCTTTCAAAAATATAGAATTTGCAAATAAAATATATTTGACGAATAACGAATAAGTTTCGAGAATGCAACAGATATCGATTAACAAATATTATAAGAATAACATTATTATGTTTTTTATCATCACTATTTTTTTTAATTCGGAAATTTTCCCATATGCAGAATAACATCATTTAAGTGATAAAATGTCGCTCGACGTTTATATAAAAATAGTTTAATAATATAGATAATTAAAAAATAAATTTTCGACAAACAGCGACATTTTACATAAAAGATTATCAGTCGCCGCCTTTTACCAAAATATTTATATCACTTTATAAAAAGATTAGTGGTTGAAAACGGACTTAAAAATCATCAGATTAAAATTGAAAAACGAAATAACCCGATTTTTTTTGGTTTTGTGAAATAACGAGATTCTAATCGTGATTGGTTTGCTATACAAATCAGGGTTTACATAAGTAAACCCGTGATGAGGGAAGCCTATGAAACGCAATAATTTATTTGCCGTTTTGATACTCGTATGTTTATTCGGACTGCTCAGCTGCGGAATGGCAGCGGCCGCCGAAGTTCCGTACGATCTCAGCAGCGGCGATTTAAAAATAAACGTTACAAACACAAATACTATGACAATAAATGGCGGCAGAACCAGTTATTCAATTTCTGACACTGTGATTTCGGTAAACAGTTCAGGAATAACAAACAACGCTATTTATATCGACGGCAGAAATCAAACCTCTGCTAATACAATACAAATTATTTTGAACGGGGTTGATATTGAAGCTCAATATCAGTCAAAAACAAGCCTCAGCTACAAACAAAATCCGATTTCCATCGTGAATCGGGCTAAAGTGAATTTAGAAATCAAAGAAGATACGGTGAATTCACTCAAAGCACCGGATTGGTACGCTGCAATCAGAGTTTCAAACGGAACTCAAATGACAATGAATGGAACCGGCACATTGAACATTCAGGGCGGTTCATACGCTGCGGGTATCGGCGGTAACGCCGGTTTAAATAACGCCGCAGGCGAGAGCACCGGTTCCATCACCATTAACGACGGCATCATTAATATTAATGTCGCTGAATACAGTATCGGCATTGGCGGAGGTGCAGGAGGCATCGGTTCCGTCGGCAAATACAGCGGTTAGGAATGCAATTCCTACGGCACAGACGGCGGTTCTGTTAATTTAACGATTAACGGCGGCGCGGTTTTAATCAGCGGTGCAAACACCGAGAACACAGTCGGCATCGGAGGCGGCACAGGCGGCGACGGTGCAACGATTGCGCAATGCGATCACAAATAGGGATACAGCACACCCGGTAAAGGCGGAAACGGCGGAAACGCAAATGTGACCATCAATTCCGATTCCGTGACGATTCAGAATGTTTGGCGCGGCGTTGCAGGCGGAGACGCAGGCGACGGCGGCCAGGCATACAGCACCGGCAAGAAATGGTTCGGCGGCAGCTCTTACAGCATCAACGGCGGTAACGGCGGCACAGGCGGAAGCCTCCTCCTTAAAATCACAGACAGCATCGTTACAATCAACGGTCTCGAAAGTGATGCAGCATTTGGTCTCGGCGGCGCTGCCGGTGAAGGCAAAAAAGCAGGAACCGCAGGAAAAGACGGCACAGCCGTTTCAACATTCATCGGTGAAAAGAACGATGTTGTGACACTCGGCGGCGGTTTTAAAGGAACCGTTACTATTGATGACGGCAGCTTGTACACTTTAAACCAAGGCACAGCCTCTTACATAAACAGCAAAACAGAAACGGTCTACCCGATGACTTTCAGAGTCATAGAATGTCCCGGAGTTGACCCTGTAACAAAACTATCCGGCGTCAGAATTGAATCCGGAGAATATGCAGCCTACTCGAGAACAAGCACACGATTGGACTCACCCGACCAAGCCACTTTCGGCTGGGCAACAGTTTGGCTGCCTGCAACAAGTGCCTTCCTTTTCACGTTAGATGATTATGAAGACACAGAAGCGATCGATATTTTGATCAACAGCGAGCAGGACGTTATGATGTGTCCGCTCGGAACAGTAACATTCTATGCCGACCCCGGCAATGTGACGGTTTCCGGTGAAGATGGTGATGTAGATTCCGACACATACGCAATGAAAGCTTCACACGGGAAAGTCTTTTCAGATCCGTTTGACGGCGAGAATGTTATTTTGAACCCGCCCGCAGGTTACACTTACAACGGCTGGTATGAGAAAGTCAACGGCGTGTTAAAGGAAACATCCTGGAACTTTGAAAGCGACTTGATGCCGCACGGCAACTTGGATTTGTATGCTGATAATTATGTAAGCTCTAAGTTCACCGTTACTTACCACCCAGGCACAGGAACAGGCACGGAAAAAGTATATGATGAAGACTTGGATGCAATCCACGCTGTTTTGACTCATGATCATGCTGACCTTGGATTCTCTAAGGATGGACACACATTCAGCCACTGGGAGGATGATTCAGAAAATCCTGTCACATATTCAGCTACCGAATCATTCCCGGTCACGAGAAACAGCGTTTTGACGGCGCAGTGGACTCCTATATCATATTATACTGTGACATACAAAGACAGTGAAGCATATGACGCTGCGACGTTTATTGATGACAACTTGGCATCAATTGGCGGCGTTCCTTACGACTATACTGTTCGCGGATGGGTCGGCGATGATCCTGAAAATCCGGATCCTGATGGCGTGCCTTTCACAAAGACAGGCTACACCTTGACGCACTGGTACAATGAAGCCAACCCTGCCGAGATTTATGAGTTCGGTGATGATGCTGCGCTTTTGAGCGATTTGACGCTCATTGCGGCCTGGCAGGCTTCTGACTGTTACTATGTCAACTACTACGGCGGCGAGTATGGTATTCCGATAACTCTGCCGTACACAGACGGCAATTTGGTATATGGTGAACTCTATGAAGTTTTGGATTTCAAAGATACCAATTTAACAAACAGCAGTGTAGGTCATGAGTTCGCTTACTGGCTCGATAATGATGTCCCTGACACGAAATGGTATCCGGGCGACACATTCACGGTTGAAGGTTACAAAAACTTGACAGCCGTTTGGGTTGCTAAGGAATATACTGTGACTTGGAACTATCTCAACACGGCTGACGCAGCGCAAACCGACGAAACCGAGACCTACAACTACGGCGCAACCCCGATTGCTCCGGTCAACGCAGTTTCCTTCGTCTTTGAAGGCAAAAACTATGAATTGACAGGATGGGAGCCGACCGTCGTTACCGTCACAGGCGACGCGGAATACACAGCTCAGTACGATATTACCGATGTCGACTACAACGTCGTTTGGAACTATCTCAACACGGCTGACGCAGCGCAAACCGCCGAAACCGAAACATACAACTACGGCGCAACTCCGATTGCTCCGGTCAACGCAGTTTCCTTCATCTTTGAAGGCAAAAACTATGAATTGACAGGATGGGAGCCGACCATCGTTACCGTAACGGGTGACGCGGAATACACAGCTCAGTACGATATTACCGATGTCGACTACAATGTCGTTTGGAACTATCTCAACACGGCTGACGCAGCGCAAACCGCCGAAACCGAAACCTACAACTACGGCGCAACCCCGATTGCTCCGGTCAACGCAGTTTCCTTCGTCTTTGAAGGCAAAAACTATGAATTGACGGGATGGGAGCCGACCATCGTTACCGTAACGGGTGACGCGGAATACACAGCTCAGTACGATATTACCGATGTCGACTACAATGTCGTTTGGAACTATCTCAACACGGCTGACGCAGCGCAAACCGCCGAAACCGAAACATACAACTACGGCGCAACCCCGATTGCTCCGGTCAACGCAGTTTCCTTCATTTTTGAAGGCAAAAACTATGAATTGACGGGATGGGAGCCGACCATCGTTACCGTAACGGGTGACGCGGAATACACAGCTCAGTACGATATTACCGATGTCGACTACAATGTCGTTTGGAACTATCTCAACACGGCTGACGCAGCGCAAACCGCCGAAACCGAAACCTACAACTACGGCGCAACTCCGATTGCTCCGGTCAACGCAGTTTCCTTCATCTTTGAAGGCAAAAACTATGAATTGACGGGATGGGAGCCGACCATCGTTACCGTAACAGGCGACGCGGAATACACAGCTCAGTACGATATTACCGATGTCGACTACAATGTCGTTTGGAACTATCTCAACACGGCTGACGCAGCGCAAACCGCCGAAACCGAAACCTACAACTACGGCGCAACCCCGATTGCTCCGGTCAACGCAGTTTCCTTCGTCTTTGAAGGCAAAAACTATGAATTGACAGGATGGGAGCCGACCATCGTTACCGTTACGGGTGACGCGGAATACACAGCTCAGTACGAGATTACCGATGTCGATTACAACGTCGTTTGGAACTATCTTAACACGGCTGACGCAACGCAAACCGCTGAAACCGAAACCTACAACTACGGCGCAACCCCGATTGCCCCGGTCAACGCAGTTTCCTTCGTCTTTGAAGGCAAAAACTATGAATTGACAGGATGGGAGCCGACCATCGTTACCGTAACGGGTGACGCGGAATACACAGCTCAGTACGATATTACCGATGTCGACTACAATGTCGTTTGGAACTATCTCAACACGGCTGACGCAGCGCAAACCGCCGAAACCGAAACATACAACTACGGCGCAACCCCGATTGCTCCGGTCAATGCAGTTTCCTTTGTCTTTGAAGGTAAAAACTATGAATTGACAGGATGGGAGCCGACCATCGTTACCGTTACGGGTGACGCGGAATACACAGCTCAATACGATATTACCGATGTCGACTACAATGTCGTTTGGAACTATCTCAACACGGCTGACGCAACGCAAACCGCTGAAACCGAAACCTACAACTACGGCGCAACCCCGATTGCTCCGGTCAATGCAGTTTCCTTCGTCTTTGAAGGCAAAAACTATGAATTGACAGGATGGGAGCCGGCCATCGTTACCGTAACAGGCGACGCGGAATACACAGCTCAGTACGATATTACCGATGTCGACTACAACGTCGTTTGGAACTATCTCAACACGGCTGACGCAACGCAAACCGCCGAAACCGAGACCTACAACTACGGCGCAACCCCGATTGCTCCGGTCAATGCAGTTTCTTTCGTCTTTGAAGGTAAAAACTATGAATTGACAGGATGGGAGCCGACCATCGTTACCGTCACGGGTGACGCGGAATACACAGCTCAGTACGATATTACCGATGTCGACTACAATGTCGTTTGGAACTATCTTAACACGGCTGACGCAGCGCAAACCGCCGAAACCGAAACCTACAACTACGGCGCAACCCCGATTGCTCCGATCAACGCAGTTTCCTTCATTTTTGAAGGCAAAAACTATGAATTGACAGGATGGGAGCCGACCATCGTTACCGTAACAGGCGACGCGGAATACACAGCTCAGTACGATATTACCGATGTCGACTACAATGTCGTTTGGAACTATCTCAACACGGCTGACGCAACGCAAACCGCTGAAACCGAAACCTACAACTACGGCGCAACCCCGATTGCTCCGGTCAACGCAGTTTCCTTCACCTTTGAAGGCAAAAACTATGAATTGACAGGATGGGAGCCGACCATCGTTACCGTAACAGGCGACGCGGAATACACAGCTCAGTACGATATTACCGATGTCGACTACAATGTCGTTTGGAACTATCTCAGCACGGCTGACGCAACACAAACCGACGAAACCGAAACCTACAACTACGGCGCAACCCCGATTGCTCCGGTCAATGCAGTTTCCTTCGTCTTTGAAGGCAAAAACTATGAATTGACAGGATGGGAGCCGGCCATCGTTACCGTTACGGGCGACGCGGAATACACAGCTCAGTACGATATTACCGATGTCGACTACAACGTCGTTTGGAACTATCTCAACACGGCTGACGCAGCGCAAACCGCCGAAACCGAAACCTACAACTACGGCGCAACCCCGATTGCTCCGGTCAACGCAGTTTCCTTCGTCTTTGAAGGCAAAAACTATGAATTGACAGGATGGGAGCCGACCATCGTTACCGTTACGGGTGACGCGGAATACACAGCTCAGTACGATATTACCGATGTCGACTACAACGTCGTTTGGAACTATCTCAACACGGCTGACGCAGCGCAAACCGCTGAAACCGAAACCTACAACTACGGCGCAACCCCGATTGCTCCGGTCAATGCAGTTTCCTTCACCTTTGAAGGCAAAAACTATGAATTGACAGGATGGGAGCCGACCATCGTTACCGTTACGGGTGACGCGGAATACACAGCTCAGTACGATATTACCGATGTCGACTACAACGTCGTTTGGAACTATCTCAACACGGCTGACGCAGCGCAAACCGCCGAAACCGAAACCTACAACTACGGCGCAACCCCGATTGCTCCGGTCAACGCAGTTTCCTTCGTCTTTGAAGGCAAAAACTATGAATTGACAGGATGGGAGCCGACCATCGTTACCGTTACGGGTGACGCGGAATACACAGCTCAGTACGAGATTACCGATGTCGACTACAATGTCGTTTGGAACTATCTCAACACAGCTGACGCAGCGCAAACCGCTGAAACCGAGACCTACAACTACGGCGCAACCCCGATTGCTCCGGTCAATGCAGTTTCCTTTGTCTTTGAAGGTAAAAACTATGAATTGACAGGATGGGAGCCGACCATCGTTACCGTTACGGGTGACGCGGAATACACAGCTCAATACGATATTACCGATGTCGACTACAATGTCGTTTGGAACTATCTCAACACGGCTGACGCAGCGCAAACCGCCGAAACCGAAACCTACAACTACGGCGCAACCCCGATTGCTCCGGTCAATGCAGTTTCCTTCGTCTTTGAAGGCAAAAACTATGAATTGACAGGATGGGAGCCGGCCATCGTTACCGTAACAGGCGACGCGGAATACACAGCTCAATACGATATTACCGATGTCGACTACAATGTCGTTTGGAACTATCTCAACACGGCTGACGCAGCGCAAACCGCCGAAACCGAGACCTACAACTACGGCGCAACCCCGATTGCTCCGGTCAACGCAGTTTCCTTCGTCTTTGAAGGCAAAAACTATGAATTGACAGGATGGGAGCCGGCCATCGTTACCGTTACGGGTGACGCGGAATACACAGCTCAGTACGATATTACCGATGTCGACTACAACGTCGTTTGGAACTATCTCAACACGGCTGACGCAGCGCAAACCGCTGAAACCGAAACATACAACTACGGCGCAACCCCGATTGCTCCTGCCGATGCAGTTTCCTTCGTCTTTGAAGGCAAAAACTATGAATTGACAGGATGGGAGCCGACCATCGTTACCGTAACGGGTGACGCGGAATACACAGCTCAGTACGATATTACCGCTCTTCTCACCGTCACCTACCGCTCCGGCGATGGCAACGGCAACGATGTCACATATTATGAGTCAGTCGACGCAACTCACGCCGTTTTGGCTCATGACGACGAAGCAATCGGATTCTCCAAAGACGGACATGAATTCCATTGCTGGAATATTGAAGGCATCGAACACCCGACAGGCACCTGTCAGCCCGAAGAAGAACTTCAGGTTGCTGACCACGTCACTTTGACTGCAATGTGGGTCGCTGATACATTTACAGTGACTTATACGGCAGGCGAAGGCGGTCTCGGCGGCCCGACTGTAATTCAGGAAACAAACGGTGCAGAGCACACTGTTCTTACTGCCGACGATGTTTCGATCTCAAAACCGGGTCATAAACTCATACATTGGGAAGTTGCTGCTGTCGAACGCAGTGTTGCAGTCGGTGATACATTCATCCCCGACGACACATTCACCGTCGAAAACGACGTTACTTTGACTGCCGTATGGGAAGCTGAAAAATATACAGTGACCTATAAAGCAGGAGACGGCGGCGTCGGCGGTCCGTATGTTGTCGATGGCTTCACTTACGGAGACGGACACAACATCATAACCAATGAAACTGCAGGCATTTCCAAGCCGGGATACAACTTCTCGTACTGGATGAATGAAGATACAAGTGACACGAAGAAATATCGTTCACCTGAACTCATCACCATCACAGAAAACTTGACCCTGGTCGCGTTCTGGGAGGCCGGAAACTGTTATACTGTCACCTATTACCCGGGAGACGGCACATACGAAGGCGGAAACAGCTTTACAGACCCAGGTTTGTACACAGATTCCGACTACACCATCAGAAATCCGAACTCCATACCGTTTGAAGCCCCTGAAAACCATGTCTTTGACTATTGGCTGAAGGTGGAGAACCCGCAACCCGCTGACCCGACGACATACCAACCCGGCGATGAAATTACCATCACCGATTACGTACATCTGAAAGCGGTCTGGAAACTCGCAAGCGATTCATTCACTGTGACCTACAAGAGCGGTGACAACGGAAACGGCGCAGACTTTATGGAAACCGTCTATTACGATGACGAAGCCTATACTGTGCTTGGCCCGTACAACGACTTGGTCAGGTTCACGCCGGCAGATGAAGGTTGCAGTTTCAACTACTGGCTCGCCTCTGACGGTGTTACAAAATACTATCCGGATCAAATCCTCACAATCGGCGAACAGCTCACCGGTGATGAGACTTTGACAGCATTTTGGTCAACCGACTGCGTTTCTGTGACTTACCTCTCGGGTGACCACGGAAAAGGATGGTATGCAGACAAGACACCTGTTGTCGGCGAACCTTACACCATTTTGACATTGGATTCAACAGGAATTATCCCCGACGGTGCAGAATATGTTTTCAGCGCATGGAGAGAATCCGGCACAGGAAACTACTACTACCCCGGAGATGAATTCACGTTTGAAGCCAGCAAGACTTTAACGGCGATTTGGTCTCCTGCAGAAGGATACACTGTTACATATCAGGCCGGAACCGGCGGTTCAGGCGACGATTATGCTGACAGCGGATTGTCTTTTGGAACCTACAGTGTTAAGTCAATCGATGATGTCAATATAGCTGCAATGGAAGGCTATGAATTCAGCCACTGGGCAGACTCAACCGGTCAGCTTGTCGGCTCTGAACTCTTCCTCACTGCGGATGTAATTTTAACAGCTCAATGGGTATCAGAAGACGAATCTTGCTACGTAATTGTTTACAATTCGGGCGAATTCGGCACAGGAGATCCGTTCCACGATGATATCGGCTATGGTGAGGAATACAATATCTTTACGATCGGCGAATCAGGATTTACAGCTGTTGACGGATATGTGTTCTCACACTGGATTTCAGAAAACAATGTCATCTATGACGGCGGCGAAACGATCACCGCAATTGAAGACGTTTTCCTGACAGCCGTTTGGGTACAGGAAATTGCCGGTTACACGGTGACATACCTCGATAACATTGAAGGCGCTGACGTTTACAGTGATTCTGCTGCAGGCACTTATGTGATTCAAACTCCTGAAGACATCGGTTTGACAAACGAGTTCTACTCGGTCAGTCACTGGATTGATGTCACAAACGGAATCGGATCATCATATGCCTCTGGAGAAACCATTACAGTTGAAAGCGATCTTGTTCTTGCACCGGTTTGGGTTTCCGTCTGCCACCGCGTTTACTACTTCAATGATGTAAGTGATGCGGATTTGATTGGAGATCTCAACGCAATTGAAAAATTGAGTGTTGCGACAAACAAGACATTCCAGCTGGAACACGACGCTGCCTACACGGTCTACACTCCGGAAGAAGCACTTGTTTCTAACGAAGGCTATGAATTCCTCTACTGGGTCGACCAGGACGAAAATATCATTTATCCGGAACAAACAATTACGATCGACAAAATCGAGACGTATTTGTATGCTGTCTGGGATGATGATTTCGGAAATGTTGAAGTCACTTTCAATGCCGGACTCGGTGAATTTGAAAGCGGACATCCAACATCAAGTGTCCTTGTTAATTCAGGAAGCTGGCTTGAAGAACCTGTTGCACCTGAGAACGGCGATTATGAATTGATTGCCTGGGTGACGGAAGACGACAGAATTTGGGAATTTGATAAATTTATTGTTCAAGAACCTGACTTCACGTTGGATGCTGTCTGGAAGGATGATGAAACAGAATGGCTGACAATTACATTCGATGCGGCAGGCGGCACTTTTGTGCTGGCTAACACAGGAAATGAATTGGACAGCTATTCAATCATGATTCCCATGGACAGTGTCATTTCAGAACCCGCTGAATTCTCGATTGAATCTTTCGGCTACAGAGCTCCGGAAGGCGCGACTTTGACCAATTGGGTTGACAGTGACGGAGTCTCTTGGGACTTCGGCGAACCGGCTGTCCAGTCCATGGATTTGAGCGCAGTCTGGGATTACGAAGAAGGCGATGAAATCGATGATAAACAGGGTGAAGACGAACAGGAAGAAGACGAAGATGAACAAGAAGAATCCGGAACCAAATCGAGGAGGATTTTTTCTTCATCATCAACAGCTTCATCAACAGCTTCATCAACAACTTCTGTTGTGACTCCTGAAGTTCCTGAATCAAACCTTGATGAAACAGAAGAAATCAATGACGGATTCAGTCAGGATCTGACTGCCTCTGATGATAAAGCCGAAAACAGTTTATTTGGCTTAATCCGGTCTGTCTGGTCTGTGATTTTGTCTTTGTTCGGGTAACTTGAACGATATTAAAAATATGAAAAATGGATTCAATTGAATTCATTTTTCTCTTCTTATTTTTTCATTCATTCTTTTCGTTTCATTATGACTCATTCTGTTTTTCTGTTCTTTTGAATGAATTTCTATTTTTACAATTATTTCATTTTTTGAAGCCGGCTCATCACATTGAATTTAAAAGAAAATGAGAGATTGATTTTGAAAAAGAATTGAAGAATGAGAGAGCTATTTTTAAAAAAATAATTGAAAAATGAGAGAGCGTTTTTTGAAAAAAATAATTGAAAAATGATGCGGCTCGCGCGCGGCGGCGGATTGTAGCGGCTGTAGGGCGGCGGTGCAAACCTGAAGGTAGCGGCGGCACGTTCGCGAATGCGAACGGATTACTTAAAAAAGAGCAGATACACACAGCAACGCAAACCTGATTGGCAGCAGTAAATGTAACGGCAAGTAGCAGCGGCAACATTAAAAGACAGTTGCAGACCGGCAGACTTAGAGGGAGCCGAAAAGCAAAATCATAAGTTCAGCGGTTTTTGGAATTTCATTTCATTTAGTTAAAATTCAATTGAAACATCGTTTTTATCAATCTAATACAAAAACGGAACGCCGTCTTTTTTTCAAAGGTTAAATATTTTTTAGGGTTTTATCGGGCGTTCAGGTTCACCGATTTCAAAAATGGGATGTTTAGGTTTCATCCAAAAATAAAACAAAAATGCCGGACAGGTTTGAAAAAATAAAACAAAAAATGATGCATTTCGCGCGCGCCGCCGCGCCGACCGAATCAAACCCTGACCGCGATTTTTGCGGGCGCTTCTTCCACGTGACTGTAAGTTGTGGTTCGCAGCTGCGGTTTTCTGCCGATTTGATTGAGACATTCTTCAATTTTCTTTTGCTCCATATTGGTGCCGTATTTGGCGCCGGCCGCTCTTGAGATGGTGTCTTCCATCAGCGTGCCGCCGAAGTCATTCGCGCCCGATCTGAGGCCGACTTGACAGAATTTGGCGCCGAGCTTAACCCAGGACACTTGAATATTCGGAAGCAATTCTTTGAAAAGAAGTCTCGGGACCGCATACATTCTCAAATCATCCAAGCCCGACGCGCCGGATTTGACGATTCCTTTTCTGTAAAGCGGCGTATTTTCATGCAAATACGTGAGCGGGATAAATTCCGTAAAACCGCCCGTTTCTTCTTGAATACGTTTGAGACGGAATAAATGTTCAACGCGGTCTTCGTTGTTTTCGATATGACCGTACATAATTGTAGAAGTGGTTCTGATTCCGGTTTTGTGAATGGTTTTGATCGTTCTTTCCCATTCGTCAACGGAAAGTTTTCCGGGGCACAAATTTTTTCGGACATCGTCGACCAAAATTTCGGCGGCCGTTCCGGGTGTTGTGTCGAGTCCGGCTTCTTTGAGCATTTCAACGGCAGTTTTTAAATCAAGGCCGGCGTTTTCTGCTGCCGAATGGATTTCCATCGGCGAAAAGCCGTGAATCGTAATGCCGCCGTAGGGTGCCGTTTCTTTTCGGATGTTTTTGACCATTTCGACTTGCAGATGCGTGTCGATTTCTTTTCGGATGCCGCCTTGGACGCAGACTTCCATTGCGCCTGCTTTTCTTGCCGCCAGCGCTTTTTTGCCGACCTGCTCAGGCGTCATGAAATACGCGTTTTCGTCTTTGGGTTTCGCTTTAAACGCGCAGAAGCCGCAGTTGAGATTGCAGACGTTTGTGAAATTGAGATTGGCGTTGATGATGTAAGTGACAACGTCGCCGCATATTTCTTCGCGAAGCTCGTCAGCTGCTTTGAGCGTGTCAAAAAACAGGTCATCATTTTCGAACAATTCCAAACATTCGGATTTGGATATGTCTCTGTTTTTCAGTTCAAATACATCCATTATAGACACCAAATTCGGTCTTTCGTTTAAACCTATTTAAACCTAATCAACGGCGAATGATTTTTCCGGCGAGTTTTTTTCGGTTTCAGATGAAAAAAGAACAAAAATGTAGAATTTTTTGAAATAAATGACAAATACAAACGAATTTGAGGGAATTTAAGAAGGATTTATAAATACGATTTTGAATTTTATTATATCATTGTTTGATTTCATTATATCATTAAATTATCATTGGAACAAGTAATACATAATTATCATTGGAACAAGTGCCTTACAATGAATCGAAATGTCATTTTGGATCCGATTCACGGATATATTGAATTTGATGAATTGAAAAGTTCTCTTTTTGACACGCCTCAAATGCAGCGCCTCAGACGCATCAAGCAGCTCGGCTTTTCGAATCTTGTTTATCCCGGCGCCAACCACACACGTTTTGAACACAGCATGGGAACGATGCATTTGGCTTCGCTTTTCACGAAAATTCAGCGCGAGAATGAAGTTTCGATTTCGGCCGTCACGGATTATGACGGTTTGGATGAGATTGTTGTTGCAGCGCTTCTTCATGATATCGGCCACGGCCCATTTTCGCACGCAACAGAAAAGCTGATTGAAAATTACACGCGCAAAAGCCATGATGATGTCCGCGGAATTCTTTCCGAAACGGAAGTCGGCGACGTCCTCAGGGACAACGGTTTCAAACCGTCTCGAATTGCCGAGCATATTGCAGGAAAAACGCCTGTCAGCCAGATTTTGAGCAGTGAAATCGATGTCGATAAAATGGATTATTTGGCGCGTGATATGCATTACACGGGCGTTACTTCCGGAAGCGTCGACTACATTCGTTTATTAAATCATTTGGAATATTTTGAAAGCAAACTTGTTTTGGACGCGGGCGCGATTCGTGCGGCTGAAGGTCTTTTGGTGTCGCGTTATTGGATGAACGTTTCTGTTTATTATCATCACGTCTCAAGAATTTCGGAAACAATGTGTTCGCGCGCTTGCGCTTATCTTTTGGAAAACAAAATCGTCCGCCCGCAGGAATTTGCGCGCTTGGATGACACGAGTCTGATGTCAATCATGAGAGCCGATGACGGTTTTGCCGGCGAAATTTCAACGCGCTTGGATAACAGAAATCTTTACAAGCGGGCGCTGTACACCGGAATTGATTCGATCGGCTTGAATAATATTTTTGAGCAGCGCAATCATGTCGCTCGAATTGAAAAAGAAATCGCGGAAAACGCGAATGTTGATCCCGAAAATGTGATCATTGACATTCCGTCAAAGCCGGCGATGGCCGAAATGAAGGCTTTGGTGATGGACGGCGGCATGAAAAAGCTGACGGACGCTTCTTTGTTCGTGAAAGATTTGGAAAGCGTTCAAGTCGCGAATTGGAAGATGGGCGTTTTCACGCCGAAAGAGCATTTAGAAGCGGTTTCGAAAGCAGCGAATAACTATTTTGAGATCGATTTGAAGCCGAAAATGAAACAGTCTTCGTTGACGGATCTTTTGGAGAATGAATAATCCGATTTCGATTATTCTATTTCTATTTTTGAAAAACGATTTTTAGAAAAATAAATTTTTGAAGATTTTAGAAAGACGGGGTACCGAAAGGTACCCCTCATAACGTAAACAGACTCCAACTGCAAACAAACATCGCCCTCCCACTGCAAACAAACACCACCCTCCAAGCGGAAACAAACACCACACTCCCACTGCAAACAAACACCGCCCTCCAAGCGGAAACAAACACTCCCTCCCGCTGCAAACCTGCAATCTCGACCGCGCGCGAACTGCATCATTTTTATTTTGATTTTCAAAAACCCGTTCTGCCATTTTTGTTTTATTTTTGGATGAAACCTAAACATCCGATTTTCGAAAGCGGGGAACCGGGACGCCCGATAAAATCCTAATCTTAAATTTTTAGACTTCAATAAAAAAGGCGTTTAAAAACTCTAAAATCACTGATTGTTAATTGCTTTTCGGCTCCGGCGAAATCTGTTTTTTGCTGCCAGCTTCAAGCTGAGCCAGCTCGTCTGCAACTGTCTTTAAATGTTGTCGCTGCCGGCAAACACAACTGCCGTCCCGCGCGAGCCGCTCCGCTTTTCAAAAAATTAAATGAAAAACGCCCCGCGATTTTTAATAAACAAAATAAAAATGAAAAAAGAAAACGGTCGAATCATTCATTTGAACGATCCCAATCCGTCAAAATCCAATGTCGAGAAATAATCATCAATCGTTTCCGCTCTTCTGATTTGTTTGACGCTACCGTCGGGTCTTAAAAGAAGTTCGGCGGATCTGAGTTTTCCGTTGTAATTGAATCCCATTGCAAAACCGTGAGCGCCCGTGTCGTGAATGACAAGCAAATCGCCGCGCTCGATTTCGGGAAGCATTCTGTCAACCGCGAATTTGTCATTGTTTTCACAAAGCGAGCCCGTGACATCGTATTTGAAATCGTGGGGCGCGTTTTCTTTGCCGAGAACCGTGATGTGATGGTAGGCGCCGTAAATGCCGGGGCGCATCAGATTTGCCATGCAGGCGTCCGTTCCGACATAATCTTTGTAAATGTGTTTCATGTGACGGACTTCCGTGATCAGGTAGCCGTACGGACCCGTGATTACGCGGCCGCATTCGAAATAAACATTCGGCTGAGCAATGTCCGCTTTTCCGATTGTCGCGTCGTACGCCATTTTCACACCGGCTGCAACGTCGTCGAAAAAGATACGCTCCTGCTCGGGACGGTAAGGAATACCGATGCCGCCGCCGAGGTTGACGAATTCAAAGTTGATGCCGACTTTTTGTGAAATTTCAACAATCACTTCAAACAAAATGCGGGCGGTTTCAACGAAATAATCGACATTGAGCTCGTTGGACGCGACCATCGTGTGAAGACCGAATCGCTTGACACCTTTTTGTTTAAGCATAACGTATCCGTCAAAAAGCTGTTCGCGCGTAAAACCGTATTTGGCTTCCTCCGGTTTCCCGATAAGTTCGTTTCCGCCTTTCAAAGGTCCGGGATTATATCTGAAACAAACGATGTCGGGAAGACCCGCGACTTTTTCCAAATATTCGATGTGAGAAATGTCATCCAAATTAATGATTGCGCCGAGCTCTCTTGCTTTTTTGAATTCCTCGGCGGGTGTATCGTTTGAGCTGAACATGATATTTTCGCCCGTGATGCCCGCTTTTTCGGCCAAAAGAAGTTCAGGCAAAGAACTGCAGTCGGCGCCGAATCCGTGTTCGGCAAGGATCTTTAAGATATAAGGATTCGGAAGCGCTTTGACCGCGAAAAATTCTTTGAATCCTTGGACGACGGAAAATGAATGCTTCATGTCCTCAGCGTTGTCGCGAATCGCTTTTTCATCATAAATGTGAAACGGCGTCGGATAAGTTTTGACAACTTCTTCAATTTGAGATTTTGTGAAAGGAAGTTCTTTTGAAACCATGAGTGTGCCTCTGATGTTTGTTTTAAATTGAAAAGAAGTAGGTTTGAATGATATATATTTTTATGGAGACAGGGGAACAAAATAAAAGGTTCAATTTGTTGTGTCATAAAAAAGCAATCGGAAGATGATTTAAAAACAAAAATAATATAAAAGGGGATGAGAAACGAGATGAAAAATGAGATGGAAAAAGAAAAAGAGAATAGAAAAGAGAATAGAAAAGAGAAGAATAGAAAAGAAAATTTAAAAAAAAGATTAATCAATAAACCCTTTTTCAAGCGCCGATTCCATATCAACAAATCGGCACATTCCGGTTTTTGCAGTCTTGAATCCGAATTTTTGATAAAATGCTTCTTTTCCCGGCGTTGCGTACAAAATGATGTTTTTATCTTCTTCGTCTTCCGTTAAAAGGCGAACGATCATTTTTCCGATTCCTTTCCCCTGCGAATCAATGTCTACTGCGACATCGTAAATAACGCTCTGATATGCGAAGTCGGACAAAAGGCGGCCGCAGCCGATTAGAATGTCGCCGTGATAAATGAAAATGACTTTGGCGCTGTTTTCAAATGCTTTTTGATGCAATTCCACATCGTAAGTTGTCATATCGGTTCGCTGAAGCAGGCTTTTGACATCCGCCCAGTTGATGCCGTCCGTGTTTTTTTGTATGGTTAAGTCCATGAACATAATTGTTCCCCCAAACCATTAAAGCGCTAATGGTTTATAAAATTTTTAATACGGCAATAGACGATTTTTAGAAAAAATGGAATCTGTTGACTCTGTCGAGAAGAATTAGAATTTAAAAAGAAATAAAGAAAGAATAATGAAAAGAAATGAAAGAAAAGAAAATACTAAGAAAAGAACAAATGAAAAGTATGGTGGGGCTGCTGAGATTTGAACTCAGGTCGCAAGACCCCCAGCCTTGCAGGATGGACCAAGCTACCCTACAGCCCCATTTTGAGGTCATTTTAATTAGAAAAGCAAGTGTAAAAACCGTTTTAATTATATAAAGGTTTCAATCGGAATGTTGAAAATAGGATTGGAAAGTATGAAGGTCAATTTGCCGAACAATATGTCAAATCACCAGACTGTCAAACCATCAAACTGTCAGCTTGTCAATTACATCATCTCGTTTTGACCAAAGCAACGGATAAATGCCGTAATTTTCAAGAGCTTGAACTGATTTTTGAGCATTTCTCTCGGTATCATCTAAAATTGCATAAAGCGCTGTATCTTCTGCGCGCAGCTCTTTGGAATCTTCCCACATCCAAATGAGATTTCCGATTTTTTCTTTCTGAGGATTGCTCACAGCTTGAATAATGCGTTCGGGAGCCTGATCGGATTTAGGAATCACAAAGTGGAATTCATGATTAAATCCGGTTTTGCCGGTCAGTTTTATTTTTGACGTGTGTCTGATTTTCTCTTCGTTCAGCCAAGCGGCAACATCTTCATAAAAAATATTTTCAACATTATGAGAAGCGGTGTAATACAAATCATCTGCCGAAATAAGTGCTTGAATGAAATTATTGTAAATTACAGAATAATTTTCGGATGTTGCGTATGCAAAAATTTGATCCTCGTTTAATTGAATACCGAGCCCCGCCAGCATATTGTTGAGCAAAGATTTTCTTTTATCTGTGTCAATCGAACAGCCGGAATCTGCTAAATCACCGATGGTAAAACCGCCGTCCGTTAAAAGAAATTGCCCGTCCTCCTTTTTTACAAATAATTGAAGACAATCATTATGATGATTCAAAAAAGGTACCGTAATTTCGATACAGCCGTCGCTGATTTCTTCAAATAAAGTTTTCTCATGAAGCCATTTCAAATGGTTTTCAGATAATCGGCAGAGTTCATCTTTTAATATAATTCCAACCCCTTTTGAATCGGCGGCTTAAGCGTAATATTGCAATAATCCATAAATTCCTGTAAAGTTTTAAAAGCATCGGAAGGATCACTAAACTCGGAAGGCAGCGGATAAGCCCATCTCGCGTCATACCCGTCTTTATAGATGTGGATGTGCGGACAAGGAACATCCTCATGATTCGGATTTCGATGCATTCGCCCGCCCAAATCAATTCGAAGAAGGACAACGCTTTTACGAACACGATTTTGAAACGATGCTTTCGTTAATTCGACACGGTTGATTCGGACAGTCAGAATAAACTCACATTCCCTGTCAACCGAATGAAGCGGGATATGAACCTCTCCCGGCATATAAAACATATTATTTCCTAAATATTTCTTTTCCATTCGACAGTAATTTTTTGCTTCTTCGTTTGTTAATGTACTCATAAAAATCCCGAAAATCGAGTATTTCTTTGGAGTACATCAAGATTTTTTAATTTTTCGAAAACAGATGAAAATATAAAAATAAAAATGAGATAAATTATTCGAAATCAAAACCCCATTCAATCTTCAGGCGCTTGGATTTAACAACGGATTTTACGATATAATTTTCATACTTTTCTTGTACATAAGCCAAAATGCCTTTATGGCCGAGTTCATCTAAATTTTTTCTGTATTCGATTATTTCGGTTTGCATTTTTTCGGGAAGCGACAAAAATAATTCTTCCGCATGTATTCTGCCGAATTTTGTAAGACTGTAAAGAGCATCCTGATCTTTGCGGTCATTTTCTATGACAAGCAGTCCCGAATATCTGAGAATAGAAGCGAGTTCAACGACTTTGTCACTGTAAGGACCTGATTCGGATGCGTAATACTCACCGTTTTGAACGTAAAAATCCGCATTCTTTTTGAAAAAAACATCGTAAATGATGAAAATTTCCTCAACGAATACAGTTTTACCTTTAATCGGCTTATCCGGCTGAGCATATAATACAAGCATAATCAATTCATCTAACGATAGCACTGCTTTATCAAAATCACGAAGCTTATCCTGAATGGCAGCCAATTCTTCCCAAACACTGAGTTCAGTACTCATTCGTAAACACTCCTTTGTATAATGCATTTAATTATTTTGAGTTTGTTTTTCTTTTTACTGAGTATTACTATAAACATTTTGTCTTTTTTTAGAAAGATGTGATGAATCGTTTCCTTTGAAGATCTTGTTCGTAGTTTTGTACAAAATTGACATAATTGATGAAGTTCATCAACATCCAACCCGATTTTGCTGATGTTTTTTGCTAAATGATTTTTCTCACTGTAAGTCATATTATCCAGTGCGTTTTTAACCATCGCTTCCATCTTTTCATAGTCAGATTTTTTCCATTGAATGACATATGTCAAATTGCATTCTTTACAATGAATTTCTGTTAAAGAATAATCAATGTTTTTTGTATTCTCATCAGAACCCGACAAACCGATTCCTTTGATGCTTAACGAACTGTTTAAACCGATTTTTTTGGTTTTGAATGAATTGCATTCAATATCGGATGTTAAACAGTAGCAGCAATGAGACGGGAAAAACATGGATGTACTCCGGCTTATAATTTGAAATGAACAAAAAATTAAAAGAGCGACAGCTATTTTAAAATATTCAATTTTTTATAAAATGATAGAATCAGTGAAATAAAATATGGCAAATAGAATTCAATGAAGTAAAATTCAATGAAGTAAAATTCAATAATGCAAAATTCAATAATGCAATGAAAACAGAATAATCAAAAACGCCTCAGGACTCATAGGGCTCATCACAAAAATCAGCTCAAACTCTCATCATCGGCATTTTGATTTCAAAAATAAATTAATAAATAAAGCAATAAATTCAAATCAACTTTTCAATCTCATTTTTCACTTTCATCGCTTCATCTCGCGGATTTTCAGCATTATAGATACTGCGCCCGACAATCACCCAGTCCGCGCCCGCTCGAATCGTATCGGCAGCGCTTCCGCCCTGCGCGCCCACGCCCGGCGAAATGATTTTCATGTCATCACCGATGACGGCACGCAACTATTTAACGCGCTCGGGGCGCGTCGCCGGCGCAACGATTCCAAAAGCATTTGACTTCTTGGCAAGCGCCGCAATTTCTTTTGAAACGGAATCCGTAAAGAAATAATCGCCGCCCGGATGACTCATCTCGGAGACGACAAAAACTTTGCCGCCGAATTCGTCTGCCGTTTTCACGCATTCCGTCAAACTGTCGGGACCGGTAAATCCTTGGACAATAATGGCGGCACATCCCGCTTTAAAGACGTGTTCGCAAATCAGGCGGTCGGTGTTTGGGATGTCTGCCACTTTAAAATCGGCAATGACAGGCGCGAATTCGGCAAGTTTTGAAACGATTGGAAGGCCTGTTCCGAGAATGAGCGGGTAGCCGATTTTGACGGCGTCGACCAATCCCGCAACCTGCGATGTCACTTCAAGCGCGCTTTTTTCATCGGTCACGTCAAGCGCTAAAATAATACCTGTTTTTCTTTGAAATTCAAATTTTGATTCGGATGTGTTTGCCATTTTTTTCACCGTTTGTTTTCACCGTTTGTTTTCACCGCTTGCCCTTTTCAGTCCGTCGGATAAGTGATGCCGTCTTTATCGACTTCGGATTTTCGCTCGACTTTGTTTCCGGCAGCTTTCTTTCTGAGCCGCGCTCTTGCCGCGCCGACCATGAGCGGAAGTGTGATTGTCGCGTCGGAATAAACGGTGACCGTCTTGGATTCGGCGTTGACTTTGCCCCAGGAAACCGCTTCATCAAGCGTTGCACCCGACAAACCGCCTGTCTGCGGCGTGTCCATCGTCAGCTGAATCACGTAGTCAAATTCGCGCGGCGTCACCAGCATCGTTTGAAGCGTATAATTTTTCGGAACGCCGCCGCCGACGAAAACTGCGCCTGCGCGTTCGGCTTCCCAGCAGATGTCCATCAAATCATGCATATCGCCGAGCGCGTCAATCACAAGCGGATTTGTTTCTTTGTAAAGCCAGGCCTGAAGACCGATGACGGAATCGGGAAACGCGGGGCAATAAATCGGGACGTTCATGTCGTACGCGGCTCTTAAAATGGAATCGGGATTGTCGATATTTTTTCCCATATGGCGCATAAATTCGGTAATTGAAATCGGCTTTTCGGTCGGAAGCGTTGCAATGATTTCCTGCATGAAGCCTTCGAAATCTTCGAAATGATTGTCGGGCAGATAAACATCGTAAATTCGGTCGATGCCTTCTTCACGGAGTTCGATGTCGTTTGCGTTGTCATCGCCGACAAAATGCGGCATGTACAAGCCTTCAAGCGCGTCGTGAACCATATTTGCGCCGGTCGTGACAAGCACGTTGATGTGTCCGTCGCGAATCAAGTCGGCAATGATTTTGCGCATGCCGGCAGGGACCATGGCACCTGCGAGACCGAAAAACTTGACCGCTTTGTCATCAGACAGCATTTCCGTGTAAATGTCGGCCGCTTTTCCGATTCTGCGCGCGCCGAATCCGCAGCCTGAGAGTGATGCGGCAAATTCATCCAAATCCATGTCATTCGTGATTTCAGCCGGCACGATCGGTTTGACCAACTTGCTTTGACCTTCCGTAATATGCATAATTTTCCTCTGTTTTGAATCGCCTTTCAAAATAAAATAAAAATGAAATTAAATTTAAAAAAGTGTAAGAAAGTATAAGAAAGAATTGAGGGGCAAACAATTTAAATTAACCGATTGAAAGCTGTTTTATTCGACGGATTTTAAGAACGCTTTCGCGATTTTTCGGGTTTTCGGGCTGTCGCCGTTTAAATTGGATTCGGCAAATTCGATCATCTGTTTTTTGTTTTCGTAATTTTCATAAAACGAACCGAATGATTCAATGGCGCTTCCCGCCAAAAATGAAAGCTGTCTTTCATTTCGCCCAGTACCTTTTTCAGAAACAATACAATCAATACAATCAATATAATCAATAATGGTCTGAACGATTTTTTCGGAGAGCTCGGGTTTGTAAACGGCAATCAGCGCACAGTTTTGGATGCAGTCGTTTGCCGTCATAAATTTGACGTCATCCAATAACGAAAGATAATCGTCAATGCAATTATTCATTTTGTTGTCGGCATCGACTTTTGACAAGCGCGCCAATATCGAAAGCGCAAAATTTCGGTGATAGGAGTTTTTGTGTTTGAGCAGTTTTTCGATTCCGTCCCAATATTCATACATCAATTCGGGAGAAGATTCGGAGACGGCTTCGGCGATATAATAACAGTGATAGTAAACCATAATCTGTTTATGATTCAGCATTTCATCAACAATGAAATCACGGAAATCTTTGTCTTTTTCAGCAGCGGCGGTATAATATTGCAGATCAAAATTCGGATCTGAAATTTCTTCTAAAAGTTTTTCCTTATTCATACGGCTCACTCTGAATTGTTAAACTGAACTTCTGAGAAGAATCTGATTTTATGATATTTAAAACCATAATCCTGTTGTTGAAATTTGAGAGAAAAAGAGAGACTGAATTGAGAAATAAAATAAAAAATGAAGGCAGGGTGGAAAATAAAATAAAAATCAGAGTCGGGTTAAAAATTAAAATAAAAATCAGAGTCGGGTTAAAAATTAAAATAAAAATGGAGCAGTTCGCGCGCGGCAGCGGCAGCTGCCGGACGGCAAGCTGAGAGGCGACGGCAAACGCAAACCTGACCGGCAGCGGAAACGCAAACCTCCCTCCCACTGCAAACAAACACCGCCCTCCCGCTGCAACCTGAAATTTTGTGAGCGAAGCGAACAAAATTTAATGCCAACGGATTACGATAAAAAGAGCAGATGCACGCGGAAACGTAAACCTGATTCGCAACGGCAACGCAAACCGCCCCGCAACGGCAACATTAAAAGACAGTTGCAGACGAGCAGGCTCAGCAGGGAGTTGACAGCAAAAGACAGTTGCAAGACAGCATTTCGCAAAGCTGAAAAGCAATTCACAATCAGCGGTTTTGAAATTTTTGTATTGTATTGGAAGAATCCGCCAAGTCTCGTCTCCTCGCTGCGCTCGGAAACTCAACTTGCGGGGGCGGTTTTTGAAAGTTCATACAATTCAAATTCAATTGAAACATCTTCTTTCATCAAAATTATTCAAAATGGAACGCCGTTTTTTTTCCAAATCTAAAACATTTAAAATTAGGGTTTTATCGGGCGTTCGGGTTCACCGATTTTGAAAATTGGATGTTTAGGTTTCGATGTTGAAAATGAAATAAAACATAGATGAAATATAAAACAAAAATAAGAATGAGTCGCAAAGTTTGAAAAATAAAAGAAAGAATGGAGCCGCTCGCGCGCGGCGGCCCCGTCAAAACGATTGAATTCGTATTGAATTCGATTGAATCAGAACTGAACTTTCGGTGCTTCTCTGACTTCTTCAGGTCCTGCATCAAAGAGTTCTTTGGGTTCGAAACCGAACATTTTTGCAACAATATTTCTCGGAATCGTTTGAATCGAGTTGTTGTATTTTGTAACGGTATCGTTGTAAAATTGGCGCGCGTAAGCGATTTTGTCTTCCGTGTCCTTCAATTGTTTCTGAAGGTCCTGGAAGTTTGTGTTGGCCTTCAAATCGGGATAGGCTTCGGCAACCGCGAACAAGCTCTTTAATGTTGATGTCAGCATGTTGGATGCTTCCGCCGCTTCGTGAGGCGTTTTCGCGTTCATCGTCGCGTTTCTTGCAGCAATCACATTCTCAAGCGTTCCTTTTTCATGGCTTGCGTAACCTTTGACAGTTTCGACCAAATTCGGAATCAAATCGTATCTTCTTTTCAATTGAACTTCGATTTGACTCCAGGCATTGTCGACAAAGTTTCTGCTTTTGATTAAACCGTTATACATTGCGGCGAACGCAACGATAACCAGCAAAAGCAAAACGATAATAATAATCGCAATAATAATACCGGTTGACATTTTTGTTTCTCCTTTTTTGTTTAAATTTCAAACCACCGTATTCATTTTATTTTAGCGGTTCTGATTCTTATATTCATCGTCGCTTCAAATAATTCAAATAAATAAAAATTGAAAATTGAAAAGCGGAGGGTCGGTGAAGGGTCGGTGAAAGGTCGGTGGAGGGTCAGCGAAGACCGCCGCCGCCGCCGCCGAAGCCGCCGCCGATACCGCCGCCTCCAAAGCCGCCGCCACCGCCGCCGCCATTGTTGCTCGGCGTCGATGACGCGTAGGCGCGTCCCATTCCTGTATAGAAGAGCGGGTAATAGTAAATGATACCGAAATGACTGGCAGACATCTGTCCTGTGGGAACAGCTAAATTCATATTTTTCAGCGCTTCTTCTGCAACGCCAAGCGCCATCGCATACACAATATAATGATCCCAAATAATCACGGATGCCGGCGGATATTTTTCAATCAGAGAATAATCCGTCAGATATTTTTCAAAGTTTTTCCACTTTAAGTAGAAAACACGACCGTCTTTCGTCCATTGTCCCATTGATTTTTTCCAAATCATCGGATAAACGATCAAAAAGATTCCTAAGATCAAACCGAGGAAACAGAAAGTGGCGACAATGGAAGTTGAGGGAAACTCTGAAGAAGGCGCAACAGATTCTGAGATGAAATACACCAAAATCGAACAAACGATAGATAACAATCCGACACTTGCGATTTTTCGGTTTCCTGTTTCATCAAAATATTGTGAAAAATGCGCTTTAGACGTGATTTTCGAGTTCCAGCTGTTGAGGAAATTATAAAATGAATCATTTGCTCCCAACTTATTTTGAAATGCTTTCCATTCGATTTCATCATTGACGGCATATCTTTTCAGGAAGCGATAGACATCTTTTTCAAAATCTTCCAGATTATTGTCTTCGGGAGCTTCGAATTTTAAAACGACTTCCTTAGAAGACTTGCCTCTTTGACTGATTTTTTCAGCTTCACGAATGGATAAATAATTTCTGTCAACCAAACTCATAATCGTTGAAACGAAACCGTCCATATTCGGTTTCCCGTGGCCGACAATAATTGCATTGACAATTGCGGGCTTTGTATCTGTCGGCAAATCTCTTTCATAAAGCGCGTTATATTCGATTTTGTGTTCTCTTCCGTATTTATTGTAAATATAAATCGGGCCGGCTATACAAATAAGAAGAATCAGAATTTGTAATCCCAAAAATAAATAAGAATACATGGCTTTTCTTTCGTATTGCGCTTCTTCTTCAAGGATTGTATCCAATCCGTTCCCGCGGATAATGTTCACATATGTGCTGTCCGGTGAATCCAACCGCGGATATACGATTCTGACATCGCAGCGTGTATATGAAGGAATATCCTGCGCATTAAATGTAAATGAAATTGTTTTTTCATCTGCGGTTGAGTTGACAACTTTGTCACTGAATTCCGTTGTATACGCATACGGGTGAGACCAGTAAAGAACAGTATTTTCGCCGTCGATCGTTTGATTTAAAACGCCTAAAAATGTAATGTTTGCATTCAAGTTTTGAATCGGCTCGCCCCAGTTATTACCCCATATGTTGTAATTAAATTCGGTAATGTCATCGTAAACATTAATACCGCCGTAATATTCGTAAGAAAGGACAAACGTAACTTCTCTCGGATTCGGCTGCGGCAGTTTGCAGATAAGTTCATAACCGCCTTGTACAGGCTGTACATAAAACAGCAGATTTTCGTAACCTTCTAAATATCCGGTCGCATTTTGAATCGTAATATCTGAATTTGTCTGAATAAATCGATAAGCTTCGGTGAATTGTTCTCCTTCTCCGGTTCTGAATTTTATTGTTTCATGAACGTAGACGATTCCTTTTTCATCAACAGTGATATTCACATCCGCATTTTCCATTGTATAAGCAAATGCCTGCGAACTCAATAACAGCAAAAGGAAGACTGCAACTGCCGCGAAGAGCGCAGTTTTTTTCAAAAATAATTGGTTATTTTTTATCATAAATTCGCCTGAATCCTTTTTGATATTTTCGATGTTAGTTTTATATATCTTAGTCAATAAGATAAAATAAATAAGATGTAAACTTAATTTACCATTATTTAAATCAGGTTCTAATAAAACTTATCTCTTTACTCTCGTGAGTGATTTTAAATGGCGACAAAATCAACTTCAGCAAAAGGTACAACAAAAAATGTGAAAAAAGGCGGACGCGCGCCGAAAGAGGAATCACAGACGGAAAGCACTCAGATGTTTGCCGCTGTTTCCAGTCAGATGCGTCAGAGGATTCTTCAGATTTTGGCCGAAGAAGATATGCATATTTCGGCGATTGCGCGCAATTTGGGAATTTCCGTCCCTGTTGCTTCCAAACACATCAAAGTGCTGGAAGATGCCGATTTAATTGACAGAAAAATTTACGGCAAAACCCATGTTTTCTCTTTGAAGAAAAAGAGTTTTACGGGCGTTTTTGACCCGTTCGCGCCTGTTAAGCGTCTTGAAGTCGAAAAGGGAACGACTTTGATGGAGGCGTTTAAAAGCGTCTCCGTTGTCGAAGTCAAAAATATTGACGGCAAAGATTTTATTGTCGCGGCCGACGGCGAAGAAGGTTTTTATCTTTATGAAGTGAACGGCAAACTCATTGAAAAGCGCGCCGAAGATTATGTTTTGGAAGAAGACGCGGTTGTCGAATGGAAACGTTTGGAGCCGGTCACCAAGAAAAAATTGATTGTTTCAGTCAAAAAAGAGGATGATAAAGAAAAAAGAAAAGGGTATTATGAAAGCCTGATTTAAATCGGGTGTTCTTCTCTTTTGCTTTTTCTCATTTTATTTTCTTCTCTTTTTTATTTTCGATTAAATAAAACCCGATGTCGTTTTTGATTCTTTTTTAAAAATTTGTGCGGTTCGCGCGGCGGCGGGCAGCTGCTGCCGAGCGGAAACCTGTAGGTAGCAGCGGCAAACACAAACCTGCAGGCAGCAGCAGCACGTTCGCGATTGCGTTCGGATTACGATAAAAAAGAGCAGATGCACGCAGCAACCCAAACCTGATTTGCAGCGGCAGCATTAAAAGACAGTTGCAGACGAGCAGGCTCAGCCGCGGAAGCTGACAGCAAAAGACAGGCGTAAGACGGAACAAGCAGGATCTGAACAGCCGCTAAAAAATCAGCTGTTTTGTATTTTTTGTTTCGTTTGGGAAGAATCCGCCAAGTCTCGTTTCCTCGCTGCGCTCGGAAACTCAACTTGCGGGGGCGGTTTTTGAAATTTAATTCAGTCAAAAATCAATTGAAACATCATTTTTATCAAAATTATTAAAAACGGAACGCCGTCTTTTTTCCAAAGATTAAACATTTTTTAGGATTTTATCGGGCGTTCAGGTTCACCGATTTTGAAAATTGGATGTTTAGGTTTCGACTTTGAAAACAAAATAAACATGGGGGAAAAGTTTGAAAATTAAATAAAAATGGAACATTCCGCGCGCAACGCCGCTGCAAACACCTACCGGCGCCGACACGACACGGATGAAAACAAAAAAATTAAACGGGCTGATCCGCCGAGTTTTGAAAAGCGGGGCAAATCGTTGAAAACTCGCACCAATTGCAAAGTTTGCTGACACGCGGCTTGAAATTATTTTCCCAAGAAGTTAATTCGATTGTTTGGATCAGGTCAACGATGTCGTTTTTGACGGCGTTCAGCTCTTCATCGGTTTTATGAAAACGGAATTCTTCATTGAATTTGAGATAATGATAGATGACAACGGCTTCTTTTTCATCGTATTCGGGATACTTTTTTCTTGCGCCGATTTGGTATAAAGAAAGCTGCCGATCGTTTTGAAGATCGCTGATTTGCGGCAGTCTTCCGGACGTTTTATAATCGTGAATTTCCAAGTTCCCGGTTTCGTTATTCACGGCAATGCGGTCGATGAATCCCATAATTTTAAAGCCTTCGATATTGACGTCAATTCGCTCTTCGACTGAAAGCGTTTTTTCTTTATCAAACGGCTGATTGTTTTTGTAATAATCAGCAAGGATTTTTTTGCCCTGCAAAAAATAATCTTCTTTTGTCATTCCTTCTTTGACAATTTTAATGTCTTCCGACCAGTTTTCGTCCCAAATCGTTTCGTATTTGTCAAGCAAAAGAATGAGTGAAATATCGGCGTCCGGCATTTTCTTTTGACGGCGGTACAAATATTCCAAAGATTCGTGAACGGTTGATCCCATGTAAGCTTCAATTCCGATGAACGGGATCTCAGGCTTGATTTTGTCGAGATATTTGTATTTGTAAGAAAGAGGACACTTCTCAAAAGTCGAGAGGCGCGAATGGGAGTAAATTGTCATTGTTATTAAATGAACGGTTTAGGATTATAAAAGTTGGTCTGCGGGGTGAAAGTTATTGAAAATAGAAATGAAAACATAAAAAGAAGAAAGAAGAAATGAAAAAAGAAATGAAAGAAGAGAATGAAAAAAGAAATGAAAGAAGAAAAGTGAAAGAAGAGAATAAAAGAAGAAAATGAAAAGAAAAAAAGAGAAAAATGAAATGAATCATTTTTCTTTTAACATTTTTATGATGTTTAGTTTTTGTTCATTTTGTATCTGTAACAGCCGTAGCCGATAATGACAACAAGCAACAAAATCAATAAAAGCCACCAGTTGCTGCTGACTTTTGAAATTGAAGTGTCTTCCATTTTCTCCGTCACGGTATCAACGATGCCGGTGAAACCGCTGCTGGGGCTTTCGGTATTTTCTTCTCCCTGCATTGTGCCGGATTCGGTGTTGTCAACGACAGTTGCCTGTCCTGTACCGCTTGAACCGGAATTCGACGTTACATCCTGATCTGCCGGATTCGGAACGTCATCCAGAGTCCATTTTGCATACAAGGTTACATTTTCAACCATGTTAAATTTGTCACCGGCATTGTAAATATTGCCGCTGCCATCCGCATCTACCCAGCCTTCGAAAGTGTAATCGGAATATTCCATCGAATGAGATTTAACTTCCGCTTCCTCGTTGTATTGATATTCTGTTAAATCTTCCGGAACTGCCCCACTGTAACCGTTGCCGTTGTAAGTTATTGTAAACTTATCGGAAACAGTTTCCCATTTTGCAGTGAAAACAATGTCTGATTCAGGCATAAAGAAGTTTTCATTACCGTCACCCGCGAATTCATTCATGAGTCCTGCGGAAGGTTCCAGCTCAATGTTAACATCTGATTTCCAGCCTGCAAACTTAGAACCGACATTGATCAGTTCAGTTCCGTCAATAATGTTGACTGAATTTCCTGAGTTGTAACGCTGGATTAAAGGCAATCCGTCAACCGGATCTTCAGAAACGAATTGAACTTCATATTCTCCTTCAACCCACTGAGCATACAAATTCAACGGGAAAGTTTGACTTGACAAATCTTCACCGATTAATCCGGGTGCATATAACGGTTCAGATCCGGCTGTGGCAACACTCCAGTTTTCAAAGGCATAATCTGTTCTGACAAAACCTGCCTGTTCAGCTGTTAAAATATCAATACTTGCAGTGTTTTCATAGAATTTTGATACGAAAACATCACTGCCGTCATTCATATGATATTTAATTTCAAATGTTGCCGTTGTGCTCCAAACAGCATACAGTTCAATGACAGTATTGCCGTCATATTCAATTGTCTGACCGTTAAGATAAGCCGGCTCTGCTGCATCATTTGTTTTGGCCCATCCGATTTGTGTTGCACCTGCGTTCACAAATGACAAATCATCTGCTGACGGGAGGTGAACAACTTCATTGGTGTTGTAAGAGACGCTTTCATTGAAAGTATCAGATATACCTGAATTTTGATAATATTTTACAATGAATGTGCCTGCGGGGAGGACAGTCAAATCAACAGAAGCGGTTTTAACGTTGCCTGCGCCGTCAGTGACAGTAACCGAGACAGTTTTGCCGTTAAGATCAGAGTCAATCGGATTGATTGTCAAAGAAGCAGCACTGCCGGAAGGTGTACCGTCAACAGTCCAAGCATAAGTGTAAGTACCGTCACCGCCGGAAACGTCAAGAGTGAAATCAAGTTTATCGCCGTCGGTAACAGCTTCATTGCCGTTGATTGTAACAGTCAATTCATCGTAAACAATCAAATTAACAGAAGCGGTTTTAACATTACCTGCGCCGTCAGTGACAGTAACCGAGACAGTTTTGCCGTTAAGAGCAGAACCGACAGGATCAATTGTTAAAGAGTTGGAAGTGCCGGAAGCAGATGAGTCAACAGTCCAAACATAAGAGTAAGTACCGTCGCCGCCGGAAACATCAAGAGTCAAAGCAAGATTGGCACCTGCTGTAACTGCGCTGTTGCCGACAATTGAAACGCTCATCTCATCGTAAACGGTCAAAGTTGCTTCATCAGTAACGTCAAAGACATAATTGTCAGCACTGCCTCCTGTAATACTGATCGTAAAAACACCTGCATCAGTCGTATAACCGCTGCTTGCAATAGGAGCATCATAATTGGAAGCAGTAAGTGCAGTTTCGCCATTCACAAAGCCGCTAACCGTTATAATATATTCAGGAGTCTCGCCTGCAATAATTGTTTCATCTTCAACCGTTGCTGTAAGAGTGGCCGGAAGAATTTCCATTGTAATTGTCTTTTCAAACGCATACATATATTCGGGACCGGTGATGCGGACATCAACCGTAACATTGCCGTCTGAAACATTTGTTACTGACGGTACTGTCGAACTGTATTCACCGTTTCCGACTTTGTACTGAGTAACAAAATCAATGCCGGTGGGCAATCCTGTGACAACAGGTTCATATGCCTGACCGTCATAAGTGACAGAAATGCTCTCTACATCAGCGCTGATCTGCTGCATGTATGAGAAATTAAACACGTTTAAATCATTATCATTTGTCACTGAAATGTAGAAAGGACTTTCCTTGGGAATCCACCCGGCAGCAGTCATTGTTGCATTCGGCTGAATATGAATTCTGCTGTAAGTTGCAGGAAGCGAGCTGTCGGTGTATAATGTATGGAAAGTATCTCCGACATAATATCCGTGATTGACAGTATATTTAATGTCAGAACTGCTGGTGTATGTGAAAGTAATAACATTTTGTTCGGCATCGCCGCTTAACACCAAGCGACCGTCCCATGTATCAGGGAAATATCCGCTGATTTCTTTTGCCGATGCTTTAATGGTTTTACCGACAGTATCAGATCCGGAATCGGATGCCAACAACTCATTTCCATCTAGGTCTACATATTTAATAGTGTATTCGACAGGAACAGTCGGGTCAACTTCCCAGCGTGCTGTCAGCGTAAAATCCTGTGTGACACTTGATTCAAAGTCATAGGAATAAGAAGAGCCTTCTGCATACCAGCCTTTGAAAACATAGCCGTTCTTCTCCAAATCCCCGGGATTTGCTGCTTTTTGATTATATTCAACAGTTTGTGCCGTCGTATCTGTTTCCGAGACTGGTGTGCCGCCGTTCACATCAAATGTAACTGTGAAAGTTTCAGGAATCCAGCCTGCGAATAAAATGTTTTCCTCAGTAAAGAATGCAGGTGTTGAAAAATTCGATCCTGCAGTAGTTGTATTTGAAATGATTGGCGTAGAAGAGCCTTGAGCTTCTGTGTACCAGCCTGTAAAGATATACCCTTCTCTTACGGGTTTATCGGGAACAGTCAGATTGTAACTGTATTTTACAGTTTGAGATGAACCTGCGGGTGTGCTACCGTTTTCATATTTATAATTCAAATTAAATGAAATATCGTAAGTTACGAGTTTGTATCTGATTGATCCTACATAGGTTTTCGTATCACTATCATATTCATACTGCTTGATTTCTTCCAATTTGTATCCTGTGATGTCGTAAACTTCATCATCAGTTATTGTAGGTTTACTACCAAGCGTATGGTCTTTAAGTGTGATTGTGGGCCCTTCCTGCACATATTTCCCCTCGATTGCTGCCGTATCCCCATTCTGCACTTCCCTGAGATGAGAGAGGATGTATGTATTAGAAGATGATGTCGGCTCAATTCTGCCGTAAAAAACAAAGCTGCCATTCTTTTCATTATAAGTGTAACTACTGTTAGCTTGATCATAAGCCGGCATAGTAGCAAGTGTTTTAAAGTAATTGGGATCATTCTTCGGTCCAACCAATCCTGTTGAATCGATACTTATAGGGGACCAATGCCAACGAAGATCACTCAGTGTATATTTGGTACTTCCATTGACATAATTAGAAAATTCGGAAAGGATATTTTCCCCATACTTTGCTGTAATAGTGTAAGCATATTTATTGTAATTGTTTGTATTTCCTTCATTATAGATACCACCGAAATAGGCATCATTTCTGAATCTCCAGAATTCAAGCGTAAACGTATTGCGCTCATAATAAATTTCAAGCACCGAAGTACCGTCGCCTTCCACAACGATTTCACTGTTTTTACTTGTATTCAATTTGAAACCTAATTTGTCCTGATCGGAGAAAGGAGGAATATGAACGGCGGAATTATATGTAACCGTAGAATCTGTTGTTGCCTCATATTCACCGGACCAGAAAACATCGTATCCTCCGGGATTTGTCAAACTTTCAACCAAGTAAGAAACAGTATATGTGGTTGTTTTGGGAGAACTCCATTTGGCGTACAACTGAACATTCGAATCGCCCATCGTAAAAGTAGAGACAGCATTTGTACATTCGGAATTCATGTACCAGCCTGAAAAATCATATCCTGCTTTTGTTGCAGCGGATAACTCACCGGCAGTCACAATTTCTCCGAATTGTTTCTGCAGCACCGGAACATAATTTCCGCCATCGGTGACAAAATAAACGTAACTGACATTGCGTTCGTAATAAATGTTAACGGTTGTAGAATTGTCATATTCGATGACTTCCTGAACAAAAAACTCAGGTGTAAATCCTTCAATTTGTTTTGCGGCGGCTTCGGTTTCTGCGCCCGTCACACTTTGAAGAGTTTCCGTATCATAAGGTGTTTCGCTGAAAGTTCCGTCCAAGTTTTTCTGAAAATGATTCACTGTGTAAGAAGCTTCATTCGGAGAATATTCAACAATAACTTCAAGACCGTCGGCGGGCATTGAAGAGCCGCTGACGACAGTCGAATTCGCCGTATAACCTGAAATTACCGGAGATGTATGACTGTAAGGCTGGCCGACTTCAAATTCGCCTGTAAACGGCGCAGCCATGGTAATTTCAATTTCAATATTACCGATATCACTGACTTCGGTGCGGATATAGTGAATGGAAAGCACCGCAGAATCAGTACTATCATCATTTATAGGTTGAGCTAATGCAACCCCGCTCAACATTACTAAAACGAGACATATCGCGACAAGCGACATTAAAAATTTATTTTTGAATCCCATAATAAATCACCATTTTTTCATATGTCGGATATGTTTTCCCGTGTTTTTTGAAACCTGAAAAACCCCGGGCCTACAACAAAAAAAGATATTGGCAACCGCCGGCACCTCTTTTTCGTTCAACAATATCCAAAAGTAAACTAATTGTAAAATACTATACTTAACAAAGTATAAAAGACTTTGCAAAAAAATTATAGGAAATATACAAAAATGAAGAAAATATAATAATATATACTAATGATATAACAGAATTTGATTAATAAAAACAAATGAAATAATAAATAACAAAATAAAAACAGAATAGAAATAACAAGGCAAATAATGTTAAGAAGAAAAATTACAAGATAAAAATCAATGAAAAACAAAAACGGAAAGTGAAAAATAAAAGAAACAAAAAAGAGAAAAAAACAAAGAAACAAAAAAGAAGAAAAATGAATCAAAATGATTCATTTCTCAAATTCCATTTCTTTTGAACCTGTAGAGGCCGAATCCCACAAAAAGAATCAGCATCAGTAATACCATTACAGGTACCCAGCCGGTGAGAAGCTCTGAAATCTTCGAAAAGATTGATTGATCAGATATCGCTCCGCCGGGGCTCACAGGTTCCAAATCTTCGGCAAATGCGGGTAACTCTTCGGGTTCTTCTTCAACCGGTTCATCAACTGCAAGAGACATTGTTACGACTGCCGTACCTGTACCGCCGCCACCGCTTCTTTTAACCCAGATAGCAGAGAGTTCTAAAAGTTCTGTTTCAACAGTGTTTGACACAAAGTCCCACTTCGTTGAACCGTTGTACCATCCTGCAATTTCATATCCGACAGGCGAAACGACAGTCACATTCTCAGAAGATCCCGGTTCGGAAACTAAAGAGCCTGTTGTCGTTATGTACGAATATGTTTTTTGTGATTCGGCAACACCAAAGATATGGAACTCACCGTCTCTTGCGTTGAAAACAACAGTTGCGAGATCTGCACTCGGCCAAACCGCGTACAAATCAACGTCATTTTCAAGAGAGTAGTCAGCGAAGAACCACCTGATGCCGTCAGAGGTCACCCAGTAAACAGGTATTTCATCTTCATGTCCTGCGGGCGGGTTCAAAGTAACGCCTTCTTCTGCAAATAAATCTGCTGGTTGAGGAATTGTTTGTCCATACAGCAATGAAACCGTATACTTATCACGTGCGACAGGTAATTCGTCACCGGTAAAGTTTCCGCCTGCTGCATGGAATGTGACTTCCAAAACACCGTCCCAAAGTGCATCCAATTCTGTAAAAGCACCTTTGTCTGACATGTCATAAGTCTGACCGACTTTGTAAGTCGTTGCTGTCAAACTGTCTCTTTCACTCCAGAAACTCAGAGCTTCGCCGGACTTTTTAAATCCGGTATCTGCATAGCCTGCGATTTTCACAGATGTCGAGTCTTCGTAGTAGATTTTCACAGGTTTGTCTTCGACGGCATTGTCTGCACCGTTCGGATAGTAGTTGATGTAATAGTCGTAAACCAATGCATCGCCCCAAACAGCATAGAAATTGAGATCCTGATAAGGCATCACAATTGGGACACCTTGATAATATTCAAGACTTCCTGTAGCTGATGTTGACCATCCGAGAAGGACATAACCGGGGTTAGAGAAGCCCAACTCTGTTGCATTGAGGAGTTGAACTTGCTGACCGGAAGTGTATTCCCCATCAATATAAGAGGTTGGATCCTCATTGTTGATATTTTGATAATACGTGATGTTATAGCCGGTTGTTGCTTCCCATTTGGCTTTGAGGCTCAAATCTGATATGATTCTTGTTTCAAAGCTCCAAGCTGTATCAATATTGTCATCTGTTCCGTCTGTTACATCATACCAGTGAATGAATCTGTGATCTTCTTTTGCCGGCTGAGTCGGCTCTGTTGCTTTGCCGTTGTAAGTAACGGGTTGATCTGCAGGTTCAGGTACACCGCCGTCAGCATCGAATGTGACAACAATATCCGACCCGTCATAAGCTTTCCATTGTGCATATAATTCAAGGTTTTCATTAATGCTAACAATGCCTGAATAAGAAGTACCCGTGCCTTCAGATTCATTGTTCCAACCATGGAAAACATAACCTGTGTAAATCATACCGGAACCGTCATCCAATGTAATAGGTTCATTGGGAGAGATTCCTGTAACAGGAACAGGAATATTTTCAACGTCATCATCAACTGCAAAGGGATTACCGTGATAGGTAATGGTCAAATATTCATCGTCTCCGAGAGGTGTCCAAACAGCGAACAATTCAACATTGGAAACCATTTTGAGTTGATCATCGGCAACGTATTCGACAATGCCGTCGGATGCGGTGGACCAACCGGTAAACTTGGAACCGACTTTATACAAGTCGCCCTGACCGAGAACAGTTGCATTTTCGTTCGGACTGTATCTGTTGGAATCGACAGGAGCGTCACCGGAACCGCCGTTGGCGTTGTAAGTCAAACTGAATTTATCAGCGTCAGTAATCGCAGACCAGACAGCGAACAATTCAATGTCGGAAGTCATAACGATTTCGTCATTAGCTTCGTATTCAACAGAGCCGGTAGAAGTGGTAGACCAGCCGTCAAACTTGAAGTCGACGAGATACAATTCACCCTGACCGGAAACAGTTGCAGGTTCGTTCGGACTGTATCTGTTGGAATCGACAGGAGCGTCACCGGAACCGCCGTTGGCGTTGTAAGTCAAACTGAATTTATCAGCGTCAGTAATCGCAGACCAGACAGCGAACAATTCAATGTCGGAAGTCATAACGATTTCGTCATTAGCTTCGTATTCAACAGAGCCGGTAGAAGTGGTAGACCAGCCGTCAAACTTGAAGTCGACGAGATACAATTCACCCTGACCGGAAACAGTTGCAGGTTCGTTCGGACTGTATCTGTTGGAATCGACAGGAGCGTCACCGGAACCGCCGTTGGCGTTGTAAGTCAAACTGAATTTATCAGCGTCAGTAATCGCAGACCAGACAGCGAACAATTCAATGTCGGAAGTCATAACGATTTCGTCATTAGCTTCGTATTCAACAGAGCCGGTAGAAGTGGTAGACCAGCCGTCAAACTTGAAGTCGACGAGATACAATTCACCCTGACCGGAAACAGTTGCAGGTTCGTTTGGACTGTATCTGTTGGAATCGACAGGAGCGTCACCGGAACCGCCGTTGGCGTTGTAAGTCAAACTGAATTTATCAGCGTCAGTAATCGCAGACCAGACAGCGAACAATTCAATGTCGGAAGTCATAACGATTTCGTCATTAGCTTCGTATTCAACAGAGCCGGTAGAAGTGGTAGACCAGCCGTCAAACTTGAAGTCGACGAGATACAATTCACCCTGACCGGAAACAGTTGCAGGTTCGTTCGGACTGTATCTGTTGGAATCGACAGGAGCGTCACCGGAACCGCCGTTGGCGTTGTAAGTCAAACTGAATTTATCAGCGTCAGTAATCGCAGACCAGACAGCGAACAATTCAATGTCGGAAGTCATAACGATTTCGTCATTAGCTTCGTATTCAACAGAGCCGGTAGAAGTGGTAGACCAGCCGTCAAACTTGAAGTCGACGAGATACAATTCACCCTGACCGGAAACAGTTGCAGGTTCGTTTGGACTGTATCTGTTGGAATCGACAGGAGCGTCACCGGAACCGCCGTTGGCGTTGTAAGTCAAACTGAATTTATCAGCGTCAGTAATCGCAGACCAGACAGCGAACAATTCAATGTCGGAAGTCATAACGATTTCGTCATTAGCTTCGTATTCAACAGAGCCGGTAGAAGTGGTAGACCAGCCGTCAAACTTGAAGTCGACGAGATACAATTCACCCTGACCGGAAACAGTTGCAGGTTCGTTTGGACTGTATCTGTTGGAATCGACAGGAGCGTCACCGGAACCGCCGTTGGCGTTGTAAGTCAAACTGAATTTATCAGCGTCAGTAATCGCAGACCAGACAGCGAACAATTCAATGTCGGAAGTCATAACGATTTCGTCATTAGCTTCGTATTCAACAGAGCCGGTAGAAGTGGTAGACCAGCCGTCAAACTTGAAGTCGACGAGATACAATTCACCCTGACCGGAAACAGTTGCAGGTTCGTTCGGACTGTATCTGTTGGAATCGACAGGAGCGTCACCGGAACCGCCGTTGGCGTTGTAAGTCAAACTGAATTTATCAGCGTCAGTAATCGCAGACCAGACAGCGAACAATTCAATGTCGGAAGTCATAACGATTTCGTCATTAGCTTCGTATTCAACAGAGCCGGTAGAAGTGGTAGACCAGCCGTCAAACTTGAAGTCGACGAGATACAATTCACCCTGACCGGAAACAGTTGCAGGTTCGTTCGGACTGTATCTGTTGGAATCGACAGGAGCGTCACCGGAACCGCCGTTGGCGTTGTAAGTCAAACTGAATTTATCAGCGTCAGTAATCGCAGACCAGACAGCGAACAATTCAATGTCGGAAGTCATAACGATTTCGTCATTAGCTTCGTATTCAACAGAGCCGGTAGAAGTGGTAGACCAGCCGTCAAACTTGAAGTCGACGAGATACAATTCACCCTGACCGGAAACAGTTGCAGGTTCGTTTGGACTGTATCTGTTGGAATCGACAGGAGCGTCACCGGAACCGCCGTTGGCGTTGTAAGTCAAACTGAATTTATCAGCGTCAGTAATCGCAGACCAGACAGCGAACAATTCAATGTCGGAAGTCATAACGATTTCGTCATTAGCTTCGTATTCAACAGAGCCGGTAGAAGTGGTAGACCAGCCGTCAAACTTGAAGTCGACGAGATACAATTCACCCTGACCGGAAACAGTTGCAGGTTCGTTCGGACTGTATCTGTTGGAATCGACAGGAGCGTCACCGGAACCGCCGTTGGCGTTGTAAGTCAAACTGAATTTATCAGCGTCAGTAATCGCAGACCAGACAGCGAACAATTCAATGTCGGAAGTCATAACGATTTCGTCATTAGCTTCGTATTCAACAGAGCCGGTAGAAGTGGTAGACCAGCCGTCAAACTTGAAGTCGACGAGATACAATTCACCCTGACCGGAAACAGTTGCAGGTTCGTTTGGACTGTATCTGTTGGAATCGACAGGAGCGTCACCGGAACCGCCGTTGGCGTTGTAAGTCAAACTGAATTTATCAGCGTCAGTAATCGCAGACCAGACAGCGAACAATTCAATGTCGGAAGTCATAACGATTTCGTCATTAGCTTCGTATTCAACAGAGCCGGTAGAAGTGGTAGACCAGCCGTCAAACTTGAAGTCGACGAGATACAATTCACCCTGACCGGAAACAGTTGCAGGTTCGTTTGGACTGTATCTGTTGGAATCGACAGGAGCGTCACCGGAACCGCCGTTGGCGTTGTAAGTCAAACTGAATTTATCAGCGTCAGTAATCGCAGACCAGACAGCGAACAATTCAATGTCGGAAGTCATAACGATTTCGTCATTAGCTTCGTATTCAACAGAGCCGGTAGAAGTGGTAGACCAGCCGTCAAACTTGAAGTCGACGAGATACAATTCACCCTGACCGGAAACAGTTGCAGGTTCGTTCGGACTGTATCTGTTGGAATCGACAGGAGCGTCACCGGAACCGCCGTTGGCGTTGTAAGTCAAACTGAATTTATCAGCGTCAGTAATCGCAGACCAGACAGCGAACAATTCAATGTCGGAAGTCATAACGATTTCGTCATTAGCTTCGTATTCAACAGAGCCGGTAGAAGTGGTAGACCAGCCGTCAAACTTGAAGTCGACGAGATACAATTCACCCTGACCGGAAACAGTTGCAGGTTCGTTCGGACTGTATCTGTTGGAATCGACAGGAGCGTCACCGGAACCGCCGTTGGCGTTGTAAGTCAAACTGAATTTATCAGCGTCAGTAATCGCAGACCAGACAGCGAACAATTCAATGTCGGAAGTCATAACGATTTCGTCATTAGCTTCGTATTCAACAGAGCCGGTAGAAGTGGTAGACCAGCCGTCAAACTTGAAGTCGACGAGATACAATTCACCCTGACCGGAAACAGTTGCAGGTTCGTTCGGACTGTATCTGTTGGAATCGACAGGAGCGTCACCGGAACCGCCGTTGGCGTTGTAAGTCAAACTGAATTTATCAGCGTCAGTAATCGCAGACCAGACAGCGAACAATTCAATGTCGGAAGTCATAACGATTTCGTCATTAGCTTCGTATTCAACAGAGCCGGTAGAAGTGGTAGACCAGCCGTCAAACTTGAAGTCGACGAGATACAATTCACCCTGACCGGAAACAGTTGCAGGTTCGTTTGGACTGTATCTGTTGGAATCGACAGGAGCGTCACCGGAACCGCCGTTGGCGTTGTAAGTCAAACTGAATTTATCAGCGTCAGTAATCGCAGACCAGACAGCGAACAATTCAATGTCGGAAGTCATAACGATTTCGTCATTAGCTTCGTATTCAACAGAGCCGGTAGAAGTGGTAGACCAGCCGTCAAACTTGAAGTCGACGAGATACAATTCACCCTGACCGGAAACAGTTGCAGGTTCGTTCGGACTGTATCTGTTGGAATCGACAGGAGCGTCACCGGAACCGCCGTTGGCGTTGTAAGTCAAACTGAATTTATCAGCGTCAGTAATCGCAGACCAGACAGCGAACAATTCAATGTCGGAAGTCATAACGATTTCGTCATTAGCTTCGTATTCAACAGAGCCGGTAGAAGTGGTAGACCAGCCGTCAAACTTGAAGTCGACGAGATACAATTCACCCTGACCGGAAACAGTTGCAGGTTCGTTCGGACTGTATCTGTTGGAATCGACAGGAGCGTCACCGGAACCGCCGTTGGCGTTGTAAGTCAAACTGAATTTATCAGCGTCAGTAATCGCAGACCAGACAGCGAACAATTCAATGTCGGAAGTCATAACGATTTCGTCATTAGCTTCGTATTCAACAGAGCCGGTAGAAGTGGTAGACCAGCCGTCAAACTTGAAGTCGACGAGATACAATTCACCCTGACCGGAAACAGTTGCAGGTTCGTTCGGACTGTATCTGTTGGAATCGACAGGAGCGTCACCGGAACCGCCGTTGGCGTTGTAAGTCAAACTGAATTTATCAGCGTCAGTAATCGCAGACCAGACAGCGAACAATTCAATGTCGGAAGTCATAACGATTTCGTCATTAGCTTCGTATTCAACAGAGCCGGTAGAAGTGGTAGACCAGCCGTCAAACTTGAAGTCGACGAGATACAATTCACCCTGACCGGAAACAGTTGCAGGTTCGTTCGGACTGTATCTGTTGGAATCGACAGGAGCGTCACCGGAACCGCCGTTGGCGTTGTAAGTCAAACTGAATTTATCAGCGTCAGTAATCGCAGACCAGACAGCGAACAATTCAATGTCGGAAGTCATAACGATTTCGTCATTAGCTTCGTATTCAACAGAGCCGGTAGAAGTGGTAGACCAGCCGCTGAATTTGTAATCTGCCTTCCATAATGTACCTTGATCGAGAACAGTAGCAATTTCATTATACTTGTAAAAGGTCGGTTCAGCGGGAACACTGCCGCCGGAAGCACCGTTTGCATTATAGGTCACGGACACATCATCCATTTTGATCCAACCTGCATACAAATCAATTGAAGAAGCACCCTCAACAATCTTTGAATCTAAATCCCATTCATCCGAAGCATCCAACGGTCCGCCGTATGTTTGCATAGATGTGTACCAGCCGCCGAAAGCATATCCGATCGGCAAGTCATCAAACTCTGGAACATCCGTAATTAATTGACCGATTTCTGCGATTGTTGAATATTCATCCAAACCGGACGGTTTGAAAGTCGCAGGATAGCCGTGGAAAGTAACCGTAACTTCAATGACTTCTGCAAAAATTGCAGTGTATTCTTCATTTTCGACAATTTGATGGGTGTATGTGTTAGGATCAGCAACAGTTTCCCCACCTTTATTAATCCAGTGTGAGAAGTAATGATTTAAACTGTCACTCGGTTTCGGTGTAGGAACGGTAATACCTGCATCAGTCCAAGCTGTGTTTGCAGGAATTCCCGTGAATTCGACACGTTGTGTTCCTTCACGGTTCAAATACCCGTTCTGGCCGGCATAGAAAGTTACATTAAATCCGCTGCTTTTCCATACGGCATAAAGATCAAGTTCATTTCCGGAGCCGGAAACAGTATACGTGGATCCGCATGGATATTTAGTGCCGTCTTTGTCCACCCAATATTCAACATATTCATTATCGGCGGTGAACAAATCGGATTGAGCCAAATTGATCGTCGTTCGTTCAACATAGAAGGAAACATCCTCAATATTGGTCTTGTTTGAATGATAAGTCAATTTAACCAAGTCATTACGGTTGGCATATTCTGCGCCGGGTTTCATATTGCCGGCAATCTGAAGCGGGTCTCCCGGACGATAAAGCGTGTCATCATTTTCGACTTTCCAGCCGGTGAATACCAAAAGATCGCTTTGTGCCAATCCGTTGCCGGGTTTCATTGTTACAAAAACACCGATATCGTACCTGTTATCATCTGTCGGAACTGTTCCGGCGTTGTTGCCGTTGCCGCTGTAAGTAACTGTAAATCCGCTTGATTGCCACTGGGCGTATAAATTCGTGTGGCCCGAAATAACTGTATCAGGCGCATAAGACACTAATTTTCCGGACACGAGCCAGTACCAGCCTTTGAAAACGCCTTTCTCAAGATCAACGTGACCGGGCGGATAGAGATCATCATCGGAGAAATCAATAGTGCCGCCCCTTGCGCCCGTTTGTGTCGCAACAACCTCATTAGAGCCTGTATTTTCATAGAATGTAATTGTGAATTCACCTGAACGCCACTGCGCATAAATCGGCAAAGTTTCACCGGTTGCGGTTGTCGGCTCGGGCACGAAGTCTTCATCAAAATTAACATCAATCAATCCTTCGGCATCGTATGTCCATTTTTGGAACACATAATCAATACCGTCAACAGTTTTGACAGGAGTTGCTGTCGGTTCAAAATGAGAAAGCTGTTCGCCCCATTTTACATTTGTATAGCTGTTTCCGGTTTGCGTATAACCGCTGACTGCGGGCAAACTTCCGGATTCAAAACTGCCGCCGTCCAAAACATAAACAATATCGCGTGTAAAACGGTCATAATAGAACATTTTGGGGTTTGTGGTTTGTGCATTCGGATTTAAAGCCGTCATGCCGCTGATTTCTTTGGCTTGAAGTGAATTCGTATTGGTTTTATAATTTTCAGAATAAAGCGGGCTCTTCACGTAATCTTTTGATCCGTATTGACCGTCTGCGATTTCGTGCAGAAGTTTTTCAAAATAATACTGAACTTCATGAGGATCGGCCGTTGTTCCCCAGTTTGCCGGATATGTAACTACTGTGCTGCCGGCATTTACCATTTCCGGGGACAGATACGGACGATTGGACACATAATTAACACTGGCAGCCTCCCTTGACCAAGATGCAAATTTAGAGTATACAATTCCGTCACGGCTGAATTCTGCCGTTGAAGAGCAAGGCCATAAACCGTTGATTTCTTGTCCCATCTTTGCTTTAAAAGAATACTGTTCGCCTTCAGTTGCCTTAGTCGAATCGCTATAAGTTTGCGTATAAGTTTGACCGTTGACAGTCATCGTTGTTGTTATAGTTCCGCCGACAGCCACATCAGTCGAAAAATCGGGATCCAAATCAAAGATAATTGTATACTCAATTAAATCGTAGAATAAGTTAACAACGGTTCCGCCGCCGCCAAGTATAATCGGAGAGCTGCTGTTGTAAACATTGTAATCGGCGTGAGCAATCGTACCGCCCAGTGTACCCGGACTCAAATCAGTAACAAGAGATCCGGCTTTTGCTGTTTTCGTCTCCATTTTCAACGCGTTGTATTTGCCGGGTGTATTCGGGTCTTCCAACCAATATAATACGGTATAATTGACAGTTTTGCCTTCCCAAACCGCGGTCAATACAAGAGATTCTGTAACAGGTGTGTCAAAACTGAAATCTTTTCCGTTCGAATCAACCCATTTAACAAATGTATAACCTGTGCGTGTCGGACTTGTCGGACGAGTCAATTTTCCGCCGTTTGGAATCGTCTGCGGGTCAACTTGAGTACCGTCGGAGATGAAAATCACTGTACAGTTATTACTGAAAGCCGGAAGGAAAGTAATTGTTCCGTTCTCATCCGCATAACTGTCACCGACTGTTGTCGGGAAAGGAAAAGCAGTTTCCACGCTTGTACCTTTGAGATACCAATGGTTAAAACTGTAATCGGCATCTGATGACGTAGGCAATATACTTGAAGAATAGAGTTGTCCCTCAGGAGCGAGCGTGTAACTGTCAATAACAATATTATACTCATCCATGAAGTGAACAATGTAATTTTGACTGTATTTGGCTTTTAAAACAGTGCCGCTGGCAATAGTACCCGTTTCAAAATTGAATGGTGTCGATTCCCCATCTTTATACCAGCCCAAGAATGACCTGTAGCCTGTCGGTATAGACGGATTAAATGTTAGCTCATCACATTTTCCGTCAGCGTCGAGCCCCAAATAATACAGAGGTTCTCCGTTATTCGGATCCAAAATTACAAATTTTGTGTTATCGTCAGCCGCGGCAACGCCGCCGAACATTAACAAAACGATACATAATGCTATGAATATAGCTGCTATAGAATGATTTTTCATTTCCATAATAAATTCACCGTATTAATTTATTATGGCGACTGGACCTAATTCCCCGTGATTGTAAGCTCGCAAAAGCTCCGTTTCGAAAAAGACAGTGCCAAAAACATTTTTCAATTCCCTAAATCGTTTTTGAGTACCTTAGTCGATATTATAATAATGAAAGTATTTTTCATTAAGCAATCAAGACTAATAAGATAACTCCATTAATTAGTAATAAATGTATTGCTCGGAAAATTTAGAATGTTTATTAAAAATAAGAAATAAAAACAGCAGTATACGGAAACAGAATAAAAAAATGAACGGGAAATAAGTATAAATTAAATTGAAGCTAACCAAATATTAAAATGATTTGAAGAACTAAAATCCGATGGTCAAAAATAATTTTAAGAAAAAATATCATTAAAACGACTAAAATTTAAAACTGTAAAAATCAAATAATTAAGATTTGAACTTTGAAAATTAAAACAGTTAAAATTAAAAACAAATCAAAGTTAAAACAAATCAAATTAAAAATATGCTGAAATTAAAAACAATTAAAATAATTCTGAAAGAAATCAAATTTTCAGCATACCGGATCAAAAACGAAAAATCATTGAAAACAAAAACGAAACAGGACAGGATATTCATGAACACAGCCGGCACAACATCTAAAGAGACGATTGACAACACGGTAAAACAAACGCCTGAGAGTGAAAACTTTGGAGAAGAAGCCGATTCTGTTATTGTCATTCCGGTCAACGAAGATTCTAAAAAAATCCGGCAGATTTTATCCAATGACACTTCCATGAAAATTCTGGAACTGCTGAAAAAAGAAAGTCTTTCGGCAAGCGAAGTTTCCGAAAAACTGGATATTCCGCTCACGACGGTCAAATATAATATAGACCAAATGGTCGAACATGATTTGGTTCACGTTCAGCGTATCAAATACAGTGAAAAGGGACGCCAGGTTAAAATTTATGAAGCGCCCGAAAAAATCATTATTTTCGCGCCTGAAAAAGTAAGTAAAACATCACTTATTTCAATGCTTCAGAAATATGCTTTCGCTTTTGTCGCGGCAGCTTTTGCCGGGTTCGGTTTGAATTATATTTATCAAAGGCATTGGACAAATCAAGCCGTTGATGAAGCCGCCGCAACGATGAAATACGGCATTGAGATGGATGACGTATTTGAAGAAACGGTTGAAGAAGCGGCTGCAGATACCGGCGCGGGCGTGCTTGCAGGCGGCGAATCTCTTGTCCATGACTCAATTATGTCGTTCAGCGACTGGTTTTTTAATATTATGAATTATCACGCTTTTTGGTTCATTGCAGGCGCGCTTTTCGTTTGTATTGTCATTTGGGTCATTGAATATGCGGCTGTCAAAAAAGACTGAAACAAAAAGCTGAATCGGAATGGATAAATAATAAATAAATCATCGGGTTTATTGGTTTATAAGAAATTATAAAATTATTGACGATGATTATGAAAGTTGCATTAAAAATCGGATATGAAGGAACTCATTTTTCCGGATCCCAAATCCAGCCGGACAAGCGAACCGTTGAAGGCGAATTACTGAAAGTGCTTCAGGAAACGGGAGTTATTTCAGATGTCGAAACGGCAGATTTGTCTTCTTCGGGCCGAACCGATGCGGGCGTTCATTCCATCAGTCAGGTTGTTACTTTTTTTACGGATAATCCGCGAATGGCCATTCCGCGTATTTTAAATTCTAAGCTTCCGCGTGATATTTGGGCGTGGGCGTACGCTGAAGTTCCGGATGATTTTGACCCGCGCCGCCATGCTGTGCGCCGAAAATACAGATACATTTTAAATGCCGACGAATATGACATTTCAAAAATGAGAGACGCTGCAAAGCTTTTCATCGGCGAGCATAATTTTTCAAATTTTGCGAAAAAAGATAAAAATAATCCGAGATCAACGATTCGAAAAGTTGAGAAATTAGATATTCGAAGCCAGGGTTCCGTCATCAAAATTGATATTGTTGCCAACGCTTATTTGTGGAATATGATTCGAAAAATCGTTTCTGCGCTGACGCTTGTCGGAAACGGCAACAGGGATACCGAATGGATTGCCAGAATGCTGGATCCCGAGATTTATGAAGAAGGAATCGAACCTGCGCCGTCATACGGTTTGATATTTCTTGACATTGAATATGATCCCGAACCGGAGTGGATGATTGACAGTTACGCCGTTAAGCATACCAACGATTTTTACGCGAGAGAAGCCAACCGTTTCCGCGTGATTTCAACGATTTTGGAACAGTTTGTGATGCAGCCCGAAAAAGAACCGGATTTGGACTGAAATTTTATTTATTTTAATTATTCTTATTATTTTTTATGTGTTTGTTTCGCAGCCGCCGCGCGCGAATTGCACCGTTTTTATTTTGATTTTCAAATTCGTGCTGCAGTTTTATTTTGTATTTTAAGATGAAACCCAAACATCCTATTTCGTGAAATCGGTAAACCTGAACGCCCGATAAAACCTTAGAAATATTTTAGATTTGGAGAAAAGAAGGCGTTCCGGTTTTGAATAATATTGATAAAAAGGATGTTTCAATTGATTTTAGATTGAATTAAAATTCTAAAACCGTCACCGCAATTTGAGTTCCGGGCGGCGCGAAGCGGCGAACCGGACTTGAAACGCAGTTTCAAGTTTCCGAGCGTAGCGAGGAAACGAGACTTGGCGGATTCTTCCTATACGAAACGAAAATTCAGAAACTGTCCGATTTTTTCAGCTGCGTTCGGCTCCTGCAAAGCGCCTTCTTGCAACTGTCTTTTGCTGTCAGCTTCCTGCTGAGCCTGCTCGTCTGCAACTGTCTTTTAATGCTGCCGGTGCGGGTCAGGTTTGCTTTTTTTGGACGGTGCGGTGCAGCGACCCAATCTTTCCGCCTGCATCTGCTCATATTAATCGCAATCCGTTGGCATAAAATTTTGCTCGTCTTCGCCTCACAAAATTTCAGGTTGCAGCGGGAAGGAGGTGTTTGTTTGCAGTGGGAGGGAGGTTTCTGTTTCCGCTGCTGCCTGCAGGTTTCTGTTTCCGCTTGCAATCAGGTTTCCGTTTGATAGCCGCCCCTCGCGCGAGTCGCCTGACTTTTCATTTTTAATCAGATCGACTCTTGTTTTTACTTTTAAATCAAACAGGCTCCCGTGTTTTTCAAATTATCCCGAATATTTTCAAAAACGACACACACTGTTTAATTCAATTTTCAAATCCATTTCTTCTTTCTGAAAAACAGCAGCATTCCGATAAAAATAACCGCCATCAGGATCAGACAAACATAATAACCGTAATCCCAATAAAGTTCCGGCATATTTTCAAAATTCATACCGTAGACACCGACAATAAATGTCAGCGGAATAAATATCGTGGAAATCACCGTTAAAATCCGCATCGTGTCATTCAATTTATTCGAAATTCCCGACGTATACAAATCATAAATGCCCGTTAAAATTTCATGATTCGTTTCAATCGAATCCGTTATTCGGTTCACATGATCCGACACATCTCGGAAAAGAATGCGCGTCGCCTTTTTGATCAATTTCGAATCACTTTTTTCCATCTTTTCCGTAATTGATACCGCCGGCCAAACCATCTTTTTAAACGCCGACAATTCATGGCGCAAAGAATTGATTTCTTCAGCCGTATTCTTCTCCGGGTTTTTAATGATCCGTTTTTCAATATCGTCCAGCCACTCATCAAAAGACTCGACAACAAAAAGATAATGATCGACAACAATGTCAATCAAAGTGTACGTCAAATGATCCGTTCCGTATTTCAGAATCTTTCCTTCCTTCTTGATTCTGTCCACAACCGGCTTGAAAATTTTCGGATCATCCTCGCAAAATGTCAAAACAACCTTTTCAAAAGTCACAATACTGATTTGATTATCATTAACTTCTTTTCGCTCTTCATCAAACCGAACCTGCTTCAAGATCGTAAACAAAAAATTATCATAATCTTCCGTTTTCGGGCGCTGCTCCATATTCAATATATCTTCCAGTACGAGCGAGCTGAGCTGAAACATTTCCCCGACTTTAGAAACACTCTTCACATCCCACAAACCCGAAATATGAATCCACGTAATTTTATCATCCAAATCAACGGCGCTTATTTCTTCCACATCTTTAATTTTAACTTCATTATAACCCGATTCACTGTACTGAATCAAACGAATAATGCTTTTCTCTTTAAGCATCTCATCATCTTTTCCGTCATCATCGACATAAATCAAAGCGCCGGGCGGCAGCCCGACCTTATCGGATTCTTTGGAGACGGATACCTCTGTCCAAACGTCTTGCAAATCGTCCGCCGGATGCGACCCGGAAGCCTGCAGCTCACCTGCGGTCTGTGACTCAGCCGTTTGCTGCTCGGCCGTTTGCGTTCCGTTCTGCTGCTCAGGCATTTGCAATCCGGTTTGCGTTCCGTTCTGCTGTTCGGGCGTTTGCTGTTCCGCAGTTTGCGGCTCGGGCGTTCGCGGTTCCGCGATTTGCTGCTCCCCGTTTTTCTGTTCCGCAGTTTGCTGCTCAGACGTTGGCGGCTCGGAAGTTTCATCGGGCTGCGATCCGGCAGCTTGCGGCTCGGCAGTCTGCGTTATTTCAAAGAATTCTTCATCCTGATCCGTATGTGTAATTTTCTCTTCCGGCATTTTCCTGTATCCCATTTTTTGTCCCAAAATCTATTTATTTATCTTATGACTTGTTGAGTTGTTCTTTTATTTTTTATTAACATCTTTTTATATATAATTGTCATTACTTTTTTATAACAAGCAATTCTTTGCTGTTGAGTTTTATGATTTGCTTTATATTTTGTTTCAATATCGCTTTCAATGTTTGAAGTTTGTTTGAATATTTGTTTGAAGTTTGTTTGAAGTTTGTTTGAAGTTTGCTTCAAAATCGGCTTTTGCCGCCGGTAAAACCCGGCGGATAAAAGTTTGAAATGGTGGATTAAAAATGACTATAGATGGTCTCCTCGTATACGTATTATTCGCCGTCGGCCTCGCTTTAATTGCGTTTGGCGCCGATTGGTTTGTTGATGCAGCCGTTAATATTTCCAAACGCTACGGAATTCCCAAAGCCGTTATCGGTGCAACAGTCGTCAGTTTCGCAACAACCGCTCCCGAATTTTTAGTCAGTTTTATGGCAGCGTTAAACGGTCAAGCGGACTTGTCAATCGGCAATGCCGTCGGATCGACAATCTGCAACATCGGTATTGCAATCGGTTTCATCGTCGCGATGAAAGCCGTGTCAATCGATGATAAAAGTTTCAATATCAAAGCCTTGATGATGCTGGCTTCAGGTGCCGTTTTATTCATTCTCAGCTGGAACGGTGTCATTACAAAGATGGACGGCTTGATCTTGCTCGTTCTTTTCGCCGCTTACATCGGCTACACCTACTGGGATCAAAAGAAACAGCCCAGGACGCCCGATGACGATAAACTCGCAGAACGCAAAGGAATTTGGGCGAAAATCAAAATCAAAGATTCCTATTTGGATGTTTTAATGTTCCTCGTCGGCGCCGTTTTCGTTGTCGGCGGCAGCCGCCTTGTTGTCACTTACGGCACTGAAATCGCCACACAGCTCGGCATTCCGGAATTAATCATCGGTTTGACGCTCGTCTCAATCGGCACGTCGCTTCCCGAAATTATCACCGCGATCACTTCTTTCAGAAAAGGATTCCAGGATCTTTCAATCGGAAACATTGTCGGTGCCAACATTTTAGACATCACGATGATTTTGGGTGTTTCATCCATGTTTGTTGACTTAACTGTGAACAGCCAGCTTCTCCGCTACGATTACATCTTCATGATGCTGATGTTCGTACTCATCGCGGTTTTCGGCTATCGGAAAAAAATCACGCGCTGGCAAGGCGCCGTTATCGCCTTGGTTTACATCGTTTATTTAATCGGACTGTTCGTTTACGTACCGACGATGAGCGTGTAAATTTGAACCCGAAAATATATGAATAAGACAAACATCGACTAAATAGAAGATACAAAATAATTAAAACACAAAAAATAAGAAAAAACGCAAAAACATAAAATAAGTAAAACAAAAAACACAAAATAAAGTAAAAACAAAAAACACAAAAAATAAGAAAAAACGTAAAAACACAAAATTAAGTAAAAACAAAAAACACAAAATAAGTAAAGACGCAAAAAATAAAAAAATAAAAAATCGTGACAATAATGGTAAACTATCAGTCTATGCCCGAATCGGAAAAAATCAGACACTTGAAAAAACATGCGGATTCAGCAGCTCGCTTTATCAAGCAGCATTCTCATGTTTGTCTGGTGACCCACAACGATTCGGACGGACTGACAAGTGCCGCCATCATGATTCAGGCGCTCAGACGCGAAGGAATCACCTATTATCATAAAATATTTCCGAAATTAGACGCCTCAGTCGTTTTTTCTTTAGCGTCTTCTTTTCCCGAAGATTTTTTAATCATTTTTTGCGACATCGGAAGCGGTCAGTCTGAATACTTATCTGAACTGCCGAATCCGATGGTCATTTTAGATCATCACGTCCCCGTCGGCAAAACGCCTGCAAAAGTCGTTGTCAATCCGATGAACGTCGGCCTGGAAGGTTCTTACATGATTTCAGGCGCCGGCGTCACCTATCTGACAGCGCGGGCGATGCGTGATGAAAATGTCGATCTCTCCTCGCTTGCCGTTGCCGGAATCATCGGTGACCGCCAACTCATGGTGGCCGCAAACGCCGACATTTTGGCGCAGGCAAAAGAAGCAGGCGTTGTCGTCAGCCGCCGCGGTTTAAAAGTCGGTGACGGCAATTTGTTTGATGTTTTCATGCGAACGACCGAGCCGTATTTGGACATCACGGGTAAGCCCGATGATATCCGTTCCTTTTTGTCGGCGCTGGAATTGAATGAAAACAAAAATATTCACGACTTAAACGATGATGAAATGAAACGTTTATGCAATGCGGTTTTGAAAAAGCTCGAACCGCTTAACAGCCCCGACGCAGTCGAAGCGGCAGTCGGCGACATTTATTATCTCAAAAATCAATTGGTCGAAAACGTATTCGATTTGGCCGGAATTTTAGACGGCTGCAGCAAAGACGATGACTTTGAAGCGGCGATCGCTCTTTGTTTGGGCGATGCTTCCGTTATTGACAAATGCTTTGAAAATTATCGAACGGTGCAGGAAACACTTGTCACAAACCTCGCTTCTGTTTTGCCGACAGCTCAGTCCCTTTCAAATATTTCATATATCTACGGCAAAGATCTGCATTCGGCCGGCAGCATTTCGACAACTTACATCCGCTACGTCAATCCGAGCAAACCGTTTGTCTGCCTCAATGAAAACGACGGCATTACACGCATTTCCTCCCGCGGCACACGCGGTCTGATCAAAAACGGCTTGGACCTCTCCGTCGCAGTAAAAGCGGCGGCGGAGTCTGTCGGCGGCACCGGCGGCGGACACAATATCGCATCCGGTGGTCTTCTGCCGCCCGGAAAAGAAGTCGCTGAAGCTTTTATGCTTCGATTAAACGAAATCGTCGGAATTCAACTCGAAAAAAAATCGACGGGTTCAAAAACAGGTTCCGGAAACAGTTCAGGAAAGGTATGTCCTGCTGTTCACATGACGGGAACGATTTGTTTTATTGATGAAACCGACGACGAAAAATCGGACAGAACTTCCGAAAAATTAGTCACATCTCTTGCGCCCGATAATATTTACGGAACCGAGACGATCATTTGCGACGGTTACGCTGAAATTTCAATGAAATCCGATAAAATCGGTTCTTTGCTGGCAACGGCAGATGATTTGCTGATGAACGCCGACGGCGCCGTTCGCGTCAAAAAAGCGTCTCAAGACGACGGCAAGACGGAAGATCAAAACGAAACGTAACAGAAAATTAATAAACAGATAAACTCTTTTTTGAGTCATTACATTCAATCATAATTACATTCAATCTATTATCATAAATCATAATTATTTTATTAATTCAGGTGACAAAATGGAATTTTACTTAAAAGCTTCTTTGAAAACAAGCGCTGATCCCGCTGCAGGAAAAGAAGAAATTGAAAAAATCATGGCAGAAGCCGAGAAGACGATATTTGCCAAAGGCGCGCCCGAAGGCGAAGGCGCTAAAATCAAAAGCTGGTCTCTCGGTGACAAAAGCATAGATGTTGAGCTGACATCCGGCCGCTACGTCCGCGTTCATGATGCTGTGATGCGTCTTAAAAAAGCGCTTGCCGAATCCATCGGAAAAACGCACAAAATCGGTATTCGCGGCGTTGAAGCGGAAACTTTTACGATTACCGTTCCGTCCGAACATGATTTGAAAAATAAGAAAATCCCGTACGTCAAATCCGTTGAATTCACTGACGGAAACCTTGTCTTGGAACTTGAAGTCAGCGAAACAGAAATGCGCAATCAAGTTCCCGACCGCATTTTGACTTTGATTGAAGACAAACTTGAAAAAGACGAATACGGCGCAAAAGCCGAACACTGGAATTTGCTTTGGGAAAGTGAAGACAGAGAATTCCATTATACGGAAGACCCGACCGAAGATATGCTGAAGCAGGGCTGGCTGAAAAGAGGCGCCGGCCGCGGTCAATGGATCCACGGCTCCGTGACGACGCGTCTGTTCCGCGTGTTTGAACAAATCGTTGTTGAAGAAATCTTAAATCCGCTCGGCTATGATGAAATGATTTTCCCGAAACTGGTGATGTGGGACATTTGGAAACATTCCGGCCACGCCAAAGGCATTTATCCTGAAATTTATTACGTTTGCCCGCCCAAGACGCGCGATCCCGAATATTGGGAAGATGTGATGGATTATTACAAAGTCACGCATGAAGTGCCTGTTGAAATGCTGAAAGACAAAATCGGCGACCCGATCGGCGGTATGTGTTACGCGCAGTGCCCGCCGTCCTGGGGATTTTTCCAGGGTGAAACGATTGCAACAGAGAGTCTGCCGATTCTCATTTTCGACCGCTCCGGAACATCGCACCGCTATGAAAGCGGCGGCATTCACGGCATCGAGCGTGTCGACGAATTCCACAGAATCGAATTGGTTTGGCTCGGAACGAAGGAGCAGGTCGTTGAAACCACAAAGCTGCTTCACGAAAGATACGCGCATATTTTCAATGACATTATGGATTTGAAATGGCGCAAAGCGTGGGTGACGCCGTGGTTTATGGCGCAGGAAGGTCTTGCCGGAATTGCCGCCGACGAAGTGACGGGAACGACGGACTACGAAGCGCCGCTGCCGTACCGCGGTCCGACAGGCGAATGGCTTGAATTCCAAAACGTCAGCATCAACGGTGACAAGTATCCGACAGGTTTTAACGTGAAAAGCCAAAGCGGCGAAAAGCTTTGGAGCGGCTGCTCGGGTGTCGGTCTTGAAAGATGGACGGCCGCGTTTTTGGCGCAGCACGGGCTTGATCCCGAAAAATGGCCGCCTGAAATTAAGAAAAGATTCGGTAAAATGCCGAAGCAGGTTAAATTTCTATAATTTGAAAATCCGTTTCGGATTTTCTTTTCTTTTTTGATAATTATGTTATACGCGTTTGAGCTCTCGGGCGAACATCCTCTCATTCCCGCCGCCGAAGTTTTAAGTGTTCTGACTTCCCGCGGTTTAGAGTATTCTGTTTCCGAAAATTATCTGAGCTGTTTGGTCGTTGATATTTTTTCAAATGATCCGAAAGTCACGGATGAGGACATTTTTTTAATGATGAGAAATGAAATGCCCGATATTTTGGCGATGACGCATGCGATTTCAAAAGTGATTGACATCACGGATGTCGATGAAAAACAAATCTTATCGGCGGCTGAGCGCTTTTTCGCGGCTGATTATTTAAAAGACGGCGAAACTTTTGTCGTTCGCGCCAAGCGTCTCGGCGACAATTCCGTTCTCAAATCTGTTGATTTGGAAGGCAAAATCGGCGGGCGCATTTATCGTCAGGGATTTCGTGCGTCGCTCAAAAATGCCGATGTCACTTTCCGGCTGACGCTGACGGACAAAGCTGTTTTCGGCGTCTTAGCCGCTGCCGTTGACCGCGGCGCTTATGAGCATCGCTCGCCTCAGAAAAAACCGTTTTTCTATCCCGGCGTTTTGATGCCGCGTGTGGCGCGAGCGCTGTCCAACATTGCAGGCGCCCAAAAAGATGCTGTCGTCGTCGACCCGTTTTGCGGAACGGCCGGCATTTTGCTTGAAGCGGGACTGCTCGGCGCCAAAGCAATCGGCGTTGACGCGCAGGAGAAAATCATCATCGGCGCGACGGCAAACATGAACGGCTACGCGCAGTCGACGGGACAGCTTTTGTCCAAAGAAGAACGTGAAAACGGGTTTGATCCGATTCAATACGATTTATTTGTCGGTGATGCTTGCGGTTTGCCGTTTGAAGATGAAATCGCTGACGCAATCATAACGGATCCGCCTTACGGAAGATCGGCGGCGATCAAAGCGGAATCTTTGGAACGTTTGTATGACGAATCGTTTAAGGAAATGTTCCGTGTTTTAAAACCCGGGAAAAAGGCGGTTGTTGTTTCCGAAATTGAAGTTGAAGGTTTTGCAGGCGGCGCGGGATTTGAAATTGAAAATATTTACAAACAGCGCGTTCACAAAAGTCTGACGCGAACGATTACAGTTTTGAAAAAGGCGTAACGGTTTCTTGGATTATTTATTTAAAAATCGTCGATGTTTTTTAATTCATTTTTTAAAAACCGGTACGCTCGCGCGCGGCGGCGGTTGCCGGTCGGGGAACAGCAGCATTAAAAGACAGTTGTAGACTGTTCCGCTTTGCAGGGGCTGAAGCAGCAAAAGACAGTTGCAAGAAGGAACAAGATGAAACAGAAAAGCAAAATCGTAAACGCAGCGGTTTTTGAATTTTTGTTTTGTGTGGGGAAGAATCCGCCAAGTCTCGTTTCCTCGCTTTGCTCGGGAACTCAACTTGCGGGGTCGGTTTTTGAAATTTCATTACTTTGTTTTTATTGAAACATCGTTTTTATAAAAATTATTCAAAAATGGAACGCCTTCTTTTCTCCAAATCTAAAATATTTCTAAGGTTTTATCGGGCGTTCGGGTTCACCGATTTCAAAAATGGGATGTTTGGGTTTCATTCAGAAAAATAATGAAAGAAAGAGGTCGGGTTTGAAAAACTAAATAAAAATGGAGCAGTTCGCGCGGCGGCGACAACTGTAGAATAAAAGACAGTTGCAGACTGTTCCGCTTTGCAGGGGCTGAAGCAGCAAAAGACAGTTGCAAGAAGGAACAAGATGAAACAGAAAAACAAAATCGTAAACGCAACGGTCTTTGAATTTTTTTTGTGTGGGGAAGAATCCGCCAAGTCTCGTTTCCTCCGCTTACGCTTCGGAAACTCAACTTGCGGGGGCGGTTTTTGAAATTTCATTACTTTGTTTTTATTGAAACATCGTTTTTATAAAAATTATTCAAAAACGGAACGCCTTCTTTTCTCCAAAGATTAAACATTTTTTAGGATTTTATCGGGCGTTCAGGTTTACCGATTTCGCGAAATTGGATGTTTGGGTTTCAATGCTGAAACAAAAAGAAAATGGTATGAACTTGAAAAATAAAAAAAATGTTACAAAATTTTAACGTCTAAACAAATATTGTATTGATGAGGCGCATAAGAACGGACGCTTCTTTTTTCAACGACTTCGATTTCTCGCCCTTGTTTTTTTGCTGCGTTTCTGATCAAATCGATTGACCCGTCAAACAAATCGTCGTCTGATGTCATTGCATAATAATGAATGGTGCCGCCTTTTTTGCAGATTGAAACAGCCGTATCCAAAAAATCGCAGGCGTTGTGCGGCAGATTCATAATAATGTGGTCTCCGGTTTTGGCGTATTTTTCGGAAAGCACGGCGGCGTCCTCGTTTAAAGCGGTGACGTTTTTGACTTTATTGAGCGCAATGTTTTCTTTCAGTAATTCGACCGCCGCGTCATTTTTGTCGTTGGCGATGATTTGAGCCGGCTTTGACTGTTTGGCGATGAGAATACTGTAAGGACCGACACCTGCAAACATGTCAATAACCGTGTCTTCCGACTTGATTTGGTCCGCAATTCTGCGGCGCTCGGTGGAAAGGCGCGGCGTAAAGTAAGCGCGTCCCAAATCCACTTTGTATTTGCAGCCGTATTCCTTGTGAACCGTTTCCGTTTTGTCGATGCCTGCGATAAATTTCAAATCGCGTGTTCTGAATTCTCCCGAAATCGGACCGAGAGAGAGCAAAACGGTTTTGACGGAAGGGTGAGCCGTTAAAATCGCGCCGGCAATTTCAGAAATGTCGGCGGCGCTTTTTTCAGAATTACTGTCATCGTTATTGTCAGTAATTTCATCAGTATTATCATTGACATTATCATCGATTTTGTCATCTAAAACAGCAATGTCGCCGATGATTTCATAAGCGGGCGAAAATCCTAAGATATCGGAAACGGTCAAGGCTTTCTTTTGAATATCGAATGAAATGTCTTTGACATACCAGCTGAGGAATTCAACTTTGCCTTTCGGTCGCGGAAGCTCTTTTAACAACGGTTCCAAATTGTCCCGAATTGCCAAACGCTCTTCTTTTTCGGGATAGCACAAAAGCGGGAGATAAAGATAAAGGTCATCTGCAAAGGGTTTGCAGGAATGATCGAGAAATTCTGCTTCATCCAAAATGCGGCGGACAGGCTCCCCGTATTCTTTATGAATACGAAAAGCAAAGCGAACAACAGATTCGCCGTCAACTGAAGAACCTGATTTTTGCATTAACCATAACATCGTTTTCATTTATTTTAATTCTATTTGTTCATGAAAATGCATGAGGATATACTTTAGAAAGTTCCGGCAGCAATTAAAAAATCAAACATTATTATATATTTTTTAAAATTTATTTATTAAATTTGAAGTTTTAAATTAAAAGTTTTAAGTTTAAAGTTTGAAGTTTAAAGTTTTAAGTTTAAAGTTTGAAGTTTTAAATTTTAAATTATAAGTTTGAGATTTAATGTTTTAAGATTTTGAGCGGCGAATTTTTAATATAAGACGGCTATGAAACTTTATTCAAAAACAGATGATATAAAAATGACAGAAATGACAAAAATGACAGTTAAAATTTCAATTCTCGTATCCGGCAGAGGAACAAACTTGCAATCCGTTATTGACGCCATTGAAAGCGGTGAAATTCAAAATGCGGAAATTGCCTGCGTCATCAGCGACAAAAAAGAAGCTTATGCTTTGCAGCGCGCGGAAAAACACGGAATTGAAGGCATTTTTGTCAATCCCGCCGATTTTTCATCCCGCGCGGAATACGATAACAAAGTGCTTGAAATTTTAAAGGAAAAGGAAACCGATCTTGTTCTTTTAGCCGGCTATTTGAGAATCATCAGCGATGACCTGATCAATGAATTCAAAAACAAAATCATCAACATTCATCCGTCGCTTCTTCCGTCTTTCAAAGGTTTAAACGCTCAAAAACAAGCAATTGAATACGGTGTGAAATTTACGGGCTGCACCGTTCATTTCGTTGAACCCGATTTGGATGCCGGACCGATCATTATGCAAAAAATAATTCAGGTTTTGGAAGACGACACCCCGGAAACACTTGCAGAAAGACTTCTTGTCGAAGAAAACAAAGCTTACCGCGAAGTTGTCAAACTCTTCGTTGATGAAAAACTGGAAGTTGACGGAAGAAAAGTCAGAATTAAAAATTGAATTCAAAAACGAAATTTTATTTGTATTCAATGAAGAAATGTATAAAAATTCACATTTCATTATTTTTCAATTCATTTTCAATTCATTTTCTTGTTTATTTTTGCATTATTTCAATTTTTGCAGATGCTGTCGCCAATCAGATTTATATTTATGTTTGCGCTGCTGTCTTTGTTTCTGTTCTCGCTGTCGGTCAGATTTGCGCTGCCGCCGCTTCTTTACCGACTGCTGCCGGCAGCCGCCGGCTCGCGCGAGCCGCACAACTTTTAAAAAGAATCAAAAAAGAGAAATGAAATATTTAAAATAATCAAAACGGGAAATACAATTTTGAAAAATAATCAAAAAAATAATCAAAAAAAGAATGCAAGTTTAAAATAAATCGATTTTAAACCAATTCGCCGATAAAATAACCGGGCGTCGCCTCGATGATTCGAGCTTTGACATTCATTCCGGGTTTTAATCCTTTTTCATTTAAAACGACCGGCTTGTAATCCGCCGTTCTCGCTAAAACACCGCTTTCTTTGCCGTATTTTGAAACAAAAACATCTTCGATTTTTCCGATTCTTTGATTCTTCGTTTCAAGCTTCAGCTTATCCGTCACTTCCGTTAAATCGCGTGAGCGGTCGGTTAAAATTCTGGAATCTAAATTTCGAAGTGAAAACGCTTTCGTCCCCGGGCGCGGGGAATATTTGGAAATATTGATTTTATCAGGCTTGTATTTTTGAACCCATTCGATCGTCTTTTCAAAATCAGAATCGGTTTCGCCGCAAAATCCGACAATAATATCGGTAAACAGTGTCAAATCCGGAAAACGCTCTTTAAAAACAGCAATAACGGTATCGACATCGCTCATTGAATAATGGCGATTCATTGATTTTAAAACATCTTCCGATGCCGATTGAATCGGAACGTGAAGGAATTTGTAAATTTTCGGATGATCAAAAGCGTCAACGAGTTCCGTCAGAATCGGCAAAATGGAAAACGGATTCATCATCCCGACACGGATTTTAAAGTCCCCCGGAATTTCTGAAATCTGTTTTAACAGCTCCGGCAAACGAATATTCGCATACGGGGAGTCATTTGAAAAATCCATCCCGTATTGGCTGTCGTCCTGCGATGTCAGCCAAATCTCGGAACAGCCTTCGGCAACCGCGGTTTTGACATCTTCGATAATTTCTTCGGGCGGAAAAGAAACCAAATCACCGCGGGCGAGGCGAACAATACAGTAGGAGCAGCCGAATTTGCAGCCGGTCGAAATCTGGCAAATATGAATATTATCGTGATAACGGATTTTCGGAAGATTCAAAAAACCCTCGGGCTGCTTTGATGAAACCCGAACAGGAATATAATCAAGAGAACTCAAAGAACTCAGAGAATCATGACAATCAAGAGCAGAATCGGCTTCAACTCCGGCAGCATTTTTATCGGAAATTTTTTGAAGCAGATCAGAGAGACCGTTGACGGAACGAACGCCGACGATGTAGGCTTCGGGGTTGGCGTTGAGAATCAAATCCAATTGCACTTCGGGCATGCAGCCGCAGACGATGACGTCTTTGCCGCGCTCGCCGAAGGTTCTGATTTTGTGAAGAATTTTCTGTTCGGTCGTATACTTGACCGTACAGCTGTTGCAGATGTAAATATCGGCATAGGTTTCATTGGAAAATTCAAAACCCGCATTACGGATGATTCCGCGCATCGTTTCGGCAGATGCCTGATTTGCGGAACAGCCGAATGTTTCAAAGTAGATCTTCATGTTAAAAATAAAAAGAATATTTGTTTTTAGTATTCAATTCAATTTTGTATTAAATTCAGTATAATTTAATTTTGGATTTAATTCAGTATAATTCAATTTTGTATTAAATTCAGTATAATTCAATTTTGGATTTAATTCAGTATAATTCAATTTTGGATTTAATTCAGTATAATTCAATTTTGTTTCAATTCGATAGCGAGTGTAGTCAAACGGAAAATGATTTGTTTTCTTTGTCTTTGACGTAAATGCTTTGCGTAATTCTGACAACGCCTGAACTTCCCGTTAAAATGCTTGTCATATATGCATCGCCGTCGCCGAGCAGTTTTGTGCCTTTCATGAACGGGCCGTCAGTAACGGCGGTTGCCGCGAATATGACATCTTTTCCGGGAACTAAATCATCGGTTTCGCGAATCATGTCAATTTCGTTTTCGGGAATTCCCATTTTCTGAAGGCGCGGGAGTTTTTCGGCGAATTCTTTTAAGATTTCGTCTTCTGATTTTTCGTTGGCAACGCTCGGAAGCACGAGACGGCCTGTGATTTTTCCGCCGAGACATTTCAATGCGCTTGCTGTCAAAACGGCTTCGCCCGAGCCGCCGGCGCCCATGACCACGTCAACGCCTGAATCTTCAAAGCATGTCATGACGCCCGGAAGCAAGTCGCCGTCGGGAATAATTCTGACGCGAGCGCCTGCTGCGCGAATGTCTTTGATGATTTGTTTGTGTCTGTCGCGGTCCAAAACGACGACGACCAAGTCTTCAATTTTTTTGTCAAGCGCTTTTGAAACGATTTTCAAATTTTGAATAACGGGAGCGTCTAAATTGATTATTTCGCCTGTTTTCTTCTCGTACAAAACGACTTTGGGACCGACGACGATTTTATCGAAATAAATATCGGGACCGTAAAAAATGCCGCCTTTTTCAGCCATCGACATGACGGCGATTGATCCGTTAATATCATCGGCCGCCAAGTTTGTGCCTTCCAACGGATCGACCGCGATTTCGACGACGGGCCCGTTTCCGGTGCCTACAGCTTCTCCGATATAAAGCATCGGCGCCTCGTCTCTTTCACCTTCTCCGATTTTGATCGTTCCTTTCATGTCAATATGATTTAAAACGCGGCGCATGGCTTCGACGGCGACGTGATCGGCGTATTTGCGGTCACCTTTTCCGACCTGATAAGCGGAAGCGACAGCGGCGGCTTCCGTAATTTGAAGCAAAGATAAAGATAAGTTTTTCTCAATCGGACCTGCGGCGGCCATCATTTCTTCGGTTGTTTTCGGGTGCGGCATCATAAATCACTCATTTTGAAATTCTGAAATGATTTTTAATAGGATTGCTCATAGTTAAAAGTTTTCAAATCAAAACGATTTTTTAATTAATGATAAAATAAAGAAGCGAGATTTTGAAATTTTTTGAAAAGGAGAGGACGAATTATAATATTTTTGAAAAATGAAGCGGTTCGCGCGAGCCGGCGGCTGCCGGCAGTGATCGGCAGAGGAGCAGCGGAAACACAAACCTGAAGGTAACGGCGGAAACAGAGAACTGATTCGCACCGGCAACATTAAAAGACAGTTGCAGACGAGCAGGCTCAGCAGGAAGCTGACAGTAAAAGACAGTCACAGGAAAGCACTTTGCAGAAGCCGGAAAGCAATTTACAATCAACGGTTTTAAGTTTTTTGTTTCGTATGGAAAGAATCCGCCAAGTCTCGTCTCCTCGCTGCGCTCGGAAACTCAACTTGCGGGGGCGGCTTTTGAACTTTTAATTCAATCCAAAATCAATTGAAACATCCTTTTTATCAAAATTATTCAAAACCGGAACGCCTTCTTTTCTCCAAATCTAATAATTATTTAGGATTTTATCGGGCGTTCAGGTTTACTGATTTCAAAAATAGGATGTTTGGGCTTCATTCAGAAAAATAATGAAAGAAAGAGGTCGGGTTTGAAAAACTAAATAAAAATGGAGCAGCTCGCGCGGCGGCAACTGTAGAATAAAAGACAGTTGCAGACTGTTCCGCTTTGCAGGGGCTGAAGCAGCAAAAGACAGTTGCAGATTGGCAGGCTCGGCCTGAGCCGTTACAGTAAAAGACAGTTGCAAGAAGGAACAAGATGAAACAGAAAAGCAAAATCGTAAACACAACGGTTTTTGAATTTTTGTTTTGTGCGGGGAAGAATCCGCCAAGTCTCGTTTCCTCGCTTTGCTCGGAAACTCAACTTGCGGGGTCGGTTTTAGAATTTTAATTCAATCTAAAATCAATTGAAACATCCTTTTTATCAAAATTATTCAAAAACGGAACGCCGTCTTTTTTCCAAATCTAATAATTATTTAGGATTTTATCGGGCGTTCAGGTTTACCGATTTCAAAAATAAGATGTTTGGGTTTCATCTTGAAAACAAAAACAAAAACAAAAACAAAAACAAAATTGAAATTGAAATTGAAATTGAAATTGAAAGAAGTTTGAAAATCAAAGACAAGTTTGAAAATCAAATAAAAAAGTTGCGGCTCGCGCGAGACGGGCAGTTTACCCTTCATCAACAATCGTTTCATTCGGATCTGTCGGGTCGGGATACATTGAAACAAGCATTTTGTAACACGATGTCAGAACGATTTTACAGAAAATGTAAATCGGAACCGCAAACACAAGCCCGAAAACGCCGGCAAGCTTCAGTCCGGCAAGCGTCAAAATCACGGCTGTAAAAGAGCTGACCTTAACCGTTTTCATCACCATATTCGGCAGAATAAAGAAGTAGTCAAAGAGCTGAATGACGATAATAATACCGATGACGGCAAGCATGACTTCCGTTCCGAGCGTATAAGCATAAACACTGATCGGAATCGCAGGCAGAAGGAATCCGACATACGGGACAATATTAAACAATCCCATTAACATACCCGCAAAAAGCCAATGCGGAATGCCGACAACATAAAAACCGGCGCAATAAAGGAACGTGATGACAAGCGATTCCAATACTTTCATGATCGTAAAAGCGCCCATGTCATTGACAACATTTTGAATGGTTGTCGTGACCGCTTCTTTGTATTTTTCGGGGATCATGGCGAGTAAATTGCTTCGCATGTTTCCTTTTTCCTTAAAATAATAACCGGCCATAATCGGAATAATCAAACACATCGCAAACAAAGTCGTTCCGATAAAAGAAATGGTTTCCGTCGTTGAAGACATAATCCCTCCGCCGGATGTCAAAACGGATTGAACCAAACTCGTCGTATTCCAGCTCATATTGAACATGGATGTGCTGCTCGAAGAATTAGCGGTTGCGTTTGCTGTTGTGTTTACTGTCGTGTTTGCAGTGTCAGCCGGAGGCGGATTTGCGGCTTCGAAATCCGGCGGATTTTCCGTACGGTTACCCTGCACTTCAATGGGAATCAGAATCGGTCGATCTTCAAAAGTAATATTTGTGATATCTTCCGCCATATTTTCAGCAGTTTCATTATATTGCGTCGTGAAATCTTCCAAAGAGGTAATGACCGAATTCACATTTGTCAAAAGGCTCATGACACCTGCAAATGCCACAACGAGCACAAAAAGAATTAAACAAGCGGCACTGGCAAGGGCAATTACTTTTCGTTTGGCTGCGGAATAATTAACGGTTGCTTTGCGGAAAATATCAATAAGCTTGTTCAGCAAAACCGTAATTAAAATACCGAAAACGAGCGCGATGAAAACGGGTTTAATGTAGAAAAGAAATGCAATGATAATGAAGAGAAGCGCAGCTACAATCAACATATACTGCCAAACTTTTTTATTAATTGACAATCCCATTTATATCTTAACCGTGTTTTTTCGTTTTACGCGTCATTAATCGAATTGACTGAAAAAGAATAGGTTGTTTTACTTTTTATAGTTTTCATAAGATGAAAGAACAGGTATTCCTGTATTTCTATGATACATTTTTACAGAATTATTGCCGGCAAAATAATTGCCGGTTGCTGCAGCCGATTATCGATTGCTGCTGCCGATTATCGATTACCGATTGCCGCTGCCGATTACTGATTGACGCTGCCGCTGCTCGCGCGAGTCACTTCGTTTTCAATAAATTTTCAAACTTGTCTCTCGTTTTTGTTTTATTTTCGGATGAAACCCAAACATCCCGTTTTCAGAATCGGTAAACCTGAACGCCCGATAAAACCCTAAAAAATGTTTAATCTTTGGAAAAAAGAAGGCGTTCCGTTTTTGATTAGATTGATAAAAAAAGATGTTTCAATTGAAAAACAAAAATAGTCGAAAAGACGATATACCGCCCCTTCAACGACGCGTTTCCGAAGCGTAAGCGGCAGGATTGAAGGAGTTGGAGATTCTTTCCATACAAAACGAAAAAAATTAAAAACAGTCTGATTTTTCAGCTGCGTTCGACTCCGGCAAAGTGCTTTCTTGCGACTGTCTTTTGCTGTCGGCACCCTGCTGAGCCTGCTCGTCTGCAACTGTCTTTTAATGGTGTCGCTGCAATCAGGTGTTTGTTTGCAGCGGGAGGGAGGTGTTTGTTTGCAGCGGGAGGGAGGTGTTTGTTTGCAGCGGGAGGGAGGTGTTTGTTTGCAGCGGGAGGGAGGTGTTTGTTTGCAGCGGGAGGGAGGTGTTTATGAAAAAATCGCGAAGCGATTTTTTGCGACTCTTTTGGCGCCTGCCGCCGCCGCGCGCGAGCCGCACAAATTTTTAAAAAATAATCAAACAGGAGAGTACGTTTTTTAAAAAATAATCAAATGGGAGAGTACGTTTTAAAAATAATCAAACAGGAGAGTACGTTTTTTAAAAAGAATCAAACGGAAGAGTGTGTTTTTTAAAAATAATCAAACTGAAGAGTGCGTTTTTTAAAGAATAACCAAAAGAGAAGGGACAAAATTTAATTTAAAGAAAAAAAATCCGCAAAACCCCGTAAAAACTTTAAATCATTACAGTTCCTATTCATCTCTTATGTCAATGACTTTAGGGCTTGCGGGAAAGCCGAACGCCGGAAAATCCACCTTTTTTAAATCCGTTACGATGGCGGATGTTGAGATTGCAAACTATCCTTTTACAACGATTCACGCCAATCACGGCGTCGCTTACATTCAGACACCTTGCCCGTGCTCGGAAAAAGAGAAAACATGCGGCAAATGCAAAGACGGCATCCGTTATGTCCCAATCGACATCATTGATGTCGCAGGTCTTGTTCCCGACGCGCACAAAGGAAAAGGTCTCGGGAATTCATTTTTGGACGATTTGAGACAGGCGCAGGCAATTATTCATGTGGTCGACGCTTCCGCTTCAACAGATGCCGAAGGAAATCCGATAGACTCCGGGTCCGGAAATCCCGCCGCAGATATTGAGTTTTTGGATTACGAACTTGAGATGTGGATGTTTGAAATTCTCAATCGCAATTGGACAAGGCTTTCACGCAAAATCAAAGCAGAAGGAATCAAGATTGAAGAAGCGGTTGCCGACCAGCTCAGCGGCGCAGGCGTTACGATTGAGCACGCCAACTATGCGCTTCACGACTCAAATTTGAATTCGATTGAGCCGACAAAGTGGACGGAAGAAGATATGATTCGATTGTGCAGAAGCATTCGAAAAGAAAGTAAACCGATGATTATTGCCGCCAACAAGTTTGATGTGCTCGACGCATTGGGAATTCCGATTGTGTCGGTTGAAGGAAAAACAATTATTCCGACAAGCGCCGCCGCCGAACTGGCTTTGAAGTCGGCCGCGAAAAACGGCGTCATTCATTATACGCCCGGCGCCGGCAGTTTTGAAATTGCGGGCGAAATCAATCCGGCGCAGGAAAAAGGATTGAACGCTGTCAAAGATCTGCTTGAAAAACACGGCAGCACCGGCGTTCAGGATTGTATCAACCGCGCCGTCTTTGAATTATTGGATATGATCGTCGTTTATCCCGTGGAAGATGAAGGAAAATGGACAAACAAAACCGGCGATATGCTCCCCGACGCTTATTTAATGAAGCGCGGCTCCACCTGCAAAGACATGGCTTACAGAATCCACTCCGACATCGGTGATCATTTTTTGTACGCGGTGGACGCCCGAACAAAGATGCGTCTTGCCGAAAAGCATGAACTTCAAAACGGCGATGTCATCAAAATCGTGTCAACGGCAAAATAAACCAAACGAAAATAAACAAAATAAAAACTAATAACAAGCAAAATAACAAGCAAAGCAAACAACAAAATTAACAAACAAATAAGTAAAATAAATAAAAAACAACAAAAACAAACAAAAAACAAATCCGCGGCGAAACATGACGAAGAATGAAGAAAACAGATTGAAGACACTTTTATTGATTTTAAATGAAAGTGATCTGCTTGATCAAAAAAGCATCCTTAACTTGTTTTCGCGTTTCCCCGTCATTGGAAATGAAGGTGTTGAAAATTTAATCGTTTATGTCGACATTTTAAAAACGATTGATGACGCCGGCAAACTTTCTTTAATTTCCGCACTGAAACGGCAAATTGAATCGACAGTCTCTGAAAAATCATTTCCGGAAGAAAAAATAAAAGTTGTTGAAAATTATGAAACTCCTGTTGACCACAAATTCTTTTCTGAACCGAAAACGACAGAAAATGAAACAGGAAATTTATCCGTTCTGTTTGTGCTCGGTCTCGGCGGCAGAGACGAATTAAAACGGATTTTATCGGATTTTATCGATTCCTGCCGAGCGGGAGAGTCAATTCCATCCGAGATGACATCGGAATACATTTCAAGCCGGCTGAAACTTCCGCCGGAACCGGATTTAATCATTTCTCATTCCAAGCACGCGCTGACAGATTTTATGATTTGGCAGACGGCGTATTCGGAATATTATTTCTTTGAAAAAGACGTCAGCCGATTAACGGATGTTGATTTCAAAAAAGCTTTTGATAATTTTTACAAACGCGAGCGGCGTTACGGCGCGTAATTTAAATAATTTTAAAATATTTAAAGAAAATATTTTCCGAAACGGTGATTTCATGTATTATGTTTTTGTTTGTCCGGCATGTCAGCGGCATGCGCAATTGTGGCAACCCGGATACAAGACGGTCGGCTGCCAAAGCTGCGGCGCAAAAATTAAAACGGACAGCTTGCGCGTTTTCGGTCCGTTTGAAACGCATGAAGAAGCAGTTAAAAAACGATCGGAAGTTCAAGCCGAGCTCAGCCAAACGCCCGGAACATTTTCTCAAAATGAATCATTGATGACGGTACCGCTTGAGAAAGAAATTCAAATGAAGCCCCCCAAAACGAAAAAACCGCAGCAGATCATTACGGACGTTCTGAAAGAAAACGGCATAATGATTGCCGCCGATTGTGAATATTATTGTGCGCAGCGCGGTGTTGACAGTGATACGTTTCAAAAAACTCTTGCAAAATTGATTGAAGCGGGAGAAGTTTATCGACCCGATAAAGGGCTGATTGCTCTTGTTTAATTTTTTTAGATTTTAGATTCATGAACAACCCAATCAAACGAATCAAAATTGAAAAAATGAATCTTTTTTAAAAAAGGAAGGCGGAATTCGATTATTTCACGAATTCCTTTAAATTTTATTTTTATCATTTTCGTCTTTGTCAATTTCGCTTTCCTTTCTGTAAAGGAAAACATAAAGTGCAGTTGTAAGGAAGCAAATCAAGTAAATGATTGCCTGATTTGATGTTTCAGTCGGCGGTTCAGGTTCGGGCTCAGGCTCAGGCTCCGGTTCGGGTTCGGGTTCAGGCTCTTCCGGCTCGGGTCCCGGCATGGGCTCGGTAACGGTTCCGTTTCCTGTACCGCCGCTGCCGCCGCCGGATCCGCCTGTCCTTATCCACTGCGCGTAAAGCGTTGTATTTTCAGTAATTCTGAAAGTATCGCCTGTACCGTAAAGTGTGCCGGTTCCTGCCTGATTCATTGTCCAGCCTTTGAAAGTGTGACCGGAATAATTCATGGAATGGTCTTCAACTGTGGCTAATCCGTTGTATGGATAATTGTTTGAATCGGATGGGATACCGGAATCGGTGTAGCCGTTGCCGTTGTAAGTGACAACATACGGACCATTATCTACAGACCATACAGCTGTCAACGTCAAATCAGTTGCCGGCATATAGAATATATCTCCACCAATAAACTGATCTGTTGTGCTTGGCGGATTTGAATTATCGATCTGAACGGATGCCGAGGATTTCCAATATTCAAATTTGTATCCGACAACAATCATTCCTGACCCGTCCGGAACAGCAACAGAACTGTTGTATTCAAAAGCTTTTGCTGAAGGAAGCGGATCTCCGTCATCTTCAATTGTTTCACCGCCGGCATCGTAAACAAGGTTATAGAAACCATTGTCTCCACCCCAAATCGCATAGAGATTCAAAGGCGGCGTTTCCGGAGCTACATAAGCATCTGTTTTATGTTCAGCATAAATACCATCTTTTTCTGTTGTCCAGCCGACGATTTCGAAATCTGTTTTCACAAATCCTAATTCTTCCTGAGATGTTAATAGAACATTAACATTACTTGTGAAATATTCAATTGCGGGTGTGCCCGGTTTACCTGAAGGTGTATCTGCACCATTCGGATAGTAATTGATTGAATATAGATATTGACCGGCATCACCCCAGACGGCATATAAGTCTATATCATCATCAGGCATTGTGAAGATGCTGCCAATTAAATAATCAATATCACTTACTGTCGGGTTTTGTTTTTCAGACCAGCCGATGATAATATTGCTACCATTTGTAAATCCTGAAAGATCTGACTCATTCAGAAGCTGATGTGTATCTCCTTCTTTTAAATTTTGAATAACGTGTGTCACCTGAGAAATGGTTGAAGAGTGGTATGTGAGGGTGTGGTCGCCTGTGTCAAGGGTCCACTGAGCCGTTAAAGTAACATCACTGATAACATTGGAATAAGTTTCACCTTCAAGATACGTAGTTGTACCGTCATTCCAGCCTACAAAACTGTAGCCGGGACGGGAAAGAGTACCTTTGCCGGCAACAGTAAAGGAACCGCCATAAGAAACATCAGCTTGAGTAGGAATATTGCCAGTAACATCAGAATCAGATGCAATATAAGTAACGGTATAATTGTTAACAACGGAACTGAAAACGGCTTTGTAAGTAATGTCGCCGGTAACCGAGGAAATCGCAGGATCCCAACCGGTAAACGTGTACGTATACTGTGCGTCGGCAACTCTGACGGGGTTGTTGCCGTCATAAGTCGGCGTTGTGCCGTAAGGAACATTGATATCCGTTTCAAGAACGGTATCGTCATAATTCGTCCAAGTAACGGTATAATTGTTAACAACGGAACTGAAAACGGCTTTGTAAGTAATGTCGCCGGTAACCGAGGAAATCGCAGGATCCCAACCGGTAAACGTGTACGTATGACATAAGTGCGTCGGCATCGATATCCGTTTGACGGGTCATAATTGCCGTCATAAGTCGGCGTTGTGCCGTAAGGAACATCGATATCCGTTTCAAGAACGGTATCGTCATAATTCGTCCGGTATCCGTAACGGTATAATTGTTAACAACGGAACTGAAAACGGCTTTGTAAGTAATGTCGCCGGTAACCGAGGAAATCGCAGGATCCCAACCGGTAAACGTGTACGTATACTGTGCGTCGGCAACTCTGACGGGGTCGTTGCCGTCATAAGTCGGCGTTGTGCCGTAAGGAACATCGGTATCCGTTTCAAGAACGGTATCGTCATAATTCGTCCAAGTAACGGTATAATTGTTAACAACGGAACTGAAAACGGCTTTGTAAGTAATGTCGCCGGTAACCGAGGAAATCGCAGGATCCCAACCGGTAAACGTGTACGTATACTGTGCGTCGGCAACTCTGACGGGGTCAGTGCCGTCATAAGTCGGCGTTGTGCCGTAAGGAACATCGGTATCCGTTTCAAGAACGGTATCGTCATAATTCGTCCAAGTAACGGTATAATTGTTAACAACGGAACTGAAAACGGCTTTGTAAGTAATGTCGCCGGTAACCGAGGAAATCGCAGGATCCCAACCGGTAAACGTGTACGTATACTGTGCGTCGGCACTCTCTGACGGGGTCAGTTGCCGTCATAAGTCGGCGTTGTGCCGTAAGGAACATCGATATCCGTTTCAAGAACGGTATCGTCATAATTCGTCCAAGTAACGGTATAATTGTTAACAACGGAACTGAAAACGGCTTTGTAAGTAATGTCGCCGGTAACCGAGGAAATCGCAGGATCCCAACCGGTAAACGTGTACGTATACTGTGCGTCGGCAACTCTGACGGGGTCAGTACCGTCATAAGTCGGCGTTGTGCCGTAAGGAACATCGGTATCCGTTTCAAGAACGGTATCGTCATAATTCGTCCAAGTAACGGTATAATTGTTAACAACGGAACTGAAAACGGCTTTGTAAGTAATGTCGCCGGTAACCGAGGAAATCGCAGGATCCCAACCGGTAAACGTGTACGTATACTGTGCGTCGGCAACTCTGACGGGGTCGTTGCCGTCATAAGTCGGCGTTGTGCCGTAAGGAACATCGGTATCCGTTTCAAGAACGGTATCGTCATAATTCGTCCAAGTAACGGTATAATTGTTAACAACGGAACTGAAAACGGCTTTGTAAGTAATGTCGCCGGTAAGGAAATCGCAGGAAATCGCAGGATCCCAACCGGTAAACGTGTACGTATACTGTGCGTCGGCAACTCTGACGGGGTCGTGTACCGTCATAAGTCGGCGTTGTGCCGTAAGGAACATCGGTATCCGTTTCAAGAACGGTATCGTCATAATTCGTCCAAGTAACGGTATAATTGTTAACAACGGAACTGAAAACGGCTTTGTAAGTAATGTGTCGAAATCGCAGGTAACCGTCATAAGTAAACGTGTACGTATACTGTGCGTCGGCAACTCTGACGGGGTTGTGCCGTCATAAGTCGGCGTTGTGCCGTAAGGAACATCGGTATCCGTTTCAAGAACGGTATCGTCATAATTCGTCCAAGTAACGGTATAATTGTTAACAACGGAACTGAAAACGGCTTTGTAAGTAATGTCGCCGGTAACCGAGGAAATCGCAGGATCCCAACCGGTAAACGTGTACGTATACTGTGCGTCGGCAACTCTGACGGGGTCAGTACCGTCATAAGTCGGTCATAAGTCGGACGTTGTGCCGTAAGGAACATCGGTATCCGTTTCAAGAACGTATTCAAGAACGGTATAATCGTCATAATTCGTCCAAGTAACGGTATAATTGTTAACAACGGAACTGAAAACGGCTTTGATAAGTAAATGTCGTATACTGTGCGTCGGCAACTCTGACGGGAGTGCCGTCATAAGTCGGCGTTGTGCCGGAACATCGGTATCCGTTTCAAGAACGGTATCGTCATAATTCGTCCAAGTAACGGTATAAACGGTAAACGTGTACGTATACTGTGCGTCGGCAACTCTGACGGGGTCAGTGCCGTCATAAGTCGGCGTTGTGCCGTAAGGAACATCGGTATCCGTTTCAAGAACGGTATCGTCATAATTCGTCCAAGTAACGGTATAATTGTTAACAACGGAACTGAAAACGGTATACTAACCGAGGAAATCGCAGGCGTAAACGTGTACGTATACTGTGCGTCGGCAACTCTGACGGGGTCAGTACCGTCATAAGTCGGCGTTGTGCCGTAAGTATCCGTTTCAAGAACGTTGTGCCGTAACGGTATAATTGAACATGAAAACGGCTTTGTAATATCCGTTTCAAGAACGGTATCGTCATACCGTCATTCGGCGTTGTGCCAAGAACATCGGTATCCGTTTCAAGAACGTCATAATTCGTCCAAGTAACGGTATAATGTCATAAGTCGGCGTTGTGCCGTAAGGAACATCGGTATCCGTTTCAAGAACGGTATCGTCATAATTGTCCAAGTAACGGTATAATTGTAACCGAGGAAATAACAACGGAACTGAAAACAACGGAACTGAAAACGGCTTTGTAAGTAATGTCGCCGGTAACCGAGGAAATCGCAGGATGTAAACGTGTAAACGCGTCGGCAACTCTGTCAGTACGTAAGTCGGCGTTGTGCCGTAAGGAACATCGGTATCCGTTTCAAGAACGGTATCGTCATAATTCGTGTAAACGTGTACGTATACTGTGCGTCGGCAACTCTGACGGGGTCAGTGCCGTCATAAGTCGGCGTTGTGCCGTAAGGAACATCGGTATCCGTTTCAAGAACGGTATCGTCATAATTCGTCCAAGTAACGGTATAATTGTTAACAACGGAACTGAAAACGGCTTTGTAAGTAATGTCGCCGGTAACCGAGGAAATCGCAGGATCCCAACCGGTAAACGTGTACGTATACTGTGCGTCGGCAACTCTGACGGGGTTGTTGCCGTCATAAGTCGGCGTTGTGCCGTAAGGAACATCGGTATCCGTTTCAAGAACGGTATCGTCATAATTCGTCCAAGTAACGGTATAATTGTTAACAACGGAACTGAAAACGGCTTTGTAAGTAATGTCGCCGGTAACCGAGGAAATCGCAGGATCCCAACCGGTAAACGTGTACGTATACTGTGCGTCGGCAACTCTGACGGGGTTGTTGCCGTCATAAGTCGGCGTTGTGCCGTAAGGAACATCGGTATCCGTTTCAAGAACGGTATCGTCATAATTCGTCCAAGTAACGGTATAATTGTTAACAACGGAACTGAAAACGGCTTTGTAAGTAATGTCGCCGGTAACCGAGGAAATCGCAGGATCCCAACCGGTAAACGTGTACGTATACTGTGCGTGCGTCGGTCTGACGGGGTCGTTGCCGTCATAAGTCGGCGTTGTGCCGTAAGGAACATCGGTATCCGTTTCAAGAACGGTATCGTCATAATTCGTCCAAGTAACGGTATAATTGTTAACAACGGAACTGAAAACGGCTTTGTAAGTAATGTCGCCGGTAACCGAGGAAATCGCAGGATCCCAACCGGTAAACGTGTACGTATACTGTGCGTCGGCAACTCTGACGGGGTTGTTGCCGTCATAAGTCGGCGTTGTGCCGTAAGGAACATTGATATCCGTTTCAAGAACGGTATCGTCATAATTCGTCCAAGTAACGGTATAATTGTTAACAACGGAACTGAAAACGGCTTTGTAAGTAATGTCGCCGGTAACCGAGGAAATCGCAGGATCCCAACCGGTAAACGTGTACGTATACTGTGCGTCGGCAACTCTGACGGGGTCGTTGCCGTCATAAGTCGGCGTTGTGCCGTAAGGAACATCGGTATCCGTTTCAAGAACGGTATCGTCATAATTCGTCCAAGTAACGGTATAATTGTTAACAACGGAACTGAAAACGGCTTTGTAAGTAATGTCGCCGGTAACCGAGGAAATCGCAGGATCCCAACCGGTAAACGTGTACGTATACTGTGCGTCGGCAACTCTGACGGGGTCAGTACCGTCATAAGTCGGCGTTGTGCCGTAAGGAACATCGGATATCCGTTTCAAGAACGGTATCGTCATAATTCGTCCAAGTAACGGTATAATTGTTAACAACGGAACTGAAAACGGCTTTGTAAGTAATGTCGCCGGTAACCGAGGAAATCGCAGGATCCCAACCGGTAAACGTGTACGTATACTGTGCGTCGGCAACTCTGACGGGGTCAGTACCGTCATAAGTCGGCGTTGTGCCGTAAGGAACATCGATATCCGTTTCAAGAACGGTATCGTCATAATTCGTCCAAGTAACGGTATAATTGTTAACAACGGAACTGAAAACGGCTTTGTAAGTAATGTCGCCGGTAACCGAGGAAATCGCAGGATCCCAACCGGTAAACGTGTACGTATACTGTGCGTCGGCAACTCTGACGGGGTCGCTGCCGTCATAAGTCGGCGTTGTGCCGTAAGGAACATCGGTATCCGTTTCAAGAACGGTATCGTCATAATTCGTCCAAGTAACGGTATAATTGTTAACAACGGAACTGAAAACGGCTTTGTAAGTAATGTCGCCGGTAACCGAGGAAATCGCAGGATCCCAACCGGTAAACGTGTACGTATACTGTGCGTCGGCAACTCTGACGGGGGTACCGTCATAAGTCGGCGTTGTGCCGTAAGGAACATTGATATCCGTTTCAAGAACGGTATCGTCATAATTCGTCCAAGTAACGGTATAATTGTTAACAACGGAACTGAAAACGGCTTTGTAAGTAATGTCGCCGGTAACCGAGGAAATCGCAGGATCCCAACCGGTAAACGTGTACGTATACTGTGCGTCGGCAACTCTGACGGGGTCAGTACCGTCATAAGTCGGCGTTGTGCCGTAAGGAACATCGGTATCCGTTTCAAGAACGGTATCGTCATAATTCGTCCAAGTAACGGTATAATTGTTAACAACGGAACTGAAAACGGCTTTGTAAGTAATGTCGCCGGTAACCGAGGAAATCGCAGGATCCCAACCGGTAAACGTGTACGTATACTGTGCGTCGGCAACTCTGACGGGGTCAGTACCGTCATAAGTCGGCGTTGTGCCGTAAGGAACATCGGTATCCGTTTCAAGAACGGTATCGTCATAATTCGTCCAAGTAACGGTATAATTGTTAACAACGGAACTGAAAACGGCTTTGTAAGTAATGTCGCCGGTAACCGAACTGAAAACGGCTTTGGGAAATCGCAGGATCCCAACCGGTAAACGTGTACGTATACTGTGCGTCGGCAACTCTGACGGGGTCAGTACCGTCATAAGTCGGCGTTGTGCCGTAAGGAACATCGGTATCCGTTTCAAGAACGGTATCGTCATAATTCGTCCAAGTAACGGTATAATTGTTAACGGTCCACTTCGCATAAAGATCAACATCTTCAACAACCTTATCCGGACTCACATCTCCATCAAACTGCCATTCCAAACCCCAGTCCCCGCCGGACCCGTCTTTCGTAAACCATCCTTCAAAAGTATACCCTGTCCTTTCCGGATTTGAAGGAGCCGTAAGTGTGCTGTTATACGCAATATCCGTCACGGGATTCGGATCAGGCATACCTGTAACAGAATCCGACCCTGCATTTGCATTATAAGTAACGGTCAGGTTTTGTATCCATTGAGCATAAACATCTATACCGGATTTACTGACGATAACATTATCAAGATAAACAGGAGTTGAAGGATTTTGTTCAGCGGTCCAGCCGACAAAACTGTAATCTGCCTTTGAATTACCCCAAGTAAAATTGGAATTGTTGATTCCATCCAAATCAACGGTTTCACTCTCATTATAGGGACCTTCGACAAATATTTCAGTATCACTTGAATCTGTATTTCTGTGATAAACAAAATAATATTGCCACTTCGCGTTCAACACAACATCCCCGCTCACCACAGTTCCGCCGTCACCAAACACCCATTTATCGTTTCCATTATACCACCCTTCGACGATAGAATAAGTATAAGGGCGATCTGCGTAAATCGATGTTTTAGAATAATCAGAAAGATTTGAATCCGGATCGGTCATGACCCCGTTACTTGAAACATAAACATATGTTTCTTTTGAATTCGAGCCCGACCCTTGTTCAGCCGGATATGTAACGGCAGAAGCTCCCGAAGAATTATTGACAGCGAGAACATTGCTTGAATTGTAAGTGCCGTCTGTAATATTGAAAGTGACTGTATAAATGTAAGGCGTATTGGCCGCAATCTCCCAAGTACGAGAATCAGTAGCATTAATTTGAGAAACCGCCCAAACATAATTACCGTTAATGGTTTTCGTGGCATTATAGGGCGAAGAATTCGTTTTATTAATAACAGCGAACCGGTCCCCTGAAGCAAGAGTATAAGAATTGTCACTGTTGCTGAAATTAAGCGACATATTCCAATACCATGGGTAATAGAGATTCGCAAATTTGATTTCCGTATCATCTAAAACAATTTTAAAATCAGACCCGGAAGAAGTGGTTGCATTAGACGTTCTGTTGACTTTAATATCCGTTAAATAAAGCAAATGTGAAGCGTCATCGCCGGGAGCAGTGGTCTGCCAGGACAATATCGGAAGGCGATATTTATAAGATGTGCCGTCATATGAATTATTTTTCCAGACTGAACTTGTAAAATTGGAAGGCCATTTACTGTCGGTTGTATTCGCATATGTGTCCCAAACATTATAGGATTTTATAAGAGTAACATTTCCAAGATTTGTAACAGTTCCTGTTGCATTTTTGTTTTGAATACCGTTCCAAGCGAAATTATTGGATGAATTCACAATACTTTCAATACGAAGATTACCGAAAACATCTGAAGAAGTTGTGCCGTTGACATATGCATTCAATGCCAATGAATTCTTGATGTAGGAATAATCATTAGAAGTTGCACTTTGCCCGACAAAACCTCCTGCATAATTTCCTGTAACGTTTCCGGTAGCATAACAATCATAAATGCCTGCAGATTCACTACCGATATCATAAGTACTGCCGATAAATCCGCCGGCAATCCCGCTGTTTCCTGTTCCTGTTGCATTTACATTACTCGTAGAATAAGAATTATTAACATTAGCTCCGCGATACATACCAACAAAGCCGCCGACATAATTGACACCATTCACATTACCGGAAGAGAAACTTCGCCCAGTGGCGGAATCTGTTGAATATCCTGCGAAACCGCCGACATAATTCCTGCCGGAAACAGTACCGATTGCAGATGAATTTTCAACTCGGATACTTTTATAGCCAAAAAGACCGCCGACGTAATCACCGGTTCCTGTGACGGTTCCTCCTTTATAATGACTGTTATTCGCCATCTTTCCTGAATAATTGCCAACCAGACCGCCTACATAGTTGCCGCCATTGACATTTGCCGAGGAAGAAACATTATCAATTCCGAAGGAAACAGAGTCTAAAAAAGGAGCACCATCGCCTATTAAACCGCCAACATAATCACCCGTTCCGGTGACAGTACCTGAAGACATACTGTCATTTAAATAAGCACCTGACAATTTTCCGATTAAACCGCCAACATAACTGGCTCCGGTGACAGTCCCGCCTGTATAAGAACAATTGACAGTAGCTGAAGAATTTGAAGAGCCTGCAAAACCGCCGACATAATTTACACCTGAAACCGTAACTCCGGTAACCACAGAGTTAACAATTCTGCCGTTTTTAGAACCAACGAAACCGCCGACATTATTACCCGTTCCTGTAACAGAAGTTGATGAAGTAACCGTTACTCCTGTAATACCTGTCGCACTGTTATAACCGACAAAGCCGCCAACATGGTTTTTACCGGAAACCGCAGAAGAAACAGTAGTACCGGCAGCAGTCGAACCGGCAGCCATATATCCAATCGCACCGCCGACATAATCGCCGGTTCCGTTAACAGTTCCTGATACAGTACATGCACTGGTTAAGCCACCATCTTTGAAATAGCCGACCAGACCGCCAACATAATTGGAACCGTTAACATTTCCGCTCACACTACATGAATACAGCTGACCAAGATTAATATAGCCTGCAACACCACCAGTGTTGTTCCCGGTAGAGGATAATTTACCCTCCCCGCTAAACGTACAAGTTGAAAGAGTACCGACGTCTAAGTTCCCGATAATACCGCCCGTATTTTCACCATTTGCTGTAATGGTTTTACCTGGATTAACCGTAACAGTGCAAGCTCGCATAAGAACATTGCTCTTATCACCACTGCTTAGACCGGAGCCGACAATAACACCAAAATTATTCGAAGTGGAAATGATATTACAGTTAACAACAACATTTAAATTGTAAATATTAGCGCCGTTTGCACTGTTATAATTCACTTTTGAGAACAAGCCGGAACTGCCGTTTTTGGCACCAAAAGTAAGAGTTCCTGTCGAAGAAGCGAGAGTGATTGTCTGACCATTACCATTGAAAGTGCCTTCAAATTTACCATCCGCAGTTCTTCCGATAGGAGTCAAAGAAGAATTGAGAACAGTAATACTGTTATTTAATTTGATATGTTTATCTGCATAACTATTTGCAGATACGGCAATTAAATCAGTTTCGTTATAAACAATATACGGATTAGTAGCCGTTCCGCTACCTGTTAAAGCAGCAGCCGTTCCACTCAATAATAAAATAATAAATAGTGCCCCAAGAACGAGATAAGCCGTTTTATAATTCATAATTCAACCTCTTTATTATATTAACAAAAAAAGTTCCCGTCAGATATAAACATTGTGTTAAAATATTTGGAGAATGAAAGAATATCTGAATGAAATTATGAAAATATAAATAAAATAGACAAAATATAGACTAAACGAATAAAATGCAGATAAAACAATATAAATGGATTTATAAAATGATTTCCAAGTGCAAAACACTTCAAAAATGAAAAAGATTTTACTTTTTCAGCAAAATCTCATCCACTCTTAAAATATTCATCGCGGTTTCAGTGGCCGCAACCAGCGCGTATTTTTTAACAGTTGCGCAGTCATAAACCGCCGGCGAATTGCCGATGACATGGCGGCTGACATCCAAACGCGCGTCAATGCCGTCTTCCTGCTGCGCAGACAAATCAATCATCGCATCCGTCACGTCCATGCCGATGTTTTTGGCAAGCGTCTTGGCAAGCTCTTCTGTCGCGTCGGCAAACGCGCGAACCGCCAGCTGCTCTTTGCCGGCAAGCGTATTCGCGTAAATGCGAAGCGAGCGAGCAAGGAAATATTCCGTTCCGCCCGCGCCGGTCACAACCGACGGATTCTTAATCAGCAAAGCCGCATTGTTCAGCGCGTCGTCCGCCGCTTCTTCAATTTTGCCGAGACCGTATTTCATCGGTTCATGAATCAAAACGGTTGTCACAGGCTGATAATCGATTTTCATAAAAGCAAACGTCTCATAACGCTTTTTAACAACTTTGATCTCATCCGCGTAACCGAGCCCGCGGTTCATATCTTCAGAAGAATCCTGAATCGTCATGAATTCAGCACCCGTTGCCGTCGCGATATAATCCATATCTTTGATTTTCAAACGCTTGTAAACAAGGATCTTCTTTCTCGCCAAAGCCTCTTCAATATGGAAATCCACTTCGCCTTCACAAAAAATCAAATTCGCGCCGCTTTCAATGATTTTTTCGGCAAATTCATAAGCTGCCGCCTTGCGCGCGTCTTTGAATTCAAACGCGGTTTCAGGTTTATCAATACGAACAAAATGCTGCGGATTAATATAACCGCTGTCGGGCTTGACTTCGTTTCTTAAAAGCAGAACCGCCGGATTTTGAAGATATTTCGGCATATCATCGCGCGCGGGTGTCTCATCCAAAATAAGACCCTGAAAAGAAAGCACGTCAGGAGAGCCGACCTTTTTCAAAACCTTAACATTCTTTTCCAAATCCAAATAAGAGCCGCCTGTTCTGAAATCCAATTCTTTGACCGTCTGAAGCATCGCTTCTGCCAATCGTTCTGCCTGATCTTCCAAAATGCCCTTGCCGAACGCGGACGACTTGACGGCCGAAAGAATCATTTCATCGTCAGCCTCTTCTGCGACGTATTCAAGCATTTCATAAGCTTTTCCCATCGCCAATTCATAGCCGTGTGCAATCACTGCCGGATGAACATTTTTTCGAAGCAGCGGAAGCGCATTTTTAAGCAAACTGCATGCCAAAAGAAGCGCCGTTTTCGTGCCGTCGCCGCAGGATTTGTCCATGGACTGTCCCAAGCGTTTCAAAGAAACGGCAACAGGGTGAAGAATATCGATTTCTTTAATGATGGTTTTGCCGTCACTTGTCATATAAACATCGCCGGCCGGACCGTAAACGAGCTTGTTCATGCCGCAGGGACCAAAAGACGAAGCCAGCATCTCGCGAATGTCTGTAACCATCGTTTCAATATGAAACAGCAGCTGATCATCTTCAACCGGGCCGTCAACGGCAACACGCTCACGAATTTGGCGGACAAGTTCATCCGGTATTTCAGGCATTTGATTGCGCCCCGATGTCGGGCGTAACATTGATGCAGACATAATTTAAAACCTCCAAATACACATCTGTTTTCGATCTGTTTTCTGATTAAATACAACAATACATACAACAATACATACAACAATCCCGTTTTTGAGAAATTGAAAAAATCAAATTTCAAATTTAGATTCCAAATTCAAACTTTAAAATTCAAACTTAAAATTCAAATTCAAACTCAAAAATTTAAATTCAAATTCAAACTCAAAAATTAAATTAAAATTTTCAATTTCAATTCTAAAAATTTATGAATTATAAATGAACGGACTCAGCCGTTTCCGAACTTGGTCGTTTCGGCGAATCCGTATCCGTTTTGCGCGGCGTTCCGACACCGATTCCGAACAATTTGATTTCAAGCGGATTCTCCGTTGAAAATCCGGCCTGAATATCTTCGCGTTTGATATCGATTTTAACGGAAGAATCCGGCAAACCGTATTTGGTCATATGCGTCTGAATCAATTCACGGATTTTCTCTTCACTTTTCGAAACAGCTTCTTCGCTTGTTTCATATTCATAGCGGCCGGTATCGTCAAAAGCAACATAAGCCAGACTGCCGATAGATTTCGGGCGGATCAAAACATTTGTTCTGAAAATGACATCGCCGACAAGCGCGCCGACAGCGTTTCCGACATCATAAAAATCGGGCAAAACGACTTCGGCGTCCAAAAGATTGCAGAAATCTTCATAATAAGCGCGAACAGGCGCGCCGATAAGAATGACCGGAGTTGTGATTTTAAATTTGGTGAACGGGGAATTCAAAACCAAACGATTCACATCCTCCGGCTTTAAGTAAGGCGCGAAGAAAGAGATGAGATCCGCTGCCATTTTTTCGGAAACGGACAACTGTACGCGCCTGCAAAACTCTTCGGGGGAAAGAGTCAGATAATCTGCAAGAATTTTTGCGCCAAGCTCGGCAGCTTCTGAATTCCAATTTGAATATTTGCCGAGAACATGCAAAGCGTCTGTCGGCGTAAAACCGATTTGAGAGACACATCTCTTCAGCACCAAAGAATCCAGGATTTTTGTAAACATGAGCGGATGATCGCCAAGCTTATTGGCAATATCATAAATGGTTGACGGTGTTTCATCTACGTCGCTGATTGCGTCAAGCACCGCCTGCTCGTAGTTTGACAGCGAAATGTCCGATAATCTTGAAGAGTAGGGCAACTTTGAAAAGAACGCCGTTCCCTGAACGACCGAGTCCAAAACGCGCTCGGAAGGGATTTCCATCGATTTCATCTTTTCAACCAATTCGGGGAACTCAACCGCAGCAAGCGAGATCGGAATGACGCGGCGCGGACCGATGTTCATTCCCTGACACACCCAAACGTGACTGTCGCCGCCGAGCGCCGAAGTGGTCATTTGAATCGCGCGAACCATCGTTTTCCAGCCGCCGACAGTCGCACCCGTGTCGCTGATATTCGGGATGCCGTCAACGATCATGGAAATATCCGTACTGGTTCCGCCGACATCAATTGTCACGCACGTTTTGTCGCCCGTCAAATGTGACGCGCCGACCAAACTGGAAGCGGGACCCGAAAAAATGGATTCGACCGGCCGCAAAAGCGCTTCTTCGATGTTCACCAAAGAGCCGTCGCATTTCATAATCATTAAATTCGAATCAATATTTTTGTCTTCCATCACAGATAAAACAGAGCGGACAAACTGATTTGTAACAGGGATCAGCTGAGCGTTCAAAACAGCCGTCAGCGTTCGCTCGTAAACGCCGAGCGCCCGGGAAAGTTCGTGGCCGCAGACAACCGGCTGGTCCGTCAGTTCCGCAATTTTTTCTTTGATCAAAAGTTCATGTTCGGGATTTCTGACACTGAAAAAAGACGAAACGGCATAAGACGCGACACTGCCTTTTGTCTCACGAATAAATTCCCGAAGTTCTTTCAAATCTTTCATCGGGTCATCCAATTCATTACCGTCGGCATCGTGTCCGCCGCGGATTTCAAGAACGTCCGAGACCGGCAAATCGCCTGAAATGGAATAACCGATTAAAATGAGTCCGCACGGATAGCCTTTTCCTTCAAGCGTCGTGTTCGTTGCAAGCGTTGTTGAAACGGATGTAAATTTAACATCTTTGAAATGAGATTCGGATAAGCCTTCAATTGACTTGGTAATTCCGGTCACCAAGTTGGAATGCGTCGTCAGCGACTTGCTTTTTTCAATAATCGAGCCGGTTTCAAGATCCATCAAAACCGCATCTGTATACGTTCCGCCCGTGTCAATGCCTAATCCGAGTTTCATGTTTTCCCCTCAAAGTGGTGTTTTTTCAAATTTTATTTTTAATAATTTCTGAGTATAAATAACAATAAATAATTGATACAATAACAAATACGATAGCGAATTCAAACAAATTCAATAATAAATCCAATCAACAAATCATAATAATCTCAACAAATCCAATAATAAATTCAAACATTCGATAACGAATTCAAACAAATTCAATAATAAATCCAATCAACAAATCATAATAAATCTCAACAAATCCAATAATAAATTCAAACATTCAATAACGAATTCAAACAAATCCGATAATAGATCGGATAATGGTGATAATGGCCGAAAAGACCTGCAGACGATACATTTCGGCCTGAAACGGAGGGTTCAAAGGAATTAAAAATGAATCTGAAAGCTGCAAACCAAATAAAAGCCGCCCGATAAATGACCGCGGGGATGCAGATTCACAGGATGATAAAAATCCTCATCGGACGGCTTTTGGTTTGTTGTATTTTACAGATGTTTTCCGGTGTGTCCGGCGTTTTGGAGAGTGGTTTAATTCCTCTTTAATGATTTTTGTTTTTGATTATACCGGCATTGAGGTCAGCCGATAAAGATTATTGCCGGCCAGATGAGGTCGGCCGACAATTTGATTGTGGTTATCGTTTTAACCGATAACGGAGATACCGATCGGCTCAGCCGATGATCTTTGCATATCTGTCTTCGCCGATTTCTTTGGCCGTGTCGACCATTGCTTTAACAGAGAGCAGTGAGCCTTCCGGCGGCACTTCACAACCGGTAGACAAGACATACTTGGACTGTCTGCCGCTGTCTTTAAGTGACTGCAAGGCACCTTCCATCAATTTGGACGTGTCATTGCGGATGTTTTGATAGGTCGCCTCATCATTGTTCATGAACTGAATCGGGTCGACTTCTCCCATCATACAGCAGATGTCGGTGTATGCCGGAATCAAGTCAGCATAGTTCTTGGAACCCTTGTCTCTGTTCTTCTCGTAGTAAGCGTAGCTGTAAAGAGACGTTCCGAACTTGCGGATCTGGATGTCGAAGTGAACAGCATCGGCACAGTTGTGAATGACGTACGGCGCATTGAATTTCTTAAAGACAGGAATGTGTCTGTCATACACGTATTTGCCGTCGAATTCCCAGTACTGGTCGGCGCTCATAATCACATTGTTGGACCACAGGTTGTCAACACAAATCGCGTCTGCTGCACCTTCTTCGAAGAAGACGGTAGAGATTTCGCTGACGAAGTCCGTGATTTTATCCAATGCTTTGTGAACATCGGCCGGGTTTGTGTTCATGTCGTGAAGGACACGGTCTGCGCCCATTGCTTGCGTTAATGTCAGCAAGGGACCTTCGTGGAAGCCGACAAACGGTGCGTCGAGTTCTTCTTTGTGAAGTCTCTCTGTTGCGAGTTTTGCGGCTTGGATGTGGTTGTAGATACGGGTTCCTTTCTTGACTTCAGGGATTTCGATGTCTTCGTAGTCTTTCAAGTGACCTGTTGCGGAAGGTGTGTCTTCTTCAGGTATTGTGACACCGGCACCGATATCGGTTGATGTAATGGAAAGGTCTGTTAAACCGACGAATGTGTCAACGTCCAAGTATTTGACAGCGCCTTCAACGGATGCTGCAAATTTCTCGGGAATCGTTGCATAGTCTTTATAGGTACAGGGAACGAATTTTCTGGAAATGCCGCAAGCGAGCGGGTAAACCGGAAGTCTGTCCACTTTCTTGTCGCCGAGGGCACCGAAAACACGCTCTTTGTGAGACATTTTGGAAGCGCCTTTTGTTCCGACTTTGTTGTATTCGTCTATGACTTTCTTTGCGGTTTCAAGCGTCATGTTGCCGGACGAGGTTGCAGCGGCTTTCTTTTTAAGGACTGCATCCTTGTATTTGGTTTTTGTAACGCTTAATTTTGCATCGCTCCAGCGGTCTTCTGCCGGGCCGAGTTTGGATGTTGCTTCTTTGGCGAATGTGACTGCGCCTGCTGCGTCTTTTGCGGTCCCGTCAGCGCCGACTGTTTGCGCGTACTGCGGGGAAACCGGAGCGCCGCCGACCATGAAGACGAGAGAGTCACGGTAACCGTTTTCAAGAAGCATTTCTGAAATTTTGTCCATGCCGGTCATGGTTGTGGTCATCAAAGCGCTGACCGATAAGAGGTCGGCTTTGTTTTCTTTTGCCGTTGAAACGAATTTCTCAAGAGGGACGTCGTTTCCGAGGTCGATCATTGTAAATCCGGCGGCGGCCATCATTGTTTTAACAAGATTTTTGCCGATATCGTGAACATCGCCTTCGATTGTTCCGATAACGCCTGTAATCGGGCGGCTGGCAGCATCTGTTTTGATATGGGGTGTTAAAACATCCATTCCCTCGTAAAGGGCAGAAGAGGCAATCATCAAGTGCGGAACGAAAACTTCGCCGCGCTCGTATTTGTCTCCCATAATTGACATGCCTTTTGCAAGACCGTCAACAATGGCTTCTTGAGGATCAATTCCCTCTGAAAGCGCTTTTTGGGCATATTCAACTGCTTCATCGTCGTCGCCGGCAATGACAGCATCCGCTAATGCTTTTAAAATATCTTCTTTTGACATAATCGAATCACCATACATTCTATTATTACACACATGGTCTCAAGAGGGGTTAAAAAAAGGAGACCTAAAAGAAATCCCCCAAACCATCAGTTCGTTTTACACGTCATACCGTGTACATTATAATAAACGGCTTGTGAACATATAACATAAATCCCGTCGAAAAATCAAACCTCGTAATAAAAAGTTTAGAACAAATATAATCAAAGAGATTAATAAAAATAGAAGGATTAATTTGATTAACCGTGTTGATAAAAATAAAGCCTTTGTAATTTCGGTTCAAAAAATCAAGGAGAGTCGAAGAAAAGAAAAGCGGCAGAATTGAAAGTAAAAAACATAAAATTGAAAGATTCGTAGCGGAGTGTGTTTGTTTCCGACGGGAGGGAGGTGTTTGTTTCCGCTTGGAGGGAGGTGTTTGTTTCCGGCTGGAGGGAGGTGTTTGTTTCCGGCTGGAGGGAGGTGTTTGTTTCCGCTTGGAGGGAGGTGTTTGTTTCCGCTTGGAGGGAGGTGTTTGTTTCCGCTTGGAGGGAGGTGTTTGTTTCCGCTTGGAGGGAGGTGTTTGTTTCCGCTTGGAGGGAGGTGTTTGTTTCCGCTTGGAGGGAGGTGTTTGTTTCCGCTTGGAGGGAGGTGTTTATGAAAAAATCGCGTAGCGATTTTTATTTCCGCCGCCGGCAGCGCCGCGCCCGCGAAACGCACCAATTTTAACAAAACGAATCAAAACAGAGACCCTTGTTTTTAAAACAAAAGAATCAAAAATGCTGCCACATATTTTCAAACAAAACGAATCAAAAAATATTCCCGAATTTTAAACAAAAAAATTGAAAAAAAGATCGAATAATGCTGAAAAGGAAGCAATATCCTTTTCAGTCATAAACGGAGGTTGAAAGGAATAAAACAGATGTGGAGGTTTTCCGGAAAAATCCGGCTTGGGGGAAAGCCGGAGCAAAGCGCAGGATGAATAACGCAGGCCAAGCAGTTGTGTGTTGTGTGTGTTGTGTGGTACTGCCTGACATGTTTTTCCCGGAAAAACCGTTGAAAAAAGAGGTTTAATCCCTTTCCGTTTTTGATGATACCGACTGAAGCAGTCGATAATTGTGAAATATCGGACGTTTGATGACGGCAATGAAACATCATCAAAACGACCGATGAATAACCGCTCAGGCTGACAATTAATTGCAATAATTTTGTAAATTGATTGTAATTATATTACAAACGAATTCAACTGCAAATTGATGCATTAATTGTACTGTTTCGTCAGCCCGCTGCGGCGATTAACGGCTCAGCCGATAATCTTTGCGTATCTGTCTTCACCGATTTCTTTGGCGGTGTCGACCATTGCTTTAACGGCGAGGAGTGAGCCTTCCGGCGGCACTTCACAACCTGTGGACAGCACATAATTAGACTGTCTGCCGCTGTCTTTGAGTGTTTGCAAAACACCGTCCATCAATGCGGATGTGTCATTGCGGATGTTTTGGAATGTTGCCTCATCGTTGTTCATGAACTGAATCGGGTCAACTTCTCCCATCATACAGCAGATGTCAGAGTATTCCGGAATCAGGTCAGCGTAGTTCTTGGAGCCTTTGTCCTTGTTCTTCTCATAGTAAGCGTAGCTGTACATAGCGGTTCCGAACTTGCGGATCTGGATATCGAAGTGAACGGCGTCAGCGCAGTTGTGAATAACGTACGGCGCGTTGTATTTCTTAAAGACCGGAAGGTGGCTGTCGTAAACGTATTTGCCGTCAAATTCCCAGTACTGATCAGCGCTCATAATCACGTTGTTGGACCAAAGGTTGTCCACACAAATTGCGTCTGCTGCGCCTTCATCGAAGAACGCTGTGGAGATTTCGTTGACGAATCCGGTGATTCTTTCAAGAGCTTTGTGAACGTCTTCAGGATTTGTTTTCATGTCGTGAAGAACGCGGTCAGCGCCCATTGCCTGTGTTAAAGTAAGCAAAGGACCTTCGTGGAAAGCAACGAACGGCGCGTTGAGTTCGTCCTTGTGCAATTTTTCAACAGCCATTTTGGAAGCCTGAATATGGTTGTAGATACGTGTTCCTTTCTTGACTTCGGGAATTTCGATGTCTTCGTATTCGTGAAGGTGTCCTGTTGCCGAAGGGGTGTCTTCTTCGGGCATCGTAACGCCTGCTCCGACATCGGCTGCCGTGATGGAAAGGTCAGTTAAACCGACGAATGTGTCAACGTCCAAATATTTGACGGCTGCTGCCGCTGTTGCTGCGAAGTGTTCCGGAACGGTTGCGTATTCTTTGTATGTGCAGGGAACGAATTTTCTTGCAACACCGCAGGCAAGCGGATAGACCGGAAGTCTGTCAATTTTCTTGTCGCCGAGCGCGCCGAAAATACGGTCTGTGTGAGACATTTTGGAAGCGGCTTTGGTGCCGATTTTTTCAAATTCTTCCATGACTTTCTTGGCGGATTCCAATGTGATGTTTTCGGCAGCACCGCTGGCTGCTTTTCTTTTAAGAATCGCGTCTTTGTATTTTGTCTTCGTCACGTTCAATTTTGCATCGCTCCAGCGTTCTTCTGCGGGCGGAAGCTTGGTTGCGGCTTCTTTGGCGAAAGAGACGGCGGTTGCTGCGTCTTTGGCTGTTCCGTCAGCGCCGATTGTTTTGGCGTATTCGGGGGAAACCGGCGCGCCGCCGACCATAAAGACGAGGGAGTCGCGGTAACCGTTTTCAAGAAGCATTTCCGAAATTTTGTCCATGCCGGTCATGGTTGTTGTCATCAAAGCGCTGACGGAAAGGATGTCGGCTTTGTTTTCTTTGGCGGCTGTCAAGAATTTTTCAAACGGAACGTCGTTGCCGAGGTCGATCATTGTGAATCCGGCTGCGGACATCATTGTTCTGACAAGGTTTTTGCCGATGTCGTGAACGTCGCCTTCGATTGTTCCGATAACGCCTGTAATCGGGCGGCTTGCGTCGTTAGTCAATTTAATGTGGGGTGTTAAAACGTCCATTCCTTCATAAAGTGCAGATGAAGCGATCATCAAATGCGGAACGAAAACTTCTCCGCGTTCGTATTTGTCGCCCATAACCGACATTCCTTTTGCCAGACCGTCAATGATTGCTTCCTGCGGATCAATTCCTGCTGCAAGTGCTTTTTCAGCATATTCTACTGCTTCGTCATCGTCTCCCGCAATAACAGCATCGGCGAGTGCCTTTAAAATTTCATCTTTTGTCATAATCTGTTCACCATATTGTAAAAACTGTGTAAAAACAAAAATACTCTCGGGGACCTGCAACACATTTACACATTTGAAGCCCCGAGATTTCGGTTCGTACCAACACGTTTGTTTAAATAATCGTGTTCAGAAAATGTAAAGGAATAAAAATTATATAACTTAAATCGGATGATAAAATCAATTGCTGTAACCAGAATTTTACGAAAAATCTAATCAAAACATTTGACGAGAAAATTATCATTAATAATTACAAAGGCGTTATAATTATTTGAAAAAAAGTATTCAATGAGACAAATAAAATGATGAGAGAAGTATTTTACGGCTGTTACTTGCCGGCGGCGGCGCGCGCGAATTGCATCATTTTTGATTTGATTTCAACATCAAGTGTCGTTTTTATTTTAGTTTTTCAAACTCGACCAACATTTTTATTTTTGGTTTTCAAATTCGCTCATCAATTTTTTTGTTTTTGTTTTTCAAACTCATCCTCCAATTTTATTTTGATTTTTCAAGATAAACCTAAACATCCAATTTTCAAAAACGTTGAACCTGAACGCCCGATAAAACCCTAAATTAATGTTTTAGATTTGGATAAAAGAAGGCGTTCCGTTTTTGAAAATATTGATGAAAGACGATGTTTCAATAAAAACAAAAATGAATGAAACTACAAAAACCGTCCCCGCAAGTTGAGTTTCCGAGCGTAGCGAGGAGACGAGACTTGGCGGATTCTTTCCATACAAAACAAAAATACTAAAACCGATTTTTCTGAGTTACTGTCCGGCTCCTGCAAAGTGTCGTTCCTGCAACTGTCTTTTAATGCTGCCGCTTCCGGCCGAGCCTGCCAGTCAGCAACTGTATTTTAATACTGCTGCCAAGTCAGGTTTGCGCTCTGCTTGCATCTGCTCTTTTTTAATAAATCCGTTCGCATTCGCGAACGTGCCGCTGCTACCTACAGGTTTCTGTTTGCCGCTGCTACCTACAGGTTTCCGTTTGCTGCTGTTACCTACAGGTTTCTGTTTGCTGCTGCTACCATCAGGTTTCTGTTTCCGCGCTGTCGACAGGTTTTCGCGTACTGCTGCCGCCGCACCGCCCGCGCAAGCCGCACAAATTTTAAAAAACAAATGAAAAAACGCCCCATTGTTTTTAAAAAACAAAAAACAAAAATAAAAAACGACTCATTACTTTTAAAAAACAAAATCGAAAAATATCCCATTACTTTTAAAAAACAGAATCAAAATCCACCCTTTCGTTTTTAAGAAAAGAACATAAATCAGGACAATCAAAGACAATCAAGGAATTGAGCGTCCTAATAAGCCCGAAAATTCATTCGATTTTCTCGGACTTATCTAAATAATATTTGAACAAATCTTCTCCCCACAAAACCGAAGAATTTTCAAAACTCATCAGCGAATGGTTGTGATAAATATTATCATTGTTGAACAATGAAACCGAAAAGAAATGATCGGTGACGACCGCTGACGCAATTTCGATCGGTTTTTCATAAACGTAAATGCGCGCGTTTTTGTAAGACAAATATTCGTCAAGAAGAGCGCCGTAATCCGTTCTGAATCTTTCGATTGCAATCGGCGGCAGAATAATATCAATTTCAACGCCTTTTCGCACTAATTCCATGTAAGTGGAATGGTAAACCGGGCTGAAGAAAGAAGAAACATCGCGGACGTGCTTGGATTTCAGCAAATTTTCTTCGAACTTGAGCGGCAGTTCATAAAGCCGACTGAGTTCAGGCTCGACCAAAACACAATTTCGAAGCTCGCCGAGGCGCGATAAAAGAGCAGCCGGAAAAGCCGGTTTGTGGTCCGTCCAATATTTCTGATTCGTCGAATAAACATCCAGCGTTTCCAAAAGCGGAATCATTTTTTGAGAAATGACCATTCCCATCACCGTTAAAGAATAAACGTTTCCTTCGTAAACAACCAAGCCCTGGTCCATCAAAATCTTAATTTGAGTCATAATCGCGCTTGTCGTCACATTCAGTTCATCTTTAATTTCTTCAATCGACATCGGTCCGCTCAGCAAAGAAATCATCAAATTCTTACGTTTTTCCGATAAGAAAAGCGTACCGATCAATTCAGTTGTCATCAGACTTCACCTCCGTTTTTTGATCATTTTCCGGAGCTTCCTGTTTAGCTCCGGGTTTGTTTAAAATCGGCAATTTGACGACAAAAACAGAGCCGCCGTCAGGGTTTTTCTCACCCCAAATGTCGCCGCCGTGTTTATGAGTAATAATTTTCGCAACATATAAACCGGATTCCGCGCCTTCCAAACGGTTGGCATGGAAATGACCCGAGCCGACAAACATAATGCTTTGGAAAAGATACGGCAGCGATTCTTCATCCAAATCCGGACCGGAATCGAAGAACCGGATTTCTAAAAATCCGTCTTTGACCTCGCCTTTGAGACGGATTTTGCCGCCTGTAAAAGAGTTCAGGCAGGCGTTTTCAATAAGAGTCGTAAAAACGACTTCCAAACTTTCGTAATCGCCGAGAACACTCGGGAATTCTTCCGGCATGCAGCGGTCAAGCGTCACATCTTTGTTGCGCAAAAGCAGAATCGTATTCAAAAAAGCCTGTTCGATCAGACTTCCGAAATCGATTTGAGTGAATTTTTCATAACGAATGTTGTCGCCGGCCATGCTGATGTAAACCATAGAGTCGACCAAATGCTTAATGCGGTTGGCCAGCAGCAAACCTTCTTCAATTGCCGCCTGCTGTCTTTCGTAAGCCATCAAAAAGACTTCATCTTCCATTGTTCTCAAATAACGATCGGGAGATTGATTTTCCGTTTCATTTTGAACATCTTTGAGAAATTCCTGAGAAACCATTGACATCGAACGCAATTTTTCGTAATGGGCCGCCAGCTCGCCGGATCTTTCTTTCAATGACTCTTCAAGTCTTTTCTTCTGAATCACTTCCCACAATCCCTGCATTAAAATCATCAGATTAAAAATGTCATTGGAATCGTATTCATCTTCCTTGTTGCCGACACCGATCACAATAACGATTCGCCCGCCGTCAAAAATCGGAACGTGCATGTAGCTGGAAAGCGTAACGTGTCCTTTCGGAAAACCTTTTTTGAGTGACGAAGGAGATTGATAATTATTTAAAATCATAGGTTTCCGTTTACGGATGGCTTCTCCCCAAAGTCCGGTTCGGTGAACGGGATAAACGTGCGGACGGTTTTGTTCGTCAATAGAACATTCGCGGACGGAACTTTTGGACCACGAATGCATGATAAGAGTGGCTTCATCGGGTGTCGGAAAAGCGATGTACCCGATTTTGCTTTTTGTCAGGCGAACGGCTTCTTCACGGGCGTAGTCGATGATTTCCTGGAAAGAATAGCCGCCCATGCGCTTGAGTTTAAGCAGAACTTCCTGGCGCGCCAAATTCAAAGCGGTTTCTTCTTCGGCTTTTTTGCGGTCGGTAATGTCAAAAAGAAGACCCTGATAATGCAAAACATTTCCGTCATCGTCACGGATAATGAAAGTTCTTTGTTCGACCCAGCGAATGGAGCCGAATTTTGTATAAAGTCTGTAATTTAAAGTGAATCCGTAAGTATCCGTTTTTGCCGAATATTCCTCAAATTGAACTCTGAGTTTTTCCAAATCGTCGCGATAAACGATGTTTTCAAAATCATAATTGTAATCGCTGAATTCTTCCGGCGGATATCCGAATTGAATAATATTATTTGAAACATATTTGACGGGAAGACCCGCGTCGGCGCCGAATTTAAAAACGACGACAGGGCTCATATTGACAATAAATTCCAATTCTTTACGCGTATCCGACCACTTCATTTCAGCACACCTACTTCAAATCCCATATTAATAACGCCGATTAGGTTAAGGTCTGTAAAAGGTTAAAAAGTTTTGTTTAAGAATTGTTCACTTCGCCCACAACATTTCAGGCAGAGGAGAAGGTGTTTGTTTGCAGCGGGAGGGAGGTGTTTGTTTCCGCTTGGAGGGAGGTGTTTGTTTCCGCTTGGAGGGAGGTGTTTGTTTCCGCCGGGAGGGAGGTGTTTGTTTCCGCCGGGAGGGAGGTGTTTACTGAAAAATCGCTGCGCGATTTTTTACGGGCTTGCGCCCGCGCGCGAACCGCAACAAATTTCAAAAATTCATGAAAATGGAGCGGCAAGTTTACAATAAACAAAAAAAGAAAATGAAAAGAAAAAGCATCCGTCACTGAACGCTTTTCTTGCCCAAATCAAAAGCTTTTAAATTCACATCCAAAAACTTCGGCGGAACCAAAACTTTGATGCAGTCGATGAATGTCTGCTCCTGAAGCGGAATATAATGCGACGCGGCGCCGACCATGACAACATTTGCCGCCTGGCGGTTGCCGGCTTCCGTTGCAAGACTTGTTGCCTGAACCGTTTTCACGACGAAAGATTCGGAAAGCGCGGAAAGCATTTGGTCGATGTCGGGATATTCGGCTTTTCCGGTCGTCACCGTAAACGGATAAACGGGTTCGGTGTCAACGAGAATGATGCCGCCGTCTTTCATTAAATGGGCGTAGCGAACGGCTTCAGCCGGCTCAAGCGCAATCATCAGATCTGCACCTCTTTTCGGGATGAGCGAGCCGTAAGCGCTGCCGATGCGGACGTGGTTTTCAACAGATCCGCCGCGCTGCGCCATGCCGTGCGTTTCTGCGGCTTGGACGGCGCGATCTTCGGCAACAGCTGCCCTTCCGAGAATGTCGGACGCCAGAATAGCGCCTTGACCGCCGACGCCGCAGATGACGACATCGTATTTGACATCGGTTTTGCCGGAATTCGGAACGCTGCCGAAACATTTGTTTTCATCTGAACTCATTTTTTCACCTCGACAATCGCATCAAACGGACATATTTGAGCGCAAACGCCGCATCCGATACATTGAGAATTGATAAACGCGAGAGCGGGACCCTTATCAAATTCGATTGCGGGGCAGCCGAAGTTCACGCATTTGCGGCATCCTTTGCATTTGTCGGAAACGACTGCAAACGGATCCATTTTAATGCCCGCTTTCTTGGCAACGATCGCGCAAGCCTGCTGAACAATGACGACAGAAACGCCTTCAAAGTTTTTCGCATCACGGAAAGCTGTTTTCAAACCTTCATAATCGTAAGCGTCCACCGTTCTAATAAATTGAGTGCCGGCAGCCGCGCAAACGGCTTCAAGCGAAACAGGAAGCGATTCGATGCCGACGGCGGTTTTGCCCGTATTCGGATTCGGCTGGTGGCCAGTCATTGCGGTGATGCGGTTGTCCAAAATGGCGACCGTCATTTTCGCGTTGTTGTAAACGGCGTTCATCAGCGAATTTACGCCTGTATGGAGGAAAGTCGAGTCGCCGATGGTACAGCAGACCGCTTTCTTTTCGCCGGAATGAGCGATGCCGGATGCCATGCTGATGCTTGCGCCCATACAAATCGTCGTGTCAACGGCGCCGCTGTGGATGCCGAGTGTGTAGCAACCGATGTCGCTTGGGAAAATAGCGTTTTTGCCGAACACTTCTTTAATCACTTGGAAAGCGGAGCGGTGAGAGCAGCCGACGCAAAGCGCGGGCGGTCTCGGCGGCAGAACGATTTCTGTCACTGCGGCAGGCAGCGCGGGAACGTTTCCGGCGGCAGCAAATGCGGGAGCGGACGGGTCGGCGTATTCTTTGAAAACGGATGCCATGACGTCGCGGCAGACTTCGAAGCTGAGCTCGTTCACGCGGGGAACCGGATTTTTGCCGATAATTTCGGTTTTGATTTGGTGCTGCTGCGCCAAAATGCGGACGCGGTCTTCGACGATGGGTTCCAATTCTTCAACGACAAGAACTTTGTCGCAGTGGTTGAGCATTTCAAGAATAAAATTATCCGGCGCGGGATAAGCGGTAATTTTTAAAAATGATGCGTTGATGCCGAGCGCGTGAAGCGCTTCTTTTGCGTAAACGGAAGCAATGCCGGATGAGATGACACCGATTTTTGAGTCTTCGCAGCGTTCCAAAACGTTCCAGGGGGACTCTTCGAGTGCTTCTGCCATTGGTTTTTGGCGTTCCAGTGACGCGATATGGCGCGGGCGCGCAAAGTTGGGCATCATGACCATTCGGCTCGGGTCTTTGACGAAATCAACGACATTTGAATTGGTTTTGATTTCACCGAGCTCAATGCCGGATTTGCCGTGGCTGATGCGTGTTGTCGGGCGGAAAATGACCGGCGTTTCAAATTTCTCGGAAAAATCAAATGCGAAAGCCACCATATCTTTTGCGTCCTGAAGTGTCGCGGGATCAAAGCAGGGAATTTGAGCGAACTGCGCGTAGCGGCGCGTGTCCTGTTCATTTTGAGATGAATGGAAAGACGGGTCGTCGGCTGCCAAAATGATTAAACCGCCTTTGGTTCCGGCGAAACAGACAGTCATCAGCGGGTCGGCCGCGACGTTTAAGCCGACATGTTTCATTGTAACGAGTGCGCGCGTGCCTGCAAATGCGGCGCCGATCGCGACTTCTACGGCCACCTTTTCATTAACCGACCATTCGATATAGAAATCGCGGTCATTTTGAGCGCGCAAGATGTCAACGATTTCAGAAGACGGCGTTCCCGGGTAACCTGAAACCAACCCGACGCCGGCCTCTCTGACACCGCGGGCGATTGCGGCATTGCCGAGCATATATTCTTTAGTCATAGAAAACTCCGAATTTTGTTTTTTGAAGGATTAATAATTATCAAAAATGATATTCATCATTAAAAAGAATGATTAAAAAAGGTTTTGATAAATCCGAACATTTTTTTGAATGAATGATAAATAGAAAAATAAAATGAAAAATAAAATGAAAAATAAAATGAAATGAAAAATAAAACGGAAATAAAAACAAAAGTGAAAGATAAATGAAAAATAAAAGATTAAAAATAAAAACGGTATGAAGTAAAGGCAGCAAACTCAAATCAAACCGAAAATGAACGCCGCCAAAGATAAAAGCATCGCGATTTTAAAGTATTTGGAAGATTTTGCGTAATCTCTTTTGAACAGGTAATAAATCGCGACGAAGAAACATAAAATCACAATAATGAGCGCGTAAAGATAATGGACGGTCAGGTATCCCAAAATATACGGCAGCGGGCTGAGCAAAACGGCTAAAAAGCCGAATGCGGACGCTAAATAGATCGCGGGTTTTTCGCCATATTTGATCGGGAAAGTGACGGCGCCGTCTTCGGCATCGCCTTTGATGTCTTCGATGTCTTTAACGATTTCACGAGCGGCCGTTGCCAAAAAGGCCAGCAGAAACAGCGGGATCATGACCCGAACACCGTCTGTTCCGAGAAAAGACGCGCCGAAAAGGAAAGTCGATCCTGTCAGATAAGCGATGGAAAGATTTCCGAGAAGAACGGTGCGCTTCAGTGTTTTGGCGTACCAGATGAGAATGAAAACGTTGATAAACCCGATGATTCCGGCGACAGGATTGATTAAAAACGCAATCAAAAGCGCAACCGAAAAGCAAAGGATCGTCAGATAAACGGCTTCTTTTAAGCTGATCCGGCCTGACGGAAGCGGACGGTTCGGTTTGTTGACGCGGTCAATATCGACATCATAATAGTCGTTGAGCATATTGCCGGCGCCCGTTGCTAAAAAGACCATGATGAAAATGTAAAAGAGATGAATGAGATTGTAAAACAACGCCCCCTCCATCGGGTAATCTAAAATGATGGCGGCGATGAAAACGGCGATAACCGATGAAATGCCGGCCATTGCAGCGTTTTTATACCTCATGAATTCCAAATAAGCGGAAATTTTTTGAACCAGATTCATTTTTGTCATCCGTTTGCCGTTTGCGCAAAGTTTACAATCAAAATATTTACATCAGAATTTACAATCAAAATATTTACATCAGAATGTTTGCAATCAGAATATAATCACAATATTTGTCATCATTTAATTGTTTGATGTCATTTATGTTTTCGTCAAGCGTTTTACAATTCTTACATATTTTTATATTATTTCGGAACAGCCGCAAGCATTCGGTCAAGCGATTTTTTGGCTTTGACGCGAATGTCTTCGGGAACCGTGATTTTTGTATTTCCCGTTTCAAGCGCGTTTAAAATTGCCGGAAGCGTCGCCATTTTCATGGTGGAGCAGTAAGCGTATTTGGAAACGGGATAAAAAGACTTGTTCGGGCTGTCTTTCATTAATTTATGCATCATTTCCTGCTCGGTTCCGATGATGAATTCTTTTTCGTCGGCTGCAGCGGCGTATTTAATGATTCCCGCCGTACTGAAAATGCCGTCGGCGTGCTTTAAAACTTCGGGGCGGCATTCGGGATGCGCGAGAAAAACAGCACTCGGATGTTTCGCTTTTGCCGTCAGAACATCGAATTCCGTAATTTGCTGGTGAATCGGACAAAACCCGTTCCAAAAATGAATTTTTTTGTCCGTTAAAGTTGAAATGTAATGACCGAGATTTTTGTCGGGAACGAATAAAATTTCGTTTTCTTCGATTGCGGCAACGACTTCTTTTGCGTTTGCGGAAGTGCAGCACACATCGGACTCGGCTTTGACTGCCGCCGAGCTGTTGACATAGCAGACGACTGCCGCGTCAGGATACTGCTTTTTTGCTTCGCGAAGCGCTTCGACCGTGACCATGTCTGCCATGGGGCATCCGGCGTCGGCGTCGGGCAGCAGAACTGTTTTCTGCGGCGACAGAATGTAAGCGCTTTCCGCCATGAAGTGAACGCCTGCAAAAACGATCATGTCGGCATCTAAATCGACAGCCGCTTGGCTGAGCGCAAAAGAATCGCCGACCAAATCGGCGTTGTCCTGAACTTCGGCGCGTGCGTAATTGTGCGCCAAAATGACGGCGTTTTTCTCTTCCTTTAACTCGGAAATGCGCCGTAAAATTTCATCGCTTTTCATAAAAATCCCAATCCTTGAAAACAAATAATCAACAATATTATTCCTATTAAACGGTTTCGGAAAAACGAATTGTATCGAATTGAAAAACATAAAAAAGAGATGAAGAGAAAGGAGAATTATAAAAATGGATGAGATTAAAATTTTAAAATATGAAATAAAAACGAGAGGCAGGTTTGAAAAACAAAAAAAATGGGGCAGCTCGCGCGCGGCGGCGGTTTGGAGCGGCAGCAGCGCAAACCGGATTGCAAACGGCAACGGAATCCTGTTGGTAGCGGCGGCAAACAGAAACCTGTGGGCAACTGCGGCACGTTCGCGAATGCGAACGGATTATGATTAAAAAGAGCAGATACACGCGGAAACGCAATCCTGACTGCAAGCGGCAATAAAATACAGTTGCAGACGATCAGGCTTAGCCGGAACCGGATGCAATCAGAAATTGAATTTTTTTTTGTTTCGTTTCGTACGGGAAAGAATCTCCAACTCCTTCTTTCCTCTGCACCGCTATCGGAAACGCGTCGTTGGAGGTGGCGGCTTTTGAACGTATTATCCAATCTAAAATTGATTGAAACATCGTCTTTCATTAAAATTCTTCAAAAACGGAACGCCTTTTTTTATCGAAAATCTAAAACATTTAAGATTAGAGTTTTATCGGGCGTTCAGGTTCACCGATTTCAAAAATGGATGTTTAGGTTTCATCCAAAAATGAATAAAACCGGGGGTCAGGTTTGAAAATCAAAATAAAAACGATGCATTTCGCGCGCGGCGACGCCTCAAAAATAGAAAAACTGAAAAATAAAAAGATGAAAAATCAGACGCCGATTTGCATCGGATCCGTAATTTTCTTCAATGTCGAAACGGCTGACAGTGCCGCCAAATAACTTGTTTTCGGATTTTTCGGAGACGGTTTGTTTTCGATTGCCATTTTCATATGTCCGAAGTCGCCGTAAACTTCCAGCTCGTGCATGTTTTCTGAAATCGTCGGGTCGGCAATGATTCGAACGACCGTTTTGTCAAAACCGATGCCGCACAAACTGATGGTTGCGCAGACATTGACGTTTTTCGGGAACCCGACGACGGCTTCAGCTGCCGTTCCTTCGAAGATGAGTTTCGGCTCTTTCAATTCCGACAGATCAATATTGTTTTCAATCAGATAAGGAGAGCCGGAAAGCCCCGAAACCGGTTTTCTTGTTGTGACGGAAACCGACGAAATGTTTGCCATCGCGGCTGATTTCAATCCATCCGTTCCGGCAATCGCGCCTGACGGAATATAAATTTTAGATCCGCTTGCGGCTGCCGCATCTCTGACTTTTTGATAAAAATCAGGATTTTGGAAAGCGCCGACGCTTAAAACCATTAAATCAACGCCGTTTTCTGCTGCCGGAAGCGCATATTTCAAAACAGCGTCTTGAGAAGCGCATTCGACAATTAAATCACAAGACTCAATCATCTCTTCGGGCGCGCATTTTTGAGGATTGCCCGTTTTCAAAAGTTTCAAAACATCATCGGCTTTCGCTTCAGAGAAATCAAAAATACCGAAAATCTCGGCGGGAACTGCGCCCGAATCAACGGCAGAGCAAATCTGCGTGCCGATGAAACCGCATCCGATTATACCGATTTTAATCATGAGAAAACTTCCAATTAAATAAATCCGACTGTTCGGGTAAATGGCATTACATTTCAGACTTATTATGTCTTTTGCTTTAATCAAAACAGAAGAGTTTATCTGTCATGAATTTTCAATACGACTGAAAAATATTTAATCAAATGAACTGTAATTTATAACTGTATTAAAAAAATGTAATAAAAAAATGTAATTTAAAATTATTTGAATTGTTATTTTTTATGACATACCGCATTAATATTTCACAATTGTTTTACAATCATCTGTCATCATCTTACAATTTTTAACAATAATTTTAAAAATATTTTAAAAATGCTGCGGAGAGAACGAATTGATACTGCAAAAAGAAATTGAGCTGTTCCTTGAAGAAGATTTAAGGGAAGATGATGTCTCCTGCACTCTTGTTAAAAGCCAAAATGTCAGCGCGGTCATTTTTGTCAAAGAAGACTGCATCGTCTCCGGTCTTGAAATCGCGTCCGCCATTCTGGATTATATGAAAATCGGATACGAACAGAAAAAAATGCCGGGAGATTTTGCAAAAGCCGGCGATGTTTTGTATGAATTAAACGGCGATTCGGTTTCGATTTTGCGCGCCGAACGCCTCGTTTTAAACTTTTTATCTCATTTATCCGGAATCGCAACCAACACGGCCGATTACGTAAAAATCGTCAAAGAAGCGGCAGGCGAAAAATCGGAAAGCGGAAAAGTGCCGAAAATTGCAGCAACGCGTAAAACAACACCCGGAATCCGCAAATTCGAAAAGAAAGCTGTCTTAGACGGCGGCGGCGACCCGCATCGCCAAAGTCTTTCAGATATGGTCATGATCAAAGACAATCATATCGAGATCATGGGACTTGAACAGGCTTTCAGCGAAGCGAAACGCCAAACCTCTTTTTCGAAAAAAATTGAAATTGAAGCCGACACAAAAGAACAGGCGGTCCGAGCCGCTGAAATCGGTGCCGACATCATTCTTTTAGATAATATGTCACCGCAACAGATCCGCGAGGTTGTTGCTTTGATGGAGCAAAAAGATCTCCGAAACCGCGTTTTATTGGAAGCATCCGGCGGCATTCGCAAAGAAAACTTAAAAGAATACGCGACCAGCGGAATTGATGTTATATCTCTCAGTGCCGTTACAAATGCTGCTGATTGGATTGATGTGGGACTTGATATTGCAAACAAGTAAAAACAGAATCTAAAACACTGTCGAATCCCGTAACTGCGATTGTTGAAAAATCAAAAATATTAAATAAATGAGAAGAATGTTAACTTACTTAAAAGATAGAGATTATATTAAAGAATTCATTGAATTTCATTAAAAATAAATAAAAACGAACAAATTGTAAAAACAAACAAATTGTAAAAACAATTAGAGGGGAGTAATTTTGAAAATAATGAGATACGGTGCAGGAATATTGCTTTTCGCATTAATTTTAACAGCTGCAATGATACCGGCGGCGGCATGGGAAAGAGACGACTGGCTCGAAGGCAGTGACGGTTATATGATCAATAATGTGATTATTGAAGCCAGTGCAATCGGCGTCAGCACGGATGAAAACAACAGCAGTAACACATCCGGAAATGCATCCATCAGTATTTATGAATGGAAAAATGATGCCTGGACAAGAATAAACGGAACAAAATTATCCTTAAATAATACATTCAGTTTTACTGCATCTGACGGCAATTATTCAGTCAGAGCAATTGATTTCAGAGAATCCGGAAAATTCAATCAAGTCAGATTAGAATTTTGGACAAATGCAAATGTTACGAATTACGGCTATGTCGAGGGCGGTCACAGCAATGCGGAAGGCGCCGGAAGACCGAATCTCGTCATTACGAAAGTCATAACACCTTCTGAAAACATATCCGTCGATGACATTATTACGGTGATGATTTATGTCAATAACAGCGGGAATTATGACGCGAAGAATGTGACAATTACAGAATCCTATTCAGAAGGATTCTTGATGTCAAATGTAACAATCAACAATACCGTCAATCAGACAATAAACAGAAACACAAACAGTACTTATTGGGTATATCAATTAAAAGCTGTTGAACCCGGAACCAAAACCCTGCCGGTAACAAATGTCACCGCAGAAAATGCGGTCGGCGGAAAATTCGAATATCAGAGCAACACCGTCACCATTGATGTCAGTGATTTGGCCGCTTTGACATTTACACCGTCAGCGCCGAGCGGAAATACGGTTGATTATCACACGCGTTCAAAGATTGAAGGAAACATTACAATCAAAAACACGGGAACGATGCCCGCGCAATATGTCGGCATTGAGTTTGATCTGCCGTCGGGCGCAACAGTCAGCGGAAGCGACATTACGACAACAGGCAATAAAGGAACTGTTTATATTGACCAGATTATGCCGAATAACCAAAAAGTGATCGAATATTCTCTTTCCGCAACCGAAGCCGGATATTTTGATGTCAACATCACTTACAATTACACTTACAATAACAGTTCAAAATCGGGAACAATTCAAACTGTTTCATACAATTCTATCAGCAACAATGCTATAGAAACACTGATGGATTATTGGTATGTTTTGCTTATTCCGATCATTTTAATCGCTGTTGCGGCTCTCTTTTTATGGAAACGCCACAGAGAATACAAATTCTGAGTTAATTGAAAAAAACGAATTAACTCTCCTCATTCTTTTATTTCATAATTTTTTAATTATTTTTGATTTTTTTCATATTTTTGATTTTTTCATACTTTGATTTTTTTCATATTTCGATTCAGCTTGATTTTTTCTCATATTTTTGATTCGTTCCATTCATAGCCGTTTCATTTAATCTGTTTCTTTAATCCGTTTCTTTTTGATTTTCGTCAATTTTTGAAAAATATGTTTATTGCGGTGTCGTCGTTTGCCGACACGCCGAAGCGCCCCTCATTGATTCAGTCGACCCCGAATATATGAGAAACGAATATAAGCGAGATATAAAGAAGAAAGAACAAATATATATACGAAAATTGATAATCATGAACAAATTAGTTATAAATAACAGTTTGATTCATTATCATAAAGTATTTTTTAAAACAGTTTTTGAACACAGATATTTTCGGAGGATTCCATTTTGCTTAACGTATTACTTGTCGGAAACGGCCAATGCGGCAACAGAATTTTAGATGCCGTCAACAAGCACGCCATGAACCGCGGTTCCAATGTCAAGGAAGCCGGCGGCGGCTTTTCAAAATATTTTTCAAAACATAATTATCAAAGCAATGTTCAGACGATTGCGATTAACACGGCAATTAATGACTTAAAAGAAATGAAGTTCACGAAAGCCAAAGACAGAGTTCATATCAAAAACCTTCACGGCGTCGGCGCCAACCGTAATATCGGCAAAGAAGTGTTTGAACAGCAGAAATCAAACATTATGAGATCTATTGAAGAGAGAGGCGACTTTGATATCGCTTTTGTCATCACTTCCGCATCCGGCGGAACAGGTTCGTCATTTACGCCGCCTTTGATTGAAGAAATCAAAAAGTCTCACAACTTCCCGGTTTATGCGCTCGTTATTTTGCCGTTCAGGGAAGAAGGAACGCTTTATTTGCAGAACGCTGCGTTCATGCTCAAAGAATTAAGAGAAGGGCCGTGCGACGGCATTATTTTAGCCGACAACCAGTATTTGAAATCCATCGGCGGCAATGTTCAGGAAGCTTACGACGGTATCAACAGCATGATTGCAAAACGCCTGTTGTTCCTGCTCGACTCTTTGGACAGTGAAATGATGATGGTAACCGACTTGGGTGACTTTAAGACTGTAATGAGCGGCGGCGCGGGTCTTGCGACCATCGGCTACTTTAAAGCTGAAAATGAAATGCCGATTCGAACTGTTATTCAAAATTGTATTTCGCCGCGAGGTTTGCTTTTCTCAACGGACGCATACAAGGAAGGCGGCCGTGCGATGGTCATTTTAAAAGGCGACAAAAAATATTTGAGCATGGAAGAAATTTCAACGGAAGTTGAAAAACTTTCAGGCGCAATCGGTCACGTTTTCAAAGGCGTTATCGTTGAAAACGGCAGTTTGCCCGAAGCGCTTTGTGTTTTAACGCTGAACTCCGCCGAAGAATTGGAATCCTTATATGAAGGCGCCATTCAGGCGATCGGCATGGAAAAAGACAAGAAAGACCGTGTCAAAAAGAAAAAGGAAATGGAATCGTCGTTCATGACGATTGACGGTATGGATCCGGAATACTAAACCGGATTCAAATTACTTTTTTACTTTTTTCATTTATTTCTGTTTTAATTTCTAAATTTTTTTCAATTATTCTATTTTTTCATTTCAATTTTTAATTGCCGCTTGCAGTCAGGTGTGTGTTTAAATTTTGCTCGTGACCGACCTTTGGTCGGCCTCTCACAAAATTTCATCGGGCAGGGGAGGGAGGTGTTTGTAAAAAATCGCTTCGCGATTTTTCAGGCTTCGCCGATTTCCGCATGCATATCAGGTTTCTGTTTCCGCGTGGAGTCAGGTTTCCGTTCCCGCTGCCGGTCTTCCGGCGCCTCGCCATGCAGCTGCCGCTGCCGGTCGCCGCCGCGCGCGAGCCGCCTCATTTTTAAAAAATATATTTTCAAACAGAACCCCGTTTTTTCAAAAATATCGCAAAACAAAATGTATGTTTTTCATTCTCTCGAAAAAATGATTTTTGCAATTCATTTCGATAAATAAAAAAGAAAAAGAAAGAAAATGCCGATTTCTGGCATTTTCAAATTTGAATCGACTTACGGAACGGTTTCGACTGTCGGCGTCGGATAAAGTTTTTTCAAATTTTTGATAACGTAATTTCCGAATGTGAAACTGATCAGCATGACCAAAAAGTCGCCGACAAGCGCGCCGATCCAAATGCCGGGCAGACCGTATCCGAAATAAATGCCTAAGAGGTAAGCAATCGGCACTTCAAAGATAATCGCCCGAATAAGCGTTAAGACCAATGCAGAAGAGCCCATTTTCAAACCCTGAAGCATTGACGATGTCAGGATATTTGCCGGCAGGAACATGAAAATCAGACACATGACCTGAAGGAAACTTGCAATGTCTGCCTGCAAGTAAGCAGACTCGCCCGTTGCGAAAATGCCTGCAATCGGGTCGGCAAAGATGAAAACGAATGCTGCAATCACCAATTCGATCAAAAGACCGATTTTGATGCCGAAATAGTAAACGGATTTGAGCTTTTTGATATCGTGTCCGCCGAAAGAGACGCCGGCCATTGTTGTCATACCGGTTGCCAGACCCATCATCGGCATCACACCGATTGAAATGATACGCCAGCCCGTGCTGTAAATTGCGGCGCCGTCTGTTCCGCCGACATTGAGAACGATCATGTTCAGCAAAACGGTTGAAATGGACATTGTCAGCTGTGAAACGGTTGCCGGAATGCCGACAACAATGATGTCGCGAATAATCGGCCATTCGAATCTGAATCCTTTGAAGCGGATGGACACGTAAGTCTTTTTCTGGATCAAGAGCCAGTACATAACCATCGCGGTTGAAACGCTGAATGAAAGAACGCTGGCGTAAGCCGCGCCGTCAACGCCGAGTCCGAGACCCCAGTCGTAAATGAAAATCGGGTCCAAAATCATGTTTAAAACGGCACCGACAATGGTTGCGAACATGGTTTTGCGGCTGTTGCCTTCGCTGTTTAAAAGGGAATTGCCGACGTTGAGAAGGAAGATTGAAAAGGAACAGTAAATGAACGGATTCATGTATCCTGCTGTTGTTGCCGCTAATGATGCGTCAGCTCCCATCAGCATAAAAATCGGTTCCATTAAGGGAACGGCTAACCAGGCGACAAAACTGAGAATGACGGCAAAAATAATGGCGTGCGTTGCGAATTTGTCGGCCTGCTTTTTATTTCGGGAGCCGATGGCTCTTGAGACGGCTGACCCTGCACCGACACCGATACCGGTTGCGATTGCCATGAGCGCCATGAAAAACGGGAAAGCTAAACCGACGGCGGCGAGTGCTTCAGCGCCGAGTCCTGCGACCCAAAATGTGTCGACGAGATTGTAAATGGATTCAAAGAAAAGCGCGATCATGACGGGAACGGAAACTTTGATCATGGCTTTTTTCGGATTTCCGAGAAGATCGGCAACGCCTTTCGTCATTTTTCCTTCGCCTGAATCATCAGAACCGGAGCTCGGCGTATTGCCTGTATCCGCGACAGGGTTTCCCGAAACGGAAGTGTTTACAGCCGAATCGTACGGCTGCGTCGGAGTGGAGGGGGACTCTGCTTGTCCCGCGGAAGAGTGTGAATCCTCCGGTTGAGAATGATTTTCTGAAATGACCATAATAAAACCTCATGACAAAAACGGATACGAGGATCCGATGTTGAAAACATGAATAACGTAACGAATTGCAAGCCGAATGCAATATAAGGAAAATGTAATGTGACGGCTTTGCCAAGTCAGAAACATTCAGGAACTATATATAATATATCATACCGAATAAACATTACCAATTGAACGGACCGATTGAACGGATTGAACGAACGTGCTGATTGAACATGCTGATGACCGTGCCGGTTGAACGTGCTGATGAACGTGCCGATTGAACGTGCTGATTGAACGGATTGACTGAACTGCTGAGAAAACGCAGAATAAAGTCGGAACAAAGCGGCTGAACATTATCGTTTCGACAGGAATTCCGAATGTTTATATACCATGTTTGTATTTTGAGAGTGCGAATTTTGATTCAGAAATTGTTGATTTTAGATTTTTAAATTCATTTGTTTAAATTTTTAATTTTAAAATCATTCTTTTGAGTTATTTTCGACACAATAACACGCGAAGAAATATCGGGACTTTCGATTGTATCAATTGTTTTCAATGAATGAATCGGGATTCTTGAAACGGTATTTTGAAGTAGCGGTTATTTTGAGGTTGATATTATGGCAAAAATGCACACTAAGAGAAAAGGTAAGTCCGGCTCAAAGAAGCCGCTTCGAACCGAAGTCCCTGAATGGTCAAATGTTTCCGCTGAAGATGCGACACAACTCGTTTTGGATATGTGGAAACAGGGTATCCCGACAAGCCAGATCGGCATGATTTTAAGAGACCAGTACGGTGTCGGCGATGTTAAATTGCTCACCGGCAAAAAGGTTACTCAGATCTTAAAAGACAATGAAGTCGCGCCCCACCTTCCGGAAGACTTGACCAACTTGATCGTTAAGGCACTCAGACTCAGAAAACACTTGGGCGCCAACAAGCACGACCTTCACAACAAAAGATCTCTTCAGTTGACTGAATCCAAGATCAGAAGACTCGTGAAATACTACCACGGCACAAAAGTTCTTCCGATGGACTGGGTTTACAAGCCCGACACCGCGGAAATGATGCTGAGCAGATAATTTCTGTTCTTTCATTTTTTGTGTAAAGTAAATTAAAAATTATGTTTCGGCAGCATTTTGCTGTCAATCTTTTTCTTTTTTTGTTAAAATTGAAGAGACGAAGTCTTTTTTGTTGAATTTTTTTGATTTATTTTTGAAAATATATCGTGTGTATTTTTCGATTTGTTTTAAAAAACGTTCTTCCGTTTCAGTTTGTTTAAAAAATATGTGTTCATTTCAATTTGTTTTTTAAAAATTTGTGCGGCTCGCGCGGGCGGGCGGCGGCGAAAAGTGGCGAAAAAAATCGCTGCGCGATTTTTCAATAAACACCGCCTTCTTGTAGACTCAGTGGGCCTCTACAAGCCGAAACGCAAACCACACTCCAACCGGCAAACACAAACCACACTCCAACCGGCAAACGTAAACCACACCCCAAGCGGAAACACAAACCACACTCCAACCGGCAAACGCAAACCACACTCCAAGCGGCAAACGCAAACCACACTCCAAGCGGAAACACAAACTGCATTCCGACTGCAAACATAAACCATCGGTTGAGTTTTTAACTAAATTATAGCAACCCTGTTGTTCGAACTTTTTATTCGTCGTTGAAAGAATCCGCCAAGTCTCGATTCCCTTCGCTACGCTACGGGAATCTCAACTTGCGGGGATGTTGTTTGGGATTTTTATTAATTTAATCAAAAAACAAACATCATGTTTATTTCAAATTAAACAAAAACCGAACGCCGTTTTTCTTTAAAATATTCTTTAATTTTTAAGGTTTTAAGGGGCGTTCGGGTTTTCGATAATTTTCACGAAAATGGATGTTTGGGTTTGTCCGAAAATTGAAAAAAGGCGAAATACCGCCACTCCAACGACGCGTTTTCGAGCGCAGCGAGAAAAGAAGGAGTTGGAGATTCTTACCGCGATTCAACAAAACAGCAAACACAGGCTTTTTCAATATTTTCAATTCATCACAAAAAATAAACAAAAAAATAAAATGGAAAAAAGAAGAAAGAGAAACCGTATTCCTGTCACTCTTTCTTAAACTTTAAAATCAAATCTTCCAAACTCAATGAAACCTGTTCGCCGCTTTTCATATCCTTAAGCGACAAAAGTCCCGATTCCAATTCTTTTTCGCCGACAATCAAAACGTACTCGGCGCCGACCGTATTGGCGTATTCCATTTGCGCTTTGAAATTGCGGCCCATAATGTCGGTTAAAACCGAAACGTACGGGCGAAGTTCGTTTGCGATTTCGATGCCGTTTGTTTGGGTTTCGGGTTTTGTAATCAAAACGATTGTTTCGGGTTTTTCAACCGGCAACTCGCAAATTTCCATGATCCTGTCAAAGCCGATTCCGAATCCCGTTGAAACAACGTCGCCGCCGCCGAATAAGGAGATCAATTTATAAGAGCCGCCGCCGCAAATTTGTTTTTGAGCGCCGAGACCGTCGGCATAAACTTCAAAGACAATTCCCGTATAATAATCAAGACCGCGGGCGACACCAAAGTTGACAGTGTAATCCGTGACGCCGTAAGCAGTAAGAAGCGTGAGCGTTTTTTCAAAAGCGTCGAGTTCGGGCAAATCGCCGACAACTTCGCGGGCGCTTTTGGCAGCCGCAAAACCGTCTTTGCCGGAGAGAGAAATGATTTTGTGAATCTTTTCAATCAATTCGGCTGAAACCGAAAGTTCGCCGAGATAGGAATCCAAATTTTCATACTCTTTTTTGTCGATGTAGCGCATGATCTGATCCGCAACGGCAGACTCGGTCGTGATTTGAGCGAGCAGACATCTGAGAATGGACAAGTTTCCGATGTTGAGGTCGCCTTTGATTCCGACAGATTCAATCATCGTCATCGCAAGCGCAATCACTTCCGCGTCAGCTTCGGGTTTGCTGCTGCCGATGAGTTCTGCGCCGAACTGCCAGAATTCTCTGTAGCGTCCCTTTTGCGGGCGCTCGTAGCGGAAACAATTTTCGAAATAGAAAAGTTTAATCGGTCTTGAAAAAGACTGCATTTCATTGACATAAGCGCGCATGACAGGCGCTGTCAGCTCGGGGCGAAGCGTCATTTCGCGATCTCCCTTGTCCGTGAAATTGTAAAGTTCGCCGATGATTCCCTGACCGGATTTGAGCGTGAAAAGTTCAAGCTCTTCAAAAGTCGGCGTCACAACTTCGCCGTAACCCCATTTTTGAATCACTTCGCGAAGTTTGAATTCAACAGCGCGCCGGCGTGCCATTTCTTCAGGCAAAAAGTCGCGCGTGCCTCTCGGTTTTGAAATTGTCATAATATAAGTTCCTGAAATGATAATGTGAAATCGATTGCGGATTAAATGGATTGGGATTAAATGGATTGAGATTTAATGGATTGAGATTAAATGAATATGCAGATTTAATGAATATGAAGATCATGAATATTAATCAGGCATCATGAAGACTGCTGCCGCATTTGGAAGGGTCGGCGTAAGTCAGCTGCCAGGTCATTCCGAATTTGTCAACAATCATGCCGTAGAGAGTTGCATAGAAAGTTTCCTGCAATTCCGATGCGACTGTTCCGCCTTCTTTTAAGCGGCTGAAAACGGTTTCAATTTCTTTTTGATCACGAGTGCCGAAAAACAAACTGATATTGTTGCCTTTAATCAAATCAAACTCGTCAGGCATATCGCAAAACATCACTTCAACGCCGCCGATTTCCAATTCACAGTGCATGATTTTATCTTTCATGCCTTCCGAAATTGAAAAGTTTGAATCGGGACTTTCGGGAACATCGCCGTACGTTAAAAACGAAGGAACGTCTTTGCCGAAAACACCGGCATAAAAAGTAACGGCTTCACGGCAATTCCCGCTAAAACAGACATAAACGCTGAATGACATTTTTTCACCTGACCGATATGATTAATGACTGATTTGACAATAATTGGCAAAATATAATACAATAATAAATACAATAATAATACAAATATTGAAAAATGAATGACGGAATAAATTAAAAAACTTGTGACGGAAAAAACATTCAAAGCTCAAATTTGAAACATGAATATTCAATTCGAATAAAACATTCAAACTCAAACATTCCGGCTCAAATGCTCATTTCTGAATAACGACTGAAAGAATGTCGCCGTCCATCAATTTATGTTCCAATCCGACTCGCTGTCCCGGATGTTTGGCGGATTTTCCCCAAACGTACGCGAATCTGAACTTTCGTCTGAAATCTTTGTGAAGACGGTCACAGATTTGACCGACATCGGTTCCTTTCAAAACGATCATCGGCTCTTCCAGATCGGCGGCTTCGCCCTGCGGTTTCATATAAACGCGGATGAATCCGAGGCGGTCGTAAAGAACGTCGCGGAGCATATCTAAATTCTGGCTGTTGTGCGCGGAAATAAAGACGGCGTCAGGATGTCTTTTCTTGTTGTCCGCCAAACTGTCGGCGTTTGCCAAATCGACTTTGTTGACGACAATCATTGAAGAAACATAACTGCGGTTGCCTGCGACAACATCAATAAACTGATCGACTGTTACGTTTTCTCTGAAAAGAACGGTTGCGTTGTGGATTTTGTATTCGTCCATAATGGATTTGATCGTGTCTTCGTCCAAATAATCCAATTCGACGGTTGAATTGATACGAATTCCGCCGCGATCCACTTTTTTAATAACGACGTCAGGCGGAGTTTGATCAACGCGGATTCCGGCTTCATAAAGTTCTTCCATCAAAACTTGATAGTGCGTCGGCTGAAAAACGTCGAGCAGAAAAATAACAAGATCGGAACTGCGAATAACGGCGATAACTTCTTTACCGCGCCCGCGCCCGGAAGCGGCGCCTTTCACAAGTCCGGGAACGTCCAAAATCTGAATGATGGCGCCTTTGTATTCCATAACGCCCGGAACAACAGTCAGCGTCGTGAACGCGTAAGCGCCGACTTCGGAATTGGCATCGGTCAGTTTGTTGAGAAGCGTTGACTTACCGACAGACGGAAAACCGACAAGCGTAACGGTTGCGTCGCCTGACTTTTTGACGCTGTAACCTTCGCCCGTTCCGCCGGAAGAGCTTTTCTTTTCGACTTCGTCATGCAGTTTTGCAAGCTTCGCTTTCAATCTGCCAATGTGAAAAGAAGTGGCTTTGTTGTAAGTCGTTTTCTTGATTTCTTCTTCGACTTCCCGAATCTGTTCCTGTAATGTTGCCATCGTTGTACCGAAATAAAATTTGTAATCAAAACTTGTAAATCAAAACTTTAATTAAAACTTGTAATTAAGATTTGCAATCAGCAATAGTCACGCGAGTCTGCTCGCGGTGAAGAATAACCTGTTTTTCAGTATAAATAATTAATGAGGCGCAAAAATGCAGTTCATCTGTTTGCAATTTTTTGCAGTTTTTCGGCGGCGACGCGCGCGTGAGTTGCATCATTTTTAATAAAATGAAAAAAAGATCCGTGAAGTCAGAAAAATCAAAGAAAACGGCGGGAACAAAAATGAAAATAAAAAATGAAGTCGAAAATAAATGAAAATGAAAATTAATGAAAACGAAAATAAATGAAAAAAGAAAGTGTAAGCGAACTTACGACTTTCATTAATTAAAATTGCGATTCGCAATTATTCTGCGATTATTTTTTTGCAGCCGGTTTCTTTGCTGCGGGTTTTGCAGCCGGTTTGGCGGCAGGCTTTTTTGCAGGCGCTTTTGCAGCGGCAGTCTTGGCAGCCGGAGCTCTTGCTGCGGGCTTTGCAGCGGTTTTAGCGGCGGGTGCTTTTGCTGCGGGTTTGGCGGCAGCAGCCTTAGAAGCAGGTGCCTTAGAAGCAGGTGCCTTAGCAGCGGCAGCCTTAGAAGCAGGTGCCTTAGCAGCGGCAGTCTTAGAAGCAGGCGTTTTAGCGGCGGCAGCCTTAGAAGCAGGCGCTTTGGGGGCGGCTCTTGCCGGCGCTTTCTTTGCCGTGTAGATTTCGGTTCCGGTCGTTGTTGTGACTCTTTCGAATTCTTTAAGCATCAAAGCTGTGACAGGACCTGTTTTTCCGGTGCCGACTGTTCTGCCGTCCACCCAAACAACTGCTGCGGCTTCGGCAGCGGTTCCTGTGACAAAGATTTCATCGGCGGTGTAAACGTCGAAGAGACCGATATTTTCGACGCGGACGGGGATTTTGTTCTTTTCCAAGAGTTCGATTGCCGTTGCTCTTGTGATTCCTTTGAGATTGTTGATTGTCGGCGGCGTGTAAACGACACCGTTTTTGATGATGAAAATGTTGTCTCCGGAGCCTTCTGCGACAAAACCGTTGTTGTCAAGGAAAATCGCTTCCTGACCGCCTTTGGCGTTGGCCTCGATTTTGGCGAGAATGTTGTTCAGATAATTCAAAGATTTGATATTGGGAGACAGCGCATCGGGCGCGTTTCGGCGGACGCCGACGGTAACTGCTTTGAGTTCCATTGTGTCGTACAAGGAATCCATTGTTTTGAGGACGATGAAAACATTTGCTTTGTCACATTTGAGCGGGTCAAGTCCTAAATCGCCGTTGCCGCGTGAAACGATCGGGCGGATGTAGGCGTCTTTTAAGTTGTTTTGGCGAAGTGTTTCAAGAATGGCTTCTTCCATGGCTTCTTTAGTCATTCCGATGTCCAAGTCGATGGCTTTGGCGGAGTCAAACAAACGGTCGACGTGTTCTCTTAATTTGAAAACGCGGCCTTTGTAAGCGCGAATTCCTTCAAAAACGCCGTCTCCGTAAAGAAAGCCGTGGTCAAAAACGGATATGACAGGTTGGTTCTCGGGAACGAACTTGCCGTTGACATACATTAAATTCTCGCTCATAGTAAATCACCCGATTTTATTCATATTATTCATATATTAGATCATAATTAAAGTGACAATTGTTACAATAGTTATTGATAGTGTTTATGATATTTTTATTTGATAATTTATTTGATAAATTAATAACAAATTAGATTTTTAACGGAAAAATATGAAGAAATCCGCACCCAAGCGAAAAACGTCATAAATACAGATACAAAATTCCCGAACAGATTTAAATGTTTTTCCAAGAAAACGACTTCATGAAGATTTATCACAGAATATGAGCCAAAAAAATCAATTAAACAAATGGAATCGATTTAACATTTTTTCGAAATAAAAATAAAAACGAAATGTTGCTGCTGAAAATTTCAAAAAAGAAGTAAAACCCTGAACAAAAGGTATATATGAGAAAAAATGCTTTCTTTGAATCCTGTCCAATGGGCTCGTGGCTTAGCCAGGATATAGCGTCGGGCTTCTAACCCGAATGCCGGGGGTTCGAATCCTCCCGGGCCCGCTTTTAAAAACCTTTTTTTGTAATTTATTTTTCAAGTAAATGAAATTTTTTTGTTTTCGATTGATTCGTTTTTTGAATTTTTAATTTTGTTTTTTTTTTGTTTTATTTCATTTTAATTTCAATGAAAACGCGTGGTTCGAATTGAAAAAATTAACAAACCCGGGAGCGGGTTTGAAAATTAAAACGAAAAATGATGCGACTCGCGCGTGGGGCGGGCGGGCAGCAAGCGGAAAACTGACCGGCAAGCTGAAACAGAAAGATAGCAGCGGAAACAGAAACAGAAAGGTAGCGGCGGAAACAGAAACAAGAAGGTAGCAGCGGAAACAGAAACAGAAAGGTAGCGGCGGAAACAGAAACAGAAAGGTAGCGGCGGAAACAGAAACAGAAAGGTAGCAGCGGAAACAGAAACAGAAAGGTAGCGGCGGAAACAGAAACGGGAAGGTAGCGGCAGCACGTTCGCGAATGCGAACGGATTTCTAAAAAAAGAGCAGATACAGGCAGCAACACAAGCCTGACCGACAGCAGCAACGCAAACAGCCACGCCGCAGAAACAGAAACCTGACCGACAGCAACAACGTAAACAGCCACGCCGCGGAAACAGAAACCTGACCGACAGCGGCAGAAGCAAAAAACATCGGTTTTAAATTTTTCGTTTCGCATGGGAAAGAATCTCCATCTCCTCCTTCCCTCCGCTTCGCTTCGGGAACTCGTCGTTGGAGGGGCGGCGCTTTGTCTTTTCATACAATAATAATTCAATTGAAACATCGTTTTTCATCAAAAATATTCAAAAACGGAACGCCAATTTTTTAATGAAATCTAAAATATTTTTTTAGGATTTTATCGGGCGTTCAGGTTCACCGATTTTGAAAATTGGATGTTTGGGTTTGGATTTTAATTATTTACAAATCAGAAAACGGGAATTTACGAAATAATATATTCAATTTCACGAACAGTAATATCAATTTCAAAACCGGAATCTGAAGAAATCATAATCATCAAATTATCAATATCCGATTCTGTTTTCAATTCGGGAAAATTTCGATTCAAATCACTTTCAAATTCTAAAATCCATTTCTTGAAAGCGTTTTCTGTTTGAAGTTCAATCGCTTCATTAAGATTTGAAAAGGAATTTGAAACGGGCGGAACAAAATAAATACAGATTGTTGTTGCAAAATCATAAACTTCGGCTTTTTGAACAACTTTGTAATTGAGAATCGTCAAATCGCCGAAAACGGGAGATGAAGACGAACGAATAATATCGCCCGACATAGAAATTAAAAATTTGCCGTCGTATTTTCTGACAAAAATTGACGGCGGTTTTACGAATGAAAAACCGTCTTCCTGAATCAAAAGAACAGAAGAGCCGTCTGATGAATAAATGTTGTCAGGAATTTGAGAATAACGGGATGAAAAAATCAAAGAGCCCGAACTCAGTCGATAGAAAGCGAAATCGTCATCAGAATTGTCATCGAAATCGTCATCAGAATTGTCATCGAAATCGTCATCCGAATCGTCGTCAGAATTAAAATCGTTATCCGAATCAAAGAAATCAGGAGGATTGAAAACAGAATTCGATTTTAGAAAAGATTCTGTTTCGGGCGGAACGGTAAGAACCGGAAAAACGGCAAACATTATTCCGCCGGTTTCGACGGCGTAAATCGTTGAATTTTTGGAATGAAAAGAATAACTTCCTGATGATGCCGTATTTTCGGAAAATTTTAAAATATCCGAAAGCAGCAAAACATTGTCAGCGGATTCATCTTGCATGATTTTTGCAGGAATTGCAGTTAACAAAAAAGCCGAGAGAAAAAGTGTGAAAATCGCAAGCAAAAGCAAAGTCCCGAAAATGACGGAAACGCCGGATTCATCTTGAATCATTTCTTTGGTGTTTGTTTTGATGAAACTTTCAGTTTTTCCGAATTTTTTGAACTGTTTGAGCTTTTTGTGCCGTTTGAAGTTTTTAACATTATTTTTATTTTTGATGAGTTTATCGAACATACCGTCTGTAAAACTCGGCAGAATTAAAGCGTTTTTTTATTTTTTCATATCGAATAGGGACAATAATATAATAAACCATTAGCGAATATTAAAAACAAATGATTTTATTGATGTTTTTAGAATGTTTTAACAATATTTTAACAATGTTTTAACAACGTCAAAATCAGGTTTGTTTAGGTTTGTTCGTTGATTTTTTAAATTTCACAAACATTTCCGACGAGTTATTAACTCAAACATTTTCATTAATTTCACATTTCACACAAATTTCAAAATTACATTAAATTATTACAAATTATTACATTAATTTCACACAATCAATTACAAAATTTCGAGTGCCGCATATGATTAAGAAAATGAAATATCTGAGTCTTTTTGTTTTATTAGGTTTGCTCATCGCCGCTTTTGCCGCGCCCGCTGCTGCCGCCGCCATCAAGGGCAGCAATGTTTGGGATCAGGACCAAAGTATGGCGACAACATACACGTGGACGCCTGCCATGTATTCAGGCCTTTGGTACGATTACGACAACGGCGTTTACACAGAAAACATCACAATGACAATTGCCGCAAGCGACCGGCAAATCAACGTCAATAACACCGAATACATCACAGAATATCAAAATATTCGATTCGCTTATTCCGATTGGGGAAGCTACCGCGTCATCGGCTGGCTCGGCGAGCCGTATTTCGCAGGCTACACGCGCTCAAGCTCGGGCAACAATTCAACAACACAATTCACAAGCAGCAACATCAGCACGCTGTCCGATGAAAGAATCTACCCGATCTTAATGAACACCGACGACGAAATCAGTCTCAGCTCGGGCGGCAAACACACGCTTGAAAACGGCTACAACATCACTGTCAGCGACTTCAACGAAAGCAGCGGCAAATTCACATTGACCCTTCAGAAAAATGGAAATACCGTATTAGAAGAAAACGTGTCCAACAACACGACTTTCGTGTATGAGAAATCGCTTGACGACATCGGAACGATTCCGGTCATCGCCGTTCACGTCAAAAATCTCAGCAGCTCAAAAGCAGTCATTAACGGCATTTTCCAAATCTCGGAAAGCTCAACAGATGTCAGCGTCGGCAAATCCGTCAACGCCATGGAAGTCACAAAAGTAAATGACACCGCCATCGTCATGAAAAATCCGAGCCGCATCAAACTGAACCGGGACAGCACCGTCACGCTCATGGACCACATCAAAATCGAGGTCAAAGACACGTCCAAATTAAAATTCGAACTCATTTCGGACCCGAAAACGGACACGGAAAAAACATATCCCGACAGAGGAATGGTTTACAGCAGCTCCAACACAAACAAAAGCTGGAACGGCATGAACTTCCCGGGATTCACTTACGATTACAACAACAGCACCGAAACCGAAAACTTATCGATCGATGTCAGCGGCACGCTTTCAAGATCAATTTCCGCAAAGCAGCTCATGTACACGACAAACGCGTACAATGAAACTTTCAATTATTCGGATTGGGGAAGCTATCAGGCAATCAATCTCGGCGGCGACAATTACTTCGCAGGCTACTTGAAATACAACTCATCCAACAAAAACAACACGACAAACTTTACCGACAGCAACGACAGCATCTTAAAAGACGGCAGCGTCTCAAAAGTTTTGATCAATAACGGAACGGAAAAGCAATACAGTGTCGGCTCAAACATCAGTTTGCAGGACGGATATACGCTTCAAATTTCCAATTTGACAAGCAACGGATCAAAAGCGAATTTGATACTGAAAAAAGACGGCACATCCGTTAAAGAATCAAGCGTCAGCTCGGGCGAAAACTTCGTTTACGAAGCAAGCGTCGGCGGAACGGTGGTTCCAATCATTGCCGTTCGCGTCACAAATGTTTTTGAAGGAACTTCTTCCGTTGTCAAAATCGGCGGCATTTTCCAAATTTCAACAAGCGCGACTGATGTCGGATCAGGAACGAAGCTTGGAAATATGCAAGTCGAATATACCGGAAGCACGGCGCTGATTTTTGTCAACACCAACGCAATAAACTTAACAAGCGGCACAAACATCACGCTGATGGAAAATTTATCGCTTCACGTTGCCGATTCGGACAGCCTTCGATTCTTCCCGTTCAACCAGTCGGCCGGAAACAATTCTTCCACATCAAGTTTAAGAATTGAAGTGCCCGATACGATTTATCCCAATGACAATATTACAATTGTCGTCAGTTACCGCGACGGCAGCAGCTGGGAAGTGTTGTCCGGCGCAACCGTTAAAGTCAACAATTCATCTATCGGAACGACCAATTTTTCCGGCGCGATTTCATTTACAGTCAACAGCGCAGGAACATACGAATTCAAAGCCGAAAAAAGCGGATATTCATCAGTCACCGTATCAAAATCAACCTCAGAAGGCGGAGACGAACTTCAAATTGTGATTCCGGATTTCATCTTTGCGGAAGATTCATTCCGTTTGTATGTGACAGATGAAAATAATACAAACGTCACCGGCGTCGGCGTTTACAAAGACGGCGGACACATCGGAACGACGAATGACAACGGCATGATCAACGTCACTGCCGATTCAACGCCCGGAACTTACAAATTGACGGCGAATAAAACCGGCTACGCGACAGGCTCAAAAGAAATGATTGTTTTAGAATACGGCCCGTACTTTGCCGTGACAAACATTACTTTGCCTGAAGACGCAATCACCGGAAAAACCGTTAAAATTGCTCTGACAATTGAAAATGTCGGCAAGGAAAAAGACACGCAGAACATTACAATTGTCGCGGAAAACAAGACGGAAACAAAGAAACTGACGTTGGATACGGGAGAGACAAAGAATCTGACTTTCAGTTTTAAGCCGGAAACGTCCGGAAATTCTTCGATTGAGGTGACGAATCAGACATTTACGTTTGAAGTGACTGAAAAAGAAAAAATCGAAATCCCGTGGAAATGGATTTTAGTCGGCGGCATCATTTTGATTCTGATTGTCGGCGCGATTTTGGCTTTGATGTATTACAAGGAAATGGAAGAGGAAGAAAAGAAAAACCCGAAGAGACCGGTGAAAGGAAAGGAAACCGAATCGAAAGGATTTTTGAGCGGACTTTTCGGAAGCGATTCAAAGACGGATAAATCAAAGACAAAATCAGCGTCGCCCGCTTCCAAGACAGCATCAAAACAAACAGCAAAACAAACAACAAGCAAATCGGCGGCCTCATCAAAACCGGCTCAGAAAACAACTCAATCGGCCTCTCAGTCAACTGCAAGCAAGCCGAAGAGTTCGGGCAGCAGATTCTCAAGCAGCAACAAAGCGCCTGAATTGAAGAACAGCCAGAAAAAGGCACGTAAAGATGAAAAGAAATAATGAAAATATGAAAACAGGAAGATACGATGAAAAACGTATGGATTAACGCAACGGAAGGAAATTGGGACCAAAAAAGAAACAAAATCACATCGGCAATGGAAGCGGGAGCAGACTTTGTTCTCGCCGATGCCGCTGATTTATCCGAAATCAAAAAACTCGGAAAAATCAAAACGGCCTGCTTCTTTGACGGCAAAAATAAAAGTGGTTCCGGCGCCAAAACGACCGCCGCAGCTGCTGCAAATGCCGACGCCGATGTTCTTGTATGGGATATTCCGATTCTTTCAGAAAATGATGACGAGAAAGGCGAAACGCCTGAACTGAAGCAGATGAAAGAGCAGAAAGCGACCGGCAGATCTGTTGCGGCTTATGTTGATATTCAAAATAAGAAAACAGAATTGTTCGCGGCTGTTGTCGGTAAAACGGCGGATTATTTGATTATTTCCGCGGGCGACTGGCGCATTATTCCGCTTGAAAATCTGATTGCGGCGCTTGAAAAATTTGATGTTGAAATTATTACGGATGTCAAAAGTCTTGAAGAAGCGCAGACTTCGCTTCAGATTTTAGAAAAAGGCGTTGACGGCGTAATGATTGAATCCGATGACATGAGCGAAATCAAAGAGATCGCAAATGCCGTTAAGATGAGCGGCAGAACCAGTGAAGATTTGGTTCCTGCCAAAATCGTGACGGTCAGACAGCTCAGCATGGGCGACCGCGTCTGCATCGACACCTGCAACCTGATGACGCCCGGCGAAGGCATGCTGATCGGCTCGCAGTCAGCCGGTTTGTTTTTGATCCACTCGGAAGTGGATGAAAGCCCGTATGTCGCGTCAAGACCTTTCAGAGTGAATGCCGGCGCCGTTTATTCGTATTTGAAAATTAATGACATCACCCGATATTTGTCGGAATTGAAAGCGGGTGATGATGTGACGATTATTGATGCAAAGGGGCAGACGCGTCCGGGAATTGTCGGGCGCGTCAAAATTGAGTCGCGGCCGATGATGCTTTTGGAGGCGGAAGCGGAAGGGAAAGTGCTGAAAGTGATTTTGCAAAATGCCGAGACGGTGAAGCTTGTCAAGCCTGACGGCAAAAGTGTTTCGATTACTCAAATCCAAGTCGGCGACGAGGTTCTTGTTAAAATTGAAGAAGCCGGTCGTCATTTCGGGATGAAAGTGACCGAAAAAATTATTGAAAACTGATAAAAACAAAAAATAAAAATGGGACGGATGTTAAAAACAAAAACGGGGAACAGGCGTTAAAAACGAAATATAATTTAAACAAACAGTAACAAAAGTAAACATTAACATTTAAAAAATCTTAAAAAGCCTATTAAAAAAATAAATTAAACAAAAATAAATTTAAAACTCAAAAAGAAGGGATGCAAAATGACTTATTTCACTCGTCCGGCGATTGTCGGAACGATTACAAAAAATGTCAAGGAAAACGCGAAAATCGGCAAGGAAAGCGGCGCGGATATTTTGGAAATCCGTTTCGATCTGCTGCTTGCGCACACGTCCGGTTTTGAAAAATATTTGAAAAAAGATTTTGAAGAAACGGCTTTGGTTGAACAATTGAAAAGCTGGATCAAAGAAGCAAAAGAGGCGGGCTTGCCTGTCATCGGAACTTTGAGATCAAAGGATGAAGGCGGCGCTTTTGAAGGCAGCGAAAGTGAAAGGTTTTACATCATCAGAGAGTTCATCGCTGATGTTGATTTCGCGGACATTGAAAGAAGAAGTTCAAAAAAGGAAATTTATGAATGCAAGATAATTGCAGAAAAAAGCGATACGAAGATCATCATTTCATCTCACTTTTTTGATGAGAAGGATATGCCGTCTGTCAAAAAGATCGGAAAAGTTTTGAAAAAATCGTTTGAAAGAGGCGCTGACATTGCAAAGGTTGCCGTTATGCCCGAGTCTAAAAATGATGTTTTGAAATTGTATGAAGCCGGTCTTAAAAGCAAAACGCCTGAAAAGATTTGTTTGATCGCAATGGGAGAACTCGGCAAGCAGACGCGGATTTTGGCGCCGTTTTACGGCTCGATTTTGTCTTACGGCTATATTGATGAAGAAGCGGCGCCGGGACAGCTTCCTGTCGGCGAAATAAAAGAAGGATTCCGATTGCTCGGCCTCCTTTAATTTTTTATTTAAACTTTAATTTAAACTTAATTTAATTTCAAATTTAATTTAAACTTAATTTAATTTCAAATTTAATTTTTAACATTTGACTTTGAGTTTTGATGAGTTATTAAAAATGGGGAATGGAATGAAAAACTGCAAATTCGGCGTTTTCGGCTATCCGATCACTCATTCATTGTCGCCGATCATGCAAACGGCTGCTTTTGATGCGCTCGGCATGTCAAATTGCGAATACAAAGCGTATGCTGTCGAGCCCGGCAATTTAATGGAAGAAGTTTTAAAAGCGCAGGCGGAAAACTTCTGCGGTTTGAATTTGACGATTCCGCTGAAAGAAAAAATAATAGAGACGGGACTGATTATTCCCGACGATTTTTCAAAAAAGGCAGGCGCTGTCAACACGCTTCATTTTAAAGGCGGCAAAGACGGCGAGATTTACGGTTACAATACGGATGCGAAAGGCGCTGCAAAAGCGCTTGAATACGCCGGATGCGACACGTTCGGGAAAAAGATTTTGATTATCGGTGCGGGCGGCGCTTCCAAGTCGATTTCTCTTTATTTCGGCGAAGCCGGAAATTCTTTGAAAATAATCAACAGAACGGCTGAAAAGGCGCAGCGTTTAGCGGAAGAAATTGCTGAAAAAACGGGAAATGTGAATGTTTTCGGCGGCGGTTTTGAATCGGGATGGGATGATTTGAAAGAAGCGGATGTTATTATTCAGACAACGGAACTCGGCATGGGAAAATATGAAGATGTTTCTGTTTTTGATCAGCTGTCTTTGGGAAAAGATGAAACAAACAATAAAACCAAAGACGAAATGAAAGATGAGTTGATTCGGGAATGTCTTGAAAATAAAACGGTTTTTGATATTGTTTATAATCCGGAAGAGACGAAATTTTTAAGAGAAGCGAAAGCTGCCGCGAATGTCAGGGCGTTAAACGGTATGATGATGCTTGTTTTTCAGGGAGCGCTTTCTTTTGAAATTTGGACGGGGAAAAAGCCTGACGCGAATGTTATGAAAGAGGCGGTTTTGGAAGCGCTGAGAAGCAAGAGCCGGCACGAGAGCGAATAAAAACGAAAGAGGGGAAGAATGAACGACAACGTTAAAGAAGATAAAAAAAGTGAAGAAATCAAAGATATTTCGGAAAACGATATGGAGAAGTTAATCGGTTTGATTGAAAAAATTGCCGTTTCCAAACACGCAACAATTGCGATGGGTGTCAGAAATCCGGATCCGGAGACTGTGAAATGTGCTGCTGCTGCGGTTGAGAAGAATTATGCCGATGTGATTTTGGTCGGCAGTAAACCTGAAATTGAAAAGGCTTCCCGTATTTATTATAATATTGAAGGGGGAGAGCCGCTGACGTTGCCGTTTGAGATAATTGATACGAATACGCCTGAAGATGAAATTATCACGCTGTTGGTTTCGGGAAAAGTGGATGCCGCGATTCGCGGAACGGCAAAAGCGTCGGACTCGCTTTCGAATTTGAAGAAGGCGTGTCATATCAATAAGATTCACAGGATTGCGATTTTGCTGACAAAAGACGGCAATCCTTACTTTTTTGCGCCGGTCGGGATTGATGAAGGAACGACATTGGAAGACAAGGTTGAATTCATTTGTCTCGGAACGCATTTGCTCAAGCGTCTCGGCGTTTCGCCGCATGTCGGTTTGATTTCCAGCCCGGACGATGCGGGACAAAAGGAAGCGGCTGAAATCGTTCGAATCATCACGGAAGAAAAAAAGCTCCATGCTGTCGATTACAAATTGGATTTGGAAGAAGCGTTTGAAAATTCGAATTATGTTTTGGCACCGAACGGCATCACCGGCAATTTGATTTTCAGAGCGCTGACATTTTTGGGCGGCGGCGACGGTCTCGGCGCGCCGATTTTAATGGATCGCCATGTTTTTGTCGATACATCGAGATCGGCGGGGCATTATACGAAAGCGATTATGGTTGCAAGCGCGCTTTCGAAAAAGAAAAAAGATTGAATGTTGATTTGAGTAAATTAATAGAAAAAACAGGAAGCGAATTTGAAAGTGTATTGAAAAATATGTTTTCGTTTTTGAAAAATGAATGAAAAAGGGAGCGGCTCGCGCGAGGCGGGCGGCAGCAGCGGCGCGAAAAAAATCGCGCAGCGATTTTTTCATAAACACCTCACTCCAACTGCAAACAAACACCGCCCTCCCACCAGAAACAAACACCGCCCTCCCACTGCAAACAAACACCTCACTCCAAGCGGCAAACAAAAACCTCACTCCCACTGCAAACCGGCGAAGCCTGAAAAATCGCGAAGCGATTTTTTACAAACACCACCCTCTCCTGCCCGATGAAATTTTGTGAGAGGCCGACCAAAGGTCGGTCACGAGCAAAATTTAAGCAAAATTTGAGCAAAATTTGAGCAAACGTTTGGTAACAAAGAAGATCAGTTTCTGCTCGGCGGAATTCTTGAAAGAATAATATCAACCAAATTGCCCATCGGCATTGTTTGAATCCAAACTTTTCCGGGTCCTGTGAGTGTTCCGAGGAAGACGCCTTCGCCGCCGAAAAGAATATTTTTGGCACCGCTGACGGTTGTAATATCGAATGAAACGGTTTCTTCCATTGCCGCTAAATGTCCCTGATCAATCACAAGACGCTCACCTGCTTTTAAATCATATTCAACAACGTCGCCGTCGATTTCCAAAAAGACATAACCGCTGCCCGAGAATTTCTGCATGATGAAACCTTCGCCGCCGAAGAAACCGGCACCGGCTTTTTTCTTAAAATGAACATTCATTTCAACCGATTTTTCCATTGCCAAGAGCGCGTCTTTTTGAGCGATGAACGTTTTGCCTCCGTCAAGGTTGAAGTCTAAAATGCGGCCGGGAAATGACGAGCCGAATGTGATGAATTGGTTGTCGCCTTCGGCGGTATAGTTGTTTAAGAAGAATGAGTCGCCTGAAAACATTCGGGATAATCCTTTCTTCAAGCCGCCGCCTGTGTTAGTTTCCATTTTCATTTTGTCGGTCATCCAAGACATGGCACCTTTTTCGGTGACCATTGTTTCGCCTCTTTCTAAGTAACAAGTGACAACGGGGAACGGGGTTCCTTTGATTTCGTATTTCATATTAAGGTCTCCATCATTTAACAAGAAATGGGATAAATAAAACCAGAGAAAATAAAAAGTAAATGAAAGATATTAAAGATTTCTTAAAAACATAAAAGTCATAAAAATGAAGAGCCAACGTCCGGATTCGAACCGAAATATATTCGCTCTGCAGGCGAACGCATAGCCGCTCTGCCACGTTGGCTTGTTGATTTTGAGCCGAAGATTTGTTATTAAACAAACCTGCCGTAAACTCTTCTTTTAAAACAATATAAAATCAGATAAGAAAATAAGAATAATAAAGAAAGACTCATGGCAGCGATCCAAGCTTCCCGAAGGCTCGCACACTTCAGTACAACAGGGAACGCCGGCGGGCTTATCTTCTGTGTTCGGTATGGGTACAGGAGTCGCCCCGCCGCTATGGCCGCCAAAAGACTTTCTCTAAGCGGGATATAAGTTCAAATATTGTTGACGCGTCGCGACAACAACCTTTGAATAACGGATATGATATTTAACGGTTTCCGATAAAATTTCGAAAACATTTTGCCATGTAACGATTGAATTTGAAATGCAAATCATAAGACTGATCAAAATAATCAAAGATGAATCTTAAATTAATTGAAATAAATCTTAAAATTTGATTTTTCCTAAACGACAAACAACTTTTCTTTTAATTTTCAACAACTTGGTTTTACCACAGACATACTCAGATATCGCCTGAAAAACCGGTCTTGCGGCGGCACGGACAATTCGTGAACGCGGACTTAACACCTCGTTGCCTTGGTGCGTACATCCCGTTTCGATCAACCTCGTCTTTTACGAGTGTCCTTGACGATGTCTCTTATTTAGGTGAGATTTCGAGCTTAGATGCATTCAGCTCTTATTCCTTGGTGCGTAGCTGCCCTGCGGTGCCTTGTCAGACAACAGGTAGACCAGAGGCACCGTTGCTTTGTTCCTCTCGTACTAAAAGCAACTTACCCTCAGACATCAAACACCTCTAGTAGATAGTAACCAACCTGTCTCACGACGGTCTAAACCCAGCTCACGATCTCCTTTAATAGGCGAACAACCTCACCCTTGGCCGCTGCTGCACGGCCAGGATGGAAAGAACCGACATCGAAGTAGCAAGCTGCCGGGTCGATATGTACTCTTGCCGGCAACGACACAATTATCCCCAAGGTAACTTTTCTGTAGTTTTTGGCCCGCACCAAGCGGGCTCAAAAGTTCGCTAGAACCGACTTTCGTCTCGTCATTCCTTGTTGTGCGAAATAACGTCAGGCTGACTTATGCTCTTGCACTCTTCAGTGAGTTTCCGACCCACTTGAGTCAACCATTGCGCACCCTTGATATCTTTTCAAGGGCGTCCCGCCCCAGGCAAACTGCCCACCTATCGGGGTCCTCTCGAGAAGAGAGTGAGAATCGTAATTCCAAAAGGGTAGTGTCCCACTTTTGACTCCACGAACGCTGGCGCGCCCGCTTCGACGTCTCCTACCTACACTGTACATTCGAAATCACAACTCAACGACAGGCTGCAGTAAAGCTCTATGGGGTCTTCACTTCCCCCTAGAGGTCTCTAGACTGTGCACTAGAATGTAAGCTTCACCGGATTCCAGTTTGGGACAGTAGGGCTCTCATTGATCCATTCATGCAAGTCGCCAATTAAGCGACAAGGTACTACGCTACCTTAAGAGGGTCATAGTTACCCCCGCTGTTTACAGGCCCTTCGTCCCGTTGAACCGGGGTTTGAGGTACCTGCACTGAGCAGGATTCAGAGATCGTACTCATCCTTACGGATTTGCGATCTCCTATGTTGGTATTAGACAGTTGGAGCCCCCTGGTCACTGCGACCTGCTGTCTTCACAGCAGGCACTCCTTCTCCCGAAGTTACGGAGCTAATTTGCCGAATTCCCTAAACTGAATTACTCCGTCACGCCTTAGCCTTTTCAGCTAGGGGCACCTGTGTCAGATCTTGGTACGGACGTTTCGACCCCTTTTCACGGGCTCCGGGGTGCAACCGACTTGCGTCATAACGCATTCATTCGCTTCTCGCCATTACGGCTCTCCACGAACTTCGGCGCTTAAACGGCGCGACAACGCCGCTCGGTCTGCCCTGAAGCGTCAGGATTATTGTCGAACGGTACAGGAATATTAACCTGTTTCCCTGATTCGGCGTACTCGAATTACGGTACGTCTTAGGACCGACTAACCCTCGGCTGATGATCATTGCCGAGGAAACCTGGCCCCTTCGGCGGTCAAGATTTTCACTTGACTATGCTGCTACTATTACCAGGATTTTCGTTTGCGAACGGTCCACAGGACTTCACAGCCCTGCTTCTGCCCGAACGCAACGCCCTCCTACGAGATTACCTATACGGTACTCCGTGGTATCGGTGGTCGGCTTGAGCCCCGTCAATTTTCGGGGCCCCAAACCTCGACTGGTGATCTGTTACGAACTCTTTAAAGGGTAGCTGCTTCTAAGCTAACCTTCCAGCTGTTTTGGGCTTGGGACGCCCTTTAGTGTTTACACTTAGCCGACACTTGGGGACCTTAACCACGGGCAGGGTTGTCTCCCTTACGCACTACAAGCTTACCCCAGCAGTGCGGACTCCGACCGTCTACGGTGTGGGTGGGTTTGGAGTTTGACAGAAGAGCGAAGAATTTCTTCCCCGGATTCCCCAATCAGTGCTCTACTCCACCAACGACCTCGGGTCAGGTCATGCTACGACATGTTTCGGAGGGAACCAGCGGATGCCGGGCTAGATTAGCATTTCACTCCGAGACGTGGGTCACGTGAATGATTTGCAGATCAATACCACTTGCGGTCCTCCACGCAGCTTTCGCCACGCTTCAACCTGCCCACGCCTAGATCGCCCGGCTTCGGGTCTTATTCCGGTGACTCCGCGCACTTGTATACGCCGTGCCTCGCTCGTAGAGCTGCGCACCTGTTGCTTTCGCTTTGGCTGCCTGTGTGAACAGTTAGCCTTCGCCACCAAAATAAACTCCCTGGCCAGTTCTTCAAAACTTAAGATGGAACATCGGCAATCTTATTCGTACACAAGCCTCGCGGCTTTTTCCTTCATAAGAAAGATCCTTTCACGCCCCATCGTTCTATAACCAACAGGTTTCAGGCACTTTTTACCTCCCTTCTCGGGGTACTTTTCAGCGTTCGGTCACCCTACTAATTCGCTATCGGACTCAAGGAGTATTTAGTTTTGGAGATTGGTGACCCCCATATTCGTGCGAGATTTCCGACCCACACTACTCAGGACATGACGATTTTCCTTTCATTTTCATCGACGTGACTATCACACTCTTTGGTCTGCCGTTTCAGGCAAGTTTGATTAAATGACATCGGAAAATAAAGTCAGCCGTAAACCACATCTCCGCCGCATTCCTGCAACGGATTCAGTTTGAACTCTGCCGGTTTCAATCGCCTTTACTAACGGCATCTCTTATTGATTTCTTTTCCTGCTCCTACTAAGATGTTTCAATTCGGAGCGTTCCCGATCATGAATGATCGCTGCCCTCGCGGACAACGGGATTCCCATTAGGAGATCTCAGGTTCATAGATTCCTTGCGTCTACCCTGAGCTTATCGCAGCTTGGCACGTCCTTCATCAGCTCTTGAGCCGAGCCATCCACCTGTTGGCGTAACACCATTCGCTTAACCGATTTTTCAGTCAGCGTCTGATATATCTGTCCAACTTGTTGATTTGTTGTTGTTTGTCTTCTTCAACCTTTACATGACATCACACAAATACACGGGCTGGCACCCGGATTTATCCGTCCTTCCCCCGTAACAGTTTACGGGGTGCATTATAAATGTTTGATGAGGAATCGCGCCTCAACACTTTTTTGAAAAGCGTTTCTGATTGTTTTGTTAAAATGTTTTTGTTTAAAATTACCGTTTCCGGCAACTTTACTGTTTTATTGAATATTAAATCAATAATTTAAACCAATAAAATGGACTTGTGGGGATTTGAACCCCAGGCCTCCGCCTTGCAAAGGCGGCGATCTTCCAGCTGATCTACAAGCCCGATGACGCAAATTCGGGCGCAGCCCGGTTTGTATTTGGGTCTTGCCCGATCGACTTTTGGATTGGATCTGATTTTTCGGATTTGAATTTTTTTGAATTTTTCAAACTTAAAATTTCAGATTAAAGTCTTTTTTTGGTTTATGTTTGTGACCTGATGTTTTTTCGGCATTCGGCGGTGTTTTATTCTTAGGAGGTGATCCAGCCGCAGATTCCCCTACGGCTACCTTGTTACGACTTAACCCCCCTTGCGGAATTCAGGTTTGAATACGGCACGATGTCCATACCCTCACCCATACCCCACTCGGGTGGTTTGACGGGCGGTGTGTGCAAGGAGCAGGGACGTATTCACCGCGCTATGTTGAAACGCGATTACTACGGATTCCAGCTTCACGAGGATGGGTTTCAATCCTCGATCCGAACTTCGAACGGGTTTATGAGATTAACATCCCCTTTCGGGGTAGTTACCCATTGTCCCGTCCATTGTAGCCCGCGTGTAGCCCAAGAGATTCGGGGCATACTGATCTACCGTAGCCCGCACCTTCCTCCGATTTAACACCGGCGGTCCCCACAGAGTACCCGGCCATCCGGAGATGTCGCTGGTAACTGTGGGCACGGGTCTCGCTCGTTGCCTGACTTAACAGGATGCTTCACAGTACGAACTGGCGACGACCATGCACCTCCTCTCAGCGATTCAGGTAAAGTCTTCAGCTTGACCTACATATTGCTGTCTCCCCTGGTGAGTTTTCCGGCGTTGAGTCCAATTAAACCGCAGGCTCCACCCGTTGTTGTGCTCCCCCGCCAATTCCTTTAAGTTTCAGCCTTGCGGCCGTACTTCCCAGGTGGCTCGCTTCACGGCTTCCCTTCGGCACCAGACACAGTCACGCCATGCCTGACACCTAGCGAGCATCGTTTACGGCTGGGACTACCCGGGTATCTAATCCGGTTCGTGCCCCCAGCTTTCGTCCCTCACCGTCGGACTCGTTTTGGTAAGACGCCTTCGCCACAGGTGGTCCCACAGGGATTACAAGATTTCACTCCTACCCCTGTAGTACCTCTTACCTCCCCCGATCCCAAGTTTGACAGTATCCACTGGAAGCCCGGATGTTGAGCATCCGGATTTCCCAATGGACTGATCAAACAGGCTACGGACCCTTTAGACCCAATAAAAGCGGCTACCACTCGGGCCACCGGTATTACCGCGGCGGCTGGCACCGGTCTTGCCCGGCCCTTGCTAACACATACGATTTAGGTATGTGGACAGCCCGCATTTGATGCGAGCACTCGGTGTCTCCTTATCACAGTTTCCTGCATTGTAAAGTTTTCGCGCCTGCTGCGCCCCGTAGGGCCTGGATTCATGTCTCAGAATCCATCTCCGGGCTCTTGCTCTCACAACCCGTACCCGTTGTAGGCTAGAGGGTACGTTACACCCCCTACAACCTGATAGGCCGCAGACCCATCCTCAGGCGAAATTCTTTGTCCCTTTAAGCATTCCGGCAGAAAAGGGATATCCGGAATTATCCTCAGTTTCCCGAGGTTATGCCGGACCTGAGGGCAGGTTATCCACGTGTTACTGAGCATTACGCCATGTTCACGAAGAACATTTGACTCGCATGGCTTAGTCAAACACCGATAGCAGTAACCTCCGGCAGGATCAACCGGAATTATATTAAGATAAAACATTGCAAAAGACGTGAACGCTTTTGAAAATGTAATCCTGTACACACTTAGATGTTGCTTTTAATAGCTGGTTTTTTGGAAATACTGCAAACACTGCTTAAACAGAAATTGTCGGAAAAAACTTCTCAACCACGAATAAAGCGCTATTCACACTTAGTTCTTAGATTTTAGAGTTGCTTCCTTACAATACACAGTTTGATATTCCTGTAAATCTCGTAACGATGATTTACAAATTTGTTCAATTTGCTTTGCAAATTGAGTCAATTTCTCACGAGTGAGAATTGATTTGAAAACCACCGCCGAAGTTTACCGAAACATCAGGTCACATATCAGTACCGGAAAAAACTCCGGACTTCATTAATAGATGAATGTAAAATTGAATTCAGCGTAAAAACGCATTCATTCAAGCTCTCGAATTCTGCATTTTACCTCAGAACGAGAGGAATCCTACTACATCACAGGGAGTATATAAGGATTTTGCTGATAACAGGATAGCAGAGAATAAATAAAAAAGAAAAATTAAAAATAATAGAAGAAATTCTCAAAGATGAGAAGACGCGACAAATTAATGAGAGAATGAACAATTCAATGAAACATTATAAATAACAGAATGAATTTGGTATTTCTGATCATTATGTTTGAACAAATTAACGCGGGGAGTCGTTTTTTACGCTCCTGAACAGAAAAAACAGAATTCGAACAGAACAATAACTATTTTTGATACAACCCTTCGGGACGGCGAACAAACCCCCGGAGTGACAATTCCGTTTGATAAGAAAATTGAGATTGCATCTCAATTGGACAAACTCGGCGTCGACGCAATCGAAGCCGGTTTCCCGATATCTTCTCCCGGAGACAAAGAATCCGTCAAGAAAATTGCAGGACTCGGGCTTAACGCTGATGTCTGCGGTTTGGCGCGGTCCGTCATCAAAGACATTGATGCCTGTATCGACTGTGACGTCGATATGGTTCACGTTTTTATTCCGACATCCGATGTTCAAAGAGAATACACGATTAAGAAAACGCGTGAGGAAGCGCTCAATTCGGCGGTTGAAATGGTTGAATACATCAAAAGCCACGGCTTTAAATGTATGTTTTCACCGATGGATGCGACCCGAACGGATTTTGAATATTTGGTTGAAATCGTTAAAGCCGTCAAAGCTGCCGGCTGCGACATCGTCAATATTCCGGATACCGTCGGCGTTATGGTGCCGACATCCACGTATGAATTGATTTACAATCTCAAAAAGAATGTGGACATGAAATACGACATGCACTGCCACAACGATTTCGGTTTGGCCAACGCCAACAGCATTACGGCTGTGGAAGCCGGCGCCGATCAGGTGCAGGTGACCGTCAACGGAATCGGTGAGCGCGCCGGAAACGCGTCGCTTGCAGAAGTCGTCATGGCGCTGTCATCCATTTACGGTTTTAAAACCAATATCAAAACAGAATATTTGACAGAAACGTCCAAAATGGTTGAGAAATATTCCGGCATCAAAATGCCGCCGATGCTCCCGGTTTGCGGTGAAAATGCGTTTTCCCATGAATCCGGCATTCATTCGCAAGGCGTTTTGGCAAAATCGGATACATTCGAACCGGGCGTCATGACGCCGGAAATGGTCGGTCAAAAACGCCGCATCGTTCTCGGAAAACATGCAGGGAGACACGCTGTTTTGCAAAATCTGGAAGCCGTCAACATTCACCCGACGGAAGAGCAGCTCACCGAAATTTTGACAAAAATCAAAGAAATCGGAGACCGCGGCAAAACCGTTACCGATGCCGATCTTTATGTCGTCGCCTCAGTCGTTCTCGGCAAAAAAGGAATGGACGAAGCAATCAAACTCAAAGAAGTTTCCGTCATGACCGGCAATATCGTAACGCCGACTGCTGTGATTCGCGCCGAAGTCAACGGCAAAGAAACCATTGCCGCCCAAACGGGTGTCGGTCCGGTGGATGCCGCGCTGCGCGCCGCAGAAGAAATTGTCGGCGACACAACATACAAAATCGAAGAATTTTCGATTGAAGCCATTGCCGGCGGATCAGATTCGCTTGCGCGTGTCACGATCGTGCTTGCAAACGAGCGCGGAAAAAGTGTTACAGCAAAATCCGCCAACGCCGATATCGTGATGGCGTCCGTTGAAGCTTTGATCAACGCGATGAACGCGCTTGCCGGAATGGATTAAAATTCGAGAAAATACAATAGAAAAGAAAAAATTAAAAATATTTATAAACATTACCAGCTTGTAGTTTACTACATTAGCTGTAATGGCTGATAACGGGTAAAGCCACTTGTGACAGTGTACTGAGTGCACGACAAGGAGTTCCCTGTGGTACCGTTATTTCTTTTTAATCTTTTTTCATGAATTTATTTTATGAATACGTCATGTTCTTCTTGTTTTTCAGCATTGATCAGACGAATATATTCATCTTTATTTTTGCAGATTTTTTGAAATTCCGCCCACGCAAGAAGATCGACCATTTGCAATCCAATCCATGAATGTGAATAACTGTGATGAATCTCTAAATTTTTGGAAAAACCTGCTTCTTTAAATTTGAGTTCAAGATGCCGATTAAAATCATCAATTAATGCTTGCTTACCTTTTGATTTATCGATTCGAATTATTAAATTACAATCTTCAAGAGCAATATACTCCGCAAGTTTTCCGGCAATATGGTTGTACAAGTTGTGTTTGTCTTTTCTTAAATATGAATTCTTCAGTTTTTGCTTTTCAAAAATGATATGAATAACTCGAAACTCATGAATCGTGTTCAGATTGGAAAGAGCAATTTTTGTCGATTTTTCAGAAATCTTATTTCCTTTAAATTCAGAAGATTCTTTCAACCCTTTTTTAAAAGTAGAATTACGCCGAATTTTCTTAGCAATCCGCTCAAGAACATGTGAATCCGAAACGACCAAAGCTGTAATAATTAAATGTGTCGAGCTCTTCGGACCAAACCCCAAATCACCGCTTTCATCAATATAAACCAACTTTGTCATCAAAAAGGGAAATAACGGATGAATGAATTTAAAGTTCCGAAATTTTCAAAATCGAAAAGTAGAAATAGAGTGAAAAGAGCAAAATAAATGAAAACGAGAGCGAGTTAGACTAGAAAATAAAAAATAAAAAATAAAATTTAAATTTCAAAAACAATTCCAAATTCATTCAAAACTTTTTCAACCGCCTTCTGAACAATTTCCCGAACCACGCCCGATTCAACGCCCGTAACTGCTGACAAAACCTTCAGATTCGGAGAAACGGAATCGACATCGTTCGCTGACGGAATGAAATCGTAAGTCGGCTCTTCTTCCGCGGTCGTCAAACTGATTTTATAAAGAGCGGCGCCGGATTCTAAAAACAGTTTGATATGTCCGATAAAATCTGGACTTTTTTTCACAACATCTGCTCGAATCAAAGAAATAATTTCACGAACGATTTTTTCATAATCCGAATCGGCGAGAGACTTCAAACTGTTTTCATCCAGAGCATATTCCGCCGCAAATGAACCGACACCTGACGCTTCAATTGAACTGTCGTTTGGATTGCTTCTTGCACCGCCGGCCATCAAAAGACTGCCGTCATCGGCGACAACTTTTTTCAGCTCGGACAAACGCGCTTCAACATCGCTGCTGCGCTCTAAAATGCCGATCAGATTTGCCAAACTCTCGGGATTTTTGGATGAAAGCGTGATGATTTCCGCTTTCGGATTGATTTGCTGAACCGCTGCTTCAATAATCGGAAGCATGGACGGTTCAACCAAATCCGCTTTGCTGACAGCGATCACTTCCGCCTGCGCCAGCTGCTGCGCCGCAAAATTTTTAATTTCTTTTAAAATCTGTTTAAATCGGCTGCCGTCAAAAAGCGTTAAAAGAGGCGCCATATCATAATCGATCGGCAGATTCATCAGCATCACTTCATCACGAATGACGCCCGGATAAGCGACACCCGTTGACTCGATGATAACGACATCCGGATGATAATTTTCAATCATCAGCAAAAGCGTTGCTCGAAGAGACGTTTTCAAACTGCAGCAAATGCAGCCGGAAGTAATCTCTTTCGTCTCCAAGCCGTACTGAGAAATAACATCTCCGTCGATGCCGATTTCACCGACTTCATTCACAATGATGCCGACAGACTTACCAAGCGACGAATAATAAGTGCCGAGGCGAATCAAAGCAGTCGTCTTACCGCTGCCCAAAAATCCGCCGACAACAATTATTTTCAAGATACAGCCTCACAGATTTTTACTCATCCGTTTCAGCTTCAACAGCACTTCCCGAGACAGGTTCTTCGACTGTCAAATTGTTCCAGCTGAACGGCTCGGGCATGAAACGCATACACTTCTTGCAGTTGGAACCGTCGCACAAATCGGAGCGGATTTTAACGGCGTCATCTCTGTAACTCATCGCGTGCGTCGGACATTCGCGGATCTTCTCACCGCATTCGGCGCAGCCCGGCATCGGAATGGAAAGGTAAGTGCCTGTCTGCTTGATCATTTCATAGCCTTCGTCGCCGTAAACCGGAATGTCGCGCTCGACAAGCCTTTCGACCGTCGGGTTTTCGATCGGGTCGTCCAATTGCGGAAGCTCTTTCTTTTTCAGGAACTTTTTAAACATTTTAAAGTCCATTCCTTCGCCCCAATAGGCGAGTTCAAGAATGTAAGCTTCTTTGAAAGCGGGATCGGTTGCAAACATAATGTGCGTTCCGACAATCTTTGTCGCAATGTCCTGAAGCTCTTTCAAGCGCTCATCGGAAAGCAAGATCTCACGCGCCGTTTTCAGTGACGTGTTGCCGATTTGTGTAATCGTTGACGCGTTGTACGGATTCATGCCGATTTTCTGAGCTTTGACGGCGTCCATGTACGTGCCGGCAGCGCCTGACATGTGAGAAATTTGAATGTCTGCCATCTGAATGCCTGCGGCGTGGCAGAGCGTAATATGACCTGCGCGGAGCGCGCCGATTGCATTGCCGGCTTCTTTGATATCGTTTTCTGTGAATTCAACGCCGTCCTGAAGATGAATAATGCCGTCAGATGTTTGAATTTTCGGAAGCTTGATGATTCCGTTTCTCATGCCTTCTTCCATCATCGCAATGACGCCCGTCCCGGTAATTCCTTTTGCGCGGATCGGACCTTCTTCGATAACGGCGCCTGTTCTCGGGTCAACCAAGTCGCCTTTCGTTCGCTTCATTTCTTTGTCCAAAACGTAGCAGCGAAGATTGTCGCCCTCAAATTCAACATCGCTGATCGCGCGCGGAGAAGCAAGCATACCGTCTTTGATTTCCTGACCTTCAAGCGCCGGACCTGCCGCGGCCGAGCCTGTATAAATCACGCCGCCGGCTTTGAGCGCCATTTCAGCGTTGGTGCCGAAGTCGGTTGCGATTGCGATTTCATCGCTGTCAAGCATGCCCGAATTCACGATCAATGCCAAAGCGTCAGCGCCGATTTCGTGTTTGATTGCCGGCGGGATAATAACGGTACAATTCGGATAAATTTCAAGACCGGAAACTTCGGAGCTGCTCATAGATTTAGAAGTTCTGTCCTGTTCCTGAATGTTGAGTTTTTCACGTTTGCGCTCACCCGCGTAAGCCAAATCGTCAATCGGAATGCCTTGGAAAAGAGAAAGCTGGATCGGATTGCCGCAGACGGAAAGTCTGTAAAGGTCTTCGGGGACGACACCCAATCTGTCAATTAAAACAATAATCGCATTAATGACCAATTTATGCGCGTTTCCCAAACCGTAATTGATAGCAAAATCCATATGATCCATCACATTCGCACCGGGAAGCGGATTGCGCATCGTAACGACAGTTCTTTTGATTTCGCCCGTTTCTAAATCCACTTTCTGTGATCGAAAACCGCTGGTTCCCAGATCAATTGCAACGCCTGTTTTCATTTATACCACACCTAATAATTGAAAGTTTTTAATTGAAAGTTTTTAGTTTTTTATGTTTTTAATTTCACGTATTTTATGAATATCATTCATCCGATTCATCGCACCGCAGCGAAAACAAATTTTGAGCGAGAAACTCAACCGGAAAAGCCTGCCGATATCGCTGAAAAAAATATCCGTCACGGTAAATCGCAAATTATCTGCGTCTAATAATAAGTGTTATTAGTTAATATTCTTTTCATTTGGGTTGGAAAAATACAAATGAATTTGTAAATAATAAGTCGAATGAAAAATTAAAACGGCGTTGTAAAGAAATGTAAATCGTAAATGAACAAAACTGATTTACAAAAACAAAACAGATTTACCAAAACAAAATCGATTTACAAAAACAAAATCGATTTACAAAAACAAAACTGATTTACCAAAACAAAATCGATTTACCAAAACAAAACAGATTTATTAAAACGGGACCGATTCACTAAAACGGAACCGATTAGTTAATAATGAATTAAAAACATTTTATATTATTCATTCAGAAACTCATAAACGTGTGCGGAATAAATCATAAGGAGGTTTGCGGCGATGAACTCGTTAATTGAAACTGTTTTCTTTTCAGAAAAGCGAAAGGCTGTTCTGATTCTTCTTTTTGAAAAAGGTCCCTTGCCGATCGAAACGATTAAATCGGAATTGGATGAAACGTCTGTCTCAATTTTACCCCAAATCAAAGTTTTAATTGATAATAATTTAATCATTCAAAACGACGGCATTTATCAGCTGACCCACCTCGGCGAAACGGTTGCCGAAAAAGTTTCTCCTTTCATTAAAAATCTTCAGGTTCTCGGAATTAATCCGAAATTTTGGAGCGAACACGATACAAGCGAAATTCCTGAAAATTTATTTAACCGCATTCAGGAAATCGGTGAATTTGAAATCATTGAAATCGACCTGCGTACAATTTATTATGAGCCGAACCCGAAAATCCGCGAACACATCAGCAACGCGAATTCAATTAAAACGTTTATCACTTATTACGCACCCGAATACGTTTTGACATATTACGAACGCCTGATGGCAGGCGCGCCCGTCTCCATTACGACCAGCGATTACATCGTCAACATGGCAAAAGATTACAAAACAGAAATCAACGACCTTCTTCAATTAGACCGCGCCGAGCTGAATGTCTGCTCCGCCGACGTCAAAATTGCCGAAATCACGGTAACAGATAAGGTTTTGCTGATGGTTTTGTATTCAACTGCCGGAAATTTGGATTACGACTTCTTAGCGGCCGAATCCCCCGGCGCCGTTCAATGGGGAAATGAACTTTATGATTATTTAAGAAGCCGGTCCGTTAACAGAAAGGAGATTTAAGGAGGAAAAAAATGAAAGACGAATCCATTTCCGATGTTCTCTTCTTTTCCGAAAAAAGAAGACAGATACTCCTTTACCTTTTGGAAGGCCCGAAAACGATTGACGATATTAAATCTTATCTCAATTCCAAATCCAGTCCGCTGATGGTTCAGATTCGAATTTTGACCCGCAACTTCCTGATCCAGGAGAAAAACGGCGTATTTTCGCTGACGCCGCTTGGGGAATATACGGTTCGCGAAATGAGAGATATTTTAGATATGTTTGCGGTTTTTGACAAAAATCCGGAATATTGGGGCGAAGCGGAGCTGACGGCGTTTCCCGCGTATCTGCTGAGCCGAATCGGAGAGCTCGGCGCCGTTGAGCTGTGTTATCCCGACAAAGCGCACATTTTTGACCGCGCCCGCCCGGTTGAGAAAAGTCTGAAATCGGTTGAATCTTTGATTGAAATTTCATCGATTTTCCGGCAGGAATATGTAACGGATTATGTTGAAATCGCCGAGCGCGGCATCAGCGTGGCGTTTATTTTTACGCAGGAAGTTATTGACCGTTTGGAAAAAGAGTTTCCTGAAAGTTATTTCGATTATATGAAGCGCGAAAATGTCAGAATTTTCGTTTGCCCCGAAATCAAATTGGCATCGTGCATGGTGACGGACAAAATTATTTCATTGTCGCTCTTTACGAAAAGAGGAAATTTCTTCAACCACGATTTGATCAGCTATGACCACAGCGCCGTTTTATGGGGAACGGATTTGTTCCATCATTTCCGCTCGCTTTCGATGATTCATAATCTTCAGGATTGAATTTGAAAACACTTCGTTCGCATTTGTTTGTTATGAAGACGATGAAAGACATGAAATGTGAACATGGAAAGATTAAATTACATTTGAATTCTTAATCAAAACCTAATTATAATCCAATGAATTCATGTGAATCATCATTCAAATTTTATCGGATATTTAATGTTGCCGGATATTTATTGTCAAATATTTATTGTCGAATATTTATTGTCGAATATTTATTGTCAGATACATTATCGGATACTTAATTTGATTTTATCTTAATGATTTGTCAGATTTTAATTTAATTTTTTAATTTCTGAAAGTTGAATTTTCGGAGTAATATAAATGCCAAAAGACACGAAATTACCTTATTTTGAGATCGGAGAAGCTCTGATCGGTACAGGCGCGGAACTTGCACACGTTGATTTAATGATCGGTTCGAAAGACGGTCCCGTCGGTCAAGCATTCGCAACGGGAATGACTCAGCTTTCCGCCGGCCACACGCCGCTTTTGTCCGTCATCCGCCCGAACCTGCCGACCAAGCCTTCCACTTTAATCGTTCCGAAAGTGACTTTGAAAAAGGGTGTCGACACGACAAAGATTTTCGGTCCCGCCCAGTCCGCTGTTGCAAAAGCTGTTGCAGACGCTGTTGAGGAAGGAATTATTCCGAAAGACATTGCAAACGACATCGTTATTGTTGCCAGCGTTTTCATCGCGCCCGACGCGGAAGATTTCAGCAAGATTTACAGATTCAATTACGGCGCCACCAAATTGGCGCTTAAAAGAGCTCTTGAAGGATTCCCGAGCATTGATAAGGTTTTGGAAGAATCCAACAAGTCCACACACGCAATTATGGGATTCAAAGTGTCCAGACTTTTCAACCCGCCGTATTTACAGGTTGCTTTTGACACGACAAGCCTTGACTTTGTTTTAAAAGCAGTCAAAGAACTTCCGCAGAACGATCACTTGCTGATTGAAGCCGGAACGCCGCTCATCAAACGCTTCGGTACTGATGTGATTTCCAAGATCCGCGAAGTCAGACCGGACGCGTTCATCGTTGCCGACCTCAAGACGCTTGACACGGGCAACTTGGAAGCCAGAATGGTTGCAGACGCTGCCGGCGATGCTGTTGTCGTCTCCGCGCTTGCGCCTGTTCCGACAATTGTCAAAGTGATTGAAGAAGCGCACAAGACAGGCATTTACGCAATCGTTGACACGCTCAACTTGCCCGACCCTGTTCCTTTGATTGAGGAATTGGTTGCCAAAGGCGCCATTCCGGATGTTGTCGAACTCCACCGCGCCATCGACATTGAAAACACGGAACCCAGATGGGACAGCATCGATGCGATTAAAAAAGTCAGCCCGAAAACCTTTATTGCCGTTGCAGGCGGCGTCAAACTTGACACCATTCCGCTCGCGCTCAAATCCGGCGCCGACATTTTAGTCGTCGGCCGCGCAATCACTGGCTCTAAAGATATTCGCGGAACCGCCGAGCAATTTATTGCAAAAATCGGCAACCCTGAAATCGACCAGTTCAGAATTACGACGGACGGCTCGGATTAAAATTTTAAAACATTTTAAAACAAAAATAATGAGAAACGAATTTCGTTTCTCTCTTTTTTTCATAAATTAAACGGCATACGGAACGTTTTTTATTTTTTGTTTTTGTAAAAATTGGATTTTGTTTTTTGATTTTTTTTAAGAAAAGTGCAGCGGCGCGCGCGTGAGCCGGATTTCTGTTTGCAGCGGGAGAGAAGTTTCCGTTTGCAGCGGGAGGATGGTGTTTGTTTCCGCCGGGAGTCAGGTTTCTGTTTCCGCTTGGAGTCAGGTTTCTGCTTGCAATGGGAGGGAGGTGTTTGTTTCCGGCAGGAGGGCATGAAAAATCGCGAAGCGATTTTTCTTTTCAGCCGCCCCGCTCGCGCGAGCCGCACAAATTTTTAAAAACAATCAACATATGAGTTGAATATTTCAAAAAAGAAGCAAAAAACGAACCGCAATTTTTAAAAAACAAAAAAGAAACGAATGAAAAATCATTCGTTCATAAATTCAAATTTAATCCCATTTAATGAAAACAGCCGGCTTGATCAAATCAGCAGGCTTTTCATCCATCAAAAGGAAAGCGTCCTCGATCTTGTCGAATCCTTCAAATCTGTGGGTAATCAGTTTTGCCGGATCAAAGCGGTTGTATTGGATCATTTCAAGCATTTTTTCAATACGAAGCGCACCGCCGGGGCAGAATCCGCCGCGAATGTCTTTGTTGGACATACCAAGACCCCATTCCCATGCCGGAATTTCAAAGGTTTCGGACGCATCGAAATAATTCATATTTGAAACAACGCCGCCGGGTTTGAGCATATTGAGCGCCTGATTGATCGTATCGGCTTTGCCGCCTGCGATAATGACGCGATCAACACCTTTGCCGTCCGTCATTTTCATGATCTGCTCAACGATGTCGCCTTCTTTGTAGCTGACAATGTCGGTTGCGCCGTATTCTTTGGCAACGGCAATACCGTTCGGGCGTGTTCCGACTGCAATGAGCCGGCCTGCGCCTTTGAGATGCGCGCCTGCAACAGCCATCAAACCGACCGGACCGATGCCGATGACAACAACCGTGTCGCCGAATTCGACTCCCGCCTGCTCGACGCCGAAGAAACCGGTAGACATCATGTCAACCGTCATCAATGCAGCCGCCATGTCCATGCCTTCCGGAAGTTTCACAAGATTCGCATCCGCCTGGTTGACGTGGAAATATTCCGCGAAAACACCGTCTTTAGACAGCAAAAATTTGAAACTTGCCATCAAACCGTGATCGTGCGCGTTGTATTTGCCTTGCGAATTCGGTTCAAGCCAATCCGGTGTACAGCAGGGAACAACAACAATGTCGCCGGGTTTAAAACGCGTCACAAGTTCGCCGACTTCGACAACTTCGCCGATGGCTTCGTGTCCGAGAATCAAATTTTTCTGATCTCCCGAGCCGCCGTGACTCGTGTGCGTATCAGATGAACAGGGTGCAACAGCAACCGGGCGCAGAATCGCGTCAAGCGGTCCTGCAACAGGCTTCTCTTTTTCCATCCATCCGACGTTGTTTACAGATAACATACCATATCCTTTCATTTTATCACCAAAGTACCACGAAAACCTGAGCTTTTAAAAACCTTTTGATTAAAAGTAACGAAAATTGATGACAAATAGAAAACAGATTAGAGAGAGAAAAAGAAGAACAATATACAGTTAATAAAGTATATATAGATAGAATAATATTATTCAAATATTGACATAATAAAAATAATTATTAATAGATAGGTTTTACAAATTAAAAGAGTGAGAAAATGAAAACGTGGGCAAGATATACGACAGCAGTTGGGATTGTCGTTATTTTAACAATAATTTTTGCGGGAACTGCAATGGCCGCAAACGGCAACTTTGGCGGGACAGGAGACGGAACAGTCGGCAGCCCGTACATTATTGAAGATGAGCAGGACCTAAATGAAATCCGAAATCATTTAACCGGTCATTTTAAAATAAAAGACAATACGAAAATCGATATCGGAAATTCATACACGACATGGGAACCGATCAGTAATTTTAAAGGAACTCTTGACGGGAACAGTGCATCCGGATCTGAAATTACAAATTTGACAATCAGCGGTTCAGCGGAAGTAAACGGTCTGTTCAGCAGCATAACAAACGCCAATATTTTAAATTTGACATTCAATGGAACAGATTTGCCGATAAATGTAATACAATCAACAACTTACACGAATTCAAACAACCTTCGTGTCGGAATATTGGCCGGCAGCGCAGCGAATTCAAATATTGAAAACATCAAAATTATAAAATCAAATGTAACCGGCACGTATTATGCCGGAATTATGCTTGGAGAAGGAACCAATAATCAAATAAAAAACATATTTGTCGAAGAATCAACACTGAAAGACATTGACAAAAATACAGATCCCAGTTCATATACATATCAGCGCTTCGGTGGAATGATTGGCAGCAGTTCCGATAACATTTCAAATTGTATCGTTTCCAAATCAATTATTTCCGCATCCAACAGTTCAGATGTCGGCGGAATGATCGGCCAATACAGCGGAAACACAAACAGCATCAGCGACAGCCATACATATAATATAACTGTGACAGGTTCAAAAACAGTCGGCGGGTTAATCGGATCCATGAGTTCGGGAACATTAGAAGAATCTTCGGCGCAAGGAGACGCTTCAAAAAATGAGATTGTGACCTCGACCGGAATTATCGCAAATGTCGGATCAACTGCCGGCGGTTTGCTTGGAAACGCATCGGGAACGATTAAAAACAGCCATGCAAGTATCAACGTTGAAGATGCAGGTTCTTATGCAGGCGGATTTGTCGGAACAGTGAATACAGGAATCAAACTGATTTCAAACTGTTATGCCGAAGGAAATGTAAACACAACCAACGGATGGGCCGGAGGATTTGCAGGATATATTACAAACGTTAGCGGCGAGAAGATTACCGACTGTTACGCTGCAGGCGATGTAAGCGGCAATCATACCGTCGGCGGGTTTGTCGGCGGGTTTGGAAGTTACTCTTTGAGTGAGCAAATGGTTATTTCAAATTCATATGCAACCGGAAATGTGACCGCCTTAAGCCATAATGCCGGCGGATTTATAGGCAATTCCGGAAACAGTTACATCGACATAATTGATTCTTATGCAAGCGGAAAAGTCACAGCAGACAGCTCTGCCGGAGGATTTGCAGGAAGCGTTTCAAACGCGTTGCGCTGTTATGCGTTGGGAGATGTTGAAAGCAACGGAGGTTATGCAGGAGGATTTGCAGGCTCAACCACAGGAAATGTATCCCAATGTTTTTCATCGGGAGATGTATGGACTGAAAACGGTTACGCCGGAGGATTTGCGGGAACGGTGCAGTTTAATAATGTCAGCCATTGTTACGCAACCGGAAATGCCTCCTCTTTAAAAGGATCTGCCGCCGGATTTGTTGAATTTATTTATGGAGGAAATATAACAAATTGTTACACTACCGGAAATATCAGCGGAAAAACACAAGTTGCCGGATTTGCCAATCGGCTTGGCGCAAGCAGTGGAACAAATGACCGATCAAAAATCTACACAATCGAAAATTGTATGGCGCTCGGATCTGTGGCCGTTTCCGATGAAACCGGGACATACGATGTATTTTACAACATAAAATACGGATATAATACAAATGACGGAGTCTTTTATCCAACCTTCGTATTCCAAAACAATTTCGCTTGGAACGGCATTTCCAATGAAAACGGCGATATTTCCAATCAGCTCAATGAAAATAATGTTGACACCGATGACGTAACGCTCGTCAAATCTTATAATATCTGGGACACATTCGGAAACGGCAATAATGCTCTCCGAGATTCTGCTTGGGATTCATCATGGGATTCTTCTGTTTGGAAACAAAACAGTTATTCTTCCGCCGCATATTACAAACTGCCTGTTTTTACATGGCAGACGATTGAAAAACAAAATCATGAAGCTGACGCAACTTATTTGCTTTACCTGACTCAAATCGATATTGAAACGGGCAGCGGCAAAACGGAAGATTCGACAGACTTTAAGATCACGGTCGATGAAAAAGAAGTTGAATACGGCAAAACATTCTTCACCAATTGGGAATGGAATCTTCGGGCAGCGTACAGTGATGACCAAGACGGAAAAGATGACAATTTGTTTGTCGTTTTGAAAAACATGGACAACACAACGAAAACGTACACAACCGAAGTCAAAGATTTGACGGCGATTGCGGATGAAGATGAAATTTACGCATGGGGACGCGCCGAATTAGTCGGCAGAACCGGTCCGGACGCGACATCATATATCGCCGAGCGTTTTGGAGAGGCGTATGCATTTTCGCTTGATAACGGCAGCGGAAATGTGCCCGACAACGGCAATTCCGTCGGAAGCGGCTCAGGAACCGGCGGCGCAACCGTTGTTGAAGCGGAGCAATCCGGATCAATTCCAAACGATTCTGTTGAAAGCACTTCTGTTGAGCCCGGTTATTTAATCCCTGAAATGCCGGCGGCAACTGCCGTTTTTTCGTGGATGCTGATCTTGGCGCTTTTTGCAGTTGCAATTGCTTTCTTTATCTACAGAAGACGCGAAGAAGAAGATGAGATGCCGTAAAACGGCATTCAGCTTCATTTTTTCATATTCCCTTTTTCATTTTCCCTTTTTCATTTTCCCTTTTTCATTTTTTATTCTTCTTTTTTCTTTCATTTTTCTTATTTTCAATCAACCTGCATATTCACTTTTCAGTTTCATGTTTCATTTTTTAATGCGGCCGCCTTTTTTGATTATTTTTTTAAAATCTGCGCAGCTCGCGCGCGGCGGCAGTTACAGGACATCACTTTGACGTTTCATTTTTAAAATTTCAATGAAAATGAAACAAAAGAAAAGGGATTGAAAAATCTGATTTGATGCAAATTTATGTAATTTATACAAATTTTATTAAACCTTCACGACGTTTTATCTCTAAAACTTGGTGAAACTATGTCCGTTTTTATTCTTTTAAACTGCAAAACTTATGATGAAGGAACCGGTTCAAACGCAATTCGATTGGCAGAAGCCTGCCGCGATGTCGCCGAAAGTTCGGGCGTTGAAATCGCAATCGCGCCGCAAATCCCGGATATTTTCAGAGCGGCGTCGGCCGTTAATATTCCCGTTTATTCTCAGCACGTTGACGGCGCGGGACCGGGAAGTCATACCGGAAAAGTGTATGTCAAATCGATTCTTGAAGCGGGCGCTGTCGGCAGTCTGATCAATCATTCCGAGCGCAGAATGACGCTTGCCGACATTGAAGCGGCAGCGGAAGTCCTCAAACACAACAAAATGAAAAGTGTGATTTGTACGAATAATATCGCAACGACTGCGGCAGCGGCTGCAATCGGTCCGGAATATGTCGCAATCGAGCCGCCGGAACTGATCGGATCAGGCATTCCGGTGTCAAAAGCAGACCCGGGCGTTGTGACGGGATCCGTTGACGCGGTGAAAAAGATCAACCCGAATGTCAAAGTGCTTTGCGGCGCCGGTATTTCAAAGGGGGAAGATTTGAAATCGGCAATCGAACTCGGCGCAGTCGGCGTTTTGCTGGCGTCGGGAATCGTGAAAGCGAAAGACCCGAAAGCAGCGCTTTATGATTTGGTTTCATTGATTTGATGAAATCAAAGCGATTTAAAAAACGATTTAAAACCATTCATAAAAAAATTCATAAAAAATTCATTAAATAATCCATAAAAAATTCATTAAATAATCCATAAAAACAGTATTAAATTAAAAACGACATATTAACAGTGTGTGTAAATAAAAAACGAAATAAATAAAAAACAAAAACGGAATAAAACGACAGATGTGAACTTAAAAGTGTGTGTCATTGTGCGCCATTGTGTGCCGTTAATTGTTTGTGGTTTAATTAAAACTCGTCATTAGTGTATTAATTTCGTGTGTTAATTAAAAATTGTGTGGTGACAAACATGAAAGTCCTTTTAATCGGCGGATTTCTCGAAAGCGGAAAGACGACGACTGTTTTGAAATTTATTGACAGATTGGCGGCGGACGGGAAAAAAGTCGCTTTGATCATCAATGAAGTCGGAGAAGTCAGCGTTGATGACGCGGCGCTTGAAGCTGCGGGAATCTCTTCAAAAGAGTTAACGAACGGATGCATTTGCTGCACGCTCGTGATCAATCTCAGAGAGACGGTGACTGAAATCGTCAATACCCGCAATCCCGATATTTTGATTATCGAGATGCCGGGATTGGCTTTGCCGAGTCATGTTCGGGACGAGCTTTTGGAAATGAATATGGCGATGTCACTTGCGCCTGTTGTAACGCTTATAGATGCTTCCCGATTTACGGTGGGGCTTTCTCATGTTCCGAATTTCACCGAGCATCAGTTGGGCGAAGCGGAAATTATCGCGATCAATAAGATTGATTTGGTCGATGAAGAGAAAATCAAAAGCATTGAATCTTTTTTGAAAAAAATGAATCCTGATGCGTATGCTATGCGGATGTCGGCAATTAATGATGACGCAGCGATTGACAAAATGTATGAATTGGTCATGCGAAAAAGCAATGAAACGGTCAGTCGAATCGATATGCCGAAAGAGATGAAGCCGAAGGTGACGGAAGAGTCGAATTCAATTGAAATTACAAATGTTACCGAATGCTCTGAATTATACAATATTTCCGGGGAGCTGACAGCAGAAGCCGCCGGCGCTTTGCTTAAAAATATGATCAGTGTTGTCGGCGCGGAAATTTCAAAAATGAATATCGCTTTTGGCGGGAACATCGAAATGACTGTCAGAGTCGATGACACGCTTGTTAAAGTCAGTCACACGGCCGGCGTCAATGACGGCAAAATCGAAGCGGAATACATCAGGCAGGAGAACGGACAGGAAAATCCGGAAAAAATGTTCGGAAAAACGGGATGTTATGAGCTTTGTTTTTCGGCAGCGGTAACGAATGTTAAGAAAGACGAACTTGAAAAAATTGCCGATCAATCCGTGAACATTTTTTTGGCGGCAAAAAAATTAGCGGTTGAAAAACAAATTCAAAAAGGTGAAATGAAGAAGTCGATTGCAACTGATAATTGTTAAAATATTTGAAAAAATGAACCGTTTGAAATTGGAAATGTTTCATAAAATAATTTCAAAACAGTTTCAAAAGCAATTTCGTTAAAAACAGTTTCATTAAAACAAATTTTGTAAAAATTCTAAAACTGTAAAATTCTAAAAATCAAATTCTAAAAATCAAAATTCTAAAAATCTAAAATTCAAAAATTGTAAAAATCAATTCATTAAAATTCGTGTGTTATAAAATGTGTTATAAAATTATTAAAAAATGTGTGGTGACAAAATATGAGAGTTTTCTTAATCAGCGGGTTTTTGGGCAGCGGAAAGACGACGGTTATTCTAAAAATCATTAACAAATTAGTCGCTGACGGCAAAAAAGTTGCGATGATTGTCAACGAGGTTGGTGAAATCGGCATTGACGGCGCGATTCTTGAAACAGACGGGATTCCTTCAAAAGAATTGACGGGCGGATGTATTTGCTGTACTCTTGTGATCAATCTCAGGATCACGGTAACGGAAATCGTTAAAAATTATAATCCCGACATTTTGATTATTGAGCCGACCGGCTTGTCTTTTCCGAACCAGATTCGTGACGAACTGCTGGATATGAATTTGATGATGTCGTTTGCGCCGGTTGTCGCGCTCATTGACGCTTCTCGATTCGCGGCGGAGATGGATCAGATTCCGAATTTTATTGAATCGCAATTGAATGAATCGGAAATTATTGCAATCAATAAAATCGATCTTGTCGATGAAGAGAGAATCAAAAGCATTGAAGCGCTTTTGGAAAAGAAATATCCGGATGTTTATACGATGCGGATGTCGGCGGCAAATGATGATTCAGGTGTCAACAAAATTTATGATTTGATCATACGCGAAGGTGAAGAAAACATCACCAAAATCGACACGACGGGGCGGCCGAAAACGAGAGTGACGGAGAAATTGAATTCGATTGAGCTTTCAAATGTGACGCGATATTCGGGAATGTACAATATAACGGGTGAGCTGACCGTGAAAAACGCGGGCACTTTGCTTGAAAATATTGTCGGTGTTGTCGGGATGGAAATTTCGCAAATCAATCCTTCTTTTGTCGGCCATATAAAAATGTCCATGAAAGTCGATGACACGCTTGTTAAAGTCAGTCAAACGGCGGGAACGGATGATGTCAAAAAAGTCGAGGCGGAATACATTCAGCAGGAAAAGATTGAAAATAACGGGAAGTATGAACTTCGGTTTTTGGTGTCTGCGACAAATGTAAAATTGGACAAAATGGAGGAAATCGTTGACCGAAATATGAATCTGTTTTTGACGTCGAAAAAGCTGACATTCGAAAAAGAAACGAATATAAAGAAAACAAGATCGCCGCCGATTCCGTATTTGAAATTCAAATTCAAAAAGATAAAGAGAAAAGTGTTGGGCTGGTTCGGCAAATAAAAATTATTTTTTCAATTCATTTTTCTCTTTTTTCATTTTTCTCTTTTTTTTATTTCTTTTTTCATTTTTTCGTTTCATTTGCTTCTTTTCATTTTTTTGTTCGGTGCGCCGCGCGCGAATTGCACCATTTTTATTTTGATTTTCAAACACGACCTCGTTTTTCGTTTTATTTTTGGATAAACCTAAACATCCAATTTTCAAAATCGGTGAACCTGAACGCCCGATAAAACCCTCATCTTAAATTTTTAGATTTTGGATAAAAGAAGGCGTTCCGTTTTTGAATTATTTTGATGAAAGATGATGTTTCAATTGAAAAATAATTGTAAATAAAAAGACCAAGAACCGTCCCCGCAAGTTGAGTTTCCGAGCGGAGCGAGGAAACGAGACTTGGCGGATTCTTTCCATACGAAACGAAAAGTTCAAAACCGCTGATTGTGAATTGCTTTCCGGCTCCGGCAAAGTGTTTTCTTGCAACTGTCTTTTACTGTCAACTTCCGGCTGAGTTTGCAAGTCTGCAACTGTCTTTTAATGTTGCCGCTGCGAGTCAGGTTTGCGTTTGCTGCGTGCATCTGCTCTTTTTTTAGTAATCCGTTCGCATTCGCGAACGTGCCGCTGCTACCTGCAGATTTCTGTTTCCGCTGCCACTCAGGTTTGTGTTGCTGTTGCCGGCAAGCTGCCGCCCGTTACCGGCAGCAGCACGCCGCCGCCCGCGCGAGCCGCACAAATTTTTAAAAAATAAAACAAAAAGAGAAGCGAATTTAAAAAAATAAAACAAAAAATTGAGACGGGATTTTTATTTTCGACAATGGAAGAAACAGATATTGAAAAGAGCTATAACTTTTATATTTCAAAGTCGTTCATTGAACAAGTATTATCATTCTGTTTTGCAAACGAAAAAAGTAGAGAAAAATAATTAGAGACAAAAATATGAGAGTTTTTTTAATCGGCGGATTTTTAGGAAGCGGAAAAACGACAACTGTTTTAAAACTGATTGACAGGCTGACAGCCGACGGCAAAAAAGTGGCTTTGATCGTCAATGAAGTCGGAGAAATCGGAATCGACGGCGAAACGCTTGAAACGGCAGGAATTCCTTCCAAAGAATTGACCAACGGCTGCATTTGCTGTTCTCTTATTTTCAGTCTCAGAGTTACGGTTTCAGAAATTGCGGACATTCATAATCCCGACATTTTAATTATGGAGCCGACCGGACTTTCTTTTCCGAGCCAGATTCGCGACGAACTTTTACACATGAACGTGATGATGTCATTTGCGCCCGTCGTGACGCTCGTTGACGTGACCCGATTGAAAACGGAAATCGATCAGATTCCGAAATTTGTCGAACAGCAATTGAGAGAAGCAGAAATCATCGGAATCAACAAAGTCGATCTTGCCGATGAAGAAAAAATCGAAAACATGGAAACGTTTTTGAAAGAAATGAATCCCGACGCTTATACGATGCGGATGTCTGCAAAAAATGATGAAGCGATTGACAAACTGTATGAATTGATGATGCGCGAAAGTGAAGAAACGGTCAGTCTGATTGATACGTCGGGCGAGCCGAAGGCGAAAGTGACGGAAAATTTGAATTCGATTGAAATTTCAAACGTGAGCACTTATTCAGGATTATACAAAGTATCGGGCACGCTGACGGTGAAAAGAGCAGGAACACTGCTTGAAAATATCATCAAAATGGTCGGAATGGAAGTTTCAAAAGTGAATCCTTCTTTTGTCGGCCACATTAAAATGGCTGTCAAAGTCAATGACACGCTCGTGAAAGTCAGTCAAACGGCCGGCGCCGACGACAGACAAATCGAAGCGGAATACATCAAGCAGGAAAAAACAGTCAACGACGGCAATTATGAACTTCGTTTTTTGGCGGCGGTGACAAACGTCAAAAAGGATAAACTTGAAGAAATTATTGATGAATCCGTGAGCGTTTTAATGTCAATGAAAAATTTGACATTTGAGAAACAAATTATCAAAGGCGAATCGAAAAAACCGATCGTCTTATAATTTCAGTAAATTTCAAAAAATCAACAACAATAAAATCAATAAATAAATTCAGCAAAATAAATTGACAGAAGAGAGGGAACAGTCATGCAGAGTCGAATGAAAACACATCAGTTGAGCAAAGATGAAATCAATTTGCTTTTGAAAGAGGAAGGCGTCGGAAGATTGGCAACCGCGGGAACAAACAGATTTCCGTACATCACGCCGGTTCACTTCGTTTACGACAATCAGAAAATTTACATTCACGGTTTGATCCGCGGACAAAAATTGGACAATATCGCCGCGAATCCGAATGTTTGTTTTGAAATCGAACGCTTTGAAACACTCATTATGCCGGACGACAATTCGCCCTGTGATGTCAACACGCAGTACAAAAGTGTCATCATCACGGGAACGGCAAAAATGGTTGAAGATGAAAAAGCCAAAGAAGATGTTTTGAATAAAATCGTTGAAAAATATACGCCGATTTTATCCGGTTTGCCGTTCGGGAATTCGATTAAAGGGACAGGCGTGATTGAAATTTCCGTGAAAGAGTGTACCGGGAAATATTATAAATGAAATGAGTAACGCAAGAAATCGTTTTTGAATATTTTATGGAATATTATGATTAAAATATTTTAGAGATAGATACTTCTTTGAAAAATTAAAAATGTATATAACTATACCCGATATTTTGAATTGTACTCAAAGATTTTGGAGAGAAATGTATGGAAGAGTCAATTATCATCGGAAAAAAAGTAAAACATCGCCGTGAATTGTTGGGATTAACAGAAAAACAATTTGCCGATTTTTTAGGTGTTGAACAAGAATATCTTCGCCAAAGAGAATCAGGAAAAGAAAACTTCAGTGTTATTTTGCTTGAAAATGCATGCAATCTTTTTGGATGTGATATATTAGATATAGTTGAAGAAAAACAAAATACAAATTCGATTAAAATTGCATTCAGGGCCTCAAATCTGGGAACGGCAGATTTAGTTGCGATTTCAAAGATTAATAAAATTGCATTAAATTTGGACCAAATGAATCAATGGTTAGGAAATATGAAACAGAATTCTGAATTGAATTCTGATGCCGTAAAATTAAGAGAAAAATTAAACATTAGCTTGACGGCTCCAATTGATGATATATTTTCACTGATTGAAAATTCAGAGAATTTTACTTTGATTTTTTATCCGTTTTCAAATAATATAAGTGGCATGTCTGTAAAAATTGGAATTGAAAAATTAATTGTAATCAATTCAGCAAATACTTTGGGCAGGCAGCATTTTACTGCAGCTCACGAACTATACCATTTATTTGTAAAAGAAGAGGATTTGGTAATTTGCGAAAATATGGATTGGGAACAAAAAACCGAGTCTGAAAAAGAAGCAGATATTTTTGCATCTTATTTTTTAGCACCTGAAAACTCTTTAAAAGAATATATTGAAAAAACAATAACTCCAAAAAATAACACATTAATGCCGGAAGATGTTGTAAAAATAGAACAATATTTTAAGATGAGTCGTAAAGCAATACTCACCCGCCTTCAAAATGAGTATAATATAGAAAACCGAGAAAAATTAGAATCAAATGTTAAATCTTTTGCAAGAAGTCTGGGATATGAGGATTTATTGTACTGTCCGAATACAGAAAAACAAAAATATTATACCGCAGGCAATTACATAAAAAAAGTCGAAGAAGTAAGAGAAAAAGAGATCGTCTCGGCTGGAAAATATAAAGAGCTTTTAAATGATGCATTTCGATATGACCAAATAGCGGAAACAGATGAAACACAACAGGAGAGTGAAATATTTGACTGATATCTTTTTTGATACGGACTGCATTTCCTCTTTTTTGTGGGTAAATGAACAAAGTCTCCTAATATAGCATTTTAATAAAATCATTCTTCCGGATAAAGTTTATATTGAGTTATCCCATCCGAATGTGCCGCATTTGAAAAACGCGGTCGATATGCTTCATCAATCAAACAATATAAAGATTGAAACTTTGACGATTGGAACCCCTGAGTGTGCATTATATATTGAATTAACAAAAAAGAAGAAAATAAAAATAGGATCCGGAGAAGCATCCGTCCTTGCATTTGCAAAATGTTGTCATGGTATGACTGCAAGTAACAATTTAAAAGATATCACCTATTATTTAAAAAAATATAATCTCATTAATCGAACCACTGCAGACATATTATATGAAATGATGAAAAACGGAATAATCAGTGAAATGCAAGGCAACCAAATTTGGGAAAATATGATTCAAAAGAAACAGATGCTTCCGGAAAAAACTTTTTCAGATTATATATTATCATCAAATTAAAACTAAAATTGAAAAACGGAATAAAAAAGAAAGTTGGAAAAGGCAAAACGCCTTTTCTCTCATTTTAAAAAATAAATTTAAAAAATGAAACAAATTACTGGAAGTATTTGTCTCTTGCAGCAACCATTGCTTTAATGTTTGCCGTGGGTGTCATCGGTGCGATACCGCAGCCGGGTGCGAGAACTGCAATGCCTGCGTCAAGCGCGTGGTTGACGGCTTCGGTGACTTTTGCTTCATCGCCGCTCAAAAGAACGAAGGGGCTTGAGATGTTACCGATCATGACGGCGCGTCCTTTGGTCATTTCAACAGCGCCTTTGACGTCTTCAACTTTTTCTTCGACACTGAGACCTTTGCAGTGGCAGTCGGCCATGTCGTTGAGGATTGCTGTCACATTACCGCAGACGTGGAGAACAACGGGTGCGTTGACTTTGTCGGCGAATTCTGTGATTGTGCCCATGAGTTTTTCATGGAAGTCCTGCGGGCTCATTAAGTCGGGGGAAGAAACGGGGTCGGCGATACAGATAACGTCTGCGCCTGCTTCAACCATCAAGTTTGCGTATTCGATTGCCGCTTCGTTTGCGAATGCGTTTGCTCTTGCGAGTGCGTCGGGGTTTTTGATGGACCATTTCATATAAGATTTAACACTGACAAGGTCAGAGGCGAGTGTGATCGGGCCTTCCATGCCGCCGATGATCGGGACGTCGGGGCCGACTCTTGCGCGGATGTCTTTAATTGCTTCGATGACGGCGGGGATTCTGCCTGTGGATTTTAAGTCCGGCTTGGTTGCTGCGTCGAGCATTTCGGGTTTCTCGTACGGGTGAGCGATAACAGAGGGTTGTCTGTTCTTTGTGCCCATGTTGATTTCACAGCCCATTGCTTCGGCAAGAACTGTCAAACAGTACGGAACACGGACGGCTTCAAGGCCTGCGATTTCATGTCCTGCGATTGCGAGGTCTGCCATCATCTTGGCATCGGCTTGAGATTCGGGCCACGGTGCATTGACAGCGTCCATTAATTCAACAGTACCGGTCTGTGTCACGGAAACACAGGGAGTCTTTTCAACAGCTTCGCCATTTAAGGCTTTGAGTAAATTCTCTTTGAGTGTCATGTATTTCAATCCTTCAAAAAAATTGTCAAATACCCTTATAACTTTTAGATTATTAATTGTTACGGACGGGTAATTGTAAATTAACAGTACACATAGAAAATGACAAAGCGATTATAAATATTTTGTTTTATTTTTGTCAAAACGACTGAAAGAAAAAGATTGGATATTTACTGGATTAATAGATATTTATTGGATAATAATCACTGAAACCCAAACATCCAATATTCAAAAGTCGGCGAACCTGAACGCCCGATAAAACCCTAAATAAATGCTTATATTTTCATGAATAGAAGGCGTTCCTTATTTGAAGAAGATTGATGAAAGACGATGTTTCAATTGAATTTTAAATTGAATTAAATTTCAAAAACCGTCCCCGCAAGTTGAGTTTCCGAGCGCAGCGAGGAAACGAGACTTGGCGGATTCTTCCCATACGAAACGAAACATTCAAAACCGTCAAGCATGGATTGCTTTTCGGTGCCGGCAAAGTTCTTCCTTGCAACTGTCTTTTACTGTTGCTTCCATTGTGGCGGTCTCCGTTTCCGCCTGCATCTGCTCTTTTTTTAGTAATCCGTTCGCATTCACGAACGTGCCGCTGCTACCTCCAGTTTTCCGGTTACTGTTGCCAATCAGGTTTCTGTTTGCTGCTGCTACCTTCAGGTTTCTGTTTCCGCTTGGATTCAGGTTTCCGTTTGTTGTTGCAGGCAGCAGCTGCCGCCGCCCGCGCGAGCCGCACAAATTTTAAAAAAGAATCAAAACGACGATTGCGTTTTTTAAAAAAAGAAAAAGAATATTCATATTTAATTGAATAAGAAATAGAAATAAAAAACAAAAACAAAGAAAAACGAATATATAACAAACCGCCGATAAATAATGTTTGAAATCTGCTAAAAACGGACAATGGGAAACACAGGCGTGTGAGAAAATCAACAACAATCTTCGTTCCGTTATTATTTTAATTTGTGTTGCCGTCGGCATTCTTCTCGGTCAAATCGATTTCATCAGCAATTATTCCGCTTATTTGATCGAGCCGTTTTTAATGATTATGCTTTTCGGCGTTTTTCTTCAAGTCGATTTGACCGGCTTGAAAAATTCATTCAAAAACACGCGCTTTGCAGCGCTGACTGTTTTGATCAATTTCATTTGGACGCCGCTTTTCGCTTGGTTTTTGGCGTCCGTTTTTCTTCACGGCGAACCGGATCTGCAAATCGGATTTCTGATGCTGATGGTGACGCCGTGTACGGATTGGTATCTTCTTTTTACGGACATGGCAAAAGGAAATGTCAGCCTCGGCGCCGCGCAGCTGCCGCTTAATTTGATTCTTCAAATCATTCTCCTGCCGGTATACCTTTTGATTTTTGCGGGCAGCGTCGTCGATATCGAAGTGATGACGCTTCTCAAAAGCATTTTGATCGTCCTTCTGATTCCGTTTCTCTTTGCCAATCTTTTCAGATATCTCTATGTCAAAAAATTCGGCGAAAAAAACCTCGAAGAAAAGATTCTCGTTCACAACGACAACATGCAATTCGTCTTTTTGAATTTGGCAATCATCGCCATGTTCGCGTCCCAAGGGCGCCTGCTGCTTCAAAACCCGCAGCTTCTGCTAATCATGCTGATTCCGGTGATTCTTTTCTTTGCCGTCAATTTCATCGGCGTTCAGCTTGTCGGAAGAGCGCTGAAAATGTCTTACGAAGATACGACCACTTTAAATCTGACAACGCTTGCCAGAAATTCGCCGCTGTCGCTTGCAATTGCCGTTTCGGCGTTTCCGAATCATCCGCTGATTGCGCTTGTATTAGTGATCGGCCCGTTGATCGAGCTGCCGATTTTAACGATTATTGCGCGGGTTTTGCTTTGGATTCGTCCGCGATATAAAGTGTTTGGAAAAAAGATTGAAAAAAATCTTGTTGAAGAATAAAAATGAAAGAAAAGGAAATTAAGAAAAACTGAAAAAGAAAATATTTGAGAAAATTGAAAAAGAAAATATTTGAAAAAATAAAAATTAAAAAATTAAATTTTAGAGCCGTCGAATCGAATTCCTAATCGGATTCGTTCATCACTCTACAATAAATCACAGTGGGCAGCTTCCAACGTTTTTTTGATTCGTTCTTTTTCTTCGGGCGTGTGTTCGGGAGCTATCCCGACATAAGTAAAAATCTCATCAAATGTTTCAAAACGCACTTATTATTCCTCCTCTGTTTTTACTTCTTCAATATTATAGATTAAAACTTCACGATATAAATTTGGTGTTATTTGTCTTTTCTCTTTGAAAATTTTAATGATTTCATAAATAGAGTTTCTCGGGCGCAGAATTTCATATTCAGTGTCATCAATATACAAAGCATTCATTCCTTTGGTTAATCTAAGCTGAAACAAAATCGGAAATTCAGGATTCATATAATTATAAGCTTGATGAGGTGCTAAACTGAAACTGCCGAATGCTTTTTCAGTAAATATGGAACCGACAGAAGGATTTAAAAGCCAACTGTCATCAAAAACACCTCGATAAATAAATCTTTCATCTTTCCATCGACTCTTACCAATTGCGCTGTCGATTTTTAGTGTGCGATCCGAAATTATTTTTATTTCGCCGGCAGATAATGATTGAGAAAAATCCGGAAAACGAGAAAACGAATTTAAGACGTAGCAATCTCTTTTTTCTTTCCAACTCTCGGGAATCGGAATGCTCCAATCTTTTTGGACATTCCAAGGATGAATATCCTGATAATTGCCGATCTCAACTTTTTCCCCTGAAGTTAAGTCTTTTCTTTTGTAGTACGGTACAAGAGAATACAGAAAATCAGGCGCCTGATTTTTTTCTCGGACAACTCTAATTTCTGTTTCTGTCTGCGGTTCGAAATCATATATATAACTCATAAATGTCTGAACTTTGTAATAAAATATAAATTGTTTGATTTTTTCAAAATGCAAAAGTTAATAAAAGAAGAAGAAAACACAAAAAAATTAAAAAATAAAATTGAAAAACAAAAACAAAAACAAAAAAAATAAAAAAAGAATCAGCCGATTGCCGCTTCTTCTCTTTTCAAATTCTCTTCTTTTTCAAGCCTCGTCAATTCTTTCATTTCACGATAAACGAAGAAAAAGGCAACTGCTGCCGCGATGCCGTCTGAAATCGGGCCCGCGTACAAAATGCCGTCGATGCCGAAATAAATCGGCAGAATCAGCAGGAGCGGAATCAACAGAATCACTTGGCGTATCATTGCGAGGAAAATGCCTTTAGAAGACTTACCGATCGCGGTAAAAAGAATGGAAGAAGCCGGCTGAATGCCGACGACAATCATCATCAAGAGGAAAATCCGACAGAATCGAACGGCGAAATCAAAATAAAGTTCGCTGCCGTCACCGAATATTTTGATGATTTGAAGCGGGAAAAGCTGGAAGCTGAGGAATGAAAGAACTGAAATGACAAGCGAAATGCCGACGACGAGTTTAAAAACTTCTTTGACGCGCCCGTAATTTTTCGCGCCGTAATTGTATCCGGCAATCGGCTGCCCGCCTTGGGAAATGCCGATAATGATTGAAATGAAAATCATACTGACTTTAGAGATGACGCCGGCGACCGCAAGCGGAATTTCGCTGCCGTAAATCGACATGGCGCCGTAATAAGTTGCCGTGTTGTTCAAAATAATCTGAACGGCCATCATCGCGATTTGATTCAAAAAACTGGAAGCGCCGAGGTAAAAAATCGGTTTGACAATGCTTCCTTTTAAAACAAAATCATTTTTCTCCAGCGAAATCGATTTCATTTTAAAGAAATAAACGGCTGCCATCACACAAGAAACTATTTGACTGATAACGGTTGCCCAAGCGGCGCCTGCAATTCCCATATCAAAACCGAAGATGAAAAGCGCGTCCAAAATGACGTTTAAAACAGCGCCGACCAAAAGACAATACATGGAATATTTCGGGCTGCCGTCGGCGCGGATCATAGCGCTTGCGCCGGTCGAGAAAATCAAAAACAAAATGCCGTAAGACGTAATCGAAATATATTCAAGCGCCAGCGGATAAACAGATTCGGTCGCGCCGAACAAATTGATGAGCGGATCTAAAAACATATGAATGACGACAAGCATAATCAAGCCCGACGCCGTCAGCAAAAAAAGAGAGTTTCCGATCACTTTTTTCGCGCGTTCTCTGTTTCCCGACCCGAGATAAAGATTGAAATTTGAAGCGCCGCCGACACCGAACAAAAGCCCGAGCGCCGTTGCGATCGTCACGAGCGGAAAAGCCACATTTGTTGCCGCGTTTCCAAGCATTCCGACGCTTTGTCCGATGAAAATCTGGTCGACAATATTGTAAAGAGCGCCGACAAGCATTGCAATAACACTGGGAACGGCAAATTTCATCAATAATTTTTTAACGTCTTCCGTTCCGAGAATATCTCCTGCCGTATTTGATTTCATCTCACTCATAACTGTCACCAAAGTAAATTATTTGTTCAAAAGAAAAAAAGATCTCAAAGATCAAAAGAAAAAACAAAAACAAACATCAAAAGCAAATGTACCGTCGTATATAAAACTACTGATTAAAATAAAAATGAAATAAAAATGAAATAAAAATGAAATAAAAATGAAATAAAAATGAAAAAGAAAAAAGACGATGCTTCAGACTTTTTTCGGCATCGTTTCATTTTAAAAATTTAAACAAATTTAAAAAAAATTAAAAATTTTAAAAAATTAAAACAAATTGTGTGCCTGACGAAGAATAATTTCATCCTCATCATCACGCTTTTCCATATTCATGCGGTAACAGAAGAATGCAATTGCAATCATGAATGTGAGAATGATGACAGGCTGCACCTCTTCATCTTCTTCAAATCCGCCCATTTGACTTCCGCCCTGGCCGCTGTCATCGCTTCCTCCGGATCCGGAGTCTTCTTCAGGCTCTTCCTGGTCATCAACAACAGTTCCTCCGCCGCTGCCGCCGCCACCGCCGCTGCTTCCTCCTTTGTTAACGGTTGTAAACCAAAAGACATTGATCGAATCATCCATCTTATTTCCGGCTGAATCTTCAAAATCTTTTATCGTGTAGTTGTAAGTCGTTGAATAATCCAAATCGGATGAAATTGTATATTCGATTGTCGTGTCGTTGAGCCAAATGCCCGGAACGTCCAATACGACACTGTTGTCCAATTCAACGGTTCCGGTAACAACCTGATTCATTTTTTCATTAAACGTAATAAGCACTTTATCGGTTGTGACTGATATGCCGGTTCCGTTCGGAATGACTTTGACAATATACGGTTTGTGTGTATCGGGTTCGGTTTCAAACCAATATGTTGTATTGAGATCCATTTCAGCATCATATTTGGATTTAAAGCCTGAAATTGAATAGTTGTAAGTTTCCAAATAAGTCAAATTGGACAAAGTATAATTAAGGGTCTTTTTATCAGCGTTCCATGTACCGCCTGTCAAAATTGCGCCGTTATCTAAAGTAATAGCTCCCAACTGACTTGTGTTCATTTCCATATCAAAGACAATCGTGACAGTATTCGTTGTAATCGAATGACCCGATCCGCCATTGTCGCCTTCGGGAGTGATTGTGTCAATTTCGGGCTTGGGCGCTGCTTCGGTCGTGAAATCATAAACATTAATTGAATCCGAAATGACGCCGCCTTCAACCGATTCAAAATCTTTTATTGTATAATTATAAGTTTTTGAATAAGTCAAATTGGACAAATCATAAGTGATTGTTTGATTGCCGTTGCTCCAAACACCGTTTGCCAAAACGGCGCCGTTATCTAAAGTAACAGTTCCGGGATGATTGCTGCTTGCATTCATTTCCTTGTTAAACGTAACAGAAACTTTGTCAGTTGTAATCGGGAATCCCGAACCGGAATTATCACCGACAGGCGTAACAGCAGTAATTGAAGGTCGGTCAATGGTGGTAAAATCATAAACATTGATTGAGCTATCCATTTCAGCATCATATTTGGATTTAAAGCCTGAAATTGAATAGTTGTAAGTTTCCGAATAAGTCAAATTGCTCAAAGTATAATTGAGAGTCTTTTTATCGGCGTTCCAATCACCGTTTTCCAAAATTGCGCCGTTATCCAAAACAACGGTTCCGAAATGGGTTATATTCATTTCCATATCAAAGACAATTGTCACAAGACTTGAAGTTACAGAAATGCCGGTTCCGGTCGGGCTGACACTGGAAATTTGGGGTTTCGGTGCTGCTTCTGTCGTGAAATCATAAACATTAATTGAATCCGAAATGGCGCCGCCTTCAACCGATTCAAAGTCCCTAATTGTATAATTATAAGTTTTTGAATAAGTCAAATTGGACAAATCATAAGTGATTGTTTGATTGCCGTTGCTCCAAACACCGCTTGTCAAAACGGCGCCGTTATCTAAAGTAACAGTCCCGGGATGATTGCTGCTTGCATTCATTTCCTTGTTAAACGTAACAGAAACTTTGTCAGTTGTAATCGGGAATCCCGAACCGGAATTATCACCGACAGGCGCAACAACAGTAATTGAAGGTCGGTCAATGGTGGTAAAATCATAAACATTGATTGAGCTATCCATTTCAACATCGTATGCAGATTTAAAGCCTGAAATTGAATAGTTGTAAGTTTCCGAATAAGTCAAATTGCTCAAAGTATAATTGAGAGTCTTTTTATCGGCGTTCCAAGCACCGTTTTCCAAAATTGCGCCGTTATCCAAAACAACGGTTCCGAAATGGGTTATATTCATTTCCATGTCAAAGACAATTGTCACAAGACTTGAAGTTACAGAAATGCCGGTTCCGGTCGGGCTGACACTGGAAATTTGGGGTTTCGGTGCTGCTTCTGTCGTGAAATCATAAACATTAATTGAATCCGAAATGGCGCCGCCTTCAACCGATTCAAAGTCCCTAATTGTATAATTATAAGTTTTTGAATAAGTCAAATTGGACAAATCATAAGTGATTGTTTGATTGCCGTTGCTCCAAACACCGCTTGTCAAAACGGCGCCGTTATCTAAAGTAACAGTCCCGGGATGATTGCTGCTTGCATTCATTTCCTTGTTAAACGTAACAGAAACTTTGTCAGTTGTAATCGGGAATCCCGAACCGGAATTATCACCGACAGGCGCAACAACAGTAATTGAAGGTCGGTCAATGGTGGTAAAATCATAAACATTGATTGAGCTATCCATTTCAACATCGTATGCAGATTTAAAGCCTGAAATTGAATAATTGTAAGTCGTTGAATAAGTCAAATTGCTCAAAGTATAATTGAGAGTCTTTTTATCGGCGTTCCAAGCACCGTTTTCCAAAATTGCGCCGTTATCCAAAACAACGGTTCCGAAATGACTTGTATTCATTTCCATATCAAAGACAATTGTCACAAGACTTGAAGTTACAGAAATGCCGGTTCCGGTCGGGCTGACACTGGAAATTTGGGGTTTCGGTGCTGCTTCTGTCGTGAAATCATGTTCATCAATTGAATTAACCATTACAACATCACTTGAGGAGTTGAAATCCTTAATTGTAAAGTTATAAGTCGTCGAATAAGTCAAATTAGACAAAGTATAATTGAGGGTCTTTTTATCGGCGTTCCAAGCACCGTTTTCCAAAATTGCGCCGTTATCTAAAGTAACAGTTCCGAAATGGGTTATATTCATCTCCCTGTCAAAGACAATTGTCACAAGATTTGAAGATACAAGAATACCTGTTCCGTTTGGACTGACACTGACAATTTGAGGTTCCGATGGTGCCGCTTCTGTCGTGAAATTATATTCATCCATTGAAGCATCCATCACAGCTTCATCTGAAGATTTAAAGCCTGAAACTGAATAACTGTAAGTTTTTGAATAAGTCAAATTAGACAAATCATAAGTGATTGTTTGATTGCCGTTGCTCCAAACACCGTTTGCCAAAATTGCGCCGTTATCCAAAACAACGGTTCCGAAATGGCTTGTATTCATTTCAATGTCAAAGACAATCGTGACAGTATTCGTTGTAATCGGATAACCGGAACCGCCGTTGTCGCCTTCGGGACTGACACTGACAATTTCAGGTTTGGGTGCCCACTGCGCGGTGTAAGTTTTTGTTCCAATGATCTGAATTCCATTAGCATCGGGTGTAATTATTGCATTTGTGGTATTGTCCTTCCAGCCTGTTAATACATACCCGTCTCGTGTCGGTGCAGGAATATTGATTGTATTCAAAAGTGCCCCGTATGTCACATTTTCCCGCACGATAGCGGATGTGTCACCGCCGACATTGCCGCCGTTTAGATCAAATGTGATATCAATCTGCCATTGTGCTGTGTAAGTTTTTGTAACTGTGACTGCCTCATCTGCCATATCCCCAGGCGCAATCACTGTACTTGTTGAGGTGTTGTCCACCCAACCGGTCAATATGTATCCGTCTTTTGTCGGCACAGGAACGGTGCCGTGTCCGCCCAATGTTGAAGCAGTCACATCCGACCATACGATATCGGATCCGCTGCCGCTGACATTGCCGCCGCTTAAATCATAAGTAATCGTAATAGGCACATAGTTACCGACAAGAAGAGTAAAGGTCGTAGAGTCAGTTATATTAGAATTGTTCACTCCGTTAAAGCTAATCTCACTGGACATAGATTGATAAAACTTGGTTCGATCCGAGCTGTTCGAGCCGTTAACGTATAGACCGTATATGATTATTTCATAACGGTCGCCGATCCCGTTTCTTAAATCGGAAGCACTGCGGATACTGATAGAATGATCCGTAGTATTATAGTACTTAAAGGGATATTCCGCCGTAGGATAACTGCGGGGTCCTTCCGTCGATCCTTTAATATCAAACCATTTAGTATAAAAGATGACATAACCGCCGGAGCTATCTGTCGAACTGTTATCACTGGAATAAAGCGGGTGAGTTATTTCAACGCCGATTGTAGGGGCAGGGGAGTAAACGTCCGGAACAGAGAGATCAAAAGAATGCCAACCCGGGGTTTTAGAACCCTCTGTGACAACCACACCATTCACTGTGCCTTTCACAGAAACAGGGTCTATAGGAGACATCCCGGGAACGACATTAACAAAGGTGCCCGTGATAGCAATTTTATCATTTATTGTGACGGGTATGACTGTTCCCTCATACACCCAGTTGGGGGCGTGTCCGTTTTCAGCGGTAAAACCGGTTGTGGATGGCAGAGTATATGTGTCGTCTGTGCCCCAAACACCGTATGAATTTTTAACTAATTTTATGGATTTGTTATTGACTTTTTCTTCAGATAACAAAGGATTTGACGATTGATCGAAAAAATTGACATCTACCACATAAGTACATGAGTTTTTAAAGTTGCCTATTCCGGATTTAGATGAAAAATTGTTACAATCTTCCATTGACGGAAAAATGATAGCAAGCGCATTCGTTGCACTTGTTGTACTGCCGGTGATATTAAATGCCGTTGCATTGAAGCCTGAATATGAACCGCTTCCTTCCACTGTAATTATAGTACCGTTCAGAAGATTTGCGTTATAGAACGCTTGCCTTCCGATAGTTGTAACTGATGCCGGAATCTTAAAAGACAGCTCTCCCGTGCTATTTGGAAAGAAATTATAAAACGCTCTTTCTCCTATCGTTTCAATAGTGTTTGGCAGTTCAAAAATTGCATTCGGATCGCCGCCGTTTACACGCACAAAAGTTGAATCAACAAAACCGCTGGAAGAAAAAGCAGATGTACCGATATAAGTAAGATTATTAGATAATGTAATTTCTTTTAAGCCGTAGAATGAGGAATTACCAACCTTGGTTACTGTGTTGGGAAGCGAGATCGATGTCAAATTGGTTTGCGAGGCAAAAGCAGAGTCTCCGATTTCTTCAAGAGCAGTCGTTTGAGAAAAGTCAACACTTACCACATCATACGATCTCCGCCCAGTAGGCCAACCGTTTTCAGACCCGTAATTTTTGGTAAAAGCACGGATTCCGATTGCCACAACCTTTTTGCCGTCAATCTCATCCGGAATAACGAGATTAAGATCAGCGGGTGTAATGTTGCTTCCAAATTCATTAGCATACCATGTAGCATTAATACATTTTATTGTAACTGTGCCATTAGAATTATTAGTATAATTATAAGCCTCAACCGGAAGAGTTACCGTGTCAGCAACCGCCGTGCTCGGAACAAACACAAGCAGCATAAACACAAGCAAACAAATAAAAATAAGTTTTTTTGCCGTTGTTTTCATGAGTGTCCCCCCATAACCGGCAGCCCCCCCCCCATAGGAAGAATTACCAGGTAGCGTCGACACGATTTTCGGCGTAAAAACAGAAATCAAAAACGATACGATCATTGAAAAGAAGAGAACAGATTTCTTCCGCCCAATCCCTTTTTTCAAAATAGCAGATAACATAATTATTCAACCCCAATTTAAAATATAGAAAACTGATAAATCACTTAAACAGATTATTGAATGATCTGTAGAATTTATTTTTATGACAAATGAGTATTATTATATAAAAATAGAACCATTGAAAAATTCAAAATGACAAATATAAAAAATTATAATTAATTAAATATGGAAAAAGATGAAAATAAAAAAATTAAAAGCAAAAAAATTATAAAAAACAAAATGTAAAAAAAATTATAAAAGTAAAACACAAAAAAACTATAAAAAACAAAAAGTAAAAACGAAAAGTAAAAAACAAAAAGTAAAAAACAAAAAGTAAAAAACAAAAAGTAAAAAACGAAAAGTAAAAAAACGAAAACGGACGGAAAAATTCCGCCCGCGATTAAACAAAGTCGAAACTTTGTTCTTTTTCTTATTTTTATGATTAATTAAATTTACAAGCTGTAGTTTTCGGTCTTGAAAACCGGAACTTCCTTGGTGTACTTGTCCATGCACTGTTCGATGAACTTTGCGCTCTCGGTCGGGAGTGCTGCAAGGTCTGTCTTGATCTTGTTCAAGGCGTTTGTTTCGAACTTTGTGAGAATGAGCTTACCGCTGTCAATACCTTCCTGAACGATCTGGCAGCAAACTTCTGCTGCTGCTTTGGATCTGAGGTACGGGTCGCTGCCGTTTGCGGCAATTGCTTCACCGACACGGTAGGCGTTGTCGTATGCAAGAACGTAGCCCTGGGGGTCTCTGTATTTGTCGGAGAGGGTGAGCAAGTCTCTGAGGACTTTTTCGTTGCCTGTCTTAAGAGCAGTGTTCATGAGAGCACAGTCGTAAGCGAGGGTTTCGACCCAAACCTGAACAGTTGTACCGCCGAATTCGCCGTGGTATTCGACAGATTCGTTGGACCACAAGTCACAGATCTGCATTGCAAGGTTGCCCATAACGTCGGAGTGAGCGCATGTGGATGATTTGCCTTCCTGTGAGATCGGGATACCGGCGATGCCTTTAATGATTGAGTGTTCGTAACCGCAGTCTTTACCCGGACCGGTTGCGCCTGCTTCGTATGCTGCAAGTGTTCTTGCGGCGGAAATACAGCGTGCAACGATTGCCGTTGTGTGAGCGAGGTTTTTGTCAAGGAGACCGCCTGCGATGAACATTGCGGTGTTTGCCTGTGAACAGTCTGTGTCGCCTGCCGGAACAACGTTGTTCTTCTTTGCGACATCAGCGATTTGCTGCCAGAGGAAGTCCATGTCGTTTGTACCGAGGACGCCGATTGAGAAAAGGACGCCTGCTGTGTCGTCACGAACGATGGAGTAGTCGAAAACTTCCTTTCCGCCCATTGATTCAATGGACAAAAGGTCAGCACCCTGTGCGGCGCACTGGTCGAAGGATTCCAAAATCTCGGGGGCCTTGGAGCGGAGCGCTAAATATTCACGGTCTTCTCTCAAGTCAGCGATTGTGTGTCTGAGAGCGCATTTGATACCGTATTCTTCATGGTATTCTTCCATGATGGACTTCTGGACGTGTGCCACTTCTGCGCCGACATCCGGCTTGACAGTGAGCTGCTGGACGTGTTCTGTTTCGAGAACGACTGCGGGTGCGCCGATCTGAACAAGTCTTGCCATTGCGTCTTTTGTAATTCTTTCGTATTCTTTAACGAGTGCTTCTTTGGAGACACTTGCCTGAGGTCTCGGAGCATAGTTTAATTCCGGAATTGTGTAGCCTGCACCGATTTCAAGGCCGAGGCCGGCTTTGACGGGGAACTTACATTTACCGAAGATCATTTCATCTGCATTTGCGTACGCCATTTTTGTATATCTGTTAATTGCCATTTTGTTTGCCCCCTCAGTGGAAGTGGAATTCATCTCTTAATTTACCGATGTCTGCGCCGTTCTTCAAGATGAAGTTTGCGAATTTCGGTGCTTCTGCTGCTTCTTCGCCGTAAACGCCGAGGCTGAAGCTTTCAACGAATTCCTGGTTAACAGCACCGCCGCCGCATGCGAACGGAACGTTGAATCCTTTTTCGGTGAGTTTGTCGTTGACTTCTTTGAAGGCGTACATGGTTGTTGTCATCAAAGCTGTGCCTGTGACCATGACGGGTTTGTGTTCTGCGACTGCTGCGATCACTTCGTCGGTCGGAACGTCACGGCCGAGGTCGACGACGTCAAAACCGTCTGCTCTGAGGAGCGCTGCAACGATGTTTTTACCGATGTCGTGAACGTCACCTTCTGCGACGTGGCAGACGACTGTTCCTTTTGCTTCGGGAACTTCTGCGGTCTTTGTTTTACAGTATTCTATGCCTTCGAGCATTGCGTCTGCTGACATCATCACGTTGGGGAGGAAAATGATACCCTGGTCGTAGAGAGCGGAAACGACTCCCATTCCCGGAAGAAGTGCGTCGTCGATGAGTTTGAGCGGGTCGTTGCCTGCGTCCAAAAGTGCGTCGAGTGCTTCGATAACATCGTCTTCTTCGCCGTCATAGATTGCAACAGCGACTGCTTTGTAAAGCGGGTCTTTGGGATAGAGCTGCTCTGCTGCCTCATCAGGGGTCATGGTTTTTTCCATAGCCACATTATATCTGATAAGGACGTCTGAAATATCTTCTTTTTTAAAGTCTAACATTTTATTCATCCTGCTTTAAACAAAATACACACAACCTGATTGCAGTTCGTGCAATCTATTGATTCTGTAACTTGTACAATCAAATTGATTTTGTAACTTGTACAATGACTTTTACATGACTTGTACATGAATCGTACATGAATCATACAATGAGTACAATGAGTACAATGAATCGTGAATTTTGCTCTGCTAAGCAAAATGGAAATTGCCAATATAGTAATTAAGGTTTATGCAAAAATACAAAGGCGTTGTAATAAACAACAGTGTTTTAAAATTTTAACATGTTTAGAAAATAAATTTAACATATACAGTCAAAAAACATACACTAATTACTAATATACAATACATTGAATGAAAACAGATAAAATTAAAGAAAAATTGTCTTTAAAAAATATCCTTAATTATTAAAAATGTAAAATTAAAAAATCGGTCAGAAATTTTTGACGTTTTGAATCGAAACGAAATAAATTTGCAAAGAAACTAATTGAAGGAACCCCGTCACGATTTTGACGAAAATAATTTAAAGTTTAAATTTTTAAAAATATTTTTTTGCCGCAACTCAAAAATAAATAATTACAAATTGATTCAAAAGTTAAAAATTTAAAAACGTTTGGTTCAGAAAAACGAGATTAATCGACAAAATCAGGACCATGAACTGAAATTTTTTTTGTCTTTTTTGTTTTGCATTTTTATTTTCATTTTATTTGCATTTTTATTTTATTTTTATTTTGTTTATTTTTCCATTTCATTTTGTATTTATCATAAAATCCAAACATCCGATTTTAAGAAAATTGTTGAAACCTGAACGCCCGATAAAACCCGAATCTTAAATGATTTAGATTTCGATAAAAGAAGGCGTTCCGTTTGAAGAAATTTGATGAAAACCGATGTTTCAATTGAGTTTTAGATTTAATTAAATTTTAAAAACCGCCACCGCAAGTTGAAATTCCCGTAGCGTAGCGAAGGGAATTGAGACTTGGCGGATTCTTCCCATACAAAACAAAAAATATAAAACCGCTTGATCGCGGATCGCTTTTTGGTGCCGGCAAAGTGCTGTCTTGCAACTGTCTTTTAGTGTCAGCTTCCTGCCGAGCCTGCAAGTCTGCAACTGTATTTTACTGCTGCCCGCAACAGCAAGCTGCCGCCGCCGCGCGAGCCGCACAAATTTTTCAAAAACCAACGAAAAAGCGACCCTTGATTTTATTGAAAAAAAGAGAAAAACGAACTCATAATTTTGAAAAAATAAAAAAGAAAATGAAAAGAAAAAACAAACAAATCAATCAGATTCGTTTGCTCTTTTCGGGGTTGATAAATTTCACGAAATCCGGAATCTTATCGGCCTGAATATCGTATCGCGACGTGCCGACGCCGACAAAAGAAAGTTTCGTCTCGTACGGCGTGTCCGTTCCGATTTTAAGACTTTTTTCAGTGTGCGAAACCGTAATCTGATTGTCTTTGAGACCCGTTCCCATCATTTTTTCCATGACATAATCATTTCCGACTTGAAGCGCTTTTTCATAAGCGTTTTGATAAGAAGTAAAAGTTTCACTTTGACCGTTATGGAAAACAATGAAATCAATAATCGGGACGTCACCTTCTTCGCGGGCGTTCTTTTTGACCAAAATATCCGTTCGGTAAACGCCGTTTCCGACCAAAGCGCCGACCGCGTTTCCGACATCCGAAAATTCGGGCGTTAAAACTTCGGCTTGAATCAAATTCCTGATTTCTTCGGCATACGCTTTTGATGAAGCGCCGATGAGAACGATCGGGACCGACACCGCAAATTTTGTATGATAATTGCCGGAAAGCACTTTCTCAACATCGCGTTTTGAAATTCCCGGAACCAAATAAGCCAGCAGACTGGACGTCATGTTGCGGGCGACTTGCGTTTTTGTAAAAGCCGCCAATTCTTTCGCCGATAAATGTGTCAGCCGATCAAGCTTTTGAGCGCCTTCAAGAGAAGCTTCAGCGTCCCATTCGGTATAATCACCCAAAACGTGAAGCGCGTCTGTCGGCGTAAACCCGATCAGCTGAATCAGCCTTTTTTTCACCAAAGATTCCAAAACCGATGACATCGGCATTTTTTTCCCCAAACGCTCAAACATATCCGACCAGGAAACGGGGAAATTTTTGTCGATGACATCATAAACCATATCCTCAAGCGTCGTCATTTCAATCGGCGGGAAATCCGTTTTGACATAAAAAACGGAAGGCAGAATGAATTCTGAAATATTTTTTCGCGGCGGAAGCCGTGTATTTTTCAGTTTTTCCAAAAATCCGGGATACAAAACGGCAGCGCGGCAAAGCGGCATGACACGAAGCGGACCGAGATGAATTTTGCGGTTCGGATCGTCTGTTGAAAAAACGTGACTGTCGCCGCCCGTTGCAACCGTTTCCATTCGAATCGCTTTGACACGCGTCGACCAGCCGCCGACAACAGCGCCCGATTCGTCCATTTCAGGCAAACCGTCCTGAACGAGCGCGACATCCGTGCTGGTGCCGCCGATGTCAATCATCGCGCATGTTTTTAGTCCGGAAAGGTAAGCAGCACCCATCAAACTGGCCGCGGGACCGGAAAAGATCGTTTCAATCGGCTTTTCAAGCGCTTCTTCGATGCTGACGGCTGACCCGTCGCATTTGAGCATCAGAAGCGTTGCGTTCATACCGATTCGTTCCATTTCGGAAACGATTGATTTTGTAAAATTGTATGTAATCGGAATGAGTTGAGCGTTCAAAAAAGCCGTGACGGCGCGCTCGTAAGCGCCGAGGTCTTGAGACAATTCGTGACCGCAGACAACGGGATGGCCTGTCAGTTTTAAGATTTCTTCTTTCACGCGAAGCTCGTGATCGGCGTTTCTGACGCTGAAAAGAGAAGAAACGGCAAAAGCTGAAACGCGGTCTTTGACGGAAAACGCGAATTCCCGAACTTTTTCAATATCTAACGGCTTTGATTCTTCGCCGTTGCTGTCATGTCCGCCGCTGACGATGCAATACATTTGCGCCGGCAGAACTTCGGGAATATGGTAGTCGCCGACCATGATCAAGCCGACAGGAAAGCCTTTGTTTTCCAAAATCGTGTTTGTCGAAAGCGTTGTTGAAAGCGAAACAATGCCGACATCTTTGAGTTTTTCGGAATCGAGTTTCGCGATCGAATTCTTAATTCCGCCGACGGGATCAGGATAAGTTGTCAGCGCTTTGCCCGCTTCAATGACCGAACCGTCGTCGTCTCGAATAAGAACGGCATCCGTATACGTTCCGCCCGCGTCAATTCCTAAACTGTAAGCCATTATTAAACACTCCGTTATTGTTTTTTGTTAGTTTTTGTGATATGAAAATTAATAAAAGTTTGATAAAATGCATTTAATAATAAAAATTTCCAATAATTCAAATGAGTTCCGTTCGTATTTATTTTTTATGAAAATTAAAAACAAACAAGCATGAAAGCAGAAATACAAAGCAGTGTCATGAAATTTGAAACAATTTTTGAAATAAATATGAAAATAATTTTGAGAATAATATTGAAATAATTTTTGAAATAACTTTGAAGTAACTTTTGAAGTAACTTTGAGAATATTTTTGAAATAATTTTGAAATAATTTTGAAAAAATTGAAATAATTTTTGAAATAATTTTGAGAATAATATTGAGAATAATATTGAGAATAATGTTGAAATAAAAATTGAAAGCCGAATATTAATAAATAAACGGGAGCGGAATTGCTCCCGAAAACAATTAAACACTGTTGACAATTAAAACGCAAACGCGTTCAGCACGGAAGCTTGTATCCTGTTTCGTTCAAAACGATTGTCATTGCCGTATAGAATGCGACAAGTCCCAAAATCAGGGCCAAAATGCCGGCGACCGTTGCGACAAATGCAATTCCCGTAAAGTAGAAAATTGCGGTGACGATGAAAACAAGTGTCAAGAGTGCAAAAACTGCGATCAGGAATCTGGCTTTCAATTTAATGACACCGAACAACATTGTTCCGGACAAAAGGGCCCAAACCAAAAGATAGAGACCAATACTTGTCGCGCTTGCCGGATCGGCTCCAAACGGCTCAATTAAAATGTAAGCGAAACTGATCCAAAACATGCCAAAGGCACAGAATGCAACGGTTTCAAAAGTGTTTCCTTTCTTAAAGGCCATCAGACCTGCACAGAATTGAGCGATACCGCCGACGAAAATTGACATGGAAATCAGTGCGAGCGCATCTGAAAATAATCCTAAGTCAAAGAAAGCCAGCATAATGGTTGTCATACTGAAACCTGTCAAACCGAGAGCGCCCGGCGTTGCCCATGAATCACATATTCTAACCACTTGTTCAGATTCAGACATTAATTAAATCCTCCAAAATTTCTAAACAATTTACCATATTTTTAGAGAGTATAGACTAACGAAAATCAGCCTATACGAACACACACACCAAAAAAAGCATCTGAATAACGAGATTGAAACACACACATCAATCTCATAAAAATTGCATCTTTTCGGCAATATGAATATGCGCTTCCGCTTTTATAAACTTTTCACTACAAATAAAAGAATAAAAACCGTTCGACAGCCATTGTTTTCCAATAAAAAAAGATTGTATAAACATCATCAAAAATATCAACAAATGACGATAATTCGTGTCAAAACAGTTTTGATTTTCGACAATATGCGTTTTAAAAAAATAAAGCCGTTTTAAAAAAACAAAACGAAATGAAAATAATAATCGAAAAATAACACAAATAAAAATGAAAGATGAAAATTAAAAATTGGAGAAAAATTTGAAGAAAAGAAATGATTAAAGAAAAAAATAAAAATGAAAATAATAATTGAGAACAAAATTAGAAAAATGAAAATGTTGAAAATTAATTGAAATGAAAATGTTGAAAATTAATTGAAATGAAAATGTTGAAAATTAATTGAAATGAAAATGTTGAAAATTAATTGAAATGAAATGGAAATTTAAATGAAATGAAAATTAAAAACGAAAAAAGATTGAAAAAAATAAAAATGAAAGAAAAATAAAACCGGAAATAAAACCGATTTTAAAAATCAATTTTATTGCCAAATGATTTCGTCAAGTATCGAAATTACATCGGAAGCTTGTAACCGACTTCGTTTAACACAATTGCCATTGCCGTATAGAAAGCGGCGGCGCCCAACAGAAATGCGCAGAATCCTGCGGCGAATCCGAGCGCGGGAATTACAACGAGATGGGAAGCAGCTGTCACGAAGAATGTCAAAACCAATAAGACAAAAACAACGATCAACGCTTTAACGCCCATTTTCAAAGTTCCGAGAAGTAACCCGAATCCGAAAATGCCCCAAAGAAGGAGGTAAAGCCCGAGCGAAAGGTCGCTTGCGGCGGCGGCGTTAAACGGCGCGATTAAGATGTAGGCGAAACTGAGCCAAAAAACACCAAAACCGGTGAAAGCGACTGTTTCAAATGTGTTTCCTTTTTTCCAGGCAAGCATTCCCGCCAAAAGCTGAGCCAGACCGCCGACAAAAATTGCCATGGCAATCACCGGCAGATTTTCAGGGAAAATGCCCATGTTGTGGAAACTGAGCATTAATGTCGCTAACGAAAAACCTGTCAAACCGAGCGCGCCCGGATTTCCGGTTGTGTCAGCGATTTTGATCACTTGTTCACTCATAAATAAAATTCCTCCGTTTTACGAATCTGAAGATCCGTTTTTACATATTTTACCATTGTAACAAAAATGTGTTTTTACGAATATCACTAAAAATTATGACAAAAGTCTGCCGATTCGGCAAACTGATGCACCGAAAAGAGAACACCTCTTTAAAAGTCTTTCACTCAAAAAATGATTTTTAAAACGAAGCGGGCAGGACGAATTTGTTTTAAAAAACGCGTCGGACGAATGACGAGATTAAAAACGATTATTGTCGTAAAAAAGAGACAAGAGACATGACTATTTACGACGATTTCAAACAGGCAAAAATGAGAGAATGAAAAACCGGTCTCAATTTTTATCCCTTATCTCAATCAAAAATAAAAATGCATATTCATTTTTCATTATTTTTTAAAAATTGTGCGGTTCGTTTTTCCGTCGATTTTGAAAAAATTATGCGGGTTGCGGGCGGGCAGCGTGCTGCTGCCTGTAGCAGCAGCGGGCGGCAGAGTGACAACGGAAACCTGATTGGCAAGCAGAAACGGAAACCTGTTGGCAGCAGCAACATTAAAAGACAGTTGCAGACTGGCAGGCTCAGCCGGAAGCTGACATTAAAAGACAGTCGCAAAATGCAGGAGTCGAAAAGCAATTAACAATCAGCGGTTTTGATTGTTTTGTTTCGTTTGGAAAGAATCCGCCAAGTCTCGTTTCCTCCGCTTCGCTTCGGAAACTTGAAACTGCGTTTCAAGTCCGGTTCGCCGCTTCGCGCCGCCCGGAACTCAACTTGCGGGGGCGGTTTTTGAAATATTATTCAATCTAAAATTAATTGAAACATCATCTTTATCAAAATTATTCAAAAATGGAACGCCTTTTTTCGATTAAATCTAACTTTTTTTAGGATTTTATCGGGCGTTCAGGTTCACCGATTTTGAATATTGGATGTTTGGGTTTCAATGTCATTCATAAAATGTAAAAAAACTGAAAATGAAAAGAAAAAAAATGAAAAATAAATAAAAAGAAAAGGAAAAAGTGAAAAAAAAGAAAAGGGGGAAAAACAAAAAATTGGATGAACAAATGTTTTTAAAATTTTATGAAACGATTTTACATCTTTTGTTTTTGAGAGAGTTACGGGATGTTTAAAGATGGATTTAAATCGGTGATATTTGAGAGTTTTTGAGTAGTGATTTTTTGGTGATAATTGATTTTTTATTTCTTTTGTTTGTTTCCAAAAACAGGAAGGCAGGAAATGAATCCTGCCAACCGTTTTATATTAAATTTTATAGTTTTAGGAAACTTAAAGGACGTAGTTTTCGGTCTTGAAAACCGGAACTTCTGCCTTGTATTTGGTCATGCATTCGTCGACGAATTTTGCTTTTTCGGTCGGGAGTGCTGCCAAGTCTTTCTTGATGCCTTCAAGCGCATTGATTTCGAATTTGGTCAAGGACAGCTTGCCGCCTTTGATACCTTCGTCGAGAATCTTACAGCATTCTTCTGCTGCTGCTTTTGCACGGAGATAGGTGTCATTTCCGTTCTTTGCGATGGCTTCACCGACACGGTAAGCGTTGTCGTATGCAAGCACATAGCCTTGCGGGTCTCTGTATTTGTCAGAGAGTGTGAGCAAGTCACGGAGGATCTTGTCGTTGCCCGTCTTAATGGCTGTGTTCATCAAAGAACAGTCATAAGCGAGGGTTTCGACCCAAACCTGAACGGTTGTTCCGCCGAATTCACCGTGGTATTCAACGGATTCATTGGACCACATGTCACAGCACTGCATGGTTAAGTTGCCCATAACATCGGAGTGAGCACAGGTAGAAGATTTACCTTCTTGCGTGATCGGGACACCGGCGATGGATTTAACGATTGTGTTTTCGTAACCGCAGTCTTTACCCGGACCGGTTGCGCCGGACTCGTATGCTGCAAGAGTTCTTGCTGCTGAAATACAGCGGGCAACGATTGCTGTCGTGTGAGCGAGGTTCTTGTCTAAGAGACCGCCTGCAATGAACATGGCCGTGTTTGCCTGTGCACAGTCTGTGTCACCTGCTGCAACTCTGCCTGTTTTCTTTGCAATGCTTGCGATGTTCTGCCAAACGAATTCCATGTCGCTTGTACCGAGAACACCGATACCGAACAAAACACCGGCGATGTCGTCACGGACAATGGCATAGTCGAAAACTTCTTTTCCGCCCATCGATTCAATGGACAGGAAGTCAGCGCCCTGCTTTGCACACTGTTCGAATGCGTCAAGCATGACATCGTTCTTCGGGCCGCGGAGAGCGAGGTAGTCTCTGTCTTCACGGATGTCACCAATCGTGTGTCTGAGACCGCATTTCACACCATATTCTTCGTGGTATTCTTCCAAGATAGATTTCTGGACATGAGCGACTTCAGCACCCCAGCTCGGGTTGTTGGACATCTGCTGAACGTGTTCTGTTTCCAAGACGACGGCGGGAGCACCGATCTGAACGATTCTTGCCATTGCGTCTTTTGTAATTCTTTCGTATTCTTTAACAAGCGCTTCTTTCGAAACACCTGCTTGGGGTCTGGGAGCGTAGTTTAATTCAGGGATCGTGTATCCTGCACCGATTTCAAGGCCTAAACCGCCTTTGACCGGGAATTTTGCTCTGCCGAAGCACATTTCGTCTGCATTTGCATATGCCATCTTTGTGTATCTGTTAACTGCCATTTTGCTGCCTCCTTAGTGGGTGTGGAATTCTTCTCTTAACTTGCCGATGTCTGCGCCGTTCTTCAAGATGAAGTTAGCGAACTTAGCGGCTTCTGCTGCTTCTTCACCGTAAACACCGAGGCTGTAGCTTTCAACGAATTCCTGATTAACGGCACCGCCGCCGCATGCGAACGGGATTTTTAAGCCTTTCTCAATCATTTTGTCGTTGACTTCTTTGAAAGCGTACATGGTTGTTGTCATCAAAGCTGTACCTGTCACCATGACCGGTTTGGCTTCTGCGACTGCTGCGACGACTTCATCGACCGGGACATCACGGCCGAGGTCAACAACATCGAAACCGTCTGCTCTTAAGAGAGCTGCGACAATGTTCTTTCCGATGTCGTGAACGTCACCTTCTGCGACGTGGCAGACGACTGTTCCTTTTGCTTCGGGAACTTCTTTGGTCTTGGATTTGCAGTAGTCTATACCCTCAAGCATGGCGTCTGCTGACATCATCACATTGGGGAGGAAAATGATACCCTGGTCATATAATGCTGAAACGACAGCCATTCCGGGCAAAAGTGCTTCATCAATGAGTTTGAGGGGTGCTTTTCCGGAATCCAAAAGTGCATCAAGAGCGTCAATGACGTCATCTTCTTCGCCTTCGTAAATTGCGACGGCGACTGCTTTTAAGAGCGGGTCTTTCGGATAGAGCTGTTCTGCTGCTTCGTCGGGGGTCATGGTTTTTTCCATGGCCACATTATATCTGACAAGGATTGTTGCGATATCTTCTTTTTTAAAGTCTAACATATTAGATTCTCCGTTTCGATCTGTATTTTACAGGAGAGCGGGGAGAACAACCACACATTCTTAAACCATTCTTAAACCGGTCCTCAGGTTTGCGTTTTAAAAGGATTTTTCAACACACACACGAATAAATCCCCTTGCTAAAACCGACATATTCTTCACAATATATCTCAGCATATATCTCATAATATATTCCGATATATCTTTACAATATAGTTTCAACACACACATTTAAAATTCAATAACACACACAATTGAATTTTATTGAGGACCAAAAGAGTTCATTAGATCAGAAGCAATTCGATTCAAAACGAGTCAATGATTTCAATGATTCGGATTAATTCATGAGTTTACTTCTTTTCTTAGAATTGATTTGGCTGTATTATATTTCCGTATTCTCCTCAGTCACGAACCATACATGCAAAAACACAAGTTATCACAATTGAGTCACACACTTGACTGTTCAATTGAATTGTATTATTGCAATAATTCTATTGGCGAATCGAAGTATATACATTAACCGCATCTTTTTTTTTCGAAGCCGAACTTTGAACTTTTTTGAAAAAAATCGGACTCAAAACAAATTAATTTAAGTCAGAGACTTCTGTTTCTGTTTTAAATATAAAAAGATGAATAGAAAAAATTGTTTTCTCCAAAAATGAACGAAAATGCGATCAAAATTTTTGATAGTTTGAACGAATAATAAATATTTAAAAAAGTATTTTTTATCAAAAAACAAATTAAAAAAATCGAAAAAAACGAATAAATTTCACCGAAAATAAGAATCGGAAGAAATGCGAGGATTAGATATTTATACCCAAAAACAACCGCCTTCGTTTTTATCAAGAGATAAGAAAATCAAAGACGAAGATTAAAATGATAAAATGGTTGTAATTTGACCCTCGAAATAGAATATTAGAGCGCATTTACATAATTTGATTCAATTCGATGCTGAAAATGAAAAAGAATGCTAAATAGAAATAAAAACGAAATAGCGAAGAAAACGATTAGAAGAACGAGCTAAAAATAAAAATGAAACAGATAAAAAATAAAAAATGAAATAGATAAAAAACATAAATAAAAAATAAATAAAAATGAATGAATAAATCAAAAAACCCAAAACATCCATTTTCAAAAAACATTGAAACCTGAACGCCCGATAAAATCCTAAAAATTAATTAGATTTAATCGAAAAAAAGGCGTTCCGTTTTTGAATAATTTTGATAAAGATGATGTTTCAATTAATTTTAGATTGAATAATATTTCAAAAACCGCCCCCGCAAGTTGAGTTCCGGGCGGCGCGAAGCGGCGAACCGGATTTGAAACGCAGTTTCAAGTTTCCGAAGCGAAGCGAGGAAACGAGACTTGGCGGATTCTTTCCATACAAAACAAAAAATGCAAAACCGCCGGTCGTAAATTGCTGTCCGGTTCCTGCAAAGTGTTTTCTTGCGACTGTCTTTTACTGCCAGCTCCCGGCTGAGCCTGCCAATCTGCAACTGTCTTTTAATGTTGCTGCTGCCAATCAGGTTGCGCTGCCACTTGAATCTGCTCTTTTTTTAGTGATCCGTTGGCATTAAATTTTGTTCGCTTCGCTCACAAAATTTCAGGTTGCAGCGGGAGGGAGGTGTTTGTTTGCAGTGGGAGTCAGGTTTCTGTTTCCGCTTGCCGGCCAGGTTTGCGTTGCCGCTCTGCCGCCGCTTCCGGCAGCCGCAGCAGCTGCCCGCCGCCGCGCGCGAGCCGCACAAATTTTTAAAAAAATTAATCGAAAAACAAATCCGTGTTTTTAAAAAAATAAAATAAAAGAGAAAAGCCGGTTTTCAAAAAGAAATCGAAAACCAACACAGATTTTTAATTGAATTCAAAAAATGAAAAAAGAAAGAAAGAAAAGAAAAACAGAAAACAGAAAAGCAATAATCAAATGCCTTTTCCGATTTCGCTTTTTCTGAGCCAGTCGATATCTGACTGATAAAGTTCTCTCAAATCTTTTAATCCGAGTTTCAGCATTGCAACGCGGCTGACACCGAGCCCCCAAGCCAAAACCGGCTCCGTGATGCCAAGCGGCGTGGTCACTTCTTTTCTGAAAACGCCGGCGCCGCCGAGTTCCACCCAGCCGAGACCGTCAATCCAAACTTCCGGCTCGACACTCGGTTCCGTGTACGGGAAATAACCGGGACGGAAACGGACTTCTTCAAAGCCCATTCTGTTGTAGAATTCTTTCAGGAAGCCGAGAAGGTCGGCAAAACTCATGTCTTTGTCCATGACAACGCCTTCCAGCTGTTCAAATTCGGGCGTGTGCGTCGGATCAATCGTTTCGCGGCGGTAAGCGCGGTCAATACAAAACGCTTTGACAGGACCGACAGGATTGTCAGCCAAATATTTGACCGTGACCGATGTCGTGTGCGTTCGAAGAACATTCTTTTCAGCAATGTCGGAACTCCAGCGACCGCCCCAGCCGCAAGAACCCGTTTCGCCGCCGTTTTCGTGAACGGCGCGGATTTTATCGGCGTATTTTTCGGGCGTTTCGGAGCGGGTTTCCAGATGGAACGTGTCCTGCATTTCACGCGCCGGATGATCCTGCGGCTGGAAAAGCGCGTCAAAATTCCAAAACGAAGATTGAATGATATCGCCTTTGATTTCCGTGAATCCCATTTCCAAAAAGATTTGGCGCATCTGATCAATCAAACGCTGATACGGATGCGTTTTGGCGCCGTAAATCGGTTTCACGGGTTTCTGAACTTTGTAAGGGCGGTAATATTTGTTTTCCCAATCATCGCTTTTCAATAATTCGGGCGTGATTTGAGCGATTTCTTCGGTAATTTCAATACCTTGATCGGCATAAGCTTTGCCGGCAGCCGTAATCAGAATATTGCGCGTCGTGTATTCTTCCTTTTCAAGCAATTTGCGTTTCAAAAGGTCGGAAACGACTTTGTCGGACGCAATTTCCGGCGGCAATTCAAAAGCGGGATCGGATGTATTGCTTTCCAAAGAATTTTCATAAAGGTCGCTGATGATTTCTTCATCTCTGCCAATCGGTGCGTCGCCGACCGGAATCAAAATGCCGTCTTCGATTTTTGCCCATTTCTTTTTCAAAAGCCATCCGGTTGCGATGCCGACCAATTGCGGCGAAAATAAAGCGCGAAGGTCTTCAAGCGGCGTTTCGCCTGAAATTTTATCAATAATTTGTCTTTCGGGAAGTCCGGACTCCGCATATTCTTTTCCTTCTTCGGAAAGCCCGTAAAGTTCAAAAGATTCTTCAACGACTTCAGCCAGACCTTTTTCTTCCAGCAAAAAAGCCGCCTGCATGGAAGCGTCGCTGTTCAAATCGGAAATCTCGACAATATCTTTTAATTCTGCCGTCTCAAGCTCATTCAAAGCCAGCAGAACCTTTTTTTCATTATTCGTTAAATCGTAATCCGTCATTTCAAAACCCCGATAGGTTGACATCTTAATATGATTATTCTGTAATATTAGTCCCTTAAATGAAACTCATCTTTTATATTCTCTGTCATTTGCGAACGTAATCAATCCCGAACATCGGCAATTTTTCAAACGCTTCTTCTCTTTTCTGCTGCAAATCCGTCAAAAAGATTTCCATCTTGCCGGCGGCTTTTTTCTTACATTCGCCGCACAAAATGCTGCCGCTTGTACAGTCGTTTTGAACTTGGAACAATTCATTATCGTCATCAGCCAAATGGAACAAATAAAGTTCGTAAACGGAACATTTCTGATATTCGCCGCCGAGATCGCGCTGCTCGTCCGCCGATTCGCGCCCGCCCGTCTTGGCTTTCATGATTTTTTTGACCGCCGACTTCGGCTCTTCCGAAAGCGCAATGTTGCTGTCGGGAATGCTGCTTGACATTTTGCCGCCTGTCAAGCCGCTCATAAATCTGTGATAAGTGGACGCGGGAATCACAAAAGCGTAACCGCCGTGAGCGAGTTCCGCGTTTTTGACGATTTCCGAGAGTTCTTCTTCGGAAATATCGCCGAAAATATCAATATGTTCTTTGGAAAGTTTTGTTTTTGCGCCGCTGCCGCCGAAACCGTCGCGAATGTTTTTATCAATCATTTTAAGCGCGTCTTCAGACGCGTTTTTGCCGCGAACGCTCCAATATTTGTTTCCTGTTTTGGAATCTTCTCGGCGTTCAATCAAGAACATATTCATTTTGGAAGCGATGTCGCGCGTGAGGCGAATGTGCGGATCCTGATCGGCGCCGACAGGAACGACGACCGGAATCGGCCCTTCGTACATCGGCAGCTGCGAGTGTAAAATGTCTGCGCCCTGCGTGAGCACGGCAATCATGTGCGCCAAATGCGTTTCACCCGAAAAGCCGTAAATGGCTGCCATTTCCGAGAAGTTGACTTTTGTGCCGAGCTCAAACGCCAAATCCTTAACGGGCTGACATTCGGATTGGAAATAAATGCGCGTTTTTTCAGGCTGAAGACCGAGCGCGATCAAGCTTGTAATGTATTCTTCAACGCCGATTTGTCTGCATTCTTCCCAGGAAAGATCGCGAACAGCGTGCGCTTCGCGGTCAGCCATTCCGACGACAACGATTCCGCCCTGCTTTTGATACCAAACGATTTGGTCCATTACCATTTTGTGACCGAAATGCGCCTTTCCCGTCGGCATGAAGCCGTCTAAAACGACAAACGGCTTTTTGTTTTTGATCGCGTCTGCAATCATTTCATAACCGCGGTGACCGAAAATAATGCCTCTCTTCATGTATTTGTGCGGATCCGGAATCTCATCCAAAACTTCCGCAAACGGCTGAATGCCGAATTCTTCAAACAATTTGGAATAATCGCTGATTTCAGACGACTTCCACGGGTCCAATTTTTGCGCCATAGAATCACAGATAATATAATAATGAGAATAATGAAAATTTGAAATGAAAAAGTCGCTCATTGAAGTTTAAACTTTTGTTGTGAATTCGGAATTCTTGTTCTTAAATTTTGCTCACAGCCACCTGTCGGCGGCCGTTCACAAAATTTCAGGGGCGGGGGGAAGCGGTGTTTGCAAAAAATCGCTTCGCGATTTTTGAGGGCTTCGCCTGTCTGCTGCAGGAGGGAGGTGTTTGTCTGCAGCGGGAGGGAGGTGTTTGTTTGACTGTTGCTGCTGTCTGCAAAAGACAGTTGCAGACTATTACACTTAACAGGAAGCCGACAACTGATAACTGCTGTCGCCGGCGCGCGCAAAAGCGTCATCTTTAACAAAATAAGAAAAAACGACGATTGGTTTTTCAAAAAATCAAACAAAAATCAAACGAAAACGAACAAAAGAATTAAACAAAAATCAAACGAAAACGAACAAAAGAATTAAACAAAAATCAAACAAAAATAAAATTCAACGCGACAAAAAATCAACAGAAAAGATCAGTAGCGAGGGATGGATTCGAACCATCGGTCTACGGGTTATGAGCCCGTCGGGATCTCCTGGCTACCCCACCTCGCTTCTTGAAAACAAATTATTTTATTATGCCGACCCGAATGAATCGGCTTTTTATGAAAGCAGGTTAAAAAACGATTTCTTTTATTTATAGTTAATGCAAAAATGAACCGAAGAAAGAAGAAAATTGAAAAAAAACGGAAATCATCAAACAATTTTTTTGACATTTTCCGTTTTGATTCAATTCAAGTCAGCGAATTCTTTCATTTCAATTTATTTTAACTTTAATTCAATTTCATTTCAATCATTTCATTTCAATCATTTCATTTCATATGATTTCAATTCGTATGAGTTCAATTCAACGATTTTAATTTCAATTCGCTTTCAATCGAATGATTTGAAAATGAATTTAAGCCGTATACATGATCTCTTGCTCAATTTCGCGCTCCTCCCAAAGCGTATATGCAAAGCAGGCGACTGCAATCATAAACAGCAAGATGACAATGACCGGCTGTACGGGAGCTGTATCAATTCCGCCGCCGCTGCCGCCGTCCCCCGGAGGAACGGATGTTTCGGGACCGGCAGAGGGAGGTTTCGGGTCAATAACTGTTGCGTTTCCGGTGCCGTTTCCGCCGCCGCCGGGATTGCCGCCGCTTTCATTCTGAACATAAAGAACTGTTAAGACAGTGTCGCCCGAAAGCGTCAACGGCAAAGTTTCCTGAAGCGCGCCGGATTTATAATCGGTCTTGCGGTAAAGATTCAGCCAATCGTTTCCGAGTTCGGATGCGATCATATCTGCCGTCAATTCTGTTCCTTCAAAAGAATCAAAAGACTCCGTATTTACAGGCGTTCCGCTGACATTATCATCGTAATAATTGACTGTTACCGTGACAGGGACGTCTTTGACATAAAGAACTGTTAAGACAGTGTCGCCCGAAAGCGTCATCGGTAAAGTTTCCTGAAGCGCGCCGGATTTATAATCGGTCTTGCGGTAGAAATTCAGCCAATCGTTTCCGAGTTCGGATGCGATGGTATCTGCCGTAATTTCCGCGCCGGTGTATGAATCAAATGTTTCATTCGCGGCAGGCGTTCCGCTGATTTCATCATAATAATATTGAATTGTCACCAAGGCAGGAGATATGATTTCTCCGCCGTAGAAAACAATATCAAAATCATTGTACGCGTTTGAAAACGGCTGAGTCACCGTCGTATTATTCAAAAGCGGAAGATTGTCTCTGATGTATTTCATCTCTGCCGTCAAATTCGAATCCGGATCAGTCAAATTCCAAAGACAGCCGTTCTGAGCCGTATTTTCCGAAAATACAAGATTTGAGTCATCCGTTGTTTTCGCAAACAAAGCGTAGGCGGAAACATCCCGGGCGGAACCATACTGATAGAGATCACCCAGATAAACTGCGCCGCCGTCAGCGTATGCACTGTTTTTTAAGAACGAAACGGTTTGACCGGAATCGCCTGAAACAACAATTTTAGAACCGCTGAATATCATAATGGCACCGCCGTATCCGACCGATTCGTTTGCTGTGTTATTTTCAAACGTCGTGTTGTTGGAAAGAGTGATTATAGAATTACTGTACCGACCAAACAAACCGCCGCCGTTTTGAGCGGTGTTGTCACTGATGAGAGTGTTTCCTGAAATCGTTATAGTCGAATTGTTAACAAAAATACCGCCGCCGCCGACAGAAGATGAATTGGGGTAGCTTCCTGCCGTATTATTGCTGATGACGACGTTGTCCGAAATTTCTCCGATCATCTTGCTGAAATAGATGCCGCCGCCTGCAAAGTCAGCATCGTTTTCGGAAACTGTTACATTATCGCGAATGTAAGACGTATTCATCAAATAAAGACCGCCGCCGACGTAACCGTGATTGCCGGAAATCAAAACCTTATCTTCAACCACAATGGGTGAAAACGTACAAACACCGCCGCCGTAATCGGCTTCATTATCAAGAATGCGGACATTGTCAGAGATAACGGCATCGCCCTGCGAGAAAACGCCGCCGCCGGTTGTCAGCTCCGGAGATGACGACAAGTCAGTCGCTTTATTATTTTGAATTAAAACATTTCCCGAAATATTGACAGGCACATGCGTGTAAACGCCGCCGCCGTAAGAAGTGTTCTTTATCAATGCCGTACTCGATTTTTCAGCGATATTATCAATGATTTGAACGTCGCCCGAAATATTAAAAACGCCTAAGCTGTGCGAATCGGATGCCTTATTGACATGAATGCCGCCGCCTGTCAACGCTTTGTTGTCTGAGATGGTAACGTTTCCGTAAATTTCCAAACTCGTGGTCATCGTATAAGATTCGAATTTATATTGAGTCAAATTTGCAAAAATACCGCCGCCGACAGCCAAATACGCGCCGTTGACAGAATTATTGGAAATGACGACATTATCATAGATTTTAAGATGAGATTCATCCGCATCAATGCCGCCGCCTTTGGGTCTGTTATCGCCTGTGTCTTCAACAACATTGTCAGAAATGACTGTATCGCCGCAGATATCTACTGATGAATTATACATGTAAATGCCGCCGCCGGTAATACTATCATAATGATTGTCGGTCGAATACCACGCTTTATTATTGCTGACATTACAGTCACGAATGATGAGATTTTCACAATTTATTAAAGAAATGCCGCCGCCCTGATCGTAACTGCAGCCGGAAACGGAAACATTTTCAAGCGTCATGTTGGCAGTATTAAAAACTTGAATGCCCGAATAATCACTGTTGATGACTTGAGCGTTTTTCAAAATAATATCATGCGCCACAACGGGAGAGCCGCGCAGACCGCCTGCGGAAATTCCGAATTTGTCAAAAATAACATTTTCAAATTCAACGGTCGTGTCGTTTCCCGAAATATTGAAAAACGGATGATTGAGCGTATCTGTAAAATTCGAATAAACCCGGCGTGAAACGGAAGAATCGGATTGAATTTTTAGATTCCCCGAAGCTGTATAATTGATTCCCGTAATCGAAGGGTAAGCCGAACTCTGAAGACTGAACTGAGATTCTGTGAGTTCAATGTCATTCAAAATAATGATTGTATTATCCGATTCACTGTTGCTGTTGATTTGTTCAACGGCTTCCAAAAATTGTTGACCGCTCGTTACCGTAATTGTTTCGGCCGACGCAGCTCCTGTCAGCAACAGAATAAAAAGAACTGAAATAGAAATTAAGAGAACTGTTTTTGTATTTGTTTTTGTATTTGTTTTTCTGAGATGCATATCCATCCCTCCGAATCTGTTTCTGAATTCCGAGGCGGATGAGAGTCGAAACAGAGAATCAGACATTAAAGAATAAGGCTGCGAAATATATAAACTTTCTTAAAAATATACAAAATGTGTTAAAAATATATATTTTAGACCAAATGCATAAACTAAATGATTTTGGAGCGCGGCGAAGAAAACAAATTTAAACTGCTGCTCGCGCGCGAGCCGCACAAGTTTTAAAAAATAATCAAGAAGAGGATCACATTTAAAAATTAAAAATATGAAAAAAGAAAAAAAATGATTCCGAAGAATCAACTTCTATATTCGTTTTCATATTCCGATTTTCCGACGTAAGCAAAACAGGCAACTGAAACCATAAACAGCAAAACGACAATAATCGGCTTTGCTTCGGGACCGGGATTTCTGCTGCCGCTGCCGCCGTCCCCCGGAGGAACGGATGTCTCGGGACCGGGAGAGGGAGGTTTCGGGTCAATAACTGTTGCGTTTCCGGTGCCGTTTCCGCCGTCGGGATTGCCGCCGGGATTGCCGCCGCTTTCATTCTGAACATAAAGAACTGTTAAGACAGTGTCGCCCGAAAGCGTCATCGGTAAAGTTTCCTGAAGCGCGCCGGATTTATACCCATCCTCTTGGTACAAATTGATCCAATCTGCTCCCAATTCCGAGACAATCAGAGACTCCGTCAATGCCATGCCGCTGTAGAAATTGAAACCTTCCGCGCCGACAAGATTAGATGAATTCACCGAATCCGTATAATACTGAATTTCAACAAACAAAGGATAGACCGGATCTCCTGTTGAAAAAACAATATCGTAATTATTGTAAGCATTCGTAAACGGTTTTGTAAATGTCGTATTTTTCATTTCAGGAAGATTGTTCAAAACATAATTTTCAGATTTTGACAAACTTTGATCGGTTGAATTCCACAAATATCCGACAGAAGCAAAGTTATCTGAGAAAACAAGATTGGACTCATCCGTTGCTTTTACAAATGATTTATATTTATCCAGCTCAGAATCAGAATCATCTAAAATGTAAATATAGACGGCTCCCCCGCTGTCCGCGGCCGTATTTTGAGAAAATGTAACAGATTCGTCACGGGCACCGAAAATCACAGCATTTGAATCCATTAAAAACAAGCCGCCGCCGAATCCGCTGTCAAGGTTTGCATAATTTTTTTCAATTGTCGTGTTGTTTGAAAGTGTTACAAGAGAGCCCTGCTGCACGAAAATACCGCCGCCGTCAGTTGCTTCATTTTCTGAAATTAAAACATTATCCGAAATGTGAACTTCTCCAAGAACTGCAAAAATTCCGCCGGCATATGCTTTTGCCGTATTATGACGAATAACCGCATTTCCGGAAATATCAGCAATTGAATGATTAAGTACAAATATACCGCCGCCGAATCCGCTTCTTTTGTCAGCGGTATTATTTTCAATCAGAACATTGTCCGAAATCGCAGCGGAAGAACCGTGTCTCAGATATATGCCGCCGCCTTCAGGAGCTGCATTGTCTGAAACCGAAACACTGTCTGAAAGTTCCATCTGAACTGCCCGCGTTCCAAAAATACCGCCGCCTTCTTCATCAGCCGTATTATTCTGAATCATCACCTGTCCGGAAATGACTGATTTGTTTCCGGAATAGCCGTCCAAATATAAACCGCCGCCGCGTGAATTCGCATGATTTTGATCAATTGAAATATTATTTGAGAGCATAACGGCATCAAATGAAAACATTCCTGCGCCTGAACCCGCTGCATTTTTTGTAATGATAACATCATCAGAAATAGAGACAGGCGCCTGAGCACCAATGCCGCCGCCCGAAGTTGCCGCAGGATTTGAAGAAATATCTGTTGCTTTATTTCCCGAAATCAAAACGTTATCTGAAAGATTGAGAAATGAAAATGTGAAAATACCGGCACCGTTGGCGTTGGATCCGCTGTTCGATCTGAGCACTTCTGTTGCTTCCGCCGTATTGTTTGCGATTTTAACGTATCCGGAAATGTTGCAAATATAATTTTCGCCGTCTTCGTTTGTGATATAAATGCCGCTGCCCTGCATAGCGTAATTTTCTGAAATTGTAACACTGTCAAAGATTTCCAATCCGCCGACTCTGTCCATGTTTTCAAATTCGGCCAATTTCATAGCAATACCGCCGCCGACTGCATTTGTTGCGCTGCCTGCTGCAAGAACTTTGTTGTTTGAAATATTTGCTTCATTGTAAATTTTAAGATAGGTTCGGTCAGCTTCGATGCCGGCGCCGTTTGGTATGCCGCCGTAGCCGTCAACAATATTGCCGCAAATGGTTGTCTCGCCGCAGATGTCCACGGTTGATTCCAAAATATGAATGCCTCCGCCGAGCGGCTGCGGGGCGGCCGATCCGGGACGCGGGTCACTGCTGCCGACTCCGATGGCAGCGTTGTTTGAAATATTACAGTCCCGAATGGTCATATTATCACTGTACCAGATATGAAGTCCTCCGCCGACATCGTTTCTGCATTCGGTGATCGAAACATTCAAAAGCGTCAAATTCTCGGAAGAGTCGATGCGCATTCCCGAATTATTGCAATTATAAATCCGAATATCATTGATTTGCACATCAGTGATTTTTTTCAAATTCATTCCGATGCCGTCAAAAGAAACATTTTCGGCAACGATCGTGATATTATTTCCGCTGACATTTAAAAACGGATAATAATTCGGTTTCGTGCATGTCGAATGAATTTTGTAAGAGCCGGATGAATCGGATTGAATTGTCAATGTCCCCGTCTTTGAATAATTGATGCCGATTACTTTTTCATTTAAATTTGTGCCGTAATCAGCCGCATCATAATCTTCAGCCGTAAAAAGCGCGTCTTCAATTTCGATATCAGTTGTCAGAAGAATTGTATTATCCGCGTCACTGTTGTTGTTAATTTGATCAATGGCTGCGCGGAATTCCGTACCGGCTGAAACCGGAATCGTTTCAGCAGATGCCGTTCCTGCAAATACAGAAACAGCCGCTAAAACGAAAAGAACTAAAAAAACCGTTTTCATTTTTTGTGTGTACATATTAATCAATCCCGGTCAAGGATTTGTTTTTGGTTTTTTGTAAGAATTGTTTTTGAAATTGTTTTTGAAATTGTTTTTAGATATTTTTGAGATTATTTTTGAGAGATTATTTTTGAGAGATTATTTTTGAGATTATTTTTGAGAGATTATTTTTGAGAGATTATTTTTGAGAGATTATTTTTGAGAGATTATTTTTGTTATTTTGAAATCTTTTAATATTTTGAAATATTTCGAAATCAAATATGTAGATATGTCCGACATACATATTAATGTATTCAAATATATATTTTTAATGAAAACTATATTTTTGAACGACCCGATTGAAAAAGAAATTTCAAAAAAATCAAAAAATTGTAAAAACTGTTTAAAATATGAATAAATTTGAATAGAATGGAATTGAACAGATTCCGAATAAATCTTTAAATATTGTAATGAAGTGTATTAGTGATACACGAAAATTTTCACTTTATTCAATTCATTTCAAAATCATTTCAATTCAGATTATCTTTATTTCAGGTGAATCAATGCCACACAGATGTACAAAATGCGGCGCTGTTTTTGAAGACGGGGATTCCGTTATTCTGACAGGCTGTCCGGAATGCCGATGGAATAAATTTCTTTACGTGAAAGCGGAGGAAATAAGAACCGTTCCGGAAAACATAATCGAATACGAACAGTCGACGGCGTCGAATTGGGATATCGAAGAACGCATTGCAGAGGAACAGGGAAAATCCATTGACAGTATGCTTGAAGATATTGACCGCGCTTTGGATTCCGATGATGTCAAGAAAAAGGAATTGAATCCTGACCGTGTCGATTCAATTCGTATTTTAGACGCCGGCTCTTACGAGCTGAATTTGGGTTCGATTATGGAAAAAGAGGAAATCGTCGTCGGTATTAAAGAAGAAGGGCAATACGCGATTGATTTGCCGATGATTCTTCAGCAATCGGGAAAAACCGCGAAAAAGAAGAAAAAATAAAACTGATTTAATTTACTTTTTCATTTTTTCATTAACGGCAATCAGCAATTTTTTGGTTTCATTTTTCAAAATAATAAAATGATATTCATTTGAATTATTTACATTCTATGAAAATTTAAACAGAATGATATAGAATCATTTCCTTTAAGAAAATATGAATTCGAATGAATTGAGATATTCCAAAAAAGAGAACGATTTTATTATTGAAACAAATTTGAAAGTCAAAAAAGAAATACCTTTTGAAGTGACTCTTGAAGACGATATATACATTATCCAAAATGATATTTTTGATATTTTTTCATTTAATAGGGATTTGGAAAAAGCAAAAATTGAAATTGAAGAACAGATACAATTCTTATGGTCGGAATATGTTTTGGCAAATGAAGAAGAATTAGCGCCGATCGGATTGGTATTGAAAAATTTGCTTTTAAATTATATTAAAGAAATTTAATTTATATTTTTACTTAATTTTTATTTGATTTTACATAAATAAGTTCTCAACTTCTCGAATTTTTAACCGCGATCACGCCCATATGATTGACATGAAACGGTTCTAAACTTGCCGTTTCCAAAATTATATTTATTGGCTCATATATAGTTTAAAAAAAATTAAAAGCATCATTGAATTCAATGATGCAAATCTTGTTTTTATTCATCTTTTCGTTCTTTGTAACGTCTGTACAAGTAACAGACAATTGCGATTAAGATTAACAGCAGAATAATCCAAAGCCAGCTGCATTTTTTTTCTTGAACAGGCTCTTCAGGAGTATCCTCTTCAAAACCGCTATCTTCGGTACCGCCCATTCCTCCGCTTTCGTTGCTGTCACTACTATCGCTTGTATTAACAAGGTCTTTAATTGTAGCGTTTCCTGTGCCATTTCCGCCACTACTGTTATTTCCGTTGTTTCCTTTCGTATAAAGAACATCCAAAATCGTGTCAGCATTTAACGTAAACGGCAATATTTGCTGTAATTTTCCGTCACTGTAATCAACGGGTTTATACAAGTTCATCCAATTGGCTCCAAACGCTGTTTCTAAAACTGTCAAGGTGATTTGTTCACCTGAATAAAAACCGAACGATTCTGTTCCGGTTAAGTTGACTGCATCAACCGAATCGACATAATAGTCAATAGTAATGTTTCTTGAAACAGCTGATTCTTCACCTTCTAAAAACGCTATATCATAATTGTTGTAAGCATTTGTAAAAGGCACAGTGGACGTGACATTAGGCATTTGTGATAAATAAACAGAGGCTGCTGTCAAAAGAGTCGGGGTCAGACTCCCGCTTCCGGTATCCCATTTGTAACCGGTTTCAGCACTATTCAATATGAAAAGCAATTTTTGACCGCCGGTGTTTGAAATTTGAGAAACATCCGTGACCCAAATTGCGCCGCCATCATTAATCGCCTTGTTCAAGCTGAATTCAACACAATCATCGGCATTCGACCCTGAAATTGTTATAAGGGAAGAAGGATTGAGAACACAAAGAGCGCCGCCAAACCCGTCAGCAACGGAGTGGGCATCAAGGGCTGAATTTTTGGAAAAGGTAACGTTATTTTTCAGATCCAAATTCCCACGAGTGTTGCTCATATAAATGCCTCCGCCGGAATAATCCGCTGTGTTGTTGCTGACTGAAGCAGAGTCATAAAGTTTGAAATCTTTGTTTGCCGATGTCGCGTAAATACCGCCGCCATAATCAGCCGCATTGGAATGAACAGAGGAGTTACCGAAAATACTGAGGTTACCGCCCGAATAAATAGCCCCTCCTGTTGTTGCTTTATTAGAGTGAACCGAAGCATTGCCGGATATATTCAGATTACCGCCTGTATAAACAGCACCACCATATCTCGCAATGTTGTCGGCAATTTCTGCATCATCGTAAATGTCAATTAAAACATTTGAACTGCCGGCGCGTATGGCACCGCCGCTGATGCTTGTTATAGTATCACTGTCAGCCGTATTATTATTCACGACTGCGTTTCCGAATATTTTTACTTCAGAATATGTCTGAGCATAAATACCACCGCCGGCTGCTGCTGCGAGTAATGAAGTCGAACCGACGAAAGCTTTGTTATCAATTATTTTTGAATTGCCGGAAACTTTTAAAACGGTCTCACTTGCAGAAATTCCGCCGCCATATCCGGCTTCGTTTTGTGATATTTCAACATTTCCTGAAATTGTCAAAGTCGAATTAGAAGTGGCATTAATACCGCCGCCGACTCCTTGCGAACCCGTAGCCATATTTTCTGTAATAACAACATCCTCGGAAAGAACTAATTCAGCTGTTTTTGCAGGATTTGCATTCAAACTGCCCGATAATGAGATGCCTGCGCCTTGAGGTGCTGTATTATTTTTGATTAAAGTATGGCCCCGAACTTCAACTGAAACGGCACCTACATCATCAGAAGTAATATTAAGACCACCGCCGCGAGTTGAGGCGACATTGTTTTGAATTATGCTGTCAGAAATAACAACCCCTGAACAACGCAAAATATAAACTCCGTTACTTTTGCATTCTTCAACGATAATATTATCCAAACTGGCTGTGTCCGCATCCGTAAGAAAAATTCCTGAAGTTGTACTGTTTTTGATTTGAACGCCTTCAACTGTAATATTATTAGCATTATTATAGGGTGATTGGGTTTTTCCCATAATTTTAAAACCGCCGGTTCCCCCGTTGCCGTCCAAAACAATATTTTCAAAAATTAAATGTGTATCATTGTTGTTGACTTCGTTGAGTACAAAATGCTGAAAATGATTATTGAAATTTACAGCGGTTGTTCCGTTTCCGTAGATCGTTTTTTTCGTATCGTCAACAGAACGAACGATAATTGTACCAGAATTAGAAAAAGGAATATTTGTCGCCGCCAAAGTAATATCGTTTTGAACAACGATGATGTCCCCGTTAATCGCACTTGAAAATGCATCTTTTAAAGTTGTTTCGTCAGTTGCATAAAATTCTGTGGCTGAAGCTGTTCCAAGGAACAGAAAAAGAATTGCAAAAAATGTCAAAAAGACAAATATATATCGGGAATAAAATACACACCGTTTGTTAAAACGGGCACCCCCCCCCCCCCTCATTCATAAAAACGGCATCGTGCGACGTGTTTTCTGAAAGAGGCTGAACGAACATATTATTCTTAATATTCATACTTCATCTCCTATAATTTATAAACCAAACAAAATTGTATAAACAAATTTGTTGTTTGAAATAACAATTATAGAGAATAAATATAAAAAACAATAGGTAGATAAAAAAATAAAATATAAATTCAAAAAGATAAAGAAAGAAATTATTCTTTCGAATTCTTAACCGCGATCACGCCCATATGATCGACATGAAACGGCGCCAAATCTGCCGTTTTCAAAATTTTAAATGAAGCGTTGTCATTCTTCTCAAGAATCTTGATTTCTTCCGCGAAAACTTTTTTCGGATTTTTCGCGACATCGACGCTTCTTGCTTTAATGGATAAAATCAAATGACCGCCGTCTTTGAGGAAATAAGCCGCGTTTTTGCAGGCGATTTCCGCCTGATTCGCTTGAGCGACATCCTGGAAAATGACGTCAACGGGCTCAACGATCGGAACATACAATTCGGGACGTGACGCGTCTGAAAAAATCGGAATAATATTGTTTCTTTTTTCGGCGAGCATGACCAAATCACGCATCGGGCGCTCCGAAAATTCAACCGCGTAAACAACGCCGCCGCCTTCTGCTAAAATGTCGGAAACATGACTGACGGTTGTCCCGGAAGCGGCACCGAGATAAAGAACGCGGGAATCCGTGGTCAAAGGGATTTTCAGCTTTTTTTGATAAAGCGCGCCGAGTTTGCTGCGCTTCGGGTCCCATGAACGATATTCTGTGCCGTCATCGTCTTTCATGATTTTTTCGCCGTAAACCGAAAAATTCGGCGCGGCGCTTTTCGTATAAAGCTGGAATTTGCCGCGCATACGCCCTTCATAAACGCCGTCAGAATAAGGTTTTAAAAAGTCGGCCATTAATCTGCCTCCTTTTGATTTTGAGATTGGCTTTGAGATTGATTATGAAATTGATTTTGAGATGAATTTTGAGATTGACTTTGGGGTTGATTTTGATTCTGAGCGTTTTGATTTTGAGCGTTTTGTTTCAGCCGATTGATTTTATCATTCAAATCCGATTCGATTTTCGGATTCAGGCTGCCGGAATAAAAGTCTGTTCGCGCGGCGAGGCTGACTGCGGCTGCAAACGAGCGGGCGATCTTGCCGCGCAGGCGGAAAGGAGCTGTGTTTAAAGCGGGGTGGCTGAAAATGATTCCGTGCTTGGGCGACGGCGCGTTTGAACGCAGATGCTTGACCATCGCTTTTTCCGCGCCCATGACCTGAATGCTTCCCGACGGCATCGCCGCCAGATTCTTCAGGCCGCCGGCCATGCTGAGAAGACGGGCGCCCAAAACAACGCCCGCGATTTGAGACAAATTCGGCGCCGTTTCTTTCATTTTCATTTCAATAAAAGATTCAACGGCGGCTTTTCGTTCGTAAAGAGAAAGAATGTCGTCGGCAAACGATTGAAGAAGAATCAAATCTTCATGAGCGGCCGGCGCACCCATTTGAGATTGAGAAGCTGATTCAGGAATTTCCGATACGAAACGAACATAAGCTTCGCCGGGTAAATCCAATTCGGGATAATAAGCGCTGTACCATTCGGTCAGCCGTTCCGTTAAATGATTGATCGTTTCATTCAAATCATCCAGCGCTTCAACCGCTTGCATTACTTTTTTATCTTCCGTCATGGAAGCGGAAAGCTGTTTGCGCGTGGTTTGAATAGTGATTTCGCGAAGAGAAGAGATGTATTCGGAATCGGATTCCGCAAGTCCCGCTTCTTTTGCCATTTCTCTGTAATTTAATTTTTGTTTTTCATTTTGAAAAACAGATTTAAGAGAAGAAACAGAGCGAATATTTTGAGTAAATTTGGAAGGAGAAAGTTGAGAATTTTGAGAAGAAACTTGAGAAGAAGGATTTTGAGAAGAAACGATTGTAATAAGTCTGTCCGATAATTCCGAAGAAGTTGAAATCAATGGTTTTTCCGATAAAGAAAAATTGCCGTCATCATCGTTGTTGTAAGAAACGGTTCCAAACCACGTTTCAAAGATTCCCGATTTTTTTCCGGCATCAGACATGATATTCCGCTCCTTTATTGTTTGCTTTCGTCACCAAAACTTCGCTGCCTTCGGGCATTTTTTCCAAAAGAACGGATTTGATTTCATTCGATTGTTTTCGATCTTCTGAAAAACCGTAAACTGCCGGACCGAATGAACTGATTCCGGCGCCGTGAAGACCGCTTTTAAGCATGAAATCAATAACGGATTTGATTTCGGGCGGCTGAACGGCAACTTCGTGCTTTTTGAAACCGAGTTTCTGCAAACTGTTGACCGCGTTTCCGAGCCCGACGATATCCTGTTCCAAAATGGACGGAAGCATCTGCATCAGAATAATATGAGACGTTTCGCGGACTTCTTCCATCGGAACCGGGCAAACGCTTTGGAAAAACTGTTTTTCCTCTTCGCCGTTGATTCCGACTTTGGGCGGAATCGCGACAACGACGTCCCAATCGGGAAAATCCATGCGAAGCAGCAAATCTGCCGGCGGCGCCGTGCTGCGCGAAGAGGGTAAAAAGCCGTTCTTGTCAGCCATTTTGTGACCGGAGTCGACGAGAAAACCGCCGTGTTCAAACGCGAGAACGCCGATGCCTGAAGTTCCGCCGCGGCGGGTGATTTGCGCGAGTTCTTTGACGCTTTTGTTCAGCCCGTAAATGTCGTTGACCGCCATCGCTGTTGACAATGCGATCTGCGTTCCCGACCCGAGACCGACGTGCTGGCGGACGGGAGATAAAAATTCGAATTCAATTCCTGCATTTTCGGGCAGGACTGCCGCTGCGATGCCTGCAATCTGCGCCGCGAAATTCGGCTCGCACGGGCGAACGCTGCCGTCTTCGGACCGTACGGTCACGATAACGGAATCTGCCGGCTTGGCGCGAAGCGAGATGCCGCCTTCTGCGAGTGCCAGGCCGACGCTGCCGTCAAGCCTGCCGAGGCCGCCGTTCATATCAATCAAGCCCATATGAATGCGGGAAGGCGTTTTTATTTCAAACATAGAATTCGTAAATAACGGTGAGTTGATTTATAAATGTAACCAAAAAAAGAACTCAAATAATTAAAGCTATTCGTTTGCAAAGCGGCAGAAAAAGAATGTTCATTTTTTCATTTCAAATTTTTTTCAAATTTTTTTCAGATCTTTTTCAGATCTTTTTCAGGTTTTTTCAATATTCTTCATATCTTTTTTTCAGATTTTTTTTCTTTTTCCTGCTTCTCTTCAAACTTTTTTCTCTTTTTTCTGCTTCTTTTCAGCTTTTCGCTCTTTGCGATCGCTTTTCCATGTACGGATGTATTGCCGGATAAAGTAAGGATAAAGATAGCGGCGAATGACCCAGCGCGTGTTTTTGTTCAAGAGGAAACGCAGCGTCGGAATGTAAAGGCGCGGAATCCAAAATGAAAAAGACATATCGGCGTCCGCAACAAACTTTTTCTCAATCAAATCGGGAACGATATGAATATCGTCGCGGATAATTGCGCCGACTTCGCCCGCTTTTTTGCGCTTTTTGGAATTTTTTGATTTCGTTTCAACTTCTGCCAAATAAGCGTAAACGGACGCCTTAAAAGAGTGAACTGCGCCAAATGAGAGAGCCGTGTTGGCGGGGTCGGACAGCCCGTAAATGATATCGGCATTCATTTGATCGACATCGATTCGAAGCAGCAGATCGCTCGTCAGCCGCACAAGCGCTTTTGAAATTCTGACAGCGGCAGCCATCGAATCCGAGACAAATTGTTCGGGGTCGGATAAATCGACATAGCGTTTGATTTCGGTTTTGAGCTCGTCAAAATCGAGAGTGGATTCTTCATCTTCGTCTTCATCTTCGTCTTCATCTGCGTTTTTATTTTCGTCTTCATCATCTGAATCGCATTCTTTTTCCCCAGCGCCGACATTTTCATCAGAAACCGGCGTTCCAGATGTCTCCGATGTTTCAGATTCAGATTTATCAAATTCATAATCAATAACTGTTTTTTCAGTCGTTTCAACGGTTTCATTTTTAATTTCAATCGGCGGCGCTTCGCTTTCATCGTATGTAAGAACATCATCAGTTGTAGAAACAACATCCGGCGTTTCCAAAACGATTGTTTTTGAATCGTCTGAAATTTCAATATTCTGCGAAGCTGTTTCTTCGGTGTGAACAATGACTTCGTATTCGCTGCCGCTTTTTTTGCTTTCTGTTGTTTGAACGCTGATTTTTTCATCCGTTACGGTCACATGATAAGTGTTTTTGTCGGAATCTGATTTCGAATCGGCATTTTCAGCGGCGTTTTTGGCAATGCTTTCAGCATCATTTTTGTCGTCAAAATCGTCAATGTCAAAAAGATCAAGTTTGTAAAATAAAATTTTGAATCGAATACTGATTTTTTTCTTGATTTGACCGTCAACGGTTTTAAAAGAAATGTCGGCGAAAAGGCGCATGAAAAGCGTCAGTATGAAAGCGACCGCTAACAAAATAAAAAGAAGGAGAAGAATCAGGCCGGCTGCAAGCAGCAGATAATGCCCGATTGTCATCATTGCGGTCTGAAACGTCATGACATCGTCATTCGTTTAAGGATTTGAATAACCGGAAACAAAAGAAGCAAACGCTTGAGCTGTTTCAGCAGCCGTCGTCGACTTCGATGATTCTTGCTTTGGGCTCTTTTTCTTTTTTGGCCGCTTTCACTTTGTCAATGATGGTTGGAATCATGCCGATGAATTTGACGATTTCATCTTCCAAATTTGACTCGTTTAAAGTCAGGATTTCGGTTTTGTCGCCGTCAATGACGATAAAAGCAACGGGTTCAACCTTTGCGCCCGCGCCGCCGCCGCCGCCGTATGGCGTTTTGGCAAGTTCGGAATCTGCTTTGCCGCCGGCTTCAAAACCGCCGCTGACAAAGCCGACGGAGAGTTTTGTAATCGGAATTAAAGTTTTTCCGCACGTAATAATCGGGTCGCCGATAACAGTCTGCGCGCCGACGATTTTTTCAAGCTCGTTTGTGACTTCTGAAATAACTTCCTGAATTGTCATGATTCTCATCCTTTGTTTTTAAGATTATTATAATTATATTAGTAAAACAACAACCGAATAGAAATAATTAAGGATTCATTCTGTTGTATTTTGTTGGTTTAATGGGTTTGATATTTTTATTGAGTCTTTTGTATAATAAGTTATCTCAATGTTTATCTTAATGTTCTTAATATAATTGAATTGTAAATGAAACACACCGTTTCAGCTTTGACAACAGCTGCCGCCGCACGCGAACTGCTCCGATTTTCTTTCAAATTTCAAACCTGTCCTACGATTTTTATTTTCAATCATAAGAAAAATCCTCAAAAAATTTCTCCAATTCATCCGCCAACTCAATCGGCAAAACATCAATAAATTCCGAACTTTCTTCTTCGGGAAAAGCTCGAAAAACAGAATATTTCCCGAGTTTCGGCGCCGAACTTTTCTGAAAACGCGCGTCTAACAAAATGCGGACACCGTAATCCGTCGGCGACCGGACAACGCGTCCCATCGCCTGTCGGATGCGCCGAATCGTCGGAATGAGAATCACAAAATTCCAGCCTTTGCCCGGTCCGAAAACCGTGTCGTAAGCCGCTTCAACCGCTTTCGTTCTGTCGTTGAGCGCGGGATATCCGATGCCGACGATGATGACAGAACGCGCCCGATCATCACGGAAGTCGATTCCTTCGCTGAGCGTTCCGAAAATATAGCTGACCAAAACGCTGCGTTCGCCGGATTCGCCGATTCTGAAAAATTCTTCACGAACGGCATTTGAAGAAACGCCGGGCTGATCGAGCAAAACTTTGATTCCCGATTCCGCGATCATCCATTCCTGCGACAAAAATGAATAATATTTTTCGGCTTCGGCAAAGCTTTGGAAATAAACAATCGTGTTTCCCTTCGTTGCGCAAATTGCCGAAACAAGCGTCTGCTCAACGGTTTCCCGAACCCAAACATGACTTCTTTTGCTTTGATAAAGCGGCGGAACGGAAACGGCGTACGTCCTTCTGTTTTCGGGCGGGAATGTGATCGGGTAAGCGATTTCAAGCGTTTGGCGTTCGATTCCGAGCGTTTCTTTCGCCATATCAAACGGACGGAAAGTGGCGGACATGAGAACCAAACCGCCGAGAGAATCAAATAGCGGCGCCGTCACATTTCTCGGAATGCAGGTGAAAAGTTCGACGCGCCCGTAAATTTCGTTTGTTTCAATATCGCGCCGGATGTTTAAAATCGGATAATAATTCGGATTTTCCGAGTTGAGCATGTAAGCGAAAATAAAATTCGCGGCGCGAACAATGTTTGATTTTCGTCGAACAGAATCGGCGCCGGATTTGTAGCGCTCATGGTAAACAGATTCGATCTCGTCACCGATTTCGGAAACATTGATCAGAATATTTTGAATCGACTGAATCGTCAGGCTTTTGCCGCTTGATTTGTTGTAATCGGCGATTTTTCGAAGAAAACGCTCTTTCAAATAATCAAATCGTTCGTAAGGATCGCTGATCTGAATGTCGATCCAATTCGTTCCGATGCGGTTTCGCTCGCCGAATCCGAGCGCCGATTCATAAGATTCTTGGGTCGCTTCAAAAAAGAGATGAAGGATTTTTTGAGCGTCATCTTTGAGTTTTTCCGGAAAATGATTGACATGCTCTTCGATTTCGTTAATCGCGCGTTCGATGACGCGTTCGGAAATCGTAATGGACGAGTGTGACCGCGCCGCATTTTCAATATTGTGCGCTTCATCGAAAATAACGATGACATCTTCGGGAAGTTTTTCAAGCCAACCGAGAAGTGTTAAAAAGATTTCCTGATTGAGAACATGATGATAATTGCAAAGAATCAAATCGGCGTGCTTCATCTCGCGCTTCAGAAGTTCGTAACCGCACATACCTTTGTCTTCGGCGTATTCGTTGATGTCTTCCGAACTTCTGACGTCATCGAAAAGCCATTTCTTAAACGGCGTTGCGTCCGATTGCAGAACTTCATACAAATACGGGCAGATCCGCTCGCGTTTTTTTTGAAGTTCGGGCTCCATTTTTTTCAAATCGCTTTCGATTTCTTCGGCCAGAATTTTTTCGCGCGCGTCGCCCGATTTTTTATAACGCTCGCCGGATTCCGACAATTCTTTTTTCGCCTTTGAATAAATGCGCTCTTTTTCCAAAAGCTCGTAAGTGTTTTCGGTTTTGGCGCGACATTCTTCGTAATCCAAATGATCGGGACAAACAGATTGCTTGCCCTTCATAACGGCGACTTTGATATCGGTTTTTCTTTTAATATCGCGCGCTTCATGAATGAACTGAACCATTTGCTGATGCACATTTGTGACGATGATGACTTTTTTGTTTTGTTTTTCGGCAATATCAAGTGCCGGCGCAAGCGCGCTGAGTGTTTTCCCCGTTCCGCAGGCGCCTTCAAACAAAACGACTTCACCTTTTTCAAGCGCTTCCGCTATCTGTTTCATCGCATCTTCCTGATTGGGATAGCAGCTCGGTTTCGTGAAATATTTCATAAATCCGGGAGCGTTTGCCTGTGCCGTTTTCATATCATACGCCGTTGTAAATTGAATCGGATCCCGTATCGGTTCCTGCATTGATTCCGATATTGGATTCGGTATTGATCCCGATATTGGATTCGGTATTGATTCTTGCGTTGATTCCTGCGTCGGTTCATTGTCCATTATTCAGCCGGCCTGTTTAAAAACAAATTTCGTGGAGAGTGAAAATATTCAAGTACTTGCTTAATTCAAGTACTCACTTTTATTCGTACTCATTTCCGCAAAACAAATCGTTCATTGTATATGAACAGATTTCTAACAGATTTCTATTTGACTGTTTTTAAACTGCCGTTTCTTTTTTAAGAACGAACTGAGGATTCCCCGCTTTATTTCTTTGATAAATTCTGATTTCAAGTGTTTGTCCGGATGAAAATCCGTAATTATTAGACGTTCCCGCGTCACCGTTAATCGATACGGAAACGCTTGAAACCGACGAATTCAGACTGTCGTTTCCGGTCAGAACAAGCACTTCGCCCGCCGACCAAAATCCGTCTTTAAGCGTTTCACGATTATTTTTTTCAAAATCCAAATTCTTCTTCCCGCTGTTGATATGAACGTAACGAACCGAAACATCACCGTAAACAAGTTTTCCGCCCGCCCCCGGAATTCCGGAATAAGCGTTCCCGGCTCCCGCAATTAGAACAGAAATCGAATCCAATGAAACGGAACTGCCGCCCGCGTGTTTTAAAATCAAAACATTATCCTGAAAACGCAAAGAATCGTTATAACGATCCCCGCCCGAAAAATCGACAACTTCAACTTTAAGGGGGGCCGCAGGCGAAAAATCATAAATATTCCCAAGAATCGTTCCCGTTCCGAGAAAGAGAACGCCGCCGAGTGAAAATGTAATTAAAATCAACAACAGAGAAGAAATTTGCATCGAAGATCACAAAAGAAACAAAAAAGGAAAAGGTGTTAAAGGTGCCGATTTTTTCAAAATCGGAAAGTATTTATGAGAGATTTTAAAGTCGTCGTTGCATTTTGGTTTTTGTTTTATTAAAAAATATCGCTGCGTTTTGGTTTTCTTTTCTAAAAAAATGTTGTCGCGTTTTGATTTATTTTTAAAAAAGTTGTTGTCGCATTTTGATTTTATTTTCTTAAAAAATGTTGTCATATTTTGATTTATTTTTAAAAAATGTCGCCGCATTTTGGTTTTATTTTCTTAAAAATTGTGCGGCTCGCGCGGCGGCGAGCGGTGGCAGTCGCAGGAAAAATCGCGAAGCGATTTTTCAGTAAACACCTCCCTCCAACTGCAAACAAACACCTCCCTCCAACTGCAAACAAACACCGCCCTCCAACCGCAAACAAACACCTCCCTCCAACTGCAAACAAACACCGCCCTCCAACCGCAAACAAACACCTCCCTCCAACTGCAAACAAACACCGCCCTCCAACTGCAAATCGGCGAAGCCCTCAAAAATTGAGAAGCAATTTTTTACAAACACCGCCCTTAACTGCCCATGAAATTTTGTGAGGCGAAGCCGAGCAAAATTTTTTTACGACAATGTGCCACAATTTTCGACAATTTTGAATGTTTATTTAAAAGGTTGACGAAAAAGAGTTTTATCTGATGAAGTCATTATTAGATTTGAAATTCGACCTTTTATTGCGAAAAATGACTATGCTCATTTTGAAATGTTTCAGATTTAAGTTAATTATAATGTAAATTTAATTCAAATTTTCATTTTTTAAAATTTAAATCAATAACTTAATAATCTGAATTAATAATTCTGAAACAGCTATCAAAATTAAAGAAGCAGGAGGGTACAATATGGAAGATGTAGTAAAAAGCACCGAAATGACACTCAGCCTTGAAGATTTAGGCATGAGAAAAACAGAAGCTGAAGCAGCAGACAGCGGTGCCTCCGCAGAGGGGAATGCGGATGTAGCAGAAGAAGTTGTTGTTGAAATCGAAATTGAAGAAGAAGTCATTGAAAAAACGAAAGAAGAACTTGCAACAGAACAGAAAGCCGTTGTTGAAAAACTGGCGAAGCGCTGTGAAGAAAACGGACCCATTGATCCCGAACTTTTCATAAAATACGACGTTAATCGCGGGCTTCGCGACGCTGACGGAAACGGTGTTTTGACCGGTTTAACAGAAATCAGTGACGTTCAGTCCGGCCGCCCCGCAAAAGGCGAGACGGAATACAAAAAAGGCCGCCTCTTCTATCGCGGCATCGACATCAATGACCTTGTCGGCGGATTCGTTTCCGAAAAAAGATTCGGCTTTGAAGAAGTCACTTACTTATTATTGTTCGGCACATTGCCGACCGAATCTCAATTAGAAGAATTCAAAACACTTCTCGGATGCTATCGAACGCTTCCGGATAATTTCGTCCGCGACATTATCTTAAAAGCGCCGAGCGAAGACATGATGAACACGCTTGCGCGCGGTGTTTTAACCCTTTATTCCTATGATGAAAATCCGGATGACACTTCCATTGAAAATGTCCTCCGCCAATGTTTACAATTGATTGCGTCATTCCCGATGCTTGCCGTTTACGGTTACCAGGCATACGGACACAGATATGACGGCAACAGTTTGGTCATTCACAGCCCGCAGCCCGAGCTTTCGGCAGCCGAAAATATTCTTTACATGCTCCGCCCGGACACGAAATACACCGAGCTTGAAGCCCGTCTTTTGGACTTGGCTTTGGTGCTTCACGCCGAACACGGCGGCGGCAACAACTCAACATTTACATGCCGCGTGGTCAGCTCTTCCGGAACGGACACATATTCGGCAATCGCAGCAGCTCTCGGCAGTCTGAAAGGTCCCAAACACGGCGGCGCCAACATTAAAGTCGTCAAAATGTTTGAGGATATGAAAACCAACCTCACCGATTGGACGAGTGAAGAAGAAGTCAGTGATTATCTCAGAAAACTTCTCAACAAAGAAGCTTTTGATAACGCCGGTTTGATTTACGGAATCGGGCACGCCGTTTATTCATTAAACGACCCGCGCGCCGATATTTTCAAGAAATTCGTTGAAAATCTATCCATTGAAAAAGGCCGTGAAGACGAATTCAGACTTTATGCAATGGTTGAACGTTTGGCGCCCGAAATTATCGGTCAGGAAAAGCGCATTTACAAAGGCGTTTCGGCAAACATTGACTTTTACAGCGGCTTTGTTTACAGCATGCTGGATCTCCCGATGCAGCTCTACACGCCGATATTTGCAATCAGCAGAATCACGGGCTGGAGCGCACACCGCATGGAAGAATTGATCAATTCCGGAAAAATCATTCGTCCGGCCTACAACGCCGTCGGCGAACGCCAGGCGTATATTCCGCTCAAAGACAGAGCAACTGCCGGAACGGAAATTGTTTTCGAAGATTTTTGCGTTACCGCAGATTCAAATGATGAAAAGCAGGAATGAATTCCTGTTTTTTGATTCTTTTTTCGTTTCATTTTTTTCTGATTGATGACTTTCTTGTCTGTTTCATTTCTGTTTATTTTTGTTGTTTACATGGTTTGAACAGCGCCGGCACGCGCGTAAAAGCATGAATTTTGAAGAAATTAAAAAAACGACCTGCGATTTTAATACAAAAATAAACGAACACAAAACCAAACAACACAAAAAACAAACCGGCATAAAAAACAAATAAACATTTCTTAAAATCATACCAATTCAATAAAATAAAAGAATTGAACGAATAAATAGTGTTAAATATGTTCGATGAAAATATGATTTTATCATATTATTGAAAAAATCTCTTTTTAAAAATCGATTTCATCTAAATTGAAAACGGTAAAAAAGGAGCGTTTTTTCAGATTTTAAAAATAATTTTTCCCGAATTATAAATTTTTGTGAAAATGTTTAACCCGTATTAACTTACGCGACGGAAATATTATGATTGACGACAAAAAAATATCCGAAAAAGAATTGATGAGAATCGGTGTTTCGCTTCCCGATAACCTTTTGACGAAATTTGACAATATTATTGAAGAAAGAGGATATTCTTCACGCTCAGAAGGCATCCGCGATGCGATTCGCAGCTATATCAACCATTATGAATGGATGAACGACATCAAAGGACGCCGCATCGGAACAATTTCACTCGTTTACGATCACACAAAGCGCGGTCTTTCCAACATGATGGCTGAAATTCAGCACGAACACTCCGACATCATCAAAACGTCTATACATATTCATTTGGATCACGACAATTGTTTGGAAGTCATCGTTTTAGACGGCGACGGACGCGATATCAAATTGCTCGCCGAAAAAATCATTTCGCTCAACGGCGTCAAATTCTCAAAATTAACAACGGTTCCGTCCACCGAAAAACTCTGAAATGAATTATCTATGAAATGAATTATAATTCAAATAATAATTCAAATTTTATTTTTTAAGAAGGGAAAAAGAGTGGAAACGAAACGGAAAGATGAAGAAAGAAATGAAAAAATATCCGATTCAAAAAAACTGAAATCGGATACTTTTGATTTCATTTCCGTCTCGACCGTTTTTTCCGTTCTGATCGGCGGTTTTTTTGGTGCCGTTTTAAGAGCTTTTTTCTTTGCAATCATTCCGACAGGCGCCGACATTTTTGTGAATATGATCGGCAGTTTTTTAATCGGATTTTTCATGTTTTTGCCTTCCGTTCGAAATGAAAAAGTGAAAACAAAAGCAAAAACAAAAACAGATGAATCAGGATTAAAATTATCGGAATTCAAACTCAACAAACATTATTTTATCGGAACCGGATTTTTAGGCGGCTTTACGACTTTTTCATATTTCATATTCGCGCCGTTTTTGGCAGCGGATTCCTTTTTCACACCAATATTTTTAATTCAATTTTTGATATACACCCTCCTGATTACGGGCGCGGGAATTCTTGCAGCCGCTGCCGGGAAATTTGCGGCCGAGAAGTTGAGTAAAAATGGCAATCGGAAAGAGAGATCCGACAATTTGAAAGCGGGATCTGACAGTCTGTTGGAGGAATCCTGATGATGACACTGAATTTGGAAACGGTCATTTTCTGCTTTTTTGCAGCCGGCATCGGCGGTGCAATCGGTGCCTTCGTCCGCTTTTTCATGACGGAAGCCGCTAAAAAATATACAAGTTTTCCGGCAGGCGTTTTGATTTCCAACATTGTCGGAACTTTTTTGTTAGCGCTCGTTTCGTTTTATATTTTAAAAGAAACAATGTTCTCGGGAGAAATTTCGGAACAGCTTGAGCGGGCGGTGTTTTTTTTCAACACAGGTATTCTCGGATCGCTGACAACTTTTTCAGCGTTTTCTTATGATAATTTGATTTATTTGGAAGATAAAAAATATTTCAAAGCGGCAGCCAACATATTTTCAAATATTTTAATAAGCGCCGCCGCTGTTTTCGTTGCTTACGGATTCATATTTAATATTCTGTAAATATCCAAAATCCGTAAATTCTATAATTTTGTAATTCTGTAATGAAATTCTGAATTTGAAAAGGTGTGAATCGTGTCCGAAAAGAAAAAAGATTTCCGGGAAAAATATAATGAAGTTTACAAAATCGTTGCAATGATTCCCGAAGGAAAAATCGTAACTTACGGACAGCTTGCATGGATGGTCGGCGGAATTACGGCAAGACAGGCCGGCTACGCGATGAAGACGGCGCCGCCCGGACTTCCCGCTCACCGCGTTGTCAACAGTCTCGGGAAACTGTCGCCTGAATATGTATTCGGCGGTCAGGACGCGCAGAGGGCGTTGCTTGAAAAAGAAGGAATTACGTTTACGGCTGCCGGAAATATTTGTGTGAAAAAACATTTATGGGGAAATGAATAACAATCAGTTGATCAGCAAAACACGAAAACAAAAAAGAAATGCAAAGCTGTACGAAATTAATTTTTTAAAAAATGATAAAAATGATTTGAAGCGGGCCCGAAGGGATTTGAACCCCCGACCTACGGATTAAGAGTCCGCCGCTCTGCCTGACTAAGCCACGGGCCCACGCTTGAAATAAAATTTTTGAATTAAAGTAAACCATTTCAAGAGCAGTCGTCACATTAAAGAGTCTTGCCTTAGAAATGAATACTCTAAATCCGTTTGACCTTATATAAATATTTCGCCGAAGCCGTTTCCGACTTTGTTTCCGCTGCGATTTGTTCTGTGTTTGTTTGATATTTTTGGGATATTTTGCCTTATTTTGCCTTATTTTACCTCTATTTTTGATTTTGAAAAATAAAAACGATATGCATTGGAAACGGGGGTTTGCTTCTCAAAGAAATATTTTAAAAATTAAGTCTCTTGTTTCTATTTTGAAATTTCGGAACGTATTTATAATATGTTTGGCTTCTTTGATTAATTAATTTATTAGGATTCTGACTTAACTCTTTTTGCTTAGCAAATGACGACAAACGGTTCGGTCTCTTTTAAATTAGTTTTATTCCAAAAGCTGACACGCCGCAAGCAGGTCGGCAAAAAATATTAAAGGTAATTAAAATGTTTAAAAATTCAATGTTTAAAAACAGCAACGAAAATGTCACCGCACCGGTCTCCGAAGGCAAGACATACGACGTCAAAATCGAAGATGTTGCTCAGAAAGGCGACGGCATTGCCCGCGTCGAAGGTTACGTCATCTTTGTCCCCGACACAGTCGCAGGCGAAGAAGTGACAGTTAAAATTACAAGAGTTCTTCCCAAATACGCATTTGCAACCGTTGTCGAGTAATTCTTTAATTAAAAGTTTAAAGTCAGAAGCTTAACCAAAGCTTTTTTGGTGTTTTGATTTATTCAAACACTCTCTTTTTTTTATTTATCACCTGAAGCTGACATGCTTTAAAATTAATTAAAAACGGGGTATGTTTTTGAAAAAATTATAGAAGAGCGGAGCGGCTCGCGCGAGGCGGCTGCCGGCAGCAAACGGAAACAGTAAGGTAGCAGCAGCACGTTCGCGAATGCGAACGGATGACGATTAAAATGAGCAGATGCAGGCAGAAACAGAAACCGCCCCACACCACCAACATTAAAAGACAGTCGCAGATCAGCAGGCTTAGCAGGAGCCGAAAAGAAAAATTATAAGCTCAACTGTTTCTAATTTTTCGTTTTGTCTTGGAAAGAATCCGCCAAGTCTCAATTCCCTTCGCTACGCTACGGGAATCTCGACTTGCGGGGGCGGTATTTCGTCTTTTAATTCAATCTTAAAATCAATTGAAACATCATTTTTCATAAAAATTATTCAAAAACAGAACGCCTTCTTTTATCGAAATCTAAAACATTTAAGATTAAGGTTTTATCGGGCGTTCAGGTTCACCGATTTTGAAATTGGATGTTTGGGTTTTCAATGTTGAAACAAAATAAAAACAGGGAACAGGTTTGAAAAACAAAATAAAAACGGTGCGATTCGCGCGCGGCGCAGCCGGCAAAAATCAAAAAAAAGATTGATTCAAGAAAAAAAATCCTGAATCGATCCGAAGGGATACTTTTGTTTTTAGATACGGTGCAAAAAATTATTTTCTGCGCGTAAACATGAACGCGCCGACACCGATAATTGCCAAAACGGCAAGAACGATTCCGAATCCTGGCGTTTCATTGTCCGGATCTGCCGGCGCGGAAGCATCATTGTCATTGCCGTAAATCTGTGGCAAAACCGGGAAAGTGTAAGTCGCTTTTGTGTTCGTTCCGTCTGCGGCTGCAGCGCTTGATGCGACAAGCGTCCAAACGCCTTCTGCCGGAATGGTGATTACAAAGTTTCCGAATTCATCTGTCATAGATCTCTTGGAGTAAAGCAAATAGATGCTTTCGCCTGTTGAATTGAATTGAGAAAGCTCGTCATACGTTGCTTTTGCCGTTGTTGCGTTCATAAAAGGTTCAACATAATAATTGATGTTGGCTCCGTTTGATCCGTTGATGTAAAGTTTTCCGTGAAGCGCTTCGCCGGCACCGATACCGCTGACACGCGTGTACGGAACAAATTCAATCGGACTGCCGAGATTTGTTGCCCAGTCGCTCCAGGTTCCGTCGCCGACATAAATCATTGTTTTTGCGTATTCGGTCGTGTTTCCTTCTTTAAGAGCTGCCGACAAATAATAAGTGCCGCTTTGCGTGAAATTGTAACTGAATTTCTGGTATGTGAGGTCAGTTGTTTCTTCGCTCAGAATCTGATAAATTTTTTGCGTTTCTGACGTTGTTGCGACAACAGATTTCGTGCCGTCCGGCTTCGTAATTGTCACGTTGACGGATTCTGTGATGTTACCGAAATCGTAATCAACCCCGTGACCGTGCATCAAAACAACGGATTGAACAGTTCCCGGCGGAATAAAATAATCCTCGATATCCGCTTCCATTGCATCAGACACATTATTTCCGGCCGCCAGCATTAAATTATGAGCAGATGCGGGAGCTGCCGCCAGTAATAAAATTAAAAGTGAAATTAACCCAATCATTGTTATTTTCTTAATCATATCATTATTCTCCAATCCTTTTTCCCGGCTTTGAACGAATTATCACAGCCGTTCAAAAACTTAACAAAATAAAAATTCAAATGAACAAGCCGCCGGTACAATTGAAATTAAATCCAATATAAATCCAATAACACATTTTTTTCAAAATATGTTAAACGTAAAACATATCTAACATATTTAAAATTGATTACTAAAAAGTAAACAATTATAAGTAAAAAAGATAAAATAAATTGAAAAAAGGACAGAACAGACGAAATAAATTAAATATTTTTTTGAATAATTTTGAATCCTTTTCAAACAACTATATAAACAAATCTCGCTGAAAACAAATGAAATGACAAAAATCGAAAAAATAAATCGATAAGCAGATTAAAAAAATGAAAAATGATTTAATTAAATTTACAATATTTAAAAAAGATTGATTCAAAAAAAATTCCGAATCAATCCGAAGAGATAATTCTGTTTTTAGTTCTGTTTTTGTTTTGTTTTAGATACGGTGCAAAAATTATTTTCTGCGCATAAACATAAATGCGCCAACACCGATAATTGCCAAAACGGCAAGAACCATACCGAATCCGGGCGTTTCATTTTCAGCTTCGGCGGGTATGCTTTCCGTTCCGTAGAATTGGGGCAGAACAGGGAAAGTGTAAGTGGCTTTGTAAGATGTGCCGTCTGCTTCAGCGGAAGCGACAAATGTCCAAACGCCTTGCTCGGAAATCGTTGAAACGAAACGCCCGTCTTCATCGGTCATGGCGCGCTTGGAATAAATCAAGTAAATGCTTTCGCCTGTTGCGTAATCGGAAACAAGCATTTCTTGAAGCGCTTTTGATTCTTCCGCCGTTTTCACGGGCTCAACGTAATATTTTACATTCTCGGCGCCTGTGCCGTTTGCATAAACAAGTTTTCCGTAAACAGTTTCGCCTTCGGCAAGTCCGCTCATTCTTGTATACAATGTAAATTCAAGAGGCAGACCGAGATTCTTGTTCCAGTCATCCCAAGTGCCTTCGCCGACAAAAATCGCCAGCTTTACAAGTTCAATTGTTTCGCCGGGAAGAGTCGCATAAAGGAAATAAGTGCCGCTTTGTGTGAAATTGTAATTGATTTTCTGATAAGTGACCGTTCCTTTTTCATCGCTTAAAATGAGATCGATTTCTTCAGAAACGGTTTGTGTGGCAACATTCTTTTTCGTCCCGTCGGGCGATACGATTGTCACGTTGACAGATTCGGAAATGTTTCCGAAATCATATTCAAAACCGTGACCGTGAATCAAAAGAATCGAAAGCGTCGTTCCTTCTTTAATGATGTAATCGTTGTAATCCGCTTTCATTGCGTCGGTAATGTTGTCGCCGACAATCAAAGCGCCGTTGTGCGCGGTTGCCGGTGCTGCTGCAAGCAATAAAATCAAGAGTGAAATAAACCCGATTGCTGTAATTCTTTTTAACATAATAATAACTCCATGATAACTCCGTCATAATTTTAAAATTCGTTTTGTTCATTCTCGAAAAATCGGAAATCAAAAACAAACGAATGGATATTGGATTTAATTGAATTGTAAATATAAGCATCATACACGAAAAAGCAAACCGGTCGCTTTTCGCGTATGAAGCCTTATGAGATTGGCTGAAAGATTTTTGATATGATTGAATGGAGGGGATAGAGGAATCGTTTCTGAATAAATCGCTTTAATTCAGTATTACGATATTTCATAAAAGTAGCAAATGATATAATAAGCTTTTGCATTCTTATGAAAAAACGAGCAGATAAATTTAAAATTTGATGAATAAAAATGTAAAAAATCGGATAAACTGAATCAGATAAACGGAATGAAAATAAAAACAGATAAAAAAAGAAAAGGATTTCCCATTACTGTTACCGCTTGGAGGGCGGTGCCGGTTTCCGATTGGAGGGCGGTGTTTGTTGCTGCTTAGAGTCAGGTTTGTGTTTCCGATTGGAGTCAGGTTTGTGTTTCCGATTGGAGGGCGGTGTTTGTTGCTGCTTGGAGTCAGGTTTGTGTTTCCGCTTGGAGTCGGGTTTGTGTTGCTGCTGCCGGCAGCCGCAGCAGCTGCCCGCCGCCGCGCGAGCCGCGCAATTTTTTAAAAAGAATCAAAAAACGCGATACAATTAAAAAGAATCAAAAAACGCGATACAATTAAAAAGAATCAAAAAGTGTGATTGCAGTTAAAAAAAATCAAAAAAGACGATTGCAGTTAAAAAAATCAAAAAAAGACGATTGAAGTTAAAAAATAAAAAAAGAAATGAAAAACGAATTGAATCATTCGCCTTTCTTTTCATCAACTTTTTGAGCATCTTCGGAAGCCGTATTTTCAGCAGGTTCCTGCTCTTTTTCAACTTCTGTTTCTGTTTCTTCGGCGGTGTTTTGATTGCCTTCATTTCCGTTTTCAAACGGCTCGAATACGGGCGCCGTCTTTTCAACGGATTCTGTGCCGGTAATCAATTCTTCGTCATCCTCATCCTCGTCGTCGACAAAAGTATCGGGTGTGTGATCACTGACATCATGGACCAAGACCGATAATTCTTCAGCGAACTGATCAGTGAGATTTTCTTTATATTGATCAGACTGAATACGGTCTTTTTCTCTTCTTTCGATGTCCAAATAGACGTAAGATCCTTCATGGAAATCAAATGTGTCACAGTAATCGCCCTGGCGTTTGCCGGAGTAAGCGTCAAAAAGCGTCTGGTCGCACGGCGGAATGTTGATGTTGTAAGCCGCGCGCGCAATAACGTGTCCCGCAACCGGCGCAGTCATCAGCAGGAAAATGCCGATTGCAATCGCTTTCAGACCGAAAGAATTGAGACCGTCCTGAATCAAAATGCTGAGCAGAACAAAAAACGCCCCGGTCGTCGCGATTTTTGTCGTCGCGTGAAGCCTGTTGTAAATGTCCGGCAAACGAATCAAACCGATCATGCCGACCAAAATGTCAAAAACACCGAACAGAAGAAAGGCGTAGCTGATGTAAAGGCGAATCGTTGCAAAGTCAATGCTTGCAAGAAAATCCAAAAAACCCAATCAGAACACCTCCCCTTTGTCAATGTATTTAGCGAGCGCAAGCGTTCCGATAAACGAAATCAAAGCCAGCAAAATCGCAATATCGATCAAAAACGAAGACTGCTGAGAGAACGCGTAAATCGCAAAAATAACGACAAGCGTCATGCCGATGGAGTCAAGCGCAGCAACCCTGTCCATAATGGTCGGGCCGACAAATAAACGATAAACAGCCAAAAACAAAGCCGTTGTCGATACAATAAGCGCAATGCTTGTCACAAGTCCGAATTCGATCATTCGAAAGCCTCCAAAACAACTTCTTCCAAATCTTCGTGAATCGAATCACGGACTTCTTTCGGGCTTTCGACATAAATAGAATGAACGTAGAAAATGCCCGGACCTTTCAATGTCTTGTTTTTAACGTGAACATCCATAATCAAAGTTCCCGGCGTCAGCGAAATCGTATTTGCAAGCATCGTTGTCGAAATGCTGCGGGACGTCGTAAACGGATAAGCGATAATTCCCGGACGAATGTCCAATTTCGGCTGAAGGATTTTGTAGACCATGAAAAAGTTCGCTTTCACGATTTCGCGGAACAAAACATAAGTATACTTAATCTTGGCCGGAATTTTGCGGAGCATATCGCTTGTCGAATCCGTAAACGTAAACATGTCCTTAAACGGATACAAAATCAATATGGAGAAGAAAACGCCGAGCATGTAGCTGCCGATGGAAGTGTTTCCGCTCAAGAAAACCCAGACAAAGCCCATAAGCAGGTAAGTTGTGTATTTCATTATTCGAATCATCTCGGAGCACCTCCAAGAACGGTTGTAATATACTCCGTCGGATCAAGAATTTGTGTTGCAATAATGTTTGAAATTTCGTAAAGCGGTTCAGGGAAAACACCCAAAATGATGACCGCCGCGCACAAAGCAACGATCGGAAGAACGATTTCAAAAGAAATCTTACGTTTTTTGTGTTCGCCGGCATCCGGAATCGGAACGTCGGGCGCCGCCAATTCAGCTTCCGTTAAACTGCCTTTATTTTCGCCCCAGAAAATGGCAATCCAAGTTCTGAACATGTAGAAAATAGTCACGACAGCCATTAAAACGGCGATGAGAAGCGGAAGCCAAAATTCGCCGCTGACAGCAGATTGGAACAAAGAGAACTTGGCGATAAAGCCGCCCATCGGCGGAAATCCGGCAATTGACATGGCGCCGATCAAAAACGCTGCCGAAAAGAGCGGCAGAAGCGTAATCAGGCCGCCCATTTTTCTCAAGTCGCGCGTGTGCGTTTCATGAATGATGCCGCCTGCTGTCAGGAAGAGCATCGACTTGGCAAGCGCATGGTTGACCAAATACATGACCGCCGCCGCGATTGCGCCGCCAGTTCCAAATGACAGGCCGAGCAAAACGTAGCCGATCTGCGACACGCTTGAGTAAGCGAGAACGCGTTTTAAATCGGTCTGCCCCATCGCGGAAATTGCGCCGACTGCAATCGTCAGCAGCGCGAAGAACATAAGAATCGGCAGGAAAAACTCTTTTGTCGGATATAAAATCAGGAAGAGAACGCGCAGCATACAGTACGCGCCGACTTTGATCAAAATACCGCTGAGCATCGCTGAAATCGGCGTGGGCGCCGTCGGGTGGACATCCGGAAGCCAGAAGTGAAGCGGAACAAGCGCTGCTTTGTTGCCGAAAACGACAATGAAGAGAAGCGCTGACGCAATCAGGACCCACGGAATCGTTCCGGTTTCGGCAATGATTTGAACTTTTGCCGCGATATCTGCCATATTCAAAGAGCCGACCGTTGCGTAAATTGAAACGATTGCAACTAACATCATGAATGAGCCGAGCATCCCCAGCACCATATATTTGTAAGTCGCTTCCAATTTGTGCGCCGAATCCGTTATGCTCAGCGCTTCGTTTGCCATGATCAAGCCCGTTGATGCTAAGAACATGATTTCAAAGAAAACGAAAAGGTTGAACAAATCCCCTGTCAAGAAGATGCCGAAAATGCCGGCCATCAACAGATAGAAGAGCGGGAAATAGCTCTCGGAAAGCGATACTTTTTCGATGTAATCAAATGAATAAATCAGAACGAAAAGTCCGATGAACGCTGTCAGTAAAACGAGCAGCGCCGAAAGCATGTCGCCGACTAAAACGATGCCGTACTTGCCGAACTCACCGATGTCGTAGACTTGAATACCGTCGTTGTAAACGATTAAAAACAAAACCACTGCGATGACGAGCAAAAGAGCTGACGCGGCAATTGCTGTCAGTTTTTGTGTTTTCGGGCTGTTTTTCAGGAACAGCATGACAGGCGCCATCAGCAAACTGATTGCAATCGGCAGCATGGTAATATTATTGAGAACAAATGTCTCCATCCAAGAAAGCAAAGAAATCATCCGTGAAGCCTCCTGAGTTCATCGACATCAGTCGTCCCGTACTCTTCGCTGATGCGGTAAGCAAGCGTCAGCAAGATCGCGGTTGTTGCAAAACTAATAACGATTGCCGTCAAAACGAGCGCCTGCGTCAGCGGATCGACAAACATGTTGTCTTCCGTAAAGCCTGTAATAATCGGCGCCAGAATGCCGTTTGAGAAATCATCGGTAAAGATGAAGCCGGCATGTTCGTTGATCGTTTCTGTCAAAATCGGAACGAGTGTCCCTGAAAAGACGCCGGATGTCACGATCGTTAAGTTGATTGCGTGACTGATTAAACTGAATCCGACTGCAATTTTCATGATGTCGCGGCGAAGAATCATATAAATGCCGATGCCGAAAACCAATGAAATTGTCAATGCTGTAAATACTTCGGTCATTTTGATTCCTCCGCAGGTGTTTCCGTTATTTTTTCCGTGATTGTTTCCACAGGCGCTTCAATTTTAGGAGGCGCTTTGGGTTTTAAGCTGAATTCCTCGCCTTCGCCGAGCATATCGGCGCGGTCCGGCGGATAATCTTCATCGTGTTCCGCGACTTCATCAGAAGATATTCTTGTCAATATGAAAAGCAAAGATCCGATGACGGCGAAATAAACGCCGAAGTCAAAGAACATAGAGGAAAGAAGCTCAATGGTTCCGATGTGAATGCCGAACAGTTCCACATGATAGTGATCAAATGCGCTTCTGAAATAATTATGGCCGACTAACATCGGAGCAATCGCCGTAACGGACGCGAAAAGCAAACCGTAAGCGGCCCAGTTCAGCCAGTTCGGCTGTAATCTGTTGTTGATGTATTTTGCGCCGTAAGTGACATACACAAGCACGATTGCGCAGACGAACAGAACACCGCCGACGAAACCGCCTCCCGGGAAATTCGCACCGTTTAAGAGCAAATAAATCGAGAAGAGCATCGCCACGATAAGAACGGCTCTGGAGACTGTTTTTGCAATAATCGTGCTCATTTTTTCACCTCCGGATCGGCTGTATCAGATTTGACATCCGACTGAATATCAGAACCGGAATCGAGATCGGAAGTACCAACAGTCTTGTCGGCATCGACAGCAGTATCGGAATCATCATTCAAATGTTTGTTGACGGATTTGTTTTCAACGGTTATTGCCGGCTTGTCGCTGCTTTTGTCAATAATGACTTCGTCGCAGGGAACGTGGCCCAAAACCTGGTTGCCGCCGACGGGCGCGCCCGGAATCGGGCAGCTTGGAACGAAATTGCCCGGAGCGGTGTCGGCCGCCGTTGCTGCCGCCTTTTCTTTTTTCGTGCGGCTGCTGATTAAATTATAAACCGTGAGCGCCGCAATCACTAAAACGGAAATTTCACCGAGTGTATCATATCCTCTGAAATCGACAACAATCACGTTGACAATGTTTTTGCCGCCGGTTAAGTCAATGCCTTTGTCCATGAAATAATGGGAGAACGATTCGAATGCGGGAAACAAATCAGCCCCCATCAGAACGAAGAAAAGCGCGGCAGCGCAGCAGAGCGCAACGAGCGAATTTCGAAGTCTGATCCGATTCGTTTCGGGGCGAATCGCTTCTTTTGTTTTGAGTTTCATAAACACAAGCAAGAACATGATTGTTGAAAGCGTTTCAACACAAAGCTGCGTCATTGCAAGGTCGGGCGCTTTGAGATAAGCGTAAAGCATCGCGACGAAAAATCCGAGCGCGGATGACGCCAAAATCATCGGAACGTATCTCGGCAGAACTGAAGCGCCCCAGGCCGCCAAAACGATGAGAACGAAGAGAATCATTTCCGAAATTGCAAGTTTAAAGATGAAATCTTTTGAGAAAATCGGTTGTCCTGTCAAGAACGCGAATCCGAGAGGGATTGCAATCATAAAGACGATAAATGCCAGCATGATTCCGACATAGCGGCGCGGAGAGCCTTTCTGAAGCATTCTGCCGAATGTCGAGCCGAATTTGAAAGCGTTGTCCACCAATGTATTGTAAATGTAGTTCAAGCTGAATTTCGGATGTTTTTCACTGAAACGGACCTGCCACGCGGCAACCTTGTCGTACTGCGTGTAAAGCAGAATACCAAGCGCAAACGTGATGATCGTCATGATGAATGCGGGCGTGATGCCGTGCCAAAGCGCGACGTGGAGATGTTCTGCGCCGGGCAGAATCGCGTTGATTGCGGGCTGGACGAGCGCGTCAATAAACGGTGTCGGGAACAAGCCGATTGCAACGATCAAAACGGCTAAGATTGCGGGCGGCGCAAGCAAAACCCATGACGGATCGTGAACGTGTTTCGGAACATCCGGGTCTTGTGTTCTCTTGCCCGTGAAAATCTTAAGAATGAGTCTGAACGAATAAGCGAATGTCAAAACGCCGCCGATGACCGCAAGGACGGGAATCAGATAGGCGATGCCGCCGCCGAGCGCTTCTGCCATGGTGACGGAAGATTCGTAGAAGAGTTCTTTGCTCAAATAGCCGTTGAGCGGCGGAATGCCGGCCATTGCCGCGGCTGCGATGACCATTAAAATGAATGTGATCGGCATTTCTTTTCGAAGGCCGCCCATTTTAGTAATGTCTCGCGTATGCAGCTCGTGTGCGATAATTCCCACCAGCAGGAAAAGACAGGCTTTGAATGTCGCGTGATTGAGCAGGTGAAAAACGGCTGCCGATACGCCGATTCCGGGCTCGGCCGCTGTTGTGAAGCCGAACATTGTCATGAGATACGCGAGCTGGCTGATGGTTGAAAAGGCGAGAATCGCTTTGAGATCGGTTTGTTTAAGCGCTAAAAATCCGGCGACAATCATTGTAATGAGACCGAGACAGGCGACTAAAACGAACCAGTCGGTTGTTCCGGAAAACATCGGATGAAGGCGCGCGACTAAAAAGATACCGGCTTTCACCATTGTTGCCGAGTGCAGGAAAGCGCTGACGGGCGTCGGTGCTTCCATGGCGTTGGGGAGCCAAATAAAGAACGGGCCTTGAGCGGATTTCGCAAGCGCGCCGATTAAAATTAAAATCAGTGTGACTGTAAAGAGCGGACTTTCTTTGACGGCAGAAAGCATTTCGGGATTGGTCAGCATTTCGGAAATGCCGTATGTGCCGGTGATTGAATAAAGGCACATGAAGCCGATGAACATGAAAAGGCCGGCGCCGCCTGTAATAAGAAGCGCTTTGGTTGCGCCGTAAATCGATTCTTTGGTTTTTCTGTAATAGCCGATCAGCATAAATGAACTGATGCTTGTGAGTTCCCAGAAGATGAAAAGTTGGACCAGATTGTCGGAAAATGCGACACCGAACATGGAGCCCATGAAAACGAGAAGATATTGATAATAGCGAACTAAATCTTCATCTTTTGAAAGATATTTGTTGGAATATGATAAAATCAATATACCGATAAACGAAACAATGAGCCCGAGCAGAACGGCAAGGCCGTCGGCATAAAATGCCAGGTTGACGGAAAGGCTCGGAATCCATGAAATTGCACCCGCGAGATTTGTGCCGTTCATGACAGACGGAATCATAGAAGCGATCAAAAGGAAGCAGACCGCAGCAACTGCCGCCGCGAACCAGCCGACTTTTTCCCTCATGATTTTGTAAGCGGACGGCACGGCGAGTGTCATGGCAAATGGCAATAAAACGATTAGCGCAATAAAATAAAATGGGTCCAATGTAATCACACCGTGTTTTTCATTATTGAAATAAATATCAGACAAGCTAAATGAAAAACCAAAAAATTCGAATTCTATAGAATAATAACCTTATTACCCCACGAGTTCACAATATATAAATTTTGGTTTTTATTGTGGGTGGGATAGCGTATTTAGAGGAAAGTTTTGAATAAATTTGAATATTTATAAATCAAATTTATCATTACAAAAATCAAATTTGTCATTACGAAATCGAATTTGTCATGATTAATTTACCGAAATAACTACTTATACTCTCAATATAATAATATATATTGTAATTCGAAAGAATTAATTAACCCGAAGAGGTGACAAAAATGACAAACTGCGAATGTGAAGTTTCCGACAGCGAAATAACGATCGACACAAGAAAACACGACATGTTTGATACTTCCAAAACCGTTCAAAACCGCGGTATCGACGAAACTCAAACAGGTATTACCGGTCGTAATCGCTTTGAGAAAACGGGTTTTAAAAAATAAAACCTCAATTTAAAGATGAGAAATCAATTTAAAAATGAGAAATCAAAACGAGAAATTAAAATGAGAAACAAAGTTAGAAATCTCAGAATCTCATTTGAAATAATCTCATTTAGAAAATAAGAATCTTGAAATCTGAATTATTGACATTTGAATAATTATTGACATTTGAATTATTGACATTTTAAGAAAGTCAATCAGAATTTCAACAGCATCAAACTAATCAAATAAAAAAAATGCCGCTGTTTCCAATGAACAGCGGCTTTTTTTATGTTTTTACATTTTTATGTTTTTACATTTTTATGTTTTTACATTTTTATGTTTTTACATTTTTATGTTTTTACAATTTTATGTTTTTACAAATTAATTTTGAAAGCTTACATGCTTTGCATTTTATGTTTTTGCGTTGCGTTGCCTGTATTCTTTTTTCATTCAGAATTGTTTTGAATTTACGTAAATGTCAAATCAATGTAGAACAACGCCGTCGGATCTTCCGCGCCTGTAGACATAAACACGTCAAACATGTATGTTCCCGGGACATCAGATGTGAGATACCAAACGTATGTGCCGTCTGAGCCGTCCGTTTCATTTCCGCCTTCATCTCTGATGAACTGCACATCAAGAAGCTGAAGATGGCTTTTGTGTGTCATCTGAACATCCAAAGTATAACCGGTAGACGGATTGCCGCGCGCTCTGACTTCAATAATGCTGCCTGCCTTCGGCGTCGGAATACCTGCAAAATCCATGATTAAACCGGGCTCTTCCGGCGGATCTGCAATCGGAGAAGCATAGTCTAATCCTTGCGTAAACGTATAAGTCGGGAAGTCTCTGCTGTTGTGTATGTAAAGTGCTTCAAAAATGTAGTAACCTGCTCTTTCCGCAGTTACGTTGAAAACTTTTGTGCGGGAGCCGTTTTCTGAAGCGGAAACAGATTCTTCAACAATCAATCCGTCAATGTCTGACACGATCCAAAGGTAGCCGCCGGCTGCATTTTCCGGAAGAATGATTTGGATGACTTCATTTGCCGCGAGGACGATTCCTCTTTTTTGAACGTTCACAGTCGTGACCGGATCGTATTTGTCTGTCGTATTATCTGCAGAGTCGTCATCATCCGACCCGATACATCCTGAAAAAGCGCATGCTAAAAGCAAAACGCATGTAAATACCAAAACCAATTTTAAAGATTTCATACAAATAATAAATAAAATCCAAGTATAAAAACATAAATGACTGTAAAAATGGATTTTTGATATAATTTAAACGATTCAATTAATCACAAACGTCAAATGACGAGTTTGACAAAATATATTCGTCGCTGCCCGCTCACGCTCAAACCGCACAAATTTTTCAAAAATGATCAAAAACAAACGCGATTTTTACAATTTTTACAAAAGTATTTACAATAAAAAAAAAGGTAAAAATGAAAAATTGAATAAAAAAATGAAAAAAGAAAGATAAAAAGAAGAAAAAATGAAAAAGGAAAGATAAAAAAGAAGAAAAATGAAAAAAGAAAGATAAAAGGATGAAAATTAAAAATGACACAATTTATTACATTGTGTCGTAATTATCATCTTTCTTCTTTTGATCAAATCCGTTGACGAGCTTTCGAATCTTTTCAAAATCTTTTCTGTATGTCAAAAGCAATTTTTCAAGATCTTTGATTTTGGATTCGTCGCCGCCGCCATATTTGGCAGTTAGTGTTGCTTCATACGCTTTTTCAAGCGTTCTTCTCTCTTCTTCGTTGAATCTGAAAGACCAGGAATCGCGCTCGGCTCGGAGCAAACCTTCTTTGTCCAGCGACGGTCTGACGCGTTTCAGCGCTTCATCGAAGTGTTTGCGGTAAATTCGCACATTTCCGACAGCAAGATCGATGTCTTCTTCGCTTTGTCCGGCCATCGCCTGAACAAATTCGCGGATGGCAACCATCTTCGATTCGCGGACCAAAGCTTCGATGTCGGCGCCGACAAAGCCGTCTGTTTTTTGGACAAGATCGTCAATGTCCAAGTCGCCTGCCAGCAAATCTTTAACGCCTGCCAAATAGACGTCAAGAACCTGTTTTCTGCCCTCGGCATCCGGCGGCGGCACATAAATGTGTTTTTCCAAGCGTCCCGGACGGAGCAGAGCCGGGTCGATCATGTCGGGGCGGTTGGTTGCGCCGATGATGATGACATTTTTGAGTTCTTCCAAGCCGTCAAGTTCGGTCAGAAACTGGCTGACAACGCTTTCGGTGACATGGGAAGAGCCTTCATAACTGCCGCGTTTCGGAACGATGGAGTCGATTTCATCAAAGAAGATAATTGACGGTGAAGCGAGTCTTGCTTTTCTGAAAATTTCGCGCACGCCTTTTTCGGATTCGCCGACCCATTTTGACATGAGTTCGGGACCTTTGACGGAAATGAAATTGCTTTCGGATTCGTTGGCAACCGCTTTTGCAAGCAGTGTTTTTCCCGTCCCGGGCGGGCCGAACAGCAGGAATCCTTTCGGCGATTTTGTATCGAATTTTTGATAAACCGACGCGTATTTCATCGGCCATTCGACGCCTTGCTGAAGTTCTTCTTTCACAGAATCCAAGCCGCCGACATTGTCCCAGCCGATGTCGGGAACTTCAACCAAAACTTCGCGCATCGCGCTCGGCTGAACCATTTTAAGAGCCGCGTCAAAATCTTCGACGGTGACTTTTAAGCTTTCCAGCTTTTCTTTTGAAATTTCTTCATCCGGATTCATTCCCGGAAATTCGCGGCGAAGCGCGTGCATTGCGGCTTCTTTGACAACGAGCGCCAAATCCGCGCCGACAAAGCCGTGCGTCATGTTGGCGTATTTGCCGATGTCGACATCGCTTGCAAGCGGGACATTTCGAGTGTGAATCTGAAGAATTTCCATGCGTCCGTCTTTGTCCGGAACGCCGATTTCAAGTTCGCGGTCAAATCTGCCGCCGCGGCGAAGCGCAGGGTCAATAGAATCGGGCAGATTTGTTGCGGCAATCACAATGACGCCGCCGCGGCTTTTTAAACCGTCCATGAGTGCCAAAAGCTGCGCGACAACGCGGCGTTCGACTTCTCCTTTGGATTCTTCACGCTTGGGCGCGATGGAATCGATTTCGTCAATAAAAATAATTGCCGGCGCGTTTTCTTCTGCTTTTTGGAAAATTTCGCGCAGTTTTTCTTCGCTGTCGCCGTAATATTTGGAAATGATTTCGGGACCGGAAATCGTATCAAAGTAAGCGTTCACTTCGTTGGCAACCGCTCTTGCGATCAATGTTTTTCCTGTTCCCGGCGGGCCGTAAAGCAAAACGCCTTTCGGCGGCTCGATGCCGAGTTTTTCAAAGACTTCAGGATGACGAAGCGGATATTCAATCATTTCGCGGACCATGTTCAATTCGCGGCCGAGACCGCCGATATCTTCATAATGGATGTTGCCTGCCGACTTTCCTTTCGGGCCGTCTTCGCCTTTGTAAGCGGAATCTTTGTAAGTGACTTTTGTTTCCGAACCGACAATCGCAACGTCATCGGGCGCGAGGTCTGAAATAATAAATTCATAATATTGCGTGCTGAAACTGCTTGAGAAACTGCCGGCCCACGAATTGCCGAAGAAGCTTTCAAACGGATCCTGTTTCTGCTGCTGCTGAACCTGAACAGGAAGCGCAATTGTTTTTCCTTTGTAAAGCGGCGCTCCGGCATATCTTTTGTGAATGAAATCAGCAACATCTTTGCCGTCTAATTTGATGGCTTCGCCGACCGGCTGGATCGTTAAGCGCGTTGCTGTTGTCGGAACAACTTTTTCGACTGCAACCGTGTCGCCGATACCGACGCCTGCGTCTCTTCGGATATAACCGTCGATGCTGATATTATTAGAACCTTGATTAGAAAGCACGACAACTGCGGCCGCCGATCTTTTGCCCGTGATTTTAACAGTGTCCCCGGGTTCAACAGAGAGACGGGACATGGCTTCTGCACCGATGCGGGCAATTCCTTTGCCGGCGTCTGCGCGGTCAGCTTCCTGAACAATAAGTTGAATAGATGATTGTGCCATTTGAGAATACCTCGTTTTCGTTTTGATGTTATCATTTATATTTAAATGACAGAATAATTAATATTATGACGCACATATAATAAATTTTCGTAAAAAATTTTGCTCGGCTTCGCTCACAAAATTTCATGGGCAGTTGAGGGCGGTGTTTGTAAAAAAATTTTGCTCGCTTCGCTCACAAAATTTCATGGGCAGTTGAGGGCGGCGTTTGTAAAAAAATTTTGCTCGGCTTCGCCTCACAAAATTTCATGTTACAAGCAGGCAGTGTTTGTAAAAAATCGCTTCGCGATTTTTCAGGCTTCGCCGGTTTGCAGTGGGAGGGAGGTTTCTGTTTCCGGGGGAGGGAGGTGTTTGTTTCGGTGGGAGGGAAGTTTCTGTTTCCGGGGGAGGGAGGTTTCTGTTTCCGGGGGAGGGAGGTGTTTGTTTCCGGTGGGGAGGGAGGTGTTTGTTTTCGGTTGGAGGGAGGTGTTTGTTTTCCGGTTGGAGGGAGGTGTTTATGAAAAAATCGCTTCGCGATTTTTTTCGGCGCAGCCGCCGCCGCGCGTGAACCGCACAAATTTTTAAGAAAAATAAATCAAAAAGAGGATTGCATTTTAAAGAAATTGAAAAAAATGAAAAATAGAGATTATTTTTGCGTTTGAACGCAGAACTGACAGATTTTTTGCCCGCCGACTTCAACGCAGCGCGCATCGCCGACAGATTCGCCGCAAATCGGACAAATAATATTATCAAAAATTTTCGCCTTTTCGGGAATCGGCTGCTGCGGTTCTTTGACATCATAAATTTGGCTGCCCGGGGTTGATAAAATATCGGCAACACGCTGATTAGAAAGTTCGCGATAGCGGGCAGCTTCTTTTTCATCGGCTTTGCCTGAAAAAACTTTGCCGCGCAAAGCATCCATTTCAGGATTCGATTTGAAAAAATCAGGCTTCATCATCAAGCGAACTGCTTTTCCGGTTGTTCTGTTATAAAAAGTAAACGCGTTTTTACCCCAATTGTTGACAAATAAATTTCCTTTTCCGGCAGTACAGCCGAGAATGACTTGAACAGAGTCAACCGTGCATGAATCCGTTTCAGTGATCACAACAACTTCTTCATCTTCCGAATAATTCAAATCCAAAAGTTCGCGCGCGTAAAGAGCCGCCGCATATCCCAAAGCGAGCCCGCCGCAGGAATGACCGTGAAAAGCAATTGCATCCTCATAAGTCCGTTCGGAAATATTTTTTAAAATCACATTTTCTGACATAACAAAAAATAATACTTTCGCCTATATAAATTTATTTAAAAAAGGGAAGTGTCGATGGGATCACTTTTCCATCAAACTTTTTAAACATATTATTTCGTCAGAACAAATGTTAAATATAGTAAAATTGTTGACAGTTGTTGTTAAATTTTTAAAATTTTGTATGAAAAAATAAACAAATTATATAAAACCGTAAAAATTGAGAGGGCGGAATATTTATGAAATTATTTAAACAAAAAGACGCAGCGAAAATCAGCGTTTCGGCTTTATTGATTACATTTTTGTGTTTATCTGTATGTCTTTCATTTTCAGGATGTCTCGGAAATTCAAATAACACATCTGAAAGCAACGATACGATTACTGTCACAGATGCGTTTGGCAGAACTGTCGCCGTTCCCGAAAATCCTGAAAAGATCGCTGTAAGCGGTTCCGGTTCCATGAGATATTTCGTATATTTGGAACTCGTTGACCGCGTCGTTGCCGTTGATTACCAGGACAACAGCAGCAATTTGATGCCAAAAGACAAACGCCCGTATGCACTCGCCCATCCGGAAATTAAAGAAAAGCCGATGCTTGGCGCAAGCAAAGCCATTGTTGATGCTGAAAAATTAATGGCGGCAAATCCCGATGTTTTATTCTACTCCGCAACATCTTCCAACGACATCGCAGCAGCAGATCAAATCCAATCCAAAACAGGCATTCCCGTCGTTTTATTCTTCAGCGGCAATTACGTCACCGAGAAAGACAAAATTGATGAAACGCTTCTGATGATCGGAGAAATAACGCACACGGAAAAACGCGCAAAAGAAGTCATCAACTATTTTGAAGACACAACCGCAGATTTGGAAAACAGAATCAAAGATGTACCCGCATCCGAAAAAACAGTTTTTGTCGGCGGCGTTGCATATAACGGCCCGCACGGACTCAACGGCACAAATCCGATTTATTTACCGTTTGAAATTTTAAACGCAAATAATGTTGCAGCAGACATTCCGCTCAGCGGCCCGAGCACGGGATACGCACTTGTTTCAAAAGAAGTGATTTTGGAATGGGACCCTGATATCATTTTTGTAGATGTTGAAACCCTGACTGCTGCCGGAGGCGGTGCTTTTGCCGAATTGAAAAACGATCCGTCATATAAAGAATTGAGCGCGGCAAAGTCAGGCGAAATTTATGCCGTCAATCCGCATACGTCAATGGGCGTTAATCACGAAACGGCACTTGCCAATTGCTATTACATCGGAAAAATCCTCTACCCCGACCAGTTTAAAGATATCGATCCGGAAAAGAAAGCAGATGAAATTTACACATTCGTTGTCGGCGCGCCTGTATTTGATAAAATCAAAGAAAACGGTGACGGGCTTTCCTATACAAAAGTCGATTTAACAAAATAAAGTGAAATCTGTAAATTTGTATTGTATGAGGGATAAAAATGCATTTGGAAGACGGAACAAAACCGGCGGCGTACAAAAAATACACCGCAAAAAAAATCGGAATCGTTGTCGGAATGTTCCTTTTTTTAATTCTTTTCGCGCTTTTTGCGATCTCCGTCGGCTCGGTCCGGATTCCGATTCAGGATGTGATTTTAACATTGCTGACAGGACCGGGCGGCACCGGATTATTTGACCGCGTGATTTGGAATATTCGAATTCCGCAGATTATTACCGCGCTCTTAGCCGGTGCAGGCTTAGCTGTTGCCGGCGTTGCAATGCAGTCTATTCTTAAAAATCCGCTGGCTTCGCCTTATACACTCGGACTTTCCAACGCTGCCGCTTTCGGCGCTGCTGTCGGCATTTTGATTTTCGGCCTCGGCACCACCGGAAATAATATGGCAGATGCAATTTCTGTTGACAATCCGTATCTTGTAACCATCTGCGCTTTTATTTTCAGCATGGCGGCATCTGTCATCATTTTAATTGTTGCAAAGATTCGATCGGCAACGCCTGAAGTAATGATTTTGGCCGGCGTCGCGCTCAATTCGCTTGCGGTTGCGGGTCTTGCCGCGATTCAGTATTTTGTCGATGAAACAAAAGTTGCAGCAATCGTTTTCTGGCAGTTCGGTGATGTCGCGCGCGCCGGATGGACAGAAATAATCATAATCGGAATCGTGGTCATCATCTGTTTTATTTATTTTATTTGGAAACGCTGGGATTTTAACGCAATGGATGCAGGTGATGAGACGGCAAAGAGTTTAGGTGTCAATGTTTCTCGTTTGCGGTTGGTCGGAATGATTGCAGCATCGCTCATCAGCGCTGTCGTCGTTTCATTTTTAGGCGTGATCGGCTTTGTCGGCCTCGTTTGTCCGCATATTATGCGCCGTCTCATCGGTGATGATCATCGTTATTTGATTATCGGAACGGCGATTTGCGGCGCGCTTTTGCTTTTGATTTCCGATACTGTTGCGCGAACGATGATTTCACCGCATGTACTCCCGGTTGCGATTATTACATCCTTTTTGGGAGCGCCGATTTTCCTGTACTTAATTGTGAGAGGGAAGTAAGATGGAAAGGAATGAGATGGAAAAGAATGAGATGAAAAGGAATGAAATGGAAAATGACGGAAAAATGGAGGAAATAAAATGATTCTTCAAGTCAGCGGTGTTCATTTCGATTACAAAAGCCGAAAAGTTTTAAACGGAATCGAACTCAGTGTCGAACGAGGTGAAATTTTAGCGATTATGGGACCCAACGGTGTCGGCAAAAGCACGCTTCTCAAGTGTATGGATATGATTTTAAAGCCGACAGCGGGTGCTGTTATAGCGGATGGAAGTGATTTGACGAAACTTTCCAATCAGGAAGTTGCGCAAAAAATAGGATACGTTGCGCAGCGAAATGATGTTTCAAGAACGACTGTGTTTGATGCTGTGCTGCTCGGCCGAAAACCGCATATCGGACTGACTGTCAGTCAACGTGATTACCAAATTACAGATGCTGCGCTTAAGCGTTTTGGTTTGGAACAAATGCATCTTCGACGGATTGATGAAATGAGCGGCGGCGAACTTCAAAAAGTTTGTATCTGCCGCGCGATTGCTCAGGAGCCGAGCGTTCTTTTATTGGATGAGCCGACAAGCAGCTTGGACCTTCATAATCAGTTGGAAATTTTAAAAATCATTCGAGATGTAACGGAAGGCCACCAAACGGCAACCGTTCTCACGATGCATGATCTTAATTTGGCACTTCGTTTTGCCGATAAATTCATGTTTATGAAAGACGGAATTATTCATGATGCGTGCGATGCTTCGGGCGTAACGCCTGAAATAATCGAAAATATTTACGGCGTCAAAGTCCATATTGAATATTTCAAGGGAATACCATACGTTATTCCCGAATAACATTTTATAACAATTACTGTAATTTTTCATTTCGGTTTTGACAAAGTGCAGGTTTTGCAGTTTGCGGATTTCTGTCAGGCAGCGCCGCCGCGCGCGAACTGCACAATTTTTAAGAAAATTAAATCAAAATACGATGATGATTTTTAAGAAATGAAATCAAAAAGCGATGACGGCTTTAGAAAATTAAGTCAAAGGGTGACGACATTTTTAAAAAAATTTAATCAAAAAACGATGACTTTTTAGAAAATTAAGTCAAAAACGAACGGAAATTAAAGATAAATTAAAATGAAGACCGGTAAAAGAAAAAAGGCGACACATGAACAGTCTCATGCGCCGCCTTCCTTACGGGGTTGGTTTATAGGGTTTGGTTTATTTCGTTCTTTTGTTTTTGATTGGTTTTGGTTTGTTTTTGATTGGTTACAGGGGTGGGGTTTACTATTTCATCAGTTTATGTTTAGTGGAGATAAACTGAATAGTTTTTTGGGTTATGCTTTTAGCATTGAAATCAAGCAAGGGCTTGATTCCGGTCTCCGGCAGACATTCGAATTAACGAAAACTGCCGAAACCGGGATCAAACAATATCGATCGATTTCACACGACAATCGATTTGCTTGGCTCGTTTTTTATCTGTTTTCACTTATTGGTCGGCGCGAAGCGGCGAACCAATTTTAATTTTTGTTTGGTCGTTTTTCAAATGGTTTGCTTTTACAGGTGGTTTCGTTTTGCAGACGATCATGTGAAGAATCATTCATCATTTTCGCCTGTTCATTGTAAACCTTTTTTTGCAATTTGGTTTACAATGAACACAAGCATTCAATAGTATTTATAGTTTATGCTTATTTGATCTTTATTTGAAATTTTGGAGAGGGGTTTGTTTTTGATTTGGTTCCGTTTTTATATTTGATTATTCATTTTTCGAAATTATTCGGCAGTAATTGCCTCATTTATCTTGAAAGAAACAGTCTTATGAGATCTGTCTCCCTTTGTGTAACCTGCAGATCCTGACTCATGGTGAGCGTAAATTTCATCCGCTTCATCCTGAGTGATTCTGCCGGCTGCAACGTCTGCATCCAAACTGGATTTAATCTGCGACAAAAAGAATTCCTGCTTTTCATCTGAGGTCATCTCTTGAAGTGTCTCAATTTCTTCTTCGGAAAGCGGCGCCATCATCTTAATTGAAAAACTTGTGCCGTTTCCTTGAACCATGACGCCGTCATGAGCGGAAATTCCGTTTTCAAGGATTTCATCCGCTTCTGCCTGAGTCATTTTTCCGGAAGCCACTGCTTCATCAAGAACTGTCTTGAGATGTTCGGAAAAGAAAGCTTCCTTTTCATCATCCGTCATATCCTTTAAAGACTCCAATTCTTCTGCCGTCAAAGCTGTCATACGAATACCGCTTCCAATAATACAAGCTGCAGCCATCGGATTTGCCTTGTAAGCTTCATACATTTCATCCGCTTCTGCCTGAGTCAAATTGCCCGCTTCGACTTCAATATCAAGCTGTTCCTTGTATCCTGTAAGGACATAAGATTCTCTTTCTTCAGCGCTCATCGCTTCCAAAAGATTCATATCAACAGGCTTGTGTTTTTCAATGCGGATTTTAAATTCGGCGTCGGATTCATCGACATCTGAACGAGCCATGGTGACTCTGATGCCGCCGTTTTCTTCAATGATTTCAAAACGGGTGTCGAAAGCTTCTTTTTCTTCATCCGTCATGTTTTCCCATTGGGCATCATCCATTATTTTAAATTTAACAAATTTGACATCATTCGAACTGTTTTGTGCGTTGCTTACGGCAAGCGCCGGCGTGATTGCCGAAACCGCGATAAGCAGGACCAAAAACGATCCGAGCAAATATTTTATATTCATTATTCATCTATCCTTACTGTTTGTTTTGTTTAAGCAAATTCGGGAGTCGGCGTTTGCCCGCCGATTCTTATTCCCACAGTATTGTAAACCATTTTTTGAATTTTGGTTTACATTAACCACACTATTAACTGATTTTATATAAATATTACGGATTATTTGAAAAAGTGAACTTTTTTAATATCGGACGGCAGAAAATTAAATAAAAAGCAAATAAAAACAAAATAAAAACAAAATGAAAAGCAAATAGAAATAAAATGAAAAACAAATTAAACCAACCGACAGATATTGCTTTTCAAAAATCATAAAATATAAATGATTATAATGAATTGAACTTGAAGCATATCCAAACGAAAACAAAATCAAAAACGGAAAAAATTATGACGAAAATAATTCACGAGATTCCGATGACAACAGAAATTAAAGCGTTTTTACTTTCAATCGGAACTGCTGATGTTGAAGATGAAAAAATGGTTCTGCCGACTTTAAAATCAACAGCCGGACCGAGCGCGGGAAGCGCAGGTTCCGTTTTTATCGCTTCAAATAACAAGCGCGTCCGACTAAATTTAGACACGGATTCGCCGATTAAAATTCGAAAAACAGCAACAACAAATGACATTGCCGTTTATTATCGGGATCAATTGATCGTCACCGGAAAAATCGAGCCCGCTTTGGCGCATTGTCCCGAACAGGCTTACATCAATTTGTCCGAAAAATGCATTTTTGACTGCAAATACTGTTCCGTCCCGATTCTTCAAGGGCATACAAAAACGAAAGAAGAGACATTGGAAATCATTCAAAGCGCTTTTGACAAAGGAAATGTCAAAGCGATTTCAATCACATCAGGCGTTGAAAACACACCGGAAGGCGAGCTGAATCGTGTTTTGGATTTGATGCCCGAACTCAAAAAATACAATGTCCCAATCGGTGTTTCAATTTACGCAACGCCTGAAGGCTCCCGAAAATTAAAAGAAACCGGCGTTTCCGAAGTCAAATACAATATTGAAGTTGCCGATGCGGAAATATTTAAAAAAGTTTGCCCCGGACTTTCCGAAACGGATGTTTTTGTCGAACTCAAAGATGCCGTCCGCCTCTTTGGCCGCGGCAAAGTTTTCAGCAATATCATCATCGGTCTCGGCGAAACCGATGAAAGCGTTGAACAAATGATTGAAAACCTCGCCGAAATCGGCGTCATTGCCTGCATTCGCCCGATTTATGAAAATGCGCTTCGAAAGGGTGAATGTTATATGGAGCGACCTTCCGAAGAAAGACTTTTAAAATTATATGAAATGCAGAAACGCATTTCAGAAAAATATGATCTGCATCCGGAAAAAGCGGAAACGATGTGTTCGCTCTGTTCGGGATGCGATATGGTTCCGGGAAAAGATGATTGATTTAAGAAAGTGAAAAATCAATTCAAATCAATAACAGAAAATAATTTGTAAATGAACAATGTTCTTTTACTCGATTTTAAACGCTTCTTCTGCCGAAAAACCGCCGTGAACGACTGCGCTGATTCTTCTTGTCGTGCGTGTCGGGTCTTCGGACTGGAAAACATTTCTGCCGATTGCGACACCCTTGCCGCCGGCTTCAAGCGAATCTGCAATCATCTGCAAAAGATCCAACTCGGACTCCATATGCGGGCCGCCTGCAATGATGACCGGAATCGGTGTTCCTCTAACGACTTCTTTAAAAGAATCAATGTCGCCGGTGTAATTTGTTTTAACAATGTCTGCGCCGAGTTCTGCGGCTAAGCGGGCGGCGTGCGCGACAACGTCTTTTCCGAATTCGGAAGTAATTTTCGGGCCACGCGGGTAAACCATTGCCAAAAGCGGCATTCCCCATTCATCGCATTTTCGGGCGACGTGACCGAAATCTTGAAGCATCTCCGGCTCGTCTTCCGCGCCGATGTTGACGTGAATCGAAACAGCGTCGGCGCCGACTTTGATTGCTTCTTCAACGGTTGTGACCAAAACTTTGTGATTGGAATTCGGGCCGATTGAAGTGGAAGCGGAAAGGTGAATGATTAAACCGACATCGTTTCCGTATTTTCTGTGACCGTGTTTGGCAAGGCCCATGTGGCCGAGAACAGCATTTGCGCCGCCGAGCGCGACTCTGTCGACCGCTTCGGGCAAGTTTGTCAGGCCACGGATCGGACCGACGCCGACACCGTGATCCATTGGCGCAATAATTGTTCTGCCGGTATCTCTTTTAACAAACCTTTCCATACGAATAGACTTTCCGATCATGCTCATGCTAAGGATTCCTTTGATTTGATTTTGATAGATATTTTAATTTTTATGAATTTTTTGAATAAAATTTTAGAAAAATGTTTTACAACAACGAATTTTAGATAATGCTGTTTATATTTAAATCTTTTAAAAAAGAACACTCACAATTTTCATTTTTTTATTTTTGGTTTTTAAATGCAATCGCCTTTTTGATTATTTAAAAAAACGGGTGCTGTCCGCGCGCGGCGGCGCTGACGGAAGTCTGTCGGCAGCAGTGGCGGCACCAACTCAAAATTAAATTAAAACTCGATTTTATGATGACAAGAAATCAACGATTTTTTGACAGAATTTTTCTTTCGGAAACAAATCATCCCGCCCTAAAACAAGAAGCCTGTCCTCTAAAAGATCGCTGAGATCGGCATCGATTTCCGCCGTATTTTCTTCGTTCATGAATGTCATTAAAATCGCTTTAGAATCTTCTCCCGCGATTTGTTTTGTGCGGTGGAGAATTTCAAAGCCTTTGGATTTGCATAAGCTTTGCGTTTTGTCGGTCGTACACGAAACGCCGAAAAATTCGTATCCTTTGATCATCGCAACATCGATTTCGAAATTTTTTGTCGCCGATTGAATCATAATATTGAGATCAAGCGATGAAATGATTTCTTTTTCAAGCAAATTTTCTTTCAAAACCACATAAACATATTGTTCAAACCATCTGCCGACAATGTATTTTCGGGTTTCGATAAGCTTATCCGTTTGTTTATTGCTGACATCTGTTTTTAAATAATATTCTCCGCCTTTTTCTTCCAAGAACGAATATTCAGGCATCTCATCATGAATTTTCAAAATCATTTTTTCAAGAACTTTTGAAATCGGGAATTCCGGCGGCAGCAAATCACTCAGTTTCACTTTGTTTTCGGCCGGCTCGACTTTTCGCGAATCGGGATAAACGCTGAAGAAATAGTCGCGCCAATCCAAATAATTTTCAAAATTTTCCCGATCCTGAAGCGCGTCTAAAAATTCTTTGAAAAATTCGACTGAAAAAACAAAACCGCTGTGCTCTTCGTTTTCTATGATGCTGTAGCCGTGAAGTTCAAAAAGGTCGGCAAAATCAATTTCGACTTTATCTCCGAGAAAAACGGAATCAACCGGTTCACCGAGTTCTGAATCTTCTTTGAGCCGGTTTCGGCGCGAATCATAATACGAAAAAGTGACGCGTTCGCCGAGGACGTCTTTGAATGTTTCATAAGAATGAAGCGCCATCTCTTTTGTGCCGCCCGAATAATCTAAATGAACATTTTGAATGGTTTGAACATTTTTCAAATCTGATTTTTCAGAGCTTTCGAAATCGGACAAAATATTTTGAATGTCTTTGTGAATGGAAAAGGAATCTTTGATACGGATACCGTGCAGAAAAATTCGGGTGTCTCCGGCTTTTTTATCCAAAACGGATTTGAGATGAGCGGCAAACGGTTCCGTGCTTTGGATGTTGTTTTCGGAGTCCTCTGTCGAATGTATGAAATGGATTGTTTTTAAATTTTGATTTTCAAGGAAAAAATCGGCGACGGCATAATTGGAAACGGGGTCGGTTCCGACGGTCAGATAGAGATGTTCAATTGTTTTCATAACGCTGCAATCCTTTCGTTTTTAAATTATTTATTTCAAATTTTTGATAAAAGAGATTGGTTCAAATCAATATAAAACCGTTTATAAAACCGTTTATAAAACCGTTTATAAAAAAGTCTGCAGTATCCAAACGGAAACTTTCTTCTTTTATATCACGAACGCATTCTGTCAGCTAAGTATCTTTATGAAACTAAGTCAGAGAATGTGATATTTATGCAATATTTGAGAAATTTAAGCAATCAAAAAGGCAAAGTCCGTCTTTGTCTGATTCAAAGCACGCTTGCTGCGGGATTTGTTTCCATTTTCTTTTTGATGATGGAATTTTTTGAAAACGGGCTTGTCGTGACTTCTTTGATTGCCAGCGTTTTCATTGTATTCATTTTTCCGACTTCGCCGGCGGCGCAGTCCCGAAATTTGGTCGGCGGACATTTCATCAGCGCAGCTGTCGGTTTTCTTTGTTTTTACGCGAACCATTGGTTTCAGGGAGCGGATCTTGTTTTTGCATACACGATTTTGTTCTGCGGTTTGGCTGTGTTTTTGTCAACGCTTTTGATGGCGCTTTTCGGCTTTGAACATCCGCCGGCGGCAGCGTTTGCGGCGGGACTCGTGCTTGCGCCGAGCGTTCCGATTCTGATGTGCCTTCTCGGATTGATTTGCGTTGTAGTGCTGGCGATTTCCAAGAAAATTCTTTCACCGCTTTATTGCGTTGATTGAATTAAAAAACGAGGGCGGATTAAGGATATAAATTCAAAAGCGGGGTTGGATTAATAAAACACGTTTAAAAAACGGAGTCGGATTGATAAAACAGATTCAAAAACGGGAACGAGTTAATAAAACATATTTAAAAACGGGAACGAATTAATAAAACATATTTAAAAACGGGAACGAATTAATAAAACATATTTAAAAACGAAGCGGCTCGCGCGCGGCGGTAGCCGCAAAAATCGCGAAGCGATTTTCAATAAACACCTCACTCCAAGCGCAAACAAACACCGCCCTCCAACTGCAAACAGAAACCACACTCCGACTGCAAACAGAAACCACACTCCGACTGCAAACAAACACCACCCAACTGCAAACAGAAACCACACTCCCACTGCAGCCTGAAATTTTGTGAGAGAATGACCGAAGGTCGGTCGCGAACAAAATTTTAACACACACCACACTCCAACTGCAACTTGAAACCGCACTCCAAGCGCAAATGCAAACCGCCCTCCCACTGCCAACCTGAAAGCATACAAAGGAGCCTATTTATACTAAAACGCCAATTCTAAATGTATTATTATAAAAATCTCATGATATGGATTTTAATATTTCAGATTCATTTAAAAGAAAAATTGCGAAATATGAAATAACGAGGCTAAAAATATGATTTGGATGATTCTTCAACGTTTTATCGGAATTCCCGGTTTAAAAAATATGACCGGCAGTTTGACAGGGTTAGAACCTAATATCGGCAAAGAAGATCGAATGATCCGATTCGTCATAGGCGCCGCCGCATTGATTGGTTTAATTTTTATTAAAAGAGGATTTATCGCCAGATATTTGCTCGGCTTGGCGGCACTTGCCGGTTTAACAACCGCTTATCTGAAATTTTCACCGGTTTACGCTTTGATTGGTGAAGACACGAGAAAAAAGAAAGGAAAAAGAAAATAATAAAAATGATTTCGGCTGAAAAAGCCGAATTTTTAACTTTTTTGTACTTTTTTTGTTTATTAAATAAAATCAGATTAAAAAATCAAACAACCTTTCCGGTTGCCGTAAATCTCTGATTTTCTTCCAAACTCGCAAACAGGAACAAATCTTCTTTGCTGTAAGCGATTTTTTTGCCGCCTTCAAGCTTTAAAATTCCCGTTTCGTTCGCGTTAAGCATTTCTTTTTCAACGCCGCCGACCGTAATTTTTTTCACTCGAACGGGATCGGATTGAAGACCGACAAATAAATGCAAAACATCATCCAATTGAACGCCGCCTTTTGCGAATTTTGAAAGCGTGCATTCCATTTCAAATTCGGACGCGACAATTTCGCTGTTTGAAAGCAAAAAACCGCGCTCAAGTTCACGTTCCAAAAGACCTTTGAGACCGACGCCGACGCGTGAGCCGGTGCCCGTTTCTTTGACATCGACATCATGCGTTTGAATAGAGCGGATATCGACTTTTTTATCCACAGGATACAAACCGATTTTATCATGCGTGTGAATCGTTCCCTGCAAAACTTTCCCCAAAATGACGATTCCGATACCGGTCACGTTGAAAAAATGGTCAATCACAACGCGCGGCGGTAAACCGTCTTTTGTTCTTTGTTCGGCTTCAATTTCGCCGCCGAGTTTGTGGATTTGTTCTTTGAGTTCATCAATTCCTTCAAAAGCGTTCGGCGCGTCTTTATTTGTATTGAGCGCGACAACTTCCCAATTTTCAAGAACAGTTCCTGCCGTGATTTTTTGAAGTTTTTCTTTAAAAGCGTCAATTTCCATTGCATAGCTGGTATCGGATTTTGTAATCGCGATAATGCCGCGTTTAAACTGAAGCAGATCAAGCGCCACCATACATTCGCCGACGATCGGCGTCAATCCGTTGGGCGTCACGCAAAGAATTGCCATGTCGGACAAATTGAGCGCGGCAACGATTGATTTCATCGATTTCGGATAAGATTTCGCGTCGATGTAAACATATTTTTGTTCGTGGCGGTCATCGTTGAATAAAGTAATGTCGGAATCCGTTCCTTTTTTGCCGAGTTTGGATCCGAGAGAAGTGCGTCCGGATTGTTCGTCACCGATAATTGCAATGTTTGTCATTCCTGTCCGTCCTTAAAAATGATTGAGATAATAATGAAATGATAAATGAAAATGTTGAGATAAATAATTGAAATATTGAAATATTCAAATAATTGAAATATTCAAATAATTGAAATATTCAGATAATTGAAATAATGATTCTAAAACCTGTTCCAAATATATGAGTTTTGTCAGATTCTGATTCGTTGTTTTTATTTTTCATCCGACAAAGATTTTCTCATAATAATGCCGACACCCGACGAATCGTCACCGCTGTCGGAATTTTCAAGGACAGGGAAAAAGTCTGAAATTTTATCAACCGTTACAAAACCTTCCTTTTGATACATTTTGTAAGCGTTCTGCCAATCACTGTTGACGAGCAGGATTGCGCTTTTCAATGAATATTCTTTTGAAACATGATTGAGAAGTTCCGTAAAAAGCCGTTTCCCGATTTTTCCGCCGCGAACAGCGGGGTTGACCGCCACGGATGAAATGTAAAGTTCTTCGCCCAAATCGCTGTGTGTATCGTAAACGGAATGGTTGAGACTGAAATTCGAATACGGAATTTCTTTTGAATAATTCCAAAGTTCGGAAGAAATATAGCCTGCAATTGTTTTTTCATTTTTTTTGTTATTTTTATTATTTTTATTATTTTCGCCGTCACCAATGCTGTCGCTTTCGATTTCGGCGATTAAAAAACCGTCCGGAAATGCTGCAATTCTGTCTTCAAACACTTTTTTGGATTCAATGACTTCCGGATGAAACGAAAGATGTTCGATTTCCATGATAGCGTCAATGTCCTCAGCATTTGCTTTTCGAATTGAAACAGACGGTAAATTTTCCATAGGGAAAAGAGAGTTTGGAACTTAATAAATGTTGAGATTTTTAATTGAAATGAATAAATTCAATAACAAATTCAATAACAAATTCAATATTTTCCGTTTTCCGTGAAAATATCAATATTCTGTCCTTTAAAATCAATATCATTCGTCCATAAACAAAAATCGTTATGCAAACAAACCGAAATGATATGCAGATCATTAAAATCCAAATGAGCAAAATAATCGGGATCTATTATATTTTGAAATAACAACGATCTTGAATAATTCGGGTTAATGATTTTGATGTCGTTTAAAATAATCTGAATTGCAAAACAAATCTGCCGAATCGTAATTTTTCCGTCATCTTTTTGTCGATAATCTTTAAATTTTAATTGAGCAGGACTCAAATTGTTTTTTCGGCAATATAAATAATAAGCTTCCCGCAGCCAACGATTATAAAATTCGGAAAGAACAACAATATCTGTAAACAACGATGTTTGATGCCTTAAAAACATCTCAAAATCACGTGAGCAGTAAGAATTTAAAAAAGACTTTTTACCGGGCATCCACAAAGAAATCAAAATATTCGCATCAATAAAAATGCTTTTTTCTGTGACATTCATAATGTGGTGAGACCTGTAAATGTCCATAATTAAATCTCCAGCATGCTTCCGAATGTAGAATTATATGCTTCAGGGTCCTGATGATATTTTTGAGTATGAACAATAACCATATCAATAATATTTTCATGGTCTTCGGACATGTCTTTAAATTCGATTAAATCTCTGATTTGAGACCCTTCGAAATCTTCAGGAACTAAAATGAGAAAAGAAAAAAATGCCGGAATAGCCTTAGAAATGCCTGCAAATGATAAAATGACTTTACCATGATTTCCAATCTCTCTCTTAATTTCGGAATAAACTTTTTCACCATTTTCAAAAGAAACAGCGAATTCGCTGTCGATTATTTTACATATATTCAGCGTATTTGTCAAAATATTCACCATTTTTATTTTCAAATTTTTATTTTTTTATTTTCATTTTTTTCGAAGTATACCCATGAATTGATTTAACAATCCGATAAAAATCGTAATACTTAAAAAAGATTTTTAAATTGTTTTAAAGAAATAGAATGAAAAAAATAAATTTAAAATGAGAAATTAAAACAAAAAGAAAATACAAAAAAATACAAAAAAATAAAAAAGAAAATAAAAGAAGGTGTCAGCCTCCTTTAAACTTTAAATTCATTCCAATGTCGGAATCGCCAAAAGCAAACTTCTGCGCGTGATAATTCCGACCAGTTTTTCATTATCATCCACAATCGGAACGATACCGATATTTTTGTTGGCCATGCAGCTGACGATTTGCTCAGTCGGCGTTGTCGGCTTTGCCGTCAGCGGATTTCTGGACATGACATCGGCAACCAAAAGCGTTTTGACTTGCGCTTCCTGGTGGTTGTCAGGAACATTATCCTTAAATTCCTGGAAAGCAACGGCGACATCACGCTCGGAAATGATTCCGACAAGTTTGCCGTCTTCCATAACCGGAATTCTTCCGATATTGTTTTCAAGCATCAGGTAACGGGCGTGAACCAAACGTTCGCTTGAATTGATTGTGATAATGGTTTTGTCGAACATGACATCTCTTGCCTGGCCGCCGAAATCATAAGAGGCAATCAATTCATTCGGCGTAATCCAGCCGAGAACTTCGATTTCGTCTTCCGAGACCAAAAGCACGCCGCCCTTTTCTTTCAGGATTTTTGCGGCAACAGCGAATTTTGTGGCAGGCTTAACGAATGTATAATTATCCGTAACAGCCGTGATCACAGGGAGAGAGGAAGCAGGCTTTGTTCTTTTTTTCGTTCCAAGCTCCTTGGCAAGACTGCGCATCGTCAAAATGCCCGTCACTCCTCCTTTGTGCGTAACAAGAAGGCGTCGGGTATCTTTCTTCTCCATAATACCGAGCGCATTTGAAATCTTTGCCGATTTATCAATTGTCGGGGGAGCGACCATGATATCTTTAACCTGCATATTATTTTCACCTTTTGTGATTGAATTTGATTTAGGTTAATGTATGTCGTTTTTGAAATTAAATATGAAATTAATTTTGAAATTTATGTTTATTTTTTATGTTTATTTTTTATGTTTATTTGATTGGTTTTCTGCCGACCTTTTTCTTATTCTTGAGATCCGTTTTCGGCAAGCCATTTCAGAATATCATTTTTCGAAATCATGCCTGAAACTTTTCCGTTCTTCGTGACCGGAAGAGAGACAACATTGTTGTCAATGATTTTTTTAGCGGCGCTCGCAATGGATTCGCTGACGTCGGCTGCAACGATATTGGTCATAATATCTTCTGCGATAAACGGAACATCAAGCGCGTATCTGGCCGCTTTGGAAGAAGATTTCTTTGCTTCCTTAATGCTTCTTTTACCGTCCGCATCAATTAATTCGCTTGCTGAAAGGTCTTTGACAGACACGATTCCGACTGCTTTTTCATTGTTATCCATGACAATGACTTTTTGGACATCACTCTTTTTCATTTCATCAATAACGTGATTGAGCGTATGGCTTGTGTTGACAGTGACCGCTTTTCCGGTCATGGCATCGCCGACGCGTCCTTCGACTGCGGTTTCGGCTGCATATTTGATCATGTCTGTTTTTGAAACGATTCCGATAACCTCTTTTTCAAAGACGGGAATGTGATCAATATTTTTTTCAACCATCAGCTTGGCCGCCTCAGATGCCGACACATTCGGCGAAAGCGTTACAACATCGGTTGTCATGACGGATTTGATCGGGATTTGATCAATCGGTCTTCGTTTCCAAGCCGCTTCTTCTGCAAAAAGCTTCATGTTCAAGTCGGATTTGGTAAAGATACCTAAAATCATCGGGTCGTCGACGACCAATATTGAACCGACTTTATATTTCATCATGAGATTTCTGGCGCGTGCAACCGTTTCATCGGGCTCAACAACGTAAACCGGCGAACTCATGATATTTTTCATTTTCATGGATTTTCCTCCTATGCGACTCGGCATTAAATTTCCGGAAAAATGAAGCATTAGATCTGATTTTGATTCTTTCAAATCATCTTCGTTTTTAATCCGTTTTTATTTTTCAATTTTTATTTGATAAATTAATTTAATGAATTTTTAAACTAATTTTTTAAATGAATTTAATTGGTTTTTATTGAATTTCAACTCATTTTTAAATTAATTTTTGTCATTATTTTTTTGTTTGTTTGTCTGTTCATCTGTCCTGCAATTTTAATTAATTTAATTTTATATTTATTACATTTGATTGAAATTCAATTGTGAAATTTTGAAAGTCAATCCATATGAAATTGAAAGAATTAAAGCCGCAAGTTATTCAAAAGATGACGGCGAATCGCTGAAATTTGAGAGCGAAAGCTCATCTTCATTTGAATACGACAGAAATGATCTCCGGATCTGATTTCTCAGACATTTCAATAACCACTTCCGCAAATCCGTTTTAAACCATAAGGTTTCAAAACAAAAGGCAGTCGTAATTTATCGACCGATTTGCGTTTAAACGCGGGTTTGCTGGAATCAGAAATGTCATCGAACAAAAATGCTCTGGTATTGGGTTTTTGTATCATTTGTTTCCCCCAAAATTAAATTTCCGGATAAATTAAAGACAACTTTTCAGCATATATACTTTTTTAGATATAATAAAAGAGATAATTCGGCTAATATAAAATAAATTTTAGAAAAACAAAGATAATAATTTAGGAAAGATTTCTATTAGAGAGATTATTTCAAACCCCCTGATTTCCGATGGAGAAAATGAAAAAACGATTTGCTTTGACACAATAACAAATACATAATTTTTTAAATGTTCCATATTTCTATGATTGCCGCTGCCATCAGGTTTGCATTTGCTGCTGCCATCAGGTTTCTGTTTGCCGCTGCCATCAGGTTTCTGTTTGCCGCTGCCATCAGGTTTCTGTTTGCTGCTGCCATCGGGTTTCTGTTTGCTGCTGCCATCGGGTTTCTGTTTGCTGCTGCCATCAGGTTTCTGTTTGCCGCTGCCAATCAGGTTTCTGTTTGCCGCTGCCAATCAGGTTTGCATTTGCTGCTGCCATCAGGTTTCTGTTTGCTGCTGCCATCAGGTTTGCATTTGCCGATGCCATCGGGTTTGCATTTGCCGATGCCATCGGGTTTGCATTTGCCGATGCCATCGGGTTTGCATTTGCTGCTGCCAATCAGGTTTCTGTTTGCCGCTGCCGACAACTTTCCGCTCGGCGGGCAGCTGCCGCCGCCGCGCGAGCCGCATAATTTTTGAAAAAATAATCGAAAATGCAACTATCATTTTTGAAAAAAGAATCGAAAAATACGACTATCATTTTTGAAAAAAGAATCGAAAAATGCGACTATCATTTTTGAAAAAAGAATCGAAAAGAGAACTGCGCTTTTTAAAAAATAAATAACGAGTTATTGATTTTCGAAATGAAAATGTAAAAAAACAAAAAAGAAACCGGATTCAATTTATAATCCGATTTCTTTTGTTTAATTTTAAATTATAATAAAATTATAATTCGATTACAAAATCGCAATTCTTGTTCTGTTGCCGGCGCTCAGCTCGATTTCCTCGTTCATGCCGAACTTGGAGAAAGCGTCGCTGATGCGGACGGTCATGCCGATCTGGACACTGTTGACGATTTCTGCGTGCTCGCCCCAAAGTGAAACACGGATTTTGCCGGTGTCATCTTCAAGCTCAATGTTTGAAACCATGCTCTGCGTGCCGTCATCTCTTTCAAATTCACGGAAGTCGCCGATTTCAATCACGCGGCCCTGAACGGAATAAGATTTGCCCGGAAGAATGTCATTGATATTATCGAATTTTTCCATGTACTGAACTTCATTTTCAGCGGCGACAACGCTTCCGCGAGAGCCGACATTGAGTTCAACCGACTGACTGAAATCGTTCATTCTGGAATAAGCGTTTAAAACGTCAACGGATTCGCCGAAATCAAATTCATCTAAATAAATGGTTTTGTCATCCCAAAGACTGACGCGGATTTTACCGGTGTCATCGCCGATCGTGATTGTTCCGATCGTTCCTTCGCTGCCGTCTTTTCTGTTGAATGTGCGGACATCTGAAATGTCTAAAATGACGCCCGTGAGGTTAACGCCGTTCATGCCGTCAGTGATTTCGGAAACTTTCAAAAACTTCTGCTCGTATTCGACTTCAGAATCTGCAATTTCGACAACGCTTGAATTGCCGAGTGAAATTTCAACTTTCTGAGAGAAATTGTTGACTTTAGAATAAGCATTTTGGATCTTAACGGAATTTCCGATGTCAAGCTCGTTGACAAGTTCAGCCTTGTCATCCCACATGCTGACACGGATGGTGCCGGTCGAGTCGCCAATCGTCATATTTGCAACGCGTCCTTCGCCGCCGTCTTTGCGGGTAAATGTTTTGATCTGGCCGAGGTCCAAAACTTTTCCGAGAACAGTAAGATCGTTCATGCCGTCTTTGATTTCATCGATTTTACGAACAGGAATTTCGTATTCGACTTCCTCATCGGAAAGCGCAAAAACGCCGTTGTTGCCGACGTGAACTTCGGGACCGTTTAAACCTCTTTTGGTGTAGCCGGAAACATTAATGCTGCATCCGGTTTTGATGTCGCCGCTTTCGATTGCATCGACTTTGGAATCCCAAACGGAAATTCTGATTCTTCCGGTCGAATCGCCGGCCATAACGGTTGCGACGCGGCCGACAGTGCCGTCAGCGCGGTTGAATTCGCGCGGGTCATAAATCGTTAAAACTTTTGCGGCAAAAGAAATGTTGCCGCTGTTTTCATCAATGGAGTCGATCATAACGACTTCTCTTTCAGTTGCGGAAATGCCGAGATCGCTTAAAACAAGACGCGCGCACATCTCATCATCACAAAGACCGCCTAAAGCTTCTTTTCTTTCCTCGACTTTTGCAACAAAGTCGTCGTAGCTGATCAAATTCTGTACTTTTTCATAGATTTCTTTGAGTTCTGCCATTCTTATTACCTGACTTTTTGATTCGATATAGTTCGAAATATTTGACGAAAACATTCGATATTGAACCTTATAGACAAGACGTTGACATATTCAATAGTCTGATAAACCGGAATGTCTGAAAAATGATTAGTTTGGGTACACGGACAAGGGCTGATTTAAAAAACAATTGAGATGTAATGAATTGTTGAAGGGTTAAATTGGTTAAACTCAATACTTCTTTCTTCTATTTGAGTCTGCCGTTTAAATTGAATTTTCTTTTATATTTTAGTATTTTTCCATTAAATACATTTTAAAAAAATAAAAAAAGTAAATATAGCTAAAGACTTCTATCATCATTTATGGACTCGATACAGATGGTAACGAAAAAAATCACACAAGGAGGTTTTTTCAATGAGTACTGAATCAGAAATTGAAAATGTCATTAAAAAGTATTCCAATGATGATAATTTTAAAAACGGTCATTTAAAAAATAATCTGAAATGTGTACAAATGCTCAAAAATTTGCAAAAAAGAGGATTAATTGTACCGCAAAACAATTTGATGTCTGATGAAAAAAGACATGCGCTCGTTCCCATTAACAAAAAAGCATTTTAAATTTACTTTAAAATACTTTTTTATAATTCATTTTTAAATAATTTTTATGGATGCGTTTTTTTACTAATACTGCCCCCGATATTTGAGCAACTTTATTATATTAAAAATGCTGTTTATTCTGTATATGATTCGAAGATGCGAGGAGCACGGATGTTTCCGGGGAGAAGCTTGTCCGGATTGCGATCAAGAAGGGCAGTTCATTTTGGATGAAGAGCGTGAAGACCGCTTGGGGCGCTTCATCGCAGGCGCTTTAAGACATTTCCCTGCCAAGCTCGGGCTTTCTATGTTTGAAGACGGCTGGGTCAGCATCAACGCTTTGACCAATGCTGCCACTCGCAAATACAAATGGCCCAAAAAGTATCACATTTACGCGCTTGTCGAATCAGATGTCAAAGGAAGATATGAAATTTCGGGCGGCAAAATCCGCGCCGTTTACGGTCATTCCATTGACGTGAATTTGGATTACCCGCTTTATGAAGGCGAATTCGCTTACTACGGCGTTGTTCCCGAAGAAGTGGACATCATTTTAGAAGAAGGCATTCTGCCCGTCAAACAAAGATATGTTCATTTGAGCACGACGCTTGAAAAAGCAATTGAAGTCGGCATGATACATTCGGAAAACCCGTCCATTTTTAAAATTGACGCGGCAGCCGCAATCGATGACGGTTTAAACATCATGGTTGCCAACGAAGATATTTTATTGGCCGATGAAATTCCGGCAGATTATATTTTGGAAATTTATGAATAAATTTCCTGACATTTCTTTTTCTGATTCTTATTAATTTCATAATTCATTTTTTGTTTTTCATTTGGGTTTTATTTGGGTTTCCGCTTGGAGTCGGGTTTTCGGTTTCTGCTTGGAGTCAGGTTTGCATTGCCGCAGCAATCCGTTCCCGCCGGCGGCTGCCGCCGGTCGACCGCGCGCGAACTGCTCCGTTTTTCATTAATTTTAATTTCGTGCCTTCTTTTTATTTAATTTTTATTTCGATCCCGCGTTCGTTTTTGTTTATTCTTATATTCAATTATATTTTTCAATTGTATTTCTAAACAAAATTACCACAAACCTTATTAAATCAAAATATTGTTTATTCTTTGTTTGTTTTTCAAACGTTATTTGCCGAAAGAAATTCGGTAACGAAATGAAAAGCAAGCGCCAAATTTGCAATTTGTATATAATTACATTTTATGTAATTGAACTTTGAAATTACCAAATCAATTTTATATAAAATGAATAATATTGCGAATAGACGGTTTATTATAAACCGCAATCACCTTCATAATCAGATTTCAATCAGATGCAAAAGGCATCTTTTACCAGAAATTAAAAAATTATTTAAAAAAAATTATCAACATCGATTGACTCAAAAGACAGATACAGCAATTAAACAGTTCTGCAAAAATCGATTCAAATCATATCAATAAAATCAACAGGTGACAGCACTAAAGGATGAGTGCGATTTTAACCTGATTTTACACCCGCGCTGAAAATTTCAAAAATCAATGGCAAACCCGGTCGAACCAACAAACAAGTGAACGACAATTTAAGCCAATTGATGAATTAAGCGCCGAATCACAATTATTTCATTTCAAAATGAAAACGGCGAAAGCCGGCAAAACACTGCAGCCGAACACAGAAGCTGAAGGCAGCTTTCGGATGCGGAACAAGCAATAATTCACATCATCGTATTACCCGTCGTAATTATCGTTGTTATACAACACGTTTAACACATTTATGACACGAACCAAACTTACACAAATCAAACTCAGACTTAAAGATAAAAAATCATCTGCAAGCCGAATGATTCGGGTTTTAAATAAAATAATTTTAAAATAAATAATATATTAAAATATTTTAAAATATTAAATAAAATTTAAAAACACGATCGGCTGCATAATCATTTCAATCTTAATTTCAGTCTTATTTCCGTAAAACAAATTCAATGTCGCTTGAATTTCAGATGATTCAAATCAGATTTCAAATCAGATTTCAAATCAAATTTCAAATCAGATTTCAAATCAAATTCCGCGAACAATATAGAATTTCTTTCAACGGCTTAAAATGTAAAAAGCGTTTAAGCGTTTTTCATAAAACCTGACGTTTTTGGTTTGGTCATTACGATTTTGCCGTATGCGCGCAAAGCGCGCCGATATTTGCAAATTATGTGAATAAATTGTTTTGTTTTCGGGCTGCACAACTGATGTTTGCCCGCTTGTTCTGCCGTACATTTGAAAAAATGAATATTTGAATGATTGATTTTGAATCTTTTTTGGAACTGCTGCTTGTTTCTCGTTTTCTGTTCTTTTTGAGTTTTTGGATCCCGCGGGAGACAAAATCATGCAAAATGAAGATACAACAAAATATATTATCAGAACAAAAATCACCGCCGACGGCGTTATTGAACGCCCCGATATTGTCGGCGCTATTTTCGGCCAAACTGAAGGCCTTCTCGGAACCGATTTGGATTTACGCGAACTTCAAAAAACAGGACGTATCGGCAGAATCGAAGTCATGGTCACAACCAAGAACGGCAAAACGCGCGGAAATATTTTCATTCCGTCCAGTTTAGACAAAGTCAAAACATCCGTTTTGGCCGCCTCTCTTGAAACGATTGACCGTGTCGGGCCGTGCGTTGCCAATATTGAAGTGACAAAAATCGAAGATGTCCGCGCTTCAAAACGCGTCGACATTGTCGAGCGCGCCAAAGACATTTACAAAACAATGTTTGAAGACGACTTGCTTGAAGCACAGGAAATCACAGACGTCATCCGCGAATCTGTTCGTGTCGAAGGCATTACTTCATACGGCAAAAACAAACTTCCCGCCGGTCCCGAATACAATTCCAATGAAATTATCGTTGTCGAAGGCCGCGCCGATGTTTTAACGCTTCTCAAATACGGTATTAAAAACACGATCAGTGTCGGCGGCACAAACATTCCGCCGGAAGTTGTTGATTTGCTCAAAGGCAAAAAAGTCACCGTTTTCACAGACGGCGACCGCGGCGGCGAATTGATCATTCGTGAATTGATTCAAGTCGCAAATGTTGATTACATCGCCCGCCCGCCGGACGGAAAAGCGGTTGAAGATATGGTTCAAAAAGAAATCGTGCTGGCGCTTCGCCGCAAGATGACAAAAGACCAATATATCGAAAAATTCGGAATCGTTCTCCCGGCTTCTAAAAGAACAAGAAAAACGGTTGAGTCGGAAAGATCTGTACGCGCCGGAACCGTTAAAACGATTGAAAAGAGCGCGCCAAGCACATCGAAAAGAGTTTCTACGATTCGAAAAACTGCCGTTCCCGCAACTGCCCGCAGAAATGAAAGAAATGATGAGGAAGAAGAAATCCCCGTCAGAAGAAGCCGTACCGAAAGGCTGGCAGAAAGACCCGAGCGCAGAAGAATTTCCGAAAAAGCCGATGAAGTTGAAGCAGAAGAAAAACCTGTCAGACAGCTTCGCGCAAGAACTGTGAAACCGAAAGCAACAACAGAAGAGATGGACGACATCATTGCCGTCAAATATGTTGATTTGGACAAGGAATCGGAAGCCGTTTTTGAAGAAGCGGCGGAAGAGAGACCAAGACGCGGACGCAGACCGGCTGCAAGCGCTGTTGCCGATATCGAAGAAACGGTTGAAGAAGAGCCGAGAAGATCTCCGAGAAGCCGTGACAGAGAAAGCAGCGGACGCGAAGAAAGAACGGAAAGAGTACCGCGTGAAGAAAGAACATCACGTGAAGAAAGAACAGCCCGTGAAGAAAGAGCACCGCGCGAAAGAAGTGACAGAAACGACAGAGACAATAGAGACAGAAATTCAAGAGACAGGAGAGAAAGAAATGACGAGCCTGTCAAGGAAAAGAAGCCTGAGATTCCGGCGCCGTTTGATAAGGAAATGGAAGCGCTTACCGGCACGATGTCTTCTAAAATTTTGGATGAAAGCAATGTTGTTATTGCCGAAATGCCCGTCAGAGAATTGGCCGGCGCATTGAAAGCAGGTGTCAGCGGCGCAAAATCCGTTGTTTTTGACGGTGTTGTTTCACAAAGAATTGTTGATCTCGCCGCTGACCAAGGCGTTGAAAACTTAATCGGATTGAAGAACGGCAACGTCGTTAAGATGCCGGCAACCATGAAAGTTTTCACGGCTCAGTAATTTGAAAGAAATCAATAATAAAATCAGAATGAATAAAAACAAATAATGCTGCTGTCATGGTCGACAGCAGTAATCTTCTTTTTTTAAATTTAATCAATTTATTAAAAAATTGATAAATCGTGTTGATTTAAATCACAATGATTTAAAACGATCAATAAATTAATCAAAAATAATCGTTAAACGTAAAGCATATTTTTAAACATAAAAATTTTTTAAACGTAAGGCGGATATTCTTTTTTATCAGATTCGGATTGAGGATAACGTTCTTCGTACCAAATTTTAGATCTTTCAACTTCTTCCCGGCTTCTTTCTTTCTTTTCGGGCTTTTTCTTCATTTCCGTTTCCGCCGGACTTGGAACAGCATCGAAATTCATTTGTTCCATTAAAATTTCGGCTTTTGATTTTTGCTGTTTTACAGGAACAGCCGGGCTGTATCCGACTTCTTCAAAAACGATTTGCCGGTTTGCATTTGCAAAAGCGTCGGGTTTACCGGATTTATTATTTTGAAAGATTTTTTGCTCGAAAAGATTTTCTTTTTGCTTCGGAGCATTTTGAATTTTGATTTCTTCATATTGAACGTGAACAGATGAAACTTTCATTTGATTGAAATGTTCATCATCCGGCCAATTTGATGATTTCTTTGAAAACGGTGTTTGCTGTTTCTGGTTTTCTGCTTTAGGCATTTTTTTCGGCTCAAATGCAGGCCATCTGAACTCGGATTTGCGGGCCGCAGACGCAGACTCGGATGCAGGCGCAGACTTGGTTGCAAGTGCAGGCGTGTTTGCCGGCGTATGTGCGTTTGCTGCTGCGGGAGCAGATACAGCAGATGCAGATTCGGGCGCAGATTCGGGTGCGGACTCTGTCACGGATTTCGAAACGAAATCGGACATCGACACGGTCGGAACGGTTTTTGCTCCGGATTTGGATCGGATTTCCGCTTCATAATCGGCTTGCTGCTCTTCTTTTGAAATTTCCGTTACCGAAGCGAATTGATTATTTGAAGGAGAATCTGTCGTGTTTTTTGTGCTTTCTGTTGTGTTTTTTACACTTGCCGCTGTATTTTTTGCGCTTTCTTTTGAATTTTCCCTTGAATTTTCTCTTATATTTCTTCTTGAAACGGGTTTTTCACCGACAACGATTGTTCCAAAAGGTGTTTCAACCGTTTGCGGAATTGTTTCAGATTCAGAATCGATGTCATCGCCTGTTTCGCCGACGATTTCAACTTCATCTGATTCGGCTGTCGGAACACTGACCGGACGATCTGTTTGTGAACCTGCAAATGCGGAAACTGTAAAGGATTTCGGAGAAGATTCATCTGTTTCATCAATTATTTCAACGTCAAATTCTTCCGACTGAAGATCGGTTTCGGTGCCAAGCTGAATGTTTTCGCTTGCGGTTTCCATCGGAAATGCAGGGGTTGACAATGGTTGTGAATCAGGTGAATTTGCGCGGCTCACGGATTCATTTTTGTTTATATGAGATTCAATTGATTCGGCTTTAATTTCATCGGAAATATTGTTTTCAAAAATGAGTTCTTCCGAAACCGTTTGTGTATTCTTAACATCTTGGGCGCCCTTAATATCCTGAATACCCTTAATATCTTTGATATAATCTGTGATTTCTTTTTCATTTCCGTTTTCATATTCGTTTCCGTTTTCTTCATCCTTTTCGTCTTCTTTTTCGAGTTCGGCAACCGTATTCGCTCGAACGGTTACTTTTGTGATGACGCCGATTTTCTTGATGTCGGCCTTTCCGATGACTGTCAGCGTGCTGCTGTTTGCGTAACCGACGACGCATTCGGGCATGATTGTGATGTTGCCGCCGCTTTCAACGGAATTCACGATCACATTTTGAAAAAGAGAAACGTCGGAATCCGCTTTTATATTTCCTTTGATTTTAGAGCGGGAACCGATAATGATTTTGTCGGCCGTTAAATTGCCTTCGACGAGACAGCCTTTTCCAAGCTGAATGTTGCCGTTGACTTTGATATTTTTCCAAAAGCGGACACCGGGACCGGCAATAACGTTGCCCTTGACGGTAACGTTTTGATCGATAATAGAATTTTTTGGAATAATGTAAGTGTTTGATGGCGAATGAAAACGAATATTCTTGGAAGAAATCATAAGAATAGAAATCACTTACAATTATTTAAATCATGGTCAAAAATTTTGCTCGGCTCCGCCTCACAAAATTTCAAAGGCAGTGAAAGGCGGTGTTTGTAAAAAATCGCTCTGCGATTTTTTAGGCTTCGCCGGTTTGCAGCGGGAGGTGTTTATTGAAAAATCGCTTACGCGATTTTTCGCCGGCTGCGCCGCCGCCGACGCGTGCGCGTGACCGGATTTTAAATAAATGATGCAAAAACCAACCCGATTTTTTAAAAAGCAAAAACAAAAATCGACCAATTTTTTAAAAAAACAAAAACAAAAATCAATCAAATTTTTCAAAGACTCAAAAAAATCGTTTTTTTCAAAAAATGAAAATAAAAATAAAAAGAGAAACTTATTCTTCCAACCCTTTGGACATTTCAACGTACCAAAGCGCATTTTTGATTGTCGCCTGTACTTCTTCTTCGGTCACTTCGCGGACGATTTTTCCGGGAACGCCGAGTACCATGCTGCGCGGCGGAATGATCTTTCCGGTCGGAACGAGCGCGTTGGCGCCGACGATGCTGCCTTCGCCGATGACGGCGCCGTCCAAAACGGTTGAGCCCATCCCAATCATAACGTTGTCTTCGATAATTGCGCCGTGAATAATTGCACCATGTCCGATTGTAACGTTTTTGCCGATAATTGTCAGCTGACTGATGTTGCTGTGAAGAACACAGTTGTCCTGAATGTTGCTGTTTTCACCGATTTTCATCGGGCCCGCGTCGGCGCGGATAACGGCGCCGTACCAAACATTTGTGTTGTCTGCAAATTCGACATCGCCGATGATTGTTGCGTTTTTTGCTTTTCTTAACATGATTAAGCCTCAAATTTCGAATATAATTAAAAAATTAAAATATCCTATTTTGTTTTTTCGGAAAAAATCAAAAAATGATATTGATTAAATCATTCAAATTCAAAAATATAAAAACCGAAAAATAAAATGAATCAAAACAAAAATGAAATCAAACAAAAATGAATCAAAACAAAATGAAAATAAATCAAAAACAAAAAAAGAAGGATTGTTTCAGAACAATCCCGTAATAATGTTTGTGATCAGCTCTACAATTTTAATGCCTGATATTTCTAAAACGACATAGGCGCCGACAAATGTTCCGATCATGCTTCCGACGTTGGCAAGCGCCGCGACATAGATGACTTTAAAGAACGGATTGCTGTTCAATTCTTTGAAAGTTTCTGCATTCATCATATTTTTCATGTCTTTTGTTGTCGGTTTTCTGCTGCCTGCTTCCGCGAGACCGGCAAACCAGCCGGCTGCAAGAAGCGGATTAACGGAAGTAAACCACGCGAGCAGGAAAGCGACCGCTGCCGATCTGAGTTTGCCGCCTGCAAGCAGAACACCGATTGCGCTGAGAACGCCGTTGATTAGAAACCAGGAGCCGAACGCTATCAAAAGCGTTTCAGGCGTCATATCCGGATAGGTAATAACGGCGTAAATGATGTAGGCAAAGAGAAGCAAAACAAGCGCAATAATGCCGTAGCTGATGATTTTAAGTAAACTGAATCTCTTTTTCGGAATCACGTCAAGTTCTGCAAGATTCGGGATGCTTGACGGGGTGTTCAAATATTTCATAACGCCTTGGCGGTGACCGGCGCCGATGACGACGACGATTTTTTTGCCGGGTCCGGCTGCCTGAACGGTTCTGAGAATATTTCCGGCCAAATAAGCGTCGCGCTCGTCAATCAAAACAGATGCGGCTGTCGGCGAAAGATGGCGGAATTCTTCAATCATTGCCGTGACGACATCTTGATCGGTCATGTTGTTGATATCGAATTCAACTTCTTCTTCGTCTCCGAAAAACATTCCTTTGACGATGGTATAAGCCATCTTGAGCTTCTCGCCGAAACTGAGTTTCGCTAAGAAACGTTTGAACGTTGTTTGAATATCACGGTCGATGAGCGCGATTCCTGCGCCGACTTCCTGAGCGCCTTCGACGGCGGCCATCATTTCGGATCCCGGCGGAACACCGAGCTGCTCGCCCATCTTTTTCTGCATGTAAGCTAAAAATCCGTAAAGAAGATAATAAAAAGTTTGACCGGGTTTGAGAACGTCTTTAAATGAAATTTCGGAATCGCCTGTATCGGGTTCCGTCATTCCTTTGTATCTGTTGGGATCTAATTCAACGGCGACAATATCCGGTTTTTCTCTTTCGATGGTTTCACGAACTTCACGAACGCTTTTTTCTGAAACGTGCGCCGTTCCGATAAGAATGATTTGCGTCGGATTAATACCTTCGCCCGCTTCTGTTACGGGAACAATGTTATCGAAATTTGATATTTCAATCTCTGATGTTTCATTGTTTGATGTTCCGTTGTCTGAAGAAGAGTCGCCGGCTTCTTGTACTTGAGCGGAAGATGAATCGGATAAATCAGCAACGCTGTCCGAGTTCGAGACGGAAATGCTGCTCGAATCGGTCGGCTCCGAAAAACTGTGAGTGTATTCGTCTTCGTTTTTCATGATTGTGAGACTCAAAATTTAATTTTAATAAATGAATTTTAAGATAATATGAACTTAATCAATTTAAATTTCTTTAATGAATTCAGAATTATTTCTTAACGGCTTATTCTATTTAAAACAGATTAAATGATTTGACTTTTTGAAATTCTGATTTGTTAATTTTATTGGCTTATATTGACTTTATGAATTTTTATTTCAGCTTTTATTTTCAATTTTTATTTCAGTTTTTTTAGTTTTTGTTTCAGCTTTTATTTCGGATTTTATCTTGAGGAAACGATTTAAATACAATTAAAAATTCAATTTTCATGAATAATCGATATATTTTAATTAATTTGATTGATTTTGTTTTTGAAATCCGGTCTGATATGAAATGTTGAGCGATTAATGATTTTAAGCATCGGAAATTAAAGATTATTTTAAGATTTTAAAATAATCAAATTTCTATTATATGTCGCTTGTTTTCGATTATTCGCTAAGTATATTGTAAAAAATGAGAAAATTAAAAGTAATAAATAAAAAATTAAAATAAAAATTTAAAATTAAAAAATAAAATTGAGGAAATTTAAAATTAAAATTAAATTGAGGAAATTTAACACCAGGAGAGAGAAAATGAAATTAGAAGGAAAGGTTGCAATCGTTACCGGTTCAACATCGGGAATGGGCAGAGAATCTGCAAAACAATTCGCTCGTGAAGGCGCAAAGGTTGTTGTTGTCGGCAGAAACGAAGATCGTGCCAAAGAAGTTGTTGAGGATATCAAAAAGGAAGGCGGCGAAGCAACTTATGTAACAGTCGATATGACAAAAATCGACACTTTGAAAACGATTGTTGACAAGGCTGTTGACACTTACGGAACGGTTGACATTTTGTTCAACAACGCCGGTATGCTTTCAACGACTCCGATTTTAGATTTAAAGCTTGAAGAATGGAATGATGTTTTTAATGTGAACGTAACGGCTGCGCTTTGTTTGGCTCAGCTTGTCGCGCCGATTATGAAAAAGAACGGAAAAGGTGTCATCATTAACACGACTTCTGTTGCCGGCTACGCGGCTCACCACGGATTTGCAGCTTACGTGACAACCAAACACGCTGCTGAAGGTTTAACAAAGTCAATGGCTTTTGAATTGGGACCGGAAATCAGAGTGAATGCCATTGCGCCGGGTGCCATTCACACGGCAATGGTTGACAGCGTCGGCGGACCGGAAGCGCTGACCGGAATGATTGAAGGCGCGCCGCTTAAAAGAATCGGTCAGCCAATTGACATCGCAACAGTTGCCGTTTTCCTTGCGTCAGATGACTCTTCATTCATGACAGGACAAAGTCTCAGAGTTGACGGCGGCTTCGATATCTGAATTGAATTTGAAAAAAAAATGGAATAACCCGAAAAATTTGTCGGGTTATTTTTATTCATTATTTTAATTTACTGATTTTACCAAAAATAAAAATAATATTTATCAAAACGCATCCGCTTTTGTTTTGTTTTTTTCTTTGAAACTGTCTTTCAGATAAATCGCTGTCATCAGGTCTGTTCTTGAAATGATGCCGATCATATTTCCTTCGTCATCTGTCACAATAAGACGACCGATGTTGTTGGCGCCCATTTCGCTGAAAGCTTCTAAAGCGGTGACATCTGCTTTGACGGAAACGGCTTCTTTCATCACGTCTTTGACAGTGAAAGCATAGCGTTCGGCTTCATTGACAACGCGGGCGTCATCAACGGTAACCATACCGATAACGATGCCGTTTTTGGTAACCGGATAACCCGGATGTTTCTTTTGGAAAACAAAATTGATGAAATCATTCAGTGACATGGACTCATCAACCGTATCAATATCGGTTGTCATGATATCTCTGACATCGATACCTTCTAAGACGGTTGTCATTTTAAACATTTTTCCTTCTTCTGATGCTGAAATGTAAAGGAAGAGCGCTAAGATGGCAAACCACCATTGGAATGTTAAAATGGAAATAATCGCCAAAACAACGGAAAATCCTTTTCCGATTGAAACGGCTGTGTTTGTTGCTTCTTCATAGGAACTTCTTTTAGCAAGCCAGGCGCGAAGAACGCGGCCGCCGTCCATCGGATAAATCGGAAGAAGATTGAAAATGCCGAGAAGCAGATTCAAAGATCCGAGAAGAAAAATCATTGTCGGAATGCTGCTTGTGAAAGTTGCAATGCCTTCGGTGATCCAGTTTGCAACATCGGAAACGCCGAAGATTGAACCGTAAAAGAAATAATTGAATGCCAAAAGAACAGCACCGATAACGATATTTGAAAGCGGTCCGGCTAATGAAATTTTCAATTCTTGAGACGGATCCATATGATTCATATTTTTGCTGTTTTCAGGATTTTCAATTGCAGACATGCCGCCAAAAAAGAAAAGCGTGATGCTTTGAATGTTAGCGCCGTAAGATTTGGCGACAACTGAATGTGCCAATTCATGAATCAAAAGCGTCACGAAGAAAAGAGCAGCTGTCAGACACGCCAAAATATATCTTGCAATCGGCGGTTCAACATAACGGAAACCGAAAGGCCACCCGGTAATTGCAAAGATAAATGCGAAAAGCAGGAAAACCAAAAGAAATGTGATATGAATGTATATCGGGATTCCTTTAATGGTTGCGATTTTATAACTCATAGTTTATAAATTGAAATTATCCGAATATATAAGTTACTGATTTTATGATTTGATTTTATTATCTGAGTTCGGATTCAGCATCTGATTTTAAGTATTTCTCTTTGATTTGAATTTCTCTTTGATCTGAATTTTTGTTTGAATTTCTCTTTGATTTGAATTTTTGTTTGATTTGATCTTGCGATTGAATTTTTGTTTGTATTTTGAATATTATTTCAGTCAAATTTTTCTATTGTTTTTTCTTATTGTTTTTTCTTATTGTTTTTTCTTATTGTTTTTTCTTATTGCTTTGTTTATTAATTTCGATTTGAAAATTTCTGTTCGTATTTTTCTTTTTTGTGAATTTTCAATATTTTTAAAATTTATTTTTATTGATGTCTCTTATAATCGCTTTTGGATTTTATTTTTTTAAAATGAATGAAAATAACCCCTTTGTTTCGTGTGGAAAGTATATAAGCGCCCGCCCCCCCATAATTTCCATTGAAACATTTTTAGAAAAAAATCAGACAAAAAAACAAAAAATAAAATTTCGATTTTATTTTTGTTGTTAAAACAATGTTGTTGAGTTAAGAAATTTTAAGTATTTAAATGTATTGAAATAACAAAAAATAATAAAATTTTATTTTATATTATTAAAAATATTCATAAACGGTATAAACTCAGCAAAAAACAATAGAAAAAATAGAGTTTGAAAAAAGTTTAACTTTACTGAAAAGAGAAAAGAAATATATATTTTTTAATGCCGTTGCTCAACTCCGATTTGTTCAAAAAACTCCAGTGGAAATAATGGGGTTGGTCTGAAATTTATTATTTTTGATTTCTTGTGGAAAAATAATAAAAATTCGGTTAAAAATCAAATTTTTGGTCAAATATTAGTTATTTAATTTGCAAATATTAATCATTTAATTTAATGTCTGGATTGTTTGGACAAAATTCCATTGTAAATTTACTGTATTCTAATTATTTAATTCCGTCAAGCAAATTATAAATATTAACTTTTGGTTTTTGTGTGTCATGAATGAAAAAGGCATTTCTGAAAAAGAATTATTTGCCGAGCTTGGCTCTTTTTCAAATGCCGACACGAATTTTAAAAAAGTTTTCAGTTCAATGTGCACGATTCCGCATCCTGTTGCCGTCAAAGCACAACAGCAATTTTCTTTGTCAAACATCGGTGATCCCGGTTTATTTCGCGGAACTTGTGAAATGGAAACCGAAGTCATAAAAATGGCTGCCGGCATATTAAATCATCCCGATTCGAAATCGGCTTTCGGACATTTGACGTCAGGCGGCACAGAATCAAATATTGAAGCTGTTCTTCACATGAAAAATCGTTTTTCTGATTTTTCTCCCGGGTCCTCTCCTGATTCCGGTTCAAAATTGAACTTGATTGTTCCGAAAACCGCTCATTTTTCATTTGAAAAAATCGCAAATTTACTCGGAATCGAACTTAAAAAAGCGGATATTGATTCAAGTTTCAGAGTTATTCCAGAATCGGTTGAATCTTTAATTGATAAAAACACAATCGGTTTGATCGGAATTGCCGGCAGCACGGAATTCGGCGAATGTGATCCGATCGAACAATTGTCGGAAATCGCAGTCAAACATAATCTGCCGCTTCACATTGACGCCGCTTTCGGCGGTTTTGTTTATCCGTTTTTAAATCAATCACAATCGAATTACAATACAAAATTCGCTTTTGATCTTCCCGGCGTCACATCTGTTTCGCTTGATCCTCATAAAATGGGACTTTCAGTCATTCCTTCAGGCATTCTGATTTTCAAAGACAATTCCGTTCTCAGTTCTTCATTGGATAAAATCAAAGTCAAAACACCGTATTTGACGAGCAGATACCAATCCACGCTGACCGGAACGCGCCCCGGTTCATCCGTTGCCGCAACTTACGCCGTCATGAAACATCTCGGCGTTGAAGGTTATCAAAAAAATGTCGCGTATTGCATGGATTTGGTTGATCATTTCCAAAAAGAACTTAAAAAAATCGGTTTGAAACCCTGTATTCCGCCGGCAATCAATATCATTACAGTTGCCGTCAGCAGCGAATCTGATAAATTCGATAAAGCGGCCGCTCATGAAAAAACAGAAAAAATTCGATCGCAGCTGCTTGAAAAATACGGCTGGAATGTTTCGGCAACAAAAACAATTCCCGCGCTCAGATTTGTTTTAATGCCTCATATCACAAAAGAAGATATCAGTGAGTTAATTTCTGATTTGAAAAAAGAATTGGATAAAAAAACAGTCTGAAAAAAGAATTGGATAAAAAAACAGTTTGAAAAAAAATTGGATAAAAAAACAGTTTGAAAAAAAATTGGATAAAAAAACAGTTTGAAAAAAAATTGGATAAAAAAACAGTTTGAAAAAAAATTGGATAAAAAAACAGTTTGAAAAACAATGTAAAAAAATAGCGATATAAAAACAGTTTGAAAGAAGAATTGGATAAAAAACAGTTTGAAAAACAATGTAAAAAATAGCGATATAAAAACAATTTGAAATTTGAAAAATGATTTAAAAAACATTGAAAAACTGTAAAAAAATTTGAAAAACGATTTTCATCATTCTTCAAATCTTCTGTAACAGAAAATGGCAATTGCAACCATAAACAGCAAAATCACAATATTATCAGGTTTTTCATTACCGAATCCTGAAGTATCTAAATCACCGTTTTCTTCATTGCTGATTGCCGAATCGGCATTTGTTTTATGCGGATTTTGTCCGGATGACAGGGTATTGTTTTCAATCGACGGGGACACTTGAATGAAATCTCCTAATCCGTCAAAAGCGTTTTCTTCCAGTGTTTCCCAATAATTAAAATTTGAATATCCTGTTTTAGAAATATGAACGGTTTTGTTATCGGGCTGAATCGGCAGCCAGACAGTTGCCGTTCCGTCAGCGACGTATTTTTCATATTTTTGAATTTCATCTTCAGTCCATCCGATGTCTTTTAATTCTGCCAGACGTTCCGTCGTTCCGCTTCTCGTATATGTTTTATAATCATCCGAAACAATCGAAACGTCGGAAATTCCGACTGAAGATGTTTTTGAATCCGCGGCAAACAAAGTAATCGGTTTGAGTTCATGATCGCTGTTCACAAAAGTTGCATTTCCTTTATCGCTGCCGAAAACAGTAACAATGCCGCTGTGAATAATGACATCGCTTTCGGGTTTCTCTTTCACGTCAATACCCAAATCACGAAGGTCATCGAATGTCAGGTTTAAAAATTCCTCCATAGTACCGTTGTATCCGTACGGCAAAATAATAGACGGATTTTCTGCTTCATAACCGCCGCCGATACCGCCGAAAGCAACAATATCCGTATCTTCATTCAGAATTTCAACATCAGATGTTCCGCCCATGCCGTTTAATCCGTATTTATAATCAATGCTCGATATCATAATGCCTATCCCGCCTGCTCCGCCGCCGATAGAAGAACCTTTGCCTCCGCTTCCGCCTTCTGAAACATCACCGCCGACGGCAATAATTTTTCCGGAATAAATCAATACGGAACCATTTCCACCGTCTCCGATATGACTGCCGGCTCCTCCTCCGATTCCTGTTCCGGCTCCTCCTTTTGAATCCTTTTCAGCAGTTCCGCCGATTGATGTAATATTTCCATCGTAAATCCAAATTTCAGCATCGCCGCCTTTACTGCCGGTTCGTATATCGTAACCTTCGCCCGGATAAACACTCGTACTTCGACTGTCACCGCCTCCGCCTCCGCCGATTCCTGCGCCTGCGCCGCCCAACCCATTTTCACCGAGATTGCCGCCGATTGCTTTTATGTCACCGGTTTTAATTATGATATTGGTCGAACTGGCAGACTTTGTGTACTCGCTGCCGCCGGCACCGCCGGATCCGATTCCTGCTCCGGCACCGCCCAGGCTGTAAGAGCCGGTTGATCCGCCGCTTGCTTTTATTATTCCTTTTTCAATAACAATTTCACTCAGACCGCTGACACCGCCACTGTTACGGGTGCCGCCTCCACCGCCTGCGCTTCCAATTGCCGCTCCACTTCCGCCCGCGTTTCGTTCATAAGCAGATCCGGAGACTCCGTCTCCTGTTCGGCCGCCGTTTGCTGTTATTTCGCCGTCATAAATTCTGATAAAACATGAGCCGCTTTCTGTGGACGTGCCGCCTGAACCGCTTCCGATGCCGGCACCTGTACCGCTGCAGCTTCGGTCTTTGCTGTTTCCGCCGCTCGCCGTTATTTTTCCGGCAAAAATTTCAATATCGGCTTCACCGCCGCCTTTGTCATACGTTGAAAGGCTGCCGCTTGCACCTCCTCCGATTCCCGTTCCTGATCCGCCGCCTGAATTGCTGCCGGAATCACCCCCTATCGCTTCAATTTCTCCTCCATAAATAACAATTTTTCCTGCGCCGCCTGAATCTTCTTGTCCTCCCGCTCCGCCGCCGATTCCAACGCCGCAGCCGCCTGAACTGCCTTTTTCTGAATCGCCGCCTTTTGCATGGATTGTGCCGGCATGAATTGTAATTATACCGTTTCCGCCGTTATTATTCATGGATCCGCCGCCCGCTCCGCCGCCGATTCCTGCGCCTGCGCCGCCGGATCCGTTAATCCCGATATTGCCGCCCAAAGCTGTTATTTTTCCGTCGTAAATTGTGATCACGGCATCTCCGCCGCATGCATTATGAGAGCCTTCTGAACTGAAGCCGCCTGCTCCTCCTCCAATTCCTGCACCGCCGCCGTAAGCATTTTTGCATGTATTTCCGCCTTGTGCATAAACGGTTCCGTTTTCAATTGTGATGTCGCAGTCGCCGCCTTTGCTGTACATTCCGCCTGCTCCTCCTCCGATTCCGGCGCCTGCTCCTCCTCCGAAACTTGTCATTTCCGAGTCCGCATTGTTGTTAATAAGATCGCCGCCATATGTTTTAACAATACCGTTTTTAATGAGAACATTTGCATTTCCGCCGCTGCTTCTGTTACCGCCCGCTCCGCCACCGATTCCGGCGCCTGCGCCGCTGTCGCGAATGACTTTGGTATTACTGTAATCGATTTGAATGATTCCGCCATGCGCTTCAATGATTCCGCCGTCAATAATCAGCATTCCGCTGTTTTTTCCGTCAACATCAGTTGTTCCGCCGGCACTGCCGATACCTGCACCTGCGCCGCCTGTCATCGTTCCGTTGCCGCCGTAAACTGTCAGCGATCCGTCTTCTTCACTCAGAATTCTGATTTCGCAGCCTTCCGGCACTTCCAATCCGGCTCTTCCATTTTTTCCGACACTTTCAATACCGGCTGTCAGTGAATTTTCACCTTTCAAAATCAAAGTCACATTGGCTTCATTTTGGAGAGAAAAAGGAGCAGCGTCTGTAATCGGATTATTGTTGTTGGAGCGGTCGACATTGAGCCGGTGAATGACAATGTTGACGGCAGGAGTATTTTTTGTCCCTGTGCCGTTGACAAGAATAAATTGATTGGTCAGCTTCTCCGAACTCTGAGAAATAATAATCGTGTCGGAAAATAAGAAATTCTGAGAAGTTGAACCGGCAGAAATTTTCATTGAATTCAGGTCGATTGTCACGTTCCCGTCGTTTAAATTTAAATTAATTTCATTTGACGGTACAGATGGTTCAGCAATGGCAGCTGAACACAGAAATAAAAAAATTGAACAAATAATTAATAATTGAAATATAGAAACTTGTTTTTTCATTTTAAAACCTTTTTTGTTTTAAATGAAAAAGAATTCTAATAAGATATAAGTGTTGTGAAATGTTATATTTATAAAATAATAATATTTTAAACGTATTAATATTTATTTTTTTAATTTTTCAAAATAATATAATGTACCAAAATGAGATAATATCTTAAAAGTAAGATAATATGTCAAAAAAGATAATATGCCAAAATAAGATGATATATCAAAATAAGATGATATGTCAAAATGAGATAATATGCCAAAATGAGATAATATGCCAAAATGAGATAATATGCCAAAATGAGATAATATGCCAAAATGAGATAATATGCCAAAATGAGATAATATGCCAAAATGAGATAATATGCCAAAATGAGATAATATGCCAAAATAAGATGATATGTCAAATAAGATGATATATCAAAAATGAAAAAAAGGAATCGGTAAAACCGATTCATCCTGTTTATTCCGTTGCGTAATTATCAAAATAATTTTTAACTAAAACGATCGGCGTTCCTTTGTCACCGCTGCCGCTTGTCAAATCGCAAAGGCTGCCGATCAAATCAACATAGCGCCGGGGCGTTGTTCCCTGCGATTGCATTTTGCCGGACAGATCCTGTTTGTTTTTGATGCTTTCGCGAAGCGCGTTCTGCAATTCGTCGCCTTCCAAATTTTGGAATTCGTTGTCGGCCAAATATTTAAGTTTCAATTCATTCGGCGTTCCGAGAAGTCCTTTTGTAAATCCGGGAGAAACGACAGGGTCGGCGAGTTCCCAAATACCGGCAACCGGGTCTTTGAAAGCGCCGTCGCCGTAAACCAAAACTTCAACGGTTTTTCCGGTTTTTTCTTTCATTTGTTTTTGAACATTATTCACAAAAATATCACAATCTTTCGGGAAAAGCTTGATTTTGTCTTCGGTTGCCTTGTTGGCGCCCAAAATTCCGTAATCGGGATTGAAACCGCTGCCGTCAACAGGCGCGCTCAAAAGGTCGTCCAAACCGTAAACCGTTTCAGCGCCTGCCGCTTTGAGCGTTTTTTTCGTGCGGTGGCGCGTGTGAACGTCCGCCGTTAAAATGTGTTTTGTAAATCGAAGCGCAGCGCGGGAATGGTTTGCAAAAATCACTTCAATATTATCGCCGAGACTCTTATAATACTCAATGTAATCAACGCCCGTCCAAATGTGTTTTGTATCTTCGCCGAATTTTTCTCTGAATTCGGCTTCTGTCATCACGTCATTATAAGGATCGACACCGGCATCATCAATTTGTTCCCAAGTAATGATCTGGTTGCCGACTTCGTCGCCCGGATAGCTGAGAATCAAATAAACCTTGTCAAGGCCCATTGATATTCCTTTCAGCATGATTGCAAATCTGTTGCGGCTTAAAATCGGGAACAAAACGGCAGCCTCGCCGCCCGGGAATTTCGCTCTGACATCTTTTGCCAGTTGCTCGACAGTTGCGTAATTGCCCTGCGTTCGGGCAACAACCGCTTCGGTCACACCGATAACGTCGCCGTCTTCAATTTCAAAATCCGATGATTTCGATGCGTCGATGACCGATTCCGTAACGATTGCTGCTAAGTCATCTCCTTCCTTGACGATCGGCGCTTTAATGCCGATAGATTGCGTTCCTGTTAGTTTCAAAATAATCACCGGATTTGATAGAATTTTTTAATTTTAGTTTGATAAATGTTAATTTTAATAATTTTGTATTATACTATATAAGTCAGTAATAAACAACATGAAAATAAATATCGAATTAAGTATTAAATAATTGTATGAAAAACAAGTAAAAAAAGAAAGTGGTCAGATATAAATTTGATTTTAATGAACATAAATGAAATTAGATAAAATGAGAAGAAATAAGAAAATTAGATAAAATGAGAAGAAATAAGAAAATTAGATAAAATGAGAAGAAATAAGAAAATTAGATAAAATGAGAAGAAATAAGAAAATTAGATAAAATGAGAAGAAATAAGAAAATGAAATGAGATGAAATGAAAAAATGAGATAGGATAAAATGAAAAATGAGAAAATAAGATGAAATGAAAAATGAGAAAATGAAATGAAATACACAATTCCAAAACTCTTTATAATCTTCAAGCAATATTCCGTAAAAATCATTAATTCAATTTAAAAAATTTTAATCAAATTTCAATTCAAAATTCTTCAAATTTCAAATATTCAAATTTTTATTCAAGTTTTTCAAAAACAGCAAAGGAATTCTTATTATGGTTATGGACAAACTCGGAGATTCGCTTCAAGGCGCTCTCAAAAAACTTATCGGCGCCGGCCGCATTGACGAAAACATTGTCAATGAAGTCGTTAAAGACATTCAGCGCGCTCTTTTGACATCCGACGTCAATGTCAAAATGGTTATGGAAATGTCTAAGCGCATCAAGGAAAGATCGCTTAAAGAAGCGCCGGCAAAAGGCGCGGACCCGCGCGAACACGTTGTTAAAATCGTGTACGAAGAAATGGTCGGCATCATGGGACAGGGCGCAAATATTGAGCTCAAACCTCAAACCATCATGATGGTCGGTCTTCAGGGCAGCGGTAAAACGACAACGGTTTCCAAACTGGCGCGCTATTTCCAAAAGAAAGGTCTCAGAGTCGCCGTCATCGGCGCCGACAACTTCCGTCCGGGCGCTTACCAGCAGTTAAAAACGCTTTCGGAAAAGCTTAACATTTATTTCTACGGTGAAGAAAACGAAAAAGACGCGGTCGGAATCGTTAACCGCGGCATGAAAGAAATCGAAAAGTATGATGTCAAAATCATCGACACGGCAGGACGCCACGCGCTTGAAGCCGATTTGATCGCAGAAATGGAAGCCATCAACGAAGCGGCCAAGCCCGATCAGAAATTTTTGGTGCTCGACGCTGCCATCGGTCAGCTCGCCGGCCAGCAGGCCAAAGCGTTCAATGACGCCGTCGGCGTGACCGGAATCATCATCACCAAACTTGACGGAACGGCAAAAGGCGGCGGTGCGCTCTCGGCTGTTGCGGAAACAGGAGCGCCGATCGCATTCATCGGTACAGGCGAAACGCCCGACGCGTTTGAAAGATTCGATACCGATCGTTTCATTTCCAGGCTTCTCGGCATGGGCGATTTGCAGTCTCTGCTTGAAAAAGTTCAGGAATCCATGAAGGAAACCGATCTTGATGTTGATAATATTATGAAGGGTAAATTTACCCTCAACGATATGTATTCTCAGCTTGAAGCGATGAACAAAATGGGCCCGCTCAAGCAGGTCATGAGCATGCTTCCGCTCGGCTCCATGGGTCTTGGCGGTGCCAAGCTTTCCGATAAAGATTTGGACGCGACAAGTGAAAAAATGAAGTATTACAAAGTAATCATGGATTCAATGACCGCGGCCGAGCGCGACGATCCGAAAATTATCGGCGGCACCCGAATTCAAAGAATTTCAATGGGATCGGGCAGAAGCCCCGAAGAAATCCGCGAACTTTTGAAATATCACAAAACAATGCAGACAGCCTTTAAGAATTTCGCCGGCAAAGGCGGCGGCCGCAATATGCAGAAAATGATGAAAAAAGGAATGGGCGGCGGAAATCCGGGCGGGAATTTTCCGTTCTGATTTCTTTTAATTTTTTAAAATTAATTAGAAAAACAGATTGAAAAGGAACTGATTGAAAATAATTGAAAAATTCAATCGAAAAAAAATCAATCAAAAAATTATTTTTTCATATTCTCATTTTGATAGATGCCGCTGTATAAATTTTCGGCGTCCGATCCCAATCTGAAAAATAATAATTGCATGACTCTTGCATCTTTTTTCATGTCAAAACCTGCCGGATTATGAACGATGACAAGGCACTCGCTGCGTCCGCTGTAACCGGCATCCCAAACCGCTGTTCCGAGGACAACGCCGCTTCGTGTCAGACTGGATCTGTGATAAGCGATTGCCCCCAAACTTTTTGGAATGTTGACGATTTCATTTAAAACGATTGAATAAATTCCGGGATTCAAATGAAGCCAGCCGTCTTCGCCGAAAGAAAGCAGTTTTTTTTCAGGCGTTTTTCTTCCGCTGTTGTCGAAATCGACCGCGCCGGCACCGGAAAGTTCATAAACTTCCGAAACAGTCATTTCAAAACCGTTCGGCTGTGCTTGCTTGTCCAAGTCAATATAGTTTTCAACAAGCGGCGGATTTTGAGAAATAAGTTCTCTGATTTCTGCATCTGATAAAAATGACATCTGTCAACCTCAATTTATAAAATTTTTAATTTGAATGAATCAAAATTTGAATTAAGATTACACTTTTTGATAAATTATATTTGAATTATTTGAATTAAATTTGTAAGTTTGAATTTGTAAGTTTGAATTTGAACTTATGAATTTGTAAGTTCGGATTTGTAAATTTTAAGACCGTTCAAACAGTTTCTCAAGTTCTTTTTGCGAGAAAATCAATATCGTCGGCCTGCCGTGCGGGCATGAATACGGATTTTCGGTCAGCTTGAGCTGGCGAATCAGCTCTTCCATCTGAGCCTGATTGCAGGAAGCGCCGGCCTTGATTGCCGCTCTGCACGCTGTCCGCTTGGCAACCGTGTCGCGCGCGCCTGTCTCGTCTTTGACTTTTCCGAAAGATAAAAGATCGGATATAAAATCATGAACGGTTGAAACATCTTCCATTCTGCCGAAAACGATTGGGACAAAACTGATCGCGTAAGAATAGTCGCCGAATTCGGAAATGCCGAAGCCGACTTCTTCCAAATACGGAATGTATTCGTCCATGAGCACTTTTTCTTTCGGCGTTAAATTAATGACGACGGGCGAAATCAATTCCTGAACCGAAATGTTCTCCTGCTTCTTAATAATGTCATAGAAAATTCGTTCATGAGCGGCATGCTGATCAATAATCAAAAGACCGCCGTCTTTTTCAACCAAAATATAAAGATTGGCGATTTGACCGACAACGCGGATATTATCTAAAATACTGATTTCCGACGGCGTTTTTGAATCATTTTTTGACCCGTCTTTCGATCCGTCTTTTGAATCGCTCTTTTTGTCCGAAAGCAATCTTTCCGTTGCTTTCAAACGCTTATCCGTATCTTTTGCCGGCGCGACATATCCCGTTCCGTATTTTTCGGGAACGGATGACAAAGAATCACCGAAAGTTTTTGTTTGACCGGAATCGGAAGCAGGTTTTTCTTCGGCACGAGAAGCGGGCTTTGTGGAATACGCTGCCGGCGTTTCCCGAACGTAATTCATTTGAGAATCAGGTTTTGAAAATTTTGAAGAATCGGAGTCGAGAGAATCTTTTCTTGATTCAGTTTTCGATTCGTTTCCTGATTCATTTTTCGTTTCATTTCTCGCTTCAGTTTTTGATTTGTTTCTTGGTTCAATTTTTGCTTGGTTTTTCGTTTCATTTTCCGATTTTTGAGGTGCCCCGTAATCGGAAAATGATTTTTCAACAAGTTTTTTCGCTTCATTTGCCGACACTTTCGGCGCCAATTCATACAGCCGAAGTGTTGTTTCAATAACATCCGAAACGATTCGAACCAACCGATTTTCATCTTTGAAGCGGACTTCAACTTTTCTCGGATGAACATTCACATCGACTTCGGAAGGATTGATTTTCAAATGAATTACAGCTGCCGGATAGCGGTCTTTCGGAAGTTTTGTATAATAGCCGAGGCGAATCGCTTTGACAAGTTCCTTTGAAGTGACGGGGCGGTTGTTGACAATGAAATACAAATTATCCGTTGTCGTTTTGCTGAAAGTCGGTTTTGAAATGTAGCCCGAAATTTCCATATCGGCGTATTCCGTCAACGCTTTGATTTGATCAACGGATTCCTTTTTGTCGTCATCCAATTTCGTTTCCATATTTTCTGACGGGATTTCCATCATAACACGAGCAGCTTCATGACCCAAAATATCGACAATCGAATTGAACAAATTCGAAGACGCGCTTGATAAAATTGTTTTCCCGTTATTGATCAGCGTAAATGAAATATCGGGATTTGCCAAAATCAAATCACTGACCATTCCTGCGATATGAGACAATTCGGTCGCGTCCGTTTTCATATATTTCAAACGCGCCGGCGTGTTGTAAAAAAGTTCATTCACATTCACGGTCGTTCCGTCAGGCGCGCCGATGTCGGTTATTTCCTGCCTGCCGTCTTCCAAATACAAACGCGTTCCCGTCGAATCTTGTTTTCGTTTTGTGATAATTTCAAATTTAGAAACGGAGCTGATAGCGGCAAGCGCTTCGCCTCGGAAACCCATCGTCAAAACGCTTTCAAGATCGGAAATGTCCGTAATTTTACTTGTCGCGTGTTTGATCGGAGACAAAGTGACATCTTCGCGCGACATTCCCTTGCCGTCGTCGCGAACGGAAATCAATGTTTTCCCGCTGTCTTTTAATTCAACGCGAATATTTTTGGCGCCGGCATCAATCGCATTGTCAACCAGCTCTTTGACAACGGAAGCGGGACGCTCGACCACTTCACCTGCTGCGATTTTATTAATAGTGTCCTGATCCAGAACATGAATAAAAGAATCTTTGCTCATCTTATCTCTCCGTGTTTCCTGCTTTGTTTTTCACTCTATTTTTCTGTTTTTTGATTTGTTTTTTTTGATTGTTTTTATTCTCTTTTTCGTTTTTAATTTGTTTTTATAATTATTTTTGATTCATTTGATTTGGATTTACTTTGATTTTGTTTCATTTATAGTTTCACTTTGGGACCCGAAAGCAGAGAGTCAAAATACGTTTTTGATAAAAATTCGTGAACGGAAGACAAAACAATTCGTCCGTTTCCTTTGTTCATTTCCAAATGAACGGCCCGCCCCTCATCATCTTTTTCAATCACAATAAATTGATTGCCGACATTTTGAAAAAATCCGTCGCAATAAACGGAGTCGGATTCACCTGTCAACAGACTTTCGCGCGGAAGCATGATGTCAGTCTGCACGTATTCGCCTTCCAATCCGAAACGCGCAAGCGGCGTGACAGCCGGCGCGCGGCAGGCGCTGCACGTGCTGACTTCTTTCAACGGCGAAAACATCAAAAAAACGCCGCCGTTTTCAACAAATTTAAAAATCTTTTTTTGAATTTTAACATCGGCAAGCGCATTACTGACGGCAGCGTGTTCGGGATAAGTAAATCCTGTCGGAACGACTAAAAGCTTCGCCGGCGGCAAATGCGGCGAATTTAAAGAAGCCGGCGCCGCGACAGTTGAAGAAATACCGTATTCTTCAAACATATGCTCAAAAAAAAGCGGACCGTCCCAGAGGATAATAACGTCAGGCATATTTTTTGTCTCAAATTATTTTAAAATTCTGAAATAATATGAAAGAACATCAATTTCATCTTTTTAACGGTTTGCTTTGTTTGTGCTTTGCTCGAAAAAAGCGATTTTGCATGAAAAATCAAAATTTGCTTCGGTGTGAAAAATATTTGATTTGAGGCGTAAACATGATTATTTCAAAATTTCATTCATATCTTTATTTTGATAATACGTACTTATCTCCTCATACGTCATCCCGATTGTAATTTCTGGATGATACAGCATTTTGAAAGATAAAGTATCAACAGCAGACAATTTTGGAACCGCTTCCCCATCTCGATTGATTACGCTTGTTTTGTCAAAAGAATGTTCATAAAACCCAACCAAATGGAAAAATTCATGCAAGACGACACTGTTTTTATACTCTTGGCTGATATCGGATTCAATGACAAGGACGGCGCTTATTATTTCCCCATTTTCCGAGCGGCGCCGGCAAATGCCTTTATCGATTTCGCTTAAATTATATTTTTCCTGAATCGTCGGTAAAGATTCTTTGGGAGTATAAACCAAAAGGACATTTTCATCTTTATTGACAATTTTCATCTCCGGTAAGCCATTTATTGTATTGAATTCCTTAATTATTCGTTTTAAGACGGCGATGTCTTCTTTTGTCGGATTTCCTTCATATTTTATTTTGATGGGGGAAGACCATTTTTCAATAGTTCGGACTCTTGAAAGCTGCGTTTCATAAATAAAATTCAGGCCGTATGAGAAATCGATTACATCTTCGCTGTCATTTAAAAAATGGAAAGTGCTATCGGGCTTGAAATGATCTGTATTTGTTTGTAAACCAACGATACAGATAAGTCCGACAACGGTAATGACAACTCCAAAGAGAAGAAAAGTCTTATTAAAAAATGATTTTTTTTGAATTGTATGAATCCCCTTTGGTTTTTCAATATAATGAATATTATTCAAATTATTGGTCTTGTTATAAGAAAATACCAAAACACAAAAGATGATACTAAAAACGGAATCCAAGCAAATACCTGAAGGTCAAGTACATACTTTTTATGAATTAAACAATAAGCGAAGTATAATCCGTAAAACAACTGGAGGATACCTACATAGGGGATTTGATAGTTAATTATTTCAAAAATTGTTAAAACAACAGAAATAACGGCGGTTATAACCATCAAAAATAAAGTAACTTTTGAAATCCTTTTTTCAGTATTTTTAAACATTGTCGCATACGTGTAATACAAGAAAGCTAACAGAATCAGATAAAAATATGTTATTCCCAAATGTTCTCTCATGGAACCTTGAAGACGAAAAATATAATAAACAGCTGTAAAAAAGCATGATGTGAATCCGATACCATAAAGAAAAACGCTTAATTCAAAATTATATTTTTTCTTAAGAGTTGAATAAAAAATAGAATTAAGAATCAGACCCGCTGCACAAAAAATAATCGGAATTAGGTTATGAATTTTTTGCTGATAGGTAAGATTCTCATTCGTCGAAAAATATATAAATATATTTATAATCAAAAGCAATAGCATCAGAGATGATAAAATAAAGCATTCAATTAAAGGACCTTGATATTTCTTTAACGTTTGAATCATAATATCATCTCCTGCCTTTTTTAAGCTTCGTAGAGTACCCAATATTGACCGCTGATATAATCTGCATTGGATTGATAACCGATCATATTTGCCCTTAGTGTTGATATGTCACTGTTTGTTGCATAAGAATAGGTATAAGTATCGGTATAAATACCATGATCATATATCAAAATTGCAATATTTATGTTTGATTTATCGTGGAAAATAAAAACATCAAAAGTCACATTTTCATATGCCGGTTTGCCATTTACTTGGTAGATGACATCCAACTGAGTTCCATTTTCACCGTAAATATATAAATTTCCGCCGGCGGACGAATCAACAAATTTTAAAATTTGACGACCGTTGAGAGAAATATTAGCAGAATCTCCTGCCCCCATCGAAACTCTCAGATTTTCTAAAGCGACTTGACGAACCCGATATCCGGATTTCTCAAGTTGGAATGTTCCGGTATCCTGCTTTTTTTCAAAAAATCCATTTAGATAGTCTCCCGACAAAGAATTCTCGTGGTATATGTCATATTCGCTACTGATATAATCCATGTTGGATTGATAACCGGTCATATTTGCTCCCAATGTTAACATATTGCTGTTTGTTGTATACGAATAACTGTGTGAACCGTTGAATACACCGTTATCATATTTTTGAAGTTGAATAAACATCTCAGAACCGCTGTGAATAAAAGAGACATCAAAAGTCACATTTTCATATGCAGGCTTACCGTTTACTTGAGACATAACGTCTAATTGATTTCCATTTTCATCGTAAACATATAAATTTCCGCCGGCGGATGAATCAACAAATTTTAAAATTTGATAACCATTAAGAGAAATATTAGCAGTATCTCCTGCCCCCAATGAAACTCTCAGCTGTGTTAAATCTACTTTTGGGACAGCATTTCCACTCGTTCCAAGTTGAAGTGTTACATTCTGCCGATTTGTAAAATCTGTCTTTATTAATTGGCGTCCATTTAGCATTAAACCATTCAAAGACCTTTGCCCCTCAATTATACAATACCGAGTTGCATTGAATTCTAAAGAAGATGGAGTGTATGTACCGTTTGCGATTTCTACTCCACAATTCCAAGCTTCGTCTGAATAACCATAAGAAAAGTTTGCCAAATATTTACTATGTGCCTCTAAATCATAAATCGGATAATAACTATTTTCATTTTTTGAATACTGGGAGAAATTGTGTCCTGTAGTCCAATTTGCTCCAACATAATCATTTTCATAAGTGAAATGAGGTTCTTCATCGTAGGTTCCGTTTAAATAATCGACTGCTTGGGTTATGGCATAATTTGTGTGCAATGGCATACTTAAATCAGCCATGTAGTGAGAGGAATAGGATAAGTTTGCGGATTTTTTTTCCTTTGGTCCGGGTATTGATGTTTTATAATACATCCATTCAATACTATCAATTGCGCCACCAAATCCATTTGTCGGATTATAGTAATGGTTGTAGTTTTTTAAATAAAAATACTCCACAGCATTTAAGACGAGTCCATTGAGTATATAAAAAGGGGGAGTAAACGATATTGCTATATCAAATCCGTTAATGTTTTCGATGAAATCGACATCGTCCGGTACAGCCGCATTATTTGCAATCATGTTTATATAATATTCGTTAAAACCTACTTTTTTAGCAGCTGTTCCTGACATATCTAAATGAACATTTGGATTCGATGACCCCCATTTGAGGTCCATACTTTTTTTTTCAAGGAGGACGTTTTTTATAGCTTCAAGCATTTGAAGATCTTCTTCGGAAATTTCAGAAAGCAAAGTTTCTTTATTTTCAACCGTAATAAATAGAACAACCCCGGTGTACACATATTTTAGAGGATATTTCTCATCAAACTTTTCCAAGAATGCAACCATTTCCTCTGAAGAAGGATTCTTGCTTTTTGAATTTTTTATTTTTTCAAGGCGGCTTTCTTTTGATTCCGGACGGGTTGCAAAAACCCAATAATTTTCAATAGCTCTTAAATCGTCATCTATGTACATAATGTTTGTATCTTCAACCACCACATCTACTTTTTCTTCATCGAGCCACAAGCCGAATCGTGTAAAAGCTTCAAGTATACCGTCCGTGACATTAATGTTTCCTAATTTATCTCGGGAGTAAGCGTCATCAATCGGAACTTTTTCATATTTTAATTCAATTAACTCTGCATTTTTTTGATTATCAAACCACAAATGAGAGTTATCAGATAACACATTTCCAGATTCAATGAATTCAATTACATCTTCTGTTTTATCAGTATTTCTGTCAGTTGAATTGTATATAGAAAGCGCAGAATTGTTATCAATTGAATTATCCATTGAAGCAACTGAATTGCCTTCAGTTGAATTATATATAGAAGAAGTGTCAGAATCGTGGTCGGCACAAACAGACAAAGAGATCATAGCAGTAAATGCGAATAAAATAAGAAGAAGAACTAAAAATTTTGATTTTATCATGTAATCACCTGAATTGAATATAATTTGGTTTTAATTGGAATTCATTTCAACCCAATCTGTTTTAATAAAAATACAGATCTAAGCAATATCCTGTTCATTACGTTTTCACTTCATTATACTCAAACAGATTTATCAAAAACAGATGTGAAATTCTGTAATTGTCATTTTTTCTAGCGATTAATATAATCAATTAAAATATATGATTACTGAATATAAATTTTGGGTCAAGATATTTAATAAGTCGTGAGGAGAATAGAACTAAAAATAATAAAATCAGAATAAATCGAACCAAAAATAATAAAATAATGCTGCAAAGCTTTGCTAAAATTCAGTTATAAACTTTTGCATTTTGAAAAAATCGATTCGCTTAACATCTTTTTTGCTTTGAAAATTTCATGAAATATGACTAAGAATATGATCAAAATGAAATTATCGCTGAAGCAGGAAATTCAATTGTTGCCGAAAGACCGTTCGGCTACGAAAAAACTCTCTACTCGCTTACGCCGTACACGGATCGGAAGGATTTGCTCCCTGTTGAAAAATATTTTATCGGTTGCTATCAAGATGTCCATTTTTGGAATGATCAAAAATATGATTGGAATTTTGGGATTCCTGAAGATTGGAAAGATAAGCCTTGGTGCTATGTGATTAATTCAAAATGTCGATTTCCGGAATTTTATTTGAAATTGATGAGTGATGAAAAAGAGCTGATTGACACTGCAATTTTGCATTTAGATAATGCGATTTCAAGGAGCAGAGTGAAAGGCAATCCGTTTATTTTTCGAGGCGTTTTTAATCTTGACTGGCTGGAAAATTCGAATGTTGGCGGGATTTTTGAAGAAAAAGGATTTGGGAGTTTTAGTTTAGATATCAGTCGTTCATATCAGTATACTGATTCTGAAAATCCGATAATATTTCAGTTAGAGTTGGATGATGAAATGGAAGCGTTATACATTGACGGAAGTGAACGCGAAGTTCTGAGACCACGAAATGTAACTTATGAAATTGTTGACGTTGTTCTGGAAAAAATATATTTTTCAAAGTCTATAAGTAGAATGACAATTGTATACAAAATTAAAGAAATTAAGGGTCATGATAAGAATAGAGGATTATTTCTAACAATCTTTAAGATTTTTTGATATAAATCCTCATTCCTATAATTATACCTAAATTCACATTCCTTTAAATGAAGATAAAAATACTTTTTATTAACTCCTTTGTGTTTACTCATCCTGGTTTTAGAGAATCCCCAAAATCCTTCAATCCCATTAATATGATGTTTTCCATTGACAAATTCATCTTTTCCATGATCCACTCGATGGTGTTTTTTATATCCCATATCTTCTAATCCATTATATCCATGCCATTTATCTGAATTAATTTCGCTGTCGAGATCCACTTTTTCTTTTATGATTTTTTGCAATGTTGATTTGGAACAATCCGGAACGATTCTTGTGTAAACCTTCTCTTGTCGTTTTACAATCCCAAAAACAATCGTTTTATGACCGGCACCGCGGCCACGCTTCCCTTTTACACGTTTCGGGCCGAAATAGGATTCATCAACTTCAATTTCTCCCTTTAATGGAGCTTCCTGTTCACAAAATTCGGCAATCCGCTCGCGGATTGCCATGAGATACCTATTGACAGTATTCCTATCAAGATTTACAATTAGAGATATTTGAGTTGCATTCAGATCCAAAGCAAAAAGCTTCACAATTTGACGAAATTTAGCTTCAGAAATTTTAGAACGATTTGCATATTTATTTTTCAACAGCATACTCATGATTTAAACACCATTTTACTTGGCTGTTCTCCTCATGACCCTAATTTTTTTTGAATTGTATGACTTCCCTTTGATTTTATAATATAATAAATAAATTCAGAAAATCGATCTTGTTAGAAGTCTTAGCAAAAGTAAATATAAAAACACAAACCATGAAAATAAAAATGGGATCCAATAAAGTGCCTGAAGAGTAAGCACGTTTTTTTTATGAATTAAACAATAAGCGAAATATGATCCAAAAAGCAATAGAAGAAGACCTACCCATGGAACCGGATAGTTAATTATTTCAAAAATTGTTAAAGCGGCAAAAAAAACAGTGGTTATAATCATCAAATATAAAGTAGCCCTTTGGACTCCTTTTTCGGTATTCTTAAACATAGTCGCATATGAATAATACAAGAAGGTTAATGGAATCAGATAAAGAAATATTGTTTCCAAATGTTCTTCTGTGGGACCTTGGAGACGAAAAATATAAAAAATCGCTGTGAAACAAGAAGATGTAAATCCGACACCATAAAGAAAAACACTAATTTCAAAATTGAATTTTTTCTTCAGAATAGAATATAAAATAAAACTAAGAATCAAACCTGACACAAAAAAGAAAACCGGAATGAGTTGCTCGGTTGTTATGTGTTGATATAACATATAAGGAGTATATGTAAATAAAAACAACATAAATAGCAAAAGGGATGATAGAACAAAACATATAATTAAAGGACCTTGATATTTCTTTAATGTTTGAATCATAATATCATCTCCTGCCTTTTTTAAGCTTCGTAGAGTACCCAATATTGACTGCTGATATAATCTACATTGGATTGATAACCAGTCATATTTGCCCTCAGTGATGATATATCACTGTTTATTGCATAAGAATAGGTGTAAGTGTCGGTATAAATGCCATGATCATATATCATAATTGCAATATTTATTTTTGATTTATCATGAAAAATAAAAACATCAAATGTCACATTTTCATATGCCGGTTTGCCATTTACTTGGTAAATGACATCCAATTGAGTTCCGTTTTCATCGTAGATATATAGATTTCCGCCGCTGGATGAATCAACAAACTTTAAAATTTGATGACCGTTGAGGGAAATATTAGCAGAATCTCCTGCTCCCATCGAAACTCTCAGATTTTCTAAAGCGATTTGTCGGACCCGATATCCGGATTTTTCAAGCTGGAATGTTCCGGTATCCTGCTTTTTTTCAAAAAATCCATTTAGATAGTCTTCCGACAAAGAATTCTCACGGTATATGTCATATTCGCTGCTGATATAATCTATGTTGGATTGATAACCGGTCATATTTGCTACCAACGTTGACATATTGCTGTTTGTCGTATATGAATAACTGCGTGAACCGTTGAATATACCGTCATCATATTTTTGAATTTGAATAACCATCTCAGAGCCACTGTGAATAAAAGAGACATCAAAAGTCACATTTTCATAAGCAGGCTTGCCGTTTACTTGAGACATAACGCCTAATTGATTTCCATTTTCATCATAAATATATAAATTTCCGCCTGTGGGTGAATCAACAAATTTTAAAATTTGATGACCATTAAGAGAAATATTAGCAGTATCTTCTACCCCCAATGAAACTCTCAGCTGTGTTAAATCTACTTTTGGAACAGCATTTCCACTCGTCCCAAGTTGAAGTGTTATGTTCTGCCGATTTGTAAAATCTGTCTTTATTAATTGGCGTCCATTTAGCATTAAACCATTCAAAGACCTTTGACCCTCGATTATACAATACTGAGTTGCATAGAACTCTGAAGAAGATGGAATATATGTACCGTTTGCGAGTTCTACTCCACAATCCCAAACTTCATCTGAAAAACTGTAAGAAAAATTTGCTAAATATTCACTATGTGCCTCTAAATCATAAATCGGATAATAACTATTTTCATTTTTTGAATACTGGGAGAAATTGTGTCCTGTAGTCCAATTTGCTCCAACATAGTCATTTTCATAAGCGAAATGGGGTTCTTCGTTGCCAAGTCCATTTATAGTCCCATTTATTACCTGAATTACTTGTTCGGTAGCATAATTCGTGTGTAATGGCATACTTAAATCAGCCATGTAGTGAGAGGAATAGGATAAGTTTGCGGATTTTTTTTCCTTTGGTCCGGATATTGATGTTTTATAATACATCCATTCAATACTATCAATTGCGCCACCAAATCCATTTGTCGGATTATAGTAATGGTTGTAGTTTTTTAAATAAAAATACTCTACAGTATTTAAGACGAGTCCGTTGAGTATATAATAAGGGGGAGTCAACGATATTGCTATATCAAATCCACCAATGTTTTCGATGAAATCGACATCGTCCGGTACAGCCGCATTATTTGCAATCATGTTTATATAATATTCGTTAAAACCTACTTTTTTAGCAGCTGTTCCTGACATATCTAAATGAACATTTGGATTCGATGACCCCCATTTGAGGTCCATACTTTTTTTTTCAAGGAGGACGTTTTTTATAGCTTCAAGCATTTGAAGATCTTCTTCGGAAATTTCAGAAAGCAAAGTTTCTTTATTTTCAACCGTAATAAATAGAACAACCCCGGTGTACACATATTTTAGAGGATATTTCTCATCAAACTTTTCCAAGAATGCAACCATTTCCTCTGAAGAAGGATTCTTGCTTTTTGAATTTTTTATTTTTTCAAGGCGGCTTTCTTTTGATTCCGGACGGGTTGCAAAAACCCAATAATTTTCAATAGCTCTTAAATCGTCATCTATGTACATAATGTTTGTATCTTCAACCACCACATCTACTTTTTCTTCATCGAGCCACAAGCCGAATCGTGTAAAAGCTTCAAGTATACCGTCCGTGACATTAATGTTTCCTAATTTATCTCGGGAGTAAGCGTCATCAATCGGAACTTTTTCATATTTTAATTCAATTAACTCTGCATTTTTTTGATTATCAAACCACAAATGAGAGTTATCAGATAACACATTTCCAGATTCAATGAATTCAATTACATCTTCTGTTTTATCAGTATTTCTGTCAGTTGAATTGTATATAGAAAGCGCAGAATTGTTATCAATTGAATTATCCATTGAAGCAACTGAATTGCCTTCAGTTGAATTATATATAGAAGAAGTGTCAGAATCGTGGTCGGCACAAACAGACAAAGAGATCATAGCAGTAAATGCGAATAAAATAAGAAGAAGAACTAAAAATTTTGATTTTATCATGTAATCACCTGAATTGAATATAATTTGGTTTTAATTGGAATTCATTTCAACCCAATCTGTTTTAATAAAAATACAGATCTAAGCAATATCCTGTTCATTACGTTTTCACTTCATTATACTCAAACAGATTTATCAAAAACAGATGTGAAATTCTGTAATTGTCATTTTTTCTAGCGATTAATATAATCAATTAAAATATATGATTACTGAATATAAATTTTGGGTCAAGATATTTAATAAGTCGTGAGGAGAATAGAACTAAAAATAATAAAATCAGAATAAATCGAACCAAAAATAATAAAATAATGCTGCAAAGCTTTGCTAAAATTCAGTTATAAACTTTTGCATTTTGAAAAAATCGATTCGCTTAACATCTTTTTTGCTTTGAAAATTTCATGAAATATGACTAAGAATATGATCAAAATGAAATTATCGCTGAAGCAGGAAATTCAATTGTTGCCGAAAGACCGTTCGGCTACGAAAAAACTCTCTACTCGCTTACGCCGTACACGGATCGGAAGGATTTGCTCCCTGTTGAAAAATATTTTATCGGTTGCTATCAAGATGTTCATTTTTGGAATGATCAAAAATCGAATTGGAGTTTTAAAGTTCCTGATTCCTGGAAAGACAAACCTTGGTGCTATGCGATTAATTCAAAATGCAGATTTCCGATTTTTCATAAAAATTTAACATATGAAGAAAAAGAATTGATTGATACAGCAATTAAAAATCTTGACAATGCGATTTCCAAGAGCAAAGTTCGCGGGAATCCGTTTGTTTATCGCGGCGTTAATAATATTGACTGGCTGAAAAACCCGAATGTCGGTGGAACTTTTGAAGAAAAAGGATTCGGAAGTTTCAGTTTAGATATCAATCAAACCTATCAATATACAGATTCCGAAAACCCGATCATTTTTCAACTTAAATTGAATGATGAAATGAAAGCATTATATATTGACGGAAGTGAACGTGAAATTTTGAGACCGAGGAATACTGTTTACAAAATTACAAACATAATTCAAAGAGAAATACAAATTTCGCCAACTTTAAATAAAACGATAACAATATTGAAAATAAAAGAAATTTAAAAAGTAAGAGGTATGATAAAATGCACGCAGAAGAAGCAAGTGAAGTGTTTACTTATCTCGGGCAGGCACCTGAACCGACAGCTGAAGAAAAAAAACAGCTTGATGAAGAGCTTGAGCTTGCATTGGAAAATTTAAGATGGCACGATGAAAGAATCCGCCGCGGTCTCCGATTAGACGGAACAAAATATGAAGAAGATGAAATCGCTGAATTTTTCCGCTCTTAACATTTAATCAAACTTTTAATTTCTCTATTTTTTCATTTTTCATTTCATTATTTTTAACGATTTCAAATCGTTTCCGATTCTTATTTTAATTTTTCCTCATTTTCAGAACAACATTTAAATTATCAGAGCCGTATTCTCACTCAACTATTACCTTCAATTAAACGAGTTATTCATTTATGACAAGCATACCGATGACACAGGAAACACGCTTGAAGCGTGTTCGTATGATGGCCGACTACCAGTTTGGAAAAGGAGCCGGAGCTGTCTTGTTTGATGACGGCGCGAAATTCCAGCTCTCCAAAACCAAACGCATTCGCCAGGTTCATTCGGGAGGCGAAAGAATCGCAACCGTCCGCGCAAAAGACGGATTTTTTACACTCAGCATGGAAGGCGCAAGAAGACTGCACGCTTATTTGAAAGCGCCGGCAATGCGCGTTGCCGTTGTCGATGACGCCGCGCCGTTTGTCGCGAAAGGAAAAACCGCATTCTGCAAACACATCATTTCCATTGATTCGAATGTTCGGGCAATGGAAGAAATTCTTGTCACCGACAAAGAGGATAATCTTCTGGCCACAGGGCAGCTTGTTTTGTCGCCGCAGGAAATCCTTCACAGCAGCCAAGGCGCTGCCGTTTTGGTTCGAAGCGGCATTGACAAAGAAGAAAAAGATGAATAAGATAAAAAATAAATGAAGATTTAAAAATTCAATCTAAAATTCAATCTAAAAATAATTCCTAATTTTTAAGATGAAAATAAAACAAAAATTCTTAACATTTCAAATTTAAATAATCTTAACATTTCAAATTTAAATAAAGTTAAAATTATAAGTCGTTCGCCGCATTTGACAATAATTTTAAATCACTTAATCGTATTTATTATCACTATTACATTCACATTTACATTATACCGTTTCAAAGGAGTTGACGCCGCTGCCTGAAAATTTTCTGACAACATTTATTGTACCCGATAATGCTGTCATTGACGATCTAAACATTGCCACTGATGCCGATATGATTATCGGAAATCACGCAGTGATTGAACGCAATGTCAAAAGCGGTTTTTTAATGGTCGGCGAAGGCGTTCATATTGCCGGCGAAATCAATACGGATGACGATATCCGCGTGGATGTTTGGTGCAAATTTGACCAAAACGTAAATGTCGGCGGCGATGCTTACATCGGCGAATTCACAGCCATTAACGGCAAAATCATTGTCGAAGGCGATTTGGATATCGGCAAGGAAGTCAAACTCAACGGCGGCTTTTTGTCAAAAGGCTGGGTCGTTGTGAGAAACCCGCTTCCTGTCATGGTTTTTATCTTTTTGTATATTCGCGCGATGATCGGAATCGGCAAAACCAGCGAAGAAATCGATAAAGCGCTTGGCGAATTATTTGAAGACGATGAAGAAATCGATTTTGAAAATATGGACGAGAACAAAATGACTGAAGTTCTCAGCCGCGGCAAATTCTTTGTGATTCCGCTCGGCTCCAAAATTTCATCGGAAAGCATCAATGTTCCCGAGGACGTGATTATCGGAAACGATTGCATCATTGACACAAGAATCATCTGCAAACGGTTTGTCGGCGGCAAAAATCTTGTTTTTAACGGCTTCATCCGCTCCAAAGGGGAAATACTGATCGGAGAAGGCTCTGTCATCACCGGTGAAATAAATACATCCGGAAAAATTATTATTGACAAAAATGTCAAAATCAGCGGCAGCATTTCTGCCAAAAGCGTTTTGATTCACGAAACGTCATTCATTGAAGGCAATGTTTCATCCGGCAATGTTCGATTTATTAAAGGCGACGAATTCGACATTAAAGATCCGGAAAACGAAGAAAAAGCAACCGTTCTTTCCAAAGCCGATTCTTTCGATTTGATGAGTACAAATATCACGGCAAAGCCGGAAGAACCTGAAGGCGAAATTGAAGAGGAAAATGAAGAGGAGAATGAAGGCGAAATTGAAGAAGAAATCGATTCCGAAACGGATGAATATCTTGAAGCGGATTCGATTGAAAGAGACGCCGAAGAAGAAGTAACGGAACTTGAAATGGAAGAAGAATTGGTTGAAGGCGAAGCAATTGAATTTGAAGAGGAAGAAGAAAAAACTTCTGAATCTCTTGAATCCGGCTCCGAAAACGAAGCTGAAAGTGAAAGTGAAAGTGAAAAGCCGGTTGAAGAAAAAGAAACAGCTGAAAACGAAACAGTTGAAGAGAAATCCGAAACAGCTGAAATCGAAAAATCTGTTGAAGCCGAAACAGTTGAAAACGAAACAGTTGAGAGCGAAAAAGCTGAAAAGAAGTCTGAAACAGTTGAAAACGAAAAACCTGTTGAAGCCGAAAATGAAAAAACAGATGAAGCAGAATCTGAAAAATCTGTTAAAATTGAAACCGAAAAATCGGCTGAAATTGAAACTGAAAAACCTGCCGAAGCTGAAGAAAAACCTGTTAAAAAACAGGGCAGCACTTCAAAGAGATCGCAGAAAAGAAGATCAAAGAAAACAACTGCTCAGCAGCAGCGCGAAAATATGCCGATTGTAAATGTTTTTACGGGCGAAAATATTGAAGAAACAAATTCTGAAACAAAAAACTCTGAAACAAAAAAACAAGAATAAAGCTGACAAAAGAAGCTTAACCAAAAAAGTTAAAAAAAGAAAAATGATTTTTAAATCAAAAATTATCATTTATTTGCCGGTTGCGGCTCGGCGTGCTTCTCTCAGTTCATCCGAAAGATCGTCATCATCGCTTTCAATGACGAAATTGCCGATATAAGTGCAGTTTTTGCAGCGGTAAATGTCACCCATGACACCGCCGGTTTCAAGATAAAGAGTCGGTTTTCCGCATTGCGGACAGAGTAAAGGCATAAAAAATCATCTCCGTTTGTTTTTAAGTTAACAGATTATAATTATGAAATATTTATATTTAAATTCGTATGATGAAAGTTGATCACATGAGTCAAGCCACCCCTGCAATGCAGCAATATTATGCGGCAAAGGAAGAATGTCCTGACGCGCTCGTTTTTTTCCGCATGGGCGATTTTTACGAATCATTCGGCGACGACGCTAAAACGATTTCTCGAGAACTTGAAATCACGCTGACCAACCGCGGCAAATCAGAAGACGGAAAACAAATGCCGCTTGCCGGAATTCCGTATCACGCGATTGACAATTATCTCCCGCGTTTGATTAAAAAAGGCTACAAAGTCGCGATTTGCGAACAATTGGAAGACCCGAAAAAAGCAAAAGGCATCGTTAAAAGAGGCATTGTTCGAATCGTAACACCGGGGACAGCCATTGATTCTTCTATTATTACAGATGCCGCCAACAATTATTTAATGGCGCTCACAAGCACTTTTAATCCCGACGGCGATTCAAAAAAGTCAAAATCAAACGAATCAAAATCAAACGAATCAAAATCAAACGAATCAAAATCAAGTAAATCAAAATCGGACAAATCCGGAGCCGGTCTCAAAGCCGGAAACAATGAAGAAACTTTCGGCATCTCATTTTTAGATATTTCAACCGGCGAATTTTTCGGAAGCCAATTTGAAGATTCGGCGCCTTACGAAAAAGTCATCAGCGAAATCGCCCGCTATAAACCCGCCGAATGCATTTTGCAGGACACGCTTGCAGAAAACGAACTTTTAATGAATCGTTTGGCTGAAAACAAAGTCAAAATCGAAACGTTTTCGTGCGCCAAATCCATTTCCGCCGAAGTTGAAAAATGCGAATCGGATTTGATGAAGCAGTTTAATGTTTCCACATTGGAAGGAATGGGTTTCAAAGGCGCGGATTACGCGGTTCTCGCTTGCGGAAAAACGCTTGACTACGCGCTTAAAACGCAAATGAGAGCGTTGGAACACATCCAAACCGTTCAATTTTATTCCATGTCCAAACATTTGATTTTGGATTCGATGACGCTTCGCAACTTGGAAATTATTAAAAACACACGCGATGACGGAGAAAATTATTCACTCATTCGCGTTTTGGACAAAACGAAAACGCCGATGGGATCCCGCCTGCTGCGCAATTGGCTGCTTCGCCCGCTCGTTGATTCCGCTGAAATTACCAAACGCTTAAACGCGGTTTCGGCGCTCAAAGAAAACAGTTTGATGCGCTATGATTTAAGACAGCATCTGACAAACATTTCAGACATTGAAAGGCTCGTCAGCCGAATGATGTACGGAAATTCCAATGCGCGCGACTTGATTTCGATGCGCAATTCGCTGGCGGAACTGCCCGGGCTTTGCGCCGTCATGAAACAAATGTGTGAAACAGACCGCACGCAAACGGAATCGGAGCTGCTTGCCGAGATTTGTGATGATATTTCTCAATTTGATTTTGCCGCGGAACTTTCGGATTTGATTTCAAAAACCATCTCGGAAGAGCCGCCAATCACTGTTCGTGAAGGCAAAATGATCAAATCCGGATACAGCAGCGAATTGGATGAACTTCGAAGCGTGTCGGGCGACAGCAAAGACTGGATTGCCGAATTCCAAACGCAGCAAAGAGAAGAGACCGGAATTAAAAATTTAAAAGTCGGCTACAACAAAGTTTTCGGTTATTTCATTGAGGTGACAAATGCAAACAAGCATCTTGTTCCCGAAAATTTCATCCGGAAACAAACGGTTGCAAACGGCGAGCGCTATTTTACGCCCGAGCTTAAAGAGCGTGAAAATCTGATTTTAACGGCGGACGACAAGTCTGTTGCGCTTGAATATGAAATATTCCGTGAAGTGACGGAACACGTTTCTTCTTATGCCAAAGACATTCAAAGCATGGCGCATCTGATCGGAAAAATCGATGTTTTGTGCAGTTTCGCCGAAGCGGCGATTGAAAACAATTACATTTGCCCGCAATTGGATGACAGTTTGGAAATTTTGATTCGCGACGGTCGCCACCCGATTGTTGAGAAAACAACAGCCGAAGCGTTTGTCCCAAACGACACTGAAATGGATTCGACGGAAAATCAATTCCTGCTCATTACGGGCCCGAACATGGCAGGTAAATCCACTTACATGCGCCAGATTGCAATGATTGTCGTGATGGCTCAGGCGGGCAGTTTTGTGCCGGCCGGGTTTGCAAAAATCGGCGTCGTTGACCGCATTTTCACAAGAATCGGCGCGCACGACGACTTGGCGGGCGGTAAAAGTACGTTCATGGTGGAAATGGTCGAGCTTGCCAACATTTTAAACAATTCCGGCGAGCGCAATTTGATCCTTTTGGATGAAATCGGCCGCGGAACCAGCACTTATGACGGTTACAGCATTGCAAAAGCGGTTGTCGAATACATTCACAACAAAGACAAAAAAGGTGTCCGAACTCTCTTTGCAACGCATTATCATCAATTGACGGCGCTTGAAAACAAATTGAAGCGCCTGAAAAATTTCCATATCGCTGTTCGTGAAACCGGAAGCGATTTGGTTTTTCTTCGAAAAATCGTTCCGGGCGCAACCGATAAGAGTTACGGTATTCACGTCGCAAGACTTGCGGGCGTTCCCGAAAAAGTGAATGAGCGCGCCGCCGAGATTTTAAAAGAAATCGAAAACGAAAGTTTGGCCGAAGATGAAGGGCGCAGCAAAAAAAGAGCGGCAAGGTACACGCAGCTTTTGCTGTTCGATCCCGAAAGCGATGGCGGAGAAGAACGAATCGTTGAGAAGTTTATCGAACATCCCGAAATTGAAGAGCTGAAAAGTGAATTCAAGGATTTGGATGTCAACAATATGACGCCGATGCAGGCGCTTTTGAAGCTGGAAGAAGTGAAAGAAAAACTGCGCCGGCTTGAAAAAGAGCAATAATAAAAATAAAACTTGGAGCTTTGCTCCAAGTCCGGTTCGCCGCTTCGCGCCGCCCGGAAAATAAAGAAGAATAAACACAATAAAATAAAGAGCGGCATCAGCTCATAAGTTTTCTTCATCCTTTGCTCAAGATGGGGTAACTTTCATCATGTGCCGCATCCTTGTTTATGAATCCGTCTTATTTATGTCTTATTTACGAATCTACAAATTTTATGAATTTACAAATTTTACAAATCTACAAATTGTTTCAATTTTCAAGTAATTTCAAAATATAATTTTTAAGAAATGCTTCGGAGAGAATGAATTGTCCTTAGTTTTAAAAGCGGTTGAGAACATTCCTTTAATTCAAAAAGATGATGATATTGCAGACATTATTTGCAAAAACGCGTCCGACATTGCCGATAAAGATATTATTGTGATTGCGTCAACAATCGTTTCAAAATCTCTCGGGCTGACTTTTCGGGAAGCTGATATTATTCCAAGTGCTGAAGCCGAAAGAATTGCGGCGTCAAACGGGAAAGATCCGCGTTTTGTTCAGGCGATTTTAGATGAAAGCATCGAAGTGTTTACGGAAACGCCTTTTATGCTTGTCCGAAATAAAAACGGTCACGTTTGCATTAACGCGGGAATCGATTCTTCTAACGTCGGCGGCGATCTTCTTTTGAAACTGCCGGAAAAACCCGACAATTACGCGGAATCAATCGGAAAATCAATCGAACAAAAAACAGGCAAAAAAATCAGTGTCATCATTACCGACACCAACGGGCGTTCTTTTAAAGACGGTCAGACGAATGTCGCCATCGGCCTTTACAATATCAAACCGATTCGTCAATGGATTGGCGAAGAAGATTTGTACGGAAAAGTTTTGGAAATTTCAGAGGAAGCGGTCGTCGACGAAATCGCGGGCGCGGCGAATTTGGTCATGGGCGAAGGCGGCGACGGCGTTCCGGTTGTTATCGTCCGCGGTTTGGATTTCTATACGAATGAAAAAGTTTCAATTAAAGAGATGTATCGCGATCAAGAGAAAGATTTGGTGCTTCAAGGGTTGCTGAAATTGAAAGAAAAGAAAATCAAGAATGATGAATAAATTCTTTCATTTCATTTTCAAAAATACATAATTTTGTGATTGAAGATTGAATTATGCAGAGACATATCAGTCATTCATAAACTCAGCTAATTCCTTCTCTTGATAATATGCATTTATTTCGTGATATTCCATCCCGATTGAAATTTCAGGATGATATAACATTCTAAAAGATAAAGTATCTACGGCTGATAACTTTGGAATAGGTTCTCCGATATGATTAATTATACTTGCATTATCATAAGAATGACCGTAAAACCCGATCATATGAAATATTTCATGTAAAACAACACTGTTTTTGGTATTTTGATCAATATCAGACTCAATGACAATAATTGCTTGTGTTATTTCTCCATTTTCTGAAAAGCGTTGACAAACACCTTTATCAATAGTCAGATTTGTAAGATTATATTTTTGTTGAATTTCAGGTAAAGCTTCTTTTGGCGCATAAATTAAAAGGACATTTTCATCTTTATTGACAATCTTCATTCCGGGAAATCCGTTAATTTTATTGAAATCTTTTATAATTTGATTTAAGACATCAATGTCTTCTTTTGTCGGGTCACCTTCATATTTTATCCGAATCGGTATAGTCCACTTTTCAAGAGTACGAACTTTAGACAATTGTACTTCATAGATAAAATTCATACCTTCCGCAAAACTGACTGAGTTATCACTATCATTTAAAAAACAAAAATTATTATCAAATCGAGAATGATTCACGATATTTGTCTGTAAAAAAATAATAGACATTAGTCCGATAATAGCAATTAGAATCATAAAAAAGAAAAAAATCTTAGTAGAAAACAACCTTTTTCGAATAGTATGACTTCCCTTTCATTAAAATAAAATGTGTATAGTTTAAGATATAATTTTAAGTTATGAATTGTTTATCGACAATTCTTAATTTTTTTCAAGTAGCAGTGAATTGAATGAACTCATTTATTTTCACATAAACGGAGTTGATAAAAAAACATACCAAAATATAACAAAGGATGGCAAAAACATACTCCATGCAAAACCACGAAGACTGATTCTTATTTGTGTAAAAGAGACACAGCAGATAAGATATAATACAAAAATTAACAACAACCCTCCGGCAATAGGGGGATGAGAAGTAATTATTTCGAGAACTATTAAAATCAAAGAAAAAACAAGAATCATGGCTATTAAATAGGAAATTACATTATCAGTCCTTTTTTCTTCATTTTGGAGTAAAATTGCATAGCAATAATATGTTAACATAAATGAAAACATACACAAAAAAGACCAAAAAATTAGCTCAAATCCGCTCCAAAATGAACCCTGAAGTTTTCCTTGAGTCAAAAATATAAATGTAACACAACAGGATGTAAATCCTACACCATAGAAGAAAACATTCAGTTTGAAATCATATTTTTTCTTTAAAAAATTATAAAAAACAGAGTTAAAAATAAAAATTGAGATAATGCTTAAAATTAATGGCAGGTCGCCGATTATCGCCAATGTCCTCCAAGGGATGTCTACACCTTTTAATAAACGTATTAATCCTGATACAAATAGAGAAATAAAATAAAATAACATCAATATCGATGGAAAGGATAAGATACAACATTCTATGAAAGAAATTTGGTTTTTATTTAATATTTGAGTTATAATACCATCTCCTAATTCTCCATCAATATTAATATCTCTATCCAGTTTCATAAAAACGGTGTTGTTAAAATGCGATAACAAAACACAATAACCATGGGTAAAAACATACTCCATGCAAAGCCGCGAAGACTGAGTCTGAACTTTTTAAAAATAAAATAATTTACATATAATCCGAAAAGCAGCAGCAATACACCTGCAACCGGAGGACGAGAGTTAATTATCTCTACCACTGTCGAGATTAAAGAAAACACAAATATCGTGAGAGGCAAACGCGAAAGAACTGAATCAGTCTCTTTTTTTTCATCTTGATATAAGATTGCATATGAATAATATACCGGCATAAATGAAAGCATATAGAAAATGCACCATAAAAGCAGTCCGATTTCCGCATACTTAATAAAAAATGTCTGGATCAAAATGACAAGCGTAACACAACACGACGTAAATCCCACGCCATAAAGAAAAACATATATTTCAAAATTATACTTTTTCTTCAAAATACAATATAAGATGTAATTTAAAATAAAAATAAAAATAAAAGTAACACAGTCGGTGAACGATAAACTATCTATCGCCCACCAATTGACGTTTTCTCCCCCCAAAAACCTTACCAATTGAGGTATAATTTGGGATGCAAATAAAAACGAAAACAGAATCAGTGGAAATGATAAAATACAACATTCTACGAAAGAAATTATATTTCGTTCATTTAATGTTTGCATAATATCACTCCTTGATTCTTCGTCAATATTAATTAATATCTAAACAATTAATTCTGTATAACTTCTTCAAAGTATACCTGAAGATTTAATGGCATCATATTGACTGCTAATATAGTCTACATTTGATTGGTAACCATTTATATATGCCCTCATTGTTGAAATGTCATCTGTTGTCATGTAAGAATATCTGACAACACTACCATTCTGAACACCACGATAATATTTTTGGATTTCAACAGTCATTCGAGAACCATCATGAGTGAAAGAAACATCAAATGTCATGTTTTCAAATGACGGCTTACCGTTTATTTTAGACATAGTTCCCAATTGATTTCCATTTTGATCATAGATGTAAAGAGCTCCACCCGCCGACGAATCAACGAATTTTAAAATTTGGCGATTGTTGAGATTAATAGAAGCAACATCTCCGTTGCCCATTGAAACTCTTAAACCTGTCAAATCTAATTTACCGGCATTGACAATAAGGTTATCGCTAAACCTGAGTGTAATGTCCTGTTCATTTTCAAAATATCCATTGAATCCGCCCATTCCGGATGTTGGTTCATAATCAACATATAGATTGCCACTGATATAATCTACATTAGATTGATATCCGGTCATATTTGCCCTCAATGTTGAAATATCACTAAGTGTCGTATAAGAATATCGAGCAATGCTGCCGTTGGGGACACCACGGTAGTATTTTTGAATTTCAATAGTCATTTGAGAACCATCGTGAATAAAAGAAATATCAAATGTCATATTTTCGTATCCGGTTTTACCGTTTACTTTAGACATGGATCCCAACTGACCACCAGTTGCATTATAGATATAAAGATTTCCGCCTGCTGATGAATCCATGAATTTTAAAATTTGGCGACCATTGAGATAAATAGAAGCAGCATCTCCTGCCCCCATCGATACTCTCAAATTTGTTAAATCCAATTCACTGACACGTACTCCATCCCTTGCAAGTTGGAATGTAATATCTTGTTGATTTACAAAATTCTGCTGCCCGCCAGTAGCACTCATTTCTTGGAATCCTGCTTCCATGAGACCGATTAAATATCTCTGCCCTTCATCAATGCAAAATGCGGTTGCATAAAATATAGAACTCGTTGGAATGTAAGAAGCACTATTAGAGATACCTTCTCCACATATTCGTGCTTCATCAGAGTAGAGATATGCATAACCTGCCAAAGCTTTGCCTGCTTCTCCCGGGTCTTGCATAAAATAGCCAGAATTAACATCTTTCGCAAATCGGCTGAAATTATGACCGGTTGTCCAATTCGCTCCGACATAATTAGCTTCATAAGCAAAATGGTAGGGCAAATCATCGAAAAAAGTTGTACTTTGGTCACCAGCATAATTTGTATGTAATGGCATACTTAAATCAGCCATATAATGAGATGCATAAGATAATTGCAGACATTTTGCATCCATTGATCCTGCTGAATTTATATTATGATAATATTCATTTATTTTAATAGGTGCACCGCCAAAATTACTTCTTGGATTATAATAATGATCATAATTTCTTTCAAGTATATTATCAGGAATAGAGAAAAAATCAGGAGCATTTGCATTATTTGAAATAATATTTACAGAATTAGTATCAAATCCTGCCTTTTCGGCAGCCCATCTGGACATATCTGCATGAAGATTCGGATTTGATGAACCCCAATTAGAAGTAATGACTTCATTTTTTTTCAATGATGACTCTTCAAGGATAACATGTGAAATATTTTCTAACATCATAGTGTCTTTTTCAGAAAAATCAGAAAGCAGTGCTTCTTTATTTTCAACAGTAACAAATAAAGCAACTCCTGTTTGTACATATTTTACAGGATATTTTTCATCGATTTTTTTCATAAATGAAACCATTTCATTCGAAGAAACATCAGAACTTTTTGAATTCTGCATCGTTTTAAGATACATTTCTTTTGATTCCGGGCGAGTTGCAAAAACCCAGTAGTTTTCAATGGCTCTCAAATCGTCATCAATATACATAATAGAAATGTTTTCCGCTTTAGCATCCACATTTTGCTCAACAAGCCACAATTCAAATCGTGAAAACGCTTCAAGAGTGTCATCAGATACATTAATATTTTGCAATTTAGCTTTTGAATAAGCACTATTAATCGGCACTTTTTTATATTCAACCAGCTCCAAAAACTCCTCTTTTTCATCAATGATAGAATCATTTGCGGACTTATTTGTTGAATTATATATTGAGCGCTCAGAAGTTGAATCGGAGTCAAACTCGGCAGAGATTGATTTTGATACTGAGTCGGAAGATGTTGAATTATATATTGAAATTTCAGATATTGAATCGTCACCTGCACAAACAGATAAACCGGTAACAATAAACACACCTAAAATTAAGAAAATCATCAAAATTTTTGTTTTAATCATAAAATCACCTGAACCTTAGTCTTATTGAATTAAAAATCTCAATTCAATAAACTTTATTTAACCAAAACAATACTTCTATATTTTTAAAGATTAATAAATAGCAGAAGCATTTTATACAACCATTTTAGCCAATTCGATTAAGCAACTTAGTAAATTTTTTCACACCGTCAATATATATATAAATAGTGGTCATAAATAAAAATATATAATATATATTAGCTATATTTTGAAATTGGTTGGAATTGATTTTTTGTAAACTATAATCGAAGTTTTATCAAAATTTCATTTGTTCATATCATGACTTTAAACAAAAACAGAAAAACGCGAATAAATAAATTTATTCATCTTCAATCAAAAACATCATACAACATGCTCAATGTCCCGATCCCGAGCGGTTCGGAAACAACGCGAACTTTATATTTTTCAATCAATTCATCCGAAATGCCGAGCGGAATGCCGGGCGTTGAAACGATTGAATTTTCTTTGAGAGCGGATTCGCAAATCGTATCGGCGCACGGGGTTGCTTCAAAGATTTTGAAAAATGATTTCGGCTCTTTTGCGGGGTCGTATTTGAAAACGGGATAATCTGTTAAGATTTCATCGACGCGCTTTGAATCAACGTCAAAAACATAAACATTCTGTTTTTCATTTAAGAAAGTTTCAAGCGCGGGCGTTCCGACTTTTCCGAGTCCGATGACGAGAACATCTTTGTCGTCAGCGTAATCTTTCGCGTGACAAAGAATTTCCGCGTAAATTCTGCCGGTACAAATTTGATTGTGCGCGATTTTGCCGTTTCTCAGATTGTGCGCGATATACGCGAGATCGTCTGCCATCAAAATGATGTCGGCGCCGTTTGTCACGGCTTCATAATAGCCGGCGACGTCGGTGTTTTCGGTAATAAATCCGTCCATTCCGAAATGCTGAACCGTGAAAAGCAAAGATTCGGAAAAACTTCCGATGATTCCGTTGCCGGCCGTCACGGGAATGATGGCAATTTTTTCATTTCTCGGCACGGTGCCGTAAATTTTGCGGCAAAGCCCGTCTAAAGAATAATCTGTTAATTCCGTGATCAAACGATCGTTTTCAACGAGCGCGTTTGTCATATTTGCCAAGTCTTCGGGAGTTAAAAGTGCCATAATTATTCCTCATATCGTTTTTGGTTTATTTTTTGGTTTATTAATTCTTATTTTCGAGAATCAAAGCCATTGCTTTTTCTCTTTTTTCTTTTGTTTCCGCTTCCGTTTTCGCGTAAGTGATGACGGTATAAGCCGTATACGAATTTTCGCCCGTACATTCAAAAATTTCAATGCTGTTTTCATTGCTGTCCGCCGCAAACGAATGAAAATCGCTGCCGGCAGAAATCAAATGTTCGCCGCCCGAAATGAGTGCGCCGTCTTTCTTTTGGAAATGTTCGAAAATGCAGTACGACTTTTCATATTTTCGATTGGTTGAATTCAAAAGACTTTTTTCTTTGAATGAATTCAGATGATTTGAATCGGAATCAAAAGCTTCAATCAGCAAAAGAAGCAAATTCACGCCGGATGAAAAATAAACGCAAATCGGCGTCTGGCTCGGGAAGCGCGCGTCAATTTCCAAAACTTTCCGGTCTTTTTGGCTTGAAATGGCTTCAACGTCCATGATCCCTTTTAGATTGAGTCCTTTCGCCAAATCAAAAGCGATTTTTTGATAGGTTTCGTCACTCGGAAGCGGTGTTACCATGTAACAGTCCCAAACATCGTCAATGTGAATGTGAGTTTCTTTAACGACAATATAATCGCTGCCGTTGCCGATAACTTCCAAAGAAATAACGGGTCCTTCCAAATATTCTTCAATCAAATAATTTGGAGGAACTGCCTTCAGTTCGTCATCGGAATGAATGATTTTTGCGCCGATACTGCCGCTTTCAGACGGCGGTTTCACAAAATAAGGCGGCGCGTTCGGTTTGTCTGCCGGTGTCGGAACGCCGACGGTTTTGAAATAATTTTTAGATTTTGTTTTGTCGCAGCTGATTTCGTAAGCGCCGAAATCAAAAAGCAGCGGACATTTAATTTCGCCGGATTCAAAAACGGATTTCAAAAACGCAATCGTTTTTTCATTTTCGTTGACGGGAATCATAAAGTCAACATTTTCTGATAATGAAATAAATCGGGATTTGTCTTTTGTAATATCAAAACAATGAAATTCGTCGGCCAAATTTTGAGCAAGCGCCGACGGGTTTTTATCAATCAAAACAACAAACAATCCCGCCTTTTTCGCCAAATACGCCGCTTCAACGCCCTGAAGTTTGCCGCCGATGAGACAAATACGTTTTCCCGCGTATTTTGATTCCGGAAAATCGGAGGCAATGGATGATGATTTTTCTGAAACGGACATTTTGATTCCTTTATGTTTGATTTATTATTCGGGTTGTTTATTCGTTTGATTTGTTTATTCGTTTGATTTGTTTATTCGTTTGATTTGTTTATTCGTTTGATTTGTTTTAATCATTTAATTTTAGTTTGCCGACTCTCTTATTGATTCGTTTGCTCGTCATTTAATTTCTTTAATTCATTCATTTTTTAATTCGATCGATTTCGATTCAAATAATTTTCAAAACTTTCCTGACTGCCGCGCTCAAGTCCCATCTCATGAAGCTTTTCAATAACGCTTTTCGCATCTCTTTGCCGCTCGCTTAAAGAAACGTCGCGGTCAAAATTAACGACGCCTTCCAGCTTTGAATCAGCGGAAATGATGGACGTCACCACATTCGCGCCGGCGTTAAGGCGGTCAACCATTCCGGGAATGCCGGCAACATCGAGTGACGCCGGAATCAAACGGTCGGGGAAAACAAATCTCAGAATTGAAATGACTTTGAGCTCCATCAAGTCCGACGCCTGCGTCGTCTCGGCAAGCGGCGTTCCGGGCTGCGGCTCAAACGTCATCACACGCACCTGATCCGGGTCCGCTTCCTGCATGCCGCGAATGGATGCGATTGCCGACTTGATGTCATCAGAAACGGACGGATTGATCGGCTCGCCGTTTGAAAGTTTCATTTTGGAAAAACCTGTTAAAATGCCGTCTTCAATGCATATGCCGGCAGCTTTCGCATTTTTTCGGGCTTGAGTGCGCTCTTCAAAAGACTGGCCGACGCGAAGTTTCTTATAAAGTTCTTCTTGGTACGTTTCCTGATAAAGCGCAAAAAAATCGGCGCCTGCCGCCCGCAAGGATTTAATAAAATCATTGTCGACAACGCCGGGCGAAACCATAACCGGAAGTCCCGTGATTTCTTTTGTGATTCTGACAAATTCCAAAAGATTTTCAGGCGTATTGTGAAAATGAGGGTCTTCGCCCATCGTTAAATCAATCATGTGAACGCCTTCGTCTTTGAGTTCTTCACACATTTTACGAAGTTCTTCAGGCGTTACGCGGTAGCGATCGATTTTGTTTTTGGAATTGTAATAGCAAAAAGCGCAATTGTTTTTGCAGTAAGTGGAAAAGTAAACAAAACTGTAAAGGTAGACGTTTTTTCCAAAATAATGATTTTTAACGGCAACAGCTGCGTCATACATCTTTTTGAGGCTGTCGCGATCAGTGACGGAAAGCATTTCGCGAATCATTTCATTTGTCAGCGGCTTTTTTGAAATAATGTCCTCTATGAATTGACAGTATTGTGCATCATCCATTCTTGAAAATAAATCCGTCATCTTTGAAATCCCCCAATTTCGCTGGCTGTTTATTACAGTTTTAATTTTTGTAAATTTATTGTAAATTCATTATATGCTGATTATAAATCTGTTAACTAATTTTGAATCCATTACTGGTACTGATTGAACTTATTATATACCGATTATAAATTTGTATGAATACCGTTGTAATAATATTCAGAACGGCTTCCCCTCTTGATATTTTTGAAATTGTGTCTGACTTTAAGCAAACGCTCGAGTCCGAATCCTGCGCCGATCCAGGGTTTGTTCACGCCCCAGTCCATGTCCATCGGAACCGGGCCGACAACGGCGGAAGACAGTTCCAAATCGCCGTGCATAATGTCAACGGTCGCGCCGTAAACCATGCATTCGTCGCCTTCAAGTTCGTAACTGATACCGAGATGCGTTAAAAATTCATCAATCAGCTGAATCAGGTTTTCGCGCGTTGAGCCGTCACCCATTTGACAGAAATTGACCATCGTAAATTCTTCCAAATGGCTGCTGCCGTCAGATTCCTTGCGGTAGCAGGGGCCGATTTCAAAGATTTTCACGGGATCGGGTAAAATTTTGTCGAAACGATGAAGATAATTATAAAGAACAGGCGCAAGCATCGGGCGCAGACATTTGCCGTCATCGGTTCTGAAAACCTGCTTGGAAAGTTCAACGTCTTTGTCGATTCCCATTTTTACGATATATTCTTCGGGAATGAGAATAGAAGACTTGATTTCAATAAATCCTTTGGAAATTAAAAATGCCGAAATGTCGCGCTCTAACTGTGCCAGCATGTGTTCGCGGCTGTTTTCATAAATGTCAACGAGCTCCGCTTTTCTTTTAGCAACCAATTCCGCTTCCAATTCTTCAAACGGCGGAAGATCGGGGCTGTCCAAATCGATTTCATCGGAAACCAATAATGTTTCCAATCTTTTTCTTTGAGACTGTGAGAGTTTATTCACGGTAACGGGCTCCTGAATTTTGTTTGCTGCCGGCTGCGTTTGAGCGGCGGCTGTGACTGCTGCTGTTGCGGTTGCTGCTACGGTTGTTGCCGCTGCGGGTGCTGTTGCGGTTGCTGCTGCGGTTGCTGCCGCTGCGGGTGCAGATGTACTGCTGCCGTTGCTGCCGGCTGCTGCCCCGACGGGCGGTCTGCTGCTGTTGCCGCCGCTGCCGGCTGCTGCTGCCGGCTGCTCTGCCATTCCTTTCTTCATCACTTTTTTCGGCGCCGTTTTCTTGACGGGCGTTTCGACATAAGTGATTCCCGGATCATAGAAATCTTTGGCAACGAAACGGTTGATACGAACGTCCGAAAGTTTGCAGTGTTTGCAGACTTTTCTGTACTTGGAATTGCGAAGTGCGCGCGCGGATGCGCTGCGTCTGGAATTGTTAACAGTGATCACTTCGCCGCAGTCGGTATGAATACGGATTTTCTTGGTGGAAACATCATATGATTTAACGCCGTGCAAAACGTCTTTTCGTGAAAGCCAAACATCATTGAGTTTGACGAGCCGCTCTAACATTGGTCTGTCTGCCATATTTGTTTCCTCCTTTTATTTTTCCGTGATAAGAATGCGGAAATCCCGGGAATCTAACCCGGCTAAACGGATCTAGAGTCCATTTGGTCTACCTGACCAGATTTCCATTTCCGAAAATACCGATAATTTCAGTCGATGTCGTTGAATTCGATTGATTTCTATTTTTGTGACGCGGTTAAAGCGTTCCCGCATTTAAGTGCTTTTTTAATTAATATCTTTCCCGCCGAACCGCTCGAAAATGCAGCATATATGCTGCCGCTGTTGTTATTTTAGACGCTTGTTATAAGACTTGCAGGCAAATTCGGCATTATAAACTCATGCTGTCAGCTGCTAAAGCGTCAAAAGTGAAAGAGAAGTTGTGTTGAGATCGTTTTCCCATGAACCGTTTTCTTTTTGAGAGTCGGCAAGCCACGGCAAAGATTCCGTTGCTACGTGTTTTTGATTGCAGAGAACGAACGCCTGAAGAACCAAGTTGCTCGTTGCGGTATATTTCCAAAAGCCGTCTTCGCGAACGGACGCGAGATCATTTAATTTTTTGGAAATGAATTCAAAAATCATGAAATCGGCGGCTTCGGTGAATTTTCCCAAATTTTTCTGCTTTTGAAGCGCCGTTAAAATCAACGCGGTCGTTCCGGGATGCTGTCTGTCGGGACTGTCATTTTCACACAAATCCAAACTGAGCTCTTCTTCAAAAATACCGGCATCTGCAAGCGCAGGCAGAATGTAAACAGTGTCGTAAAGATTTTTTCCCCAATCGGCACGGTGCGCCAGCAAATATTGAACGGCGTTTCCGCGGGCGGTGAGAAGGTCGCTGTTGTCCAAACCGCTTGAATTTGATTCTAAATAAGAATAAGCGGCTGACAAACAGGAAATTGCGCGCGCCGTTTCGCGGAGGTCTCCGTTTGAAAATGATCCGTTTTCTTCCTGTTTCAAAAGCAATGTTTGAAGGTAGAGGAAGCCGATTTGAGGATAATTCCAGTAGAAATGGGCGAGCGTTAAGTTTGTCAAATCTTTGACGGCGGCATCTGAAAACGCGCCGCTTGTATTTGAGAAATAATCGGCGATCCATGAAAACCCTGCATCCGCTGCTTTTGTGATTTCTGCCGGCAGCGCGCGCGGAACTGCTTGGAAATTGTGAGCGATTTTACAAGTTGTCATATCATCAGCCGATGTCAATTGAAAAATGTAATTGAAAAGAAAATAAAGTCAATATTAAAAGTAAGTATTAGAGAATAAAGATGAATGGAATATTAAAGGATTTGCCGATAATCAGAAATTTCAGAATTTTAAAAAATATAAATTAACAGCAAAAATAAAAACATGAAATTAAGAAGATATGAAAAGTAATGAAGAATAAAAAAGAATAAGAATAATCGAGTTCCCTGCGGAAGGGAACCCGGGTGTGTGTGTGTTTTTAATATGGTTTGTGGTTATAGAATGTGTGGTTTTAGACTTTACTTTGAAAAACTGATAGTTTAAATTAAAATCCAAAAGCAAATTTTACAAAGAATGCACCTGTATAAAAATGTTACTCTTTTTTGACGACGAAAATTAAGAATAAAACATTATGTAGAGGGCGTGTAAAAAACACGGGATTAACAATTTCCAATGAAGTAAAAACATTACAACCGCTTTGTAATTTTACAACGGTGTTGCAATTTTTGAGAACATTTTTGAAGCGTTTTTCAGAAAAATTTGAAGATATTTGTCATGATTCTACATTCAAAATCAGATTGATTTTACACTAATTGAAGAATAAAGAATAAGACGAAATTTAAAACACTTCTTTTTACTTCTTTTGGTGACCGGCAAACTTCCGCTCGGACAGGCTGCCGCGCGCGACTCGCACAGCTTTAAAAAGCAATCAAGAACGATGACCGCATTTTGAAGAATATACTTTTTTCAAACTTCAATTTTTCAAATCATATTGTAAAATTTAAATCGTATCAATTCTTTTCAATACCCGTCTTTGATTTTAATAAGATTTAAATTTCAAAATAATTACAAATTTCAAAATTTCAAAATTTCAAACTTATATAATTGCAGTGACATTGAGGCTTCTTATGGACAAATATGATAAAGTAATGGATCTTGCCAAACGCCGCGGCTTTTTGTGGAATTCATTTGAACTCTACGGCGGTGCCGCCGGTTTTTTTGATTACGGTCCGCTCGGCTGTACCGTGAAGAGAAAAATCGAAAACCTTTGGCGCGATTTTTATGTTTTAAACGAAGGTTATATGGAAATTGAAGCGCCGACAATCGGTATTGAAGATATTTTCGTCGCTTCCGGCCACGTCGGCGGTTTTTCCGATCCGCTCACGGAATGCGGCGGCTGCAGCCAGTCTTTCCGGGCAGACCACTTGATTGAAGCGCTCGGCATCGAAGGCGTCGGCGCGCTTGACACCGTTCAGTTGGACGAAATGATCGTTCAAAACAACATCGTTTGCCCCGAATGCGGCTGCAAGCTCGGCAAATCTTTTGAATTCAATTTGATGTTCCAAACAAAAATCGGTCCCGGCACCGGCCGCCCCGGCTACTTGAGGCCGGAGACCGCACAGGGAATGTTTGTCGACTTCCAGCGCCTCTCCCGCTTTTACCGCGAAAAGCTGCCGTTTGGCGCCGTTCAAATCGGCAAATCTTACAGAAACGAAATTTCACCGCGCCAGGGCGTTTTGAGACTTCGTGAATTCACGCAGGCCGAATGTGAAATTTTCGTCGACCCCGATGTCAAAACGCATCCGAATTTTGACAAATACAAAGATGTCAAACTCACGCTTTACCCGCAGGCGCAGCAAGCAGACCCGAGCGGAACGACGATTCAAAAAACTGTCGGCGAAGCCGTCGCGGACGGAACAGTCGCGCACGAATTTTTGGCTTACTACGTCGCTCTGACAAACGATTTCTTAATCCGTGTCGGCATTTCGCCCGAAGACCTCCGTTTCCGCCAGCATTTGTCAGATGAAATGGCGCACTACGCCGTTGACTGCTGGGACGCGGAAATCAAAACGGATCGCTTCGGCTGGGTCGAAGTTGTCGGCATCGCCGATCGAACGGATTACGACTTGTCCGCGCACGCCAAGCAGAGTAAGGTCGAGCTTTCCGTTTACATCGAATATCCCGAGCCGATTATTGAAACGAAATTCGTTGTCAAGCCCGACATGGGAAAACTCGGCCCGCTTTTCAAAGGCAAAGCGAAAGCTGTCGGCGACGCGCTTAAAGAGCTCAGCGCCGAAGAAATTCAAGCGGCCGGCGATGAAATCACTGTAACGGCTGACGGCGAAAGCTTTACCGTTTCGAAAAATTTGATTGCATTCGGCGAAGAAAGCGTTAAAATTTCAGGCAAAACCATTGTTCCGCACGTCATTGAACCGTCTTACGGCATTGACAGGATCACTTATTGCGTGATGGAGCACGCTTACGATGAAGAAGAGTTGACAGCAGACGCCGGTGCTGATACAGCTGACGATGATGAAGGAAGCCGCGCCGTCATGAGATTTAAAAATATTGTTGCGCCGTATCAGGCGGCTGTTCATCCGCTGATGGGCAAGCCCGACTTGTCTGCTGCCGCTCGAAATTTGTTTAGCGAAATCGTTGCCGCCGGCATTATGTGCGATTACGATGAATCCGGAACGATTGGAAAGCGTTACAGAAGAAATGATGAAATCGGCATTCCGTTTTCGGTAACGATCGATTTTGACACGATTGAAAAGGAAAACAAGCCCGTGACGATCCGCGACCGCGATACGATGAAGCAGATTCTTGTTCCGGCCGACAATTTGGTTTCGGTTTTGAAAGATTTGCTTTCGGGCAAAAAAACGTTTGAAGAAAGCGGGGAAATAGTTTCCCGCTGATTTTTTATTTTTCTTTCTTTTTCTTTCTTTTATCTTGTTTTTGTTTTTCTTTCTTTTCATTTTCATTTTTTCATATTTCAAAACCCGGCACCTCGTTTTTCGATTCATTTTTCAAAAATTTGTGCGGCTCGCGCGCGGCGGCACCCGTAATTGCAGCCGTAATTACACCCGCATTCGTATGCAATTCAATTGATTTTGTTTTAAATTTTAAAACAGAAAATTTAATTTTAGTTTAATTGATTTTCAAATTATACAATTTTTATTGATTTTTTAAATTTTAACATTCTTTAAAAACAGCATGCTCAATAAATAATAAACTCTGTTGTAAATGATTTTCAAAATAATAAAGTATTTATACTATTTGGGTGTATTTAGAAAATAACTCAAATTTAATTGTTTTACCTTTGAGCCCTCTGTATACTATTAAATATATAATCGATACGCCATATATCGAAATTGCAACAGAACAAAAACGAAACCTCCGTTCAAAAAACAAAATAATTTGTTCAAAATTAAATTCCCCGTAAAGTCTGACGGCCCGTTTCAAACGGGCTTTTCTCCTTTTTATTTTATCTGATTTCTGTGGTTTATTTTTTCATTTTTTCTTTCATTTTTGAACAGCATAAGCTGTTTGTTTTTAGAATACAAATAGGAAATAAAAAACAAAGAAAATAGAGAAATTAAAAACAAAGAAAAAAGAAAGATAAAGAAAAAATTTCAGCAAAATGCCGCGTAATATTCGCCGTGTTTTTGAACCGTGACGGGAACTTCAAAAAGCGCCGTCAAATTTTCATTTGTTAAAATATCTTCTTTTTTGCCGTCGGCAAATATTTTTCCGTCTTTAATGAGAATCACGCGCTTGATTTCGGGAATTATATCCGACAAATCGTGCGTAACAAGAATAATGTTTTTGCCGGCTTTGGCAACCGAACTGACAGTTTTTCGGAATTGGTCGATCGATTTCATATCGAGACTGTTTGTCGGTTCGTCCAAAACAAGCGCTTTCGGATCGTGAACGAGCGCTCGGGCAATCAATGCTTTTCGAGCTTCGCCGGATGAAATTTTCGTCATTTTTTGATTTCTCAAATGATGAATTCCCAAAAATTTCAGAATTTCGTTTGCCATCGCTTTCATTTCAATCGTCACGTCAAAAAAATCATCATAAATGCCGATGCTTGAAAAATATCCAGAAAGAACGATTTCAAAAACGGTGCTGTCCCGAAGACACATATTTTGAAGATCAGTCGTAATGATTCCGAGCTGTTTGCGCAAATCAAAAATATTCCACATCTCTTCGCCCATAATATTCATATGAAGCCCGGGAGCGTCAGCAACGGGATAATATTCGCGGGTCATGACTTTAATCAAAGAAGATTTTCCCGAGCCGTTCGGGCCGATAATGGCAATATTTTCATCCGCTCCGACCAAAAGAGAAATGTCATCCAAAATAGCGCGTTCATCTTTAATGACCGTCATATGCCTGAAATCAAGAAGCGGAGCTGTGTCATTCATAGTAAAACCTTATTTGCAGATATACCGCTTTACAGATATATTTGAATCCCGCCGAAAATATGATTGTATTCGGAAACCATTTCCTGCGGCCCGCTGTAAGATGAAAGCAGCGACAGACCGGCAAGAACGATTGTATTGTTCATACAGACAACATTGCCTTCGTCATGGGGTTTTACGGCGATTATTCTTTGGTCCGCGCTCAAATGGACAAAATATCTGGATTTATTGAACAGCTCGGAAGATATCGAATCAGGACCGTCGCGTCTTACAGAAACAGCTATCTGGGGCGGCGCATAAAACGGCATATTCGGAATCAACCCGCTGTTCGGGGTCAATCCGTTGTTCGGAATCAATCCGTTGTTTGAATTTGATTTTTTTTCCGTTTCTGAAGCATTCAATTTTTCGTGAAGAGAGGTTATGATATTTTTGTTTTCCGCATCTTTTTGTTCTAAAATATGGACCGCTTCATGCAGCTCTTTGACTACGGTTTCATATTCTTTTCTTGTATCCGTAACCGCCTGCGCAATATTTTTGCTGAGGATATCTTTGTATTTTTCTTCCAAAAGAGGCTCAATCGTGTTTTTATGTTTTTCCCATATGCCGGCTGCAATGGCATCTTTTTGGTCTTTTTTCAGTTCAAACATGAATGAAGAATCAATCCTTTGCAACCCTCTCGCAAAATAAGTATATGTTTGATTTAAAATTAAAGAACAAATCCAAGTCTCACCCGGCAAAATAATTTTTTCGGAATCGTAATGTCTGTACACACGCAAACCATTATACGTCGAACTGACTTTACCGCTGTCATCCATTCGGAAGGTCAAAACCGTTGTATTCTTTACATCTTCCCAATCATTATCGTCCAATCCGTATTTTTCATTCACATCTGATATCCATTGATTGAACTCCATTATATCGTCTCCCCTTCGTCATTTTTTAAACCCGTTTCTTCCTCAATAATCGGATTCTCAACAGCCGAATTTTTATCAGCTGTCGGATTTTTATCAGCAGTCAAATTTTCAGTAATGGCCGGATTTCCGTCAACGGTCGGATTCTGCATTGCAAGCAGAGGCATTTTTTCCAATTCATGAAATTTGTCGGCGGTTTGTATGACTGCGGATCCGACTGTGTTTGCAAAAGCGGCAACTTCAACTCTTTTGCCTGCCGCCTGAACATGTTGTATGGCCGGTACGAAATCACGATCACCGCTGACAACGATTGCGACATCATAGTGGTCTCTTAAAGCGTGTACGACCATTTCGCACGCCATCGCCACATCAACTTCTTTTTGTTCGTATCTGTCAGAATCAAACGCATCCCGAATCATCACTCGAAAACCTAAGTAGCGAAGTTTGTCGTGCAGTCTTTTGGATGAATCTTCATGTCCGATGGCTCCTTTGGAGTCAAAAACATATGCTGCCACAAGTTCTCTTGAACCAAGCAGGTGTCGGGCAAGAGTTTCCAAGTCCAGTTTAAAAGGCAGCGATTTCATTGTGTCGACGCTTTTGATGATGTTTCTGTAGTCAATGAACATCATGACTTTGTTATTTTTATTATCCGAACCGATTGCCATTTTTACCGCCCAAAATCCGTCAAAATGAATATTTGTTTTAAATTAAATGTGATAAGAACAGAATCATCTTTCTATCATTTGTCAACATTTTTGTTTATTTATTTATCTATTATTTTGTTTTTAATCCTTTTTTCCTCTTTTATCCTTTTTATCTTTGCTTCCTGAATCCTGTCGTTTCGTCATCAACGAGCTTTGTAATTTCATGCAATTTTTTTGTCTGATAGCGGTACCAAAGATAAACGGCGATAACGGCGCCGGCAAGCGCAGAGAATGAAATCAAAAGATAAAACGGCGCGTTTTCATTGTAATATTTTACGCTGACCGAACCAATCGGGCTGTTCCATTTCAAAACATTCCGGCCGCTTTCATCTTCCTCAACTGAATCCGGACTCGGCGAAGCTGTTCCGATGATTCTGTTTCCGGTCGTCAAACCCTCAGGAAGAATGATTTGAATCGCGGCGGCGCCATCGTTTATCGTAACAGATGTGCCGCCCATGTACGGCGTAAATGTGTAAACCAAAACGCCTGTGAAATTTTCTTCAAATTCAATTGTCGGCGCGGTTTTCGGATTTTTCAAAGAATAAGCGGGATTTACCATGACCGGATTTTCAATAAGATCGTCAATGCCTTCTTGCGTTGCGGTAAAATCTCCGTTTTCGGTCGTGATGAAATAAATATTTGTAAATTCAGGCGCTTCAAAAGAAAACAGACTTGAATCGTAAAGAAGAGTGACATTTTTTTGGTCATTGATCAAACGAACAACTTGAACCGATGAAGATTCCGAATCGACAAAATAAGTGCCTGATTCAACGATTTTTTCCTGACCTTTAACGGTTGGAACAAAAATGTTCAGCTCATATATGTCAAGCACGCCTGATATGTTTTCCGCTTCCGCCGTATTGCTTGGATCACTTGTCAGCATCGATAAGCAGCCGCTTGAGGAAACAATTGAAATGATGAATATGAAAATGAGCAACGGAAACAGACTTTTTTTCATGAATGAAAATAGGATTCTGATGATAAATACGTTTGGTCAAAAAAATTTGTTCAAATTTTGCTCGTGACCGACCTTCGGTCGTTCTCTCACAAAATTTCATGAGCCGGGGGGAGGGCGGTGTTTGTAAAAAATCGCTTCGCGATTTTTGAGGGCTACGCCGGTTTGCAGTTGGAGTGTGGTGTTTGTTTGCAGTTGGAGGGAGGTGTTTGTTTGCAGTTGGAGTGTGGTGTTTGTTTGCAGTTGGAGGGAGGTGTTTGTTTGTAGTTGGAGGGAGGTGTTTGTTTGCAGTTGGAGGGAGGTGTTTACTGAAAAAATCGCGAAGCGATTTTTTTGCGGCACCGCCGCCGCGCGCGAGTGCTAGAATTTTAAATAAATGACACAAAAATCGCCCTGCATTTTTGAAAAAACCAAAATCAAAATCGATCATACATTTTTCAAAAAAATCAAAAACAAAAAAATTGTATTATTTTCAAAAAAAATCAAAAAAGAAAAGGTGAGATAAAAGCGAAATGCTTTCATCATTCAGACGGCGCTGCCGCTTTAAGTTTGAAATATTCAAAAATATCCGATTTTTACGTTGTGAGTGTAATTCTCAAGCGGTTTTAACTTGTAATCTTCAAGAAGCACCTCATACGTGTTTTTTATGGGGACGGAGAGAGAAATTTCTTTTGTTCGGCCGTAGCGGCCTTTGCTGACGACAACAGCATTAATTATGCCGAGCATATCAAGTTCCGACATCAGATCCGTAACGCGGCGCTGTGTCAAAACATCCGTGTCAATTGCTTTGCAGAGCTTCCGGTAAATGTTGTACACTTCGCCCGTCGTAATACTTTGAGGCGACAGATTCTGATTCTGCGCGCTGATATTGAGCGTGACGATGCTGAAAAGCACAAGCTTGGACTGAGTCGGAAGCGTGCGGACGACTTCAACGACGCGGTCGACTTCGATTTTGTCCTGCGCGACGCGGACATGAATTTCCGTCACAAGTTTTTCCTCGCGGCGCTCGGCGATTTCACCGGAAACGCGAAGCAAATCAAGCGCGCGGCGGGCGTCGCCGTGTTCCTGAGCGGCCAAAGCAGCGCAGAGCGGAATGACGGAGCCGTCTAAAACGTTTTCATTGTAAGCCATTTCAGCGCGCTGATAAAGAATATCGCGGATCTGATCGGCATCGTAAGGCGGATAAATGATTTCTTCTTCGCCGAGCGAACTTTTAACGCGCGGGTCTAAAAAGTCTGTGAATTTCAAGTCGTTTGAAACGCCGATAATGCTGACGCGCGCCTGTTTTAAACTTGAATTGATACGGGATAAATTGTAAAGAACATCATCGCCCTTCTTGACGAGCTTATCGATTTCATCCAAAATGACGATGAGAACCTGCTCTCTTGTGTCAAGCGCTTCTTTAAATTTTTGGAAAACCTGGTCAGTCGGCCAGCCTGTCATCGGAATATCTTCGCCGAAATGACGGGCCAGATTTGCCAAAAGCCTGTACTGCGTGTCGATCACTTCACAATTAACGTAAATCACGGAACATTTGACGCCCATTTTTTCGCTCATATTTTCAAGCTCTTTGCCGACATATCGCGTCACGGCCGTTTTTCCCGTTCCTGTTTTCCCGTAAATGAGAATATTTGACGGTGTCTCTCCGCGAAGCGCGGAAACCAAAATCGTTGCCAGTTCTTCCGTTTGTTCATCTCGGTGAACCAAAACGTCCGGCGTGTAAGAATGTCTGAGAACTTCCTTGTCTTTGAAAATGGATTCATTTTCAAGAAGGCGTTCAAATAATTTGTTGAGGGAGTTTGTCATATCGTTAATCTCCTGTGAGATAGTCGAATGCGGCAAAAAACCGCATGAGTAAACCATAAACCTAAATATTCAAATACAACTGAAAAACCGCAGCAACGAACAAGCGCGTTTGATTTCAGCGAAACAGATCCAATAATTTGACGATTACGCTTTTAGCGTTCGTATTTTTATTTTGAATTGAATCTTTACATCTTGTAAGATTGAATCTTTATATCTTGTAAGAAACGAATTTTAAAGTCCGTTTCCGATTCTCGAAAAGTCAATGAAAAGAATGAAGCATTTGTGTTTTGCGTGTCATCGGCTTCATTTGTTTACATTTTTTAATTAATGTGATTTGTTTAAATGTGCTTTCGTTTTGATTATTGTTTTATTATCGTTGTTATTTTTATTGTATTTTTTTGTTATTGTTTTTTTTGTCGTTTTTTTGTCGTTTTTGTTGTCGTTTTTGTTGTCGTTTTTGTTATATTTTTTGTTGTTTATTGTGTTTCGAAGAGCGAATAAATGTGGCATGAAATTTCGCTTTTTCGAAAGGTCGGCTTGCAATTCAAACGTTCTTTACGTTATGTCATATTTTTTAACGATTCAAACGTTTCATGCAAAAATTTGCGTAATTACATGCAATTGAAGTAAAGGTATTAAAGCTTATGGGAAATACACCCCTTTATTTCCAATGGAAAAACGACATCAAGTAAGCTATCAGATATATATTTTATTTTTCCCCGAATGAACATTTTTTAATAAAATGTCACGGTTGTTTCGAATGAAAAACGCATGCGAAAAACGCGGCACTGTCGAATTTTCAGTTCATCGGAAACAGGGGGAGCTGAAAACGGCATTTCTTTTGGAAACAGAATTTTTTTTGAGAGCTTTGTTTCTTGACGAAAAAATAAGCAATTGTAATTGAAAACGTAATTGAAAATGTAATTGAAAATACAAAAAACGAGCTTTTTTCATTCAGATAAAATTTCATGAGTCTCATCATATTAGGTATGTTGTAATATATTTGCTATATCTAATTGCATTCTACAATTCTAATATTTTTAGTTATATCGTAATTATTTCGGATAAACGAACATGTTTTTATATGATGAAATTTGAGTTACTGATACTCTTAATTTTTCGTTTAAGATTCCCGTTATTTCTGTTTGCCGTTTCTGATTTAATCAAATACCTGTGAATTCATAATCGGAATGCAGGTCCGAGATACAAATCAAAACATACCAAAACAAACCGAAAAACAATGAAAAAATACAAGGGGATAGGGAATAAAAATGAAACTTAAAGGGTTATGCGAATAGCGAAAGTGATTATTTATGATATCCAAACAAAAAAAATTATTTAAAAGAAAGGGAGACAAATTTGCCGCCGTTTCGATGATACTCATCATCGTTCTCGTGCTTCTGACGGCAATGATGTCCGGCTGCCTGAATCAGGGAACAGATTCTGATTCCAACGGCGGTTCCGCCTCAGGTTTTTCTTCATCGCTTGATGATAGCAATGAAGAAGAAAATGATGAACAAAATGAACAAAACGATACTGAAACAAACGCTTCTTCAATGGGATCATCATCTCTGCCGGATGTCGTTGTCGCGAATTCAAGCGGCGGTGGCGGAAGCAGCAGAAGCAGTTCAAGTCCGTGGCTGGCATCCGTGAGCAATCCGTTTATCGGAACATGGGTTTCCGACCCTGACGAACTCGGAATTACACTTGTTTTCACCGGTTATTCTGACGGCACTTTTGATTATGAAATGCAGAATTTAGGCGAATATGCCGATGACTATCCTGCCGAAGGATCCGGTGCCTATATTGTCAGAGAAGATTTGGACGGCACGAATGTGATGGTTTCATATTTTGATTTCGGCATCGCTAAAAGCAACAGCTTTACCGTCAAATCCGATAATGTGATTGAAGTGACTGAATTTGTTTTAGTAATTGATGAAGAGATTGAAACAAGCAGCAAAATCCTTGGTGAAACAGTTAATTTCACAAGAAAAGGAGAACTTGTTCAATCTGATTACGTTGACACTGTGTTGCCGAGCAACATTTTCATGGAAGCTTCCGAACTCGGATGGGGCGCGGATTTCCCCGAGCCGGATGAGGATATGGCTGTCTTTGTCGAGTCAGTATTGGGCAGAGATTATTACTCTTCGTTATGGGAATTTGACAATGAAGGAAACGCTGTCTGCACATTCATTGGTTTCGGAACATTGATGAATGAATTCGGAATGGAAATGGATTCAAAAGACATACCGTATTTCTTCTCATATGTCATTTACGATGATGATGACAACCCCTATGACGGTGTCACTGTCCTGTATACGGAAGACGAAAGCGGAAATCAGCTTTTTGTTTAGGAATTCGAATATGATGCAACATCTGCAACAATGACATTTGATCGCTACTTGATCGACAATGGTGAACAGGTCATCAAAGATGCGACAAATACATCTTGGCCATATCCTTATGTAAATTCGAAAGTAATTGAAAAGGGCAATAACGAAGCTCAAATGTTCTTCTTATCAATGCCTGAAACGGATGAAATGGCTGAATATACAAAAATTGCCGAAGATGAAGGAATAACATGGGCTCACGAATATACAGTTCCGGAAAACAGCTATACATCTGAAGTAACCGGCATGTTCAACCAAATGGAATCGGGCGGACATTATCCGTCGGGATTCAGTTTCACTATTGAAACAGAAACGCCGACAAACGGGCTTTCTCCTGCAATCGGCTTCAATGCATTCTTTGAATTTACACCGGAAAATTTGGGTGAAGACAGATATAACGGATTAGCCGCGATACTGCAAACCCAAGATTCATACGGTACATGGGCGCTTCCCGAAGCGGATGTTTTGACAGGTTTGGGCGTTCACATCTATCAAATGAATGGATCAATGCCTGAAGACATCACAGAAGGTGTTTCATTCGGAATTGACACGACTGACGCGGATGACGGCCTGCTCCTTCTCAGTTACGGTGCCGTTATGGCTGACACAGATGTCGTATTTGAAGGAAAAGCACTGAATCTCAGCGGCGAAGATGAACTCGTTTGGAGTGACGGAATCGCTGACGGTGTGATAACCGGAAAATGGTGGGTCGGTCTTGATGACGACGACTATATGGCAGGCGGTGCCGGTACTGCAACTTCGCCTTACGAAATTGAAACCGCTGAACAACTCAACCGTGTTCGTTACGGTTTGGACAAACATTATGTTCTGATTGACAATATCGATCTTTCAGGATATGACAACTGGGAACCTGTCGGATCCTACGTTCCGTTCTCAGAAGATGATGAAGAAAACCCCGACTTGGATTATGCCTTTACAGGCAGTTTAGACGGCAACGGTTTCACCATCTCGAATCTGACGATTGACCGTTCCGATGAAGCCGGTGTCGGTTTGTTCGGATGTGTTGTCGGACCGACAAAGAGCATTGAAATCACAGGCATGAGCTGTTCAAACTGCGCCAACCATGTGGGTGCGGACATCTTAGAAGTTGACGGCGTGAAATTCGTTCAGATTGACACCGTTATCGGCGGCGTCAGTACGGCAAAAGTCATTTTGAGTCAGGATATCGAAAATATATGGGCTGATGAAGCTGGCTTAGATGCTGCGCTGAAAGAAGCGGTGGAGAAGAGAAAAACGGCGGGAGACATCACGTCCTTGTCTGTAACCGGACCTTCAGTATCTGATTTGATTGTTGAAGATGTCAATGTCGACGGTTCTATGTTAGTCGGCGGTGTCATCGGTTATGCTGTGTACTGCAGCTTGGAAAATATCATTCTGCAAGAAAACAACAGCATGAATACGATTACGGGAAGCGCGATGGTCGGCGGTATTGCCGGCGGCGGTTTCGCTGATTTGATCGGCTGTGACGCTGCGGCAGATGTCATCGTTGTCGGTGACGGCGGAAGCATGGCAGGCATTTTGGCAGGCGGCATGGAAGAGAGTCGGCTGATTGATTGTACGGCTGTCGGAACAATTACAGCTGAAGGCAATGGTGTTCAAGGAATCGGCGGTCTTGCAGGTTGTGCTTTTAAAAGTGAGCTTGTTGAAAATTGCTCTGTCGGCAACGCCGAAATAACTGTGACCGGCGTCGGAAATAAATTTATCGGCGGTTTGCTCGGCATGGCAGGAACGACTGACGGCGGCAATCCGACTGATATTTTGAATTGTACCGTTGAAGATGTTGACATCATTGTGACCGGTTCTTCCTATGTCGGCGGTATTGTCGGCGCAGGATACTTTATGGATGAAGATACGGCTGCTGCAATTGTTGCAATGTTAGATGCAATGTTAGAAACAAATGCTGTCTCTCAAGAAGAATACGATTCTCTTCTTGAAGACTATTCTCAATATTTCACTCCGAGCGTGTTTTACATTGAAAATTGTACAACAAGCGGTACAGTTACTGGCGGTTTTGAGTTTATCGGAGCCATTGCAGGCAACTGTGACGATGATGCTGTGGCAGCTGATTGTACCTCTGACATGACATGGGATGGAAATAATAATTTTAAGAATATCAATACGCCATCTTTTGCAGGCAGCGGTACTTCTGATGATCCGTATCAAATTGAAAACGCAATGCAGCTTAATAAAGTGCGTTACGGCTTAGACCGGAACTATCTTTTGACGGCTGATATCGACCTCGAAAACAAAGAATGGCAGCCGATCGGCGCTTACGTTCCTTCCGAGGATGATGATGAACTTCCTGTTCTTGAAGCGGCTTTTACCGGCACTTTTGACGGCGGCGATTTCACCATTTCAAACATAATTGTTGATCAAGAGGATGGATGGGGCGTCGGTTTGTTCGGCTGTGCCTTTGAATCTGCAATCAGTCATCTGACCGTTGAAAATGTCAGCGTTACAGGATCCGCATTAGTCGGCGGTGTTATCGGCTACGCTGTGGAATGTGATTTGGATAATGTCATTCTTTCCGGTGATGATAACACAGTAAGCGGCTGGGCAATGGTCGGCGGTCTTGTCGGCGGCGGTTTTGTCGATTTCGATGATTGTCACGCCTCGGCAAATATTATCGTGTCAGGCGATGAAGGACAGAATGCGGGTATTTTAGCCGGCGGCATGGAAGAAAGTTCTTTTGTTGACTGTACTGCAGAAGGTACGATAACGGCAGACGGTGATAATGTCCACGGGCTTGGCGGTCTTGCCGGGTGCGCAATGGAAAGTATGTTTGTGGAGAATTGTTCCGCAAATGTCACCATTAATGCCGGCGGAGAAAACAATCAATTAATCGGCGGTCTGCTCGGATTTTCCGGCACAAGCGATGAAGGAAATCCGACAGTGATTTCCGGTTGTGAAGCTGAAGCCTACATTACTGTTGATTCTTCCGCTTCCCGTATCGGCGGCATCATTGGCGGCGGATTCTTCCGTGCAGGATATGAATCATATCACCCTGTTCCGACCATATATGTTATTACAGATTGTGAAACGACAGGCACTATCATCGGAAGTTCTGATGCTGTCGGAAGTATTGCAGGCCACTCCTACAAATCTACGGTGGAAAGTTGTACCGGCAGTATGACTGACGGCAACGACCCGCTTCCTGAAATCGGGGAGGAACAGTCTGAATAAACAAAATTTGATTGATAAAATCATCAAATAAAATCGATTTAAACGGCATGAAACAACAACATTTTCGTTTCATGCTGTCACTTATTTTTTCTTTTGTGTTTTTGACACAACACTCATTTTCACGTTTTTTAATTCGGCTCTTTCGATTTTTTGTTTTTTCAAAAAAAGCGACTCGAATCTTTAAAAATTAAGAAAAGCGGAGCGGCTCGCGCGGGCGGCTGCTTTGCGGGCAGCAGCGGCAAACGCAAACCTGATTGGAAGCGGCAACTGTTACGGCAGGTAACAGCGGCAACTGTTACGGCAGGTAACAGCGGCAACATTAAAGACAGTTGCAGATTGACAGGCTTAGCAGGAGCCGGCAGCAATAAAAGACAGTCGCAAGACAGTACTTTGCCGGCACAGGAAAACAATCCATGATCAGCAGTTTTGCATTTTTCGTTTCGTTTGGGAAGAATCTCCAACTCCTTCTTTCCTCCGCTGCGCTTCGGAAACGCGTCGTTGGAGGGGGGGTTTTGAAATTTTATTCAATCCAAAATTCAATTGAAACATCATTTTTCATAAAAATTATTCAAAAACGGAACGCCTTCTTTTATCCAAAGATTAAACATTTTTTAAGGTTTTATCGGGCGTTCAGGTTCAACATTTATTGAAATTGGATGTTTGGGTTTCATCTTGAAAAACGAAAAAAAACGAAGGGCAAATTTGAAAATATTATGAAAAACGGAGCAGTTCGCGCGCGGCAGCTGCTGCAAAATTAATATGAAAAAGAAACGAAAAAGAAGCGAAAAAGAAATAAAATCAAATGAAAATAAAAAAGAACGGAATAGAGGTTTAAACCTCGTATCCCGCGCTTGCGACTGCTTTCTTCAAAGTGTCGGGGTTTGTTTTAAAGCCGTCGTATTCAATTGTCGCTTCGCCTTTTTCAAGGTTGACGGTTGCTTTTGAAACGCCGTCAACATCTTTTAACGCGTCTTCAACTCTTCTCTGGCAATGGCCGCAGGTCATGCCGCCGACTTTAAAGGTTACTGTATCCATATTTATGTCTCCTGTGAATGAATTTTTAAATCAATCTGTTTTTATTTCAGATTAATTATTCAATTCGAGTTTATGTTTAATTAGTTTTTTATTGATTCGATTTTGAACCAAATATTATGACATTTGATATCGAATGAATGAGCTTTTATTTTTTTTGATTTTTTAATTTTGTTTTTTAATTTTTGTTGCTCATTTATTCAATTTATCAAAGACATCGATAATTTCGTTGATTTTTTCTTCGCGCTCTTCCGGAGCGCCGTCAAGCGCCTCGCTGACGCAGCCCGACAAATGCCCTTGAAGAACGATTTTGGACGTCTTTCTTAAAACGGCCTCGCTTGCCATAATTTGATGAACGATATCAATACAATATTTGTCCTCTTCCACCATCTTAATAATGCCGTCAATCTGGCCGCGAGCCGTTTTAAGCAGTCTCAATACGACTTTTTTATCTGCTCTCATCTTTTTTCCCTCTCAATTTTAATTCATTCGTTTTTGAATTTGGTTTTTTGAATTTGGTTTTTTGAATTTGGTTTTGATTTTTCTGAACAATATTTCCTCTCAACGCTGAATTGAAACAACCGTGTAACCCTCTTTTTCAACAGCCTGTTTCAGCGTTTCATCATCGACTTCATTTTCAATGAATACGTTTGCCGTTCCCGCTTCCCAATCCACTTTTGCAGAAACGCCGGGAATTGCATTCAGCGCTTTTTCGACATGCTTCTGACAATTAATGCAGGTCATGCCGTCGATTTTCATCATGATGTCCGGCTTCTTTTCAGGCGCGGATTCTTCCGAATCTGCCAAACTCTTTTCTGCCAATTCCTTTTCTACCGGTTCTGCGGATGTCTTTTCTGCTGATGCTGCCGAACTCTTTTCTTTCGGCTCTTCGATTGGATTATCTTCCGGATAAATCGGACACGTTTCGGGCGGCGCTTCCGTCGTGAATTTCGGCTTGAAAAATCTCAGGCGAAGCGCGTTTGTAACAACGAAGAGCGATGACAAACTCATTGCGGCAGCCGCAAACATCGGATTGAGCTTCCATCCGAGGATCGGATAAAAGAGGCCGGCTGCAAGCGGGATTCCCAAAATATTGTAGAAGAACGCCCAAAACAGATTCTGTTTGATATTTCGAATCGTTGCGTTCGACAGCTTAAAAGCCGTAACGGCATCCATCAAATCACTTTTCATCAAAACGATGTCCGCGCTTTCGATTGCAACGTCCGTTCCGGCGCCGATTGCAATGCCGACATCCGCACGCGCAAGCGCCGGCGCGTCATTGATGCCGTCGCCGATCATCGCAACTTTTTTACCCGATTCCTGCTGTTTGCGGACGATTTGTTCTTTTCCTTCCGGCAAAACGCCTGCAATCACGTGATCCGGGTCAATGTCAAGCTGTTTTGCAATCGCGTTTGCCGTTCTTTCATTGTCGCCCGTCAGCAAAATAACGTCAATGCCCATGTTTTTAAATTCGGCAATCGCGCGTTTGCTGGTCGGCTTGATCGTATCGGCAATCGAAATGATGCCGAGCAATTGATTATTTTTCGCGAAATAAAGCGGTGTTTGCCCGTTTTCGGCAATTTCATCAGAAATCGAAGCGATTTTTTCAATATTGATTCCGTCAGTCGTCATCATTTTTGCGTTGCCCGCCATAATGCGGTCGCCGTCAACAACGGCTTCAATACCGTGACCCGCTGTTTGTTTCAAGTCAGATGCTTGAATCAAATTCAGATTCATTACCGCCGCTTTTTCAACAATTGCGTTGGCAAGCGGATGTTCGGACAATTTTTCAACGGACGCGGCGTAAGTCATCAATTCTTTTTCCGTGACGCCGTCTGTCGGATAAATGCCTGTCACAGACGGTTTTCCGACGGTAACGGTTCCGGTTTTGTCCAATATAACAACATTTACGGTGTGCGCCGTTTCAATGCTCTCGGCATTTCGGAATAAGATTCCGTTTTCAGCGCCTTTGCCGGTTCCGACCATGATTGCCGTCGGCGTTGCAAGCCCGAGCGCGCACGGACAGCTGATAACCAGCACGGCAATGCCGATTGAGAGCGCAAAATTGAACGGATGACCGAGCAGCAGCCATACGATTGTCGCCAAAATCGCAATCGAAATGACGACCGGAACGAAAACGGCGCTGACGCGGTCAGCCAACTTGGAAATCGGTGCTTTGCTCGCGCTTGCTTCTTCGACCAAACGAATGATTTGTGCAAGCGTCGTGTCTTCGCCGACGCGGACCGCTGTCATTTTGATAAATCCTGATCTGTTGACGGTGGCGCCCGTTACGCTGTCGCCGACTGTTTTTTCAACCGGAATGCTTTCGCCGGTAATTGCCGATTCGTCGATTGCAGCCGTTCCTTCAATGATTTTTCCGTCAACGGGAATGCTGCTGCCTGTTTTTACGATTAAAACATCGCCGACGGCGACATCTGAAATCGGAATTTCAACTTCGGCGCCGTTCTTTTCAACCAAAGCCGTTTTCGGCGCCAAATCCAATAGTCTTGTAATCGCGTCGCTTGTTTTTCCTTTGGAGCGGCTTTCCAAGTATTTGCCGACCGTGATCAATGTCAAAATCGTTCCGGCCGATTCGAAATACATATCCATGTGATATTGTTCGACAAGAACAAAATCTGAAACGGCAAGACCGTATCCCATTCGAACGATTGCGTAAATGCCGTAAATAATAGCAGCGGATGAGCCGATTGCAATGAGCGCGTCCATCGTCGGCGCGCGCTTCATCAGGCTTTTGAATCCGTTGATGAAATATTTGCGGTTGAGATAAGCGATTGCGAGTGTCAGAAGAAGCTGAGCCATGCCGAAAGCGATTGCGTTTTCATGTCCGCTCAAAAAAGACGGAAGCGGAAGACCGACCATTGGCGCCATCGCGATGTACATCAGCGGAATCAATAAAACAATAGACCAAATCAAACGCTTTTTCATCTCTTCGGCTTCGGCTGCCGCAGGATTTGCCGCGCCGGTCTGTGCTGCCTCTCCCTGTCCTTTTTTAGTTTTAGAGTCGGCAGGAAACGCACCGTAGCCGGCGTCCGTCACGGCTTTGATAATGTCCGTTTCGGTGACGGCGGTTTCATCGTATTCGACCATCATTGAATTTTGCAGAAGATTGACAGATACGCTTTTGACACCGGCGAGTTTGCTGACGGCTTTTTCAACGTGGCTGCTGCAGGCGGAACATGTCATTCCGGTGACGTTGAATTTTTGTTTGATTTTAAGGCCTCCGTGATTATTTTATTATTCTTTTAGTTTTTGATTAATATTTTTCCTTTGAAGACTATACCCCCGTGGGGTGTTCATGTAAAGAGAATTAAAGTGTATTCTATATAAATTTTGTTCGCAAATTTTGCTCGTGACCGACCTTCGGTCGGTTTCTCACAAAATTTCATAGGGCGGGGGGAGGGTGACGTTTGTAAAAAAATTTTGCTCGGCTTCGCCTCACAAAATTTCATGGGCAGTTAAGGGCGGTGTTTGTAAAAAATTGCTTCGCAATTTTTGAGGGCTTCGCCTGTTTGCAGTTGGAGTGTGGTGTTTGTTTGCAGTTGGAGTGTGGTGTTTGTTTGCAGTTGGAGTGTGGTGTTTGTTTGCAGTTGGAGGGAGGTGTTTGTTTGCAGTTGGAGGGAGGTGTTTATTGAAAAATCGCTTACGCGATTTTTTGCCGTCCGGCTTCGCTCCAAACCCGCCCCGCTCACGCGCGAGCCGCACAATTTTCAAAAAAGGAATCGAATAAACAAATCACGGGTTTCAAAAACGAATTCATAAATGAATCCCGATTCAAAATGAATAAATTCCAAACCGTTTCTTTTATATAGAAGTTCAAACGTGTTTTAGTTGTAATTTTTCCGTGAATTGTCCGAAAAAAAGCGTTTTCTCATAGCATTTTCGGCAAAGGATGAATGGATGTCGGGAGTGACCGTTGCGGTCCGGGAAGCACATCCGTTCGGGAATGTCAAAGCAATTTCGGGAAAGTCCTTCGGCAGCATTCAAAATATCATTCAAACTTGATTTTGATTTGACTTTGATAAGATTTTGAAATGTTTGCTCAAATCATTATCCGTATCGTCGTTTGAAAAAGCAGGATTGACGCTTTTGTTCAATGATTATTGCGCATGATGATTTTATCGATAAAAATCGATCATATTATAATCATAATATATTCAATTATATTCAGATGAATTCACTAAAAGGAGACGTAATATGTCAGGACAACCCATTTTCATTTTAAAAGACGGCAGCAAGCGCACCCGCGGAAGGGATGCGCAGGGCAACAACATCATGGCGGCAAAAGCAGTCGCTGAAGCCGTCAGAACAACACTCGGACCCAAAGGAATGGACAAAATGCTTGTCGACTCCATGGGCGACGTTACAATTACAAACGACGGCGCAACCATTTTGAAAGAAATGGACATCGAACACCCCGCCGCAAAAATGATCGTCGAAGTTTCCAAAACGCAGGACGAAGAAGTCGGCGACGGAACAACCAGCGCGGCAGTCGTTGCAGGCGAACTTTTGAAGAAAGCCGAAGATCTCATTGACATGGACATCCACCCGACCGTCATTGCATCCGGTTACAGACTCGCAGCCGCAAAAGCAGTCGAGCTCGTTCAGGGACTTGCAAAAGATATCGATGAAAACGATGTCGACCTTTTAAACAGCATCGCAGCCACCGCCATTACCGGCAAAGGCGCAGAATCCGCAAAAGCACTTTTGGCCAAAATCTCCGTCGAAGCCGTCACAAGCGTCGTTGACGAAACAAACGGCAAGAAACAAGTCGACAGAGAACAGATCAACGTGGTCAAAAAAGTCGGCGGACGCATTGAAGATTCCGAACTCATCAAAGGCATGATCATTGACAAAGAACGTGTTCACAGCAACATGCCCGAAATGGTCAAAGACGCGAAAATCCTTCTTTTAAACGAAGCCATCGAACTCAAAGACACCGAAATCGACGCTGAAATCTCAATCACCTCACCGGACCAGCTCCAGCTTTTCCTCGATCAGGAAGAAGCCATGATCAAAGCAACCGTCGACAAAGTCATTAACAGCGGCGCAAGTGTCGTTTTCGTCCAAAAAGGCGTTGACGACATGGCACAGCATTTCCTTGCAAAGGCAGGACTCATGGTTGTCCGCCGTGTCAAGAAAAGCGACATGGAAAAACTTTCCCGCGCAACCGGTGCTGCTTTGATTTCCAACTTCGATGAAATCGCAGCAGACGACCTCGGCTACGCCGCACTCGTTGAAGAAAAGAAAGTTTCAGGCGACGCCATGATCTTCGTTACCGGCTGTGAGAACCCGAAATCCGTTTCCATCCTTCTCCGCGGCGGAACTGATCACGTCATTGACAGCATCGAATCTGCGCTCGAAGACTCACTCCGCGTTGTCGGCGTCGTCATCGAAGATAAGAAACTTGTTGCAGGCGGCGGCTCACCTGAAGTCGAACTTTCACTCAGGCTCAACGAATACGCAGCAACACTTGAAGGCAGAGAACAGCTCGCTGTCCGCGCCTACGCAGAAGCGCTTGAAATCATCCCGAAGACGCTCGCAGAAAACGCAGGTCTTGACCCGATTGACATGCTCATGGACCTCCGCTCCAGCCACGAAAAAGGTTTGAAGACAGCCGGTCTTGACGTGTTCAAAGGTGAAGTCGTTGACATGTGGAAAGAGTTCGTCGTCGAACCCCTCCGTGTGAAGACTCAGGTCATCAACGCAGCAACCGAATCCGCAGTCATGATTCTCAGAATTGATGACGTGATTGCAACCACCAAATCCCAAGGCGCCCCCGGCGGCATGGACATGGGCGGTATGGATCCGGGTATGGGCATGGACATGCCTTAATTTGAAAATTAAAAATAAATCAAATACAAACAGAGATTTTTCTCTGTTTTCCTTTTCTTTTTTAAAATAAAATCGCTGAGCGAACGCTGTTAATTCATTCATTTAAAATGTGATACTGATAATTATTAAAAAACGATTTAAAACCCGGGCTACTGATAATTGTTAAAAAACGATTTAAGATCCGGGCAAGTATGAAAATGCATTGATAAGCCAAAACCAAATAATAATACCGCCAAGAATCAATAAACCGGCTTCAATGGTCGGCACTTCATCGTTATGGATCTTTTTCATTGCTATAATTAAGAGAAGAGGCGCTGCTGCCATTACAATAAGAGAAGCGTAAGCAAAAATTGCATATGTTGACATTTTTAATTTCTCCGCAAAACGATTTTCATAAAAATTCAATTAATTTGATTTTATGTTTGAAGTTATTTCGCAGAGATTAAATGCCAATCTGTATAAAAAAATTCGTATATATTCTAACATAAAAATTAAAATTAAAATTAAAAATAAAAATAAAATTAAAAATAAAAAAGAAAGGAGCAAAAATTAAATGCTCCAATCCATACTTTTTTGCTGAGTATTATACATTCCGGCGTACAAACCGTTGTTTTGAATCAATTCATCATGCGTTCCTTCTTCAGAAATCCTTCCGTTATCCAAAACAACAATTTTGTCGGCGTTCTTGATCGTTCTCAATCTGTGAGCGATCACAACGACCGTTTTGGAAGAAATCAATTCGGAAAGCGCTTTTTGAACTTCATCTTCATTTTCAGGGTCAAGCGATGCGGTCGCTTCGTCGAGAAGAACGATCGGCGCGTTTTTCAGCAAGGCTCTTGCAATTGAAATGCGCTGGCGTTCCCCGCCGGAGAGGCGGCTTCCGTTTTCACCGATCACCGTTTGGTAACCTTCAGGCATTTTATCAACAAAAGAGTTGCAGCGCGCAGCTTCTGCCGCCGCGTAAACTTCTTCATCCGTTGCGTCGTGGCGGCCGAGTTTGATGTTGTTAAACACGGTATCGTCAAACAAAACGACATCCTGGAACACAAAAGACATGTATTCCATCAAATGTTCCGGATCGACCGTTTTAATGTCGATTCCGCCGACTGCGATTCTGCCCGAATTTGTATCCCAAAAGCGCGCGATCAATTTTGAAACCGTACTTTTTCCGCTGCCGGACGGACCGACAAGCGCTGTTACTTTTCCCTCCGGAATCGTTAAACTGATGTTTTTGATCGCGTTTTCTTTGTTGTAACTGAACGCAACATTTTGGAAAACGATATCATATTTCTGAATCGGAATGTTTTTATCACCCGTCATCAGCGGCTCATTTCGAAGCGCCGCTAATCTTTTCAGCGACGGCTCCAGGAAGAAATACTCGCTGATCATCGTCAAAACAGTTGTCAGCGGACCGTAAATTCTGGACGCGATAATCAAAAAGATCAGGAAGACAAAGATATCAAGCGTTCCGCCGAGGAACAAATAAACGCCGACCAAAACTGTCAACGGAAGTCCCATTTGAAGAATGACTGAAATGCCGACCGTAACGGTTCCCACGACCAATTCCAGCAAAAACGAATTCTTCATCAGATTCTTCAAAGATTGCTCAAGCGCCGAAAACTTGCTGCCGCCGAGCTTGAACGCTTTAATGACTTTCATGCCTTCCAAATATTCCTGCGTTTTATCGGCGGCGTCTAACTTGCTTTTGTGCAGTTTCTTATCGTATCTTGTCTGCAAATTCTTGGACAAATAAATCAAAAACAGCGCAATCGGAAACGTAATAAACGTCGCAATCCCCATTCTCCAGTCATAAACGATCAATATGATCATAATGAGCGTAATTGAGATGATCTGCCCCGCCAACTGCGGAACAAGATGCGAGAGCGCCGTTTCCATACGCGTACAGTCCGCCATGATCGTCGTCGTCAAATCCGTGAGATCTTTTTTATTGAAAAAGCTCAGCGGCAATTTTCGAAGGCGCTCGGCGAGTTCTGTTCGGACATTGCCGACTTCGGTGTAAGCGCTGACATAACATTTGTTGTATTCATTCGCATACGCAAGAGCCGTTAAAATGATGCCGGCCAAAGCGATTCCAAATGATACCCATAACATTTCCACATCAATTGCCTGACCTAAAAACGGCTTCAGCAGTTCGTAAATAAAAACAGAGACGGAGATTGCCGGAATGAAAAGAACCAAATTGGTCAAAACAACGGCAGCAATCGCTTTTTTCAAATCCTTGTATCCTTTTTCCGAAAGATAATTTTTGATTCGAAAAACCATCAGACCCGAATTGTCGGAGCCGAAAAGGTCGCCGAATTCATCTGAATTATTTCCTTTACTGTGAGACATTTAAATCACGCTCCCCTTTGCGTTCGTTTTACTCTCTTTCGTGTTCGTTTTATTTTCTTTTGTGTTCGTTTTATCTTCTTTTGTGTTCGTTTTGTTTGCTTTTTCCGTATCCGAATTCGTTCCGGAAATGCGCCACGTCAATGTCGCATTGTAAGCATCCCACATCTTTTTGTAAGCGCCGTTCTTTTGAATCAGATCGTCATGAGTGCCGCTTTCGGCGATTTTTCCGTCATCCATCACAATGATCTGATGAGCCGAACGAATCGTCGGCAATCTGTGAGCGATCATGATTACGGTTTTTTCTTTCACCAATTCTTTAAACGCCTCCTGGATCTTGTACTCGTTTTCAGGGTCGGCAAAAGCGGTTGCTTCATCCAATACAATAATCGGCGAATTTTTCAAAATCGCGCGCGCAATTGCAATTCTTTGCCGTTCGCCGCCGGAAAGATGAATGCCTTGTGAATTGATGACCGTATCATAGCCGCTCGGCAGATTTCGAATGAAATCATCGCATTGCGCCGCGCGTGCCGCCGCTTGAACTTCTTCGTCCGTTGCATCGGGTTTTCCGATGCGAATGTTTTCATAAACGGTTTGCTTGAACAGGAAAACGTCTTGGAAAACGAAGCTGACCATATCCATCAAATCATCCGTTTTCAAGTCGCGGATGTCGGTATCGCCGACGTAAATCGCGCCGCCCGCAACGTCCCAAAAGCGCGGGATCAAATGCGCGATCATGCTTTTTCCGCTTCCGGATTTGCCGACAAGCGCCGTAATTTGTCCTTCTTCCGCTATGAAACTGACATCCGTCAGCGCGTTGTGGTTCGGGTCTTCTGTGTAAGAGAAGGAAACATTTTCGAAACGAATGCTTCTGCCGATAACCCTATTCGGCTTGACGGGGTTTGCTGGCTCTTTAACGGACGGCGTGTTGAATGTTTCATCCATTCTGTTGATCCCGTCAATGATAACGTCGCCTTTATTGCTCACATACATAAGTTTCATGAACGGAGAAACGACGGACGCGGAAAAGATCAGATAGAAAATGAATGTCAAAGCAAAAGCGGTGTAATCTGTTGTCCGCGTGACCCACCAAATGCCGACCGGAATGATGAAGAATGAAATGTTGTTCAAAATTGTCACAAAAGCGGTCATCGGGGCGCGGCACATGTAGGTGTATTGAATACAGAATTTGGTGTAATTCATAATGGAGTCATGGAATTTTTTGAAAGAATAAACGGTTTGGTTGAAAATTTTGATCACGGAAATGCCGCGGACATATTCAACGGCTGACACGTTCATGTCTTCTAAGGCGTCCTGATATGTTTTCAAATACATGACTTTGTTTTTGCCGCCGAATGAAATCGCCTGAATCGCATAAGCGAGAATGATCGGAACCAAACAGATCAGACCGACGCGCCAGTCGAAATACAAAAGCAAAAGAACCAAAACGATCGGCGCGGTGAACGAGCCGACCAAATCGGGAAAATGGTGCGCGATGAAAAGTTCGATGCCTTCGATATTTTCATCCATGACTTTTCTGAGTTTGCCGGTGGCGTTTTGATTGAAGTAGCCGAGCGGAAGCGTTGCAAGTTTTGCCGCGAAATCGATTTTCAAATGGTAAAGCGTTTGAAACGCCGCCAAGTGCGAACACATCAGAGAGACGAACATTGTGACAACGGTCAGGAGAATGGCAATGACGATGTAAACAATGTATGTCATCAGCAGCGACCCGTCAATTTGACTTAAGTCGGAGAGGTGCGGTAAAATCTCTTTTAAGACCAAATAAAGAATGATATAAGGAATAAATGAACAGGCGACGCTGATTATTGAAAGGATGGCGGAGGCAAGCATGTACCACTTTTTGTAAAAAGCAATTTCAAACAGTCTGGCTCGACCTTTTTTAACAGTTTTCGTATCCTCCGATAACTGTTCGCTGTCATTTTTTTGAAAGAACGAATCTTGATTTTCATAATAATTACGAGACATAAAGATCTCCTGCAAGTCCGAAATGATTCGGCTGCGTACTGCGTATTTTGAATCGGCTGCAGGGTTGAAAATGCAGCCGATATTGCCGGCACGGCCGGAAACGAGCTTAAATTTCGGTTGCGGACAATACAAATTAATGCGCGGCAAATCGAAATTTTATAACAATGTATCATAAAAACAATCGGGGGCGTTTTTGTAACTTGAAAAATAAGAGGGCCTGTTTGAGGTGACAAAACAGGCCGTCGGGGTTGGATTGAAAAATCTGCCTGATTTCTGATTCAATGAATCGGAAATCTGATTTTGTTTTCGTCATTTGGAAATAATTTTGATATGATAAATATATTTCGGTTAAACGAAATAAAACATTTGTAAAATAAAATTCATTTTGTTTCCCGGATTTGTGCCGCTGTGCCGCGTGCGGGCTGCTCCGTTCTGTCGTTTTTAATCAAAATTCGTCGTCGATTTTATTCAACACAAAAAATATAATGAAATCAATCTTTTAGTTCATACAATTCAATAAATCAAAACAAATCAAAAACAAATCAAAAATAAATCAAAATAAATCAAAAATAAATCAAAATAAATCAAAAATAAATCAAAAATAAATCAAAAATTCATTCAAAGGAGAATTTCAAATGCCCGTTTCATCTCTTCAGCCCGGCGATAAAGCGCCTGATTTTTGTCTGCCGAATCAGAATTCGGAAAATGTTTGCTTAAAAGATTTCAAAGGAAAATATGTCGTTCTTTATTTCTATCCCAAAGACAACACCGCCGGATGTAAACAGGAAGCTGTTGATTTTTCGGCGCTTAAAAATGAGTTTGAAAAAAACGGCGCTGTCATTCTCGGCGTCAGCAAAGACAGTGTTTCTTCTCATCAGAAATTCATCGAAAAAGCGGAACTTACGATTACGCTTTTAGCCGATCCTGAACTCGAAGTCATCAAAGCTTACGATGTTTGGCAGCTTAAAAAATTCATGGGCAACGAAAACATGGGAACCGTTCGAACAACATTTTTGATTGATACTGACGGAAAAATCGGAAAAGTTTGGAATAATGTTCGCGTTAAAGGTCATGCTGAAATCGTTTTGGACGAGCTGAAAAATTTAAAATAATTTTTTAGATGAAACAAAAATTGAACATCAAGTCAAAAAATTAAAAAATTTCATCTTTTCTTTTCGATTATTTTTAAAAAATTGTGTCGTTTGCGCGCGGCGGCAGCTGTCGGAAATAAGTCGGCGGCAGCAATTGCAGAAGACAATTGCAAGAAAGAAGATGGAAAGAAGAATGATTGAAAAATGATTGAAAGAGAGATTAAAAAATGATTGAAAAATGATTGAAAGAGAGATTAAAAAATGATTGAAAAATGATTGAAAAATAATTTAAAAATATTTGAAAAAACGAAGAATTCATGACTCAAAAGAGCCATGAATTTTTTAAGAATTATTTTTTGTGGAGAAGATGGTATGCGGCATATGCTGCGAATGCTGCTGCTGCGCCGTAAACAATATACCTTTCATTCTGTGAAAGTTTCTTGCCTTTGGCTTTTTTCTTCGCTTTTTTGTTTTCTTTCTTTTCCTTTTTCTCTTTTCTGTAAGCGTTGATCATGTCAGCGTAATGTGCTTCTTTCTCTTTCCAGGCTCTTTTTTTGCTGTTGATTTTTTCTTCAAGGATTTCATTGATTTCATCAAGATCAATCTCAATGTCAATTTCTTCCCATCCGTCCTCAGCGTTCACGGGGATAGAACGGGTTTGAGCATTTTTGGAAGCTGCTGCTGATTTTGCATCTGATTTCGGAGCCGTTTTGGGCGCGGCTTTTGAAGCCGGCTTCTTGGCCGCGGTCTTCGGTGCTGCCGCGGTTTTGGATGCGGCTGTCTTTGAAGCAGCAGTCGATCTTGCCGCTGTTGTTTTAGCAGCTGTTGTTTTAGCGGCAGGTTTTGCAGCCGGTTTTGCAGCAGTTGTTTTTGCTGCCGGTTTTTTGGCGGCAGTTGTTGTTTTTGCCGCGGTCGTCTTTGTTGCTGCGGTTGTTTTAGCGGCAGGTTTCTTTGCTGCCGTCGTTGATTTTGCAGCTGTCGCTGTCTTTGCAGTCGTTGTTTTAGTTGCTGCAGTTGTTCTTGCCGCTGTTGTTTTCGGTGCCGCTGCCGTTGTCTTTGCAGCCGGTTTTCTTGCAGTTGTTGTTTTTGCTGCTGTTGTTTTCGGAGCAGCTGTTGTTGACCTTGCAGTCGGGGTTTTTGCTGCAGGTGCTGCAGAATCGGGAGTTGTTTCTGTCGTCGTTGAAGACGGAATGACAGGTTTGGATGTCGATTTTGACATGTCCCGAACTGCTCCGGGTGTTGTCGTCTCGTTGGGTGTATCAGCCATAACTTTACCTTCTGTGTTGTTTATTTTTGTTTTTTCGGTTATTTATTTTAGATTAATTTTTAGTGATAATATCTAAAACCCCGTAAATTTAATATTTGTTATATTTTATATAAGCCTTCTTAAATCGTCTTCAAATCAAAAATTAAATGATTCAAAAAATAAAGCCGAATTCAAAAACTTCGCCAAAAATATTCAATTGCAAGATACTGTTTTTTCAATACAAAAATCTGATTTTAATCAAAAAAAGATTTGTCAAAAATTCAATTCTAAACATCATAAAGAATAATTAAAAATTCAAAAATAAATGAAAAATTAACAAAAAATAAAGTGGAAATAAAATGAAAAAAGTGAGATTTATCAATAAATAAATTCAAAAATTCGTTTTTCCGTTTTTGTTTTTAAATTTTAATTTTGTTTTTAATTTGTTTTTCGATTTAATTTGAATTATTTTTAAATTCATGTTTTAAAATTTCAAATTAATTTTCCGATCGGAAGTTTGTCTTCATCGACAAGTGCAATTCCCAATTCTTTGGCATTTTCTTCAAGCATGATGTCAACCATTGCGGCGGAAGACGCGACGTATTTTGCGTTTTCGATCGGGCCGTAAAGCAGGAAGTTTGCGCCGAGCGCCTGCGCGACCAAATTCGTTCCGATGTCTGCCGGCAAATAATATTCTTTCGGATTTTCCTGCGTCTTTTTAAATTCGCGCATCCAGTCCCAAGCCGACGCCGTGTTGTGAAAACCGCCGCCGACAGGATAGCCGAGATGGCCTTTAATCGCCGTAATTGCACGCATGGACGCGCCCGCGCCCGAGCCGAGCGGAACGGCAGCAACATCGATCAAAGGTTTCTCAATTCCGCACATCTTTGAAATTTCAAGAAGCCCGCCGGACAAACCCGTTCCGCCTTTTTCCAAAATTTCAATTTTTCCCAAGACCGACGGATTGACGGCATTGAATGCCAAAACAATTGACGCATTGATTTTGCTTTCCGTCAGCGCTTTGATTTCATTTTCTTCAATACTCGCATTCACAGAATTGTAAATTGCGCGTTCATGAACACCGATTTCTGTCGCATAAAGAGCGGCTGCCGCGCGCACTTCGCTGTCCGAAGAATCCATTAAAAAAGGCGTTTTATCATCGATGTCAATAAACCAGTCGATATAATTTTTAATCGATTCAGGCGTTTCGCCGACAAGCTGATTCGCGCAGGCGACACCCGTTTGATCACAAATTTCAAGCTGGTCATTCCACAATTTTTCGGCAGCGGCTTTGTCAAAAACTCCTTTGTCCGCATCCGTTACAATTTTGTGGCGGTTGTAAAACATCGTTCCGATAATCACCGTCGGAACTTCGCCCGGCTGACCGCCGAAACGAACGCCGCCGATTTCATAAATCTCCTGCTTTTTTTCAAATTTAAACATAAATTAAACTCCGGTTTTCCTTTTTTCCATTGATATTTGAAATAATTTTGATTAATTATTTTGATAATTTTTGATAAATGATTTTGAAATTGAAACGAATCAGAAATAAATTCTCAGCACAAAGAAGAACATTGCCAAAAGAAGCGCTGCAAGAACGCCGTATAAAATGCCGACATCTCTGCCGATTTTGCGTCCCGTCCGCTGCGCAACTTCCGCGCGGACAAACTCAACTTTTTCATCCAAGCGATCCAAACGCTGTGTGATTTCTTCATATTCCAAAACCGTTTCATCTTCATTTTGGAACTCAATTTTCATTTCTTCCTGCATTCTGAAATCCTCAACTTTTTTCCTTTAAATGACGCCGATTAAATGCCAAACAATCAGCGGAATAATCAAAACAAAAACGACCGCCGTTAAAAAACCGGCAATAAACCCGACTTTCCGAGTCGTTAAAATACCCGATTCCAATTTTTGAGAGCGTGAAATCAATTGAGAGCGGTAACTGATGCTTTCCACCAGTTCATCCAAATGCGCCATTCGAATTTTAGCTTCTTTTCTTCCCATTTCAACGCTTCCGATTATTATTTCATTCTTATCCGAACATTATAATGATTCCGATAATTGCCGCAATCAAAATCATTACTACGAATCCGATAACGAATCCTTCGATTTTTCCCGCTTGGAATCCGGCTTGGAATTTATTGTAATCGCCGATTCCCGCAATCTTCTGATCAACGGATTTGAGACGCGTAATCATCGTCAAAGAAGAAATCTCTTCAACAGACGCACCGCCTCCTGAGAAGCTTCTGCTCGGCTCATCCTCTTCACCGGAATTGCCGTCATCGCTGCCGGCTGTCTTTTCCTTGACATCCTGAATCAGCGGAGCCGCCGGAAACGCGCCCGGATCTTTTGCCGTGCATTCTCTGATCTTTTCGGAAATCTCATCGATGTCTTCCACATTGATCATGTCGATACATTCGATTTGTTCCATGAAGCGCTTCACAGCGTCTTCGGATAAATTTTCAATATAAGGAATCGCGCCTTTCGCGCCGACAATTCTGTTCTTGTCAATACCGTTTTGGTGAAGCATTAAAATCGCTTCGCCGGTGATGTGTCCTTTCACTTCGGCGCCCGTGACGATCAAAAAGCGGATGTTCGGGTTTGAAATAATGTGTGAAACCAATTTTTCAATTCCCAAGTTTTCCGTTTTGCAGGAGCCTGAAATCGCGGCGCCCGCTTCGATCAGCGCGTCATCGTCCAAGTGCGATCCGCAAGTGACGACCGCAACGCAAGAATCGGGTTTTCCCGTTTTGTATTCGCCTTTTAACATCGGCCAGCCCGCTGCCGCCGCCACCGCCGCCGTTTTGTTAGAGCCTTCGTCTGTCATCAGATTCCTCCGTACAAAACGCTTAAGAGAAGCAGTATCAAGCCTGAGAGAATCATTCCCGCAATCAAGCCGTAAAAGAAGTTTGTGACTGTTCCCGCGCCGACTGCCGTCATTTCGCGACCGCGCCAGGAATTTTGAAGCGGTTTGTCGGCGGACAATGAATCCATTAAACCGTCAACGGCGCGTTCGGTTTCGTCCAATTTTTTAATCAAAGCAATCATGGAGCGGTTTGGAGCAACATTTTTTTCCTTGGAAATCACCGACGTCAGCGGATCCATGACAAGTTCCGTTTCCGGTGCAATTCGTATCTTCAATTCAAATCCTCCTCGCTTGGGAGTAAGCCTGTTTCCGTAATTCTCCAGGCATCTCTTTTAACATAAGTCCAAAATTTATAATATGAAATGAGAATGAAAACAATTGACATAAAGATTATGACCAAAGGTCCGATAACCGTCTGAATGTTCATGCCGCCGCCCGCTCTGAATAAAAACGCGATGATTCCGAAAATCAGCAAAAGCATCGACGCGTCCAAAATCGTCAGCATTCGCGTTCGATTCTGCATTTCGTCCGGTCCCAAATTCGCGTTGTAAGCGTGGAAAACGGCAACCGCGATTCCGATGAATGCGAGCGCCACCGTTCCTGTAAAAATATAATTTTCAACCATGAAAACTTCAACCGTTCCCGTTACAATAACGAATGAAGCAATCATTGCAAGCGTGCAGCCCGCCGTGATTTCGGCAACTCTTTTTTCCATTCCGGGAATGTTCATCCCAATCACGCTGTTAATGAGTTTTCCGGCGGTCCACCCGATTGCAAGCGCAAGCGCCGCGCCGAGAATCGGACTCCAAATCGTGTTCAAAAAAGCGGCAAAAACGGCGATAACGCAGGCCAGTCCGACGCCGAACATGCCGACAGACGGAACGCCTGTTCCGAGACCGTATTTGGAGATGCTGCGAACAGAATCCGCGGCCCAAAGGATGGCGGCAATCATTGAGATGCCCGCGGCAAACGCAAACGGCGCTGCCGGCGGAAATGTCGGCACATTTGAGTGAAGCGGCAGCAACAAAGCAATGTAAATTCCGGCAAGGCTGACCAAAAGTCCGCAGAGCGCTGTTTTAAAATGCGCGTCTTTTTTGTCCTTGTTCGGTTTTGCTGCGTTCATTCATTCACCCCGTAATATACGTAAATCCTTCTAATTGAATCATAATAAAGAGACACATGATGCCGCAAATCAATGTAATGATCGCTGAAACGATAACAGCCTTGGGCAGTTTTTTGAATTTCGGATCGTAAAATCCTTCAATCGTTCCGCCGATATTGTATGACGCGATCACGGCGTTGACGAAGAAAAGCGCGATCGATAAAATAATCGCATTGGCGATGGTAACGGTTGCCGTTTCTAAGGGCAGATCCGGAGATTTCATCAAAGCGACAAATATCAAAGAGCCGCCGATGCCGCCGACAATGCCGCCGATGATTCCGCTGAGAAACGCTGCGGTCGGAACGCCGTGCCCTTCTGTTCCTTTGGAGACGTAAATATCCTGACGGTCATTCGTAATCGGGTCGCGAACCGCTTTTCCGGAAGCCGGCGGGATGCCGACGCCGTAGATGTAGCCAATGTTTGAAATCAGCATAACGATTGCAATCATGACAGCAGAGCCGATGCCGCCGAGAAGCAGGCAGAGAAGCGCATTGCCCGAGAGAAGGTAAACGGATGCTGCAACCAGCAGACCTGTCAGTCCCGCGCCTGCTGCGAGCTGTGTTGTGCCGGTGCCGACGCCTGTTGCCTGCGCCATTGCAGCGGGCGCGCCGCCGACCGGAATCAGATGAACGCTGATTGTAATTAAAACGCCGCCGAGTGTGATTAAAAGAAGTAAAATCAATTGATTAATCGGATCGGCAATAAAATAGACTTGCGGACCCGTTAAGAAAATCAGATTTTCAGTCAATGTCATTCCGTCATCTCCGTCTTTTCTTCTTCGCGGTACGGGCCGAAACTGCGGCGGGCGGACTTTTCAAGATATCTGTTCAATATGATCATTGCCGCGATGAATAAGATGCCGGCAGCGATTCCAAACCATCCGACAATGCTTCCCCATTCGGGATTAAACAAAACCGTGATCCATGAGGTCATAAATAAAACGGCGGCAAAAGCGATTCCCGTTGTCGGGCCGCCGAATTTTGATGAAAACCAAGCGTTGTCAATGCCTGAGCGGATTCCGGACTCCGATTTTCTGACAATGTTTCCGGAATACGCGGCGTTCACGCCGGATCCGAATTCCAAGTTTTGATAAAGACATTCGGCGCCGTATTGAATGTCACCCACAGATGAGCCGATAGAGCCGACAGTGATTCCGAGAATCAGCGCAAGAAGCGGAATCGGAACCCAAATTTCCAAGTAATTTGACATTAAGAAACAGATGATCAAAATGCATGCCGTTGTCATGAAAGCGTAAGCGGCGATAATCGGGATGTGTGTTTTGAAAACGTCCATGTAAATCGGTTGTTTAAACCGGCTTTGGCTTGCGATTCTGCCGAAATATGACGTGGTTGCCAAAACAGTGTGAATGAACATGGCGGCGGTTGAGCCGATGACGATTAATGTGAGAATGGAGAAGTTAAAATAAGTTTCAAGCGAAACGGCGATAACGGCGCCGACAACGGCAGCCAATCCGTTTGAAAGGGGTTCGCCCGAGATTGCTTTGTTGAACAGGCGATGCGGATATTTCATTTGAGGAGCCAATTGAACTTGTGAATTCGGATTGCTTTGGGAACCGACAACGGACTCTAAGTCCTCGGTGAAGCCTGCAATTGCGGCAACAGCACCGACGAGTGCCAGTACGCCCATTCCGATCAGCGGGTCCATTCTCCTTTTCTCCGTATAATAATTACTTAGCTAATATTATTGAATAAATTAGATAATATAATTGAATAATATAATTCGATTATATAATTGAATAATATAATTTGTAAAATACCCGTTTTTATTCTCGCGTTTTTGTTTTCGCAGGTCTAATTCAAACTTATATTTAATATAATCGCTGAATCATTTCGGCGGCGCCTATATTGTTTCGGGGTTTGAATGCGTTTTTGAGCAAATACACAATTTAATATATCCCCGTTCTCTTTTATTTCCTCATGAAATTCGGTGTATCTTCATTTGCGGGACCGCTTTCCGAATTGGACGGTCTGGCAGATTCAATTGAACTTTACATTCCTAAAATGAATCTTTACAAAGGCAGAGAGCTTCAGACAGACCGCTTAGATGCTTTTTTTGATTCGTTTTTCTCTTACGACTTTTACTGCTCGGCGCACGCGCCTTATTTTCCGGATCCTGAAGGAGAACATCCGAAAGAGATTGCAATCAACACGTCAAAAATGGATGATTCTGACTTCAAATTGATGTATGAATCGCTTGATATTGCCGCTCATGCCGGCGCGGATGTTTTGGTTGTTCATCCCGGCAGAATTACGGAAGGCGGCGCTTCAAAGTCATTTGGCAGAATGATTCAGAATTTGAAGCAGCTTTCGGAGTATGCCGAAGATGTCGGCGTCGTGATCGGTTTGGAAAACAAAGAAAATACGGATCCGGCAAACTTGTGCTGCCGCGCCGAAGAATTGGCGAAAGCGGTGGATTTGGTAGATTCTGATTATCTCGGCGCGACTTTGGACATCGGTCACGCGAATTTGACATGCGGCGGCGACCAAAAGAAGCTTGCCGAATTTGTAAAAACGATTTCACCGCTTGTCGTTCACGTTCATGTTCATGACAATCACGGTGTCGATAACGGGCGTTACGGCGGTGATGAACATTATGCTCCGGGGCAGGGAATTATTGATTATTCTGTTCTTCGGGGGTTGGGCAATTATGATGAAACGTTCAATTTTGAAGTGTTTTCCGTTGATGAATTCCGTGAAGGGAAAGCGTTTTTCAAGAATAAATTGTCGGAATTTTGGAATCTTTATTGATTCTTTAATTTTCTTTTTTGTTTGATTTTATTTCTATTTCAGCTTCGATATTTCTCAATTGTGCAACAGGGTGTTGCACTATTTGGGATTTTAATTCATTTTTAATTTATTGTGATTTTATTGAATTGTACTGTTCCTGTTTTTATCGGACTTGCTTATTGAGCATATATATCTTCCGATTTTAAAAATTTCAACAAAGTTAAATCCAGGTTCCTTGTTCATGAAAATATGACTAAAGTGCTTGAATCTTTTAAAACAGACAATTCTTATTCCGAATTCATAGCGGAAGTCAAAAGCAGCATTCAAAATGAACGGATGAAGGCCGTTATATCAGCGAATCGCCACATGATTATTCTTTACTGGAAAATCGGCTCCATGATTCTTGAAAAACAAAAAGAAGCTGGCTGGGGCGCGAAAGTCATTGATCAAATCTCAATTGATTTAAAACAGGAATTTCCTGACATGAAAGGATTTTCCTCTCGAAATTTGAAATATATGAAGAGATTTGCCGAATGCTGGGAGGACTTTGAAATTGTGCAACAGGCCGTTGCACAATTGCCATGGAGGAGCAACATATTGATTTTAGATAAACTTCATGACAAAGAAAGTCGTTTGTGGTATGTTTATGAAGCAATCAACAATGGCTGGAGCAGCAGCATCTTAGATCTTCAAATTTCTTCAGATTTAATTCATCGACAAAATCATATTATTCATAATTTTTCAAATATATTGCCGCCGGCAGAATCTGATTTAGTTTCTCATATTTTTAAAGACCCATATTTATTCGATTTTTTGGGAACGGATGAGTTAAAACGTGAAAAAGAGCTTGAAATGAAACTTATTCAACATATTGAGCATTTTCTGCTCGAATTGGGACAAGGATTTGCTTTTGTCGGAAGACAAGTTAAAGTTGAAATCGGCGGTCAAGAATTCTTTGTCGATTTACTTTTTTATCATTTGCGTCTTCGCTGTTATATTGTCGTTGAATTGAAAACATGCGATTTTGAACCCGGTCATATTGCTCAATTGAATTTGTATCAAAATATTATTGATGATACTTTTCGACATTCTGATGATAAGTTAACAATCGGTTTACTCCTTGTTAAAAGTAAAAATAAAGTTATTGTTGAGTATTCATTGGCAGGATTTCAAAAACCAATTGGTGTTGCTGAATGGAAACAGCAAATGATAAAAGAATTGCCCGAAAATTTACTTTCAGACTTGCCGACAATTCAAGATATTGAGGAAGAAATGAAAAAAGAAATCGGAATGAAAAAGAGCAAAAGAGCGGCAAAATAAAGTAAACTAAAGAAAAATATATTCAATTCGAGAAGATGTTGAAATTGTGCAACAACCTGTTGCACTATTTTGGATTTTAAGGTCGGTCGACGATTTTCCAATTGTGCAACAGGGTGTTGCACTATTTCGTTTCAATTTTTTAAAAATTCAAATCAAAAATAAAAAAAGTCTTAATATTAAAACACAATTCTATGATTACAAAAAGATTTACAATTATTTGAAAAAAGGATTTGAAAAACATGATGAAAGATGAAGGCAGGCTTGTGATTTGGCCGGCTTATTTAGACAAAGAAAGAACGCGCGCCGAAGGCCGTATTATTTCAAAGAAAAGCGCCGTTTCAAAGCCCGATTTTGATGAAATTTTCAAAGCGGCTGCCAACTTAGGATTCTCTCCGATTCCCGAAAAAGACAAATCTTACCCTCGCGCCTGGTGGGAAAAAAGCGGCCGCATTATGATTAATAATACGGAAGCCAAAAATGATTCTGTCCGCAAAATCGCGGCCGAAATCAAAAAAATCAGAGGCAATTAAGCCTTTTTCTTTTTTTCTCTTTTTTCTCTTTCTCTATTTCTTTTTGAGTCAAGCAGCAGCCCGCCGCCGCGCGAGCCGCTCCATTTTTCTTTTAAATTTTCAAAATCGTCTGCCATTTTTATTTTGTTTTGAGATGAAACCTAAACATCCATTTTTCAAAAAATCGTTGAACCTGAACGCCCGATAAAACCTTAATCTTAAATTTTTAAGTTTTGGATAAAAGAAGGCGTTCCGTTTTTGAAGAAAATGGATGAAAGATGATGTTTCAATAAGAAAAAAATTGAATGAAATTTCAAAAGCCGCCCCCGCAAGTCGAGTTTCCGAAGCGGAGCGGAGGAAACGAGACTTGGCGGATTTTTCCCATACGAAACAAAAAATTCAAAAACGTTCTTTTTTATTGCTGTTCGGCTCCTGCGAAGTGTTTTCTTGCAACTGTCTTTTGCTGCTGCCGGCTCTTGCCGAGACTGTCGGTCTGCAACTGTCTTTTATGTTGCTGCTGCCGTGGCGGTTTGCGCTTCTGCCTGCATCTGCTCTTTTTAATCGTAATCCGTTCGCATTCGCGAACGTGCCGCTGCTACCTGCAGGTTTCTGTTTCCGCTTGCAATCAGGTTTGCATTGCCGCTACCGGCACAGCAGCAGCCCGCCGCCGCGTGAGCCGCTCCGCTTTTGCAAAAAATTATGAACTTTTGCTCATCGCTTTTGCAAAAAAATATAAACAAACCCGCTTCCCGTTTTTCAAAAAATAATGAAAAATGTGGCTGCCGCTTTATAATTTCTTAAAAACGGCTTACAACTCATTCATTTTTAATTCATAAACCGGAATGCCTTCTTTTGTCGGCGGCGTCAGCCAATCAATAATTCTTAAAAGTTCATCCGGCGTTTCCGTCTCAATTTCCAAAAAGACCGAGCCGAGCGTTTCGTCGGCGGCAGGGAAACTGATATGTTTCATAAACGCCGCCTGCTTGTTGAGCGCGACAAAAGTTTTGCATCCGCTTTCATCGATTCCGTCTGTCAGCGCGGTATTTGCGGTATCAATGATTTCCTCTTTTCGAATCAGATAATGAATCCCCGACAGAAGCTCCAAATTTCCGCAAACGATCGCCGTTTCTTTGACATTTTCTGCATCGGAAATGAAGGGGTCTGTATCGTCACATGTCGATTTGTTTTTGTCAGGATTCGGGTTTGCACCGGAAATCAATTCCGGATGAATTTCTTCATTTTTTGGTCTGCCGAAATTGGCCATATTTGAAACCGCCGCTCTGACTTTTTCCGAGTCTTCCGTGATGTAAACCGGCGCGAAAAATGTGACTTTTGCATTGATCATGTTATCCCGATTATGATTGTTATGTTATTATTTATGTTATTATAATTGTTATTATGATTGTTATAATTTTTATGATTGTTTATTTTCTTCTTCCGCAATCATTTCTTCAAACAATTTGCGGATATTGGCGCGGTAAGCGTCTAAAGTCGACGTGTTTTCAATGATTCTGCCTGATGCTGCAATCGCTTCGCCCATACCCCAGCCGATTTCACGCGTGTCGCGTTCTTTGAGCTGCTCGATGTTGTCCATATCGTCTTCTCTTTTGCGGGCTTGGATTCTGTCAAAACGCTCTTCGATCGGAGAGTCGATTGCAATCGAAACAAGCATAAATCCGTCGCCGAGATGTTCTTTGAAATAATCGACTTCGGCAATTCCGCGAACGCCGTCGATGACGAAAATCTTTGAAGGATTGTCTTTCATTTTTTCTTCAATCATTGTCATGCATCTTTTGGCAATCGCGTCCATTCCTTCTTTTTCACGCAGCTCATTCGCAATTTTTCCGCCGTCGGCAGGGTCCGCGCCGCGCAGCTCGACTTCTTTTCGAATAACGTCGCCCATCGTGACGACCGGAATTCCCATTTCTCTTGCGACGTTGGACGCTTCGGATTTACCGGAAGCGGGCATACCGACAAAAGCAATAATTTTCAATTTTCTCTCTCCCAAATTTATGATTCAACAATATTTCGAAAAATAAGACTTCATTCGTTTTAAAGCATCCCCTTTTCTGTTGAAAACAAAGAAAAACAAAAAATAAAACAAACAAACAGTGCAAAAAGTAAAGCAAACAAACAGTGCAAATCAACAGAGCAAAACAAAGAGCAAAACAAAAACAAAGAACAAAACAAAAACAAAGAGCAAAACAAAAACAAAGAGCAAAACAAAAACAAAGAGCAAAACAAAAACAAATCATAAAAATAAATCAAAAGATAAGGCAAAAATAAATATCAGAACATCTTTTGACAAGTCGTTGAGGCTGTTTTATGTTTTATGATTTTTCTCAAAAAAAGCCGGCTTTATTCCTCGCGCCGATGGCAGACGTCACAAATCCGGCTTTTCGCTTTGTTGCGCACCAACGCGGCGCCGACTTCACTTACACGGAGATGATTCACTCCGACGGCTTCAATCACGGTGATCCGTACGCGAAAAATCGCGGATTTTCAATTGACGAGATTCCTTACGGCATTCAAATCGTCGGAAACAGCGCCGAGTCCATTTCAAAAGCCGCCGCGGGCTTGGAAAATTTATTCAAACCGGCAGCCAAAGTCATTGACATTAATATGGGCTGCCCGTCTCCGCCGATTACAAAGACCGGCTGCGGCGCGGCATTAATGGCTCGGGATTTCAGCGCTGCCAATCATCCTGCTTCAATTGTCCGCTCCGTCTGTGATGCCGCAATGTTTCCCGTCACCGCCAAAATTCGAATTTACAAAGACGATGAAAAAACGCTTCGGCTGGCAAAATCAATAGAAAATGCAGGCGCTGCCGCAATTACCGTTCACGGCAGAACGCGCGACCAAATGTATTCGGGAGTTGCGAATTGGGAAATTGCCGCGAAAATCAAAAAAGAACTTTCCATCCCCGTCATTTTAAACGGCGACATCGTTGATGAAAAATCACTTCAAACGGCAATGGATCTGACAAACTGCGACGGCTACATGATCGGGCGCGGCACAATCGGAAATCCGTTTCTCTTTCAAAAACTGAATTCTTACTTGAAAAACGGCGAACTCGAAACAATTTCAATGCCGGATGAATTTGAAGCGCGCGTTTCTGATTTGAATCAATATCTCATACTTTTGAAGCGTTACGATTTGCTTCCTCATGTGAACGTTCGGGCGCATTCGCAATGGTTTACAAAGGGTTTGCCGTATTCACGGGCAATGCGTTTGAAAATCAATGACCTTCATAATGATGTTAAAATCAGATCTTTTTCGGATGAAGAGTTAACAGTCGAAAGAGAAGCGCTCGGTTTTGAAATATTGAATATTTTCAATGAATATGCCGATAAGTGCCGAAAAGAATATTGTGAACAAGTTTGAATGACTCAAATCAAATTTTAAAATTATTATAAAATGATGAGAAAATTGTTTAAAATCATTGCAGAAATGTTGAAGAAATTGTTTAAAATCATCACAAAGTGATGAAAAAATCGGTTTGGATTGGTTTAAATCGGTTTGGATTGGTTTAAATCGGTTTAGATTGGTTTAGATTGGTTTAAATCGGTTTGTAAGTGTCCGATTTTGCCAAAGATTAAAATGTATGATTTTCCATAATCGTTATTATGTCTGTTCCGCTTCCGCCGCAGCCGTTCATCCGCCGGTATCTTCCGGAGGACAAATACAGTATTCTCATGCTTGAAGCGGAGGCTTTTAACGAACACAATCCTTACGAATACATCAATTTTTACGAAGTCTTCCATGACGGTTTTTTTGTCTGTATGCTCGGAAATGATGTTGTCGGCTTCATTGTCGGCTACGCTCTTTCCGAATCGGAAGGACATATTTTTTCGCTTGCCGTGAGCAAATATCACCGCAATCAAGGAATCGCCGAGTATCTGATCGATCACATCTGCACTTATTTTCTGCTCAAAGGTCTTCAAAAAGCGTCGCTTGAAGTTCGCGTCAGCAATAAGCCGGCAATCAATTTGTACACAAAACTCGGTTTTTCAACGGCTTGGATCGAATCTCAATATTATTCCGACGGCGAAGACGGCTATGTCATGATGGTGAATTTAAATTCTTATTTTTTCAAAAAAGAACAGAATCAGATCTTCGGCCAGAACGAAGATAAAAAAGGAATCAACGGATTTCGTAATTTTTCATAATCATTTCATAATTAATCATTTCATAATAATTCATAATGATTATTTGAAAATATTATGAAGAAATCCGATAATCATTTCACTGTAACTTACAGCTGTTTTATCCCGATTTATTTCATTTTGATTCGTTTTATTTTGATTTGCCTCATCTTGATCTAAAGGCATTTCATATCCGATCGGTATGGTTTCTGTTTGAATGACCAGCGGGAAATTTTCGACATTTGAAGCTTCGGCATATTTGTAAACGATTGCTCTCATCGCTTCAAGATCATCGTCGGTGAGGTCGGCTTCCCGTCCTTCTTCGATTGCAATTGTCATGAAATTTCCGGCTCCGAGTCCGATATGGTTATATTCGTTCAATTCACCGCTTTCTGCAATGCTGAAAACGATTTCATTCACAGTCATAAACCAATCATATGAATCGGCTCCGCTCATCTTTTGAGGAATTTCGCCGTATATTGCCAGAACATTTCCTCGCGCTGCGATTTCATATAATTCGGAAGGATTTGTCGGCGGATTTGAATCAAGCATTTTTTGAGCTTCTTCGCGGCTGACGCCGATATCCATCCAATTTTCGACAAAAGGATGAATTTCGGAATCCGTTTCCGAAGCGGAAGCTGCAGAAGCAAATGTAATAAAGGGTGACAGAATTAATAAAAGCAAGATGATCATTTTTAGATTCATATCCCTACCTGCAAAATAATTCTAAATAAGAATTATTTCTAAATTTGTTTTAATGTTATAAATAAATTTTGAAATTTTTGGCATATTCATAATATCGAAAATTATACAAATCATATTGAGGAGCTGTATCATGAAAGACAGAAAAGCGGCACCGCCCGAAGAAATTCAGGATTTTTACAATAAAGCGCTTTTTTACGCCGCCGAAGCGCACGGCAATCAGCTTTACGCGGGCTTGCCGTACATGATTCATGTTTGTATGGTTGCCGATGAAGTTACGGCCGCCGACAGAACCGTGCCGCTTGAGAATTTCAAAAATGCGGTTCAAATCGCGCTTCTCCATGATGTTTTAGAAGATACGCCGATTACGAAAGATGAAATGCTGCAATATTTTGAACCCGAAGTTGTTCACGGCATTGATCTGCTTACAAAAAAAGAAGGATTGCCGCTTTTGGATTATCTTGAAGGAATCAAAGCCGGCGGTTCTGATGTTTCCGTTATTAAAATGTGTGACCGGATTATTAATCTTCAAAGATTGCCGGTGCATTGGAAAGCGGATAAGATTTTGGAATATTATGAAGAATCTGTTTTGATTTTGGAAATGTTGGGTTGGAGTTCTGAATATGTTTCTTGGCGGTTGAGATTGAAAATTGAGTTGTATGAGGAGATGTTTATGAAAAAACGATTTAAATAAAAAGGGTGATTTACCCTTTCATGCATGCGTATATGTTGTATAATATGTTGTTTTGCTTGTTCCTATACGAATTGCTTCAGAAATCGCCTCTACTGTTTGTGTTTGTCCCGTTAGATTTATTGTAATTTGAAAACTGTCGGATTGCAATTTTAAAATTTTTTTTGATTCTTGCAACAACTCTTCATGCGTATTTATCATTTATTCCTCTCCTTAAACCACTATTTTATTAAATTGAATTTCTATTTGTTGTCTTAATTCTTTTATGCTACTTTCATGTTTACATACAGGGCATCTAAGTATATTATTTTTTGGAAATGGTATTGCTCCTTCTTGTAAAGGCATTTCTTGACCCAAATTTATTTGAAGAACAAGATCAGCATTGCATTTTATACATTTCACATTTGCTAATATTGGGTTGGGAGTATTATTTGGAGATTGAGGGGGAATAGGGATCTGTGGTTGAGGAATTGTACTTCGATAAACTTGTGATGTCGGGGTCTCATAAACTTTATAAACATTAGATCTTTCAAACGTCATTCTCAATAATGTGAAATATCTATTTATTGCATCATTTAATTCTGTATGTTTTGAGTAATCTGTAATTTGAAGACCCATTTCTTGTAAATCATTAATTCGTATAGATCTTCCATGGGTTAACCAATGATTATGGTTGCAAAGTTTTGTAGCAATTTCCAATGCCCTTTCTTTCTTCTCTTCTAATGTAACTTCTTTCCCTGTTGAATTATGTTTTTCCCAAAATTTAAATTTATAATCTACAAGCCAATCAGTCACTAATTTTTTTGAAAAATCTTGACCATTTTTACAATGCTGTATTTCTCCAGGCGATATGCTTTGTAATAATGGGATATAAGCTAAATCAAGTTGTTGTTTTTTGTTGCTTTCATCTATTATTTTATTCAAACCTTCTAAAAAAGCATCTGCAGAGTAGTGTTTTCCATTCATAAATATCTGTACGTCAATTGGTCCTAATGTGGATAATTCTCCCATTAATATTTCATCTGCAGCCATAGTAAATATTGTTCCTGCACTTTTAGACATTCCTGGGACAATAATACCAACTTTATTAAAACGAGATCTGATATGATTTACTAAATCTTCCACTATTTCTGAAATTCCTCCTGGGGTTTCCAAAATAATGTCGACTTCTTCTCCTTCTATCATTGAAAGTTGATCCGCAAATGGTACTATATCTGAATAATCAATACTTATTGGAGCATTATTATCTTTACTCATATCACTTGCATAAACTACTACTGGCCGTTTTCTTATTTCAGAAATCCTTTTCAATTCTTTTTTTCTTTCAAAGTCTAAATCATCTCCCAACAGTATTCCTAAATTCTGTTTATCTAAATATTCTGAATAAACGCCCATAATTGTTCCTCCAAGATTTTATTTTCGAACTAATTCATTTAATACTGTTTGCCGACTATTTATATCTAATTAAATTAAACCAATATCAATAGAACTGAAATTTATTTAAATCTTAATAAATAAAAAAAGTAAAAATGAAAAATAAGAAAGAAAGGTGAAAGAAACAAGAATAAAATCAAAAAGAAATGACAAGTAAAATTACTTGTCAAGACCGTATTTTGCAATATTCTTGTCGGCGAGCTGCTGAATCTTTTCGATTTCCTTGTCGCCGCCTTCCATCTTGTAAAGGTGTTTGAAACGGGACTGCGCTTTCAAATATTCTTCAACCGGTTTCGGGTCTTTGACTTTCTTGACGCTTGTAATTTCGCCGTTTTCAATCTCGTAAAGCGGCCAGAGACAGCAGTCGACAGCCAGCTTTGCCATTTCAATCGTCTTGGACGAATCGAATCCCCAGCCGGTCGGGCAGGGCGCGTGCGCGTGGATGTAACATGCGCCGACCGTGTCAGCCGCTTTTTTGACTTTCTTCATCATGTCATTCGCATAACCGATAGAAGTCGTTGCAACGTACGGCGAGCCGTGGCCGACCATAATTGCAGGCATATCCTTCTTGTTCGTGTTGTTGCCGTAAGATTTTTTTCCCGCAGGGCTGGTCGACGTAGAAGCGCCGAAAGGCGTTCCGCTGCTGCGCTGAACGCCCGTGTTCATGTAAGCTTCGTTGTCGATACAAACGTAAGTCAAATCATGGTTGCGTTCAAAAGCGCCGGACAAAGCACCGATACCGATGTCCATTGTCGAGCCGTCGCCGCCCATTGCGATTATTTTCGTATTGCCTTTACGTCCCTGCGCAATCAGCGCCGCTTCAATGCCGGACGCGACAGCGCCGCCGTTTTCAAACAAAGAGTGAATCCACGGCACGTTCCACGCGGTTCTCGGAAACGGCGTTGTCATCACTTCCAAACAGCCCGTCGGATTGACGACAATACAGTCAGAACCGACCGCCATTAAAACGTATTTTGCAGCCAAAGCGTCACAGCATCCGGCACAGCCGTTGTGGCCGGCCGTCAGTAAGTTGAACGGTTTATTGTCGCTCACAACAATTCCTCCTTCACTTCGTTGAACTGAGATTCAACTTCAATCTCTCCGGTTTCCGCAACTTTCTTCGTTGCTTCAATGATTTCCCTGATATGCATCGGACGAATGTCGCGGCCGCCGTGTCCGACCATGTAGCCTGTCATCGGCGTTCGAATCGGCGTGTTGTAAAGGCCGGCTTTGACTTCCGTGAACAGAGCGCCTTCGTTCCTGCCGATTGAAATGTCTTTTTCAATGACAACGATCGCTTTGGCGTTCTTCAAAGCATTATTGACAGCATCTGTCGGGAACGGTCTGAAAGAGCGGACCTTCAAGATACCGATTTTTTCGCCGTTTGCGCGATATTCGTCAACAACATCTTTGATCGTTCCGAGAATCGATCCGAATGAAACGATAACGACATCAGCGTCATCCAACTCGTAACCTTCAATCAAGCCGCCGTAATATCTTCCGGTAACTTTCTTGAAATCATCAGCCGCTTTTTCAATCACGGAAAGCGCGTTTTTCATCGCTTCTTCCTGCAAATAGCGGAATTCAGTATAAACAGACGGGTCGCCAAGCGTTCCGAATGATTTCGGGTTCTGCGGGTCCAAATAATCGTCCGGCTTAAACGGCGGGAGATATTCGTCCGCTTCTTTCTGATCCATCAAAACGACCGGTTCATAAACGTGAGACAAAACAAAACCGTCCATACAAACCATGATCGGGAGCATGACGTTTTTGTCTTCACAGATCTTAAAAGCCTGAAGAACCATGTCGGCTGCTTCCTGCGTGTCTTCGGCGTAGAGCTGGATCCATCCGGAATCTCTCTGCGCAATCGAGTCCTGCTGGTCGTTCCAGATGTTGATCGGAGCGCCGACGGCACGGTTGACGACTGTCATCACAATCGGAAGTCTCATGCCGGAGGCGTTGAAGAGCGCTTCGTGCATCAAAAAGAGACCCTGAGAAGTTGTTGCCGAGTAAGTTCGGGCGCCTGCGGCAGACGCGCCGATCAATGCGGAAATTGCCGAGAATTCGGATTCCACGTTGATGTATTCGCAGCCGGGAATGTCGCCGTCGGCCATAAACTGGGACAGCTCTTCCACGATGTGGGTCTGCGGCGTGATCGGATATGCTGAAATGACTTGCGGGCGGGCAACTTTTGCGGCGTGCGCAACAGCGTAAGAGCCTTCCACGACAACCATTTTAGATTTATCGTTCGGGTTGACTGCCATTATTTCTCCTCCAAAGTCATTGTAATTACGTCTTTCGGGCATTCGTTTGCGCAAATACCGCATCCTTTGCAGTAATCGTAATCTGCTTTGTACAAGCATTTTCCTTTTTCGTTTGCCGTTTCCTGATCCGCGTAAATGCACATGTCAGGGCACGCGACTTCACAAATTGCGCAGCGGATGCATTTGTCGTATTCAAAGACCGGCATGAATGTTCTCCAGCCGCCGGTTTTGTTTTCCATTGCCGTTCCGGGTTCGCAGACGGCGCCGAGTGTGATCTTCATGATTTCATCCCCTCTTTGACAAAGTCATAAGCAATACGGATTGCTTCTGCGTTCTTTTCGCCGACTTTTCCGGCAAATCTTTCTTTGACGGCTTCCTGAATGGATTCAACGGCAACTTCACCTGTTGCTGCCGCGAATGCGCCGAGTAAAATCGTGTTCACGATCGGAACGCCGATGACGTCCATTGCAATTTTGGTCGCGTCGACCGTCATGATTTTTGCTTTCGTGTTCAAACGGGCGAAAGCGTCGGCGGATTCTTTTGTGTTGATAATGATGGCACCGGTTTCTTTGAGACCGCCTGTCACATTAACGACATCGATAAGCGTTGCGTCTTGGACAATGACGTAGTCCGGTTCATAAATTTGACTTCTGATACGAATCGGCACATCGTCAAGGCGCATAAAAGCCTGGACGGGAGCACCGCGTCTTTCCACACCGAAAGCAGGGAAGGCCTGACTGAATTTGCCGTCAGCAAAAGCGGCGATGGAAAGAAGTTCGGCGGCTGTGACGGATCCTTGCCCGCCGCGTCCGTGAATTCTGATTTCTTTCATTGTAGTAACCTCTAAGTGATAAATCAGGCAGATTTAAATGATTTTAATAAGGTTTTAAATGATTTTAATAAGGTTTTAAATGGTTTTAATAAGGTTTTTTGAAATTTTATTTGAAATGCAAAAATGGATAATTGTGAGAATGATTTACATAAAAGGAAAACAAATATTCAAGCTTCAGCCCGATTTTCGGGTAAGCCTGATCCGAAATCCCTGTCACATATAACTCCGTTTTTTCCTCTCTTGATTCGCATTTCTGCAATTATTTTCAGATACTTTTTCGGTTTTGATGGTATCTAATAATAATGATAAATCCCTAATTTCTATATTTCTTATTAAGCTTTTGGTTTAGTAAACATTCGAATTACAAATGAAAGGTTTACAATAAATCCGAATTTCTTTTCCCGATGTTATTTTTCTTAATGTTAATATGGTCTTTTTTGATTATTGTTCTGAAAATTTGTGTTTTTTAAAAAATGTTTTACATTGATTCGGTTTGGTTTTGTATTTTCTTTGCAATTATATTTTCAATCTTTAATTGCTTGAAAAGAATTATATATGTCCATTTCTCTATTATGTTAAATTGTCTGTAAAAATGTTTATTTATATAATAATTTATATCAACAATTAATTCAAAGGGGTTGAATTTAGATGACAACGACTTTTAAGTCTTCTTGGAAGAAATTCTCAATTTTCATTTGTGTATTGCTTATCTTTTTAATGCTGGCCGGATCAACAAGTGCTAAACAAGCTGTTGATCCCGGAGCTTTTCAGATGCCCAATGTAACTGTCGTTCATTCTTATTCGGATGATGACGGTCAAACTTATCAGTATGATCCTTCTTATGATGTCGATTACAAAACTTTAAGCTATGCCGGTCAGCAGGTTATTCCTGATTGGAGCAGAACAAAACAAGGTATGTATAAAGTTGATCGTGTTGAAATCATTGACTTGGCTGTTAACCTTACAATCAATTACCTGGTAGAGGATTCTCCTTATTCGGGACCGGATGTTTCTTCAACGACGACGGAATCCGGAACTTTTACTTTCGATCCTTGGAATGCCGGGTATGAATACTCTTTATATGTACAATCTTATTATGGCGGCAGTATCTCTGACGATCCTTTTTATTATGATATTTCGGGCAATTCCGGTTTATATCCTGCCGGCAGTGAATCTGATTTCAAAAGCGATAATCTTTATGACGGAATCATTGCAAATTTCTATTATTATGAGTCCGGCGGCAACAATGAATCAGGATGGGACTGGGATCCTGAGGGAAATGCCATCAGCTCCGAAGTCGTCAATTTCGGGGATATTTACAATTTCCAATATAATCGCAATTATGTAATGAATATCTATTACAGCGAAAGCACACCCGAGCCGGACGGTTACGCTCATCTTCACGTCATTCACAATTATGACGGATTTTTAAGTACAAACCTGTACAATGAAACAGATTGCTCCGATATCAGTTCAGCGCTCGTTCCGGCAGGACAGAGAATTACCTCTGAATTTTTGTCCGAAAAAATTCAGCCTTTGTACAGAGAGCATGAATACGTTTATGATTCAATGAGTTTGCATTATGAAACAACAGGCACTTCTTCATCCGGTTATAATAATATCGGGTATTATAATTATAATAACTATTATGATTATTTTGAATATTCAGAAGTAATGGTTGTCGGAGACACATTTGATCCCGAAGCGCATTTGGAATCTCTTTCAGCGCCGACAGGTTCATCGGGGACATTATATGATTATTTCAATGATTCACAATTATCGTTTGATAATCCCGACCCGATTGAAATCCTCAGAGTCTTTTATGGTTATTTTACTTTCTCACTCGTTCATCCGTTGATTGAAAGCCCGATCACTTATTTCCAAAATGAACGCGTTGAAATGAAAAATGAAATTGATTTTGAAGACTACCATGTGTTTGAAGAAGGAATCCATTACATTTTGGTCATCAATTATAAGGCTGAATTTCCAATCACACATCATTACGCTGACGGCAGCGAAGAACATATTTTGACGGAAGGCAAAACCGTTACTTACGGGGAAAATACGAATTTAACGATGTGGTCTAAGCCGGATTTTTCCGGTGAAACTTATACTTTAAAACGTATTGATTTGATTGAATCAAACAGTAAATTGACGGTCAGACATTATTCAGACGGAGGTCAAATTGATCAATTTGGCAATCTTGGTCTTACATCTTTGCGTACTTATGCGGTGATGCCTGACTCTTATATTCGCGTCGGAAATTACATTGAGTACCCCAACTTTAACGGTTACAACACAAAAGATTCTGATCAGCCTTGGAGATTTGATTATTATTCCGGCTCAGAAGATGATGCTATTGCAATGAGTGTCGGAAACAATTTGCTGAATATGTTTTACAGTTATACTATTCCAAGAGCTTTCAGCACGATTGCCGATTTAAACGGTTATCTTTGGATTCGATGGACAGCGGATGTAATGGATGCTTGGTACACTTTTGATGAAGCGAAAACCTATGAAGTTCATTATTATTATGAAAAAGACGGTATCACAACTTACAGATTAACTTATGAGGCGAATTCCGCAAGCGGCACCGTTCCGGTTGATAATACGGATTATCCTGCAAATACATATGCAACCGTTATGACGAAAGGCGATTTGGAAATGTTCGGTTCTGAATTCATTTGCTGGAACACCGAATCTGACGGAAGCGGCATGTCTTATTATCCGGATGATATTATGCAAAATAAAGTCTTGATGGATGATGATTATACATTGTATGCCATCTGGAATTCGGGAATCGAAGTCAATCATATTTATGATCCCGGTATTGATGAATATCAGGAAATGAAATATGTCGAGCCGAATTCACAATTTGATTTGAATCTCTGGAACAGATCCATTCACAACGGAAATGTTTATTATATCAGCGATATCGAAGTTTTCAAGAACGGGACACAGGATTCCGCATATATCTATTTCAACGATCCTGTTTACACATTCGGAAGAGGTTCTACTTATTGTGTCAATATCACCTATTATGATTACGGCCCAATTTCTTATTTCTTGACCTATGACGAAAACGGTGCCGATTCGGGAAATCCGCCTGTCAGTGAATGGTACAACCACAGGGATTCTGTTACGATTAAAGACAATATCGGTCCAATCGGAGACGGTTCTGATATTTTAGTCAAAGACGGTTACAATTTCAACGGCTGGAACACTTGGTCTGACGGAACGGGAACATCTTATCCTGTCGACCACATATTCAATATTGAATCCGACCTTTATTTGTTCGCCGTTTGGGACCCGCTTTACAAAGTGACTTATCACAAAAACGGCGCTTCAGGCGACGTTCCTCTCGACGGCAACGGATACGCTTCCGGCGATACGGTAACAGTTCTTTCCAAAGGAAACTTGCAGATGCAGGGCTACACTTTCCAAAACTGGAATACCAAAATTGACGGCTCGGGGACAACTTATTCGTCCGGCTCAACTTTTGACATTTACGAAGACACTGACCTTTACGCCCAGTGGAAGAAGAACGGCGGAGGCGGCGGAACAGATCCGGACCCCGACCCTGATCCCGAACCCAAACCGGAATCTTCAGACAGTTCAACGAATCCGCCGGCTTTCGAAGATGAAGTTGAAGACGAACCCGAGGACGCGTCCGTTCCAGCCAGTTACAGCGGAATTGCTCTTCCGTTGTTCTTGCTGTTCCTGATCATCCTCGCAGCGGTTCTGTATTTGAGATACCGCAGAAGAAAAACATTGGCTGATGCGGCAAAAGAAAAGTAAGCAAGGATTATTGCTTCGGCAATAATTCTCTTTTTTAATTTTTATTTAAAAATCAGTTCAAATTCAAAATTTCTCTTTTCAGGCAGGATTTATTTTATAATAATCACTCTGCAATTGAATTTATTTTTATTTGTGCCGCCCGGTTCCCTTTTAACTCTCTTCTGTATTTTACATTCAAAAACAATTATATATCTTATGTATTATTATTAGTTATTATTTCTATAAAGAATTTATAATTTATTTATTTAGGGGTTGAATTAAAAATGTTGGCGACTGAAAAGTCTCTTTGGAAGAAATTCTTTACTTTTGTTTTAGTTATTTGTATTTTAACGTCAGGTTTTACCGGAATTGCGGGTGCGAGTATCGTTGATCCGAATGCATCTAATGAACGAGCTTATGTATCTATTGATCATTATTATGACGGAACTATTGATTACGATATCCCCTCCGACTTCCTATGGAAAACCATATCGATTGGGACATATCCGTTGCCGGATTGGACTTATACAAAAGCCGGAACATATAATGTAACAGATATCAAAATCATTGATCAATCTGCTGATGTTTTAATCAATCGTTGGTTATATAATTCATCTTCAGGCGGATATGATTTTTATAACGCTTCTACTGAGGCATATGCATTGGGTCAGGAATATTCCATTTCTCCTGATTCTTATAACTCCGGAATTTGGATTGAAGACGATGATTATGTAGAAATTAATGGGGACAACTGGCTTGATATTGGAGTTCTCACACAAGATGTAACAATCAATTTTTATTATGGAGATCCTGACCCTGTTAACTATAAACCTCATAATTATGAAAAAACAGGTTCTGTTCCATCCTATGATACTGTAAATATCGGCGATTCATATAATTTTAAAAATCATCATAATTATCATATGATAATTAATTACACTCAACATACGAATCCCGGTCCCTATTCGTATGTTCACACAGTTCATAATTATGAAGGAATTATTGACAGCCCAAGCGGAAGCACTGATTATTGTGAAGAAATAAACGAAGACCGTGTTTTAGCAGATCAAGAAATAGATTTAAGCAACAGAATTCAGAAAAATTTTAACGATTATGAATACATTATCGATTCCATTACAATTCAATACGAGACAATTAATTATACCATAGATTATTGGAACGAGGACTATTCTAATAACTTTAATTATGAGGAATCATTGGTTGTCGGGGATGTAGTTGATTTAACAGAACATTCCTCAAAAGTATATTCTAATGGTCCATTGACGGTATCAGAGTATTTCGCTCCTCAAACTTTAACTGAAGATGATAATCTTGTTACAAAAATTATTAGAAAATACATATATGGTAGTAATTATTTGACAGGTTATTTTGCTACCAATGCCGTTTATCCGCTTACTCAAAAAATCACTTATTTCAATAATGATAATTCTAATCTTCCTTCCAATGATCCGATTGAATTGAATATTGACAGTCCCACATACACTTTTGAGGAAGGGTTACACTATGTTTTAAAAATAAATTATAAACGCGGTTTCCCGATTACACATCATTACAATGATGGGGAAGGCAATAATTATGAATTCAGTGAAGGTAAAACTGCAACATATGATGTGAATACACCTTTATACGAATGGAATAAGCCGGTTTACGGCGATGAAACATATTCATTGGTTCGCATTGAAGTTATTGAATCTGCCAGTTCATTGAATATCAAGCATTACAGTAACGATTCCGGTTATGTGGATGAAGCACTTAACACTGATTGGTCTTTATTTTATCAAGAGCAAATTCCTGTTATTGAAGGATATAAGATTCCGGTATCAATGTTTTTGTTGAATGAAAATAGTTATTCCGGTCATAATTCTAACAATTCCAGCTCTCCTTGGCTTGAAGAGTTACGTTATTCGTTATATGATGTCATGGAAATGGATAGTGGTAAAAATTTCTTGAATATTCTTTATTCCTCTTTAATAATTCCTCGAGCAATAGCAACTATCGTTTCACCCGACGGTTCATACCTCCACAGAACTTGGACACCTAATGATTTGGATCCTGCAAATTACCAATTTACTGAAGGAAAAGCTTACGAAGTTCATTATTATTATGAACAAAGCGGAGCTTCCGAAAGATATACTTTGACCTATGACGGCAACGGCCATACAGGCGGATCAGTTCCGACTGATTCAAACACTTACCCGTCCGGTTCATATGCGACGGTTCAATATCCGTGGGATCTTGAAAAAGATAGCTATTTCTTTTCACATTGGAATGAGAAAGCAGACGGAACAGGTAATTCTTATTATCCAGGATTTTATCCGTTAAATCAAGTTTTAATGACTCAAGATACAACAGTTTACGCAACATGGGCACGAGATCTCCCTGTTAATCATAATTATTATCCTGAAAATTATCCGGAAGATCCTGTCATTGTTTATTCTGAAACAAAATCTGCACTTAATAATGTGGAATATGATTTGGAATCTTGGGCCCGATATGCGAATGACGGCTATTATTATTCGCTGGATAATGTTACTATACATTTTTCAGATTTAGACGGCTCCAATCCTTTCGATGTAATTCTTGATTCTTCTACATATTATTTGTATACATTTGATGCCGATAAAAAATATGAAATAGATCTCAATTATAATAATCCATCTAACGTATATTATTATGTTATATATCTCGATAATGGGACTGACAGTGGTTATCCTCCTGAAGATTCTAATTACTATTACTATGGAGGGGAAGTAACCGTTTTGGATAATATTGGAAGCTATGACTGGCAGACAGGTACATACATCCCTCTGGAAAAAGACGGCTACGATTTTATCGGTTGGAATATGTATGAAGATTTGTCAGGTATGACATATGCCCCCGAAAGTAAATTTTTTATCGATTTGTCCATTCCTGCAGTCTACATGTATGGAAATTATTATATCTACCTTTATCCTGTTTGGGAACCATCCGATTCAACCAAGTATAATGTCACTTTCAATGCGATGGGCGGAACCTTTGATGATGCCGCCGTTATTACAACAACACCGACATCTTCAGGTCTGACTTATGACTACAGCCAAACAGATTCTTCCGACAATGAATTATTGATTGTTTCCAACGTTACGAGTAATGTTTTAATTTCCGAGCCGTCACCTGCGACAACAAAAGCAGATTATGTGATTGAAGGTTGGTATACGACTGAGGATTATCAAAGCACATCGAAATGGGATTTCGGCACGAACAAAATTACAGGCGATGTGACTCTTTATGCGAAGTGGATTTCCGGCGGCAATCTTCCGTTAAAACACATTTATAATACAAACGGCGCCGAAACAAATCACAGCGAAACAAAACTTGTCGGATGGGATGTCGTTACGGATATGAGCGGCTGGCCTGTTTTGGATCCTGACGTTTATTTCACTGATTCGACTTTAGACGGCGATTATCAAATTGATAAAATTGTGATTCGTGAGCCGGGCAAATGGTGGATTGTCAGGCATTTTGAAGATGATTTTTGGGGAACCCAAATTGTAGGGTCAAAAACGTTGACTGTATATGATTCAACAATCACTCCTGCCGAGTATGTTGAATCTGCATATGATTCCGGAAAACCATATAAGTTTAACGATAGTTACAGCCATGACGAAGGTACGATGTTTGTTATTTCTTCCAGATATACAAATATTAATGATGAATTGGAATTTGCAAATGAAGGTGCAAATTATATCAATTTGTTTTATAAGATTATTCCGAGTGTAATTAATACTTTTATTTCAGGGAATTACAAATATTCTGTAATTACAGATGATCCGACAGATCCGAATGACAGTGACAACAATCTTTCAAATCCGCATTTCACGTTTGAATCCGGTAAAGAATACGAAGTTGAAATTTATTACAGTTTAAAAGATTCGGCAAAGTACACTGTTACTTATGATGCCAACGGCGGCATCGGAAACGGCGGCAATGCCAACGGTGAAAGTGTCCCGATTGATATTTTGAGTCCGTATTCTGCCGGCTCAACGGTTATGGTTTTAGAAAATTATTACGAATTAGAAAAAGACGGCTATTCTTTTTCAGGATGGAACACGGCTGCTGACGGACTCGGCACATCTTATGCAGCAGACGGAACGGGTACATTTACGATGCCTGCTAACGATGTTGTTTTGTATGCGGAATGGAAGATTAATGAATATACCGTTATTTACAATGCAACAGACGGGGCTTTCGTAGGCGATGAAACTGTTGGCAGTTATTTCCGTTACTTCGATAATAATGGTCAAGATTTAGTTGTCGGTACCGTAACACACGGCTCTACGGTTCCGTTCCCGAGTGCCGATCCGACTGCGGAAAATAAGATTTTCGACGGTTGGTATGTCGGTGATTCAGCCGGTGTTATTAGTGATGTTGAATGGACTGAAACAACACCTGTAGTTGAAAGGACTTTTGTTTATGCAAAGTGGGAGCCTGTGAAATATACTGTGAAATTTATTTCAAACGGCGGTGTTTTTGATGAAAGTACTATTGTTACATCCTATGATACATCTCAAAATTTCAATGTTCAGCACACAAACATCAATGAAACATTGTTAACATTGGAAGTTCCGCATGGTACTCTCCTTGATATTCCCAGACCTTATCCAACGAAAGCCGATCCTTATATTCCGGGCGGAACACTTGGTCCGGGAAATTGGCATACTGATCTTGAATTAACTCAGCTTTGGAGTAATACAGATTCTCCTATCATAGAAGATACAACACTTTATCTTAAGTGGAATGAAACAACAAAAGCCGATATGTGGATTCTTACTTTCAATGCGATGGGAGGTCAATATAATGAATCTGTGGACGGAACTACAATCAGTGTTTCCAATTCTTTGAATCCGTCATTGAATTATTCATTTATAGATGATATCGATGATACTGGTTTCAGATTATTTATTGCTGAACCGGTTTTGGATAATTCAACTATTACGGCGCCTGATGAAGAGCCCACACGCGAAGGTTATGAGTTTAAGGGGTGGTGGTATTATCACTACCAATTCGGACAACAGCCTGAAGTGCGTTATTGGAATTTCACAGGTTCTGCTGATCCGACAAATGTTACCGATTCTCATATTCTTTATGCGGAATGGGAAGACGAAGTGTATGATGAAATCACTGTTACCAAAGTTTGGACTGATGATTCCGACAGTGCCGGTTTCCGTCCCGACAACGTGACTGTTCGTTTAATGAACGGCCTCACTCAATTCGGTTCCGATCTCGTTATTGAAAATGCAACTTGGACCAATTCCTGGACCGACGTTCCGAAATACGCGAACGGTCAATTGATCACCTATACCGTTGAAGAAGTTGATGTTCCGACTGAATACACTTCTGTTTCTTCCGGCACTGCTTCTTCCGGCTTCACTGTGACCAACACGTTTGATGACTTGAATTACAGTCAGGTCACTGTTACCAAAGTTTGGACTGATGATTCCGACAGTGCCGGTTTCCGTCCCGACAACGTGACTGTTCGTTTAATGAACGGCCTCACTCAATTCGGTTCCGATCTCGTTATTGAAAATGCAACTTGGACCAATTCCTGGACCGACGTTCCGAAATACGCGAACGGTCAATTGATCACCTATACCGTTGAAGAAGTTGATGTTCCGACTGAATACACTTCTGTTTCTTCCGGCACTGCTTCTTCCGGCTTCACTGTGACCAACACGTTTGATGACTTGAATTACAGTCAGGTCACTGTTACCAAAGTTTGGACTGACGATTCCGACAGTGCCGGTTTCCGTCCCGACAACGTGACTGTTCGTTTAATGAACGGCCTCACTCAATTCGGTTCCGACCTCGTTATTGAAAATGCAACTTGGACCAATTCCTGGACCGACGTTCCGAAATACGCGAACGGTCAATTGATCACCTATACCGTTGAAGAAGTTGATGTTCCGACTGAATACACTTCTGTTTCTTCCGGCACTGCTTCTTCCGGCTTCACTGTGACCAACACGTTTGATGACTTGAATTACAGTCAGGTCACTGTTACCAAAGTTTGGACTGACGATTCCGACAGTGCCGGTTTCCGTCCCGACAACGTGACTGTTCGTTTAATGAACGGCCTCACTCAATTCGGTTCCGACCTCGTTATTGAAAATGCAACTTGGACCAATTCCTGGACCGACGTTCCGAAATACGCGAACGGTCAATTGATCACCTATACCGTTGAAGAAGTTGATGTTCCGACTGAATATACTTCTGTTTCTTCCGGCACTGCTTCTTCCGGCTTCACTGTGACCAACACGTTTGATGACTTGAATTACAGTCAGGTCACTGTTACCAAAGTTTGGACTGATGATTCCGACAGTGCCGGTTTCCGTCCCGACAACGTGACTGTTCGTTTAATGAACGGCCTCACTCAATTCGGTTCCGATCTCGTTATTGAAAATGCAACTTGGACCAATTCCTGGACCGACGTTCCGAAATACGCGAACGGTCAATTGATCACCTATACCGTTGAAGAAGTTGATGTTCCGACTGAATACACTTCTGTTTCTTCCGGTACTGCTTCTTCCGGCTTCACTGTGACCAACACGTTTGATGACTTGAATTACAGTCAGGTCACTGTTACCAAAGTTTGGACTGACGATTCCGACAGTGCCGGTTTCCGTCCCGACAACGTGACTGTTCGTTTAATGAACGGCCTCACTCAATTCGGTTCCGACCTCGTTATTGAAAATGCAACTTGGACCAATTCCTGGACCGACGTTCCGAAATACGCGAACGGTCAATTGATCACCTATACCGTTGAAGAAGTTGATGTTCCGACTGAATATACTTCTGTTTCTTCCGGCACTGCTTCTTCCGGCTTCACTGTGACCAACACGTTTGATGACTTGAATTACAGTCAGGTCACTGTTACCAAAGTTTGGACTGATGATTCCGACAGTGCCGGTTTCCGTCCCGACAACGTGACTGTTCGTTTAATGAACGGCCTCACTCAATTCGGTTCCGATCTCGTTATTGAAAATGCAACTTGGACCAATTCCTGGACCGACGTTCCGAAATACGCGAACGGTCAATTGATCACCTATACCGTTGAAGAAGTTGATGTTCCGACTGAATACACTTCTGTTTCTTCCGGCACTGCTTCTTCCGGCTTCACTGTGACCAACACGTTTGATGACTTGAATTACAGTCAGGTCACTGTTACCAAAGTTTGGACTGACGATTCCGACAGTGCCGGTTTCCGTCCCGACAACGTGACTGTTCGTTTAATGAACGGCCTCACTCAATTCGGTTCCGACCTCGTTATTGAAAATGCAACTTGGACCAATTCCTGGACCGACGTTCCGAAATACGCGAACGGTCAATTGATCACCTATACCGTTGAAGAAGTTGATGTTCCGACTGAATACACTTCTGTTTCTTCCGGTACTGCTTCTTCCGGCTTCACTGTGACCAACACGTTTGATGACTTGAATTACAGTCAGGTCACTGTTACCAAAGTTTGGACTGACGATTCCGACAGTGCCGGTTTCCGTCCCGACAACGTGACTGTTCGTTTAATGAACGGCCTCACTCAATTCGGTTCCGATCTCGTTATTGAAAATGCAACTTGGACCAATTCCTGGACCGACGTTCCGAAATACGCGAACGGTCAATTGATCACCTATACCGTTGAAGAAGTTGATGTTCCGACTGAATACACTTCTGTTTCTTCCGGTACTGCTTCTTCCGGCTTCACTGTGACCAACACGTTTGATGACTTGAATTACAGTCAGGTCACTGTTACCAAAGTTTGGACTGATGATTCCGACAGTGCCGGTTTCCGTCCCGACAACGTGACTGTTCGTTTAATGAACGGCCTCACTCAATTCGGTTCCGACCTCGTTATTGAAAATGCAACTTGGACCAATTCCTGGACCGACGTTCCGAAATACGCGAACGGTCAATTGATCACCTATACCGTTGAAGAAGTTGATGTTCCGACTGAATATACTTCTGTTTCTTCCGGCACTGCTTCTTCCGGCTTCACTGTGACCAACACGTTTGATGACTTGAATTACAGTCAGGTCACTGTTACCAAAGTTTGGACTGACGATTCCGACAGTGCCGGTTTCCGTCCCGACAACGTGACTGTTCGTTTAATGAACGGCCTCACTCAATTCGGTTCCGACCTCGTTATTGAAAATGCAACTTGGACCAATTCCTGGACCGACGTTCCGAAATACGCGAACGGTCAATTGATCACCTATACCGTTGAAGAAGTTGATGTTCCGACTGAATACACTTCTGTTTCTTCCGGTACTGCTTCTTCCGGCTTCACTGTGACCAACACGTTTGATGACTTGAATTACAGTCAGGTCACTGTTACCAAAGTTTGGACTGATGATTCCGACAGTGCCGGTTTCCGTCCCGACAACGTGACTGTTCGTTTAATGAACGGCCTCACTCAATTCGGTTCCGACCTCGTTATTGAAAATGCAACTTGGACCAATTCCTGGACCGACGTTCCGAAATACGCGAACGGTCAATTGATCACCTATACCGTTGAAGAAGTTGATGTTCCGACTGAATATACTTCTGTTTCTTCCGGCACTGCTTCTTCCGGCTTCACTGTGACCAACACGTTTGATGACTTGAATTACAGTCAGGTCACTGTTACCAAAGTTTGGACTGATGATTCCGACAGTGCCGGTTTCCGTCCCGACAACGTGACTGTTCGTTTAATGAACGGCCTCACTCAATTCGGTTCCGACCTCGTTATTGAAAATGCAACTTGGACCAATTCCTGGACCGACGTTCCGAAATACGCGAACGGTCAATTGATCACCTATACCGTTGAAGAAGTTGATGTTCCGACTGAATACACTTCTGTTTCTTCCGGTACTGCTTCTTCCGGCTTCACTGTGACCAACACGTTTGATGACTTGAATTACAGTCAGGTCACTGTTACCAAAGTTTGGACTGATGATTCCGACAGTGCCGGTTTCCGTCCCGACAACGTGACTGTTCGTTTAATGAACGGCCTCACTCAATTCGGTTCCGACCTCGTTATTGAAAATGCAACTTGGACCAATTCCTGGACCGACGTTCCGAAATACGCGAACGGTCAATTGATCACCTATACCGTTGAAGAAGTTGATGTTCCGACTGAATATACTTCTGTTTCTTCCGGTACTGCTTCTTCCGGCTTCACTGTGACCAACACGTTTGATGACTTGAATTACAGTCAGGTCACTGTTACCAAAGTTTGGACTGATGATTCCGACAGTGCCGGTTTCCGTCCCGACAACGTGACTGTTCGTTTAATGAACGGCCTCACTCAATTCGGTTCCGATCTCGTTATTGAAAATGCAACTTGGACCAATTCCTGGACCGACGTTCCGAAATACGCGAACGGTCAATTGATCACCTATACCGTTGAAGAAGTTGATGTTCCGACTGAATACACTTCTGTTTCTTCCGGTACTGCTTCTTCCGGCTTCACTGTGACCAACACGTTTGATGACTTGAATTACAGTCAGGTCACTGTTACCAAAGTTTGGACTGACGATTCCGACAGTGCCGGTTTCCGTCCCGACAACGTGACTGTTCGTTTAATGAACGGCCTCACTCAATTCGGTTCCGATCTCGTTATTGAAAATGCAACTTGGACCAATTCCTGGACCGACGTTCCGAAATACGCGAACGGTCAATTGATCACCTATACCGTTGAAGAAGTTGATGTTCCGACTGAATATACTTCTGTTTCTTCCGGCACTGCTTCTTCCGGCTTCACTGTGACCAACACGTTTGATGACTTGAATTACAGTCAGGTCACTGTTACCAAAGTTTGGACTGATGATTCCGACAGTGCCGGTTTCCGTCCCGACAACGTGACTGTTCGTTTAATGAACGGCCTCACTCAATTCGGTTCCGACCTCGTTATTGAAAATGCAACTTGGACCAATTCCTGGACCGACGTTCCGAAATACGCGAACGGTCAATTGATCACCTATACCGTTGAAGAAGTTGATGTTCCGACTGAATATACTTCTGTTTCTTCCGGTACTGCTTCTTCCGGCTTCACTGTGACCAACACGTTTGATGACTTGAATTACAGTCAGGTCACTGTTACCAAAGTTTGGACTGATGATTCCGACAGTGCCGGTTTCCGTCCCGACAACGTGACTGTTCGTTTAATGAACGGCCTCACTCAATTCGGTTCCGACCTCGTTATTGAAAATGCAACTTGGACCAATTCCTGGACCGACGTTCCGAAATACGCGAACGGTCAATTGATCACCTATACCGTTGAAGAAGTTGATGTTCCGACTGAATACACTTCTGTTTCTTCCGGTACTGCTTCTTCCGGCTTCACTGTGACCAACACGTTTGATGACTTGAATTACAGTCAGGTCACTGTTACCAAAGTTTGGACTGATGATTCCGACAGTGCCGGTTTCCGTCCCGACAACGTGACTGTTCGTTTAATGAACGGCCTCACTCAATTCGGTTCCGACCTCGTTATTGAAAATGCAACTTGGACCAATTCCTGGACCGACGTTCCGAAATACGCGAACGGTCAATTGATCACCTATACCGTTGAAGAAGTTGATGTTCCGACTGAATATACTTCTGTTTCTTCCGGTACTGCTTCTTCCGGCTTCACTGTGACCAACACGTTTGATGACTTGAATTACAGTCAGGTCACTGTTACCAAAGTTTGGACTGACGATTCCGACAGTGCCGGTTTCCGTCCCGACAACGTGACTGTTCGTTTAATGAACGGCCTCACTCAATTCGGTTCCGACCTCGTTATTGAAAATGCAACTTGGACCAATTCCTGGACCGACGTTCCGAAATACGCGAACGGTCAATTGATCACCTATACCGTTGAAGAAGTTGATGTTCCGACTGAATATACTTCTGTTTCTTCCGGCACTGCTTCTTCCGGCTTCACTGTGACCAACACGTTTGATGACTTGAATTACAGTCAGGTCACTGTTACCAAAGTTTGGACTGACGATTCCGACAGTGCCGGTTTCCGTCCCGACAACGTGACTGTTCGTTTAATGAACGGCCTCACTCAATTCGGTTCCGACCTCGTTATTGAAAATGCAACTTGGACCAATTCCTGGACCGACGTTCCGAAATACGCGAACGGTCAATTGATCACCTATACCGTTGAAGAAGTTGATGTTCCGACTGAATACACTTCTGTTTCTTCCGGTACTGCTTCTTCCGGCTTCACTGTGACCAACACGTTTGATGACTTGAATTACAGTCAGGTCACTGTTACCAAAGTTTGGACTGATGATTCCGACAGTGCCGGTTTCCGTCCCGACAACGTGACTGTTCGTTTAATGAACGGCCTCACTCAATTCGGTTCCGACCTCGTTATTGAAAATGCAACTTGGACCAATTCCTGGACCGACGTTCCGAAATACGCGAACGGTCAATTGATCACCTATACCGTTGAAGAAGTTGATGTTCCGACTGAATACACTTCTGTTTCTTCCGGCACTGCTTCTTCCGGCTTCACTGTGACCAACACGTTTGATGACTTGAATTACAGTCAGGTCACTGTTACCAAAGTTTGGACTGATGATTCCGACAGTGCCGGTTTCCGTCCCGACAACGTGACTGTTCGTTTAATGAACGGCCTCACTCAATTCGGTTCCGATCTCGTTATTGAAAATGCAACTTGGACCAATTCCTGGACCGACGTTCCGAAATACGCGAACGGTCAATTGATCACCTATACCGTTGAAGAAGTTGATGTTCCGACTGAATACACTTCTGTTTCTTCCGGTACTGCTTCTTCCGGCTTCACTGTGACCAACACGTTTGATGACTTGAATTACAGTCAGGTCACTGTTACCAAAGTTTGGACTGACGATTCCGACAGTGCCGGTTTCCGTCCCGACAACGTGACTGTTCGTTTAATGAACGGCCTCACTCAATTCGGTTCCGACCTCGTTATTGAAAATGCAACTTGGACCAATTCCTGGACCGACGTTCCGAAATACGCGAACGGTCAATTGATCACCTATACCGTTGAAGAAGTTGATGTTCCGACTGAATACACTTCTGTTTCTTCCGGTACTGCTTCTTCCGGCTTCACTGTGACCAACACGTTTGATGACTTGAATTACAGTCAGGTCACTGTTACCAAAGTTTGGACTGACGATTCCGACAGTGCCGGTTTCCGTCCCGACAACGTGACTGTTCGTTTAATGAACGGCCTCACTCAATTCGGTTCCGACCTCGTTATTGAAAATGCAACTTGGACCAATTCCTGGACCGACGTTCCGAAATACGCGAACGGTCAATTGATCACCTATACCGTTGAAGAAGTTGATGTTCCGACTGAATACACTTCTGTTTCTTCCGGTACTGCTTCTTCCGGCTTCACTGTGACCAACACGTTTGATGACTTGAATTACAGTCAGGTCACTGTTACCAAAGTTTGGACTGACGATTCCGACAGTGCCGGTTTCCGTCCCGACAACGTGACTGTTCGTTTAATGAACGGCCTCACTCAATTCGGTTCCGACCTCGTTATTGAAAATGCAACTTGGACCAATTCCTGGACCGACGTTCCGAAATACGCGAACGGTCAATTGATCACCTATACCGTTGAAGAAGTTGATGTTCCGACTGAATACACTTCTGTTTCTTCCGGTACTGCTTCTTCCGGCTTCACTGTGACCAACACGTTTGATGACTTGAATTACAGTCAGGTCACTGTTACCAAAGTTTGGACTGACGATTCCGACAGTGCCGGTTTCCGTCCCGACAACGTGACTGTTCGTTTAATGAACGGCCTCACTCAATTCGGTTCCGACCTCGTTATTGAAAATGCAACTTGGACCAATTCCTGGACCGACGTTCCGAAATACGCGAACGGTCAATTGATCACCTATACCGTTGAAGAAGTTGATGTTCCGACTGAATATACTTCTGTTTCTTCCGGCACTGCTTCTTCCGGCTTCACTGTGACCAACACGTTTGATGACTTGAATTACAGTCAGGTCACTGTTACCAAAGTTTGGACTGACGATTCCGACAGTGCCGGTTTCCGTCCCGACAACGTGACTGTTCGTTTAATGAACGGCCTCACTCAATTCGGTTCCGACCTCGTTATTGAAAATGCAACTTGGACCAATTCCTGGACCGACGTTCCGAAATACGCGAACGGTCAATTGATCACCTATACCGTTGAAGAAGTTGATGTTCCGACTGAATATACTTCTGTTTCTTCCGGCACTGCTTCTTCCGGCTTCACTGTGACCAACACGTTTGATGACTTGAATTACAGTCAGGTCACTGTTACCAAAGTTTGGACTGATGATTCCGACAGTGCCGGTTTCCGTCCCGACAACGTGACTGTTCGTTTAATGAACGGCCTCACTCAATTCGGTTCCGACCTCGTTATTGAAAATGCAACTTGGACCAATTCCTGGACCGACGTTCCGAAATACGCGAACGGTCAATTGATCACCTATACCGTTGAAGAAGTTGATGTTCCGACTGAATATACTTCTGTTTCTTCCGGTACTGCTTCTTCCGGCTTCACTGTGACCAACACGTTTGATGACTTGAATTACAGTCAGGTCACTGTTACCAAAGTTTGGACTGACGATTCCGACAGTGCCGGTTTCCGTCCCGACAACGTGACTGTTCGTTTAATGAACGGCCTCACTCAATTCGGTTCCGACCTCGTTATTGAAAATGCAACTTGGACCAATTCCTGGACCGACGTTCCGAAATACGCGAACGGTCAATTGATCACCTATACCGTTGAAGAAGTTGATGTTCCGACTGAATACACTTCTGTTTCTTCCGGTACTGCTTCTTCCGGCTTCACTGTGACCAACACGTTTGATGACTTGAATTACAGTCAGGTCACTGTTACCAAAGTTTGGACTGACGATTCCGACAGTGCCGGTTTCCGTCCCGACAACGTGACTGTTCGTTTAATGAACGGCCTCACTCAATTCGGTTCCGACCTCGTTATTGAAAATGCAACTTGGACCAATTCCTGGACCGACGTTCCGAAATACGCGAACGGTCAATTGATCACCTATACCGTTGAAGAAGTTGATGTTCCGACTGAATACACTTCTGTTTCTTCCGGTACTGCTTCTTCCGGCTTCACTGTGACCAACACGTTTGATGACTTGAATTACAGTCAGGTCACTGTTACCAAAGTTTGGACTGACGATTCCGACAGTGCCGGTTTCCGTCCCGACAACGTGACTGTTCGTTTAATGAACGGCCTCACTCAATTCGGTTCCGACCTCGTTATTGAAAATGCAACTTGGACCAATTCCTGGACCGACGTTCCGAAATACGCGAACGGTCAATTGATCACCTATACCGTTGAAGAAGTTGATGTTCCGACTGAATACACTTCTGTTTCTTCCGGTACTGCTTCTTCCGGCTTCACTGTGACCAACACGTTTGATGACTTGAATTACAGTCAGGTCACTGTTACCAAAGTTTGGACTGACGATTCCGACAGTGCCGGTTTCCGTCCCGACAACGTGACTGTTCGTTTAATGAACGGCCTCACTCAATTCGGTTCCGACCTCGTTATTGAAAATGCAACTTGGACCAATTCCTGGACCGACGTTCCGAAATACGCGAACGGTCAATTGATCACCTATACCGTTGAAGAAGTTGATGTTCCGACTGAATACACTTCTGTTTCTTCCGGCACTGCTTCTTCCGGCTTCACTGTGACCAACACGTTTGATGACTTGAATTACAGTCAGGTCACTGTTACCAAAGTTTGGACTGACGATTCCGACAGTGCCGGTTTCCGTCCCGACAACGTGACTGTTCGTTTAATGAACGGCCTCACTCAATTCGGTTCCGACCTCGTTATTGAAAATGCAACTTGGACCAATTCCTGGACCGACGTTCCGAAATACGCGAACGGTCAATTGATCACCTATACCGTTGAAGAAGTTGATGTTCCGACTGAATATACTTCTGTTTCTTCCGGCACTGCTTCTTCCGGCTTCACTGTGACCAACACGTTTGATGACTTGAATTACAGTCAGGTCACTGTTACCAAAGTTTGGACTGATGATTCCGACAGTGCCGGTTTCCGTCCCGACAACGTGACTGTTCGTTTAATGAACGGCCTCACTCAATTCGGTTCCGACCTCGTTATTGAAAATGCAACTTGGACCAATTCCTGGACCGACGTTCCGAAATACGCGAACGGTCAATTGATCACCTATACCGTTGAAGAAGTTGATGTTCCGACTGAATATACTTCTGTTTCTTCCGGTACTGCTTCTTCCGGCTTCACTGTGACCAACACGTTTGATGACTTGAATTACAGTCAGGTCACTGTTACCAAAGTTTGGACTGATGATTCCGACAGTGCCGGTTTCCGTCCCGACAACGTGACTGTTCGTTTAATGAACGGCCTCACTCAATTCGGTTCCGATCTCGTTATTGAAAATGCAACTTGGACCAATTCCTGGACCGACGTTCCGAAATACGCGAACGGTCAATTGATCACCTATACCGTTGAAGAAGTTGATGTTCCGACTGAATACACTTCTGTTTCTTCCGGTACTGCTTCTTCCGGCTTCACTGTGACCAACACGTTTGATGACTTGAATTACAGTCAGGTCACTGTTACCAAAGTTTGGACTGATGATTCCGACAGTGCCGGTTTCCGTCCCGACAACGTGACTGTTCGTTTAATGAACGGCCTCACTCAATTCGGTTCCGATCTCGTTATTGAAAATGCAACTTGGACCAATTCCTGGACCGACGTTCCGAAATACGCGAACGGTCAATTGATCACCTATACCGTTGAAGAAGTTGATGTTCCGACTGAATACACTTCTGTTTCTTCCGGTACTGCTTCTTCCGGCTTCACTGTGACCAACACGTTTGATGACTTGAATTACAGTCAGGTCACTGTTACCAAAGTTTGGACTGATGATTCCGACAGTGCCGGTTTCCGTCCCGACAACGTGACTGTTCGTTTAATGAACGGCCTCACTCAATTCGGTTCCGACCTCGTTATTGAAAATGCAACTTGGACCAATTCCTGGACCGACGTTCCGAAATACGCGAACGGTCAATTGATCACCTATACCGTTGAAGAAGTTGATGTTCCGACTGAATATACTTCTGTTTCTTCCGGCACTGCTTCTTCCGGCTTCACTGTGACCAACACGTTTGATGACTTGAATTACAGTCAGGTCACTGTTACCAAAGTTTGGACTGATGATTCCGACAGTGCCGGTTTCCGTCCCGACAACGTGACTGTTCGTTTAATGAACGGCCTCACTCAATTCGGTTCCGATCTCGTTATTGAAAATGCAACTTGGACCAATTCCTGGACCGACGTTCCGAAATACGCGAACGGTCAATTGATCACCTATACCGTTGAAGAAGTTGATGTTCCGACTGAATATACTTCTGTTTCTTCCGGCACTGCTTCTTCCGGCTTCACTGTGACCAACACGTTTGATGACTTGAATTACAGTCAGGTCACTGTTACCAAAGTTTGGACTGATGATTCCGACAGTGCCGGTTTCCGTCCCGACAACGTGACTGTTCGTTTAATGAACGGCCTCACTCAATTCGGTTCCGACCTCGTTATTGAAAATGCAACTTGGACCAATTCCTGGACCGACGTTCCGAAATACGCGAACGGTCAATTGATCACCTATACCGTTGAAGAAGTTGATGTTCCGACTGAATATACTTCTGTTTCTTCCGGCACTGCTTCTTCCGGCTTCACTGTGACCAACACGTTTGATGACTTGAATTACAGTCAGGTCACTGTTACCAAAGTTTGGACTGATGATTCCGACAGTGCCGGTTTCCGTCCCGACAACGTGACTGTTCGTTTAATGAACGGCCTCACTCAATTCGGTTCCGACCTCGTTATTGAAAATGCAACTTGGACCAATTCCTGGACCGACGTTCCGAAATACGCGAACGGTCAATTGATCACCTATACCGTTGAAGAAGTTGATGTTCCGACTGAATACACTTCTGTTTCTTCCGGTACTGCTTCTTCCGGCTTCACTGTGACCAACACGTTTGATGACTTGAATTACAGTCAGGTCACTGTTACCAAAGTTTGGACTGATGATTCCGACAGTGCCGGTTTCCGTCCCGACAACGTGACTGTTCGTTTAATGAACGGCCTCACTCAATTCGGTTCCGACCTCGTTATTGAAAATGCAACTTGGACCAATTCCTGGACCGACGTTCCGAAATACGCGAACGGTCAATTGATCACCTATACCGTTGAAGAAGTTGATGTTCCGACTGAATACACTTCTGTTTCTTCCGGTACTGCTTCTTCCGGCTTCACTGTGACCAACACGTTTGATGACTTGAATTACAGTCAGGTCACTGTTACCAAAGTTTGGACTGATGATTCCGACAGTGCCGGTTTCCGTCCCGACAACGTGACTGTTCGTTTAATGAACGGCCTCACTCAATTCGGTTCCGACCTCGTTATTGAAAATGCAACTTGGACCAATTCCTGGACCGACGTTCCGAAATACGCGAACGGTCAATTGATCACCTATACCGTTGAAGAAGTTGATGTTCCGACTGAATACACTTCTGTTTCTTCCGGTACTGCTTCTTCCGGCTTCACTGTGACCAACACGTTTGATGACTTGAATTACAGTCAGGTCACTGTTACCAAAGTTTGGACTGATGATTCCGACAGTGCCGGTTTCCGTCCCGACAACGTGACTGTTCGTTTAATGAACGGCCTCACTCAATTCGGTTCCGACCTCGTTATTGAAAATGCAACTTGGACCAATTCCTGGACCGACGTTCCGAAATACGCGAACGGTCAATTGATCACCTATACCGTTGAAGAAGTTGATGTTCCGACTGAATATACTTCTGTTTCTTCCGGCACTGCTTCTTCCGGCTTCACTGTGACCAACACGTTTGATGACTTGAATTACAGTCAGGTCACTGTTACCAAAGTTTGGACTGATGATTCCGACAGTGCCGGTTTCCGTCCCGACAACGTGACTGTTCGTTTAATGAACGGCCTCACTCAATTCGGTTCCGACCTCGTTATTGAAAATGCAACTTGGACCAATTCCTGGACCGACGTTCCGAAATACGCGAACGGTCAATTGATCACCTATACCGTTGAAGAAGTTGATGTTCCGACTGAATATACTTCTGTTTCTTCCGGTACTGCTTCTTCCGGCTTCACTGTGACCAACACGTTTGATGACTTGAATTACAGTCAGGTCACTGTTACCAAAGTTTGGACTGATGATTCCGACAGTGCCGGTTTCCGTCCCGACAACGTGACTGTTCGTTTAATGAACGGCCTCACTCAATTCGGTTCCGATCTCGTTATTGAAAATGCAACTTGGACCAATTCCTGGACCGACGTTCCGAAATACGCGAACGGTCAATTGATCACCTATACCGTTGAAGAAGTTGATGTTCCGACTGAATATACTTCTGTTTCTTCCGGTACTGCTTCTTCCGGCTTCACTGTGACCAACACGTTTGATGACTTGAATTACAGTCAGGTCACTGTTACCAAAGTTTGGACTGACGATTCCGACAGTGCCGGTTTCCGTCCCGACAACGTGACTGTTCGTTTAATGAACGGCCTCACTCAATTCGGTTCCGATCTCGTTATTGAAAATGCAACTTGGACCAATTCCTGGACCGACGTTCCGAAATACGCGAACGGTCAATTGATCACCTATACCGTTGAAGAAGTTGATGTTCCGACTGAATATACTTCTGTTTCTTCCGGCACTGCTTCTTCCGGCTTCACTGTGACCAACACGTTTGATGACTTGAATTACAGTCAGGTCACTGTTACCAAAGTTTGGACTGATGATTCCGACAGTGCCGGTTTCCGTCCCGACAACGTGACTGTTCGTTTAATGAACGGCCTCACTCAATTCGGTTCCGACCTCGTTATTGAAAATGCAACTTGGACCAATTCCTGGACCGACGTTCCGAAATACGCGAACGGTCAATTGATCACCTATACCGTTGAAGAAGTTGATGTTCCGACTGAATATACTTCTGTTTCTTCCGGCACTGCTTCTTCCGGCTTCACTGTGACCAACACGTTTGATGACTTGAATTACAGTCAGGTCACTGTTACCAAAGTTTGGACTGATGATTCCGACAGTGCCGGTTTCCGTCCCGACAACGTGACTGTTCGTTTAATGAACGGCCTCACTCAATTCGGTTCCGACCTCGTTATTGAAAATGCAACTTGGACCAATTCCTGGACCGACGTTCCGAAATACGCGAACGGTCAATTGATCACCTATACCGTTGAAGAAGTTGATGTTCCGACTGAATACACTTCTGTTTCTTCCGGTACTGCTTCTTCCGGCTTCACTGTGACCAACACGTTTGATGACTTGAATTACAGTCAGGTCACTGTTACCAAAGTTTGGACTGATGATTCCGACAGTGCCGGTTTCCGTCCCGACAACGTGACTGTTCGTTTAATGAACGGCCTCACTCAATTCGGTTCCGACCTCGTTATTGAAAATGCAACTTGGACCAATTCCTGGACCGACGTTCCGAAATACGCGAACGGTCAATTGATCACCTATACCGTTGAAGAAGTTGATGTTCCGACTGAATACACTTCTGTTTCTTCCGGTACTGCTTCTTCCGGCTTCACTGTGACCAACACGTTTGATGACTTGAATTACAGTCAGGTCACTGTTACCAAAGTTTGGACTGACGATTCCGACAGTGCCGGTTTCCGTCCCGACAACGTGACTGTTCGTTTAATGAACGGCCTCACTCAATTCGGTTCCGACCTCGTTATTGAAAATGCAACTTGGACCAATTCCTGGACCGACGTTCCGAAATACGCGAACGGTCAATTGATCACCTATACCGTTGAAGAAGTTGATGTTCCGACTGAATACACTTCTGTTTCTTCCGGTACTGCTTCTTCCGGCTTCACTGTGACCAACACGTTTGATGACTTGAATTACAGTCAGGTCACTGTTACCAAAGTTTGGACTGATGATTCCGACAGTGCCGGTTTCCGTCCCGACAACGTGACTGTTCGTTTAATGAACGGCCTCACTCAATTCGGTTCCGATCTCGTTATTGAAAATGCAACTTGGACCAATTCCTGGACCGACGTTCCGAAATACGCGAACGGTCAATTGATCACCTATACCGTTGAAGAAGTTGATGTTCCGACTGAATACACTTCTGTTTCTTCCGGTACTGCTTCTTCCGGCTTCACTGTGACCAACACGTTTGATGACTTGAATTACAGTCAGGTCACTGTTACCAAAGTTTGGACTGATGATTCCGACAGTGCCGGTTTCCGTCCCGACAACGTGACTGTTCGTTTAATGAACGGCCTCACTCAATTCGGTTCCGATCTCGTTATTGAAAATGCAACTTGGACCAATTCCTGGACCGACGTTCCGAAATACGCGAACGGTCAATTGATCACCTATACCGTTGAAGAAGTTGATGTTCCGACTGAATACACTTCTGTTTCTTCCGGTACTGCTTCTTCCGGCTTCACTGTGACCAACACGTTTGATGACTTGAATTACAGTCAGGTCACTGTTACCAAAGTTTGGACTGATGATTCCGACAGTGCCGGTTTCCGTCCCGACAACGTGACTGTTCGTTTAATGAACGGCCTCACTCAATTCGGTTCCGACCTCGTTATTGAAAATGCAACTTGGACCAATTCCTGGACCGACGTTCCGAAATACGCGAACGGTCAATTGATCACCTATACCGTTGAAGAAGTTGATGTTCCGACTGAATATACTTCTGTTTCTTCCGGTACTGCTTCTTCCGGCTTCACTGTGACCAACACGTTTGATGACTTGAATTACAGTCAGGTCACTGTTACCAAAGTTTGGACTGACGATTCCGACAGTGCCGGTTTCCGTCCCGACAACGTGACTGTTCGTTTAATGAACGGCCTCACTCAATTCGGTTCCGATCTCGTTATTGAAAATGCAACTTGGACCAATTCCTGGACCGACGTTCCGAAATACGCGAACGGTCAATTGATCACCTATACCGTTGAAGAAGTTGATGTTCCGACTGAATACACTTCTGTTTCTTCCGGTACTGCTTCTTCCGGCTTCACTGTGACCAACACGTTTGATGACTTGAATTACAGTCAGGTCACTGTTACCAAAGTTTGGACTGATGATTCCGACAGTGCCGGTTTCCGTCCCGACAACGTGACTGTTCGTTTAATGAACGGCCTCACTCAATTCGGTTCCGATCTCGTTATTGAAAATGCAACTTGGACCAATTCCTGGACCGACGTTCCGAAATACGCGAACGGTCAATTGATCACCTATACCGTTGAAGAAGTTGATGTTCCGACTGAATACACTTCTGTTTCTTCCGGTACTGCTTCTTCCGGCTTCACTGTGACCAACACGTTTGATGACTTGAATTACAGTCAGGTCACTGTTACCAAAGTTTGGACTGACGATTCCGACAGTGCCGGTTTCCGTCCCGACAACGTGACTGTTCGTTTAATGAACGGCCTCACTCAATTCGGTTCCGATCTCGTTATTGAAAATGCAACTTGGACCAATTCCTGGACCGACGTTCCGAAATACGCGAACGGTCAATTGATCACCTATACCGTTGAAGAAGTTGATGTTCCGACTGAATACACTTCTGTTTCTTCCGGTACTGCTTCTTCCGGCTTCACTGTGACCAACACGTTTGATGACTTGAATTACAGTCAGGTCACTGTTACCAAAGTTTGGACTGACGATTCCGACAGTGCCGGTTTCCGTCCCGACAACGTGACTGTTCGTTTAATGAACGGCCTCACTCAATTCGGTTCCGATCTCGTTATTGAAAATGCAACTTGGACCAATTCCTGGACCGACGTTCCGAAATACGCGAACGGTCAATTGATCACCTATACCGTTGAAGAAGTTGATGTTCCGACTGAATACACTTCTGTTTCTTCCGGTACTGCTTCTTCCGGCTTCACTGTGACCAACACGTTTGATGACTTGAATTACAGTCAGGTCACTGTTACCAAAGTTTGGACTGATGATTCCGACAGTGCCGGTTTCCGTCCCGACAACGTGACTGTTCGTTTAATGAACGGCCTCACTCAATTCGGTTCCGATCTCGTTATTGAAAATGCAACTTGGACCAATTCCTGGACCGACGTTCCGAAATACGCGAACGGTCAATTGATCACCTATACCGTTGAAGAAGTTGATGTTCCGACTGAATATACTTCTGTTTCTTCCGGCACTGCTTCTTCCGGCTTCACTGTGACCAACACCTACGACGACGGCACCCTCCCCGAACTTTTCGACCTCACCGTCACCAAAGTTTGGAACGATGCAGCCGATACATCAAATCGCCCAACTTCCATTGAAGTTGTTTTAATCGCAGATGGTATCGAACAAGATACTCAAACATTGAGCGATGCCGATTGGACTTATACTTGGGATGATTTGGACAGACACGATAGCTTGAATAATGTTATTCTTTATGAAATCGAAGAAAAAACAGATCTCAGTGCTTATTACACAGTCTCTGTCACTCGATCCGGAGATACTTTCACTGTCACAAACAGTTTGAAATCAGTTCCGACAATCAATATTACAGTTGAAAAGATTTGGGATGACGATGACAACAGAGACGGTAAACGCCCTGAAGACATCACAGTTCAGTTAATAGACAAAAATGACACTGACAAAGTGGTTGCTGAAAAAGTCTTAAATGAATCTAATTCTTGGTTCGGCGAATGGTTGAATATGCCTGCAGAATTCGGTATTCATATTCCTGATTATGATGTTTGGGAAAAAGAGGTTCCTCAAGGGTATATTGATTCTGATGGCGGCTCATCATATAATGCCACCGATATCAATGTCATTATCAAAAACTCCTACACTCCCGAAAACACCGACATCAAAGTCGAAAAAATCTGGGATGATGACAACGATAAAAACGGCAAACGCCCGTCTGAAATTACCGTCAAATTGATGAATGGAAACACTGTTGTAGACACGGTTCAATTGAAAGCATCAGACAGTCCCGCCTGGACATATGAATGGACAGGAACAAACTTGTTCAAGTACGACAACGGAATCGAAATTGATTATACAATCGTTGAAACCGTTCCGACCAACTACACGCAAACAAGCAATGTCAAATCAGGAGATACAATCACAATAACGAACAAATATACACCGGGAACAACTCCGCCGGGTCCGGGACCGGGTCCGACGCCGTCTGACTCAGGCTCTTCAAGCACTCCCGGCGAATCTCATGAAGGATTTGAGGAAGAAGAAGATGTGGTCGAGCAAAAATCAGCCGTTGTGTTCCCGATATTTATGGCAATCTTTGTCATATTGGGCGGAATTGTCGTTCTCCGATATTACAAACGCAGACTTGAATTAAAAGGAATGAAACCGCCGATGTAAGTCGGTGATAAGTGACAAGAGCAGGCTGTTGAAAAACAGCTCGTTCCTTTTATTCGATTATTTCAATTATTTCAATTATTTCAATTTTTACTTTAAAATTTTGTAAAGTCGATTCAGAAAGTGATATTTATGTCAGAAATTCTCAAAAGAATAATTGCTGTATTTGTCATTTTCCTGATATTATTCTCGCTTCTCGGAACAGCAGCGGCAGCCCCGCGTAATTACATTGTTGTTTTTAATTTTGATGATGAAAATTATTACAAAAAATCCGTTCCAAGATTCACGGTCATGTCTGAAATCGAAACACCCGAAAAAGAAGGATACGTTTTTGCCGGCTGGTACGCCGATTACGCTCGTACGCAAGCATATGATTTTAGTCAACCTGTAATGGAACCGTTTCATTTGTATGCAAAATGGATTCCCGAAAATTCAACAGGATCAGCTTCAAATTCATCCGCTTCAAATTCGTCTTCTTCGAACTCATCTGCTTCAAATTCATCTGTTTCGAATTCTTCAACTTCAAACAATTCTTCATCCTCGAATAATTCTTCGTCATCAAATTCATCTTCGAATAATTCGTCGAGTTCAAAAGCCGTTTTGCCGATTCCGTCTGAAACAATTTCAAAATCACCTGCTCAAGGACGGGCTGAAGTTCCCGATTTGATTGATTCGATTCCGGACCCGTCGACACTCGCATTTTTGATTATTGCAGGAATCGGGGCGGCGATCGTTGCATATTTTATACTTTCAAAATCTTGATTCTTATTGCCTTTCGGCATTTATTTTTATTTTTATTTTTAATTTTACGATTCTTACAGGGGAAAGTTTATGGTTACAAAAGAAAGAAAAATCAGAACATTATCCGTTATCGGCATTCTCTTGCTGATTTCACTGACTTTTACGGGGACAGCTCTCGCGGCTGATAATTTCCTTGTCATTTTCATGTACGATGAAGATGAAGTTTATCTCAACAAACCGGTTGCAAGATACGCCCGCGTTTCCGAGCCGGAGCCGCCTGTTAAAAGCGGATATACATTCGGTGGCTGGTACACGGAACCCGAATGTATCAACAAATTCGATTTCGATACGCGGATTCCTTCAAAAACAACGCTTTACGCCAAATGGATTCCGTCTTCTTCCTCCTCGTCCGGCGGAAAAGCAGAAGGCGTCAGCGACAATCCGCCTTCATTTAAAATTCCGGGATTCGGTGCAGTATTCGGAATTGCGGCCGTCGTCGGCGCAGTTTTTGTTCTCGGGAGAAGAAAGATTTAACATTTTTCAAATTTCAAAATTCAAATTTCAAAAAATGCGTTTTTCTTTTCGATTATTTTTCAAAATCGCATTTTCCTTTAATTTGTTTTTTAAATCGTATTCCCTTTTTATTTATTTTTCAAAATTTGTGCGGCTCGCGCGCGGCGGCAGGCACCGAAAGATGGCGGAAAAATCGCTTCGCGATTTTTCAACAAACACCTCCCTCCCGCTGCAAACAAACACCTCCCTCCCGCTGCAAACAAACACCTCCCTCCCGCTGCAAACAAACACCTTCCTTCGGCTCCATTGAAATTGCAGGCGCATAGTCTAAAATATCGAAAACAGTAAAATATCATGAAACACTTGTATTCACTATTGAAGAAAGGAGAGTTGATTATGCACAAGGAATCATTTTCTGAAATTTTTACATATGTCGGAGAAGCTCCCGAACATACTGAAGAAGAGAAAAAAGAAATTGAAAGAATAATTAAAAATGGTCGGAAAGATTTTGAAAAACAAATAAAAGAAATGAATTGGAAAATCGTTTCCGAATAATAATCTTATTTTTAATCATTAATTTTTCTTTTTAATTCCCTTCTTCTCTGATGTATTTTGTATGTCTCGGCAAAACAGCAACGCCTTTTGTTGACGAATTCATTTCAATGCCGGACATCTTCGATTTTCCGACGCCGATCACATTTTCGCCGAGAATGATGACATCATCGCCGGGGCGAATCGCCGGGTCCGCTTCAACGATTCCGGGCGCAAGCAGCGAACCTTTGGGCAGGAAATTATCAATGGTAACGGTATATTGACCGTCATATTTGTCCGATTTGATTATTTTTTCGGCGGCGGCAATTGAAAATGCAAGCTGACCAAACTGCGGCACCAAAACGGCGAGCTGTGTTTTATCGTCCAAAAGCATGAATTTGGGAAAGTTTCCTTTGATTGTCGTCTCTTCCGTAAACAGCGCGTCTGCAAGCGGTCCGATCTGGTATCTCGCAATTGCTTTTGTCTGATCCATTTTTTCTTCCGTTCCGCCTCTTTTCAATAAATTCGGGCGCGGTCTGTGTGTCTCGGATTCTTTTACGGGCGTTGCTTCTTCAACGATTTTATCAACGGCGGTTCTTAAATTTTTCAAACTCGCTTGCGACGCGGGGCTTCTTTCAACTGTATAAGTCATGGAAATGCCGAGTTTCGCGGAGACCGCTTCGCATATTTCACGGTACGGGCCTTCGACGTGAGCGATAATGTGTTTGTAAAGATCTTTATTTTTGATCAAATATTGTTCCAAAAGACCGCCGACCCACGCGCGTTCTTCCAAATCCCAATGTCCCGTTACGGTCGTGTCGTAATGAGCGGCGGGATATGTCAATTCAAGTTCGCGCGGAATGATTCCCATCGGCGATGTGATGATCAATTCGTTGACATATTTGCGGTTGCGTTCGATGGATTGAATAAATCTTTGATGTGATGCCGAAATCGAATACGGCTTCTTTGACGAGCACGGGAAAATCACAAGAATTTCTTTTTTCGGCGCTTCATAATTTTCCATTATTCGATTGGCAAAGCGCCGGATTTCTGCGCGGTTTTGGGATTCGGCTGTCGTTGCGTAAATCGTTTCTCTTCGAAATGTCGGCGCCGTCTTTTCGGCAAGCGGACTGCTGTCAAAGAGACGAAGAAGTCCGGTGAGCCAGGTTCGGACGCGGCATTGTCCTTCGATATATTCACGAAGCGCTCCTCTCCTGATTTTTTCGCGAACAAGCGTGATTTCCGCTTCAAGCGCATTGACATTGTGTTTTGAAAGCAAAACGTATCTTTCGGATGCCGGCATTTCTCTCAATTCTTTTGCCGTCAATCCGGTGCATGCGCCGCATCGGCAGGGAAGTTCGGTCATGTCTTCTAAGAAAAAAGTTCCGGCGCTTGTCATATATTTGTTGGAATATCCGCCGACTTCGGCGCGGGTTGTATCTAAAATGTCGGCGCCTAAATAAATCAAAACGGCAGCATTTTCAGGTGTTGCCAAATTCGGAAGCCAAAGAGCGGTGTCGGCGGGAAGTCTTTCTTTGACGTTTAAGAAAGCTTCAAAGAAACCGATTGAATCATCATCAAAAGAGCCGGCGCTTTCCATAATATATACATCGGATCCTGTTTTTTCAACGGCAAAAATCTCTTTTCCCGCAGTTTTTTCTTCCCGTCCGCATTCATCACCGCAAACACACTCTTCCGATTCAATTGTTTTTGAATATTTTATGGGACGAATAACAGCAGCGGTCGGACATTTTCCGATAATTTCTTTTTCATTGATTTTTTCATACACTTTCTGTTGACGTTTTTCATAATCTTCTTCGGGATATGTCAGCGTGTATTGATTTCTCGGCAGGATTAAAAGTTCGGATTCGGATTTGGGTTTGGACTCGGGTTCGGATTCGAATTCGGAAATGTTTGAAAAAACGCTTTCGATTTTTTCATCAACTTTGTCATCGCCTGTTTCTGTTTCCCAAAGTGTTCCCAAATCTTTTATCGGAAGTTCTCCGGCGGCGAGTTTGGATGAATTGATCAAATAAGGTGTTTGAATAAAAGAAGCCGCCGCTTTTTCGGCGGTATTATTTGATTTTGAAATGTAAAGTTTTCCGATGCGAGCCGGTCCGTCTCGGTCATCGACTTCAAAGAATTTTGTCATGGACTTTTAAACCGTGTCATTGAATAAAAAAACTCTCATTTGATTTGTGAAATTCAATGAAAAAACGGGGTTGGGATGGAAATTCAATTAAAAAGCGGGAGTCGAGTTTGAAAGTAATTAAAAATACGGGGCCGGGTTGAAAATCAAATGAAAATGCGGCGATTCGCGCGTGACGGCGGGCGCAGTTGCCAGCGCAAACCTGTAGGTAGCAGCGGAAACAGAAACCTGTAGGTAGCGGCGGCAACAGAAACCTGTAGGTAGCAGCGGAAACAGAAACCTGATTGACAGCAGCAACACTAAAAGACAGTTGCAGATTGGCAGGCTTAGCCGGAGCCGACAGCAAAAGACAGTCGCAAGAACACACTTCGCAGGAGCCGAACACAGCTGAAAAATCAGGCAGTTTCTAATTTTTCGTTTCGTATGGTTAGAATCTCCAACTCCTTCTTTCCTCCGCTGCGCTTCGGAAACGCGTCGTTGGAGGGGGCGGTTTTTGAATTTTTATTCAATCTAAAATTGGTTGAAACATCATCTTTATCAAATTAATTCAAAAACGGAACGCCAATTTTTTAATAAAATCTATCTTTTTTAGGATTTTATTGGGCGTTCATGTTCACCGATTTTGAAAATTGGATGTTTAGGTTTCATCCAAAAATAAAACAAAAATGAAGGACAAGTTTGAAAATCAAATGAAAAATGGAGCCATTCGCGCGCGGCGCTGCCGGATGCAAACGCAATCCAATTTTTATTTTACTCATCGCAGAATTCGCAGCTTTCCAAATGATCATTTACCATGCCGATCGATTGCATATATGCGTAAATGATCGTTGAGCCGACAAACGTAAAACCTAATTTTTTCAAATCTTTGCTGATTCGGTCAGAAAGTTCCGTGTTTGCGGGGATTTCCGAATTCGTTTTCGGACGGTTTTGAATCGGTTTGCCGTCAACATAAGCCCACATAAATTCGTCCAGCGAACCGTGTTTTTCAACCAGTTTGAAATACGCTTTTGAATTGGTCACGGCAGCTTTCACTTTTAATCGATTTCTGATGATTCCGGCGTTTGAAAGCAATTCAGCCGCCTTTTTTTCATCATAATCTTTCATAATTTCGGGATCAAAATTATCATACGCTTCTCGCATTGCTTCGCGCTTTTTCAAAATTGTTGTCCAGCTCAAACCTGCTTGCTGCCCTTCCAAAATCAGCATTTCAAAAAGCATTTTTTCATCATGAAGCGGCTTTCCCCACTCTTCATCATGATACTTTTCTTCTATCGGCAACCTCGCCCAATCACATCTTCTTTTTTCCGGCATTTTATCACGCTAAAATATTTACAATATTTTTTACAACACTTTAATTTTTACAACACTTATTACATATTTATTACAAATATTCATTCTTTGTTTTTTTTGTTTTTTTCCGTTTTTGTATTCGGGATACCAAAATATTTCTGCATTTTAATATAAAATATTTATACCATCAATGCAATTTTATAATTATGCCAGAATTCGGTAATCCTTTTGCCGGCCTTAAAAGCGGCCGTAAGCTGACGCATGAAGAACTCGTTCGCGCCATTCGTTTTATGGTGTCCGCCGAGTACGAAGCCATTCAGCTTTATGAACAGCTCGCAGAATCAACAGACAACGAACTCGCAAAAGACGTTCTGATCGACATCGCCAACGAAGAAAAAGTTCATGCCGGAGAATTCCTGCGTCTGCTTCGCGAACTTCAGCCCGATGAATTGAAATTCTACAGAGAAGGCGAAGAAGAAGTCGAAGAAGAAATTGCAAAAATGAAAAAGCCCGCCGCCAAAACGGCAGCTAAAGCGCCCGCAAAAGCAGCAGCAAAGCCTGCAGCCAAGACGACGGCAGCAAGAGCAACAGCAAAACCTGCACCTGCAGCTAAAACGGCAGCAGCCAAAACAGTTGCAAAACCTGCAGCGAAAGCGCCCGCAAAAGCAGCAGCAAAACCCGCAGCCAAACCGGCCGCAACAAGAGCAGCAGCAAAACCTGCAGCTAAGACGGCAGCAGCAAAAAAAGCACCTGCAAAAAAATAATTTGAATCATTTTTATGATTCATACTTTTTTATTTTTAACGGACAGCGAATGCCGTCTCTGTGTTTCAGATGACGGTTTGTTTTATGATTTCAAGTTTCGATTTATTTTGTGATTTGTTATGACATTTATGATAAAACAATAACAATTCCAAACTTTCAAATCAGGCTCAGTCGCTCTATTCATGACATTTGATTTTTCTTCTCAAAAACGTCACATAATAAAATATAAATAATGAATCAACATGAAAATGCAAACAGAATATAAATTGCATTTCGCATGCGTTTTTTATCATTCATAAATTTTATTATTTTATTTTTTACATCATAATCGCATAACTGCAAAATTATTGCAAACGGTCAGTAAATTTATGGATCATTTCGAAGAACTCAAAAAAATATGTGTCGGACGAACAACGAACGCGCCCGCCGAGCTTTGCTGTTACGCAGCCGACGGCTCCCAAATCAAAGGAAAACCCGATTACGTTCTTTTTCCGCACACAACAGAAGAAGTTTCTCAAATTTTAGCTTACGCAAACATTCATTTGATTCCCGTCACGGCGCGCGGCGCGGGAACCGGAATGGCCGGAGGCGCTGTTCCCGTACAAGGCGGCATCCTGCTGGATCTGTCGCAAATGAATCGCATTTTAAGCATCGACATTGACAATATTCAAGTCACGGTCGAAGCAGGTCTGATTGCCGACAAGCTCAACGAAGCGCTCAAACCGTACGGCTTCTTTTTCCCGCCCGATCCGGGAAGTGCTGCCACTTGTACAATCGGCGGCCAAATCGCAAACAACGCAAGCGGAATGCGTTGCGTCAAATACGGAACGACCAAAAATTACGTTTTGAATTTAGAAGTCGTTCTCGCCGACGGCACCGTTATTGAAACGGGGCGCAATTGTTTGAAATCATCCGCCGGCTACGATCTTTCCCGTCTTTATGTCGGCTCGGAAGGAACGCTTGGAATTATCACAAAAGCCGTTTTAAAAATCGCGCCGATTCCGCAAGCCCGCAAATTGGTCATGGTCTCTTTTCCGTCTCCAGAATCGGCAGGGCTTTCCGTTTCCCGTGTTTTTGCAGCCGGCGTTATTCCGTCCGCCTGTGAAATCTTAGACAAAACATCTGTTTCGGTTCTGACAAAATTAGATCCGAATATCATTTTTCCGCGCGACGGCGACGTCGTTTTATTTGAAGTGGACGGCAGCAAAAACGCTGTTGACGAATCTGCGGAAATGCTTGCAAAAGCCTGCGAAGAAATGTCAAGCAGCATCTTGATTACGGATGATCCCGCGAAAATGAAAGAAATCTGGGACGCCCGCAGAATGGTCGGCGCCGCCGTTTCCAAATTGGACCCGACAAAAACGCGCGTTTACGCGGGCGAAGATTTGGGTGTTCCGATTCGGAAATTGCCGGAAGCGATCTCAAAAGTTTATGAAATTACAAATGAAGTCGGCATCACGCCGATGATTTACGGGCACGTCGGCGACGGAACAGTCCACGTCGGCTTGTTCATTGACGTTTTAGACGAAAACGATTGGAAAAAACTTCACATCGCCGCCGACAAACTGCATTTGGCAGCCATTGAGCTTGGCGGAACCGTCAGCTCCGAGCACGGCATCGGCGCCGCTCGCGGCATGTATTTGGAAAAACAATGCGGTCCCGCATTTGAAGTGATGAAAGCGATTAAAAAAGCGCTTGATCCGAACGGGATTTTAAATCCGGGAAAATTGGGACTTTAAAACAAATTGGGACTTTAAAACTTTAGACTTTAAGACTTTAAAAATAGAATTAATCTGAATTATAAAAACGATTTTAAGAGAGGGTTTTGAGAGTTATGGCTTTTGAATCAGTGGATAAACGAGATTTATATCGCTGCGTTTCCTGCGGCAACTGCCGCTCGGTCTGTCCTGCTTTTGAGCAGACCGGCCGCGAATCCAAAAACACGCGCGGCCGCATTTTAGTTATCCGCGACATTTATGAAGGAAATTTAACGGACGACTCCGTTTTTGACAGCATCAACACATGCACGACTTGCGGTTACTGCACGGTTGCCTGTCCCGCAGGTGTTCACCCGCCCGATTTGGTTGAAGGCGCACGCGGCGGATTAGTCGCCGCAGGCAAAATGACGCCGACGCAGATGAAAATCCGCGACACAGTGACAAAATACGCCAACACGCTCGGCGATTCCGGCTCAAGATGCGGCTGGCTGGAAGGAACAGGACTGGCTGTCCCCGAAAATCCGAAAGCCGTTTACTTTGTCGGCTGTTTAGACGCTTACCGCTATCCTGAAACCGCTGTCAATACATACACAATTCTCAGCAAAATGGGTGTCGGGCTTTTGGAAGATGAAAACTGCTGCGCTTCTCCGCTTCTCCGCCTCGGGTTTGTTAACGAAGCAAACGATTTGATGAAACACAATATTGAACAAATCAAAAAAAGCGGCGCGGATACGATTATTGCAGGTTGCGCCGGCTGTTACAACACGCTTAAAAACAATTACGATCTTGACGGCATCAAAGTCGTTACCGTTTCTGAATATCTTGTTTCTCATTTGGAAGATTTGAAAAAAGCGGGACTCGGAAAGCTTGATTTGAAAATCACTTATCACGATCCGTGTCATTCCGGGCGCCACAATAACGTTTTTGATGAGCCGCGCGAACTCATTTATGAAATCGTCGGCAAAGACAATTTGATCGAAATGAAAACAATTCGAGAAAAGTCAAGATGCTGCGGCGGCGGCGGCGGCGTTCGCTCGGGCTTTAATGATTTGTCTTTGGCAATGGCCAAAAGAAGATTGGAAGACGTTCCAAGCGGCGTTGATTATATCGTCACGACCTGTCCGCTTTGCCTGCGCAATTTAAGAGATGCGGGAGGCGACATTCCCGTGATTGATTTGGTTGAATTGATCAGAATGTCGATTGAAAAATAATTTTAAAAATCATGCATTTTCAGTTCTTCTGCATTTTTTTATTTCAGTGATTTATTGCAATCGCAGCCGCCATCCGTTTTCCGGCTGCTGCCGCCGCGCGCGAACGGCACAATTTTTCAAAAAATAATTCAAAAGAAAACTGCGTTTTTCAAAAAAATAATCCAAAAGAAAACCGGTTTTTAAAAAAATAAAATGAAAAACATCCGGCGAATTGTTTTACAGATGTTTTTTCAGGAAATTGCGGATTTCTTCGGAATTTGCCCAGCCTTCGTCAAGCTTTGCAATAACTTCTTCGATTTCATCGCACTGAATGATGATTTTCTCTGAAGCGTACGGGTCTCTCGAAGTCTCGGCCAGCAAAACAACGCTTGAGAGCGGGTTTCTGATGTTGTCAATGACGGTTGCGAACTGTTCAATGTTTGCTTCCAAACGCTCGTAAGAGATGCGTTTCATTTCTTCGTCGCGCTTGTTTGCCGTAATATCGATTGCGAGCAAAACATATCCGGTGACTTCACCGTCATCATTTTTGGCGACATTTGAAATGACTTGCCAATATTTGCCTTTCAAACTCTTGATTTCAGAAGCAATGTCTTTCTTTTCAAGAAATTCTTCAAACATTACATTGATAGTTTCGGACGGAAACAGCCGGTCTCCTAATTCTTTTATGGAATTTCCGACAATATCGGATTCTGTCAAATTTGTTTCCGTATAAAATGAGCGGCTGACCCATTTGATTTTGTATTCATTTGTCATGTAAATAACAATTTCGGGAACAGCATCTAAAATCATATTTTTTTCAATATCAGTTTGCTTTGCAACACCTTTTGCTTTCAAAACCTGATTAATCAGGCGCGCAAGCAAAACGCCGAATACAAAACAAAGAAGCAGAATCACTAAATTTAAAAACAGTCCTTCGTTTGTCGTCATCGGTTCAAATAAAAATTTCAGCATTTCAGTAAAATCTGCCGTCTCCGGATCGGCCGCGACGAATCTTGAAAACAATTCCGCCGCAATAAACAAAACGCCGACGAGGACTGATAAAATGATGACTTTGTATTCTAATTTCATTTTGACCCTGTTCTTAAATTTTGAATTTTAAATGCATTGACTCTATTTAATATTCACGTCATAATAAAGAATTTTAATCTTTTAATAATAATTATTATAACGGTTACGTGAAGCCGGAACCAAACAATGCGGACCGCTGCCGATCAAATCTTCTCTTCCGGCAGTTTCCAGCGCTTTTTGAATCATTTCACGATTGTCCGGATTTCTGAATTGAAGCAAAACGCGCTGCATTTTCTTTTCCGTTCTCGTCACCGGAACATAAATTTCTTCCATCGTAAACGGATCAAGTCCCGTATGGAACATGCACGTTGAAATCGTCATCGGTGTCGGTGTAAAATCCTGGACTTGTTCAGTGTAGCGGTTGTTGTCACGAATGTATTCCGCCATTTCAACAGCGTTTTCCATCGTGCATCCCGGGTGTCCCGAAATTTGGAATGTCACTAAAAACTGTTTTAATCCGAGATCTTTGTTGACTTCTTTGAATTTCTTCTCAAATTTTTCAAAAGCGGCGCGGTTCGGCTTTCTCATGGCTGCCGTTACGTTGTCGCAGAAATGTTCGGGCGCTACTTTCAGCTGTCCGCCGACGTGGTATTGACAAAGCGTTTCCAAATAACCGTCATCCTGAATCGCCAAATCGAATCTGACGCCGTATCCCGTCAGCACTTTTCTGACATCAGGCATTTCTCGAAGCGTTTTTAAAAGTTTCAAAAGTCTGTCATGACTCGAATTCAGTGACGGGCAGACAGTCGGAACCAAACAGTTTTTGTGCGTGCAGGCGCCTTTCTTCTCCCATGTCGGGCAGCTCATGCCGTACATATTGGCGCTCGGTCCCCCGATTCCGTTGATGATGCCGTTGAAATCAGGCGAATCGATAATCGTTTCAGCTTCTCTGATGATGGATTCTTCGCTTCGGTTGCTGATTGCGCGTCCCTGGTGCTGCGTAATGGCGCAGAAAGAGCAGCCGCCGAAGCAGCCGCGATGGCTTGTAATGGAATTTTTGACAACATCCAAACCGGGAACGCCTTCTTCGTAAGACGGATGTTCCAATCGAAGATACGGCAATTCATAAACTTCATCCATTTCAGCCTCCGTTAATTCGCGCATCGGCGGATTTTGAATGATAACGGTTTTCGGATGCGGTTGCACAAGTTTTTTTCCCGAAACAGGATTTTGATTTTCATAAATAATTTTAAAAGCGCGCGCATACTGCTCTTTGTTTTCGGAAACTTCGCTAAAACTCGGAAGTTCAATATATGAATCGCTTTTTAATGACTTTGAATATTCTGATTCATGCTCAGCTTCTCTTTTGGATTCGTATCCCGGCTCAGATTTTGATTCGTTCATCTCAGATTTGGAATCATTCATTTCAGATTTGGAATCATTTTCTGTTTGATTTTTGATATTTTTCCATTCGCGGACGGGCATTTTCCAAACTGTTCCCGAAATATCTCTGATTTCGGAAATCTTTTCGCCGCTGTTCATTCGGGCGGCAATTTCTTTGATTTGAAGTTCGCCCATGCCGTAAACGATCAAATCAACAGGCGCATCGGCTAAAACGGATTGGCGCACATCATTGGACAAATAATCGAATTCCGCAAAGCGCCGAAGCGATGCTTCAATGCCACCGGCAACGATCGGAATGTCAGGATACGCTTGGCGGAGGCGGTTTGCGTAGGCGATGACGGCGCGATCCGGGCGCAGTCCGGGCTGCCCGCCGGGCGAGTACATATCGCTTTCACGTTTGTAAAGAAGAGGCGTGTAATTGTTGACAAGAGAATCGGCATTGCCCGCGCTGACAGAGAAAAACAGTCTCGGTTTTCCGAGAACTTCAAAAGCGTCTTTGCTTGTCCAATCGGGCTGAGCAATGACGCCGACGCGGAATCCCGCATGTTCTAATACGCGGCCGATGATCGCCGTTCCAAAACCCGAGTGGTCGACGTAAGCGTCGCCCGTAATTAAAATGATGTCAAGTTCGTCCCAGCCTTTCTGCCGGGCTTCTTCAAGACTCATCGGTAAAAAGTCGCCGGCTCTTTTCAAAGCTTCTTGCCGGCGTTTCTCAAAAAAATGATTCACCTTTTTTTCGGGGTATTCCCCGTTAATTTCGTTTTTTTTTGACTCGCTTCGATCCGATCGATTTTGACCGCTGCTGTCTCTGTTACTGCCGCCTCGACTGTTGCCGTCTCGACTGTCGCCGCCTCGACTGTTGCCGTCTCTGCCGTTGCGTTCTCTGCTGCCGCCGTCTCTTCCTTTCTTCTTGTCATCGAATTTGTAATCGTCATCATCGCGTCTGCCGGATGCGGCAGATTTCCATTCAAAGCGGCTCGGTTCGGAAGTCTTCGCGTTTGCGCTTTTAAAACCTGCGCTTTTAAAGCCGGCATTTCTCCCGCCGTCACTTCTCACGTCTGCACTTTTAAATCCCGCGCTTTTGACACCGAGCTGTCCGATCACTTTCTTCGGTTTTTCTTCTTTCGTTTTTGAATCATTTTTGCCTTTCTTTTCATCTTTTTGAATGACAATTTTTGATTTGTCCGCGCCCATTCTTCCGGCTTCCTTTTCAAGACCGATAATTGTTCTGCGGTTGTCGGCTTTTCCGACTTCTACCTTGCTGACCGTCCCGAGCGTTCCGGTTCGGCGCGCAGGTTTATTCTTCTCCGATTTCTTATTTGCTTCTTCCATTTTCCCGTCTCTTCTTTTAATTTATTCGTTTTTTAATTTACTCGTTTTTGATCGTTCTTCTTAATTCATTCTCTTCATTTAAAGATTCACTTTATAAATCACTTTAATCTCATTTCAATTTGTATAATTCCAAATTCCTGTTTCCTAAATAAGACGTTAAGGATTCATTCGGGAGGACATCATTTTTGATAATTCTATCGACCGATTTGCGTTTCCGATTGTCGGGCGCCCGTGTCCCGGACATAAATTTTCAACATCCAATTTCGTCAGCTTATCAATGGATTCCGTCATCTTTTCGGCGGCCGAAATTTTAAAATCCGTTCGGCCGATTCCGCCGTCAGAAAAAACAGTATCGCCCGAAAAAAGCGTTTTTGAATTCGCTTCATATAAACAAATGCAGCCGACGGTATGTCCCGGCGTGTGAATGACTTCCAAATACTCTTCAACGCCTTCTTCATTCGGGCCGATTGCAATCATTTCGCCGCCTTTGTACGTGATGTCCGGCGGGGAACAGGACGCTCTGCTTCCGAAATTCAACGCGCCCGATAAATTGTCTTCGGATAAAAACGGCGCGTCGGCTTCGTGAATGGCGAGTTTCGCATTGCTTCGGCTTAAAATCGCGTTTGCGCAGCCGCTGTGATCGTAATGCGCGTGCGTTAAAATAATGAGTTCAATTTCTTCAATCGGCATCACTTCTTCGATGCATCGCAGAACATAATCTTCCGTCATACCGGTATCGATTATGATTTTTCGATTGATGATATAAATATTGGAATCGTAATATTGCGGAATGATCTCTTCAACTTTCATTTTTCCCTCTCCTTATCGTTTTTATGATTTTTTCATTTTTGCTGATTTCTATTTTTTGATTATTTTTTTGTTTTTGATTGTTTTTGTTATGTTTTTCTTCCTTTCATTTTTATTTTTCAGCCTTTAATAACACCGATCGGAATCAGGCGGGCAACTTTTTGAGCAATTCCGAGACTGTCCACAACGTCAACGACATCGTCGCTGTTTTTGTAAACGCTCGGCGCTTCTTCGGCGATGACGGATGCTCTTTCGGCTCTGACCGTAATGCCCTGCTTTGCCAGCTCTTCCTGAACGGCTTCTCCGCTCATGCTGTCTTTTGCTTTGCCGCGTCCCATCACGCGCCCCGCGCCGTGGCAAGCGCTGCCGAATGACAGCGACATCGAATTCGGCCCGCCTTTCAAAATAAACGAAGGCGTTCCCATGCTTCCCGGAATCAAAACCGGCTGGCCGACATCTCTGTACTGCTGCAAAACTTCGGGGTGTCCCGCAGGAAATGCGCGTGTTGCGCCTTTTCTGTGAACGTAAACATCCTGTTTTTTACCGTCGACCACATGCGTTTCATATTTCGCGATATTGTGCGCGACATCGTAAAGCAATTCCATACCGAGCGCGTCGGTGTCCTTTTTGTAGAATTGTTCAAAAACTTCGCGCGTCCAGTGCATAATGATTTGACGATTCGCCCACGCGTAATTCGCGCCGCATTTCATCGCGTCAAAATAATCCTGCGCCTCTTTGGATTTGACCGGCGCGCAGGCAAGCTGCATATCGGGCACATTGATTTTGTATTTTTTTACAGCTTGGTTCAGCGTCTGCAAATGATCTGTACAAATCTGGTGACCGGCGCCGCGGGAGCCGCAGTGGATCATCACTGTCACCTGCCCCTCGGACAAGCCGTAAGCGGCAGCAGCGGCAGGATCGTAAATCTTGTCAATGTATTGAATTTCCAAAAAGTGATTTCCGCTGCCAAGCGTCCCGAATTGCGGTCTTCCTCTTTTTCTGGCTTTGGTTCCGACTTTTTCGGGTGCTGCGCCTTCCATAAAACCGAGCGACTCGCAATTTTTTGCATCGCTTTCGATTCCGTATCCGGCTTCAACCGCCCACTGTGAGCCGTGCAGAAACGCTTCCGTCAATTCGGTGTCGGTCACTTTAAATTCACCTTTTGAGCCGACGCCTGACGGAATTTTATGAAATAAATTCTCGGTCAGTGTTTTGATGTGCGGAATCGCGTCTTCTTTTTGAAGATTTGTTTTCATTAAGCGAACGCCGCAATTGATGTCAAAGCCGACGCCGCCCGGGCTGATGACGCCTTCTTCATCATCGAAAGCCGCAACGCCGCCGATCGTAAAACCGTAGCCGAGATGGACGTCGGGCATTGCCATCGAATAATCTAAAATTCCCGGCAGCATCGCGACGTTTGCCACCTGGTTAATCGTTTCTTTGTCAATCGTTCCCATTAATTTTTCCGATAAAAAAAGCCTGCCGGGGACATTCATCCCGTATGCATGCGTTTTTGGAATGTCCCAAATGTTGTCGTTGACGCGAGTGAGTTCGTCGGTGACATCCGATTCGTTTTTTTCTTTATTTTGATTTGACATAATTTTCCCTAAATTGAATATTAGATTGAATGATTGTAAAAAATTGAATATTTGAATATTAATTGTAAAACTGAATGATTATAAAACTGAAATGTCGATTTAATAAATTGATTCACTTGATGATTAATAACAGTGATTCATTTCTTTCATTTAAAATGTTTGTCGGCTTTGCGCCTGCCGAAAAAAGAAACGCTGATGACAGATAATCGGTAATTGCAAATGATAATTACAAATGACAATTGCAAATGAGAATTGCAAATGAGAATTGAAAATTTGATTACAAATCTAAAACGACTTCTGCTTCAAATCCGCCTGCTGTCTTTTCAACGCGAATTCCGTTGTATGTGACGGCTTTGACTTCTGTTTTGAAATTATGTTTTGCGGAATCCATCGGCTCGCCCGACACGACGGCTTTTATAAACCGAATCTCTTCGCCGTTTTCTTTTTTTGATCCGACCTCTTTTACGGAAACGGCGCCGAGAACAGTTTCTTCAGCGTCAAACAAAAACAGCAGTTCCGACAAAAAATCAACCATCAAATTTTCCAAATCGACGGTTTTAAGTTCGATTTCAAATTCTGTTTGCGGCTGAATCGTTGAAATGTCGGCGATCACGGAAAGTGTCGCAAGCGCGGCGTTTTCAAAGACTTCTTCCAAAGTCTTTCCGTACGCAATGAATCGGATGTCTGCGACATGGTCCAAATATTTGAAATCGATATTTTGAGACATTGTTTTTCAAAAATGTTATAATTGCTATAATTGTTAAAAATTAAAAAATGTTTAATTTTATATCTTTTCAGTTTTTAATTTTGTATCTTTTCGGTTTTAATTGTTTCATCTTGTTTTTCATTGATTCAAGTTTCTGTTTTTGATTCCGCGGCTGCCGCTTTGTCTTCTTTGTCTAATGCTTTCCAAATGTGATAAATTCTCTGGAATGCTGTAATATGTGAGCCGATCGCGATAATTATCATGGACCATCCGAGGAAGCAAAAGCCGCCGTATGCGGCAGGATGTCCGTTTATGAAAATGTAGCCGAAATCCAAGAAGGTTGCAATCAAAATGATGATCAGACGATCGGCGCGTCCCATGATGCCGCCGTAATATCTGCCGATATCCATCGCCTGCGCCTGCGTCCCGAGGTAGCTTGTTAAGAGAACGCCGACAAGTGCGATGTATCCGATCCACCACGGGCAGAACCCGCCGAAAATGATACCGGAAATGATGAAAACATCAGCGTAGCGGTCAATGACATGATCCAAAAAATCGCCTTTCTTGCCTGCGATTCCGCGAAGGCGTGCAACAGCGCCGTCAAGCGCGTCTAATCCCGAATTGATTAAAACACAAATCGCTGCGACCAAAAGGAAATAATAAGGTGCCTGAAAACCGAAATAATCGTCGCCTGCAATGTAATAGAAAACGCCGGCAAAAATTGAAAATATGCATGATACGATTGAGAGTGTGTTCGGCGAGATGCCGATTTTGATGAATATTTTTGCAATCGGATCGACAATAATTTCTGCAACGTACGGTCTGAGCGAATTAGCGGCCATTGATTATATTTCCTCTTCTCGTTTTAATATCTATACTTATTTCTTTACCTATAAATAAATAACAATTTCGTTCAATCGCTTTAAAATTTAAAGAATTATTTAAAGCAGAATTAAAATCAAAAAAATAAAAATAACACAAAATAAAATAATTAAAATAATCAAAACAAATTTTTCGCTTTGGCATACATATATTTGATTTTCGCAGAATGTTCAAGCTGCGCCGTTATATGATAAGCGTCTTCCAAATTGTCGCCGATTGCAATCGTTCCGTGACCGAGGATGATGACGCCTTTCGTTTCTCCGTTCTTGAACGCTGCCGCCGCGTTTTCCGCGAGTTCTGCGCTTCCGATGCCGCCGCTGATGATCGGAATTTCTTTTAAAAAGAGTTTTCCTTCGCTGTCAACGGGAATAACAGCATCGTTGCCCGCTTCAAATTCCAAAAGCGACATCACAACGGAATACGGGCAATGCGCGTGAAGAATCACTTTCGCATTTGTTTCCCGATAAATTCTGCGGTGAACGGGCGTTTCCGAAGACGCTGTTTTTTCAATTGCCGCGGCAACCGCCGGCTCCGTCATCGTGTCAGCTTCGTCATTAAAGATCGGCACTTCAATCACGCCGCCCTCATCGATTTCATCAAGCGCCGTTTTTGTTTTTGTAATGATGAATGAATTTCCCGAACCCGACCGAACGCTGATGTTTCCGAAATTTGCTTCAACCAATCCGGATTCGACGAGTTTTTTCCCGATCGCTGATATTTTTTGCCGCATATTTTTCCCGCTTAAACTTTTTATGAATTTAGTTTTTAATATTTATTTATAATGAGAATTAGAAAGTTCATTCATTTTTTCGATTTTATTTTTATTTAAATTTTCATTTAAAGCCAAATCGGTTTAATCCTTTAAAAAAGCAGTCATTTTGTCAAATTCCCCCATAAAATTTATTAATTATGAATTGTATGTAAGGGATACTTCAAAGCGCCTCGTTGGCTTAGGGGTATAGCGGCTGACTTGTAATCAGCAGGTCGCGTGTTCAAATCACGCACGGGGCTTAAAACAGAATGTTCAGGTCGCTTAAATCTGAACATTCAAAAATCGTTTTTTAAAAAAATTTAATTGATAAGTTGTAAACTTTTTATTGCCAAAACATTTCTTTATCCCATCCGTTTGGGAATCCCATAGCATCTAAATCAATTGACGGATATTTTAACAATAAGTTTTTGAGCTTTATTTTAAAATCATTTTGCGGCTCTATTATATTTAATAAATATTGAATGCAGCAAATCGGTACATATATTTTATTTTGATTTGCGGGTATAATCATTATAAATTGATTTTTCATTTCATTTAAATTTATAAAATTTACAGGAATCGATTTATTCCAAAGTCTTCCATGATGTGCACATATATTTCGAACAATACTGATTCCATGTATCCAACTGCTGAAAAGAATGCTTTTATTTAATCCAAATGTTTTTGCAATATCAATTTTGCCTTTTTTTGTATCATTCAAATTCTTATATAATGATGAAAGCTGACCCATGCTCATTATTTCAAAGCACATCCATGATGCAGGAATTTGCGGCGAGGTGTATTTCTTTTGATAATGTTTCAAAAAGTCTTCTCTTTTTGGATCAATGCTGTTAATTAATTTATTCAAAAACATAATATGATGGGGATAATCTTTGAATAATTCAAAATCAAGATGCCAATGGCTGTTATAATTTTGAGCATATTCATTCATAATTACAGTTCTGAATGCAATTTCTATTTTTCTGATTTCAGTTAAAAGAAGTAATCTTAATTCATTATCAAAAGAATATAAGTTAAATACTTCTTCAAAATCAACGGACGGTTTAAACAAATGAGCCGGTTTGCTCCGATCTTGAAATATATATGTATAACCGCTGAATCTGTAATAACTGTTAAAACATAAAAACTCTTCTGCAATTGTTTTATCTTTAAAAACCATCCCTCTCTTTTCTAATTTTTTTATTTGGTCGGGGATTGTAAAAGCAGGCTTACTGTATCTCATATTTTTACCATAAAAAGTAGATGAATCTGCCAAGGTTTTCTTGACAGATTCTGTTATGACCTAGCAAGCATCGTGGAGTGGCTTACTAGATTCTATTAACAATCACTATTTTCTAAAAATATTTATAAGTTTTGAATTGAAATATTTAGAAAGCTTGATATGTGAAAACTTTTTTTTAAAAAATTCACTTAAACTTCACAGCCGTCCCGTATGCAAAAACTTCGGAAGCGCCTTGCATAATGGAAGAAGTCGAAAACCGAACATTTACAATTGCGTCGGCGCCGAGTTTTTCGGCATCCTCAATCATTCTCTGAACAGCGGTTTCGCGTGACTGATTCATTAAATCGGTGTAAGCTTTGAGTTCGCCGCCGACCATATTTCTGAGTCCTTGGGTTATATCGCGGCCGATATTTTTGGCTTGGATGGTTGCGCCTTTAACGAGACCAAGCGTTTCAAGTTCTTTTCCGCTGATGTAATCGGTTGTTACAATAATCATTTTTTCACCTTTTTGTTTCTTTATGTTTCCCAAAATAATTCTTCTTCCCAATTGACCGGAAATCCCATGGATTTAATATCAACGGACGGATATTTTGCAAGTAATTCTTTTAATTGAATCTTAAATTCATTTTCCGAATCTGCCGTATTCAGCACGTATTGAATACAACATAAGACTGCATAAATCTTATTCGTATAGATTTTTTTGTTTTTAATAAATAAATTATGTGTATTTAACGGAATTTTAATTCTCGGAGATATTGTCCTGTTCCATAATCTGCTGTGATGAGCACAAATATTTCGAATATTACTCAAACAATGTATCCAATTCTCAAGGATATGGGTTGCAGGAAGCCCGAAATAAGTTGCAATCGCTTTTTTACACGGGTCAGTTGAATTCAAATTTGAAAATAAATTTGATAAATGACCGAATGTAATTGCTTCCAAACTCGACCAACACGGAGGTTCTGACGGGTTAGTATATGTTTTGTAATAATATTTGATTGACCCTTCACTGCTTTTTTGAGTTTCAGAACATATTTTTTTGATTGTCGACTTGTGCTTTTCTTTATCTTTAAAATGTATCGAATTTAAATGCCAATGACTGTCTTGGTGGCCTAGAGCATATTGATAAATTATTTGGGCACGTAAACTGAGTTCGATTTTTTCAATTGCTTTCAATATTAATAACCGTAGTTCGCTGTCAAAATAGTATAATTCTAAAATCATTTCAAAATGAATTTGCCGGATAAAAGGCTGAGTCGGGTTTTCATTTTCTTGAAATGGAAATGTATATCCTCGAAATCTATAGTAATTATTGTTATAAAAAAAGTGTTCTGCAGCCTCCTCATCTTTAATAATCAAACCTCTTGTTTTTAACAATGAAATTTGATCGCAAACAGATAGGGGTGATTTTATGTACTGCATTTTGACCAAAAAGATTCAAATTATTGAAAATATCAATTAACCACTGATAATGTTTCAAAAATTAAATGTGGATGACCCGCCGAGTGTGCATCGCTGAGAGGCCCGGCAGGTACTGTTAGACCTTACATAACCTGCAAAGTATATATATGTTTTCATTTACCAATGCTTCTCTATCTGTTTTTTAATATCTATTTGTTTTTAATATTTTTATGTTAACACTCAGTTTCTTCAAATCTGATTCATTTTTCCCGATTATTTTTCTTTACATTTACAATTCTGAATCAAACTCGGATACACCTTTTCAATAATTGTCTCCAAATTGACAATATCTTCGCGGTTATATTCCAAAAGCGTATCCAAAGCCGCTTCATCGCCGCGTTTGTAACGGTGCCACAGCCGAACCGCTTCCCAGCCGTCTACGTCTTTGATATTGTCGCCTCTGACAATTCCCATTTCACGCTCGATCTTTTTGAGACCGCCGCTGTAGCCGATACGTTTGAGCGGATACATCAAATCAATATGAAGCTGATTATATTCAATCTCCGGGAAAACGTGTTTGATAAACGGCAGATCAAAGCGAGCGCCGTTAAACGTGATCAGCATTTTATATTTCGGAAGCTCGTCAACGATGTCATCCAAGTCAATGCCTTGAACGTATGTTTTCGCTTCTTTTCCGTTGTAAATCCCGACAACGGTAATCGTATCCCGACCGGGAGCAAGCCCTGTTGTTTCAATGTCAACGAAAGCAACATCTTTGCAAAATTCGGAATAAGCGCGCCAATGTTCCGCAGACGGCAGGTTTTGGGCGAAATAGCAGTGATCTTTTTCTTTCAAATGAGCCGTTGAATCATCAATTCCGGTTTCAACCGCTTTCTTTTTTGCTTGAGAGATCGGCAGGTCGGCCATTTTTTCAACGGCTTCGTCCCACGAATTAATTCCGAAATCCCAAATGTTTTTTTCCACACCTTTGCCGATTCCGGTCATGTGGATGTAAGAGTTTCTGAGCATAATCGAATCAATAGTTTTCAATTCTTTAAAGTTTTATTGACGATTTAAACAGAATAAACAGAATTTAAATTTTGGAAATTTTTCAATTCATTTTTCCGCTTGCTGCCACGGCCGCCGCGCGCGAGCTGCACGAATTTTAAAAATAACCAAAAAGAAGATGCATTTTTTAAAAATAAAAATGAGATGAAAAAAAATCTGCCTTTCTTAATTAGATCAGATTGAAACTTTGAAACTTTGAAAACTTTGTAAAAACTGTTCCAAAAGCAAACACAGGCGCAACATTTCGTTTGGGCCGCTTGCATTCCTTTAAGCCGCATGCACTTTATTTTCGTTCCGCCAGTGCCGGATTTTTTGTAAAAACAAGTTTTGTCGGAATGTCAATTGATTGCATTTTCAATCAAAAAATGAATGAAGCAAGCTATATATAGATTCAAAACCGATTAAATATTGCAATAAATCAATGAAATTTATTGTATTATCTTTAAATCAGTGATGAAAAATCTCAAAAGAATATGGGACATTTTATCTCAAAAGGATATGAGAGTATGCAGTCAATGCAGAACATCAGTACAAAAGAAACTGTAAATAAAACTACAATCGAAAAAGCGTCTTTCGGCGCGCCCGGCACAATCAATCAAACAAAAATCACAATCGCAAGATTATTCATGCTCGCTTCGATATTCGGGCTGGCATGGCTTGTCACAGCGCTTTGACGCTTATAATGTGTTTTTTCGGAATAACGAGGAAATTCAAACGAATTTCTTATCTCGTTTTTTCTTTTTTGTTCTGTTTTTAATCATTTTTTAATGACTTGTTTTTAATAATTTATTTCTAATAATCTGTTTTCGTTAGCTGTGAACATTTTCCTGACGCCGCGAAAATGGCCCTGATGTCGTTTTCAATCTGTCTTAACCATCATTCTATTTTTCCCGTTCGGAAAGCTTCAATCATATCTCCTGTCAAACTCATTACCGAGTCAGGCGCAGGAATTTCATTTCGGGAAACCCATATCGCTTCCGATAATTCATTTTCATCCAAATGAATGGTTTTATCTCCGTCCAAATCCGCGAAAAATCCGGCAAGCAAGGATTCGGAAAATGCCCACGGCTGACTTTTGTAATATGTTATATTTTTAACACGAATCCCGACTTCTTCCATCATTTCGCGGCGAACGGTTTCTTCTAAAGTTTCACCGATTTCAACAAAGCCTGCAACAAGCGCGTAATTTTTGTATCCGGATTCAGCTGCTCCGACATTTTTCACCAAAAGAAGTTCTTCATCGTCTCTGACGCCGACAATCACCACAGGCGCAATTTTCGGATATTCGACGAAATCACAGCGAGGACAATAAAGCGCGCGCTCGTCTTCTTCATGTTTCATTTTTTTCCCGCAGCAGCTGCAGAACTGATGTGTTTTGTACCATTTCGAGAGATGAAATGCGGTTGCGCAGGCAAAATCCAAAACTTCCGGTTCGGAGCCGAGAACGTTTCGAAGTCTTTGAAGTTTCATGTCTTCAATTTTTCCTGCTATAATTTCTGTTTCCAAATTTACAAGAAAACAGGATTTTTCGTCAATTGAAAAAATGTATCTTGCGTCATCTTTAATTTTCGGGAATATTTTCAAGAAATCATCAAATTTCGGAATCTTAAGACTTGGAATTTTAAGACTTGATTTGTCGGATTTATCAGCTTCATCTAAAACGCCGTTTTTCAGATATACGAAATCATTCCAAAAAATGAGTACAAAATCAGAATCTTCCGGCTTTTTGTTTTGATATTCATTTCGAATCGTATGCGGTTTTATGTCTTGAAGCATGATTTTTCCGACCTGATTTTTGATGATTCTTTTATTTCAATATTATTCCAATTCAACATTATTTCAAATTTCAACATATTTCAAATTTCAACATTATTTCAATTTCAACATTATTTCAAGTTTCAACATTATTTCAATTTCAACATTATTTCAATTTCAACATTATTTCAAATTTCAATATTTCTCATAATCCGATTCCGATTTTTTCTGTCTCTGTTCCAGCGCAAAAGTCAAAGCATTGATTTGTGTCGGAATCGCGCCGATTGCCGTGCATGTTTCTAATGAAATGCCTTTCGTCGTAATATCCAAATGATATTCGGCGCGTTCAAAAAGATCTTTGGGAAGACCTTTCCTGCCAAGGCCGACCAAAAACATATACGATTTTTTGCGCATATTCCCGGCGGCGACATCAAGCGGCGTCAGCACTTTTTGCGGATACGGTTTGGAAGTTGTCGTCACGACCGAGCCGAAATGCGCGGGAAAACCTTTCGGCGGAAGGTCTGAGACAAACAAATGGTGTTCTTTATTGAGCAAATCCAAATATTTTCCGGATTCACCGATTGTGGTTTTATCCATTACGAATTCGACGAGTTCATCCTTGTCCATTTTGAACGGAAAGTCAAAAAGCGCGAGAGAAAAGCCGTAAGCGTAGCAGATCGGTGCCGCTCTTGCAATTGCGCGGTAGTGCGCGTCTACGATTTTGATTTTGTCATACATATTGACGATTCCCATTGTCAGCATAATTGTTCCTCTCGATGTTTGTTTTATTATTTCGATTCCGTTGATTGAATCTCGTTTTTAAATTTCTTTGGTAAGCACTGTTTGAGAACATATTTCAATCTTATCGCATTGGACGCATTCATTCCAATATTTTGTTTTTTCAATATCGGCTTTTTCAAATCCTTCGTGAATGAAAAAATTCGGTGCCGTCGTCCTCGTCAAAACAATTCTTGAAATCTTTTCATCTTTCGAAATTGATTCGTTTGAAATCAATTCTTTAATTTCCGATAAAAGTCTGTCTAAAAGAAGTTTGCCGTATCCTTTTCCTTTGTAAGACGGCATCACGGCGATCGTATGAATCTCATAAAACCAAAAGTTCTCTTTTTGAGATTTCAATTTTTCAAAAACGGCGCAGCCGATTACTTTCCTGTTCATTTCGGCAACAAAAAAACGGTTATGGGGAATGTCATCACGATCTAAAAAATAAGTCGATAAAATGATTTCAATTGCCGTCGCATCCGTTTTTTCGGCGAGGCGTATGATGACATTTTTATCTTCTTTCTTCTCAGTCACTTTGCCACCCATTCAATTATTACTCAACATGTTCAAATATCCATGCTTCCGCTTCTGAATCCTTCCAAATCGGCGGTCACGTAGGAAAAGCCGTTTTGTTTCAAAAATGAAATCATATCGCTGACTGCTTTTTGATTTTTTTTGTCAAAGAAAAACTTCCCTTCATCGGCTCCGACTTCAATTCTGGCGATATTTCTGCCGGCAGAATCCGTATGAACGCGGATTCGGATTTGTTTTGCGCCGATTTCTTTCGTCATTTTTTCGGCGGCGTCAATCGTTTTCAAAAGAGCCGGATCTAATTTAGTTTCATATGAAAATCGCGTTGCCAAACAGGACATTGAAGGTTTATTCGCGGTTGATATTTTCTTTCGTTTCAGCATTTCTCGAACGTCTTCTTTTGTAATTTCAAAATCTAAAAGCGGCGTTATCAAAATCGGTCCGCTGTAATTTGCTTTGCTTAATTTGCTTTGAATTTCTTTTTGCTCTAAAATGAATGAAAAACCGGGGCGTGGAACTGTTCCGGCATCGCTCATTAATTTATCCGAAAAGTTTGTTCCTTCAAGAACGGCTTCATAATCGTTTTCAGCCGCGTATTCCATAAGCGTTGTCAGCAATTCCTTTTTACAAGCGTAGCAGCGGTCTTTTTGATTGTTTTCGATTTCGGGAATGTTTAACATTTTTTTTCCGATAATCAAATGACTGATTCCGATTTCATCGGCAACAGAACGCGCATTTTCAATTTCAGCATCTGAGATGAGTTCTGTTTTTACCGTGACGGCAAGGATAATTGAGTCAGTGTCGGCAGCGTGTTCGGCGGCAGCCGCGCCGGCAGCGGCAAGGAGCGAGCTGTCCGCGCCGCCCGAGAAAGCGATCAATATTTTTTTATGATTTTTAAAGAAAGTTTCCAATGCTTTTTCCTTGTCCTTGATTGTCATTTTCATGCTTGTCATTTTCATATCGTCTCTTATGATTTATTTTCAGAAATCTCATCGGATTTCACCGTGAAAAACAATCTCGGAAATTTCAAAATTATTGCTCCGTCTATTTGTTTTGAATAATATTCATCCAATTGATTACAAATTTCTTTTTCAAACAGTTCGGCTTTTTCAAGTGTCAGCTGCTCCAAATACGGTCGCAGTCCCGTTCCTCTGTACCATTCCATAATGTTTTCACAAGAATCCATCCTGTGATAATAAACCGTCTCCCACATCGTGAAATCTGATGAGATTTCGGAAAACAAATCGTAATATTGTTCGGCTTCAAGCGTATGGAAAAACCGTTTGACCGCGAATTCGTTTCCCCATTCGGGCGATGCAAGCAAGTCGGGCATGATTTTTTGATACATCGGCATTTTATCTGTCAGCGGCACCTGAACGGCAAGCATTCCGCCGGGATTGAGAAGAGACAGCATTTTTACCATCAGCTCTTTGTGATTCGGAATCCATTGTATCGCGGCGCTGGATAAAACAATGTCATACCCGCTGCCGGTTTTTTCCAATTCTTCTCCGGCATCGGCGATTAAAAAATCAATGTCAGGATTATCTGTTTTTGCAGTTTCGATCATCTCGGGGGATTTGTCGATTCCCAGAACGTACGCTTCGGGATATTTGTCTTTTATGAGCCGCGTGCTGTTTCCCGGGCCGCATCCGATGTCTAATATTCTTTTCGGATTTTTTAAGGTCAATCGATTGATCAAATCGACGGCGGGCTGTGTACGCTCTTTTTCAAATTTCAAATACTGTTTGGCATCCCATTTCATTTTCAGAATCTCATCTTGTTTGATTTTATTTTGTTTTGATTTTATTTTGAATGATTTTTTTTGTTTGATTTTATTTTGTTTGATTTTTTTTTGTTTGATTTTTTTTGTTTGATTTTTTTTGTTTGATTTTTTTGTTTGATTTTTTTGTTTGATTTTATTTAACTCATCTTTTGAATGATTTTTCATGATTTTCAATGAATAAACAATGGAAATCAGTTATATTTATGGCTTATTTTGAGTTATTTATGAATTTTGATTTTTCGGTTTGCCGAAATCCGACGGAAGATTAATAAACAATCTGGTTTTTCCAAAGAATGTATTAAAACTGAATTCATTGAAGTGAATATCATGGAAAATAAATCTTATAAGGGAAAGGCCTTCAAATTCGGCGACGACGTTGACACCGACGCTGTTATTCCGGGCACCTACCTGATTCTTAACACGCCGGAGGAATTGTCGCACTACACCTTCTGCGGCGTCCGCCCTGACTTCGTGAAGCAGGTTCAGCCGGGCGACATTGTCGTCGGCGGCAGCAACTTCGGATGCGGTTCCTCACGCGAACACGCGCCGCTCGCGCTCATCGGCTCTCAAGTCAGCTGTGTCATTGCGAAATCATTCGCACGCATTTTTTACCGCAATTCCATTAATGTCGGTTTACCGCTCGTCGAGTGTGCGGAAACGGACCGCATCAGCGACGGCGACATTTTAGAAGTCGACCTCGGCGCGGGAATTGTTAAAAACTTAACTAAAAACGAAGAATACAAAACCGTGCCGTTCCCGGACTTTTTATTACAGATTGTAGATGACGGCGGGTTAATTAAGCACACGCAAAAAAATCTGTAATTTGCGCGGGCGTCGGAATTTATTTGAAATTCAATCCAATCGCAGTTGAATTTCGTTTTCTTTCATTTTTATATGATTTTTATTTTAAAATCATTTTATTCCTTTCGAATTTACAATAATTTAAAAATTGTAATATATCTAAAATTGTAAAATTTGTAAATTATAAAATCCAAGTAAAACAAATTAAAACAAAACAAACTAAAACACAAAACAAATTAAAACACAACAAAACAAAACGATTCAAAAATAAACCAATATAATTCAAAAATAAAACAAAATGATTCAAAAATAAACCAATACAGGAGAACATAAAAATGACTCAATACAAAGTGCCGGTCATCGGCGGTGACGGAATCGGTCCCGAAATCGTTCGGGAAGGACAAAAAGTGCTTGACGCTGCCGGAGAAGTTTTCGGCTTTGACGTTGACTGGATCGAATTCCCGCACGGTGCCGACCATTATTTGGAAACGGGCGAATTGGTGTCGGATGAAACAATCAAAGAGCTCGGCGGCTACAAAGCCATTTACCTCGGCGCGCTCGGCGACCCGAGACTTCAGCCCGGCATTTTGGAAAAAGGCATTCTTCTCAAGCTCCGCTTCGCTTTTGACGAATACATCAATCTCCGCCCGATCAAATTGCTCGAAGGCGTTGAAACCCCTCTGAAAGGCAAAACCGCCAAAGACATCGACTTTGTTGTCGTCCGCGAAAACACGGAAGACTTCTACATCGGAATCGGCGGACGCGCAAAGAAAGGGCAGAAAAAAGATTTGCTTGAAGTGCAGCGCGATCTTTATTCCGCGAAATTCGGGCTTGATATCGAAACCGACAGCGAAGAAATCGCTTATCAGATCGGCATGATTTCAAAAGAAGGCACGAAGCGCGTGATGGAATATTCCTACGATTTGGCGGCAAAGCGCAACAACCATTTGTCTTCCGTTGACAAAGCAAATGTTTTGTCCGACATTTACGGTTTCTGGAGAGAAACATTTGAAGAAGTCGGCAAAAATTATCCCAAAGTCGAAACCGATTTCAATTACGTCGATGCCGTTACGATGTGGTTTGTTAAAAATCCGGAATTCTTTGACGTCGTCGTCACACCGAATATGTTCGGCGACATCATCACCGACCTCGGCGCGATGATTCAGGGCGGCCTCGGCCTTGCGCCCGGCGGCAACATCAATCCGAACGGCACAAGCATGTTTGAACCGATTCACGGTTCTGCTCCGAAATACAAAGGCATGGACCGCGCCAATCCGCTCGCGACAATCTGGGCCGGCGCGCTTTTGATTGAAACGCTCGGCGAAAAAGAAGCGGCGGATACAATCGTTAAAGCCATTGAGAAAAACATTCTTGAAAAGAAAGTCAATACGGTTGACATGGGCGGCAGCGCCAAATGTTCTGAAGTCGGAACCGACATTGCAAGACTTGTCAAAGAACTCGGTCAAAATTGAATCGAGTTCAAAATTTAATTTTTTAATTTTTAATTTTTAATTTTTAATTTTTAATTTTTAATTTTTTAATCGCGAGTGATTTAATGGAAACTTTCTCTCAATTATCAGATGCGGACAAATTGATTTTATCCGGAAAAATTGCCGAAGTCAAAGCGGCAAAAGAGCAAAAAGAAAAAGCGGAAGCATATGAAAAAGAGAAAAAGGAAGAACTTCTTCAAATTTTTAAATCACTCGGATTGACTTCTTATTCGGCGCACGATACGTTTGTCAGATATTTTGAAAGCGCTTCTTATTTGAAATTGAATTCGGCCAAATTGAAAAAAGAAATTCCCGAAATTTTCACGGCATATTCAGCGCCGGCTGAAAGAAAAGAATATTTGACGGTCCGCATTAAAGATAATGAAAACAGCGATGCCAAGTTTATTGAAAAATATTATACGGAAGAATGAGTTGTTTTCCTTCCTTCTTGTTTAAAATAAAAATTAGGATTCTTTCTTTTGAGAATCAGTTTTGGTAGCATACTTCACATCTATTTTTTTCATTAATGTGAATATTTCAAATCGTTTGGGTATGTTGGCGGGTATTTTTTCTTCAGGTATTTTGAATAATTTGTATTTATTTTCAAATTTATTATTCAGATATTCCATTAAAAATCCTCCAAAGGTCATGAGATTTAATTTAAAATCTCATTTCTGCAACACTGTGTAATGTTTTTTCAACTATTTATAAGATGTCATTTTGAAAAAATCGGAATGTATATATCATTCATTCCTCTTCATCAAAAATCATCGTGCCGACACCGGTATCGGTGAAAAGCTCAAGCAATAACGAATGAGGCGTGCTGCCGTTGATGATATGAACGCTTTCAACACCGCTTCGAACAGCGACTTCCGCGCCTTTGATTTTCGGAATCATTCCGCCTGTGATGACTTCCTCTTTGACAAGATCATCGATTTCGGAAAGCTTGATTTTTGAAATGCGGCTTTCTTTATCGTTTACATCGCGCAGAACGCCGGAAATGTCGGTCATCATGATGAGTTTTTTGGCGCCGAGCGCGGCTGCGATGTCGCCCGCAACTGTGTCTGCATTGATGTTGAGCATGTGGCCGTTTTTATCAACGGCGACGGGGGAGATGACCGGAATATAATTGTTTTCCATCATCATTTTTAACAGGCGCGGGTTGATGATTTCGGTTTCGCCGACCCATCCGATGTCAACATCTTCTTCGTTGCCGTCGACGATGACTTTTTGATTTTTCTTTTTAGCGGCGACAATTAAATTTGCATCTATTCCGTTTAAACCGACGCCTTTTCCGCCGTGTTTGTTGATCAGGGAGACCATTTTTGTATTGATGTTGCCGACCAAAACCATCATCGCGATTTCAAGCGTATCGTCATCGGTGACGCGGAGTCCGCCGATGAATTTCGGCTGCTTTCCCATTTTTTCCATTTTTTCATTGATTTCGGGACCGCCGCCGTGAATCACAATCGGGTTGATGCCGACATAATGAAGCAAAACAATGTCCTGAATGATTTTTTCCATGATCGCTGTGTCTTTTTCGGCGTTCAGCATCGCGTTGCCGCCGACTTTTATCACCATTGTCGATTCTGAAAAATCACGAATGTAAGGCAGTGATTCGATCAAAACATCTTCAAATTTAAGTGCCATTTTGTTCCCTGCGAAATTTTATATTTTTAAAAATTTTATATTTTTGTTCTATTTATGTGCCCTAATGTATTTGACATATTAAACGTTTTGATATTTCTTAAAATATGTGTTTATATGTGTTTTAATGTGTCTTAAATTTTTTAGAAATTATCGACAATTCACGAAACGGCTCTTTTACAATCGTTCTTTTTTCATGAATGTCTCTTCGTATTGTTTTTTAAAATCTATTTTTTGCTTTACTTTGCTTCCTCTTGAAATCAATAAATCTTCTCAGCCTTTCTGTTTTTCAAAAAACGATTTCGGAAGGCATTGCAAATCGCGGATTTTTGAAATATATTCGGTACTTATGTATAAAATTAGCTTGGCTTTGAAATGCTCATTATTTTTTCGTCAAAACACTATACATCGAATCATTCTTTTCAATAAAGTATTTATATGAGCTTCTACAATTGGTTCTTAGCAATATCGTATAGTATTGCAAAGGTGATTAAGATGGCAGAAACAAGAAACTTTGTTTTAAGAGACAAAAATGGTAACGAATCCGGTGTCTTTACCGGCAAACAGCCCAGACAGGCAGCCTTGAAGGTCGCAAACCGCGGTGCAGGCTCAAAGAAAAAGCCCGAGACAATCATGCTCAGAGAAAGAGGAACCAAGAAAGTCCACGTTTTCAAAGCATGGAAAGAAATCGTCGACGCACCCAAGAACAGACCGGCATGGATGCCCGCAAAAATCAACAAACCCTTTGTTGAGAAAGTCAAGATCGAAAAGATCGACGAAATTTAATTTTAACATTTGTTATTTTTATCTTATCGGCAAAGCATTCAATGCTTTGTCATAAGTTTTTTAACGCTTTGTCGTTAATCTTTTTTCTCTTTTCACACATTTTTTTAATGAATTGATTTTTTTGATATTTGCCGCTTCGATTCTGAAATCAAATGCATGGTCACGGTTTTGTTGAAATATGAAATAAAACTGCGGGACGAATTTTAAATATTTTATGAAAAATGAAGCAGTTCGCGCGCGGCGGGCGGCAGTGCAGACGGCAACTGCAGCGGCAACAGAAACAGTAAGGTCGCGGCGGCACGTTCGCGAAGCGAACGGATTATGATTAAAATGAGCAGATGCACGCGGAAGCAGAGACCGCCTCGCAGCAGCAACATTTAAAGACAGTTGCAGACGAGCAGGCTCGGCCGGAAGCTGACAGCAGCTAAAGACAGTTACAGACTTGCAGGCTTGGCAGGCACCGAAAACAGCTAAAAAAGAAAATTGTTTTTGATTTCTCGTTTCGTACGGGAAAGAATCCGCCAAGTCTCGTTTCCTCCGCTTACGCTTCGGAAACTTAACTTGCGGTGGCGGTTTTTAAAATTTCATTTACTTTTTCTAATTGAAACATCATTTTTCTTCAATCTAAAAAAAGAGTTGAACGCCTGTTTTTAATTCAAATATTCATTTATTTAGGATTTTATCGGGCGTTCAGGTTCATAGATTTTGAAAATTGGATGTTTGGGTTTATCCAAAAATGAAATAAAAAATGAGGGTCAGGTTTGAAAACCAAAATAAAAATGATGCAGCTCGCGCGGCGGCGGCGCCCAAAAAAGAGAATTGAATCGGAATTGAATCCGATTCTTTACATTTCACATATTTGAATTTACATTTTTTCAAGTTCTTTTAAAACCATTTCGCGCGCCAGTCTCGCATCCGCTTTTCCTTTGGCTTTCTGCATGACTTTTCCGACGATAAAGTTAAGCGCTTTTTCCGTTCCCGCTTTGTAGTCGGCAACAGCATCAGGGCTTTCCGCGATGGCTTCTTTGGCAGCTGTCGCGATGAAATCATCGGCAACCATTGCCAAACCTTTCGCTTTCACAATGTCAGCCGGCTTGCCGCCTTCATCAAGAAGCGTACGAATCACAATAACACCGCTTTCTTCACTGATTTCTTTCTTTGAAACCATTTCAATCACGGCAAGAATATCATCGGCACTGATTGACGTGACAGGCATATCGCGGTAGTTGAGTTCGCCCTTTACGATGTCAGCCGTCCAGGATGCGGCGAGTTTCGCGTCCGCCTTTGCGGCAACACTTTCAAACAAGTCTGCAAAAGCGCGCTCCGTCACCAAACTCTTGGCGTGCGCATCGGAAATGCCGTAATCTCTCACAAAGCGTTCACGTTTGGCGTCGGGCAGTTCCGGCATCGTTGCGCGAATCCCGTCAACGCGGTCGCCGACAATCATCGGCACCAAATCAAAGTCGGGGAAATAACGGTAATCGTCTGCCGTCTCCTTTGCACGAAGACTGATCGTGACGTTTCTGTCTTCATCATAGTGACGGGTTTCCTGAATCAAGGGCTTGTTTTTCCTGAGAAAATCCTTCTGGCGCATGATTTCATAATTGATCGCCTTCTCAACCGCTTTGTGCGAAGAAATATTTTTCACTTCAACACGCGTTCCTTCAATCTTTTTGCCGTTGAAAATATTCACAGAAATATTTGCGTCCGCCTTCATCGCGCCTTCGCGAGAGCCGTCAAAGACATCCAAATATTCCAAAATACTTCGAAGCTTATCCAAGAAACGGCGGGCTTCTTTAGCCGATCTCATATCCGGATCTGACACAATTTCAACGAGCGGCATACCCGATCTGTTAAAGTCGATAATACTGCCGGTGGATTTGTCAATTGATCCGAAGTGCGCCATTTTACCGGGGTCGTCTTCCATGTGAGCGCGTCTGATGCGGACTTTTAATTCGCCGTCTTCGCCTTCAATCACGATATAGCCGTCTTTGACGATCGGCTTGTCAAACTGAGTGACCTGATAACCGTTGCCGAGGTCGGGATAGAAATAACTCTTCATGAAGAAATCGTTTTCATTTTCGATTTCGGCATTGAGCGCAAGACCGATTTTAATCGCGTAATCAACGGACTTTTCATTCAAAACAGGCGTCGTTCCGGGAAGCGCCAAACAGCCCGGGCAAAGGCAAGTGTTTGCGCCTTCATCCGTATAATTCGATGTGCAGCTGCAGAACATTTTCGTGTTCGCCTTGTTAAGCTGAACGTGAACTTCCAAACCGACCATGACACCGTCGGGGTTTTCGTAAACCATTATTTCGCCTCCGGGAATTTTACAAAATCAGTCGCCTTTTCAAACGCCTCGGCCGCCGCAATCACATTCGCGTCTTTTAAGTAACCGCCGACAATTTGAAGACTTGTAGGCAAATCACCGACAAAACCGCAGGGAACGGCTGCCGCAGGAAGCCCCGCCAAGTCGACACCTGCAATCGCTGCCGAATAAGCGCTGAATTCTTCATCGCATCCGCCGCTGCAAGCGCCGTCGATAACAGGCGCAACGTCCTTTGTCGTCGGTGAAATCAAAAGGTCGTATTCTTTGAAAACAGATTCAAATTCATCAATGATGAGCGTTCTTGTCTGCATGGATTTCATGTAATAATCGTTGTACTGCGCTGCCATGAGCAGGCGAATGCCGAGCATGATTCTGCGGCGGACGACCGGACCGAACAGCGCTCTTGTGCCGGCGATCATTTCGTGCCAATTGTCCGCTTCAACGCGCGGGCCGAATCGAGTGCCGTCGTACTTGGCAAGCATTGCGGAACTCTCGCCCGCTGCAATAATATCGTGAACGGCTTGCATGTATTTTGCCGTTTTCAATGAAAACTTTTGGCAAGTCGCGCCGAGTTTTTCAAAAGTCGAAACGGCTTCTTCAAATGTTTTCATCACGTCGGCGCTCACGCCTTCTAAAAATTCTTCGGGGATTCCGATTTTAAATCCGTCAAGCGGTTTGTCGCCGGATTTGATTTTTTCCGTATAATTGATTTTATCGGGAAGAGAAGTCGTGTCGCGCTTGTCGTTTCCGGAAAGAATTTCCGTGACGGTGACGACATCGGAAATACTTGCTGCTGTCACGCCGATCTGGTCAAGCGATCCTGTATAGTAAATCAAACCGAATCTTGAAATCGCGCCGTAGCTGGGTTTAAACGCAGTTGTTCCGCAAAAAGACGCGGAGACGCGCAGGAGGCCGCCCGCATCGGAGCAAACGGCTGCCGGAACGATGCCTGCCGCAATGGCCGCTGCCGATCCGCTCGGGCCGCCTTTCCGGTTTTGGTCGTGCGGATTTTTGACGGGGCCGATTGTGCTTGCCGCGCCGAGAATTCCGAATTCAGTCATGTTGGTTTTGCCGACAATAACGGCACCCGCTTTTTCTAAATCTTCCGCGGCTTTGCCGGAAAACGGCGGAACGTAGCCTTTCATAATTTTAGAAGCGCATGTCGTTTCGATGTCTTTGGTTGAAATGTTGTCGGAAAGCGCAATCGGGACGCCCGCAAGCGGACCTGTTCCCGCGGATTTGGCGCCTTCGCAAACTGTCATAAAAATGCCCGAATTGTCTTTTTTGATCTTATCAAGACTTTCGGCTGCGGCTTTATCATCTGCCGCTTTAAATGCTGCAATATCTTTTGTCATATTTTCCCTCTGTATTTTTGCGGTATTTACAAGATTTTCGGGATCTTGAAGGATGTTTCATAGACCTCCGGCGCGTTTTTGAGGGCGTCTTCAACACTCATGGAGGGGACGACGACATCTTTTCGAAGAACCGTGTTCAATCGGGACGGGTTGACAGTCTTTTTAACGCCGTCGACGGATGCGTCCGCGATGACGGCATAATAATCTAATTTTTTATTGATTTTGTCTTGATACTCGGGAATGTCTTTGTCTTCAACGGCAATTCGAGCGACCCAAGCAAGTTCTTTCGTTTCATCTTTTTGAATCATTGATTTACCCCTCATGCGATTATTTTAAATTCACACGGGTTTTGAGCGTGTTTTATGATATTAAAGTTTTATGATATTGAAAATTGTATCAGTTATTGAATAAAAAATTATCTGTATGCATAAATTATTGTCACGATTATTAATAGAATTAATAAATCGGGAAATTTCCGACTTTTGGATTATTTATTAAATAATTTTTAAATCAATCCAAATTAATTTTTAATTTAATTTAATTTAATTTAATTTTTAAATTAATCTCACTTCAAACAGAATATATTATAAAGCATAAAGATTTTTTCAAACGAAACCGGAAATGAATACTATGTCCGCGGAACATGAATTTGCAGGAAGCCGATTTCTCGGGAAAAAATTCAATATGAATCGATTGAATATTACTGATTCTTCTTTCATAGTGGCATCTGTCGAAGCGGGCAATACGACAACAAAATGCATCTTGACGTCAACGGATTTGAAAACGGGAATCACTGAAGTTATCGGAAAACACGTTCGTTTGACGCGTGAAATTCAAAAACCAACAAATGAATCAAATGTTTTCGGAAAAACGCTCGGCGGAACAGCGCTGACAAAAGAAACGCTGGCCGAACTCGTCAGAGATACGATTCGTCAGTCGCTTTTTGAAAAAAATCTGACGGTCGATGACGTTCATTTTGTCGTTCGCTCAACAGGCGTGACAACAGCTTCGGGCGAGCAATTGGAAATGATTATTTTAGCGCTTGCGGAAGGCTGTTTAATGGTCGGTTTCCCGCCGCGGAAAATGACCGGTTATTTGAGTCTTGACAATCTGCCGGATAAATTGAAGTCTTATTCTTATTTGGATAATGTTTATTTCGACGGCGCCGTTGCGGGTGTTCGTCCGCCGGCGGGTCCGGGCGAAGGAATCGTTTCGAATGAAATGGAAGGCGAACTCGCGCTTGCCGGCGTTAAAGAAGCCGGAAAACACAGCGGAACCGACCTTCGAAATCCGTGTATTGCAATTGATATGGGAACGACGCTTTCCGGAAGAATCGCGGACGGCAGCCGACCGTATGCCAAAACGATTGCAAATTTCTGCGGCTACGCGGGCGCCGTTGCCGATGCGCTGGTTCAGAATATTGATTCGAATAAAAAAAGCATTTATGAATTTATTCTGCCGAATAATGAATCGGAAAATGAGAGAGGCGAATATGTTTTCTCTGAATCAATTTTGAAAGAAATTGAAAGCGCAAAAATTGAGATTATGAAATCCGTTCACGTGACAAGAGTTCCGGACGGCAGAGACTGTTTCGGCCCGTTTCCCGTAAATATGGCGGCGGCAAAAGAAGCGGATTTGATTCTTTTCGGCTGCGATGTCGGCGAAAACGGCTCGGATTTTGAAAAGATTTCAGTCATCGGAAATCAAATTTATGAAATCGGCGGAATAAATGCAGTTTCATTTCTTGCGGATGAAATGATGTCTGAGATTGCGGTTTTGCTGATCGAATGCATTCGAAATGAAGGTCTTTTGGTTGAAGAAGATTTGATCGGAATTACAGGGCGCGCCGGCACAACGGGGCGAAAAAAGGAATTGATTCTTCAAAAATTAAAGGAACGAAACATAATTACAGCGCCTGAGACGAAATTGATTTTTGCCGAAGACGGGCTTGCGCGCGGGGCGGCGGTGATGGCGCGCTGTATGAATTCTTTGGGATGTCCGAGCAATCCGATCGGCGGCAGACGCGGCGGCAAATGCATTATGAAAGAGCGTCATGAATTGCAGAATATGAAATGAAATAGTGATTGGTTTTTGATTTGTTTTTAAAATACGTCTGTCCGTTTTGATTCTTTTTTAAATTCGATTCCATTTTCTGATTATTTTTTAAAATTTGTGCGGCTCGCGCGGGCGGCAGCGACTGCGTTAAAATTCACGAATAATTGAAATGAGTTTGATTAAAAAATAAAATGTGACAGTGGAATAATTTGAAATTATCCTGCGCCGCCGGGCGCGTCGCGGCTTTCAACATTTTGAAGAGATTCGATGGCTTCTTCGCGCATACGGATTTTTTCTTCAATATCCGATTCCAAATCTCTGCGCTTGGCTTTCTCTTTCACGATTTCGTCCGTGAGTTCCAAAAGTTCGATTTTGTAATAGAGCTCGGTAGAATCCAAAAATGCCCAAATGCCTTCGTCGTCTTCCATAATTTCAGTAATTTCGCCGACGGTTCCCGTGTTGATGTATTTGACATAATCGCCGACTTTCATTTCACGGCCGCGGATATCAGAAACTTTGAGCTCTGCCATATTTTAATTGAATGTGTCAAAGGATTAAAAGTTTTTGTAAAAAATTGTTCGCGCCGCCTGCGGCGGCGCTCACAATTTTTCATAGGCGGGGGGGAGGGAGGTGTTTATTAAAAATTGTTTCGCAATTTTTCAGGCTTCGCCGGTTTGCAGTTGGAGTGTGGTGTTTGTTTGCAGTTGGAGGGTGGTGTTTGTTTGCAGTTGGAGGGTGGTGTTTGTTTGCAGTTGGAGGGAGGTGTTTGTTTGCAGTTGGAGGGAGGTGTTTATGAAAAATCGCGAAGCGATTTTTTTCGCCACTTTTTGGCTTCGCCCGCGCGCGTAACAGCTCCGCTTTTCAAAAATCAATCAAACTGACAATTCGTTTTTACAAAAAATTAATTCAAACAGACTGTCTCGTTTTTAAAACAAAATCAAAAATGAACAAACAAAAAATAAAAAGAAACGGATGACAATTCACCCGTTATTAATTTCCGAACGAATGTCGCCGATTTTGGCAACGCGCTCGGCAAAAGCATTGTGTTTATGAATGCTTTCTTCATTGATTTGCTTGATCGTGATAATCGCGTCATCGGGGAGCTGCGGGAATGTGTCAACAACCTTTTTCGCCATCGTTCGAACGCAGTCTTCAACGAATTTCGGATTTTGATGGGCTTCTTCAACGACTCTTTTTTCGTCGGCGCGCTTCAGAATTTCGTAAACGTTGGAGCTCATGGACGCTTCGATAATTTCAATGATATTTTCAAGGCGAACGCCTGTCGTATCCAAAGTTTGAATCGAAATAATGCCGCGGCCGCGCTGGTTGTGCGTTGCCATCGGAATATCTTTGAAGAATTCGGCGATTTTTTCATCCGCGAGGCCGAGTTCCTTGAGCTTGTTTTCGGCTTCTTCCTGCATCATCGACTGAGCGCAGGGGCATGCCGTCATTCCCATAACCTCGGCGCCGATAAGTTTTTTGATCTGAACCGCATTTGTGCCTTCCGTTCTTTCGGCAACGGCGTCGGCGAAAATGTCAACAAATTGCTGGCAGTCAACGCCTGTTGCGGGCGATTTTCGGCGGATCATGTATTCGCTTTTCATGCGAACTTCCGCGCGGGAAGCATATTCGTGGCGACCGATCAAATTTTCGGCAATATCGCCGCACAAATTCTCAATTTCATAAACGGGGGATTGAGAAATGTTGGTTAAAATTTCTTCAATCGCTTCAAAATTTCGGGACAAGTTGGCGCCTTTTCTGTCAGACGGCAAGTCAACAAAAATATCAAAAGACGACATCAGAATAATCGGTCTTTTGTTTTCCCTTTTGATTTCAATCAGTTTTTTGACATCGGTTACGCCGACGCGCGTCAGATTAATCGGAACGGCCGGGCGATTTGCCTGAACATCCGGAAGAATCGGGCATTGTGACATTTTTAGTTTACCTCAATTGTTTTTATTTAATAGTTGTAATATCGCTAACAAATCCTTGTTGATATAAAAATGATATGTCGCCGTGAAATGTTTTAATTCATTTCTTCACGGAAGCGTCAACCGCGCGAATCAAAGCGGCTCTGATGCCGTCTTTTTCAAGCGACTCAACGCCTTGAATTGTCAGTCCGCCGGGAGAGCAGACCGCATCTTTCATTTCTCCCGGATGCTGCCCCGTCTCAAGCTGCATTTTTCCCGTGCCGGCAAGCGCCTGACTCGCGAGCCTGAGCGCTGCATCCCGCGGCAGACCGTGCAGAACGCCGCCGTCGGCAATCGCTTCAATGATCATCGCAAAAAAAGCAGGCGTACAGCCGCCGATCGTTCCGCCGATTCCCATCAAATCCGCGGGAAGAATTTGAACGATTCCGATTGCGGAAAACATTTTTTCAACCGTTTCAAATTCGTCATCGGTCAAAGAATGGTTTTGTTCAAAAATCGAAATGCCTTCGCCGATTTGAACCGGCGTGTTCGGCATAATATAAAGATGGCGTGTGCTTGAATCCAAGAGTTTTTCATAATAATCAAAGTCACGGCCGGCGGCAACCGACAGCAAAACTTTGTTTTTCAAAAGGTCTTTTACCGGCGAAATAACTTCTTCAATCAAATCCGGTTTGACGGCAGCAACAATAATGTCAGCGTCCGCAATCATTTTTTCAACATCCTGATATGGAATAATTCTCGTTTCTTCGGCAAAACTTTTCAATTTATTCTGTGACGGCGCATACGCCGAAATGTCGTCAGGAAGCACAGCTTCTTTTAAAATCAATCCTTTGACGATGGCTTTTGCCATATTTCCCATGCCGATGAATCCGATTCGAGTCATTTTTGTTCCCGGTTTGCTGATGAAAGTTTAAGAAATGTTATAAAAATTAAAAAAGTTAAAAAAAGTTAAAAGAAAATTATGATAAAAATTTGATAATCATATAAAAATTACATCTTTTATTGCCGGTCAGCCGCCGCGCGCGAGCTGCATCATTTTTATTTTATTTTCAAATCCGATTTCGTTTTTATTTCATTTTTGGGTGAAACCTAAACATCCGATTTTCAAAATCGTTGAACCTGAACGCCCGATAAAACCCTAAATAAATGTTTAATCTTTGAAAAAAAGAAGGCGTTCTGTTTTTGAATTATTTTGATAAAGACGATGTTTCAATTGAGTTTTGATTGAATGAAATTTCAAAAACCGCCCTCGCAATTTGAGTTCCGGGCGGCGCGAAGCGGCGAACCGGACTTGAAACGCAGTTTCAAGTTTCCGGAGCGCAGCGGAGGAAACGAGACTTGACGGATTCTTCCCATACAAAACAAAAACTCTAAAATCGCCGGTTTTTTAGTTGCTGTTACGGCTCCTGCAAGGCATTTTCTTGCAACTGTCTTTTAATGTTACTGCGTTCTCGCGGCTTGTAATTGTTTGCACTGCCGCCGCGCGCGAACTGCTCCGTTTTTCATCTTATTTTCAATTTCGTCCCGCGCTTTTGTTTTATTATTTCTGCCATTCTTTTTAATCGGTATCTTTCTAAAAAATATAAATTTATTTTTTCATTCTAATTTATTCTTTCAGTAAAGTTTAATACTGTTAAAACCATCCTCGCTATCAATGAATACGAAAAACAAAATCAAAAATAAATTGTTGGTTCTGCTCTCCGGTCTTTTCCTTACTTTTATTTTACTCTGCGGTATCGCTCTCGGCGCCGAGGATTTTTTATTGACAGCTTTCGCCGATGATTTTTCTGCCGTAACTGATGCCGGTTCTCAAGTCTATTTAGTTTTGCTGATCTTTTTGAGCGCGGTAGCTGTTTATGTTTATTATGTTTGGAGAGATTATGAAAAAGACGCGGATTTCCTGATTCGGAAATCCTGATAAAAATTTAAAAAATAAATAAATTAATTAAAAAATAACAAAATTAATTAAAAAAATAACTAAATTAATTAATAAATTTCATTTTTCAAAAACAGCCCCGATTTTTTTCATTTCTTCAAAAAAAGTCGGATATGAAATTTTAACGGATTCAATTGTATCAATTGTCATGTCGCCGATCATCATTCCGGCAATGAAAAGTGACATCACGATTCTGTGATCGTCCCAACCGTGAACGGCTGCGCCTTTCATTTGTCCTTTGCTTTTTTCGCCCGAAATTATAAGACCGTCAGCGGTTTCTTCAATAACTGCGCCGATTTTTGTCAGCTCTTCTGTCATCGCTTTTAAGCGATCCGTTTCTTTAAAACGAACATGCTCGGCGTTTGTAATTTTCATCTCACCATCAGAAAACGCGCCGAGAACAGCAAGCGTCGGGACCAAATCCGGCGTTTTTCCGGCGTCCCAAACAATCCCTTTCAGTCTTCTGCCGTCTTTATTTGAAACACGAATGATTCCTTTTTCTTTATCCCACGAAATATCGGCGCCGGCTTTTTCCAAAATTTCAACGATTGCGCTGTCGCCTTGAGCCGACGGAAAAAGACCGTTCATCATGATTTCCGCTCCCGGAATCAGCGTGGCCGCTGTCAATAAATATGATGCTGATGAAAAATCGCCGGGAATCGCGTAGTTGCCATGATTGTATACACCGAGATCGTATTTTTGATTTCCCGGAATCGAATAAATGAGAACATGTACTTCAGATACTCTGTAGTCCTCCTCAATCCCTTCTTGGATCAGTTCCCGTTTAAAATATTCTTCAATGTTAACGCCTGCTTTTTTAGCAACTTCCAAAGTGATGTCAACATAAGGTTTTGATTTTAAATCATTGTAAATCGAAATCTTTGAATCCCCTTCCAAAAGCGGACAGGATAAAAGGAGCGCTGAAATAAATTGAGAACTCATGCCGCCGTCGATTGAAACCGAGCCGGGTTTAATTTTTCCTTTCACAACTAATGGCGCACAATCATTTCCATTGATTGAATAAGCCTCGGCGCCCATTTCGTTCAACGTTTTCAAAAGCGGCGTATTCGGTCTTTTTTGAATCGACTCATCGCCCGTCAGCACAACTTCGCCGTCGACAACGCCTGCAAGCGCCGTCATCAATCGCAATGTCGTTCCGGAATTTCCGACATCAATCGTTTTTTCGGGTTTTTTTGGTTTTCCGTCAAAACCTTTGACAACAATAATTGTTTCACCCGTTTCCGGATCTGTTTTTTCTTCAACATTCGCTCCGAAAAGACGACAGGCTTCCATCGTTGATTTTGTGTCTGCCGAGAGCAGCGGGTGGGAAAGGTTGACTTCATTTTTTCCCAAAGACGCGATCAAAACGGCGCGATGCGTATAACTTTTTGAAGCCGGCGCCGTAATCTCTCCTTTCGGCACTGATTTTTTAACGGAAACAATCATGAGTCGTCATATTCTTTTTATTGATTATAAGGATTCGGTTTGCAATTTTCATTTATTTGTTATTAAAATGAAGGTTCGTTTTGATTCTCTCTTATTTACTTAAAAACTGGTCTCGTTTTCGATTTTTTTCTTTGTTTTAAAACGCGGGTTCATTTTTTGATCGTTTTTTAAAAATCGGGCGACTCGCGCGAGCGAACGGCGCGGCAGTGCAAACAGCAGGAGCAGCAGTAAAAAACAGTTGCAGCCTGTTCCGCTTGTTCAGGCCGACAGCAAAAGGCAGTTGCAGGAACGGCACTCAGTCGGCGCCGAATGCAATTGATTTTGTCAAAAAACATAAACATCGTTTTTTCTTAATTATTATAAACCTGAACGCCCGTTAAAACTCTAAATAATAAAGAATTTTTGAAAAAAAGCGGCGTTCGTATTTGTTTAATTTTGAAATAAAACGGATATTTGTTTCTTATAATATATGAATGAAAAGTCCAAATGCCGCCCCCGCAAGTTGAGATTCCCGTAGCATAGCGTTGGGAATTGAGACTTGGCGGATTCTTTCCAAGACGAATTAAATAAAACGCTGCCAACTCTTATTTTTTCTTTTCATTTTTTCAATCGAATATGACATAAATAATAGGAATAATGTGTCATAAATAATAGATATCGGAGTCTGTAAATTCGTCGACTCATTGTTAGAATCTCCATCTCCTCCTTCACTCGCTTCGCTCGCGAACTCGTCGTTGGAGGGGCGGTGCTTTGTCTTTTCATACAATCGAATTCAATTGAAACATCACTTTTTATCAATATTTTCAAAAACGGAACGCCGATTTTTCAATGAAATCTAAAACATTTTTTAGGATTTTATCGGGCGTTCGGGTTTCAATAATTTCACGAAAACGGATGTTTGTCTTTGATTCAGAATTGAAAAAAAATCAATGTAAATGTAAATAAATGTAAAAATTCCAAAGTAAAAATTCTAAAAGAAAATCTGAGAATCAAAATGAAAACGAAAATGAAAAATGATGAAGAAACGATGAAAAATAATGATAAAATGATGAAAATTTAAGAAGAAAACGAAGAAAAAGAAGCCGAATTAAAGAAAATTTGTAAAAAACGAATGAGAAAACACAATCTAAAATCAAATTAAAATATCAAATTAAAATCAAATCAGTGTTGTCAAGTTTATTTTCGTTTTAAATCTTTTTAAACAAATTTATGCTATGGTCGATGATACATGAACAATCATTAAAAACCTTTTGATAGAAATTTTATTTGAGAAATTCCTTTTCGGGCCATTTTTCCGTTTTGTTTCCTGTTTCGGACAAAATAACACGAATCTGTTTTGAAATGTTATCATTTGCTAAAAACAACCCCTTATCTTATCTGCTCTTTTTTATTTGTAAACCATTTGCAAATTGTAAACTCAAAACCTTTAAGTACGAAATTTGCGAATTTGATAGTTGATTGGAATGATAAATTGAGCAGTTTGTAATAGATCTATTTTAGCGAACATGCTCATACATCGGTTCGTACTTTTTATCATCCCGATTTCATTTTAAATAATAAGGAGGATAATATCCGTGTCTGACACAGTAGATATCTACAGCGATAGAGGACAACTCTTAGAGAGCAATGTCAACATTAGAGACCTTGCTCCGGTCAAAAACAAGGCGATCCAAAAAATCATTATGGACACCAAACGTTCAGTTGCCGTAAACCTCGCCGGTATCGAGAAATCACTCGCAACCGGTAAAATGGGCGGCGCTGCAAAGCAAATTCTCGGACGCAAACTTGAGTACAACTTGGTTGAAAACTCAGGCGCAATCGTCGACGCAGTTCAAAAATTAGTTCAAGTCGATGAAGGCGACGACACCGTTGTCAAATCCTTGGCCGGCGGAAAACAGATTTTGATTCAGATCCCGACATCCCGTTTGTTGGCCGGCGCAGAATCCACCGCCTCCATGACTGTCAGTGCAGCAGCAATGACACAGGCAATTCTTGACGCTTACAACACCGACATGTACGACTCCATGATCGTTAAAGCAGCCTGCTGGGGCAGCTATCCGGTCACAGTCGGTATGGCCGGCAGCCCGATCAAAGGAATTCTCGACATCCCCCAAAACAATGAGGGTCTCGGCTATTCACTTAGAAACATCACATCCAACCACGTTGCAGCCATTACAAGAAGAAACGCAATGAACGCAGCCGCTCTCTCTTCAATCTTTGAACAGACCGGTATCTTCGAAATGGGCGGCGCAATCGGTGACTTCGAAAGACACCAGCTCCTCGGTCTTGCTTACCAGGGCTTAAACGCTAACAACATGGTCTACGACATGGTCAAAGAGAATGGCAAAGAAGGAACAGTCGGATCCGTTATCGAGTCCCTCGTCGGCAGAGCCATCGAAGACAAGATCATCCACGTTGACAAAACCGGTCCCTCCGGCTACAACTTCTACAAAGCAGACGATGTCGCAATGTGGAACGCATATGCAGCAGCAGGTACACTCGCCGCTACAATGGTCAACTGCGGTGCATCACGCGCAGCACAGGACGTCGCAGCAACAATGCTCTACTTCAACGACATCCTCGAAAAAGAAACAGGCCTTCCGGGCTGTGACTACGGTAAACTTCAGGGTGCATCCGTCGGTTTCTCCTTCTTCAGTCACTCAATCTACGGTGGCGGCGGACCGGGTATCTTCAACGGTAACCACGTCGTTACAAGACACTCCAGAGGATTTGCAATTCCTTGTGTCGCAGCAGCAGTGTCACTTGACGCAGGAACTCAGATGTTCACAATCGAATCCACATCCCAGCTCATCGGTGATGTGTTCGGTACAATGGACGAGTTCAGAGAACCGATTAAAGCCGTTGCAGGAGCCCTCTAAATACCAACGATGAAGGTCTGATGAAACTATGACATGTCCCACTGAATCAGGATGTAACTGCGAACCCGCAGGCGGAGAAACAGTTCAAATCGAAATTGTCCCGCAGAGAATCTTAAGTCCTGAGACATCGGAAAAGCTTCTCGGAAGAATTTACGATTGCGACGGTATTATCAGAGTTATGGTCCAAGGATCCCGTCTGCCCGACAAAGTCGGCTACGGTCCGGGAACAGGCGAAGCAGTCAGCCACCCGCTTAAGAAATCAATCGAGGTGGAAGGTCAGCAAGTCAATATGCGCGTCACTTTAAGCCGTCTTCTTGTAGAAGTCGACAGCGACGCAACAGCTGATGAAATTAAGAAAATATGCGACGAAACTTTCAGTTTCCCCTTTGAATTCTACAAAGGCGTCTTTTTCAAAAAATATTCAACCGTTGTTGACTACGCTAAAATGGGTCCCGACCCCGACGAAAGACTGCTCGGAATGACCGATCCGAAAGGAAAACTTGATCAAATTGTCTTCATTGAAAAAGAAGGAAAAGACAGCGAATAACTGTAAAAACTGCAAATGTACAGCTCAAAGAGGTAAAAATCATGATGAACTTCAATCGAAACACCCAAGTCGTTGACTGCCGCCTCGGCATCAGCCACGGAAAAGGCGGAAGTCTCGCGAGAGCGGGAACGCTTTCTCAAGCCGGAAAGCTTGACGTGGTCGTCGTTGCGATGGGTTCGGGAAGAAGACACGTGACAAAACCGATTTGTGAAATTACATACGCAATCCGCAGAGAAAACATCCAAACAGGCGTTTTGGTCCTTTACGCCGGTACCGGCTACCCCGAGTCGGGAACAATGGGCTCTTTCGGCATTGATCCGAAAGAAATTGACCAAATCAACATGCACAAAATGGCAATCATACACTTCGGTAACGTGAGAAACCACTTTGTCAGAAAAGCCAGAGATATTTTCAGCGGCGTGCACATTCCTGCAGTTATTATTACACAAGCGCTTGTCGATTTCGAGGATTTCGCAAAAGTAGGCATTAAAACCCGCTATGTTAAGCCGAAAGAGAAAGATCAGCTCTCCGATGGTGTTATCATGAACATTGTGACCGGCGTTACCAGAGGTGACGCGGCGTCACGTGAGAAACTCAGTGAGATTATCGTTAAAGTAAAGGAAACATTAGGCCAAATCCAATAAGGAGTTAAGAATATGGCATACAAAGCACAATATTATCCCGGTACAACCTCTGTTGCAGAAAACAGAAGAAAACACATGGGTCACAACGTGGAAAAATTGAGAGAAATTTCCGACGAAGACTTGACCGCAATCCTCGGCCACCGCGCCCCCGGTCAGGACTACCCGAGCACCCACCCGCCGTTAGCGGAAATGGAAGAACCGCCGTGCCCGATCAGAGAATTGGTCGAACCCACACCCGGCGCAAAAGCAGGCGACCGTGTCAGATACGTTCAGTTCGTTGACTCTATGTACAACGCACCGTCCGTTCCGTACGTCAGATCCTACTACGCAGCCATCAACTTCAGAGGCGTTGACCCCGGTACACTTTCCGGTCGCCAGATCGTCGAAGCACGTGAAAGAGACATGGAACTTGTCGCAAAGGATCAGATCGAAACCGAAATGACCTGCCCGGCACGCTCAAGCCTCCGCGGCGCAACCGTTCACGGTCACTCTGTCCGTCTCCAGGAAGACGGCGTTATGTTCGACATGCTCGACAGAGCAAGACTCGAAGGCGACGTCATCATCATGGACAAAGACCAGGTCGCAATTCCGCTCGACAGAAAAGTCAACCTCGGCAAACCCATGTCCGAAGAAGAATTAGCCAAGAGAACCACCATCTACCGTGTGGACAACGTTCCGTTCAGATCCGACGCAGAAGCAGTCGAATGGGTTCAGAGAGTTTACTTACAGAGAACTCAGTACGGCTTCAGACCCGGTGTGGAGAAAGCACAGTAAGGAGTGACAAAAATGGCACAAGAAGATATTTTTGCAAGATTTAAGAGATCCATGGAAATCAAATTCGCTGAAGACTATGGTGACAACAGACAGGGCGGAACCGACATTACATCCAAGACTGAAAAATTCTACAGACTTGGTCCGGAACAGAGCCCCAGAAAGAGAGAAATGATCAAAGCCGGTAAGGAAATCGCAAAGAAAAGAGGACTTGTCGGTTACAACCCCATGATGCACACCGGTGCACCGTTGGGTCAGAGAGCCATCACGCCGTACAGAATTTCAGGCACAGACCTCGTTTGTGACCCGGATGACTTACACTACGTCAACAACGCTGCAATGCAGCAGATGGTCGACGACATTAAGAGAACCAACATTGTCGGTCTCGACATGGCTCACGACACACTCGAGAAGAGATTGGGCAAGGAAGTTACACCTGAAACAATCAACAACTACCTCGAAAACCTCAACCACTCCCTTCCGGGCGGCGCTGTCGTTCAGGAAATGATGGTCGAATGTCACCCCGGCTTGGTCGACGACTGTTACGTCAAGATGTTCACCGGCAACGATGAACTCGCAGACGAAATCGACAAGCAGTTCTTAATCGACATCAATAAGATGTTCCCCGCAGAACAGGCAGAACAGTTGAAAGCAGCCATTGGAAACTCTTCCTGGCAGGCACTCCACATCCCGACAATCGTCATCAGATCTACTGACGGCGGTCAGACCAGCAGATGGTCTGCAATGCAGATCGGTATGTCTTTCATCTCCGCATACAACATGTGCGCCGGTGAAGCAGCTGTCGCTGACTTGTCCTATGCTGCAAAGCACGCAGGTTCCATCAACATGGGTGAAATGCTCCCCGCAAGACGTGTCAGAGCACCCAACGAACCCGGAGGCGTTTCCTTTGGTCACCTTTGTGACATTGTTCAGTCCAGCCGTGTCAACGTCGACGACCCCGCAAAGGTCGCTCTCGAAGTTGTCGGCGCAGGCTGTGTTATGTACGACCAGATCTGGCTCGGTTCCTACATGTCCGGCGGTGTCGGTTTCACACAGTACGCAACCGCAGGTTACACTGACGACATTTTGGACAACAACTTGTACTACAACATTGACTACATCAACAAGAAGTACAACCACGCAGGCAAGACCGGAACAGCAAACAAAGTCAAAGCAACCAACGAAGTCATCAAAGACATCGCAACGGAATCCACACTCTTCGGTATCGAAGAATACGAGAGATACCCGTCCGCGCTTGAAGACCACTTCGGCGGTTCACAGAGAGCAACCTCCCTTGCAGCAGCAGCAGGCTGCGGTGTTTCCATCGCAACCGGCAACGGTAACGCAGGTCTCTCCGGCTGGTACCTCTCCATGTACCTCCACAAGGAAGCATGGGGCCGTCTCGGCTTCTACGGCTACGACTTGCAGGACCAGTGCGGTGCCTCTAACGTTTGTTCATACCAGGGCGACGAGGGTGCCCCCGCAGAACTCCGCGGTCCCAACTACCCCAACTACGCTATGAATGTCGGTCACCAGGGCGGCTATGCCGGTATCACAATGGCAGCACACTCCACAAGAGGCGATGCCTACACCGTCAACCCGTTGGTCAAAGTCTGTTTCGCAGACGACCTCCTTCCGTTCGACTTCACCAGACCGAGATACGAATTCGGCCGCGGCGCACTCAGAGAATTCGAGCCTGCCGGTGAAAGAACATTGGTCATTCCGGCCAAATAATTTGAAAACATTAAAATTCGTAATTTGTCAGGCAATTTGTTTTACAATTTGCCCGACATCTTTTGTCGGACTTTTGTCCGGCAAATCTTTTCTTTTTTTAAAATTCGTTTGGGTGATTTGGAAAAGTGTTTTTATTTGCGGGGCGTTTCACGCGCGAGCCGCTGCAATTTTTCGGATATTTAGAAAAACGGGGTTGTGTTTTGATTGATTTTTTCAATTAAGGAAAATGTATATACTTCCATGTCATCCTCTCTGTAATTATTTTAAAATTGTTTTTGGGTTTATTTCTTGTTTGTTCTTAAATTCGATTTATTCTTCAGGGAGGCGGGTCATATTGGTTTCTAAAACTTGGAAAATTATTATTGTTCTTTTGGCAGTGTTTTTGGCGATTGTTTGCGCTTTTACGGCTTTGGATGGTTGGAATTCTTATAAATCGAGTAAAAGCATAGAAGAATATTATCGGCATAATTCCGGTGTTGAGGAAATTCAAACGCATCTTGATATCGATACTTTGACTGTCACTTATTGGAATCCGTGGGGCGGATTTACCGGACACAGCATCGAAATGATTGATTATCCGGCTTTTACTTTAGCTGATTATGTCACTGACTCAGCGATTATTGTTTCTGCGACCGTTACGGAGTCAATTCCATGGGACGATACAACAGACGAAGGTGTTGAAAAGTTGAAGGAACTTGATTCCGATTGGATTTCTTCTTTTGGGAGGGAGAGTTATCTGGATGTCAATGAAATTTTCAAAGGCAATTTCAAGATTAATCATATTTATTTGAAAACCGATATGAAAACTCCTGAATTTAAAGTCGGAGACACTTATCTTTTATTTATCAGCGGCTCATCAACAGGAAATTCGGATTATTGGATTCGGGTAACTGAAGGTTATCTCATAAAAAACGAATCAAATTTTGAGGGAATGGGAAATGTTTCAATTTCCGAAGATGATCTGAGGTATTTAATGTCTTTTTCCGATGATGAACTTGCATTGTATCAACAAATAAATTTTGCTTCTCAAGTTTTTATCGGGGAGATGCTGACTTCAACAAATGATGCTGACTTGGTACATTACGGCGGATTGGAGGCATATCAAAACCACAAAGTTCGTGTTATTGCTCCGATTAAAGGAAATTTATCTGGAACGGTTGAATTCGTTTATGACGGGACTTATATCACCAAAGAAATGATGCAAGCCTATCTCACGGAAGAAAATATGTCTCCAGATGTCGCAGAAAGGTATGTTAAAACATGGTTTGGATCAAACGAAACAGGATATTATAATGAAAATTATTGGGACCCTAAAGTTTCGCCTCTGAAAGCAGGCGATATTTATTTGATTTGTCTTATTGAATCTGAAGGCAGATACTCAATGTGGGCATCAAAAACTGATTACAAAATTGAAGAACAAAACAAAAGAGAACTTCAAAAATTGGCAAAGGAATATCAAGAAACTTTAGAAAAAATCAGTGTTTATCTCAGCTATAATTATTGATTTTATTATTGATTTTATTATTGATTTTCATATTGTATGTTTCAACTGCATTTGCAGTTAAAGTAAGTAATTTATAATTCACTCCCCTTTTATTTTTCAGATCATTATGTCTTCAAAAATCCCAACCCGCCAAAAAGCCGCCATTGTTTTATTCGCGCTCGCTTTTTTGATTCTTGCCGCTGTTTCGGTTTATACAATTTATGATGCTCACAAACCTGAAAATAAAGATCTGGGCGAACTCATGATCAATTGGTATATTCCCGATTATGACGATCTTATTTCAGATTCCGATTTGATTGTTGTTGCAACCGTTACGAATAAAACCGGTATTTGGGGAACCGATGACGGTGAAAAACCTTCCGGCGTGAAAGCTTATACATCAGGCATTTACACGGAATATACGTTCCAACCCGTTGATGTTTTGAAAGGAAATACGACAACAATCATCGGACGCGCCCGCGGCGGCGAAGTGGACGGGTATACACAGAAAGCAACGCAGACATCGTCATTTGAAGTCGGCGATACTGTTCTTTTGTTCTTGACGAACAATACGGATTCTGACGGAAACCGGATTTTGTGGTATTACATCAATTGGCCCGGTGCTTTTGAAGAGAGCAGCGACGGTGTTTTCAGAAATGATGTTTACGGCGAAATAACGATTGAACAGCTGAAGCTCGATATTGCTGAATCGGAAGCCGCATAATAATTAGAATTAATTTTTTTGGGATCGCTATGATTGAAAATTCGAAAGGAATGAAAATTGCCGTTTTGATCTTTTCCGTTATTTTGGTTGCTGTCGCTGTTCTCGGAACGGTTGACAGTGCCGAACACAACAGATCTTTTATTCCCGTGAACGGCAATCTCGGCGGACTTTATGTCAGTTGGGACATGCCGACTGAATTTGAAGATTTGGTCATTGATTCTGATTTGATTCTCATCGGTACTGTTTCCGATAAATCTTGTATTTGGAATACCGACGACGGTGAAAAACCGTCAAGATATGAATTCGAGACGGATTTTTCAACGACATTTGGGATGTGGATTTCTACTTCTTACGAAATTGACAATTTAGAAGTTTTGAAAGGTGAAGCTGATTCTGTTCAGGCGCGTGCGCCCGGCGGAACTGTTGACGGTTATACGCTGACAGTTTCACCGATGCAGGATCTTGAAGTCGGCGATACCGTTCTTTTATTCTTGTCATCTCATAATGATTTGAACGGCAACCCGATGCCTTGGTATCATCTCTCTTGGCCGTTAATTTTCACTGAAATGGATGAAAATCATTTTGAAAATGAATATTACGGCGAAATTTCTGTTGATGACTTAAGAATCAGAATTTCAGAATCGGGAGCCGCATAAAATGTACTATTTAAATGTATGGCTAAAATGTATGATTAAAATGTTTTGGGATTATTATGATTGAAAATTCGAAAGGAATAAAGATTGTTATAGTTGTTTTTTCGATTCTGCTGATTTTAACGGCAGGAGTTGCTGCTTTTGATAATATCGATAAAAACAGGCTTCACCTTCCTGTCAACGGAAGTGTCGGAATGATTCATATCAGTTGGATGACACCTGATTTTGAAGAACTCGTCGACCGATCCGATTTAATTATTGTCGGGACCGTTTCCGATAAATACGGCGCGTGGAACACCGAAGACGGTTCAAAACCGCCGAGATACGCGCTTGTCAGTACCGGGATTTCAACATATTATGAAATCAGTGGTCTTGAAGTTTTGAAAGGCAGCGCTGAAACAGTAACTGTTCGTGCTCCCGGCGGAACAACAGGCGGTTATACGACAACAGCTGAGCCGATGCAGGAACTTGAAGTCGGTGATACTGTTCTTTTGTTTTTAACAAATAATTATGATTCAGAAGGCAACCCGATTACATGGTATCATATCGGTTTCCCGACCGTTTTTATAAAAAACGGTGACGGCTTGTTTGAAAATGAATTTTACGGCGAAATTTCAATTGAAGAAGTGGAAAAAGAGATTGAAAATTCAAAAGAATAAAGTTTGAAAATAAAGCATGAAAAAATAAAACTTGAAAAATGGATTCTAAAGAATGTGCCGATTAAAAAGGTAAACCTTTTTCGGCGCATTCCATACGCTAATCCCAATCTTTTTTCGCTCTTATGTTGTATTGTTCTATTTCTTTCCGTTCTTCAGCTGTAAATAAAATAATGCGCCCTGTCGGTCTCACGATTTCATTAAATGATTCATATCTCATGATTTTCCCTCGGTCTCTTTAATTGAATAAATGAGCGCATCTATATAAATATTTTTTTCAAGTCCAACTTTTTCTTTTGAAATTAATGTAATCATATAATGAGATTTTCGAGGTCTTAGTACTTCAAATTCTGTTTCATCTATCTACAAAACTTTCATATTTTCTGTGACTTCCAACCGAAAAATAATCGGATTTTCAGGATTTGTATATTGAAGTGCATTTTCCAATTTTAAGCTGAAACTTCCGTAAGCATCTTCGATATATTCAGTGCCGATTGTATGATTTTTCGGCAGCCAATCAACATCATAAACACCTCTGTAAATGAACGGATTTCCTAAAATTCTTCCTTTTTCAATAGCGCTGTCTAAATGCTGAAAGTTAAAATCAATCAGTTCCTGCTCTTCTTTCATCAGATCATTATAAAAATCGGGAAAACGGCAGCAAGAGTTAATGGCAAAACAATAAGCTTTTGTTTTCCAATGTTCTGGAGTTTCAAAACTCCAATTTTGTTTTTGATCGTTCCAAGGATGAATATCTTGATAATTGCCGATTGCAACCATTTCGGTATTTGTCAACTCTTCCAAAAGAAAACAATAAGTTTTTTCGTCTTTCTCGTTTTTTGTTCGATAAGCTGCAGGCTCTTCGGCAACGACGTTTCCGAATCGGTTTTTGACTCGGCTGATGATTTCATTTTCAGTTATTTTTTCCATGACAGGGTCATTCATCATGGATAATTAAGCTGATCGTTTTTTTCAAAATCGAAATATTTATAAACATTATTTTTCAGGCGGCAATCCCAGCGCGTTAATCTGTTCAATCAATTCGGTAAATGCCTGAACTTCAAATTCCAATAATTCCTCTTTTGTCATGCTTGCCGACATTTCACCGTCAATTGAAAGCGTGTCAGGCCCGCGCCTGACAATCCGCTTTGATTTCTCGGGAATCAGAATTTCTTTGACATCTCTTTCATGAACGAAACAGCGCCCCGGAATGAAAACTGTATCTTTTAATTCATTTTGATCGATTTTTCGAAGATCATCTGCCGTAATCAAACAGCCGATATCTTTTTCGGCGGCAATCACATTCACCGTGCCGCCGAGTTTTTCAAAAATTTCAGATAAACGCGGGGCGGCAGCTTTTCCCGTAATGATTGTTGCTTCCATATTGATTTTCGGCAATTTTTCAAGCGCTTCCGAAACATTTCGAATCGCAAACGGCGAATCCAAAAGCGGATCTTCAAGCGGCGTTCCCGAAATTCTCAAATTCGGATGATTTTTCGCAGCGGTTCGAACGATTTCTGAAAACTCTTCAATCGTATGAGAAACAACGCCCTGAATCACAGGCTCGTTTCCGAGAATCAAACCGTTTTCCGTTTTATTTGCAAATCTCATTAAAAGAGCGCCTTTTGCGCCGACTTCTTCGAGTTTGGAAAGCGTTTCATCCAAAACGGCGCCGTCGTTTGCACCCGGAACCAAAACGATTGCCGCGTAAACATTACAAAAACCGCAAAGGTCTTCAAAAACTTTGAGCGACATTTCAGGCGTCGGGTCAAGCATGTATTCTTTGCGAAGCGCAGGATCAAACGCGAAAAGCGTGAAATTGACTTCTTTGATTCCTGCGTCTTTTAAAAACGGCGCTTCCGATCCGTCAAATCCTTTGCCGCTTGTGTAACCGATTTTGACGGGAAGACCGAATTCTGACAAAAAAGAAAGAAGCGGCAGAAATTCGGGATAACAACTCACGTCGCCGCCGCCCGTTATCACAAAACCGGTGACGTCGGATTCTTTTGTAGTATAAATCTTGGAAGCGGTCTCGTCCAAAACCTGTCTCATCGGCTTGAATCCGCGATGAGATTCGCGGACGCTTCTTGTGCAGTAGTCGCAGCCTTTCACAAAAGGCGGACAATATTTGCAGCCGAGCGGTTCCGTTTTGCCGACTTTTTTAAAATAACAGTATTTGCAGAATCCGCGGCAGTCCGTTCCGGGATTTCCGCCGACATCGACCAAGATTTCCATGGGACTAAAAAAGAATGTTTGGTATTAATAAATTGTCGGGTTGAGGTGAAAAATTGTTGGGATTAGAAAAATAATTGAAAATGAAAAAAAGAAAAAGTGATCTGGAAATAAAATTGATTTAAATAAATCGTATTCAAGATATAAATTCAATTTCTCTGTCTTTGTATTTTTCTTCCATCTTTTTAATATCGCGTTTGAGAAGTTTTTCAGCATAAACATTGTAACGCTCAATTTCTTCGAGTTCTTCTTGCGTGAATTTTATGACGCGTCCTGTTGGTCTTAATATTTCACTCATTGATTCTCTGCGCATAATTTTCACCTTCCTGCTTCTTTAATAAGATATATTTTTGTTTCTCTATTTATACCTGCTATACAAATTATTTCAGTTATTATTTTTAAAATAATATATGTGCATTTTCTTGGTCTTAATATTTCATATTCAGCTGAATCAACCTAATAAGCTTCCATTTCCAGTTCTAAAATTAATTGAAATAGAATTGGTTTTTCCGGATTAACGTATTGATATGCGTTTTCCAATTCCAAACTGAAACTTCCGTAAGCATCATCTGTATAAATTGTCCCTTCTCCGTGATTTTCCGGAAGCCAGTTCACATCAAATACGCCTCTGTAAATTGTCGGGCTGCCCAAAATTCTCCCTTTTTTAATTAACTTGTCTAAATGTCGATTTTGAGAATTAACTAATTTTTGCTCTTCTCTTGTCATTGATTTATAAAATTTTCGAAACCTGCAACAAGAATTGATGACATAACACCATGCTTTTTGTTTCCTATCTTCCGGAATTTCAAAACTCCAATCTAATTTTTGAGTATTCCAAGGATGAACATCCTGATAATCGCCAAGTGCTACAAGTTCTCTATTTGTCGGCTTTTTTATTAACAAACATTGAATGTTCTGAAATTTTTGTTTCTTCTCTATTGTATATGTTCCCGAAGATTCGGCAACGTAATTCACTTTAATCCATTCTTCCGAGTTGGTTTCGTATTTTGAATTCATAGTTCCTTTTTACAAAGGACCTTGTTATTTAATTCGTCGATTTTTTCAAAATCGAAATGTTTATAAAACGAAATGAGGCGGCATAAAAATAAATGTGAAATGAATCGAATTCAAAAAATAAAAAAGTAAAAGATGAAAAAATTATTCAATGAAATGAAAAAAACCAAAAATAAATCCGCAATGGCAGATCTATTTTCAATCCGTTTCGATTCCGATATCTTCGATTTTCAAAGCTTCCGGAAGCATTAAAAGAAACGGCAAGCTTCTTGAATCATCCACGTTGTTGTAAGCGGTCCCGAGCAGCGTGTTGACATTGTATCTGTCTTTGTTTAAACAATAATACTTCTCGGTCGGCAATTTGATGTAAACTTTTCCGAGTTTTTCCGCGATAAACCATTTTTCAAGAAGAATTGCGGCTTTCATATTGTTTTTGACAAACGGATGAATCAAAAACATTTTCAGATGAATGAGCGACGCGTGATAAAAAACTTCGGCGGGAGACATTTCTTCGCGAATCAGCTGACGAATCTGCTGAAACAAAGAAGTCATCAGCGCTTCAACATATTCCGATTCGGGCGGCTTGTAAATTCGGCGTCCTCTCTCATTAAAAATAGCGACTGAAACACGACGGTAAGCAACCGTCATTGTTTTTTTGTTCGGACCTTTCAAAATTTCAGATAAATAATAAACGGCTTCATGGAAATTTTGTTCGTTCAATTCTTTTTGATAAGCCGTTTGATACGCTAAAATGCCTCTGACGATTTCATCTTCGCCAACGTCTTTAGACGGCGATTTCTTTTCCGCTTCCCAAAGCCACCAGGAAAGCTGACGAAAAACATCTTCGTCTTCTTCATCGGATAAATTGCCGAACCTTTCAACAAAAGAAGCTGTCTGCTGCCTTAACTTTCTGCCGGCGGCATCATTGAATTTCATAAAAAATCTTTTGTCGGTAATTTCCATTTGCTCCATCTCCCGATAAAAACAGCAATTTCATTTATTTAAATCAAGGGGTAAAGAAAAAATCGAAAAAGCCGAAAATTCAAGAAATTTGAAAAATATGATATGGAAAACATATGTAATAAATGAAAAAATGAAATGCAATAAACGGAGTGAAATATGAAAAATAAAAATGAAAAATAAAAATGAAGAAATATAAAAAACAAAAAATAAAAAATAAAAGAAATTGAATCCGGCAAATCCATTTTCAATTTCCATCTTTTTGCAGTTTAATTTTGCAGTTTAAATTATTTTACTGTAATTGTTTTCTTCTTCTTTCTCTGATATACATAACTGTTGCAATCAGAATGATTATGAGGAGCAAGAGCAAAGAAAACGGAATCAAATGTTCGTATGATTTCTCTTTAACATCTTCAGGTACCTTTTCTGCCGCTTCCGTTTTGTTTTCGACTTCTAATTCAAAACCCGGAATGATCGGTTCAGGTTCAGATTCTTCGGTTACTTCTTCAACGACTTTTGCGCTGCCTGTACCTCCGCCGCCTCCTGAACTTGTCTTTGTTTCCGGTGTTTTAGTTGTCGCGCTTGCAGAGTCGGATTTCTCTCCCATAACGTAACCGTCATAAGCAGCCACTTTATAGTAATATGTTGTGGAATGATCCAATCCTGTATCCGTATATTCTTCAATGTCAACAGTATCGATCTTTGTATAACCGCCGTCTTCTGTCAGAGAACGATACAAATCGTAATCATAAACGTTGTCTACTTGAGTCCATTCTAAATAAATGCTTGATGTGTCAACAGCCGTTGCCGTCAAAATCGGAATTCCGACGGGGTCCATCGTTGTTGCAGAAACAATATTTGAAAAATCTCCTGTTTCCTGACCGATATATGCGGCAATTTTGTAATAATACGTCGTGCCTTCATCCAGTCCGCTATTAATGTATTCAGTCTCTGTTCCCGATACATCTGCAATTTCGACGTATGACCCCATCTCTTCATATGATTGATAAATTTTGTATCCGTCAGCATCATCAACAGCATTCCACCGCAATTCAATTTCAGATGTGCTGAATGCGTATGCACTGAGAACAGGTGTTCCGAGTGGTCCGATCTCGAGCGTTTTTACCTCAATGAACTGGGAATACTCATAATCTCCCGCATTTGTGCGTGCTGAAACCATATAATGATATGTCGTATCAGGATCTAATCCGGTATCTTCATAATATGGTGTTGATTTATCAATCGTTACCGGCAATTCTTCAAAATACGGGAATGTGTCTGCGCGAGCTATTCCATAATAATCCGCGTCTTCAACAATATCCCATTCAATTTTGATCGAAGTCGGTCCGGCAGTCGTTACAACATTCTGCGGCTCTGACACTGCCGAAGCAATCGGTAAAATAGAAATCATCAGTATCAACAGTAAAAATACTGATAATGTCTTCCTTACTTTTATTTTTTCATTAATTTTCTTCATATGTTCCATTTAATAACCCCTTAAATGTTTAGAATTTTAATAGGAATGTATATTAATAGACTACTATTCTTTTATAAATACGTTTCTCAGATTTAGTCTAAATCTATTCAATTATATCATTGAGATATTATAATTGAAATACGTTTAAATAGGCGATAAAACACAAAAAAAATCACAGATTTCTGCGGATTCAAAAAAGTATTCGGAGGAATTCCGGGTTTGATTCGTTTTTGTTTTGATTCGTTTTTGTTTTGATTTGTTTTTGTTTTGATTTGTTTTTGTTTTGATTTGTTTTTGTTTTGATTTGTTTTTGTTTTGATTTGTTTTTGTTTTGATTTGTTTTTATTTGGTTTTGATTTGTTTTTGTTTTTACATCTGTGTTTACAAAAGCGGTGAAATCAATCTGCAGAATCCTTCTTTGATCCGAACGATAAGCGGGCGGTCATTATATTGTTCAACCGTAATTTGCGTACAATCCGCTTCCAATTCGTCCAATATGATTTTATCCATTTTTTGGCCGAATTCAGAATCGTAAATGAAAGCGTTCGTTTCAAAATTTAATTTGAAACTGCGAATGTCCCAATTCGCCGTTCCGATTGTCGTGACCTCGCCGTCGAAAACAGCGGTTTTGCTGTGAATAAATCCTTTGTTATAAATGTAGCCTTTCGCGCCCAAACGGATGAGATCTCCCAAATACGAATAAGTCGCCCAGTACACAAACGGATGATCTGCTTTGTTCGGGATTTCGATTCGAACATCAATTCCTGACAGGCAGGCAATGCGCAGCGCTTCAAACATCGTTTGGTCGGGAACAAAATAAGGCGTTTGAATGTAAATTGATTTTCTCGCCCGTCCGATAAGGCTTAAAAACCCGCTGTAAATGGCGGCATTTTCAGAGTCGGGGCCGGAAGAAACAATCTGAATCGCAGTATTTCCTGCCAATTTGCTGATTTCAGACGGATAATACGACGTCAAATCTTTAATGGCATCTTCTCCCGCGGCGAAATTCCAGTCTTTGATGAATCGTGTTTGAAGACCCGCAACAGCGCTTCCGCGAATTTTCAGGTGCGTGTCCCGCCAGTAGCCGAGCGGTCCTTTGCCGAGATAATTCATGCCGATATTAAAACCGCCGAGAAAGCCGACAGTGCCGTCAATGACAACGATTTTCCGATGATTGCGATAATTGATGCGCGTGCTGATGAACGGAACAAGCAGCGGGAATAAAATTCTGACTTGTCCGCCGGCATCTTTAAAATCTTTGTAAAACGCGGGTCGTACTTTACGAACGCCGGCAGCATCGAACAAAAGACGTACTTCAACGCCTTCCTTTGCTTTTTTAGTCAAAAGTTTCATCACTTTTTGACCGAGTTCGTCATCACGGATGATGTAATACTCTAAGTGAATGTGATTTTTCGCGCCGATTATTTCATTTTCAAGCTCCATGAATTTTTGTTCGCCTTCAATATATACTTCAATATCATTGTTCGGCGAATAAGCGGCATGGTCCTGATTTAAAAAAAGCGAAACGGCGGGTTCAAAATTTTTTCCGGCTTCAGACAATTCCAAATCCGACGTTTTCAATCTTTCGATTTGGGCAGAAGAAATTCGTTCAAACTCTTCATCCACTTTCGTTTTTTTGCCGTATTTGTATTTGCCGTACAGGCGGCGCCCGAAGAAAATGTAAATGAAAAACCCGAGAATCGGCAGAAATACGAGTAAAAGAATCCACGCGGCTGCGACTTGCGGGCTGCGCCTTTCATAAAAAATAATCGTAATAGCGGCGGCAATGTTGACGACAACGACGATGATTAAAAAAATATTGTATAAATCTTGAACAAATGTCCAGTCAAATGCCATGTTTTTCCCTGCCGAATCCGTATTGATTAAATTCGAAATTTAGATTTGTTCAAAATTCGATTTATTTTAATTTGTTCAAATCGTTTTCTTAATGTTTTTAATGTTAATCGTTTTCTTAATGTTTTTAATGGTTTTTGATATTATTCTTTATCCAATATAATTATTCTTCAAATTTCTCTCAGTATTAAATTACAGATTTGTATAATATTATTTTCGTCAAATCTGTTCACCGTCGAAAATTTGTTGACAATCTTATGAGATTTCCGGATCTTTCGAAAATTATTCGCGGGAATCCCTCCTTCTTCGAATATCTTTTGTCTATAATCTGTCATGCCCGAACATTATTTGCCACTATTTTTATATACCAATTTACGATTTTAGTGTTTCAGTATTCGATAATCAATTTGAAAGAATAATCTGTTTTTATTCATGAGAGGGCAAGGCGATTTACGGATATTTTGAGGTTACGGAGGTTTCCCTATCATGAAAATTATGAAATCTATCTCGTTAGTTGCAACGCTGGTTGTAACATTGGTATTGCTCAGCGGAACGGCTTTAGCGTTCACAGAAGGTTCAGGCACAGAACCAGATCCTTATCATATTTATGATGCGACTGATCTTAAAAACATTAATACAGTTTCAAATTTAAGCCGGCATTATATTTTGATGGATGATGTTGAAATTACGGATTCAACATGGTATGCTATCGGAAATAACAGTTCCAGATTCACAGGAAGTTTTGACGGAAACGGCTATACAATTACGTTTTCTAATTCTTCCGGAATTACATTTGAAAGAACAGGTTCTTCATCTTCAGCTGACGGTCGCGGATTGTTTGGTAATCTCGGCGGCTCAAGTAAATTAGAAAATGTAATGATTATTGTTGCTGCCGATTTGACAGGTACAGGTCACAATTCAGGCGTTCTTCTCGGACATGCAAACGGTACATCATCTGTCAAACCGACTATTATAAATTGTTCAGTTGTAGCAACAGAATCCGGCGGGTCTTTATCCGTTACGACATTATACCAGTACAAAACAGGAGCTTTGATTGGTACTTTAAATAATTCAACTGTTCAAAACAGCTATTCAAATTTAGATATTTCAAATTCGAAGGGTGAAGCCGGCGGTTTAGTCGGGTTTGCAAATAATGCAACAATTGAACAAAGTTATGCATTCGGCGATGTAAAATCAGATTACGATGCAGGCGGTCTTGTCGGCAATATCAGTAATACAACTATTTCAAATTCATATGCGCTTGGTGATGTCACATCCAGTAATGAAGCAGGCGGGTTGATTGGAATTATGACTTATTCAAACATCTCCAAATCATATGCTCACGGCGATGTCAAGTCTCCGTATGCTTCAGGCGGTCTTATCGGAAATTCAACTCGTTCGAATATTTCTGAATCTTATGCATCCGGCAATGTGACAACTACTTCTCAAACTTATTATGCAGGCGGTCTTGTCGGAAATACTCGCGATTATACTAACATTACAAATTGTTATGCAACCGGTTCGGTAACAGCCAATAACAGATATGCAGGCGGTTTAGCTACTGTTAACGGAGGTAATGTTAAAATTACAAATTCCTATTCAATCGGTTTAGTATCAGCAACAACTTCCAGCGGATTAGCATATGCATATTCTTCTTATTATAATCCTACTGTTACCAACAGTTTTTACGATACAACAACATCCGGCAAATCCGATGATAACGGAAACGGAACGCCGATGGTAACTGCTGATATGATGCAAAACTCAACCTTTTCGACATGGGACATCAGTAATGAGGAGTTCGGTGACACTGTCTGGTACATTTATGAAGGTGAAACCTATCCTCAGCTCACTGCTTTCCATCAGCCTGAAACGATTTCTGCGGCAACAACGACAGATTTGAAACATATCGGTTCAAATGAAATCAGAAAAGACTTTAACGATGAAACCAAAGCTTGGACTTTGAACGCAAATTATATTCTTGACGGCAACATCGATATGGACGGCGTTTCCATCACTCCGATCGGAACCTCTTCCGCTCCGTTTACAGGAACATTTACAGGTTCTGAAGATTTTGCTTTCGCAATTTCCAATTTGGTTATTGATGAATCCGGCGACAATGTCGGTCTTTTCGGTTACACGGAAGATGCTGAATTTTCAAACATTCATTTGATTGACGCATCTGTTTCGGGTAATATGAATGTCGGAACTTTAATCGGCCGCGCCGCGGGAACAACTGAAATTTCTCAGTCTTTCGCTACGGGAACGGTTAACGCAGCAGCCAATCACGCCGGCGGTCTGGTCGGCAATTTCGCGGACGGTTTCATTAGCCAATGTTATACTGATGTTGACGTTACGGCAGGAACGACTGAAGCCGGCGGTTTAGTCGGTGTAATGCGCGGCGGTTCAATTTTTGAATCATATGCAACAGGCGGAATCGAAGCAGCAACAGAAGTCGCAGGCGGTTTGATCGGCGAATACGCGGCAACAACGGATTTGACGATTGAAAATAGTTTTGCTTTGAATGAATTCGTTAACAGTCCCGCAGATGCCGGCAGAGTTATCGGTATTATTTTAACAGGCGCTGATTTCTATCCGATTTCTGTTTACGCTTGGGATGCAATGGAAAATGCCGACGGCGACTTTGAAAGCGCAGACGCTGTTAACGGCGACGACATTACATCTGAAGATGTTTGGAATACGTTCGACGACTCCGGTTCCGTTTGGAGCAGTTTTGATGTTTCTGTTTGGGAACTCGGTACAAGCGATGTCTTTTTGCTTCCGGTTTTCTCCTTCTTCTTGAACGATTGGGTTGATGATTTGCCGGGTGATGCTTCTCACTTAATTCCCGAAGATGAAGTCGACGAAGGAACAACAAAGAAAGGCAGCGGCGGCAGCGGAACAGGTTCTGCAACTGTTGTAAACTCGACAAGCACGACAACACCGAGCACATCCGACAGCGGCAGCAGCTCCGGCAGCGCTGATGCGCAGGACCCGATTACAAACGCACCGCAAGGCGAAACTGACGGAAATCAAGGTTTCGGAACATCCGTCGATGACGGAGAAAGCGGTTCAAGAACAACATTGGTCGGACTCTTGATAGTCGGATTTATTGTCGTTGTTTTGGCTGTTGCTTTGTTCGTGAAAGGACGCAAATTCTAAAATTGAACGAAATTAAAAAGAAGTTAAATCCGCTTTTTTACGGCTTTACTTTTTTTTTATTTTTTACTTTTTTTTTATTTTTTACTTTTTTTTTATTTTTTACTTTTTTGTTTTTAACATCCCGATTCTGTTTTGTTTTATGTTTTTCAAAAATACAGATTTCTTTTTCGATTTCTTTTCTTTAAAATTCCGGCGGCTCGCGCGCGGGCAGCGGCAGCTGTTTGCAAACGGCAGACACGACGCAAATTTGATCCGGCAGCAGCAACCGTAAAAGACAGTTGCAGATTGGCAGGCTCGGTTGGAATCGGCTGCAGTAAAAGACAGTTGCAGGAACGGCACTTTGCAGAAGCTGAGCGCAGCTGAAAAATCAAATCGTTTTATTATTTTTTGTTTCGTACGGAAAGAATCTCCAACTCATCATTTCACTCGCTTCGCTCATGAAATGCTTCGTTAGAGGGTCGGTTTTTGAAAATAAATTCAATCTAAAATTAATTGAAACATCGTTTATATCAAAATTATTCAAAATGGAACGCCAAATTTTGCAGTAAAACTAAAAAATTTTTAGGATTTTATCGGGCGTTCAGGTTCAACGATTTTCTTAAATTGGATGTTTGGGTTTTTTCATTCATACTCAAACAGCTTTTTCTGCTTCGGCTTTTCTTTTTTCCACGCTTGATTGATCTCTTTTATTTTATGAAGCAAACCGTATTTTTCACATTCTTCCTTAAATACAGCGGTCAGCTCTTTCGTATTTTCACAACTGCAATTGTATTTGCTGCCGTAAATTTTCATATATTTTTCTTTCAAATCCGGCCAATGCTGATCCAAATTTTCATAATAATATTCACGGTTTCCCTTTCGAAGCGTCATGCCGAAACCGTAGCACAAAAGATATTTTGCGCCGTTTTCATTCGCCTGTTTCACAATTGATTTGATATTTTCTTCATTATCGGTAATGAAGGGCAGAATCGGATTCATATGAACCCCGCAGAAAACACCGGCATTTGTCAGGTTTTTGACAGCTTCAAAACGCTCGGCAGGTGTTGAAACATTCGGCTCGATTTTTTGACAAATTTCATCATTCGTTGTCGTAATCGTGATTCCGACATTCACGGGAGAATGTTTGGATATTTTTTCGTAAAGGTCGGCATCTCTTGAAACAAGCGCGGATTTTGTAATCACGCCGACGCCGCATTTGTATTTGTCAAAAAGATGTAGCGCTCCGCGCGTCAATTTCAATTCTTTTTCAAAACTGTTGTACGGGTCGCTCATCGACCCCGTTCCGATAATCATTTCTGACGCGTTTGCTTTTCGCCGACTCTGAAGTTCCTGTTCAATGAGATGAAGCGCGTTTTCTTTGGCATGGACCGTTCCGAAATCACCTTCCGGGCGGCCGCCCTGATAGCAAACGCTCCTTGAATCACAATAAATGCAGCCGTGGTCGCAGCCGCGGTAAATGTTCATCATATGCGTGCTGCCGAAAAGGTCAATTTCATATTTGACCGGCAGAATCATTTTTTTGGCGGTGATGTAGTTCACTTCAAATTCACGTCACTTCAAATGAACGGAATCCATAAAGTTTTTGGGTTATGAATGAAAATCGGAACGGCAAGTGAAAATCAAAATAAAAACGCAGGATAAGTTTGAAAATCAAAAATTAAAATTGGAGCAATTCGCGCGCGTGGGCAGCTGCAAACGGAAACAGTAAGGTAGCGGCGGCACGTTCGCGAATGCGAACGGATTACGTTTAAAATGAGCAGACACACGCGGAAATGCAAACATGATTGGTAGCGGCAACCGCAAAAGACAGTTGCAGACCGGCAGGCTTAGCAGGAGACGAAAAGTAAAATCTTAAACTCAGCGGTTTTGCATTTTTTGTTTTGTATGGGAAGAATCCGCCAAGTCTCGTTTCCTCGCTGCGCTCAGAAACTCAACTTGCGGGGGCGGCTTTTGAAGTTTCATTTATTTTCTTCTTATTGAAACATCATCTTTCATCAAAATTTCTTCAAAAACGGAACGCCAATTTTTCAATAAAATCTATCTTTTTAGGATTTTATCGGGCGTTCCGGTTCACCGATTTTGAAAATCGGATGTTTAGGTTTCATCCAAAAATAAAACAAAAACGCCTGACAAATTTGAAAATCAAATGAAAAACGGTGCAGTTCGCGCGCGCGAGCAGTTGCGGCAGTTGCCAAAGCCGAACGCTGCTGAAAAATCAGGTGCTTTTGAGTTTTTTGTTTCGTTTGGGAAGAATCCGCCAAGTCTCGTTTCCTCGCTGCGCTCAGAAACTCAACTTGCGGGGGCGGCTTTTGAAGTTTCATTTATTTTCTTCTTATTGAAACATCATCTTTCATCAAAAATTCTTCAAAAACGGAACGCCAATTTTTCAATAAAATCTATCTTTTTAGGATTTTATCGGGCGTTCCGGTTCATCGATTTTGAAAATCGGATGTTTAGGTTTCATCCAAAAATAAAACAAAAACGCCTGACAAATTTGAAAATCAAATGAAAAACGGTGCAGTTCGCGCGCGCCGCCGCCCGACTGACAAACAGATTTTCAATTTTTTCTGTTCAAAACCGGAAGTTTGTTTCGCTCATCCGGCGGCATCATATTCAACGTTTGAATCGGATTTGAAAAATTTGAAGAATTTGAAGAATTTGAAGGATTTGACTGAATCGAATCCGCCATGAACTTGCTGACCGATTCTTTATTTTCAAAAAGAATGCATCCGCCGCCGTGATGTTCCTGCTCCAATATGCCGTCTTCTCTTAGTTTTCTGAAAAGAGGCGATTCCAAAGCTTCCAAAATCGTATGATCTTTTAAATTCATATCCGAAAACGGTGAAAACGGACACGGTTCGGCGCCGCCGAATGCGTTGATGTAAAAAAATCCGCGGCCGGCAGCCAAACACCCGTCCAAATATTTCTCATCCTCGGGAAACGCCATGAAAATCAAATTTTTGAATTTGTTTCTGAGTATTTTCATTTGTTTTCCCTGAAAATCTCTGTCGGTTTCGGTTAAAACAAGCGATTCGCTTCCTTTTTGCGCCGGAACATATTCAACATAAAAAATTGCGGAACAGCCGTTTGATTCAAGTTCCGATACAAATTCAATACTCGTTGTCGCGTGAATGTTTTCGTTGGTCAGCGTGATTGAAAAGCCGAAGAAAAGTCCCTTCTCTGTCATCTTTTTGACGCTTTCTTCAACTTTTTCATAAACGCCTTCGCCGCGCCTTAAATTTGTTTCTTCCTTTTTCCCTTCAATACTTAAAACAGGAATCAAGTTGCGGTTTTTGTCAAAAAAATCAATCGCTTCTTCATCAATCATCGTTCCGTTTGTAAAAATCGGGAACAAAATTTTAGGAAATTCAGCGGCGGTTTCTAAAATATCTTTTCGAACCATCGGCTCGCCGCCGGCTAAAAGAATAATTGAAATGCCGAGGTCGTCGGCTTGAGAAAAAATATTTTTCCACTCTTTTGAAGTCATTTCATTCTTTTTCGAACTGTCGCCGCACGCATCAAACGCGCGCGAATAACAGCCGCTGCATCGCAAATTGCACTCCGTTGAAATGCCTGTAATGATGAACGGCGGAATATGAACGCCTTTTTTCTCCCAGCCGTCTCTTATTTTTGAATCTTCTTTGAGCGCAGGAATCATTTTTGAAATGAACTCACGTTCCTTTTCATTTCGAAGCGATTTATTCATTGCCATAAAAGCCGCCGAAGTGACAGCGTTTGACATTAAACTGTTCAGCTTGAAAGGATTCATCTTTATTTCCGCTTTTATTTAATTTGAATTTTGATAAATAAGTGCAAAATTAATTTCAATGCAGTTCATATATAATTTCCCGTGAGCGGCATGAATCAATAAAACAATCAAATACAAATCAAAAAACAATTGAATACAAAATAAACCGAAAATGTAAACCAAGAATGTAAACAAAAATGCAAACTAAAAACGCAAACTAAAAACGTAAATTTAAAGAGTAAACAATTTATGTAAACTAAAAAGCAAATTCAAAATGTAAACTAAAATGTAAACCAAGAATGTAAACCAAGAATGTAAACCAAGAATGTAAACCAAGAATGTAAACTAAAAATGTAAACAAAAATGCAAACCAAAAACGTAAATTTAAAAAGTAAACAATTTATGTAAACTAAAAATCAAATTCAAAATGTAAACAAAAAAGTAAATTCGAAACGTAATTCAAAAAAAGTGCTTCATTTCATCTCTTTTCGAAGACAAAAGTCAGCGTTTGCTTCAAATTTATTTTTGTTTCAAATTTTATTCTTTGTCCATCAGACCGATTCGAACTAAGCGGTGGTTGATTTTTTCCGCGGCTTTTGTTTCGGCGTCTGATTTCGTTTTTCCTTCTCCTTCACCGGTGATGTCTGTTTTTAATCCGGTGATGTCTTTCGGAAGAAGGTATCCCATCACGAATGTTTTATCGTGCGGCGGACCTTCCTCTGAGACTAAGAACGATTCCGGGCGGAATCCCGAATAATGCTGCTGGCAGAATTCATACAGTTTCACTTTGGGAGATACGAGAGATTTCAAAGACTTATCGGCTTCTCTTCTGCTCATGATGAATCGGCAGACAAATTTTTCCGTTTCCTGCAGACCGCCGTCTAAATAAATTGCACCGACAACGGCTTCCAAAAACGTTGAATTCATCTTTTTGGACTTTCCGGTGATGCCTTTTTCAATAATTAAGTAATCATCCCAACCGTTTTTCTTAACGATTTTTTCAAGTTTTTCATCACAAACGAGATGAGATTTCAAGTTTGTCAGCTGTCCCTGTTCCAATTCGGTATAGTTTTTGAACAGAAATTCTGAAACGATAAAATCTAAAACAGCATCTCCGAAAAAAGCGGTCTTTTTATTGGATGCCTGAATCCGCGCCTCTTGCAACAACGATAAATTCTTGAAAGAGTAGCCGATTTCTGCTTCAAATTGAGTGAGCGATTCAAAAGATTCCCTTTTCATTTCCTCATCTTCCCATATTAATTGAAAATTTGGCTGAACCTGCGTTTTTTCGTTTTTATCCATTATATGGTCAACTCCTTTTCGTTTTTATTCGTTTTTCATTATTTTAAATGCGAAGCTCATTTTTAATTTTTAATTTTTTTGTTAATTTTTAATTTTTCGTTTTATTGCTTCGGCTTTTTATTTTTTGGTTCGTGTATATCGTTTTTATTTCATTTTTATCTGTCTTTTTGACAAGCGTTTTTAACAATAAGGACACAGTTGTTTATATATCTCACTCATCTATGATTCTAAATAAGCTATTCAAGAAGCGATTTCATTTGATAATAGTTTCTTTATGGATTTTATTATTATCTGCATCTTTTTATACTTTATTATAACTTCAAATGCCGTCGAATCTTTTTTCTGCGGGCGTTTTTTATTTTGTCATCTCTTTCGTTTTTAATTCTCTAATCTCTTTTGTTTTTTATTTTTTGTAATTTCTTTCATTTTTTATTTTGTCATCTCTTTCGTTTTAATTTTTATATGTTTGGATGTTAAAAATCTGTTTATATTTTTTTAAATTTATATCGGATAGTTATATATCCTCCCCTGCGATATTTAACATATCTCTTGTTGCAGATATTTATTTTCGGAAGGTATTTTTGTGCGCGATTTTCTCTATCAGACGTATGATATGATTCTGGAGCGCCTCCGTTATGCGGAAGCGAAGAATACGATTATTGTCACGCTTCTCGGCGTTCTCATCATCGGCGCTTTTCGTATTTACGATGAAACTCCTGATCGTCCGCTGTTTGCAACGGTTTATTTTTGGCTTTTCTTAGTCTTTTCCGTTTTGGCAATCGTTACGGCAGTCACGACATTTATGCCCAATATCAAACTTCAGTATCTTTATAAAACAAAAGATCCGCTGCCGACGGACAGTTTGATTTATTACGAGCATGTCGCGAAATTCGATGACGCGAAACAATACATTTCTGCCGTTAACAAAACATATTTTAGTAATGAAGCGGTTCCCGGAAATTTAGATTACGATTTGGCGGCTCAGATTATTCTGAATTCCAGATCGGTTTACCGCAAATCTGTTTTATCTTATTACGCGATTTGTTTCACGCTCTGCGCCATTCTGACGCCGGTTGTCGGCGGTCTTTATCTGCTCGTTTCAAGCTATTGTTATTGGGGTACCGATTCTGCCGGACGGACGAGGCTTAAATTCAATCGGCGCAAAATGCAGAAGGAAGAAATCAAAGAAATCCGTCATAATCGGATTCAGGATTTCAGCAAATATTTCCTGCCGCATCTGCCGAAAAAAAGTGTTCGAAAAATTAGGAAAGATGATTCTGTTGATGAAAAGAAAAAGTGAATTCATTCATTTCTTTTTGATTTTCCGCCGGTTTTAAATAAGTTTTCACTCTTTTAACATCGGAAAATTATTATGAATCTAAGTAAAAATCAAAAAATACTTCTTGCGGTTATCGGTATCGTTTTAATTTTATTCGTTGTTTTTAACGCTGTGTGGCTGATGAATTACAAGTCTTATGACAGATTTGAAAGAGATGACTATACACGTCCGTTCGGCTCAAGCTATGTTCTTTCAAAAGACGGTTTTCATTATAATATTAAATATCCTGATTATTTGCAATTTTCCGGCAATTTGGGAATTACAAATGAAGCAGATACGCTTTCAATGATTATTTGGCCGCAGGCTTTTAAATCGAATGAATATGAAGTCGGTATCATTATTTATGATGCCGGAAGTGAATACTCATTTTATCTCTACTTAGATTCTGATCTTAATATGAATCACGACAAAATGAATTTGACCGAAGAAAGCAGTGATATTGCTGAAAAACTTCTTGAAGAGCGCAGAGATGAAATTGAAGAGATGTATTCTCTTGCGGAAAATGAATGGAATCTTTCATCTGATACGAAAATCGTTTAAGATTTTTGTTTGATTTTATTTTTTAAAAAACAAGTGTCGATGTTGAATCGATTTATTAAACAAATGTTCTTCTTTTTTGATTCTTTTTGAAAAGTTTGGGCGGCTCGCGCGAGGCGGCGGGCGGGCATCTGCTGCGGCTGCCGGCAGCTGCAATGCGAACCTGATCGGCGAGCGGAACCGGAAACCTGATCGGCAAGCGGAAACAGAAACCAAAAGGTAGCGGCGACACGTTCGCGAATGCGAACGGATTTCTTAAAAAAGAGCAGATGCACGCAGAATGCAAACCTGATCCGGCAGCAGCAACACAAAATGACAGTTGCAGACGAGCAGACTTAGCCGGAAGCTGACAGCAAAGACAGTTGCAGGAACGGCACTTTGCAGGAGTCGAAAGCAACTGAAAATTCAAATTGTTTTATTATTTTTCGTTTCGTACGGGAAAGAATCCGCAAGTCTCGTTTCCTCGCTTCACTCGGAAACTCAACTTGCGGGGGCGGCTCTTTATCTTTTCATTAAATCTAAAATCAATGAAACATCGTCTTTCAAAAAAATTCATCAAAAACGGAACGCCTTTTTTTCAATTAAGTCTAAATATTAAGATTGGGGTTTTATCGGGCGTTCAGGTTTCAACCGTTTTCTTAAAGTTGGATGTTTGGGTTACATCTTTAAAATTAGATAAATGCAGAACAGGTTTGAAATATTTATGAAATTGATGCAGCTCGCGCGCAACGGCGGCGCATCATTATCAGCGTGGCAGCAGCAATTTAAAAGACAGTTGCAGGAACGGCACTTTGCAGGAGTCGAAAGCAACTGAAAATTCAAATTGTTTTATTATTTTTCGTTTCGTACGGGAAAGAATCCGCCAAGTCTCGTTTCCTCGCTTCACTCGGAAACTCAACTTGCGGGGGCGGCTCTTTATCTTTTCATTAAATCTAAAATCAATGAAACATCGTCTTTCAAAAAAATTCATTAAAAAAGGAACGCCGATTTTTCAATTAAGTCTAAATATTAAGATTAGGGTTTTATCGGGCGTTCAGGTTTCAACCGTTTTTAAAGTCGGATGTTTGGGTCACATCTCTCAAATTAACTAAAAACACGGGACGGGTTTGGAATATTTATGAAATTGATGCAGCTCGCGCGCGGCGGGCGGCTGACAGCCGGTAAAATCCTGAATTTTTGTAATGTTTTTGTAATGTTTTCGGAGCTGTTTGAGGATTTTTCGGGAACATCTTTAAATATAACTTATTCTATTCTCGGTTCGTCTTACATTATTAACAAGCAATTTGCTTGTCTAATATTAATCCGGTGAGATTCGTAGGAACAACATAAGTGTCAGGGCCAATTCACGAATGCCCGATTTCGCCTTCATCCGAAGGCGGAAAACACGGAAATGTTATCAATTAATATTTTTCGTTGTCGATGTTGTGGATGGATTAAATTAGATGATAACCGATATGAGCTGCCGATGCAGCGCTCATTTTGCATCTGAACATATGTAATATAATAGTCTATAATAACGGACTTAAAGCGTCAGAACGGGGACCTAAGCTGTGTTGCCCGAACGCTTTTTCTATCCTGTTATTCCGATTTTATTTACTGCTGTCAATCAGACTCGCATTTGTTTTTCGGTTTATTTTTCCAATTCATAGCTTCTGACCTGGTTGTTTTTGCTCCCGGTAATTTCGACAGTATACACCATTAAGGAGTCAAAAAATGTCAAGCACACACAGACCTGACAGAGGTTCACGCGCTTTCAGCCCTCGCAAGAGAGCAAAAAGCCACATCCCCAGATTCAGATCCTGGCCGGAAGCCTCGGGTGAGCCCAAATTACAGGCATTTGCAGGATACAAAGCGGGTATGACTCATGTCATTATGATCGATGACATCAAGAACAGTCTTACCAACGGCGCAGAAATTGCTGTTCCGGTAACCATTATCGAAACACCTGCAATCCGCGTCGCTGCCATTCGCGCATATGTCAAAAACACATACGGCGAAGTCGCAGCAGCAGAAGCCTGGACAACAAATCTTGAACCGGAATTGGCACGCAGACTGCGTCTCCCCAAAACCGACAAGACAGCCGAAGCATTCGCAAAGATTGAAGAATTAATCGCAAGCGGTGAGGTCACAGACATCCGTGTCATGACATACACTCAGCCCAAAGCAGTCGCAAGTCTTCCCAAGAAAGTTCCCGATATCATGGAAACAGGTATCAGCGGTACCGACATGAGCGCAAAGTTCGAATACGCCAAATCTATTCTCGGCACGGAAATCAAATTCACCGATGTCTTCAAGAACGGCGCAATCGTCGACACAGCCGCCATCACGACCGGTAAAGGAACACAGGGTCCCGTCAAAAGATGGGGTATTTCTTTGATGAAAGGAAAACACTCCAGACAGGGCAGCTTGAGACAGATCGGTACACTCGGTCCGTTCCGCCCCGCACACGTGCAGTGGCAGGTTCCCGCAATGGGTCAGACCGGCTACCACCAGAGAACCGAATACAACAAACGCATTTTGAAGATCGGCGAAGACGGCGCAGAAGTAACGCCCGCAGGCGGCATCATCAACTACGGTCTTGTCAGCGGCGAATACATCCTCATCAAAGGAAGCGTCCCCGGACCTGCCAGAAGATTGATCCGCATCAGAGACCCGATCAGATACCAGAAAGCACAGCCCGGCGAACCGCAGATCGTTCACATCAGCGTGCAGTCTCAGCAGGGGTGAAATAAAATGGCAACAGCAAAAATTTTAGATTTATCAGGCAAGCCGGTAGGCGAAGTTGAACTTCCGACAGTCTTCTCCGAAGATTACCGCCCGGACCTTATCAAGAAAGCCGTTTTGGCCGCTCAGGCAAACAGAAGACACCCGTACGGTCCCACACTTTACGCCGGTATGCAGACCTCTGCAACAGGCTGGGGTTCAGGCCGCGGCGCTTCTCACGTCCCGAGAATTGTCAACGGTTCCCGCGCAGCACGTATCCCCCACGCAAAAGGAGGTCGCCGTGCCCACCCGCCGAAACCCGAAACGGATTACTCCGAAAAAGTCAACAAAAAGGAAAAGCGCATGGCAGTCAGATCTGCAATCGCCGCAACCTGCAATGAAGATCTCGTGATTACACGCGGGCACATCTTCATGACAGACGAACTCCCGATTGTTGCCGACAACGCTTTTGAAGCACTTTCCAAAACAAAAGATGTCGTTTCCTTCTTTGAAGCCATCGGCGTTTACGATGACGTTCTCCGCGCAAAACTCGGCCGTACAATCCGTGCCGGCCGCGGTAAGATGAGAGGAAGAAAATACAAGAACAAAAAGAGTTTGTTGGTCGTCACAGGCCCCAACGCAGCCGTGTCCAAAGCCGCAAGAAACTTGTCAGGCGTCGACATCGCAACCGTTGCGGAACTCAATGCAGAGCTTCTCGCCCCCGGTACACACGCAGGCCGTTTGACCGTCTGGACCAAAGCAGCCATTGACCAGCTCACAGAAAAGGAAGGTGTTTTGGAATGATGTCCGTCAAATATCCGTTCATTACAGAAAAGGCCATGCTCCACATGGAAGACAGTAAGCTTCAGGTCATCGTCGACTTCCGTGCCAACAAGCACCAGATCAAAGCCGACATGGAAGAGCTCTACGGTTTCAAGGTCACGAACGTCAGAACCATGACCACCATGAAAGGACAGAAAAAAGCAATCATCACTTTCGAGAAGTCTGATGCAGCCAGTGAAATCGCAACCAGACTCGGATTGGCATAAGGTGGTATAAATGGGTAAACGAATTATCGCACAGAGAAGAGGAAAGGGAAGCCCGATTTTCCGCTCACCTTCTCACAAATACAAAGCAGAATTGACGCATCCCGTTGTGGGAGCCGATGCTACCTTAAACGGAACCGTCATTGATGTTGAACACGACCCTGCAAGAGCCGCACCCATCGTTAAAGTCTTCTTTGACAACGGCGTCTCTCAGCTTCTCATCGCCTGCGAAGGCATGTCTGTCGGACAGGCAGTCGCTTGCGGCCCCGAAGCTGAAGTGAAAGCAGGAAACATTCTCCCGGTCGGAAAGATCCCCGAGGGTGTTTTGGTCTGCAACATTGAAGGAAAACCCGGAGACGGCGGAAAATTCACAAGATCTTCCGGAACTTACGCAACAGTTGTCTCCCACGAAGAAGGCAGAACATCCGTTCAAATGCCGTCGGGCGTGTTGAAATGGTTCAACCCCGAATGCCGCGCATTGATCGGTGTCGTTGCAGGCGGCGGACGTGTTGAAAAACCGTTCCTTAAAGCCGGTAAGAAATTCCACAAGATGAAAGTTCGTGCAACAAGATTCCCGCGTGTCAGAGGTGTCGCTATGAACCCGAGAGACCACCCGTTCGGTGGCGGTAACAGACAGCACCCCTGCCGTTCGACGACAGTCAGCAGAAACGCACCCCCGGGAGCTAAAGTCGGTCACATTGCCGCGCGCAGAACCGGTAAGAAACGTTAAGGTGATATCATGGCAACAAAAAAATCAGGAGCATCCAGAGGTGCATCAAGATTACCGAAGCGTAAGGGTGAGTATACATACCGCGGAAAGACAATTGCTGAGCTTCAGGCTTTAAGCATTGAGGAATTCGCAGAGCTTCTCCCCTCACGCGAGAGAAGAACGATTAAGAGAGGATTTACCGAAGTCCAAAAGAAGGCCCTTGCGGACATGCGGGAAGGCAAAGAAGTCAGAACTCACACCAGAGGAATGATCATTTTGCCGGAAATGGTTGGAAAAACAATCTCAGTTTATGACGGCAAGAAATTCGTCGGCATCGAGATCCAGCCGGAAATGGTTGCACACCGCTTCGGTGAGTTCGCTCCGACAAGAAGCAGAGTCTCACACGGCAGCGCCGGTGTCGGTGCAACGCGTTCCAGTAAATTCGTTCCGTTGAAGTGAGGTGTGAAAATGGGAAGACTTAACTATGCAGTACAAGCCGATCCGGAAAACACTTCCAAAGCAACGGCATCCGAACTCCACATCTCTTTTAAGAAAACAAGAGAAATTTGCCACTTCATTCAGGGAATGAGACTGCCCCAGGCACAAGCATACCTGAACGATGTTGTCGAATTGAAAAAGGCAGTTCCGTTCAAGAGACACACTGACGGCTCCGGTCACAAGAAAGGAGCAATGGCAAACGGTAAATACCCCGTCAACGCCTCCGTTGAAGTTTTAAAAGTCTTGAGAAACGCGGAAAGCAACGCCGAATACAAAGGGCTCGAACCCTCCCGCATGTTTGTGAAAAGCATTCGCGCGAACAGGGGCAGAGTTATTCGCGGATATTTCCCCAGAGCTCGCGGACGCGCCTCCCCGAAAAACACCACCACGGTGAACATTGAAATCATTTTGAGCGAGGTGCTCTAATGGCAGTTGAGAAAAAATTCGTGAAAGACGGTTATACCAAAGCTTCTTTGGATGAACACTTCGCAAAGCAGCTCGGCAGATCCGGCTACGGCGGAATGAACATGAGCAGAACACCGCTCGGCACTCAGATTACGATCTACTCCGAAAAACCGGGTATGGTCATCGGAAAGGCCGGCAAAGTGATCCGCAAATTAACGCAGGACGTTGTTGACATCTACGGTGTTGACAATCCTCAAATCGACGCTCAGGAAGTTAAAAAATCCGAGCTCAACGCACAGATTATGGCCAACCGCTTGGCTTCTTCAATTGAAAGAGGATGGTACTTCAGAAAAGCCGGTACCAACACCATTCGCGCTATCATGGGCGCAGGTGCACTCGGCTGTGAAGTGATCATTTCCGGTAAATTGACCGGCGCCCGCGCAAGAACCGAAAAATTCATTGACGGATACGTGAAGCACTCCGGACACCCCGCAGAGCAGATCGTTGACACCGGCTACGCCGTTGCCGTCAAGAAACTCGGAACACTCGGATGCCGCGTTAAAATCGTTCAGCCCGGCGCAGTTTTGCCCGACGCGTTCAAAATGAAAGAAGGCGTTTTGGCAGCACCCGCTGACGCAGACGACACCGCAGAAGCAACAGCCGCAACCGAAGCAGCACCCGCGGAAGCCGCAGCAACTGAAGCTGCACCCGCCGCAGAGGCAGCAGCAGAAGGCGCAGCATGCGAACCCGAAACCGTTGTCGTAACTGAAACAGTCATCACGGAAGTCGTCAGCGAAGAAGGCGAAGTTATTGCCGCCGAAGTCGTTGAAACGACGGTCGAGGCTGAAGTTTGCGTTGAAGAGGCGTCCGCAGGCGGAGACGATGAAATCGTTGTCGAAGATTCCGACATCAACGAAATCAGAAGACTCGTCGAAGGCGTTTGGCAGCACAAACACAATGAATACGACTACTGGCACCCGATGGCACGCGTTCACAAGGAGGCTAAGAAATAATGGCAATCTTAAGAACAAATGACATCCGCAAGATGTCGGCAGACGAAAGAATCGATGAAATCAAAAAATTGAACGACGAATTGATCCGCGAACGTGCTTTGACTTCCGCCGGCGGCGCACCCGAAAACCCGGGACGCATCGGTGAAATCAAAAGAACAATTGCACGCATCAAAACGATTCAAGTTGAGATGAAAGACAACTAATAACGAATGACACAAATTGAGATCACACCTGCAGAGCTTCCCTATCATGAATTGATAGGACTGCTTGTTAAGGTGGACAGTTCTTGCGACCCGACAATAAACGGTCTTTCCGGTCTCGTGGTCAACGAGACACGAAATACGCTTGAAATCGAGACAGATTCCTGTTCTAAATCGGAATCTCGTCTCGTCACTGACCTCCATACGCCTTCGCGTATGAAGGCGGTCGACACCGCGCTCCGCGTTGTCACCGTTCCTAAAGCAGGAACGGTATTCGTATTTACAATTCCGGGAAGGATCTCTCAAACAGGCCGTAACATATCCGTAAAAATCGATGGAAACATCACGCTCTCACAACCCCAAAATCGGATTAAGAACTTAAAGAAATCAAGAAAATGAGGCTAAATTTATGGCAAGAGATATTGGATTAGACGTTCCGGAACCGTCCAAGGTTTGCGACGACGTTCACTGTCCGTTCCACGGAAAACTCCCCGTTCGAGGGCAGATCCTGGTCGGCACTGTCGTCAGCACCAAGATGGACAAATCCGTCGTAATCGAAAGAAGCTATGAAAAAATGGTACCCAAGTACCAGAGATATGAAAAGCGCCGCACAATCATGCACGCGCACAACCCCCACTGCTTAAACGCAAAAGTCGGCGACGTTGTGACGATTGCAGAGTGCCGTCCGATCAGCAAGACAAAATCATTTGTCGTTGTAAAAGTTGAGGGGGCCAAAGAATGAAAGCAATCCGCTCAAACATTCCGAGAGCCTTAAACGCAGGCGCACGCATTGACTGCGTTGACAACACAGGCGCTAAAGTCCTTCAGATTATCTCTGTTAAAAAATACCGCGGTGTCAAAAACAGATACCCGCGCGCAGGTGTCGGCGACTTATGCATTGTTTCCGTTAAAAAGGGAACACCTGAAATGAGAAAGCAGATCTTCCTCGCAGTCGTCGTCCGCCAAAAGAAGGAAATCAGAAGACCTGACGGTCTCCGCATTTGCTTCGAAGACAACGCAATGGTTCTTGTTGATGATTCAGGCGTTCCGAAAGGAACCGACATCAAAGGACCTGTTGCAAGAGAAGTCGCAGAACGTTTCCCGAAAGTCGGTACAACCGCTTCCATTGTTGTCTGAGGTGAATTAAAATGTTTACAACATCCAAACAACCCAGAAAACAGAGAAAGGCAAGATACAACGCCCCGCTTCACCAGAAGCAGAAATTCATGGGCGCACGCCTCAGCAGCGACTTGTCCGTCAAATACAACACACGCTCCGCACCCGTCATTACCGGTGACACTGTTACCGTGATGCGCGGCGACTACAAAGGCGTGTCGGGAAAAGTCGAGAAAGTCGATCTCCACGCAGGCGTCATTAATGTTTCAGGTGTCGTCTCCACAAAAGTGAACGGCGAAGAAGTCCCGAGACCGATTTACCCGTCCGTTGTGATGATCACAAAGCTCGAATTGAAAGACAAAACGCGCGAAGAACGCATTCGTGGAAAGGAGTGAGTTAAATGCACCAAAAGAGAATGTCAATGCCGACCAGCTGGAGAGTCCCGAAAAAGACCAACAAATGGATTACGGCAACAAGCCCCGGTCCGCACAACAAACAGTCAAGCCTTCCGCTCGTTGTCATTTTGCGCGACATGCTGAAAGTTGTTGATAGCTCAAAAGAAGCCAAACAGATCCTTTTGGAAAAGAAAGTTCTCATTGACGGCATCGCCCGCAAGAACTTGAAATTCCCGGTCGGTCTCTTCGACGTTATCGCAATCCCGGAAAACAATGAATATTATCGTATGCTGCAGGACTCCAAAGGACGTCTCTATCTCAACACGATTGATGAAGAGCGCGCCAAATTCAAGGTCTGCAAAATATTGAACAAAACCACCGTGAAGGGCGGAAAAACCCAATTGAACCTCCACGACGGAACCAACATCCTCGCGTCCGAAGACTACAAAACCAAGGACACGATCAAAGTTTCAGTTCCCGACAAGCAGATTCTGCAGAAGTTGGAGTACAAGATCGGCAATGTCGCCATGATTACAGGCGGCCGTCACAGCGGTATGGTCGGTACGATCAAAGAAATCAATGTCATCAGAAGTTCTAAGAACAACGTGGTGACGATTTCAGGAATTGACTCAGAAATTGAAACCATCGAAAACTATGTTTTCGTAATCGGTGAAGACAAACCAGTGATTAAGTTAGGAGAATAAATATGACAAATCCTATGAGAACTCCTGTCATTGAAAAAGTCGTTGTACACATGGGTGTCGGCGAAAGCGGTCAGCACCTTGTCGATGCAGAAAACATACTTGCGGAAATCACCGGACAGACGGTTGTCAGAGCATTCGCTAAAATGACAGCGCCCGCGTTCGGTATCAGAAAGAAGGAACCCATCGGCTGTAAAGTGACCTTAAGAGGCGACAATGCAGACGAATTCCTCAAAACCTCTTTGGGAATTGTTGAAAACACTCTCAGAGCCTCCCAGTTCGACATCAACGGAAATGTTTCCTTTGGTATCGAAGAACACACGGATTTCCCCGGTATGAAGTATGATCCCAACATCGGCGTTTTCGGTATGGACGTTGTTGTCGTCCTCAAAAGACCCGGTGACAGAATCAGCAAGAGACGCATCGCAAAGAGAAAAGTCCCTGCCGGACACAAAATGAACAAGGAAGATGCAATTGCATTCCTGAAGGACAATTACGGTGTGGAGGTCGTCTAAAATGGTACAAACTAAGAAAAGTTTCGGAAGAGGTGCAAATGAATGCAAACGCTGCGGCCGCAAGCAATCGCTTGTCCGCAAGTACGGCATTTACTTATGCAGGCACTGCTTCAGAGAAGTCGCCCCGAAGATGGGCTTTAATAAATTCAGCTGAGGTGACAAGATATGGTATTATTTGATCCCTTGGCAGACGCATTGTCCGTTATTAAGAATGCGGAAAAGGTCGGAAAGACATCTTGTGTCATCCGCCCGGCTTCCAAAGTTATCGGCAATGTTTTGAGCGTAATGAAAGAAGGCGGCTACCTTGAGTCTTTCGAGTTTATCGAAGACGGCAAGGCCGGTGTCTTTGAAGTTAAACTTGCAGGCGCAATCAACGACTGCGGCGCTGTTAAGCCGCGTTACTCACTCACTCTCGAAGATTTCGAAAAGTGGGAAAAGAGATATTTGCCCGCAAAGAACTTCGGCGTTCTTGTATTGACCACGTCTAAAGGTGTTTTATCTCACCACGACGCACGTGAACAAAATGTCGGCGGAAAGCTGCTCGCTTATGTGTATTAAGGGGGAAACTGAAATATGGCAAAAGAAATTTCCAGATCAGTTGAAGTTCCCGCAGGCGTCACTGTCACATACGACAACCGTGTCGTGACCGTGAAAGGTCCCAAAGGCGAGAATGCAAAAGAATTGTATTACCCCGGCATTGTGATTTCAATCAGCGAAGGCGAAGTCCTCGTTGACTCTGAAGTTGCGCGCAAGCAATACAAAGCAATGGTCGGCACCTACGCTTCTCATGTCAACAATATGATTAAAGGCGTGACGGATGGTTTTGAGTACAAGATGAACATCGTTTACTCTCACTTCCCGATGCAGACAAAAGTCGAAGGCAAAACCTTCGTCATCAGCAATTTCCTTGGAGAAAAGAAACCCCGTGTCGCAAAGATTGTCGGCAATACGACTGTTAAAGTCAGCGGCAACAGCGTTGTTGTTTCGGGTATCTGCAAGGAAGATGTCGGCCAGACAACGGCAAACATCGAACAGAAAACCAAAATCAAGAGATTTGACCCGCGTGTTTTCCAGGACGGAATTTATGTGGTGGAGAAATAAAGGTGATTTAAATGACAGAAGAAAATATTCAAGAAACTGTTGAAAACGTCAATGCTGACGCACCCGCTGTCTCAACCAATTTGCTTGATGCGGACCCTGAGTTCAGACGTTTGTTCAAAGTCAGAAAAGTTCAGAAGGCAAGAAAGCCGTCTTTCCACAAGCAGAACCACCACAAGTTCAAGAGATTGACAAAGTCGTGGAGACGCCCGCGCGGTCTTCAGAGCAAACAGCGCCGCGGTTACCTCGGTAAAGGTGCTATCGCAACTGTCGGTTACGGAAGCCCTGTTTTAACAAAGGGTCTTCACCCGTCCGGTTACGATGAAGTTTTGGTTTACAATGTGGATGACCTTGTTCTCGTCGACCCCGAGATTGAAGCTGTCAGAATCGGCGGCAAAGTCGGTGCGAAGAAGAGAGCAGCCATTGTTGAAAAATGCAAAGAATTCGACATTAAGGTCTTAAACCCGGGAAAGGAGGAATAAATTCATGTCAAATCTGAAAAACCAGAGAAGAATGGCCTCCCAAGTTCTTGACTGTGGCAGTGACCGCGTTTGGCTTGACCCCGCACGCATGGAAGAAATCAGCCAGGCAATTACCCGTGAAGATATTCGCGGTTTGATTGCTGACGGCGCGATCAAAGCCAAGAAAGTGAAAGGTGTCAGCCGCGGACGTGCCAGACTTGTCGCTGAAAAGCGCAAATACGGTCACAGAAAAGGCCCCGGTTCCAGAAAAGGTAAGAAAGGCGCCCGAACGAACAGCAAAGGTTTGTGGATGAAGAAAATCCGCGCACTCAGAAGAAGACTCAAAGAGATGCGCGCCGACGAATCCATCGACGTCAAGACCTACTGTAAACTTTACAGAAAGGCAAAAGGCGGCGAATTCAGAAACGTCGCTCACCTTGAAGCCAACGTTAAATTATTGGAAAATTAATATTGAAAATGTGTCTTTAAGGCACATTTTTATTTTCTTTTTTTGAATATTTTGATTTTTGGAAGAGCTTTTGCTGTGCTCTGGTCCTGCAAAGTGTCGTTTCTGCGACTGTATTTTGTTGTTTGATTCCTGCTTTTTCTGTCTTGCAACTGTTTTCGGGCGGCGGCAGCAAAAAATCGCGAAGCGATTTTTTCAGTAAACACCTCCCTCCCATTGGAAACAAACACCTCCCTCCCACTGCAAATCTGAAAAGTCGTGAGTGATGAAAATAGATTTTTGTTAAAAACGCGGTTCGTTTTTCAATTCATTTTTTAAAAATTTGTGCGGCTCGCGCGACGGCGCAGGTAGCAAAATGTAAAAAAATGGCAAAATGGAGAAAAAGAGTTCAATTGGATTATTTGAAAAATTAGAAAAAGAATAAAACGTGAGTTTCACGTTCAATTCCTTGTTTTTAAAATTAATTTGTAAATCTTGAAATTATTACTTTCTTCTGCCGTATAACACGATTCCGATTAAAGCGCAAACAGCTGCAAGAATTCCGAATCCGGGAACTTCGCTTTTGCTCAAAAGATTATTCATTAACACAATGTCTGTTTCAACACGCGTGTTTGTATTCACTCGGTCTTCTTCAATCAGCTGAAGCTGCATCGTGATAAGAACTTCTCTTTCCTGGTTAAATGCGCTGTTGCCGATGATTTTGTAATCCGATATTTGGCTGGCATTTAATCCGTATGTTGAAGCACCGTCAATCAAAATATCATAATATGTATTCGTATCTTCGATTGTTTTATCATAAGCTTTATCTAATTTTTCCAAGAGCTTTTCGAATTCATCCGTCTGATTTTCTAATATGACAGCGTTTTCATACGAGGCATTTCCGCTGATGACATCTTCCTGCGTTGCGATTATTTTGTCAAAAAGAGTTGCAAGGTCATCAAAAACAACTGCTGTATTTTGGTACGATTGAACGATTGTTCCCAATTTTTGGCGGTCGGCCGAGTTGTACAGCGGTATTTCCTGATTGAAAATTTCGGCTTTTTGGCGACAAACTGCTGCTGATGCCGTGTACGTTTCTTTCATGGTTTTGTAGCCGGCTAAATTCATTTGAGTAACATTTGTCAAATACAAATGTGTAAATGAAATCTTTCGAGCGATTGATTCATCTGTGATAACGTCTCCCGTTTCTCCGTTAACAATCAAAACACCGCTTAATGTTCCGTTTGTTGTCATTTCCGCGTAGTAATAAGCGTTATCTTGATATGTGTACGGGCCGGCCATTGAAAGGCTGCCATGATTTCTCGAATACGGCAAAACAGATTGAACGGCTTCATCTCTTGTTAATGTCCCGTAAGCAGGCGTTGCGAGGAGCAAAAAAATGACAGCAACAGCTGTCAATTTAATCATATTTTTATTCATTTGTAAACCCTTTCCCATTTTCCAATACTTTGATAATCAAATTATTTTGAAAAATATAACTATACTCCCCTGTTTTTATAGTCCTATTTTTTCAAAATAATTTTCTCAAACAAATAGACGATTTTCGGATATAACTCTTATTCTCGAATTATTGTATAATTTCAGGATTGATTGTAATTAATTTTAATATGATTTGTTCCAATAATTATTCGGATTTGTTCAATTTTATCTGATTGATTTGTCTCAAATATTTTTTCGGCAGAAACCTTATATACTCAAAATCTCTATTACAAAGTCTTTCACAGAACACTTTTTACGGTTCAATTAACTGAACATTTGTGCGCTGTGAATTCTGATTCGTTAAGCGATTAACGGACAGCGAATTAATATTTCATTTAACTTTATTGATTTTCATTTCGATTATCTGATGATTATTTGAGATTCCTTAATTCATTTTTGATTAAATTATTTTATTAAAATTTAAAAATTCTATAAACAAAGTTGAGGAGCTAGTTATGGCAACAGGACCAAGATATAACGTTCCCATGAGAAGAAGAAGAGAGGGTCGTACAAACTACCACTCCCGTCTCGCACTCCTTCTCTCCAAAGAGGACCGCGTTGTCGTGCGCAAAAGCACACGCAATGTTCAGATACAGCTTATAGCCCCAACACCGATCGGCGATGTCACATATTCTTCTGCCATCTCAACCGAACTCGGTAAATACGGCTACAACGGACCGACAGGAAACACAACCGCAGCATACTTAACAGGTTTGCTTTTCGGACTCAGAACCCTTCAGAACGGCTACGATTACGGCATTCTTGACATCGGGCTTCATGCATCCACACCCGGATCACGCGTTTACGCAGCTTTAAAAGGCATCGTTGACGCCGGCTTTGAAATTCCCCATGACGAATCCATTTTCCCGTCCGATGAACGTATTCGCGGAGAAGTCGCAGCAGAATACAACGGCTCTGACCTGCCGGCACAGTTCGACGCAGCAGTCGAAAAAATCAAAGCGGAGTTCAAGTGAGAAACATGGCTTACAATGAAGAAGAATGGGTCCCGAAAACAAGACTCGGAAGACTTGTCGCAGACGGACAGATCACAACAATGGAAGACGCTCTCAAATCCCGTTTACCCTTAAGAGAACCCCAAATCGTGGACATGCTCTTGCCGGGACTTGAAGACGAAGTTCTTGACATTAATATGGTTCAGAGAATGACTGACTCCGGCAGACGTGTTAAGTTCAGAGCAACCGTTATCGTCGGAAACGGCGATGGTTATGTCGGTATCGGCCAGGGCAAAGACGTTCAGGTCGGAAACGCCATCAAAAAGGCAATCGACGCAGCAAAATTGGACATCACAAAGATCAGCCGCGGATGCGGTTCTTGGGAATGTGCCTGCGGAAAAGAACACACTGTTCCCTTCGAAGCAACCGGCAAAGTCGGCAGCGTCGTCGTGACATTGGTTCCCGCTCCGAGAGGTCTCGGTTTGGCGGCAGGTAACACTGCCAGAAAAGTGCTTGAAAAAGCAGGCATCAAAGACATTTGGACCCAGACATCCGGAACCACCCGTACAACGCTCAACTTCGCAAAAGCGACATTTGCAGCTTTGAACAACGTCAACACCATGCGTATGCCTAAAAAGGGCAGCGGAGGTATTTGATTATGTACGCAGTTATCAGAGTCAGAGGATCAGTCGCCGTCAGAGGTTCCATCGCGGACACGCTTAAAATGCTCCGTCTCCACAAAGTGAACCACTGCGTTTTCCTTCCGGAAAATGATGTTTACAAAGGCATGATCCAGAAATCCAAAGACTATATCGCATACGGTACAGTCGATGCGGAAGCTGTTGCGGAAATTTTAGAATCACGCGGCAGACTTGAAGGCGGCGAACGTTTAACCGACCAGTACATTGCAGAAACAACATCTTACAAAACAATCAAAGAATTTGCCGAAGCATTTGTCGAAGGCAAAATCGCGATTAAAGACGTTCCCGCAATGAAGCCGGTTTTCAGACTTCACCCCCCGAGAAAAGGACACGCAGGATTGAAGAGAACCGTTCAGCAGGGCGGCGTTCTCGGCAACCACGGCGAAGACATTGCAGTGCTTTTGCACAAAATGAGATGAGGCGGTTTTCATGGGACACATCAGAACTAAAAAATACAGAGGATCACGCACCTGCGGCGGCGGTACTCACAAGAACAGAAGAGGTGCCGGTAACCGCGGCGGCCGCGGACGTGCAGGAGGCAATGCCCACCACTTTATCCGTGCCATGCGCGAAGGTTACAGACCCGGCTACATCTACAAAGGATTCTCCAGACCGGCTGTCGTTGACACGCCTGTCTTTATCGTCAATGTCGGCGAATTGGATGAACTCGTTTCTTTCCTTTTTGAAAATGAAGCAGATTACATCACAAAAGACGGCGACAAATTCGTTGTTGATCTCTACAGCATCGGAATCGACAAGGTTCTCGGCAGCGGCAAAGTGACCAAAGCATTGGTCGTTAAAGCCGAAATGTTCTCCGCAACCGCGCGCGACAAGATCGAAGCGGCAGGCGGCGAATGCGTCGAAGTCGAGTTTGACGACGAATTCGAAGAAGACGATTCAGAAGAAGACAATTCAGAAGAAGCAGATGAAGAGTAAGCATTTTGCTTCTCTTTTTCTTTATTTTTGAAATTCAATGAACGGCTGAACAGACACGTTCTGTCGGCTTCGTTTTTTGAATTTTGAATATGAAGTTTTGCATTTTCACAATACAAAAATATATTAATACTATTAGTCGCTATCATTTTCAAATTACCATCGCATATTCGCAATGGTATTTGTTTATATTTATTTAAGTTCGTTTATCTAATTTCACAAATTTCAAATTTATTTAATTTATCAAATGTATTCCGAAAAATCCGGCCGCGGTGAATGGGATTTCCGTGTCCGCTTTTTTCGTGAACGTCAGGTGTCAACAATGAGTTTCAGGAGTGTAATGGAGCCTATCTTTGCGAGGTTACCCGCTGTCGCCAGACCTGAAAAACAAGTGTTGTTCAAAAATAAAATAATGTGGACGCTTGCAATTCTTGCGCTTTATTTTGTTTTATCGAACATTCCCTTGTTTGGTATGTCGGCCGAATCGATCGATTTATTTGCGCACTACCGCGCGTTCTTTGCAGGCGCGACCGGATCTTTAATCGTTCTTGGTATCGGTCCGATTGTGACGGCATCCATTATTCTGCAGCTGCTTGTCGGCGGTGACATTATTCACTTGGACTTGTCCAATCCGCGTGACCAGTCTTATTTCCAAGGCGCTCAAAAGTTCCTTGTTTTCATTATGATTATCCTTGAGACGCTTCCTCAGCTTTTCGGTTATATTAAACCTGACTCCGCATTGGCTGCAGCGCTGGGCGTTGACACTTGGGTCGTTACAGCATTCTTATTTATCCAAATTTGTATCGGCGGCGTTCTGATTATGTATATGGACGAAGTCGTTTCCAAATGGGGTATCGGCTCCGGTATCAGTTTGTTCATCGTTGCCGGTGTTTCTCAATCCATTATTACAGGTTTGATCAACTGGCTTCCGGATTCGACCGGATATGCCATCGGTATTATTCCGCGCTGGATTCAGCACATTTCACGCGGCGATATTGGTTTGATGTTTTCATCAGCTGATAATATTCTAAATTATGTTCTCATCAGCGGCGGTGTTTTAGCGCTTATTACAACCGTTATCATCTTCGCTGTTGTCGTTTATGTGGAGAGTGTCAGAATTGAGATTCCGCTTTCCCACACATCCGTTCGCGGCGCCCGCGGCAAATTCCCGGTCAAGCTGATTTACGCTTCCGTTTTGCCGATGATTTTGGTCCGCGCTCTTCAGGCAAACATTCAGTTAATCGGTGTGCTGCTTTACGGCAGGGGAATCACGTTCCTCGGCGAGTATTCCGGCTCGACGCCTGTCAACGGCATCATGTATTATTTATCTTCAATCAACAGTCCGAGCGATTGGATCCCGTCTCTCGTTGAAGCGAATTACGCGGCAATGGGCTTTACGGCTCCGGCGATTTGGCAGATTGCGCTTCACGTCGGTGTTGACGCTTTCCTGCTTGTGGCCGGCGGTATCATTTTCGCTCTTTTCTGGATCGAAACGACCGGAATGGGCGCCAAACAGACCGCGAAGAAGATTTACAATTCCGGCATGCAGGTTCCGGGTTTCAGAAACAATATTGCGTCAATTGAAAAATACATGCAGCGCTACATTCCGAAAGTTACTATCATCGGCGGTGCATTCATCGGTCTTTTGACTTTGTTTGCAAGTTTGCTCGGTACGGTCGGAAGCGCCGGCGGAACGGGTCTTTTGCTGACTGTCAGTATTGTCTATCGTTTGTATGAGGATCTCGCATCCGAGCAGCTGATGGAAATGCATCCGATGCTTCGGTCGTTCCTCGGAAAAGACGATTAATGTTCATTTACTCAAGACTTAGGCGGATTCATTTCGCTTAAGTCTTTTTTTTATTTTTTTTGTTTTTGTTTTAATCTTGTTTTTTAAAAATCGTATCTCATTTTTTGTTTCTTTTGAAATATTGGTGCGGCTCGCGCGAGGCGGCAGCGCTGATGTGAGCGAAAGGCGGTTGTGCAATTCAAACTTTGTTTTTTTGTTTTTGTTTTTTCGTTACGGAATCCTTTTTATAACAAAAATTATAACTTCTATTACTTCTGATACAACAGATTTTAAACCATTTCTAAAATTCAAGTTTTATATCAGGTGATTCTATGGATATTATTTTATTCGGTCCGCCCGGTGCCGGTAAAGGCACTCAGGCGCAGAAACTTTCTCAAAAATACGGCATTCCTCAAATTTCAACCGGAGATATTCTCCGCGCAAATGTTAAAGAAGGGACAGAGCTCGGCTTGGAAGCCAAGAAATATATGGATGCAGGCGAACTTGTTCCCGATGCTGTTCTCATCGGCATCATTAAAGACAGACTTCTTCAGCCCGACTGTGAAAACGGCTTTTTGCTTGACGGCTACCCGCGAACGATTCCGCAGGCTGACGCTTTGTCAAAAATTTTGGATGAAATCAAAAAACCGATCGATATTGTCATCAACATTGCGGTTCCGAATGAGATGCTTGTCAAGCGCTTGTCCGGCAGATGGATGTCCGGCTGCGGCGCCAGCTACAATGTCGACACCAATCCGCCCAAAGCCGAAGGCGTCTGCGATGTCTGCGGCGACAAACTTTTCCAGCGTCCCGATGACACGTCGGATGCGGTTTCCAACCGTCTTGACGTTTATGAAAAGCAAACGGCTCCTTTGATTGACTATTACAAAGAAAAGGGACTTCTCAAAGACGTTGACGGTACAAAAGACATTGATGTCGTTTTTGAAGAAATCGACAAAATCGCGGCACCTTTTAAATAAGAGAATTGCATCTCACAATCATTCAATTTCTCTATGAATTAAAATGTACAGGTCGGATTATTTTGGATAAACAAAAAATCAGAGATTGGGCCAATAAAATCGTTTTAGGTGCCGGTTTAATTCTTTTTATCGGTATCATGATTCCGAGTGTCCGCGATTGGATCGGGAAAATCATGGATATTCTCATGTCTCCGATTGTCACGCTCGTCGGCGATGAGAATTTCTTTTTGATTTTATCGGCAATGGCGATTATTACGGCCATTTATTCTTCTCTTATTCAGAAATATGTGGTTGACCAGTCTAAAATGATGGAATTCCAGGAAAAGATGAAGATTTTCCAAAAAGAGATGAAAGAAGCTCAGGAAACGCAGAACACATATATGCTCAAGCGCTTGGAAGAACAGCAGGCCGGAATGATGGAAGAGCAGATGGGAATGATGAAAGATCAGTTCAAGCCGATGCTTTACATCGTTTTGGTCTCCATCCCGTTCTTGATGTGGGCCTATTACTACATCGGAAGCCATGAAACGGCAATGATGGTTTTCCCGTTCTGGGGCGAAGAATTATTGAACGGCCGCGTTTTCTATTTGTTCACGTACTGGCTCTTCTGGTACTTCTTGTCTTCTTTGGCTTTCAGTCAGGTTTTCAGAAAATTCTTGAACATTCGTGCCGCCGGCATGTAATGTTCTTTTTAATTTTTCTTTTATTTTCTTTTATCTTTCAAAATTTTATTTTCATTTTAATTTTCCAAATCAGACGCATCAGGGATATCAGAGGCATCAATTATGATTATTACGATCAGCGGTCTTCCGGGAACAGGCACGACAACGGTTTCCAAGCTTTTGCAGGAACGAACAGGCATGGAATTTATTTCTTCAGGCGAAATTTTCAGAGGCATTGCCGCCGAACTCAATTTGTCGCTTGCCGAATTCGGAAAATTAGCCGAGTCTGATCTTTCTTATGACCGTCAGATTGATGAGCGCCAAAAAGAGCTTTCCAAATCCAAGGACAATTTAATTATGGAAGGACGGCTTGCCGGTCATATGTCAATGGAAGTTCCGCCCGGCAAAAAAATTCTGCGCGTTTTGCTTAAAGCGCCGCTTGAAACGCGTGTCCGCAGGATTATGAATCGTGAGCAGTCTAATTCGTCTTTTAAGTTTGAATTGGATCAGACAAAAACGCGCGAAGAATCCGAAAGAGTCCGCTATGATACGTATTACGGGATTGACATTTCTGATTTGCTGATTTATGATCTGATCATTGATTCTTCAATATTTGATCCGGAAACGATCGCTGATATTATTTTGAGAGCCGCCGATCATATTAATGAGTGAGTTTTTATCACTGAATCTATAATTCTTAAATATAATCGACTAACCGAATTATTTTGATTATTTTTTTAGAATCAAGATTAACAGATATGTAAAAATGAACCTTTAATTTTTTGTATTTGAAAATCATCTCAAAATTTTGTTTAAATATTTTTGAAATAAAATCTATTCATGGTTGCCCACTGATCATCCAAATACCAGAATGTTCCTTCGGTTGAATTTTTAGCAACACGATTTCCGTTGGCGAAATAATAAACGGTATCTTCGCCGTCTTCGATGTCGAAGTCATCACTGATGTAATACGAAACAACACCGCCCTCAATTTTCTTGATTCTGTTTCCGGATTCATCATAAACGAATTCGGCAAGTGTTCTGTTGTCTTCCGATTTCTTCAAAACTTCCGTTAAACGATTGGCATCATTGTAAATGTAAACAAAGCTGCTGTCTTCGATCAGGTTTCTGTTGGCATCATAGAATAAGTTCGCTTCGCCGACTCTCGTCGGCGCATGAATTCCTGCATTGTTGCCGTATTCAAATCCGAAAACGATTTCTTCATCGGTTGTTAAATCTTTGCTTCTGTGAGCGAGAATGCTGCCGAGCGGATTGTAAACGAATGACTGTGCATAGTTTTCACTGCCGGCTAAAAGCAAACGATCCAAATCGTCATAAAAGAAATATTGATTTTCGTTGAGAATGTTATCGGAAATGCTGGTGTTTCTTTTAAAATAATATTGTTCTTAATTGCTGATGAATTATTCTTTCTTTTCTATTTTTAATATTTTTGTAATATTTCCTATATATAAAAACAATATTGATGCTATAATTAATATGATAAATGGAACTCCTTTAATCACGAGGTATAGAAACACTATCGTTCCAATCATCATATATATTATTAGTTTTATTAATGAATCCATATTTTACCCTCTGATTACATAATTTAGTTTAAAGGCTTTGTCACTTTTTGTTTATTTTTTTCTTCTTCCACACTTTGCTCAACATTTTTCTGATATTGGGTTAAGATAAAATTTGGATTATTTTCAAAGTAATTATATCCTTTTCCAAGAGGTTCCCCGTGATTATTTTTGTATTCCTCAACCAAATAATTATCCGTAAGTGAAGGGATTGTATACTTTGTCACATCAGTAACTAAAGAGCTTGCCGTTTCTGATACTGTTGGATTGAAAATCCTTGAATAGTTCATATTTGATAATGTCTCAAATACACTTTGACCACTTTGATAATTTTTATCAAATTCATCAATAAAATAAATTGAACTATAAATCAATCCCGTGATTGCTCCCCCACTAGCACTAGCTAATTCTGAAGATGCTCCGCTCATTCCAGCATATGCTGTCACAGCAGCTCCTGCACTTAATGCGCCTCCAAATAAACCCCCTTTCCCAATTCCTTCTAATGTTGCTCCACTCAGTTGTAAATAATTAATTTTTCCATTTTCATAGTATTGAACTAAAGCATTATCTATCCCATATACCAATCCTCCGCCAATCCCTCCTCCTGCAACGCCCGCATAAGCAATTATAAGATACGGACTATGCCCGTCAGGATCATCATATTTCAACGGATTATTATAACAATACACATATCGATTCAAAGCCTGTGGATTATAAATATCCGGAATTATAGAATCCGCTTGTGTAAACACAAATGTTTCAGGATTATAATATCTCGCTCCATAATAATAAAGCCCGATTTCAGAATCAAACTCTTTTCCGGTGAATGAATATTTTTCTTCACCGCCTTCACGATGACTTCCAAACGGATAATAAAGCGTTCTTTCAACAAGTTCACCATCTGAATCAATCATAACATTCGTAGAACCCAAATGATCATCCAAATACCAAAATGTTCCTTCAGTTGAATTTTTAGCAACACGGTTTCCGTTGGCGAAATAGTAAACAGTTTCTTCACCGTCTTCAATGTCGAAGTCTTCACTGATGTAATATGAAACGATTCCGTCCTCAAATTTCTTGACTCTGTTTCCGGATTCATCATAAACGAATTCGGCAATTGTTCTGTTATCTTCAGATTTCTTCAAAACCTCTGTTAAACGGTTAGAGTCATTATAAATGTAAACAAAGCTGCCGTCTTCAATCAAATTGCCGTTGGCATCATAAAGTAAGATAGTATCGCCGACTCTCGTCGGCGCATGAATTCCTGCATTGTTACCATATTCAAATCCGAAAACGATTTCTTCATCGGTTGTTAAATCTTTGCTTCTGTGTGCGAGAATGCTGCCGAGCGGATTGTAAACAAATGACTGAGCATAGTTTTCACTGCCGGCTAAAAGCAAACGATCCAAGTCATCATAGAAGAAATATTGGTTTTCGTTGAGAATATTGTTGGAAATGCCTATTATGTTTCCTTTTTCATCGAATGAGTAATCCAAATTTTGAAGATTCGGCGTGTTTATGTTTTCTATTCGCTGCGTCCAACTGTCATAAGTCAATTCGGTTGAAACACCGTTGTTGAATTCTTTTCGAGTCATTAGATTCAAGGAATTTAAATCTTTTATTAATCTCAAAAATTATACATGTTTTGAGAAATTGAAAAAAGAATGAAGAATTTCATTCATTTCACTATTAATTAAATTTCAAAATCAAATCTTATTATTTTCAAAAAATAGCACAATATCCCTAGAAAACCAGCGATAATTACGCAAATGCTATTTGGAATTCCCATTATTCGTAATACTAATACCAATAATAAAAGTAAAATAATCACTATGAAATTTACAATCATTTTTCTGTCCATTTCAGTCCTCCATATTTATTTTTAGTTTTCCTTTACGTTAGCGGTCTTGTTGTTTTTGTTTGTTTATTTATTTCTTCATAATGATTTTTTGATTTCTCTTGTATATCATCATGTAAATACGAATATCCTCTTCCAAAGTCGCTTTTTTGATTATCCGTTACGGAGTCTATTAAGTCTCCTTCTCCAGGGAGCTCTGATGAAAGAAAACCTGTAATTCCTCCTTGAGTTGCACTTTCTATTGTTCTGGTTTGAATATTTTGCCAATCACCTTCTAAAACAGCTGATGTAAATTCTGAAATGCCTTCTGGTTATTGCTGATACTCCTGTTGTAGCAATAGTACTCAAAGTTCCAGCAGTGGCTATAGAACCTCCAGATGCAAGAATTCCAGATGCTACGGCTGGCCCTATTGTTACAGTTGCTCCTGTTCCTGCCCCTTCTATTGTATATTCAATGCCAGATTTTTCCACATCCCAATACAGTTCTGAGAAAGTCGGATTTTCTGTTTCATAATGACGAACTAAGGCATTATCAATTCCTATAATTACTCCTATTATTGACCCTCCTAAAGCACCAATTGCAATGCCCCCCATAACAAAAATTGCAGCTGCTTTTGGATTATGCCCATCAGGATCTGTATATTTCAAAGGATTATTATAACAATAGGAATACCGATTCAAAGCTTGTGGGTTATACAAGTCAGGAATTATAGAATCCGCTTGTGTAAACACAAAAGTTTCCGGATTATAATATCTTGCTCCGTAATAATAAAGTCCGATTTCCGAATCAAACTCTTTTCCGGTGAATGAATATTTCTCTTCACCGCCTTCACGATGACTGCCAAACGGATAATAAAGTGTTCTTTCAACTAATTCTCCTTCCGAATCAATCATAACATTTGTAGAGCCTAAATGGTCGTCCAAATACCAGAAGGTTCCTTCTGTTGAATTCTTTGCAACACGATTTCCGTTTGCGAAATAATAAACGGTTTCTTCGCCGTCTTCGATGTCGAAATCTTCACTTATGTAATACGAAACAATTCCGTTCTCAATTTTCTTGATTCTGTTTCCGGATTCATCATAAACAAATTCGGCAATTGTTCTGTTATCTTCCGATTTCTTCAAAACTTCCGTTAAACGGTTAGCGTCATTGTAAATGTAAACAAAGCTGCTGTCTTCAATTAAATTACCGTTTGCATCGTAGAACAAGGTTGTTTCGCCGACTCTCGTCGGCGCATGAATTCCTGCGTTGTTTCCGTATTCAAATCCGAAAACGATTTCTTCATCGGTTGTTAAATCTTTGCTTCTGTGAGCGAGAATGCTGCCGAGCGGATTGTAAACAAATGACTGGGCATAGTTTTCACTGCCGGTTAAAAGCAAGCGATCCAAATCATCATAGAAGAAATATTGGTTTTCGTTGAGGACATTATCGGAAATGCTGGTGTTTCTTTTAAAATAATATTGTTCTTAATTGCTGATGAATTATTCTTTCTTTTCTATTTTTAATATTTTTGTAATATTTCCTATATATAAAAATAATATTGATGCTATAATTAATATGATAAATGGAACTCCTTTAATCACGAGGTATAGAAACACTATCGTTCCAATCATCATATATATTATTAGTTTTATTAATGAATCCATATTTTATCCTCTGATTACATAATTTAGTTTAAAGGCTTTGTCACTTTTTGTTTATTTTTTCTTCTTCCACACTTTGCTCAACATTTTTCTGATATTGGGTTAAGATAAAATTTGGATTATTTTCAAAGTAATTATATCCTTTTCCAAGAGGTTCCCCGTGATTATTTTTGTATTCCTCAACCAAATAATTATCCGTAAGTGAAGGGATTGTATACTTTGTCACATCAGTAACTAAAGAGCTTGCCGTTTCTGATACTGTTGGATTGAAAATCCTTGAATAGTTCATATTTGATAATGTCTCAAATACACTTTGACCACTTTGATAATTTTTATCAAATTCATCAATAAAATAAATTGAACTATAAATCAATCCCGTGATTGCTCCCCCACTAGCACTAGCTAATTCTGAAGATGCTCCGCTCATCCAGCATATGCTGTCACAGCAGCTCCTGCACTTAATGCGCCTCCAAATAAACCACCTTTCCCAATTCCTTCTAATGTTGCTCCACTTAGTTGTAAATAATTAATTTTTCCATCTTCATAGTATTGAACTAAAGCATTATCTATGCCATATACCAATCCTCCGCCAATCCCTCCTCCTGCAACGCCCGCATAAGCAATTATAAGATACGGACTATGCCCGTCAGGATCTTCATAAATCAACGGATTATTATAGCAATAGGAATACCGATTCAAAGCCTGTGGGTTATACAAGTCAGGAATTATAGAATCCGCTTGTGTAAATACAAAAGTTTCCGGATTATAATATCGCGCGCCGTAATAATAAAGCCCGATTTCCGAATCAAATTCTTTTCCTGTGAATGAATATTTCTCTTCACCGCCTTCACGATGACTTCCAAACGGATAATAGAGTGTTCTTTCAACTAATTCTCCTTCTGAATCAATCATAACATTTGTAGAACCTAAATGATCATCCAAATACCAGAATGTTCCATCAGTCGAATTTTTGGCAATACGATTTCCGTTGGCGAAATAATAAACCGTTTCTTCGCCGTCTTCAATGTCGAAGTCTTCGCTGATGTAATACGAAATGATTCCGTCTTCGAGTTTCTTGATTCTGTTTCCGGATTCATCATAAACGAATTCGGCGATTGTTCTGTTATCTTCTGATTTCTTCAAAACTTCCGTTAAACGGTTAGCGTCATTGTAAATGTAAACGAAGCTGCTGTCTTCAATTAAATTACCGTTGGCATCGTAGAACAAGATTGTTTCACCGACTCTCGTCGGCGCATGAATTCCTGCATTGTTACCATATTCAAATCCGAAAACGATTTCTTCATTGGTTGTTAAATCTTTGCTTCTGTGAGCAAGAATGCTGCCGAGCGGATTGTAAACGAATGACTGGGCATAGTTTTCACTGCCGGCTAAAAGCAAGCGATCCAAATCATCGTAGAAGAAATATTGATTTTCATTGAGAATGTTATCGGAAATGCCTATTATGTTTCCTTTTTCATCGAATGAATAATCCAAATTTTGAAGATTTGGCGTGTTTATGTTTTCTATGCGCTGTGTCCAACTGTCATAAGTCAATTCGGTTGAAATGCCATTGTTGAATTTTTTTCGAGTCATCAGATTCATTATTTTACATCAACCAATGTGATTGGAATAAAATCTCTTTTATGCTGTTCTAAATCATTAATCAAAAATTTCATAGCATCGTTTGTCACGACCCACAATTTTTGAGGATAATAAGGTGCACCGTCATATGCCCCCAATATTTCAGTCATCACATTAAAATTTGAAATATTTTTCATTACGTCTTGGTTATAATAGAATTTATCATCCACGACATATTGGCGAAGAGAAAGGTTTGCTTTCACTTTCTTGATTTCCGTTTTAGAATTCAATGGCGGCATTGTATGAAGCGGGATCAACTGGTAATAAGTTTCGTTCATTTCATACGGTTTTTGCGTTAATCCTTTGACAGCCTGAATCGGTCGAAGTTTAAATTCGTTGTTAAATCCGTTTTTCTCAAATTCCTGAAATATTTTTTCAGTAACAATGATTTCTCCAGATTCTGTGAATACAAAATTTTTATTCACGATTGTTTTATAATTCAATTTCAAATTTTCTTTTTGAATTCCCAAAGTTAAGTTTGTTTGAATCTCTTTTTCTGAAGGAAATGCAAATTTGTTATACTTTCTTTGAGGGATCTTTTGAAGCGGCATGAATACATACGATTCATAATCTGCGAAATTTGGATCGTATTCGGGCGGGACATCTTTTCGAACAAAATATTTTTGGAATGCAAATATTGTAAAAACACTGGATGTCGCCACCAATAGCAAAAAATAATCATCAAATGGCAAAATATATCTTAAAAATAATCCGAAAATAACAACCATACTGACAGTAAGCAAAAATGTTACAGCAATTCCTATAGGTATTGTAAATAACAACCTGACCCAGAAAATATTGTATTTTTTATTTGAAGGGATTAAAAAATATTTTTTTGTTGCCATATAAATTCCGGGTGCTATCATAAAAATAGCATAAATGAAGAGAAAGTAATCCATTAAAGTTCACTCTCCCTTGAAATTCTCTCTCTGTTTGAATTTAAAAGCAATTTTTTTAACATCTTTAAAAACAGGATGTTTAAAACAATTGAAAAGAAAGCTGAGATCAAAAAATAATTGTTTAGAGTCAATAATCCTTCAACTGTTTCTGTTAAATCAAGCATCTCTAATGCATTAAAGATAAAATTGTAAATGTTTAATCTCATGTACAGAATTGAAGGCACAAACAAAAATATGAATGCAAAAAATATGCCGGAAAATGCTGAAATCATCATTTCAACATATCTGGGGGGAAAATATTCGTTGCTTCTTGTAAAAATATAAAATAAAGGATTTTCCAATAAATATGGAATGTTATAACAGATTAAAAATAAAAATGCAATTGCAAGAATAATGAATACTGCATCATAAATCGTATTCGATATAATTACCATTAAAATCATTATTACAATCAATAATGCAAATAAAAATGGTCTTTCCATGTTTTCACCTGCTTCTCTTTGCTTTAATTACATCATTACTTCTTCTACTATTGCTATCTGCATTATTATTTTGTTTATCTGCATTTCCAGATTCAATTTTATAAAACTGATAAACAGTGCCAGGTGCTTGTGATGCAACTTCTTGAAGTAAAACACTACTCTTTGCTGTTGCACTGCCTCCAGCTAAAAACCCACCGGCTCCGCCTGCTATTACATTTGCAGGCAAGTCTTCACAAAAAGTGCCGGGATCTGCACCGAAAACACCGATATCAACAGCATCCCCTGCAATTGTTCCAAATGTAGCTGATACGGTTCCTACTGCTCCGTATGTTATGGCAGCTGCGGTTACATCAGCTGCTCCGGTTCCAAACATTGTTAAACCTGTTGTAGCAGTTCCGACAAGCGCTGCTTCAGAAGTGGCACCCGCAACAGTTAATGTTCCCGAAGCCAAACCAATTCCATATCCCATTGTTAGGCCTGCAACGCCGCCACCAACAGCTCCAACTACTGCTCCTTTTCCAACAGCGCTCCAATCTGTTACTTTTCCATGAACTTGTATTCCGCCACTCAAGCTTACACTTATTCCTCCTGTTGCTTGTATTTGTTTATATGCTACCATTCCTCCGCCCAGAACTGCACCGACCGCTGCACCTATTGCAGCTGTTGCGAATAATGGATTATGCCCATCAGGATCTTCATATTTCAACGGATTATTATAACAATATGAATATCGATTCAAAGATTGTGGATTGTAATAGTCGGGGATTAAAGTATCCGCTTGTGTAAACACAAATGTTTCCGGATTATAATATCTCGCTCCGTAATAATAAAGCCCGATTTCCGAATCAAATTCTTTTCCGGTGAAAGAATATCTCTCTTCACCGCCTTCACGATGACTGCCGAACGGATAATAGAGTGTTCTTTCGACAAGTTCACCGTCTGAATCAATCATAACATTTGTAGAGCCTAAATGATCATCCAAATACCAGAACGTTCCGTCGGTCGAATTTTTGGCAATACGATTTCCGTTGGCGAAATAGTAAACAGTTTCTTCGCCGTCTTCGATGTCGAAATCTTCACTAATGTAATAGGAAACGATTCCGTTTTCAATTTTTCTTGATTCTGTTTCCGGATTCATCATAAACGAATTCGGCGATTACTTTGTTGTTTTCGGATTTTTTCAGTCAAGAATTATTGATAATATACGTGTTATTTTTATTATCTGAAAATAACATGCGTTTTGGAGATTTGACAATTTAAACATTTCCAAATTTGTGATCTATTACAGCCCACAAGAATGAAATAAAAATCATAAACAAAATCATAGTGGTTAAAGATGCTCCTTTTACTAAGAAAATGAAAGATAATATCACTACAATAGATACGTATATAATGTATAATTTTTTGTTCATATTTTCCCTTCTCTCATGTTTGTTCAATGATTTTGAAATTTTTAAAATTGTTAAGTGTGAATGTTATCTCTTACAATCATCTGACAACACTCACTTTTTGAAATTATTTCGATTAATATCTTATGTTAATGGTCTTGTTGTTTTTGTTTGTTTATTTACTTCTTCATAATGTTTTCTTGATCTTTCTGAGATATCTTCAGACAAATAGGAGTAGCCTTTTCCAAGATCTTCCCCATTATTGGTGCTCAAATCTTTTGTCATATCTGCAATACTTATTGCTGGAATAGGAAGGTATGAATCTACAAAAGCCACCATTCCCTCTCTCCTTGAGTTACCATTGTTTATTATACTCTGTATTGTTTCTGATACTTTTTGTTCGCCATTCAATATTGGATCTATTTGTGGTATGAATTCTGCAGTTGCAGATGCTACACTGCTTATTCCAGCTGATATTACTGCTGTTGCTTCTATACTTCCAGTATATGTTGTAATTTCTGTGGTCATTGCCATACCTATTCCTGCTGTTCCTCCAATTACTCCTCCTTTCCCAACTCCTTCTAATGTCGATTTTCCTACCTCTATTAAATTTACTTGACCTGTTTCATAATATTGCACTAAAGCATTATCAACACCAAATCCAATACCCCCCAATATTCCTCCTGCGGTTATACTTGACCAAATGGCAAATATGGGGCTATGCCCATCAGGATCCTCATAAATCAACGGATTATTATAGCAATAGGAATACCGATTCAAAGATTGTGGATTGTAATAGTCGGGGATTAAAGTATCCGCTTGTGTAAACACAAAAGTCTTCGGATTATAATATCGTGCACCGTAATAATAAAGTCCGATTTCCGAATCAAACTCTTTTCCGGTGAATGAATATTTCTCTTCACCTCCTTCACGATGACTGCCAAACGGATAATAAAGTGTTCTTTCAACTAATTCTCCTTCCGAATCAATCATAACATTTGTAGAGCCTAAATGGTCGTCCAAATACCAGAAGGTTCCTTCTGTTGAATTCTTTGCAACACGATTTCCGTTGGCGAAATAATAAACCGTTTCTTCACCGTCTTCAACATCGAAATCTTCACTGATATAATACGAAACGATTCCATCTTCGATTTTCTTGATTCTGTTTCCGGACTCGTCATAAATGAATTCGGCGATTGTTCTGTTGTCTTCCGATTTCTTCAAAACTTCCGTTAAACGATTGGCATCATTGTAAATGTAAACAAAGCTGCTGTCTTCAATCAAATTGCCGTTGGGATCGTAGAACAAATTTGTTTCGCCGACTCTCGTCGGCGCGTGAATTCCTGCGTTGTTACCATATTCAAATCCGAAAACGATTTCTTCATCGGTTGTTAAATCTTTGCTTCTGTGAGCGAGAATGCTGCCGAGCGGATTGTAAACGAATGACTGAGCATAGTTTTCACTGCCGGCTAAAAGCAAACGGTCCAAATCGTCATAGAAGAAATACTGGTTTTCATTGAGAATGTTGTCGGAAATGCCTCTATTATGTTTCCTTTTTCATCGAATGAATAATCCAAATTTTGAAGATTCGGCGTGTTTATGTTTTCTATACGCTGTGTCCAACTGTCATAAGTCAATTCGGTTGAAACGCCGTTGTTGAATTCTTTTCGGGTCATCAGATTCATTATTTAACATCAACCAATGTGATTGGAATAAAATCTCTTTTATGCTGTTCTAAATCATTTACTAATATTTTCATAGTTCTGTTTGTGACAATCCACAAATATCGCGGTGCATTAAATGGCTTATTGTTTTCACCAAATAATTCTAAACTAATGTTGAAATCTTGTGTTGGCAAAACTGATTCATCATAATATACAAGATTATCAGCAATGTATATTTTTACGGAGGGTCTGATGTATCTGATAATTTTTGTTTCAGTTGACATCGGAGGCATTATATGCGTCGGTATTAATTGATAATATTTTATTTCAGTTTTAAATCTTGAATCTTTACTGTTTTTAACCGTTTGTTCCTGAAACCCTGTCAAACTTTTCTCTTTGAATAATTCTAATGCTTTTTCACTGACGACAATTTCTCCGTAATACGTACAAGCAATATCTTTGTCCTTCATTGATTTGAAATCTATTATCAATTCGTTCAATTGTTTTTGTCTCTGAAGTTCTTTTAAACCTTTTTGATTAATCGGTTTGGTAAATTTCGTCCCAAAAGTGCCGCCCCCTTGAATGTTAATTTCAGGCATATAAACATATAATTCATACTTTTCAAAATCCGGCCAATATTCCGGCGGCATATCTTTTCTTAAAAAGTATTTGTGAACAATGAATATGAACAAAAGTCCAAATATCGCAGGTACTGCTAAAATTATCGGTTCACCGAATGTATCCATTATTGTATGCCCTATCTCCAGATTTGAAAAAATATAAATAATAATTGAAACAGGAAGCAATACAAGGATAGTTGTCAACGGCAACAAGTATATCGCTCGTATGATAAAACTGTTATATTTTCTATTTTTGATGATGACAAAATTGTTTTTAGTTGCCAAATAAATTCCCGGAATCATTGCAATTAAAAAAAGCAAAAATACAATAAAATTATTCATTTACACTGTCTCCTGTTGTAATTTTATCTTCAACATTTATCAATTTAGTGAGATAATCTACTGCAAAAACAAATGCAAATCCAGAGACGATGAAAGATACGCCATTAAGTATTGGTGAATTTAATACATATTGTAGTGTAAATGGTGTAAATATGTTTATGATTTGCGAAATTAAAATCATTGAGATTAATAAAAATACCAACGGGTAAATAAAATTCGAAATTAAAACAATCAAACCCTCTGCTTCTTTCGAAGATAAAAATACATTATTTTTTACATATGTATAAAGTAATGGATAACGTCTAATTCCGTAAATAAATAAAACTAATGTATGAACAGAAATTAGTAAAAGTGAATGTTCGTGGGGCAAAATGGATACAATAATTGCCATTAAAATAATTATTAAATATATTTTTTTCATCTGAATCCCGCTATCTTTTTTAAAAATATGAAATAAATTAAGAGTTATCTTAATTTATTTTTTATTAGATTTGAATAATTTATATCCTATCGAATTTTTATTGATTTTTACTGAAAATTTTCCGGAGCCGTATGTTACGTATCCTGAATCAGAATTCAGATTATTGTTCTTTAACGAAGCTGAATTCATTGAATGTGTTACATATTGTTGTGATCCCTGAGATATTATTTCAGATCCAACGGCATTTGTTGTTGAACCATATGCTGCGTATGGTGAAAGAGCAGTTGAAGTTCCTCCTCCTACTGGACCTCCAATTGATCCAGCTGCCATGTATGTTAACCACTTTTCTCCATTTGCAACATCACTTAACTCTCCTCCTTCTACCCAATTTTCGACAGTATCCGCAGCAACTCCTCCTGCCAATGTTGCATATGCTCCGGTATGACTTAAGAATATAACCCCCGCTGTCATATCTGCCGTCGATTTCCCAAAAATTGCTATTCCACCAGAAGTAGTAACTGTTCCTGTTCCCATTATAGTCCCGCTGGCAAGACCTACTCCCACCCCTAATGTCAATCCGGCTATGCCGCCTGCTATTCCTCCCAACGCCGCTCCTTTTGCCACTGCATCCCAATCACTGATTGTTCCTGTTGCACTATATTGTTTATATGCGGCAATAGCTCCACCTGCAGCCAATCCAACAGCTGCTCCTATTATTGCCGTCGCAAATAATGGCATATGCCCATCAGGATCCTCATATTTCAATGGATTATTATAGCAATAGGAATACCGATTCAAAGTCTGCGGATTATAAACATCAGGAATTATAGAATCAGCTTGTGTAAACACAAATGTTTCCGGATTATAATATCTTGCTCCGTAATAGTAAAGCCCGATCTCTGAATCAAACTCTTTTCCGGTGAATGAATATTTCTCTTCACCGCCTTCACGATGACTGCCGAACGGATAATAAAGTGTTCTTTCAACTAATTCTCCTTCCGAATCAATCATAACATTTGTAGAGCCTAAATGGTCGTCCAAATACCAGAAGGTTCCTTCTGTTGAATTCTTTGCAACACGATTTCCGTTGGCGAAATAATAAACCGTTTCTTCACCGTCTTCAACATCGAAATCTTCACTGATATAATACGAAACGATTCCATCTTCGATTTTCTTGATTCTGTTTCCGGATTCATCATAAACGAATTCGGCAATTGTTCTGTTGTCTTCCGATTTCTTTAAAACTCCCGTTAAACGATTAGCATCATTGTAAATGTAAACAAAACTGCTGTCTTCGATTAGGTTTCCGTTTGCATCGTAGAACAAGGTTGTTTCGCCGACTCTCGTCGGCGCATGAATTCCTGCGTTGTTTCCGTATTCAAATCCGAAAACGATTTCTTCATCGGTTGTTAAATCTTTGCTTCTGTGAGCGAGAATGCTGCCGAGCGGATTGTAAACAAATGACTGGGCATAGTTTTCACTGCCGGTTAAAAGCAAGCGATCCAAATCATCATAGAAGAAATATTGGTTTTCGTTGAGAATGTTGTCGGAAATGCCTATTATGTTTCCTTTTTCATCGAATGAATAATCCAAATTTTGAAGATTCGGCGTGTTTATGTTTTCTATACGTTGTGTCCAGTCGTCATAAGTCAATTCGGTTGAAATGCCGTTTGTGAAATCTTTTTTTGTCATTAAATTCAGAGAATTGTAGCTGATATTGTCAATGATTCCGGGGATTGATGACAAAAGTGCTTGATTGTTGTAATTGTATTCAACAATTTTTCCATTCGGAAGTGTTTTTTGAATCACTCTGTCCATTGAATCGTATTGATATTTTGTAATGAAATCAGGACCAAATTCTGTCGGCTCAAAGGGGGCATCAGGCAATTGTGAATAATAGGCACTGACTTCGCCTTCTGCGAAACAGATTTCGGACTGATAGTTTTCAGCTTCAATTTTCATATTTGAAATCAATTCATCAAACTCAAATGAATAGGAATATGTATCAACACATTCCCCATACTCATTTTTCTCAACAGCAATATTCAATTCATTCAAATCAGCTGTAAATAAAACATTGAAAGTGATGTTTTCATAAGATACATTTGAATTGACATTTTGCATCATATCAATCAATGAATTATTTGAATCAAAGATATGAATTGTACCTGAATTGTCCTGAGACAATTTTATCATTTCCAAATCATTCAAATAAATTGAAATGTCGGAATTTTCAATCGGCATTGCTCTGAAATTTGTTAAACTTAATTCGCTGATATATGAATTCTCAGCTCCAAAGTCAACCGTAACCTCTCCTTCATTCTCAAACATATTGTTTGGGATAATCGGCTTTTCAAGTTCTTCCATGTTCATTTTATATCTGATATCATATTCTCCGCTGACGTATTCAACACCTGCTTGATATCCTGTGATATATACTCTCATTTCTTCCAATTCATCAGAACTTTCGTAAGCATAATGATATGTGCCATTGGATTGCCCTCTTACGAATTTTTCGATTTTTATAAGTGTTTCCGAATCCGTTTTTGTGAAAGAAATGTCAAAAGTGATATTTTCAGCAGTTGTCTTCCCGTTCACTTTACTAATTGTTCCAAGCTGCGTGCTGTTTTCGCCATATATGTACAATATACCGCCGGCAGCATTATCAACGAATCTCAGAATTTCATGATTGTTTATATGAATGTAAGCTTTGTCTCCTGAACCCATAGACGCTCTGAATTTTTCCAAATTCAATTCTTGGACCGTCCATTCATCATTATTTAAATGAATCGTTATATCATCTTCAAGAGCGAAAGATCCGTTTGAAATCAAACCTCCCGATTCATAAGTGACATCGTATTGACTGTTGATGTAATTTATTTCCGATTGATATCCAAAAAAATGAATACGTGAATACGTGATCGGCATCTCATAGTCGATCTCATATGAATATTCATCAACGATATTCCCGTTTTTCATTTTTTCAATATCAATAATCAAAGATGACTCGGTTTTATCGAAATTGATATTAAATGTAACATTTTCATAGATCGGATTACCATTAATTTGGGAGATAATATCCAATTCATTTCCATCTTCATCTAATATCTGCAAAATTCCGCCGTCGGAAGTATCTGTAAATCGTAATATTTCGTAATTGTTCAGGTACACTGATGCAGAATCATAAACCCCCGTTGAAACTCTGAAATCTGTTAAATCCAATTTTTTAATGTTTGATCCTTCCTCATAAATGACAAAATCTTCTTCATTTTCAAAAGACAATGTTACCTCATCGGGCGGCAAAATTGGGATGTAAACAGCTTCATAATTTCCGCTGATATAATCCGTCCCTGACAAATAACCGTTCATGTAAACTCTTAAAGCTGTTATCGTTTCATCTGCTGTTTCGTAGGAATATTGATGGTTTGTAACAACTCCATTATACGTTTTTTCAATGAAAATTTGCATTTCCGAATCTGATTGAACGAATTTTATATCAAAAGTGATATTCTCAAAAGACGGCTTCCCATTCATTCTTTGAATTGTTCCAAGTGTTGCCCCCTGTTCGTCAAAGATATATAAAATGCCGCCGGCAGCATTATCAACAAATCTGAGTATTTCACGTCCATTCAACTGAACGTATGCAATATCTCCTGCTCCTGTTGATACTCTGAAATCAGTGAGATTAAGTTCTTGAAGAGTATACCCTTCTTTTTCCAATAAAATTGTGATGTCATCTTCATTCACAAAAGAACCATATTCGGGATCAATTGTTATCTGATCATAATTGACATTATATTCGCTGCTGATATAATTTACACCCGATTGGTATCCGCTGATGTAAGCTCTCATGGATGAAATCGGTTCATCAGTCTCATACGAGTACAGGTATTGCGTAATTTGACCTCTGTAATTCCGCTCAATTTCAACCGTCATTTCTGAAGAGTCGTGATCATAATTAAACGAAATATTGAAAGTAATATTCTCATAATTCAAATGACCATTCATCGGAGAAATTGTTCCAAGACCGGCTCCGTTTTCATCAAATATGTATAAGATGCCGCCGGCAGCATTATCAACAAATCTGAGAATCTCATTATCGTTAAGATAAATACTTGCAACATCTCTTGAACCGGTTGAAACTCTCAAATTCTCCAAATTCAATTCTCTTAATCTGAATCCCTCTTCATCAAAATTAATTGTGATATCTTCTTCATTTCCAAAGAAATCATTTGCCGAAATTGGGGAATTATAAACAATAATTGCCGATTCTTCGGGCAGTTCTAAAGGTTCAATTGTAATTATCCTTTCTGCAGAGTCTGCATCTGTCCTTTTTATAGAATTTGTATCTGCGGATTGATTATATTCCGACTTTTCAATATTCTCAAATTGAATGGACGAACGAGTGAAATCAACATTTTGAGATGAAAGTTTTGATTCCGTATTATTGTACACTGACGATTCTTCTTCAAATATTAAATTGCCGATTTCACGATCCGTATTCCGAAGAGTGTTTACAGATTTCGTTTCTGTATTTGTTCGGTAATTCGTTTGATTTAATTCTGAAATTTCAGCATAATCAATTTCATCCTTTGAGGAAGCCCATTCATTTTTCAATTCATATGATTGTAAAATGTCTACCGTATCTGAGAAAGCCTTTGTTTGAATCTCTAAAGAGTCTAATACTCTTTTGGGAGCAGAAGAACTCTCATATCCTTCAATTGAAACATTTTCTTCAACAATACGCAATCTTTCATCATAAAGATATGATTTTGTTGTTATTCCCGTTGTAACTTTTGAGAGCGTACCAACTGTTTCGTTATCGTATTCAAAAAATACATCCGCATCCGCCGGATAATCAATCAGAATAATACGGTCCAAAGGATCATAATCGTAGTAAGTTGTGACTCCCCTGTTATCTGTTTCAGATGTTTTCTTCCCGTTTGCATTGTATTCATATCTCCAAACGCCCAAATCAGGGTCATCCAACTCAATCATTCTTCCCAACGAATCATAAGTAAAAGTGATGTTTTCAACTTTGTAGGTTGTATCAATCGGTGTATTGACTCCAAGCGAACTCAATTCGGTTTCAACCAATATCGGATTGTCTCCGTTAATCGTTTCGTTTTCAATCAAAAATGAAATGTTTGACTGATCATAATATTGGTTCGGAATAATTTTAATCAGATTATTTGCAGCATTGTATTCATAACCGGTTTCATAAATCTCATCACCGTTGAATTCTGTTACCTTTACAATATTGCCGTAAATGTCTTTGTCCGATTGAAGTTTATTTCCTCGTTCATCAAAAGCGGTTGTTTTCAACTGCTCATATTCGATTCTTTTAGATGTTTCGTCAGGATTCATTATTTGAATCAACCGCCCGAATGAATCGTAACTATGAGTTGTATTCAAATATATTTCAGAATCTTTTCTCGGTGCAACGACTGTGGAAACATTTCCGTAATTGTCATAGTATGTTTCTTGAATGATATTTTCTGAAATATCTTCGGATTCAGATTCCGTTTTAATGACACGTTTCAATCCGTCATAATATTTCCAAGTGTCATAATATTGATTTTCATATTCTTTTATTGAAATTTGAATATATTCGGGAGCAACACCGTCAATGAAGTAACTGTATTGAATTGTCGGACTGCTTTGAGAATCTCCCGGTTTAATCACTTTTGTAATTCTTCCGAATCCGTCATATTCCATGACTGTTTCAAAATCGTTCGGATCGGTTGTTTTAATGAGCTTGCCTAAACCAAAATCATATTCAAGTAGTGTTTTCTGGTCCAAAGCATTTGTAAATGAGCTCGGAAAAATTGGATTTTCATCATATTCAACTGTTGTCAAATGACCGTTTCCGTCATATTGAGCAATTAGGTTGCCGTAAGAATCATATTCAAAGTCTTGGACAATGTCCTCACCGTTATTGTTCCAATCAACGGTTTTCGTAATCAATCCTCTTGTCGGAGCCGCATTTAAATCATCGTTGCCGTCATAGAAAAAGGAAGATTCGGCAATTTTTTGGCCGTATGCGCCTTTAACTGTTTCGCGTTTGATATTGCCAAGAATCCATTCGTCAATATTGTAAGTGTATTCTAGAAATGTTGTTTTTTCATCACCAATAAATGAAATATCTCCCTCATTCTGAATTTTTGTCGGGTTTCCGTAAGCGTCGTATTCATAAATTATTTCAGAAATTATCGGATTCGGGTGTTTATCGTAAAGGGAGTAAGTTGAATTTGCTGTTAAAACTTCAAAAACACCGTCCTTTTCATTGACAATAAAATCGTTTTCCGTAACGGAATATATTTCTCCTGAATCGGATTGAATAACTGTTTTGTATTCTTTTCCTTTTTTAGCTTTGTCTTGGTGGAAATAATGCTCAACCACAGATCTTCCATCGTTTACTGTCACTTTTTTGAAACCCAGAAATTCGGATTTACCTTTCGGTTCAATGTGCATTATCCCGCCTAAATAATCATATGTCAAAACAGTCATTGTCTGTTTATCATCATCCATGCCATTTTCATTTTCAATTTTTTTCACCACATTTATCGGAATTGACATACGATGATTTCCATTTTCATCTCTGTTGTCAAAATGGGTCGAAACATCATATTCAATTTTCGTCTTTGCCCCTGATGAATGGCTAATCTGGGTCAGTAAATTCGGTGTGCTGTCAGGGGAATTCAGCCATACGTGATTAAAACTTCCTCCTCCGTCTCTAATATAGGACGAACGTACAACATCGGGGAGGCCATCAGCATTAATGTCTGTTACTCTTGCACCGGAGTTCAGGCTATAATCTGTCACAACAAAGCGAAACGGAATGTATTGTTGAATACTTGCAAATCCTTTTCCGGTGTTGATGTATGAAGAATTCCATGAAGGATTTGAAATTATAATATCATTTAACCCGTCCCCATTAAAATCTGAAAAACGAGTTCCAGAATCTCCATATTTTGCAGATAATATAACAGGAAGTTGTCTTGTTTGGTCTATGACAAATCCTTCTCCTGTGTTTATGTATGTTGTTTTATATGTTACTCCACTTGATGAATAGGAGGAAACAATATCCGGTAACCCATCTCCATTTATGTCCACAAAAGCCGCTCCCGAGTTATTGTTAAATAATACCGGCGGCTCCCATGTGGAATTATATATAAATCCTTCACCAGTGTTTATCCATGCCCTTGAGTATCGATAATTTACATAACCCGATTCTACAATATCTGGCAATCCGTCTCCGTTTAAATCAACAATGCGAGCTCCTGAATTGTTCTCAAAACTGACAGACGGTAATCTCCATGTAGAACTTCTGACAAATTCATTCCCTGTATTTATCCAGACACTTGATTGATATCCGGAATTTTTATCATAACGTGCTAAAATAATGTCCGGTAGTCCGTCTCCGTTAATATCTATTATTCTGGAGCCAGTAGGATAAATGTGCCCATTATAATAATTGTTAAAATAAGTTTGATTGGCTAAATTTTGGCTTCTGTAATTATCTTTAACAAATCCTGTTCCATTGTTTATCCAAACCCCTTTTGCAATGTTGTGGTTATTCATAAAACATTGGACAATATCTGGATAGCCGTCGCCGTTGACATCCGCGAAGTTTGCTCCTTGATCTACATTTCTCATTCTTCTTGCTGAAACATCGTTGTGTACAAACAAAACCGGTATATTCCATTTTGTATCTTGAGAATAGGTGCCGGCCCATTTTCCGTATTCAAATGTCGTTTTTGGAAGTGTCTCTATTCCATCAGATCTCTCTATCGACTTTAAAGAAATATGATTATCTGCCGTATCATATTGGATTCTGTAATGATAAATCTCTTCATTATCGACTTTTATTATAATTGAAGATAACAATGATTTTTCAGAAGTATGTGTCCCACTTTTATAATTTTCAAATACAATTGGTTTTTGTGTTCTTCCAAATTCAATGGAAGCACAACCTTCGTTGTAAATAATATTTGCTAAATAAGAAGTGCCGATTTCTCCGTCAATGGGATTTTTTATATAATTATAAGAAATAATATTCTCGTTATTGTCTTTAATTTGGTCTAATTTCCATTTTGTAACATAATTCCGATTAGACACCGAATTTAATAGCTCAGAATCATCATTATATCCAAAACGATATTCTGTGCCATCTTTTGTTTTTAATATCCAATGTTTTCCATGGTGATTTAAACCACCCTCTATTTTTCTAATATTCATATATGTTTCAGTTTCTGTTTGATATGATTCCTCTGTTTCATTATATATCAGATCATAACCCGATCCATCAAAAAACAATTTAAATTTATCATCTGTTGTGTCGGTCGGTGTATAATTTACATCTCTCAAAATATAATATTCATTTAGGGTCCAACTGTCTCCTAACCATCCATATGTTCCTCCCGATGATTGGCTGTTATATATTAATCTAATCAATGGTTGAAAATCAACTGTTCCTTTTGGCAGTTGAATCGGATATGTATATATTGCTGCTCCTGAAAAATTGCTGGTTAAATAACTGTCATTTACAGTACCTGTATCAGGTGGTTGATGGGCAGTTAAAGCATCTGTGTTAATTGCAGGGGGCTCATCTGCTGCTGCTGCCATAATTTGTATTTCTTCATCATCTCTATTTTCTGGCTGATTCTCATTTTCTATTTCTGTTTGCTCTTCATCTTCTGTTTCAATTGTTATATCTTCAGAGACATCTGTTTCGTCAGATGTTATGTCATGCAAACAGTTTAAAGAATTTATTTCGGATACATCCGATTCTGCAGCAAAAGCAAAAGAAGGCGTTAAAATCATCAATGCAATTAAAAGAACGATTATTTTTTTGAAATTCATGTATTCAACCCAATTTTTCGATAGTATAAACTGGTTGATTGAATTCAGTTACCCCTAACTAAACACAACCAAAACCCTAAGTTTAAAATCAATAATATTTAATTATATTTCTACTGTCATATTTAATGTTGACGGGTCAACGTTTCGACATTTGTATATTATTTTTCATATTATTATACGATCTTACTTCGTCCTTTCTTCATAAAATTTCATTATTCTTCGAATTCATCGCTATCTTTTTAATCCAAATATCCGTTTCCAATACTAATGAAAAAACAAAAGGGAAAGGAAAAAAAAGCGGAATCCGAACTTTACCGCAACGACTGGTTTTTTGCCGACAGCGGAGAGTTCGTCACATTATCCGAAATTTCAACAGACGGCAAATACGGCACTTTCCCGAGCGACCGCCCGATTGAAGAATACATCAACAAAGGCGTGGTCGTTCTCAATAAACCCGCCGGCCCGACAAGTCATGAAGTCGCGGCGTTTGTTCGCGATATATTGGAAGTAACTGTCGCCGGTCACTCCGGTTCTTTGGATCCGGGCGTTACGGGAATCCAGCCCGTCATGATCGGAAAAGCAACACGCGCAGTTGCAGCGCTTCGTTTATCCGGCAAAGAATACATTTGTCTAATGAAATTGCAGCGCTCCGTTCCCGAAAAATTGATCCGCTCAACCGTTTCGGAGTTTGTCGGAAATGTTTATCAGATGCCGCCGGTCAGGTCGGCTGTTAAAAGACAGCTTCGATTGCGTCATATCTATTATATTGATGTTTTAGAAATTCAGGACACTTATGTTTTGATGCGCGTCGGATGCGAAGCCGGCACTTACATCCGAAAACTTTGTCACGATCTCGGGCTTGCGCTCGGCGTCGGCGCGCAGATGCAGGAATTGGTTCGCTCAAAAGCGGGACCGTTTACGGATTCAAGACCCGTGACATTGCAGGAATTGAAAGACGCTTACGTTATTTGGAAAGAAAACGGTGACGAATCACTTCTTCGAGAATTGATTTTGCCGATGGAATCTGCGTTTTCACAGCTTCCGCGTTTTGTTGTTCGGGATTCGGCGGTTGACGCGCTTTGTTCCGGCGCATTTTTGGCGCGGCCGGGAATTGTCGGATACAGTACAAATCTTAAAAAAGGAGATCTGACCGCGGTCTTTTCTCAGAAAGGGGAAATTATTTCCCTGTCGATTGCACTGATGTCGCCTGAAGAAATCGCTGAAAATGTTTGCGGATTTGCTGCAAAACCAAAAGCGGTTTTGATGGAAAAGGGCATCTACCCTGCGGTTTGGAAGAACAGGTCGGCAAGAGAAAACTGCCCGATTTCCTCTGTTGAAGAATAAGGAATATATACCAGAAGGCTATTTTATAACTCCTGCTTCGTGCCGAGGTAGTCTAGTGGTAGGGCGCAAGCCTGGAAAGCTTGTGGGGCGCAGCCCCTCGGGAGTTCAAATCTCCCTCTCGGCGCTTTCTATTTTGTTTTATTTCATTATTGTTTTTAATATTGTTTTATTCCATTATTGTTCAAATATTGTTTTTAATATTATTTTCAAATATTTATTCTCAATAATTATTCTCAAATTCTTTCAGCTCGTTAGCTGATATTGTTTTTTAATCTGATTGTTTTAATTTTTGTATTTTTTTTGTTTTTGTATTTTTTGTTCTTTACAATTTTCGATCAATTATATCTATTAAATTAATATACAATTTACAAAATATTATCTATTTTCTCTGCTCAACTAAAGTTTTACTCGAAAAATATATATTCTTTCATATTCAATCTATATTTATGAACGATATAGATATGTTGCGTCTGCATAATTCATTGGTTTATTATTTGGTAAATTTGGGCTCATTGGATCAAATCCATGATGCCGATGAAATGACAATTTCCGTTATCAAAGATATGTCTCAAAGTTATGCGGCTTGATTTTCAAAGCCCGAACTTTTACAGAACAATTGATTTTTTACAAAAACGGAATGCAAACAAAATGACAGCGGCTGCTGTTAAACATTGTTCATTCATTTCATGTTTTTCTTTTCTTCATTTTATCTTCTCTAATTATTTCCATAATTTTCTTATGATTCTCTTTATAATTTTCTTATGATTCTCTTTATAATTCTTTTGCTTCTCTTTAACAATTACTGCTGTTTTTCTTTTTTCCGAGTCTTATTTCTTTTATCCACTTTTTTATTCATTTTACATCTGAAAAGGTTATATAAGATGAATCCTTTAGGTTTCAAGCATTTGATTGAAGCCTGTTATCTTTTATCGGGCTGCGCGTAACTGTTTTTCATACGGTTCGGGCTACATGATGCGTTTTTCCCGTGAGGAGGAAAACTTATGGCAAAGAAACAAAAGGAAAATTTAGAAGAAGGTCTTGAACCGGTCGCAAAAGAAGTGCCGGAAGAAGACGAAATAAAGCATCTTGTTCGTATTATGAATACTGACTTGAAAGGTGCCAACCAAGTTCAATACGCTTTAACAGGTATTGACGGCATCGGAATTCGTATTTCTAAAATTATTGCAAGAGACGCAGGTGTCGACCCCAAAGCAATTATCGGTTATTTACCCGATGAAGATGTCGCAAAGTTGGACGCTGCAATCTTGAATATTGAAAAATCAACACCGGTCTGGATGTTAAACAGACAGAAAGATTTAATCACCGGTGAGAACAAGCACTTGCTCGGTATTGACATTGAATTAACATTCAAAGAAGATATCAACAACTTGAAGAAAGTCCGCGCTTACAGAGGTCTCAGACACGAAAGAGGTCTCAAAGTCAGAGGACAGAGAACCAAATCCACAGGCAGACGCGGATCAATCGTCGGTGTCAGAAAGAAGAAGTGATGGTGAGTTGAAATGGTATATCCGGGTAAGAAACACAAGTCTTATGAAACACCGAACCACCCCTGGCAAGACACCAGAATGGCCGGTGAAGTTGAATTGGTCAAGGCCTACGGTCTCAGAAATAAAAGAGAAGTCTGGAAAGCGGAAAGTATTCTCCGTAAATACAGATCAGACGCAATGGGTCTTTTGGCCGTCGTCGCTTCGTCTGCTGACGGAGAATTGAAAGGACACGCCAAAGTCGAAGCTGACCAGATCCTCGGCAGATTAATCCGCTACGGTATCTTAAAACCCGACTCCGGCGTTGACGATATTTTGGGCTTAAAATCCGAAAACATCCTCGAGCGCAGACTCCAAACACAGGTTTTAAGACTCGGCCTTGCAAGAACAATCCGCCAGTCCCGCCAGTTTATTACACACGGTCACATCGCAATCAACGGCAGAAGAGCAACTATTCCGAGCATGCTCATTTCCAAAGAAGATGAAATGAACATCGCATACTATGGCGAATCCCCGTTGACCACGGAATCACACCCCGAAAGACCGATTCAGATCGCGTCCGCAATCGCAGACGGCTTAACGCTTCGAGCAGCAGCCGAAAACAACAAGAAAGCACGCGCTCAGAATGATGCCGGCAAGAAAGGCGGTAAAAGAGGCGGCAGAGGCGCACCCCGCGGTCCCCCGCGTACAGGTGCAGCACCCGCAGCAGCTCCCGGGAGGAAATAATTATGTCTGAAATGAAATGGGCCGTTGCTCACATCAAATCTTCATTCAACAACACCATCATCACCGTGACAGACTTGACCGGTGCCGAAACCATTGCCAAATCTTCAGGCGGCATGGTTGTTAAAGCGGCCCGCGACGAAAGTTCACCGTACACGGCAATGCAGATGGCAAACCAACTCGCAGAACAATTAAAGGACAAAGGCATCACCGGCATTCACATTAAAGTGAGAGCGCCCGGCGGCAACAAACACAGAAACCCCGGACCCGGTGCACAGGCAACGATCCGTGCCTTTGCTCGTGCAGGTATCCGCATCGGCAGAATCGAAGACGTGACTCCGATCCCCCACGACGGTACCAGACCCAAAGGCGGCAAACACCGCGTTTAAGGTTGGTTTAAGTTAAATTAAAATCTAAAACTAAAAACATATAATCCGAAATTGAAATGAATCGGGCCGGAATTTTCCGGTCTTCATTTTCTTTTTTTGATCATTTTCTATTTTTGGAACATCAGGTGAATTCAGATGGATATTGATATTATCGAGTTGTCTAAAGGCTCGGCGAAGTTTGTCCTTTCGGGAACGAATCCCGCTTTCGCAAACGGTATCCGCCGCGCAATGATTGCAGACGTTCCGACGCTTGCGATTGAATATGTGAATTTGTATGACAACACGTCCGTTCTCTATGACGAGCAGCTCGGTCTCCGTCTTGCGCTCGTTCCTTTGACGACGGACGGCGACTATGTTCCGCAATCAAGCTGTGACTGCGGCGCTGTTGACGGCGCAGGCTGTCCCAACTGTGAAGTTTCTCTTCGTTTGGACGTGGAAGGCCCGAGAATGGTTTATTCCGGCGATTTCATTTCCGCCGATCCGAAAGTTCAGCCCGCGGATGAGAAAATCCCGATCGTTGAGCTCAAGGAAGGTCAGCGCGTTATGCTTGAAGCGGTTGCTCATGTCGGCTACGGCCGCGACCATGTCCGCTGGCAGGCAGGCGTTGCATGCGGTTACAAGCATCTTCCGACGGTTGAAGTCGAGCCGTGTCCCGAATGCGGCAGCAGTATCGTGGAATGTCCCGAACATGCTGTTTTCATGGCGCGCAGTGTTGAAAATTTAACGGAAAGAGATGAACTGAAATGCATTAAATGCGGAAACGTCAGACGTATTTCTGATTTGACCGACCCGACTTTAAATGTCGCTTATGACCAGCATACTTTTGTTTTCTCTTTGGAATCCGACGGTTCTTATTCGTCGACCGAATTGATTTTAAAAGCGGCTGACGTTGTCAAGGGTCGTGCTCAGGAATTTTCCGACATTTTGAAAGATTTATAAAAATTTTGCTCGTGATCGACCTTTCGGCCGATCTCTCACAAAATTTCAAAGGCAGTCTGAGGGCGGTGTTTGTGAAACGCTTCGCGTTTTACGGCTTCGCCGTCAGAATTGTTTTATCAGCAGTTTTCAAACAAAAAAAACGCCGTAACAACACCTTTATATACGATAAATCGTATTTTTGGCTTGTTCGTTTTCCGAAACATTTAATCATCGTGCGAGGGTTGCCCAGCCGGTCAAAGGCGCCAGGTTGAGGGCCTGGTCTCGTAGGAGTTCGTGGGTTCGAATCCCATCTCTCGCACTCTTTATTTTACAATTCTAAATGCGGAAGCGGATAGGATAGATTTTCATAAATTCCGACTCCGTTCTGTGCGTTTCCGGTTTGATTTCAATTGATGATTTACCTTCTTTTTTGCAATCGGTAAACGTTTTTTCCGAAAAGCACAATATCAAAATTCAAGGCTTCGACGCTCGAAAAATCATCGACGAGGATCATTTATTTTTTTCAATTCACCGCGCTCGCGACTCTTTTTCAAAAGGTGAAAATGAAGCAAAAGACATCGGCTTAGAAGCTCTTCGTTTTTCATCCGGTCAGCGCAAAATTGACAAGGCTTTTTCAATGGGCTTAATTCAGGGCGAAAACCGCTCAATTTTCGTTTTCTTCGGCGAATCAGAGGCTCAGTTGAAAGAAGCCGAAAATGCGTTTAAAGCCGAATTTGAGCTTTCCGAAATTCCGGATTTATCAATTGACGAGAAAAAGCCGTTTTTAATGAAACAGTTTGAAATCACCGATGAAGAATTGGAAACCGTCGGCGAAAACAATCTCAAAGATTTAGTGATGGAACGCGTAGCACTTGTTGACGTGACGCGATAATTTTGTGTTTTGTTTGTGTCAGCGGTCGCCACCGCGCGCGAGTTGCACCGTTTTTATTTTGATTTTCAAACTTGTCCTGCATTTTTATTTTGTATTTCAAGATGAAACCTAAACATCCAATTTTCAACATCGGTGGACCTGAACGCCCGATAAAACCCTGAAAATGTTTTAGATTTTGAAAAAAAGAAGGCGTTCCGTTTTTAAAAATATTGATGAAAAGCGATGTTTCATTGATTTTAGATTGAATTAAATTTCAAAAACCGCCCCCGCAAGTTGAAGTTCCCGTAGCGCAGCGAGGAAACGAGACTTGGCGGATTGTTCTCATACAAAACAAAAACTTCAAAAACATTGATTTTTGATTTGCTGTTCGGCTCCTGCAAAGTATCGTCTTGCGCCTGTCTTTTGCTGCCGGCTCCCGGCTGAGCTTGCTCGTCTGCAACTGTCTTTTAATGTTTCCGCTGCCAATCAGGTTTCTGCTGCCGCTCTTCGTGCAACAGCAATAAACTGCCGCCCCCGCGCGAGCCGCATCATTTTTATTTGATCTTTAAATCCGCGGTTCGATTTTTCATTTGATAAATATCCATCGTTTCCGTCGGCAAAGTTCAAGTTCAAACTGTCTGATAATAAGGTTTATATTCTATATCCGCCATTCAAGAATCCGGCGTGTCCTGATAGGGTAGTGGATATCCTGGAAGCCTGCGGAGCTTTCGACCTGAGTTCGAGTCTCAGTCGGGACGCTGAAATAAATTAAATCAATTAATAAATAAATTAAAATCAGGCGGTCGTTTTATTCGGAAAATGACCGCCTTTTTTGTTTTTATACCATTTCATTTTATTTACAAGAACAGACAGCCCCGATAGGGTAGCGGATATCCTGAGAGCCTCCGGAGCTTTCGACCTGAGTTCGAATCTCAGTCGGGGCGTATTCTTTTTTGCATGCATTTTGCATACAAGCAGATTTATAAACTCTGCAATTATGGATATTTACGGCATGATTAATCGTTAGAAATCAGCCATGGTGATAAATATGAGATTAAAAGGATATGCAATCGTTACCGGCGGCTCAAGAGGCCTCGGTGAAGCCATGTGCATGAAGCTGGCTTCGGAAGGATACGATGTTGTCGTCAATTACGTCAGCGACAGCAGCAAAGCAAAAACAGATGAATTGGTCAAAAAGATGGAAACCGAATACGGCGTGAAAGGTCTCGGTGTTCAGGCCGATGTTTCCGATTACGCGCAGTGCCAAAAACTTGTCAAAGAAGCCGTTGCGGCGTTTGGCGAAAATATCGCGATTTTAGTCAATAATGCCGGAATCGCTGTCGGGAAAAGTTTCCTTGAAGTCACTCCCGATGAATACCAGCGCTTGATCAATATCAATTTAACAAGCGTTCTTCATTGTACTCATGTCGTTTTACCGTACATGGTCAAACAAAATTACGGCGCAATTGTCAGCACCTCTTCAGTCGGCGGATTGATGGGCGTTGCCAATCAGGTCGACTATTCGGCGGCAAAAGCAGGCGTTATCGGATTTACAAAAGCGATGGCAAAAGAGTTCGGCCCGCACAACATCACAGTCAACGCAATTGCGCCCGGCATGATCTGGACAGATATGCTCAAAGGAAGCTCCCAGGAAGCCGTTGACGGTTTGAAGCAGGTGACGCCGCTTGGCATCATCGGCGAGCCGCAGGATATTGCCGACTGCTTGTCTTACATTATCAATGCAAAATTCCTGACAGGGCAAACCATTTCCCCAAACGGCGGATTAACGATATAATCCGCTGCAGTTTCAATTTCAGGAAAATATTTTCAGCAAAAGTGTTTGCAAAAGTATTCTCGCAAATGTGTTTACAAGAGTATTTTTTTGTAAAAATATTTCAGCAAAAGTTTTACGGATATGATCTTTCAAAAGTCATATCCGCTTTTTTCCGATATTCATTTAATATCCATTAAATACTCATTAAATATCCATTAGATTAGTTTATAATTTATGAGTTTCTTTTATGATTCAAATTCAAAAATCACAATCAAAATCACAAATTGAACAATTATGACGCATTACTATTTCAGAAACGGTTGACAGATTCAGGGCAGTCGGCGAAGATTGCCAAAGGAAAAATTGAATCGAAGTGAAACTGTTTAAAAATTCAAAAATCGTTTAAAAATTGTTTAAGCTTGTTTGTATATATTTTAACTTTTTATCGAATTATATTATCGTACATTATCGAATTATTATCAATTTATCGAATTATTATCTTTACTGATTATCGGAGTACATTTATTATGGCAGAATCGTCAGCGCATGACAAATATGAATTCAAAAAAACGCTTGAAACCATCCGCGACAAAAAAGGAAGAAGCACGGAATTGGTTTCGCTTTACATCCCCGGCGACAAACAAATTTCGGATGTGGCAGCAGACTTAAGAGAAGAGCACAGCCAGGCGGCAAACATCAAATCCAAAATGACGAAAACGAATGTGCAGGGCGCAATTGATTCGCTTCTTGCGCGTCTCAGATATTTGGATAAAGTGCCCGAAAACGGCATCGTTTACTTTACGGGTGCTGTTGACATCGGCGCGAACAAAACAAGTATGGAAAGTTACGTCATTAACCCGCCCGAGCCGATTATTACTTACAAATATCACTGCAATTCCGAGTTTTACTTAGAGCCGCTTGAATATATGCTCAAAGAAAAAGGAACATTCGGTCTTCTTGTCATGGACAGAAGAGAAGCAACGATTGGAACGCTTGTCGGCAAGAAAATCGAGCCGCTTCGCAGACTCACGTCAACCGTTCCCGGAAAACAGCGCAAAGGCGGTCAAAGTGCCCAGCGTTTCCAAAGCTTGAGATTGATTGCGATTCACGATTTCTATAAGAGGATCGGTGACGCGGCAAGTGACGTTTTCCTAACAGTAGATCCCAAAGAATTCAAAGGAATCTTGATCGGCGGCCCGTCTCCGACAAAAGAAGAATTCTTAGACGGCGAATTTTTCCACCACGAACTTCAGAGAAAAGTCATCGGCCTCTTTGATATCGCTTACACGGATGAATCCGGTCTTCACGAGTTGGTGAACGCCGCTTCCGAAAAGCTCATGGATTTAGAGCTGATGGAGCAGAAAAACATCATGAAGGGATTCTTTAAGGAATTAATTTCCGAGTCCGGACGCGCTTCATACGGTGAAAAAAGCGTTCGCGCCAACTTGGAAATTAATTCGGTTGAAACACTGATCCTCTCAGAAGACTTAAGAGCGGAAAGAATGACAGCCGTTTGTTCAAGCTGCGGTGAAATGAACCAAAAAACACGCACGTGGCGCCCGGGCGAACACATTCCCGATCTCGGAAATTGTTCCAAATGCGGCGCAGAACTCACGGATGTTGAAATCAGAGACGTCGTTGACGAGCTTTCGGAACTTGCCGACAAATCCAACGCAGTCGTCCACTTTATTTCAACAGACTTTGACGAAGGCAACCAGCTGATGTCCGCTTTCGGCGGTATCGTTGCCGTTTTAAGATACAACACCGGCTTGTGATTTTGCGGCCGGAAATGAAATCAAAACTCAAATAAAATGAAAAAATAAAACGAAAAAATAAAACGAAAAAATAAAATGAAAAATAAGGCGATTGAAATGTCGAAAACCCAAGTTTATTCTTTGGAAGACTTTGAAACCGCTGTTGACGCCGCCGCCGCCGCGCTGAAAAGCGGTAAAATCGCAGCGTTTCCGACGGAAACTGTTTACGGTCTCGGCGCAAGTATTTTCGATGAAAACGCGGTTTTAAAGATTTACGAAGCGAAAGGGCGCGCTCCTGAAAAACCGCTCAGCGTTTTGATTTCATCGGCAGACGAGATGGAAAAAATCGCAGCAGTTGTTCCAAAAAACGCTCGAAAACTCGCGGAATGTTTTTGGCCGGGTCCGCTGACGATTATTCTGAAGAAAAAAGCAGAAATTTCGGATAAAATCACGGCCGGAAAAGAGACAGTCGGTCTGCGCGTGCCTGCGCATCCGGCAGCGCTTGAAATTGTGCGGCGGGCAGGACCGTTGGCGTGTCCGAGCGCGAATTTGTCCGACAGCAGGGAGCCGAAGTCGGCAGCGGATGTCCTTGCGGATTTGGACGGTCAAATTGACCTTCTAATTGACGGCGGCAAGACTCAAATTCAAAAGCCGTCTACGATTGTTGATTTAACGGTTGAGCCGCCGAGAATTTTAAGAAAAGGCGGGCTTGAAATATCGGAAATTAAAAAGTGTATCGGGGAAGTTTTAGAATGAACGCGGAAAAAAAAGAGCAGATCAGAAGCAAATCTCAAGGAAAGCAAATCAGTGAAACGGTGAAAACCGTCAATATCATCAACTTAGTGATTATTGTCGGCGGTTTCTTTTTAATGATTTTAAATTACAGCGAATTGATGACAAGAATCGGTCAGGGTTTAATCATGGCAGGCGCGTTTTTGATTCTGCTGACGATTATTTTCCAAGTTATGATGGCAAGTAAAATGAGACGCGGTAAACTTTAAATGAATTCATTTTAATCTTATGATTCATTAAACAATCTTTACAATTCATTATGTTGCAATTCATTATGTTGCAATTCATTAATGTTGCAATTCATTAATGTTGCAATTCATTAATGTTGCAATTTATTAATTCGTTGCAATTCATTAATCTGTTTACAACTCATTTTATTATTTTTTGTATTTTTATTTTGTAAATTTCGTAAAACTCACAATTTCATAATGTCATAATATCATAACTTATCAATATCGGCTTCGGCAGACAGGTGCGATGATGGAAAAAAAACCGGCGCAAAGCGAATTCATGCAGAAATATTTCGATTCTTTGGAAGCGAAATTACTCAAAGAAATGGAAATAGCGAACGCCGCCCGCTCCAAAGGCGAGGACCCGCACCCCAATGTTGAAATTCCGCTCGCAAAAGACTTGGCGGACCGTGTTGAAAATTTAATCGGCGTCAAAGGCGTTGCCAAGCGCCTCCGTGAAATTGAAGAGGAAGGTCTGAATCGTGAAGAGTCCGCGCTTTTGATCGGCAAAGAAATCGCTGAAGGAAAAGTCGGCGGATTTACAAGCCGAGAAAAGGCGGTTGACGCTGCAATTCGTGTTTCGATGGCTGTGATTACGGAAGGCGTCGTTGCAGCACCTATTGAAGGGATTGCCGAAATCAAGATTGACAAGAACAGTGACGGCTCTGAATATTTGAGAATTTATTATTCCGGTCCGATTCGAAGCGCCGGCGGAACGGCTCAAGCGCTTTCGGTTTTGGTCGGCGATTATGTCAGACGCAGTCTCGGAATTGATCGTTTTAAACCGCGCAAAGAATTGGTCGAGCGTTACGCTGAAGAAATCCGCATTTACAAGAGAACGGCGTCTCTTCAATATTCGCCGACCGATGATGAAATCCGTTTGATCGTTGAAAATTGTCCCGTTTGCGTTGATGGCGACGCAACGGAAGAAGCGGAAGTGGAAGGCTACAGAAATATGCCTGAAATTCCCGGGAATCGCCTTCGCGGCGGCATGGCGCTTGTGATTGCCGAAGGTATGATTTTGAAGGCGCCGAAAGTGAAAAAGCACGTCGACAACCTGAAAATGGACGGCTGGGAATTTTTGGACAAACTGATTGCCGGAACGAAAACGGAAGATAAAGGCGGAGACGACACGCCTGCCGCTGCCGGAAAACCGGGCGCAGTCACGCTGAAAATCAAACCCAAAACCAAATACATTCAGGATTTGATTGCCGGGAGACCTCTTTTCTCTCATCCGTCGCGCGAGGGCGGTTTCCGTCTCCGGTACGGTCGCTCAAGAAATACGTCGTTTGCCGCTGCCGGAATCAGCCCGGCTTCGATGTTTATTCTCGGCGATTTCATTACCAACGGAACGCAATTGAAAGTGGAGCGCCCCGGAAAAGCGGCCGGAATGGCGGCGGTCGACTCGATTGAAGGCCCGACGGTTCGCCTAAAAAACGGCGACGTGGTCCGCGCAGACGACAGCAAAACGGCGCTTGCAATCAAACCCGATATCGAATATATTATTGATGTCGGCGAGATTTTATTCAATTTCGGCGACTTTTTGGAAAACAATCACCAATTAATGCCGTCGCCTTACTGTTTTGAGTGGTGGCTTTATGATTATGAAATCGGCTACAATCGTTTAAAAGAAGAAAAGAAACTCGACACCTCCCGTTTTCCGAGCCCCGACGATATCGAAAAATTAAAACATATTTCGGAAGAGGACGCGCTTTTGTTTGCCGATCACGGCATTCCGCTTCACCCCGATTACAATTATTTGTGGCACGATTTGTATTTGGAAGAATTGGAAAAAATTGCGGATTTTATTGTCGAAAACGGCAAATTGATCGACTATGCCGATGTTGAAAATGGAACGGAAGCCGAGACGAAAACCGAGATGAAAAGCGAGGCGGATCTCAAAACATATTTGGCGCTTCCTTATGAAAAATCTCTTGAAAACGGAATCAAGCCGCTTCTTGAAAATATTTTGATTCTTCATCTCGTCAGAGAAATCAATGACGAAAAACAGATTTTGATTTCACCGCCGTCTCATCTTTTGAGATGCTTCGGCTTAGTTGCCGACGGAAAATCATTTAAAAAGACTTGGACGGCTGACGAAATCCGTTCTGCCGGGATCGAATTAACGGTTGATGCCGTCAGCAAAATTTCTAACATGACCATTAAAGCCCGCGCCCCTTCTCGAATCGGCGCGCGCATGGGACGCCCCGAAAAATCGGCGCTTCGGAAAATGTCGCCGGCGGCGCAAGTTTTGTTTCCGATCGGCGAACACGGCGGAAAAACGCGAAACCTTGTCAACGCTTCCGAATATCGTGAAGACATGAACGCTCGAACGGGAAAGTTTGAGATCAAAATCGGTATGCGCGTCTGTCCGCGCTGCGGGCGCGAGACGCACAAATGGCGCTGCGGCTGCGGCGAATTCACGGTTGAGCGGTTGTTTTGTCCGCGCTGCGCGATTGAAACATCTGAAACCAAATGCCCGAAATGCGAGAAACCGACAATGGGCGGGCGCAAAAAATCAATTGAATTCCGACCGATTTACAAAGAAGCTATCGAACGCGTCGGCGCGCGCGATAATTTTGATTTGATCAAAGGCGTTAAAGAATTGATGAGCCGCGCCAAAACGCCGGAACCGCTTGAAAAAGGCATTTTAAGAGCGCTTCATGACGTTTATATTTTCAAAGACGGAACGGCGCGCTACGATATGTCCGACATTCCGCTCACGCACATCCGCGCCGACGAACTCGGCATTACGGCAGAAGATTTGAGAAAACTCGGGTACGAGAAAGATGTTTACGGCAAAGACTTGGTTTCCGATGACCAGGTCGTTTGTCTTTTTGTTCAGGATTTGATTATTTCAGTCGATTGCGCTGAATATTTGCTCAAAACCACGCAGTATATCGATGATTTATTGAAAAAATATTACGGGGTCGAACCGTATTACAATTGCAAAACCATCAAAGATATGCTCGGCGTGATGCTCATCGGTCTTGCGCCGCACACGTCCGCCGGCGTTCTCGGTCGCCTCGTCGGCTTTACAAAAGCGTCTGTCGGCTTTGCGCATCCGTATTTCCATGCGTCCAAGCGCCGCAACTGTGACGGCGATGAGGATTGTGTAATGCTGCTGCTTGACGGTATGCTTAATTTTTCGCGCGAATATTTGCCGGACAAACGCGGCGGTCAAATGGATGCGCCGCTTGTTTTGACGATTCGTATTGATCCGAATGAAATCGATAAAGAAGCGCATAATATCGATATGTGCGCCCGTTATCCGCATGAATTTTATTTGGCAACGGAAGAATACAAAAATCCGGCTGAAATTTCAAAGATAATGGATTTGGTGAGCAGCCGCTTGAAAACGCCGGATCAGTATGAGAATTTCATGTTCACGCACGATACAACAAATATTGCGAGCGGTCCCGCTTTTTCGGCTTACAAAACGCTTGATTCAATGACGGATAAGATGGAAGCGCAGCTTCAATTGGCTGTCATGATTCGCGCTGTTGATGAAACGGATGTTGCCGAACTTGTTTTAAAATCACATTTCCTGCCCGACATTATGGGCAATCTGCGCGCGTTTTCGAAACAAACTTTCCGCTGCATCAAATGTGAAGCAAAATACAGAAGGCCGCCTTTGACGGGAACTTGTCCGAAATGCGGTGGCGGAAACATTATTTTAACGGTTCACGAAGGCGCCGTCCGCAAATACGTTGAAGTGTCCAAAGAAGTCGCAATCAAGTATCACGTTTCCGAATACACGCTTGAGCGGATTGAAATTCTGGAACAGGATATTGCTCAGACTTTTGAAAATCATAAAATTAAGAAGACATCGCTGACTGATTTTATGTAAATTTTACTCGGGCTCCGCCCTCGTAAAATTTCATGGCGGGGGGAGGGAGGTGTTTGTAAAAAATTGCTTCGCAATTTTTGAGCGGCTTCGCCGGGCTGCAGTTGGAGTGAGGTTTCTGTTTGCAGTGGGAGGGCGGTGTTTGTTTGCAGTTGGAGGGCGGTGTTTGTTTGCGCTTGGAGGGCGGTGTTTGTTTAGTTGGAGTGTGGTTTCTGTTTGCAGTGGGAGGGCGGTGTTTGTTTGCGCTTGGAGTGAGGTGTTTATTGAAAATCGCTGCGCGATTTTTTTGCGGCTACCGCCGCGCGCGCGATCCGTCTCATTTTTCAAAAATTTACTAAAAAAATGCCTTCACTTTTTCATGATTTCAATTGAAATGAAATCTCGTTTTTCAAAAATAAAAAAAGAAAAATTACTTCTCGTTTTTCACGAGAAGCGTTTCGCCTGTCATTTCTTTTGGAATTTCCATTCCCATGATTTCAAGCAAGGTCGGCGCAATATCGCAAAGTCTGCCGCCATCTCTTAAAATCTTTTTCGGGTTTTTCGTATTCGGGTCAATGTTTCTGTCATCAACGTAAATCATTCGGACGGGGTTTGTCGTGTGCGCGGTGCAGGGGTCGCCGGTTTCTTCCGTCATTTTTTCGGCGTTTCCGTGGTCGGCGGTTATGAAAAGCGCGCCGTCTTTTTCAATGATTTTTTCGGCGATTTTTCCGACGCAAGTGTCAACGGCTTCGACGGCTGCTTTTGCGGCGTTGAAGTCTCCGGTGTGCCCGACCATATCCATATTTGCAAAGTTGAGGACGATAAAATCGTATTTGTCTTCATCGATTTTTTGAATTAAGGCGTTGGTGACTTCGTAAGCGGCCATTTCCGGTTTTAAATCGTAAGTCGCAACTTTCGGCGACGGTATTAAAACGCGCTCTTCATTCGGATTCGGCTCTTCAACGCCGCCGTTAAAGAAAAAAGTCACATGAGCGTATTTTTCGGTTTCGGCGATTCGAAGCTGTTTTTTGTTGTTCGCTGCCAAATATTCGCCGATCGTGTTTTTCAAATCCTTCGGCGGATACGCTGTCGGAATTTTCAGTTCTTCATCGTATTGAGTCATGCCGACGAAATATGTTTTCGGGAAAACTTTTCGTTTGAATCCGATTTTTTCATCCGGCTCGGTAAAAGCGTAAGTCAATTCACGAGCGCGATCGGGTCTGAAATTGAAGAAAATTACGGAATCACCGTCTTCAATTGCCGCGATTCGTTTCCCGCTTTCATCCAAAAGAACAATCGGTTTCACGAATTCATCCGTTTCGCCTTTGTCAAAAGAATCTTGAAGCGCGTTTTTCCAGTCTTTTGCAAAAACAATATCATTGTCTTCATCTTTATCTTCAATATCCGCAGTCTCGAGTGTCAGCGCGTCATAAGCTTTCTCAACGCGGTCCCATCTTTTGTCGCGGTCCATCGCGTAATAGCGGCCCGTAACGGTTGCAATCTGTCCGATTTTTTCATTTTCCATGAATTCCTGAAGCTCGGAAAGATCTTTCATCGCCGATTTCGGCGGCACGTCTCTGCCGTCTAAAAACGCGTGAACGTAAACACGGTCCAAGCCTTCTTTTTTTGCGAGCGTCAAAAGCGCTTTCAAATGATTGATATGACTGTGAACGCCGCCGTAAGAGACGAGTCCCATCACGTGAAGCGCTTTGCCGTTTTCTTCGGCTTCATGAACCGCTTTTAAAAGAATCGGATTTTGATAAAAAATGCCGTCTTCAATTTCTTTGTTAATCAAAGTCAAGTCCTGATAAACAATTCTGCCGGCACCCATATTCAAATGGCCGACTTCGGAGTTTCCCATTTGTCCGTCAGGAAGACCGACATCCGTTCCCGAAGTGATTCCGAGAGCCGTCGGGTAAGTTTCCGCCAATCTGTCCAAATTCGGCGTGCGCGCGGCGGCGACGGCGTTTCCTGCTGTATCGGGATTGTAACCCCAGCCGTCTAAAATCATTAAAAGAAGAGGTTTTTTTTGAGATTTTGTTCGTTTATCAATCATTTTATACTCTCAATTCTTCAGATTCGTTTTTCCATCTTTTTAATTTGTTTTTTTAAATCAGCTTTTGCCAATTTTATAATTTCTTGAATTTCTTTTTCTTCTTCCGGTGTAAATTTAATGATACGACCGGTCGGTGTGAAGATTTCATGAATATATTCGCCATTCATGTTTAATCCCTCTTTATTTCAACAATCGTATAGACTGTCGTATTTTTATTTATATCTGATGTCGTCATTTCGATGTTGATTATCGAATATCTTGTGTTTGTCGGACGTAATATTTCAAACTCACTTTTATCAAAATATAATGCATTCATTTCCGGTGTTAAAAGAAGTTGAAATATGATTGAATTATTTTCATTGGTGTATTCCAGTGCTTTTTCATATTCTAAACTGAAACTTCCGAAAGCTTCTTCTGTAAATTCTTCCCCAATTGCCGGATTCGGGAGCCAATTCAAATCTAAAACACCTCTGTAAACAAAACAGCTTTCCAAAACTCTGCTTTTTTGAATAGCATTTTCAATATTTTTTATTTCATTTTTGATGATCTAATATTCGTTTTTTGATAATATTTTCCTAAAATCTTTATCTCTGCAAAATCTATTAATTACATAACAAAATGGTTTTCGTTCCCAATTTTTTGGAATCGGAAAACTCCAATCTTTCTTTTGAATGTTTTCTTCATGGACATCCTGATAATTTCCGATTGATTTTTTTTCATTTTCTGTTAAATTTTTTCGACGTTGATATGGTATGAAAGAATAATATTTATCAGATGTTTCAGCAACGATATTTTTGAAAATGTCATCTCTTTTTAAACTATAAAATATTGTTTTGCTTTCCATGATTCCTCATGAATTAAAAGAGAGCTTAATAGATTCCGATTTTATCCAAATCGAAAACTTTATAAAGAAAATGCCGGCTCATCAGCAAGCCGGACATTTTTCATACATTTCATGCATCTTTTCTTCTTTTTTCAGCGATTTCAGCTGGCGCAAAACGAACCACAACGTAATGGCCGTTGCAACAACGTCGGCAATCGGAAACGCGACCCAGACACCCGTCAGCCCGATGAAATACGGAATAATGGCAAGCACCGGAATGATTGCAAATTGACGAACGAGTGCCAAAATAAATGATGCGCGCGCTTGTCCGAGCGCCTGCATGAATGCGGAGCCGACAATCTGAAACGCGACAATCGGAATACTGACGTCGGCAATCCAATATGCGATGACTGCTTCATCGATCAGCGCGGCATCCGTCATGAACAGCGAAAACAAATCCGCGGTAAAAATGTATGTCAGCGCGCCGAGAATGAACGTGATTGAAACCGCCCAAATGGAAGAGACTTTTAAAATCTTTCGAACGCGGTCGTAATTTTTCGCGCCGTAATTGTAGCCGGTTAACGGAATCATTCCTTGGACAACGCCCATTGCGGGGATGATCACGAATCCGAAAATGCGGTTGATCAAGCCGTAAATCGCAACGGAAGAATCGTCGCCGTATAAATTGACATTGAAAATGACGATGATAAACATGATCGCAAGCGACCCTTCGCGCAGGAATTCTGAAATACCGACTTTGCCGATTTCTAAAAACGCGGGCTTGTTGAATTTCAGCCATTTCAAACTGAATTTGAGTTTGCTGATTTTGTAAAGGTAAAATGTCAAAATCACGACGCTTAGCATTTGGGACATAATCGTTGCAATCGCTGCGCCCTGGATTCCCCAGCCGAATTCAAAAATGAAAATGTAATCCAAAATCACATTCGTGATGCTTGAGACGGTATACATGCCCATCGAATACATCGAATTGCCTTCAGCCATGACGATTGCGTTGATCGTGACCGTTAAAATTTGAAAAGTGCATCCCAAAACGATCCAATACATATAATCGTACGCGAACGGAAGATTCGATTCTGTTGCGCCGAAAATGAGTAAAATCGGTTTCAAAAAAACAAGACCGATAACGGTACAAATGATCCCGACGACAAACGCCATGATGATCATGTTACCGACGCCCTTTTTGACGCGCTCGGAATCGCTTGCGCCAAATCCGCGGGAAATGAAAGATGAACCGCCGACTCCGACGCCGGCCGCTGCCGAGAGCAGCAGGTGTGAGACCGGAAACGCGACCGCGAGCGCGGCAAGTCCCAAGACACCGTCATCCCCGAGGCCGCGCCCGACGAAGACGGAGTCTACCAAGCCGTAAAGTGTTTGAATAACCAGACCGATAATTGCCGGCGCCGCAAGCCAAGCCAAAGCTTTGTTTATGCTGCTGCTGCCCATCAAGACATGTTTGTCAACCATTTATTATATTCACTGTCCTCTGTTCCTTCATCTTTTTGAATCGGGAATCGTACGAGTTTGAATTTTTGCCTGATTTGCTTTTCAGCTGCCCGGCGGCGTTTGAAGATTTGTTCATAAACAAATCTGTCAACATTCTATAAACTCATGATTTAAAAATTGCTCTGTTAATTTTTCTTTTTTACAATTTTGTCGGTTTTTAATTTACTGACGCTTGGGTACAGCGGAAGTTGGGAAAGCATTCTGAAATTTTGACAGGAGGAACACCAAAAACATCTGTTCCGGAATATTGGGAGCCCAAAGAAATTCCATGGATGTCATCAGGAGAAGTCAATAAAAGACGACTTGACTCAACTGATAACATGATTTCAAAAGAAGGACTAGAAAATTCAAGTGCACAGTGGGTGAAGAAATATTCTGTTTTGATTGCATTGGCGGGCCAAGGAAAAACTCGCGGAACTGTTGCAATTAACAGCATACCATTGACAACTAATCAATCAATTGCCGCCATTGTTCCAGATGAAACACTTCATTATGAGTTCATTTTTCAAAATTTAATGAAACGATATGAAGAGTTACGAATGTTATCTTCTGGTGATGAAACCAGAGGTGGGTTAAATAAACAGCTTCTTTCCGATATTATTATTAATTGTTCTAATGTCGAAGAACAAAAAGTAATTGGAAACTTCTTCCACACTCTTGATAACATTATCACTCTTCATAAGCGTAAGTTGGACCTGTTAAAAGAACTGAAAAAAGGTTATTTACAGTTGATGTTTCCGCAAGAGGGCGAATGTGTTCCACGAATAAGGTTTGATGGGTTTACAGAATCATGGAATAAATATACACTTGGAGAACTAGTTAATATTTCATCAGGGTTTACAGGGAATGCTGAGTTGAATGAAGGAATCTATAAAATAACAAGAATCGAAACAATTTCTTATGGGATTGTAGATGAAAATAAAATCGGTTTTTCCGACAAAGAACCAGAGAAAAAATATTTGCTTAACACAGGAGATATTTTGTATAGTAACATAAATTCTCTTTCGCATATTGGCAAAACGGCAATATACGAAGCAGAATTTGACTTATATCATGGCATAAACCTGCTACGTCTTGTTCCTAATAAAAATGTTGACAGTATGTTCATATTTTATTATCTAAATACTGAAAACAAAAGAAATTGGGCAATTACTCATGCTAATCAAGCAATAAGTCAGGCAAGCATTAATCAAACAGAACTATCTAAACAAAAATTTATAATTCCAAATATTGAAGAACAAATCATCATTGGTATTTTCTTTCACATTCTTGATAAGCAAATTTCCATCCAACAACAAAAACTAGACAAATTAAAACAGATAAAGACAGCTTATCTTCAAAAAATGTTCATCTAAAAGGCATAACAAATGCCTTTTCAATCCTAAATAAGCATGGATAAATGTTTCATAATTTTATCATGATCTTGATTTTCCAATTCTTGAATTATATGCAAATATGTTTCTTGCGTGGTGGTTACACTGGAATGTCCTAACCTTTTGGCAACACTGGCAACCGACACTCCTGCAAAAATAAGTAAAGATGCATGAGTATGGCGAAGACTATGTATAGAAATTATAGGAATTCCTGCTTTTCTACATAAAAAATTGAGACGATTATTGACTGTGGAATTAAATACTCGACCACGGACAAAAATAGGTTCATTCTTTTCCAAATCATTGGTTAAATCGAAAAATTGTACACTTAGTTGAATGTCTATAGAAATAGTACGAATTGAAGAGAGGTTTTTTGTTTCTCCGAAACCACCTTCGACACTCTTGTAGTCCCATGTTTTTGTGATTTTTATTTTTTGATTCACAAAATCAAAATCATTCGGTGTTAAGGCTAAAGCTTCGGAAAAACGAAGTCCTGTTTTGGCAATAAGGAGAATAAACCAATCCCAATTCGGTTCAGTTGTTAAAATTAGATTTTTTAACAAGGATTGAAGTTCATGTTGGCTTAAAAATTTTAATTTTTTCTTGACAGGTATTTTACCTTTTATGATGACTTTTCGTGTCGGGTCTGATGTAAGCAAACCTTCATCAATAGCATCTAAGATTGCACTTTTCAGATGATGATGAAAGTCCATCGTTGTTTGTTTCTCATGTGTTTCAGCGTAATTATTAAGCAGAATTTGATAACTTCGTTTATCAAGATCACAAATTTTTAAAGTAGGGGCAAATTCTGTAAGTCGTTGCAATGTCATCATATATTTCTGATATGTGACAGGGCGAACAGCTCCTTGTTTGTATAATTCTATCCATTCGGCAAAATATTCATAAAAATATTGATTTGTTCTTTTTTTTGCGGGCATAAGCACCCTTCTGAAATGATTCCGACATTAAGTTTATCGTCATCATATGCAGAGAGCTTACAATTTTTTAGTGGGTTATACAAACATTTTTTGTAAATAGGCTGTTTTTAATTGTTTTAATTGACCTAGTTTTAGATCTTGGGTGGTTATTTGCTCATCAAGAATATGGAAGAATTGACCGATAACTGTTTGTTCTTGGAATTTTGGAATCTCCACTATAAAATTTTCAATTGCATGCTTTTGAATATTAAGCAAACTACTTCCAACTCCCAACTTATAGAGCTTTTCTTGTTTGCTTTCCAAAATAGATTTCAAATAAAATGTATCTAAATCATCATTCTCATCTAGCGTATAATTATGTCCTCCTGACCAAAATTTTCCACTATAGTAATTTACAAAACCACATGATCCTCCTTCAGATATCATAACTTTTCCGATTCGATTTGATACATTTGTATATCCCAGCGGTGATTTCCCCCCATTGAATACGGGAATCGGGTTTTCATCAGTTTTGATAGAACTAATTTCTTGCTTTCCTTTTTGTTCACCTTTAATTACCGTTGCTACTTTGCTTAATTTCTATAGTTTCCATGATTCTGTAAACCCATCAAACCTTATTCGTGGAACACATTCGCCCTCTTGCGGAAACATCAACTGTAAATAACCTTTTTTCAGTTCTTTTAACAGGTCCAACTTACGCTTATGAAGAGTGATAATATTGTCAAGAGTGTGGAAGAAGTTATCTATGGTTGTTTGTTCAAGGAGTGAATTTGTTGCCAGTGTTTTCGTTTCTTTTAATATCTCTGTGTTAATAGATGGCATCGTTTGTCCTACGGCACGAGCTATAATATCTTTTTTAACTTTTGATGTTTCTAATAAATAATGAAGATATTCACCTCTTATTCCTTTAGACGGACGAACACGAAGCACTCGACCTGAAAATAGCCATCCTTCTTGAAATTCTGTAACGAGTGCATTGATGTCTACAGAGCCCACCCTTGAAAATACAATATCATTATTTATCAAAATATAAGCCCGTAATCTCTCGTAGTCATTGTCTGAAACTTGGGGTATATTCTCTTTATTTTTTGGTAATGCCCCGTCTTTGAAGTGCTCTGTAGTTACTATGGGTACTCCATTTTCAATATAATCTTCTGCGTGGAGTACACTTCCAAATGGACCAGTTCTAATTTCTGCCACTTCCCCCAACTTCCGCTGTACCCAAGCGTCAGTAAAGCCTTTAAATCGTATTTCAGGTGTATTTTTGTTCTCCATCATTTCACCTCATTCGATTCGGTTTCATACTTTGCTTTGATACGGCTTTCGATATCTTCTGCCGTCGGCAGCGTGTCGGCGAATTGTTCCGGCACAAAATCAGAGAGTTTGTATTCGCTGACGCCGATAGGTTTGTTTATGTCGCGCAGCGCATATTCTGCAATCAGCTTATCGCGCGATTTACATAATAAAATACCAATCGTCGGATTATCGTGTTCCCTTTTCAATATGTCATCCACGGCGGACAAATAAAAATTCAGTTTACCTGCATATTCAGGCTTAAATTCCGTATTTTTTATTTCAATCACAATAAAACAGCTCAATTTGAAGTTGTAAAAGAGCAGATCAATATAGTAATCTTGCCGGCTGATTTCCAAATGATACTGATTGCCGACATACGCAAAACCGGTGCCAAGCTCCATAATCGTTTTTGCGATATTCGCCACAAGTTCCTGTTCGATTTCACGCTCGATAATTTCTTTCCTTGCTTCAATAAAATCAAAAACATATGGGTTTTTCAATGTTTCCTGCGCGAGTTCACTTTGCGGTGAAGGCAACACGCTCTCAAAATTTGTTGTTTTGTCAGCAATCGCTTGCCGTTCGTAGAGTTTCATATCGATTTGATGCAACAGCACATTTCGTGACCAACCGTTTTCAACAGCTTTATTCGCATACCAAATATACTGAGGTATGTTGGAAGAAAACTTGTCCATGAGCAGTTGTAAATGGTACCAAGTTAATTGTGCAAGCGGTTCCTGCACGATTTCATTTTCCGGAAACAACTCTGCAAATTTACGCATATACTTCAAATTTCGAACAGAATAACCTGTCGTATCCGGAAATTCATTTTTTATGTCACGGGCGAGATTGTCTATAAACTTGTTACCCCATTCACTGTTTTCAATGATTACCGTACCTATACTCCAATAAAGAAGAATCTGCTCACGGTTTACGCCCAATACCGCTTTATATTGCGCGTTTTGAATCTCTGCCTTGACTCGCTCAAGTACATCAAAGTAACTTTTGTCATTTATCAGCACAAAAACTCCCCCTTTACACAAAAATCCGCTTTGTAGCTTCAATTATTTCTTTTGTTTCATCTGTGACGGCAAGTTCATCAAGTAAGCTCAAAAAATCCGCTTCATTCTGTTTTATTTGTAAATTCAGATCGACCATTTCACGGCTGAGCGCAACAATATCAATTTGTTCCTCTTCTTCAAAAGTGTCCACATAACGCGGAATGTTTAGATTATAGTCATTGCTGACAATCTCTTCAAAATCGGCGACATGGGCATATTTCGGAATATCTCCTCTATTTTTATAAGTGTCAACGATTTTTTGAATGTCCTCGCTTCGCAAATTGTTTTGATTCTTCTGTTTTTCAAAATCTTTAGACGCGTCAATAAACAAAACATCACGGTTCCCGCGATTTTTCTTCAAAATCAGTACAACGGTTGGAATACTGGTTCCGTAAAAAATATTTGACGGAAGCCCGATAACGGCATCTATTGCGCCCATTTCAAGAAGAGTTTTACGAATTGTGCCTTCGGCAGCTCCTCTGAACAAGACGCCGTGAGGTAAAACAATTCCCATAGTTCCCTTTTCATTTAAATGATAAAATCCGTGAAGTAAAAAAGCAAAATCCGCTTTAGATTTTGGTGCAAGTTTGCCGAAGCGCTCAAAACGCGAATCACTCAAAAATTTATCGTCTGCACTCCAAACGGCAGAATAAGGCGGATTCATAACAACCGCGTTAAAAAGATACGGCTCATCTGTCGGCCAGTCTTCATCAAGCGTATCCCCATTTCTAAGACGCATTTGACTATGTTCTACATTATGCAAAATCAAATTCATTCGGGCTAAATTGTAAGTTGTTGTGTTCAATTCCTGTCCGTGATAATGCACCTTCATCGGATTTTTTACAAATCGGCGAATGTTCAGCATTAAAGAACCGGAGCCCATCGCAGGGTCATAAATATGAAACGGTGCAGTATTTTCTTGCCCGATAGATACGATTTCAGAAATGATTTTACTGACTGCCTGAGGTGTATAAAACTCACCCGCTTTTTTCCCGGCTCCGGCAGCAAATTGCCCGATTAAATATTCATAAGCATCTCCGATAACATCGCCGTCGTGTCCGAAAAGATCTATCTCATCAAGAGCTTTTATGACTTCTGTTATGGTGACATTACGCTGCTGCGCATTTGAACCCAGCTTGGTTGATGTTAAATCAACATCATCAAACAATCCCGTAAAATGTTCCCCTTGCCGCCCAAGTTCAATAAAAGCATCCTGTAAATCCGAAATTTGAAGTTCATATTCAGCGGCTTTTTTCCTGAGAGTATAAAACAAATAATCGGGTTCAATGAAGTATCCCAACTTTTTGGATATTATATCTTTAATATTCGCCGCATCATCATTATACCATTCAAGAAGTCCTGTAAATTGTTCATCTCTGCTCGGATACTCTGAAATCTTGCCATGCTCTTCTTCATATACGGCACGCAATTCTTGATCAGACAGATATTTATAAAAAATTAAGCCAAGCAAGTAGTTTTTATACTCACTTGCATCCATCTTGCCGCGCAATATGTCAGCACTTGCCCATAATTGATTGTTTAATTCGCTCATTGTTCACCATCTCCATCCTTATCTATAATATATTTCAATTCGCCGGCAAAATTGGAAAGTTCATCCCTTAACGGGAGGAGGTTGTCTTCGATTACCTTTTTCCAGTATTCTTCTATCGTACGACGGCGTTCTCTAAATTTTTTATTGAATTTATTCTCAAAATTATCTTTCGTCAGAGCAGACTTATCAATAATTACATTGATGTACGGAACATCTCCCTTATCTTTGCGATACTCATTGAAACTCACCTGCAAATCTTCTTCGGGCACTTCCAAAACGACGGCAGTTTCATTTATTATCTCTTTGATTGTACGCTTGAAGTGTTGATCAACTTTGTTTATGATTTCATGTTCGTCATCAAGATCCTCTAAAGCATCTTCATAAGCCGCCTTAACGATCGGAACTTTATTTTTGATGATTTCATAAAACTTTTGTTTACTGCTCTCGTTTTTTATATCCCGCAAAAGCTGGCTGATATAGTAACTGTCTATCTTTTCTTCACGAATTGCCCGTTGGTCGGGAGTGAACTCAATTTCCAAAAGAGTGTTGATTTCTTCCTCACCGATATCTTGCTTTGCAAGCTCTTCTTTTATTTCAGCTTTAAGATTTTCTATATGTCCGACCTCTTCAGTAATCACATCAACTATCTTTGATAAATCTGTAAATTCTTCTTCATATTCTTCGTAACTTTTTATTGCTTCGCTGAACTTTTCCATTGACTGGAATGTCTTTACAACAGCAAGCCGTTTTCTAAGGTCGGTCGGATCTTCTGCCAATATTTTTTTGGCTTTTTGAAACTCTTTGTGCGCAGATTTGAAGTCTTTTTTAACTTCTTCGTATTCTCTCGGTATAAGTTTTTTCCATTCTCTGTCCTCATTTGAAAACAAACGAATCGCATTTCGTACGTTTTCAGTCATCGTTTTAGGTTTTCGGAAAGTAACAATCATGCCGATATTTTTGCCGGGATATGTACGGTTTGTACGAGAAAATGCCTGCAGAAGTTTTTGGTACTTCATCTCTCTATCTACGTACAGAGTTTGAATCGTGGGCGCGTCAAATCCTGTTAAAAGACGGTCCACAACAATGACTAAGTCCAGCCATTGTCCGTCTTTTTGGTATTGCATATCTTTTCGAGCTAAGCGATTGTTTATGTTTTGGTTATACAAATCCGGATCAGTATAATTCGTGCCGAACAAATCATTGTATTCCTTCATTATTTCATTAATTTCCTCGTTAGCCGTATTTATTTCATCTTGGTTTTCAGCGATAGAATACGTTATGGCAACTCTTGGAAAATTCGGATCATTTAAACTTCTTCTTTCATCTAACGGTTTGCCTGTTATGAGATTGCCGGAATTTTTTAATTCTATCAGCTTATGATAAATCCGTTTTGCTTGGGCAATTGAATGTGTTGTCAGTATAGCACTCATTGTCGGCATACCGTTAATAACTTTGAATTTTTCCAAAACAGATTGATGCTTGAAGATTTTTTTAAGCATTGCTTCGATGTAAGCATCGTTTTCGTAGTATGAAACATCCAAAAGAGCTTCACGATATATGTCATCCATTGAATCCAGTGTGAAAACCGAATCGGTCGGATGTCTATCTCTGACTATACTCAGATACATTTGATTTTCTGCTTCTTCAGTAAGCAGAGAGTGATATTCTACTTGAAAATTTAGTACCGACTTGTCGTCCATGGCATTTTTGGTTGTATAAGCATGAAGAAGCTCACCATATTGGTCGAATGTGGTTCGAGCATAAGTCCCGTTCTCTTGTTTTTGATTTTCTTCAAATATGGGTGTTCCGGTAAGCCCGAACCATGTAGATTTCGGGAAAATCTTTTTAATGCTTTTCATTTCTTTGTCGGAGACAGCTCTATGACATTCATCAACGATGAATACAATATGTTCACCTTTAAGTTTTTCAAATTTATTTGTCTCTGTTTTTTTGGTGTCTCTGATGGCGTGGCTCAATTTTTGAATGGTTGTAACTATGATTGTATTGTTGTTCTTTTTACTGAGAAAGTTTTCAACTAATTCGCGCCTGTTATCTATACCAACGATGAGTGTGTTGTCTATGGCATCTCCCGTTGTTAATCCTGTATTGTATTCGGATGCAAATTTGCCAAATTCATTCTTTGTTTGACTGTCTAAGTCCTTTCGGTCTACAATCATTACTGTACGAGCAACGCCGCCGGCAGATTGGGCTAATAATTTGGTCGCAACAAAGCTGGTTATTGTCTTACCGGAACCGGTCGCATGCCAAATAAAACCGCCTTCGTGATCATATGCTTGCTGCATTATTTTCTTTATTGCATGAATCTGGTATGGTCTCAAAACCATCATGAATTTTTGACTTTTTTTATCATCAACCAAAATCGTAAAACGGCTTACCAATTCATGTGCCATGGGGATGCTGAGGACTTTTCTGGTAAAGTCATATAAATCTTCAACGGGAGTATTATCTGCCTCTCTCCAGTTGAACAAGAACTTTTTAGCAGACTCAAAATCGGTGTTTGTCCTTGGACGAGCAAAATATTTTGTAGAAACTTTGTTACTGACGACAAATATCTGCGTTGTCGCAAAAATCCCGTCAAAAAAACCCGCCTGCGCATATCTTTCGATTTGATCAAAGGCTTGATGATACCCGTCTTTAGCATATTCGTTTTTTAGCTCAATATGTATTACAGGCAAACCGTTTATAAGTAAAGTTACATCGCCGCGGTGACTTTTTGATGTATTTTCACATTCAGGAACAATTTGATTAACCACTTCATAACTGGATATGCCGCCTGCAATGTCTTTATTGCTGAAAAGAATAAGTGTTGCATTGCCTTTAGAGATATCTTCACGTTCAATGGTAATTTGTGCAATTCCGTTTTCACCCCGCAACCATTGGGAAGCCAAAAAAGGCGTTGCTGTCAAACGCTTAAATTCATTTTTCACTTGATTAAATTCATTGTCTGTTAACGGTTCACCATTCAATTGTGCGAGATTGATACGGTTAATATGTCGACGCAAATTTTCCCAAAGGGCAGCTTCTGTTTTCAAATCGGGTCGATATGTCCATTGATTTTCTCGTTGGGTCAAAATATCAATGAAAGTTTTTTCGATTTGATTTTCAGATGTCATAGTTTCCTTTCCATTACTTATTCACATTAAATCAATATCTGTCATATTTTTCCATTTGTATTGACAGTTTTCTATTTATTACTATAATTTCCAAATAATGAAATTAATAAGCTTTATACAATTAATAAAATCTTATGGGTGTATATTTTAACAAAAAGTTTTGGTAAAATAATGTATTAAAAATGAAACGGGATTTGCATTCATTTCAAAAAATACATATTGATTTGAAAAATTCAATTCGTATAAAAGTTCAAAAAAGAAAATGAAATGAATCCGGAAAAATAATTTCCCGTTTTCATATCAATTATAATTTAATGCAGGAAATGGCGCATCCCTGTAAAGACAAGTGAAACGCCGAGTCTGTCCGCGGTTTCAATAACTTCCGCGTCTCGAATCGAGCCGCCCGGTGATAAAATGTATCGGAGGCCGAATTCATTTGCGTAAACAACGCTGTCGTCGAACGGGAAAAACGCGTCAGACGCCATGACACATTCGGAGAACACTTTTGAGACATATTCTTCGTATGTCATCGCTTTTTGAAGTTCTTCGTTTCTGTCATACATTTCTTTTAAATTGTTTCTTGCTTTCGGCGCCGCCAATTTGCCGATGGAATCGACACGGTTGGGCTGGCCCGCGCCCATACCGAGCAGCATATAGTAGCCCGGCTCATATTCGTAAGCAATCGAAATCGAATTGGATTTAATGCATTTGCAGGAACTCATTGCGAATTCGGAAAGACCTTTTTTGGAATCGGGAAACGCTGCTTTCGTTACGATGTCCCATTTCTCAAAAAGACCGATGTCGCGTGTCTGCTCCAAAAGTCCGCCTGTGACGTGTTTGTAAACGTATTCGCTGTCAAACGGCTTGTCAAATCCGTCGAGCTCAAGAAGTCTGAGTGTTTCGCTTTTGTTTTTAAGAATTTCAAGTGCTTCCAATTCAAATCCGGGCGCGACGATGATTTCAATAAATTTTTTATCCAAAAGTTTCGCCGTTTCAACGTCAAAAATGCGGTTGACACAAACAATGCTTCCGAATGCGGAAATCGGGTCGCCGTCCCAGGCGGCTAAGAACGCGTCTTTCAATGTCTTTCCGGTGGCAAGGCCGCACGGATTGTTGTGTTTAACGATGACAACAGACGGGTCTTTGCTGTGCAGATCTTTCAGCGTCAAAAGCGCGTTGTCGATATCGATATAATTGTTGTAAGATAGTTCCTTCCCGTGAAGCTGTTTTGCATTTGAAATGTTGGGGCCGAATCCGTTTAAGTCTTTGTAATATGTTGCTTCCTGGTGCCAGTTTTCACCGTAGCGCAGTTTTTCGCCGCCGACAAAAGAGAGGCGCTTGACTTTTTCGTCTAAAAGCGCTTTGCTGAGGAACGTATCAACGGCGCTGTCATAATCGGCCGTGTGACGGAAGGCTTTGACGGCTAACTTTTTCTTCACGTCGTAAGAAATATCGCCGTTTTTATTCAGCTCGGTGGAAACGACCGCATAATCGGACGGGTCACAGATGACGGCAACCGATGCGAAATTTTTGGCTGCGGATCTGAGCAATGTCGGGCCGCCGATATCGATGTTTTCAATCGCGTCTTCCAATTTGACATCGGGATTGGCAACGGTTTCTCGGAACGGATACAAATTCACGACAACAATGTCGATTGCGGAAATGCCGTTTTCTTCGGCTTGTTTCACATGGCTCGGATTGTCGCGGAGATAAAGCAGACCGCCGTGGATTTTCGGATGAAGCGTTTTCACGCGCCCGTCCATCATTTCGGGAAAACCCGTAATGTCTGATACATCTTTAACGTCGATTCCTTCCTTTTTGAGGAGAGCGGAAGTGCCGCCGGTTGAAATAATTTCAAAGCCGTTTTGAGTAAGCGCTTTTGCAAATTCGGAAATACCTGTTTTGTCCGAAACACTGATCAGTGCTCTTTTGGTCAAAAAAATCACCTTAAATTTCAAAAATTGAAATGTTTGTTAAAATAATAGAAATTTGAATATGAATATGAATATAAATTGAATTTGAATATAAATTGAATTTGAATATAAATTGAATATGAATTTAAATTTTAAATTTAAACTTTGAAAAATTAATTTAAATTTTTATTTTTAAAAACAATAATTTGATTGTTATTTTGTCTAAATTTGTTTAGATCTGTTTGATTTTGTAAATTTTTTAATTTAATTCGGATTGAACCCCGTTAAAGAGCTGCTTGAAAAATAAAAACCTTTTGAACAAAAAGATTTGGTTTTTGTTTCTTTGAAAGACAAACATCCAATTTTCAAAATCGTTGAACCTGAACGCCCGATAAAACCCTAAATAAATGTTTAATCTTTGGAAAAAAGAAGGCGTTCCGTTTTGAATAATTTTGATAAAAACGATGTTTCAATCATAATATATATAAATAAAAAGACAAAATACCGCCCCCGCAAGTTGAGTTTCCGAAGCGTAAGCGGAGGAAACGAGACTTGGCGGATTCTTCCCATACGAAACAAAAAATTAAAAACTGTCCGATTTCTCAGCTTCGTTCGGCTCCTGCAAAGTATTATTCTTACAACTGTCTTTTGCCGGCAGCTTCCGACTGAGCCTGTTCGTCTGCAACTGTCTTTTAATGTTGCTGTTGCGGGTCAGGTTTGCGTTGCTGCCGGCGGGACGGTCTCGGTTTCCGCCTGTATCTGCTCATTTTAATCGTAATCCGTTCGCATTCGCGAACGTGCCGCCGCTACCTACAGGTTTCTGTTGCCACCGCTACCTTTAGGTTTCTGTTGCCGCTGCCGGGGCCGGTTTACGCCGTTGCTGCCCGTCACTGCCGCCGCCGCGCGCGAACCGCACATTTTTTAAAAAAATATTCAAAAAGCAAGTTGATTTTTTCAAAAATAATCAAAATGTGAATCGCATTTTAAAAAATAGACGAAAATGTGAGTTGCATTTTTAAAAAGTAATCAAAAGACCAAAAGACAAAAAGACAAAAAAACTTATCAATCTTGTAAGACTCTGACTAAGTAAGAATATTCCAATTGCCGCGTCAGATTATGTTTCATTCATTGAATCACTTTGCGGCGCGGTGAAATATTATTTTAACGGTAAGGTCTGTCAAAATGAATCACACAGATAAGCGGTACGAACAGGGAAAGGCTCTTCTCGCCGAAGGCCGAAACGACGAGGCTGTTACGATTTTTGAATCGCTGACTCAAGATATGCCGAAGTTCAAAAAGGCTTGGGAGAAGTTATCTTTCGCTTATATCAACTCGGAGCGCCCCGAAGATGCCGTCCGCTGTTACGATGAAATTTTAATCCGTTATCCGAAGGACGCTTTTGCTTTATATCAAAAATCCGTTTTGGAAGAAAAAACGGGACAGCTCGATTCGGCGCTCGAATCCATTGAAAAAGCACTCAAATACGAACCCGAAAACGCAGAATTTCTCTATTCCAAAGGATTCGTTCTTTATCGAAAAAAGCGCTTGAACGAAGCCATCGGCTGGTTTGACAAAGCGCTTGACATCGATCCGTATTTCTTTGCCGCGGCCGATTACAAATGCTTGTGCCTGATGACGCTCGGCATTTACGACGAGCTCATTCTCTCCTGTTTGGAATATATCGATCGTTTTAAAGATTTCATCGATCATGATTCGTTTCCCTCCGTCGATATGGAAAACAGCGATGGCGGGCATGGCAATGAACACGGCAGCGGGCACGCCAATGAACACGGCAGTGAACACGACAATGAACACAGCAATGAGCGCGGCGGCGAACTTTTCGGCAAAGAATCCGAAATCATCAAAAAAGAAGACATTTGGCATCTTTACAGCTACCTTTCTTTTTCATACATGAAGCTCGGCGCTTTCCGCCAGGCCGAAGACATTCTCATGAAAGAGCTTGAATTCGATTACGAAAAATCCCGCGTTTACTATTATCTCGGCTTGGTTCAAAACGCACTCGGCAAATACGATTCGGCATCTTCTTCTTATCTTTTATCGCTTGAACACGAGCCCGACTTCATTTCCGCCCGCATCAATTTAGGCTCCGCTTACGGCAAAGCCGCGGAAGCCGAATTCAGAAGAGCCGGAAAAATCACAGCCGAAGCAAACGAATTGTTCAAGAAATCTCTATCAACATTTGAAATTGTTTTAGCAAAAGAGCCTGAAAATTTAAGCATTCTTTACGAAGTCGGCAGAATTTATTTGGAACTCGGCGACCTTGAAGATGCGGAAAAAGCGTTCAACGATGTTCTCCGCTTGGATCCCGGTTTTGTTCCCGTTTACGAATATTTGGCAAAAATGAAATTCAACGCCGGCGATTACGAATCGGCGCTTTCTTATTTGTCGGATGCTCAAGTCAAAGACCCGTTCAATTACGAAATTATGAATCTGACGGGCGTTATTTATTCCAAAAAAGGCGACAACGATTTTGCTCTGAAATGCCTGATCCGCGCCGAAATGCTGGACCCCGCGTGTCCGAAAGCGCATTACAACAAGGCGCTCATTTTCATAAAAGAAGAACGCTTTGAAGAGGCGGCATCAGCGCTTTCTCAAATCAAGGAAATCGATGCCGAAGAAAACGGCATTTCTTACGCGAAAGTTTTGAACTTTTACGGAACGGCGCTTCAAAATGTCGGAAAATACGAAGAAGCTCTTGTCGTTTTTGAACAACTTTTAAAAATCGCGCCGGAAGATGAAAGCGTGAATGAAGTTGTTTCGATTTTGAAAAATGAAGTGAAATTATAATAAAAACATCGGTTGTATAATTTTATTTTCATTTCATTATTTATGCGAATAATCTTATATGCTATGACGTTTTTGTTATATTCGGTTGCTTTTTGTAAAATTAGGTGATATTATGGTGTATAAACGTTCTTGTTTTATCTTGTTACTTTCAGTGATGCTTTTTTAAGTATAAGCACAGCAGCAGCGGACAGTGAACCGACTTTAATTTCAACGGCAGATGAATTAGCTCAGATCGGCGATTCAGAAGAGAATTTATCAAAAAGTTACATTTTGACAGAAAACATTGATTTGTCTGAATATAATGGAGGAATATGGATTCCGATCGGGACTGCGGATTCTCCGTTTACCGGAAATTTTGACGGAAACAACAAGACAATTTCCAATATGAATATTAATTGTGAAGTGCCGTTAACAAATTTCGGTCTTTTTGGTTCCGCAAAAGAAGCAAAAATTAATAATGTGGTCTTAGCGGACGCAAAAATTCAAGCAGAAATTTTAGATGCAACAACGGACATGTATTTTGGTTTAATTTCAGGATTTGCTCAAAATTCTTCTGTACGTAATTCTCAAATCCTTAATGGAACTGTTTTGATTTCGGGAAAAAGTACATCTGATTTGTATGTCGGCGGTTTGGTCGGCCGCGTCAATGAGTCGTTTATTGATAATTGTATTGTAAATGCAGATATCAAAAATGCAGATCCCAATGTAGAGGTTGAATGTTATTATCTTTTTGCAGGCGGAATTATTGGGTGCGGGCAGCATAATGTAATTTTTAATTCCGGTACCTCCTCCACAATTAATGTGAATGTAAACAGTACAAATGCCTATGTCGGCGGAATTGCCGGTTATTCAACGGTGTATATTTCTCAAGTTTGTATTATGAATTCATATTCATTGTCTGATATTATTGTTAAAGGAAGTGTGACGGGTGGTAATTATCCAGTCGGCGGAATTGCCGGATATTTGTGCGATGATGCTGTTAACAATTATTTTGCAGGAAATATTTCGAATATGGATGATAATCCCAAAAAAATCGGCGCTGTTTTTGGAGTCGCTTGTTATGATGCTGAAATTGCCGAAAACACCATTGCAAATTCATTAATTCAATACAATTACTATGACAACAGTTTGGAATATCCCGGTGTTTCAGCTGTTTCTTCTAAAACAGGTGTAACTGAAATTCCTGAAGAATGGACAACAAAACTTGCAAATTCAAATATGATCGCTTTAAAAGGAAATGATGCTCTTGTAACTTTACTGAACCAAAACATTCCGTTTCTTTTAGAGACTGCCGATTCTCATCGTGGTCTTCTCGGAGACAGCACTTGGAAAGACCTCGTTCAAAAACATGATGTAGAAGTTATGTTTTATTCTTGGACAATCCGCAGCGGGGAGTATCCGACGCTCAAAACATCTGAGTCTGCCCGTAAAGGAGGCAACGGTTTCGGTCAAGCGACTGTTATTGATCCTGTTCCTGTTGAAACAGTTGAATCTGATAAAAAGACTGATGTTGAAAATTATCCTGAAGAAACGATTCTTCCTGTTCGGGGAGAAGAGACAAATGATAATCTGACATCTGACAGCTACGGTTCTGAAACGCCGAATTCCAAAATACTTTATTATATCTTGGGAGCAGGCTTCCTCATCCTTTTAGGTTCAATCGGCTGGATCGTTTTAAGAAAAAGATAATTTGTTGTATGGACGCACTTCCTGTTTTCTATTATTTGCAGGAAGCTAAGTCCACTTTTTTATAACTATACATTCTTTTCAAATAATGAAATAAAACGGTTTCAGTTTCCTTTTTGCCTTCCTTTTTCCAACTCTCTTTCAACGATTTTCATCGCGCACAAATCGCCGCACATAGAACACGCCTCTGACCCCGAACTTCGCGCTTCGCGGACGGCGCGGGCGTGCTCGGGATCGATTGCCAAACTGTATTGCTTCTCCCAATCTAAATTTTTGCGCGCCAATCCCATCGCATCGTCGCGTTCTTTTGCTTTTTCTCTCACACCTTCTTTGACCAAATCCGTTGCGTGCGCGGCAATCTGTGCGACCAGCATTCCTGTTTTAATATCGTCTGCCGTCGGCAGCGCCAAGTGTTCGGCGGGGCTGACCATGCACAAAAAGTCTGTTCCGGCAGCGCCTGCGATGGAGCCGCCGATCGCGGAAGTGATGTGATCAAATCCGGGCGCAATGTCGGTGACGATCGGCCCGAGCAAATAAAGCGGCGCGTCGTGACACGTTTCTTTCATGAATTTGACGCTCATTTCAATTTTATCCAGCGGAACATGCCCCGGGCCTTCGACAAATGTTTGAACAAAAGCCGCTCGCGAACGTTTTACAAGTTCGCCGAGAACAAGAATTTCTTCAAACATCGGCGCATCTGCCGCATCATGAATACATCCGGGGCGCATGCCGTCGCCGAGACTGAGCGTCACATCATATTCTTGAGCGATTTCAAGCAAATAATCAAATTCCGCGTAAAACGGATTTTCGGCATTATTGTGACTCATCCAAGCCACTGTAAAAGAGCCGCCGCGGCTGACGACATCGGTTATTCTGCCGGATTTCATCAGTTTGTCAACGGTGGTTTGATTGATTCCCGCATGAACCGTCACGAAATCAACGCCCTGTTCGGCATGGCGGCGAACGGCGTTGAACATATCATCGGAAGTCATTTCAACAACCATCGGCGCGGTTGCGGCGGCATCGTAAAGCGGGACCGTTCCGATCGGAACTTCGATTTCCGATAAAATTCTTTTTCGAATCGCATCCAAATCGCCGCCCGTTGACAAATCCATGATCGCGCCCGCGCCGTATTGAACGGCGACTTTTGCTTTTTTGACTTCGTCTTCCATGTCTTTATAATCGCGGGAAGTGCCGATGTTGGCGTTGATTTTTGTACTCATGAATCTGCCGATTCCTGTCGGTTTCGTGTTTCGGTTCACATTTTTCGGAATCGTTACGAGTCCTTTGGCGACAAGCGAACACAATTTTTCGGGTTCAATCTTTTCAATTTCGGCAACCGTTTTTATCGTTTCGCCGACCGTTCCGTTTTGACATTCTTTCATGAGTGTATGAGTCATAGAATTTCACTTACAGCATCGTGTTATAAATAATATTTCAAGGTGCTGCCGACATTTTGATTAATTATCATTTTGAAAAAACAGTTAGGGTTTGCAGCGGGAGGGCGACACCTGTTTCCGGTTGGAGGGCGGCGCCTGTTTCCGGTGGGAGGGCGGTGTTTGCGTTGCCGATTGGAGTGTGGTGTTTGTTTGCAGTTGGAGGGCGGTGTTTGTTTGCGCTTGGAGGGTGGTGTTTGTTTGCGCTTGCCGTCAGGTTTGCGTTGCGGCAGCAGCTGCCGCCGCCGCGCGCGAGTCCCGCCATTTTTTAAAAATTTAAAACTTGCTCCCCGTTCTTATTTGATTCTTTATCTCGTCCCCGTAATTTTCCGAATATTTCGATTTCGTCTTCCACTTTTCATCTTCAGTCATTTGACAAAACGTTTCATTTTATTGACAAAAAGACTTATATATTTGACATTTGTTCTATTATTTGTGACACAAATTCTGTGAAATATTTCAAAAGGAATGTGAAAACATGACTAAAAATCTGAAAATCAAAGCCGCTCGCGCTGCCAAAGACATGACTCAAAAAGATTTGGCAGAAGCAGTCGGCGTGACAAGGCAGACAATGAACGCGATTGAGGCGGGCGATTACAACCCGACGCTCAATTTGTGCATTGCAATTTGTAAAGCTTTAGGAAAGACATTAGACGAATTATTCTGGGAGGAATAAAAATGACGACAAATTCAAAAATTGACTCCTATTTATCAAAACATTATGATGAAAAACAATTGCTTGACAGGTACAGAATTTCTTTTGAAACGATGTGGCTGACTTTTCTTCTGATCTTCGTCAGCGGCATGGTTAAGATATTTTACGGCCCGTGGGCGGCCGATAATACTGAAATGATGGTTCTGGTCTCATTACCGATCGCGTATTTTATGGTCCGCTCGGTTCTGAAAGGCGCATACTTTTCGGTTCAGCAGAAATCGTATGCCGGAACTCTTATCTTTTTGGCTGCCATCGGCCTTCTCAATATCGGTATTTCGGCGGTAAGCCTCATGAACAACGGCTCAATCATTGAAAACGGCATGCTGTCCGAAAATCTTTTTCAGTTTTTCCTCGGACTTCCGTTTATACTGATTCCGATCGCTTATTTGATCAAGAAAAAGGTCGGCAAAAACGATGCGGAAGATGACGAATAAAATAAAAAAGAACAGAGCGGATTTTTCCGTTCTGTTATTTGTTTTTGATGTTCTTTAGATTGCTTTTCTGTCTTCCAACTTGATGAAATCTGTCAAAATGCCCATCGACTGGAGCGTTTCAACGATTTCTTTGTAAGCCAGATAAATTTCAACCTGCGCAACATCTGTTTTCTCAACGCGCGGTTCTGCCGCAATCCAGATTTCCTGCTCATTGTTGCCGCGCGAAATCATCGGGCAGGAGAGCAAGTCGGCGTGGGTGAGACGGTAAACCGTGTTTGATCCGGAAGACGTAAACCAAGCCGTATTTTTTGTTCTGAGTTCTTCAATGAAGCGGTCCCAGTTCAAAGGCGCGGATGCTTTCAAATCCAATTGCAAGTGTTCGCGCTCGCCGTTGACTTCTGTGTGAAGAACATCGCGGTAGCCGCCATAGTCGCCGGATTCGGTGTTGACTTTTGTCACTTCATCCGTTTCAAGTTTCTTGGCTTCGTCGTCGAAGAACGGCGCCAAATTGTAAACGGAAGATTGTTTTGTTATCAAAGAGAAAATAACGATTGCAGCGGCACTGAGGAACATACTGACAATGACACCGTGGCATGTTAAAATCGGGCTGATCGTTTCCAAATAGTAAACGCCTGCCTCATTTGTGCCCATGTACATGTCAACAATAACCAAACCGATCTGACAGACACCGCCGATGACCAGTGATGCGATTGCGCCTTCTTTGGTCGCGCGCTTCCAGTAAAGTCCCACCATGAGCGGGAAGAAGTAAGCGGCACTTGCAATGTATGTCGCAATGTGGATGTATTCAATGATGTTGATGTCTGTAAACGCAATCAATGTCGCGCCTAATATGATAATTAAAACCGCGATTCTGTTGACGATTTTTAATTGGTTCATCGTCGCGTCGGGTTTAATGTATCTTTGGTAGATGTCGCGGGAAATCGTAGAGCCGCCGGAGGTCGCAAAAGTGTCCATGCAAGACATTGCGGCAGCGGTCAGACCGAGCGCGATCAAAATGAGGATGATCGACGAATAATTGCTGACGGAGAATGCCAAAAGCGCAATTTCCGCTTCTCCCATTCCTGTAATTTCGGGGAATAAATAGCGAAGACCAAGACCCAAGAGACAGCAGCAAATGCCGAAGATGATGAAGATCAAGAAAGATCCCAAGAAGAAACCGTTTCTTGCATTCTTTTCATCTTTTGCGGCCCAAACTTTCTGCCACTGGTCGTGTTCGGAAATCCATCCGGGAATAATTGCGACACAGAAAATCAAAACCATCGGAAGACCGATTGAAATCGGATTCCACCAGCCTGTTCCGGATTGAGTGCTTGTAATAAAGTCGCCGATGGAAAGTGCGCTGAGGTCGGATGCTGTCATCAAAACGGCAATGGTCAGGAAGATCGTCACGCTTGCCAAGAGGATATACTGAATCACGTCTGTCCAAACGACAGCGGACAGTCCGCCGAGCATGACGTAAGCCGAAACGGCAACGGCAATTAAGATTGCGGCGTAAATCGGGTCAAGACCGAAGAAGACGTTAAAGATAAGCATTAAACCGGAAACGTCGGCCGCTGCGAAAAGCATCATGACGATTGCGACAATAATTGCAACGGGAAGACGAATGGAGCCGGCATATCTTTGTTCCAAAAGTTCGGGCTGTGTGATGGCCGGCAGACTTTTGATTTTAGAAACCAAAAGACCGATGACGAAAAGAGCAATGACGTTCGGAGCTGCGAAGGTCCAAATGGATCCGAGACCGCCGATTAAATAGGATGCTGTCACCGCTAAAATACCGCCGCCTGTGATCCAGGAAGCTGCTGCGGAGAAACCGATTGGGATGTAGCCGATTTTTCTTCCGGCTAACCAGAAATCGACAACGGATTTCTGTTTTTTACTGTAATACCAGCCGATAGCAAGCAACACAAGAATGTAGATTGCCAGGCAGATACCAAACATAACTAACATGTCCATAAAAGTTCACCTGTAGTTTTTACAATTAAAATTACAATTAAAATTAATGTGACTCGTTTTTCAGGTGTTTTTGCAAAACGCTCATAAACAACCTTTTTCACAATTCCTCATAAATGATTGTGAATAAAATGAAAAATATGTTTAAATTCATTTTAATGTTTCGTTAAAATTAATTGAATTGATGTCAATTTAATTTGATTTTTGTCCGTCAAGATGACCTTTTTCTGAAATTTGTTTGGCAATTTAATTGAAAATAAATCTTTTAAAAATCAGCCCGTTTTTCAGAAAAAATTTATGTTTCATTATCTATTTATGATTCAAAATAATTTAGAGGTAAATTCAAAATTAACTGAAATAAATTCAGAATAAATTCAACAAATCGAAAATAATTCAAAAACAAACTTAAAACAAATTCAAAAACAAATTCAAAAACAAAATTTCAAAATAATATTCAAAATAAATTAAAAAGAAAATTTAAAACGAATTCAAAAACATCTAAAAAATTTCAAAGATTTGAAATTTTAAAGCTGAAATTAAAATGAGGTTTGAAATGTCTGAAAATGCCGATTCCCAAAATAAATTCCGAAACGAAATCGCGCGTAAAATTTTGCATATGTGTTCGTTTCTGATCGTCATTTTCATTTATTTTGTCGACAAAAAAACAGCCTGCATTGTAATCGGCGCGCTGCTTGTCCTTCTTTTTGCTGCCAACACGCTTCTTCTTTCATCGCGATTTCAAATCATCAACGATTTCAAAGTCAAATATTTTTCATTTCTGCTTCGCGATGACGAAAAACACGGTTATATCAGTTCCAATTGGTTTTTACTCGGCTGCTTCCTCTCCGTTTTGCTTTTCCCGAAATATGTCGCGATGCTCGGAATCACCGTTTTGATTTTCGGCGACGCGTTTGCCGCAATCATCGGCGTCAGATTCGGAAAACATAAATTTAAAAACGGGAAATCGCTTGAAGGAACGCTCGGTTTTATCGTTGTCTCCTATTTGTTTTTGACTGCTTTTATGCTGTTGCTTCCCGACGCCGGAATCTCTTTTGCAGTTGCTTCATTTATTGCGATTCCGATCGTCGCCGTTGCCGAAATTTACAGCAAGCAAATCAAAATTGATGACAACTTGGTCATTCCGATCGTTTTCGGCGTTCTGACTGTTGTTTTGATGAAAATTTTTGAAATGAGCGGTCTGTTCGTTTAAAATTTTTCAGGTTTGCGCTTGGAGTCAGATTTCCGTTTTGCAGCGGGAGGGCGGTTTGTGTTTGCAAATTTTGCTCGGCTTCGCCTCACAAAATTTCAGGGCGGGGGAGTCTGTTTCTGCAGAAAAATCGCTTCGCGATTTTTTACGGCTTCGCCTGTGCATTTGTAAATCAGTTTTGGTTTGCAGTGGGAGGGCGGTGTTTGTTTGCAGTTGGAGGGCGGTGTTTATGAAAAAATCGCGCAGCGATTTTTTTCGCCATCTTTCCTGCGGCGACCGCCGCGCGCGAGCCGCTTCATTTTCAAAATTTATTCCAAAACTCATCGTTTGTTTTTCAAAAAAATAAAATCAAAATCAATCGTTTGTTTTCAGAAAAATTCAATCAAAACCAATCATTCATTTTTCAGAAAAATATTCCAAAAAAATCATCAGTTTTTCAAAAAAATAAAAACAAAAAATATCTGAAAAACTTCAAAAAAAAAGCCGGACAAACAATTGTTCATCCGGCCGTGGGGTTTTGGATTTGGTTATTCAGCTTTTGGGTAAAAGCCATCATCATTTCTGTTTCTTCGTGACAAGGAACCAGGAGTGAACGGTTTTGTCTCCGTCGTTCATCCAAATGTCTCTTTCTTGGGCGCCGGCGAATGTTTCGGGCGCGCCGATCACGACATCGTCTCCGGGCATCCAGTTGGCGGGCGTGGAAACGCCGTCCTTTTCATTGACCTGAAGTGCCTGAAGAAGTCTTTTGATTTCTCCCATGTTTCTGCCTGCAGAAAGCGGGTAGTAAAGGATTGCTTTGACAATTCCTTTCGGGTTGATGATGAAAACGGCGCGGACCGCTTTCGTGTCGGATGCGCCGGGCTGGAGCATGCCGTATTTCTTGGCAACTTCCATTTTAATGTCGGCAATAACCGGGAATTTAATTTCCACACCTTCAAGACCCTGGTATTTGATATTGTCTTTAATTTCTTTAAGCCAGGCGATGTGGGATGTGATGCTGTCAATTGACAAGCCAATGAGTTCCGTGTTTAATTTTTTGAACTCATCTTCCATTGTTGCAAATGTAATGAATTCAGTTGTACAGACCGGTGTGAAATCGGCCGGGTGGCTGAAAAGAATGACCCATTTTCCTTTGTAGTCCGCCGGAAATTTAACTTGTCCGTTGGTTGTTTGTGCTTCAAATTCGGGTGCTTCGTCACCGATTAAAGGAAGGGATGCAGGTTCTTCATATTCCCAGCAGTCACAATATTCTTCTGTCATTTTATCACTATCTCTGTTTTTATGTTGTTTTTATGTTGTTTTTATGTTGTTTTTATGTTGTTTTTATGTTGTTTTTATATGTTTTTATTTATTAATTCGTATTTACCTATTTTCTGATCCCCTGAATACGGGTTTTGAATCATTTTTGTTTTAATCAAACGGTGCAAAACGCGTGCTGTAATCAGACAAATCTTATTCGAATTAATTCTTAATAAGGATTTCTATTGAATCAATGAAATTTTATATTATTGTCATTTTTGACTCAATCAGCCTTTGTAATTAATAATTCTCGATTAGAATAAAAATGTTTCTATAATATTAAAACAGATTTTATGTGCATAAAGCAGAGATAATGATTGATTCACAAAAGATAAAAAATGTGAGATATTATTTTTTCGTTTAAGTATCTCTTATTTTTTATGTTTAATCGTAGGAGTTACGTCAGCCACATATGAGTATATTGTTTTTGATTCACAGGGGTATTCATTATTAATTCCTTTTTTATTATCTCGTTTGCGACTATCAAAAACAACTAAAAAACCAACATTTACCCCTTTGTTTTTCATATAATGTTCTAGTTGTTCTATCCCTTCTAATGCATAATTTTTACTATATCCTGGTGCTCCACATATTTTTAATTCAATAATTGTTTTAAAACCATTTGAAAAATTTAGATAAATATCAATTCTTCCTGCACCTGTGGATACTTCCAATATAGTTTCCGTATATTCCCCAAAACGAGCTTTTATAAAGGTATATAATAAGTTTTTCCCGTGTTGTTCTGGTTGAGAAATCCATTTGCAATCTATACTATCTTGCCAAAATGACATTCTTATATTTTTCTCAATATGTTCTGAGAAATCTGCTAAACACTCTTTTAATTTTTCAAGTGTAATGTCTTCTACTACTACATTTGGATATTTCTCAATTTTAATGTCTTGCTTATTATATCTCACAAATTTTTCTATAGCATCATTTTTGCACTTCTCAGCCAGTTCTTTTAATTCTACTTTCTCTTCGGCAATTGTAAAATATTCTATAGCATCTCCATGTCTTCCTAATTCCATTAATGTAATTCCATAAGCTAATGAAATTCCTGGCAGTTTTCCATGTCTTTTTATCTCTGTTTCAATAAATTCTTTTGATTCTTCCCATAATCTATTTTTTTGGAGCAGAGCAACATAATTTTGTCTATTCTTTTTTGAATATGGTTCAATTTCTAAAGCTTTTTTATACCATTCTATTGCTTTTTCTTCTTTTTTATTTTCCAAATAAATGTCAGCAAAAGTTGAATACAATAGATGCCTTATTTCATCAGATATATCTTCCTTTTCCGTTTTCAATAGCATGTCATTTAATATCTCCAATTTTTCATGGAAACTTTGTTGACTTATGGATACAAATCCAATCCAATATATTATTTCAAATTGTATATCTTCTAATGCTATCACTTTTTCTTTCAAAGTTTGCATTTCATTAACATTTTCTTCATTTATTGCTTTTATTAATCTCATTCTAATTTCATTCTCTTTTTTTCCATCTTCACTCATTTGTTTTTCTATCAATCTGATTTCTTCTTTAATGTTTTGATTGTTGCTGTTTTCCGAGTAGTGTTCAAGAGCATAAAATGTAGCGATTATTGCTTGCTCATTTCCAATTTGGGTTGGGTTTTTTCTAAAATCAATGGCTTTTTCTGCATATTTTTTTGCTTCATTCTTTAATCCTATTACATCATGAATTTTTGCCAATTTTAAATAAAGTGAAGCTATCATCTCTCTATTAAATGGATTACTCGGATCAAGAATTGCTATTGAATCTTTCAATATTTTTATCGATTCTTCTGGCTGTGTATTTACCATACTATCAGCCATCTTTACTTGAGATACGATATACTGATTTTTATTTCCGGCCAATAAAAAAAGTTCCGCAGTTTTTTTTTCATTATTTATAAATGATTTGTTCTTTTTTTCAAAACATATTGATAATCCTCTATGAGCCCATGCCAAAATAGTGTGATTTTCTTTTGGAGCTTCGGCTATTATCTTCTTATATAATTCTTCAGCGACCTCTTTCTTATTAGATTGAGAGGCAGAATTTGCTTTAAAAAGGAGAAGATTTAATCTTTTAGTTGGCTCTAGATCTTGTTCAAAATCTTTCAAATACTCATTAATATCATCATATAATTCTGCATAATTTCTAGTGCGGGATCCTAAATATAGCTTTAATTCATAAAGTTCTTTAATTACTTCCTGCGAATTATCTTTTATATGTATCTTATACATTATTTCAAGAAGTTTTTTACAATTTTCTTCTGAAAACATTAAACTAATTTTTTTGCACTCTATTAACGCATCAACAATTTCTGTTGCATTTTCTTCTATTAAAGCTTCTTCAACTTTTTTTATCTCGTCAGTGCCAATATCTTTTAATGATTTTTGTATTGAGTTTACCATTTCTAAACAATTCTTGTCATTTACGGGTGCTCCCGTATCAAAATCTTCTACAGTTATGAAGGGGAAATTAGTGTTTGCTTGTACTCTTATTTTTCTCTTTTCTTCTTTAACCACAATTTCACACTCAAATTTTATTTCCGTATTTCGCTTTTAATTTTTGATTCAAATTTTCAACCTGCTCAACCGCCGTTCCGATATATTTGTACGGGTCGACCAAATTTTCAATATCATCGCCCGTCAAAACGGCAGCCAATTCCTTGTCGGCCAAAAGCGCGTCTTTGAAATGAACATTTTCTTCAACGGACTTCATCGCGGCCGAGCGGACGATTTCGTGCGCTTCCTGGCGACCGACACCGCGAAGCGTGAGTTCGATCATGATCGCTTCTCCCATGTTCAAACCGTTGAGAAGATTCAGATTTTTCTCAATGTTTGCCTGATTGAATCTCAGGTTTTCCAAAACCTTGATTCCGAGATTGATAATGTGGTCCGCTAAAATACATCCTTCAGGGAAAACAATTCTTTCCGCGGATGAATTTGTCAAATCGCGCTCGTCCCAAAGCGTATTGTTCAAAAGTTCCGTTTCGATAAAACCTCTGACAATTCTTGCAAGGCCGCAGATTTGTTCAGATTTGATCGGATTTCTTTTGTGCGGCATGGTTGATGAGCCGACTTGTTTTTTGCCGAAACCTTCTTCAAGCTCGCCGATTTCACTGCGCTGCATGGAGCGGATTTCTGTTCCGATCTTGTCAAGCGTTGTCACAACGCCGCCCATCCACATCACGAATTCGGCGTGGCGGTCTCTTTGAATCAGCTGGTTGGAAACGTCAACGGAGCCGATTCCCAAATATCCCATTGTTTTCTTTTGGATCTCAATGCCGTTTTTGCCGAAAGCGGCTTGTGTTCCGACGGCGCCCGTCATTTGTCCGACCAATAATCGCGGCTTGAGCTCTTGAAGACGGTCGATGTGGCGGTCGATTTCGGATGACCAAATCGCAAAGCGAAGCCCGTAAGTTGTCGGAACGCCGATTTGTCCGTGCGTTCTGCCGCAGCAAACCGTGTTGATGTGGTCTTCAGACTGTTTGACTAAAATCTTAAGCAAGCGGTAAAGTTTTTCTTCCATGATCGAAACCGCGTCTCTGAATTGAAGCGCGGTTGCCGTGTCTAAAATGTCGTTAGACGTTGCGCCGAAGTGAACCCATTTACCCGCGTCGCCGGCACACTGTTCGGAAATTGCTTTGACGACCGCCATCATGTCGTGATTGATTTCGTTTTCAATTTCGTCGACGCGTTCCCATTTGACGCGCGGAAGCGTTTTCTCAATCTCTATCGCAGCGTCTTTGGGAATCATTCCAAGGTCGGCTTCGGCTTTTGAAAGCGCGATTTCAGTTTCAACAAGGTTTTTCAGTCTTCTCTCCTGAGACCAGACTTCTCTCATTTCAGGGGTTCCGTAACGGAATTCGATCGGGTGGATAGGCATTTCTTTGACTCCGAATTAAATGATGATTTATTGATTGTGATTTCAGTTTTATTTGAATTAGTAGAATTAATATCTGTCGGATTTGACACATAAATATATTGAGCTTTAAAATAGATTTTAAATTTGTTTGAATGAGAAAATAGGGTCATGCTAAAAAGTGAACCTAAAATCTGTCCTTCAGATTTGAAAACATTATCAATTTTTCATTTGAAGTATTTCTAAGTGGAATTTTATTAATGTATATTATCTGCAAAGCTTACTTTGAATGCTCCAATTGTCCCCTCAAAAATGACACAAGAAGGCAGTGTTTTGCGCGCAACAGTCATTATCTCATGGTCATGGTCACAAAGACCTCTTTTGAGTTGGAACGATTCTATAGGAATTTCTTACTATGGACATCCAAACACTGTTCACATTAATAGCAATTCAAGCGCATTGGTACAATATGATACAGGTTTTGGAGTTTTCTATTCGTCTTATCCTATTTCAGTATCTAAGAACGGGACAGGCGCATCTGCAACATTTCCTATGTCAAGAGTGTATAGTGCTGTAAATGGATGGGCAAGATGTGGTACTGCTACCATAAATATGCAAACTCTTTATCAGGGAAATTATTCGCCTCAGTATATTAATATGACTGCAGGATATGTTCATCAAGCTTTCACTATTACTCCGACTATTGAATTTGGTACAAGTGGCCTGGGATTAAGTGTAACTCCAAAAGGTAGTGCTGATGTAACAAATAGTAAATCATATACAATAAATAGACCCTGATTTTTTCTAAAATTGAAAATATTTATAGGGCTTAATATAGATTAAGCCCTTTATTTATTTCAAATTATGAAATTGGTGTTTTATTGATGAAAGAATCTCATTTGAAAATTGCAGTTACGATTTTATCTGTCTTTTTATTGTTAATTGTCATCGCTGGTGTTGTTTATTACCAACAACAGACGGAGCTAGAGGATGAAAAAATACTTTATTTTGATTCGGAATGGATTTTTCCGGAATATGAGAAACTGATTTCTGAATCGGATTTAATTGTTGTCGCGAAAGTAACGGATGAAAAAAGTATATGGGAATATGGTAAACCAAAAGAAAAGCCTTTGTTTGAGTTTCATTTAAGAAATCCATGGCGCGATAAAGAACTGCAAAATGATGCTGTCATTTTAGAAAACATGATTAGTACCATCTACAGCTTTGAGCCTGTTACTGTTTTAAAAGGGAACACATCGGAATTTAAAGGGCGCCTGATTGGCGGAACACTTGACGGTTATTCTTACATCTCCAACGGCAGCTATTATACTTCATTTGAAGATGGGGACATCGTACTTTTATTTTTAGGACAGCCTATTCCGGAGATATATGATATTTATGAAGGTTCGTATAGTCTCGGAGACATTTATATTTTTGTCGACAACGGCGATGGCACTTTTTCAAATTATCATTATGGGACGGTTACAATTGATCAAGTCCGAAAGGATATTAGCAACATAAATATGTTTGAAGGACAATGATAAATCATCCCGCAGAACTGAATTTACAGCGAATTTGTTCGCTTCTTGATGGTTGTATTTATTTTTTCACGATTGCATCAGTCGATTCCCGGTCGACTGTCAGACCGGAGGTCTGACTATCGCCTGGAAAATATCCAAAACTCTTATATGTATTAAGTGATAGTTATCATTCCTTTGAACAACAAGTTAATTGATATTATATGAATCTTGAAAACAAGATTCACTTAGGCATTTTAACTTAAATTCATTATTCTTATCCAATTTATTAAGGTGAATTATTATGGGAAAATTTCCGGAAGCAGACGAACGCTTATTAAAGAAAAAGATTTGTATGAAATGTAACGCACGCAACTCCATTCGTGCAACACGCTGCAGAAAATGCAACTACCCGAACCTCAGATTGAAGGCAAAGGACAAGAACGGAGCGTGATCCCGTAATGACGGTGGAAGAGTACCTCTCGGAAATCATTCAAAAGGAAGGCGTCGCTCACGTTACCTTGATCGACCCCGCCTCACAGAAACCCGAGGAAGCGGTACGCTTGGCAACAGAAGCCGTTGCCGGCGGAACAAATGCAATTATGCTCGGCGGCTCAACCGATGCCGGCGGACAAATTTTAGACATGACCGCAAAAATGATCAAAGAGAAAGTCTCGGTCCCCATCATTCTTTTTCCGGGCAGCACGTCCGGATTTACCACGCAGGCGGATTGCGTTTTATTCATGAGTCTTTTAAACTCCCGCGACCCGCACTACATTGTCGGCAATCAGATGCTCGGCGCTTTAACGCTTTACAAAACAGGAATGGAACACATTCCGATGGCCTATTTGGTCTGCGAGCCCGGCGGAACAGTCGGCTGGGTCGGAGATGCCAAGCTTCTCCCGCGCGCCAAGCCCGAACTTGCAGCCGCTTACGCTTTGACCGGCAAATACTACGGCATGCGCTACACCTATCTTGAAGCAGGATCCGGCGCAGACTCGCCGCTTCCCCCCGAAATGATCGGAACGGTCAAACACGTCTTAAAAGACAGCGTTTTAATCGTCGGCGGCGGAATCCGCGACGGCAAAGCAGCCGCAGTTTGTGCCAAAGCCGGCGCCGATATCATTGTGACCGGAACGGCAATTGAAAAAGCCGATGACGTCAAAGCCTTAACAGCCGAAATCGTCACGGGCGCAAAAATGGGCAAAAAAGCTTAAAATTTGAACTTAAGTTTAAAACTTAAATCTTAAATTCAAGCGATTCTGCTCAGAAAAAATTGCAAATTGCAATTAACTTATAAAATTATAATTAAATTATAATTCATTTTGCCGCCTTAGCGGCTTTCTTTTTATTTTATTTTAATTTCTTTTGAATGATTTCCTTTTTCGGAGGTTAGTAGTGTGCTGAAAGTTTCTCATCTTGTCAAAGAATATCAAACGGCTCACGGCAAAAAACGCGTGTTGGATGACTTGTCTTTTGAAGTCTCAAAAGCGGAGATTGTCGGGATTACCGGGAAAAGCGGTGCCGGAAAAACAACTCTTTTAAAAATCCTCCGCGGCGTTGAATCTTTTGACAAAGGCGAAATCGAAATCAACGGTGAAAAAATTTACCCCGATTCCGGAAAAGAAGGTGAAAAAATTCTCAGGCAGGCAACCGCCATTCATCTTCAGCGCAATTTCGGTCTTTGGAGCGGTCCCGCAATTGAAAATATTATCCGCCGCCTCAACTTCCATCTCGTCGGAACCGAAGCTTTGCCGCTTCCCGAACATCACACTTATCAAGAACTCTATGACGAAGCGCTTTCCATTTTAAAAACAGTTCACTTAGAAGACAAAGCCCTTCATTCGACCGACCAGCTCAGCGGCGGCGAAAAACAGCGCCTTGTTCTGGCCCGTCAAATCGCGGCCCGTCCGAAATTTTTGCTTCTCGACGAACCTGTTACAATGACGGGACCCGACACAAAGCAGGAAATTTTAGACGTTATTTTAGAGCTCAAAGAGAAACTCGAAATTCCGATTTTAGTTGTTTCTCACCTTCCCGAAGTTCACGCTTATATCGCCGATCGCGTTTTATTTCTCGAAAACGGCAAAATCGCAATGGAAGGCGATCCGGTCACCGTTCTCAAATCTTTCCTCAAAGACATGGAGCCCAAAGAATCGCTTCTCGACGTTTCCGAACGAAAGCCCTGCATTCGCGCAAAAGATGTTTCCAAGCGTTACAGTCTCATTCGCGTCGGCGAAGTTTTAAACATTCAAAATTTGAATTTTGACATTTATGAAAAACAAATCACGACTTTTATCGGCAGCTCCGGCGCCGGCAAAACAACCGTGATGAAGCTTCTTGAAGGAATGGTTCCGCCGACTTCGGGAACGATTGAAATTTTATACCGCGAACATGAACGCGGCACCCGCAGCAGCACAAATGATGAAAAAGACAACAAAAACGCTGACAATGACGGTAAATGGATCGACATCGGCGCTTACAATGAAAACCGCATTTACTTGCGCAGTGTCATGAGCATCATGAATCAAGAATTTTCAATGTCGGTCAACTCTACCGTTCGCGATCAAATCCGTTTCCGTTTAAGCATGAAAACGAGATATGCCGTTGACGCCGCCAAAGACCGCGCCGCCGACTTCGGAATCCCGCCGCAGGTGTTGGACATTATTTATCGTCTGCCCGACATGACAACGGAAGAAAAAGACACGGTCATGAGCGAACTCGGAATTCCGGAAGACATTTTCTCTCAGCTTTTCCCCGTCGTTCCGTCAGCAGATGTTGATAAATACGCGGCGCCGATTTTTAAGGCGCTGGATTTACCGCTTGAAATTTTGGACCAAAAACCCGATCAAATCAGCGGCGGCGAACACGTCCGCGCGTTTATCGCGCTCAGTTTGGTCACGTCTCCTGACTATTTATTTTTAGACGAGCCGTTCGGCGATTTGGATCCGGTCACGCTTCGCGACGTGACAAACGCGCTCAAGCGCATCAACAAAGAATTCGGAACAACAATCGTGATGGTCAGCCATCATATGGACTTTGTCAAAGAAGCGTCGCACAGAGCGATTTGGATTGATAAAGGCGCAATTGAAATGGACGGCGACCCCGAAAAAGTTTGTTCAGAACTGGTTAAAAAGAGCAATGCCAAATATTTGGATTTTGACATTGAAAAATTGATGCAGAATTGATTTTTTAATTATCTGCATTTTGTTTTCATTTTCTGCAACTTATTTTTCATTTTCATTATTTACTCTTGTTCTCACTTCCTTCAAAAAACTGAATCAATTCCTCTCGATAAAGGTTTATTTGTTCTTCCCATTCTTTGTCGGCGATTTTAAGTATCTGTTCGATTTTTTCCAATTCTTCAGGTGTCAATTTTCTGCCTGTTTTTGTTACCGTAAACATTTCAGCTGCTGTCCCGCCAAACATATTTTAAACGCCTTTGTCATTTTTATTTTTCTTTGACAGTCGCCATTGTTCCTAAATCTTCATTTAATATTAATTTATTTCTTTCGATTTCTTTTATTGCATTTTATTTATTTTTCATCTGTTTTTGATTGGTTTTCGATTGTTCTTTTTTTCAAGGCTGAGCAGAAACATTTTAATGTTTTTATTGCTTCATGATTGAACAGGTGAATACTTATGAGTTCGGAATTATCCCCTCAAGTTCAAAATCAAATTGCACAAATTCAACAAGTTCAGCAGCAGGCGCAAACGCTTGCAATGCAGAAGTCTCAAATCGACGTCATGGTCAAAGAGACTGAAATGGCCATCGAAGAATTGGAAAAATCCGCCGACGACGCGGTTGTTTATAAATCGGTCGGCGAACTGATGATCAAATCAGACAAAGCGTCTCTTTTAGCTTCTTTAAAAGAACGTCAGGAATCTTTTTCTTTAAGAGTCCAATCGATTGAGCGCCAGGAAGAACGTTTAAACGCTCGGTTTAAACAGCTTCAAGAACAGCTTCAAAGCATGATCGGTTCATCCGGCGGCGGCGAGGACGAAGATTAATCTCAGCCGTGACATCTATGAGGGTCAACGATTTAGAATTCTTCAATCGCCTTCTGGATTATCGGAACATACTCTACATTTGCCACAGAAACGCGGACCCTGATGCGATCGGCAGCGCTTATACGCTGGCCGAAGCTGTCGGCGGAACGGTCGGTATTGTTGATGACTGCAACCGTGTGGCTGCAAACCTCATCGACAAGCTGAACATTCCGGTCGTCATGTGTCCGGATCCGAATGACTATGACATGACAGTCGTTGTTGACACTTCCACGCGCGGTCAGCTCAATGAATTGAAACTTGAACAGTTTTGTTTGATTGATCATCACGCGACAACGGCGCTTTTGGATGACGCTGAATTTTATATTCACGAAGAAACCACCTCAACCGTTGAGATCATTTTCAGAATTCTCAACGCGGCAGGCATTCATATTTCCCCGAAAATGGGTTTGGCCATGATCACGGGAATTATTACGGACACGGGTCATCTGAAACACGCCAACGCAAGCACTTTCAAAACGCTTTCGGGAATCATGGAAGTCAGCGGCGTCGACTATTTCGATGCTTTGGAATTGATGGCGGCAACACCGCAGGACATTTCCATTCGCATTGCGATGCTCAAAGCGGCGATGCGCTGCGAAGTTGAGCGCGTCGGCGACTGTCTGATCGCGACAACCAATGTCAGTTCGTACGGCGGCGCGGCAGCGTCTATGCTGACCAACATCGGCGCAGATATCGCTTTTGTCGGCTCGGCCAAAGACGACAGCAGCGTGCGTGTCAGCGGGCGTGCAAAAAGAGATATGATCCTCTCCGGCGTGAATCTCGGAAAGCTGATGGAAGATGTCGGCGACAAATACAACGGAACAGGCGGCGGCCACAGCGGCGCTGCCGGCATTGACGCGGAATGTCCGCTTGAAGTGCTGATGTCCGATTGTAAAGAGTATGCAAAGAAACTTCTTGCAGGCGATTCAAACCAACCGCTTCCGTGCAAAGAAATTTCAGCCGAACATCCCGATGAAGAATCAGAATGATTAAACGCAAGCGATTGAATGGATTTTGATGATTGTTTCATCATTTATTCATTCATCTTGCATTTTTTTATTTTTGTCTGTTTTTCTTTTTGAGCAGCAGCGGCGTTGCGCGCGAAATGTTCCATTTTTATTTGATTTTCAAACTTGTTTCGCGTGTTTATTTTATTTTTCAAACTTGTTCTGCATTTTGATTTTATTTTCAAACTTTTCCCCCATTTTATTTTGTTTTCAAAGTCGAAACCTAAACATCCAATTTCGCGAAAATGTTGAACCCGAACGCCCGATAAAACCCAAAATTTAAATTTTTAGATTTGGAAAAAAGACGGCGTTCCGTTTTTGAATTATTTTTATGAAAAATGATGTTTCAACAAAAATTCAAAAACAGCTGATTTTTTTTAGTTGCTGTTCGGCTCCTGCTTGTTCTGTCTTGCGACTGTCTTTTGCTGTCAGCTCCCGGTTGAGCCTGCTCGTCTGCAACTGTCTTTTAATGGTGCCGCTGCAAATCAGGTTTGTACGTGGCGGTTTTTGTTGCTGCGTGCATCTGTCTTTCAGATTGCAGTGGGAGGGCGGTGTTTGTTTGCAGTGGGAGGGAGGTTTCTGTTGCCGCTGCTACCTGCAGGTTTCCGCTCGGCAGCAGCGTGCCGCCGCCGCGCGAACCGCTTCAATTTTGACAAAACGGAATCAAATTTGACCTGCGGTTTTGAAAAAAATTAAAAAAAGAAAAATGAAAAAAAGAAAAATTAAAACGAAAAATAGAAAAGAAAATCAGCTGTGAGACGGCGCAAACCGAACGCTGTCCATCAAATCATTCACGTAATCAACAAGCGCGAACAACTTTTCTTTGGACGGCGAGTCTGCAACGCCGGACAACTCTTCTTTGGCGCGGATCAGATAAGCTTCCGCGACGCCGACCGTTTCTTTGGCGGCAGCGTCCGCGTCCATGGAGCGCAGATAGATTGAAAAAAGGCTGTCGGAGAGAACGCCTGATTCTTTGTCTTCGTAAACGCCGAAATCTTCAAGCAGATCGTCAATGATTTGGTAAGCCATGCCGAACTCATAACCGAAGCGGCCGAATCTTTGAATCAATTCTTCATCATTCGGAACGGCGATTCGGGAGCCGATCTTCGCGCTGATTTCAAAAAGCGCAGCCGTCTTTTTGTAAATGCATTCGGTGTATTCGTCTAACGTCATTTCGCCGCGCTTGATGCCGGCGTCTATGACTTCGCCTTCGGAAAGCAAAGCGCCGGAATGACCAAAGTCCCAAACGATTTGTTTTTCGTAAACGGAAATCCATTCGATCGCCTTTGCAATCAAAAAGTCGCCGCACAAAATTGCAGCGGCCGGGCCGTAAAGCGTGTGAAGCGTCTGCCGGTTGCGGCGCATCATGCCTTCATCCAAAATGTCATCGTGAACCAGAGAGGCCGTGTGAATGCCTTCAATCGCGAGACAAGCGTTAATGGCATCCTTATAGTCGCCGCCGCAGGCGCCGCATGATAATGTAATAACTAACGGGCGCAGTTTTTTGCCGCTTGCGTTAAACACGTGGCTCGTTATTTTTGTTAAAGACGGCAGATCGGAAATATCCGATACAGCCTCATTAATCGCATTTATAAAAGTTTTATATTCGTCCCATTCTTCAATTCTCATTAAGAGTCAGCCTCTTGTAATCAAATGTTGATAAAATGAATTTATACAGATTAAATCATATAATCCGCAGAGATGTTATATATTGTTTTTGAATCAGCTATAATAAATGGAAGGAACTGTATATAATTTTAGATTTTGTAAATGGTTTGTAATTGATTTGTAAACGGTTTGTAATTGATTTGTAATTGATTGGAAAATTTTAAAGATTGGATTTTAAAAGGAAAAAGAGGATTGGGATGGGAAATGAAAATGCAATAAAGTTTGCAGTCGTTTTTACGGGAATTTTTTTAATAGCTGCTGCTTTAGCGGCTGCCGGCTGCATCAATAATGAATCGGATAAAAAAGACGAATTATCCCAAAACGAATTGGCAGCCATTGCAAACAGCATTATTTCGAACAATTCAAAAGTTCTTGATGTTCAAAAAGCGGGAGGTCATATTGTCATTCAATTTGAAAGCACGATTTCTGATGAGTGGGGCATTATCTTCGCAAAAGAAATTGAAGGCGAATGGAAACAAACCGGTTCGGGAACAGTAAAAGGAGCATGCATCACAACAATGGGAATGCGGGCTGTCAATGAGTCGCCTGTCACTGTTGTTACAGGAAAAGAATGTGACCCGAGAATCGCGTCATACAAAGAAGTGCCGATTGAAGAAGATGTAATTCTGCCTGTTGAGATTTCGGGAACGGTTTCCGAAAGAACATTTATGGATATACATGAGATTTTCATTGATGAAAAAACGAAATTACATTTCTATGATGAAGACGGAAACGATATAACCGACGAAGCAGAAAATTTAGAAGAGATGGATTGAAAATACAGAAGGGTTGGATTTAAAGATGGATAAAATTCCGAAAATATTGATTGGGTTTATTGTCGCTGCTTTAATTTTGGCGGTGATTCTTACAGGTGTCCTGTATTTGGATTCCCAGAAACAATTCAATGAATCGATGCCGAATGAATCAGAATTATTAGAAATGATTCGTGAATCAGGAAATTTGAGAAACCCTGAAATCCTCCGAGTCGTTGAAGACGGAGATGAAAATTACAGAATATTGGTGGCGTTATTCCATGATAAAACCTCCGAGGGTTCATCAGGATTTCTGACAATTGATAAAACAAGACAAACGCTTACAGGAGTCATGGGAGGAGGCAGTGAAAGTTTTTCGTACGGAGAAGAAGGCGCCCGCCGAATTACGACAGGCGGTTTACGTTCGAATAACATGTCCTACTTTTATTTCGGATCAATAAATTGCGACCCGCGAATTGCTTCATACAAAATCGAATATTATGCACCGGATTCAACGCTTCAAATCATCGAAAGGAAAGTTGAAGAAAAAACATTCTTAGAACTTCACGAAGGGGAAATGGTCAATGGAATTGTTTGCTATGATGAAGACGGGAATGATATAACGGCAGACTTATGGGAACCGGAAACAGATGAAAACGAAACAGGTGGGAATGATGGCGAAAACTAATTCAGAATACAAAAAGAAGTACAATCTCAGCAAATTGACGGCAATCGCAATCATGATAATAGCTTTTGCTGCCGTTTTTTGCATTTACGTTTCATTAGATATGCCCGCGGTTAATCAAGAAGACAGTTTAGCGCATTCGATTTCAAAACATATTTTTCTGTATGATGTGCAGCCTGAAATCATTCAAACAAAAAAATATGACGGTTTCTTGTATGTCACATATACCGATTCCCGATATCTGAATTTCATGGGAATTACAGAATTTCAGCGCGGGATTATTCTGTGGCATCCGGTGACATCAAGTTACGGAAATAATTACACCGTATCGTCAACTTTCATGTCGACCAATGATTTGAACATCACCAAACATTTCGTTTACGGCATAAATACGGATCAACAAATTGCTTTCTATGAATTAGCCCCTGTTTCTGAAGAAGATACGAATCCGATATATGGAAAAAGAATCACAGAACCAAATTTTATTGATATTTACGAAGATGATTATTATAGAAAAAAAGTGCTTTTATTAGACGAAAATGGAAATGATTTAACAGAAGATTTAAAGAACAAATATGATGATTCCGGGCCGAGCGGATTAACTTTTTCAGAGAGAGGAACTTACAGATATCTCGGAAATTTGTCTTTATTCAGTATAATTCTTGCCTTTAATTTGATCATTGCATCTTTATTCTGGATGCTTGACTCAAGACCCGTTTCATGGGAAGAAAAAGAAGAAAATGATCGTCAGCGAAAATCTGCAGATAAAAATAAATTGAAATTCAACTCAAACAAGAAAAAAGCGCTGGTAATTTTTGCTGTTACAATCATCCTGTTTTGCGGGATTTATACATATTTTTATTCTACGACAGCATCCGAAAAAAGCATAGAAAAAAGGATTGAAGAATTTACAAGAAGCGAAAATGTAACGCTTGCTGAAACATATATTGACGGAAAATATATGACAGCACTCTATAAAGCAGATGATTCAAAACTCGGAATTGTCATGTTCAAAAAAGGACTGAATACACTGTGGCAGCCGTATGCTTCTCATCGAAGATATGAGGTGTGTGTTACTGATTATTGGGAACAGCAATATGGCAAAATGATTATTGCAGGTTTGAACTGTGACCCGAGAATTGACTCCTATGCAGTCATTCAAAAATATCATGATTCGCCAAGAGAAGACATTATCATATATGAAAATAAAGTAACATATCCCGATTTTATTGACATTTATGAAAAAGAAATTCGTTGGGGAGAACTTTTCCTTTTTGATGCTGACGGAAATGACATTACTGAAGAAGTGGAGAATTTCGAAGGCGGAAGCGTTGCAAGCGGATTCGGCTCCTCTACGTTTACGAGTGATTTGATTAGTTTTACAATTCTCGTTCTCGGATTACTTTTGGCATGGGGATATTGGATAACGCCGGATAAGAATAAAGAAGAGGGTGAAACAGAATCGGCAGAAGAAGAGGAAAACGATGGCGAAAAATAATTCCAAATATAAAAAAGTGTTCAATAAGAATAAACTGACTGCAATTGCCATCATTTTAATTGCATTTGCAGCTATTTTCTATTTATACATAGATCTTGAAAAACCTGCCGTAAATCAACCGGACAGTCTAAACTATTCGATTTCCGGATTTATTTCAGAATACATGCAAGAGGATTTAATTCATCCGAAAATTGTTCAGACACAAATAATCGACGGCGAATTGTATGTGACATTTACAGATGAACGGTACCCTAATCTTGCAGGAATTGTTCAATTTCAGCGCGGATGGAATTTGCTGTGGCATCCCGTCAAAGCAGACTTCGGAGATTGGCCGATTTCAGTTATGAATACCAATTTTAATGAAGATATGCATTCCGAAATTGTATATGGCATTCAAACGGATTCAAGAATTGCCTATTACGAAAGTATTGTCACGTTGAATGAGAATGAACCGGAGGAGACAGTTCTTTACGGCGAAAATATTACAGCTCCGAATTTTATTCACAAATATGAAACAGAATATTACACATTTAAATTCCACTTATATGACGTTGAAGGAAATAATATAACGGCTGACTTTTTCAACGGAACTTATAATGATTCAATTCCGAGAGGAACCGTATCATCAGGCGGTCTCGGGAATTACCGGTCAATGTATACAGTAATTCTGTTGGCCGGTTTGATAATCGCCTGGTTTTTCTGGGCAAATGATCCGCGCCCGATTTCATGGCAGGAGAAAAAAGAAACAAAAAGAGAAAAGAAAACATTTTCAAAAATTAAAAAAGAAATTACAGAAAATCCTGCCAAGAAAAAAGCGGCCATGGTATTTGCAGCAGTGCTCATCTTTTCAGTTCTTCTTTACACAGCATTTTATTCAACATTACCGACATCAAACAGTTTGGAAAGGTCAATTGAAAGAAGTACTGATGCCGTTAATGTAACGGTGCTGGAAACAAAAAAGGATAACGGTGATTTGCTTGTGCTATTCAAATCGGATAATAAATCCGGACTTGTAACATTTAAACAAGGATTAAATTTCCTATATCAACCATATGCATATTCAACAAATGGTGATAATTACATCACCGCTCATTATCAAATCGCAGATATTTACAATCGCGTCATCGTAACGGGCGTTGATTGCGACCCCGAAGCCGCATCCTATAAAGTGATTCAAAATTATTATGATACGGAAAAAGAGCAAATCATTCATTATCAAAATAAGATTCATGAGCCGGATTTTATTGATATTTATGAACCTTATAAGCCTGCCGGTTATTGGGGAGTAATACGAATATATGATGCGGATGGAAATGATATCACAAAAGATTATTCAAACGATGGCGGCGGCGGTTGGTTGAATTATTCCAGCCTGTATTTAAAAACAAAACTCTGTCAAGTGATTTTTGTATTGGGGTTGCTTTTGGCATGGGGATATTGGATAACGCCTGATAGGAAAAAAGAAGATGAAGATTAATTGATAATTTCAATCAATTATTTTCTTCATTTTTTCAGTTTAAATCTTCAATTTATGAAATTTAAGTTGATGATTTCATCATTTACTCTCAAATCTTTTCTCGGCTTCGTTCCAGTCAATTATATTCCAAACGAGCTTCAAATAATCGGCGCGTCTGTTCTGGTAATCCAAATAATAAGCGTGTTCCCAGACATCAATGACTAAAACGGTTTTCATGCCTTTTGTGATCGGATTTTCGGCGTTTTGTCCTTTTTCGATTGTCAGTTTGCCGTCTTTGTCTTTTGCCAAAAAAACCCAGCCGGAACCGAAGAGACCGACGCCTGCCGCTTCAAATTGTTTAGTAAATTCTTCAAATGACCCGAATGTGTCGTCAATCGCTTTTGCTAATTTTCCGTGCGGTTTTCCGCTGCCTTGCGGCGCAAACTGCATGAAATAAAGATTGTGATTGAGAACTTGTCCGGCATTGTTGAAAAGAGCGCCGTCTGCTTTTTTAACAATGTCTTCCAAATCCATCTTTTCGAATTCTGTGCCTTTGATGAGTTCATTTGTTTTGTCAACATATGTTTTCAAGTGCTTGCCGTAATGGAACTCAATCGTATTTTTGGTAATGACAGGTTCCAATGCGTCCGCTTCATAGGGAAGTTCAATATAAGTTACAGCCATAATTATCCTCCGAATAGTTTTATGATATTCGCGTTATCAAATATTATCTATTTTTATAAATAAGTTTACATAAATATTTCTCATATACACTGTATACTCTGATAGATCAGTCGACTAACAAATCGGCTACTTTCACCGCGCTTGAAGAACTTTTATATTTTAACAGCGTTTGTCATCCATATGACTCTTGAACCTGTTCACATGAAAGAAATTTCCGACATCGCCTCGGAGATTGAATATTCATATACTAAAAAAGAGTCGCAGGACATTTTTGAAGTTTTTAAATTGTTATCGGAACTTCGCCAGGACGATAAAATCATTTTAAAATCTCTCGGCAAACTTTTCAGATCCGCCGTTGACACGCGGCGCATGAGCCTTTCCGAGGATGAATTTAATGTGACTTATTCATCCGACAGCGGCAGCACGAATCCGATTCTTTTTGAGCGCGGCCTGTTTCTTGACATCTGCCACTCGGCAATGGCTTCGACGCCGACGGATTTGAATCTGCACCGCAAACGAACGATCGTTTGCACGGGATTTTCATCGGGAAAGAAAACGAAGCTTCCCGAAAATGAAAATTGGAAAACGTTTGACGACGGATTCGGGCGAAGCAAGGTCATTCAAATTGATCCGTCAATGCTCAAAATTCGAGTCGGCCGAATGGTTCACGATTATTCAATTTACGCGTCCGAGTCGGAACACATTTTATGGACGCAAGCCGACATGGACAAATCCGGATTTTTGATTATGGACGGCCCGATTTATCCGAAACAATTGATGTATTGGATGGGAACGAATTCTGATAAAGTGCTTATCCGACACGATAAAAATGCGAAAAAGATTCTTCAGAATTACATCGATATCATGGATTTTCATTTGGAAAACAAAATGCCAGTGATCGGTTTTGTGAAAAATCCGGCGGAAACGCAGATCATGAATCTGCTTCGGGAAAAAGCAAAAGATGAAAAGATCATGACGGAATTGCCGTGGGCAACCGATACTCAGTTGTTTAAAGCGTTTTTGAAGCCTGAAAATGAAATTGAAAATAAAAATGGAATCGGAAGCAAAAATGGAATTGAAAATAAAAGTGAAATCGGAAGCAAAAATGAAATTGAAAATAAAAGTGAAATCGGAAATAAAATTGAGAATCAAAACGGAAACGGTAAGGAAAGCTCAACCGATTTCGGAAATCGATTTAAAATCACTTATTCGAATTGGTTTATTCAGCCGAACCAATTTTATGATAATGAAATGAAAGAGAATTCGCCGCTTGTTGATGAAACTTTGAGCCGGAAATTTGCAGACGATGATTATCTGCCCGTTTTCATGATGGTGCGCGTTCCTTTTGACGGGAATCAAATTGTTTTCAAAATTGAAAGTTTATACGGTCTCTTGAAAGACGATGAAATGAAACGAAAAATCACGAAAAAAATATTGTATGAATTGTCCGTCGGCAAAGTTCCCGAAACGCTTTTGAAAGCGGATTCGATTGCGAAAATCAGCGCGGATGAGAAAAGAGAAATCAGAGAATTATTTACAAAAGATCCGGCGGAAAAATCCTATAATGAAATGCGGTGGGGAGATTTAGATGAGTTTTGAGCAATTTGAAAAGAAGGATTTTGATTTTAATCAGTTTGAAAAAGAATTTCAGGAATTTGATGATTATAATGTGTCCGATATGTCTTCAAAAGATGTTTCCAAACAAACAGACAAAAAAGAAAATGAGAGTCTGAATAAAACCGGAAGTCTGAATGGGGAAAACAAAAATCTGAATGAAGGGAATGAAAATTTGGAAGAAGCTTACGGCATCGTGACAACGGGCGTTGAGCCGATTGAAATTGCGGGAAACGGCTCTAAAATCATCGGCTATATCGCGGCGACGCAAAGGGAAAAAGTGCGTCTCGGAACTTATGTGATCGTGCCGTATGAAAATGAAAATCTTTTCGGCAAATTCACGAAACTTCAATACCGCCAGGAATTTACGGTGGATGACGCGACCGAAATTCATTCGAATCGAATGCTTGCAAATAAACGCGACTCGTTGACAGCGGCGGGCGGTCGAAACAGAATCAATGAAGAAGATTACAAATTGCTTGCAACGATTGAGCCGATTTGCATTTTGTATGAAAAGAATAAAAAAGAAGGGCTTCAGCGCCGAATGGCTGACAGAATCCCAAAACCCAATACGCCGATTATGCCTGTTTTTGACAAAGAAATGGTTCAAACGGGTCTTAACATCCCGAAAGTTGGAATTTTTTTGGGACATTTGAGTGTCGGCGGCGAACTTGTCAAAACGCATTCGACTCCTCCGACTGTTGCTTATTACATGAGAAATGATTATTCGTCGGGCGATCCGCTCATTTTCAGACATATGCTTGTCTGCGGCAGCACGGGAACGGGAAAGACTTTTTTGACGAAAAATATTTTGCGCCAATTTGAAACGGAAAACAGCCGCTATCGTCAGCGCAGTGATCACAGTATTCAAAATATGCCGTGTCTTGTCGTCATGGATCCGCAGGATGAATATTCTCAGCTTTATGAAGACAACACTTTGTCCGATGCCGACAAATTTAATTTTGATTCCGAAAAAGTCGCTTACGGCGGCATTCGAAATGCGAAAACGTTTACCGCAAAAGTCGACGGGGAGCGCTACGCCGGAAAATCAAGAGCGGAACAGGTTGAATTTACGATTCCGTTTTCGTTTGTTCAGTATAATCCGTGGATTTTGGAAACGGCGGAGCTGACCGAAAATCAGAGAAACGGTCTTGAAATTTTGATTGCGGATTATTTTAAAGACGCGAAAACGAAGGGAAAAACGGCTTCATATGTCGGCTTTAAGGAGTTTGTTGAGGATCCGTTCAACAAGGAATATTATACGGAACAAACGGATAAAATTCATGAATCGTCTTACGGCGGCATTGTGAGAAAAGCATTGAACAAAACGTATGAACGCATTTTCGATAAAGACGCGAAGCCGATTACGGAACTTTTCAAAACCGTTTTCAAACCGGGGCAGGTTTCCGTGTTTCCGACGGAGTATATCAATAATTCGCGCATCCGCGATTTGATTGTTTTGACGATGATGACGGTGATTGTTGACAATAAACTCAATACGTCCGGCGATGAAGATGTGAAAAACACGCCGATCATTTTGGTTTTGGACGAAGCGCACCGCTATTTGTCAAGTTCGGCAGGAACGTTGTCCGGCAAGATTATTTCAAAGTTTGCTGAAGCCGCGAAGCAGGGTAGAAAGGAAGGTCTCGGCTTGTTTTTGATCACGCAGGACCCGCAAGATATTGAAACGGAAATTCTGAAACAGGTGAATACGAAAATTGTTCTGAATTTGAATAATGACGCGGCAATCAACGCGGTGAAAGTTCCGTCGGAGTATGAAAAGAGAATTCCGTATTTGAAGAAGGGACAAATGATTATTCACAGTCCGGACAACGGGGATATTGTTGAAATTACGGGGCTTTCGAATTGTGTTGTGAAGCATGAATAAAAGAAACATCGCAGACGGGGTACCGAAGGTACCCCTATAAACAAACACCATCCTCCCACTGCCTCCTGAAAAATTCCGAGCAAAGCGAGGAATTTTTGGACAGACGATTATTCACAGTCCGGACAACGGGGATATTGTTGAAATTACGGGGCTTTCGAATTGTGTTGTGAAGCATGAATAAAAGTGATGGTGAGTTTTAAATTTTTGTGAAAAAATCGACTTGTGATTTGAAGAAATATTGTGAAAATGATGCAGCTCGCGCGCGGCGGGAGCCGCAAAGATGGCGAAAAAAAATCGCTTCGCGATTTTTTCATAAATACAGCCCTCCAAGCGTAAACAAACACCTCCCTCCACTGCAAACAAACACCACCCTCCCGCTGCAAACAAACACCTCCCTCCAAGCGCAAACCGAAATCTGACTCCAACTGCAAACCGGCGCCGCTTTCCAACTGCAGCAGCATCACATTTATTGCAAAAAGAACAAAATTGAATTTAAGAAAAAGAAATTAAAGAAGAAATTAACGAAACAGATTTGAAAGAGGAATAAAATGTTCGGAATTGGAATAATAGAAATTTTAATGATATTGGTAATATTGATTTTGTATTTGGTCCCGATCGCTCTTATTTTGATTGCACTTTACTATATCATTAAAGCTGCCGTTAAAAACGGAATTTTGGAAGCGGACGAAGAAAAGAGAATGAGAAATATTCCAAAGCAAGAAGAAATTAAAGTAAATGAAGACGAAAATGAAGACGAAAAAGAAAATGAAGACGAGAACGAAATAAAAGGAGACGCGGAAGGAATTGAGAGTGAAGAATCTGAGAACGAAGAATGACACCGTTTGAAATTATCGCAGCTGTTTTTATTGCGGCATTTTTCATTATCATGCCGCTCATAATCCTTTATTTTATTGTCAAAGAAGCGAAAGCTGACGGCTTGGAAGCGGCGAATAATCATGATAATCCCGGCTGGAAAAGATTTATCGGCAGCCCGAAAACAATATTTCCGATTTTGATTATTGTTCTGATTTCAGTCCTGACATTTTCATTTGTCGTGAATTTGATATTTCCGATAATGATTTATTTGATTGTTCGGGAATACGTTAAACAAAAGGAATTGAAAAGAATCAGAGAATCTGAATTATCGGGTGAATAAGAAATGATTATTGCAGGACTTGGAGCAGCGGAAATTATATTGATCGCACTTGTTATCATCATACAACTTTTAATCGTTGCAGCGGCGATTGCTTTTGTATTTTATTTGATTAAACGCAAAAACGGAAACAGTTGATGACGACAAATAAACATTGATAGGAAAACTAAAATGGATTTTGATGAAATATTATTGAATTCAGTTTTGATAATCATTTTAGGAGTTGTTGTTTCACTTGTTATCTATGCGATTTTTAGTGAAGCAAGAAAAGACGGCAAAAGAGCTGCCGCTCGAAGTTGGAAACAGGATTTGAAAAAAATAATTGCAACACCAAAAATACTGGTTACCGCTATACTCTTTTCAGCTTTGTTTTTGATATTTTTCATAGGTATTCCGTTTCTTCCGGCTGTAATTATATTTTATTTAATTGTCAGAGAATATTACAGACGAAGAGGAAACAGAAAAAACGGAATCGAACACGCCTTTGAAATCTGAATAAATTTATTCTTTTTTCGTTTATTTTCATTCATTTTTTTCAAACTTCTTTCTTCGTTTGATTTTCCATTTGATTAATACTTTCACCAAGCTTCGATTTTTGCTTTATATATTCGTACCTTAAAGGATTCTGCCTCCCAATCATAAATCAAAAGAATAACCGGAGGTCTGAAGGAATGACAGATATGAATGAAACAGAACTTATTGATTCACAGGAATCGATTCAATTAAAAAGCAGCAATCACAGCAATCACAGCAGCAACAGCAGCAACAGCAGCAACAGCAGCAACAGCAGCAATCCAAACGGTGAACATGCCTCCCGCGCAGTATCGATACAAAAAATTCTTGCAGAAAACGGAGCGGATGTCTCCGTTGAAGAAATTGAATCCAAATTAAAACAAATGACGGACATTTTCAAAGTTCCTGTCGCCGAAGCTCAGAGAAGCGTGACGAATGCTTATTTGAAAAAATTCAATATTTCAAAAACCAAAGTTTTCGCAGTCAAAGGCGCGGCTGAAACGAAAAAGATTGACGAAATTTCAGCAATGATCAATTTGCCTGACACATGGGTGAATTTGAAAGGAAAAGTCGTTCAAATATGGGAAAACAGTCATGAAAGCATTGCCCAGGCAGGATTGGTCGGTGACGAAACAGGAATCATCAAATTTACGATTTGGAATAATTCCGAAACAGGTGTTTTGGAACTCAATCAAACATATGATTTCAAAAATGTGGTTGTCAAATCCTGGAATGACAAAGCAGGCATCACATTGAATAAAGTGTCAACCGCAGCAATTTCGGAAGAAGAAATTGAAAATGTCAAATTCAACGATTCGAACGCCGGTGAATTGAAAGACAGAACAACTGAAATCAGAACGGTTGCCGAACTTCAGCAGGGCGGTATTTGGACGGATTTGAAAGCGAATGTCGTTCAGATTTTTGAAAAAACACATGAATCAATTGCATTTGCCGGAATCCTCGGAGATGAAACGGGAACGATGCGTTTTACCGTCTGGAAAACGTCGGGAATTGAAAATTTGGATGCCGGAAAATCCTATTTGTTCAAAAATGCAATCACAAAAGAATGGAACGGCATGTTTTCGATTGAAATCAACCGCATCGGAAAAATCGAAGAAATTGATGAAGAAATCATTGCAAAGCCGGCCGTTTTTGAAATTTGCGGCTGCGCCGTTGATATTCAGGCAGGGTCGGGCTTAATCAGAAGATGCCCCGAATGCAACAAAGTGATGTCCAAAGGAATGTGCGCCGAACACGGAAAAGTCAAAGGGAAATATGACCTCCGAATCAAAGCGGTCTTCGATGACGGCGCCGAAGCGCATGAAACGATTATTAACTCGGAATTAACGCAGAATCTTCTCAATATGACATTGGAAGACGCCGTGACAATGGCGACGGAAACATTGGATCCGGAATGTATCAACGATATTATCAAAACGGAATTTGTCGGCAAATATTACGTTGTTCGCGGCGCGAAAACAGACCGCTACGTGATTGCCGAAAATGTCGAACGCGCCGACTTTGTTGATGAGGCACGCGTCTTTTGGTTAAAAGAACTCATCGCCGAAGAATTGACGGGAATCGTTACGGGAACCGCGACGGAAACCGCGACGGAAAATGAAACTTTAAGTTCGGAATTTGAAGAATTTGAAAAAATGCTGAATACAATGGACTCCGATATTGATATTGTCGATGATATTGACATCAGCGGAGATTTTGATGAAAATATTGGTAAAATCGAAAATTTCGACATTGAAGAACACGAAATTGAAGAACACGAAATTGAAGAACACGAAATTGAAGAAAACGAGGTGATTTAAATGCCCGGATATTTCAGAGAAATTGCCGTTCGCATGTTTGCCAAAGAACTCAAAGATTCCGATTTGGTTTACCGCGAAGAGGAGGAGCAGTACGCGCCGCAGTACGTGCTGACGCCGACAGGCGCGAAAGCGAATCGAGTTTTGATTTCGGGCGTTTTGACCGAAGTTGAAAACATCGGAACAGGCTCGGAATATTACAGAGCCAGAATTGCCGATCCGACGGGAACATTTACGGTTTATGCCGGTCAATATCAGGCAGAAGCTGCCCGTTTTTTGTCGGAAGCCGAAACGCCTTCGTTTGTGACGATTGTCGGAAAAGTAACGGCGTTTAAAACCGATGACGGCAATACGATGCTTTCAATCCGTCCGGAATATATTCAAAATGCGGATGAAAAAGACCGCAATATTTGGACGATGGAAACGGCTGAAAAAACGTATGAGCGAATCATTGCCGTCGAAGTGCAGGAAAAAAGCAAACCGGAAAAAAATGAAGCAGAAAATGCGGTCAGAATCGAAAGCGTGAATGAAAATATCAAAAACGCGATCGAACATTACGCGCCCGAGCTTTCCGAATACAGAAAAATGATTGTTCAGGCATTGGAAACCGTTTCGATGGCCGCGGAATAAATCCGTCGGCAGCTTTCAGAATATAGAAAAAAACTTGCAACCGCTTTAAACCGCTTTACTTATTATGAATCCTTTCGAATTTGGAAGGATTCAAGTTTTAATTTTTTTTATCTTTTAAATTATCGTTTTAATATCGTTTTAATTTAAATTCTAAGAGAATTGAATCTAAGATAAAATAATAAATAAGGAAGATTAATAAGAAAGCATGAAGACTTATCTCCAAATTTGGTACAACAGTGACGGAGACTGTTCCCCGCCTTCGGAAGTGAACAGCCGCTTATTGTCCCTCGGATTTAATCTTGTTCGCGGTCCTTATGACTACGTTTACGAATGGGAATCAGGTGCGACGCTTGACGAAGTTTTAAGACTCGGCGACAAAACGCATTTGACCTTGGCCGGCACAGGTGTTCTGTTTAAAATAGAAACAGACTAAAACATCATAAAACACGAATCGGAAGACTGAAAAATACGGCACAAAACGGAAACGGAGTTATTATGACAAAGTGTCAAGCATGCGGAAAAGAAGAAACGGCGCAGGAAATCTGCAGCGTCTGCGGAAAAACATATTGTTCCGACCATATTTCAAGACAAAATCATAATTGTTTTGTCGACCCGAGAGGCGTAAATATGGGCGGGCGAACACGCGTTTATACCGGAACATACGGAACGGGCGCAGCCAAAGAAACGAATCCGCCGAAAGCGGACTATTATGATACAGACCAATTCGAACAGCGTCACGGCTACACGGCAGCGCGTTCGCCGCCGCTTTGGAAAAAGATCTTGAACAGTCCGACTTATATCATTATTATCATTTGTGTAATTTTGCAGCTCGTTGCGCTTGGCGCAATTATTTTTAACAATTCGGCGCTTGCATTCATTTACAATTCTTTGGTTTTGTATTCAAGCTTTGATTACATCCTCGCAAGACCCTGGACACTGATTACGCATATGTTCCTGCACAGCCCGACGGATATTTTTCATCTGCTGTTCAACATGATTACATTGTATTTCTTCGGCAGATACTTGGAACAAATCATCGGCAAGAAATCATTCGTTTTAATGTATTTGGTTTCGGGAGTTGTTGCCGCAATCGGATTCATTTTGCTTGAAGGAAATACGGGCGTCGGCTTGGTCGGCGCAAGCGGTGCCATTTACGGCGTTCTCGGCGCGGTTACCGTGATCAACCCGAACTTGAAGGTTTTTGTGTATTTCATTCCGATGAAAATCAAATACATGATCGTGATTTTCGTCATCATCAGCCTGATGTTTATGGGCGACGGCAGCATGATTGCGCATGCGGCTCATTTGAGCGGAATTGTAATCGGACTGGCGTTCGGTTATTATTACCGCAATAAGCTGAGAGAAAAAACGCGGCAGGGTTATTATTGAAAAATTGCCGTTATTCACTGAAAAATCTATAAATCAAAATGAGATTGAAATGACCGAATTCGAATCGCCGTTTATCGGGAGAAATTATCTGAAGCCGCCGGAAAATGAACGTGTTCCGATTGTTGTTTTAGATTTTAAGAAAATGTATGCCTGCTGGCTTCCGGGTCTGCGGTATACTCTTTTTTTTGATGAAGAGCCGATGACGGAAGAGCTGAAACGCATTCGGGAAGTTGTTTTGCTTGAAGTTCTTTACATGGATTCTAAATTTTTGATCGAGCTTCATCCGGAGGATTTTGAAGGATTTGAAACGGCTTATTCTTTGTTTTCAACTTACGGCGGCGAGCTTTTCTTTTACAGAAGAAAAGAAGGGCGGCGGATGAAAAAGTATTTTGATTTCAAACCGAAACAAAAAGTTCAGCCGCATGTTCGAAATTTCAATCTGGACGAAAAAGTTTAAATCGTCTTTTGGAATTTATTTTAAACCTGATGACGGATTCATCTGATTTCTAAAATTTGTTCAACCTTTTGATTTCAACGGCGGAATTGAAACGGAACAATAAAATAAGAAAAATAACAATTATCTTAATATCAGTATTTAATTCATATTTATTCGATGTTTATTCGATATTTATTCGATATTTAATCTGCATGGATTAATGTTTATTGCAGTTATCAGTTGTGTTTTACAAAAAAGTGCGGCCTGTGCCATATGTCCGGGCGAGACCGTCAAGTAATCATTATACGGGTCTTGAAATTATGTCAAATACAAAATCCGGATTCGGATCTCTTACAAAATATTTATCTTCTAAAAAAGAAAACGAACGGAAGAGAATCGGTCTTCTTGTTGACGGACCGAATGTCATTCGCAAGGAATTCAATGTAGATCTTTACGAAATCAAAAACGCTTTGAAAGAATACGGAAACGTGAAGATCGGAAAGGTTTTTATCAATCAGTACGCGTCGAACAAATTGATTGAAGCCATTGAAAACCACGGGTTGGAGCCGATTATTTGTTCCAGCGACGTGGACGTCCGCCTCGCCGTTGAGGGGATGGAATTGGTTTACAATGAAAACATCGATACGATTGCAATCGTCACGCGCGACGCTGATTTTAAGCCGCTTCTCAACAAGGCGAACGAGAGGGGAAAAGAAACAATTATTTTCGGCATTCAGCCGGGCTTTTCGATTGCTTTGAAGAATTCAGCCGACTACGTTATTTTGCTCAAAGACGCGAAAATGTCTTACGAAGATGAAGACGGCGAGATTCATTTGCTGACAGTCGATGAAGAAGATCAGTCTGAAGACATCGAGATCGGTAAAAGAGATTCAGGCGAAAACCGTCATGAAACGGACGCGCCGAAACAGAGCCGAATCGAAGTGATTAAAAGCAAAGACGATAACCGTCATTTGGATGAAGCCTGATTTCTTTTAATTCTTTTTTACTTTTAATTTTCTTTTACTTTTAATTTTCTTTTAATTTTTTTTTAATTTTCTTTTATTTTTCTTCGCCGCCGACGCGCGCGAATCGCACCGTTTTTCTTTTAATTTTCAAATTTGTTCTGCGTTTTTTATTTTTATTTTCAGAATGAAACCTAAACATCCAATTTCGCGAAAACACTGAATCTGAACGCCCGATAAAATCCTAAAAAATATTTAATCTTTGGAAAAAAGACGGCGTTTCAGTTTTGAATAATTTTGATAAAAACGATGTTTCAATTTTAAATTTTGAATTGTTATCTGTTCGCACAAAGTGCCTTCTGACGCCTGTCTTTTGCTGTCAGCTTCCGGCCAAGCCTGCTCGTCTGCAACTGTTTTTTAATGTTGCCGCTGCAAATCAGGTTTGCGTTGCCGCTTGCAGTCAGGTTTCCGCCCGACAGCCGCCGCCGCGCGCGAGCCGCTCCATTTTCCTTAATTTTTCAACCCCGCCCCGCATTTTGTTTTATTTTCTTCCCGACTCTCATTTTTATTTCGCTTCATCCCTCACTTTTTTAAAGAGAAACCTATTTTTAGTTTAGATGTATTTTTTCGATTTCCCGTCGGCGGCAAACAGGAGGAATATTTATCGAAAATTCAAATTCAATCGAAAATCAAAATCCGTTTGCAAACTGGAAACAAAAAACGGCTCTCTTCTTCGGGAGCCAGGCGATCACGCTTTTCGGATCGTCTCTCGTTCTGTACGCAATCATTTGGCACATTACACTAACAACAGCATCGGGCATCATGACGATGATGATCATCATATGCTCCTTCGTCCCGCAATTTGCGATTTCATTCTTTTCAGGCGTTTGGGCGGACAAATACAGCCGAAAAATGCTGATCATCTTAGCAGATGGCGGAATCGCGCTTGCAACGCTTGCGCTCATCGTTTACATGATGGCAGGCTATGATTCGATTCCTGCGCTTTTGTTCATCTCGGCAGTCCGCTCGGTCGGCACAGGCATTCAAACGCCCGCAGTCAACGCTCTGATCCCGCAGATTGTTCCGCAGGACAAACTCGTCAAAGCCAACGGCATTAACGGGTCGCTCCAATCCATTGTCAATTTAGCGACACCTGCTGTTGCCGGCGCAATTATGTATTCCGGCGAAATTTACAACATCCTGATGATTGATGTCGTTACAGCCGTTATCGGAATTGCGGTTTTGCTTTTCATTCCGATCCCGAAACACAAAAGAGCGCAAGAAACGGTGACGACAAGTTATTTTACGGATCTCAAAGACGGATTCCGCTACACACTCCATCATTCATTTTTAAAACCGCTTTTTCTCATCTACGCGGTTTTTACGGTTTTGTGCGTTCCGGCAACTTTTTTGAACGTTTTGATGGTCGTTCAGGTTTTCGGCGACAACTACCTGTATTTGACGCTGAACGAAATGACATTTTTCATCGGCATGCTTATCGGCGGTTTAATCATCGGCGCCTGGGGCGGATTTAAGAACCGCGTTAAAACAATGCTTGTCGGATTATTTTCTTTCGGCGCATTGACATTTTGCTTCGGACTCACGCAAACGCTTTGGGTTTACCTGATTCTGATGGGACTTGTCGGTCTGATGATGCCGTTTACAAACTCTCCTATAATGAGTTTGATTCAGGAAAAAGTCGATCCGGACAAACAAGGACGTGTTTTTTCAGTCATGCAGATTGTCTTTTCGGCGCTCATGCCGCTTGCAATGCTGTTCTTCGGTCCGATGGCAGACATTGTTCCCGTTCAGACGCTTGTTGCTGTCTGCGGTGTCGGAATTGTAATTGTTTCAATCGCCGTTGCTTTCAATAAAAAATTCTGTCGGCAGGGTTTGTTTGAAGCGAAAACAGAGGATGCGGAGACAATGGAATCTAAAAATGTCTTATGATTCATATCAAATATCATTCAATAAAAACAATTTTAAAAAAACAACTTAAAAATAACTTCGAAAAATTGAACAAGGATTCGATTTTTAATTCGCGTTCTATTTTTTGTTTATTTTTTTGTTTATTTTTTTACTTTTCTGTTTATTTTTTTGTTTAATTTTTTCAATATTGTTAATTTTTCAATAAAGAAAATTAATTTTAATTAAATTAACTTATTTTTCCAAATCTCTTTCTTCTGATTTGTATTTTGTTCCGTCAGGGTTCAAACCCATTTTTATCATATACATTTGCCGTTCCCAATCTTGATCCGCTCTTTCAAGCATCTTTTTTGTTTCTTCAATCTCTTCCGGGGTCGACTCAGGCGCTTTTCTCACATCTGATATTATTTCACTTAATGTTTCGTATCTCATCTGCTCATTCCTCTTTTATCTCAATAATGAATATTTTTATTATCTTGTTAAACTCTTTTAAATATTTTCTTTCAATCTTTTTAATTATGTATTCTGTATCTCTCGGAAGTAAAATTTCATATTCACTTTTATCGAGATATAACGCATTAATGCCTTTTTTTAAATTTAATTGAAAAATAATCGGTTCTTCCTTTGATGTATATTGATATGCATTCCGAACATTTAAACTGAAACTTCCGTAAGCTTTTTCAGTATACGCCATCCCTTCATACGGATTTTCTAACCAATTCATATCGCTGACGCCTCTGTATACAAAATATTCTTTATCTGTTTTGCTTTTGCGAATGGCGCTGTCAATATTTTGAATATTATCATCAATCACTTCTTTTTCTTCTTCCGTCAGTGAATTGTAAAATGCATGATTTCGGCAACATAAATTTATGACATAACACCATGCTTTCATTTCCCATTTTTCCGGTAACGGAAAACTCCAGCGCTGTCTTTGAAAATTCCAAAAATGAACATCTTGATAATTGCCGATACAAACTTTTTCGGCGTTTGTCAAATTTCTTCGTGTTATATATGGAATTAAGAAAGTACTGTATTGCCGAAAAATATCAAGTTTTTCTGCAACGATATTTGCGTTTTTTGTATCAATCTGTTGTGTAAAAGTTTGCTCTGTATACTCTTTCATACATTTTTAATTTTTTCCTTCTGTATTTAATGACATCGATTTTTCCAAAAACGATAACTTTAAATTCAAAATCCGAAAAATGCAATCAATTTTTATCACTCGTTCATAATCATTTGGTTTTTATATCTCTTCTTTCATTCTTTTTTTGCAATTGAATCTGAAAAATAATCAAGTTTTTGATTACAAATTCATTTTGCCGATAAATATTGGAGTTTTATTATGTCTTATTGGAAACCCGAAATTGAGACAATGGATCCTAAAGATCTGCGTCAAATGCAAAGCGAAAAGTTGGTCAAGCTTGTGAAATACGTTTATGACCGCTCCCCTTTTTACAAAAAGCGCTTTGACGAATTCGGCATCAAACCCGAAGACATAAAATCAATCGACGATATCGGCAAACTCCCGTTTACAGTTAAACAGGATTTAAGAGACACTTACCCAAACGGCATGTTCTGCGTGAAAAACACAGACGTCGTTCGCTATCACGCGTCATCCGGAACGACCGGAAAACCGACCGTCGTCGGCTACACGCAAAATGATTTGGACGCTTGGGCGGAATCGCTCGCCCGCGGAATGACAGCAATCGGTCTCGGACAAGATGATATCATTCAAGTCAGCTACGGCTACGGTTTGTTCACCGGGGGCCTCGGCGTTCACTACGGCTCGGAAAAAATCGGCGCGACAACTCTGCCCGCCGGTTCAGGAAACACTGAACGCCAAATCACGCTGATGAAAGACTTGGACGTGACGGCAATCTGCTGCACGCCTTCTTATTTCTCTTATCTCATCGAAGCGGCCGACCATATGGGATGCAGTATTAAAGATGAAACCAAACTCAAAATCGGCATTTTCGGCGCCGAACCGTGGTCCGAATCTCTTCGAAAACGCATTGAAGAGCGTTCCGGAATCAAAGCGTATGACGTGTTCGGAACTTCAGAGCTCAGCGGTCCGCTTTTTATTGAGTGTGAAGCGCAGGAAGGCATGCACGTTTGGGGCGATATGTTTTTGTTTGAAATTTTAGACGCCGAAACAAATGAGCCTGTTCCCGACGGCGTTGTCGGTGAATTGGTCGTGACAACGCTCATTAAAGAAGCGCTGCCGCTCATCCGCTACCGCGTCGGCGATTTGGCTTCGCTTGATACGTCTGTCTGCAAATGCGGCAGAACGCACCCGCGCCTGATGCGCCTCAAAGGACGCTCGGATGACATGGTGATTGTGCGCGGCATCAATGTTTTCCCGGGACAAGTGGAATATGTTTTAGTCAAATTCCCGGAAGTGTCGCCGCACTTTATGATCGTTCTCGACCGCGACGGAGAATTGGACAGCATGACGGTTCAAGTCGAATTGGTCGACATGGCATCAGATAAATTAGATGATTATCACAAGCTCAAAGCAAGGCTTGAGCACGAATTGAAGTCTATTTTGAACCTTCACGCAGAAGTTGAATTTGTCGCGCCCGGCACGATTCCGAGGTCGGAAGGAAAGGCAAAACGAGTGACGGACAAACGCCAATTCTAACAAAATAATAAACAAAAATAATAAACAAAAAAATAAACAAAATAATAAACAAAAAAATAAACAAAAAAATAAACAAAATAATAAACAAAATAATAAACAAAAAAATAAACAAAAATAAAAATGAACCAATAAATGAAAATTGAAATTTAAATTCGAATCATAAAATGATTGAATATTTATTGAATTACGGCGTTATAAGATTTATAAAATTCAAAATTTTAAATTAAGGAGTGATTCCATGACAAAAACAATTAAACAAATTTCCCTGTTTTCGGAAAACAAGCCCGGCCGTTTGGCAAAAATCGCCGACGTTTTGGGAAAGGAAAAAATCAACATTCGCGCGTTTACGATTGCGGAATCCGGCGATTTCGGTATTGTTCGCCTTGTCGTGGATTATCCCGAAAAAGCGCATGACGTTTTGAAAAGAGAAGGCTTTACCGTTTCGGAAACGGATGTCATCGGCGTTGAAATCAACGACGAGCCGGGAAGCATGAAAGACATCGCCGAACTTTTCGCGGAAGGCAATATCAACATCGATTACGCTTACGCGTTCATCGGCAGAAATCAAAAGGCCATATTGATCGTCCGCGTCAGCGATTTGGAAAGCGCTCTGGATTTCCTCAAAAACAAAGGCGTTTCCCTTTTGGAAATCAATGATTTGCTGTGATTCTGTAAATTCTGTGAAATTTGCTGAAAAACTCTGAAAAATTTTGATAATTCTGAAAATTTTGAAAAAATTGCTGTCAGTCTTTTGGCTTTCAGCTCTTTTTTATTTTATTGATTTTGATTGATAATTTTGATTGATGATAATTTTGATTGATGATAATTTTGATTGATGATAATTTTGATTGATGATTTCGGATTTTGATTTTTATGTCTCCTCAGCCTGACTCTTGGAAAAGCAAACGCGGCGGTATTCACACGACGATTATCGGTGAACGCAAAGGCCGTAAAATTGCTTCTCTTGTTGCTTCCCAAGAGTCCGTCAAGAAATTGATTCCCGGAATCATTCAAAGCAAAGGACCTTCCGGCGGCTCTTTTCGCGCCAAAGTTCTTCGCCCCGATTCAAGAGGCAATCTCCGGCTTTTGTTTACACAAGGAACAAGTTATCAGGAAATCATTTTAGTGACAACAGCCGCGGATTTAGCGGAAGGCGAAGCGATTTCGGATGAATTGAACAGTTTGATTGAAAAAGAATTGGATGAATGAATCAAAAATTAATAAAAACATAGTAAAAGAATGTTAAAAGAATGTAATAACGAATGAAAAGGGCAGGCGGAATAATTTTATGATTTATTTAGGCGTTGATCACGGAACAAATGCGGTTCGCTTCGCGGTTATGTCGGATGATTTGATTCGTTTTTTTGAAATTCCAAGATCTGCTGCCGGTTCGATGACGCTTGAAGCGCTTCAGAAATATATTGAAAACAATTTGGGAATGCCGCTTTCAGAAATCGATTTGGCGTGCCTGACTTATTCGATGGGCGACGGCATTTCTGAGATTTGCGAGTTACGAAATGTTTCAAACCGCGGCGTTTTAGACACGTCGGGCGTTGGCGAAAAAACAAATGCCGGCACCAAAGTTTTTGATCTTTTTGCCAAAGACTTTTGTCCCGCTATTCTTCTTCCGGGTCTTCATCAAAACAATCCCGTCACCGATTCTCGGATGCAGCATTTTTCTCATCAGGCAAGTCCTGAAAAAATCGGCATCGCTTTTCATGCCGTTTCTCTCGGTCATCGGCGTTTTATTTTGTCGGACATCGGCTCAAACACGGTAACGATGGCGGTTTCGGACAGCAAGATTCTCGGCGCAATCGATGCCGCCGTTTTCGCGCCCGGCAAAAATCACGGTCCTCTTGACGTGAATGCAATTCGAAATATCGATTCCGGAAAAATGACAGCCAACGCCGCGTTTTCATCAGCCGGCGTCGGCGATGATAAAAAATCTCTCGCGCTTTTTGCCGCGATGGAAATTTCCGCGCTGAACGTTTTGATGAATGATTATCATGTTTACGATTATGACATTTTAGTTGCCGGAAGCGGCGGCGAAGACAAAGAAGTGCGCCGCGAAATCAGCCGGCTTCTTCAAAAACCCGTTGAATCGATCGGCAGCAAATCGGCTGCAATCGGATGTGCCGAAATCGCGCGCGCGGTTATTCTCGGTGAAAAAGAGATTTTCGGGATTCCCGTTTCTTTTGATTTGAAATGCTGGCAAATAAGACAAGGCTACGGTTTGGAAATTTGAAAACCTATTGTTTTTCTTTTCGTTTCTTTTTCAAAATTCATTTCTCATTTTTTTGATTTTTTTTCTTTAAAATGAGTTCCTCGATTTTTGTTTTTTTAAATTTTGTGCGGCTCGCGCGGCGGCAGCTGCTGTCGGTCGGAAACCCGACTGCAAGCGGAAACAGAAACCTGACTGCAACAGAGACCGCCCGAACAGTAACAACATTAAATGGCAGCGGCAACACCAAAAGACAGTTGCAGACGAGCAGGCTCAGCCGGAAGCTGACAGCAAAAGACAGTCGCAAGACGGAACAAGCAGGAGCTGAACAGCAGCTAAAAAATCAGCTGTTTTTGAAGGTTTTGTTTCGTTTGGGAAGAATCCGCCAAGTCTCGTTTCGCTTCGCTCAGAAACTTGAAACTGCGTTTCAAGTCCGGTTCGCCGCTTCGCGCCGCCCGGAACTCAACTTGCGGGGTCGGTTTTCGAAATTTAATTTAGTCAAAAATTAATTGAAACATCGTTTTTATCAAAATTATTCAAAAACTGAAACGCCTTTTTTTCTTTAAAATTATTTTTTTATTAGGATTTTATCGGGCGTTCAGGTTCAATGTTTTCGCGAAATTGGATGTTTAGGTTTCATTCTGAAAATAAAAATAAAAAACACAGGACAAGTTTGAAAATCAAAAGAAAAACGGTGCGATTCGCGCGCGGCGGCGCAGCGGCAGCAAACAGCCGAGACATAATACACACAGCAAAAAGAAGAGACAAGTCTCATCTTTATTTATTTTATTTAATTCTTGATATAGCAACATTTTTTATAGGTAAAGCCTGACAATTTACTTTCATATACTCAAGAGAGGTTTATTCTAATGCAAATTTATGATTATAAAGTCGTTAAAATCAACGCGGACGTCGTTGACGGCAAAGTTGTTCTGGAGGCAGCCGGTCCGCTTTCAATTGCGGCAAAACCGATGATTAACAAAATCAACGCGGTTTTCCGGGAGGAAAAGCCGCTTTCCGTGACGGATGACAAAATTATCTTTTCCACTTGGATTCCGGAAATTCCGGGTCCCGTTTTCAACCGAATGATCAATTCTCAAATCGGTTTTTCATTGCTCAACAAAAGAACGCCCGACCAGCTTTCCGTCGGCGTGACGCCGCGCTGCCCGAACAAATGCATTCACTGCGGAGCCGCCGATATGATGGCGCCGAACAATGAAATGACGGTCGAAGAAATCGGAAACGTTATTAATCAGGCGCTTGACATGGGCACTTATCTCGTGACAATCGACGGCGGCGAGCCGATGGTTCGAAACGACTTGCCTGAAATTATTTCAAACATTGACAAAACCAAAACAACGGTTTCCATGTTCACTTCCGGGTTCCGCCTCACCGACGAGCGCGCAAAACCGCTCAAAGACGCCGGCCTCAACTCCGTCAAAATCAGTTTTGACAGCGCCGATCCTGAAATCCACGATAAATTCAGAGGACGAAAAGGCGCATTCGACGGTGCTGTTGAAGCCGTTAAAGCTTCCAAGCGCGCCGGCATCATGACGGATATGTATCTCACGATTTCGCCTTACAACATCGACAACATTGACGATTTGTATCAAATGGCAATTGATTTGGAAATGGATGAAATGTCCATGACCGGCATTATCGCTGTCGGCAACTGGAAAGATCATGAAGACGAAGTAATGACGCGCGTGGATGCCAAGCGTTTGGAAAATTTCCACAAATCCAAAAATTCTGTTCCCGAAGGTCCGCGCGTAACGGCTTTGCCTTATCTTTTGGGCCCGGAAATGTTTGGCTGCTTCGCCGGCAACCGCTGGATGCACGTCGGTTCGACCGGAGACGTTCTGCCGTGTCCGTACACGCCGCTGTCATTCGGAAACATTCGCGATACGCCGATGAACAAAATTTGGTCCGACATGGGCAAGTTCCCGGCTTACAAAAAGCAGTCGCCGGTCTGTTTGATGAGAGACCCCGAGTTCCGCAAAAAATACATTCATACGATTCCGAAAGACGCGCAACTGCCGTATTATTTGGGACCGAAGAAAAGTTAAGTTTTTTGAATCGGGGCGGCGGCGCGTGCGCGAGCCGCTCCATTCTTCTTTTATTTTCAAACTTTGTGACTCATTTTTCTTTTGTTTTTTAAATTTGTGTCTCATTTTTCTTTTGTTTTTTAAATTTGTGCTTCGGTTTTCTTTTGTTTTTTAAATTTGTGTCTCATTTTTCTTTTGTTTTTTAAAAACCCAAACATCCAATTTTGAAAAATCGGTGAACCTGAACGCCCGTTAAAATCCTAAAAAATGTTTAATTTTTGGAAAAAAGACGGCGTTTCAGTTTTTGAATAATTTGAATCAAAGGCGATGTTTCATTTTGTTTCTGATTGAATTAAATTTCAAAAACCGTCCCCGCAAGTTGAGTTTCCGAGCGCAGCGAGGAAACGAGACTTGGCGGATTCTTCCCATACAAAACAAAAATTCTAAAACAGCTGATTTTTTTTAGTTGCTGTTCGGCTCCTGCTTGTTCCTTCTTTCGACTGTCTTTTGCTGTCAGCTTCCTGCTAAGACGACCAGTCTGCAACTGTCTTTTAATGTTGCTGCTGCCAATCCGGTTTGCGTTTGCCGCTCTGCCGCCACGCCGTCGCAGAGCCCGCTCACGCGCGAGCCGCTCCATTTTCTTTTGTTTTCTTAATTTTCCTGTATCTCATTTTATCTTTGATTAAATCCAAATATTTTTATAATTATAACCTTATATTTTATTTGGTGATTAAATGAATTATAATCAAAAAACAATGTCTTCAATCTTTTTATTTTCTCTTTTAGTCGTTCTCAGTTTCGCCGCTTTTTATTTCTTCGGGCCGGTACTCACGCCTGAAACCATGTATCGAACAGGCGTTGCACTGCTGGCACCCGCATTAATCGTTTTTGCTTTCATCACATTCGACTTTTCCAAAATCGGCAGCTTAATCTGTGTCTTTTTCGCGGCGCTTCTTTACATTATGTATCTCTTCGGCGCGGATTGGAATCTCTGGCTCCAAAGCGGCATTTTCATCTTTTCGGCAACTTACGCCGTGATGTTCGCTTATTATAAATTGAAAGCTGAAGAATTAGCTTTGGCAGAACTTGCCGAAGAACCGTCAGAACCGACAATTGAAATTAATGTTGAAGAAAATTATAACATTTGATTTTGAATAACATTTGATTTTGAATAACATTTGATTTTGAATAACATTTGATTTCGAATCGGTTTTTCCGATTCATTTTTTTTATTTGATTGTTTTATTACAAGAATTGCTGGTAAGGTTAACAATCCCATCTTTGTGATTCTTCCATTTCTTTCCAAACATCTTTTATTTTTTTCAAAAATCTGTCACGATTTTTAATGATCGTGCCATTCGTTTACATTTCTGCCGTTCGCTTTCTTTTTTGGAAATTCGGCAAAACCTTTTTAATATAGTCTTCCTTTATTCGTTTTGCATTTTGGAGCTTTTTGCTTAAAACACATGTTGGAAGCATAGTTCTTGCCGCAGGGTTTTGTCATGATTGTTCATGGTCGAATCCGACAGCGGTTCAAAAATTCATCGTAAACTGATTGTTTTAACCAATTTGCTTATATATGGGGTAATGAATTGACTACTTTACCCTTTATCTGACGCATAATCTCGGCAAATCAATGTAAAATTTACATATTCGCAGTGATTATTCGTTAACAAATATAGAGACGGTATTCGCATGGCTAATAATGAAATCTTATCTGAAATTAAATTGGCAGAAGAAGATGCAAAAAAAGCGGTAAGCGAGGCCACCGAATCCAAGAATCAGACTATTGCTAAAGCACGCGCACAAGCCCGCCAAATTGTCGAAGACGGCGAAGAAGACGCGGTTAAATCCGCTCAGAACGCTCTTCGCTCCGGTGAAGCTGAAATCGATGCCAAACGCAATGCGATTGTTGAAGAAGGTGTTCGCGAGTCCGAATCTGTAGCTATGAAATCCCAATCAAATATTCCAAAAGCCGTAGATTTTTTACTCGAGGAATTTGAAAGGGAGATACGCGTATGAGTTACCCGAAAAGAATGACAAAAGTTTTGATCGCCGGTCACAAGAAACATCTTGAAGCCGCGGTCGATGCCTTATACGAAGCAGATTTGCTTCACGTAGAGGACTTTGTCGAAGGTAATGACTCTGATTTTGAAATCGGCATGCCGATTGCATACGGCGAAGAAGTCTCAAGAAAGCTCGTTAAAGTCCGTTCAATCGCAAACACATTAAACATCAAGCCGACAGACGAAACCGTTCCTTTAACGGAATCACATGTCACAAACGAGCTCGATGCAATGATTGCGCGCATGGACAAAGAAATCGACCGCAACTCCGAAGAATTATCACGCTTGGATGCCCGCGTCAAAGACATCGAATCCGCAGAGAAAGAAATTGCACCTTTCCTCGCCTACGATCTTGACTTAAAGTATTACAGCGGCTACGATAATTTAGCTGTTTTTTCCGGTACGGTCTCATCCCTTAACGAATCACGCCTTCTTGAAATTACTGACGCCTACCAGCTTTTCACTGACCCCGGGTCCAAATTCTTTGTTTTATTTGTTTCAAAGAACTTTGAAAAGGACATCCAATCCGTCCTTTCCGACATGGGATACAGAGAAATGAAAGCGCCCGATAAATCCGGATATCCGTCCGACATTTACGCAGCGTTTGAAGCTGAAAAATCAGAAATACAAGCACAGATTGAAGCTTTAATTGCAGAACGTGCGGCTCTTAACAAAGAATACGGAAACTTCATCCTTTCAAGCGATGAATATCTCAGTATTTTGAGTGAGAAAGCCGAACTGCCTTTAAGAATTGCCACGTCCGAACACACGTTTGTCATTGAGGGGTGGGTCCCGACGAACAACTTTGATGAATTCAACGCGTCGTTTTCTGAAAAAACAGATAACGGTGTTTACGTTACAACACTTGAGGTTGACATGCATGACGAAAAAGAGATTGCAAAGATTCCTGTCGAGTATGAAAATTCAAAGTTCGCAAGTCCGATGGAAGCGGTCGTTGACTTATATTCAAGACCGAAATACAATGAAATCGACCCGTCATCTATTCTGGCCATTTCTTTCCCGTTAATCTACGGTATGATTCTCGGCGATATCGGTTATGCGCTCGTTTTGATGTCCTTGGCCTTCCTCGTGATGAAGTTCATGAAATCGGATGGTATAAAGAAATTAATGTATGTTCTTATTTATTGTCAAGTATCCGCTTTGTTGTTCGGTATCATTTATGGCGAGTTTATGGGCTTCCCGCTTGCGGGTTTAATGTCACACGGCGAATATATCCCGGGATTAATTCCGGGGCTTGAGACAATTGTTTTTGACTTTAGTCTGTTCCCGGACGAACCGTTTACGTTCCCGATTCACAGAACGCATATGATTATGACATTTTTGATCGCTACAGCAGCATTCGGATTCCTGCATCTTAACGTCGGTTTTATCATCGGTTTCTTCGATGTGAAAGGCCAGCACGGTCTTAAGCATGCGGTTTTGGAAAAGTTGAGCTGGATCATTATCGAAATCGGTGTCATCGCAGCAATCGTTGCATGGTACTTTGGACTCGGTACGGTCGGCATTGCCGTCGGTGCCATCATAGCAGTTATCGGTGTCGTTATGCTCACTATGGGCGAAGGTATCAAAGGACCGATTGAACTTCCGGGTCTTCTCGGAAACATTTTGTCCTACACGCGTATTATCGCGGTTGGTCTCTCTTCTATCTACATCGCATCAACTGTCAACGACATCGCCTTCGGCGGTCTGATTTGGACCCCCGCGGACGGTTTCAGTGTCTTAATGTTTGCATCAATTTTGATCTTCGTTCTCGGACACGCCTTAAATTCTGCTCTGAGTATTATCGCTCCCGGTTTACACGCACTCAGACTGCAGTATGTCGAATTCTTCGGCAAATTCTATACAAGCGGGGGCAAAATTTACAAACCGTTTGGTCATTTAAAGAAGTATATTTTGGAGGAATAAAATCATGGAATTTACAACAGAAGGTCTCGCAGCATTATCAAAAGCAATCGCAATCGTCGGTACAGGTTTCGCATCCGCATGGGCTGAAAAAGTCATCGGTACAGCAGCAGTCGGCGCAATGGTCGAAAACGAATCCATCTTCGGTAAGGCACTCGTTTTGACCGTTCTTCCGGAAACCATCGTTATCTTCGGTCTTGTCGTTGCAATTCTTATCTAAATTCAAAAATTTAAGAGCGGGAACAAATACTCCCGCCCTTAATTTTTAAAGGTGTTAGCATGGGACTGGAAATCGTATTAAATGATATAACTGAGGGCGCCAAAGCAGATGTCCGACGTATCAATGATGAAGCAAAAACAACTTCTGACTTGATTATCGAAGAGGCACGCCAGGCTTCCAAAGAAGCACTGGGGTCCCGTCTTGCCGAGGTAGAAGAAAAACTCGAACAACAGCGCCAGCAGGTTTTGTCAAGCGCCAATTTAGAGGTCAAGCGTATTGCTTTAAACAAACGCAAAGCCTTATTGGATCAAGTTTATGATCAAGCCCTTGAACGAATTGAAAATTTACCTGCCGATAAAAATGAAGAATATCTGAAAGCGCTGATTGAAGCGAATGAAAAAGACGGTCACCGGATTTTCTCAAACAAAAAATCAGAAAAAATCGTCAAGAAACTCTCTTCCTTGGAATACGGCGGAAACATCGACTGTATCGGCGGTATTGTTATCGAGAATGAGGAAGGAACCGTTCGATTAGATTTTACGTATGATTTGATTCTTAAAAGTGCTTATGACCGTTCATTGAAATCTATCTCTGATATCCTCAACGGGTGATTACAAATGCTGAATACGCAAAAGATTAGGGAAATCTCGGAATACGCGCAGAGTAAACTGCCGAAGTCCGTTGCCAAATACATTCCTTCCCGTCTGCCGGCATTTGGAAAAGGTTCATCCAATTATCCGTATGCGGTCACCCGTATTCGTGCAATGAGAGTCAAACTTTTCCCCCGCGATGCGTATCCCAGATTCTTAAACATGAGTTTGGATGAAATTACACGCAAAATCGGGGAATCCGAGTACAAGCAAGACATTGATGAACTCTCCAGGGAGTACAGCGGTGTCAACTTGATTGAACATGCGTTAAACAGAAACATGGCGGAATCTTTCCAAAAAGTATTGCGCATCACCGAAGGTGAACCGCACGAACTTGTTACGGAATATCTCCGTGTTTTCGATATTGAAGACATTAAGACTATTCTCAGAGGAAAGCAGCACAACATTCCCGAAGACCAGATCTTGCAGACTTTGGTCACAGGCGGCGTGCTTCGCTACACATTCCTGTCAGGCTTGGTTTCCAAGACTGTCGATGAGATTATTGCAGCATTCAGCGACTCTCCTTACGGCCCGATTCTGAAAAAATATGACGGAACAAACCTTCCGGAAATTGAAAACGAATTGGACAAATTCTATTATGAGAATCTTTTTGAAGCAATCGGCTTGCCGGGTTCTGCAGACCGTAAACAGTTTGATCAATTTGTTCGAAGAGAAATCGATATTAAGAATTTAAGTTTGCTTCTCCGTATTAAAAAATATGAAGCTCTTGAAAACGCAAAAAGCGCTGATACGCAATGCGCCGTTGAAGATGTCACTTCGATGATTATTCCGCACGGTCTTTCATTAGATACGGACAAGTTGAAGAGTTTATGTTATGACGACTTCATTGAAGCGCTTCGTTCAACGCCTTATTGGGATGTTATCAGCCCTGTTATTGAAGGCAAGGATCTCAAATCCGTTTCCTTGACAGATGTTGAAGCACGCCTCTTGAGGTATAACTTAACGAAAGTGACCGAAAATTCTCGTCGTTTCTTAATTTCAATCATTCCGATTTTGGAATTCATCATTTACAAATCCAACGAAGTCCGCAATTTAAGAATTATTGTTCGCGGAAAATCCGTTGGCATGGACAATGAGTTAATCAAAGACCGGTTGGTGATTCTTTAATGGAAATATCAGTAGTTGGAAGCAGTGATTTCGTTACGGGTTTCAGGCTTGCCGGAATCCGTAAAGTTTATGAAACGGACACAACCGGAGTCGAACCCGTTGTTCGTGCCGTTTTGGAAGACAAAGATGTCGGCATTCTTGTGATGCACAATGATGATATTTCAAAACTGCCGGAGTCACTCAAAGCGTCTTTGAACGCTTCCGTTCAGCCGACCGTTGTTGCGCTCGGCGGCTCGGGTGAAGGCTCGACGAATTTAAGGGATAAAATAAAACAGGCGGTAGGTGTTGATCTTTGGAAGTAAAAGGTAAAGTTTATCGAGTGGCGGGACCTGTGGTCACCGTGGTCGACTTAGACACAAAGATGTACGATGTGGTTAAAGTCGGTCATGAAGGACTCATGGGCGAAGTCATTAAAATTGTTGGAAACAAATCCGTTATCCAGGTTTACGAGGAAACCTCCGGTATCAAACCCGGCGAACCTGTCGAAAATACAGGCCTTCCTCTTTCTGTTGAACTCGGACCGGGTTTGCTTGAAAGTATCTACGACGGTATTCAGAGACCTCTGGGCGTCTTGAAAGACGAAATGGGCAACTTCATCAAAAGAGGAGTGTCCGCAGACGGTCTGAACCACGACAAATTCTGGGAGTTTAACGCATGCGTCAAAAAAGGCGACACTGTGAAACCCGGAGATGTCATCGGTACCGTTCAGGAAACCGCAAACATTGAACACCGTATCATGGTGCCCCCGAACGTTGCAGGCGGCGAAGTCGCTGAAATCAAGAGCGGCAAATACACGGTGGAAGATGTTGTTTGTAAATTGAAAGACGGAACGGAACTGAAAATGTCACACAAGTGGCCGGTCAGAGTACCCAGACCCGTTACCAAAAAATTGGCTCCGAAAATCCCCTTGATTACCGGTCAGCGTGTCCTTGACGCGATGTTTCCGGTCGCAAAAGGCGGAACGGCAGCTATCCCCGGACCGTTCGGCTCCGGTAAGACTGTGACACAGCAGCAGCTTGCAAAATGGTCTGACGCAAACATCGTGGTCTACATCGGCTGCGGTGAACGCGGCAACGAAATGGCGGAAGTTTTGAACGAGTTCCCGGAACTCGAAGACCCGCAGACAGGACGCCCGCTCATGGAACGTACTGTTTTGATCGCCAACACGTCCAACATGCCTGTGGCCGCTCGTGAAGCATCCGTTTATACCGGTATCACAATCGCCGAGTATTTCCGTGACATGGGTTACGACATTGCTTTGATGGCCGACTCAACTTCCCGTTGGGCTGAAGCGATGAGAGAAATTTCATCCCGTTTGGAAGAAATGCCCGGTGAAGAAGGTTATCCGGCTTACTTGTCCGCACGTTTGGCAGAATTCTACGAACGTGCCGGTGTGGCTGAATCTCTTAACAACGCAACAGGTTCAATTACCGTTATCGGTGCGGTTTCTCCGGCCGGCGGCGACTTCTCTGAACCTGTGACGCAGAACACGCTTCGTATCGTGAAAGTGTTCTGGGCTTTGGATGCAAAGCTTTCACAGAAGAGACACTTCCCTGCGATTAACTGGCTGAACAGTTACACGCTTTACCAGGAAACTTTGGCACCGTGGTTCACGGAAAACGTGGCGCCCGACTGGAACGAACTCCGCGGAAAAGCGATGGAAATCCTCCAGCTTGAAGCCGAACTTTTGGAAATCGTTCAGTTGGTCGGTTCCGACGCTCTGCCCGAATCTCAGCAGGTTTCAATGGAATCCGCGCGTATGATTCGTGAAATCTTCTTGCAGCAGAACTCTTTCCACCCTGTCGACACATACTGTTCTTTTGACAAACAGTACAAGCTCTTGAAGAGCATCCTCAGATGGGACGAGCTTGCCGCGAAGTATTTGACAGACGGCGCGCCTGTTAAAGAATTGGTTGCAATGGATTCCAAAGCTGAATTGGGTAAGATCAAATATGAAGAGAACTTCGACCAATTGCTGACGGAAGTCATGAACAAGATGGAAGCTGAATTCGCAGAAATCGGCAGCGGAGGTTATTAAAATGGTCAAAGAATACAAGACGATTACACAAGTCGCCGGTCCGTTGATTTTCGTTGAAAAAACGGAACCTGTCGGCTACGGTGAATTCGTGAACATCCGCTTGGCTGACGGCACGATCAAAAGAGGAGAAGTTTTGGACACCTCTGAAGATGTCGTCGTTGTTCAGGTTTACGAAGGTACCGGCGGTCTCAACAAAGACTGCGCTGTGACATTCACAGGTGACAGTTTGAAACTTCCGGCATCGATTGACTTGCTCGGAAGAATTTTGTCCGGTTCCGGCCAGCCCAAAGACGGCGGTCCGCAGATTGTCCCCGAAAAAATGATGGACATTCACGGCGCTGCAATGAACCCGTACTCCCGCGCACAGCCGGACGAGTTCATTCAAACCGGTATTTCTACCATTGACGGTACCAACACATTGGTCCGCGGTCAGAAACTTCCGATTTTCTCAGGCGCAGGTCTTCCGCACATGGATATTGCTCTGCAGATTGCTCGCCAGGCTCAGGTCCCGGGCTCTGAAGAGAAGTTCGCCGTCGTTTTCGCGGCAATGGGTATCACCAACGAAGAAGCTCAGCACGCAATGGCTGACTTTGAAAAGACAGGCGCTCTTGAACGTGCTGTTGTTTTCCTGAACTTGGCTGACGACCCTGCTGTTGAGCGTTTGATTACGCCGAAAATGGCTCTCACGACTGCCGAATATTTGGCTTACGAGCACGACATGCACGTTCTTGTTATCTTAACGGATGTCACGAACTATTGTGAAGCGCTTCGCCAGATGGGTGCAGCCCGTGAAGAAGTTCCCGCAAGACGCGGTTACCCGGGTTACATGTACACTGACTTGGCCGGTATCTACGAGCGTGCCGGTGTTATTAAGGGCAACAAAGGATCCGTTACTCAGATCCCGATTTTGACGATGCCCGGCGATGACATCACGCACCCGATTCCCGACTTGTCCGGTTACATTACCGAAGGGCAGATTGTGGTTTCTCAGGAACTTCACAGAAAAGGCATTTATCCGCCAATCAACGTTTTGCCGTCCCTTTCCCGTTTGATGAACTCGGGTATCGGTAACGGTAAGACCAGAGAAGACCACAAAGCGGTTTCTGACCAGCTTTATGCCGGTTACGCCGAAGGCCGTGACCTCAGAGGTCTTGTTGCAATCGTCGGTAAAGAAGCTTTGTCTGAACGTGATAAGAAGATTTTGGAATTCGCCGACTTGTTCGAAGATAAATTCGTTCGTCAGGGTCGTTCCGAAAACAGATCTATTGAAGACACTTTGAATGTCGGTTGGAACATTCTTTCCAGTTTGCCCAAAGCATATCTTGGAAGAATCGACAACAAGTACATTGATAAGTATTATCCGGAAAATAAGCTTGAGTGATTGCAATGGCAGTTCAAGATGTAAAGCCGACTCGTTCCGAACTTCAGGACCTTCAAAAAAGAATCAAGCTCTCTCAGAACGGTTATAAACTGTTGAAAATGAAGAGAGACGGTTTGATTTTGGAGTTCTTCAAAATCCTGAATCAGGCGCGAGGGGTTAGAGAAGAGTTGGATGCAGCGTACGCAGTCGCTGTTGAAAAAGTCAACTTGGCCTCAGCCGTAGACGGGTCTTTTACCCTCAAATCGGCCTCTTTCGCTGTCGACGCTGTTCCGACCATTGAACTCAAAAGCACCAACATTATGGGTGTCGTGGTTCCGAAAATTGAAGGATCCGATGTCCACAAGCCCATTCACCAGCGCGGTTACGGTCTTGTCGGCACAGACGCTTATATTGACGATGTGGCTGACGCTTATGAAATTCTCGTTGAGAAAATCATTGTCGCTGCCGAACTTGAAACAACGATGAAAAGACTCCTTGACGACATTGAAAAAACCAAGCGCCGTGTCAACGCCTTGGAATTCAAAGTGATCCCCGAGTTTGAAGAACAGGTCAAGTTCATCCGTCTCCGCCTTGAGGAAATGGAAAGAGAAAGCATGTCAAGTTTAAAGAAAATTAAAAAGAAAAAAGCCGCTCAGGCTTAATTTACAGGAAAGTCTTTGACTTTTCCTGTTTCTTTACTTTTTTATATAATTGTATATATTTATATATATTTTATGTCGGTTATATTTATATATTTTCTAATACCTTTTGAGGGTGTGACTTATTTTTTAAAAATGAAACAAATAACTCACCATCCGATTTGACAATTTGCGTTGCCAAATCGAATGCTTAGATGTGAGTGAATCATTAGTTGCCTAATTCAGATTCACTCCTATCTTTGATTTTTATGTATTTAAATATATTGAAAATAAAAATAGGAGATTACAAATGAAACAAAATTTGTTCAAATCAATGTCTGTTCTTTTTGTGATGTTGATGCTCAGTATGGTTTTTGTGCCGATTGTCAGTGCACAAGCAGATCAAAAAATACAGGAAGATGCAAAATTAATGCAAGATGTCTTGGATCAAAAATTCAGTGATATTCAAAGCAAATATACAGTTTCTCAAATTGCTTACAGTGAAACTGACTTGAACGATTTGGAGAATTTGGTGCTGTTGCTGTTGGAAGAACAAGGCGTACAAATCAAAAATCTCAATCTGAACGATTTGGAAAAATACGGCAGTATGGATGATATCATCCTCGCTGGCTCAATCCTGTTTGAAACTGAAGATAATATTGTGCATACAGTGGATCTTTTCACTCATACTGATCTCAGTAATGGTTCCATTGAAATGATTTCAAAGGATCAAAATACAATCAAATTAAGATGAACAAAATCTCTGAAAGTGAAGAATCAATTGAATATAATATTGAACAAACATTCGTCAACGGCAATGCTGTAAACTCTTTCAGCAATGTTGTTTCGTATGCAACAGACACTACAATTTTCGAAGAATCCAACCTTGAATCCGCTGATATTTTTGCTGAAAATATGAATGGTATTTCAACTCGCGGTCATACTGTATATCCTCCCAGTTATCCTCCGCCCGGAATTGGTGCTACTGTTGCTTCTCGTGTTCAATTCTCCTTACTCGTTGATGCATCAACTGTTGTCGGAGTTATTGCAACTTTCATTCCGGGGGCAAACGCTATTGCTTTCATGTCAGCTGCAGTTTCAATGCTGGATATTTTTTTGAGAAGAGGATTAAAAATTGATACAGACCGGACCTATGCTCGGATAAAAATTGTTTCACCCGCTTTGACTTCCAGTTATATTGCACCATGGCCTGCAATCGGATATGGTGTGCGTGCCTTTTCCAATAACCCTGTTTTGGGGTATTACATGGAAATTACAGAATATTACGTAAAATAATTCTTATCTGTAAACAATGCAGTAATTTTAAATACCGTATTTTTAAAATTTTGATTTATTCTGATTTCAGAATAAATCTATATTTTTATTAACATCGGATGGTGGCTAAATCATGAATATTTTTAAAGTTTTAACGGCACTGACTTTTTTGGTAACTTGTTTTTTCATCTGGCTCGGTTTGAGTGATGAATCCGCGTTTTATTATTTGCCGCAACTTGGTTTGTGGTCTTTTGTTTTTGCAGCAATGCTGTTCCTTTCTTTCATTTATGATAAAAAAGGTCAATTGCCAATGTCGGACAAATCAATGGCTTTGGCGGCTTTAGCCGGCATTGTTATTCTTTTGATTTGGGTTATTATTTTGGTTTACATCAAACGCTTGGATTTACTTGCTGAAAATGAGATTTATTCAATCGGCCGATTTGTTTATGTCTTTGGAACCGCGATTTTGAGTTGTTTAATTGTTTCCGTTTTGGTAATTTTTAGTCTGAAGCCCCAAAATTTTAAAAAGGTAATTTTAAATAAATGAATCCGAATCTGATTATAAAATCATGATATCGATTTTCATGATATTGATTTTCATGATATTGATTTTCATGATATTGAAGTAATTTATTTTCTTTTCATTTTATTTTGTCATCCTATTCAAGAAGCAACTCAGAGCTCCCTCAATGAAATCAAACAAAAAAATTTTGAATATCCTATTGGTAATAACTTTTCTTCTGTCAATGGTGACGACAACAGCAACCGCAGCCGTTGTCAACTCGAATGATGCCGCTGCTTCTTTTATGACAACTGAATATGATGTTGTCATGAAAATGAAACAAACGCCTGTTTCTTTGTTGGAAAAAGCGGGATATTCTGCGGAAACGATTGACACTTTCACGAACTTTTCTTTTGAAGAAGCGCTTCTTGAACGGGCGCAGTTATCCGAAAATGAATTATTTGAATTGGGTTACAACGAAAGTCAAATTCTTCTGCTGCAGTCTTATGACGGCGGTTCTTTAGAGGATAATTCTCAAATGAATTCGCTTTTTGCTCAAGTCACCGGAAATCTCAGCGGCGAAAGCTATTCTAAAAATCGGATCGAAGCGAATTTTTCTTGGGAATGGAGTCATGCGCCTTTGTTAAACGGCCGGATTATTACGGATGTTGTCGCTTGCAGTTTTATTGCGACAAACGACGAAAACATTGCGTGTGCCGTCATGGTTGATGATGCTTCTTGTACGATTGAATATTATCGGGGCGATTCTAAAATCGGTGAAGATTATCCGAGTTTTTCTTCTTTAAATGGGTATGGAATTCCCGAAGCAAAATTCCCGATGAGCAAATCATTCGGCTATACAACAGGATGGGCAAAAAAAGGCACTTTGACCGTTGCCGTTAAAGAAGTCGTACCGTCAGATAAATTATACTCCGTGTATTTCGCTTTCGGGTACGGTCATACTTGTTTAACACTCAGCCCGAGCATTCGCACATCCGGCGGCGGCGGTCTCATGTTTGGACTCGGAACTGACGATATGTTCTTCAAAACAATAAGCGTAAGACACGACGGAACTTATGATATTTATAATGGAAACAACAGGAGCGGACAGTTTATGTCTTCAGCGCAATTATTTGGAATATTTGGTATCTTGTCTCTCATAGCGATGGTCGCAGCACCGTTTCTCTTGGTATCGCTTGTAACGAAAATACAAAATAAGAAAACTCCTGTTTGGGAATGTTGGTTATTGGCAGCCGGTGCATTTTGTTTATGGTTCTGGCTTCTTATTGTCTTCGGAAGTTTGCCGGGCGCGTAAATGTAAAAGATGAAAACATAATCATTATCTTTTTTGATTACATATGTTTTTTATTTTTTAATTTATTTTGTCTGAACGTTTTAGTCTTTCGCTTTATTTTTTCTTTTTTTATAAATTTATTTTATTTATGTCGCAACATTTTTATAAATCCTTGTATATGTAGAAAATGTGAAATTTTTTCGGAATGTATTTCTAGAATCTATTTTGAAAAAAGCATACTCACCATTCGATTTGACAATTGGAGTTGCCAAATCGAATGCTTAGATGTGAGTGAACTCGCCAGTTGACTATGTGATTCACTCCTCTCTTTGATTTCTTGATATATAAATCAATTGGAAATATAAAAATAGGAGATAAACGGATGAGATTTAAGTTTATTAATATATTGTGCATACTTTTCCTATTAATCAGTTTCATAGGAGTTACAACAGCAGTTGAAGAGTTTACTTCCGATTCTGTTATAGAATACAATTCCCGTTTTACAGAGGAATACGAAGCATTAAGCAACGAAGAAAAAGAACAAATTCGGGATCGTGAAAACAAATTCTTTGAAAAATATACTTTTAATGTCACTACTACTACTGTAGTGCATAGCTCAGCGACATTTGAAAAATCCGGAGTTGCATATCAAAACGTAACTGTTGAAACTATTTACAAAAGCAACGACGGAAAGTTTGAAAAAGAATTTGGTACGAACACTGTTTCATCATCTGAATCTTATACTGTTAAAGAAGATGTTGATGAGTTTTTTTTTGAAAATCAAATGTTTTCTTTAAAATCATTAAACGAAAATGAGATCGTTGTTACTGAAACTGAACAAATAATATTAGTTCCTGCTTCTACGCCACATGAATGGTGGAATGATGGATACGCCTATCCTCCCTATCTATATAAAAAACGTATTTTGGGTGTATTTGGAGATTATACTGAACGAGAAGATCCTGTTAATTTAATTTGGAAAAATACAAATGCAAATACAGTTAGATCTACTTTAATTTCCAGAAGTGGTTGGGTTGCATTAAATGACGGTCTCTTATCTGAATACCCATATGCAGTATATGATCGCAATCGTCAGTGGGTGACTCCCCTTAGTGTTGGGGAAACTCAACAACGCAGAAATGGTGGATATCATGTCCGGATTTATCAATTGTCTGATGGTTCAGTAGTCGGAGGAGCTCACGAAGACAGTGCAATTTTGAGTGACTATGGTATTACACATAAAGTTGTTAATTTAGAATATGCAGAATATGTCGTGTGCAATTATTTCTATAATGCAGGTTGGCGGGTACAACAAAATTCTCAAAGACTTAATAATTCCGGAACTTTTGGTGCCGGAGCAACTAATAATGGCAATGCAACAGTAATTACACGATAAGGAGATCCATGAATCTTAATGTCAGAAAAGAAGTGCTTGATAGCACTCTTTTTATTTTTTTATTATTCATTTATGTTTTAATTCTGTATCTGATGTTTATCGGAGTACAGAACTCAAGTATTTCTCTAGCTTTTGCTTTTTTTATTTTATTTGCGAGTGTAATTTACGCTCTTCTTTCTAAGAATATAGTGTCTTCTTTTTTAATCGGATTTTTATTGTGGCCAATCTATCTAGTTTTTAATATGTTTCAAAGTTTTCCGGAATATGGCAATATATTCGATTTATTTGCAGCATATTTTGGAACAATCGGCTGGACACTTGTTATGTCAATCATATGGGGTTTACCCGGCTATTTTTTGGCTCAACATTTGGACAATAAAAACCGAAAAATGATGCTTATAGCTTTTGGAATTATGTTTTTTATTATCACTTTTGTAATTTACATTTTTATTATGTTGGATTAAGCAATGTAAATAAGCCTGAAATATTGTAATAGGCGTAACTATCGTTTCGTAATGTTGGTGACATAAAACTTTATCAACACCCAAAGACTGTCATTCAAAATGCGGGCTTCTAAAATGAATCGAAAATACACTCTGCCGATATTGATACTTCTCCTCATCTCAATTTCATTGTTCACCGTTTCATTGCTTGCAGTCAGTTCTTTTGATTCAAATACTGATTCCAATATTGCTTACAATAAAATGTCTGAAGAACAGGCAGAATACGATTTTCAAATATATAAAAAAAGAATGGCAGAAATTTATAATCAAGATGTCACAAAAGAAGACTACCAAAGATTAAGAGCCGGCACATTTGAAATGATTGAAGCCTATGACGCCGACATGGAAAAATACGGCAAAACGTCTGACGAATTCAATGTTGCTTATTGTGATCATATTTTTGTCGGAAAAGTTGTCAAACACAATGGAAACTATCAAGCTCCTGAAAATGAACTCAGAAATCCTTACAATTTGTTTGACGTTGAAATTATTGAACTCATCAAAGGTCCCGAACTTAAAAATGAAATTGAATTGAAACAAATCGGCGGCTATTATACCGGCGACTATATTCAAAAAGAATTTATTCGTGAAAGCAATGCGACTTTGGATGATTTTGAAAAATATGATCAAGGATATTACGGTTTTATCGAACGCGGCGATTCATTGATTGAAGTCGGCGAAGTTTATCTTTTCATTACGACAACTCAATTGGACGGAAGATGTACCATTTTCACGCAAAAAGACCGTGTTCTTTTGGAAGATTTCGATAAAAAAGGAATCGATTCGTTTGATGAAGTTGCTTATTACAAGAAACTTGTTGATTCCGGAATCAAAGATTTTGATCGACTTCGATGTTCTGCAAATGAAGAAATTTAATTTCATTTAATTCAGGAAATCAGAAGATTTTTCTCTTCTGTTTTTTGTTTTTTTTATTTTTGTGTTTCTTTTCTTCCGTCCGTTTTATTTTCAACAAGCTTTATCATCTCTTAATTCTTTGTAATTTATATTTGAAAGAGAGAGTTTTGATTTTTATGGGCGGATTATTCGGGCAAAGTGAAGAAGTCAATACATGCTTGGCTTTTGCGGTTTGGATAGTGTTTATTCTTTCTTTATTCTGTCTTTACAGTGATATCCGTATTCCATATGCTGAGATGATTTTTATTTTTTTGCTCATCGCCGGAAGCATTTTTTACGGTTTCATTTCCAAAAACCCTGTAAAATCTTTTATTTTAGGGACATTGATTTGGTTTTCTATGTTCCTTTTCATGCTTTTGTATGAGATCATCGAAACAAATTCCTTTCCATTCTTAGATAATCCTCTCGGAATCGTTTCGGGAATCTTTACTTACTTGGCACTCGGAATTTTAAACGGCGGCATCGGATATTTTATCGCAGTTCAAAATTCGGATCAAAGAAAACAACTTCTGTGCCGTATACTTGCTTTAGCACTTCTTTTTGCGTCAGCCATGTTCTTTTTTGCGGGGATTAATTGAAACAAAACGGGTGGATGAAATATGGCAGGCTTGTTCAATCAATCGGAAAAAATGAATAATCTTTTATTTGTCGGGTTATTGGGAGCGGCTGTTCTCTCTTATATTCTGTTTATCAGCATTTTGTTTTATACAAACAGTTTGACGGTTTATTATTTGCAAGTCATAACTTTGATTCTGATCATTTTTGGTCCCGCCGTTTTTTCTTTGATTTCTCAGAACTTTAAAAAATCGCTTTTGCTGGCGTTTCTGATACCTGTTGTAATATTTGTGCCGTTCAATTCGTATCTTTTGTTTTTAGATTCTGTTTGGCCGTTTCCAAAAGTCGTTATCTTTACCCCTCCTGAAAATGATCTCATGGCTTACGGCAAAATAATACTTCAATATGCGGCGTTTGCGGTCGGCGGTGCTGTCAGCGTTTGGCTTGCTCAGTCTTATCAGCCGGAAAATGAAGAGAAAGAAGGGAAACAGAAATATTTGAATTTGTTTTATTACGGTTTGATTTTGTTTTTAATCGTTTATGTGATATTGGTTATGTTTTCGGGATTTTACCGATAATTTAAATTTTATTCATAGAGAGGCGTTTATTATGGAATTTTATAATCAAAATAAAAAATTTAATGATTTCAAAATATTTTTATTGGCAATTGTTTTGGTTTTGGTTTGCTTTTTAGGTTATGTTTTCCATTCCGTTTTCTTTTTCGGCCAGTTTATCTTTCTCATTTTGCTTGTCGTCAATCCGCTTTTGTTCGGTTACTTATCGAAAAGATCGATTATGTCTTTCATCGTCGGATTTTTGTCGCTTTTCATGATGATTTTGTACAGGCTGCCGTTTTCTTCTTATTATCCCGATCAATGGATTGCAGATTCGGCGACGCTCTTGCCCGGCGCATTTTTATTGGGCGTTTCCGGTTTTTTTGCGGCGTATCAGACGAAAAACAAATCTAATCAAATCTTTTGCTACGGGCTTGCCGTGTTATCAATTTTAATGGCGATCGCTTTTTATTTGGTAATTTATTTTTAAAATTATTTTTAAAATTATTTTATCTTTTTCAATTCTATTCGTTCTTAAAAAATTTAAAAACGCATTTATTCTCCTCACTTTTCTTTCCTATTTACCTTTTACATGAAGTTTTCGTCCGCTGTTTATATATATTCGACAGTCATCAAAAATAGAGATAGATTATGGAACTCAAAACAAAAAAATTGATTGCAATTTTTGGCAGTATTTTTGCATTTTTAATAATCTGTGCAGCAAGCGTTTACGCTTATCATAATCCTGAGGAAACATATTTTGCGACAGCTGCATCAGTATGGGCGGTCATATTTTTGCCGCTTTATTATTTCGGGAAGGGTAGAAAAGAAACCCGGCAGAATCATCTCGGTATTCAACTCCTGTTCGTGATGATTATTCCGGCAATATGGGTTTTTATCATTATTTACAGATGGTATGTCGGATTACCTTCTTTTTCATCCGTTTCAGACCCGACTTCCGCTTTCTTAGTTGTTTGGGGCGAAGCTGTTGTTTGGTTCTTGATAGGTATTATGTTTACAATCGGCAGTTATCATACAGATGAAATCGTTGAAAAAGTGAAAAATATTGTAAATCTTTGAAAAAATCGGGTGCTTGAAATGGCAGGAATATTTAATCAAAAAGAAAGTATAAATGATATTGTTTTTCTGATTTCTTTTATTCTATTTGCATTTTCAACTTACATTTATTCTCAAATTTATTTCTTGCCGGATATTGATATTCCATATCTCGTTAAAATTTTCGGAATCGGATATTTTTCGATTTTTGTAATTTTTGGACCGACAGTTTATGGTTTATTTTCTCAAAATGTTTCAAAATCGAAACTGTTTGGTATATTCATGCCGTTATCGTTTCTCTGCCTTGTTTTTATGGGATTTCACATCATGAATAATAGTCTCTTCTATTTTTACTTATACGCAGCAGTCGGAACACCTTTGTTCTCTTTTATCGTTTTTTTAATTTTGGGCTATCTCGGAGGAGCGTCAGGTGCAGTTTATCATACAGGTCAAGGAAAAGTTCCGTTTTTCTCTTGGAAAGTCACTTCAAATCATTTGATTGCCGGTGTTCTTTTGTCAGGTATTTTGTTTGTTATCGGAACCTTGCCGTTTTGGATGAAAGTTTTTTAAAAATTTCAGGTGATTATAATGTTTTATTCGATGTCTTTGAAGCTTGTACCCGCTGTAATTTTACTTTTTGCAGCCGTTATTTTAATGATTTCTCTCAAAAATCTAAATAAAAAGAATCAGGCGGCTTTGTTCATTGCATTATTTTGTATTTTTCTGATTTCTCTTCTATTAAATGAAATTATCGTTTTTTCTCTGATCGCAATTTTTATTTTCTATTTCGGGTCTTTTATTTACGGCTTCATTTCCAAAAACCCTGTTAAATCTTATCTTCTCGGACTTTCGGTTTATTTGACTTGGTTTGTCTTCGAAATTTTTACATATTATTCTCGGACAGATCTGTTTGAGTTTGACATTTATTTGAAATATCTGATTTATTCTGTTATTTGGGGATTGCCGGGATTTTTAACGGCTCAGGATCGTTCTGTCAAATGGAAATATTCAATCTTTATCGTTCTTGCTTTGATTATCATTTTTATTGAAGTTGTGCTTTTTTACAGCACTTGGTAATTTATTAAAAAGTAAAAGGTTTCAAAAATGTCCGGATATTTTGATCAAACTGAAAAAACAAACAACAAATTATTTTTGATATTGTTTGTTTTATACATCATCAGTTTTATTATTCCATCCGGAATCCCCTTTATTTTTATTCTCTTCGGCTCCCTTTTTTACGGTTTCTTTTCAAAAAATCAAAAGAAATCTTTTTTATTCGGATTCTTAATTCCGTTATTTTTTTGTTTATATTCGTTTCTGATTGACGGAATCGACGTGGCTGTCCGTATTTTTCCGTTTTATCTGTTGCTCAGTTTATTATCCGGATTGTCGGGATTTTTTGCAGCGGTTGATTTTGAAAATCCTGCTAAAAATAAAGTTTGTTATTTCATTTCGGCGGTGCTGATTATTATTATGGTTATTCTTATTATTTCGGGGATTAATTGAATTTATGAAAACTTCTAAGATATAATTTAGATGATTTATTCCAATTGTTAACCATTAATCATCCCCAACCCCGTAAAATTCAAAATCTCAAACCTCAAAGGTTTACAAACCCTCTCTTCTTTCATATCTTTAAATCATTGTAAACGATTACCTTTATTAACAATAACTCAAATTTAATTAATTGAGGTTATAATTATGGATGCCAAAAATTACGTCGAAGGGGTTTTAGAAGATGTTAAAAGAAGAAACCCCGGTGAAGTTGAGTTTTACAATGCCGTTGATGAAGTTCTCCACTCATTGATTCCGGTTCTTGAAAAGAAACCCGAATTGATTGAAGCGGCAATCTTGGACAGAATTGTCGAGCCCGAGAGAATGATTTATTTCCGCGTTCCGTGGATGGACGACTCGGGAAAAGTTCATGTCAATCGCGGATTCCGCGTTCAGTTCAACGGCGCAATCGGCCCTTACAAAGGCGGTCTTCGATTCCACCCGACAGTCAATCAAAGCATTATCAAATTCCTCGGTTTTGAACAAATTTTCAAAAATTCATTGACCGGACTTCCCATGGGCGGCGGCAAAGGCGGCTGCGATTTTGACCCGAAAGGCAAATCCGACGCGGAAGTCATGCGTTTCTGCCAAGCATTTATGTCCGAATTATACAAACACATCGGAACAGACGTTGACGTTCCCGCAGGCGACATCGGCGTCGGCGCCCGTGAAATCGGCTACATGTACGGCATGTACAGAAAATTGTCCAACTCCAGCAGTCAAGGCATTTTGACCGGCAAACCGCTGACATTCGGCGGCAGCCTCGGCAGAACGCCCGCAACCGGCTACGGTTTGATCTATTTCATAAACGAGATGCTCAAAGACAAAGGCACTTCCCTTAAAGACAAAACAGTTGCCGTCTCCGGCTCCGGAAATGTCGCGATTTACGCGATTGAAAAAGCGCAGCAGTTCGGCGCAAAAGTCGTGACGTGCAGCGATTCCGGCGGATACATTTACGACGAAGAAGGCATCGATCTTGCCATTGTCAAACAGCTCAAAGAAGTCGAAGCCCGCAGAATTAAAGATTATCTGCAGTTCAGACCGAAAGCAAAATACGTCGAAGGAAGCACAAATGTGTGGGAAATCCCCTGTGACGTGGCACTCCCGTGCGCGACGCAGAACGAAATTGACAAAGCGTCCGCCGAAAAATTAATTCAAAACGGCGTCAAATTTGTCGCGGAAGGCGCAAACATGCCTTCAACGCTTGACGCGGTTGCCGCTTTCCAAAAAGCAGGCATCTACTTCGGTCCCGCCAAAGCCTGTAACGCGGGCGGCGTTGCGTGTTCCGGTCTTGAAATGACGCAAAACGCAATGCGATTGTCCTGGACTTTTGAAGAAGTCGATGAAAAACTTCAAGTCATCATGAAAAACATTTTCGCGGCATCTAAATCCGCCGCCAAAGAAATCGGTGATGACGACAATCTTTTGGCCGGCGCGAACATCGCAGGTTTCTTAAAAGTGGCCGACGCCATGATGAAACAAGGCATCATCTGAAAAGAAACTAAAAACAAATTATAACCAAAATATAACCAAAAAATAACCAAAAAATAACCAAAAAATAACCAAAAAATAACCAAAAAATAACCAAAAAATAACCAAAAACGAAGCCGAAAGTTCAAAAACGAATTTTCGGCTGTTGTTCCTCATTTTAATTTAAATGTCAAAAATGATTTCTTTTTTGAATTGTTGAAAGTTTCATTCTTTAAAGTGCAGCGGTCGCGTATTTTCCAATTTCTTCGGGTCATAAATCCTTTTTCCTTCTTTCAGAAAATCTGGTAGCCGTTTATTTTTTAGGCCGAGCATTTGAACGCAGTAAGTGATGCCGTCAATCTTTTCGCCCATCAAACCGTGAACGCGGTGTACGCCGATTAAATTGATGTAATCTTCCAAATCATCCCGTTCTGCTTTCATATGTTTGACGACTTCACAAAGCGCTTTTACATCGTCGATGGCGCGGTGGGAATTTTCAACGCCTTCAATTTGATAATAATCAATCGCATCGCTCAATGAATGCGGGTAAGTTTTTCGATCTCTTAAAATCGTAAATGTATCCAAAATATCAAATGAAACGGGAATGCTTTTGTCGTATTTTTCAAGCATTTTCAAAACAAAAGACATATCAAACTGTGCGTTATGTGCAATGATGAGTGTTTTTTCAGCCGGATTGAACAAATTCAAAAATTCATCAACGGCAACGCTTTCCGTTATTCCTTCTTCGTCAAGCATTTCATCCGTGATATTTGTCAGCTCAACGATTTCGGCGGGAATCTTTTCGCCCTCGGGCAATTTGATCAAAATATCAATTTCCCGTTCATCTGTCGTGTCAGGCTCGTATTCACAGCGCCGGATTGCGGCAAGTTCGATGATTTGATTCTTTTCAACCGAAAGTCCGGTCGTTTCGACATCAATAAACAGAATTTGTTCGTATCCCGTAAACAATTCCGATACGGGACAGGGGATATTTGTGACGGTCATGGGAGGTTTGTCCGTTAATTTGTTTCGTTAATTTGGTTTATTTTTTGTTTTTTCAAATTTGAATGAATTACTTGATTTCTTTTTAGAGATTAAACCGTTTCGCCGTTTTTTCGCAAAATTGAAAATAAAAATTGTTGGTCGGGTTTGAATTATTTTTTGAAAATGAGGGAATTCGCGCGCGGCGGCGGCTTTTGATGCAAACCTGAAGGTGGCAGCGGTAACAGAAATCTGAAGGTAACAGCGGTAACAGAAACCTGAAGGTAGCAGCGGCAACAGAAACCTGAAGGTAGCAGCGGCAACAGAAACTTGAAGGTAGCAGCGGCAACAGAAACCTGAAGGTAGCAGCGGCACGTTCGCGAATGCGAACGGATTACTAAAAAAAGAGCAGATGCAAGCGGCAACGCAAACCTGCCACGTCGCAGCAACATTAAAAGACAGTTGCAGACGAGCAGGCTCAGCCGGAAACCGACAGCAAAAAGACAGTTGCAGACTGGCAGGCTTGGCAGACACCGGAAAACGATTAAAACTCAGCGGTTTTTGTATTTTTTGTTTCGTATGGGAAGAATCCGCCAAGTCTCGTTTCCTCCGCTACGCTTCGGAAACTTGAAACTTCGTTTCAAGTCCGGTTCGCCGCTTCGCGCTGCCCGGAACTCAAATTGCGGGGGCGGTATTTGAAATTTTATTCAATCAAAAATCGATTGAAACATCTTTTTATCAAAATTATTCAAAAACGGAACGCCTTCTTTTTTTCAAAGATTAAATATTTCTTAGGATTTTATCGGGCGTTCGGATTTCACCGATTTTTGAAAATCGGATGTTTCGGTTTGACCCGAAATCCAAAATCGGCGGAAACAAAAGATTCGTTGAATTTTTTATATTGAATTCTGATTTTTTCATTATTCAATTTTCATTATTCAATCAAAGCCATTTCGGCCACTTAATTCCAAACGTTTCCGCCATTCCCGAAACTTCATCATGAATCGATTTGTCGGCTTTCAGCATAATCAAGCCGTAAAGAAGACCGCCGACGGTAAACGCAATTAAAAGCAAAATCACATTCGTGATCGGCAGCACATATTTGAATCCTAAAAGGAAGGCGCACATGATGAGCGATGCAATCACCATTTTGCCGATGGATTTCCAATTATAACTGACAGGAATCACTTTTCTTAAAAACAGATACGCCAGTAACGAGTTCAAAATCATCGCAATAACGGTTGCCGCCGCCGCGCCTTCCATGCCGTACATCGGAATCAAAATAATATTCAAAATCACGTTTGCCGCGATTCCGGCCGCAATTGAAATGAATGCCAATTTCGGGTGACTGATCGCGTTTAAACAAATGCTTTGCAAATACATAAAAACGGTAATGATTTGAATGAACGAAAGCAAAAACAATGCCGTAACACCTGAGACATAGGCGTCGCCGTAAAAGAGTGAAATGAAATCGTATCCCAAAATCAAAAAGCTGAAGAAAATCGGAATCGCAAGCATCAGCGAAAGAGACGTTCCGTTCCGAAGCCCGGCTGTAATGTTTTCAATATCTTTTGCTTCGTTCCAGGCGCTGAATTTTGGATACAAAACAGCTTTCACGGAAGTTGCCGCAAGTCCGGCGAGCATCGAAAATTGATAAACGATTCTGTAAATCCCGGCTTCCGTTTCCGTCATGAATTGACCGATCATCACGACATCAATATTCTGATAAATCAAATAGCAGCTCATCACCAAAAAAATCAGAACCGCATAAGTTAAAATGCGCTTGAAATGTTCCTTTGAAAATTTCACCAATTTCAATTGATTATAACGGTGCGCAAAGACCGCGGCGCAAATCATGCCGACCAAAAAACCGCCCGTCAAACCGAATAAATGGTAACCGAGATAGACAATGGCAATTTGAAACAAAGAACGAACGGCAGTGTTCAGAAACAAAGAGACTTGAAAAGCATTGACTTTTCCGTCCGCGTAAGCCGCATAAATCCGACTGTTGTAAAAGTAATCAATGATCAGCGCGGCAATGATCCACCAAAAAATTCCCGTTTCCATTATGGTTGAGTTCGGGAAAATAACAGCCGAAACAAACAGCAAGCCGACGCATAAAATCAAATAAATCGTGCGAAGCGTCATCGACGCCGTATAATATTCATTCCTTTCCTTCCCTTCACTGATCAGTTTCACACTTGATTCGCCGATTCCGCTTTCCGAAAACAGATAGAAAAGCGCGCTGTATGAAAAGAACAAAAAGTAAACGCCGACAATGGAAGGATCCACGACCCGCGTAAAATAAATCGTGCTCAAAAAACCGATGGCGGTCAATCCGAATTGCGAAAGGAGAGAAACAAAAGTTTGAGAACGAACGGAACCGGTATCACCGTCGTCGCCGCCGTCTTCGCTTTTATTTTTTCCCTTTTTTCCGATATTTGAAAAAATATCCGCCGTTTGAGCCATACAGCTAAAAAGCATCGGCAGTATTAAAATATTCTCCGAGACATGAAAATCCGGGTGCACAGGCAATTGCCGCGCCGCCCGCGCGCGAGCCGCATCATTTTTAATAATCTCTTAAAGAGGAATGCCCGTTTTTAAATCAAATCAAAAATAAGAAAATGTTTTATGATTCAGCATTCATAAAACGGTTTTTTAAACAAGTCGGGATAATTCTGCGGATTGACCAAAAAGTCCAATTTTTCCAAATCATTGACCAAACCGTACATATCAACGCCGGAATACAAATCAATTTCAGGATAACTTTTCGGCTTGCCGTACGAAAGCGGCGGCATTTTATCGTAATTGCCGTTTTGAGCGATTCCGTCTTCCGTGACGTAATAAGCGAGTCCCGCTCTGCATCGGACAGGCTCATATTCTGAATCAAAAGCGTCTGAGACCCAATTGGCCATCACAAGCTCTTCACTGTCGGCGTTGACCGTGACATGTCCGTAATTAGGCGGAATCAAAACAACATCGCCTTCATTCGCTTCAACAATAATGAAATCGGATAAATCTTTTTTCTGGAGAAGATACGTCGCCGTTCCGCGAATCACCTGATACACTTCGGGATACGAAAGCATCTCGGCTCCTTCGGCGCTGCAATAATCGGGACAGGGATGATAGTGGCCTGCCGTTTTCACAAATTCCGGACCGAGCATTGACGGCGGAATCACCGTAATATCGTAGCGAAGCTGCGCTTTTTTCATTTCCAAAAGCTCGGCGTCCGACAGATGGACCTCGCGGTACATATCGTAAAGGATTTTATCGGGATACGTAATCCACGTTTTGTCCATTAAAACATCCGTCATATCCTTTATTTTTCGGGTGCTGTGGGCGGTTGAGACTTTTGAAAAGTCGGGGTGTGCAAACATGAGTTTTTCTCCAACTTCGTTTTTAATTCAATTATTTTAATTTGATTATTCCAATTCAATTACTTTTAATTTAATTATTCCAATTCGATTATTTTTAATTGATTTAATATATTCATTATTTTTAATTCACCTGAAACGAATCAATAATTCATTCATTTAAATCAATTTTATTTGATTGTAATTTCATATGTTATGATTTTTATAAATATTTACTCATCGAAACGCTTTCTGATCGCTTCCGCGTGTTCAAAAAGCCCTTCCGTTTCCGCCAAATCAATGACGGCGTCTTTGATTTCGCTCAAACCTTCTTTACTGATCCTTTGAATCGTAAACGATTTCAAAAAGTGAGCCGTATTCAATCCGGAATACATCCGAACATAACCTGACGTCGGCAGAACGTGATTTGTTCCCGACGCGTAATCGCCCGCCGGAACCGGCGCGTAATTGCCGACAAAAACAGATCCGGCATTTTGAATCTGATTCAAAACCGAATCTTCGATTTGCGGGTCAACCATGATTTGCAAGTGTTCGGGTCCGAATTTGTTTGAAAATTCAATACATTCATCCATGTTTTTCGTCAAAAGGATCGCCGAATTCTTTAAAGACGCTTCAATAATTTCTTTTCGTTTCGCCGTTTCCGTTTGCTTTTCAACTTCGCTCATCGTTGCTTTCGCAAACTTCTCGGAAGGCGTGACCAATACGGAAACAGAATTCGGATCGTGCTCCGCCTGCGCCAAAATGTCTGACGCCGTCATTTTCGGGTCGGCAAAATCATCGGCAATGATCAAAACTTCGCTCGGACCGGCAGGGAAATCAATTTCCACTTCTTCTCTCACTTTCATTTTCGCGTACGTCACAAACACATTTCCCGGGCCGACGATTTTGTCCACTTGCGGAATACTTTCCGTTCCGTAAGCCATGGCCGCAATCGCCTGTGCGCCGCCGGTTTTGAAAATCTTGTCAACGCCTGCAATTCTGCAAGCGGCAAGCGTCAGCGGGTGCACCGTTCCGTCCGCGCGTGCAGGCGTGCAGACGATCACTTCGGAGACGCCCGCAACTTTTGCCGGCAGCGCCGTCATCAAAACAGTTGACGGGTAGCTGGCGCGCCCGCCGGGAACGTAGCAGCCGACCTTTGAGAGCGGAATCGTTTTCTGACCGAGAACGATGCCGGGCGTCTCTTCAATGTACCAGATTTCCTTGGGCAGCTGCGCGGCGTGGAAGCGGCGGATGTTTTCAGCGGCTTGCCTTAAGTGTTTCATCAAAGTCGGGTCAAGCGATGCGATTGCCTCTTCTGTTTCGGCCGGCGTGACGGCAAGCGTTTTTAAATCCGCCTTATCAAACTGTTTGGCGTATTCTAAAATCGCTGTGTCTCCATTCGTTTTCACATTCTCTAAGATTGCGTCCACAGCGGAGCCGACATCTGCAAGCCCCTTCCCGCGCGAAAGCATTTGGTTTAAATCCGAGTCGGAAAGCTCGGACAAGTTTTTGAAAATCATAAATGAAACAATGTCTGAACTTTCATAAACTTTACTCTTTTTTCAAAATCGAAAAGCTTAAAGAGGAGGCGAGACAGGTTAAAATTAAATAGCTTGTATAGAATTATTGTCTTACTTATTACGGGTGTTTGATTCATTTTTGCCGCATTGCGTTTTTGCGGGTTGAATCAATACTTTTAGAGTATTCTGTCAATACTTTTTATCGTGTATTGTATCAATACTTTTTATCGCGTATTGTATCAAATATTGTATCATAGAGGTTATTATCTTGGCGAAAAGAACTATCCGCAAACAAACTTCTGAACGCCGCACTTCTGATGATTCGGATACCGTTGTTACGGTTGACTATACTGTTGAAGAGTCCGTTGACGCGGATTCCGTAACGGTGGCAGAATCATATGAAGTCCGTTCCGAAGCGGCAGCGTCGCCGGAAGACGTGAAAACGAAGCCCGAGAAGAAAGGCTTCTTAGATGAGTATAAAGACAAAAACAATTTGATGAAAAGCCTTCTTTACGGAATCGGTGTCCTGTTTTCCGCATTGCTTGCTTTTTACATCCGTATTCTTCCAAGAGACGGCGTTTTCATGGAAAACGGATTCATCCGCTTCGGTGAGAATGACCCCTGGTACCACTGGAGAAACGTGGAGTTCCTGCTTGAAAATTTCCCGACTTATCTTTGGTTTGATCCGGCAACCACTTATCCTTACGGAACGCCTCAGGCATTCGCCCCTCTTTATGATATGATTTTGGCAACTGTCATTAAAATCCTTCAATTTATCACAGGAAACACGACCGAAGCGTTCGCGATGACTGTTGCAGCTTACTGGCCCTGTATTTTGGCGGCAGTTTGTGTCGTTATCGCTTACTTCGTCGGAAAGAAACTCTTTGACAGCAGAAACATCGGTCTCATGACGGCTTTCCTTTTGGCGGTCGCTCCGGGTCAATTCCTGTCAAGAAGTATCATCGGCTTCAACGACCACCACGTCGCCGAAGTTCTTTTCAGTTCACTTGTTATTTTGTTCCTTGTCATGACGCTTTTAAAAGCCCGCGGCAAAAACATTACGTATGAAGATATTTTCAAAGGAAGACTTTCGACATTCAAATCCATTCTGCCCTATGCGATTTTAACCGGTTTGGCGATGGGCACTTACACGCTTGTTTGGGAAGGCGCTCTTCTCTTCGCGTTCATTATCGGTATTTACATCACGGTTCAAATGATGATCAATCACCTCAAAGGCGAAGGAACGGCTTTCATTGCGGTGACGGGTCTCATTATTTACATCATTGATTTGCTGTTTATCGCTGTCACGCCGCAGATTGGTGAATACAAACTGCTTCACGTTCTGGCGCTCAGTGCAGGTATTATTGCAATGGTCTTCATGGCCGTTCTTTCCTACGCGCTTGAAAAGAAGAATTTGAACAGACTTTATTACCCCGGCATTTTGGCAGGGCTCGTTGTCGTCGTCACTCTTGTCGGTGTTTTGGTTTCAACGACCGTTAAAAATATGCTTCTCAGTCTTGTCAGTTTCTTTACAAGAACAGGCGGCGCAACGACGATCGGTGAAGCGTCTCCGTTCTTCGGAAGCGATGTCAATCCGCTTTTGTTCACGGCTTTGATTGCGATTTTCCTGATTCTTCTGCCGTTTATGGCAACTTCTTACATTAAAAGCGCAAATGTCAAGAAAGGGTTCTTAGCTGCTTGGGCGGTTGCTTTCCTTTTGCTTGTTTTGGCATCCGGAGAAGCAGTTGACTTGTACACAACTTTCTCTGTCATGGGATTCATTTGGATCATCGCTTTGCCGATCATGGCTTACATTGCGGTTAAAAACAACAGCATGGAAAAAATCCTTCTTGTTGTTTGGACAATTATTCTGCTTTGGGCTTTGGTTCAGCAGAACCGTTTCAGTTACTACTTCGTGGTTCCGGTCCTCATTTTGACGTCCTGGATCTTCATGGAACTCATGCGCGCCGTGAAAGCGGATGAAGCGTGGGCGCTCTTTAAGAAAAATTATCTCTCAAAAGACAGCAAATCCAAGAAAGAAGAAGCTGCGCCGATTTATTCTTCCAAGCAGGACAGAGCACAATCCCGCCGTGAATCTTCAAAGGTCAAAGCAAAAGCAGTCGACAACGGTAATGAAAAGATCGTTATTGCGGCAGTTGTTTTGGTGATTGCGCTTGCGGTCATTTTGGTTCCGACTTATTCAATGACAAAGCAATATACGGCAGGAACAGGCGGTCCGAATGACGCTTGGATCGATGCGTCTTTGTGGCTGCGCGACAATACGCCTGAAGTCGGCTTGGACTGGCACGGCATATACGAAGAACCGCTTCAGGATGCTGACGGTGACGGTGTTGCCGATAATAGTTCGGGTATTGGTATAGAATTCTTTGAAAATCAGGCCAGTACCGTTCCGTTTGATTATCCGGGTGTCGCTTACGGCGTCTTATCGTGGTGGGACTACGGTCATTGGCTCGAAGTCATCGGCGAGCGTATGGTTAACGCCAATCCGTTCCAGTTCGGTGTCGGCGGTCGCCGCGGCAACATCACGGATGATATGATTCCGGGTGCTGCTCCGTTTTTCGTTGCAGAATCGGAAGAAGAAGCAACCGGCTATTTGATCGACATTGACCCGCGCGAAGACATGATCGGCGCCCGTTACGTTGTAACGGACATTGAAATGGCGTCCGGTATGAGCAAATTCTATGCGATGACGGCGTGGACTTTGGATACGAATGACTATTATGTGACGTACAACATCAGCGGACAGACGAGTACTTTCATCGGCAGCGACCGTTATTTCAATTCGATGGTTTACCGCCTGCATATGCTTGACGCTGTCAGTATGGAACAATATCGTATGGTTTACGAGTCTTCGAAATACGATTCAAGCTACTACATGTCTCAGCAGGAAATCTTCTACAAGAGCCTTTACAACCAGCTTTATTCACAGAATGTGACCGAAAACAACACCGGTTACGTTAAAATCTTTGAATTTGTGGAAGGCGCTGTTCTCAGCGGAACGGTCGAGCCGAATGAAACGGTTGAATTGACTTTGACGATTCAGACAAACCAAAACCGTGTCTTCAACTACAACCAGACTGCCAAAGCAGATGCGAGCGGTGCTTATTCGTTCACTGTTCCGTATTCGACAACCGGCCCGATCGACGGTGAAACCAACTTCGCTGTTCAGCCGATGGGCAGCTACACCGTGACAACAAGCGCCGGCGAAGTCAGAGTTGACGTCACCGAAGAAGATGTTTTGAACGGCAACACGGTTCAGGTCTGATCGAGATCAAAAATCAAAATTAGATCAAAAACAATAATCAAAATTAAAATAAAAATATGAAACGGAATTCTTTTTCCGTTTCCTTTTCTTTTTTTTAGAATTCAGCCTCGCGCGCGAATTGCATCATTTTTCTTTAGATTTTCAAATTCATCCATCGTTTTTGTTTCATTTTCGGATAAATCTAAACATCCCTTTTTCAAAAATCGTTAAACATGAACGCCCGATAAAACCCTAAAAAATGTTTAATCTTTGAAAAAAAGAAGGCGTTCCGTTTTTTGAATAATTTTGATAAAAGATGATGTTTCAATCGAAAAAATCTGAATTAAAAGACCAAATACCGCCCCCGCAAGTTGAGTTTCCGAGCGCAGCGAGGAAACGAGACTTGGCGGATTCTTCCCATACGAAATGAAAAATAAAAAACCGCTGAGCTTATAATTTTGCTTTTCGGCTCCTGCTACGCCTGCCAATCTGTAACTGTCTTTTATTGTTGCCGTTGCGGGTCAGGTTTGCGTTGCTGCGTGCATCTGCTCATTTTAATCGTATCCGTTCGCATTCGCGAACGTGCCGCCGCTACCTCCAGGTTTGCGCTGCCACCCAGCAGCAACTCGCCCGCGCGCGAGCCGCTCCGCTTTTAATTAAAATGATAAACAAACCGAACCTTGATTTTAAAATAAAAATAAACAAACAAAGCCCCGAAATTAAAAAAATGAAAAAGCAGACACACGTTTTTTAATTTTCATCTTTGAGCCTGATGCTCATGAAAAGCACCGTCATAATAAACAAAAACCGTTACAATTTCGCCTTTTTCAAAATCCCGAATCCGCTTGTCATAAATTTTCGGAATATGTTTCAGCTTATTTTTGTCAAAATGATTTGAGACGGCGCGTAAGAATTCGATTTCTTGGGAAATATAGCCCGATTCATACTTTTTCGTGATTTCAAAAATATCGGCAGCCTCATTTTCATTGATTTCGGCGCCGTAAAGTCCGTGTTCATTGAGACCGCTGATTTCGCGCCAATCATACAAACCCGAATCGTCCTCTTCGCGGTGAATCATATAAGGATAAACGCGGCAGATGAGCGGGCGTTTTTCATAAATCCTGCAGCGGTTGTTTTCTAAAAAAATACAGCTGCCGACATCATCACCTTGCGTTTTTAAACTGTAGCCCGAAACATAAAAGCGGCCGTCTTGATCACAGAAGTCAAAATAAGGAGACGGAATAACAGCATCGGAATCAATTTCAAAAATGCGGGACGCGTCTTCTTTGAGCAGATAAACGTGATCGTTAAAAGCGTGCGTGCAGCATTTGCCGCACAAATCACATTCAAAACCCACATCTTGAACGACTTCCAAAAAATGAGATTTCGAATAGCCTGCGAGCGCTTCTCTCTCGTCTTCAAAATATTCCAAATCCGATTCCGCTTTTTTCATCAACGAAAAAAGGTATTTCATCTATTAAACCTGATGTTCAAATTTAAAACGAAAGACGTAAGATTTATATTTGTAAAACAGTGTAATAGTCAAACCTTAAAGATGACGATTACTTTTCAAATCTTTATCATTTTACACTTATTGTAAAATCAGGATTACTCGGCGGCAATCCGAAAACACAACGAATGAAAATAATTAGTAATATCGTGCACGATATTGTTTTTTAATTCAATGACATTCATAGAAATAATATTCAAAATAACATTCATAACGTAATTTATTATTTAATTTAAAGGAATATAATAAAGAATAGGAGGACTGATTATGGGCAAGACAGGAAGCATCATTTGGGTCAGAGTTAAAGGAAGAAAAGGTAACGCAAAGAAAGTTGAGAACGGATTGAGCACAAAAGCACACCCGGGACCGGCACAGAGATTCACCTCTTCCGGACACAAAAGAAGATACATGAAGAGATCCCCGAAGGCTCTCACAAAATAATTTCTTCAATTTTATTTTTTAACTTTTTGTTAAATTTTAAAATGAATTGATTATTAATCAATTTCATCATTTTTCAAAAAAAAGAACGAACAATTAAGTTCGTTCATATTTCGTTTTTAATTGTTTTTAACGATGTTTTTTAAAGTTACTTTCTGTAATTGTTTTTTAAAATTACTCTCTGTAATTGTTTTCTGCAATCGCTTTCATTTTCCATTGAATTGAAAATATTTTTCATCAATGTTTTAGCAATTTATTGGTTTTATGAAATATTTTTAGTGGTTCTGCAGCACGGTTTTTTCGTTGATGTTTTTTTCGCGGATTTTGCAGCCGGTTTTGATTCAGATTGAGAAAACTCTTCCGGAAGCACGATATTATCGGCATTGATAATAAAGTAATAAATCGTCTTGAATAAGAAATCAATGACGGATTGAGTAATGACGTGCGCTTCCATCTTGTTTTCGTCGCTGCCGATTGCGATCGCTCTTTTCACATCGGTAATGATAAAACAGCTTTGGTTGGTGAGATGGCTGTCTTCAAGCTCCTTCAATATTGATTGAACGCTTTCGGGATATTGCATGACAGGCAGTGAAAAGTTTTCATAATCCTTTTCATCATCCACTAAAATCAGCAGATTCAGGCGCTTTTTGACGGAAATCAAATCGCTTTCGATTTTTTTCAGCGCCGCGGGGGAGCGCGACAAAATAATAATATTCTTGCGGGATTCGTCCAGTAATTCATTGACTTTTTTGCGAATCGTAAATTCGCTTCTGAGATACTGGATATTCGTTTCAGGATTCGGGTCATCTTCAGCGTGCCGGTATTCAATTTCTTCGAATTGTTTCAAAATGTTTGTTGAAATCGATTCAAATTCTTCGCGAAGCATTAAAATCAATTCTTCCGGCTCAGTCGGCTGATAATGAACAGGCGTTCCCTGAAGAACGACTGCGTATCTTTTTTCGACAAGCCCTTCCAATACTTCATACACTTTCGCGCGCGGTATGTCCGTAAATTCATGGATCTCACGCGCGCTTGACTCTTTTCTGAAAACAAGCGCAATATACGCTTTTGCCTCATTTTCCGAAAGACCGAGTTTTTTCAAATTGAAAATTAATTCACCGCTTTTTCCGCTTAATGTCATCATTAATCTGCACCTGTTAAAGCAATTTCTGTTTTTATGCTGTTATCGTTTTTTTAAAATAAATGAAATTACAACACGTTTTTAAAAGGGTTACCTCAAATGTGACAACAATGTTTATATACTTTACTGTACCTTTCAGAATTATAGGAATTTGTTACCTTTGTCGTGACAACATTTCTATGCTATGCAATACCTCGTGTTAGAATGGAATTGTATTTGTATAAAAACGAAAAAAAATGAAAACTCGGCCGCAATGGACTCCCTGTTGCAGCTGTACGTAACAGATAACAAACTGAATAAATTTAATTTTCTTAATCCCGAGTTCGAAAAACGAATTTTAAACCCTATAAACCAAAACCCCCAAAACGAACCATAAACCAAATCAAAAACGAATCAACAAAACCCAAAACAAACCAACCCAAACAAACCAACCAACAAAAAATCAAACCCCAAAACCAAAACAACCTATCAAAAACAAACCATAAACCAACCCAAAACCACCCAAAAACAATCATAGACAATCAATTTCGAACTTGAAAAACGTTTAAGAAAATTAAATTATTATTTTAAATTATTATTATTACAATTTCAGTCAATTTATAATCAATTTTATTCTCCAAGTTTTGTCATTAAAATTTAATTTTAACATAATCAATAAAAATCCGTTTATATCACTCTTTTTCATTGTTTTTTATTTCTGTTTTTCGGATTTTGAAAAATTTGTTACTCTTTTCGTGACAACAAATTATATATAGTCGAGGATACTTCAGGGTATTGTATAAAACTGTTACTACTTTAGTGACAACAATTTTTGTAGCATTACTCCAAAAATAAAACAAAATATTGTAATTATTGTAACAGTAACAAATTGTAACAATTATCAAAATAATAAATCAAAGCAAAGGAAAAAACAATGGACGACAGGGATATGCTCAACGCAACTTCACAAACTTTAATTGTTCCAATCAAAATCTGCAAAAACGTCATCAAAGGATTATTGCTTTTTGCAGGCGCATTGATTATCGGAATCGGATACTTCACTGCTCTCGCATTTTTTGCAGTCGGGATCAGCGCAATTGTTATCGGCTTTATGAATTACACAGCCGGTGCCGGAAACGCATTTTTGTTCGCATTCGGCGGCGGCTTGCTGGCACTCAGTTTTACGGCCCCTTTGATCTACGTGTCAAATCACGCTCTTCGCGAATTTATTGACCTGAATAAAAAAACGATCAATGAATTTAAGAAAGGCGTTCAAATCGAGGTGGAATAATGGCAGAACAAAGTCTTCAAAAGAAAATACTGAAATACTCCGTTTTCGCGATCTTATTCGGCGTTATTCTTTCAATTTGGATGTATTCACGCAGCCGGAAAAACCAAAACTGTAAACAAAACTGCAAAAGAGAAAAAGGTGAATCATAATGGATTATGCAAAACTTAAAAACAGACTTTTAAAAGTGTCCGCATTCGCATTTGTTGCCGGCGGCATTTTCAGCATGATCGGAATATACACGGGCGGCCTGGACGCGCTTGTCATTCCTGAATCGTTTTTGAATCTGCTAACGGTCTTCGGCGTTACCTTGTAACAAAATGAAAACAGGAACCAATGAAAACAGAAAACAATGAAACAAAAGACAATGAAACAAAAGACAATGAAACAAAAGACAATGAAAACAGAAAGCAACAAAAAAATTGAATCAAAAAATTGTTACTCTGAAAAGAACAACATATGAAAATGTATATATAGGAAGACAGTGTTCTACGAATGTGCCATTCTATTACCTTTGGGGTAACAACACTGTGCGACCCGCTTTGATGCGGTGCAGCCTTTCAGGAAAGAATGTGTCTATATTCCAAAACGAATGAATTTAATTTTCTTTAAATTCACAATTCATCCAAACGAATTCTAAAACCCATAAACCAAACCCAAATTCAAACCACCCCAAAACAAACAATCCAAAAACCTATAACCATAAACCAACTCAAATGTATATACATAAGACTAAATATATAAATTAACTTATAAATATACATAGAATTGAAAACCAAAAAAAGATGAATTAAAAACGGTAAAGAAAATTAAATTCAATATATATTTGGACTAATTATAATATTAAAATCAATTTCTCGAGGAATTTCGGCATTGATTAAAATTTCTATTGATATCTATTGTATTGATATCTTATTGATATCTATTAGATAAGAAGAAGATAAGAAGAAAGAAGAGTTTCAAATCCGAAATTTTAAAAATCCGGAATCTAAAAACATGAAAATTAGAGATGAATCTAAGAATTAAAAAATGCAGCAAAACACGAAATTATATAACTTATAGTGTTTTTCAAAAGGTAAAATTCAAGTAATATTTAAAAACAACAAACCGAATCGAATTATAAAAGATTTTTATTTTAACAGAGGATTTTTATGTCTTTAACAAGCCTTTTCGAAAAAATGGGGAAATTTGCAGATCAAAACCGCAAATTAGTCTTCATCGGCTTTGTTGTTCTGATTCTTGTCGCTGTATACGGTGCAATGGGAATTACAATGTATTCCGGAATGGATACATACATTCAAAAAGATTCCAAATTGTATCAGGACCTTGACAAATATAACAGCATGTTCAGTGAAGAATCTGTTATTGTCATGGTGGAAGGAGCAAATGTTTACGATCCGGCCGTCCTGAAAGCAACCGAACGTTTTGAAAATCAAATGAAAAATGTATCGGGAGTAGATTCGGTCGGGAGTCCGGCGACAATTATCAAAGCAACAAACGAACAAGTGACAGGGCGAAGTGAAATCCCGTCTACGATTGATGAAGTCAAAGCACTTGTCGCTCTGAATCCGACCGTGTACGAAGGTTTGATTTATGACAACACACACTCGCTGATTGCAATTAAATACAGTGCGGATCTTTCAGAGCTGCAAAAAGAAGATATAACGACTGCGGCAAGAGACGCCGCCAATTTTTCGGTGTTCCCGCCGGGCTATAACTTGATTATAACAGGAGATGCTGCACTTTCGGCAGATATGAATACGGAAATGGGCGGCAGCATGGTGATATTGCTCCTTCTTGCAATTTTACTTATGATTGTCGCGCTGGGTCTCGTCTTCAAAGGCGTACGCTGGAGACTGTATCCGTTAGTTGTCGTCATCATGGGGCTTATCTACACATTCGGCGCAATGGGATTATTAAAAATAAATATGACAATGGTAACCATTGCCGCCTTCCCGATTTTAATCGGTCTCGGTATTGACTATGCCATTCAGTTCCATAACCGTATGGAAGAAGAACTTGCAAGATGCGCAACGCGCAAAGAAGCTTTAATCTCCACCTTCAAATATACAGGTCCGGCTGTTCTGACGGCGCTTTTTGTGACTTGTGTCAGTTTCGTATCACTTTTAACATCAAGCGTTCCGATGATTCAGGATTTCGGAAAACTTCTCATTCTCGGCTGTACTGCCTGTTATATTGCAGCTTTATTCTTCGGAACAGTCTCCCTTTATTATTTGGATAAATTCGCTGAAAAAGTGCACGCCAAAGAAAAAGAAACAGGAAAGAAGTCCCCGTTAAGCCGTTTCCTCCCCACGTTGAAAAAAACGGATTTGGAAGCATGCGGAACAAACGAATTGAATGCAGAAAATAATATTATTACGTCAACTTTAAACAAAGTGATTGATTTTACTCTTCGTCATAAGAAAACCATATTTTTGGTCGCTATCGTGACAGGCGTTCTTGGTTTTTATGCGGATTCCACAATTCCTGCAGAAACCGACTTTAAAACGTATATGCCTCAAGATATGCCGGCTCTCGTCGATTTCTATCATATGGGGACAGTTATGGGCGGAACGGACACGATCAACATTATGATCCAGACCGCAGACATTTCGTCGCCGCACGTTTTAAAATGGATGGACGAGTTCGGGACGTATCAGACGGCAAACCAGGATTATGTTTACGGCGCCGCAAGTTTGGCAGAAATTGTCAAAGAATATAACGGCGGCGTGATTCCCGACACGAACGAAGAAATCCGCGCCATTTACGAACAGATTCCGGAAAGCACGATGGAACAGTATTCGCACGGCAATTCTTTGCTTCTTCTGAACTTGGATGTCGGCTCTGCGATGAGTGATTTGCCGATGGAAGGCGTTAAAACGCTTGTTGCAATTGTTGAGGAAGATTTGACATGGTATCAAATACCGCCGGGCACAACAGCAACGATTACCGGAAGCACAGTTCCGTACACGGAGCTGCTGGATTCACTGCTGTCCGGACGTGTTCAGCAGACAATGCTTGGTATCGTGTTAGTGTTTGTCGCGCTTTTGCTCATCTACAGAGACGTTTACAAAGCGCTCGGCCCCGTGGTGACAATTGCGTTAGTTATCGGCTGGTCCGGCATGATTATGTACGCTTTCAATATCGTTTACACACCGATGACTGCTGTGATGGGCTGTATGATATTGGGCGCGGGGTCGGAATATTCGATTCTTTTAATGGAGCGTTATTATGAAGAAAAAAGCCATGGTTTGCAGGCAACGGAAGCCATGAGAACGGCTGTGACAAACACCGGTATCGCACTTGTCGTATCGGGAACCACGACGATTTTCGGATTCCTCGCGCTGACCGCATCGGCTTTTGGCATCATATCCAGTTTTGGACTGGTGACGGTGATTAACATGCTCATGACGCTTTTAGCTTCATTCGTTGTGTTCCCGCCGCTGATGCTTACATTTGACAGTTTCAAAGAAAAAGGACTCAAACAAATGTTAAGTGATTTTAAAAATTCAATTTACTCAATCATTAAACCAAATAAGAAAACGGAGATGATTTAAATGAGCACAATCAGTGAAATTCAAAATCATCCGACAAATACACAGTTAAAAAACCGAAATGAACTCGGTTTTACGAACTCGCATACGGAGAAACAGAGTCGCCCGAGCAAAAAGCAATCCAAATTCTGTTATTGGATTGCAGCGGCATTTATTTTAATGTCGATTTGCACTCCGGCCGCCGCTGAAAGTTTTATTCCGGTTATGGGATCGGACACACTTGACTATTATGTCGGCTACGGCGAGCCTGAAATTACCGCGTCGCTTCGCGGAAATCAGGAACTCGGAAAAGGCGAAACGGCATCCCTTCAGATTGCCGTTGCAAACAAAGGACTTCTTGAAAAAGTCTCATATCGGGAATATGTGATCGCAGCTAACTTGTCTTCATATATTGAAAGTATGGGGATATATGAACCGGATCCGGCTCCCGGAGGCGCGAATTACGTTCAAAACGGAAGTGTAGACGTTATTACAGTTAAAAATTATTCAATGTATTTAAAGGAAGCTTCCAACATGAACCAACAAAACACATTGGCTCAGACGGAAATGATGATTGAAGCAAACAGAGTCAATGCGGAAACTCTTAATATGAAATTCGTATGCGACAGTCCGTATATTGAAATTGACAACAGCGGGGATTACGCTTATTTGGAAAGTTTGAACAGCGGTACATACAGTGTTGTTTCTATTCCGATTAAGATCAATCCGGAAACACCCGCGGGGGAATATATTGTCAACATGACGGTCAATTACAAATATCCGTCCAACGCGAAAATGATTAAAGCGGGTAACGGAACCGACGGATTTACAACGTTTTTGTATTCCGATTCATATGTCCAGGAATATACGGGGGTCACTGAAATAATCCAAATCCCGATTTATATTTCAAGCGGTGCCGTTTTCGAAACATCTGATATCACTGAAACTATCAGAGCCGGAAAAACAAAGACGATTACGGTCACTTACACAAATATCGGCGATGAGACGGCTTACAACACGGAAGCAAAACTCAGTTTAATGCATCCGCTGAGTTCGACAAGAAATAAAGCATTGCTTGGAGATGTCGCGCCGGGAGAATCAGTCACTGTCGACTATCCGATTACGGCGCATGCCGATGCGATTGAGAAAGTTTACGGCGTGAATACAGACATCCGATATTATGATGAGGATGATAAACTGCAAATCGCCCCGAGCGTTAAACTGGATATTGACATGGTCAATCCGTTCTCCCTCTTCACATTTAAGAACGCTTTAGTCGGTGTCATACTTCTGGTTGTGCTTTCGCTCGTGTATGATTATGCGAAGAAAAAGAAAAAAGACGGCAAAGAAGATGAATCCGAAACATCTGTCAAAGAAATCTGAATGAATTAAATTTAAACAAATCAGAATGAGAATAATCAGTGTGAGACTAATCAAATTGAAATCATTGTGAAATCATTGAAAAATAAAATTTAAAATCTCTTAACATTAAAAAATCTCTTAACACTAAAAAAAATCTTAACATTAAAAAAAATCTTAAAATTGAGTTATTCTTAACATTAAAAAAAATCTTAAAATTGAATTATTCTTAACATTAAAAATAATCTAAAAAATAAAAACCGATTGTGATATTTATGGCAACGATTAAAAAATGTATAACCGCCGCACTTTTGGCGATGCTTGTCCTCAGCGCTGCGGCGCCGACAGTTCTTGGTGCAGCAGCAAATCAAACATATTACGGAAGCTTGAGCAGCAACTATTATTCATTCTACGGCGGACCTGACATTCATGTCAATGTTCAGGGCAACGGCGAATACTCCCGCGGGCAAACCGCAACTGTCCCGTTGGCACTGTCAAATCACGGCGTGATTGAAGGTTTCAAATCTGAAAACGATGTGAAAAAAAACGGAAATAATGTTGACATTATATTGAATGCAACTCTTCAGCAAATGGAACTTGAAAATATTAATACCATTTTGACTGCTGTCGGTGTTGTCGCAACCCTTGAATCCGATGTTTCAGGCATTACCGTTAAAACCGGTCCGCAAGAAGCGGGAAGTATGTCATCGGGAGCAATTTCAAATCCGCTCAGTTACTCTGTCGACATCCAAAAAGATGTTCCGGCAGGCGAATATGAATTAACTTTGAATGTGACATATAAACACTTGAGAAATGTAATTTACGATGCGGACGCAATTGATAACAACGGTTCGCTTGCAGGTATCCGCAACTTGAACGCTTCATACTGGTACAATGAGGACGTTTCTCAAAAAATTCCCGTAACAATTAAAGTCAAGGAAGCAACCAAATTTGAAATTGTCAATGTGGAACAAAGTTTGTCCGCAAAAAGCGACGGTATGCTGTATGTGACATATCAAAACAACGGCGAAGAACAGGCAAAAAGCGCTTATGTCCGCTTGAGCACGGCAACGCCGTTCAGTACGACGGACGACCAATCCTACCTCGGAACCGTAAATCCCGGTGAAGAAGTAACAGCCGCATTCAAAATCAGCGTGGATGAAGATTCCGTGATTTACGACAAACTTTACGCAATCAACAGCGAAATTTTGTATGAAGACAATTACGGTCACCAGCAGATTTCAGACTCTTTAAAAGTTGAAGTTCAGGTTGAAGAAACACCGTTTTGGACACCGGTAACAATCATCATCGCAATCATTGTTGTGATTGTATTGCTTGTTGCAGGTTATTATATTGTCATGTCCCGAAAATACAAGAAAGAAGGCATTGACAAGAAACCATTTGACGATCTTCGAGAAAAGCTCTCGGGCGGCAAAAAATAAAAAATTAAAACATTAAAACATTAAAACAAGATAATGAGAAGTGAAAAATCACTTTTCATTATTTACTGTTTTTACTCATTGTTCTTTTTTCTATTCTTTCCTTCGTTCTATTCTATTTTTTCCTGTATATTCCGATTTCTAATTTTTTTATATTTTCAATTTTTTTTATAATTTCCATTTTTTAACAATTTCTAATTCTTTTACAATTTCCAACTCTTTTACATTTCCATTTTTTTATAATTTCTAATTTTTTTACATTTCCAACTCTTTTACATTTCCATTTTTTTATAATTTCTAATTTTTTACATTTCCAACTCTTTTACATTTCCAATTTTTTCATAAATGAAAAATCCATTTTTGAAATTTTATAAAAATTCTAAAATTGCCTTAACTTTGTCCTTTACTTACTGTTTATAATTATTGTCCGACGATTGTTTTACAATATTTGTTGATTATAAAACAAATGGTGTATGTTTTGTCATAAAATGATAATTTAATCTGTTTGATAAAATTATTTCATTTCGACCGACAATCATTTCCAGATATATATAATTGCAAAATAAATCTTACTCCGAAAAATTCGAAATATATTTATTCTGCGAGTTCTGAGTGTTTTTTTGGCTCCGGGGGAAATCAGCTTTCATTGTGTTTGGTTCGGCATTGCTCACATTTGCCGCAAATGCAACTGCACTGCAGATTTTGGAGGTGATTTTGATTCAAAAACAGGATCTAATCAAAGTTCATGCCGATTTGGTCAAAATAAAAAATAATTATGAGAAAATGGGTTATCAAAAAGAATTCGATGAATATTATGACTTGTACATTACACCGTCGCATATTCACAAAAGTAAAGACGATCATCAGAAAGCGATTTTTACACTCTGCGATACTCTGACTGTAGTTGCAGAGGAAAACGCAGTCTACATGCCGGCTAAAACAGGAAAAGGGAGGAGAACCAAAAGAAAAAAACTTGTTTCGGATGATGAATTATACGAAATGCTTTTAAAAAATGAAGAAGAGAGATGAAAAATAAAAGAGAGAGGAAAAAACAAAACGAATAAAGACGAAACAAACAGAACTGATCTTCAATCAAGAAATGCATAATTACATGACTCACAGGTATCATGTCATTCAGGCATTTCTTGATCTTTTTATTATAATTTTGGAAAATTCAATCTTTCAATTCTGTCTTTTAATTCTATTTTCATTTGGTTTTTAATTCTATTTTTTAATTCTATTTTTTAATTCTATTTTTTAATTTTATTTTTTAATTCAAATCTTCTTATTCCGTCATTGGATTTTCTGATTCCGCCATTTGATTCGTTTTTATGATTCAGTCTTTTGATTCGATTTTTCGATTTAATCTGTCAATTCAGTCATTTGATTCGATTTTTGATTCGATTCCTTGATTCAATCCTTCGCTTCAAACTTCTTCTTCAACTTTTCATAAAACGCGTTTTCATCGCCTGTTGATGTCAAAAATAATTTCTCGACAATCAATTCCGGCGTGCTTTTTGCAATATGATTTTTAATCGGATTTCTGTTTACGATCAAATTTAAATTTTCGTCAAGCCCGGCCGCGTCAATGCCGTCAACGCGAATCGGAATGTCGCAGTTTTCCATAATGGACTCGGCCAAATGTGAAACAAAAAGCGAAAGCGTTTTGCCGTTTTCACAAAATGTTTCCAAAAGTCCTGCAATGATTTTTGCGGACGCGCCCGGCTCTGTAATGGATTCAAGCTCGTCGGCGAAAACGGCGCGCTCGGTCCCGTTGCTTTCCGAAACGATTGAAAAGTTTCGAAGCGTTGTTTCAAAGGCGCCCGCATCTAATGTTCCTTTGGATTTTCCGAAGTAATAAAATTCCTCAATCGGCGAGAATTCAAATGATTCGGCGGGAACGGGAAAGCCCATCTGCGCCAAAATAATACATTGTCCGACGAGTTCCAAAACCGTAGTTTTGCCGCCCGAATTCACGCCGCTCAAAAGAACGGTATTTTCCACGTCATAAGAAACAGGCGTGATCGAATCGAATCCGTATTTGGAAGAGAGGAAAAGGTTCTTTCCGTTAACGAGGTTAAAGAAAACGGAGTTTGAATCTGAAGTCGAATCCAAATAATTTGAATCCAAATCCGAGCTCAAACGGAATTGATTGGAAGCGGATTTTGAAAAGACGGGAAACGTCATATGATAAGCGTTTGCAAAGCTTGCGGCGGAATACCAGCAATCAAATTCAAGGCAATCGCTGACCAAAAGAGAAACGGCTTCCTTTTTGCCGGCGAGTTCTTTGGAAAGCTGCTTTTTTTGTTTTTGTTCGAGTTCGGCGGATTTCAATGAAATTTCTTTCTTAAAACGCGTCAGCGAATCCAAATTAAGCTTAATGGGGCACTCGATTTCATCGCCGTAAATGTCGGATAAAATCATTTCTTCATCGCGCTTCAAGGAAAGCGTTTTCGTAATTTCGGCAAGCATTTCCTTCAAAAGATCGCGGTAGGGTTTTGAAACGTTGGCGGTCACGATTTGTTTTAAATCGGCGCCCGATAAAATATGCATTAATTGGTCGCCGTCAAGCGTCAGCGTGTTTCCTGTGAGAACATTTTTGAGTTTTTCGGAAAGCTCAGCCGCTTTTTTCAAAAGCGTTTCGTCGCAAATCGCGGAAATATTTTTCAAACGATCGGCTTCGGGATCGGTTCCGGAATTCATGCTGCCGTCAGAATTCAGGCGTTTCAGAAGCGTGCGCAGTTCAAGCGCATCTTCGGCGGTGAATTGTGAAAAAATGCCGTCGGCAGATCCTGCCGCCAATATTTCTGCCAATCGAAGAGAGGCGTCAAAGCTTTTCAGATTTTTGACGAAATACGAAAGCGCCATTTCGGGAATGAGCTGTTCGATTTCAACGGCATCGACGCCGCGGAAATAATCATATCCGGATTCGGGCAGATCGAATTCGGGGAAGTCGAATAAAATAACGGAGCGGTACGAGAAAAAGAAATCGGCGCACTCCTGCTGATCCGAAACAAGATGAACGGGCAGAATGCTTCCGAATTTTTCGCGCGCTTCGAGATAAACGTGTTCGGAAAATGCCAAAACGGCGCGGTCACGGATTTTTTGAACCGTTCCGTCTTTTGCGGGCGTTATTTGAGAAAGCAAAGACTGAATCATTTCGCGCTCGTCGGGCGAAAACGACTGAAGAACCGCCAAATGTCCTTCGATTTTTTCGCGGACATCTAAAGCCAAATCCAATCTTCTTTTCGGATAGGGGACAAGTCTTTCGATGAAATCGGCGGAATATTCGGTGCAGCAATGCTTTTTCATAATTTTTAAAATGCCGGAATAAAGCGCTTCGGCTTCTTTTGTTTTCAAAAAGTCTTCAATTGACACGCCGTTCTGTTCTTTTGAAACGTTCAAAATCAAAGATTGAGCGGACTTGCGCGTCATGCCTTCGACGCGGCACAATTCATGAACATCGCCTTTCAAAAGCGTTTCAATCGCTTTTTCTTCGCTGCCGAAACAAGTCAGTAATCTTTTTTCCAAGATTGAGCCGATTCCCGAAATATCTCTGAGGCGCATATTTGTTTCAATCGCCGTGCTTTCTCCATCCGAAATCATAAAAGAGTAATCGGCAAAAACGCATATAAGCCTCTTATAAGCGGGGTGAAAGTATGAAAGTGAGAGAAAACAGGGAACTGATTGGATTGTAAAAGAAAAGCGGAGAGCGAATTGTTGTGTTAAAATGAAAAAATAGGGGACAGTTTGAAGAATAAATAAAAATGGTGCGGTTCGCGCGGCGGCGGCAGCTGCAGCCGGAAGCGGCACGGACCTGTCGCAGCAATGCAAATCTGAAGGCAGCAGCGGCAACAAAAACCTGACGGTAGCGGCGGCACGTTCGCGAATGCGAACGGATATCTAAAAAAAGAGCAGATGCAGGCAGAAAGATTGGGTCGCTGCTTCGCACCGCCCAAAAAACACAAACCTGACATGCAGCGGCAACATTAAAAGACAGTTGCAGACTGTTCCGCTTTGCAGGGATCGCAGCCGCAAAAGACAGTTGCAGATCGGCAGGCTTAGCAGGAGCCGAAAAGCAATTAAAAGTCAGCGGTTTTGTATTTTTCGTTTCGCATGGGAAAGAATCCGCCAAGTCTCGTTTCCTCCGCTTCGCTTCGGCAACTTAACTTGCGGGGGCGGTTTTTGAGATATATATTCAATCTAAAATCAATTGAAACATCGTCTTTCATCAAAATTATTCAAAAACGGAACGCCTTCTTTTTTCAAAGGATTAAACATTTTTTAGGGTTTTATCGGGCGTTCAGGTTCAACGTTTTTGAAAATCGGATGTTTAGGTTTTATCCGAAAATGAAACAAAAACGCCGGATGAATTTGAAAATTTATATAAAAATGATGCAATTCGCGCGCGAGGCCGACACTGTAAAAACGAAAAACAAAACATAAAATACAAAACACAAAAACAAAAAAGAAGAAAAGACGGCTGAAATGCCGTCAATCAATATCAATCAAATTTTAAATGGATCGTTAAACTTTTTCTTCCACAAATTTGACATCGGACAAATCGGTTTTTCCGAGCATTCTTTTGTAAAGAACGAACCAGGGCGTGTCTGCAATGCCGACGACGACTTTGACAACGAGCTGACCGATAATCAATCCTGTGACAACTTCCCAGGACATTCCGCCGAAGATGTAAAAAGCGATGACGACGAAAAGAACGGAATCAATCGCCAAACTGACGGCATCCGTCGTTAATGAGCGGATCCAAATATACGGATTGAAGAAAGCGTCTCCCTTAAAAGCGAGTTCTCTCGGGCGAAGTTTGTTTTTGATGTAAGAAAACATATAAGTGTCAAGTATCGAACAAATCAGGAACGAAATCCAGCTCGCGAAAGTCACGCCGATGCTGAGCGCAAAAATCGAAGCCCACGCGGCGTCCAATTCATAAAAAGAAGCCGCCGGCGTTTTAAGAGCCATTGCAATAAACATCACATAAAGAACCTGTGTCGCCAAAGCGATTGCGATTGCGCCCATCGCTCTTTTTTTACCGTAAACCTCATTGATCATATCCAGCACTTGAGCGATAAACGGATACAAAATTGCGGCGCCGGGCGTTGAAAGAATAATTGCGTAACCCCACCACGTTCCGAGATCAAAAGTGACCATTTTGGTGGCAATCACTTGAGAGCAAAGCAGGTAAGCGACATAAAAAGCAGTCAGCGCGGCAAACCCGTAAGCCGGATATTTTTTGACAATTTGAACAGATGAAAGCGTTACAATCGTCATCGCGATGATCCAAAAAACAAGAACAAACAAAAGATCATAATTCATAAATGAAACCTCGCTTGACCCTAAACCGTCCATAATATAAAAGAGTGTTTCAAAGATTTTTCAAGAGCGATTCAAAGACGATTCAAAAATATTTCAAGGATATTCGATATTTCCAAAAAAATATTTCAAAAAGAGAAAAAAATAAAAAGAAAATTTAGACGAAAATTAAGCGAAAATTAAGCGAAAATTAAGAAGAAAATAAAAAAGAAAATCAGCGTTGACAACTAATTATAAATATTTTTCAAACCCATTGAAACCATTGGAAAAAAGAAAACATTCAAAGTAATCGTAAAAATCAAAAAGGATTAACATGACTGCCGACTCAAAAAAAGAAAAAATAGAGGAAATTCGAGCCGAGATTTTAAAGCGCGTCCGCCCGACGGATGAGGAAAAAACAAAACTCGAAACGGTTCGAAAAGGCATTATTGACGATATCGTTCGAATCGCGGACGCGCAGGGACAGTGCGACATCGTGCCGCTTTCTGTGGGATCGGCGGAGAGAAACACATGGCTTCACGGCAATCATGACATTGATGTTTTCATTTCATATCCCGAAGACATTCCGTTTGACGAATTCTACAAAAGAAGCCGCATGATTTTGACAGAGATGGCAAAAACCGGTGACTCCTGGGAAGACCGCCACTCTGAACATCCTTACATTCACATTCAAAAAGAAGGCTTTGAAGTCGATTTGGTTCCCTGTTTCCGCGTGAAAAGCGGCGCTGATATCAAATCCGCTGTTGACAGAACGCCGTTTCATTGTGCTTACATCAAAGAAAATATCAAAGGCTTGGAAGAAGACGTTTTGATCATGAAGCAATTCATGAAAGGAACGGGCGTTTACGGCTCGGAAGTTCGAACCGGCGGCTTTTCCGGCTATTTGACTGAAATTTTAACCATCTATTACGGCGGATTTGAAGGCGTTTTGGAACACGCGTCAAACTGGAAATACGGAACGGTCATTGACATTGCCGATCATCAAACGCTTGAACATGATAATCCGCTTGTCGTCGTCGATCCGACAGACCCGAAAAGGAATGTGGCCGCCGCTTTGTCGCTGACAAAATTCGCGCTTTTTATTGACCGCGCCCGTGAGTTCTTGAAAAATCCGATCTTGGATTATTTCACGCCGAAAAGTTATCCGCCGATGACGCCTGCCGAGTTCGAAAAAATGATGACGGCGCGCGGAACGGAAATGATCGGCATTTCATTTCAAACGCCGCCAAAAGCGGAAGATACGCTTTATCCGCAGCTTTTCAGAATGGAAAAATCATTGGAAGAATTGCTGACAAGAAATGAATTTACCGTCATCAATACATTTTCGTGGTCGGAAGAAATGGAAAAAAGCGTTGTTTTTATCGAACTTCTCACAACAGTGCTTCCGCCGCTTCAAAAAAGAGCGGGCCCGCCCGTTTGGAATGCCGCAAACGCCGAATCGTTCTGTAAGAAATACAAAAACAATCCGACAACGTTCTCGTTTTCAATTGAAAATGAAAAATATGTCGCGGAAATTCCGAGAAAATACAAGACGGCGGAGTATTTGATTGAGGATATGATTTTCAAAGAAGCGGCTTTGGGGCGCCACGTTCGCGATTCCATGAAAAACGGTTATGACGTTTTGAGAGAAAAAGAAATTATGGAAATCAAAGGCGACGACTTTTGGAAATTTATGAACGAAAAGTTAACGGCTCAGATTGAGCCTTAAAAACGTGGTCTCGATTGATTTATTTTTTTTGAAAAACGGCGGTATGATTTTTCATTTTTTTGAAAAATGGTGGTACAAATTTCATATTTTTTTGAAAAATAGCAGTGCGATTTGATTTGTTTTTTGAAAAATGGAGCGGATCGCGCGGGCGGGCGGCAGCGCCGAAAAAATCGCTTTGCGATTTTTTCAGTAAACACCTCCCTCCCCCTGCAAACAGAAACCTCCCTCCCGCTGCAAACAAACACCTCCCTCCCGCTGCAAACAAACACCTCCCTCCCGCTGCAAACAAACACCTCCCTCCCACCGGAAACAGAAACCTGACTCCAATCGGAAACATAAATCTCCCTCCCGCTGCAAACAAACACCTCCCTCCCACCGGAAACAGAAACCTGACTCCAATCGGAAACATAAATCTCCCTCCTGCTGCAAACAGAAACCTCCCTCCAATCGGAAACATAAACCTGACTCCAAGCGCAAATCGTCGAAGCCGGAAAAATCGCGAAGCGATTTTTTACCAACACCGCCTCTGCCTGCAACTTGAAATTTTGTGAGGCGAAGCCGAGCAAATTTTTTTTACCAACACCGCCCTCCCTCCGATCATGAAAAATTGTGAGGGCGAAGCCCGAGCAATTTTTTTATACAAAAGGATTTATCCCTTCATTTCCAATTGAATGAAAGATGACTGAAATTCTTTTTGACGATATCGGCAGTTTCCCGCTTCCTGCAAACGCCTCTAAAACAGCGTTGTCCGAAGCCGCTTTTGCCGGAGACAATGACGCTTTTCTTTTTCCCGTTCTTGACGAGATCCTTGAACTGAAAATGAATGCAGGCGTTATGATTCCCAATTACTCTCAAGTCAGAGACATGAACGAACAGTTTTTACGCCCGATGAAAGACGAAAAATGCTGTGACGGTCCTTTTGAATTAAAAGAAGAATGCGCCGGAACTGTTGAAATGAAAGCAATGGATCTGTATTGTCAAAAAATCAAAGAAAAAACAGGCGAAAAGCCGCTTGTTCGCATGTGCGTGACGGGACCGACAGAGTTGTATCTCAAAGAATTCGGCGGCGCGTCTTACGCCGACATTTATCAGTTATTTGCAAAGGACGTCAATTTATTTGTCAGAAACGCAATGAAAAGCATGAAATATTGTCAAATCGCAACCGTTTCAATTGATGAGCCGAGTATCGGAATCAATCCGGATCTCGCGCTTCCGGCGGATGAAATCATCGCCGCGTTCAACACCGCCGGCAAAGATGCTGTCAAGAACGGCGCGGATGTTGAAATTCACATTCATTCTCCGCTTTATTATGATTTGGCCTGCCAATCGGAAACGATCAACGTCATCGGAATGGAATCGGCAGCAACGCCGTCTTACGCTGATATGATCGACAAAAAAGTGCTTTCGGATTACGATACATACGTCCGCGCGGGAATTACGCGAACGGATATTTTCAGCATGGCCGGAACACTCAACGAAAAATACGGCGGCAATGTTTGGGACAAGCCTGAAATTATGAAAGAAATCATAACCGTTTTGGAAACGCCGGAAACGGCTGAAAAAAGGCTCGAAAAATTGTACGCGGTATTCGGCGACAGGATCAAATACGCGGGTCCCGACTGCGGTCTCGGGTCGTGGCCGTCGCAGGAATTGGCAGCGGATTTGCTGAAAAATACAGGAATTGCGATTGCCTCTTTTAATAAAAAACATAAATGAGTTAATGAATAATGAATTCAAAAACAAAACATGAAATGAGGCTGAAAAATGGCTCAAAACCGCCGCAAAAAGAATAAAGATTTATCCAAAAAAATCGCCGAAGAGCGCATTATCCTTCTTTTTGAGCTGGCGGAACAGAATTTTAAAACACATCCCGAAAGAACAAAGCGCTACGTTGAGCTTGCGCGTCTCATCGGCATGCGCTACCGCGTCCGTCTGACACGCGACCAAAAAAGACGCGTCTGCAAACACTGTTATGATTATTTGGTTCCCGGAAACAATTGCAGGATCCGGTTAAAAGACAGCATGGTTCAAACAACGTGTTTCAAATGCGGCAAGATGAGCCGCTATCCGTATTATGAAAGACCGGAAAAAGAGTAATGTTTTTTGTTTATGTCGGGCGGCGGCGCGCGTGAACAGTTCCGTTTTTGTAATTTTTTCGAATTTGTTCTGCGTTTTTATTTTGTTTTTCAGGATGAAACCTAAACATCCAATTTTCAAATTGATGAACCTGAACGCCCGATAAAACCCGAATCTTATTTTTTTAGATTTTGGATAAAAGACGGCGTTTCGTTTTTGAAATTTTTTGATGAAAGAGGATGTTTCAATTTATTTGAAAATGAAATGAAAAGACAAAACGCCGCCCCCGCAATTTGAGTTCCGGGCGGCGCGAAGCGGCGAACCGGACTTGAAACGCAGTTTCAAGTTTCCGAAGCGGAGCGGAGGAAACGAGACTTGGCGGATTCTTCCCATACAAAATAAAAAATGCAAAACCGCTGATTTTTTTAGTTGCTGTTCGGCTTCGGCAAAATGTCTTCTTACGCCTGTCTTTTGCTTTCAGCTTCCGGCCGGGTCTGCTCGTCTGCAACTGTCTTTTAATGTTGCCGCTGCGGGTCAGGTTTGTGTTGCCGCCGGATCTGCTCTTTTTTTAGAAATCCGTTCGCATTCGCGAACGTGCCGCCGCTACCTTTGTTTCTGTTTCCGCTGCTGTCGACATGCAGTTGCAACCGCGCGCGAATCGCTGCATTTTTCAAATATTTTTTCAAAAATGCCATCGATTTTTCAAAAAAATATTTCAAAAAAAGACACCCGGTTTTTAATAGAATCATTATTTAATGAATCAGCGCTTTTCCGAAAATAAAAATTAAGGTTTAATATGATCATTCTCTCCGGCGGCACCGGCACACCAAAATTGATTGACGGGTTTCGACAACTGATTCCCGACGAAGAAATAACCGTGATCGTCAACACGGGCGAAGACATTTGGTCATCGGAAGTTTTTATTTCGCCCGACATCGACACCGTTCTTTATCTTTTTGCGGGAATTTTGGATAAAAACAAATGGTGGAGCATTGTCGATGACACTTACAACACTTATCATCAAATGAAAGAACTCGGGCAAAACGAAATTCTCATGCTCGGCGACCGCGATCGCGCCGTTAATTTGGTTCGAACGCAAATGATGAAAAACGGATTAACGCTGACGGAAGCAACATCTGAAATTGCGAAGCGGTTCAAAATCTTAGCAAATATCGTTCCAATGTCTGATGAAACTGTTACCTGCATGGTTGAAACGCCTGAGGGAAAAATTCATTTTCAGGAATTCTGGGTGACAAAAAAAGGCGCGCCGGAAATTATTTCTTTTGAACACGTCGGCGCCGAAAATGCAAGATTATCGCCGGCGGCAAAAGCGGCTTTGGAAAAAGAAGATGTTGTTGTTATCGGCCCGAGCAATCCGATGACGAGCATCGGTCCGATTTTAGCGCTTCCCGAAATGAAAGAGATTTTGAAAAACAGAAAGGTGATTGCTGTCAGCCCGATTATCGGAAACGCGCCTGTCAGCGGACCGGCAGGAAAATTGATGACAGCTAAAGGTTTGGAAGTGTCATCAAAAGGCGTTGCCGATCTTTACAAAGAATTTATTGATATTTTTGTTTATGACATTCGGGATGATATTTTGAATCCCGAAGAAATTGAAGCGATGGGAATTTCAGCGATTTCGTTGGATACAATGATGACGGATGAAGAGAAACGAGTGAGGTTGGCAAAAGAGCTAATGAAATTGTTTAAAAAAGACTATAAATAAAGTATTGGAGAATATTATGTCTTCAAACTTTATCAAATTTAGAAGAGTTTAATCAAAAATTAAACCAATTATATAAAAATTAGTTACTTCTCCATATAATGTTCCTTGAATATATAATTCCCCGTAATGGTACTCACTGCCGTATCCGGTTTGGTTACGAGAGGTTTGGCCGCCCAGTGAATAGGGTATTTTAAACGGCAATACTTTCTGTGGATTTTCATTTGCATTGAGAGTTTCAGAAATTAAGCTATTAAGGGGACCCCAATTACATTGTTTTAATTTTGTCATGGTAAGTGATGAATTCGTAAAGTTGACTTTATATTGTGGTCTTTTCATAATCACAAGGGAATATTTAAGGAAATCTTTCAGAGAATAATAAGGTCCTATTAACAAATATTCATATTTCTCATTAAATTTATCCATAATTGGAGTTGTTTTTGTGTCATTATACAAACGAACTTTGTAACTATTTTCATCAGTAATATTGTATATCTCTGAAAGATATCTTGATGTGTTTTCATTAATTTCTTTATTTGTTTGTTCGTTTTTGATTTTTTCACTTTCTTTTTCCAATGACTCTATCTCATTTTTTAAAATATCTATTTTGTAGTTTATTTCATCCAATTCCATAATATCACCATAATTAGCTGTGAAGAATAGTTCTATGATTATATATATATAATTTTAACTAACTAATACGATAAATATTGAAGGTATTATTTTATTGGGGACGTTTTCAGGTTACTTTAAACTTAATCTAATGTTTTTAAAATCAATAAAAAAAGCCTCTCAATCCGAAGATTGAAAGGCTTTCTGTTTTTCGGTTCGTAAGTCAGCGTCCAGACCGGGATTCGGACCCGGGTCGGGGCCTCGACAGGGCCCCATGATAGTCCCCTACACTATCTGGACAGGCTGATATTATTTCAGGTTCGCACCTGCGCCCCTAAAATGTTATTTTCATATAAAAAGGTTACCCGTTTTACATGTTATTTCGAGTTTTATTTTTAAATTATTTTTAAACGTTTTCAATTACGGAAACGGAAAAATCCGAAATTCCGTAATGAATACAAGTCCCACCTCCCAGACTCGAACCGGGGGCATCGCGGTGCCTGCGCGAATTTCACAGACTGTGAAATGATCATACTACAGCCGCGCACTCTACCACTGAGTTAAGGTGGGCTTCTGACAAATCCGCTTGTAATGTTCAAACGGACATTGTTTTGATGCCTTACACTCAATTTTCGTTTTCCATAGCGCTTGATATGAATCAAATGCTGTCGAAAACGTAATCCTTCACATAGGATTCTTCTTATTTATTCCTTTCGTCACAAAAACTCGATCTAATTTCAAACGTTCCTTTTAAATGAACTGAAAAGAGGATGAAGCAAATTGGTCCATGTTCCTCTTTTAAATTCGGTTAATAATAACTGCCGTAATTTCGAATATACCAGACCTCATGATCTAAAACAGTAAATGAAGCTTCATATCCGTTGACCCGAACTTTGTAAACGCCGTCTTCCATTTCATTGAGCTTTCCGATTGAAAATTGTTTCTCATAAAGAGCCATCTCCAAAGTGATTGCTTCATAGTTTTTTTGGACGGCAGGAATATAAATTTTGTACGTCTGATTTTCATCAAATTTTTCAGATTCTTCGATCATTTCATCATCTATCGAAAAGGCGGACCGTGTTCCTGTCGAAACCCAAGAGGATACCAAAACATTTGTTCCGTCTGATGAAATTATAATCGATTCCACCCCCGCCGGATATATTTTAAGCGTGTCGTTTTCCTCAAATACAAATCCCGATTTGATTTCTTCATCTTCATTAATTAAAACCGTATAAAATGTTCCTGTTTCATATTGCGTCAAATTTGTAATATCAATTGTATATTGGCGGTTCATAGGTCTTGAAAGTTCATCAAAAGGCAAACCGATATAAACCACATCATCTGAAACAGTTTTCGTCACACTGTCAATGTTATATGCGTTTTTAAAATTAAGATCAAGTAAAATTTGTCCGTCATATTTGCGAACAAAAATGGATTGTAAATCAATACCTCTTGATGATTTATCTGGACGTCCTGCTGAAAACGATTCGTAATTATTGCCATAAGTAAAAAATGAAATCCTTTCTTCATCCGTTTCGCCGTTGACACTGACTCTGTAAAGAATCTCCGGAATGACTTTGTTTTTTGAAAGAGTTAATACAATCGTTTCATAATAACTGCTCACAGAATTGTCAGTTTTAACTTCCGAAGCAGGCAAATAAACCTGAACCAAATCATCAGAAACATTAATTTCTGCCTTTTTTTCATTAATTGTCTGTCCGTTGTGAACGGTGACATTCAAATAAATAATGACGTTTTCATCGTCAGCCAATACTGAAACAGAATTGACGTCAGCATATGTTTCATTTTCATCTTCAATACAGCCGCCGGCACCGACTGCCAAAAACAAAAAAAGAGTCATAAAAATAAAAACAAATAATTTTTTCATCATCATTCACCCGCTGAATCATTCAATATACATTCAACATTTATTCAGAAACACCAAACTGAATCAAACTGCTCATCATTAATCATTTCATGATTTTGAATTTCAAACGTCAGCTCATAATCATTAATCGAAACCGTGTATTTGCCGTCTTCCAATTCTTTTTGGTTGCCGACAACAAATTCGGCATGCCCCTCCCTGTCATTTACAGAACGCCCGTAATCCGCGGTTTTAGCAGGAAGATAAATGAAATAATTATTCTCTGAATCAAATCCGTCCGATTGAATCATTCCGTCATAATCAAGATGCTCGGCGCTGTTGAAATAAATGGTCCCGGCTCTGAAAATAATCTCATCTCCGTCTAATTCAAACTGCCCGCTTTTAATGGATGCGGCGCCGTAAACATACAAAGTTTCGTTTTCAACGGAAAAACGCCTTGTTTCATTTTCATCCTGACCGTTTACGGAAACAGAAAAATTTCCTTTGTTATCGTAATCACTTTTCTTGCCGATTGAAATATTTGCTCTGTAAATCTCATATTCTTCTTCTCCGGCGGACGCGCGAGTTTGCCAAATCGGAATATCAATATAAATCATATTTCCGTTGTGCTCGACGGTTATATTTTCTTCCAAAACGGTTTGATTGGAAGGATCCGTTAAAATGATTGCAGCGGCGGCATATATGTCGTCATCAATTGTAAAAACCTCTGAAGTAAAAGGATTGCCGGAAATCATTTCACCTTCAATGCCGGGGTTTTCGCCGTCGGTCAAACATCCGGAAAAAGCAGCCGCAAAAACTAAAATCAAAACCATCCAAAAAAATAAAAATTGTTTCATACTTCAATCAGGATTTTGAGTTATATATAAATTGCCAAATGATTTTCAGCCCGATGCAATCATAAAAATCCGAAAAAAAACCGAAAAAAAATCAGAAAACAAAAATCAATAAAAAAGCCCCCAAATCCGAAAGAATTTGAAGGCTTGGAGGTTTCGTATGGAATTTTACACAGAAATTTAATTCAAGGTCGATTCACTTTTTATTGGTTTTTTATCGGTTTTTATCGGTTCGTTTTTGTTTATGTTTTTTGTTTATGTTTTTGTTTATGTTTTTGTTTATTTTAGATCGTTTTTTCGTTTTTCAAAATTATTTTTAAAATTAAAATGATGAAAAATTAAAATGATGAAAAATTAAAATGTTGAAAAATTAAAGTTGAAAAATTAAAGTTGAAACTTAAAAACATAAAATTGAATTTTGAGAAGCCGATTACTCGGTAACGACTTCACCGTTTTCAATTGTAAATGTCACTTCGATGCCGTTGACGAAAACAGTGTATGTTCCGTCTTCAAACTGATCGAGCTGACCGATGACAAAGGATTCCTCGGCGTAAATCAAATTCAAAGTCGTGATACCGTCTTTGATTTGAGTCGGGATGTAAATTTCAAACTTGCCGTCTTCGAATTTGTCGGACACGGTAATGTTTTCTTTGTCAACTGTTTCGGCGCTGCCTGCAAGTATGACTGTGATGTCAACCGTCAGATTGTTTCCGTCAGCTCCGATTGTGATGTCGCCGATACTTCCGGGTTTGTAGTAGTAAAGCTGTCCGTCAACGAACTTGATGTCAGATGTAAATTCCTTGTCGGTTCCGCCGTTCACAACAACAGTATATTCACCGTCTTTGAGTTCGTCTTTTGTACCGAGAACGACTTCAACCGTTTCATAACCCAAGTCTTTTGTATTGACTGCGCTTGAATTCACGACAGGGACATTCACATAAATCTTGTCTTCAATAATCGTTACTGTAATGTTGTCATTGTCAACACTCTGGCTGTGCGTTCCTTGAATTTGAACAAGAATCGAAGCCGTTACAGTGTCACCGTCAATCGGGTATGTGTAGTAAGTTACTGTTTGAATTGCTGCAGGGTTGTCAATGACGACAGGTTTGTCATCGCCCGATGCTAAACAGCCGCTGAAACTGACTGCAAGAACAGCAATGACAAGAACCGTGAGCGTTAAAAGAATTGTTTTTTTCATGATTTTTCCTCGTTTTGATGTGTCAATAAGGTCAATACAAATTGTTTTGAAATTTGGATTTTGTTTTGAAATTTGGATTTTGTTTTGAAATTTGGATTTGATAATTTGTAATAATTGAGTTTGATGGTTGGATTTGAATAATTTTTTGAAAATTGATTTTTGAAAATTAAAAATTGATAATTATTTTTTGAAAATTGGTAATTGTTTTTTGAAAATTGGTAATTGTTTTTTGAAAATTAAAAATTGATAATTGGTTTTTGATTTATTGACAATTTTTGAAATTTGACAATTTAATTCATTTTTTGATTGTTCGTTTTTGAAACTTTGATTTTTCATTTTTTTCAATTTTTTTGACAATTAAGGCCGATACTGAATTTTGAATTATACTGAATTTTACATCTGCATTGCCGGATTCACCCGCAAATCGTTTTTTATCGTTTGCCGACATCCGTTTTTATTTACGGATGAAACCGGACTGATTTTTCATTTTTATTTCGTAAAATCTCGTTTTTGATGCCGTTTTTTGATTTTTCAGTTTGATATGGATAGATGTTTTATGGTTTTCGTTTTTGTTTTTCGTTTTTTTGCAGATGTCCAAGAAGCTCAATGAACTAATAATAGCTTATGAAACTTCATGTAATTTCTAAATATATCTAATTGCTTATAACCGTTGCTTTAAATACGAATCTGTTTGAAGTTATTATATTTAATACTAAATCAAAAACAAGAGGATGAAATTTTTGGCGCGGAAATATTCGAATGAAACGAAAGTTTCCGTCACATACATCTTTTTTCAAATGACATTTAAAAACAGATGATAGACGGCGTAAATGCCGAAGATTATATAAGCAATACAGCGAATCTATTCAAACGTGTTACACCTCTTAAAAGCACCCGATTTCGTCTCAATGATTAATCTTCTTTTTGGGATGGCAGCAATATTACTCGCGTTCAGCGGCGCTTACGGGACGGCGGCGGCCTGCCTGTTGGTTGCAGCGGCGGCCGACGGCGTTGACGGATATGTTGCTCGGAAAACTTCCAGCGGGCCGCTCGGCGCGCACATCGACTCGCTTGTCGATACAGTTTCATTCGGCGTTGCGCCTGCCGTCATCTTATATTGCATGAGCGAAAGCATTATTTCAATCGTTTTTATTTGCTTCTACGTCATTTGCGGCATTTTAAGACTGGCGCGTTACAACGCTTTTCCGTCAAAAGAACCCGGCTATTCCGGAATTCCGATTACCGGCGCGTGCGTTGCAATTGCAGTATTCATTATATTATATCTGAATTTGGAAAACATGGATATTGCCGTTCCTTACGCCATTGAAATGCTTTTAGTTTTCATGTTTATTCTTTCATTGCTGATGATCAGCACTGTTCCTTACTCAAAAGTGATGAAGAAGGCAACTTTTGCAGTATTGGTCTTCATATTCCTCGGAACAGTCGCTTCCGCCTTTTTAATCACACCGTATCTTATCATTTGCCCGATCATCCTCGGCGTTTTGATGGTGATGTATCTGCTTTCACCGCTGACCGGCATCATCGGGAAAAAGAAAATCGTTGAACTCTAAAGTTTCACGAAATGAAATTGAATGAATAAGTGAATGAATAAGTGAATGAAATGAAAGAAATTAATCCGCCGAAAATCACCGATCGCGATAACGCTCTTTTTGAAGCCGGAATCAAACTCGGCACGCTTTATCATCAATATGTCGGAAGCCCGATCGCGATTGCAGGCATTGATTCAATGGAAAAAGCAATTCAAGAAAGCATTTTTGCTCAGCCTTACGTTGAATCCGTTTTTGTCGAGATTGATAAAAAGAAAGTGATTGCCGAAATTAATGAAACGTTCATGTATACCGAATTAAAAGGATCCATGTTGAACGTGAGAGCCGTCATTCGTTTCAATACCGTTCGCGTATTTGTTTCGCTCAAAATGAACGAAAAATTAAATTATCCGCTGATGCAGATTGATAAAATCGAAGAAGATATTGAAAAATAAAAAGATGTTGAAAAATAAAACATTGGATCTTTTTTATTGAGCCGATGGTCTATTACATATCATTTGTATATCATTAATCCGTTCGCGGCTCGGGGAAAATGCGTATCAGCAGCTTATATGATTCAACTAATATGATTTTGCAGATGATATAAATCGGAATGCTCAGAATCATACCCAGCGCACCGTAAAGCTGTGAAAAAATCAAAATCAGAACAACAGTTGTAAAGGGATTGACACTGACTTTGCTTGAAATCATAAACGGCACAAGATATAGATTGTCAACAATCTGGGCGATAAGACAAACCGCGGCAGCCAATATTGCAACTTTCCAGCCGATCACAAAACCGATTACGATTGGAGGAATGGTGGCAATGATGGGACCGATATAAGGAACATTATTTAAAAGACCGGCTAAAATCCCGAGGAAAAGCCAGCCGGGAAGGCCGATTAAATAAAAACCGATACAGCAAATGACTGCAATGCCGACGCTTTCAATGATTTTTGCAACGAAAAAGTTATTGGACTGCGTCAAAATTGCATTTGCCGTGTATGTAAACTCATTTTCAAATCTTTTCGGAACGGCTTCTTCGATGACATGTTTGATTTTGCTTTTGTCTTTAAAATACATGCTGAACATAATCGGATAAAGCAAAACGATTGCCAGGATGTAAAAAGATGCCTGAGATAAGAAAACGCGCATATATGAGAAAATAGAAGTGACAACGCCGTCAATCGCATTTTCAATCCAATCCGTTACAGAAAGCGGAAGAATGGAGAGCATATCCATTAAAAGCTGAGTTCCTTGTATAATCATTGTCTGAATCGCCGTCAGATCTGAAAACAGCTCGGACAGATTCCGTACCTGCGTCACGCAAAAATAACCGCAGATGCTGACGGTTAATACAATAACGGCGATTGCAAGGACTTGTTTTTGCCTTCGGGTGCATTTGACCGTATATTTATTAAAAATATTGATGGCTTTGTTTAAAAGAGCAATAAAACATAATCCGAAGAGGACGACGATAAAAATTTCCGAAAAATAAAACAGTATCATAACAATGGCGCAGAAAGCAGCAAAAATAAGAGCCATTGCCATCCAAACACGCTTATTCGTGGTCAGCGGCAGCGGGATTTGATAAAGGTTTGTAGACGTTATTTTTGCTTTCCCCATTGTATTCCCTGCAAATTATTTTTAATGATTTGTTTTTAAATGATTTGTTTTTAAATGATTTGTTTTTAAATGATTTTGATATAATTTTAAATGTTTTTTGAATATTATAATATTTCGGCAATTTTAATATTTGCAATCATGTTATTTGTTTTTTAACGATTTTGTTTTTAACGATTAACTTTACAATAGGGGTCTGATGATATTTATAATACACGAATCGCAGGAACACTGCTTTCATATATGATTGTTTCGCAGCCCGGCGAAAATATTGAATGTCGAATTAAAGAGAAATATTTAAATTCTGATATCCGATTCAAATATTCACATAACAAATTCAGATTATTGTGAATCATCAAAACTATATTTTTTCATGATTTAAAGACTCAGTTTCGGGTCAGGTGATTTTTTTGTTTATTGAATTCAAAAATCAGGTTCAAAAAGTGCTGGGCACGGCCGCAGTTTCTCTCGGTTATGATATCAAAGAAGAAGAGGTTCCTTTCGAGCTTTCCGAGCATGCGGATTTAGCGACGCGGCTGGCATTTCAGCTGACCGCTCAAAAGAAATCGGAAGGGAAAAATCCCGCGCAAACGGCGCAGGAAATCGTCGGCGCAATTTCGGAGAGCAGTTTAAAAGAAGCCGATTTGATCGACAAAATGACGGTTCAAGGTCCGTACATCAATATTTTCGCGTCCGGCAAATATTTGACAAAAACTGTTGAAAATGTCGTGACGGATAAAGAAAACTACGGCAGCGGAAAAAATACGGGAAAAATTCTTTTGGAACACACTTCTGCTAATCCGAACGGTCCGCTTCATGTCGGACACATTCGAAATGCGATTCTCGGCGACACGCTTTCCCGAATTTTAAAGAAAGCCGGATATGAAGTGGAAGTTCAGTATTATGTCAATGACATCGGCCGCCAGATTGCGGTCGTGTCGTGGGCGGCATCCAAATATCCGCTCAACATGGACATCAAACCCGATTACGCAATCGTTGAAGTTTATGTCAAAGCGAATGAAGACATCGCAAAAGACGAAACCGTGAACGGGCACATCGAAGCGCTTATGAAAAAAGTCGAAAGCGGCGACAAAGAAACGATTGACAGTTTCACCGACGCGGTCAACATGGCGGTTGCCGGCATTTCCGAAACGCTTCAATTGATGAACGTGAAGCACGACAAATTCGTTCGCGAATCTCAGTTTATTCAAAGCGGCGCCGTTTGGGACGTGATTGAGCGTTTGGAAAAAACGGGCAAAACAAAAGACGCTGACGGCGCCCTTGTCGTTGACCTTTCGGATTACGGTTTTGAAAAAACGCTTGTCATCCGCAGATCCAACGGCACTTCGCTTTATACGACAAGGGATTTGGCTTACCACGAATGGAAAGCACCTCAATGCGACCGCATGATCGATGTTTTCGGCGCCGACCACAAGCTCATTTCCGGTCAGCTTCGTGCCGCGCTTCAGCTGCTCGGCGACAAAACGCCTGAGGTCGTTATTTTTGAATTCGTTTCTCTTCCGGAAGGTTCGATGAGCACGCGCCGCGGCGTTTTCATCACGGCGGATGAGCTTCTGAAGCAAATGGTTGACAAGGCGTATGAAGAAATCGAAAAGCGCCGCCCCGAAGAGTCGGAAGATTTCAAGAAGAAAGTTGCGAGAATGGTCGGAATCGGCGCAACGCGTTACGATATTATTAAAGTTTCATCCGACAAATCCACTGTTTTTGACTGGAAGACGGCGCTTGACTTTGAAAAACAAGGCGCTCCGTTCATTCAGTACGCCCACGCCCGCGCGTCTAACATTTTGGCAAAAGCCGAAGACGACGGAACAATCACCGGCGCCGGCATCAACATGGAATTTGCAGACTTCACGCTTCTCACGGAACCGCAGGAAGCGGCGCTGATCAAGAAGATTGCTCTTTTTGAGCAGAAAATTGAAGAAAGCGCAGCCGGCTTGAAGCCGCATACGTTTGCGATTTACGCGCGCGAGCTGGCGGATGATTTCAATCAGTTTTACAGATACGTTCCTGTTTTGAATGTTGAAGACATCGAACTGAAGAAAGCAAGGCTTGCTTTGGTCTTTTCAGGCAAAACAGCGATTGCAAACGCGCTTTCCTGCCTCGGAATCGACGCCCCGGAATCCATGTAACGGATTTCCGGATTTTTCTTTTTTCAATAAAACTCATGGTTCATTTTTGATTTAATTTTTCAATAAAAAATGTGATTCGTTTTTGATTCATTTTTTTTGAAAAATGGAGCGGCTCGCGCGGCGGCGGGGGCATCAATAATTTCATTTCAAGACTATTTTCCAATAAAAATCATGGTTCGTTTTTGATTCGTTTTTTGAAAAGTGAAGCGGCTCGCGCGCGGCGGACAGCGGGCAGCGCCCGAAAAAATCGCTTTGCGATTTTTTCATAAACACCTCCCTCCCGCTGCAAACAAACATCTCCCTCCCATCGGATACAGAAACCTGACTCCAACTGCAAACAAACACCTCCCCCCCCACTGCAAACAGGCGAAGCCATAAAAATTGCGAAGCAATTTTCTGCAAAGACAGACTCCCCCCGCCCTTATGAAAAATTCCGAGCGAAGCGAGGAATTTTTACACAAAGGTTTTTACATATCCTTTTCGTTCTTTCTGCTATGGAATCTTTTAAACAGAACGCCATCGTTTTCGATTGTGCCGGAACTCTTGTTGAAATGTACCGCGTCACAAAAGACTTGGAAACCGGAAAAATCCTTCTTGACGCCGACAATTTAAAACTTATTTCCGAGTCTGCCGGCAGAGGACTCATTATTATGGATGCGCCGCTGGATTTGGTTCAGCAGCAACCGCCCGAAAGACTGCTGTCGGATTTTCTCAGGAAAGAAAAAATTCCGTTCGGCGTGGCTTACGCAACTCAAGGGTTTGACAGCGGTGATATCTCGCGCATTCTTTTAAACGACCAAACAAAAATGGCCGAGTTTTTAGAAACGAATAAAGAAGCGACAGCGCTTTTTGATGACATTATTTACGAAGTTTTCGGCTTTGTCGCCGATTCCGGTAAAAATAAAATCACGCATATTATGAGTACGGGCGGCAAATTGTTTGACAGCGCCAAAGATGTTGTTGCCGCCGCCAAAGAAAACTGCGATGTTTATATCGCGTCGGGAGACGACTACGCAAACTTAAACCGCGTTGCCGACAAACTCGGAATTTCAAAAGAAAATGTCATCGGCCTCTGCAACGATATGAAAAAACAGGAAATCGTATTTGACCTTCAAAATCATTATCCGAAAGTGATTATGATCGGCGACGGCCTCAATGATATGCCGGCGCTTCAGGCAGCCGATTTCGGTATTTTGATCAGCCGCCATAATTATTATACACCCGACGAACTCAAAGACGCGGCGGATGAAATCGTCGATGATTTGGGCGAATGCACCGCGATTTTACAATCATATATATTAGAATAATTAAAAACGAAGAAATAATTAAAAAAGAATTTGGGTATGATGAATATAATTCAAAAAATAAAATTATCGGATAATTCATATAGAACAAAATGGTTGTTAAATCATAGAATTATCAATCATCTGTAATGTTTATAAATAAAGAATCTAAAATGAAATATCTAAAATTTCAATAATCTGTAAGAATAGAAAACTGCCTTTTCAATATTGCAACGGTAGCAGTATAGAAATTTGCAAGCTCAGGAAAGGAAAAAGAAGCTTTCAAAGACAGATGAACAGGAAAGGATAGTTGAGAAATTATGTCTGCTTTCATTGAAGTGAAAAACTTGTCCGTTGATTTTGACGGCAAATTCGTATTGCAAAACGTAAATTTAACAGTCGACGAAGGAGAAGTCATCGGCATTCTCGGAAAAAGCGGTGCCGGAAAAACAATTTTGATGCACGTTTTGAGAGGAACGGAAGCCATCGGAAACGTAACGGGACAAGTCTTGTACAACGTCGCAAGATGCGAATGCTGCCACCATGTCGAATTTCCGAGCATGGTCGGAAAGAAATGCAATTGCGGCTGCAACGGGAAATATGAACCCTTTTCAGTTGATTTCGCAACCGCAGACCTTCATGACGAAAGCCGAAAAGACGTCACAAGACGTATCTCGATCATGATTCAGAGAACATTTGCGCTTTACGGCGACGACAGCGTTCTCACAAACATTTTAAACGCGCTGAACGAAGTCGGCTACAAGGGAACCGATACGATCAAAAAAGCGGCGGACTTGCTCGAAGAAGTGAACGTTTCTCACCGCATGCTCCACATTGCGCGTGAACTTTCCGGCGGCGAAAAACAGCGTGTCGTTTTGGCGCGCCAGCTCGTGAAAGAGCCGCTGCTTCTGCTCGCCGACGAGCCGACGGGAACGCTTGACCCGATGAACGCTGATTTGGTTCACAAAATCCTCACAAAGGCCGTTGAAACGCGCGGCATGACGATGATTATTACATCCCATTGGCCGGATGTGATTTTAGAACTCGCTCACAAAGCGATTCTGCTTGATGAAGGAAAAGTCATCGGCATGGGCGATCCAAAAACAATTGTCGATCAATTCATGGAAGGGTATACCGAAATCGTTACCGAAAAACCCAAAGAATTCGGCGAGCCGATCATTAAAGTCGAACATTTGACAAAAAAATATGTTTCCGTTGATCGCGGCGTTGTCCGCGCTGTTGATGATATTTCATTTGAAGTTTACGAGCGCGAAATTTTCGGCCTCATCGGCGAAAGCGGTGCCGGAAAAACAACAACATCCAAGATTTTGATCGGCGTCGTTCCGCCCACAAGCGGCGAAGTTTTGGTCCGCGTCGGCGAAGAATGGGTCGACATGACCGTTCCCGGCGTCGATAACAAAGGACGTGCGACAAAATACATGGGCATCTTGTATCAGGAATACTGTTTGTATCCGCACAGCACCGTGATTGAAAATTTGACGGAATCCATCAGCTTAGACCTGCCCTACGAACTCGGCGTTCGAAAAGCGATTCAGACATTGAAAGTGGCCGGATTCACGGAAGAAGGCGCAAAAAGCATTCTGAACAAGCAGACATTCGAGCTCAGCGAAGGCGAAAGACACCGCGTCGCGATGGCGCAGGTTCTCATGAAAGAGCCCAATATCGTTATTATGGACGAGCCGACGGGAACAATGGACCCGCTCACGCGCGCTTCCGTTACAAATTCGATTTTAAACGCCCGCGAAAAACTCGGCGAAACCTTCGTGATCGTTTCTCACGATATGGATTTCGTTCACGAAGTTTGTGACCGCGTGGCTTACATCAAAGGCGGCAAGATCGAAGCAATCGGCGACCCGCATGACATCGTTCCCAAACTCATGAAAGATGAAAGGCCTTCCGAAAAGAAGCCGGCATCTAAAGATGAAAAAGAGAAAAAAGCGGCTAAAGACGACAAAACCGCCAAGGACGAAAAGAAATCAAAGTCAAAAACAACTGAAAAAACCGCGGCAAAAACAACCGTAAAAACAACTTCAAAAGCGACTTCAAAAACGACAAAGACAACCGCGAAATCCGCTTCAAAAACCGACGCGTCTAAAAAGGCGGACTTGAGCAAAGCGGAAGAAAAAGCGGCGGAAAAAGAAAATATTGAAATTAATACTGACGGCGGCTGTGTTTAATCGGCGGTTGTTTCTCAATAAAAACAAAACAAAATCAAAACAAAACCAAAACAAAATCAAAACAAAACCGATTGGAGATGGAATGGTGGCATCTAAAATCAGCGTGACAGTCAACGGAACAGCACATTCGTTCAAGAGTCAAATTACGCCGGCTGAAATTATTCAAGAAATCGGCGCTCCCTATACGGAAGGTGCCGGAATCTGCATTGTCAAAAAGCAAAAAGAAGAAGAAAAAACACAGACGAAAGAGTTTATCCTTCAGACTAATAAAGGTCCTCTTGTCATTGAATTAAAAGATCCGTCTTCGCTTTCCTCTCAAATTTGGATTGAAAAATACAAAGAATTGGCGCCTTTGCCGATTCTGATGGAAAGCACCGATGCGCTTTCATTCGGTCCGTTTGAAACGGATTACGAGTTTGTCCGCGGCAGCAAACGCTATAAAAAATACGATGTCGTGTTCAGTGCCGGCGGTTTTGACACGTCTAAGACGACGCTGATTATTTCAAAGAAAGACCATTACGCCGAATACGGCGCACCCGCTGACGGCGTTTTTGCCGAACTCGTTGCCGGCCGCACGAATTTGGAAAAAATTGACAAAGGCGATGTGATTGAATCGATCACGCCTCATGTTGAAGAAAGTATGGCTTACGGTGACGGTTATTGTACGACGGATCTGTCCGTTCCGCTTGAAGACGGTGACCGTTTGATCACGGCGGCTGAAATTGAAATGTCGCCGCATTCTCCTCAGGGAACGGAAACATTTTTTGCGATCATCAAAGACGGCACTTTTACAATTGATGCAACGGCAAACGCTTTTCGATCGGACGACACGCTGAAAGGCGAGCCGTGCGAATATGAAAACTTCGAGCCGCGCAAAATCGGCGCCGTTTGTTTGAGAACGGCCGGAACAGGACGCGGGCGCGCTTACATTTCAACGGCCGATCGCGCTTCAAGCTTGCTTCATTCCGTTGTCGGGCACGTGACTTCCGGCATGGAACTCGCTTATTTTGCCAAGCCCGGCGATAAATTTACGGTTGAAACGGCGCCGCCGAGACTTCTTTTGCTCGGGCACAATTTGAAAGATTCCAAAGAATTGCTTGACGCGCTCGGCATTGCTATGCATGTCAGCGGTGAAGAAGGAAGCGACAGCGTGATTGTTGCGCAACTGCCTGCAACGACGATCGAAATTTTAAGAGAAGGCGAGGTGACGGTAACCGCCGTTCCGGTTTCCAAGTTGATCGAAGTTGAATTTTATTATGATAAAGCGCCGAAAAGCGTTGAATTCTTCCGCCATTCCATTGATTTGAAAACACAGCCTGTCGGATCGCTTCCGGTGTCAATGGTTTATGATGAAACTTATATTTTCAAAGCGGTCAAGCAGGCTGAAAAGTACAAAGAAATCATGCCGGAAAACACGCCGAAGGGTGAAGTCAAAGCGTATGACATCGGCATTACGAATCAGTCGGCAAAAAGAATGGGATACATCGGTGTTCGCCTTGCCGATGAAACGATGTTCGGTCCGACCGGCGAGAAATTTGAAGCAACAAACATTATCGGTCGTGTCCTCAATCCTGAAAATATGAAAAATATTGAAGAAGGCGACGTCATTTACATTCAGGAAATCAATGCAAAATCCGAATCCGAGTTAAAAGCGGAAAACGATGAGCACGACGAAGAACAAGAACAAGACGAAGAGCAGAACGGGCAAGACGCGGAAATGCAGGAGGGAGAAGAATGAGCAGTGAAATTTCCAAGCAGGAATCGGCTGAAAAAGCCGCGCCCGCATTTCGAAACAAAAATGTGAAAAAACCGCTTTCGGGGCAAAAGGAAATTACGAAAATCGTTGCCGTCAGCTCCGATAAAGTGCTTCCGGCAGACGCTGCGCAAGCGGCTTACGCGTCGGGCTATCCTGTGACGCTGAAAGAAACCTGTTACGGCCTTGTGCTGACGGGAACGGAAGAAAACGTCAACGCCGTCGTTAAAATTGTTCAGGATTTAGATAAAAATCATATTTTTGTGAAAGACCGCGGATTTCCCGCAGGCGATCCGCGCCGCTGCCGCGCCACGCGAAACGGCGGTCAGCGCCCCGGATTTTACACGCTTCACGAAGAAATTTCAAAGATGGGCACCGTCGGCGACGCGCTTGACAATTATGAAGCCGGCGTTGAAAAAACAGAAGCCGAATGGCCGAACCGACCGAGTTCGTTTAAAATTGAAGATTATATCACAGATGAAATCGGGAAAAGCAAGAAGAAACCCGAAATGGCAAAAGTGGTTGTCGACAGAATCGCCGCAAAAAAAGAAGCGGCACAAATGAAAGCGGATGCGGAAAACGCGTCGGCGAAGAAAACAGTTTCTGAGACGGAAACAAAGAAAAAGGCAGCGAAAGCAGCAACAAAAACAACAACAAAGCCGGCAGTAAAAACAACAACAAAGCCGGCAGTAAAAACAACAACAAAGCCGGCAGTAAAAACAACAGCAAAACCGGCAGCAAAAGCAACAACAAAATCAGCGGCAAAAGCAACCGCAAAGAAAACGACTGCAAAGAAACCTGCTGCAAAGACTGCGACAACAAAAACGGCATCAGAAAAAGCGGCTTCAACAAAAACGACCGCAGCAAAAACAGCATCAGAAAAAGCGGCTTCAACAAAAACGACCGCAGCAAAAACTGCCGCAGCAAAAACTGCCGCAGCAAAAACAAGTGCAAAAAAGACAAGCGCAGAGAAGCAGACTGCCGAAAAAAAGACAACTCAAAAAACAACAGCAAAAACAACAAACACAACAAACACAACAAAAACAACAGCTGAAAAGACAACGGCCAAAAAGAAATAACGGTCGGATTCAAATATTATAATTTTAAGAAATGATTAAAAACAAGAGGTGGATGCTTTGGTGAAAGTTTTTATTTACCCGACAAACAGCTTTATTCTGGCCGATTTGGTGACGCGCTCAGGTCATGAGCCGCTTGTCATTATGAATCAAGTTCGTGAGAAAGTCACGTCGCTGAGTGTGGATTCTCCGCCGCTCAATATTACGCCGGAAGACCCGAATCTCGGTTTGAAATACGCGGCAATCGAAGTGCCGGCAGGTGTTCGCGGGCGCATGTCATTGATGGGACCGATGGTCGAAGAAGCGGAAGCGGGAATTATTGTTGAAGACACGCCTGCTGATTTCGGATGTTCCGGCTGCAACCGAACAAACGAATTGGTCAAATATTTGGCTCGAATCAAAGTGGACAGAAGCCGGATTTTGGAAATCCGCTACCCGACAAATGAAGAGCAGATGCATGATTTCGTTTATACGATTTTAGATTTCTTAAAAACAATTCCGATTGAAGCAGATGAGGCAGAAACAAAAGGCGGTGACAAGAAATGAGCGAAGCAAAACCTTTGAAAATGGCGAACGCCGGCGAAGAAAAGCTTTGTTTGGACTCCGAGCCGCCGAAAAATTTTGAAAACGGACCCGAAACCAAACCGTCAAAGCCCAAGCAGCAAGCGAAACCCGAAGCGAAAGTTAAAATCGCGCTCGTTTCATGCGGAACGGAATACGGCGGCGTTCAGCCCGCCTTTGAAGCAGCAGCGGCAAAAGTCAACGCCGAATTCATTTATCCCGAAATCGATGTCGCCGTTTTGGATACGATCGGCAAAGATTTCGGCATTGAAGCGGCCAGCGGCGATCTCAGGCTGATGATGGCGCGCGCTCAAGCCGTCGTCCGCGGCGAAACAATTGCAGACGGCGTGTTCGTTACGACCTGTTTCAGATGCGCCGAAGCGGCGATTGTCAGAAACGAAGTCCGTCGTTACATTCACAAATATTCCGACGTTCCCGTTATCAGTTATTCTTTTACCGAGCAGACCGACGCGGCAACGCTTTACACGCGTTTTGAAGCGCTGACGACCATTGCCAAGCGCCGCCATTTGCTCGCGCGCGAAGTGCAGCACGGCATCACGGCCGGCATCGACTCAGGCTCGACCACGACCAAAGCGGTCATCATGAAGGACAACAAGATTCTCGGTTTCGGCTGGGTGCCGTCAAACGAAGTGATCGAAAGCGCCGAAAAAGCGCTGACGCAGGCGCTTGAAATGTCGGGCATCGACAGAAGTGAAATCCAAGCGCTCGGCACAACCGGCTACGGCCGCTACCTTGCCGGTGAACATTACAACGCTGATTTGATTCAGGAAGAAATCACGACAAACTCGAAAGGCGCCGTTTACTTGGCAAACGTTCAAAAAGGTCCGGCAACCGTCATTGATATCGGCGGCATGGACAATAAAGCGATTTCCGTTGAAGACGGCATTCCCGGAATGTTTACGATGGGCGGCATTTGCGCCGGTGCTTCCGGCCGTTTCTTTGAAACCGTTGCCAAGCGTTTGAATGTTGACATCACCGAACTCGGCGATTTGGCGATGAAAGGAATGCAGGAAAACGTTTCCATGAACAGTTACTGTATCGTTTTCGGAACGCAGTCACTTGTCAATTCACTTGCAAAAGGCGCGCTCCCCAAAGACGTGGCCGCCGCCGCCTGCCGCAGTGTCGTTGAGCAGATTTACCAGCAGCAGCTTCAGGAAGTCGATGTCAAGGAGCCTGTCATTCTTGTCGGCGGTTCGTCTTTGATTAAAGGTGTTCCGCGCGAGTTAAGCAATTTGTTGAACGTGAAAGTGATCGTTCCCGAAAATTCACATCTCATCGGCGCCGTCGGTGCCGCGCTCTTGGCATCCGGATTCGTGGAGGAGTAATCATGATCATGGAACCGCTGGAGATTTTTGAAGTTTACTCCGCCGTTGAGTCGGAAGCGGCTGTTTACCGCGACATTACGGCTGACGTGATGTCCGACCTTCGCTTAGCGTCTGCAGTCGGCAGAATCCGCGTTGAAATTTATCCGCCGAGTTCGCTTTACATGATGGCTGCAATTCTTCGCGATGTTGAAATGCCGATTCGGATTTCGGATATGGCTGCCGTTGATACATCTTATGAAGGCGGCGAAGGTTTTGTGAAAATTACGATTGAGCGCGAAAAATATATGCCTGAGCTGACGCGTTTTTTGTGGAACAAATATACGCCTGCAAATGTCAATCAGGCCGACCGCTGGACGATTTTGATCCGCGCGGAAGAGCCGGCAAAAGAAGCGGAAACACTTCCGTCTCAGGTGATTGCCAATCCGTCTCAGAATCTGCATGCGGATATGATCGAATTTTCGATCCGCTGTGTTCCCGAAGGTTTCCGCGTTCGATATCACACGTTTGAAAACAATGAATTTATGTTTATCGCATCGGAAGACATTATTGAACCGAATCATTTAGAGCACGCGAAAAAGATGCTGGACAAGCTCAGAGCGGCTGTTCCGGATGTGACGGCAACGAAAAAAGCTGACGGCAAAGAAAAGCGCGAAGCGAAAAATAAATCTCAAACGGCTTCTGCCGATGCTTCCGGCGCTGCGGGCAATACAAAGGAGGGACAGTGATGGGAACGGTTTACGAGCCTTATGTTTTCAACGGCGGCGTTTACAAACACGGTCAGATCATCGAACTTTTGGAAGATGTCGGCGGTTATTTGGTCAACAAAATGATCACGATTACGGAAGTCACGATGGACATGATGATTCCCGAAGACGATGTGCCTCTGATTGAGGCGCTGGCGAAGAAAAATCTCGGAACGCTGGTGAAATCGCCGCTGACAGGCGTTGAAATCGCGGTCGTCTCTCCGACGCTTGCTTCGCACCACCTGCCCCACTCGGCCTGCGACATCGCTGAATATTTGCGCCACCCGGGTGCGAAGACGACGATGATCGGTCTTGCCCGCGGCATGGGACGCCGTGTTTCGCTGAATGATGATTTTGAACGCAAACTGATCAACGAGCACGACATTGCGCTTTATTGTCTCGGCTCTTTCAGGGATTGTATTGTCAATAAAAAGCCGCGCCTTTTTGAAGGCGTCGAAGTTCCGATTGTCGCAACGGGTGGTCCCAAAGACCTTGACGTTGAAGAAATCACCGGTGCCGATATGTATATCGGTGGCCTCGGTCGTCTTTCTCACAGAATGCGCAGTACGGATGAATTGAATGCGCTTGACGTGATGAATGAAAATGTTGCCGTTCTCGTTGAAGAAATGCGCCGGGATTTGTCAAGAGATCCGCCGGCCGTGCTGCCCGCGCGCGCGATGAAGGAAATCGAAAATCAAATTCCTGAAGTGACAAGGTCACTCGCGCCGTCGCCGCTCGTTTTGAAAATGTCGGGCGTTCGCGTGAAGCTGCCTTATGAAATGTTCCATGAACGCGTCAGAGAAGTCGAGTTTGACGAAGGTCCGAAGCTCGGTGATATTGCGGAAATTACGAAATCGAAAATGAATGATTACATTTTGGTTCAGATTAAACCGAAATCGGAAGTCGGGTTTGAGATTTGACGAAAAGGTGAATTTATGGAATGCTTTTGCAGAATGAAAGATGCGGATAAAATTAAAACAGAAACATTTGTATGGAGTGGACCGTTTGCATGGTCCGGCTATGAAAATGAAACAGGGCTTGACTCAATTCCTGATGTTGAAGGTGTTTATCTTTGGACATTTGAATATGAAGATGGGTATTTGCTTTATTTGGCAGGTGTAACGAAGTCAATGAAAACTCGATTTCAATCACATTCTCGCACCTTTAAAAATGGCGGATATACTGTTTTAGATATGGGTGCTGCCCAAAAAGGAATCCGAATTGAAATTTGGCACGGCTGGCCCTCAAAAGAGAATGAAAAAGAATGTAAAGAAGCGTTTAATGCTGATACCGTTAATTTGGAAAAGCTCAAAAATCAATTATATTCAATGCGTGTTTTTATTTTAGAAAGTTCAGATAAGCGTTTGAGAGAAAGAATGGAAGCGGCCTTGATGCATAGTCTTGTTTATTCAAAAGAATCTTGGGCGGATTTGGCAGATCGGGGAATGGCATTAAACGGTGTCAGATATAATAGCGAAATGCCGATTATTGCAAAAAATATTATCGAAAATAAAGATGTGAAAAAGATATACGGTTTATTCGACGAATAGGAAATATAAAACAATTACAAAAACGGTTATATATTCCCTGTTCTGTTTTAGCATATCAATTTCTAAATTTACTCACTTTATATCTTTATAAACGGTTTTAGAAATATTAATCACGCAAAAGGCGTATTTTCACATTCATCACATCATTTTTCATCAGGCAAATTTGATTTTTGGAGGATTCATAAATGAAAGAACAAGTTGAAATGAAGGAATTAAAAGAAGGCAGATACGTTATCATTGACGATGAAGCCTGTGTCATTAAAAGCATTGCAAAATCCAAACCGGGAAAACACGGCGCAGCAAAAGCGCGTGTCGACGCCATCGGTCTTTTTGACAACTCAAAACGTTCAATTGTCGGCTCGGTCGCAACAAAAGTCTATGTTCCGATCGTTGAGAGAAAAACCGCTCAAGTTTTAACAATCACAGGCGACGTCGTTAACTTAATGGACCTCGCAGAATTCAACACTTTTGAAATTCCGCTTCCGGAAGAATACAAAGACCGCGTTAAGGAAGGCGAAGAAGTTTCTTACTTGACCGCTCTCGGTAAAATCAAATTGGATTTGAGAAACTAAGTTTTCTCTATTCTTTTTTATATTTGATTATTTTGTTTTTTGTTTTATTTACTTTTCATTTTTTGTTTTTATTTTTGTTTACTTTTCATTTTTTAGTTTTATTTTTGTTTACTTTTCATTTTTTAGTTTTATTTTTGTTTACTTTTCATTTTTTTTAGTTTTATTTTTGTTTACTTTTCATTTTTTATTTTTGTTTTACTTTTTTATTGTGTTTTTATTCATTTGCTTTGCTTTTATTCTATATAGTCTATGTTTTTTTCGAGAGTGATATCTTTATATCAAATGACTTTCATATTTTTGGTTGCTGTGATGCACGATCGGCACCGCTTGCAAGCAAACTTCATTTCGGTGAGAAATATGAAACAAAAAACAATCCTTTTTATGGTGCTTGCCGCATTTACTTTGACGGCTGCTTTCAGCGGCTGTTTAGGAAACGGCAATGATAATCATATCGATCGGGACGAGGCAGATATTCGTTCCGTAACACTAACGACAAACGGCAGCGAAGTCATTGCAACTGTTGTGACAGAACTTGATTTTGATGAAAAAATTGATACCGCTAATGTTACTGTCCGCAAAGTTTCGGATACGATTTTTATTACGATTCTTTCCTTTGAACATATCACCGATACCGGCAGCAACAGCAATATTGTTGAAGTCAAGCTCGGAAATATCAGTGAATTCAATGACGGGAATACGTATTCCCTCGTTGTCAACAATGAAAATGACAGAGATGATCGTCTTGAGTTCAAATTTGAAAACAATACGCTGCTCGTCTTTAAAGAAGCGTTTGTCAGAAGCGTGACTTTTGAGACGGACGGAAACAATTTAATTGCCGTTGCGGAAATTTCCGGAATCGGCGCAAATGACAGCGTTGATGAAGAAAATATTACAAAAACAAGATTTGATCTTGAAAATGAAATGGATATTTATGTTCCGCTGAGAACGGAGCCGGATACGCCGGGAAACGAGACGGTTTACGAAAGAATTGTAATCGGTCAGCTTGATCAATTGAGTGACGGAAGATATTTCGTTGAAATCAATGATCGTGACGGTTATTTCACGATTCAAAGCGGCGCTTTAAAGTCTTAAAGCGTTTTAAATCAAAGTTTAAATCAAAGTTTAAATCAAAGTTTAAATCAAAGTTTAAATCAAAGTTTAAATAAACTTTAGTTTTGATTTTAAATCGGAATGTGTCTCCTTCAATTTCGGAGACATATTCAATTTAAACAAATATTTCCCTTTAATTTTATTTGACTTACACTGTTTTTTTATTCATTTATGCTTACCATATCTTTTATATACCTAAAATCTCTTTTGAAGTTGCCAATAAAAATTCTATTCTTATTTATGATTTCATATCGAAATCAATCGGCTTCTTTGAAGCATTGTCTGTTATTGAAATAAATAATGACAAAACTGCATGCGTATGCTATGGCTGCATAACGCGTTTGCTTTTTGCTTCAAACAAGTTTTAAAATTATATTAAAATTGAAAGAAAACAAAAAGAGTTTGTTTTCTGCTTTTGAAATTTAATTTAAATTTAATTCATTTTTAATGAGTTATTTTTAATTTTATTAATTTCAATCACGGCTTATTCAATTTTTTAGTAATTTCAGTAATTATTGTTATCATTCTGTTGAACGTATTGACGTTTTTACATACGGAATTTATCAAATATTCAATTTAAACGAAATAATTTAAAAATATTGAAATAAAAAATAAAATTTAATACAATCATATCTCGGAGGAAAATATTATGGCAAGAAAACAACAAAAGAAAGTGGACAGCTGGAAGGAAAAGAAATGGTACAACATCGTTGCGCCCGAATTTTTAAACCGCGCTGTTGTCGGACAAACCATTGCATCCGATCCGGCACTTCTTCCGGACCGTATCATTGAAACGACTGTCGGCGAAATGTCCGGTGAAATGTCCAAGAACAACATCAAAATGAGATTCAGAATCGTCAACGTCAACGGCGATGTCGCCGAAACCGTTTTCCTCGGTCACCACCTGACAAACGACTATCTCCGCTCCATCGTTAAGAGACAGACCTCTAAGATTGACGCCATTTTGACTGTCAGAACCGCAGACGGCTACATTGTTACAATCAAGCCGACCTGTTTCACAGTGAAAAGAGCAAGAACCAGCCAGATCAAAGCCATCCGCAACATGATGACAAGAATCGTCGTCAGACGCGCTGTCAAAACCAACTTCGAAGATCTCGTTCAGGAAATCGTCACCGGTAAACTCTCATCCATGGTTTACAAACAGACCAAAAACATTTACCCCTTGAGACGCGTCGAAATCAGAAAGACCGAAGTCGTCAAGACACCGGCACAGCGCAGAGTTCCGAAAGTCGCAGAAGAAACAGCACCTGCCGAAGAAGTTGCAGCACCCGTTGAAGCACCGGTCGAAACCCCTGTTGAAACTGCAGCAGCAGAAGTCGCAGCAGAAACACCTGTTGAAGAAGTTGCAGCAGAACCCACAGAAGAAGTTGCAGAAGCCGTTGAAGAAACAACGGAAGAATAATCTTTTTTCCGGCTTCATAAATTTTAATTGGGAAACGGCATCGCCGTTTTCTTCTTTTCTTTTTAAAAACAAAATCTGTGATTTACTGATTTTCTTGAATTGATTTTTGTTTTCAAGTCATCTTTTGTTGCTGTTTGCAGTTTCTTCTTCTGCCTTTTTCAGATTCCTGCACTGCTGTCGATTTCAATTTTTGTTGTTGCTGCCGCTGCGGTTTGCACCGCCGCCCTACGGTTTGTGTTTGCGCTTTTGCGGTGCGTTTGTCGCCTTACTGCTGTCAATCCGCTGCGACCCGCCGCGCGCGAATTCGCCCGTCTTTAAAAATCTCACTAAAACTGCTCATCCTTTTTCAAATATTCTTTTGAAAAAACAACTTCTATTTTTATTTTATCCTGATCGGGGCGGGATATTTCATTTTAAAAATGAATTAAAAATATCCTTAAATAGGATAACTCCCTTTCAAATCAAAAGCTTAAGGAACATTTTTATGGAATTTACAAAAGAAGAAATCCTCGGTGTTTTGGAGACGTATGATTTGGACAATATCACAATTGCCACAATCTGCTCCCACTCCAGCCTCCAAATCTTTGACGGTGCCCGCAAAGAAGGTTTTAAAACGCTCGGGATTTGTTTAAGGGCGCCTCCGAAATATTATGACGCTTTTCCGCTGGCAAAGCCCGACGAATTTTTAGTGCTTGAACGCTACGACGAATTATTGGACAAAGTTGAAGAACTGAAGGCCAAAAACGTCATTATCGTCCCGCACGGCTCTTTTATCGCTTACATGGGAACCGACAAATTCGCGCAGCTCGGGCTTCCCACATTCGGAAACAGAAACGTTTTGGAGTGGGAATCCGACCGCAAAAAGGAAAGACAATGGCTTATCGGCGCCGGCATTCATATGCCTGACGTTATTGAAGATCCGAGAGACATCGACGGTCCCGTGATGGTCAAATACGACGGCGCGCAAGGCGGCAAAGGTTTTTTCATTGCGAAATCTTATGATGACTTTTTGGAACACATTGACGATTCCAAAACTTTCACGATTCAAAAATTCATTACGGGGACACGCTATTATTTGCATTATTTCTATTCTCCCGTCAAAGAAGACGGCTACACGCTCAGCAAAGGCAGTTTGGAAATGCTCAGCATGGACCGCCGCGTCGAGTCTAACGCTGATGAAATTTTCCGCCTCGGTTCTCCGAAAGAACTTGCGGAAGCCGGCATTATTCCGACTTACGTTGTTACCGGAAACACGCCGCTTGTCGCCCGCGAATCGCTTCTGCCGCTCATCTTTGAACTCGGCAGCCGCGTGGTTGAAGAATCTTTGAAAAAATTTGGCGGCATGATCGGTCCGTTCTGTTTGGAAACGGTTTTTACCGACGACTTGGAAATCAAAGTGTTTGAAATTTCCGCAAGAATCGTTGCCGGAACAAATCTTTATGTTTCGGGCTCTCCATATGCCGATTTGGTTGAAGAAAATATGTCGACAGGCCGCAGAATCGCAAGAGAAATCAAGGTCGCAAAAGAAAAAGGCAAACTGGATGAAATTATTTCTTAAAATTTCTTAAAATATGATTTTTAATTAAAAATTTCTAATTAAAATTTCAAATTAAAAAAATTTCAAATTAAAAAATACAAAGAAAGGTTGAAATATGAATTCATATTCAACTTTTCGATTTTATTGTTCTGCTTCGTTATTTATTTCATTATCTGTTTCGTTTTCTATTGTGTTTTTCATGCCGTTTTTGATTCCTTTCGGATGAATCACAAACGAAATTTTTATTTTTGTCTTAATTTTGATCGAAATCCCGCAACAACTGCCGAAACGGCAATTAATGTCATTAATGCGGGTAAAACTCTTCTTGATCTTCTGTTTTGACTGTTTTTTATGAAAGATTTTTTCATTTTTGATTCCTCGTTATTTTTTAACCAACGCCTGAAACCAATATATGAAAAGTCGTACTGAAATATATATATTTCGGACTAACTCAATACATTTTTAAAAAATAAGTAAATATTCTGAAAATGATTTCATCTTTTGGATTCTGTTCATTTTCGGTTTTTGTTTTTAATCAATCTTCAATTTCAAAAGCGTCTTTTCCTTCGCCGCAAACGGGACATTCCCAATCGTCGGGCAGATTTGCAAAAGGCATGTCTTCTTCATCTTCATCATAAACATAACCGCAAACGGTGCAAACATATCTTGCCATTTTAATCGACCTCATTTTTCATTTTTATCAGATAACTGTTCTGCTGTTTTTGAAATTGTAAACAGAATGCTTTCGCATTCATATAAAACAGGAAGCTTCGATTTTATATAATTATATGTATCTTTCACAGATTTTGACTTTGATTAAACTGTATATTTGTTTTTATGGCATTGATTAAACGGTATACTTGTTTTTTTGTTTTTTTGTTTTTTTGAAAAATGGGGCGGCTCGCGCGTTGGCGGGCTGCTGTTTCCGGACAGAGGCAACCGCATAAACCTGATTGGCAGCAACAACAGTAAAAGACAGTTGCAGATTGACAGGCTTAGCAGGAGCCGAAACCGTAAAAGACAGTTGCAAGAAGGAACAAGCTGAAACAGAAAAGCAAAATCTCAAACTCGGCGGTTTTTTATTTTTCGTTTTGTATGGGAAGAATCTCAATCTCCTCCTTCCCTCCGCTGCGCTTCGGGAACTCGTCGATTGAGAGGCGGTACATTTCCTTTTCAATCAAATTTGAAAAAGAATTGAAACATCGTTTTTATCAAATTTATTCAAAATGAACGTCTTCTTTTATCGAAAATCTGAAAATTTAAGATTCGGGTTTTACGGGACGTTCAAGTTTACCGATTTTTAAAATTGGATGTTTAGGTTTCATCAAAAAATAAAACAAAAACGGGGTACAAGGTTGAAATTTATAAAAACGGAGCGTTTCGCGCGCGCCGGCAGGCAGCAGCAACAGTAAAAGACAGTTGCAGATTGGCAGTCTCAGCCGGAGCCGAAATAGTAAAAGACAGTCGCAAGAAGGAACAAGCTGAAACAGAAAACAAACTCGTAAACTCAGCGGCGGTACATTGTTTTTTCAATCAAATTTAAGAATGAATTGAAACATCGTTTTTCATCAAAATTATTCAAAAAACGGAACGCCTTCTTTTATCCAAAATCTAAAAATTTAAGATTAGGGTTTTATCGGGCATTCAAGTTTATCGATTTCGAAAATTGGATGTTTGGGTTTAACCTGTTGAGTTAACCATAATTTTGGAGATTTTGATTCTGCAAATCTTTGTTCTGCATCACTTTTTGATAAGGCGGCAGCACAAGAGGATTGGAATTGGATAAGCCCGTGATGGTTTTAACATTGTCAGCCATTTTTTTGTAAGCAATCGGGCTGCCGTTTTCAAAAACATATTGCCTCAATTCTTCAATATCGTATTCATCGCTCGTTCCTTCAACATTAAAATAAGAAAGGGCGATGCATTTCAAATTTAATGAATTGTTTTCCGATGACATTTCAATCATTTGCTCAACGATACAGGGTTTTTTCAAATCGTTGATCGGAACTTTGACGTTGAAACCGTTTTTGATTTGAACATTGACGGCGCCCGCGACAGGATTGTATTCATATTCAAGACGGGCGACGGCGTGATTAACCAATTTACATTTTTTAAAACTCATTTGAATTCCTCATCTGTTACTTTATTCTGTTTATTTAGCATATACATCTCGTTTTTAATTTCAATCAACTTTTGAATTTTTTATATATGATAGAAAAAGGATTTTTCCTTAATAATTATATGCCGATTTTATTGCTGATTTCGTTTAAGAGAGAAAAATGATATGAAAACGGCAAAGGATGACATTTTTAATTCATTGTAAACTCGGCGGAAATATATTTATAGTTTACAATCTTTTTTATTCCAATTCCAGAACCAAACCTGTTTTTGCCGCAATCAAACCGAGCAGGCAACCGAACAGATGCGAACGAATCTTAGAAATTATTCTTACAAATATTCTTACAAACATTCTTACAAACATTCTTACAGACATTCTTACAAGAATTGGGAGGGCTTTAAAAAATGGTTAAAATTACAGAAACCGCTCTTCGTGACGCGCACCAGTCTTTAATTGCGACACGCATGAGAACACGCGATATTTTGGATATTGTTGAACAGTTAGACGACGTCGGATACTGGTCCCTTGAAATGTGGGGCGGCGCAACATTTGATACTTGCATTCGCTATTTAAACGAAGATCCGTGGCAGAGACTTCGAGACATCAAATCGCGCATGAAAAAAACGCCGGCGCAGATGCTTCTCCGCGGTCAAAATTTGGTCGGCTACCGCCACTATTCAGACGATGTCGTTGAAAAATTCGTGACGAAAGCGTATGAAAACGGCATTGATGTCTTCAGAATTTTTGACGCGCTCAACGATTTCAGAAACATCGAAACATCCGTCAAAACCGCCAAAAAAGTCGGCGCGCACGTTCAAGGAACGGTCAGCTACACCATCAGCCCGGTCCACACGCCCGAGACATTTATCAAAATGGCAAAGCAGCTCGAAGAAATGGACTGCGACTCCATATGCATCAAAGACATGGCAGGCCTTCTCTCCCCCGCGGCGGCATCCGAAATCGTTGCCGGCATGAAAAAAGAAGTTTCCATTCCGATCTGCGTTCACTCCCACTGCACATCCGGAATGGCACCCGTCATGTATTACGCCGCCGTTGAAGCCGGCGCGGACATCATCGACACCGCCATTTCCCCATTCGGCTGGGGCACTTCGCAGCCGCCGACAGAAGCAATGGTCGCTTCATTCATGGGAACCAAATACGACACCGGAATTTCACTTGAAAAATTCAACGAAATCACACCGTTTTTCAGAAACTTGAAAGAAAAATACAACTCCATCTGCGACCCGATTTCAGAAACCATTGACGCAAACGTCATTTTGTACCAGGTCCCGGGCGGCATGCTTTCAAACTTAGTTTCCCAATTGAAAGAGCAGAACGCGCTTGACAAATACATGGACGTTTTGGCCGAAATGCCGCGCGTGCGCGAAGAACTCGGCTACCCGCCGCTTGTCACCCCGACCAGCCAAATCGTCGGAACACAAGCCGTTTTAAACGTCATCATGGGTGAGCGCTACAAAGTGATTCCGAAAGAAGTCAAAGATTATGCGCGCGGCTACTACGGGAAAACCCCGGTTCCGATGTCCGGTGAAATGATTACTTTAATCATCGGCGATGAAGAACCTATTACTGTCCGACCCGGTGATTTGATTCCGCCCGAATATGAAAAAATGAAGAAAGAAGCGGAAGAAATGGGCATCGCCAAATCTGAAGAAGACATTTTGACTTACATTTTATATCCCGCAATCGCGCCGAAATTCCTGAAAGGCGAAGCGGAAGAAGAAGAGCTGATCTGCGGCTGCAGCGCGCCTGCGGCAAGCGGCGCCAACTTCTCCGGCATCCCGACGGAATACAAAGTGGAAGTGGACGGCAGTGTCTTTGACGTCAAAGTCGAGCCGACCGGATACAGCATCGTTGCCGCCGACGGCAAAAACAGCGGCAACGGCGGAAACGGCAGCGCAGCCGGATCAGCAGAAGATGAAAAGAAATCCAAAGCCAATCTGCCGGGCGCCGTGACAACATCCATGCAGGGAATGATCCTTTCCATCAAAACCAAAGTCGGTGAGCAAGTGAATGAAGGCGACACCATTTGCGTGATTGAAGCGATGAAAATGGAAAACGCCGTCAACGCCCCGAAATCCGGTGTTGTTAAAGAAATTATTGTTGCCGAAGGAGATACGGTTTCCGGCGGCGATGCATTGATGATTATCGAGTAAACGGAGGAACAGAAATGTTTCAGAAAATCCTTGTCGCAAACCGCGGTGAAATCGCAATTCGTGTCATGCGCGCCTGCCGTGAAATGGACATCAAAACAGTTGCCGTTTATTCCGACGCCGACAACAAAGCGCTCTTTGCAATGTACGCGGATGAAGCGGCATATATCGGCAAAGCGCCCGCAAGCCAGAGTTATTTGAACATGGAAAAAATCATCGAAGCCGCCAAACAGACCGGCTGCGACGCCGTTCACCCCGGCTACGGTTTTTTGTCCGAAAATTCAAAATTCGCGCGCCGCTGTGAAGAAGAAGGCATCGCATTTATCGGTCCGTCCGCTGACGTGATTGACAAGCTCGGCAGCAAAATCGAGTCGCGCAAGATTGCAAAAACGGCAAACATTCCGACCGTTCCCGGAACGGAAGACGCGGTCCAAGATGCCGACGAAGCGATTGCGGTTGCCAAAGACATCGGCTACCCCGTTCTGATCAAAGCGTCTGCGGGCGGCGGCGGCATCGGCATGCGCGTCGTCAACAGTGAAGACGAATTCAAAGACGCGCTTGAAACGACCATGCGCCTCGCGGGTTCCGCTTTCGGCGATCCGTCCGTTTTCATTGAAAAATACATTTTAAATCCGCGCCATATCGAAATTCAGATTATGGCCGACAAATACGGCAATGTCATTTATTTGGGCGATCGTGAATGTTCGATTCAGCGCCGCCATCAGAAATTGATTGAAGAAGCGCCGTCGCCGATCATGACGCCCGAGCTTCGAAAAGAAATGGGTGAAGCCGCGATTCGCGCAGCCAAAGCGGTCGGCTATTCCAATGCGGGAACAGTCGAATTCATTTATTCCAACGGCAAATACTATTTCCTGGAAGTCAATACGCGCCTTCAGGTGGAACACGGCATCACGGAATTGATTACGGGCGTTGACTTGGTCAAAGCGCAGATCCGCGTTGCCGCCGGCGAAGAGCTCGGCATGAAACAGGAAGACGTGTCCATTCGCGGCCACGCGATTGAATGCCGCATTAACGCAGAAGACCCGCTCAACGATTTCGCGCCGTCGCCCGGAAAAATCAGAAGATACAGATCTTCGGGCGGTCCCGGCATTCGCGTTGACAGCGGTGTCCACACCGGATATACGATTTCGCCGTATTACGATTCTATGATTTCCAAGCTGTGCGCGTACGGCGAGGACCGCGATGAAGCGATTGCACGCATGAAGCGCGCGCTTTACGAATATGTGGTCATCGGCGTGACAACGAACATTCCGTTTCACAAAGCGGTGATGGAAAACGAAGAGTTCCGCAAGGGAAATCTGTCGACAAGATTCATTGATGACAATGATATTGTTGAGGCGATTCAGGAAATTTTAAAGAGAGATTCTGCAAAAGGCGCGACGCTGGCGTCTGCTTTGGACAATGAAGAAGTGGTCGTTGCGGCAATTACGGCTGCGGTCGGCAGTTATATTGCAAATATTGCGGAAATCGAAAATAAGAAATCAAAGAGAAAATAATTCGAAAAAAATGAACTGATTTGATAATCGAATTGAATAAACGGATCGAAATATTTCTGTTTATTCATATTTTTTTGGTTTTGTTTTGGTTTTGAATACATATTTATATAAACTTGAAAATAGAAAATGGAAGCTAATAAGCGAATTTTACCAGGGGAAACTCGGGATGAAAAGCAAGAGATCAGAAATTATCAATGCGTTTAAAGCCGCGAACGGAAAGGCCATTTCAGGCGAGGAGCTGGGAAAAGAGCTCGGTATATCAAGAACGATGGTCTGCAAGTATATCAAAGGCTTAAAAGACGACGGTTATGAAATTTCATCGGCTCCGAAAAAGGGCTATGTTTTGAAATCCGTCCCCAAACTGCTTTACCCGGAAGAGATTTTGTCGGGTTTGAAGACGACGCTTTTCGGTAAAAACATTCATTATTATGATGAAGCCGGCTCTTCCAATGATATTGCCAAGAAACTTGCGCCGACGGCGGAAGAAGGAACAATTGTCGTTGTTGAACAGCAAACCGGCGGCCGCGCGCGTCAGGGCAGGCAGTGGGCGTCTCCGAAAGGCGGCATTTGGTTTTCAACGATTCTTAAGCCGCGCATCGCGCTCAGCGCCGCGTCGCGTTTAACGCTTACGTTCGGCCTCAGCGTTGCCAAGACGATGCGTCAATACGGATTTGATGCCAAAATCAAATGGCCTAATGATGTTTTGATCAACGGCAAGAAGGTCAGCGGCATTTTAACGGAAGTGGAAGCTGAAATCGATACGATCGAATTCGTTGTCATCGGCATCGGCATCAACGCGAATATGAGTCTCAAGGATATTCCCGAAGATTTGCGTGAGAATTCGACGACGCTTCGCGATGAATGTGGAAAAAGCGTTGACCGTGTTGAGTTCCTTCAGAAACTTTTGTTTGAGATGGAACAGGAATATATCCGTTTCAGCACGCGTCCGTTCAGCGAGATCATGGAAGAAATTGTCGCGCTTTCCGATACGATCGGCCGCGAAGTGACTGTGAATATGCCGAATCGAATCGTTGAAGGAACGGTTGTCGGCATTTCAAAGACAGGCGCGCTTCTTTTGAGAAAAAATGACGGCGACATTGAAGAAATTATTGCCGGGCGCTGCATGTACACGAAGAAATAAAAGCGCGTCAAATGAAGTGAAAGTTGGCAAAAAAACAAATAATAAAGGATTCTCTTTACCGATATGAAAAACGGAGATGAAACAATCCGACATAAGATTGCATTTCAAAATTCAAACCGGACTGCGCAAAGCAGAACTGTACGCAGCAGAGCTGTTCAAAACAGAACTGTATACCGGTTTTTCACTTCATTTTTAATTTTATTTTTGATTTCTTTACTGTTGTCTGCTGTCATGCTTCCCGCAGCGGCGGAAGAGGAGCAGCGCAATATTTTGGTTTCGGAAGAGTACCGGATTTTAAGAGACGGGGAAGTTTTGGAATTTAAAGAGGGTTATGAAACGATTCTCAAAGGATTCGGTCCCGATTCTGTTTTGGTTGAAATTTTCAATAATTTCAGTGATTCGTATTCGGTCGGCAGCGCCGTTTTAAGAGAAGGCGAGACGATTCAGTGTTACAGAACGCTTGAGAATGAAAGTATTGTGATTTTGATCATGACGCTTGACAAGCTTTATATCAATAATTCGCAGGTCGTTGCCGGCTTTTCTCATATTTATCAGTATGAGGATGAAAACACGCGGTATTCGGAAGAGACGAAATGGTTTTTGGAAACGGCTGTTTTGGAAGACCCGTCTGTTCCCAATATTCTGGCGGACTCAATCAAAATAGACAATGTCGAAGATGTGTCGGAGCCGACATACATTATTTTAATAATCACGTTTGCGGCAGCGGCAATGATCATAATCGGCTTGCTTTTCAGAAAGCGTGTTGAGAACGGAAAGATTGAGAGAAGTAAAAAGAAAAAATAAGGCGGCGGGCGCGCGCAAACCGCACCGTTTTTCATAATCTTTTTGAATCTGCTCCTGCATTTTTATTTTGATTTTCAAACTTATTCCTTGTTTTTATTTTGATTTTCGAACTTATTCCCCGTTTTTATTTTGTTCAAAACGAAACCCAAACATCCAATTTTCAAAATCGGTGAACCTGAACGCCCGATAAAATTCTAAAAAATGTTTTAGATTTTGGATAAAAGAAGGCGTTCCCTTTTTGAATCATTTTGATGAAAAACGATGTTTCAACTCATTTTGAAATTTGATTGAAAAAGCAATGTTCCGCCCCTCAATCGACGAGTTCCCGAAGCGCAGCGGAGGGAAGGAGGAGATTGAGATTCTAACCATACGTCGACGAATTTACAGCTTTCGGTTTTTGATTTAAATTTGAAGTCAGCTGAATTTGAACTTTTTATTCGTCGTGTAAGAATCCGCAAGCCTCGATATCGTTCGCTTCGCTTACGAATCTCGTTTGCGGGGTTGTTGCTTGGACTTTTCATTAATTTTCTTCAAAAACAAACATCGTTTTTATTTCAAATTAAAAGAAAATCGAACGCCGTTTTTCTTTCAAAGGATTCCTTTTATTTTGGGTTTTAAAGGGCGTTCAGGCTCAACGATTTTTCGAGATTGGATGTTTAGATTTGTCCGAAAATTAAATGAAAAGACAATGTTCCGCCCCTCAATCGACGAGTTCCCGAAGTGCAGCGGAGGGAAAGAGGAGATTGAGATTCTACCCGTACGTCGATGAATTTACAGCTTTCGGTTTTTGATTTAAATTTGAAGTCAACTGAATTTGAACTTTTTATTCGTCGTGTAAGAATCCGCAAGCCTCGATATCGTTCGCTTCGCTCACGAATCTCGTTTGCGGGGTTGTTGCTTGGACTTTTCATTAATTTTCTTCAAAAACAAACATCGTTTTTATTTCAAATTAAAAGAAAATCGAACGCCGTTTTTCTTTCAAAGGATTCCTTTTATTTTGGGTTTTAAAGGGCGTTCAAGCTAAAAGAAAATCGAACGCCGTTTTTCTTTCAAAGGATTCCTTTTATTTTGGGTTTTAAAGGGCGTTCAAGCTCAACGATTTTTCGAGATTGGATGTTTAGATTTGTCCGAAAATTAAATGAAAAGACAATGTTCCGCCCCTCAATCGACGAGTTCCCGAAGCGCAGCGGAGGGAAAGAGGAGATTGAGATTCTACCCGTACGAAACGAAAAATAAAAAACCGCTGAGTTTATGAGTTTGCTTTTCTGTTTCAGCTTGTTCCTTCTTGCAACTGTCTTTTACTGTTTCGGCTCCTGCTGAGACTGCCGGTCTGCAACTGTCTTTTGCGATTGCTGCGGCCGCGCAAAGTCTGCACCGTCGCCTCTGTTCGGCAGCAGCGCCGCCCGCCGCCGCGCGAGCCGCCCCATTTTTCAAAAAATATTCGCAAATATTCCTCCGTTTTCAAAAAAATATTCACAAATCCCTTCTCCGATTTTCTTTTTTCTTTTTTCTATTGTTGCTGCAATTATATTTTCAAAATCAATACATTAGAAAAAAATTTAAAAAGATTTATTACCTTTTATGACTATTTGAATCCGATTCAAATTAAAAGGTGTAATAATATGACTGATGAAGCCGCAAATCCTTATTTTTATATTCCCGATGCCGGAAACCTGAATTTAGATCAGATTTTATTCGAATTAAGAGAATGGAATCTCCCGATTCTGTTTGTCTGCAAAGATGAAAACGATACAAAATACCTCTCTTTGTGCGTTGATTCATTTAATTTGAATTTAAGATACTTGGTGACGGCAATCAAAAACGAAACATTGATTTCCATGCTCTCTCAAAAAATAACCGTCTATGAAGCTTTCCGCGAAGCTTTTAATGATTTTCCGTCAAACATTTACATTTTCAGAGACGCGAATCTGAATGAAAAATCAGAAAATTCGGAAAAAACCGAAAAAAACGAAAAACCGGAAAAATCAGAATATTTCGAAAAGAATCCGAATGAAAATAATTCAAACAAATATATGATACAAAAATTGAAAGCCGATGAAATTTCGGATGAGATACTTCCTCGAAAAGAAGCGGTTTTTAAAAGCAGATCTAAAAAAATAAACGTTTATCTTGAACGATTAATAAATGAAATGAACGATGAAATGAACGATGAAATGAACGATGAAATGAACGATGAAATGAACGATGAAATGAATGAAGAAATGAATGAAGAAATGAATGATGAAATGAATGATGAAATAAACGAAGAAATGAACGAAGAAATGAATGATGAAATGAACTGATCGAATTTGATCTCAAAAATCACCAAAAAGAAGTCGGAAGAAGTTCAAAAATTAAAACTTCTTCACAATTTAATTATGATTTGTCTAAATACTTGAAAACCCGTTTACATAATCGCGTGTTTCGTGTCTCTTGCAATCACTAATTCTTCATTGGTCGGAATAAGCAAAGTGCGCACTTTTGCGCCGTCTTTTGAAAAGTCGACTTCTTTGCCGCGCACATTATTCTTTTCAGAATCAACGTCAACGCCGAGGTAAGTCAAATATTTACAGACTTCTTCGCGCGTTTCAATGTGATTTTCACCGACGCCGGCCGTGAAAACGATTGCATCCGCGCCGTTCATTGCGGCCGCGTAACTGCCGATGTAACGCGCAATACGATACCAATAGGCATTGAGAGCCGCTTTTGCCAATTCATTTCCTTCTCCCATCGCTTCATCGAGATCTCTGAAGTCGCTTGAAACGCCCGAAATGCCCAAAACGCCTGATTTTTTGTTCAAAAGATTGATCGTTTCGTGTGCAGTCAAGTTTTCTTTTTCCATGATGAAAGTCACGACAGCAGGGTCGATGTCGCCGCTTCTCGTTCCCATGATGAGCCCTTCAAGCGGTGTCAATCCCATCGACGTGTCGATTGAATGTCCGCCGTCGATTGCGCAGACGCTGGCACCGTTGCCCAAGTGGCAGGTAATGATTTTCAATTGATCATACGATTTGCCCAACATTTCTGCCGCTCTCATCGAGACGTATTTGTGGCTGGTGCCGTGGAAACCGTATTTGCGAAGTTTGTGTTTTTCATAAAATTCGTAGGGGATGGCATACAAATACGCTTTTGCAGGCATGGATGCATGGAATGCCGTGTCAAAAACCGCAACTTGCGGGACATTCGGCATGATGTGTTTGCAGGCGCGAATTCCGGTCAAGTTCGCAGGGTTATGCAAAGGCGCCAATTCACTGCATTTTTCAATAATACGTTCAACTTCATCGTTAATCAATACAGAGTCAGTGAAATGTTCGCCGCCGTGTACGACGCGGTGACCGACTGCCGTAATTTCATCCATTGATTTGATGACGCCGTGATCGGGGTCAAGAAGCGCTTCAATCACGATTTTAACAGCCGCTTCATGGTCAGGCATGGGGTGATTGATTTCATAAACAAAGTCGCCGCGGTCATGCTTTAAGAAACCGTCGATTCCGATTCGTTCGCACAAACCTTTAACCAAGACGGTTTCCGTGTCCATATTTATTAATTGATATTTAAGCGACGAACTGCCGCAATTTAAAACTAAAACATCCATTTTTATGTCCTCCGATAATGATGATGTGAGTATAATGATGTGAGTACAGTAATGTGAGTTTAATTTTGATGTGAGTTTAATGATTATGAGTATCGTTGATGATTTTTCTGATTTCAAACGTTTTTCACTCAATCATTTGTACAACGTTTAATCATTCGTGGCTTGGACTGCCGTAATTGCGGTAACGCCGACGATATCTTCAGCCGTGCAGCCGCGAGAGAGATCGTTGACCGGTTTTGCGATTCCTTGCGTGATCGGTCCGTATGCCTCTGCTTTTGCCAAACGTTCGACCAATTTGTAGCCGATGTTGCCGGCATCCAAATCCGGGAAAATGAGTACATTTGCGTAGCCGGCAATCGGGCTGTCAGGTGCTTTTTGCTTGCCGATTTCAGGGACAATTGCGGCGTCTAATTGGAATTCGCCGTCAAGCAATAAATCGGGTGCCGCTTCTTTTGCTAAGCGCGTTGCTTCAATCACTTTGTCAACATCGGGATGCTTCGCGCTGCCTTTTGTAGAATGAGAAAGCATGGCCACTTTGGGTTCTGCCTGAACCAATTTTTTGAAAGATTGCGCTGCGCTTTGGGCGATTGCTGACAATTCTTCTGCATTCGGATTTTGAACAAGACCGCTGTCGGAGAAGAGGAAAACGCCGTTTTCACCGTAGGCGCAGTCGGGAACCACCATGACAAAGAAGCTGGAGACGAGTTTGACGCCCGGGGCGGTTTTCAAAATCTGCAAGCTTGCACGCATCACATTTGCCGTTGAGTTCACGGCGCCTGCAACCATGCCGTCCGCGATTCCTTCTTTTACGAGCATGCAGCCCAAATAAAGAGAATCGTTTTTAAGCAAAGCAGCGGCGTCTTCAAGCGTCATTCCTTTTTCTTTGCGCAAGTCGGCCAATTTGGCGGTCAGACTTTCCATTTCTGAATAATTTGCAGGGTCGATGAATATTGCTTTTGTAAGATCCAATCCGTCCGCTTTTGCAAGAGTTTCATCTTTGCTGCCGATTAAAATGATTTTTGCGATCTCTTCGCGTAAAATCATATCGGCCGCCTTTAACGTGCGCATGTCATCGGTCTCAGGCAGCACAATCGTCTTGCCTGCGGCTTTTGCGCGCTGTTTAATACTTTCCAAAAAGTTCACAGTATTTTCCTCCGTATAAACTGTTAAGCAAAATTTCATAAAATAGTGTCAAATAATAGTGTCAATGTTGTCAGGTTTTGTAATTTTTATCGCATATGCTCGAAAAAATCTCAATTGTTAAGCATATACATTCTGCTGAGCATTTTCTCCTTTTATGCGGCAGGTTTATGCAAACTGCCTCCCAAGTGGGTTTTATTACTTATCTTGGTTTTATCGCTCAAAACTGACAAATTAAAAGTGGTTTAAATATTGCTGTTGCATGAGGAATGCAAATCTGTTGCCGTTTTTATTCGTCGTTTTTGATTTCCGGTCGGCACGAAGTGGCGGACGGACTTGAAACGCATTTTCAAGTGTATTTTTTATTTTTGATTTCGTTTTTAATTTTTCCATTTTTGATTTCGTTTTTTAATTTTGGTCTGTTTTTTCAGTTTCGTTTTTGATATTGTTCGTTTTTCCCTGCGACAATATCTTACAATATTTGTCACATGACGCTTCTGCCGCCTTCGAATGTGCCGGCTGCGTCAAATCTGTAATGATTGTATGTGTAAATCTCCCTTCTTATATAAACATAATTCACGGAGATGAAATGAAATGATAAATCGTTGTGATGAATGATAAATTTCATATCCGTTCTTTTTTGAATGCATAGGTTCATAAATATAAAATTCTTCTATTCTTTGTTACGTTCGTTTTAAATTCAATTGTATATTCTACATTTCTTATAAATCTTTAATTTCAAAACAACAAAAGGAGATTCAAAAATGGAAACATTAGATGCACTCAAATATCGAAAAGCAGTTCGCAAATATAAAAAAGAACAGATCAAAGACACGGAATTGGAAACCATCCTCGCAGCAGGCGGCATTGCGCCGGTCGGCATGGGCGATTACGCTTCCATTCATGTAACTGTTGTTCAAAATCCTGAAATATTGAAGAAAATTTCTTCTGCCGTCAAAGCGGCTGTTCCTGAAATGAATGCCCCCGACCCGATTTACGGCGCGCCGACTTTGGTGGTCGTTTCATCCAAGCCGAATGAAAGAATGCCGACGATCGGCGATTTTAATACAGGCTGCATTCTTGAAAATATGATGATTGCGGCAACTGATATCGGTGTCGGAAGTATTTTTATGCTGCTGCCGGTCTTTGCATTTACTGACCCGCTCTTGGTTTCAAAATTAAAAATCCCGTCCGGATTTAAACCGCTTGCGACAATGGCGCTCGGTTATTCTGATGAACCGGCAGTTTCTAAGGAATTGAAAAACAAATTTGAAACAACCATTCTTCGCTGATTTTTGAAAACATAGAAACACAAAAAAAGAGGAATCATTTATGACAATTACGGAAGCAACGGACAAAACTTGGGATGAACTCATTTCAAATAAAGAAAAGCCTGTGATGACGATGTTTTATATGGAAACGTGTCCGCACTGTGAAAGAATGAAGCCGGTTTTTGCCGATCTTGACAAAAAATACGGCGACAAAGTTTCGTTTGTCCGCATTAATGCGATGGATTTTTTGGACATCACCAAAAGATACGGAATCGTTGCAGCGCCCGGATTTAAGTTTTTTAAAGACGGAAATCTGCTCAACGAAGATAATGACGTTTTAAATGCCGAACAATTAGAGCAAATCGCGAAAGATTTGGCAAGCGGAGAATTGTAATTTCTCCGTTTATTTTTTCTTTTCTTTTCTTTTTATTTTATTTTTCAAAAACGCGGTTTTGTTTTTGCTTCAATTTTTCCAAAATTTCAGATTTGTTTTTGATTTGTTTTTCAAAATCGCCGGTCTATGTTTCATTTTATTTTTTGAAGAATGGAGCGGCTCGCGCGGGGCGGCTGTCTGTCGGGAGCGGGGCGGCTGGCGGCTGGCGGCTGCCGGGCGGAAACCTGATTGGCAGCGGCAACATTAAAAGACAGTTGCAGATTGTTCCGCTTTGCAGGGGCTGAAGCAGCAAAAAACAGTTGCAGATTGGCAGTCACGGCAGGAACCGCAACCGTAAAAGACAGGCGTAAGAAGGAACAAGCTGAAACAGAAAAATAAAATCGTAAACTCAGCGGTTTTTGATTTTTTGTTTTGTATGGAAAGAATCCGCCAAGTCTCAATTCCCTTCGCTGCGCTACGGGAATTTCAACTTGCGGGGTCGGTACATTGTCTTTTCAATCAAATTTGAAAAAGAATTGAAACATCGTCTTTCATTATAATTATTCAAAAACGGAACGCCTTTTTTTATCGAAATCTAAACATTTATTTAGGGTTTATCGGGCGTTCAGGTTCACCGATTTTGAAAATTGGATGTTTGGGTTTCATCCCGAAAATCGAAATAAAATGGGAATGAAGTTGAAAACAAAATAAAAAACGAATCTCGGGTTTGAAAAATTTATTAAAAATGATGCACTTCGCGCGAGCCCGCGCCGCATTACAAACGTTTCAAGTTTTTCACGACTAAAAAATCCCTCTTGAAAGAACAAAACGGAAATAACCTATTTATTGACATACACCTTTTTCAAACGCAGATACTATGAGTTTCCGCGATTTTATTGAAGACTTAAGAAAAAACGGGCGCTTGACCGAAATCGACCGCCCCGTTTCAAAAGAGTATGAAGCGCCGATTTTAGCGCACGAAAACAAAGGACCGATCTTTTTTAAAAATGTTGACGGCTCCCAAGCAATCATGAATCTTCTCGGTTCTCGAGAAGAACTCGGCGCCATGCTCGGCGTTTCCAAAGAAGAAATCATTTCAAGACTTGCCGACATTACGCCCTGCGGCGAAGTTGTCGTCGTTAAAGAGTCGCCGACAAAAGAAGTCATTTTGGAAGGCGACGACGTTGATTTATCCAAATTGCCGATCATGAAACACTTTGAAAAAGACGGGGGCGTTGGTTATATCACGGCAGGCATTGTCGTTTCCGAATATGAAGGCGAAAAGAACGCTTCCATTCACAGACTTATGGTCGTTGACAAAAATACGCTTGCGGCCCGCCTCGTTCCGCCGCGCCATACTTATGTGATTCACAAAAACGCATCCGAAAAAGGCGAAAAACTGCCGGTTGCAATTGTTATCGGTGCCGATCCTGTTATCACTTACGCGAGCACGACACGCGTTCCGCTGTCACAGGAATTCGAATACGCGGCAGCGCTGCGCGGCGCGCCGGTTGAACTTTTCGAATGCAGCAACGGCATCCAAGTGCCGCACGCGGAATACGTTCTCGAAGGCTACCTCGACCCGCAGGAACGCGTGCCGGAAGGACCGTTTGTTGACATCACGGGAACATACGACCACGTTCGTCCCGAGCCCGTTATCAAAATTACAAAAATTTACCATCGAAAAGATCCGATCTATCACGGCATTCTGCCGGCCGGTGCCGAACATTTGCTCATGATGGGCGTTCCGTACGAGCCGAAAATTTACAAAGCGGTCAGCGAAGTGACAACCGTTTCCAATGTCGTTTTGACGGAAGGCGGCTGCTGTTATCTTCACGCTGTTGTTCAAATCAAAAAACAGACGGAAGGCGACGCAAAAAACGCGATCATGGCAGCGTTTGCAGCGCACACCAGCTTAAAACACGTCGTTGTCGTGGACGAAGACATCGACATTTTCAATCCGGACGACGTCGAATTTGCGATTGCGACGCGCGTCAAAGGCGACATGGATGTCATGATTGTGACAAACGTTCGCGGCAGCTCGCTTGACCCGCGCGGCGCACCCGACGGAACGACTTCAAAAGTCGGCGTCGACGCGACAAAAGTGCTTGCGAACAAAGAAGATTTTGAACGCGCGAAGTTTCCCGTTTTGAAAAAATAAACGATGCATTCAAAGTTGAAGAGAGGCGACAAAATGTATCTGACAAAAGAAGAAGAAAAAACACTTCGCGGAGACGACGGCGAAACGCTTCGCAAAATGATTGAAATTCTCGTCGCGCTCGGCGATATTTACGGCGCGGACGCGCTCATCCCGATCAAAAGCGCTCAAGTCTCGGGCGTTTCTTACAAAACAATCGGCGATGCCGGCATTGAATGGATTTCCGACTTAAAAGGAACCGTCAAAGTGCCGACCGTTCTCAATCCTGCGGGAATGGACATGAACAATTGGGAGCGTCTCGGAATCGACCCGAAATTCGCCGCCAAACAAATCGAAATCATCAACGCGTTCGGAAGCCTCGGAATCGAGCCGAAATGCACTTGTACGCCTTATTATTTGAACGGATTTGACGTCAAATACAAAGATCATTTGGCGTGGGGCGAGTCTTCCGCTATCTCTTATTCCAATTCCGTTCTCGGCGCGCGCACCAACCGTGAAGGCGGACCGTCAGCGCTTGCAGCAGCGCTTATCGGAAAAACACCCGATTACGGCTATCACAAAGTTGAAAACCGAAAGCCGAATCTTGAAATTCATGTCGATTTTGAAACAAACGAATCCGATTACGGCGCGCTCGGCTATGTCGCGGGAAAACTCGTCGGAAGCAAAATTCCGCTTTTTAATCTGAAATCCGTTCCATCCAAAGACGAAATGAAAATGCTCGGCGCGGCAATGGCGGCATCGGGCGCGGTCGCGCTTTATCATATCGACGGCGTCACGCCTGAAATTACGGACAAAGAATTCATTTACGAAAAGCCGTCGGAAATCATTACGATTGAGAAAAAAGACATTGACGCTGTTTACGAATCCGCCGATAATCCTGCATTAAACAATGATATTGTCACGATCGGCTGCCCGCATTGTTCCAAAGCGGAACTTGAAAAAATCGCGGCGCTTTTGGAAGGCAAAACCGTTGTCAAAGAGTTTTGGATTTTCACTTCAAGAGAAGTGGCCGAGCAGAACAAAAATCTTGTTTCAAGAATCGAAAAAAGCGGCGCAAAAGTCGTCTGCGACACGTGCATGGTCGTCTCTCCCGCGGCGAATTCTTATCACTGCATGATGGTCAATTCAGGCAAAGCGTTCGCTTATGTTCCGAGCATGTGCGGCTTAAAAGCGACATACGGAACGGTTGAAAGATGCGTTAAAGACGCGACGGGGGAGATTTAATGAGTCAAATCATCAAAGGCCGGACAATTGCGCGCGGCTGCGCTGCCGGAAAAGTTCTCATGACGAAAGATCCGATTTCTTTTTTGGGAAACGTGAATCCCGAAACCGGCGAAGTTGTTGACCCGAATCATGAGCTTTACGGCAAATCCATCAAAGGAACCGTTCTTGTTTTTCCTCAGGGAAAAGGATCTACCGTCGGCTCTTACGTCATTTATCAGCTCAAAAAGAACGGAACAGCTCCAGCGGCAATCATTAATTTGGAGTGCGAACCGATTGTCGCGGTCGGCGCAATCATTTCGGAAATTCCGCTGATTGACAAATTAGAGACGAATCCGTATGACATTTTAAAAGACGGCGATGAAGTGACGGTTGACAGCGCGGAAGGTTTTATTGAAATTTTGTAATTTCAATTTAAAAAGTTTTAATTTTCTAATTTGTTTTTTATTTTTTAGAAATTGAGGTATTGAAAATGAATCAAAACGAAAGCAGTCTTCCCGTTCATTTTCGATATTTCAAAAAGAATACTTACAGTTATTCCGCGCTGATTCCGGTTCTTTCAAACCAATCTTCAAATCAATCTTCAAATCAATCCGGGATTGATATCGAATTTGATTTTGTTAAAGCGCCTGCTTCCGGTATTCTTCTTTACAGCTTTTTTACGAATCAAAAAGAAGAGGTTTTTGAAGAAGTCAAACAAATACGAGCTTCCAATCTTTCCGCTTTTTTAATTGCCGGCGGTCCGCATCCGTCGGGCGCGTCTGCTGAAACGCTTGAATATTTTGACGCCGTTGTCATCGGCGAAGGCGAAGAAACGCTTCCCGCTTTGATTTCTCAAATTCAGTTCAATTATCGAAACAAAAAGCCGCTGAAATCCGGTTTTGAAAATATTTCGGGAATCGCATTTAAAAACGAATTCGGAAATACGGTTGTGACTCAAAAGCGGAATCCTGTTTCGTTAGATTGTTATCCCTGTTTTTCGCCCGATAACATTTGGCGCCCGCTCGAGATTTCCCGCGGCTGTCCGCATCGCTGCAAATTTTGTCAAACGCCGCAGATTTTCGGGCACAAAATGCGTCATCGAAGTGTTTCAGAAATCGTCAAATACGCGGCTTATTACGATGATTTGCGTTTTATTTCTTCAAACGCGTTTGCTTACGGCGGAAACGGAGTGACGCCCAAGCCCGAAATAGTGAAAGAGTTGCTTTCATCTTTATCGGAATTGGAAAACAAAAGAATCTTTTTCGGCACTTTTCCGTCTGAAGTGCGTCCGGAATTCGTAACGGAAGAAATGATCGATTTGATCAAAACGTATTGTTCCAATGATTCGCTCAGTATCGGCGCTCAATCGGGAAGCGATTCGGTTTTAAAAGAAATCGGCCGCGGTCATTCTGCCGAAGATGTTTACGCCGCGGCGGGACTTTGTTTTACAAATGACATCACGCCGATCGTTGATTTTATCATCGGATTCCCGAGTGAAAAGGAAGCGGATCAGCAGCAGTCTTTGGAAATGATTGATTGGCTCTGCAAAAAAGGCGGCGAAGTGCGCGCGCATTATTTAACGCCGCTTCCGTCAACGGCTTATGAAAATATTGTCCCGGCAGAGGTTCATCCGGAAATTTCGAAAAAGCTCGGGAAATTGGCGCTCGGGGGCAAATTGAAAGGAACTTGGGAAAATTTGCACTTATAATCGGACATTTAAAATTGTAATTTAATTTGATTCGAAATTATAATTTAATTTGATTCGAAAATGTAATTTTTTTGTTAATTTATGTTTGTGGATTTACTGCAAATTACTAATTTAACGTAGATTTACTTTCAAATTTACTTTCAAATCTACTTGCAGATTTACTTACAAATTTACTTGCAGATACTTACAAATTTACTTACAAATTTACTTACAAATTTACTTACAAATTTACTTACAAATTTACTTACAAATTTACTTACAAATTATATTTTTACGCAATATAGATAAAATATATATAAGAACACCAATATAATAGTTGTGAGGCGGAAATATACCGTTCAGGTGTTTCCCCTAATCGTCACTGCTTACTGCAAATGTTTTTGTATATTTCGGAATGTTTTTCAAAATGTCATATTTCATTTCAGAGTTGCGGCAGATGTCGATTCATCGGTAATAGTTTTATTCAAGCGGTATCGCGATTTGTGTTATTCTTGTTATTCTATTGCCAATTCAAAGATAAAAACAAATTTGTTACACATTAGTTATATTTGTAAAAAATATTTAGGAGTCATTGTTATGGATTTTAATGTTATTACATCCGGCCTTAAAAATTCATGGAACACTTTTGTCAGCAACATTGTTGCTTACATTGTCGGTTTCTTGATTATGGCTATCGGATCCATTTTAATTGTTACGATTGCGCCGTTGGTCTACGGTATGACCTATATGGTTTTGAAAGGTGTCCGCGGAGAAAAAGTTGAAATTAAAGATATTTTCTATGGTTTCAAATCACTCAATGTGATCATCAGAAGCTGGATCGGTTTGATCGGCATTGCCCTCGTTCCGATTATCATTGTGATTATTGAATTCGTGGTTGTCGGCGCGCTTACAGCAGTCAGCCCAACCGCAGGCGTTCTTGCCGGTTTGGTGTTCCTCTTGATCGTCATTCTTGTTGAAATTTTCCTGTTCTTTGCGTTCTATATCTATGTTATGGTTCCGTCCGAAAACATCATTTACGCAATCAAGGAAAGTGCGGCAATCGGCAAGTCCAATATCATTTTGGTCATCCTGGCAATTATTATCTCCGGTATCCTCGGATTTATCGGCGGTCTTTTGTTCGGTATCGGTGTTTTGATCACAGGTCCGATTGCAACTTTGTTCGGTGCTTATGTATTGAAAGAATTGGCACCCGGCATTTCTGACGCATCCGGTCAGTAATTTGACTGAAAATTTAACTTATACGAGAACTATTCGGAGTCCGTTCATTCGGGCTCTGAATTTTTTTTCGCAACTCAATTATATATTAATATTAAACTAAATAAAATAAAATATATTGAAATAAATGAAGTATGTACTAAATCGAAATAAATATACTATATCGAAATAAATTATATGTTGGAGATAAAATCATGGGTACAGTTACTGAATCACTGTCAAAAGCTTTCGGGGCTTTTAAAGACAATTGGATTGTTTACATTGTTGCGGGACTTCTTGTAATGGTGATCAATCTTGTATTAAGCTGGCTTTTAGTTTTTGCGGGCGTTTTTACAATTTTCGGCATTTCGGATTTATCGGCCGCAAGCTTGACGAATTTGGACTTAGACGCCGTGAGCAGCACATTTGAAGTCACTTTCAATCATCTCGCCAACGGCGACATTCAGGCAGTCGGCGTCATGGCGCTCTTGGGCGCGTTGGGCGTTTTTTTAATCGGTCTTTTAGTGATGATTCCGTTAACTTACGGTATGTATTACATGGCCATTAAAGGAACACGCAATGAAAAAGTTGAAATCAGAGATTTGTTCTACGCATTCAGCTCCGGCCGCGAATACATCAGAAGTATCACTTACGCTGTTTTGTGGGCGGTCATTCTGATCATCATCGGTATTGTCGCTGCACTTTGTTTCATGCTCAACTACTGGGTCGGCTTAATCGTCGGTATCCTTCTTTACATCTTGGTTTCCGTCTTCTGGTTCTTCACTTTGTACATCTACATTATGACACCGTCTGAAGGCATTGTTTACGCCATTAAAAGAAGTTTCAACAACGCGAAAAGCAATTTGGTCTCAACTGTCATTACCGTCATTCTTGTCGCTATTTTGACATCGATTCCGCTTCTCAGCATCATTCTTGAGCCGTACGCATACATTTACGCCGCTTACGTTTTGAAAGACATTGACCCGACGCTTGTTGACAGTTCCGGTCATCACAATTAAGCGGGAATACGATTTGTAAAAATCGGTAAAATATCGATAAAATATCGATAAGAAATATCAATAAACATCAACAAAAATGAGACGGAAATTTTTCCCGTTTCATTTTATTATTTTTCGTATTTTGTTTCGTATTTTGTTTCGTATTTTGTTTCGTATTTTGTTTCGTATTTTGTTTCGTATTTTGTTTCGTATTTTGTTTCGTATTTTGTTTTGTATTTGTTTTTATTTTTGCTTGTTTTTATTTTTGTTTGTTTTTATTTTTGCTTTTATTTTGCTTTGTCTTTCTTTCTGTTTTTTGTTAAATTTTCGTGATTATGTTTTTATATTCCGATTTTGATTGTATTTATATACGATTTATGGAAGAAATGAAATGATTTTTCCGGACGAATACAAAACAATCGGGTGGACGGAAAAGGGAAAAACCGCTCCCGATAACCAAAAAATTTATTTTTTATCGGAATACATTCTTGAAAAAACGGATGTCGGCTACAATTTGTATGAAATCAGACACAAAGGTGCCGGCTTTCTCAGAGAGCCTGCCGAATCAACATTGATTGCTGGCGACGATGAAGTTCTTTTGTGTCCGGAAGAAATGAATATCAAAAACAGGACGCTTTTAATTGAAACAGCAGACAAAATGCTTCAAATCGAAAACAAAAAGCGAACGGATGCCGGCGGCAAACCGGCGACAACAGCTGTTTTCAAAGGATTTGACAAACATTTGACATTTGTAAAAGACCCTGATGTTTCCGAAATTTTGGAAATTCAAGTAGTTGACGTATTTCCGCCGGAGCCGCCGTGGCTTTTTAATTGCATCAAGCGGCTGAACGCGAGTAATATTTTCGGCGATCTTCAAATTTGTTTTTCAGAAAAACTTGCCGACTTATCCGTTTATCAAGGAGAAAAAACAATCTATCCTTGTCATTCTTCGGGATTGAGAGGAAAGTTTTTGGATTCCGACAAATTGGATGAAAACGAATCCGGCTGGCTTTTGGTCGGCTGCGACACGTCCAAACAAATCATTGAAACATTGTATCCGAATTTGAAATATGATTTTGTTGACATGTGTCCGATGAGATCAGACCTCACGAAACCCGAAAAACCGTTTATCATGCGGTGCTGCAAGTCGGAAAATTCAGGAAAAATTATCAAAATCAACGGACAAACAGGCGTGATTGTCCACTGGGGCGCGGGCGAATGGCAAATTGCCGAAAGCGTTCGAAAATTGGCGATTGAACTTCGAAAAACGGAATAAATCAAAAACGGAATAAATCAAAAACGAAACAAATAAAATATAAAAATCAAAATAAGAAAAACGAGGGCGTGTTTTTATTCATTTTTAAAAATCGGCGCGGCTCGCGCGAGCGGCGGCAAATATCAAAAGGAGAAATAAAAATGGATACCGTATTGATTACAGGCGCAACCGGCGGAATCGGTTCAGAACTGTCAAAAATATTCGCTCAGCGCGGATATGATTTGGTTTTGACCGCCCGAAGCGAAGAGAAATTAAATGTTTTGAAAAACGAATTGGAAGAAACTTACAGCAATCATATTTTCATCATTGCCGCGGATTTGGCAAAACCCGACGGTATCAATCTTGTTTTTAATGAAATCGATCTCGCTGATATTCAAATCGATATTTTGGTCAACAATGCCGGGTTCGGCGATTACGGTCGTTTTGCCGACGCGGATTGGGAAAAGCAGGAAGAGATGATTCAAGTCAATATTCTTGCGCTCATGCAGATGACAAAAAGATTCCTGCCGCCGATGATTCACCGCAAGGAAGGTAAAATTCTGAACATTGCGTCCGTCGCCGCTTTTGCGCCGGGTCCGTACATGTCTGTTTATTATGCTTCAAAAGCGTTCGTCCTTTCTTTTTCGGAAGCGATTGCAACCGAGTTGAAAAACAGCGGCGTCACTGTGACAGCCGTTTGTCCCGGTCCGACGACAACCGGTTTTGTTGCAGCGGCAGGAGACGGGACGGAAAAGTTGTTCAAATCTTTTAAAAACGCGGACCCGAAAGATGTCGCCGAATTCGCTTATAAATCGCTGATGAAAGGAAAAGTTGTTGCGACTCCGGGTTTCCAAAACAAATTATTGGCATTCGGGACGCGTTTGATTCCGAAAAGCGTTGTCAGAAAGTTTGTTGCAAAAGTTCAGGGCGAAGATTGATTTTTGAAAATAAATGAAATCGGGGTTCGGTTTCATTTTATTTTATTTTTTAAAATCGGTGTTGCGTTTTATTTTGTTTTTTTAAAAATTGGTGTTTCGTTTTATTTTGTTTTTAAAATTGGTCTGCCATTTTATTTTGTTTTTAAAATTGGTGCGGTTCGCGCGGCGGCGGGCGGCAGCTGCTGCCGGGCGGAAACCCGGAGGTAGCAGCGGCAACAGAAACCTGAAAGCAGCAGCGGCAACAGAAACCTGAAGGCAGCAGCGGCAACAGAAACCTGAAGGTAGCGGCGGCACGTTCGCGAATGCGAACGGATTTCTTAAAAAAGAGCAGATACAGGCAGAAGCGCAAACCTGATCCGCAGCGCAAACCCGACTGCAATGCAAACCTGATCCGACACAGCAACATTAAAAGACAGTTGCAGATTGACAGGCTCAGCCGGGGCAGGCAGCAGCAAAAGACAGTTGCAAGACGAGACTTTGCCGGAACAGAAGCACCAATTCAAACGCAAAAGGTTTTTTGTTTTTCGTTTCGTACGGGAAAGAATCTCAATCTCCTCCTTTCCTCCGCTGCGCTTCGGAAACTCGTCGATTGAGGGGCGGTATTTTGTCTTTTCATTCAATTGAATTTGATTGAAACATCGTCTTTTATCAAAATTATTCAAAAATGGAACGTCTTCTTTTCTTCAAATCTAAAAATTTAAGATTAGGGTTTTATCGGACGTTCAGGTTCACCGTTTTTGAAAATTGGATGTTTAGGTTTCACGATGAAAACAAAATAAAAAAGAAGGGGCGAGTTTAAAAATAAAACAAAAATGACAGAATGATTTTGAAAAAATTATTTGAAAATGAAGCCGTTCGCGCGCGCCCGCCGCCGCCCGACTCATTCAGTACGGGATTCTTTTTCCCGACGCGTCGCGGTGATATTTCCCGAATTCTGAATCAGCCAGCATTTCCGCTTTGAAAACGGGGCCGTCTTTGCAGACGCGAACGCCGAGCGTGTCAATGCAGCAAGCGCCGCAAACACCGATTCCGCACTTGAAATAGCGTTCCATTGAAAATTCGGCTTTGTGGAGAGCGTTTTTTTCAATCAAGATCTTCATGACGAATTTCATCATCATTTCGGGACCGCAGACGTAAATTTTGTCAAATGAATCCAAATCCTGTTCCGCCAAAACGTCGGTCACAAATCCTTTTCTGCCTTTCGTTCCGTCATCGGTCGTCAGAAGAACATTTCCGGTTTTGCCGAAGCGCTCTTCAAAAATCATATCGGCTTCACTTCTCGCGCCGAGGACGATCGTCACATTTGCGCCGTTTTCTTTCGATTTTTCGGCAAGCGGCGCAAGCGGCGCGGCACCGATTCCGCCGGCGATGATCAGCACATTTTCTCTCGGGTTTGGAAGCGTAAACGGGTTGCCGAGCGGACCGCGGAGACCGACGCTGTCGCCGATTTTCAGCTCCAAAAGCGCATTTGTCGCGGGACCGACGGCCTGAAACGTGATGCCGTTTGGATAAGCGCAGCCGAGCGGAATTTCGTCAACGCCGCGGATCCAAAGCATACAAAAATTACCGGGTCGAATGTTTTCAAATTCACGGTCAAACAAAAGCGTTCTTTTGCCAGTGTTTGTTTCATCAATAATTTCAATAATTTTTGCGTTCAACGGAAAACCGCCTGGAAAACAGTGGCAGACATTTGGATTTATGGAATCGTTTTGGTCTGTTTTTTTGTTTGTGTTTTTGTTTGTGTTTTTGTTTATGTTTTTGTTTATGTTTTTGTTTATGTTTATGTTTTCGTCTGTATTTTCATCTGCCATGCTCTTCACTTTCTCCTGTGCGCCATTCCGATAAGCTCGTCAAAAGCGAATCCGTTTTCTTTCATAAACAATTGAACGCCTGTCCAAAGGTCGTCAAAAATCATATCATTCTCATAAACTGCCGAGCCGATTTGAACCGCAGACGCGCCTGCCATCATCATTTCAACCATATCTTCCCAGCAAGAAATGCCGCCGACGCCGATAACCGGAATTTCAAGCGCTTCATGCAAATCATAAACGCATTTGACCGCAACGGGTTTGACGGCGGGGCCGGACATGCCGCCTGCGCGGTTTCCGAGAACGGGCCACCCCGAATGAATGTCAATTGCCATTCCGCGAACAGTGTTGATCGCAACGACCGCGTCTGCGCCGCCGGCCTGCGCGGCAAGACCGATGTCTTTGATATTGGCGACATTCGGTGTCAGCTTCACCCAAACGGGAACGTCGACCGCATTTTTGACTGCCGCCGTGATTTCTTCCACGTGACAGGGCTGACTGCCGATGTCGGCGCCGTAGCCTTTTGCGTGCGGGCAGCTCAAATTCAGTTCAAAAGCGTCAGGCATTGACGGCGCGAGCCCCTCGGCAACCGCAACAAAATCAGCCGCGTCGCCGCCGAAAATGCTTGCAATCACAGGCGCATGTTCCTTTTTTTGCTCTATTTTTTCTTTCTTTTGTCCGTTTATATTTCCGTCATCTTTAGATTTGACGAATTCGATTTCCTGCCGGAATTCATCAAAAGACGGATTCGGAAGACCCATCGCATTCAAATAACCGTAAACTTGTCCTTTGCCGCCGTTTGCCGCAAGCGTAATCATCGACGGATTCGCGTGACCGTAAACCGGAACCGGACCGATTGATTTTGTAACAACGCCGCCCGCGCCGTTTTGAATCACACGGCTCATGGAAGCGCCCGTTGTTCCGAGAATGCCGGCCGCAAGGATTGTCGGATTTTTAAGAGGAACGCCTGCCGCTAAATAAACCATAATTTTTACCTTTTCCTTTACCTGTGCTGATTGAGATTATAAATTGAAACTGATATAAATTGAAATTAATATAAAATTGAAATTGATATAAATTGTAATCTTGAATTTATTCCTGCTTTTCCTTTTGGTTTTTCAATTCCTGAATGTAGCAGATCGCATCTTCTGCAAGCATTTTTCCGCCGGAATCCGCCAAATATTTTCCGAGTTTTTCGGCTTCTTCTTCCCAATTTTCCGCCGAAATTTTCTCATCCACCTTGATGCTTTTCGTTCCGTCGCAGGACAAAACTTCGGCGCGCACGCGAATCTTTTTGCCGTTTGGTTCAAACTTGGCGTAAGCGCCGATCGGCGTCGTGCAGCCGCCTTCCAAATCCGTCACAACGATTCTTTCAATGCGCGTTTCGATTTGGGATATTTCATCATTGAGAAGGGCAACCGCTTCCACCGCGGGCGTTCCGGCAAGCGCGACAACTGCAACCGTTCCCTGATTCGGCGACGGCGTAAACATGTCGATGTCAAGCCGCGTTCTGACCATGTCCGTCCAGCCCATTCGCTCCAAACCGGCTTCGGCCAAAATGATTCCGTCATATTGTCCTTCTTCCAATTTGCGAAGGCGCGTGTCAATGTTTCCGCGCAGCTCTTCTATGACTAAATCGGAGCGGTAGCGCAAAAGCTGAGCACGGCGGCGCATGGAACTTGTGCCGACAATCGCATTTTTCGGAAGCTTGTCAATCGTTAAGCCTTCTTTTGTCAAAAGCACATCATAAGGAGAGTCGCGCGGCAAAACTGCTGCCGTTACGAGTTCGGGCGGGCGCGCAGTCGGCAGATCTTTCATGGAATGAACGGCAATTTCAATACCTTCTGCAATCATCGCGTCATCCAGTTCGCGAACAAAAGCGCCGACCCCGGTTGAAACTTGATAAAGCGGCCTGTCTGTGAAACGATCGCCGTCGGTTTTAATGATCTGCTCATCTGTTTCAATGCCTTTTTCTTTCAAAAGCGCGGCGACTTTTCTGGTTTGAACCAATGCGAGTCGGCTTCCTCTTGTTCCGATAATCATAATTATTTCCCGTTGTTTTAGAATAATAAGTTTTCAAATTGTGAAATTGATGATTTAACTGATATTAACTGATGTTAACTGATGTTAACTGATGTTAACTGATGATTTAACTGATGATTTAACTGATAATTTAATTGATGTTAACTGACGATTATAATTGGCGATTTAGATAATGATTTAGATGGTGATTTATCTGATAAAGAAAAACCATACCAATACAAAGACCTAAATTGTTATCAGCGCGGCAATCAGCGCTTTTTTCCAATATTGGTCAAGAATGTTTTTCGGCTTATTTCGGTATTCAACAATAAAATCTTTATCGCAATTATTGCAGCGATAATTTATTTTGTGTATTTTTTTGCTGTCAATCGCGCTTAACTCCAAATCCGCTTCCCGGCACGACGGACATTTGATAAAATGTTCCATTCATTTTGCCCCTCTCAATTTTTTACGCTCATAATTTATTAAAAAATTTAATAAATAAAAAATTTAATAAATAAAAAATTTTGATAAATTACAAAAATTCAATTCATTTTAAAATTCAACAAATTGATTTTTTTATAAATCATTGAATTTTTATTTTCAATTATTTAACTTATACGATATTTTTCTCAACCGCTTCGACCGTTTTATTGAAATCGTCATCAGTATGCGCAAGTGAAATGAAATTCGTTTCAAACTGGGACGGCGGTAAAAACACGCCTGAATTCAGCATTTTATGGAAAAATTCCATGTATCCTGCCGCATCGCATTTCAAAACGTCTTGATAATTCAGCGGTTTTTCGCCGAAGAATATCACAAAGAGCGAAGAAATGCCGCTGACATAGTAATCCGGTTTTTTGTCGCCGACAACATCGGATAGCATTTTTCTGAAATTGTCGCCGCGTTTGTTCAATGTTTCCTGAACTTTATTTTCTTTCAAATAATCCAAAACGGCAATTCCGGCAGACATCGAACACGGGCTGCCGCTGAAAGTTCCCGCCTGATAAACGGGACCGTTTGGAGAAATCATTTCCATAATATCTTTTCTGCCGCCGAAAATCCCAATCGGCATGCCGCCGCCGGCAATTTTTCCGAGCGTCGTCAAATCAGGTTTAATTCCGAAATATTCCTGCGCACCGCCCGGCGCCAATCGAAAACCGGTGATAACTTCATCAAAAATAAGCAAAACATCATTTTCCGCCGTCAGCGCGCGAAGTTCTTTTAAATAATCGCCTTCGGGCAAAATCGGACCGACATTTCCGAGAACCGGCTCCAATATAACGGCGGCCATATCATTTTTGTTCTTTTCAATGACTTCCGCCATCTTTTCAATATCATTGTAAGGCACCTGAAGCGTATGTTCCGTCACGCCCGCGGGAATTCCCGGAGAATTCGGCTCGCCGTGCGTTGTCGCGCCCGAGCCCGCCTTCACCAAAACCGCGTCGTGCGCGCCGTGAAAGCCGCCTTCGATTTTGATGATTTTGTTCTTTTTCGTAAATCCACGCGCCAATCGAATCGCGCTCATCGTTGCTTCCGATCCTGATGACACAAAACGCATCATTTCAACGGACGGATATAAATTTGTAATGCGCTTCGCCATTTCAACTTCAAGGGCGGTCGGCGTTCCGTAAAGCCAGCTTTTATCTAACTGATCAATGATTGCCTGTTTAACAGTCGGCGGATTGTGACCCAAAATCATCGGCCCGTAAGCCATGCAGTAGTCGATGAACTCATTTCCGTCTTCATCATAAATTTTAGAACCGTTTGCGGAAGCAGTGTAAAATGGAAACGGTTTAATCGCGCGAACGGGACTGCTGACGCCGCCCGGAATCATTGTTTTTGCCGTGTTGTATAATTTTTCGGATTTTTCAAAATTCATCATCATTCACCGTTTCTTTTTCACTTTTATCCTTTTCGATTTCACTTTTGTTTTCCGCTTTTCAAAATTTCCGCCAATTCTTTGGCATAATAAGTAATAATCATGTCGGCACCTGCTCTTTTCATGGAAAGGCATGCTTCATAAAATGCTTTCTTTTCATCCAGCCAGCCTTTTTCGGCGGCGGCTTTAATCATCGCATATTCGCCGCTCACCTGATAAACCGCAAGCGGCATTTGGAATTCTTGTTTGATTCTGTAAACGATGTCCAAATAAGGCATGCCGGGCTTGACCATCAGCATATCGGCGCCTTCCATGACATCGAGTTCCGTTTCACGAATTGCTTCATCGCCGTTGGCCGGGTCCATTTGATATTCCGAGCGGTCGCCGAAGCAGAATCCCGAGTCGGCAGCATCTCTAAAAGGTCCGTAAAAGACGGACGCGTATTTGGAAGAATAAGACATAATCGGCGTGTTTTCAAAGCCGTTTTCATCCAACGCAAAACGAATCGCTTCAATCATGCCGTCCATCATTCCCGACGGCGCAACGATGTCAGCACCTGCTTTTGCGTGGCTGACTGCAATTTTTCCGAGGACAGGAAGCGTCAAATCATTGACAACATCGTGATTTTCAAAATCCACGATTCCGCAGTGACCGTGATCGGTGTATTCGCACATACAAAGGTCGGTAATGACAATCAAATCGTTTCCGAACTGCGCTTTGATTTCGCGGACGGCTTTTTGAACGACATCATCGTCGCCGTAAGCGGACGAACCTTCCGCATCTTTTGTCTTCGGAATCCCGAAAATCAATACGGCGGGAATGCCGAGATCAAATGCTTCGCGAGCGGCGTCAACTGCCATGGTTGCCGGCCATCTGAAAACGCCGGGCATAGACGAGACTTCTGTTTTTTCGGCTGCCGTTTCGTCAACAAAAAACGGATAAATCAAGTCGTTTACGGTCAGATCGTTTTCTCTGACCATCTCTTTTAATTTTCCGTATCTTAAGCGTCTCATTCGGGTCTGCGGAAACATTTTGATTTCTCCTGCGTTTGCAAATATCAATCGGGTAATGTAATCGAATATTGTGAATGAATTAAGATATATGAGTATAAAATAGCTTTCGCAAAAAATTCCTCGCTTCGCTCGGAATTTTTCATCGGGCGGGGGGAGGGCGGTGTTTGTTAAAAATCGCTTCGCGATTTTTCAGGCTGCGCCGATTTGCAGTTGGAGGGAGGTGTTTGTTTGCAGTTGGAGGGAGGTGTTTGTTTGCAGTTGGAGGGAGGTGTTTGTTTGCAGTTGGAGGGAGGTGTTTGTTTGCAGTTGGAGGGAGGTGTTTGTTTGCAGTTGGAGGGAGGTGTTTGTTTGCAGTTGGAGGGAGGTGTTTATGAAAAATCGCGAAGCGATTTTTCTTCAGCTGCTCCGCTCGCGCGAGCTGCACAAATTTAAAAAATTAATCAAAAAATAAATCACAGTTTTAAAAAATAAAATGAATAATGAACGGAAAAATTAGGAAAAACTAAAAAATAAAACATGAAACTGTGTTTCAAGTCCGTTCATAAAAAATGAATGAAAGAGAATTAAATTCCCTTTTCGTTCAAATCTTCTTTGCATTTTCTGATGTAGATTCCTGCGACAATCAACGCGGCGAAAAGAACTCCGCTGACTGCAACCCACCAGTTAAATCCTGCTGTTTGTTCAAGGTCTGATCCGAAACCTGTAACCGGGTTCTCGGGTGTAATTGTTGTTACAACTTCAGCGCCGTTTGAACCGCTTGCGCCGGAATCAACGTAAACAGTTTCTGTGATTGTGACTGTGCTGCCTGAACTGCCGCCGCCACTGACTGTTTTGTAGATCACTTCGGGGCTTGAAGACGGATCATCAAGAAGAAACATCATGTCTCCGTCAACATCATTTCCGAATGTTGCAAGAACAGGCAACAGGAAATTTTCGTTTGTATTAAGAGTCCAAACAGAGTCAGACCATGTTGACCAAAGAGAATTGCTGGTATCGTAAGTGTCCCAGAAATCATCCACGCCAATAACGGGGTCGTCGGCCTTAATTTCAACTTGGGATCCGTTGTTTGTCATGAAATCGCGGGAGTAAGAATCTGTACTTGCAAGGTTGGATATACGATAAACTTCCGGTGCTGTAACGTATTCATTCAATGCAAGACAGTTTTCGATAGTAGTACCGGTTCCAAGTGCAATGCCCGCGCCGCAATCGGCAGCATATATCATAGAAGTGGAGTAACAATTTTTAACGGTTCCGCCGACTACTCGTGCCGAAATACCGGCAGCACCACTCATTGCTATAAGAGAGCCCGTTGAAAAACTGTCTGTAATTGTTCCGGCTGAAATTCCTGTAATTCCGCCGGCATAGTCTCCGATAATCAATGCATCCGATTGACATCTTGTAATTGTACCGCTGTTCATTGAGCCGACAATACCGCCGGAATATACTTGTGAATTAATTTTTCCGTCCGCGTAACAGTTCTGAATTGTACCTGAAGAGCTGCCGGAAATTCCGCCTGCAGACATCAATGAATTAATTGTTCCGTTGAATGTACAATTTTTAATGATGCTGTTGGCACCGACATTTCCGACAATACCGCCTACATATGTGTTTTGTCCGATTGACTGAATATTCCCTGTGAAAGATGAATTACTGATTGTACAAACTTTACTGGTACTCATGCTTCCAACGAGGCCGCTTACTTTATCCGTTCCGCTGACTGCATTTGTATAACTTGTATTTGTATAAACATGCACATTTTCAACAACACCGCCGTTCATATACCCTATAATTGTGCCTGTGTTATTTTTAATTGTAGCATCTTCTGTTTTCGCAAAAAAGCCTAAATAATCGGCACTTATCACATATCCGTTCGAAGGATTTTGGTTATTGATGGTTACGTTGCTGATTGTATGATTTTTACCATCAAATGTTCCTTTAAAAATTTCGGAATTGTATGTTGTATTTTTCGGAACTTTGTATACTTCGGTCAATGCAATATCATTGTTAAGGGTGTAATTGGCTGACATATTGTTTATAACCAATTTCAAATCACTCTCATCATATATCACATAAGGATCTCCGACTGTACCTGTTCCTGTCATTGCTGCAGCTGTTCCTGAAAACAAAACCAGTATTAGTGCAATTAAAAATATTTTTTTGATTATTTTAAAATCCCCTTTTATTTTTATCTTAACCGTTGTAATTTAACCCCTTTTAGAGATTTTTATTCTAAATCTCCATTCACTTTTAATAATTTATTCGATTCTATATAATTCTTTTCCGCGAATATATTATATTGTTTTAATTAAATTTTATTTAATTATAATATATTCTTTTATTTTGTTTAAATATGCTTTATACTATATTGTAAACAAAAAAGAAATATTTTCAGAAATTATTTTAGATGTGTCTGATTACGAAAATGTAAAAAAAGTAAAAAAGTAAGAAATTCAAATTTTAAGGAATAAAATTTAAAAAAGGGTTAAAATTGTTTTTAGCTGTTGTTTGTTATTTATCATCCAAAGCGAAATAATTGAACAATCCTTTCATTTTGCCTTTTTTGATGGTCTCTTCAAGTTCTGACCAGCTTGAAATGATTGTAACAGGCAGTTTGTCGCATTCATCGGATGTGATTTCGGGCTGGAGCCAAAAGTCGCGATGGACATTCAAAATTTCATAAATGTCATTGGATTCTTCGGTGAAGATTTTTGAATAATCTTCGAGTTCTTCGATTGCTTTTGTCAGGCTTTTGTCTTCCAAATCCAAGGGATTCTGATACAGCTTTATTTGATAAATGGGATCATCGTCACGAACCGATATCACGCAAATGCCGTAGTCTTCCTCTTCATTGAGTGAAACGATAACCAAATCCATCGGTTCTCCGAGAATATCTTTCATTTTCTCCATAATGTACCTCTTATAATTCTTATAATTTTACAGGTTCTGCAAACAATTCTTGTTTTTTAGACTTTCATATTTACTATTTATGCTTTTCTAAAAAAATCACCGAAAATTCCCTTAAAATATGATAACTTTCTAAAAAAAGGGAGCTTCACGGTTAAAAAGTTGAAAAGAATTTTTAAAAATTTGAATATTTTTCGATTCATGTTTGCAGCTGTTCACCCGAAGAAGCCCGCCGTCGCGCGAGCCGCTCCGCTTTTCAAAAATTAACGAAACAGAACCCTGTTCTTTCAAAAATATCCGGAAAACGGATTAATAAATCAAAAAAATAAATCAAAAAAGATGGAAGACTTGCGTCTTCACTTTGTCATAATTTCAACCATTTTGTCGGCAACTTCGCTGAGCTTCTTGTCGCCGCCCATATCGTAAGTCACAAATCCTTCGGAAATTGCCTGCTCGGCCGCCTTGAAGATCTTTTGAGACTGTTCTTTCTCCCCAAGATAATCAAGCATCCAGGCGCCTGCCAAAATCGTTGCGTAGGGATTGACTTTGTCCATTCCCGTGTATTTCGGCGCAGAACCGTGTGCCGGTTCAAACATCGCGTAATTGTCGCCGATATTTGCAGAATAAATCATGCCGATGCTGCCGACGAGCGCGGAACATTCTTCGCTGATAACGTCCATGAACAAATTCGTTGAAAGAAGAATTGTTTGGTCAAACATCTGCGGATTTTTAATGAGCTGCATTGCGATATTGTCAATGTGATATTCCCAAACTTCGATGTCGGGATAATCTTTGGCGACTTCTTCAACAACTTCCAAAAATGTGCCGCATGTCTTTTTCAAAATATTGCTTTTATGAATCGGAACGACTGCTTTGTATCCGCGGCGCTTGGCTTCTTCAAATGCGTATTTTGCGATTTTGCGGGAAGATGTTTTCGTAATTTTGCGAATCGCAATCACAACGTCATCGGTGAGCTGAACTTCTTCGCCGATGTAAAGTCCTTCCGTTCCTTCTCTGACACAAACGTGCTCAACTGCGCCGAGCGGACCTTCTGCTCCGGGAATCGTTTTGATCGGGCGGACGTTGGCGTACAAGTCAAACGCTTTTCGGATGGAAACCGCAACACTGCGCGGGGAGCCGATGCCGCCGGGCGTTGTTGTCGGGCCTTTGAAACAAGCGTCAGCGTTTTTCATGATGTCCCAAGTTTCGGGCGGAATCAAAGAGTCGCCGCCGTTTGCTTTCCACCAGGTTTCGCCGGCGTCGCACATTTTAAACGTCACTTGAGTTCCGGAAGCTTTCAAAACTTTGAGCATTGCGTCAACCAATTCGGGTCCTACACCGTCTCCTCTGATGACGGCTGCTGTTTTAGTCATTTAATATCACCTTTTGTAATCGAAAAATAGAAAATAAATTGAAAATAAACAAATAAATAAATTGAAATTTCAAAATCCTCAATACAATTCTGAAATAAAACACTTCTGTTTCAAAAAATAATAAAAAATAAAAACAAAAATAAAATTAACATCTATTTGGCTTAAACAGCTTCGGGAACTTCCTCAGCAGTTTTTTTCAATAATTTACGACCTGCTTCAAGCTGTTCAATTGCATTGACTCGGAATCGACCGGCTGTCAGATCTTCGGTTTCAAATTTTTTCAAAGCTTTTTGAAGCTTTTCAGAATCTACAATGATTAAATCAGTAATCGATGATGTTGCCATTTTTTTACTTCAATTTTTAAGTCATAAATTGTAAACAGAATTTGAGTTGGTAACGCCAATTAGAACTGTAAAGTAATAAATGTTATTAAATTTTTTAAAAACTAATAAAACTCAATATTATAAATCGCTAAAGAAAGAAATGAAAAAAGGGAGAATAATAAAGAAATAAAGATGGAAGGAAAGGACAATTTAAAAGAAAAGAAAATTAAAAAGGGAAAAAGAAAATTAAAAAAAATCAAGCTTCAATGCCTTCTTTTTTCCAAATTTCAAAAGCTTCAACAACTTCCCAACCTTCAACGAAAATCATGTCATTCTTTTCGCCGTAAGCTTTCGCATCTTCTTTTGAAAGCGCTTTGCCGTTCGTATCATCCAGCATCTCGCAGACAACCATGGCAGGCGTCGTTCCGGCCATCAGCGCCAATGCAATCGACAATTCCGTCTGGCCGCGGCGTTCATCCAAAAGGCCTTTTGAAGCGCGAAGCGTTGCCGTGTGTCCCGGCGTTCTGAATTCGGAAGCGAAATCGACCGGCTTTCCTTCAAGCGCCGTTTTTGTCATTTCCCCGAGGCGGCGAATCGTATAAGAGCGATCGTCATCGGGAATTCCCGTTCTGTTTTCACGGTGGTTGACCCAAAGCGAAAACGAAGATTTCTTATCATACTGAATGTCGCCTTCTTTTTCAACGAACGTTCCGATCTCAAGCTTCGGATTTATTTTATCGTTGGTTGCTGCCGCCGTGACGACATCTGCCATATACGGAAGTTTCAAAATGTCAGAAGCTTTCGGGCTGACTGCAACACAAATCAAACCGCCGCCATCTTTTCTCATTCTTTTGACATCCTGAGGCTGAACGGCAGTTGCAGAAATTACGAAATCTGTTTCACCCTCACGTTTTTCGGAGTCGTAAAGCAAAAAGAATTTACCGTCGCGAATTGCTTGAAGCGTTTTTTGAATTTTCTCGGAATATTTGCCGTCGTTTTGGTTTTGTGTTTTGTTTTCCATTTTATTTCACCTGATTTATGTTGAGAATATATGTTGAGAATATATGTTGAGAATATTATGTTGAGATGTAATGATAAATTTGTAATAATCATAATTCAAATAATCACAATTTAAATTCAATTAATCACAATTTAAATTCAATTAATCACAATTTAAATTCAATTAATCACAATTTAGATTCAATTTTTCAGCAGATTTCGCCGACCGTCACTTTTACTTCGTCGCCGTCTTTCAAATTCAGCGCTTCACGCATTTTGACGGGTGCGATAATTTCCAATAAATCGATTTTATAATGCGTTCTTTCGGGAACAATAATAAAGCCGCAGACACCGTTGATTTGAGCCGGATAGCAGTCGCTTGCGCCGTAAGTCCGCTGCCCGTCGGAAAAGCCTTCAATTTTAACATACGGGAACTCTTCCATTCGTTTTCTTAGATCAAAACAATAATCTTTGATTTTCACATTCAAAGTGCCCGGAAACGGTTTAAATCCGAGTTTTTCCTGAAACTGATCCATGTAACCGTCAATGGAAATATAATACTGGCCTTCGCCGAGTCCCGAAACAATCGTTCCGTCCAAATCAATATGTTCTTTGACATGGAATATTTTCTTATAGTCCGCAAATTCCTTGGAAAGAAGTTTCATGCCGGCGCTGCTGATCAAAATCATTTGACCCGACGGATTGATTTCGCGTTCAATCAGCCCCTGCTCTTCCAAAAATTTCAAGTTTCTCGAAATTGTTTTATCGCTTGCTTCCAAATCCGATTCCAAATCTTTCACGGAAATTTTGACCGGTTTTTGATCGCAGCCGAGAAGTGCCAGCGTTTTTAAATATCTGATTTGATCCATAGTCAGCAAATCCTTCCTCAAAAATGAGATGTTTCTCAAATATGAGATTGCTTTCTATATAATATTTATCCGAATATTATTCACAAATTTTTGAAAAGCTTGAACAAATTTAAACAAATTTGAATATTCTTGAAGAATTGAATCGATCTGTATTTTTATTGTATTTTTATTGTATTTTTATTCTTATTCCTCTCTTGTCAAATATGCTTATATGGGAGTGTTTTCTTTCTTTCGCTTATATCTGAAATTTATTGAAAAATTTTTGCAAAAATATCTGCAATTGAAGAAAACAAACAAAAATAAGTGAGAATTATGATTGAAGAAGAAAATGAAGTTGAAATTAAATGCCCGAACTGCTCGCCTGCAGATGAAACGTGGCATGAGGTCATAAAGCCGGGACAAAGTCCGGTTGCCAAATGTATGGATTGCGGACACGTCCACAGCTACCGCATTCCGCGCGTGAAGATGAAAACCGTTAAAGTCATTGTCAGCCACATGGAAGATTCCGTTGTCATGCAGATGCTTTTGCCCGAAGAAGAGCGCTTTTTCATTGACGATGAATTTGTCGTTGAAGACATCAATTCCGGCGAAGTCGTGCCGATCATCATCACTGTTTTAGAATGCGGCGACAAAAGAAAACCGTCGGCACCGGTCAAAGAAATTGATACGATTTGGGGCCGCGCCATTGATGAAATCACGGTGAAAGTTGCAATCCAGCGCAAAGAAATCACCGACCCCGCTGCAATTAAAGTTCCGGGCGATTTCAAATTCGTCGTCGGTCAAAATGTCAAAGTGGAAGGAAAAGATTACCCGATCGTTTCCATCAAAATCCGCGGCGGCAGCTTCAAATCCAAAGAAGGCGATTACGTCCTCGCAAAGAAAGTCAAACGCGTTTACGCCAAAAAACCGATGCACGGAAGATACGGGAAATATTGATTTTCCGATCTCATTTCTTTTTTCGTTTCTATTTTAATTTGATTTGTTTTAATTTATTTCAATTTAATTTATTTTAATTTCAATTTTATGTCATGTCGTTTTGTATTTTACATCGTTTTGCTGTTTTTGCTGTTTTGCTGCTTTGTTTTGTTGTTTCATTTTGCTGATTCATCTTATTTTTCAAAGTGAATAGCAGTAACATATTAGAATTACATTCGGAATTTTTGAAAATATACTTTTGATATAACATAATATTACTAAAAAGACATATATACAAAAAAATACTATTCCAAGTACGCAAAAATAACATTTTAGTTATATGATATGTATTAATGATATATTCAATAATGATGAAAACGGATAGGGTTTAATGATTTTCAAAAAACAGGGTTTGGTTTTAATTTTACTTGTTGCCGCAATGCTGCTTACGGGAGTGGCAGCCGCCGATGATTTTGGTCCGGCAGATGAGCTTTCGGGAATTGAAATCAATCAATCAAATTACCAAACAATTTTGCCGAATATCGGCATTCTCAATGAATATCCGCTTAACGGATATTATGTATTAACGGAAAATATTACAATTTCTGAAACTTCTGAAACTTCTGAAACCGAATGGACACCGATCGGCTCTTACGGTAATGAATTTACCGGAACATTTGACGGGCAGAATTATACAATTATTTTTGAAAACGATGTTATTTTTAAAAGAGATTCTGAATCCGATTCTGATCTCGATTCTGATTCCGACTCTGATTCTAAAATTCATAAAAAAGACGGTTACGGCCTTTTCGGAAATGCCAAATCAGCTGTTTTCAAAAATTTAAATTTAGTTGTTCATAATATGACTGTTGAATATTTGAAAACAGCTGAAACCGTTGATGAAAGTCTTTACGGCGGCGATTCCGAAACCGCATTCCGGCCCGCGTTTGGTTCTTTAGTCGGTCAAATGCAGGGAACTGATGAAAATCGCGGACAAATAATAAATTGCAGAGTTGTCGGCGCAAGTGATAATGCCGGTGCCGCAATCAGCGGATACAGTCATGTCGGCGGTTTGGTCGGGGTTTCTTCTTATTCTGATTTTGAAAACAGTTCTTCATCTGTCAATGTGAAATCCGATACGTTTTATGCAGGCGGTTTGGTCAGTATGATAAACGGCGGCAGCTTGGAACGCTGTTATGCAACCGGAAATGTGACGGCGGACACAATTGCAGGCGGCTTTGCAGGGGTGATTTACAACGGCGCTTTTTCAGAATGTTTTTCTGTCGGCAATGTGACGGCAAACAAGACGATTGCAGGCGGTTTGATTGGTTTGATTTCAATTCCTGCAACTTCAAGCGATTTAATTCCTAAAGTTTCGGTTCAAAACAGTTACACGACAAGCATTGTTAAAGCAGAAGATATCGCCGGCGGTTTTGTCGGCAAGGTTTTGATTGACAACGATGCAGCCGATGCCGGCGCGACCGTAATATTTTCTGATAATTATGCCGCCGGAAATGTGAATTCAGACGGCAGTGTAAAAGGCGGTTTTGCAGGAATTGCCGAATCTTCGGATGACAGCAAATGGGAAATTGACAACAGTAATCTTTATGATATTCTTGCTGAAAACGGATACGGCACATATGTACCGGCAACTGAAATGCGAGAAAAACAAACATTTATCGGCAACGATTGGGAACTTTTCGATATGGTTTGGTTTGTAAATGAAGGATATGATACGCCCAGATTTGCTTGGCAGATTTTTGTCACATACGCTCCCGGAATGGCTTTTGAAGATGCCGAAAATATGCCCGAGCCGTTGATTTTTGTGACAAACGGTCCGGGAACTGTTTTTGAAATTATAAATACAGATCCGGTGTGGAAAGAAATTACATTTCTCGGCTGGCTTGACGGGTTCAGCGATGATGAAACTGTTTATCTTGCCGGAGAAGAATTAATCGTCGGCTCTAATGTCACTTTGTTTGCGACTTGGGATATCGGCTTTGATGTGCCGGACGGGTCCATTATTGATATCGGGTCGGATTTAAAATCTGATTCAAGTTCGGGTACGGGAAGCGCAAAGATTATTGATAAAATCTTTTCGAATGATAATTCAAATGAAGGCAGCGGCATTATGAACACGTTTATTCTTGACCTGGACGGACCGGCAGGAAATTTGATTCGAAGCGCAATGTCTCTCGGAATTTTTGCTGTTCTTGGCATGCTTATTTTCACCGTATATTACGGATATCGCCAGGTTAAAAAAGAAGAGTGATTATGAAATCTAAAACGATTTGGGCGGCTTTAATAATTGCGTGTGCTTTGTTTACGGCAGGCGCGGCTGTTGCTGTTTCCGAATTGCTTGATTTTAATAAAATAAATGAAGCGGACGCGATTTCAGGGACTTCGCCGGATTTGACAACGCCGTCAGATTCATCCGGGTCGGCGCCGATTCAATCTTTTTCAGCGGATATTGATGATATTGACGACGCCGCAGGAACTCAATTGCCGATGATTGTTTTAATATTCGGATTTACGGTCATTATTGCGGTCATTAATTACAGCCTGAGGGAAAAAGAAGATTAATATTTTTTTTCGATTTGTTTTTATTTTTGAAAATTTGATTTCTGTTTTTGTTGGTTTTTGAAAAACGAAGTTCAGTTTTTGTTGGTTTTTGAAAAACGAAGATTCATTTTTTGATTTTTGAAAAACGAAGTTCATTTTTTGATTTTTGGAAAAATGAATGTTTCGTTTTATTTTACTTTTTTAAAAATGGTGCGGCGCGCGCGGCGGCTGCGTGCTGCTGCGGCTGCCGGCAGCAGCGGCAACTGTAACGGCAGGTAGCAGCGGCAACTGTAGCGGCAGGCAGCAGCGGCACGTTCGCGAATGCGAACGGATTACCATAAAATGAGCAGATGCACGCAGCAGCGCAAACCTGACCCGCAGCGGCAACCATAAAAGACAGTTGCAGATTGGTCGGCTCGGCAGGAGCAGGCAGCGGTAAAAACAGTTGCAAGACGGCACTTTTCCGGAGCTGAAACATCAATCAAAAAGTAAAATGTTTTTTTGTTTTTTGTTTCGTATGGGAAGAATCCGCCAAGTCTCGTTTCCTCCGCTTCGCTTCGGAAACTCAACTTGCGGGGGCGGCGTTTTGTCTTTCATTTAACTTTTTTTCATTGAAACATCGTCTTTCATCAATATTCTTCAAAACGGAACGCCGTTTTTTCATTAAAATCTAAAATATTTTTCAGGGTTTTATCGGGCGTTCAGGTTCACCGATTTTGAAAATTGGATGTTTTGGTTTAACATGATTTTGAAAAAAAGATGAATGACAAGTGAAATAATAAATGAAACGAGAAATGAATTAAATTCAAAATGAAATTAAATGAAAAATGAAACAAGAAATGAAATGAAAAAAATAAATTGAAAATGAATAAACTGAAAAATAAATGAAAGAAGAAATGAAAGAAGAAATGAAAGAAGAAATGAAAGAAAAAATGAAAGAAGAAGAAATAAATTCCGGATTTATTCACGTCTTGCTTTCGGTTTCATTCTCAAAATATGTCGGACTTCATCGACGAACAAATCCCAAAGACCGAGAACCGTGTCGATCAAATCGGGAAGCAATCTCATTGTGATGTACGCTAAAATAATCAGGACGATTCCCGATCCCGCTTTCCCGAGATAATGGTGGGCGATTTCAAAACTGTTTTCACCAAACCACATATCGCCGTAAGCGGCAACGATGAAAATATTGCGGAACAAATTCAAGAAATAAATCACGGGAACCGTTGCCATAAACGTAAGCGCTTTTCTCTTTCTTGTCCCGGGGACGGCAACAATCAAACCCGTGAAAAAAGCAATACTTTCGATTGCGGTACACGCTAAAACAACCGAGACGCGGATGCCGTTGTAACCAATCGTATCAAAATCAATCAGCGACGCATTGTAGCCGAGAATATTTAAAAGTTCTACCGTTTGAACTGCGACTGATTCAATAATAAAATGATTGAGCGGCGTGTAAAGACTGAAAGGCATGTAAATAATGCAGACGATAGCGATGAGTTTTGTCAAATCAAACATCAAACCGACGCGTTCAGTCAAAAGAACAGAATCGGCGTGTTTCGGCATCTCTTTCCGCGTTTGATTTTTAAACGCGCGCGCCGCAAAATGCGCAATCAAGAGACAGAACGCAAACAACGGAATCGTCAAAATGATATTTGTGTAATCCGCTTTCGCGTAATAATAAGGAATCAGCGTAATCCAATAAAAACCGAAAATCAGCCAGCCCGCTCCGCAAATCATTTCAGAAATCTTGTTGTCCTTTTTCAAAAGCAAAGAAGCAACCATCAAAGCAACGGAAAACCAAAGCAAGCTTGTCGTCATTTATATCCTCGTTTTCGTTTTAATGTCTCAATTATCATTTAGATTTCATCATATTTCTTCAAAATGTCAATAAATGAATCGGCAACCGTATCAATCGTTTCAATGCTGAGGCCGTATGTGCTCATTTTGAAATTCTTAGTCAGCCCCGGCTTGATGCCGTGAATCTTTCTCTCTTTGAGCTCATCATAAAGGAAATAACGCCCGCGTTTGGCGCGTTCGGAAATATTGAAAAATCCGGGCGCTTCAAAAAACATCACGTCGTGATTGTGCGGATTCTGGCCGAAAAGTTTGAACTTGCCGGTCTCTTCCAATCGGCTGACGAAATGACGCGCATGTTCGACTTCTTTTTCCCAAACGTCGGGCTTTGTCCGCTCAACGACTTCCGGAAAAGACGCCATGAGCGTCATGATCGGCGCGCCGCGCGATGTGCAGCCGAGCAGTTCGACTTCTTTGACTTTGTTGTACGCGGATTTTCGGAACAGCTGCTCTGCCGCCTCTTCGCCGTTGACGCCGAGAACGCCGACCGGACCGCAGGCAGACATCGATTTGTGGCCGCTGCCGACAATATAATCGACACCGAATTCTTTGGCGTTCACCGGCATTCTGCCGACGGAATAAGCGCCGTTTAAAAGAATCGGAATTTCATATTCATGAGAAAGGGCGGCAATCTTTTTTGCGTCGGCTAAATTGCCGTAATTGCCGTCGGGATAAGTCAGTAATGTGAGAATCGGTTTTTTGCCGTACTTTTCAATGCCGGTTTCAATGGCATTTTGAAAATCTTCGGGCATGATTTCTTTTTCGGGCTTTTCCGTTTGAACGATTTCAAGACCCGCGCGTTCCGCGGCGACTTTACTTGAATAATGCGCCCACGCGTCCATGACAACGTAATCGGCAGCGTCTGTTTTGTTTGCCGAATTGCTTGCCGCGTTGCTTGTTTTGTTTTTTGCCGCGCCCGCAAGCGTGTGCATGACCGCGAATTTTGATTCGCGCGCGCCGTTCATCACGCGTGCCGCATCCGTTCCTAAAAATTCGGGCAGCGCTTTGTGAACGAATTCTTGGATCGGCGGTTTTTTGACCTGATCCAATGCGCCGTTACAATAATCGCAGACAGAATAGCCGTCGCCCCATTCGATTAGAGCGTCGCGTGCCGCTTCGGTCAAAAGACCGGCCGTCTGAAGCGGATCAATATTGATGAAATCGCGGGTATCGCGTTTGATATATTGAAACATTTGAAGATTATTGTTCGCTGCCATTAAAATCGCCACCTCGATAAAAAACCGGCATGAAAGCGCGGAAATAAAAAAGAAAATAAAAAGCAGATTTAGATATTAGATGATTCTGCTTAACTGTTGTTTACTGCTTCTGAACAGCTTCTGTAAAAGCGGCTGAAAAATCATCGCACATGACCATGATTTTGTCGGCCACGTCTTTTAAGATTTCAATCGGTTTTTCGCCGGGCATCGTTTTGATGTAGAGGACCGGCTCTCTCTCAACGGAATTGGATAATCTTTTAACGTCGTAGAAAGCCGTTTCAATGCGCGGGTCTTCCAAAAGCGTCGCTTTGATAATGTTCATCAGGGTATGCGTTTCCCCTTTGACGAGAATTTCCATCTCATCTTTACCTTGTGAAAGAATTGTAATTTCCATAATTTAATCTCGCTTGTTAAAATATTTGAATTCTGAAATGAATGATTTTTGATAAATTTATCGGTGAATTGAAAAATTAAATTAAAAATTAATTTAATAATAAATTAAAAATTAATTTAATAATAAATTAAAAATTAATTTAATAATAAATTAAATGAAAAATTAAAAATCAGACGGAAGGAATTCCTTGTCCGTATCCGTCCGCGATTTTTCGTCTTTCGCGGTTGCCGCAATTGCTGCAAACAAGTCCGTCATCGACTTTTGTAAGCGATGTTTTGCATTTGGAGCAGTACGCTTTCAACACGCCGAATTCAGGTTCAACAGTTGACAAACCGATTTTTTTGCTGTCAATGACTTTTGCACGGACAATGTCGCCGACACTGAATTCATCGCCGACGGATTTTGCAAACCCGTCTTTGATGTTGGAAACATAAATCTCGGCGTTGCCGTTGTTGACGATTTCTTCGCCCAAACTCTTTTCCGCCGCGACAATATCGACGCGCGCGTTGGATTCGCGGACATCGGTGATGGATGCAATCACAACATCGCCTTCCGTAATCGTGTTCGGTGTTTTCGTTTTCGGAATCACTGAAATCATGCGGTGTTCTTTGTTGATTCCGATGACGCCGGGAACAGTTGCGCGAATTGTGCCGTCATCGTTAACGGTTCCGAATCCGGGTTTGTATTCTTCGATTGCGCTGACAGCTTCGCCCGGGAAAACGAATTGCTTTGTCTTTTCATAAACGATTTTTTCAGGACGCTTTTTCTTCTCGGCAGGTTTTCTGCCGCCGAATCCGCCGCGCCCGTTACGGTCATTGCGTCCGCCGTTTCGATCTCTGCCGCCGCTGCTGCGCCCGCCGTCCCGACCTCCGTCTCGGCTGCGGCTGTCACGGTTTCCGTATCGGTCATTTCCGCTTCTGTCTCCGCTGCCGCGTTCACTGCTGCGCTCGCCGTTGCTGCTGCGTTCGCGGCTATACGTGCGTTCGCCGCCGTTCCTGTCATTGCCGCTTCTCTCACTGCTGCGCTCCGTTCTTCTTTCGGAACTTCTCTCCGGGCGTTCTGCCGGCACGCGGCGCGGCTTTGCTTCCTGCTCGCCGTCTGCGGCTTCTGCGCGCGGTCCGGGTGTGCGCTTAACCATTGTGCGCTTAGCAGTTGTTTCTGCTGCCGGTTCCGACTTTGCCTCGATTTGGGGTCTGGGTTTTCTCGGAATTCCGGATTTGGGTGAGCTTTCCGCAGGAGCCGCCGCGACGGGCTCGGGGGCGTTGGGCTTTTCCGTTTTTTCTGCGGCGTCTTTCAACTTTCTTCGAATCGGCTTTTTTTGCACTCTGCTCATAAATGAACCTTCATAATTTGATAATTGTGAATCGACAAGAACGGCAGTCATTTTACCGCTTGTCATTTAATTTTAATAAATTTCCTGTGCCGCTGACCGCTCAGCGCTGTTATATTCTACTCGGTGATATGAATATACATTAAACATAGATAAAATAATCTTTCATAGGAAGTCAGGATTTGGATTCGATCCTGTAAATTTCAACATCGATCGTCTGAATTTCTTTTTTATGAAAATCAAATGTTTTGCGTATCGGAAATTCTGTTATAAAACAATTTGTTACAACAGCGGGTTTAATATATTTTTCTATAAAAGCGCGGCTGCCTTTATTGTGAATCGAATAAATGACGCTGCCCGCCGCAATCGCCGCGTCCAAAAACGGCCGATCATTTCCTTTTTCCTGCGCCCCGAAAGGCGGGTTCATCAGAATCGTATCGGCTCGTTCCAATTCTTTGGATTCAATCATTTCAGGAATTTTTAAAACATCCGACACAATAAACTGAATTGCAGAGTCATCATATTCAAAAATATCAGCCATATGAGCCGCGTTTTCCTTCGCACTCGAAACAGCCGTTTCATCAATGTCAAAACCAATAACGCTGTCCGCGCCCAAAATTGCCGCACCGATTGAAAGAATTCCGGTGCCGCAGCCGAGATCGTAAACCGTTTTGCCTTCTATGTCGCCATTCATAAAAGCCATGTGAAGAAACGGCGCCGCAACGACAGCCGGCGTCTTATATTGTTCCAAATTAACATTCGGCGCGGCAAACCCTTCAACTTTTTCAAGCGCGATTTCAAGCGTTCTGAGTTTCATAACCGTCAAATCTCCCTCAGAATATCCGGTCGCCCAAATACTTATCATGCGGCATAATCAAACATTTGTCAATCGCTTTCCAATAACTTTCATACAAATTTTTCTGAGCGTGCCCGTATTGTTCAATCGTTTCAAATTCCCAGTAAAGCAGATATCGAACGCTTTTCACAACGCGTGTCAGTTTATCCGGCGGCAGTCCTTCTTTGACGGTCGAAAACTCTTTGATCGTATATCCGCGCTTAAAGAATCGGAAAAGCAGAACGCCATCCTGTTTGTTCATGAAATCCTGAACGTCGTTCATCAAAATTTCAAACTCATCGACTTTGTCGGGTTTTACTTGATAAATACAAACTTCTGAAAAAGACATATTCTCAATCCTGCCCGCCTTCAAGGATTTCATCCAAAACCAAATCTTCCCACGCGCGCTCACCCAAAACGATTTCAAATTCCTGCGGGGTTAAAACAGGCGCCGGATATCTGCCGGAATCATCAATCGCCAGGCGCGGGCAGGCGGTATTGACAAACGCATCGGCTTTAAACGAGAGCATTTGATCCGGCGTGACTAAATCCATAAACAAAATAAACGCCTGTTTCCCGTGCGCTTCTGCTTTTGATTTGATGGATTCCGCCAGCGTTTTGCGGTATTGTCCGTTTTTGGTTGAAACAATGATGCAAAAAGTTTCGGCATCTGACGCGTTTCCGATGACGGCGCTTCGCTGCATTAAAAATTTGCGGTAATTGAGTTCAAAAACATCCGACGTAAACGGATCGGCGCAGACAACGCGTTTTTTAGATGAAAGCGCGGTGCCGATCGGATGAAACTGGCCGCTTCCGATGTATAAAACCGCGTCGCATTTTTCGGATTCGGAATGCGCTGCTGAAAAATTGCAGCCGAGAATTTGCCCGGGATATGCGATTCGTTCGTCGCCGTCGCCGATAATGACGGTTTTTCCGACCGCTTCCAGAATCTGTTTTGCATTTTCCAATTGATGAACGTGCTGAACCGTTGTCACCAAACCGATTGTCTGCTCGGGCAGAAGCGGAATTGCGGCGCTCACGGCATCCGTGATGTCAACTTTTGAACGCGCTTCGATGAAACGGACTTTGTTTTCAATATTTTCATCATATCCTTGTTTTAATTCGGCGTGTCCGAAATGGAAAAACAGGTCAGATTTTTCAAGAAGCTGCATGTCCAAGTCGCAGGCGCCGAAGCACGGGTCGGCTGAAATGTAAACAGATGTGCCGGTTTCTTTTTCAATTTTTGAAGCAATATCCATGGCGTGTTTTTTCAATCCTTCGGGAAACTGGAGCCCGATTACAATTTCTTCGCTGTTTTTTGATGAATTATTTGATTCCATCTTCTTTGATTTTGAAATCTTTTTGATTTCATCAAAAACGGCTTTCATCTCAAAATCATAAGATGAAGCGGAAGAAATTGTCGGGATCTCGTTCATTTCACGCCTCCGATGACTGAAACACCGTCAGCCGACACGTCAATGTCAACCAAAACAGTAACGTCAACACCTGTTTTTTCTTTAACGAATTCGGCTCCGCTGCCGCGGCCGATGACGCAGTAAACGCCTGCAATATCAATGCCGGCTTCGCCCAGTTTTTCCAAAAGCGGCAAAAGCGTTCCGCCGGTACTGATGACGTCATCGACGATTAAAATGCGGTCGCCTTTGTCAAGACCGTTGATGAAAAGTGATCCTTTGGAATATCCTGTTGATTGTGAAAGTTCGATTTCGCCGTCAAGCCCGTATGCTCTTTTGCGGATAATTGAAACCGGAATTCCCGTTTTTAATGAAAGTGCCGTTGCAATCGGAATTCCCATCGCTTCGACGGTGACGATTTTATCGATCCCGCCGGTTTTTCCGTCTTTGATGATGAAATCTGCGATTTCCTCTAAAATCGCGGGATCCGTTTCGGGAATTCCGTCCGAAATCGGATGAATGAAATAATTGTAAGTCTGCCCGTCACATTCCTTTTGAATGACGGGAGCTTCTTTAAGTGATTTCTTTAATTTCTCAAGCATATTTTTAATTCAAGGGTAATTTCGGTATTTATACGTTTATAACAAATTTTGTTCAAATTTTGCTCAAATTTTGCTCGTGACCAACCTTCGGTCGGTCTCTCACAAAATTTCATCGGGCAGTGGGAGGACGGTGTTTGTAAAAAATTGCTTCGCAATTTTTCAGGCTTCGCCGGTTTGCAGTTGGAGGGCGGTGTTTGTTTGCAGTTGGAGGGCGGTGTTTGTTTGCAGTTGGAGGGAGGTGTTTGTTTGCAGTTGGAGGGAGGTGTTTGTTTGCAGTTGGAGGGAGGTGTTTGTTTGCAGTTGGAGGGAGGTGTTTGTTTGCAGTTGGAGGGAGGTGTTTGTTTGCAGTTGGAGGGAGGTGTTTACTGAAAAATCGCTTCGCGATTTTTCATCGCTTTTTGCTGCCGCCGACAGCGCCGCTCGCGCGAGCTGCTCCGCTTTTTATAAATATAACAAAACGCGCCCTTGTATTAATAAATAGAAAAAAAGAAATAATGATTGATTTAAAAAGGAAGACCTAATGCCGCTAATTTTTGGCGTATTTCAATATCTTCTTCTGCCAATTTTATCAACTCGCATTCTTCTTCTTTTTCTTCAGGAGTCAACTGACGAGACCGGCCTGCATATGTGAAAATTTCATCAAAAGTTTCTGCGTGCATAAGTATCACATCGAAATTTCTCTTAGATAGTATATAGTTGTTTCTTTGTTCTGGTTTGGTGAGATTTGAATATATTTTTTTGAAATCTTATATATTTTATAAACCGAATTGCGCGGACGAAGTATTTCATATTCGGCTTCATCAACATAAAGCGCTTTCATTTTATTGCTTAATTGCAGTTGAAATATGACAGGATTCATGGAATTTGTATATTTTAAAGCACTTTCTAATCTCAGACTGAAACTTCCGAAAGCGGCTTCTGTATAATCGTTTTCCGGATCCAAAAATTTCATCCATGACGGATCGGAAATCCCGCGATAAACAAATCGATTTCCTGAAACATCACTTTTACGGATTGCACTATCAATATGCGCTATACTTTTTAAGATTATTTCTTTTTCTAATTTGTTCAAAGAATCATAAAATGAAGGGAAGCGGCAGGATGAATTAATAACATAGCACCAAGGCTTGTCTTCCCAATTCTTCGGAATCGGAATACTCCAATCCCTTTTTTGAACATTATATGGCCAAACATCCTGATAGTTTCCAATTTCAACTTTTTCTTCAATCGTCAAGTCATTGCGCTCAATATACGGAATAAATGAGGAAACATCTTTGGAAAATGCTTCCATTTTTTCGCGAACAATTGAATTCGAAAGAAACGGTGAAGATGTCAAAATTTGAGGATTATAAAATGGGTTCTTTTTTTGCATATATGAACATGTTTTCAAAAAGGATAATAGGTGATCGATTTTTTCAAAAACGATAAGTTTATATCATATATATTTTTAAGACGGCTGCTGCATATGAATTCATTCAAATTTGCTGCCGCCTGCGCGCGAGCCGCTCCGCTTCTCAAAAAAATCAAAAACATCCATCGCTTTTCAAAAAATAACAAAAAAATTGCCCGTCGTTTTTCAAAAAAATAAAAGAAAAAAGAAAGAGAAAAATTAAGGCCGATATTCCGCAGCCTCTTTAAATCTCTGAACCAAAAAATCATTATCAAACGACGTCAAAAACCAGCCCGCTTTCGGACCGGACGGCTGTCCCAAAAGCGCGGTATAAATCGCCGTGAAGAAACTTTTCGTATCAATTTCTTCCGCGGGAATTTCGCCGCCGGCATATTCCGTCATTTTCTTGAAAATATCGGAATCGGGCTCTTTTGTTTCATAAACGATTCTTTGAATATCTTCGGGACCGAGTTCTTTTCCGGCTGCCGTCAACTCATCCGCAAAAGCGTTTAAAAACGCGCGCTGCGTGTCTGTGAGTGACGCCGTTTGAACCGGAACAGTGTCTTTGACGCCGAATTTCGCAAAAGGCGGCGCGTATTTTTCCAGCCAAAGACCGACATTGCGCGCCATTTGATTGATCATTTCAGGATCTTCATCAAAACCCGAGCGCTTGGCAATCACGTCAATCTTATTCAAATCGCCGCCGGCAACCTGATAAATCGTCACCATCTGCTTAAACGGAATCTTGGACTGCTTCACATCTTTGGATTTGGAAAGATCCACGATTCTTTCTTCAAACATCGACGGATCTTCTTTATCGCGCAAACGCTCATATTCATCGACAAGATTCAAAAGCGGTTGTCCCGGATCAAATTTAATATGTTTTTCGGGACGCGTTTTCATAATCAAAAAACGAAGCGCTTCGGGCGGAACCACGTCAAGCATATCGGAAATCGAAACGACAACGCCTGAGGATGACGACATCGCGCCTTTTTCGCCAAGCATGATCCATTCATAAACGATCGGAAGCGGCGGTTCGTGCCGGAACACTTCACGAGAAATTCGAATGCCTGAATCGTAAGAGCCGCCGCTTGACGCGTGATCCTTGCCGAACGGCTCGGCCGTCACGCCTAAAATCTTCCACTTTGCCGGCCACTCGACGCGCCAAGTCAGCTTGCCGCCGCCGGTCATGGAAACTTTGCCGGAAGTTTTGCATGCGGGACATTCGTAGCTGATCGTTTCTTCCGCCTCGTCAAAGCCTGTCACTTTGGCGCTGTTGATGCGGCCGCAGCCTTCACAAATCGGATTAAACGGACTCCAATCTTCCTGAACTTCTTTGCCCGATACTTCTTCCAAAATCTTTGCGATTTCATCGCGGTTTTTGAGCGCCGTTTTAATCGCGTCAACAAACTTGCCCGCTTTGTATAATTCATCCGTTTTCAAAACTTCGGGGCGGATGCCCAGCGTTTCCATTGCCGCGATAAACGGTTCTAAAAAGTGATCGGCATAACTCTTATGATGACCGCACGGACAGGGAATTTCGGAAATCGGTTTGCCGACGTGCTGCGCGTAATCTTCTTCTTTTAAAAACGGGTAGACTTTGCGGAGCGGATCATAATTGTCGGCGATGTAATAAAACTCGGGGTCTTCGCCTTTGCTTTTCAAAGCGCAGTAAACCGCGTCTGCCGTCAGTACTTCTCTCATATTTCCGATATGGATGTGACCGGAAGGCGTAATTCCCGTTGAAATCACATTCTTCTTATTTTTCGTCATCGCTTCTTCTGCGACGACATCTGCCCAATGGGTAATCTCTGTCATATTATTCCTTAAAATTTTAAATCATGATAAATAAATTCGATTTGAAATGATGTCTTAATCATTCTTTTTTATTAAAACTTTATCATATCCCGCCGTTTCGAAGCCTGTTGAATTCATTTCAAATCGTATCGAATTATTTCAAATCGGGATCGTATTCCGCCGCCAGTTCTTCATACGGTTTGAAATCATAATGCGCCAAACAATCACAAAGCGATTTATTGGAAAGATAAATCAATTTCAAATCATCGCGTTCTGTCGGCGCGCTGCCGCAGGCAATGGAAATAAATTCCGCCAAATCATAAACCGGAAGACCGGCATTTGATTCGTTTTCTTTTCCCGACATATAACCGCCTTCAATAATATTCTTCATACAGCCGCCGCAATTCGTAATGATAATATCGCTGCCAAGGCTTTTCGCATATTCATGAACGCTGCCGGCTTGGTCGATGGATTTTTGCGGAAAACTTGTTCGAACGCCGCCGCCAAAACCGCAGCAAATCGATCCTTCCGGTGTCGGATTGACGAGTTCAACGCCGGGAACGGCTGACAGCACTTTGCGCGGGTCTTCGTACACGCCGAGCGCGCGCGTTAAGTGGCACGGGTCCTGATAATAAATGCGAAGCTTGGCATTTGATTTTGTATATTCGCTCATCTCTCTTTTGAAATTCAATTTGCCTTCATCCAAAAGACGGGCGAAATATTCGGCTGTTTGAAGAACTTCAAACTGAATATTTTCAAATTTTTGAGGATAAAGCATTTTAAAAGCGCGGTAGCATCCCGGGCATGTCGTGATTAAAATTTCGGAGCCGCGGGAATTGATTTCATCAATATTTCGCTGACCGAGCTTTTCAAGCGGTGCTGTGTTTCCGGCACCTGCCGAGACCGAGCCGCAGCAATATTCAATGCCGCTCATCACGGAATAATCAACGCCTGCCGCATTCAGCGCGCGAACGGTTGACTTGCCGACAACTTTATTCATGCAGGATGCGGCGCAGCCCGGAAAATAAACGACTTTGCTTTTCCGCCCTTCATTTTTGAATTCGACCGGACTTTCCCATTCGCCGACTTTTTTGTAAATATTGTTGTCGGAAAACGGATCGACTAACATCTGCTCTTTTGACAGCCCGCGGATTTTTGTCTTCTTTTCGCGGGAGGCGGCAATCAATTTTCGGATTCCCAAATCTTCGGGACAGGCAACCGTGCAGACATTGCAGGTATAGCAAAGACGAATGTCGTATTCAAGCGGCTTTTTTTCTTCGGTTTGGCCGCCTTCTGAAATGTAATCGCACAGCGACGGAATCACGTCAACCGTGTCGTAGCTCGGGCAGACATCAATGCACAAGCCGCAGAGACTGCATTGGTCGGTATAAACTTGAATCAGATCCACAAAAACCCTCTCTGTTTTTGAAAAATTATATCTGTGAGGCAATTATATCATTGGTCGCCTCAATAAAGTGTAAAATATTCTTATGATTGTATTGTTATTGTGCTTGTTATTGCTGCGAATGGTATATATAAAACGGGCAAATGATTAAAAAGTATTCCGATTTTAAATAACATATCTAAACTATTATAATCAAAAATCAAAATTATAATCAAAAACCAAACCAAATAAAAGAGATTCAAAAGGAGACAACAATGGCAGGAAACACTTTCGGCAGCGCTTTTCGAATCACGACCTGGGGCGAATCCCACGGTCCCGCCGTCGGCGCAGTTATTGACGGCGCGATTCCGGGAATTGAAATCACGGCCGAAGAAATCCAAAAAGAGCTTGACCGCCGAAAACCGGGTCAAAGCAATGTTTCCACGCCTCGAAATGAATCCGATACGGTTGAAATTCTCTCGGGCGTTTTTGAAGGAAAAACAACGGGAACACCAATTTCTCTTTTGATTCGAAATTCAAATCAGCATTCATCGGACTATGACAGTCTTCGGGACACGCCGCGCCCGGGACACGCCGACTTCGCTTACGCGGAAAAATACGGCATTCGTGACCACCGCGGCGGCGGACGCAGTTCGGGGCGGGAAACCGTCGGAAGAGTTGCGGCAGGCGCCGTTGCCAAAAAGATTCTGTCCGAATTCGGAATCAAAGTCGTCTGTCACACGACAAGAATCGGCGGCGTTTCAGCCGATCCCGATGTTTTAAGCAAATTATCATTTGAAGAAATAAAGAACAATATCGAAAAGAACAGTGTCCGCTGTGCCGACTTAACAACTGCGGCGCAAATGGAAGCAGCCGTTGCTGCCGCCAAAGAGAGGGGCGATTCCGTCGGCGGCATCGTCGAAGGTCTCATTTGCGGCGTTCCCGCAGGACTCGGCGAACCCGTTTTTGACAAATTGGACGCGGATTTGGCAAAAGCGATCATGAGTATCGGCGCCGTCAAAGGATTTGAAATAGGCGTCGGGTTTGCCGCGGCAGGCGCATTCGGAAGCGTTTTGAATGACGCTTTTGAAATTCAAAACGGCGAAATCCGAACCGCAACAAACAATGCCGGCGGCATTTTAGGCGGCATTTCAACGGGCGAAATCATTCGATTCAGGGCGGCAATCAAGCCGACGCCATCGATTTCAAAGGTTCAGAAAACGGTGAATACGGCGGAAATGAAAGAGGCGGAAATTTCAATACAAGGAAGACACGATCCCGTGATTGCGCCGCGTTTTGTTCCCGTCGGAGAAGCAATGGCGGCAATCGTCATTTTGGATCATTTGATGCGAAATGAAGCATTACATTTATTAAAAACAAATCAAACCGTTAATCAAAATAAATAAACAAAAAATAAAAATAAATATAACAAAAAAAATAAAAATTAAAAAGAAAACTAAAAACGAGAGGGTGAGAAATGAATCATGGAGAAGAAGGCGGTCAGCCGCACGGGCATTCGGGTGCAGCGGGCAGTCATTCCGGCGCAGCGCACGGACATCCCGGCGCAGCGGGCGGACATCCCGGCGCAGCGGGCGGACATCCCGGCGCAGCAGGCGGACATCCCGGAGCGGCAGGTCATCCGGGCGGCGCAATGATGCCGTCAGACGGCGGCGTTCGTCCCCCGAGAGTCTTGGCGTGGGAAACGACAGCGGCATGCAACTTGAAATGCAAGCATTGCCGCGGATCTTCAACGGCAGATTCGGCTGTCGGCGAATTAACAACGGAAGAAGCAAAAAAACTGCTTCGGGAAATTCGGGAAACCGGAACGCCGATTATTATTTTAAGCGGCGGCGAGCCGCTGATGCGCGACGATATTTTTGAAATCGCGCACTACGGGACGGATTTGGGATTTCGTATGGCGCTTGCGACAAACGGCGTTTTGGTAACGGAAGAAATCGCTCAAAAAATCAAAGACGCGGGCATTCAGCGCGTCAGCATCAGTTTGGACGGGCGCGAGCAGACGCATGACGCTTTTCGTATGATTCCGGGATGTTTTATCGATTCCATGAAAGGCATTGAAAATTTGAAAAAAGCGGGTGTTGAATTCCAAATCAACACGACGATTTCCAGATTCAATGTTCACGAAATGGAAGATGTTCACAATTTTGCAAAAGAAATCGGCGCGGCGGCGCATCATTTCTTTTTCCTTGTTCCGACCGGCCGCGGCGCGGAATTAACGGAGTTTGAAATCACGCCCGAAGAATATGAAATCGCTCTTGAATGGCTTTACGGATTATCCCGAAGAACAGAACTTCAGATTCGACCAACCTGCGCGCCGCATTATTTCAGAATCCTGCGCCAGCACGCTAAAGAGGAAGGCATTGAAGTGACGCCGAAAACGCACGGCTTGGACGCGATGACAAAAGGCTGTCTCGGCGGCATATCATTCGGATTCATTTCAAGCATCGGCGAAGTCAATCCTTGCGGCTATCTTCCGGTTTCTGCCGGAAACGTGCGCAATCAATCGTTTAAAGATATTTGGGAAAACGCGAAAGTTTTCAATGATCTTCGAAATTATTCCGCTTATGAAGGAAAATGCGGCGCCTGCGAATACAAAAGAGCCTGCGGCGGCTGCCGCGCCCGCGCGTATTCGGAAACCGGAAATTATATGGAAGAAGAACCACTTTGCTCTTATCACCCGAGGGGGATTGTCAATGGAACAAAAAACGGATGAAACACGAAATACCGAATCGCAATCGACTGATACAACCACGGTTGAAACAAAAACAGTTGAAGCAAAAAACATTGAGTCGAAAAATATTGAGTCGAAAAATATTGAGTCGAAAAATATTGAGACGAAAAACAGTGGGATGAAAAAAAGTGAGATGAAAAACAATGAATCGAAAGTGATTGAATTGGACGAAATCGACCGAAAACTCATCAATCTGATTCAGCTGAACTTTCCGGTTTCCGTTCATCCTTTTGAGGAGATCGCAAATGAAATCGGAACGACTGAAGACATTGTGCTTTCCAAGCTCAATCGCCTCAAAGACGAAAAAATCATTCGACGAATCGGGCCGATTATCAACACGCGCGGAATCGGCGGCGTCAATACGCTTGCTGCCGTTAAAGTTCCGATTGATCAAATCGACAAAGCGGCGGCAGTCATCAACAAATATGATGAGGTATCTCATAATTATCTCAGAAATGAAGAATATAATGTTTGGTTCACGGTGTCGGCGCCGACGCAAGCGCGTTTGGATCAGATTTTGAATGAAATTCAAACGGAATTGAACTGTCCGCTTTTGGATTTGCCGACAATCAAACAATTCAAAATACAGGTGAATTTCCATGTCTGAAGAAAGATTTCAAGAAAGGTTTGAAGAAAAATCTGTCGAAGAAAAACCTGTTTGGAATTCAAAAATGGATGAAACCGATGAAAAACTCATTCGGCTGATTCAGGACGGCATTGAATTCACGCATTCGCCATTTGCAAAAGCAGCCGCGGAACTCGGCATTTCCGAAGAAGAAGTCGTTTCACGCTTGGAAAATTTGATTTCGGAGAAAAAAATTCGCCGTTTCGGCGCATCTATCGGGCACATCGCACTCGGATTTACGGCAAACGGAATGGGTGTTTGGGATATTCCCGAAGACCAAATCGAAGAAATCGGTAAAAAAATGGCTTCTTTTAATGAAGTCAGCCATTGTTACCACCGGCCGAGATCAGCCGAATGGCCTTATAATATGTATACAATGATTCACGGGCGAACGCAGGAAGAATGCAAAGCTGTCGCGGAAAAAATCTCCGTTGCGGTCGGCATTCCGGAATACAAACTTGTTTTCAGCGAAAAAGAGCTGAAGAAAAAAGGTGTCCGGATTTAAATTTATATTTTTTAATTTTAAATATTCAAATTTAAATGATTTAAATTTTAAATATTCAAACTTAAATGATTCTTTTAAAGATTCAAATAAAAAAGAGGAAAAAATGTCAACGCCGCCGCTTCAATCTAAATCTCAAGACGAATCACAAATCGAATCAAAAGCAGAATCAAAAGCAGAATCCAATCCGTATTTGCCTTTGATGATTGATTTTACGGACAAAATTGTCGTGATTTTCGGCGGCGGCGCTGTCGGCGAACGCAAAGTGAAACGCTTTGCCGAAAAAGCACTTGTCACTGTCGTCAGTTCGAGTTTGACGCCGGATTTGCAGGAAATGGAAAAGGATGATTCGATTTTGTTTATCGAAAAAGATCTTTCGAAATTAACCGACGGCGAGATTTTTGACTGCATGTCGGATGCTTTTTTAGTGATTGCGGCAACGTCGGATTCGGAAGTCAACCGCCGAATTGTTTCAATGGCAAAAACCGCCGGCGTTTTGGTCAATGATACAGAAAAAGCCGACGAAGTGATCATTCCTTCTTTGATTGAACGCGGCGGACTTCAAATCGCTATTTCATCCGGCGGGGACAGTCCTGCGGTCACGAAATATGCGCGAATGAAAATCGTAGGCGCGATTGATAATAATTTTGAACAAATGATTCTTCTTCAAAACGAAATGCGCGAATATTTAAAAACGATTATTTCCGATCAGAAAAAACGACAGAAAATTCTGTGGGAAATCATGAACGATGAAGAGATTTGGGATTTGCTTTCAACGGATTTTGAGAAGGCGAGAGAGAAAGCGATGAAGCTTTCATCTGATTTTTAAACATTATGTTTTTTTATTTTTGTAATGAATAGTTGAAGTATTAATTTTTAAAAATTTTCGTCAGAAAAGTTATATACTTTTTCGGACTAATTTGAAATCATGATAAGAAAAACATACTTAAAAGAAATAAAAAATCAAATTTTACAGCAGAAAGAAGGAGAAATTTACATACCGTCAGATTTTGCAGATATTGCAAACAGAAATGCGGTTGATAAAGCACTTTCACGGTTAACAGCGGAAGGGACACTTTGCAGAATTATGCAGGGAATTTATGAGCGCCCGAGATACAGCCCTTTTTTAAAAGAATACGTTGTACCGTCACCCGAAAAAGTTGCGCAGGCAATTGCAAGAAAAAACGGTTGGACGATTGTGCCGTGGGAAGAAATCGCTTTAAATATACTTGGATTATCCACACAAGTTCCCGCTGTTTATATTTATGCAAGTGACGGGCCGACTAAAAAATATGAATATGAGGGAAAATTCAATAAAATAACATTGGAGTTTAGACGAACACCGAGAAAAGACATTGCAAATATGTCATATAAAACGGCTTTAGTCATTCAGGCTCAAAAAGCAAGAGGAAAGGATCGAATTGATGAAAGATTTATTCGAACTGTTTCTAAAAAGATGACACAAGACGAAATGATAAAAGCACTTGAAGAAACAAAAAGGTCAACTGCCTGGATACGCGAGGGATTTATAAAAATAGCTATGGGGGGGACTTATGAGGGAAATTGCAATTTGGCCTGATGAAGAAAGAGCCGCACTTTTTCAGTATACTGCCGATAAAACAGATATGAGTGCATCGATTATTGAAAAGGATTTTTGGGTTTGTTGGGTCTTAGATTATCTTTTTCATGAAAGTGAATGGAAAAATGATTTGCTTTTCAAAGGAGGAACAAGCTTATCCAAATCGTATAATTTGATCAATCGATTTTCTGAAGATATTGATTTGGTTTTGGATTGGGAAGTGTTAGGATATGAATCTGATGAACCTTTGGAAGAAAGAGGGAAGAAGAAACAAGAGAGTTTTAATTGGGATTTAAAATTGAGAATTGAAACTTTTTTGAAAGACGAATTGATTCCAAAAATGAATGAAGACATTTTCAAAGAACTAAACTCTCCTATTGAATTTGAAATTGATTCAAATAATAAATCGGCTGTGAATTTTACTTATCCGCAGGATTTTACGGATTCCGCTCTTCGAAAGCCGATACGCATTGAAATTGCAACTCCGGCAATCACTTCTTTTTCTGAAACTCGATTCGTTTCCCCGTATGCTTCTCAATCTTTTCCGGATTTGTTTTCAAAACCAAACACGGAAATATTAACGGTTTTGCCGGAATGTACTTTCTGGGAGAAAATTACAATTTTACACAGAGAGGCGAACCGTCCGAAAGATTCAGCGTTTCCCGATAAATATTCAAGGCATTATTATGACATATGCCGTTTATTTTCATCAGATGTCAAACAAAAAGCTTTTGAAAATAAAGAAATTTTAGAACAGGTTTCATCTTTTAAAGAGAAATTCTATCCTCAAAAATGGGCTGACTATGGAAATGCAAAAATCGGAACGGTTAAACTTTTGCCTCCTGAATACAATTCAGACATATTAGAGCAGGATTATGAAAATATGCAAATTATGATTTTCGGAGAACGCCCTTCATTTCAAGAAATGATGGATTCGATCAAACAGTTGGAATCTGAATTGAATCAACTCGGATAACAATTTTAATCTGTTGTGAGAAGAGTTTGTACGGGAAACATTCATATGAGAGTTCATTTAATTAGTATTACTTTTTCTATGAATAAAGCATACTCGAAATTATTTTAAAAGTAATTCAATCCTTTCAATTTAAATTTCATTAAAATTTCAATTAATTATAAGATTATTTCAAATCATTTCAAAAGCAATTCAAATCATGCGGTTGGATTTATGAACGAAATTTCAAGCCTTGTTATCTCACATAAAAAAGCGACGGTCGCCGAAATGGAATGCGCGTGGCCGCTGACGACAGAGGAGATGCTCGAAAAGCTCTTTGAGAGTGAACTCGTTTATGAATGCGTTATTTTAAAAACATGCAACCGCGCCGAAGTTTATGTTGTTTCTGAAAAAGGAAGCAGTGTTTTATTCAATTTTTCAAAAGCGATCGGCGTTGAAACGCGAATTGTTGATTTCCATGATCATGAAGAATCGCTTGAACATCTTCTCAAGCTCGCCTGCGGGCTTGAATCAATGATTGTCGGCGAAGACCAGATTCTCGGACAAATCCGCGACGCTTACAATCTGGCGGTCAAAAAGAAGACGATCGGGCGCGTTTTGGATACGGTTTTTACGAAAGCGATTCACGTCGGCAAACGCGCGAGAACGGAAACTCGAATCAATGAAGGTTCTGTTTCGATCGGATCGGCGGCGGTGGAGCTTGCCGAAGATACGCTCGGCGGCTTGGACGGCAAATCGATTATGGTTGTCGGCGTCGGTGAAATCGGTGTTTTGGTTGCAAGAGCGCTTGCAGACAAGGATTTGCAGGGCATTTACATTTCCAACAGAACTTTTCAGAAGGCGCAGGAGCTTGCTTACGAGCTCGGCGGCGAAGCGATTTTGTTTGACGATATTTTAAAATATTTGGAATCGGCGGATGTGGTGATCAGCGCAACCGGCGCGCCGCACTATGTCATTACGAAAAAGATTGTTGAAGAAGCGCTTCCCAAGCGCGGCGGGAAACCGCTTTTTATGGTTGACATCGCGAATCCGAGAGACATTGAAGAATCGGTTGACGAACTTCCCGGCGTGACGCTTTGCAATATTGATAATTTGCGCGTGATCAGTGAAAAAACGCTTAAAATGCGCAATGAAGAAGCGAAAAAGGTTATGGAAATCATTCATGAAGAGCAAATTCTTCTCGGAAAACAGTACAAAAGACAAAAAGCGGATGACATCATCGCGGCTTTGTACAGAAATGTTTACGACATCCGCGAAGAAGAAAAACAGAAAGCGGTCAACAAATTCCGTGTCAAACATACGATCGGTGAATTTGAAGAAAAAATTTTGGAAAATTTAACGCACACGATTGCCAATCAGATTTTGGCCGAGCCGACAAAGATTTTGAGAAATGCGGCCGAGTCGGATGATGAGGAATTATTGGAAGCGGTTGCGCGTGTTTTCAATATTCAGCTTGAAGAGGCAGAAGAATAATTCGTTTGAATTATTTTAATTTCATTTTACATTTTTTGTTTTTTCGTTTTTATCATTTTGATTTCTATTTTTTGAAAAATGCGGGTCCGGTTTTTAATTATAAAGAAAAGCGGAGCGGCTCGCGCGCGTGGGGCGTGTTGTCGGGATGGCAGCTGCAAACGGAAACGGTAAGATAGCAGTGGAAATAAAAACCAGCAGGCAGCAGCGGCAACAAACACCTCCCTCCCATCGCAAACAAACACCTCCTCCATCTGCCATTTTGAAATTTTGTGAGGCGAAGCCGAGCAAAATTTAATGCCAACGGATTTCTTAAAAAAGAGCAGATGCAAGCGGAAACAGAAACAGCCTCAGCGGCAACCACAAAAGACAGTTGCAGACTTGCAGGCTTGGCAGGATCAGGCAACAGTAAAAGACAGGCGTAAGAAGACACTTTGCAAGAGCCGGATGCAGTTAAAAAATCGGACCGTTTCTAATTTTTCGTTTCGCACGGGAAAGAATCTCCAACTCCTTCTTTCCTCCGCTTCGCTCCGGAAACGCGTCGTTGGAGGGGCGGTATTTTGTCTTTTCATTCACAATTAAATTCAATTGAAACATCTTCTTTCATCAAAATTTTCAAAAACGGAACGCCTTCTTTTTAATAAAATCTAATTTTTTTTTAGGATTTTATCGGGCGTTCGGGTTTCAATTATTTTTTGAAAAACGATGTTTTTGTTTTGATTTATTTTTTTCAAAACATACTTAACTGTAAATATCGTAAAAACTTACAGGGTGGATTTGAAATCCAAAATGTATTAAATTCAATTTTAAAACAAACTAAAAAAATTAAAAAATAAAAAATAAAAACAAACTAAAAACAAACTAAACTAAAACTAAATCAATAAGGTGAAAATATGCAAGAAGTTCTCAAATTCTTAACAGACAACCCGACTTTCTACATCGCAACAAGCAGTGCCGACGGCCCGCGCGTCAGACCTTTCGGCTTCGTCATGGAAGACAACGGCAAATTGTATTTCACGACAAGCAACCAAAAAGATGTTTTCAAACAGCTTCAGGCCGACCCGAGATTTGAAATTTCAACGACGTCTGCCGACGGCGGAAAATGGATCCGCATAAGAGGAAAAGTGGTTTTTGACACGCGAAAAGAAATCGCAGAAAAAGCGTTTGCAGCAGCAGAGTTCTTTACGCCGATGTACCAATCTCCCGACAATCCGATTTTGGAATTCTTCTACATCGCAGAAGGAGAAGCAACATTCTATTCATTTACAGACGCGCCGAAAACGGTCAAATTCTGAATCAATTTAATTTTTAATTAATCTGATCCGACAATAAAATTGAAAAAAGAATTGAAAATAAAATTGAAAATAAAATTGAAAAAAGAATTGAAATAAAATTGAAAATAAAATTGAAAATAAAAAAATAAATTCAAATTCATTTCGACTGTCAAATTCTTGAATCGTTTGATTCTTGAATAATTTGATAGTCGATTCGAATTAAAAATGTTTCTTGATTTATTTTTATAAAATCTGTTTTGTCATTTTTTATTTTTCATCAGTCCTCTTGTTCTTTCTTTTTCTGTCTTGTATTCTTCATGGAATATTTTTCTAACGCAATTTATTTAATTATCTTCGTGATATTAAGATTGATTTAACGGGTTTTTTGATAAAAGGAGAGATTGAGTTTTGAAACATATTCTTCTGATTGAAGATAATATAATGAATTCCGAGTTAGTCAAAGACATTCTTGAAATGGAAAATTACGAAATCACGTCAACAGCTGACGGCAAAGAAGCATTTGAAATTTTGAAAAAAGAATCTTTTGACTTGGTGTTGACCGACATCAATCTTCCTAAAATGGACGGAATGGAATTAATCAAACGCGTTCGAGAGGAGACGAATCAAAGCGCTAAAATTATTGCCATGTCTTCTGATACAATCGCAAAAACCGGCGAATCATTCGAAGAAGCCGGCTTTGACGGATTCATTCAAAAACCTTTTAAAATCAAAGAATTCCGCGATTACGTCAAATCCCTTCTTGAGTCTTGAGAATGATGACTCCGAATCTTCAAAATAAACTTCAGCTCATCCGTTCGATTCAATCTCCGACAAATGAAGATTTGTTTCTTTTAATTCAATTTCTGACCGACCCGAATGAAAATGAAATCATTTGCGCCGCTGTTTATCCTGTTCTTCAGAATGCGGGAAAACCCGCCGCAGATATTCTTTTATCGGTTTATTCCGAACTTGTTGATTCAAAAAATGAAAAACTTCAAATTCGTTTTTCATACGCGTTCTCTCAAATTCCGGAATCTCCGCCTTTTATTTTTGAAAAATTCATTCAAAGCGAAATTCCCCGCGTTCGTCAAAACGGCATCATCGGTTTTGGTCATTTGAATGACCGGAAGTATGATTTTTTATTGTTTGATACTTTGATAAATGACGACGATCTTGAAACGGCTTATGAAGCGGCAGCCGCTCTTTCCCGCGGCGGTCCGGAAGTTTTGAATTATTTTGAAACGATTATGGCAAATGATTTGGAACAAAATTCAAAAGTCGATACCCGACAAAAGTCTTATATGGATTCTCAAACCAAAATAGAAGCAGACAAAGCAAATATTTTAAAGAAACCGGACAAACACGTGCTTGCAAAAGTCATTGAAATCGCAGGCGATATCGGGAGCGAAAACACGCTTCAATATTTGGCGGCGTATCTTGATCATCCCGACGAACGCATTTCAAGAATTGCGGCAGAATCCGTTCAAAAAATAAAACCAAAGTAAAATAAAACCAAAGTAAATAAAATCAAAGTAAATAAAATCAAAGTAAATAAAATCAAAGTAAATAAAATCAAAGTAAATAAAATCAAAGTAAAATAAAATCAAAGTAAAATAAACCAAAATTTTAATTAAATTTAAAATTTAAATCTAAAAATTTAATTCATCTTATATCAAATTTAAAAATTAAATTTAAATCTTAAATTTAAAAATTATTAGTTTAATCTATTAAAAACACGGACAGGTGATCTTTTTGGAACCGGAGTTCCTTTTATTTTTAGCAGCTCTCGTGATCGGCGGTACTGTCGCCGGCTCGTTTTCCGGGCTTATCGGAATCGGCGGCTCCATCATTCTTGTTCCGCTTCAATTTTATCTTTTAACCCGCGCAGGTTATCCTGCCGACATTGCTTTGAAGGTTTCCATCGCAACCGCGCTTTGTTTTACATTTTTCACGTCCTTCTCAAGCGCTTACAATCATTCCAAACACAAAGCGGTTCTTTGGAAAAAAGCGCTTTTGATGGGCGTTTTCGGATTTATGTTCTCTTTTGTCGGCGGCTATATCGCGTCACTCTTAGATGCCGGTTGGCTTTCGATCACGTTCGGCGTTGTCGTTTTAGTCGCTTCGCTGAGATTTATGACGATGAAAAATGCAAATGACGATCCCGAAGAAATGTCAACGAATCCGATTTTGTTTGCCGTCTGCGGCTGCATTATGGGATTGCTTTCGGGTTTGACCGGAATCGGCGGCGGTTTGATTCTCATTCCGCTTGTCATCTTTTTGGTCAAAATGCCGCTTCGCCAAGCCATCGGAACGTCTTCAGCAACAATTATTTTTACGGCATTCGGCGGCGTCATCAGTTATATTATAAACGGCGCCGGCATTGAAGGACTTCCGCCGTATTCGTTCGGTTATATCAATATCGTTATGTGGATTGCTTTGGTCATTCCCGGAATTATATTTGCCGCAATCGGCGCGAAAACATCTCACAGAATCAATCAGAAATATGTTCGGGCCGCATTTTCAGTGATTACGCTTCTTGTCGGAATCGGCATGATTTTAAAAGGCGTGTTTATGTTTCCTTAATTTATTTCTTTTCATTTTCCCTTCATTTTTTATTTTCTCTTTCCAATCCTAAATTCGAGAGAAGACAACAAAAAATATATAGACTGAATAGTCTATTGATATTTATTAATTAACAGAATATTATACTGTTAATCTTTATTTCAATCCAATTCATAGAGGTTTATTATGGACATTCCTGGCTTATTCATGGATATCATTTTAGTTATTTTGGCAATTGTAATTGCTTACATTTTGTTCAGAGTGTTAAAAACAACAAAAAAATTAGCAATCAATATCATTATTGGTTTTGTTTTGATCATCATCACCAATTTGCTGAATATCACAACCATTCCGTTCGGCTTTGATCTTTCTACCTTGATCACTGTTCTCATCACGGCTTTGACAGGTGTTTTCGGAGCATTGGTCCTGATTGTTTTAAACATTTTCGGACTCTATCCTTTCCTTTAATCTTCATTTAATTTTTAATTTTATTTTTAATTTTTTTTAGTTTTGTTTTTAATTTTTTTTAGTTTTGTTTTTAGTTTTGTTTTTAGTTTTGTTTTTAGTTTTGTTTTTAGTTTTGTTTTTAGTTTTGTTTTTAGTTTTGTTTTTAGTTTTGTTTTTATTCATTTTTCAAAAATCGCACGATAATGATGGCGAGTGTAAATCCGCCCGTCATATTTTTTTTCTTTTTTGATTGATTTCAATTCAATCGTTTGAAATCCGTTTTCTTCAAAAAGCTCTTTGATTTCGTTTTCTTCAAAATAATGATAAATGATTCCGTTTTGACGCTCAAAAGTCCGCGGCTCGGTTTTGCCGTTTTCTAAAACCGCGGGCTCGCCCGAACATCTCATATCTTCTTCGCCGAAAACTTCAAAGAAAACAAGACCGCCATTTTTTAAAACGCGATGAAATTCAGCCGCCGTTTTTTGCCGGTCTTCAAAAACCAAATGCTGCATCACGCCCAAACACAAAATCCCGTCAAAAACATTTTCCAAAAACGGAAGCTCAACCGTATTTGAAACAATATGATCCGGAAATGAAAAATCGGATTTCGTTTTCGATTTTTTCTCAGCCGCCGTTGCGATTGATTCAACAGAACGCATCAGCGCGTTTTTTGAAATATCAATGCCGATACAAGGAAATTTAAAACAAAAATCTCTCAAATAACGCCCTTCACCCGAGCCGGCATCCAATAAAAAACTGCCGTCTTTCAGTCGGTTTTGAATCCATAAAAGTTCGGAAAGACCGCCCCATTTCAAATGTTCATATTCGGTGTCCCAAGCATCAACATCTTTTTTAGAAACAGTCATGATCAGCACCGAAAATTGAATTTGGGTTTTAGATGAAATGAATTTGATTGAAATGAATTTGATTGAAATGAATTTGATTGAATTGAAATTGATTGAATTGAAATTGATTGGAATGAATTTGATTGAAATGAATGAAATTGAAATGTATGAATTGTTGAATTTGATAAAATAAATTGAGATTAAATTGTGATGAAAAATGAAAAAAGAGAACTTGAAACTGAGTTCCAAGTTCGAATTAACATATTGAGTGCTGCTTTAAGACAAAGTTTCTTTGACTTTCGCCAGCGCTTCTGCTTTCGCTTTTTCAATTTCATTCGCGTTCGGGCCGCCGCCCATTGCCAAGTCGGGCTTGCCGCCGCCGCCGCCGCCGACGGCCAGGGACATGATCTTGACAAGATCGCCCGCTTTCAGTCCTTTAGCGGCCGCATTTTTGCCGACTGCCGCAACCGCTTTGACGCCGTCATTTTCACTCAGCAGAATTGCCACAGCATTTTCATTCTTTAAAATTTCAATTGCCGCCATTCTCAAAGAATCGATGCCGTCACCTTTTGTCACATTCACGATCACAGAGAAGTCGCCGATTTTTTCGGCATTCTGCATCATCTTAATTGTTCTTGCGCCTGCTAATTCTTCTTTGAGCTTTTCATTCTCTTTTTGAAGTTCTTTCCATTCATCAAAGAAACGCTCAACCGTCGGCGGTAATATTTCCGGCTGAATGCTTAAAATTTCGGACGAATCGCGAAGTAATCCTTCCATTTCCTGGATTGCCGCAACAGCTGCATCGCCCGCAGCGTATTCCAAACGCTCAACGCCGTCTTGGATGCGTTCCGTTTTCAAAATCTTGATCGGACCGATTACGCCCGTGCTGAGACAGTGCGTGCCGCCGCAGGCTTCAATGTCGGAGCCGACCTTGACGATGCGAAGCGTTTTTCCAGGCGGAATGCCGCCCTGGTACAAGCCGAAGCCGTATTTCTGCTCGGCATCCGTTCTGTCCATGCTTTCAAAATGAACTTTCTTGTTCTCCATCACGGTTTTATTGGCAATCATCTCAATTTCATTGAGCTCTTCCTGCGTAATGTGTTTATAATGAGAAATGTCAAGCCGAGCTCTGTTTTCCGTTTTCTGTGCGCCGGCCTGCCAAATGTGGTTGCCGAGAACCTTTCGGGCCGCGTCGTTGACGATGTGCGTTGCCGTGTGGTGGCGGCTGTGCGCCATTCTGCGTTTTTTGTCGACTTGGCCGATGACCATGTCGCCGCGGTTGATCAGCAGCTCTTTGTCCGTGATGTCCAGCTTGTGAATCACAACGCCGTTGTACATTTGAACGTCAATGACATCATAAACAAAAGTGCCGGCCATCAGCATACCGTGATCGGCCTCCTGTCCGCCGCCTTCGGGATAAAAGTAAGTGTTATCCAAAACAACAAATTCATCAAACGTATCCAAAACAACGGCTTCAAACTCCATTCTCTCCGGCTCGTCATAATAAAAGCGTTTCGTGAGCGGCAAGCGTTCAATCTTGTCCGTGTATTTGAATCCCGTAATGGACTCGTCTTTGTCGCCGGCTTCGCTGTGCATATCCGCAACGAGCGAATAGAAATTGTCGGGGAATTCGACTTCGACGCCGACTTCTTTGGCGGCTTCCTTAGCGATTTCCGGCGGAATGCCGTGGCTGTCATAAATTTCCATGAGTTCTGAAAGCGGAAGCTTTTCGCCTTTTTCCTGGTAGCGGACGGCTGCTTTTTGAATGATTTTTCTGCCGCGCTCAATTGTCTGGCGGTATTTTTCCTCTTCAAGCGCCAGGATTTCTTCCGTCACTTTGAAACTGTCTTCAAATTCGGGATATTCCGGCATATTTTCAATATGAAGCGCAATGATTTTTGAAAGCGGCACATTGACGCCCAAATCCTGAAGCATACGAATCGTGCGGCGGATGACGAGGCGCGCGAGGTAGCCTGATTTCACGTTGGACGGAATGATGCCGTCGCCGAGCATAAATGTTAAGCAGCGCGTGTGATCTGCGATTGCGAAAACCTTTTCCATCGGATCCATGATGCGGGAGAGTTCATCGACATCCATCCCGATGCTGTCTGCGACTTGTTTTCTGAGTTCTGCCAAGTTTGCGCTGCCGCTGACATCCATAATGCCTGCGAATTGAGCGTTGTTTTCAAACATTTTGACATATTCGGGATCGTTTAATTTGTGATCGATTCCTGCTAAATTCGTCAGTTCCGACACGATTGTCGGGAAAACGGAATCGTAAATCGTCGGCGTTCCCTGCGACGCCCAGACGAAGCGTTCCAAACCGTAGCCGGTGTCAACGATGTAGTTGTCCATCTTTTCATACATTTTGCCTTTGACATCGATCGTTCCCGTTTTCGATTCTTTCAGATTCATGAAAACGAGTGTCGCGAGTTCAAGGCCGCCGACCATGACTTCTACGGACGCGCCTGCGTTGCCGCCGCCGGCCCACGGGCTTTTGATGTAAGTGACTTCGCTTGCGTCAGCGCCGAGTGATGTTAAAAGTTCGTCGCACAATTCGATGGTTTTGTCTTTCCAGTAAATTTCTTTGTCTTTGCTGTTAAAAACGTGATGCGCCATCATTTCAAAAGTCGTTAAGTGGCGACCGGTCCTGCCGACGGAATCCAAATCGTTGAGACGGATGCACGGCTGAGAAATTGTCAGCGGGTTGGCAGGCGGCGGAACGAGTCCGGAGGTGACGAACGGCTGGAAGTCGGCGATGGATGCGATTGTTAAATAAATGTCATCTCTCCAGCGGGCGACAACGGGATATCGGCCGACTCGAGAATGGCCGCGCTCTTCAAAGAAGTTGAGGAAATATTCGCGCATTTCCGCGAGGTTCATCGGCTTTGTAAATATCGGTTTTCCGATGAATGTGTAATGATCGCACGGCGGGTCGCCGCAAGTTTCTCTGTTCGAATCGCGCGTCCAGTAAGTTTTTCCGCATTTGCAGCAGTCTTTTTCCAAAAATCCGTTTTCTTTGAAATAGGTTATATCTTCATATTCTTCATCAAGCATTTTTCCACCCGCTCCGAATTATTGTTCAAGATTAGTTTCACTATTACCGGTTTCACTATTACTGTTTATACAATGTCACGGTTCTGCCGCGAACATCAACGACTTGAGCGTTGCATTTTTCTGCCAGTTCTGTTGCTGCCTGTTTCATGTCATCTGATTCGCCGGAATTTTTATGAATTCTGACTTTGACTAATTTTTTGACTTTCAGCTGCTTTTTGAGTTCTTCAATAACCGAGTCTGCCATTCCGTTTTTGCCGACGCTTAAGAGCGGCGTTAAGTTGACGGATTCCTTTTTGAGTGTATAGAGTTTAACTTTATCCATAATCGTTTGCCTTTTTACTTTTTTGAAATTGTTCAATATTTAGACTTCAAAAGTTTTCCGTATTTAATAAATCTTCTCTCGAATTTTTCTTGAATTTGTTTTCTTAAATTTTCAGAATTTTTCAGTGATGAAAAATGAGACGAAAAAATGTCGGTCAAATTTGAATATTTTTTAAAAATGAGGCGGTTCGCGCGCGGCGGCGGGCAGTTGCTGCTGCGAGCAGTAGCGGCAGGGCAAACCTGCCGGAAACAGCGGAAACAGAAACCTGCAGGTAGCGGCGGAAACAGAAGCCTGCAGGTGGCGGCGGAAACAGAAGCCTGTAGGTAGCGGCGGAAACAAAAACCTGTAGGTGGCGGCGGAAACAGAAACCTGTAGGTAGCGGCGGCACGTTCGCGAATGCGAACGGATTTCTTAAAAAAGAGCAGATGCAAGCGGAAGTGCAAACCTGACCGGCAACAGCAACATTAAAAGACAGTTGCAGATCGGCAGGCTCAGCAGGAACTGCAACATTAAAAGACAGTTGCAGACTGACAGTCTCGGCAGGAGTTATAATTGCAAAAGACAGGCGTAAGACGGAACCAAGCAAGAGCCGAAAAACAATTCACAATCAGCGGTTTTGAATGTTTCGTTTTGTACGGGAAAGAATCCGCCAAGTCTCGTTTCCTCGCTCCGCTCGGAAACTCAACTTGCGGGGGCGGTTCATAGTCTTTTCATTATTCTTTTCGATGAATTGAAACATCTTCTTTTAATCAATAAAAACGAACCGAACGCCGTTTTTTCAATGAAATTCATCAATTTTTATTTAGGGTTTTATCGGGCGTTCAGGTTTCAACATTTTTTTGAAAATGGATGTTTGGGTTTTTGTTTGGATTATTTATTTGGGTTTTTGTTTTGTTTTTGGTTTTATTTTGGTTTTTGTTTTTGTTTTGGTTTTGATTTTCATTTGAGTTTTGTTTGATTTTATTTTTATTCGGGTTTTAATACAAATATTCAAATCCAATTGATTTCAAATCAATTTTTCTTTATAATATTTTGAAAAACAATTGCAACAACTTTAAAAATCAAAAAATATTGATTAAAACTCAACTTTGTTTTTTAAATAGGTATATATTCAAAAACCGCGTTTTAGGTTTTATTCGAGACTGCAGGCGACTCCTGCTTGATTTCAATATTTTTCAATATTATGATGTCAATAAAGTCCGTTTTATACTATTTTTAAGAGAGGAGTTATTAAAATGTCACTTGTTACAGACGCAAAGAACGGTATCATTACCGACGAAATGAAAGTTGTTGCAGATTTTGAAGAATTAGACCCTGAATTTATCAGAAGGGGCATTGCATCCGGCAGAATCGTTATTCCGCTCAGTCCTTACAGAAAAATCAAATACGCAGGTATCGGACAGGGCTGCCGCACAAAAATCAACGCATCCATCGGCGCTTCCTCAGACATTATTGATATGCAGATGGAAGTCGACAAAGCAATCGCTGCAGAAAAAGCAGGCGCAGACACCTTAATGGAACTCGGAACCGGCGGCGACTTCCTCGGCATGAGAAAAGCTGTTTGTGACGCAATTTCACTTCCGGTCGGATCCGTTCCGTTGTACCAGGCATTCATTCAGGCAGCCGAAAAATACGGCTCCATCGTTCACATGACAGAAGACGAGCTCTTTAAAGCAACCGAAGACCAGGCAAAAGCCGGTACCTGTTTCATGGCAATCCACACAGGCATCAACAAAATCACGCTTGACAGATTGACAAAACACGGCAGATACGGCGGTCTCTGTTCACGCGGCGGCGCTTTCATGACCACATGGATGCTCCACAACGAAAAAGAAAACCCGCTTTTCTCTCAGTTCGATTACCTTTGTGAAATTTTAAAAGAACACGAAGTTACATTGTCCACCGGCAACGGTATGCGCGCAGGCGCCGTTCACGACGCAACCGACCGCGCACAGGTTCAGGAATTGATCATCAACTCCGAATGCGCAGAAATCGCGCACGACAAATACGACCTCCAGGTTATCGTCGAAGGTCCGGGTCACGTCCCGCTCGACCAGATCAAAACCAACGTCCAGCTGATGAAAGTCATGAGCAACTACAAGCCGTTTTATATGCTCGGCCCGCTCGTCACAGACATCGCGCCCGGCTACGACCACATCACAACCGCAATCGGCGCAGCAGTTTCTGCTTCCTACGGCTGTGACTTCCTCTGCTACGTGACGCCCGCAGAACACTTGGCGCTTCCGAACCTCGAAGACGTCGTCACAGGTGTCAAGACCTCCAAGATTGCCGCCCACATCGGCGACATGATCCGCCTCGGCAAGAGAGACGAAGACTTGGCAATGGCTCGCGCAAGAAGAGAGCTCGACTGGGAAAAGATGTACGAAATCGCTATTGACGGTGACCACGCCAGAGCTGTCCGCAACAGCCGCGCACCCGGCGACGAAGACGCATGTACAATGTGCGGTGACTTCTGCGCTTTGAAAATCGTCAACCAGCACTATGATCTTGCAAAGTAATTGCAGACAAATGCAAAAATGCAATACGCAGAGATGCAATATGCAGAGATGCAATATGCAGAGTAACGCTGATTGAGCTCCGGCTCGATCATAAAAACAATTCCTCATCAAAACGTAAAACAAACAGAGAAGGAGGAACCCCATCTCCTTCTCAATTTTAACCTCTGTTTACGTTTTGTATTATCTTTGGTTTGTCTTTGTTTGGTTTTTGGTTTTTTGGATTGGATTTTTTGGTTTACTTCTTTTTTGTTTTTGTTTTTATTTTTCATTTTTGTCTGCGCCGCCGCGCGCGAAGTGCTTCATTTTTCGTTTTGTTTTTCAAATCTGTCCCGAATTTTTATTTTGTTTTCGGATGAGACCTAAACATCCAATTTTTTAAATCGTTGAACCCGAACGCCCGATAAAATCCTAAAAAAATGTATTAGATTTTGAAGAAAAGAAGGCGTTCCGTTTTTGAAAATTTTAATAAAAACGATGTTTCAATAAAATATCAAATTTAATGTAATTTCAAAAGCCGACCCCGCAAGTTGAGTTTCCGAGCGTAGCGAGGAAACGAGACTTGGCGGATTCTTCCCATGCAAAACGAAAAATAAAAACCGCTGAGCTTTTCGGCTCCTGCTAAACTTGCCGGTCTGCGACTGTCTTTTATGATTACGGTTCCTGCAAGGCGGAACAGTCTGCAACTGTTTTTATGTTGCTGCTGCGAATCAGGTTTGCGCTGCTGCCGGTCAGGTTTCTGTTTCTGCTTGCATCTGCTCATTTTATGGTAATCCGTTGGCATTAAATTTTGCTCGGCTTCGCCTCACAAAATTTCAGGTTGCAGCGGGAGGGAGGTGTTTGTTTGCGATGGGAGGGAGGTGTTTGTTTGCAGCGGGGGGAGGTTTCTGTTTCCGCTTGCCGATCAGGTTTGCGCCGCAGCTGCCCGCTGCCGGCAACAGCAGCAGCACGCCGCCGCGCGAGCCGCTCCGCTTTTCAAAATATCAATCAAAATTCAGCTCCATCTTTTCAAAATTTTCAAAAAAATTAAATGAATGCAATATTTAAAGATAAAAATTGGACAAATATATAATCTGAAAAAATGAGCTTACAGAAGCCCCATATTGTCCAGCAATTCTCGGATGACTTCAACGCCCTGCGCGCAATCTTCGGGCGTTTTGCCGCCGGTGATAACAAGCTTTCCGGAGCTGAAAACCAAAATAACGACTTTCGGATCGCGGACTCTGTAAACAAGTCCGGGGAACTGTTCCGGTTCGTATTCAACATTTTCAAGACCGAATCCGACCGCGATTGCAGTGAGATTCAAAACAGCTTTGAGATCGGCGGATGCGACAATGTTTTGAACGACGATGTCGGGGTTTTCGATTGTTTCGATACCGATTTCATTTAATTGCGCTGCCAGATTTCCGATAACGGTGTAAATGTCAGCGACATTTTTAGCGCCTGTGCAAACAATTTTCCCGGATGTGAAAATAAGGAATGCGGCCTTGGGGTCTGAAACTCTGTAAACAAGACCCGGGAATTTCTTTTTGTTGTATTCAGCGCCCTGAAATTTCTCGACAATGAAATCTAAGTCAAATTCTTCCGCCAATTTGGCGGACGCGACAACGTTTTCGATTTTAAGGTTTGATTTGTTGGTCATAATTATTACCGAATGTGATTTATATCTGTATTTTTGAATCAGCGGGTTCTTACAACGCTTATCAAGTATATCTGAGGTAACAAAAAATCACAAATGGCATTACTTGAAAAATCAAATAAAATGAGAAAATAAAACTTAAAACTGCGTATCAAATTCGCCCGCGCTTCGTTCCGACCGGAAAAAGAAAAGTAAAAATGAAAAAGAATCAGAACTGGTCGTATTCTTTTTCCTGTTCTTTTCTGTTCGCTTGAATCGCTTTCAATGTTTTTCTGTGAAGGGTCGCGTTAATGTCGGCGACATATCCTGCAACAAGAAGCAAGACGCCGATTCCCGCGAAGAAAAAGAACGCGGTTCCAAGCATTGAAGCGTGCCACGTAATAAACGGGTGAGCGGCAATCAAAAGCAAAGCGATGATGAATGACAATAAACTCCAAATGCCGAAGAAAAATTTCGGATTGTAGAAGCGCGAATATTTGTAAATCGCCATACTGATTCTGTAGCCGTCGCGAATGGGATGCAATTTCGTTTCCACTTTTTCGGGACGCGGCAGATATGTAATCGGCACTTCAATGAGTTTTTGTCCTTTCGTCAGACATTCGACCGTCATTTCCGTTTCAATGACGAAGCCGTGCTGTTTCAAATCCAAAGCCTGAATCGATTCGCGCGTAAAAGCGCGGTATCCTGTTAAAATATCATGCAATTCCGATTTAAAAGCGCGGCGGAAGAACCAATTGATCATTCGGTTTCCGATGAGATTCAATGTTGTAAACGCGCCCGGCGTTCGGCCGGCGATTCTGTTGCCTGCGACGTGGTCGGCTTTTCCTTCCAAAACCGGATACAGCAAATGATGGATTTCTTCAGGCAATTCCGTTCCGTCGCCGTCGATCATGACAACATATTTTTCAGTGATCGAGCCGAATGCTTCAATCATTGCCTGACCCTTGCCTTTGCCGCTTTGCGCGACAACGCGGGCGCCTGCTGCGGCTGCAACTTCTTGAGTTTTGTCTTTGCTGTTGCCGTCGTAAACCAAAATATTGTTGTAGCCGACGTTTTTAAAGCCTTCAATCACGTCTTTGATTGCGCCTTCTTCGTTGAGAACGGGAATAAAAATGCAAACATCATTTTTGTCAAAAATTATGGTACGGTCTTCAGTCATAATAATCCCGATAGGTTGTGTTTATGTTTTTAATCCGCTGATAAATTGAAACGGATTTTCAATTAAAATCTGCTAAATGCAAACTGCAAATATAACTTCAAATGTAAATTATAGATGTTAATTTAAATGTAAAATTTGAATGTAAATTAAAATGTAATTTTATAGATATATATAGATATAAATTGAAAATTATTAAAAGAAAAAGGAAACAAAAGGACTTACAAAAGTCCCATGTTGTCCAACTGTTCGCGAACGACTTCAACGCCGCGTGCACAGTCATCGGGTGTTTTGCCGCCGGTGACGACAAGTTTTCCGGAGCTGAAAATCAAAACGACGACTTTGGGGTCGCTGATTCTGTAAACAAGTCCGGGGAATTGCTCGGGTTCGTATTCAATATTTTCAAGACCGAGGCCGATTGCGATTGCGTTCAAATTCAAAACAGCCTTGAGGTCGGCGGACGCGACAATGTTTTGAACGGCAATGTCGGGATTTTCGATTGTTTTGATGCCGATGCTGTTTAATTTCTTTGCCATGTTTCCGATAACGGTGTGAACGTCAGCGACATTTTTGGCGCCGGTACAAACGACTTTTCCGGATGTGAAAACGAGGAATGCTGCTTTCGGGTCGGAAACGCGGTAAACGAGGCCGGGGAATTTCTGTTTGTTGTATTCGGCGGTCTGGAATTTCTCGACGATCAAGTTTAAGTCAAATTCTTCCGCTAACTTTGTAGAAGCGACAACGTTTTCGATTTTAAGGTTGGATTCATTGCTCATAATATTACCGTATGCGATTTTATGCGGATAAACGTGTTAAATGTACACACAAATTGTACTAATTAATTTAATTAATTGTGTTAATTAATTGTGTTAATTAATTGTGTTAATTAATTGTGTTAATTAATTGTGTTAAATGTATAAATGTCAATTGTATCATAAAATGTAACAAAATCGTGACAAAGATTGATAATTTTGAAATAAAATTTGGAACAATTTATGAACAGATTTGTAAATTCCGAATTCAATTTTTTTGAATCAATGCGGATATTCTTAAACGCTTATCAAGTATATAAAGGGTATATATAGAGTTTATAAAAAATTACTTTTATTCTATCTGAAAAATCAAGTAAAAATGAAATAAAATCAATTTTTCCCTTTATAAATCAATTCGCGCGCGGTTTCTTTAATTTTATATTTCAGATGTTTTTAAGACATCGGCGCTTCGCAAAAACCGATTAAACGATAAATTCGTTTGCCGGCATTTTCGACGCTCCTGTTATCGGGGTTGCCATCGCTTTTGCTGCCAAGATTGCTTTCGTTTTCATCTTCTGTTTGAAAAATAAGTGTTTTTGTATACGTTTTCTTTTTGAAAAGATCAAAATAAATGACTTCCGCTTTTTCAAAATCGTTTTCCGAATTGTTTCTCAAATCGTTTTCTTCAAATTCTTCGGATTCATTTGATTCATTTTCTTCTTTTTCGTCAATGTCGGGAAGCTCCGCTTCCCATTTTTCAATTTCAATTGTATCGGCGTCGGCGGAAAATGAAACCGACTCCAAAACAATTTTTGAAGAACAAGCGCCATCGTTTTCAATACCGTCAATGCCATCATCGATCTCATCATCAATATCATCATCGGTGTCAGCATTAATGTCATCATTGATCTCGTCGACAGAAATGCGCCATGTCATTCCTTCTTTTTCTAAAAGTGTTTGAATTTCTTCTATCGAAGAAAAAGTTTCATCAATTTCCATGAATCTCAACAACGGTTTCTTTCTATATCAATTTAAAACCAAACATCCGTTTTCATTAATTGTTGAAACCCGAACGCTCATTAAAACCCTAAATAAATGTTTTAGATTTCGATAAAAGAAAGCGTTCCGATTTTTTGAAAAATGAATGAAAGACGATGTTTCAATTGAATTTTAGATATAAAGTAAGAGTTCAAAAACCGACCCTCCAACGACGAGTTCCCGAAGCGGAGCGGAGGGAAGGAGGAGATGGAGATTCTGACTATGATTCGACGAATTTACAGTTGCCGATTTATAAATTTAAAATATTAAATTAAATGAGTCAGTTGAATCAATTTTTTATTCGTATGGGAAAGAATCCGCCAAGTCTCGTTTCCTCGCTGCGCTCGGAAACTCAACTTGCGGGGGCGGTATTTGGACTTTTCACTCATATCTATTTCAATTGAAACATCGTTTTTATTTCAAAATAAAAAAGAAAAACGAACGCCGCTTTTTTTCCAAAGGATTTCTTTTCTTTGGATTTTAAGGGGCGTTCAGGTTTTGATTTGATTAAAGAAAAGGGATGTTTGTGTTTTTCCGAAAATTGAAATTAAAGACGATTAACCGCCCTTCAACGACGCGGTTCCGATAGTGTTGCAGAGGAAAGAAGGAGTTGGAGATTCTGACTCTGATTCGACGAATATACAGCCCGCCGATTTTAGTTCAGCATAAGCTAATGTGAGGTCGGAATTGAATTTTTAATTCGTATTGGAAAGAATCCGCCAAGTCTCAATTCCCTTCGCTTCGCTACGGGAAACTCAACTTGCGGGGGCGGTATTTGAACTTTTCATTCATATTTATTTCAATTGAAACATCGTTTTTATCCCAAAATTAAAAAGAAAAACGAACGCCGTTTTTTTCTAAAGGATTTCTTTTTTTTGGATTTTAAGGGGCGTTCAGGTTTGATTTGATTAAAGAAAAGGGATGTTTGTGTTTATCCGAATTGAAATAATAGTCTAAATCGTTTCATCGCCTTCACCGCTGTCGCCGCCGCGTGCGAGCCGCACAACTTTTCTTCAAAATTTCAAACCTGTCCGCTGTTTTTTGAAAATGAATAAAAGCAAAGCTTAGCGATTAAAAATCTAAAAACAAAAAAGCGACGAGAGGGGGATTTGAACCCCCGAGTTGCAAAGCAACATAGGATTAGCAATCCTACGCCCTACCGAGCTAGGCTATCTCGTCATGATGACAATTCGTTTTTGCTTTCCCATAAATGAAATATGAGATATTTAACGCTTACCCCAAACGGGATTGAATTCGAGCGCAAATTTATGATTTATGGTTTTATAGTTTTTATTATTTTTACGATTTTTAAATCATTTTGATTTTTCAATACAATTTAAACATCGGGATGATTGAAAAGGTGAGCACGCCTTCGGTTCGATACATCTTCCCTACGCAGTCTCCGAAATCCCTCCTCCGCCCCGCAACCCCGCAAGCGACTGTTGTCCGCGGTAAGTCTGCTCCCTTCCGGGCCTGGACCGGTGTCCACGATTAAGAAAGCCGAACCAAAACTCCTTTTGTCTCGGCAATCACCACATTCCCAGCAGGACGAGGTTTCAACGTTAAGATTTCGGACTTGACATAAAGTCAATGCACCTGGCCAAAAGCTTCGTCACCCGCGTATCGGCGATTTCGGGTTACAAGCGACGCCTAGCTGCCCTGACTAGCCCACCGAGTAAATCATAAGCATGGGATAATTTATAAGCCTATCGTATTCTTTCAAATCCGATTCTGTTAATCGAATCTTGTTTTAAATTTACCTGTTTTAAGTTTAAAACAAGCTTTCAAACTTTTTCCTTCTGCTTCTCAGCTTGATTCTTATTTTTATAAATCACACCTTTTTCAGCCGCCAATTTCTGCATCAAAGGCGGCAGTTTATCATAGCGCCACAAACCGAATTTGACCCACGCCTCAGGATTTTCAATTCCTTTTTCGTGACCGGCTTCGATCAATTTTCCTTCCCACATTTCCATCGCTTCAGGATGCGTGTGCTTCAAATTTTCAAAGTCGGCAAGCGACGCCGCCGGACAAAGCCAGCATCCGATTCGGTCAAGCCCTTTCTCATAAAGCGGATTGTAATGCAAATCTTTGTCAAAAATGTAAAGCCAAACATGCATCGCCGTCCATTCCTGAATCGGCGCCGCTCCGACTTGCCCGCGCACAGAAGGACTTTTCCAAATCCTGTGACTCTTGGCGCGCGCTTTGGATTCATATTGGCGCTGACCGATAAAAGTCAAACAGCCGCCGTCATCCGCGTAATTCATTTCAATTACATTCGTAATCGGCATCAGTTTGCAGGATTGCGTACACCAGCGATTATCAACGCTCGGCGGACCGTTCGTCTCATATTCGTCCCAAAACGCATTTCCGGCACTCGTTTCCCTCAGTGTTTTGCCGTAAATGTCAACCACTTCTTTGACATTGTCAATCGTTTCCTGAAACTCCAAACCCGTGTCGGCGAAAATGATTTCATAATCTCTTTCATTACCGGAATCTTTCCCAAACGCCTTTTCCGTCAAATGAAGCGTCACCAAACTGTCTTTGCCGCCCGAATACGAACAAGTCAATTGTTTTGTCATGTTCGCGGCAGCATTTTGCATGAATTTGACGCTGTCCGCTTCGAATTTGTCAATCACATTTCGATTGGCGTCAATTACTTTCTGCCAAATCTCGCGAACCGGCGTTCCCTCTGAAACAATTTTATCGGCAGGCATAACGCTTGCTGCCGTATTTCGCTCAGAGTCATTTTCGCTTTCAATTCCGGTCCATCGCGTCTTGACCGCTTTGCCGCGCTCCGAATTTTTGATTTCTTCGGCTGACATTTTCGCTCGGCCGACGGCAATCACTTCAAAGTCGGGCGTCACAATCACGACTTCATCTTCTTTTTCAAATCCGGGAGCCGTTTTAAAAATTCCCGGGACTAAAACGCTTGATCCCTCGGCGACAAAAGGAACGGCTTTTTCGTACACCATGATCCAGTTTTTAAGATTCGTCTCGGCGTCGGGATCTTCGATTTTAGAATTTTTGTTAAAAATGCGGCGCGCGCCCGACAGCCGCGGCATAAGGACCCATCCGGGTTTATCGATTTCAAAACGAATCGTTCCGATAATTTCGCCGCCGCAAATGATTTCTTCCATTCGGTCATCGTAAGGCGCTTTATTGTAAACGGCAATTTCGCCCTCTGCAATCATTTTTTTGCCGAATTGCCGAACCGAAACTTCGTTGATGCGGTTGATGTCATACGGAAAAGCCGGGCGAATATCCGCGGGCGGCGTGACCGTTACAAAATTTGTTTGGCAGCCGCAGGCGCATTTTTCTTCCAGAACAGGAACATTGCATGCGGGACACCAGTGTAAAACTAATTTTCCCAAAAAAACAGGTTTGACCATGGATTGAAAAACGGACTCATCTTATTAAAAGCCATTTCCATTATCAGCGCTTCAATTCAATTGTATTATTTTTCAAAAGTTATGTTTTCAAAAGTCATGTTTTCAAAACAATTTTTTAAACAATTTTTTAAACAATTTTTTAAACAATTTTTTAAAAATAAGCTTTTCAAAAAAACAGAAATAATTTTTCAAAATCATTTTTCAGAATCGTTATCAATTCTTTCAATAACTGATTTTTCGCTTCAATCTCTCGGCAATTTATACAATTCATCCGATTTCGGCGCGCGAAGCACGCTCATCGTTTCAACATCCTGATTTTCATTCTTATAAATCAGGCGCTTCAACGGATTGGATACGATTTCTCCGACAACGGCTGCCGGAATGTTTTTCTCATTCAGTTTTTCCAAAACAAGTTCGGGATTCGGCGTCGTCATCACCATGCTGCCGCTTGAAATCAATCGGTACGGATTTAAATTATAAAATTCACAAATCTTTTTTGTCTCTTCCGTGATTGGAATGTTTTCTTCATACACGATAACGCCGGTTTTTGCGGCTTCAGCGATTTCCCAAAGCGCACCGTACAGACCGCCTTCCGTGATGTCGTGCATCGAATGAACAACATCTGCGCCCAAATCGCCTGCCGTCACGCCTTCGGCAATGACGCTGATCTGAGACATTTCCGATTGCGCTTTTTTGACAAAAACGTCCCCGAATTCTTTTTTCAATTCGTTTTCTTTTTCAAAAGCAATGATTGCCGTTCCTTCAATCGCCGCTGTTTTTGTCATGATGATTTTGTCACCCGGCGCGGCGCCTGCCGAACAGATGACATTATTTTTGTCAGACATCCCGATTGCGGTTGTGTTGATGACGATTCTTGTCACGGCATCCGTTACTTCAGTGTGGCCGCCGATAATGCTGACATTTAAAGAGGCAGCCGTTTCGGAAATATCTGCCATGATTTTATCCAAATCTTCTTCCGTTGATTCGGGCGGCAGAAGTATTGTAACTAAAAGCCAAAGCGGTCGAACGCCGCTTGAAGCGATGTCGTTGCAGGAAACATAAACGGCAAGTTTTCCGATTTCTTTAGCCGTTCCGGTAATCGGATCGCACGAGAGAACAAAAAATTGTTCGCCGATATCTAAAATTGCGCAGTCTTCGCCGATTCCGGGCGAGACTTTCACCTTTTCATCAAAGTTTTTCAGCTTTTGAAAAACGATTTTTTGCAAAAGGTCGTGAGGCACTTTTCCGATTTCCATATTTTTTCCTGTATTTGGCTCTTTTTTTGAATCGTTTTGACTCTTTTTGAATCTTTTCGGATTCTTTTCCTGATTCTATTCGTAAATGTTTCGCTTTATTTAAATTAACGCTTGTTTTTTGATTTTTGGTTTTATTCGCCGCCGAACATTTTTGTAAACAATGTCTTTGCTTTCACATGACATTTTTCACGATAAACACAGCCGCCGCATAAGCGAATATTTTTCTCGCGCGGCATTTTTCCTTTCTTAATGTCTCTGATTTTTCGAATGATCCGAAACACTTTTCGACGATTTTGCGGTCGAATTCGAACATAACGATAATCTCCGAAATAATCAATCACAACGCTGTCGGAAACAAATTGCCGCCCGAATTCACTTTCTAAAATCATCAAATATGCTGTCGCCGCAATTCTCTCGGATTCCCAAACGCCGTCGCTCGGGGCTTTTGAAATTTTAATTAAATACGGCAGCCGTTTTTCATCAATGATTAAAACCTTCGGGGGCGCGCCGAACAGGTCCGCTTTTTCAAATAAAAATGATTTTTCGACAGCGGTTGGATTTGAAGCTGCTTCGAAAAACTTTGTTCCGTTTCTTTGAATCGTTAAATCAATATTTCGGCTCAGTTCTTCGATTTTCTTTTCAATTTTATCATTCTCAATATCAAAATCGTTCTCAAGAAGATTTTCGAAATCTATTTCCTGTTTTATTTCATCAAATAATTTTTTGATTCGATTCTTAAATTCAGAATTTTCGGCAAAAATGACATCCGTTTTTTCATCAATATTATTCTCATCATTATTAATATCATCAGCAAATTCCAAAACCAAAGCCGGCAATTCCAAACAAATTTCCCGCCAAATTTTGTTTTCAAAAACGCCGGCTCGCTTTTCATTAAATATTAAATCCGGCTGACTTTTTCTTTCGGCGGATATTTTGAAATACAATTGTTTCGGACAAGCCGTCCACATTCTGATTTCGGAAACAAAAACTGTTTTGTCATTTGTTTTTTGAATATTTTCGTTCTCTTTCTTTTCATTTTTTTCGTTCTTTCTTTTCATATCATTTTTTGGAGAAATCAAAAGTATTTTCAGCTTCCGATTTTTTCAAAAACGATAACTTTAAAAGCACGCCCTTTTTTGATTTCGTTTTTCAAATTCGGGATCCGTTTTTGAATATTTTCAAAATTTGTGCAGCTCGCGCGCGGAAGGCGGCAGCAGTTATCTTTTGCTTTTTATCTCATACTCATTTTAATTCATTTTTTCTTTTTTTACTTTATATTGATTCGAAAAAAGAACTTAATCGTTGATTTTATTCGGATTGTCTTATTATTCGATTTTCAAAGACAAGATTTATATTGAAATCATTCGTTTTCACTTTGTCATGACAGACAACGAAGCTTTCGAAAATTTAAAGAAAAGACTTGCCGAAAAAATGGCCGGCGAGATTACGCTTTCTGAAAAACCCGGCGAATGTCTTAAAAAATGGCGACTGAATTTTGAAGTTTCTCAAACTGACATTTCTAATTCTTTGCAAGTTTCGCCCTCCGTTATCAGCGATTATGAATCCGGAAGACGAAAATCTCCGGGAACGCTCATGGTCAGCAAAATCGTCGAATCGCTGCTCGCAATTGATACGGAACGCGGCGGCCAAAAAATTCACGCTTATGAAACAATGCTGACGGCTGACAGTTCCAAGGAATCCATATATTCCACTTACGAATATTCCATTCCGATCCAATTCCAAAAACTTGTCTCACTTCTCGACGCTCAAGTTCTTTACCGCGGCATGGAACGTCCGCTTTACGGCTTTTCCGTTGTCGACAGCAAGCGCTCAATCTTGGAAATGACGTCATACGAATTCCAGCGCCTTTACGGCTGGAGTACCGACCGCGCCATGGTTTTTACAAAAGTTTCAACCGGCAAATCTCCGCTTGTCGCAATCCGCGTCACAAATTTGAAGCCCGGCGCAATTGTTTTGCACGGTCTTTCCAAAGACGAAGTTGATCCGATGGCGATAAAAATGGCAGAAGTCGACAGAATTCCGCTTTTGTGTACAACAAAAGATTTGGACGAAGCGATTGCCGAATTGAAAAAATACGGTCAGTATTCGATTAAAGGAATTTAATTTCCTCTCTTCATTTTTTCTTCCTTTCTATTGATTCTTTTCTATTGATTCCTTTTAATTTCTTTTTTGATTTGTTTGCGTTCATTTTGCGTTCATTTTTTCAATTTTGCAGTCAAAGGCGTAAGCTTTCAAAAGTCATTGAAAATTATAAAAACTATCAATCTATTTTTATAATTATATTAATTTAATTATGAAATAAATAAAATCAAATTTTAAAATGTAAAAACGAATTGAGGTCTTGATAAAACGAATACGGAAAATGCAGAAGTTACGGAAAATACCGAAGTTCCGGAAAATGCTAAACCGGAGATCTTGGATGCAGGAATAACAACCGCAATCCCCGTTAAAGTCGAACGTAAATCATTTCGGAAAGAAATCAATCGTTTGGCTCGCACGCTTATTATTTATGAAATTTTAATGAGTATTGTCGTTATCGCGGCAGCCGCCTATGTTATGGTTCAGTACATTGACATGCCGGATGAACTTTATGATTCGATGGTCAATCCGATTTTTGAAAACGGTTGGCTGATTTTAGCCGGTATTATTCTCGGTATGTTTTTCATTGTTCTGTATCGGAAAAGAGAGCTCATAACAGATTTGACGGCAAAGAACAAATCAATGACTGCAAAGTCTTTCGTTAAACTTTTCTTTTGTATGATGAGCGCTCAAGTCATTTTTTTGGTCTTCGCTTTCTTTTTTGAAAATATTCTAAATCTTTTCGGCTATACAGCCGCTGAAGCAATTGATTCTGCGACCGGTGCCGAAGTCACATTTTCATTGTTCATGTACGCCGCATTCATCGGGCCGATTGCCGAGGAAATCGTTTTCCGCGGTGCTGCTCTTCACGCGCTTAAAAACCACGGGAAATTGTTTGCAATCGTTACTTCGGCGGCACTTTTCGGTTTATTCCATGCAAACTTTACACAAGGCGTTTTCGCATTTTTCGTCGGACTCGTCCTCGGCTACGTTGCGCTTGAATTTTCATGGAAATGGGCTGCTGTGCTTCATATTATCAACAATTTCGTATTCGGCGAAATTCTGAGCAAACTGCTTGAAGTCATTGATCCTTCGATCGGTGATTACATTCTTCCTGCACTTTACATCATTTTCGTTGTCGGGGCAGTCATCACTCTTTTCATTGAGCGTAAAAACATCAAACAATATCTGTCAGAAAATAAAACCAGGCCGTTATTTTATTTGTGGACTTTCACGAGCTTTTGGATGATTCTTTATATTCTTTTTAATGTGATCCAAGCAATGCTTGGAATAAGCGTGCTTCCGTCTTAATTTTCATTTTTTCATTTTTTCATTTTTCATTTTTTTATTTCTCTTTTATTTTCTGTAAAAACGCGGGTTAGTTTTCTGTTTTTTGAAAGTCGGAGCGGCTCGCGCGGCGGCGGGCAGTTTTTGGGCGAAAACGCAAACCTGTAGGTAGCGGCGGCACGTTCGCGAATGCGAACGGATTTCTTAAAAAAGAGCAGATACGGGCGGAAACAGAGACCGCCACACAAGCAGCAACATTAAAAGACAGTTGCAGACTTGCAGGCTTAGCAGTATCAGGCAGCAGTAAAAGACAGGCGTAAGACGAAACCAAGCAGGAGCCGAAAAGCAAAATTAAAATTTTAGGCTGTTTTTGATCTTTCGTTTCGTATGGAAAGAATCTCCAACTCCTTCTTTCCTCCGCTGCGCTTCGGAAACGCGTCGTTGGAGGTGGCGGTTTTTGAACTTTTAATTGAATCCTAAAATTCAATTGAAACATCGATTTTCATTCATTTTCTCAAAAAATCGGAACGCTTTCTTTTATCGAAATCTAATACATTTATTTAGGATTTTAATGAGCGTTCAGGTTCAACGATTTCTTAAAATCTATGTTTGGGTTTCGTCGAATTTATGATTCGCCGCAGCTTTTTTGTGTTTTCGTTTTCTTTTGTTTAGTCTTCTGTTTATGCTTTTTCGTTTTTATCGCGACTTTCTCGTAATTTTTTATAAATTCGCCTCTACTTATGAAATATTTTTTTAATTCATTAATCCGATATTCATTTTAATTATGAAATAGCCGAATATTTTGACGTTTTTCTTTCTTTTTTCACGTCAATTAACGAAATCGCCTACGTTACTTTTATATACCACGATTTCATCTTTTGGTGTAAGTGCTTCGGGGTATGTTGCTTTGAGTTTTCAAAAACCAAAGAACACCCGAAGTCGAAAAGAGGTAATGCTCTAAACAGACAGAAGAAATGGTTTAAAAACATAAAAACGGAATTAATGAGGAAAAAACGTAAAACATCTGCATCGAAGAACTGTTGCCGATTCGATTTGATTCGAACCCTTGTCGGATCAAGCGACAGTTTTTCGGTCTGTTTCAAAGCCATAACATAAACAAATTAATAATATCCAAAAATCGGCCTTTTTCAATATCCGATTCGCCACAGAGGAAAAATATTAATTAGTTTTCCGTTCGGCTTAATTATCGGATTTTTGATTGAATTTCACTTTTTGAGATATTGTTGTTTATGCGCACAGAACAGTTCAACGAGCTGAAACAACAACAACCAAATATGAAATGACTGCAGCAATTTTTCTAAATTTTGTCTTATTTCGCAGTCATCATTTGACATAAAAGGTGAATACATTGACAGTTGGAATTGTTTCCTACGGCGCTTACATTCCCCGCTACAGAATTAAAACCGAAGAGATCGCTAAGGTTTGGGGCGGAGATGCCGAAATTTTAAAGAACGGTTTAAAAGTCTACGAGAAATCCGTTCCTGATGTTGACGAAGACGCGGCAACCATTGCCGTATCTGCCGCAAGAAATGCCGTCAACCGTGTCGGTCTTGACGCAACCAGAATCGGAGCGGTTTACACCGGTTCCGAAAGCCACCCGTACGCGGTCAAACCGACCAGTACAATCGTCGCAGAAGCCGTCGGCGCAACGCCCGAAATGACTGCGGCAGACTTCGAATTCGCATGTAAAGCAGGTTCCGCAGCCGTCCAGGTCTGCATGGGTCTCGTCGGATCCGGCATGATCGACATCGGTCTTGCAATCGGCGCTGACGTCTCACAAGGCGCTCCCAACGACGCGCTCGAATACACGGCAGCAGCCGGCGGCGCAGCATTTGTGATCGGCAACAAAGAATCCGAACTCATCGCAATCATCGAAGACACATACTCTTTTACAACAGACACACCCGACTTCTGGAGACGCGAAAGCCAGCACTATCCGAGCCACGGCGGCCGTTTCACGGGAGACCCCGGTTACTTCAGACACGTCACAAGCGGCGCAAAAGGACTTCTTAAAAAGATGGGAACCAAACCGGAAGACTACGACTATGCCGTTTTCCACCAGCCCAACGGCAAATTCCCCGAACGCGCCGCGCAGATGCTCGGATTCACAAAAGAACAGATCAAACCCGGACTTGTCGTCCCGAGACTCGGAAACACATACTCCGGTTCCTGTTTGATGGGCATCGCAGCAACGCTTGACATCGCAAAACCCGGCGACAGAATCTTTGCAACCGCTTACGGGTCAGGCGCAGGATCTGACGCATTCAGCATCCGCGTGACAGACAACATTGAAAAGTACCGCGGCAAAGTCCCGACAGTCGAAGAGCTTCTCGCCGATCCGATTTACTTGGACTACGGCAAATACGCGCACCACAAAGGTAAGATCAATTTCGGATGAGGTGAAAAAATGAGAGAAGTAGCAATTGTCGGTGCAAAGACAACCGAATTCGGAGAATTATGGGAAAAATCCCTCAGAGACATTGTCGTTGAAGCCGGTGTCGGCGCAATCGAAGACGCAGGCATCAGCGGCGAACAGATTGACGCGATGTACGTCGGCAACATGAGCGGCGGCAAATTCATCGAGCAGGAACACTTGGGCGCATTGATTGCGGACTATTCCGGTCTCGCAAAAGGCCTCAACATTCCGTCCACCCGTGTCGAAGCGGCTTGTGCTTCGGGCGGTCTCGCGCTTCGCCAGGCCATCCAGGCCGTCGCATCCGGTTACAGCGATGTCGTTATCGCAGCCGGCGCGGAAAAGATGACCGACATTGACGGATCAGGCGTGACGGACGCACTCGCAGCCGCAGCCGACCGTGAATGGGAAGGCATTCAGGGAGCAACGTTCCCGGGCATTTACGCAATGATTGCCAGACTCCACATGGAAAAATACGGTACGACAAGCGAACAGTTGGCAGCAGTCGCCGTGAAAAATCACGACAACGGCATCAACAATCCGATTGCCCAGTACCACAGCAAGCTCACGATCGAGCAGGTTTTGAAATCCATTATGGTTTCCGACCCGCTTCACATCTTGGACTGCTCTCCGGTTTCTGACGGTGCAGCCGCAGTGATTGTCGTCCCCGCAGAAGACGCGCACAAATATTCGGACACGCCGATTTACATCAAAGCAAGCGCTCAGGCAAGCGACACGATCGCGCTCCATGACAGACGCGACATCACAACGCTTGACGCGACGGTTGCGGCCGGGAAGCGCGCTTATGAGATGGCAGGCTTGGCCCCGAAAGACATCAGCTTTGTTGAAGTCCACGACTGTTTCACAATCGCCGAAATCTGCGCGATTGAAGACCTCGGTTTCTTTGAGAAAGGAAAAGGCGGTCCGGCTTCCCTTGCGGGAGAAACGGCGCTCAACGCAAAGATCTCTGTCAACCCCTCCGGCGGTTTGAAATCAACCGGTCACCCTGTCGGTGCCACCGGTGTCAAACAGGCTGTCGAAGCTGTCCACCAGCTCCGCGGCGAGGCCGGCAAACGTCAGGTTGACGGTGCAAAGTACGGTATGACGCACAACGTCGGCGGCTCAGGCGCAACAGCTGTGGTTCATATTTTCTCAAACGAGAGGTGATTTACGATGACAGTACCAAGATTCTGGAGAGAGCAGCCGAGCAGATACAACCTTATCGGCTCCCACTGCAAGACATGCGGCAAATACTATTATCCGATCAGAAACCTCTGCCCGGAATGCCGCCGTGACGGTGAAATGGAACAGTACAAGTTCAAAGGAACCGGTAAAATCGTGACCTACACAATCACGCACACCACATCCGATGAATTCAGCGACCTCGTTCCGTATGCGCTCGCAATCGTCGAACTCGATGAAGGCGCCAAGCTCACGACACAAATCGTTGACGAGCCCGAAAAAGTCGCAACAGGCAAACGCGTCCACTCCGTTTTCAGAAAACTCGGAAGCGACGGCGATGCCGGTATCATTTATTACGGTACCAAGTTCGAGCTCGATAAAGAGTAATTTGATAAAATAATTTACAAAAACGAAACATAAAAACGAAACATAAAAACGAATTCACAACAAAATCTGAAAGATTTGAATATGTGAATTTATTCGAAAACTTCAATTGAATGAAAAACGAAAACCTAAGCCCCGATTCGTCGGGGCTTTTTTTGGTTTTGAAATTTAATACTTATTTTATATAATGAACATTTTTCACTATTTTATAATTTCAAAATCTATCTATTTCATGCTCGGGATACCTATTTATCTGATGTGTTCTTCTATCTTCTTATGAAATATTTTCAAGCTGTGATCGTTTTAATTTTTTGTATTTTGATAATCGGCGTTATCGGTTTATTTGCCGTTCTTCCATATTTTGAAACGTCGGATATTGAAGAGTATAACTATGCAACGTTAGGTGAAAAAAGTGATTTAATTGTTTCAGGTTTGGTCGTTCACATTTCAGAAACGTATCCTTTAGATGAAAATGCTTCCGAATCATTTCAAAATGAATCTTTTTCGGGCAGCAAAGATCTACCCGAATCTTATACGGATGTCACTCTTTTGATAACATCTTTCTATCAGGGCGATATTCCTTCCCATTTCGTAACCGTCAGGACATTTCATTACGGTTCAGACTCTTCAAATCCGCTTGACACAGATACATATCATTGGCGCGATGAAATGATTCTGTATTTGGTAAAAGGTGACGAATCAAATGAATATTATTTTGTTTTAACGCCTCTCGGAAAAATAGTCGCGGCTGACGGCAATTATGTCAATGCTCTCAATGAATCCGTCAATTTTGATGAACTGCAGTCAGAATTTGAATACGGTTCCGGGCAAAAACTGAATTATCATGAACCGATTTTCAATCCCGAAACGTTTGATGATCTCAAAGAGGCTTTGGATCCGTTAAACAAAAACATTGAAGATTTCATAACCGGAAGTCCTGAAAACATTCCGAATTATCCGAATTCTACCGGCGTTACGGTTGCAAGTGAGCCGCCGAGTTTTTCGGATGAAACCATTCTTTTTGATTGTCTTCAAAAGTCGGATCTTGCATTTTACGGAACGGTAAATTATACGGAATCATTTGCTTATAATCCGCTCGAGAATCCGGAAGAAGGCAGCATGTATTTTTTCACTCCCGTTATTTTTTCAATCGACGATTTAATCATCGGAGAATCATTATCATCAGAGGTTCAAGTTAATATTTTCGGCGGACATGTTCGGAATTATGTGATTTATAATATCGATGGTCCGACACCATGGGATTTCAATGAAGGAGATAAATATTTGCTCTACTTGACAGAAAAAAACGGGGCATATTATTTGATGTTTAAAGGCATTTATGTTATTCCGGATTAATGGGGTATATTGTTATGAAAATAAATCAGTATTCAATCATTTTTTTCATTTTTTTCATTTTAATTTTGTTTTCAGTTTCAATATCGGGTTGTTTAAAGGAAGATACATCTCCCGTCGAAATTGTTCCGCCCGAAGTGATCTATCCCGAATACAATCTCTCGGAACTTTACAAACACAGTGATTTGGTGATTTCAGGCGTTGTCATTTCAGCGACAGAACCCATGCCGATACTTTTGGAAGAATCCGAAAATCATACAGAAAGGCGTTTGTTCTCTCTTTTTTCAAAAGAAGAATCCGATTCCGAATCCGGTCCGGATTTTGAAACCGAAACTGAGCCGGTTTATGAAACATTGATGAAAACGGGAACTCATTATTCTTATGTGACCGTTTTAATTCGTGATTGTTTCAGCGGGATTCAGCATTCTTATTTCATCAACGTTAAAATCGTCGGCAACAGTGCGGAAGAAGCGGCATATCAATGGGGCGATGTCGTCTTTTTCTTTTTGTCGAAGGGTGATGTATATGATACTGAGAATGAAGATCCAAATTATTTTGAAAACAATAACATTTCAGATGACTCGGATTATTCTGATTATTATTTGATTGTCACGCCGCGCGGTGAAAATCTTTTTGTCGAGAAAATCGATTATCATGACGGCATTGCAATTTATTCCAATCGTTTGAATGAAAATGCCACTTACTCTGAATTGATTCGAAACGGAAATCGAATCGGTGCCGTCAGCGGTGTTAATCAAAAACCGCCGAATTATCTCCGAATCGATCCGACGAAATACGGTTTGAATCCGCTGAATAAAAGAATTCAAGGATTTTATTCCGATCGTGAAAATATTTCATTCGAATTTGAATATGTCAACCCGCAAACATCTCAAAGCAGTATCTATGATTCAAACAGCTTAGCCGTTACCGAACCCGCTGTTGAGCCTGTTTTGTATGCAAATGAAGCGGCTTTTTCTCTGATTGTTGATTCCGATTTGGCTTTTTACGGAACTGTCGTCAAAGAAGCCGATAGTTTTTCCGCCTATCCGACAAACGATGAATCGATTTCAATCACAGGTTCTGAAGTGATTTTCAGAATTGATGATTTGATTAAAGGAAACGCTTCCGGAAATGTTTCCGTGACGGTTTACAGCGGGCATTTTGACGGTTCAAAATTAATGATTCGAAAAAGTGTTCAAGAGCCGATTTCTTGGGACTTGAAAGAAGGAACCCAATATCTGATTTATTTGGAAGAATCATATATTTATAACGGGGAGTTGGAACCGATGATTGGCGGTCTTTATCCTGTTATCACAGATTGATCGGGGGAAATTTTGATGAGTTTGAAAAAGATTGGTTTGATCATTTTTCTTTTGATTTGTTTTGTCTTTATGAGCGGATGTTTAGATTCATCCGAAAATGAGGATGAGATGTATGAAATGTATGAAATGAAGGATTCTGATATCAATAAATACGGACTCAATCCTCTTCATAAAAATGTTTCATTATTCTCTCCTTCTCATGAAAATATCCCGCCAGTTCCTGTTCATTTACAGGGCGCTGAAGGAGAAAATGAAGCGGTCATTTCTGAAACGGGCTATCCGACACCGATGACTTTCAAAGAGCTTTCTGCTCAAATATTAAATCAATCCGAAACCATCGTATACGTCACGGTTCTTGAAGCTTTGCCGGCTGTTCAAACAAGCCCCGATGAAGTTTATACACCGATTATTTTCAAAGTTGATGATCCGGCGGTTGGTAATGTTTCCGATACAATTACGGTTCAAATTAGGGGCGGATACGCTGAGAATTTCGGCTTAGTCAGTGAAGACGGCTATTCCCCGACACCTTGGGATTTTGAAGTCAGCGATAAATATCTTTTGTATTTGAAAAATCCGAATTCTAATTCAATTGAAGAAAATTATTATCAATTGGTTTTCCGCGGAATTTTTGTTGTCAACGATTGATCTGTGTTTTGGTTAAAATGTCTTATCAACTAATTATAAAAGTGATTTATAAATATGATCTAATTATAAAATTCGGATAATTATAAAGGTGGGATTTAATGAATATTAATACGAGTCGAGTAATTTTTTGCATTTTATTCATTTTAATTTTATTTTCAATTTCAATATCGGGTTGTTTAAAACCCGACACAATTAATCCGCTCAGCAAAAACATCTCGGAAATCATTCCCTCTTCTGATAATGTTCCAATGCCCGAAGATCACAAAAATTACAGACAAATGAATTATTCCGTTCGCGGTTATACAGAAAACGAATTGCTCAATGAATCCGATTTGATTTGTTATGCAACAGCCGCAGAAATTTTCCCGTCTTATTGGAATACGCCTGACGGAAATCCGCCGCTTAACGCTGAAGGCTATGTCACTATTTTAGATTATTCAATTTATACCGATATTGATTTTGAAACGACTTATGTTGTCAAAGGTGATTCTGCCGAACACATAAATGTTCGTGTCAGCAGCGGCGAAGTTGACGGTTTTGTTGTTTATTGTTACGGATTGCTGTCTCCATGGGATTTTGAAGAAAACAGCAATTATTTGCTGTGTCTTTCAAAGACGGAGAGCGGAGACCAATATTACATTTTAAAAGCTTATCATGTAAACGATTAATTCGAATGAAAAAGGGTTGGAAATTATGAATTTTAAGGTTTGTTTCACATTGATTTTATTGGTTCTTTGCGGCACCGTATTTGCAGGATGTCTCTATACAGATGTTTTTCAAGAGTTTGAATTCCGAACGACAAATTTAACAGCGCCTGGCGACCGTGTCGTTGATGAACTTCAGCCTCTTTGGCTGGCTAATGTTCCGAAAGGGAAAGTTTTTCTTCAGCACAGTACAAGCGATCCTGACGGACCGTTTATTAGTTGCTTACGCCCGTGGTATTCCCCCACAGATCGTGTTGAATTTGCGGATGCTGTCGTTTATGCCAGCATCAAAGAAGTTCATCCCGCTGTTTGGGATACAGTTGACGGAAAAGCGCCCGACGGTTACATGACGCCGACGGAATGGACAGATGAAGACGGCAGGACGCATGTCAAATTTGATACCGATAATCGCGGTCATATTTTGTACACTTAGGTGACTTTTGAAATCAAAGATCTTGTCAAAGGCGATTTGGAAGACGAGGTGACGGTTTGTCTTTTCGGCGGTGAAACGGAAGACGTGGTCGTTTATTATCATGAATCCGGTCCGATGCCGTGGGATTTCCAGAGAATTACCGTTTATTTGCTTTATTTGTCTAAAACTTCTTCTCAATGTGACAGCCCTGTGACAATTCAGGACGAAGATGCTTACTTTGTCATGTTCGGCGGCAGTTATCTTGTGACAAGTGATTATGATTCTGATTGGTGGTAATGGGATGATTTCGAAACGGTGATAATATGAAAAAATATCAAAAAACATTGCCGGCAAGTTTTGCCGTTCTCATTCTTCTGATTGCAGGAGCCGCAGGATTTTGGTATTATTGGTTTATTGCCGATGTCAACCCGAATTTTTACGGTTTGAATCCTTTGCATAAACCGGCTTCTGTTTTGGAATCAAAATCCGGTCTGCCGCCGATACCTGATGATATTTTGGAATATTATTATTCTGACAATTATTATTTGTCTTCCATGACTGCTGATGCTGAAGCGGAAAATCCGTTTAAAGCAGCGCGGCGGATAAAACGTGAAGCGGATGTTGTTGTTTATGCAACCTTAAAAGAAATTCAGCCGGCTGTTGAGACTCGTCCTGTTTCCACACCGATTGTCTTTGAAATCAATCATGTTGTCAAAGGAAATGTAACAAATGAAATCACGGTTCAAATCGATGGCGGATTCACAAAAACGAGCGGATATTGGGTCAGCGATACGCGCGGTGTTGTCAGTCCTTGGGATTTTACCGCGGGCGAAAGCTATTTGCTTTATTTGACAGGTCCGTTTGATGACAATCTTGTTTCGGATACGAATTATTATACGCCGGTTAACAGAGGCGTTTTTATTCTGGACGAAAAAATTTAAAAAGTGAGGCGTAGAAACAAATATATATATTATATAATTAATTTAATATTATTATATGCGGCACAATTCAGCCGCATATTTTCAAATAATCTTTATCTGATACACTTTAAAGTTGATACAGGAGTTCATAATTATGAAAAAACAATTATTCTTTATCGGTTTGTGCCTGGTTTTAGGCGCCGTTTTGGTTGCCGGCTGCCTCGGCGGTGACAAAGACAATAATTCGACGAATAACTCGACAAATGGTACGAACAACACCACATTCTTGCCGCCGGACCCGATTGCCGCGCCCGCCGACACTGCAATGTACCGCGGGAATGTGATTAATGTCACAAACCAAAGAAATGAGACTTCTATGACTTTATCCCAGGTCAAAGGGACGAATTTCGGCACTGCAAACATGAAATTTATTTTCGACAACAACTCCAAAATGAATTTCAATCTCTCCGATTTGAAGGAAGGACAATATGTTGAAGTCTACTACGCGCCGCCCGCTGACGGTCCGAGAGAAGAGACAACCGCCATTGTCGCAAACCTGCTTCAGTACGCCAACATGACCGTCTACAACGGCGAAATCGTGAGCGTCACGCCCGAAGTCAATGTCAACAACACGACTTATGTCGGAAAAATCGAAGTCAAACTCGAAAACAATTCAACCATGATCTTTAACTGCGACCGCGACACACAATTCTATATGAATATGTCAAACGTGACAGCAGGAACCAAAATCAATGTTTACGGCAACTGGGTCATCCAGACAAGCAGCCCGCCGCAGACAATGGCTTACGAAGTTCGCGAATATGCCTGATTTATTCCTGTAAATTAAAAAAATTATGAGAACGGAAATTTTTTATTTCCGTCTCCCTTTTTTATTATGCTTTATTGCTTTATTATGCATTAATTCAATTTTTAATTCATACACTGAATTTTTATTATTGTTGAATTTTCTGTCATTTGAATTCTATTTTCAATTTTTTTTAAGGTGCCACTCATGTTGAAATCAAAAGTAATATTTCGATTATCTATTTGTCTGATCTTATGCGCCGTCTTATTTGCCGGCTGTCTTTCTAATGATTCCGGAAATTCCGTGATTCCGGCAAACAATGATGCCGGCGTTTTCAGCGGCACGATTACAAGCGCTGTCGTTTCGGAAGACTCCGTTCTTCTGATTGTTGAAAATGAAAACGAAACACGGTACAGTCGAACAAATATGGTTTTCATTCTCAATAATGAAACAGAAAATTATGCCGAAAACACAGATGCTTACCAATCGGCAGTCAACAAATTCATTTTCGTGCGTTATGTCATTCCCGATGACGGTAATTTGTCAACGGTCATCAACGCCGCATCGGCTGAATTGTTCGAAGAAGGCGAAGAATTGCTTTTAATTCGCGGAACCGTTGAAAAAATAACTCTTGATGCCGATTCGGAAGGCAAAGGAAGTTTCCGATTAAATGCAGCAAACGGAACGCCGATTGATCTCTCTTATAATTCTTCGACTTATATCGCCGAAAATATTCCGGCCGGCTCAAATGTGACGGTTTATGCAGGACCTTATTTAATGGAAAGTTATCCGCTTCAAGGTTGGGTTTATGAAGTTTGGCTGAACTAATAATATTTTTGGAATAATGTTATCATTGAATTCAACATTTATTCCAATTAATATTTATTCAAGGTGTTTTCAATGAAATTATTCTTAAAAATCGGATTTTGTTTAATTTTATGTGCTGTTTTTCTTTCAGGCTGCCTTTCAAATGATTCATCAAATTCGAATGATTCAGTCGCAATCAATCCTGAAATGGACGTATTCAGCGGACATATTACAGAACTTCGAACTGTCGGTGATGATTTGTATTTAACGGTTGAAAATGAGAATATTTCACATTACGGTCAAACAAAGCTGTATTTCATTGTTAACAATGAAACCGTGAGTAATTTTTACGTTGCCGATACTTATTATCCGGAAGAAGGACGATTTATTTATTTGCGGTTCACTCCCGACAAAATCAACGGAGTGCTTTCGCCTGCTGCCGTAACACATGCCACTTTATTTTACGAAGGAACAGAATTCCGTATGTTTAACGGGACAATTGAAGACATCTATATTAACACTGATTCAGAAAGGTGGTATGACGGCGCTTTCCTGGTGGATAATACATACTTCAAATTTTCATCTTCGACTTATTTCTCGGAAAATATTACAGAAGGGATGGATGTTTTAATTTATGCCGAACCTCTAATTCTTACAACTTCTCCCGCGCAGGGCTGGGCTTACGAAGTTTGGCTTTCTGATGCTTCAACATCTGTTCATTTGGATAACACAGATCAAAATTCAATAAATCCGCTGAACAAAAAAATCGAACCTTATTCTCCCGGAAGTGTTCCGTATGAAGACAATATCGTTTTTGAAACATGGTCAAATTATTCAACCGTCGGTTATTCCAATGAAACTTTACTTCCCGAAGCAGACATTGCTTTTTACGGAACCGTCGAAACCATAAATCCGTCTGTTTGGACAACTTCTAATCAGGAGCCGCCGAGCGGCCTTTATGGTGCTGTTTCCGGAAAAGGCGGTTACGGATCGGAGGACGGAACTTATATTGAATATGATTTGGTTTCGATTTCGGGCTGTGATGATTACATCTGTACGCCTGTCGTTTTTGATATTGATTATTTGATTAAGGGAGAAAATGTGACGGAAGTGACTGTCATTATTCAAAGCGGTCAAATCGGGAACTATATCTCGGTTGAATCTGCTTATCCGCTGATTTGGGACTTAAATGTCGGACAGCAGTATCTCGTTTATCTTAAAAATTACGGCACGGAAGAAAATTCAGTAATGTATCCGGGATTCTTTGTGGTTTTGGAATAATGGTATCATTTAATTGTCGACAATTTCTTATTTTTTCGACAATTTTTATTCTTTTTAAGTGTTCGAATTCATCATTATTTATAATTATATATTTTAATTGTTTCAATTTTAATTTGTAATTATCGGGTATTTTTAAATCCGATTGTTATTGAAAATATTATTCTTTGTTTTTTTAATTGTCATCTTCCTAAACCTTTTGTTTACCCGTTTTTCTCTCTTCGTCAGTAAACGAAACGCATATATACTGCCGTTGAGTTTATCGACTAATAACGAATAAAGAATCATTGTGGTTGATGACTTTTCGTTTAATGTGTTTGTATAAATTTATGAATAAATCAATTATTCAAATTAAAATTTATTAATCAAAATTGGGTTGGCAAAAAAGTATGCTCCTGACAGTTGAGCCGATTGGAAGTATCAGGAAATCGGCGAATAAGACGGAAATTCTCATTTATTCCGAATTTGAACAAGTCGTCACAAACATGGTTCAAAAATTCGGTAACAGTCCCGAGAGAGGTCAAAAACTTCTCGTCGTTCATAAAAGCAAAGAAGGCGTCAATCAATTAAAAGTCACAGAAGCGACATTAATTGAACGCAAAGGCAATTTACTTACTGTTTCTAAAATGGACTCTGAAGGTCCGGTGGTCGACATTTCAACGCAGCCTTCAAGCTGATAAAAACAAATTAAACTCTTCTTCTCAAAAAACCAAAATCCAAATGATTAATGAAAACTTTCTCTTTTCAAAAAAGTCAAAAGATTTCATTTCAAATCCGATTCGAACAAAAACGAATCACTTTCTTCTTCCTTTTCAAACTTTTTTAAAACGCTTTCTCTTAACTTGACGACGTGAGCGTACAAGCTTTCAACATCTTTGATTTCGCGTTTCGAATAAAAAAGCAGTTTTTCGCGCTGAGAAGTTTCAACCCGCACTTCTAAATTTTTGAATTGATCTTCTAACCGCGCCGCCAAAATGCCGCCTTTTCGATCCCAGTCGGTTAAAATGATTGCCGTTTTTCTTTTTTCCGCGATCTCTTCACAAAATTCGGCAGCGGGACGGTTGGCACAAGGAACAATTTCGGCATTGATCCCGAGATTTCGGAGTGAAACAACATCTCTTCGACCTTCGACAATAATTAAAAAAGAGTTGAGCGGTTTTGGGTCGTTGCCGTCACCGTTTAAATCTTTCAGAACGGATTCGATTTCTTCAAGCGCGATTTTATTTCGATCGTCGGCAGCGTGGTGTTTCATAATTTCGCTTCCAAAATCTTTTGAATTTCCGAAACATTTATCCCTTCAATTTTCACCGTTTTTTTAGAACTCGTCATCCCGTTCTCAATTGAAATTCGCGACGAAGAAATCCCGAATAAAGCCGACATTTCGTCAATGATCTGCTCATTCGCTTTTCCTTTCTGCGCCGCCTGCGTAATTTTAATTTCAATGCGTTTGCGCCACTCATTATAACCGCTCGGGACCTGAATCACTTTAGAGCCCGGCGTCACTTCCAAATCAATAAAAACGGCGCCGTCTTTTTCTCTCAGCGCATCTTCAAACGGCATAATTTCTCAAGCTCTTAATAATTAAAATTTAAAATTTAAACATAAAAATAAAGATTTAAAAGTAAAAATTTAAGAGTAAAAAATTAAAATTTCAACAGCGCTTCTTTTCCCGTCATTCCGACTTTGACGCCTTTTGCTTCGGCTTCTTTTGTGACGGCGATAACTTCCGCTTTCAGCATATCGTCAAACGTTTTCACGCCTTTGACTTTTGCCGCGCACGCATTTAAATTGTCGGCCGCGGCAATATCCAAAAAACCGCACGCTAAAAAAGATTTGTCGGCAGAGCGGATGAGAAGAAACGGCGCCGGCTTTAACGAAATTGAATAAGCGTCAAACATTTTTCCGTCAATTTCCAATGTTTCAAAAATCATTTTCGGGCTCCGATTCTTTTTTTATTTTATTTTGATTTATTATTTTGATTAATATCAATTTAATTTCTCAAATATTAAATTCATAATTTAATCTATCAATTCAGCCTCTTGTCGTCACTTCGCAGCCGTCTTCGGTCACAATAACGGAATGCTCCGCCTGCGACACCAAGCCGCCCGACACTTCAATCAAAACAGGATAACTTGTGATGATGCCGTCTCTTTCCAATTGAATGAGCGCCAAGTCCAATTTGTCGCTCACAAGCCAGCGTTTTGCAAACGGAAGCCCGTTGTAAGCGTTGATTTGTTCCAAAACTTTTCTGACAAACGGAACTCTTGTCGGTTTCAGCTTGACTTGGGAATAAATTTCTTTAATGCTTCCGTTATCAACAAAGCCTTCGCCGTCGGTTGCAAACGGTTCAATCGCAATTGTGTCTCCGACACGCAGTTCGGCGCCGAATCCGGAATGTCTGATGTTCGGAACAGACGGCTCGGCATGCGCCGTGTACTGTGCAAGGCCGTGTCCCATCAGGTTTCTGACCGGGTTGAATCCGAGACCCGTAATCGTATCTTCAACAGCCGCGCCGATTTGCTGTGTCGTCACGCCTGCTTTGACTGTGTCGATTGCCGCTTTCAATGCTTCTTCGCTTGCTTTGACCAAGTCGCCGTGTTTTCCGGAAAGATCAATTGTCATGGCACCGTCAGCGATGTAGCCGTCGACATGAACGCCGACATCGACTTTGACGACATCTTCGCCGAAAACGCGCGTGTCATTCAAAAGAGGCGTATCGTGAGCGGCTGCTTCATTGAATGAAATGTTGACGGGAAAAGCCGATCCGTCGGCAAGTTCGAGAATGCGCTCGTCAATAAAGCGCGCGTATTCGTAAACATTCATTCCGACTTTGATTTTATCGCGCGCTTCTTTCATGATTTGCTGATGAACCTTGCCGGCGGCTCTGTATTTATCCAGAACGTCATCCGTGTTGATTTCATTGATTTCCGATTTTGACATGATTTTAATCCTGATAATTGTTAAATGAAATTTAAAGAAATTATTAAAATGAAATTTAAAGAAATTATTAAAATGAAATTTAAGAAATTGTTAAAAAGATAATCTTAAAAGTCATTTTAATTTATAAATCATATCTTAAATCATTTTCATCATTTCATCAATTTCAAAGATTTTCGGCATCGTATTCAAATTTCGGCAGCCGTCTTTTGTAATGACAATCGTATCTTCGATTCGAATGCCGCCGACACCCGGATAATAAAGCCCGGGCTCAATCGTAATGACGTTTCCTTCTTCCAAAACGTGCGGATTGTCCGACACAGAAGGCATTTCATGAATGTCGAGTCCGACGCCGTGTCCCGTTGTGTGAATGAAACCGACTTTGGATCCGCTTCTGTAAGTATCAAAGCCTGCATTTTCCAAATAATCGCAAACCGCATTGTGAACTTCCGCGCACGTGACACCCGGTTTTGCTGTTTTGACGCCGATTTCCTGCGCGCCTTTGACCGCATCATACATGAGAATCAATTTTTCGGAAACCTCGCCGCGAATCACGGTTCGAGTCATGTCGCCGAAATAGCGGTTGTATTTGTGCTGCGGAAAAATATCGATCACGATCGGATGATTCGCGTAAAGCGCGCCGTACGTTTTGCCGTGCGGGTCGGCGCTGTCGGGACCGCAGGAGACAATCGTTTCTTCATCGGCGCAATCGTTTTCCATTAAAACGCGGGCAATTTCCGATAAAACCATTTTTCCGGTCAGCACTTGCCCGTCGTAAACCAATTTTCCGCTTCCTGTGGCGTCGGGAAATGAAAAACTGATCATTTTGATCGCCGCCGCCATTGCTTTTTCCGCCGCTTTTTGGGATTCTGCAATCTTTTCGATTTCAATCGGCGTTTTCACGGCTCTTGATTTGACAAAAGGCGATTTGATCAAAACAACACGGACGCCTTCTTTTTGAAGCATGTCAAAATAATAAGCCGAAAAATCATAAGAAACGGCAACGGTTTTGACATTTTTTTCCGCCATCATTTCTTTCAAAACGAGAACATAAGCGAGATCGGCATCTTTCTTTTCTTTGGCGATTTCGCGGTATTTGTAATCCGTTGTCGTTTTGATTTTTTCATTTTCAACGCGAGATTCAATTTCGGCGCGACCTTTTTCCATGTCCGATATCAAAAGTGTTTCGTCGCCGGCAGCGGTCAGCAAATAAGAAAACGGATCGGACGCCAAAAAGCGCGTCGCATAATAAATATCGCTGTCGTGAAGTGCCCCGTGCATCAAATAAGCGTCTGCGCCGACGGCTTTCAAGGATTCGGAAATGTCTGTCGGCTTTGTTTTCGGAAGTTTTTCCGTTTCTTCATTTTCTTCAAGTTCTGAGATATTTTCAAGATTTGTCATATATTAAGATTGATTTTGATTTATATTTAGTCTTAGGTTAATTTTATTGATAGAGGATACAATTTAAATAAATCTCAAGATGTAACAAAGTTGAAATTAGGTTTTTGATTTAATTGAATAAATTGGATTAAAAGCGGAAGGATTGGATGACACAAGATATTGATTTTGCCTTAGTTGAAGAAAAAAGACCCCCCATATACACAGCAATGAAGTACTGGGGAAAAAAGCCGCATAATATTTGGGGTAAATATATTGACACCTATACTTCCGAAGACGGATTTGCTTTGGATCCATTTTCGGGGAGTGCAATGAGTGCATTTGAAGCTGTAAAAAACGGGCGTAAAGGCATAGCATTTGATTTGAATCCTTTAACTTCGTTTATCATTGAGGTTTATGCAACCGTATTTGATCGAGAATCTTTTTTTAATTCAGTGGATTTGATTATTTCTAAAATTCAGTCTGATCCTGTTTATATTAAATATTACAGCCATTCTTGTCCGAAATGCGGGTCTTCTGATGCGTTTGCTCAACATTTTAAATGGGATGATGGAAATATATATGAAATTGGAGTTTTTTGTTCTCGTTGTAGGGAACGTTCATTAGTTTCTCCTTCCAAACATCAGAAACAGTTATCTGAAGAAATGTTCACAATCAATCAACCTCGATGGTATCCTTCTGATATGTTTTATAAGTCTCCCAGTTTTTCCTCCTCTTTTTTAAAAAACATCGGCAGCTCAAACTTTTCGGATTTATGGACACCTAGAAATCTTTACATTTTATCTTTTATATTTGATGAAATTATCAAAGAAAATAATCGTAATTTACAATTACAATTATTGTTTGGATTTATCCAAAGTTTGCATCTTTGTTCTAAAATGTGTGTTCCAAGAAGAACTGCTGCAAACCGTGATTTTTCAACAAGTTGGGGCAGGTCTGCATATATATGTTCTAAAAGACAAATGGAAATGAACCCTCTGTTTCTTTTTAAGAATAATTGTATTGGAAAACAATCTGTTCAAAGTGCATTAGAAGGCGTTGTCAGTTATCTTGGAAAAGTTCCAAAAATTGAATATATTGATAAAGATTTTAAAAAAAATCAATCAACTACTGCTGATATTATTTATGGTGTTATTGATATTAACCATATTACTGATTATATTGCAGATGAAAGTATTAGTTTTATTATTACTGATCCCCCCTACGGCGGATTAGTTCAATATCTTGATTTAAGTCAAATTTGGTTAATTTGGCTAAAAAAATATGATTTAAAATATGCTTCTGACATAAATGCGGAAATTACTGTCAAAAAAGGATTTTTTGGGCTTTCTGATTACTCTATGAGATTTACAAAAGGCATTAAAAATCTCTATCAAATTCTTGAGCCAGATGGAAAGATTGTTTTCACTTTCCATAATAAAGATTTGATGATTTGGAATTCTTTTCTAAGGTCTCTTAGTGAAGCCGGTTTTAAAGTTGAAAAAGTCATTCATCAACAAAACAGGAGGACAGGCGAGTCAAATGTTGCAAATCCTTATGGTACGTCAGCAAGTGATTTTTACATCCGCTGCAGTAAATCTTCTTATGTGGAAAAAATAAAAACAACAAGAGATGAATTTGAAAATTTTATTATTGATCGAGCAGTAAGTATTATTCACGCAAGAAATGAACCCACACCTTATCAGATATTGTTTAATGGATTATTATCGGAAATTTCAAAGGCAGGTTTTAATCTTGATCAGTTTGATGAAAATATTAATTATTTTTTAGAAAAACATATAGGGGATATTTTTGTTATTGTTAGCAATAATGAACTTTTCGGTAATTTATGGTGGCTAAAAGATGAATTTACTGATTCTGAAAACACAGTTGCATTAAGTGAACGGGTTGATGAAACAGTTCTCACGTTGTTTATGAACAAAAAAGAATTAACTTTAGATGAAGTCCTTGCAGAAATATTTATTAAATATCCAAATGGTTTAACTCCCGATATTAAAAGTATAACATCTTACATTGAGAAATATGCATACAGATCTGGATCTAAATGGGTGTATAAAGGGTAAAGGGAATCAATTATGGAAGGCAAATATGATCCAAGAAATAAACTTAATGATTTAACTGGAAAAGAGTGGCTTAAACTCACAAAAAGTTTCTGGGTTTCTGAAAAATGTGCTGATGATAAGGCTGCTTTTGCACATCCTGCACCATTTTTAATTAAAGACATCGAAAAGTTGATTTCTTTTTTTACTAAGAAAGGAATGCGTGTTTTAGATCCTTTTATGGGTTCGGGAACTACGGGGGTTGCTGCTTATAATTTGGAGCGTGTTGGAATTGGCGTTGATTTGAATGAAAAATATCGTTTGCTTGCTATTGAAAGATATTCCAAAAAGGGAATGATTGAGGATGATTATGAATATATTGTTGGTGATTCAACTAAAGATCTACATTTAATTTCCAATATAGATTATATCGTTACGTCTCCTCCTTATCATAATATCCTTAAAAACAATTCGAAAGGTTTAAGAAATGATAATAGTCATAAAGGGTATAGAAACGGCTCCCGACTAGGAGTTGAATACTATTCGGATTGTCCATCCGATTTAGGAAATCAGGATACATATGGAGATTTCTTAAATTTGTTGCGCCTTGTCATGGAACAATGCTATCTGATATTAAATGACAACAAATACTGCTCCATTGTCATAAGTGATTTTACAGTTGACAAAAAAGAAGTGTGTGTTCAATCGGATATTGTTTCATTGATGGAAAGTATCGGATTCGAATTTGTTGGAACCATTGTTTTATTGCAAGACAATAAACCACTTTATCCATTCGGTTATCCATTTGCGTTTAAAATCAATCACATGCATCAAAATATAATTAATTTCAGAAAAAGGGTGTTGGTATGAGTTTTTTTGATCAATATTACTCAGAATATATGAATACGCAAGAAGGGTTTGATAAATTTCATAATGAAGTTATCAATATGCCACGCGATCATTTTTCAGATATGAATCTAAATAAGATTCAATCTCTTTCGGCATACCTTTTATTGACTGAAAATAAAATTAATTCAGGATTTAATTATAAAGAATTAATGTTTTGCATTCATTCTATCTTGCCCGAATTGGATACATTAAAACCTGTATTTCGTGATTTTGACATGGAAAAAAGATATTTTGATTTTTCAGATTCCGATATAAATGATCATTACAACAAAGAAGGGCGTATGTTCAGGCATTTGATGTTTTTGTCTGAATTTTTTGGAATGATCTATGAATCTAATGGTTTTAAGTGTATTAATTATAATAAATGTCGAGAATATTATACGACAGAAAGGGCATTGTTAATTCCAGTTATTCGAAATAATTTAATTTTGATGAATATTAATACAAACAGCTTTTTTAAATCTCTTAAATCCATTGATGTCTCTGCCGATGCTGATTACAGGCCCGCCTATCTGATCTTAAAATATATGTCCGAGATAAATAGGTCTGTTACAAAATTTGAATTATCTATTTTATTTGGCAGAATTGATTCCCTTCAGAAAGATTCCGAAATTTTAGGTCGTGCATTAAATATTGGACGAACACTTCCCTCTTCAGAAGGAGATCAAAAGAGTTTTTTCTTTAAAAAGATGGGGTGGGAACGCGAAGGTCGTCTTTTCGCATATCGTTCTTCGCAAAGTCCAACTTTTAAATTTAAGAGTTTTATATTGTATCTTGATTGTTTTGGTTTAATTGAATATAATCAAACATTAGACATATATAATCTTACAGATTATTCAAAAAAGATATTAGATGACGATATTTCTTATCTGGTAGCAGATTTAGAAAATTTACTTTCAATTATTGATAATTACAGTGGCGGAAATAATGAACTTAATGATTTAATTTTACACCAAAGGAATCCTGAATTATTAAAATTAGCTCAAGACAATCCCGATTTCGAAATGAAAATGAATTTAAGAAGTATAAATAATCCAATGGTTGATTCGGGAGGCAAAAGGCGAAGAAATCGGTTAATTGCAGAATTAGCTAAAATCAAAGCACAATATATGTGCCAATACCTTCAAAAACATATTTTTAAAATGTCTGATGGTAGACATTATTGTGAAGCGCATCATATAATTGAATTTTCTACAGAAAATGGTCCCGATATTACGCTTAATTTGTTAGTACTAGGACCTGAGGCTCATATGCTTCTACATCATGCATGTAAAGATGAAAAAGACGAAGTTTATTTACAACTTGTCAAAAATAATATTTTAAATTTTGATAGATTTAAAGATATGATTGTTGTTTATCGTTGCTTAACTTTGGATCATATTGAGATTTTACACCATAAAAAAATCATCACAAATAAAGAAAAAGAAGAGCTAATCAGATTAACTTAATCTTTTTCTTTATTTATTTAAATTCCGGCTCCCGTTTTAAATTCGTCTAATCCGATTTCATCAATATATTTGCCGATTCTCTTTTTTGAATTTTTCTCTTTCATATAACAAATAATCTTTTCAGTCATCGCGAGCGCTTCTTCTTCCGAAAGCCCTTCGGCGACTAAGTCTCCGATGCGCGGCATTGCGCCGGCGCTGCCGCCGACATAGCATTTAAAACCATTCGTATCGCCGACAAAACCGATATCTCGAATCAGAGATTCCGAACACGAAAGCGTACAGCCCGAAACGGCAAGCTTCATTTTGGCAGGCGTTGCCATGCCGTGATATTTTTCGTCCAGCTTCAATCCGAGACTCATGGAGTCCTGTTTGCCGCGCTTGCAAAATGTCGTTCCGGGACACGCGCGAACACTGCGGACACACACGCCGATTGCAGCGCCGGGATCCATGTTTAAATCTTTCCATGCGCTGTCGATTTCTTCTTCTTTCAGTCCGATTAAAACGATGCGCTGCGACGATGAAATTTTGATTGCCGCCAAATCATATTTTTCGGCGACATCTGCGATGTTTCGAAGTATTGCAGGCGTTAAAAGTCCGGCAGGCGTATGCGGCGCAATCGCGTAAGTTTCGCCGTCGCGCTGAATAATTGCGCCTTTTTCTAAAAGATCCGTTTTCTTGTTTTCTGTCATTGTAACCCTCTCTTTTACAATTGAATTAATTATTACAAATGATGTGTGATTTTATTATATATTTTGTCTTTTCTTGTTTTGCGACTGCAGCGGGACAACAGTCGGCTGTCCGCCGCCCGCCGCGCGCGAGCCGCTCCGTTTTTCAAAAAATGATGAAAATCGCTCATCGATTTTTGAAATAATGAAAAATAAAAGTAAATGTTATTCTCTTATCACCGTTTTTTAAAATCTTTGAATTTTGTCAGCAGTGCTGACACAAAACTTCGTGTTTTGTTTTTGTTCTTTTGTTGTCGTTTTTCAAAATCTTTGAATTTTGTCAGCAGTGCCGACACAAAACTTCTTTTTTATTTTTGTTCTCTTATCATCGTTTTTTAAAATCTTTGAATTTTGTCAGCAGTGCCGACACAAAACTTCCTCTTTCGTTTTTATTCTCTTGCTATTGTTTTTAAAAATCTTTGAATTGTGCCGGCACTGCCGACACAAACTTTATTCTTACTCATAAATCAATTCGCAAAGAATCGCTTCTTTTTGTCCCGATTCTGTTTCTCTTAAAAACAAATGCACTTTTTTAGAGCCGTCTAAGTTCGCTTCCAACTGATTTCGAATTCCCCAGTAATCTTTCGGGTCAATGCTTCCGCGAAGCGTCACTTTTCCGACATTGCTCTTTTTCAAAAACTCATTGATTTCTGCATAATCATTTTCCGTTTCAAACGGCATGATTCGAAGAACAATGAAATTGCTTTTGTTCATCGGATTCACCGTTAATAAATCCGCCGTCAGCAATGTTCTCTTCTTATCAATTTTCATCACGCGAACGTGCCCCCCCGTCGCTTTGATCATATCATCGACAAGCTCATTGAGAAGTCCCGCGGCAATCACGGCAGGATCGGGCTCAAACATAAAAAGCATCGGTTTATCGGTTTCAACCAACGGCGGAAGTTCTACAGGCGCGTCAACCAACGCGTTTCCTTCGGGAAGCGCCACGGCAATTCTGTTGTATCTTTTCACACCTTTGCCGAAATAAAGCGTCAGGCGATTCAGTTGACCGTTCAATGAAATATATTCTTTCTCGCAATCAAAATCGATGCGCTCGGGCGGCATTTGCGGCGGCGCTTCAAACGCGAAATTCTGCGTCTTCTCGGCGTACGCTTCCATCACCATCGGAATTCCGGGGCGCAGACTGTCGACTTGGCGCATTTCCTCCTCGGGCGGGCGGGCCGGATCGGAAAAGACGACATCGACTTGAGGAATCTGAGCAATCACGGCCGGATCAAGCGCGTCGCCGCATATGAAAGTGATGTTTTCAAGCCCGTGTTTCGCGCAGTTCTCTTTCGCATATTCCAATTTCTGCGAATCGATTTCGACCGCGTAGACATGTTTGCAGCGCTGCGCAAAATAAATCGTTTGGCCGCCGATTCCGCAGCTGATGTCGGCAATCGTATTGCACGCAAGACGCGCTGCTCTGTATTTCGCGACAGGCTCGGGCGTTGCAAAGCGCAGCCCATCCTTGTCGGATGACATTTTTTTCTCGAAAATCTTTTTTTGAGACATCTTTTCTCTTCCAATAATTCAATAAAAATCATTAATCAATCTTCAAAGTTAATTAATCCAAAATAGGCGCGCCGAATGTGAAATCATCCAACAGGAGTTCTTTTTCCCAAAGCAATTTGCAATCGCAGTCAACGTTTTCAAGCGTTTTGACATCCTGCGTGATTGAAAATTCGCGGATCATATCGGCAACATCTCTGCTGCAAATTTTACAATTGCGCGGACCGCGTTTCGCGCCGGCGCCGACGGGATCTGACATCAAATACAAATCCGGATGTTTGATTTTGGCTTCTTTTAAAATTTTGACAATACTCCAAAGCCATGGCGGGCGGAATTCTTTGTTTTCCCAGAGTTTTTCAACAAATGTTCCGTTTTGAACATTGCACAAATTGATTGAAACCGTTTCGGCATAAGGCGCGACATCATCAATGCTTTTTAAAATATCTTCCATCGCTTCCTTTTCCGACAAAAACGGCGGTTTAAGCATCAAATAAGCTTTCGTGAAAATGCCGTTTCGCTTTGCGATTTCAGCCGCATTTTTGAATTTTTCAAAAGTAAAGCCTTTATTGATCGATTCGCGGCGGATTCTGTCGTTTGTGGTTTCAAGTCCGTAAGCGTATTCCAAAGGCTTGCCGTTCATCACGGACAAACACTCTTTTGCGGCTTCATCGGTTACAAATTCGGGACGGGTTTCGGCAAGAACGGCAACGATTCTGTCATCATCCGCGAGTTTCTTTAAAATCCGTTTTCGAAGATCGGGAGATATTTCGCGCTCATGCAAGAAACTTCCCGATGTGAAAATTTTAACCATGAATTTTTCAAGCTTTCTTCTCTCCACCTGTTCCAGCGCTTTATCAAGCTGCATTATAATGTCGTCATCGGAAGGCTCGCCTGTCGAACTGTCGTAAACGTAGCCGCACATCGTGCAGCCGCCTTGTTTTCCCCAGTAACAGCCGGAGGTTTGGAAAATGATTGTCATGACGTCGACGACTTCGCCGCGCAGATTGTCTTTGCCGAACCAAAACGCTGCCGGCTCGTCATAAGGTTTTGATTTGATCCGCTGACGATTGCGGATTTCAAGAACGGTTTGATTGAGAGACATAATCATTCGATAATCCTGAAAATTTGAATAAATTTGATAACTTGATAATGATAACTTGATAATGATAACTTGATAATGAAAATTTGATAATTTGTTAACTTGAAACTTGATACTTTTAAATTTAATAACTTGATACTTGAAAATTTAAAATTTTAAACTTTAAAACTTGAATCTACACTTCAAAAGAAAAACAGAGATAAAACGCTATCGTTTTACATTCGTTTTCTTTTGAAGAAAAATTAATTTTGTCTAATTCGTGTCTGACTGCAATGAATTTAATCAAAGCGGCAATGGTCGCGTTAACCAATTTCTCTCATTTTCATAATGAGCAAACTTATTTATATTCATAAATTTTTATTAATTAATAACTCTGGTTTTATAAATTTAAATCTGATATAATTGCAGAGTTTTATTTTACTTATTGTTTAAAAATGATTTATTAAAAAAGAGAAGGAGATTATTATGGCAAAAAGCAATTCCAAAAAATCAGCAGCAACTGATAAAAAAACACAAGGCAAAATGAAGAAAAACATTGACAAAATCAACAAATCCATCAACAGTGACATCAAAAAGATGGACGCCAGAATCAAAAAGATGAATGATAAAATCAATAAAGAAATCAAAAAGATGAACGATAAAGTGAATAAATTAGCCAAATGATCTTTTTTCAGTTCAAACAATTTCTTAATTTTTAATTTAAATTATTAAATGTAAATGAGGCAAATTTTGTCTCATTTTACAATTCTCTTTTGTGTGTGTTTTTTAAGATTTTCAATTACTCAAATTCAATCGTTCCAGGCGGTTTGGGCGTCACGTCATAAACAACGCGGCACGCATCGGGAATTTCTGTTGTGATTCTTTCCTGAATTCTTTTCAAAATCGGATACGGAACTTCCAAAGGCTCGGCGGTAATCGCGTTGTTTGAATCAACGATTCGAACAGCGATGATCCAGCCGTAAACGCGCTTTTCATTTTTTTGTCCCGTTCCTTTTCCGATGACGGCGGCAAGCGCCTGCCACGGTTTGAGCGCCTCCATGACTTCTTCTTCAACGATTGCGTTTGCTTCGCGGGCGGCGGCGACTTTTTCGCGCGTTGCGAGTCCGCAGGCGCGGACAGACAGTCCTGGACCGGGAAACGGCATTCTCTCGGAAAGCGCAACCGTCAGACCAAGCTCGCGCCCGACTTCGCGGACATCATCTTTGTACAAATAATAAAGCGGCTCGATAACGCCTTTAAATTCCATTTTCTCAGGCATGCCGCCGACATTGTGGTGCGCTTTGATTCCTTTTTCGGATTCCAAAACATCGGGATAAATCGTTCCCTGAATGAGATAATCGGCGTTGCTTTTCTTGGCTTCTTCTTCAAAAACGCGGATGAAGGTTTCGCCGACAGCTTTTCTTTTCAGTTCGGGATCTTCAATTCCTTCAACCGCTTCAAAAAAACGGTCGCTTGCATCGATCACTTTGACATTCATATGGGAAAATGCTTCTCTGACCTGCTCAGGCTCCCCTTTTCTCATGAAACCCGTATCAATAAAGATCGGAAGCAATCTGTTGCCGATGGCGCGGTAAGCAAGCTCGGCGCAGACGGAGCTGTCAACGCCGCCTGAAAGCGCGATGAGAGCGGTCCCGTCAACCTGACTTTTGATCTTTTCAACTTCCGTTTCAATGAATTCTTTTACATTTTCCATTTCAAAAAACTCCCGATATCCGTCATGTGCTTATGCTTTAGAGTTATAATTGTGTGAGAAATCTATTATATGCTATTATATGAACGTTTTTGTAAATGTTTTTTCATTAAATTTATCTTAAATTTTACAACGAAATTTCAATTGTTGCAATAATTTTTATGATTTTTAATTCAAATTCGTTTTATTCAAACAAATTCTATTCAAACACTTTTTATTCAAACAAATTCTATTCAAACACTTTTTATTCAAACAAATTCTATTCAAACACTTTTTATTCAAACTCATTCTATTCCTTTTGAAAATATTAAAAATGTTTATCCGTTCTTTGTTTTTGATCTTTTCATGATTCTCGTCGAAATTTTTCCGGAGCTTTTGTCAATCATTTTTATTTTAAAATCATTCGCTCTTTTGCTTTTCCTTCTCATTGCTTCAATTCACGATGTTCTCGTAAAGCGTGTTCCCGACGGGATTTGGTTTATCGGGTTTGCTTCAATTCTTCCGACAATCATTTTTGAAATATTTCTCATCGGTTTTTCTCAATTACTTGATATTTTGATTTCATTCGGTTTTTTCTTTTTGTTTTCTCTTGTTTGTTTTTCTCTTCGATTTTTCGGCGGCGCGGACTGCAAAGCCTTTCTTTTTCTTTCCATTCTCTTTCCGTTTCAATTCACTTCTCTTTTTTCATTCCAATCGGTTCAGCTTTTCCCGTTTTCGTTTCAATCCGGTCAAACTTTTCCGATTCAGTTTCATTTTGATTATTTCTTTTTTTCTCTTCCTTTTTCCGTTTTATCGAATTCTTTATTACTCTCACTCATTTTCTCGGCATTTTACATTCTTATCGGATTCAAACTCCTCAGTCATCCGATTTTTTTCAAGCGCCCCGTTTCATTTTCATCAAATAAAATTAAAATTTCAATTTCCGACGCTTTGAAACTTCGGGTTCCGTTTTTGCCGTCGATCACATTCGGTTTTATTTTGGCGCTTTGTGACATCAATTTGTTTTTTTCATTATTTTCTCTGTTTTCAATTTTCTTTTCGTTCTGAATTTTTATATACTTCTTTGAATGAATTATATATCAGCGAAACAGAATTTAATAAAATCAAATAAATTAATCAAATACTCAAATAAAATCAAAAAACATCAAATTTTTGAAAAACAGGTGTTACAATGGATGAAAACAAAGTCAAAAACCGTCTTGAACTGCGCTCGGTTGAAATGAAAGATCTTGATCAGTTTAACGAGCTTTTGCGCTATGTTTTTCAAGTCACGAACCGCGATCTACAAAGAAGCGGCTACAAAGAAGGCGAACTCGCCCGCTCCAAAATGCCGGTTCTTCGCGAATCCGAAGTTTTCGGCTGGTTTGACGGTGACAAACTCGTTTCACAGCTTTCGATTTATCCGCGCCGCGTCAATGTCCACGGCAAAATTTATGAAATGGCCGGCTTGACCGGTGTCGGCACGTATCCCGAATACGCAAATCTGGGTCTCATGAGCGATTTGATAAAAATCGCGCTGATCAAAATGCGTGAATCCAATCAATGGATTTCTTATCTTTATCCGTATTCCATTCCTTTTTACAGAAAAAAAGGCTGGGAAATCATTTCCGAGCACATGACTTTTAACATCAAAGACACGCAGCTTCCCAAACACGTTGATGCGCCGGGTTTTGTTGAAAGATTAGATGTCGATAATCCTGACGTTATTCGAGTTTATGACAGTTTTTCCCGCAAAAATCACGGCGCCATGATTCGAAGTGAAGCGGCTTGGGAAGAATATTGGCGCTGGGAAAATGAAGAAGAAAGGACAGCCGCCGTTTATTATGATGCAAAAGACGAGCCGACAGGTTTGCTTTTCTATTGGGTCGCCGATGATATTTTTCATGTCAAAGAAATGATTTATCTCAATCAAGAAGCCCGGCACGGTCTTTGGAATTTCATTTCCGCGCATTATTCGATGGTCAACGTTGTTCAGGGAAATATTTACAGCAACGATCCGATTGCTTTCCTTTTGGAAGACAGTCAAATAACAGAGACGATTGAACCGTATTATATGGCAAGAATCGTGGATGTTCAAAAATTCCTTGAAAATTATCCGTTTGACGACACGAGCAAACCTTTTCATTTCATCGTTGAAGACCCGATTGCCGAGTGGAACAACGGCATTTTCGGCATTTTATGGAATGATGACGGAAATGTTCAAATTTCAAACGACAAAATCGGAAAACCCGTTAAATTAAATATTCAAACGCTGACGGCGCTTTTAATGAGCTACAGAAATCCATCTTATTTTGATGAAATCGAAAGATTGGAAACGGACGCGGAAACATTGAAAATTTTGAATCAAATCATTCCCGATCAGCAGCCTTATTTTTCGGACTATTTTTGAAAAAAAATTTTGCTCGCGTCAGCCTGACGGCTGCCTCTCACAAAATTTCATCGGGCAGTTGGAAGGTGGTGTTCGTAAAAAATCGCTTCGCGATTTTTCAGGCTTCGCCTGTTTGCAGTTGGAGTGAGGTTTGTGTTTGCAAATTTTGCTCGCAACAGCCTGACGGCTGCTGCTCACAAAATTTCATGGCGGGAGGAGGGCGGTTTGTGTTTGCAGTTGGAGTGAGGTCTTTGTTTGCAGTTGGAGGGTGGTGTTTGTTTGCGCTTGGAGGTGGTGTTTGTTTGTAGCGGGAGGGCGGTTTGTGTTTCCGCGTGGAAGGAGGTGTTTATGAAAAATCGCTTCGCGATTTTTTCGCCATCTTTCCGCCGTCTTAGCAGCCGACCGCCGCACGCGTTCGCAGCATTCTTTAATAATTTTGTCAAAAAAGCTTCCCGCTGATTTAATAATTCAACGAAAAACATCGTCCGTTTTTCAAAAAAATTAAAAATCATTTCCGATCTTTTTTCATTTCCGCAATCAAAAGCGCTTTCATCAATCGAATTTCTTCTTCGGAACATTTCGAATCCGTTTTTTCAATCACAACCGAATTCATCAGTTTTTCCGTGAATTCAATCTGTAATTTTTCAATCGTTTCCGTTATTGCTTTTTGTTTTTGATTGTCGATCAAAACATCCAAATTGTCAATCATTCCCAAAGCAATCAGCGTTTCCAATTGTTCAACGATTCGTAAAACAGAAACGCCTCTGATTTCCGAAATTTCGCTGACGGAAAGTCCCTGTGAAAACAGGCTTTGTGTTTTCTTCAATTCATCTTCTGAAATCGAATCTGTTTCAATCGGCTCGGAATTAACAGTTGGATTGGTTTGACCGGTTTGAACGACTTGAACAGAAACCGGCATTGGTGCCGTTGTCGGCATCGGTGACTCGACTTCTCCGATGTAGTCGCTGATTTCGTTAATAAACAAGCCGCCGTATTTCTGAAGTTTATACTCGGCAACGCCCGCGATTTTTAAAAAAGCGGCTTCATCCGTCGGAAAATCCGTTGCCATTTGGCGAAGGCTCGTATCCGCGAAAATAATGTAAGGCGGCAAGTTTTTGTCATTTGCGATTTGTTTTCTCAAATCTCTCAAACGATTAAACAAAACAGCGTCAAACTTTCCTTTTTCAATACTTTTCGGGACTGCTGTTTTCGATTTTGTTTTCTTTGAAGCTTCCGTTTTCTCTTGTTTTTGTTCTTCCGTTTCAAAAGTTTTTTGAATCACAGACGGTTTCGACGATTCGGTTGATTTGGATTTTGCCGGTTTTATATATTCATCAATACCGTCTGCTAAAATCGATTTTCTGCCGCCGTAAACGATTGAGCCGCCGGAATTTTCGGCAAAATCATCTCTTTCAATAATTTCATTTTCAGATTCATAATCGTCATCATCTGTCACAAAAATGTCTTCGGTTTCATCAACAAAAGCGCCCGCGTTTTCGCCAGTTTCGGAAGCGGCTCCCGGAAGAACAGTTCGCCCTTTTGAAATCCTTGAAATCGGTGCTTCGGTCAGTTCCACCGTCAATTCGCCCGCCAATATTTTTCGGCTGCTCGGGTTCAGTTTCACAATCGGATAACGCTCGCCGCTGACGCTTAAATATCCCGACTGAATCAATTCATTGCCGATTCTTTTCCAGTCATTTTTTGAAAGATGTTTGCCGGCGCCGTGAATCGGCAGTTTATCATGACGCTTGTCTTTGATTTTTTGCGTTTTTGAACCGTACAAAATATCCACAATATGAGACATACCGAAATATTGCCCGCTCTGCTTCACGCATTCCAAAATCAGCTGCGCTTCCGCCGTGTTGTCCACTTTCGTTCTCGGGTGGAAACAGGAATCGCAATTGTTGCACGACTCTTTGATATCTTCGCCGAAATAGCGCAAAAGAACATTGCGGCGGCAGTCCGTGCTTTCACAGTAACTGATGATTTGAGACAATTGCTGAAACGCCAAATCCCTTTCCTTTTTACTCGGCTTCTTTTCAATCAAAAAACGGATTTTGTGCCAGTCGCCGCGGCTGAAAAACAAAATACATTCGCACTCCAGCCCGTCTCTTCCGCCGCGCCCCGTTTCCTGGTAATAGCTTTCCAAATTTTTCGGCAAATCATAATGAATCACAAAACGGACGTCGGGCTTGTCAATGCCCATGCCGAAAGCAACGGTCGCGACAATAATGTCAACATCGTCATGAATGAATTTGTCCTGATGGCGCGCGCGTTTTTCATCAGAAAGGCCGGCGTGATACGGAAGCGCCGAAAAACCAAGTTTATTGAGACGCGCCGCCAGCTTTTCAACAGCGTCGCGGCTTTGGCAATAAATGATTCCCGATTTGCTGCGGTTCTTTTTGATATAACCTTCCAGCTGCTCCATCACGTCTTTCTTTTCAACGATCTGGTAAGAAAGATTGGGGCGATTGAAGCTGGAAATTTTAATGACAGGATCCTGAAGTCTCAAAACATGAACAATATCTCTTCGAACGCGCTCGGTCGCGGTTGCCGTGAGTGCTGCGATGCAGACGCCCGGAAATTTGTCGCGCAATTCCGACAGTTTTCGATATTCCGGGCGGAAATCGTGCCCCCATTCCGAAACACAATGCGCTTCGTCAATTGCGAAAAGACTGATTTTCGTTCTTTTTAAAAGTGAAAGCATCGAAGACATCATCAAACGTTCGGGCGCGACATAAAGAATTCTTAAATCACCGCTTAAAAGGCGGTTTTTCACGTCAGCGCTTTCCGATTCCGAAAGCGTGCTGTTCAAATACGCGGCGGAAATGCCGTTTGAAACCAAACTGTCCACCTGATCTTTCATAAGCGATATCAGCGGTGAAACGACAACAGCGGTTCCATCTTTCATCAGCGCCGGAATTTGATAACAAAGAGATTTTCCACCGCCGGTCGGCATCAAAACAAAAACGTCGCGATCATTCAGAATCGCCTCAATCACTTCTTCCTGATTCGGTCGAAATGAAGTGTAGCCGAAGTTTTTCTCAAGGACCGTTGTCATTTCTTTGTGTGATGCTGCCATTTTTCTAAACCTGTTTTCGTTTCGATTGATTCAATTTTTGTTTGAATATTTTGTTTGAATAGTCTGTTAAGTTGATTTATTTTTGGATTTAAAAGAGTCAAACTATTAAAAGGACTTTGGCTTGGGGAGTGAAAGTATTCGTAAGCGGTGACAAGTCAAAATATATAGCCGAAGCTGTTTTGATTTTGATTCCGAATAATTTTGAATAAAATTAAAAATAATAATGAAAGTAATAAATTGGAAACTTACAGTGAAAATTAACAGTGAAAGTTAATCGGAATAACAATGAAAAGTAATGATGGAATGTATTGAAAAGTAATGATAAATGTATTGAAGAGTAACGATAAATGTAAAAAAGAAGTGAAATAAACTTGAAGCTTTGCTTCAAGTCCGTCGCCGCTTCAAACGCGCCTGAAATCAGTATTTGGGTGCGCGTCTGACTTTTCTTGTGACGTATCCGGCAACTTTGTTGCGGATGGTCTTGCTTTCGATTGTTGTGTATTTGGTCACAAGTGCTTTGTTTTGGTCAAAGTCTTCTGTGAAAACGTCACCGTAGTTGTTTAAAAGTTTGAATGAAATTGTTTTGATATTGGAGTGTCTAATATTTCCCATGTTGATCCTCTCTGATTTTTTATTTTTATGTAATATTTTTTTAATTATTGTTTGTTTTTAATTATTTTTTATTAATTATTTAATTCATTTAAGACAATTTACGTTTGTTCGTGCCGTTTTTATTTTTAATCTTCAATAAGTGAATTTTAATCTTCAATAAGTGAATGATCGTGAAATAATAATCAATGATTTAAAATGTGAAATATTTAATGATGCGTCCGATGCATCTGATTTCTGATAAATCATATTGAAAGTTTACGATTGAAGGGTTCGTTTTGATTTATACTTTTTGCAAAGCTCATTTAAGGTTTGCTCAAATATTTTTCTTTATTTAAATAAATTCCGTTCTCAATAAAACAGAAAACCCTTCAATTTTTAACTTTCATTTTTAATTATGATTTAGTATATGTTTAGTATATGAAATCCATGATCCGTTTTTTTGCTCCGCTCTTTTCTTTGTCGTCGCCTTTTGCGCCGATTCTGTAACCTGAACTCGACTTCGCCTCATTTCCGTAACTGACGAAATTTCCGCTCTTGGTTATGTTTTTTTTCCCGAAATCAATTATGGCTCCGTCTTCAAAAGTCACGTCATTTTCGCTTTCCATGACTTCGGCTCCTTCAAACGGTTCGCTTTTTGAAGTTATTCCGCCGTAAACATCTTCTTCGATGCCGTAATTACTTTCTTCAATACCGTAATTGTTTTCATCGGTACTGTAAATTTCTTCTCCGGTGCCGTAAACTTCATTTCCGTCTCCGATGCTGACAATTTCATCATCGTCATACTCGGACGCATCTTCATCGGAAGCCGTTATTTCTTCAGTTATGTTTTCATAACCGCCGAAATTGTTGTTCTCGGGCGGATTTTCATCTGTCACTTCTTCAATATCCGCTTCTATAGGTTCATTTTCATAAAAAGTGATGTTTCCGAGTTCGATCATCTCTTTTTTGTTCTCCGTCTTGACTTCATACTCAACGGTCGATTTTACATATTCTTCTTTAATTGAGTATTCCCGAAGCGATTTTTTATCTTCGGCATCCAATTGTCTGAGTCTTTTTTGAACCAAAACCGATTTTCTTCTAAGCTCTTCTGAAAGCATATTTTCACAGTTTTCAGATCTCAGAGGCGTTAACAGTTTCAGCTCATTTCCTCTGATGATATGTTCGGTCAAAACGATACTGATCTCATTGATTTTTTCATCGACAAAAACCGTTCTTCCGGTTCCGTTTCGAATCGATTCGGCATATTGCGCTTCGATATTTTTGGCAATGGATTCTTTAATGTTATCAAGCATCAATTCATCAATCTGTTTTTCCAATTCGATCAGCTTTTTGTTTCCCAAATACGAATCGACAACGTCTCTTGTGATGAGTTTTCTTGTCAAGTAAGCGCCAAACACATTCAATCCTGTTTTTGTTGATTCGGCCAAATCTGCGGCAATATCTTTTCCGATTTCAAAAATGACTTCTGCCGATCCGTTTTGAATTTCGACGAGAGAGATGTCTTCGGGGCATTCTGATTTCAATAAAGAGTTGTATGTCAAAAGCGCCCGGTTCCAATGATACAAGGAGTCCGCGAATTTTTCTAAACGGGTGTTTGTCTCAGCGTCTTTGAACACAAGCGAAACCAACGCCTGAGCGTTTTCCGATTCGATTTCTTCATTTTCGACATATTTCAGAAAAATCTCGTTGAGTCCTTTTATTTCCTGTTCATTTTTCTCGATTTTGTTCAACAGGTCTTTTACAATATGCTGGAAATCCTGATAATATGCGTCTGCATCGATTTCCGTATTTTCATCCAACTCTTCCAGTTTACTCTTTGCTTTTGAGTCGGTAAACGGTTTCGTTTCTTTTAATATCAGCAGCAAATCAATGTCAATCTCGTTATCTTCAATTTCTTCCAATGTATTTCGAATTTTCATTGAAAGATCTTTCATAAAAGTCAGATTCTTATTCTGAGGCTGCTGAATGGCTTGTACATAGTCTTGTAAATCTCTTTTAAATCCGGACCTGATGACAAAATCCTGAAAGAGATTTATTTTCGATACTAAATTTTCGATATTCATAGCTATCCCTACACACTAAATAATAACACATAGAACCAATGAATTGAATTCAGCTCTCCCTACTAAAAGCCAATTTCATTTAATTGGTAAAAATTATTAAATGCAAATAGTATACAAATAAACTTTATTTAAAAGTTATCGCTGAATTTATCGGAGATTCAGTTTAATGTTCAGTTTAATGTTTACTTGAGATTCAGTTTGATGTTTCGTTTGAGACTCATCTCGGGGTTTAGCTTGATATTCAATTTGAGATTTGCCGGCAATTTAACCTGACGCTTCATCTGATTTTTATTCAAAATCTGATTTTTATTTAAATATGAAGCAAAGTCCGTCATACCCGAGCGGAAGCTTCTTCGCTTCTTCATCATGCGGCCCGTAAAAATGGCTCAAATGTGTTAAAACAGTCTGCTTCGCATGAATTTTCTCGGCGATTTCAAGAGCTTCTTTTGAATTCATATGCTTCGTGACGTTCATCGTTTCGGGAACGATTGCGTCAACAATGAATAAATCAGGATTTTGCATATATTCCAGACTTTTTTCAGAAATCGTCTTTTCGGAATCGCCGCTGATAATTATTTTATGCTTTCCGTCCGAAATCATGACGCCTGCCGGATGTTTTTCGGGAAAATGGACGACTTCAAACAATGAAAATTCAAGACCGATCAAAGAGAACGGTTCATAAAAATTGACGTAATGTTTAACAGGTTCAATGAAATGAACCATTTCAGTGATGTAATCCACCGTGTCTTTAAAACCGTAAACATCAACATCGCGTTGAACGCGGTAAAATTCGGGAAAACCGCCGTAATGATCATAATGCCCGTGCGTCCAAATCACGCCGTCAATATGTCCGATATCGGCTTTCAAAAGCTGCGCGCGCATGTCGGGGCTTGTGTCAATGAGAACATTTCCCTGTTCGGTTTGAACCAAAACAGAAAAACGGGTTCGATTGCTTTTTGTTCCGCGCTTCGCGTCCGTACATGAAGCGCAAGAACAGCCGATCGTCGGCGTTCCCGGGGCATCTCCCGTTCCCAAAAGCGTAATTTTCATTGACATCTTTTCCTATGTCTCTTCTCCCCAGTTTAAATAAATTTTGTTCTTAAATTGTGTTCTTAAATTTTGCTCATGGCCGACCTTCGGTCGGCCTCTCACAAAATTTCATCGGGCAGCGGGAGGGCGGTGTTTGTAAAAAATCGCTTCGCGATTTTTCAGGCTTTGCCGGTTTGCAGTTGGAGTGTGGTGTTTGTTTGCAGTTGGAGTGAGGTGTTTGTTTGCAGTTGGAGTGAGGTGTTTGTTTGCAGTTGGAGGGAGGTGTTTGTTTGCAGTTGGAGTGAGGTGTTTGTTTGCAGTTGGAGTGAGGTGTTTGTTTGCAGTTGGAGGGAGGTGTTTGTTTGCAGTTGGAGGGCGGTGTTTGTTTGCAGTTGGAGGGCGGTGTTTATTGAAAAATCGCTGCGCGATTTTTCGCCGCATCCCTGCTGCCGCGTCCGCGCGCGAGCCGCACAGCTTTTGAAAAAATTCGAAAAAAGGCATTCGGATTTGAAAAATCTATCAAATAAAGGGGTGGCAAAATGAAAACAAATAAAATCGAAAAAAGCGTTCGGGTTTTAACAAAAATAAAAAAGAAAATAAGTGACAGGTTTATTCTTCAATAAACGCCGTCATTTTTAAGCCGGATCTTCTGTCAAAGGACTTGACAGCCTTATCCAAATCTTCCTGGACCAATTCGTATCTGTTGTCCAAAAGCGCCGTCAAAACAGCTTCGCGAATCACCATTCTCAAATCCGATCCGGTGTAGTCTTCCGTCTTTTTCGCAATGGCTGCCGTGTCGACATTGCCTTCGATTTTTCTTAAAATCGTATCCAGAATCTCTTTTCTCATATCAAGCGTCGGGCGCTCAAAGTCAACGATTTCATCAAAACGGCGCCAAACGGCTTCGTCAAGTTTCTTTGTGTGGTTTGTTGCCGCAATGAGCAAAACACCGTCTTCAACAAGGCTTGTGTTGTCGATTGCTTTCAAAAGCGTATTGACCGCCTGTTTGATTGCGGCATGTTCGTCGTTTGCGGTTCTGGATGTTGCGATGAAGTCGAATTCATCAATAAACATAATACAGGGATCGAATTTCTTGGCGAGCGCAAAAACGCGGTCAATATTTTTCGACGTTTCACCGAGATACTGATCGGTAATCATTGAAAGATGAACTTCCACGATCGGAATCGACAATTTCTTGGAAAGCGCGCGGGCAAAAGAAGTTTTTCCCGTTCCAGGCGGGCCGACGAAAAGAACTTTTCCGATATCGTAAAGGCCGATGTTTCTGAAATGCTCCTTATTCTTAATCGCCAATTCGATTTTCTGAAGTTCGTTTTTCTGGCGCTCCGTTAAAATCAGCTCGTCCATAGATTCACGAACTTCTTCAGGCGCTTTGATATAAGCAAGTTTCAGCCATTCGCGGCCGTTTCCTTTGCCTTCCGAAAGTTCTTCGATAATAGATTCGATCCATTCTCGAGAAGCTTCTTTGGGCGGGTTTTTGGAAGCCACCTCTTCATAACTGATATTGCCGTCCTTTTCTTCAGAAACGCTGCTGTAATAATAAGCCAAAACAGGATTTTCTAAAATTCTGTCACGCGCGCCTTCTTGTTTTTTAAACCATTCAGCAGCGGCATCCAAACTGCCGGCCGTGATGCGAACACTTCCTGTGTACGCGTCAACAACCGCGTAAGCAAAAGGCTTGCCGTTGATTTTGAGCGCGCCTTCAACATCGTCAATACCGAACATATTTTTAATCATCGTTTTGCCGGGTTTGATCGGTTTAGCCACGTTTCTGGTTTTTGAATCCCAAAGAGGGCGACGAATTTTGGACGGAATGTCGTTGACAATTAAGTCGTCCTGTTCATTGTAAATTTCAGCAGTTAAAAGCAGTTCAACAACATCTAAAGTTTCGGAAGTCATTTTATCAGTTCCTTTTGTTTTTCAGCGCAATCGAAATCAATTGCTTATTTATTGAAATTTTGAAATTTGTGAATTGTTAATTCTTGAATTTTGAAGTTACTGATTACATCCTTCATAATGATAAAATTTTTCATTTTATTTTTTAACTTGTCAATGTAATTTGACTGTCTTGTTGGTGTCGGCAGAAATATCCCATTCTTAATGACTACTTTGTCCCATTCATAATGATTAACTTGTCCCATTTGTAATAGTTAACTTGTCCCATTTGTAATGGGAGGTTTTATATTTCTTGAAATGTATTTCTTTTTATGTTGCTTCAGAGTCAAATCAGTGAAGTTTTAGATTCTCAAAAGGAGTTGTTTTTGGAGCAGGATTACGGCTTGCTTCGCGAGTCTTTGGATGAGGTTCCGAAATCTTCTTCTCATGCTGTTGTTATCACGGGAATCCGCAGATGCGGCAAAAGCACGCTTCTGCTCCAAATTTTCAATCAAAAATCTCAGTCTTCCGCCGATGAGATTCTTTACCTTCATTTCGAGGATATTCGGCTTGCCGGGTTTGAAACTTCTGATTTGACGCGTTTGGATGCTGAAATCAAAAGGCGAAAACCGAAAGTTTTATTTTTTGATGAAATCCAATTCGTTTCCGGCTGGGAGCTCTTTGTCAGCCAGTTGTTGAAAGAAAAATATTCTGTTTACATTACGGGCTCAAATGCATCTCTTTTAAGCCGCGAGCTCGGCACGCATCTGACGGGCCGCCACCGCTCTTTTGAACTCTTCACTTTCTCTTATTCCGAATTTTTGGAAATTTCGGAACTTGAATCCGGAAGTGATTCTCTGCTGACTTATTTGAATTCCGGCGGTTTTCCGGCTTACATTTCTGAAACTCATGCTTCACGAGCAGGACAGTTAAACGCTTTAGCCGATGACATTTTGATTCGTGATATTGCTGTTCGCCATTCTCTTAAAGATGTTTCTTCGCTCAGGCAGCTGGCGGTTTATTTGATGTCAAATATCGGAAATACGGTTTCCGCCAACAAACTTGCGGGCAGTTTCGGAATCAAATCGGGAACGACAATTTTGGATTATTTTTCTTATTTGAACGATTCTTATTTGTTTGAATTTTTGCCGCAGTTCAGCTGGTCAGCTCGTGCTCAAGCTCAAAATCCCAAGAAAATCTATACAATTGATAACGGTTTCATTGATGAGGTTTCTTCTTCATTTACGGAGAATAGCGGCCATAAGCTGGAAAATGCTGTTTATTTGCATCTGAGGCGCCAAAACAAATACGGGGCGGAATTATTTTATTTTAAAGAAAAAGGAGAATGTGACTTTGTCGTTTTTGATAAAGGAAAAGCAAAACAGGTTGTTCAATCCTGTTTTGAATTGAACAGTTTAAATCTTGAGCGCGAGATTGCAGGAGTCGCGGAAGCCGCTTCGTTTTTCAAATTAAATGAAGGAATCATTGTTACATTTGATCAAAGAGATGTCATTGAAAAAGAAGGTATTCGGATTGAAGTTGTTCCGGCATATGATTTTTTCAAATAATTTTTAGGTAATGTTTGTTTTTATTTTTTGTTTGTTTTTTTGTTTTTATTTTTATGTTTTTATTTTTTGTTTTTATTTTTATGTTTCTTATTTTTATTTTACTTTTAATCATGTTTCGATTCTTTTTAATTGATTTTTTCGTTTTTATTTTTTTCAATCTCTTGCTCTCAAAATGAACAATCTTTTGCTTTTCCAAACGCTTTAAATATATTCATTATTTAAACAATGTTTTTAATCTTGATAATTTTGATAATTTTGATAATTTTGAAAATCTTGAATTATAGCGGATTATTTTATTGAAATGATATTTATTCAAACCATATTTTCCATGTTTTATTGAAACGGTGATTTGACATGTCTGAAATTCAAAAACTTGAACCGATTTATTCCGGCAAAGCCAAGACGATTTACACAACGAATGACTCTTCTAAATATATCGCGGAATTCCGTGACAGTTTAACGGCTTTTAACGGCGATAAAAAAAGCGAAGCGCCCAAGAAAGGATATTACAATGCTCAGATTTCGCGCAAAATCTTTGAAATGCTCGAAGAAAACGGAATCAAAACGCATTACAAAGGCATGGCGTCTGATGTTGACATGATTGTGGATATCGTTGAAATCATCAAACTTGAAGTGATTGTCAGAAACATCGCGGCCGGCTCGATTACAAAGAAATATCCGATGCCCGCCGGAAAGGTTTTTGAAAAACCGATCGTTGTCTTTGATTTCAAGAGCGACGAATATCAGGACCCGATGATCAATGAAGATATCGCATACGCGCTCGGCGTTGCAACGTATGAAGAAATGGCGTACCTGAAAGAAGCCGCAATCAAAATCAACAGCATTTTAGTTCCGTATTTCGACAAAAACGGCTACCTCTTGCCCGATTTCAAATTAGAATTCGGTCGCGTCAACGGCGAAATCGTTCTCGCCGATGAAATTTCATGCGATACCTGTCGTATTTGGGACAAAGTCACTAAAGAATCTTTTGACAAAGACATTTTCAGATTTGACAAAGGCGATTTAACAAAAGCTTATGAAACAGTCGCCGGAAAACTCGTTCCCGAGATTTTCTGATTTTTTCATTTTTCATTTCTTTTTTTCATTTTATTTCTTTTTTCATTTTTTTAAAATTTTCTTCTCTTTTCTTTTTTATTTTTCAATCCCTGCCTCCCGTTTTATTCTCTTTTTGAAAATTGGAGCGGTTCGCGCGCGGCGGGCAGCTGCTGCGGCTGCCGACAGCGGCAGTTGCAGGCAGCGCAGCACGGTTGCGAAATGTGAACGAATTAATTACGATTAAAATGAGCAGATGCAAGCGGGAAGATTGGGTCGCTGCTTCGCACCGCCCGGAAAACAGAAACCGCCCCGCAAGCGGAAACACAACCCGCACAAAAAGAAAAACAAAGAATGAATGAAAATTATAAAAAAGAAATGAAAGAGAATTATTTCGGAATCGGCGGCAAATAATCTCTTTTGAAATTGTATCCTTTGAAATCGTTTTGTCTTTTCAGTTTGCCGTCTTCGTGAAGTTTTCCGAGCAATTCAACAACAGAATAAGCGGCGCGCGTAACGCCCATGCTTCTTTTATCTGTGTCGGTTCCCGCGATGTAAAGATTTTCAATCGGCGAGCGGATATCGGCAAATTCGCCGCGAACGGTTATTGCCGCCTTTTCGGGAACAGTGATTTGATCGTGGCGCATCACGGTGTGTTTTTCAATATTCGGCATGATTTCAAAAAGCTGATTGTAAGCGTCATCCACCTTTGCTTTGACATCTTTTTGCTGCGGAATGAACGCGAATCCGACAGACTGACAGCCGACAGGCGCCAAATTCGGATCGTAATTGCTGATTGCGCCGCCCCAGTAGGGCATTTCTTTGTACCAGACTTCGGAGCCGACATAATCGAATTCGGGACACATTTCATCCAATCCGATCCAAATGCTTAAGCTGACAGTGTGATCGATTCCTTTCAACTGATTGACATATTCGGCAGGCAATTCCATCATTTGCGGCAAAGCGCTTGCAAATCCGGTGTGAATGATTAAGTCGGCGTAATATTCGCCGTCTGCTGTTTCAACGCCGATTGCTTTGTCTTTTCCGGAATCCGCGTCAAATTCGGTCAAAATCTTTTGAACGCGCGCTTCCGTTTGAATTTCGGCAAGCGCGGGCATAGAGCGAAGCGTACAATCGGTGACAGCCTGAACGCCGCCGATCGGATAACCTTGAGTTGAAAAACCGCCTTTATGCGTCAGCGTTTTCTTAAACGCGGCAAAAACGGAATCATTATTTTCGGCAGGTTGTGCAACTTTTTTGGATTTCTTCTTTTTGCCGCCTTTCTTTTCACTGTTTTTCTCATTGCTTTTTCCGTTCTTTTCAGCGTTCATCTCATTATTCTTGCCGTTTTCATCTTTTTTGCCGTTTTCATCCTTTTTGTCGGCTTTGCCTTTGACGATTGCTTTGTACTCTTCAGGCGTCAGCTTGTTTTTTTCTTTGGCAACGCCCGCGCCTGCCGCCATTCTTTGAACAGACGTTTCTTTCATGCCGCGGCCAGACATGAACATGGAAAACGTGTTGGCAAAGCCGAGCGTTTCGGGACCCAGTCCTTCGGGCAGGCAGTCGTAAACGGAACGTTTTGAAAAGTCTTCGCCGCGGCTGACTTTAAGCATGACCGAGCCGATCGTTTTGGCAAGTTTCATACGGTCTTTTGCCGGCAGATAATCAAAAAGAAGAAAATCGCGGACATTTGTCGGGCAGCGGACAAGTGACGCGTCCGGCGTTCGAATGTAATAATTGCCGTACGGCTTAAACTCGGGAACGACATCGTAATACTGATTCATCAGAAGCGGCAGCGGTCCGGGTCCGCGAAGCGCCGTAATCGCATGCGGTCCCGTGTCAACCGTAAAGCCGTCCACTTGATAGCTGCGGCAGTTGCCGCCGACAACTTCATCTTTTTCAAGCACAAGAACACGATTGCCGTGTTTTGAAAGCGTCAGCGCCGACATCAAACCGCTGATGCCGCCGCCGATAACAATAACGTCATAATCCTCTTTTTGCATAATGGTACATCCGATTTTATGACATTTGTAAATTCGTCAAAGAATAAAAAAGTAACAGTTTGGCTGTTTTGTTTTTTATTTTGTTTTGTTTCATTTTGTTTTTCATTTGTTTTTTGACGGGTGCCGCCGCGCGCGAGCCGCCTCATTTTTATAATTTTTCAATCTCGCTCATCGTTTCCCATTTTTCATTTTCATGAACTGTCGTCGTATTTTCATCAAATATTCTTCAGATTCTGCACGGTTTTTTTCAATCAAGCAATAATTTTAATTACTTCTATACTTAATTTTTGATTCAGCGATTTTATAATTGATAATTATCAAAATTCAAAGTCGCTTCAAAAAGACGCCCTTATTCCTCATCGGGCGCGTTTTTTAATCATTTCAAATTTCAAGTTATTGCAGGTTGGTGCAGAATATGAGTCAAAAGTTTAGGGGCGTTATCCCGGCGCTCATTACGCCGTTCACGGCGGATAATCACATTGATGTTGACGGATTCAGAAGAAATATCGAATTCACGATTCAAGGCGGCGTCAGCGCGATTGTTCCGTGCGGCACAACAGGCGAGTCCGCGACAATGTCAGCGGCAGAACACATGCAAGTCACAGATATCGCGGTCGAAGCGTCTTCCGTTCCCGTCATTGCCGGAACAGGATCGAACAACACCGCAGAAGCGATCGAATTTACCAAACACGCGGCCGATGCAGGCGCCGCGGCTGTTCTTGTCATCACGCCTTACTACAACAAACCGACCCAAAGCGGGTTAAAAGCTCATTTTGAAAAAATCGCCGACTCCGTCGACGTTCCCATGATTCTTTACAACGTTCCGTCACGAACAGGCGTTGACATGAGCATCCCGACGATTGCGGAACTCGCAAAACATCCCAACATTGTCGGCATCAAAGAAGCGACCGGCGATATGGGAAAAGCAACCGAAATTATCAGCAAAACAAGAGATGAGGACTTTGCTTTGCTCTCCGGCGATGATGTCGCAACTCTTCCGCTGCTCTCCATCGGCGCAACCGGTGTCATTTCCGTTCTCGCAAATATTCTGCCGAGTAAAATGGCGCAAATGGTTGCCGCGTATGAGGCCGGAAACCTGTCCGCTGCCATGCAGATCCACTACGAGCTTGCACCGCTTATGAAAGCGCTGTTTATTGAAACCAACCCGGCGCCGATCAAAACCGCTGCAGGTCTTGCAGGTCACGCCGCAGGTCCGCTGAGACTGCCGCTTGTGCCGCTCCAGCCGCTCAACTTGGAAGTTCTGACAAACGAGCTCAAGAAGTCAGGGGTGTTAAAGTGAGCGAAGTAAAAGCCGTCAGAGCCGCCGTTATCGGCGCATGCGGGCGCATGGGCTCCCTGATCATCCGGCGCATCAACGCAACGGAAGGCATTGAACTCTCCGCTGCATTCGACGTCGCTTTTGTCGGCGAAGATATCGGCGATCTCATTCGAATCGGAAAAATGGGAATTCCTGTGTCCGATTCCAAAGATTTAAAATCTGTTTTGAAAGACTCAAAAACGGATGTCGTCATCGACTTTACGATTGCAGCGGCAACGGCTGTCAACGCTCCCGCCGCCGCCGAAGCAGGCGTCAATTTAATCATCGGCACGACCGGAATCAGCCCCGAGCAGCGCGCCGCAATCGATGAAGCAATTGTTCAAAACGATATCGCTGCCGTCATTTCAACCAATTATTCAATCGGCGTCAATGTTTTCTTCAAATTGCTTGAAGAAGCGGCTCAATATTTAAGAGACGACTACGATATCGAAATCATTGAAGCGCACCACAATCAAAAGAAAGACGCACCGAGCGGAACAGCAATGACTGCCGCTGAAATTCTCAGCGACGCGCTCGGCGGAAAAGACCTCGTCTTCGGCAGAGAAGGCATCTGCCCGCGCGGAAAAGAGATCGGCGTTCATGCCGTTCGCGGCGGCGACATTATTGGTGATCACACCGTCATGTTCATCGGCAATTCCGAGCGCATCGAGCTCAGACACCAGGCGCACACGCGTGAAATCTTCGTCGGCGGCGCCGTTTTGGCTGCCAAATGGATTTGCTCTCAGGAAAAAGGAAAAGTTTATGCCATGGCAGACGTTTTGGATCTCTGATCCTGTTTGCCTGTCACTGATTTTTCAGAATTCACACCGTTCATAAAAACAGAAGTGTAAAACAAAAGCATTTGTTTTTAACCTTTTATTTCTTTTTTATTTTCAAATACATTTATCTGAAACATTATTGTTAAAATTAATATTCAAAATTCATTAATTAATATTCAAAAATAAATCCAAAAAACAAAAACAAGTGTCTGAATCATGAAAGTTTCGATTCTCGGCCCGGCGGGCTCATACTCGGAAATTGCGGCGCGTACCTTTTTTGAAACGGTATACGGCTGCGGAATACCCACATTTTTATTTTGCTCATCTATTGAAAACACGGCGCTGCGTCTTTTTGACCCCGATGAAAACGGAAATACATCGGACTGCGCCGTCATCCCGATCGAAAATTCAATCGAAGGCGCCGTCGGCGTCAGCATGGATCTGCTTTTGGAAAAAGACGTTTCAATCGTCGCGGAATTAGTTCTTCCTGTCAATCATTGCCTTCTCGTGTCCGAAAAAACAGCTCAAACACCGGGATTTTCGCCCGAAATAATCGACGTGATTTATTCGCATCCGCAAGGGCTGTATCAGTGCAGAACATACATTCAAAAACATTTGAAGAACGCTTCCTTCATCGAAGTGGACAGCACATCCAAAGCCGCAATGCGCATCGCTGAAATGGGTGCGGAAGAGGAAGGTGGACCGGCAAACGCAGGCGGGCCGACAGACGCTAAGATTCGAGCGGCAATCGCGTCCGCCGAAGCCGGCAAAACATACGGTTTAAAAGTCGCTGATTGTCAGATTCAAGATCATCTCAACAATTCAACGCGTTTTCTGATATTGATTCGATCAAAAACTTTACAATTTTTAAAAGAACGTGCTTTTCATTCACACGCTTTTGATTCGAACGTTCACATCCTGCCTGAAAATTTGTCTCAGACCGGAAGCGGCAGCGTTTTTTACAAGACATCCGTTATCGTGTCCCCGCTTCAAGACAAGCCGGGAGCGCTTTTTCATATCTTGGAAGTGTTTTCCGATTACAGCATTAATCTGACGCGCATTGAATCCAGACCGTCCAAAAAGTCACTCGGCGAATACAATTTCTACATTGATTTTGAAGGCGCCCCGTCGAATCAAAATGTCGCCGACGCTTTGAAGCTGGTTGAAAAGCGGTGTTTGCGCTTGAAAATCCTCGGGACTTACGGGCGGATTTTGACAGGAGACGGCGGGCTTAAACAATAATTTTAAACGACCTTAAACGGTTAAACAAACGGTTAAACAAACGGTTAAACAATAACCTTAATAATCATTGTGTGAATGATTAAGATTGGAAAATGTGTTTGAAATCCCTTTCAAACAAATGAAATTGTATAATTGTATCCAACTGCATATTCAATGTATTCAATTGCACATTCCGCTTTTTGAATATGTTGATGAATTACAGAGACGGCGAGAGGTTTGACGTTGACAAAAGATTTCTTTACGATTGATGATTTTGATATTTCGGGAAAAACTGTTCTTTTAAGAGTCGATTTTAACGCGCCGATGGGTCCTGACGGCAGAATCTTAGATGATTCCCGTATCAAAAGCCACATCCGAACGATCAATGACTTGAAAGACGCGAAAGTTATTCTTTTGGCGCACCAGAGCCGCCCCGGGAAATCAGATTTCATGACCATGCAGTCTCACGCAAAGGTTTTATCTCAGCTGATCGGAAGAGAAGTCCGCTACGTTGACGACATTTTCGGCTCTTACGCGCGGTCATGCATTTCCGCGATGGAGCCCGGAGACATTATTTTACTTGAAAATGTCCGATTCTTTTCCGAAGAATCTCTCGAACTTTCCGCCGACGAACACGCTGATTCTTATTTTGTTAAAAAACTTTTGCCTTATATCGATTATTTCTTCAATGACGCTTTTGCCGTTTCCCACCGCTCGCACTTGTCCGTTGTCGGATTCACGCGCGACATTCCGTGCGGCGCCGGCAGGATCATGGAGTCCGAAATTCTCAGCCTTGACCGCGGTTTGGACGGCGAGCGCCCCTGCGTTTACGCTCTCGGCGGCGCGAAAGTAGATGACTCGCTGCGCGTTGCGAACAACGTTCTTTCCAAAGGCAGCGCCGACATTGTTTTGTTCAGCGGCATTGTCGGAAATGTCGTTCTCGCGGCAGCCGGCTTCAACATCGGTCAAATCAATATGGATTTGATTGAAAAATTAGGTTACGCGTCTTACATTCCGCCGGTTCGAAATATGCTTAAGGAATTCGGCGACAAAATCCGCTATCCGGTCGATGTTGCGCTCAATATTGACGGAAAACGCGTGGAAGCAAACATCAAAGAAATGGGGAAATCTCAATATCCGGCAAACGATATCGGTCTTGAAACCATTGTTTCTTACACTTCTATTCTTGAATCAGCAGGAACCGTCATTTTAAACGGTCCCGCAGGCGTTTCCGAAAATCCTGATTTTGCGGTGGGAACGCATGAAATTATCCGCGCCGCGACAAACGCGAAGTTTTCAATCATCGGCGGCGGCCACATTTCCGCCGAAGTCCACCGTCTCGGAATGGACACGCAGTTTTCGCACATCAGCACGGGCGGCGGCGCTTGCATTGAATATTTGTCGGGAACAGAACTTCCGGGCATCAAAGTGCTCAGAGAAGCGGCAGCGCGCAGACGCGGAATCGATTCCGGTGAATCTGATTTGCAATAATTTTTTAGATCTTTTTAAAATCTAAATTTTTTTAAATAATTTAACTAAATCAATTATTTAATAATTAATTTCTAAAAATTCTAAGTAATTTTAATATAATTAATTTCTAAAAATTCTAATAATTTTAATAATCAATTATCTATTTAATTCAAAATAATTCTGATAATCAATTCTATTGATTGTAATTTTACGGGTGAAAAAATGTCTAAAAATATTCTTCATAAAAGCGAAGGCGTTCTCGCCGTCAAAACAGCCCGAAAGGCAATTGAAAATGTTTTGGACGGCAAAGAGCCCGAAGATGATTTGCCTTCTCTTCCCGTCATTTTTTCGGAAAAGCGCGGCGCTTTTGTCACGCTTGAAAAAGACGGCGATCTTCGCGGCTGTATCGGCTATCCTTATCCTGTTTTGCCGCTCAAAGAAGTTTTGGTTAAATCGGCGGTTGCCGCGGCTTTTGAGGATCCGCGCTTTTTCCCGATTGAGAAAAAAGACTTTTTGAAAACAACGGTTGAAGTGACAACTCTGACGCTTCCCGAACCTGTTGAAGGCGCTTTTACGACTTACGCCAATCAAATCAAAATCGGAACGCACGGTTTAATGGCTGAATACGGCGACCATCGCGGTTTGCTTCTGCCGCAAGTGGCGTCAGATCAAGGCTGGGACGCGATTGAATTCCTCTGCCAGACTTGCGTCAAAGCAGGCATGACGCCGATGATGTGGAAATACGGCGCGAAAATTTATCGTTTTGAAGGTCAGATTTATCGCGAGACCGAGCCGAACGGTGGAATTGTTGAAGGCGAAGAATAATTTTGAATTTTTGAAATAAATACAAAATTATTGATAACATTAAATTTCGATTTATTTTTCTCTTCTCATTTTTGCTGAAAAAGTATTTGAAAATATAATCGGAGTCAACTGAATGACAATTCTAAAAAATAAACTCGGAATTAAATATCAGGCGGAATTGAATCGAGAAGAGGAACGAATCAGTAAAATAAATGCAAAACGACTTTTTGACAGCGGCGACATCTCCGGTATTGAAGTCGGAACTTTTAAAGGGCTCAAACAGGTTCACAATTATTTATTCGGGGATATTTACGAATTTGCAGGCACTCTTCGCGATGTCAATATTTCAAAAGGAAATTTCAGATTTGCGCCGCTGATGTATTTGGAACAATCTTTAGAATTTATTGATAAAATGCCGCAAAATACGTTTGACGAAATTATTGAAAAATACGTTGAAATGAATATTGCACATCCGTTTCGTGAAGGAAATGGAAGAGCAACACGTATTTGGCTGGATCTGATCTTGAAAAAAGAACTCGGGAAAGTTATTGATTGGAATAATGTTGACAAGAATGACTATCTTTCAGCAATGGAACGGAGCCCCGTCAAAGATATTGAAATTAAAGTGCTGTTAAAAAACGCCTTAACCGATAAAATAAACGAGCGTGAATTGTTTATGAAAGGTATAGATGCGAGTTATTTTTATGAGGGGTATTCTGAATTTAAGACTGAGGAATTGTAATGCATGAATTAATTAAGATTTAACAAATTTCAATCCGTTTTCAATTTTAATTTCTCTTTTTATTTCTTAAACATTCTTACGATGTCAATATCTTTTTTCTAAATCACTACGCACTGCGTAGCGAATTGGCAATTCGGCACACACTGCGTGCAGAATCAAATTTTTATTCACCGTTTTTGAAAAATTAGAATAATCGTTTTTAATTTTTAAGTTATTTTTAAATTCAATCCTTCGCCAATCCTTCCGGAACCATATGTTCCATTAATTTCGCTTTTTTATCTTCCGGAATCGGCGTTGTTACGCCGGCTTTAAAATCATAATGGACGACAACAGCTCTTCCGTATGTGCAAAGACGTCCTTCCTGCCACGCTTCATGATAAACCGTAAAGGATTTCGTGCCGATCTTTTCAATATATGAGCGAAGCTCGACATCGAATTCAAAAAACAGTTCGCCGACAAAATTAAAATCGGTATGCGCCATAATCAGCGGCCAAACATCATGAGATAAATTCAAATTCGGTTCAAAAATGCGGAAAAACGGGTTTCTTGCCATCTCAAACCAGCGCGCGAGGACTGTGTTGTTGATATGGCCGAGACCGTCCACTTCTCCGAAACTGGGAGTAACCGTTGCAGTAAACATGTTTCTTTCTAATTTCATAGAATATATTTAAATGTATCACCATTTATCACCGAAACGGGTTTTATTAATATTTCATATCTTATTGACTGCATCGGGTTTTATTGTTGTTCTTCATGCGGTTTATTATCATGATAAACAATGACAGATGTATGAAAACATATTTAAAAGATAAACGAATTTTCAATCTTATTCGGTAACCGTATTGATTTTTAATCGAACAGATTTCAAACGATTTAATCAAGCGGGTGCCGCCCGAATTCATTATAAAAAGAGGGGATTATATTATTCGAAAATCTGCGTTTCCTTGATACAACGCTTCGTGACGGTGAACAAACTCCGGGCGTAGCGTTAAGTACAGATGATAAACTGAAAATAGCGACAGCTTTGGATGAGCTCGGCCTTCACATTATTGAAGCGGGATCCGCAGTGACATCCGAAGGAGAGCGCGCCGCCATCAAAGCGGTTGCCGGTCTGGGTCTCAATGCCGAAATCTGCAGCTACTGCAGAATGCGCACATCAGACATTGACCTGGCTCTTGAATGCGATGTCGATTCCGTTCACCTTGTCGTTCCGTCTTCCAATCTTCATATTGAAACAAAATTGAAGAAAGATATCGGCATTAAAAAGGACAGAGAAGAAGTTCTTTCAATGGCGGGCGAAGTTGCGGAATACGCCAAGTCTCACGGTCTGATCGTTGAATTCAGCGCCGAAGACGCATCTCGTGCTGATTTTAAGTTTTTGAAAGAGCTTTATGCAAGCGGTGTCGCGCACGGTGCGGACCGCCTCTGCTACTGTGACACAGTCGGCATGCTCACGCCGGAGCGGACTTTTAATATCTTCTCCGAGCTTGCTTTTGTAACAGGCGCGCCTGTCAGCATCCACTGTCACAACGATTTCGGCTTGGCAACGGCCAATACGGTTGCAGCGCTCCGAGCGGGTGCAGCCGAAGCTCACTTGACAATTAACGGCATTGGCGAGCGCAGCGGAAATGCGGCGCTTGAAGAAGTAGTCGTTCAGCTGGAGCATCTTTACGGCATCGACACAGGCATCAAAACCGAAAACTTGTACAAAGTTTCCAGATTGGTCAGCCGATTGACAAACATTCCGGTCGCACCGAACAAAGCGCTTGTCGGCGGCAATTCATTTACGCATGAAGCCGGCATTCACGTCCACGACCTTGTCAAGAATACGGCTTCTTACGAGCCGATCGAGCCTGAATTTGTCGGCAGGACCCGCCGCGTCGTTCTAGGAAAACATGCGGGCGCCAGTTCGATTGAGCTTGCGCTGACGGAACTTCAGTTAGACGCTAACGAGGCGCAGAAACAGGAAATTTTTAAGCGCGTCAAAGAAATGGGAGACAAAGGTCTTCACGTGACTGACGCCGATTTACAAACGATTGCCGAATCCGTTTTGGAAATCCACTGCGAGCCGACTGTTAAATTAAAGTCGTTCTCGGCAGTTTCGGGACGGCCTTCCATTCCGATGGCTTCCGTTATTTTGGAAGTCAACGGCAAAGAAGAAGTTTGTGTTGACACAGGCGACGGTCCGGTCGATGCGGCAATTCGTGCCATTCAGCGCGCGGTTGCGTCTGTCGGTGATATTGTTTTAGAAGAATATCACGTCGATGCAATTACGGGCGGAACGGATGCTTTGGTTGAAGTCACGGTGAAGATGTCCAAGGACGGCAAAACAATTACCGCCCGCGGTGCCCGAACCGACATCATTGAAGCATCGGTTGAAGCGGTTATTAACGGCATGAACCGGCTCGTTTGAGTCAAAGTAATGGTCGTTTTAAGCGCGGATTTGTTTGATGATAAAGTTTTCCGCTTCTTTTGAAGCGGTTTTACTTTTAATTCACAACGCTTTTTTGATTGATTTCAAATCGAATTCAAGTGATTAAAATCTGAAAATTAAATCAGAAATAAATCTGAAAAATCAGAAAGCGATTTAATCCGAATTCAATGAACTCAAAATCAAAAAAGTTCACTTTTCCGCGTTTCTAAAACAATCATTAAATAACATGCCTTAATATTCAGTTCGAAAAATAATCCGTTCCGATTTTGTTTAAATCGGGGTCGGGGGATTTGAAAGACGCAATAATATATGAAAAGATGAAACAACGGTTTTAATGAAACCAATCTTTAAGATAAAAATCTTATAAAAGATACTAAAAATCTTATAAAGATATCAAAAGATACAGGCCTCTTTGGCCGTAAACAATTAGGAGATGCTGTTTTAATGACAAAAAATTCTGCGGAGCAGATGAACGGCGCAAAAGCGTTCATCGAATCTCTCAAAAAGGAAGGCGTGGACACCATATTCGGATATCCGGGCGGTGTTTTACTCCACATCTACGATGAGATTTACAAAAGTGACTTGCGCCACATCCTTGTTCGTCATGAACAGGCGGCAGCGCACGCTGCTGACGGTTATGCCCGCGCAACAGGTAAAACAGGCGTCTGTCTCGCAACATCCGGGCCGGGCGCCACGAATTTGGTTACCGGTATTGCCACCGCTCACATGGATTCCGTTCCGATGGTCGCATTCACCGGACAAGTGACAAGCACGTTAATCGGAAATGACGCGTTCCAAGAAGCCAACATCACAGGCATTACGCTTCCGATTACAAAACACAATTATCTCGTTCAGAAAGCGGAAGATATTCCAAAAAGCGTCAAAGAAGCTTTCTATATTGCATCCACCGGTCGTCCCGGACCCGTTCTGGTTGACATTACAAAAGATGCAACAATCAGCGAATTCAAATTCTCTTATCCCGATAAGGTCGAGCTGCGCAGTTACAAACCGACCGTGAAAGGCAACATCCAGCAGATCAAAAAAGCGGCGGCAATGATTGCGGCTGCCAAGAAGCCGGTCATCTACGCAGGCGGCGGCGTTGTTTCATCAAATGCGTCTTCTGAGTTGTACAAGCTTGCGGAACTCATCCAAGCGCCTGTCACGACAACGCTCATGGGAATGGGCGCTTTTCCGATGGACCATCCGCTCTTTATCGGCATGCCCGGCATGCACGGCACAAAATACGCCAACTTCAGCATTCAGGATTCCGACTTGCTTATCGCTGTCGGCGCCCGCTTCGATGACCGCGTGACCAGCAAGATTTCATCTTTCGCTTCCGGCGCGAAAATCATTCATATCGATGTCGATCCCGCTGAAATTTCAAAGAATGTGGCGGTCGATTTGCCGATTGTCGGCGACGCCAAAGCCGTTTTGGAAGATTTGGTCCCGGCAACGGCTGAAAAAATCGTCTCGGGCAAGACGTCCGATTGGCTCAAGCGTGTCAATCAATGGAAAAAAGAATATCCGCTCGGATACATTGACGACGGTTCCACGATCAAGCCGCAGTTCGTGATTGAAACGCTTTGCGAAATCGCTCCGGACGCGATTGTCGCAACCGAAGTCGGACAGCATCAGATGTGGACGGCCCAGTATTTCAATTTTAAACAGCCGCGCAAACTTATCACATCCGGCGGTCTCGGCACGATGGGCTACGGTCTTCCGGCCGCAATGGGCGCCAAAGTCGGCTGCCCCGACCAAATCGTTTTCGATGTTGCCGGCGACGGGTCTTTCCAAATGAATTCTCAAGAGCTTGCGACATTGGTTGCCAATGACATTCCGGTGATTTCCGTGATTTTAAACAACGGATATTTGGGAATGGTTCGCCAGTGGCAGGAACTCTTCTACGATTGCCATTATTCGCACACCGATATCATCGACAGCGTTGACTTTGTCAAATTGGCGGAAGCGTACGGCGCACTCGGTATTCGCGTTGAGAAGAAGTCCGAACTCAAAGAAGCAGTTCAAACGGCGATTAAATCCGGTCGTCCGACTGTGATTGATGTCCGCGTTGACCGCGGTGAAAATGTGTTCCCGATGGTTCCGGCAGGTGCATCCATTAATGAATTGATTGATGAAAGAAAATACGGAGGCATCTGAAATGACTGAAATGCAATCTCACACGCTTTCCATATTGGTTGAGAACAATTCCGGTGTTTTGACGCGTGTTGCCGCGCTTTTTGCGCGCCGCGGCTACAACATTGACAGTTTGGCTGTCGGGGAAACGGAAGATCCCGAAGTTTCGAGAATCACGATTGTCGTGAACGGTGACGACGCCGTTATTGAACAGGTGATCAAGCAGCTTTACAAGTTGATTGAAGTCATTAAAGTGATTGACTTAAGCAAGGAAGAATATGTTGACCGCGAACTTGCGCTTATCAAAGTTGCCGCGACATCCGAAACCCGCGCCGATATTTTGCAAATCGTTGAAATTTTCCGCGCGAAAGTCGTTGATGTCGGATCGAACACGATGATGATTGAAATCACCGGCGGCAGCGAGAAGATTTCCGCGATTGAAAAATTGCTTCGCCCGTTCGGCATTAAAGAAATGGTGCGTACCGGAAAAGTCGGTCTTTTAAGAGGTCCCAAGGACGTTTCAAAGGAAAAATAATCATGTCGGAAAAATGAATCGAAAACTTAATGAGTTTTCATCATTTTTCTGTTTATCTTTATTTTTTAAGATTAATTTTTAAAATCAGTTTTTTAAGATTAATTTTTGAAATTAATTTTTTGATTTTCAATTTATTATTTATTTAATTATTCACTCACAGGAGTCATAAAATGGCACAGATGTATTATGATAAAGATGCAGATTTGAATGTATTGAAAGGAAAAACGATTGCCGTTATCGGCTACGGCAGTCAGGGTCATGCTCAGGCATTGAATTTGAAGGATTCCGGTCTTGACGTAGTCATCGGTCTTCGAAAAGGCGGCAAAAGCTGGAAAAAGGCCGAAGCAGACGGCATGAAAGTCATGGAAGTTCCGGACGCCGTTAAATCAGCGGATGTCGTTCACATTTTGGCGCCGGATGAAGCGCAGTCCAAGCTTTATTATTCCGAAATCGAGCCGAATCTGAAACAGGGCGCAGCGCTTTCTTTTTCTCACGGCTTTAACATTCACTACAACCAGATTGTTCCGCGCGACGATTTGGATGTCTTTTTGGTGGCTCCGAAAAGCCCCGGTCATATTGTCAGAAGAACGTTTTCAGAAGGCATCGGTGTTCCCGGGTTGATCGGCGTTTATCAGGACAAGAGCGGCAACGCTAAATCAATCGGACTTGCATTCGCAAAAGGCGTCGGCTGTACGCGCGCCGGCGTTTATGAAACTTCTTTCAGAGAAGAAACCGAAACCGATTTGTTCGGTGAACAGGTGGATTTGTGCGGCGGCGTTGCCAGTTTGATGAAGGCGGCTTTTGACATTTTGGTGGAAGCCGGCTACCAGCCCGAAATGGCTTATTTTGAAACTGTTCACGAAGTCAAACTTATTGTTGACCTCATTCACGAAGGCGGTCTTGAAAAGATGTGGTTCTCCGTTTCAAACACGGCGGAATACGGCGGCATGACGGTCGGCCCGCGCGTGATCAACGCGGAATCTGAAGACGCGATGTACGACGCGCTTGCCCGTATTCAAAACGGCGAGTTTGCCAAGGAATTCATTCTTGAAGGTATGCTCAACCATCCGGTTTTGAAAGCAATGGAGCGTCACGAAAGCGAACTTGAAATCGAAATCGTCGGAAAAGAGATTCGCTCCAAGATCCCGTGGCTGAACAAAGGAATCGACGACGACTGATTTTTCAGTCGTTTTTTCCTTTTCCTTTTTCTTTTTTTCGTTCGGCGCGTCGCGCGCGAGCCGCTTCATTTTTCTTTTTGTTTTTTAGATTTCGCCTGTCATTTTTATTTTGTTTTTCATCGAAACCCAAACCATCCAATTTTCAAAGATGGTGAACCTGAACGCCCGATAAAATCCAATATCTAAAAATAGTTTTCATTGAAAAATTGGCGTTCCGTTTTTGAAAATTTTGATAAAGAAGATGTTTCAATCAATTAGATTGAATAAAAGTTTAAAAACCGCCCCTGCAAGTTGAGTTTCCGAGCGCAGCGAGGAAACGAGACTTGGCGGATTCTTCCCGTGCGAAATGAAAAATTTAAAACATTCTGCTTTTTCAGTTGCATTCGGCTCCTGCAAAGTGCTGTCTTGTGACTGTCTTTTGTTGTCAGCTTCCGGCTGAGCCTGCAAGTCTGCAACTGTCTTTAATGCTGCTGCCTTCAGGTTTGCGTTTGCCGTATGTATCTGCTCATTTTAATCGTAATCCGAACGCAATCGCAAACAGTGCCGCTGCTACCACAGGTTTGCGCTTGCCGCTCTGCCGCCACGCCGCCGCAGCTGTCCGCCTCGCGCGAACCGCCTCATTTTTCATTTTGTTTTTAAAATTCGCCTGTCGTTTTTATTTTGTTTTTCATCCCGTTTTTTGTTTTTTCATTCTCCGTTGAATACTTTCACCGTATTCTGAATCTTTATCTGTCTCAAATGCCTTTTCTTTTTGCTCATTCGAGCAGGATGATTTTAATGGAATATTTACCGGACTACACGCGTATTTTAAAGCAGGGCGGAATTATCGCTTTGGCAACTTCCGTCAACGACAAACCGAATGTTCGAATCGTCAATTATTGCTGTGATGAAACGAATCCTTCCGTTCTTTATTTTGCAACAGGGTTTGACAGCGGTAAAATTTCTGAACTTGAAGAAAACGAGTCGGCGGCTTTTACAACGATTCCGAAATCTCACGACGATACGCCGCACGTCCGCGCTTACAATGCGTCCGTTTGCAAAAGTGAACTCTTTTTAAACGATGTCAAAGATTTGTTTTTGGCGCATTCGCCGGGACTTGCCGAAACATTTGAAATGATCGGCGATTCATTGTCTGTTTATGAAATCCACGTCAAAGACGCCGACGTTATTGTCGATATGCTTGAAATCGGTAAAGTTTCATTTAATTGAATTTTAAATATTTTCAAAAAAATCAAGGAGTAATAAATTATGGAAAACAGTGAATTACCCGAAAACACAACATTTTGTCAGTGCTGCGCCATGCCGATGGAAGAAGGAAGCGAATTGAAAGGAACAGAAGCCGACGGCAGCGCCAGCGAAGATTACTGCGTTTACTGTTACAAAGACGGCGCTTTTACCGCACCCGACGCGACAATGGAAGAAATGATCGAATTCTGCGTTCCGCATATGGTTTCGTCAAATGAAGGAATGACCGAAGAAACCGCCCGCGAAATGATGCAAAAATATTTCCCCGAATTGAAGCGCTGGAAAAAATAAGTTTTAAAATCAAATGAAAGGAAATGATTGAATCTTTGTTCCGTTTTTTCCTTTCATTTTTCTCTTTATTTTACTCTTTTCATTTTCTCTTCTTTCATTTTCTCTTTCATTTTGTTCCATCAGAATGCAAACAATGCAACACCTGTAATTATGAAGAAGAACATGATAATCAAAAAGGCAATCAACAGCCAGATGATAATCGGGAGCAGCAGGAAAATAATAATTTCCCAGAAAGTCGGCTCTTTGTAAGGTAATTCTCCTTTATTGACTTTATCGGCATCAGTGTACGCGTCATACATATTCCAAAGCCAAATCGCAAGTCCCGGTATTATCAAAAAAAGCGTTCCGAGCGGAACACCGATCATGAAAGCAATGCCTTTCCAAAAGTTTCCGTTGTAAACTTGACCGAGACCGGGAATGAAAAATGATAAAATAATTGCAAAAAATGTATTCTTTTCTTTTGGCGCTGTTCTCGGAATATCCTCCTCAAAAACCTGTTCGGCATAAGCGGTTTCTCCCGTGTATGTTTCTTCGAATTGTTCTGCATTTCTGTCAGACTGTTGCGTATTTTCAGTTCGTTCTTGCCTTTTAACAGGCGTGCCGCAGCTTGAGCAGACAATCGCATATTCTTTTAATTGCTCTCCGCAATTGGTACAATATTTTTGTGCCATTCTTTCCCTCTTCTTATTTGATCAAATATTTTCTAATCCTGTAACCCTTATCGTTTATTTATTATTCAAACTTATAAATATCATTCTGATAAATATTTAAATCAGTCTTTAACAATCTAACCAAAACAGTTCAATCAAATAATTCACCTGAATAATTCATCTAAATAATTCAACTAAACAATTTAACTGACAATTATAACTGACAATTTAACTGACAATTTAACTGACAATTTAACTGACAATTTAACTGACAATTTAACTGACAATTTAATCAATCAATTTTATCATAATTTAAACATAAATTCAATTAACAGTCCCAGGATGTGCTTTTTTGATTCAAAATGAAATTACCGAAAATATCTGTTCCCGCCGAAGCGTTCGCAAATATTCAAATGAACCGATTTCCGAAGAACTTGTTTTAACAATGCTTGAATGCGCCGGATTCGCGCCGTCGGGTTTGAATAATCAGCCGTGGCGGTTTATTGTCGTTGACAATTCCGGCACCGACAATTCTGATGATAAAGAAATCGGACGGCGGCTTTCAGAACAAACGCATTATTCCGACATTGTTTCTTCTGCGCCGCTTCTCATTGCCGTTTTCTTGGACACGGCAGCGTCTTACAATCGCGAGAAAGATTTGATGGCAATCGGAGCAACGATTCAAAATATTCTGCTCTCGGCGCATTCTTTAGGACTCGGCGCCGTATGGCTCGGTGAAATTTTGAAAAACAAAGACCAAGTTTCAAAAATATTGGAAGCGCCCGAGACTTTTGAATTGACGGCGGTTATTGCCGTCGGAAAACCTGCCGCCGACCTTTCCGATTCGGGAAACGCGGCGCGTAAAGCGTTGGATGAGATTGTTTTTAAAAAATAATTTTATATAACTAATTCGAAATAAATATTTTTAAAAACAATTTAACAAATATTTCTAAAAATAATTTAAAAAAAATTTTTAAAAATAATTTAAAAAATAAATATTTGAATCAGCCGTAAATCGGCTGATTTTTGGATTTTGAAGTTCAGCTTTTTGTTTTTATGTTTAAACGAGTGCAAACGGTATCATCAAAAACATAAACATGAAAATTAAACATATTATGATGAGCGGCCAGAAGAATATGAATCCCATGATTTCCCAAAAGGTCGGGTTTGCAACAGGTATTTCTCCCCTGTTCATCTTTTCGGAATCATTGTATGCGTCCCATAAACCGACAATCCAAACAATAATTCCGGGAATAATCAGAAAGATAAATCCGATGATAATTCCGATTTGGAAAAGAATTCCTTTTAAAAATTTTCCGTTGTAAAGCTGACCTAAACCGGTCCAAAAGAACGACAGAATGACCGCGAGAAACGGACTTTTCGGGTCGGCGGCAGCTCTTTGAGTTCGCATCGCTTCATTGTAATGATTTTGGTTATTGTAATTGTTATTCCGATATTGATTATTCTGTGATTGATAATTTTGAGATTGATTATTCTGTGATTGATAATTTTGGGATTGATTATTCTGTGGTTGATAATTTTGGGATTGATAATTTTGAGATGTTTCATTTTCTCTCAATCGGCCGCCGCAATTGTAACAGATGGCAGCATCTTCTCTGATAACCGTTTCGCCGCAATTCGGACAAAAATTGTTTGCCATTGGGTGTTCTCCTGTCTGCTTTTGAGTCATAAATCTAAACAATAATAAAACGATAAATAAAAATAATGAATAAAAACGATAAACAAAAATGAATTAATACGGATTTCATTTGCACCCGTATTAAATCTGTGTTGAATTTTAAATTTTGAATTTTCAAATTATTATTACAAAAACATAAACGGCAGCATAATAATCGCTGTAATAATTGCGAAGACGATGTATATAATGAAAAATGCCGCGATATACGTAATTGCATAAATGACAGCGTCTTTTGCGGTCGGATCAATAAACGGAAGTTCTCCTCTGTTAATCTTTTCCGCATCTTGATAAGCATCATACATATTGTAAACCCAGACAATTATACCCGGAAAAACAAATACGAACAGACCGATCCAAAATCCGATCATCATGTAAATACCTTTTTTCAAGTTGCCGTTATAAACTTGACCGGCACCCGGAAAAATGAATGACAGAATTATTGAAACGAAAGTGCTTTTTTCTTTCACATAAACGACATTGTCAGGTCTTGCATAAGTTCTGTTTTCGTTATATGTTTGTCCGGAATGCTGTCCTGATGATTGGTAATTTTCATTAGAATAGGATTCTGATGAAGTCGATTCTGTTTGTGATGAGTGAATCTGCGCGCCGCATCCGGCACAGAAATTCGCATTGAGATCAATTGCAGCTTGCCCGCAATTAGAACAGAAATTATTTGTCATTAATTTGCCTCTTATAAATGTAACCCGTGTAAAACGTAAAAACCTGTCCGTTTTTCTAAAATAATTGATACGGTCGTCATATAAAAAGTCGTCGAGCAGAGGCACGAAATAATACATTTATGTAATCATTTTCCCAAAATAAAATCTTAAAAATTACATTATTTTAAAAATTAAAAATATTTTAAAAATTAAAAATAATTAATAAATTACAAACGGCAAACAAAATTTATGAAAATCATAAGCTTGAAAATAAAGTTTGAAAATAAATGCCGAAAATAAATGTCTGAAAAACAAGATGTTTGAAAATCAGGAAATGTAAAAAAGATAAAATGATTTTGAAAACAGTAAAAAAGATTCTTTTCAATCCTGTTTACTGTTTTACTTTTTATTTGTTTTTGTTACGTTTGTTTTTATGATTTGTTTTTATGATTCGTTTTTGTTTTTTGTTTTTACGTTTTTGTTTTTACGTTTTTGTTTTTACGTTTTTGTTTTTACGTTTTTGTTTTTACGTTTTTGTTTTTTACAATATTTGCGATATTTTGAATTTAGAATAATTTGAAATCAGTCGTCATCTTCTCTTTTTGCCAATTTCTTCTCGATTGCGAGAATAGCGGCGACATCGTTTTTGGCAAAGATCAAATCATCAACAATGTTGGATGTCTGATTTTCTTCTTCAATTTGTTCGGTGACGAACCACTGAAGGAAAATCTGGGACGCGTAGTCTTTTTCTTTGACCGCGACATCCATGATGCCGTTGATGGTTTTTGTCACAAGCTGTTCGTGTTCGTAAGCTTGTTTGAAGAAATCCAAAAGTGTTTTTCCTTTAATGTCGGGCTTGTCAATCGGTAATAATTCGACGCTTTCGGATTGTTCTGTGATGTAATCATAAATTTTCATGGCATGTTCGACTTCTTCTTCTGCCTGAAGTCTGAGCCAGTGGGCGAATCCGTCGCGGTTCATATCCGTACACCTGGCGGACATGCCTAAATAAAGGTAGGCAGCGTAATATTCTTTGTTGATCTGCTCATTCAATAATTTTAAAACGGGTTTTTTAATCATTATTATTCCTCTTCTCTCTGTTCATTTTTCTCCCGCTTATCTTTTATTTTGGGAGATTTATAAACAAAATAATAATTGTTTTACTTTTATATATATTGTCTGTTTCCTATTTTATTATGTTTTCACAGTCGACTGTTATATTTTCTTATTCGTTTCTTATGTTTTCTCGGCTGATTTTTATATGTGCTTGACTAAATCTTATATTTTCAAATATTTTGAAATATTATTGTAAATCTTCTTTTCAAAAATTGGTTGACATTAAGATAGATTTAAATCAATTGTGTTCCGTCAACCCATATTCTTAAATTTTAATTGAAATGAAATTATTCTGAAATATTTTTAAAATAATTCTAAAAATTATTCTAAAAATATTCTTTAAACGAACATAAAATGTGAAAAAACGAGGTGTTTCCTTTGGCCGATGAAAATAAAACCGTTAGAGATGTCGTCGTCGATGTCAGCAATGTTTACAAAAGCTATTACCTGGGCGAGGAAGAGGTTCCGATTTTAAAAGGCGTGAACTTTAAAATTCACAAAGGCGATTTTGTCGCCATCGTCGGTCCTTCCGGTTCCGGTAAAAGTACGCTCATGAATCTTCTCGGCTGTTTGGACCGCCCGACTTCCGGCTTGATTGCCGTCAACGGTCAAGACATCAATCAATTGGACGACAACGAACTCGCGCATTTGCGCGGCATGGAAATCGGTTTCATTTTCCAGCAGTTTAACCTCATACCGAGATTGACCGCTTACGAAAACGTGATGCTTCCGACTTATGCCAGCAAAAAAGAAGGCATCGACTATCCGGAAAAAGCGAAAAGCCTTCTCAAAATGGTCGGCCTGGAAGATCGTATGAAACACAAACCTTCGGAACTTTCCGGCGGCCAGTGCCAGCGTGTCGCAGTCGCGCGCGCGCTCATCAACGACCCCGCCATTCTTCTCGCAGACGAGCCGACCGGAAACCTCGACTCAAAAACGAGTGAAGAAGTGATGGATTACTTCCGCAAACTGAATCAAAGCGGTTCTACGATCATTATGATTACGCACAACAACGAACTCGCCGTTCAAACGGATCGTGTGATTACGATTCGCGACGGCCAAATCACTCTTGATGTCCCCGCCGTCGAATTTGTTGAACATATGAAAAAAGAACAATTGGCTGTGATGGAACAGTTGGCAGCGCACGAAACGCATTCGCCGCAAGTTTGATTTTTCTTTTTCTTTCTTTTTCATTTCTTTTTTTCATTTTTGTGCTGCCTCCGCAGCTGCGCCGTGCGCGAATCGCTCCATTTTTCAATAAATTTTTAAATCGCTCCCCCCGTTTTTACTTTATATTCAAGATAAGCCTAAACATCCGTTTTTCAAAATCGGTGAACCCGAACGCCCGATAAAACCCTATATCTTAAAATAGAGTTCATTAAAAAATGGCGTTCCGTTTTTGAATAATTTTGATAAAAAACGATGTTTCAATAGAAAACAAATAAATGAAAAGTCAAAGAACCGCCCCCGCAAGTTGAGTTTCCGAAGCGAAGCGGAGGAAACGAGACTTGGCGGATTCTTCCCATACGAAACAAAAAACTCAAAAGCCGTTTCTTTTACTGCTGCCTGTTCCGGCTAAGCTTGCCAATCTGCAACTGTCTTTTAATGTTTCCGCTTGCGTGGCGGTTTGCGTTTCCGCTTGCGTGGCGGTTTGCGTTTCCGCTTGCGTGGCGGTTTGCGTTTCCGCTTGCGTGGCGGTTTGCGTTTCCGCTTGCGTGGCGGTTTGCGTTTCCGCTTGCGTGGCGGTTTGCGTTTCCGCTTGCGTGGCGGTTTGCGTTTCCGCTTGCGTGGCGGTTTGCGTTTCCGCTTGCGTGGCGGTTTGCGTTTCCGCTTGCAGGTCAGGTTTCTGTTTCTGCTTGGAGTCAGGTTTGCATTTGCCGCCATTGCCGGCAGCCGCAGCAGCTGCCCGCCGCCGCCCGCGAGCTGCCTCATTTTTCATTAATTTTTCAAAAATAATCTGACCGTTTTTCTATTTTCGATAAAATCATTTCCGGTTTTATTTAATCACAAATCAAAATACAACGTCATAATGTAATCATTCATGTAAAAATCGTTGCCGATATCCGTGAGCGCTTCTTTGTCAATCAAAAATCCGTATCTTTTGTAAAACTCAATCGAGCCGAGATTTCCTTTGTTAACCGTCAGCCAAAGACACGGTCGGTCATATTTTGAAGAATCAAAAACAGTTTCGACCGAATTCACTTCTTTTTTTGCAAAATCCAATGTAAAATCCATCATCAGCGTCGCGATTCCTTTTTGGCGGTATGATTTCAAAACATAAACTTTGCTGACAAAAACGCCCTTCTCATCCGGACGAAGCGCCAAATAACCGACCTGCTTATCGGAATAATCGTCATCGTAAACCGCAAAATAACTGTAATTATTCTCGGCAATATCTTTTCGAATGCGTTCGACCGATTGAAAAACGACAATCATATATTCCGTTTGAGGCGCGCCGATGAGCGGCGTGTAATGCTCCGTCCATATCTCTTTTGCCAAATCGGCGACTTGATTTATTTCATCATCGGTTTCAAGTTTTTGAATTTTGAATGTCATGTTCTGATTCTATGTTTTTTAATTTTTATATTATTTTCTTTTGATTGGAATTGATGAAAATGAGTGAAACGGAGAATGAAACAGAGAACGAAATAAAACCGAAATAAAAGAAATGAAACAGAAAATGGAACCGAAAATAAAAAATCGAAAAAATGGAAAAGAAAAGAGAAAAGAAAAAGAAAATAGAAACGAAAATAAAATGAAAATAATGAAATGAAAATAATGAAATGAAAATAATGAAACGAAAATAAAATGAAAATAATGAAATGAAAAATAAACAAAAAAGAAGAAATAAAAGCGATTTCTCACTCTCATTTCTTACCGTTTTTATTCCAAAACAGGAAACCGGCTCCCGCAAAAATCGTCAGAATTCCTGACGCGGCAATCACATCCGATTTCCATGACGATGAACTCGAATCCGAATCGGAAGCAAATCCCGAATTTGAATTTTCAACCGATGCTGAATCCGCAGAAATTTCTGTGTCATTTGTGTCATTTGTGTCTTTTGATTCATTCTCCGAATCGCCTGTCGATCTGTCACTGCTGCTCGAATTTCTGAGCGACTCAGTGGTCGACAAATAAAAGCGAAGCGTGCTTCTGTTGCTCGCCACTTTCAGCGTAAACCCATCCGTCAATTCAATCTTTTTATTTGATTCCAAAACGATTTCCTCATTGGAAATGAATACAAGCTGATTGATGCCGTCGACATTGTTTTGGCCGATAAAATCCAATTTCTCGAATTCATCACTCGTGCTGATTTCTCGCGCCGTCGTGTAATCCGCAAGCCAAATGCCTTCCAAAACAACAAAACTGTCCGAATCGCCTTGGAAAACCATGTCAACGTAAATCTTCGCGACAGTCACTTCATCGCCCAACACCGTCTTGTTCAACGTCCACGTTTTTCCCGCTTCATCGCCGTTTGTTGAAACAGTTGAATTGCCGATGCTTTCGCCGTCCCTTAAAATTTCCAAATACACTTTATTGCCGGCAACATCAATCGCTGTCGGAACAATCGAATAATTTCCGAGGACAAACGGCTGCCCCACCGCAAGCGTTCTCTTAACACCCGTCGTGATGAGAAGCTCCATCATCTTCTGCGTATTCGTTTCCGAAAAAGGAATGTACGTATTTCCGAGCAGTCCCATCACATAATAATTGCCTTCAAGACCGCCTCGGTAATTCGTTGAAACAGGCGTGATGACATAAGTCAGGCAGCCTTCCGGAATCACGCGATTCGAATAACCCAAATCATCGACAAGAATGGAAAATTTCTCGGATCCCGTTCCCGTATATCTGTCAGAATAAAAACCTGCGAAATTGAACGCTTCAATCCCTTCTTTGTAATTGTCCGACGTTAAAATATGACTTCTGATTTCGTAAGACTTCGCCGCCGTTTCTATATTCTTGACGTAAAAGCCCCAGCTGTGCGGCAAAAATATGCCCAGCGTTTCAAAATTCGTTTTCCCGCCAAGCGGTATCGTCGTATTTTCAGTCACGCCGATATTTTCAGCTTTGTATTTTATCGAATCGGGACCAATACCGTCTTCTTTAAAATATCCGAAATCAGCGTCTTCCACTTCAAAAGCCGTCTCAAAATCAATCAGCCAAACACCGTTGATTTCAACAATCGGATGATCTGCTCCGTCAAAAATAGAGGAGACGCGGCATCTGAAATACGTCACATTTTTTTCGCCCAAAACATCTCCTTTTGAAATCATCGTATCAGAGTTATCATAAGAGGCGCTATTTGCCGTATTTCCGGTGTCGCTGCTGCTGTCCGATTTATCTTTTGAACGGTCGTTGTCATCATCGTCATCGTCGCTGCAGTTCGAACTTCCCGAACCTGCGTAAACAACGGCAGAATCAAGCAAAACATCATCTTTGTAAAGATTCAATTTGACTTTCTGTCTCATAACGTCAATTTCTTCGGGAATGACGACATAGCCGTTTCCAAGCGATATTTCTTCTCCGGCGGATCGATTGTATTTGCTGCTCTTATCAATAACAAGCTCCACCAATTTCGTCATTTCCGGCGTGTATTTGTATTCAAGTTCTTTTTCTCCCGGATTTAAAACATAGTTGTCGGGCGAAATGAGCACATATGAATCGCCGAATAAATTGATTGTCGAATAAACGCCGTATTGACTTTTTCCTTCGTCGGTGACACCGTACGTCCAATTTTTGTAACTGTAATTCGTCACAATCGGAAATGTCTCGTAGTAAATATCGACTTTAGAAGGTCTTTCTGCTGCGGTATGATCTTCATTGAAAGTCATCGGCGATGACCCGCTGTAAGGATAGATGTACATTTTTTCTGTTGATGCATTCGTATTAATTTTATAGTAGACGCCGCTCCAAATCATCGGAGTAATCGCCCAGCTGTCAAAATCATCGCCTTTGAGGGCATAATCGACAGGCGTGTCTTTAAAAATAATTGAACTGCGTATGTCAACGGAAGCGGATGTGTAACCTGCTGCATAACCGGCTGTATTATTTGCAGCAGAACTTGCTGCATTATTTGCAGCATCGTCGACAGCAGAACCGGCAGCAGAATCGGCAGCTGTTGCTGTCCCGATTGGGATGAGCAAACTCACCAACACTGATATAATTAAAATAAACCGTGTGATTCGCATAATTTATCTCCATTTTGATTAATTAAATCACACCCGTAATTGCGGCAGATGATGTTTTTGTCTGCCGCCGTTTTTATAAAGCAAATTTTTCCCGATTCCCCGTCTGTACGAAAAATTCAAAGGCTGTTAAATCCCGTTAAAGGCCGTAGATCTTGTTAAGACCGTTAAGCCTGTTAAGGCCGTTAAACCTGTTAAAGCCCGTTAAATTCTTTTTAGGCTGAAATGATTTCATTCAGTCGCTTTTTTGCCGCTTTTCTTTTTTCTGTCTCCCATTCTCTTGATTCTTAAAACGATGTAAGTCACGAGCAATCCCAAGTAGATCTTGCTTCCCAGGATGCTGCTTGCAAAGTTGACGCCGTTTTGTATTGAAATCGCGTTTCCTCTGCTGTTGATCACATAGTCGCTGAGTGAAAGGAGGTCCGGATAACTGCCGACGGCGGCGTGGGACGTAAAAGCCCAGCCGAACAAAAGCATGCCGATAAACATCGGAACGGCGGTATATGTCTGAACCAATTTCCAGGTTCTCGGTTTCATTCTCTTTCTGACGATCGGGAATGATGTAATCCAAGGCAAAACAATCAAAAGTGTGATGATCGGGCCGATGATGCCGAAACTCAAATACTGGAGATTAAAATCGCCGGTATATGTACCGTTTAAATACTGCGTGGCGCGGCTGAGTCTGAAAAGGCCGTGCGCGACAAGCAGCGTTGAACCGATGATCGACATTTCCGATCTGATTTTATAAAGTTCAATAACAACGGGCGTTTTTGGAAGGACGCCGATAAACATAACAATTGTAATCAGTCCGATTCCCATCGATGTCATGAGTCCGAGGTTGGATAAAATGGACATGATGTCTGACAGCCACGAAATTTGAAACAGCCAAAAACCGCTGACGGCTTCGCGTGAAAAGATGATTTGACCAAGCCCCCGCATTCCGTACCAAACTAAAATGGCGAGCGGATACGCGTAAAAGACGTACGGATATTTTTTGAGCGGTTTTCTGAATATGTAGGCGAAGAAAAATGACACGATGATTCCTTTTAAAACGGTGGGAATTCCGAGCCAAAGATACGCGTTTATAATATCGTTGAGGGCATACAGCCCGTCTAAAATAGTTTCCAACATTTATAAGTCTCCCGTAATTTATCTTCGCTTTAACCATGGCGAAGATATACATTATCGTATTTTCGTCATGGCTAATCAATTTTGGAATATAAAATCATTTTGGTTATAGTGAACTTTATAATGCTTTGCCTCATACTCATTTTTCTATTTTCGTCTTGCAATTTTACTTTCTATTTACTTTTTATTTATTTTATTTTTTATTTTTATTTTCATTTGTTATCTTATCAGATTACATTTCTAAATGTGTGCTCTTCTTTATGATTGTTTTAGAAAATGCGTTTTCCGTTTCGATTATTCTTTAAAAACAGATTTCCTGTTTTGGTTGTTTTTAAAAAGAGCTTTCCGGGTTTGGTTATTTTTAAAAAATTGTGCGGTTCGCGCGGCGGCGGGCTGCTGCCTGCCGGTTGCGGCTGCCGGCAGCGGCAGAGCGCAAACCTGTAGGTGGCGGCGGAAACAGAAACCTGTAGGTAGCGGCAGAAACAGAAACCTGTAGGTAGCGGCAGAAACAGAAACCTGTAGGTAGCGGCAGAAACAGAAACCTGTAGGTAGCGGCAGAAACTGAAACCTGCAGGTAGCGGCGGCACGTCCGCGAATGCGAACGGATTTCTTAAAAAAAAGCAGATGCACACGGAAACAGAAACCGCCACGCATGCGGAAACAGAAACCGCCACGCATGCGGAAACAGAAACCGCCCGCCAAGCGGAAACAGAAACCGCCTGCCAAGCGGAAACAGAAACCGCCCGCCAAGCGGAAACCGTAAAAGACAGTTGCAGATTGGCAGTCTCGGCAGGAGCCGCAGCAGTAAAAGACAGTTGCAAGAAGGAACAAGCATAATCAGAAAAGCAAAATTTTAAGCTTAACGGCTTTTGAGTTTTTTGTTTCGTACGGGAAAGAATCTCCAACTCCTTCTTTCCTCCGCTGCGCTTCGGAAACGCGTCGTTGGAGGGGCGGTTTTTCGTCTTTCACTTAAATCTATTTCGATTGAAACATCGTTTTTCATAAAATAAATTAAAAAACGGAACGCCTTTTTTTAATGAAATCTATTTTTAAATTTAGGATTTTATCGGGCGTTCGGGTTCAACGTTTTTGAAAAATGGATGTTTGTCTTTCAATATTGAAAATACAAAAAAGAAATTCGGGTTTGTTTCATTTTTTGTTTCCGTTTTTCATTTATCGTTTTCATTTTCTTTTTTATTTTTCATTTTCTTTTTTATTTTTCATTTTCTTTTTTCGTTTTTATTTTCATTTTTCACATTTCCCGGCATTTTATTTTCTTCCGAATACAATATTATTTAAACTTTCGACGAATTTGAAGGGAAAATTATATATTTCTACATTGTAAACTATGATTTCTAAATTGGTAAACATTGGAACTTTGGAGCCCGTTTTTATCTGCAAAGTTTTAATTTTTATTACGGTGAAAAATATGTCTCAAAAATTAAACTCTGCATTTCAGGTATTAATCGTATTAATGCTCATTCTTTCGATTTTCTCGGGAACCGCAACAGCGGCCGCCGGCTTAAAAATTACACTCGTTGATCAAACACCGTATCCGGCGCAGCCGGGCGAACAAATCCGTTTTTGGATCCAAGCCGAAAACATCGGCGACGGCACGCTGAACAACGTGACCGTTCAAGTCGTCTCTGACGGCGTTTTTTCGGCTTCGACTTCCGAATCGACAAAAACGTATGACAATATTTACGCCGGAAGCAAAGTCTACCACGAATACATCATGTACGTTGCAAGCGACGCGCCCGACGGCCCGCGCGACTTAACCGTGCGCTACAGAGCCAACAACACAAGCAATTGGATCGAACAGAAATTCACGGTCAACATCGGCGGAATCGTTGATACCGACAACCGCGGAACACTTATTATTGAAAACGTGACAAGCAGTCCCGAAGTTTTCATGCCGGGCGATGAAGGAATCATCTGGGTCACATTGAAAAACAACGCGACCAACCAAACCGTTTCCACATCCAACAGCAGCACTTTCATGATGAATGCCAGAGTTCAGTCGGCAGACATGTATTCTAAAGATAATATCATTGTTACAAGCGAAGCGGTCAACGATCTCGGAATTATTGCGCCGGGAGACAACATTTCTATTCCGTTCCGCGTCAGCATTCCCGAAGATACAGTTGACGGCACCTATCTTTTGACATTAAACGTGACCGGCAGTTCTTATGAGTATAACATCAAAAGAAATGTCGAGATCAAAGTCGATTCTTCCGGAATCAAAGCCATTCAGTCAAAAGCGGCTTCAAGTTCAACCGCCGGAAAAACAATTGAAATCGACATTGTGAACTATCATCAGGGAACCGTTCGCGGTGTTTCCATTGTTCCGGTCGCGGAAGGTATGTCTTTTTACCCGACCGAATATTTTATCGGCGAAATGAAGGCGGATGACTTGTACACCGCCAAATTCAATATTACGCAAGGCGCAGGCGACTCCAACGTCGAGTTCAAAGCCGTTTATTACAACGGCGACAACTATCACGAAGACAGCATCACGCTTGATATCGGTCCTGTCGTCAAGCAGTCTTCCGGAATCATGACCTATCTCATTTATCTGATCATTATTCTTGCGATTGCAGCCGTTGTCGGGCATTTCTATTTGAAGAAAAAGAAAGGCATTTCTTTGATTGACTGGCTGAAAATCCAAAAAGAGGCCGCTTCCGAAAAATGGAAATCGAGAAAGGAAGCAAAAAAGGACAAGAAATCCGATTCGAAAAATGAGTGATTTTAAGAAATAATTTTGATTTCAAAAAAGAAACCATAAAATTTAAAATCAAAGTTTAAAATTAAATTTAAAATCAAAATTTAAAATCAAGATTTAAAATTAAATTAAATTTAAAATCAAAGTTTAAAATCAAAGTTTAACGAAAAAACAATCGAAATGCCCGCCGTTATTGAAGGCGGGTTTCTTTTTCATTTCTTATATTTTTAAAAAATTGATTCAAATACGTCAGAGGCTCGATAAATGATCAGCTTGTCCCACTGCATTTCGATGGCGATTGCCAGTTTAAAAAGTTCCAAGCTTCGATCGGGGCTGACGGCGCTCGGCATTATCATCGGCATTGCCGCCGTTATTACTGTTTTTACGCTCGGCGACAGCATGAGCAGTTACGTCAACTCTCAAATGGATCAGGGTCCGCCGTACATTGAAATTCATTCCACCAAAGAACGTATCTTTTATTCGCAGCAGGCGGATCTCGTTGCAAACACGCCCGGCGTCGAAAGCGTCGCCATTGAATGGGGCGCGACGGGGGTGGTTCGCTTTTCGAATGAAGAGCAAAACATCACGGTCATCGGAACGAATGAAAGTTTGGCCGATATCATGGAAATGACTTTCACAGACGGGCGGTTCCTGACGGATAAAGATTCGTACGTTGCCGTTGTCGGAAAAAGCATTGCCGAAGATTCTTTCAGAAATGAAATCGGTGTCCGCAGTTCAATGGATATTTCGATTTACAATTATGACACAAAAGAATATGTCACGGAATCTTTTCAGGTCATCGGCATCTCTGGATCCGATTCTGAATTGGGCTATTCTTTCGGACAAAGTTCCATTTTTATTCCTATTGAAATCATGCAGCAAATGTCAGGCCGCGACGATTTCAATGTGATGACGGCAGTTGTTGATGATATCAATTCTATTAATGAAACTGAAGATGAGATCGAACGCAGATTGGCTCGAAACTTAGGCGTTTCCGAACGCGATTTGGATGATGAAAGCAAAGTGCCGTTTACAACCGTCAACAAAGTCGAAACGCTTGAACAGTTCCAGTCGATGACGTCAACGCTTCAGTATTTCTTAGTCGGAATCGGCGGCATTTCTTTAATTGTCGGTGCCGTCGGCATCATGAACATCATGATTGTGACTGTTACGGAAAGGACGAAAGAAATCGGTACGCTCAAAGCGCTCGGTTATTCCGCAAAGGACATTTTGCTGATGTTCGTTATCGAATCCATTATTATCAGCATTCTCGGCGGCATTATCGGAACGATTGTCGGATTGGTGATGGCGTACATCGTGACAGCGCTTCTCGGTTTGCCGATGGGTCTTCCCGTCTCAAGCATTTTGATCGGTGTCGGGTTGTCCGTCTTTGTCGGCGTCGTTGCCGGTGCCCAGCCGTCGTACCGCGCGGCAAAAATGAATCCTGTTGACGCTTTGAGGGATCAGTGATGAAGATGAAACGAAAAATAAACTCGGCGCGCAGAAACAGAAATCTGACTCCAAGCAGAAACAGAAACAGAAACAGAAACAGAAACCTGATTCCAAGCAGAAACAGAAATCTGACTCCAAGCAGAAACGGAAACCCGACTCCAAGCAGAATCAGTGTCGTATGCGGAAACCGTTTTTTTTGCATGTGGGAGTCGCATTGCAGTTGCGGAGGCTGAATTATGATTGACATCACTTACGGCATGAATATGGCGGTTGCCAGTCTGAAAAGCTCTAAGCTGCGCTCGGGTCTGACGGCTCTCGGCATCATTATCGGCATTGCTGCCGTGATTGCCACTTTGACGCTTGGCAGCAGTTTCAGCGACTATTTTAACAGCGAAATGGATGCCAGCGGTTCTAATTATATTGCAATCGGCTCCATGAAAGATGATTTGCTTCATGAACAGCAGATTGATGTCATCCGCAATTCCAAAGGCGTTGTTGATGTGTCTCCTCTTATCAGTGCAACGGCGGACGTCACGTTTATGGGGGAGACGAAAACGATTGAAATATATGGTGTTACTGAGGATTATCAGAACGTGACGTCTGTTTCAATGGAAGAAGGCGCGTTTATCGGCGACAAAGATACGTTTATGGCGGTAATCGGTCATGATACGGCGGTCGATGAGTTCAAAAATGAAATCGGAACGGGTTCGCGCATCACGATGACGGTTAAAAATCAATATGGTGAAGACGTGACGAACACTTTTACAATTAAAGGTGTGATGGAAACGCCGGCATCAATGATTACGGTCGGCTCGTTCAAGACGATTTATGTGCCGATTGAAGTTTTGCAGGATATGACCGGAAGAGATTTCTACAGCAGTGTTTATGCGACAGCGGAGTCCATGGAAGAACTGAATGAAACGGAAGAAGAAATCAAATTGAATTTGCTTCGTAATTTGGGCATTTCTCAAAGGGAAGCGAATAACAGCAGCGCTCTTCCGATTTATTTCATTAATCAGGCGGAATTGATGGAAGAAATCAATTCGATGGTTTCGACAATTCAGTACTTTTTGCTGGCGATTGGCAGCATTTCTCTTTTGGTCGGCTCTGTCGGCATTATGAATATCATGTTTGTGACGGTGACTGAAAGAACAAAGGAAATCGGAACGCTCAAGGCGCTCGGTTATACGTCAAAAGATGTTTTGGTTTTGTTTTTAATTGAATCTGTTATCATCAGCGGCCTCGGCGGTTTTGCGGGCGCGATGATTGGTTTGATCATTTCGTATTTCGGCGCGATTTTGCTCGGCATGCCGGCTTCGTTTCCGCTCAGCATGCTGTTCTTGGGAATTTTGATTTCCATGATTATCGGCGTGATTGCAGGCGTTTATCCGGCAAGGCGCGCGGCGCGCATGAATCCTGTGGACGCGCTGAGAACTGTTTGAAAAAACGGCGCGTCCGTTTTCATTTTTATTTTTCTCATCTCTTTTTTTCATTTTTAAAATGCGATTCTCTTTCTTGATTTTTTTTTTAAAAATATGTTCCTTTTTCTTGATTCTTTTAAAATATGTTCCTCTTTTTTGACTTTTTTTAAAAATATGTTCCTCTTTTTTGACTTTTTTTAAAAATATGTTCCTCTTTCTTGATTCTTTTTTAAAAATATATTCCTCTTTTTTGACTTTTTTTAAAAATATGTTCCTCTTTTTTGACTTTTTTTAAAAATATGTTCCCCTTTCTTGATTTTTTTAAATTTTATTCCTCTTTCTTGATCTTTTTTAAAAATATGTTCTTCTTTCTTGATTTTTTTTAAAATTTGTGCGGCTCGCACGCGGCGGCGGGCAGCTGCTGCGGCTGCCGGCAGCGGCGAGCAGAAACCTGACTCCCAGCGGAAACAGAAACCTGATTCCAACCGGGAACAGAAACCTGCCTCTAAGCGGAAACAGAAACCTGACTCCAAATGGAAACAGAAACCTAAAGGTAGCAGCGGCACGTTCGCGAATGCGAACGGATTTTTAAAAAAAGAGCAGATGCACGCGGAAGCATAAACCGGACTTGCAAGCGGAAGCGCAAACCGCCACGCAAGTGCAAACCGTAAAAGACAGTTGCAGACCGGCAAGCTCAGCCAGTTGACAGCAAAAGACAGTCGCAAGAAAATACTTCGCCGGAGCTGAAAACAGCTGGGGATCTGATTGTTTTTAGTTTTTATTTTCATATGGGAAGAATCCGCCAAGTCTCGTCTCCTCGCTGCGCTCGGAAACTTGAAACTTCGTTTCAAGTCCGGTTCGCCGCTTCGCGCCGCCCGGAACTCAAATTGCGGGGACGGTTTTTGAAAATTAATTCAATCTAAAATTGATTGAAACATCATCTTTCATTTAATATTTTCAAAAACGGAACGCCATTTTTTAATGAAACCTAAAACATTTATTTGTTTTATCGGGCGTTCGGGTTCAACGATTTTTTTTAAATTGGATGTTTGTCTTTCAAAATTGATTATAAATCGGTTATAAATCGGTTATAAATTGGTTATAAATCGGTTATAAATTGGTTAAAATTGTTTTTTGATTTTCTCATTTTTTGAAGAAATAAAATCGTGATAAAACTCATTGATTCAGAAGACTTTCAGAAGACTTTCAGAAGACTTTATGAAGAATGAAATTGTCTAAGCAAAAATATTGTAAACTGAATGAATTTAAATTGTAAACATTAAACGGTAATATTTTCCGTAATCAAGAGTTGTCGAAATGATCAGTCTTTCTTATTGTTTTAAAATGGCGATTGCGAGCTTGAAAAGCGCTAAGCTTCGCTCGGGATTGACGGCTCTCGGGATTATTATCGGCATCGCGGCCGTGATTGCGACTTTTACGCTTGGCAGCAGTTTTACCGGCTATTTTACGGAACAATTGGATACGCAGGGCTCAAATTACGTTTTGGTCGGCGCTTCCAAATCAAATCTTTTTTATGATTCTCAATTGGATATTGTTCGAAACACGCCCGGCGTCACAGGCGTCGCAACGGAAGTTTCGCAAACGGGAGTCGTGACTTTTGCAAATGAGGCGAAAAATCTGACGATACTCGGAACGCAAGAGGACATGATAGAAATCCTGTCCATTCCGATGTATGACGGCCAAATGTATACCGATAAGGATTCTTATGTCGCCGTCGTCGGAAAAAATATTTCTCAGGAAGAATTCAAAAAAGAAATCGGTCTCCGAAGCACGATTGAAATTACGCTTTACAATTCCAAAACCAAAGAAAATGTGACGGAAATGTTTAAGGTCGTCGGTATTTTAGGTTCCGACGAAACCAGTTTGGTCACGGGCGGCAGTGAAAATACGCTGATTGCGATTCCGACGCATATTATGCAGGAAATGACCGGAAAAGATTATTACGACAACATTTACGCGATGACGGATTCGCGTGACGATATTAATGAAACGACAGATGAAATCGAAAGGCGGCTCGCGCGCAATTTAGGCGTTTCCGAACGTGATTTGGACGATGAAGAGAAAATTCCGTTCATGACAACGAATCAGGCGGAAATCTTGGATCAAATCGGCACGCTGACAAGCACGCTTCAAATGTTTTTGATTGCCATCGGCGGCATTTCTCTTGTTGTCGGCGCTGTCGGCATTATGAATATTATGATTGTGACTGTGACTGAAAGAACGCGCGAAATCGGAACGCTTAAAGCGCTCGGTTATTCTTCCAAAGATGTTTTGCTGCTTTTCGTCGTCGAATCGATTATTATCAGTATCATCGGCGGCATTATCGGAACGATCCTCGGTCTTGCGATTGCTTATATCGGCGCGAGCATGCTCGGGCTTTCCATGTCCGTTCCGTACTCAGGCGTTTTGGTCGGCATCGGTCTGTCCGTCGCGGTCGGCGTTTTGGCCGGCGCTCAGCCGTCTTACCGCGCCGCAAAAATGAATCCTGTCGAAGCTTTGAGGGATGTCTGATGAGCGGCTGTATGATGAATGGTTATTTGTTGACGGATATTTGTTTGTTGACGGATATTTGTTTATTGACGGATATTTGTTTATTGACGGATATTTGTTTATTGACGGATGTTTGTCTGATGACGAATATTGAAAATATTCCGAGGCGGTTGAAATGATCAGTCTTTCTCACAGCATGAAAATGGCGGTCGAGAGTTTGAAAAGCGCTAAGCTTCGTTCGGGACTGACGGCGCTTGGAATCATCATCGGCATTGCCGCCGTTATTGCGACTTTTACGCTCGGCGCCAGCTTCGGCGCTTTCTTTTCGGAACAAATCAGCTCCAGCGGTTCCAATTATGTGATGGTTATGTCAACCAAAGAAAACCTGTTTTTTGATCAGCAGGTGGAAGTCGTCCGCAATACGCGCGGCGTTGTTGCGGTTTCTCCTGTTTTGGGCGTTGACGGAACGGTTACTTTCATGGGAGAAGCGCGTGATTATCGTGTGATTGGGGTGCTGGAGGATTATGCGGAAGTCGGTTCTGTTCCGATGTATGACGGCACTTTTATCAGCGATCAGGATACGGCCGCAATTGTCATCGGCAGGGACATTGCTTATGATGATTACAAAAACACGATCACAACGCGCAGTTCAATTGAAGTGACGATCTACAATAACGATACAGAAGAATATGTCACTCGAATGTTCAGAGTCAAAGGGATTTCCGGCTCCGAAAACACAAGTATCGTGACGGGCGCCGATTCTAATACGGGAATTTATATTCCGATTGCCGTTATGAAAGAAATGTCGGGCCGCGACGATTATCCGAGTATGTTTGCCATGACCGAATCCAATGAAACGGTTAAAGAAACGGATGAAGAAATCGAGCGCAACTTGGCTCGAAATTTAGGCGTTTCCGAGCGCAATTTGGACAACGATGACTTGATTCCGTTCAGAACTATGAATCAGGTGGAAATTTTGGAGCAGGTCAGTTCCATGACGCAGACGATGCAGTTGTTTTTGATTGCAATCGGCGGCATTTCGCTTGTTGTCGGCTCTGTCGGTATCATGAATATTATGATTGTGACCGTTACGGAAAGAACGAAAGAAATCGGAACGCTCAAGGCGCTCGGTTACACTTCAAGTGATGTTTTATCAATGTTCCTCGTTGAATCCGTTGTTATCAGTTTAATCGGCGGCGCCGCCGGAACAGTTTTAGGCTTGATTATTTCGTATATCGGATCCGCTGCGCTCGGAATTACGATGTCGGTTTCATTCGGCGTGATTGTCGGCGCTCTCATCGTATCGGTTGTTATCGGCGTGATTGCCGGCGTTTATCCTGCAAAGCGCGCGGCAGATATGAATCCGGTGGACGCGCTCAGAACTGTTTAAGCGCGGGGCGAGTCCAAATCCAAGTTTTGTGATTTTCGGGGCGGCGGGCGCGCGCGAGCCGCTCCATTTTTGTTTTATTTTTTCAAAACTCATCCCGCGTTTTTCATTTTGTTTTTCAAATCCGTCTGCCGTTTTTATTTTATTTCGCATCAAAAACCTAAACATCCAATTTTAAGAAAATCGTTGAACCTGAACGCCCGATAAAACCCTAAAAAATGTTTTAGATTTTGGATAAAAAAAGGCGTTCCGCTTTTGAAAATATTGATGAAAGATGATGTTTCAATCAATTTTAGATTGAATTAAAATTCAAAAACCGCCTCCGCAATTTGAGTTCCGGGCGGCGCGAAGCGGCGAACCGGACTTGAAACGAAGTTTCAAGTTTCCGAGCGGAGCGAGGAGACGAGACTTGGCGGATTCTTACCATACGAATATAAAAACTCAAAACCATTGCTTTTTAGTTGCTGCTCGACTCCTGCTAAGCCTGCAAGTCTGCGACTGTTTTTTAATGTTGCTGCTGCAATCAGGTTTGCGTTGCTGCTGCAATCAGGTTTGCGTTGCTGCTGCAATCAGGTTTGCGTTGCTGCTGCAATCAGGTTTGCGTTGCTGCTGCAATCAGGTTTGCGTTGCTGCTGCAATCAGGTTTGCGTTGCTGCTGCAATCAGGTTTGCGTTGCTGCTGCAATCAGGTTTGCGTTGCTGCTGCGTGGCGGTTTGCGCTTCCGTTTGCAAGTCTGGTTTGCATTGCTGCCTACATCTGCTCTTTTTTAAGAAATCCGTTCGCATTCGCGAACGCGCCGCTGCTACCTTTAGGTTTCTGTTTCCACTTGGAGTCAGGTTTCTGTTTCCACTTGGAGTCAGGTTTCTGTTTCCACTTGGAGTCAGGTTTCTGTTTCCACTTGGAGTCAGGTTTCTGTTTCCGCTTGCCGGTCATGTTTCAGATCTGCGCCGCAGTTGCCGCTGCCGGCAGCCGCAGCAGCTGCCGCCGCCGCGCGCGCCGCTCTGCTTTTCATTTCAATTTTCAAAAATGTTCGCTCTGCTTTTCATTTCAATTTTCAAAAACGTTCGCTCCGCTTTTCATTTCAATTTCAAAAACGCTCGCTTCGCTTTTCATTTCAATTTTCAAAAACGTTCGCTCCGCTTTTCATTTCAATTTCAAAAACGCTCGCTTTGCTTTTCATTTCAATTTTCAAAAACGTTCGCTCCGCTTTTCATTTCAATTTCAAAAACAACTCTTCATTTTACATTTAATTTCCAAAAAATGACTGCTTCGTTTTTCATTTCAGTTTTTCAAAAACAATCGCTTCACTTTTCGTTTTAACTATTCGAAAAACGTCCAATGGATTTTATTTTGATTTAACCCAAATCAAAAGTAATAATCGCGTCTCTCATCTTCCAATTCGATCAAATCATTTTGAATCAAATAATCGATCATCTCGGCAAAACCGTCGCCGAATCCTTTTTGAAGGACATGATCCGCTTCTTTTTTGACCGCGTCTGTCGCGCTCGCAACCGCAAAAGATAAGCCGGCGGCTTGGAATAAATCAATATCATTGTTCGAATCGCCAATTGCAACAAAATCTTTCGGCTTCATATTCATCATTTCAGACATTCTTGACAGCGCATCGCCTTTGCAAATGTTTTTATCCGTCAAATGAAAAGCATATTCGGCATCCACGAAATGAATATTTTTAAAATCCGACAAAAACGGCAGAATTTCTTCTTTTTGAACCGTTTTGGCAAAAGAAACGTCGGTGACGCGGTCGCGAGAATCAAAAATGCACAAATCAAAATGATCTTGGAGAACAGCAAGCGCCGCCTTTAATTCACTCATACGCGGCTCAATCAAAATCGGGTCGCCGTCATAAGATGTCAGAAGAAGACCGCCGTTTTCGGCAATGAGCGGCGAGCGCGTGCCGAGCATCACGGAAATCGCTCTCGTAAAGCAAAGCGTATTTCCCGAAGCCAAAATAAACGGAATGCGGCCCGAAATCATATGCGCCGCTTTCAGCGCTTCAACCGACAAACGGCGGTCATTATGCGTGATCGTGCCGTCAATATCCGATACAATTCCCGAAAAACGAGCCATGCAAAGAAAAAGACGTTTTTCGATATAGAATTTGTGATGATTATCAAAAAAGATTAAATATAAAAATTCAGAGGATTGGATTTAACAAAAGTAATTTTTCGAAAGGCTGCGCCAAAAAAACAATTAAAATGAACCATACGAACAGCTTAATATACGTTAAAATCCAATTTCATAGCTGAGACTATGAGAGACGATATGAGTCAGAATCCGTTAAAAAAACACATTCAAAGCTTTCAAGGATGTCTTCACGGGGGACTGATTAAGGAAAACGCCGAAAAATACGGCCTTTCCGAAGACGAGATACTTGATTTCAGCGCCAATCTCAATCCTTTTAAAACACCGTTCGATCATCCCGAATACGGTTTAAACTTCTTAAAATTGGCCGCCGAATCCTATCCCGAAACATACAATTATCCCGACAACAGATATCTCAAATTCCGAGAAGCTGCGGCAACGTTTCTGAACTCCGGAATCGCGGCAAACGGCGATATAAATAATGCAAATGGCGGCACGAAAGCGAATGTCCGCCTGACCAAAGAAAATATCATTCCAGGAAACGGGTCCACTGAAATTATCAGACTTTTCTGCCAATGCGTTTTAAACGAAGGCGACAAAGTCATTATCCCGTATCCGACATTCGGCGAATACGAAATCCAATGCCGTCTTCAAAATGCGGAAATCGTTTACATCCCGCAGGAAAAAGTCGAAACATTAACGGTCGACGAATTGAAAGAAATCGGCGCCAAAATACTTTTCATATGCAATCCGAATAATCCGACGGCTGTTCTCAGAAAACGCGAAGATTTGATCAAACTTGCGGAAATCTGCGAAAAATCAAAAACCGTTCTTTTCATGGACGAAGCTTTCATTGAAATTTCCGATCCCGACCAATCCGTCTGCGATTTGGTTGCCGATCACAAATTTGTTTTTATCATGCGCTCGCTCACAAAATGCTTTGAAATTCCCGGCATTCGCCTCGGCTTCGGCGCGGCGCACCCGGAAATTGCAGCAGCGCTCAACAACGCCCGCCTGTCATGGAATCTCAGCCCGCTTCAAGAAAACGTCGGCGCTGCGCTCATGTCAATGGGCGGCGGTGTCAACAGCGATTATCTGATAAAATCCAGGGAATTGATTCTCAAAGAAGCCAACTTCTTAAAAGACGAGCTTTCCAAAGTCTGGGGATTCAAACCGGGCGTTGCCACCACGAATTTTCTCTTAGTCGACATCAGCGAACGGACGGTCAAGTCCACCGAACTCGTTGAGCGGTTTGCCAAAAACGGCATATTGATCCGCAATTGCATTTCATTTAAAGGACTCGGCGAAGATTTTATCCGAATCGCCGTCCGAACGCGTCCCGAAAACGAAAAATTCATCAAAACAATACCGATTGTTTTTGACGAATGGGCAAAAGATTTCGCCGACAGCGAACTGAAATCCGCGCTCACGACGCACAAAAAAGGACTGCAGCAGAACAAAAGAGAAACGTGCGAATACTACCCATGCCATTTTGAAGGTCAGGATTGTACATTCTGTTATTGCCCGTTCTATCCCTGTAAAGATGAAAGAGGCGGCGGCAAATACATTCAAAGTTCAAAAGGCGGACAAGTTTGGAGCTGCGTGGATTGTTATGTTCCTCATATTCCGCCCGTCGTTGAAAAAATGCTTGAAGGACTCATGGAAGACGGAGATACGGAAGAAATATTGAAGAAAGAATGGGACGAAATCATTCTGCCGATCATGGAAGAAAGAGACAGCGACCATGTTCTTGCCGTGTGCCGGAGAATAAAAGAAGAGAAGGATAAAAATCCAAAATGAGAAAAATCCGAAATCCGCAAAACAATGAAAATTTTGTTGTTTTTGATGATTGTAAATGTTTACTTTAATTATTGTGTTTTATGTTTACATTTGATAATTACGTTTAATGATTGTGTTTAGTAATTTCATCGAATTGATTGCGTTTAATGTTTACATTTAAGATTACGTTTAATATTTACATCTAATAGTTTCATTTAATTGATTGCGTTTAATGTTAGCGTTTAATGTTAGCGTTTAATGTTTGTGTTTAATGTTTGTGTTTAATGTTTGTGTTTAATGTTTGTGTTTAATATTTATTTGATTCATCGTTGAATCTTGAATTTTATTTGTTTGACTTTTAATCGGAGCCGAATGTTTATGGTTTTTGAAACAGCCTTTCAATATTTGTCGGAAGCTTTTACATACACGTCAAGTGAATTGATTTTGGTTTTGCTTCTGGCAGTCTTTATTGATCTCATCTTCGGTGAGCCGCCGTCCGCTGTTCATCCTGTCGTTTGGATCGGTAAATTGATCGGATTTTTAAAATCGAAAGCGCCGAAAAAGTACAGAAAAGCTTACGGCATCATGATGGCTTTAACAGTCATTTGTTTCTCCGTTTTGCTTGCGGTTGCAGTCGTTTTGATTTCTCATCACGAATATATGCCTTACGCAGTCGGTATTTTGACTCAGGCAATCTTTTTGAAAGCGACATTTGCAATCAAATGCATGGTTCAGCCGGCAAAAGAAATTCAGCAAAAATTGGATAACGATATTGAAACGGTTCGAAAAGAATTGTACACATATGTCAGCCGCGACACATCAAAGCTGAGCAAAAGCCAAATCATTTCGGCAGTCATTGAATCTATTTCCGAAAACTATGTCGACGCGATGCTGACGCCCGTATTCTTTTACGTCGTGTTCGGTCCGCTCGGACTTCCCGCAGCGTATCTCTTTAAAGCGGCAAGCACGCTTGATTCAATGGTCGGGTACAAAAGTGAAAAATATCTTCATCTCGGCTGGTTTTCAGCGAAATTCGACGATGTTTTGAATTGGATTCCGGCACGCCTTTCACCGATATTTATTGCCGTTGGCGCCGGCTTTTCAAACTTCATGGTCGGAGATCTTGAAAAATTGAGCCCGATTGACGGATTTAAATTGGCAATGAAAGAGCATAAAATAACACCGTCGCCCAACTCAGGCTGGCCGATGGCGGCAGCGGCAGGCGCGCTTCACATTCGATTCGATAAGCCCGACTCTTACATCATCGGAAACGAATACAGAGAGCCGGAAGCATCAGACATCACGCGTGTTTCGACTTTAATCATTCTTACGTCCGTCATTACTGCCATTGCAGCGGTTTTGGCAATTATTTTGATTTGGTATGCCGCTTCACTGATTTGAAAAGGGAAAAGAAAATAAAAGTAAAACACTATTCGTAAAAGAAATAAGCTTTATAAAAATTTAAAAAGCATCAAAATTATCCAATTTTATCACAAATTTATCACAAATTTATCACAAAATTATCACAAATTTATCACAAAATTATCACAAAATTATCACAAAATTATCCACATTTTATCACAAAATTCCACAATTTTATCACAAAATTATCCCACAATTTAATCACAAAATTATCACAAATTTATCAAATATCTAAAATTTATCTAAAAATTTTTAAAAATTATTTAAAATTAATTTAAAATTAATTTAAAAATTAACTTGAATCAGAAAATAAGCTGAAAATTTAATTGTTTAAAAATTATTCAAAAGAGATATAAGCTGAAAAAGAGAGGGAGATGAATGAAATTATCAAATATTGATGACGGCTTTCAGAAAGAGCAGCCGGATGTCATTGAAGAAGAAGCTTCTCGAAACATCACGGATGTTTTAAAAGACTTCGGCATCACTTACGCGGATATGGAAAATACCGCAATGGAGTTTTACGTGCCGCATCCCGGAATTGAAACCGAAGAAAAAGCGCGCATTATTTTTAAAAGAGAATTCGATTACGCAATCAATGATTCAAATCTTCAGCTTTTGATTTACACCGCTCTCCTTTTGGAAAAGGAAGGGCAAAAAGGCACTCTCCCCGGCCTCAGCAAAAAATCATACGAGCAGGACCTTTCATTTATTGTTGCCGACGAAATTCTCGGCGAAGCCGTTGCCGGATACATCGGCGGCACCAAAGGCAAATTCGAATTCGTCCGATTCGACAAAAACAAACCCGGCATTTTAAAACATTTGGGCATGTTTATGGACGATATCATCGGCGGTCTCCTCGGCGGCGTGTCGGCAAATATGTATTCGCGCGCAATGTCGGAAGCAGCAGAAGATGAAGGAACGCAGAAAATGAATCCGGATGAAATGAATACAAAGAAAACAAATGCAAAAGAAACGAAGACGGATGAAACAAATGCAAAAGAAATGAAGGCGGAGGAAAATAAATGACAATTTGGGAAGCTTTCAAAGCCGGTTTCGGTTTTTTATCCGTCATTCCTGTCGGAATCACAATGGAAGGCATTGAAGCGCTGATGAAGCGCCTTTATATGTATCCGATTGTCGGGTTCTGCCTCGGCATTCTGATCGGAATCATCACGTTTGCGGCAGAAATCGTTCTTCCGACGCCGCTGACAATTATTGCGATCATGCTTGCGACATACGGAATCATTTGGTTCAATCATTTGGACGGCGTTTCCGACATGGGTGACGGCATGACGGCTCACGGATCGCTTGAAAAGAAAAGAAAAGCGCTCAAAGACATGTCACTCGGCATCGGCGGCGTTGCGTTTGCCGTTCTTTTGATGCTTTTGTTTTATTCATCACTCGCCGCTCTTGAAAACATATCCACGTCAATCGGTGCGGTTCCGTACGCGGGACTCTTTTCGATTGCATCTGCGGCAATTGCAGGTGCAGGGCTGTCTGCCGCTTGGACCGGCGCGCTCACAACTGCTGCTTTGATGGCAATCGTCGTCACAGTTGCGGAAACAAACGGCAAACAGGCCATGCTGACAATTGCGACGTTCGGCAAATCATTCAGCGAAGGACTCGGCTCAATGACGATTGCCGGCGGCACGCGCAGAAATTTCACAATCGGCATTCTCTTTACGGCAGTCATTTCAACACTGCTGCTCGGCTTTCTTGGAATTGCCGCGCTTATCATTTCAACAATTGCCGCGCTCATTATTTTGAAAATCAGCAACCGTCATTTTGAAGGCTTAAACGGTGACGGCATCGGAACAGCCAATGAAGTCGGCCGCATCATAACAATTGCATCAATTGCCGTCATACTCTTCCTTTTATACGGAGGGATGTTTTGGACGCTTTAATCATGGCCGGCGGCCTCGCGCAGCGAATGGGGTCGGGCGAAAAATCCTGCATTGAATTAAACGGCAAACCTTTGATTTCATACATCATCGGCGCGCTTCAGGGTGCAAAAGGCATCGGAAAGATTTACGTCTCCGTGACGCAGGCAACGCCTGATACAAAAAAATTGATTGAGACAACTTTCCCCGAAATTTGTTTAATTGAAGCCGCAGAAGGCAGTTATGTCGGCGATATGATTTATTCAATCAAAGCAGCGGAATTAAACGGTCCCGTCATGGTTGTGATGTGCGATCTTCCGCTTGTCCGCTCCGATATCATCGATGAAGTCCTTGAAAAATATGAAACATGCGAAGAACCGGCGCTTTCCGTCTATGTCCCGATTGCGCTCTGCAAAAAAATCGGCATTCGCCCCGATACAGTCTTTCATAAAAATACAAAACTGATTGTTCCGACCGGAATCAACATTTTAGATGCGTCAGACATCAACAATGAGCAGCCGGATTTCAATTATATCGTTGATGACCCGCGGCTGGCAATGAATGTCAACACGCAGGAAGACTTGGAAAATTGCCGCAGGATGCTTGCGGAAGGATATGAATAAGCGAACAATACAAAAAAAAGGGACAGCTTCTTTTGAAAAAAATATTATAAATTATATTTTGAAAACATTTGAAAAATAGTTTGAAAAGTATTTTAAAAACAGAAGGTTAAAGCTGAAAAATTCAGTCTTTAACATCTGTTTCAATTCTTTTGCCGCCTTTTGCCAAATGTTCGCAGAGTTCAAGACCCCAGTTGCGGGCACGATCGCCCTGACTCAAAATATATCTGGAGTCGAATCTGTTGTCGCTGTCAAACAAACCGAGAAGAGCCATCTCGTTTGTAACTGAAATTTCTGTGATGCCGAGACCGTCCGGGATGACATGGAACTTTGTCTTTTTCCAGTCTAAAAACTTAACATCATCCAATTCGGCGGTGCCGTCATAAACGTATTCTGAAATGATTCTTTCAAAAACAGATTGAGAATAAATCAATGTCAAATCGCAGCCGTTCTTGATCATACCGTTATACATTTTATTGTACTGCGGCTGGAAGAAATTGGACAGTGTCGTACAGTGTTTTGCATTCTCCATTGCTTCAACGACATCTTTATTTGCGTCAAATACGTGTGCTAAGTCTGATTCTATCAGCTTACACGGGCCGAGCTCTCCGATTCTGTCTAAAAGGTGCGGCGGAATGCCGGATAAGTCATGTGTTGCCCAGTATTTCTGATTGTTCTCATAGACGCAGAGAATGTTTAAAAGCTGTTTTGAATTGTTGGCGATTGCGCGTCCCATATCTGTCAGATAATAAACACGATCTTTGCTGGTGATCAGATCCCATTCTTCCAGCTTTTTAATCTGCGGAATCATCGCGCCCCAATTGACATTTAACTTATCTTTGATATCATCAGATGTCTGTGGCCCTTCAAGTAAAAGCAGGAGCAAGTTTTTCCGTTTGTCGGAAAGGAAAATTGTATCAATTAAACACGATTTCATATTGATGTAACCTCCATAACATCAACAAAGTAACGGTTTTTAGAAAAGCCGTACAAATATAACTGAACAAATCATAAGAAAAATCCCCTTCTCCCGTGATTAAAACCAGCAAAAGTACGTCTTTTATTTCGTTTTTTAATTCTGAAAATAATCAAATGTTTATTTCCCGAATAATACCATTATTATAATTGGGTAGCTGGGATTTTAATGTTTCGATTATAAAATTTCAAAAAGAGAGTGATTTCAAGAACTTATTCTAAAATTACAACGCCTTTAGAATTTGTTTTTTAAATAAAAATAAGCAGAAATGTCTAAGGTCCGTATTGTTTATGAATATTTCGGTAAATAAATATTTTGAAGAGCAAATTCGAAAAAGATAAAACGGTTGTAATTTAAAAAAGATGAATGAAAAAGACAAATTCAGAAAAATGAAAGCTAATTAAAAATAAAAAAAATAAACAAAAAATAAACAAAAAATAAACAAAAAATAAACAAAAAATAAACAAAAAATAAACAAAAAATAAATCCTGTCTCAAAAATGGAATGCAGCATACTCTCGAATTTCAATGAAAAATTTTGAATAAAAACAAACAATCCGAATCAATGTTCGTACCATTCGGGATCTTCAAAATCGGCATCTTCTTTGATGACAACGTCAGATTTTCCGATAATGCCGACCGTTTCCATTGCTTTTGCAATTGCCGCTGAAAAATCCGACAAATAATCGGAACAGGAGAGACTGTTGTAAATGAATTTTTTATTCGGTTGGATGTTGCGCTCAATTGTTTCGTTTTTTGGAATAATATCTATGGGAATTCCGGTCTGCTCGGACGCGCGCGTCATCGCTTCCCTGAAATCGCCGATACAGTATGCGATTCTGTATTCATAATTCTCTTTTGTCCGTTCTAAATATTCCGAAATTCTTTTTGTTTCGGTTTTTAAGAAATCGCGCTTGACTTTTGCAACGTTGCATTGTCCCATCATGAAAGAGTAATTCATAAAAGGATATTCGACATCCAATTCTCTCGGAACGACGCCGCAGGTTCCGAAAGTTACGATGTGAACGTCATCTTCGTCGAGCATGGAATAAATGATTTCATCGAATTTTTGATGAGACGGGCTCGTGTGGTATGGTTTTTTTTTGGAACACGGGACAAATATGCAGATTTTGCGCGACGGAATTTCATATTCGGTCACGATCCAATCGTTGGCGCGTTCCATGTCGGGGTGGTGAATTATGTTTTCGGTGTCGAGCGGTTCGCTCGAACGTTCGTCTTCGGGAATAATGCGGGTCATTAAAATCCTAAATAATCCTTCTCCTATTAAAAAAAGCCGTTAAGTCAATTATTTGAAAATAATAATTGTAAAATAAAACACAAAAAACCATAAAGCATAAAAGAAAAAGAACATATTACAAATCCAAATAAATCCAAAATTTACAAATTAAAATTTACAAATTAAATATTAATAATTTGGAGAAAAAGATATGCCGGAAATTTTATTAGGAATTGACGAAGCGGGGAAGGGACCGGTCATCGGTCCGATGTGCATTGCCGGCGTTTGCGCAACAGAAGAGCAGGAAAACAAGCTCAGAGTATTGGGTGTTGCCGACTCTAAAAAGCTGACTGCCAAAAAAAGAGAACAATTGGCGGTTTCAATTAAGAAATACGTAACGTCGTGGTATATTTATGAAGTTGAACCGAAGCAAATCGATGATTTGCGCAAAATCATGACGATGAATGAAATTATGGTTCTTTGTTTTTCAAAAGTCATGGAAGAGCTGTCTGTTCCCGAAGACAAATCTTTCGATATTGTTTATTTGGATGCGGCGGATGTTTCCGAAGATCGTTTTGCGCGCCGTGTTCATGACGAATATGCTAAAAAATTTGAAAAGCGCGCCGATAATATCGAATATGTTTCAAAACACAAAGCGGATGCGATCAGCCCCGTTGTTTCGGCAGCATCCATTTTGGCAAAAACAAGGCGTGATGAGTTGATCGAAGAACTCAAGAAAAAGGAAGGCGTTGATTTCGGCAGCGGCTATCCGTCCGATCCGAAAACGAAACAATTTATGGAAAATTATGCGAAAGAACACGGCGATTTCCCCGATTACGTTCGAAAATCCTGGAAAACGGCTGAAAATTTGCTTTAATTTTTAATTTTTAATTTTTAATTTTTATTTTTGATTTTTAATTTGTTTTGAAAAACGAAGGATGAGTTTTTAATTGAAATGAAAAGTGAAGCGAGCGGCTTTGAAAAATAAAATGAAAAGTGGAGCGGCTCGCGCGGACGGCGGGCAGCTGCTGCGACTGCCGGCGGGCAGCTGTAGCGTGTTGCCGGCAGCGGCAAATGCGGCGCAAACCCGACTTGCAAGCGAAAACACAAACCTGTAGGTAGCAGCGGAAACGCAAACCTGACGGTAGCGGCGGAAACCGAAACCTGTAGGTAGCAGCGGAAACAGAAATCTGTAGGTAGCGGCGGCACGTTCGCGAATGCGAACGGATTTTTTAAAAAAGAGCAGATGCACGCGGAAACGCAAACCGCCACGCACGCGGAAACGCAAACCTGATTGCAGCGGCAACATTTAAAGACAGTTGCAGACTTGCAGGCCTGGCAGGAGTCGAGCAGCACTAAAAAGCAATAGTTTTTAGTTTTTTATTTTGATTGGGAAGAATCCGCCAAGTCTCGTTTCCTCGCTTCGCTCGGAAACTCAACTTGCGGGGACGGCTTTTGAAATTTAATTCAATCTCGGATTGATTGAAACATCATCTTTCATTCAAATTTTCAAAAACGGAACGCCATTTTTAATGAAATTTATTTTAAGATTCAGGTTTTATCGGGCGTTCAGGTTCACCGATTTTCTTAAAATTGGATGTTTAGGGTTTCGTTGAAAATAAAATAAGAAACGATAGACGAATTTGAAAATAAAATAAGAATGGGCAGGCGAATTTGAAAATAAAATAAGAAATGACGGACGAATTTGGAAAACAAAATAAAATAAAAAAATGATGGACGAATTTTGGAAAAATTATATAAAACGGAACGGCTCGCGCGCAAGGCGTCGAAATGAAAAATAAAAGAGAAAAAGTGAGATGAATCGATTTCTCGAATTATCTCATCATAAAGGCTTTTGCTTTGTCTTTGTCGACAATGATATAGTCTTTAACGGCGCTGACGGCACCGAACGGAATCAAAATGTAATCTTCTTCTTTTTGATATTTGGCGAGATCCAAGCCTTCCGCGGGACTGACAACCAAATCCATGATGGCGCCTGTTTTGGCATTGATATGAATGTCTTCAAGTGTTCCGAGTTCTTTGGCATCCGTTGACATGATTTTTTTGTTGTCTAAAAGACGCTTTGCATAATATTTCATTGTCATTTCCTCTTTGAATTGTGAAAAGTGAATTTATGATAATTGAATGAATTGAATAAATTGTGCAAAATCTTGCATTATTATTGCTTTATTTAATTCACTTTTATTTTATATACATTTTCATTTTTTTGTTTATCTTTTGGTTTTTATTCGTTTTTTTGCGTACTGTTTGTTTATTTTGCTTTCTGTTTGTTTATTTGTTTACTGTTGTTATTTTGATTACCGGTTCATTATTGAATTTCAGTTGTAAGCGGTGAAATAATCATCATCGGGTTCATCTTTGTGTTTGATGAAATCTTCCATCTTCTCATATTTCTGATTCAGCTCTTCGCCGACGGACGGGCGAATCACTGTCAGCGCCGTCTCAAAATCGTCTGCCGTCACTGTCTGAACACTCATATTCGTTCGAAGCGCCGTCATCACCGCTTCACGGCAAACCGCTTCAATATCGGCCCCCGTGTATCCTCTCGTCGTCTCAGCAAGCCTGTCAATACTGACATCATCGGCAAGCGGCGTTTTCTTCAAATAAATCTCAAAAATCGATTTTCGGCCGGCAAGATCAGGCACGCCGACATAAACCATTCTGTCTAAGCGGCCGGGGCGGATGAGCGCGGGATCAAGCGTGTCGGGGCGGTTGGTTGCCGCAACAACAAACACATCTTTAAGGCGCTCGATGCCGTCCATCTCAACAAGCATCTGATTGAGCGTGCTTTCTGCGACCGATCGCGTTCCTGCTGACCCGCTTTCGCGAGCGGTTGCAAACGCGTCAATTTCATCGAAGAATATAATCGTCGGAGACGCCTGTTTTGCTTTTCTGAATATTTCTTTCATCGCTTTTTCAGATTCACCGACCCATTTCAAAAGCAATTCCGTGCTCTTGACGCTGATAAAACTTGTTTCGCATTCATGAGCGACGGCTTGCGCCAGCATCGTTTTGCCGGTTCCGGGCGGCCCGTAAAGCAAAATGCCTTTCGGCGGCTCAATTCCGAATTGTTCAAATTTCTCGGGATATTTAAGCGGCCATTCTAACGTTTCAACGATTTGACGCTTGACGTTTTCAAGACCGCCGATATCGTCCCATGAAATTTCAGGAATTTCAACATAAATCTCTCGAAGCGCGGACGGCTCACTGTTTTTGACCGCGCGCTCAAAGTCTTTGTTGGTCACGACAAGCGTTTCCAAAATTTCATCGCTCAAATTTTCATCCAAATCGACTGTCGGAGCGATTCTTTTAACGGCATTCAGCGCAGCTTCGCGGCAAAGGGCGGCCAAGTCGGCGCCGACATAGCCTTGCGTCTGCGCGGCCATCTCCTTGAACACTGTTTTTGCATTCTGCTCGTATTGCTCTTTTGCCGCAGCAAGCTTTTTCGTGTAATCGGCAATCGCAGATTTGTCCGCCGCTTGTGTTCCGCTGTCGGTGTTGCCGTTATCGGCATTATACTTCGCGGTTTCTTTTGCTTTTCTGAGCGCTGCCTCAATCATTCTGATTTTCGGGTAGCCTTCCAAAGGCATTGCACGCGCGTGAATTCTGATAATTTCTTCTCTGCCGGCCGCATCCGGCGCGCCGATCTCAATTTCCCTGTCAAATCGGCCGGGGCGGCGAAGCGCGGAGTCGATGGAATCAATTCTGTTGGTCGTTCCGATCACGAAAACTTGAGTCGTATCCATCATGCCGTCCATTACGGTCAGCAGCTGGGAGACGATTCTTCGCTCCACTTCTCCGGATTGTTCTCTTTTCGGCGCGATCGAGTCGATCTCATCAATAAAAATGATTGCCGGCGCATTTTTCGCGGCTTCTTCAAAAAGCTCGCGGATTTTTTCTTCGCTTTGACCGTATCCGCTGCGCATGATTTCGGGTCCTGCGATGTAATAGAAGTTTGCGCCGATTTCGTCCGCCACCGCTCTTGCAATAATCGTCTTTCCCGTCCCCGGAATCCCGTGAAGAATCAATCCTTTCGGCGGGCTGATTTTTAATCTTTTAAACAAGCGCGGCTGCTTCATCGGAAGTTCAACGGTTTCGCGGATTTCTGCCAATTTGTCACCGAGGCCGCCGATATCTTCATATGAAATATGTTTTTTGCGGTATCCGTTTGCGCTTTTCTCAAACGAGATTTGGGTTTCGTCGGTGATGACGACTTGTGATTTTGACGGCGTCACCTGCGTTACCATGAATTCGACCGTTTGTTTTTTCATTTCCGGCTGTGAAACATCATTGAGCCCGAGCATGTCTTTTCGAACGGGAACGATGTCTTCTTTGACCAAATAGCGTTCTCTTAAATTGTATCTGATTTTATCTTCGATTTCCCCGCTCAGCGTCAGCCGTTCTTCTTCAAGCGGCGCGACCGTTATTTTTTTTGCGGGGACGACTTTTGCTTTTCGAATGGTGACTTTGTCGCCGACGGTGACTTTTGCGTTGTAGCGGATAAATGTGTCAATTCGAAGAGTTTCGTCAGTCGTTCCGTCCAAAATGTTAGCTTTCCAGACGCGCGCTACTGTTTTTCTTTCGCCTTCGATTTCAACAGGCTCGCCGACGGAAAGTCCGAGCATTTCCATGACTTCGGGAGTCAGCGGGATGATTCCTTTGCCGTAGTCGTCGGTCGGATACACTTTTTCGACTTCCATTTGGAGTTCGTCGACTTTGGGTCTTTTTTGAACAGGCGCGTCTGCATTGATGAATTCATTCTTTTTCATAAATTTTCCCGCTTAAAATTACTGCCGCAATCGTTTTCAATGAAACGGCGGCGTATCTTCTTTATTTGAATATTCTATTAATACGCCCGTTATAATTTATTTCTTTCGTATTCTTTTTTGAATCGTTTCAACTTAAATCAGTAAACTTTAAAGCCCAACCGCTCCAATCTAATTATTATGACAACTGTTCATTTCTCCGTTCCGGCGCCTTTTCAAAATTTTGATGCGGCTGCTGCCGAAACGAAAATTATTGATTTTATCCAAAACACTGTCCGCGGCTCCGGCTCTTCCGGCGTTGTTCTTGGTCTTTCCGGCGGCATTGACTCGGCGCTTGTTGCCGCTCTTTCCGTTAAAGCGCTCGGCACGGAAAATGTGAATCCCATTTTCTTTTACGACGCGCCTCCCGGAAGCACGATCGAATTTGATTCTGACGATTTGCGGGATGCGGAACTTCTTTCCAATCAGCTCGGCTTAACGCTTCAGAAAATCAATCTGTCTCCCGCGTTTGCCGCCGCCAAATCTTCATTTGAAATCAAACGTCCGGCGGCACTGGCTGAATATTCGACAACTTCGCCTTATTGGGAATTCGGCGAAACTTTGATTCCGTCGGGCAATTTGAAATCGAGACTTCGAATGTCTTTGCTTTATTATTATGCCAATCGCGGCAATTTGCTTGTCATCGGCACGAAAAATAAAACGGAACGCTTGACCGGCTATTTCACAAAATACGGCGACGGCGGCGTTGATTTAGATCCGATTGCCGATTTGTATAAAACAGAAGTTCGATTGCTTTCAAAATTTATGGATTTGCCTGAATCTGTTTTGACAAAAATGCCGTCTGCGGGTTTTTGGAAAGGCCAGTCGGATGAAAACGATCTCGGCGTTCGTTATGAGCAATTGGACACTCTGTTATATGAGATTGAAAAAGTCGGAATTGATCAATTTTCGAAAATGAGTTCGGAAAATTTGGAAAAAGTTTTAGCGGAATCTAATCTTTCCAAAGAACAATGTGATGCGATTGTTTCAAGAGTTAAATCGGCGGAACATAAAAGAAAGTTGCCGGAATTTCCGGTGTTTTCTTAATTTTTTTTACAATTAAAAAAAATTATATTATATTTGTACTCGATCATTTCATACGGTTAACCCGTCGAATTCGACGGGTTTGGTCAGTCGCCAATTGCAGAAAATCGACAAGATCTTTTTAATTCACCACTCACTCTTCAATTTCTCCAAACATAGCTCTGATTTTTATCAAATCTTCTTCGGGATATTTTGTTCCGTCTAACTGAATCCCTTTTCTAATTCTTTGAATTTCTTGTTTCATCTCTTCTTCTGCTCTTTTTACCATTTTTTCAATTTCTTCTTTCTTTTCCGGTGTAAATTCGGGGGCTTGCCCGACGTATCTGAATATTTCACTAAAAGATTCACACTGCATATCAATTCACTTCTCACTTTTTCAGTAGTATGTGCTTATTTCTCAATTCTTTTAATTTCTCCTTCTTCTCCAAATATTGATTTAAATATTATGAGTTCTTCATCATCGTATTTTGTCCCGTCCAAGCGAATGCCTGTTCTTATTCTCTTTATTTGACATTCTAAATCTTCATTCATTTCTTTTATTGTTTTTTCAATCTCGGCGGCTTCTTCCGGGGTCGGTTCGGGAGCTTGCCCGACGTATCTGAATATTTCACTAAAAGATTCATACCACATATCAATCAACTTTTAAATTTTTTCAATACTGTATATCTTCACTCTCTTATTTATATTTTCTATCTTGAAACTCTCAATTTTTGTAATGATGTATGTTGATTTTCTCGGACACAATATTTCATTTTCCGCCTTGTCTAAATACAAAGCATTCATTCCTTTTCTCAATTTCAATTGGAAAAGTATCGGTTTTTCCGGATCTGAATATTTGAGTGCCCTGTTAAAATCCAATGAAAAACTTCCAAAAGCATCTTCTGTAAATGTTCCCCCTACATTCGGATTTTCTATCCAATCTATGTCCTTTACTCCTCTGTATACGACATAATCTCTGTCAGCTCTGCTTTTCCGAATCGAATTATCAATATTCAAAGCATTAAAACCAACCAATTCTTTTTCATCAATCAATAAATCATTCTAAAATTCTAAGTGCCGACAGCAATTGTTTATCGCAAAACACCACGGCTTACTTCTCCAAATCTCCGGCAAATCAAACGACCAATTTCCTTTTTGTTCATTCCACGAATGTTTGTCCTGATAATTTCCGATGCAAACTTTTTCGGTTGCCGTCAAATCCGGTCGATCAACATAAGCTGTCAGAAAATTATTTTGGAATGTTTCTTGGTTTTCGGCAACGATATTCGCCGAATAAATGTCAATTTCTTTGTTTTTTGTCTCTTCTGAATTGTAATATTTACTCATATCAGGCGAAACTTATTGCATTCATTTAATGCGTTTGATTTTGTTAAAAACGGCAGCTTTATATCGGTTAAGCCTTACGATTCCTTTTCTTTTCAGTCTTTTTGTTTTTCATCAACAGTTTTTCTTTAATGGAATCAACATCTGTAAAAAAGACGCCTTTCCCTTTTTCATGAGCTTTTAAAACATCATTCGATAATCCTATTATCTTTTTTTCATCTCGCTCGTCAATTTTTACTTCGACATTATTTGTGTCTGTATAAACTGATTCAATATATTCTTCAGTCGTCGGAAACATATTCTGAATCAGAAACGCTTTCTCGTATCCTAAAACCTTACAAAAATAAATTGTATTGCAGTATCCGTATTTTTCAAATTTTTTGCGATGGATATTTCTGTATTTTTTAAGTTGAGACGAAATTGGGATGAGCCAAAACAATTCAGGATGTTTTGTGTCTTTAATTGAAAAGAAACAAGGTCTGCCATGTAATTCTCCATCGGTGCCGTCTTTGTTTTTCATTAAACCATTGTCAGGATATTCATCGTAAAAGTAATCTGAAATAAAATAAAAACAATTTGACATGTTAGTGCACCTGTAATATCAATTATAATCAGTAAATATAATCAGTAGTCTCATTTTAAATAATCATACACAGTCAAATTCGAAATAATCATACACTATTGACATTCAAATCATTATCAGCAATTGATATCTTTATACGATTGGCAGAAGAGCAATTCGCAGAAAATGCTGATTATTTTATGAGATTTTACGAATGTTGCACTCAAGCAACAAATTGACAACAAAAATAGAGAATTGGGAAGGAAACTACTCCATATTTGTATCCGGCCATTTCATACCCCGCATACCGGAGAGCGGGGATCATTTGTATCCGGCCATTTTATACCCCGCATACCGGAGAGCGGGGATCATTTGGAATAGATTTCCTTCAATAGCCGAATGAACAGCTATACAATCAATGAATTGTCTTGGTGGTATATCAATTTTTCTTTATGAGTCGCATCGCAACATAAAATTTAATGAAAAATTATGATAAGCATTACGGGAGAACAAGGTTGGAAGAAATCTATTCTCATGTGTATCCGACTAATTTTTGTCACCGGCTGTCGGAAAGCCGGGGAGATTTGGATCCGGTCTATTTTATTACAACCGCCTTACGGATGGCGGTGGGCGGAATAGATTTCTTTCCCGCTGCTTTTACGCAGCAATCAATAGCAAGACTCTTTGATATAAATTACTTTTCTTTTTTCTCGAATTATATCTATTTGGATTTTATAGAATTATTATTTTGGAATTAATCTTAATTCCGTTTTTCCTGTCTGTCGCAGTTGTTGCAAAATTTGCAACAACTTTATTCTCTGCAATCCATTCAATCCGCCAATAATCCCCTCAAAATCTCCCAATCGACAAAATTAAATGAATTTACGACATTTTTCAAAATAATTCAAAATAATCGTCAAAAATTCAAAATAATTCTAAAAACCACAAAAAACAACAAAAAAAGTCGAAATTCTAATCCGATTTCGTTCTTAATCATGCATTTTCACGATAAAACTGCAATCAATCGAAAACTTCAATTCAAATGATAGCTTTACCGCTCTCAAAAATCGTTGTCGTCGATTATCGACTTCTTCCTCGTTTTAAAGTGAAAATCCGCCCCAAATTTTATTCAAATGACCGCAAAAGTTTAATAACCCTTTTGTCAGTTTTATCCTCTGTATAAGCTCGGGTATTCGTAACTATCATTGTATTCGGCAAAAGCCGGATATTTCAGTGATTTTCGGACACATTTCACAATTCATGTAATTCGTTGAATTTACGTTCATTACCGAATAATCAAAACCCGTGTTTACCATTCTAATATGGAGGAAAAATAAATGCAAATGAAACACTTATTAGTGGCATTACTTGTTCTTCTTGCATTCGCCGGTATGGCCGCAGCAGATACTGTTGTCGATTCCGTCGAAATCAGAAGTACAATTATCCACTATGGTAGCGGAACTATCTCTCCGGCTACAATTACACCTGCTGACTGGGCAGGTCTTTGGTATGACCTTGATGAAAATGTTTCAACAGAAACGATCACTTTTGAATTCACTGCTGGTCAAAAAGGTGACGTTAATGTCACATACACAACTATTCCGGCATTCCAGAATTATGAATATGACGGATGGGCAAACACATCTGTTCCTGCTGAAAACTTCGGCTATGCCGTCATTGGTTTCTTCGCAGAACCGTACGTTGCACTCGGACAAAAGAACATTAATGGTACATGGACTCCTGCAACCATTGCAACTGTGGCACCTAAAGTTAGCGCAACCAAAATTGCAAAACTTGTCATTGATGATGATGAAAAATACACATTAAAGACTGGTGCAACCCTCGAAATGGGTGAAGGTTACTCTATTATTGTTGATCAGATTGATGTTGACGGTAACAAAGCATATCTCAAACTCATGAAAGACGGCAAAGAACTTAACTCAAGCATTGTTAACACTAACGAAACGGGACTCAACAGCTCTACTTGGATCTTTGATTTAACTGTTCTTGGTGACAAAAACATTCAGGTCTTAAGAGTTCACGTTAAAGATGTTTTCCAGGGTACAGAAAGCAGCCTCGTTGAAATCGATGGTCTTTGGTTAGTTGACTACCTCAACGCAATTGAAGTTAAATCTGATGACAAGTTCGGCAAATTCGAATGTACTGTCGATGACGACTATAAATTAGAATTTGAAGCCGAAGAAGTTACTCTGAGTGCTGATTCCGATATTGAACTTGGTAAGGGTGTCTACATTAAGACTGAAAAGAACTTTAATAAAACAGATGCCAGCCTTGACAAATTCTATCTCTACAAAGAGTATACTGATGCAGGCACATATGAAATCCGCAGCAGTGTCTTTAACTATGGCGCTGCCAGTGGTGCAACAATTACATGGGTCGGCGGTGCGCCAACTTCAACTGAACTCAACTTCACAACCTTTGCAGCATTCTTCTATGATATGGATAATGCAGTTGACACTGAAGTTTTGAAGTTCGGTACTGGTACAAACGCTACTGAAATTCCGGAAGGTGACCTCACTTACGAAACAACACCCAAACCTGTCGAATATGAATATGATTGGGTGCGTTCTATTGCGGATGGCGCTTCTACTATTGATATCCCCGAATTCTATATGATTATGGGATTCTTTGGTGAAAAATATGTTCCGTTCAATGCAGTTGATGTCGATGGTGCTTTCAGCAATGTTACCCCTGATAAGATGGCAAAACTCATTATCGATGATGATGAAAAGTACACTTTGAAGACTGGTGCAACATTAGAACTCGGCGAAGGGTACACTCTCATCGTTGACCAGATTGATGTTGACGGTAACAAAGCATACCTCAAATTCCTCAAAGATGGTAAGGAAATCAACTCCAGTATTGTTAACACAAACGACAGCACAAGCAACTGGATTCTCAGACAGAATATCTCCAATGAAAAGAATATTCAGGTACTCAGAGTTCACGTGAAAGACGTGTTCCAGGGTACACAAGACAGTCTTGTTGAACTTGACGGTGTTTGGCTTATGGACTACGAAAACATTGTTGAACTTAAATCCGATGACAAGTTCGGTGTCCTTGAATATGACGGTGATGCTGACCTTACAGTTTACTTCGATCCTGGTATGAACTATAGCAACAGCACTCCAATCAACCTCTCGGTTTCTTCAAAGACACTTGAGTTCTCCTCTGGTTCTAAGATTTCCTGGAGTACAGATATGGACAAGCAGATTGCCAACAATATGTACTTGAAGACAGCTGACAACAGCACCAACAAATTTGCATACTTCTACGTCAATGCAATCGTCGGTGACGGCGGAAATGTTACACCTCCAGACGAAACACCGTCTGAAACACCCACCGAGCAACCTCCGGTGACAACACCCACTGAACCCGGAAACGAAACTCCTGACCCGGAGAAACCCGCAGAAGAATCCTTCTTCAAGAAATACATGTGGTACATCATTGCAGCAATTGTGTTGATCATCATCATCGCAGGCGCAGCATACTACTTCATGGTTTACAAGAAGCAGGCATAATTGTCTCGTAAAGGTTTAAACTAAAATTAAGTAAGAATTTCTTCGGAAATTCTTTACTTATCTATTTTTTTTGTGATTGTTTTTTTGGAAGAGCTTTTGCTGTCTTTTTGCTTTGATTTTTGTATTGTTTTTGTTATCGTTTTTTTGATTTTTTTGTTTCGTTTTTGTTTATTTTTTTGAAAAACGGTTTTTGCGGTTCGCTTGAGGATTCCCGAAAATCGAATAAAACGAGAAATATAAAAAAGATTCGAAAAATCAGATCATTCTCTGCCATAAACGTTTTTCTTTTTATTGGAAAAGCGGCCGCCGCTTGAGTGCGGCTCGCTTCAATTGTCTCATCTTTTAAAAATTGAAATTCAATCCCTTTTAAAACTGTTTTAAAAAACTTCGACATTTATTTATAGAAAATAGGTCTTGTCTAAGTTGCAGTGTTCATCTTTTAGATCTCACTCAAATATTTTCCGCTTACCGGCTGCGGGATATATAAATCGTCGGGATTAAATCTATCGGTATTTTCAAAATCGGCCGATCTTTCATATTTTAAAATCAATTTTGGTGATAATTATGAACGGTCGATTTTATTTTGAATCAAATCAATATGCAGAATTAGCGGAATATCTGGTCAGTCTTGAAAAATATATCATTCAAAACGGGAAGAAGGCGGAAATATTTTCGTTAAATATCGAGTATCCGATGAATTTCCAATTGTATCTTTTTTCACCGGATGATTCAGGTCAAAATTTTACGGTGAATGTAAAAGAAAGTGAAAAAAATCTTTAAAAATCAGTTTACATCATCAAGACCGCAGCACACAAACAGGATTATTAAGAATAGATTTTTATTCACGCCATCAGAATCCTGTTAACATTGTTTCAACTGTTCCGGAAAAATTTAAACCGTTTGCAGGATTATGGTTGGATGAATACAACGGCCATATCCATTACGCAGTAAATGGTTATAAACCGTTGGCCTGGGCGATACCGTTGGATTCAGATGACTTTCCCGTCAAAGAATTGGCTGAAAGAGATGATTACATCAAAACACTCAAAGCGTTTTTTGATAAAATAAATTTGAAAACAATTATTAACTACGGATTTCAGAAAAATTTGAGAGATTTATATGAATTGGGTAAATGAAGTAATGGATAATTACTATAATTTTCTGAAAGAAAAAACAATCGTAACAACCGACTCTTCTTCCGATTGGGTCGAAATCAGCACACCCTTTGTCGGCTTATTTAATGACACGGTAGACATCTATGCCAAAAAAGAAGGGCGCAAAATAATTCTTTCCGATGACGGCAACACAATGAGAGACTTAGAATTGAGCGGCCTTGAAATAACAAAATCATTCAAAAGAAAAGAAATACTTGACAGAATACTAAACAATTATGGAGTAACACTTAACAACGGCGAACTGATTACCGAAGCAACCGAAAAAGATTTCCCTCAAAAGAAATTGAATCTGATTTCGGCCATTTCCGAAACAGCCGATATGTATTATTTGGCAAAACACACAGTTGCTTCAGTCTTCAAAGAAGATGTGAAAGCCTATTTGGATGAACAGGAATTGATCTATACACCGTATTTTATTTCCAAAGGAAGTACCGGATTAGAATTTACTTTTGATTTCCAAATTGCTTATAAAAATTTGGAAATTGTAATCAAATCTTTCAATTCAGTAAACAAAATGAATTTACCGCAGTTTTTATTCACGTTGGAAGATATAAAAGGGGTTCGGGAACAACAAACACAAAAAGAAATTATCGGATTGGCTGTAATTAATGATTCGGATAAAGAAATCAGTGATGAATACATTAATGCACTCGATAACAAAGGTGCTCAATACATTCTTTGGAGTGAACGCCATACTCCTGAAAACATAAGCAAACTAAATCCGTTTTTGAATCCGCATCCGCAATCGTTAATATCCTTGTGAAAAACAGGTATCCAATATTTTTGGATAACTGAATTTCATCCGATTTATAATATACGATTTTAAATTATGATATATTTTAGTCAGATTGGTAAAGCGGCCGCCGCTTGCGTGCGGCTCGCTCCTGCATCTTTCAATCCATCTGGTCTGCGGCTATCGGTTTTAAAATAATTTTTCTCTCTTAATTATCACTCGATTTTTATGAAACTTTTCAAACATCGTTTGTCGTCAATTATCGACGGGTTAAACGTTATATCATGTAACAGATTGCGTTTTTTAAAATTAATGACCGCAAAACTTAATAAAGAGTATTTCATGGTTTGTGACTATACCAAGCACGGTATATTGGTTTGATGATCTTTCAAAATAATTTTGACGGATTTTCCGTGCTTGAAGAAATCAGGAAATAGGGGGGATTTGGTTGAGCAAAAAGAGTTTACTCATTACAGTCGTTTTGATTTTCGCGTTCGTTGCGACAGCAATGGCAATCGAAAACAAAAGCGCCGGTGAAAATTTCACAAGTTCAGAGTACTTAAATACCAAATCAATTGAACCGGTTTCAGTTGCATCATATGCAGCTGACACAGGTGTCGAAGGTGAAAATCTTGAATTAAATCTTCGGCAAGACCCCGATCGGTGGGCAGGGATGTTCTCGGCTTTACAGCCTTATTCGGGGAATGAAACATAATGATCTAAATCATAATGATTTATCTAAATGATTAATCTGAATGATTAATCTGAATGATTAATCTAAAATTATAATGATTTTTATGATGTTTGTGTTTTCAGATTTATTGGTTAAACAAAACAAACAAGTGATACAATGAAGAAAATATTAATCGTTTTGTTGGTTGCTCTTCTTGCTGTTGCGGTCGGCGTTTCCGGCTGTTTGGGCGGCGACGATGGCACAGACAACAATACGTCCGACAACTCAAGTGTAAACAATTCAACAAACAATTCAACAGATGACGCAAACAATTCATCAAATGATACTGATGAAAACAATACGGATAATTCATCCGTAAATGCAAATTCAACGAACGGTTCGTCGAATGGATACAGCGGTTCGGAAGAATACCTGAATAATCCCAATGAATAAAACGGATTCGAAGGACTGAATAATTCTTCAAAAAATTTATGTTTTTGGCTTTTCGTTCAGATTTATTTAACAAAACAAACAAGTGATACACAATGAAGAAAATATTAATCGTTTTGTTGGTTGCTCTTCTTGCTGTTGCAGTCGGCGTTTCCGGCTGCTTGGGCGGCGATGATGACACACCTGACAATAACACATCAAACAACTCATCCAACAATTCAAACAATTCGTCAAACAACACGAATGGTACGAACAATTCATCCAATAATACAAACGGTACGAATAATTCGACAACCGACAACTCAACAAACAATTCAAGCACAAACGCAACGCCTGAAATCTCATTCAATAACAGCACTGTTACTGTTTCAGTTTCCGGCTACGAGCTTTTGGCAATTAGAACTGTAACTGCTGACGAACAGAACATTGACGGCGTTACAGACGCGCTCAACGGTCTTTCCGGTTACTATTCCGTTAACTCAACAAATGTTTACCTCTCCGCTTACCAGACAGCAAACAATTCATCTGCAGAAGGATATGTTCAGTCGATGATTGACGCAAACAAGGAGAAGTACCCGACTACCTACAATATTACAAATACAACAATCAACGGAAACGATGCAACCGTCATTACAACAACATCCACTTCCGGCGGCACAACCGTTGAAAGATATGTTGTGACATGGGCAAGCGGCGACAAGCTCGTCGTTGTTGACGGTCCGGCAACACTCAGCGAAATCAAAACAATCGCCGAAGCTTCCGATTTGTAATTTAAATATAATTTAAATCGTAAATGTTGAGAGGATTTTTCCTCTCACTATTTTTATTTGCGTTTTTTAATCTTTTTCTTGTTTTTCAATTCTTTTTTATATCTGTTGCGACTTTTTCATTTCGATTCATATGGCAAAACATTGGTTCCCCGTTTTTTCTTCCGACAAATGTCATCAATGCGAAGCCTGTCTTTTGATTTGTCCCGTTCATATTATTGAATTAACAGAACTTAACGGCAATTTCATTCCCGCTCTTTCCGATTCCGATGAATGTCTTGTGAATTGTTTCAAGTGCGTCAAAATTTGCCCGAACAACGCCGTCGGAATCATCCGCCCTGCAAAACCATGTGATTGCTGTTCTTTTTAAAAATTTTGGACGAGCACGCGATTAATATACCATCAAAATCATTTATTTGCGGCTGACTACGATTTATTTGCGGATGATTCAAATTATTTTCAATCATTTCGATTTATTTTGATCAATTTTATTTTGATCAATTTATTTGCTTATGATTCGTTTTTCAGCATTTGATTCGGTATTCAGGTAGGGGATAATTATGAAATTTACTCAAATCTTATTTTTAATTCTTGCCGTTTTCATTGCAGTCGGCGTTTCCGGCTGTCTGGGCGGCAGCGATTCGGACAATGCGACAGATGAGAGCGATAACTCAACAAACAATTCAACAACACTTCCCGATGAGGATTTGAATTACAGCACAAATATTGTAACAGTCCGCGATCTTCCGGAAGGATTCGAATTCCTGTCGACGCAAAGTGTAAAATCAAACGGTGAAAGCGTCGGAATCACGGATGTTTTGTACGGCTACAGAGGATATTACAAATTCACAAACGACACCGTCAGCAACGCAACCGTTTATTTCTATTGTTTCAAAACAAATTCAACAGAAGATGCCGACCGATATTATCAGCAAATGAAAGACTCATACAATTCAAATGACGGCGACAGCGGAGATGTTTCGACAGTCGTGGTCAATGGTCACAACGCGGCGAAATTTACGACAGCCGATGATGTTGCCGGGACGGATATGATTGCTTGGACGCGCGGTAATTTAATTTTTGCCGCAAAAGGACAAACTGCCGGCCAAATTGATTACGGAACATTGGAATCATTGGCAATTGCATCAGAACTTTAAATGATTCAATGATTAATGATCGGCTGAGAGGGGGGAATGTTTTTCTCACTCCTTCTCATTTTTTCTTTTTTTTCTTTTCATTTTTTTCTTTCATTTTTTTCTGTTTTCTCTTCTGATCGAATGCGCTGCCGCGCACGCCGCTTCGCTCTTCTTTTTCTTTTATCAAATAGCGTTCATTTTTCTTTTTCTTTTTTGCATTTCTTTTTTGCATTTCTTTTAAATCGTCTGTTCATTTTTTATAAAATTGCGTTCTCCAATCACTTTAATAATATAATTGAGTATATACACTATCAAGTTCGGAGGTTTTTCTATGAAAAAATCATTATTCATTTTAATCATTCTTCTTACTGCCGCTTTAGTCGGCGTTTCAGGATGTTTGGGCGGCGGCGATGATGCCGACAGCAACACAACAAACAATACGACAGAACCGCCCGTGAGTGAACCCGATAATTCTTCAAACGAGTCCGGTCAGTCAAACGCAACGATTATCACAACATTTAACGCAAGCGTTGTTACCGTCAATCCGCTTCCCGCAGGATTTACGCATCTGGCAACCCGCTCGGTCAATGCAAACACGGAAGGAATCGGTGTTTTGGAAGCCTATATCGGCTACAGAAATATGCTGACATATGATAACGCCAATGTTTATCTTGCCGCTTACAGATGCACGTCAAAAACAGCTGACGAGTGCATTCAGGACATGATTTCATCTCATGCTTCAAAATACGGAAGCGACAGCAATGTTTCAACCGTGACGATTAACGGGCACGAAGCAACGCTTCTTGAGGCAACCACCGTTGACACGCCGCAGCAAGGCAGATACATCTTGGTTTGGTCCAACTGGTCCGGCGATCAGTATGACGACAGCTTTTTGATTGTTGTTAACGGGCAAGTCAATTATTCCGTCATTAAAGAATTGGCGGAAGCTTCCAACCTTTAATCTTTAATTTTTTTCAATTTAAAAAACAATTCTAAAAACTCTGTGAGGAAAAACAATGAAGAAAAACATTCTTGTTCTTCTTCTCCTCGCTGCTGTTTTGGCAGTCGGCGTTTCCGGCTGTCTCGGCGGCGATGACGAGGCGAACAATACGACAAACAACACAACAAATAACACGACAAACGGTTCGAATAACTCAACCGATTCTTCAAACAACAGCTCTAATAATGATTCCGACAGCGATGATTCTTCAAATGAATCCGTATCGATCCCGCCGTTTGACGCGAATTTAACTTTAGTAGATCCTATTCCCGACGGTTTTTCTTTCCTTTCGACGGCAACCGTCAGATCTCACGGCCAGCATATTGGTGTTACTGACGCGCTGTTCGGCTACCAAGGCATTTATCAATACGGTGAAAATGAAACATCCGTTTTCCTGACGTTTTATGATGTCGCGATTGCGAACACGACCAAAACATCTGAAGATTACATTCAGATAATGAAAGACAGCCACGCCTCTCAATACGGCGATGACAGCAGTATTTCAACGATTCGGTTTAACGGTCACGACGCGGTCTTGTTCACTGCCGAAACCGATGACGTGCCGCAATACGGCAGATATATGATTGCCTGGACGCTTGGTGACAGCATATTTGTAACCGTGACGGGTGTCGTTGATGCCGATGTTTTGGAAGCGTTGGCAACGGCTACAGGATATTAATCCGCTGAGTTATTGTGAAAAAAAGTTGAGAGACATTTGAGACCTCTGTCTCTCTTTTTGATTCTTTTTTAAGTCTGATTATCTCTTTTGATTCTTTTTTAAACGCGATTGCCTTTTTAATTGTTTTTAAAAATTTGTGCGGCTCGCGCGCGGCGGCGGCCGGAAGCGCAAACCGACAAGCTGCGGGGGTGCAAACTTCACTCCGGGCGAAATAAGATCAGTCAGATTCTTAAAGAATTTTGCAGGCTTCATCAAATTTGAATCTGTCATCGCGCGGATGAAGTTTGCTTTTGTTGCCGATTCCGAGGTTGCACAGAAAGACGGATTTGAATCTTCCGTCCGGGAAAAATTCCTTGTCGACGCCGGCATTATCAAAGCCGCCCATCGGGCCGCAATCCAGTCCCAGCGCACGCGCGGCAATAATCAGGTAAGCGCCTTGAAGCGAACCGCTTAAAAGTCCTGCACGCGTTGCAAATTCTTCATCACCTGCGAAAACGGAATAATAATCGCCGTGCGGATAAAGGCGCGGCATAAATTCGTAAAATTTCGTGTCATACGCGATGATGGCAGTTGCGGCCGCTGCTTCAACTTTTTTGACATTGGATTCATCTAAGTGCGGAATCAGTTTTTTCTTGGCTTCCGGACTTCTCACGAAAACAAAACGGCCGGCTTGGCAGTTCGCCCATGTCGGCGCCATTTTCAGTTCATCGTAAATCTGAGTCAATAATTCGTCGGAGATATCTGTTTTTTCAAAATATTTGTGCGTTCGGGCTTCATCAAAAATGATGTCCGTGGATTCTTTGCTGAGTTTCATTTGATCGCCTGCTGTTTTTGTTTTTTAATTTTGTTTGTTTTAATTTTGTTTATTTTTATTTTACTTATTTTTCAATTTTATTTCAATTTCTATTTTCAATACATCTGTTTCATTTTTGTTTGAATTTTGCTGACGGATTCTTCCGCCTGTTTTATAATTTCAGGTTTTGACTTCACTGCGCCGGCTTCTAAAACGCCTTTTGCGACAATGATATCTGCGATTTCAACGCCGATATAATCAAAACTGTCCTGATACATTCCGATGACGTGAGACGCTGTTTTATCTTCGGTATCTTCCATCGGGACGACTAATATCACTTTTTTATTTTGGAATGTTTCGCGCGGCAAACCGTACCATCTGTCGGTAAACACTTTCAGCTGCGCGGTCGGTCCCCACCAGTAAACGGGTGTTCCGAGAATCCAGACATCCGCTTCTTTCATCTTTTCGCCCATCATCTGCATATCATCTTTTTTGATACATCCTTTGCCGCTTTTATGGCACGCATCGCAGGCTTCACAAAAACCGATATCGGCTTTGTTGAGATTGACGAAATCTGTTTCCCAGCCGGTGTCAGCTGCGCTTTTCAGAATCGTTTCCATCAAAAAATTCGTGTTGCCGTTCTTCCTTGGACTTCCGGAAAAGCCTGTTATTTTTACCATTAAATTTCCCTCTCACTGTTGATTTTATTTCCGTTTTTCAGCATTCGTTTTTATTTATTTTTCATTTTCAATTTTTTGAAAGCAATCAATAAAACTGTTCGGCTTTTATTTATATTTTTATAAAAATGTTCCCACGTCAAAAACGCCTTTTCAATCAATATCTTTTAATACCAAAATGTTTATTCTAATGCATCCGACAGCCCGGATAGCCTAGTTGGTTGGGGCGCCAGACTCATAGGGAAAATAATGACGGCGTCTTGTTGGAATTTCAAAATTCCTGAGACATCTGGAGGTCGCGTGTTCGAGTCACGCTCCGGGCATCTGATTGGTAGTTCGAGTCATGTACTTGAACTGCCTTAAATTAATACAATATTTTTGCTTATGATTGTTACGCGATTTTTGTTCTTAATTGTAAGTAGTTCATATTAAAAACGGTCAAAGAATAATCAAATAAATGAGGCCGTTTAATGTTTGTTGATTTTTTAATCTCTTTTTTAAATGGTGTCTATTTTATACCAGTCGCCTCGTTCGTTTTTTGTATTTTAGCTTCTTATATTATTTCTTGTTTCATACAACAATTATTAAATGTCAAATATGTTTCTTTATCTTTCATTATTAAACAGATTATTATTCTTGTGTTTCTTTCTGTTCTTACAACATTTTTAAGTTTCATATATTTTATATATACAGCTTCAGGAACATTCATTGAAATTACATTTTTTTTATATTCATACATTCTAATTGTATTGGGCTTTGCAACTTTTTTTCAATATAACCGTTTATTTGACCTTTTTAGAAAAATAATGGGTGAATATTTTGGTGACTCTGAAATTTTGTATATGTGTAATAAATTGAAAGCTTTTGCTCAAGCGTCTTTTTATGTTCTTTATGCTGTCTCTGCTTTCTTTTTAGTTTTTGGATTTATATATTTTATATTTGTTATTATGATCTTAAAAACAACATTGTCTGAAGCTGCTAATAAATTTGAATTTGGATGGATTATCGATTCAATCCTTGTTGTAGCAACAATAGCTTATGTGGTTTTTACATATCTGGCTTTAAAACAAAGTAACGAGTCAACAGAACAAACAAAAAAGCAAATATTAAATCAAGAAAAAGTCCAATCAAAAAAAGATACTCAAGAGACAATTGAATTTAAAATTCAAAAGCTAAGTGACAAATTAATGTTATTTTACATTCCTCTTAAAATAAATATGCGTAATGTCCAAAAAAATCTTAGAACTTATCGGAATGTAGCAAAATGGGCATTTGTAGAATCTGATCCTGCAAAATCTATGGAAGATGAAAAAAGACTTGAAGACTCTATAAATAATATCTATTCACTTTTAATTGATGTACGTGCTTTACAACATCGATATATGTATTTAGATGACGAACAAATTTCTTATTCATTCGAACCTCTTATGGTCGAATTTGCAAAATTTGCAAATTTTGAAAATGAAAAAATAACTGATTTTCGGAATAAGTTATTTGCATCTCATAATGATCCATATGTTATAGTTGATAATCGCGATTTTGAAGATCTTAATATTCTTCTTGACAACAATTATCTGGAATTAGATGAGGCAATTGATTTTTTTTCAGAACAAATTGATCAGATAATTGGCAGTTTAATATTGGTGATTCAAGGTATAAACTATAATTTAGAAGTTCAATTTAATGAATTAAATAAATTAAAAAATGGAATTGATGAAATTGAGAAAATCTATAAGAAATATCCTCAAATTTATTGGGAAACTGAAAAATAATTGTAAAATATGATAATTATGACAACAGACGGATGGCTTATCATTGCAATTATTCTCTTGCTTTTGATTTTTCTTTGGCTTGCGAAACCGTTCTTTTATTTGAGTCTTCCTCATTGGAAAGGGTATGCCGGTGAAAAATTCGTTATCAATACACTTAACGATTGGGCATATGATAATAATTTGCAGGCGAAAGCACGTTTTTATAAAACGCGTTTGAATCAAAGACAAAAAATAGATCTTCTTTTAAAAATCAGAACATCCCAAAATGTCGGAATTGAAGTTAAATCAAGAAATGCAGAAAATTTGCATTATTTTTTGATGAATCATATTTCCAGACCTCATCGTGACGGCAGCCGACAATCATCAAAACAACTTTACAGATATGTCAAACAAAAGAAAATACTCGGTTTGTATGCATTTGTTTTTGTACACGACGGATACGCACATCTGCACTTTTTGCCGCATTATATTATAGAAGAAATGATCCGTCAAAAAAGAATGTCGGTCAAAGTGGATGAAGTTATTTCCCATCCGAACGGTTATGCATGGCGTGAGGATAATAAAGCTTTTTTGAATTATATCGAGATTGAATTTCAAAATCAACAGAACTTTTTAAAGAGATTTCCTCATGAAATTTTCTCTCCAAATTCTTAACAATTATAATTATATCTCATGGATTAAGATACTTGATTGCGATTACTTATTTATGATTTGGAAATGATTTGATGCTTTCTCATAGCGGTATAAAAAATACAGCTCTTTTTTTAATTCTTTTGCTGTTTTTTATTTTATTTGTCTCATCCGGTAACAATTTTTACGGAATGTTAGCTTTTTTGCTTTTACTTTTCGGCAGCTTCTTTTACGGTCTCTATTCCAAAAACCCAATCCTGTCGGGATTATTGGGATTTTTGCTCCCTGTTATTTTTCTCATTTTTGTTTATTTTGAAGACGGGTCTGCTGAAGTGCAACGTATTTTTTGGTATTATTGTGTTTTGTCATTTACGGGATTATTTTCAGGTTTTCTTGTAAGTATTCGAACCGAAAATACCAATTTTAACGGGATTTGTTTTCTTTTTTCGGTTGCTTTTGTCATTATCGGTCTTTTCCATTTTCTTTCGGGAATTAATTAATAAAAAAACTATAATTTTATTTGTCCGCTTCTCTTAATTTTTCTCTCTACTTTGCGGTTTACAATCATCCATCATGTATATATATGACGAATTTTACCGTTTTCATAAGCCAAAATAGGCTTTTCTAATTTAATTCATAACTTATATTCATGGAGGATACAAAAATGTTTGATTTAACAGGCAGAGTCGCCGTTGTCACAGGCGGCTCTTCAGGTATCGGCGTCCAATTCGCAAAAGCGCTTGCCGAGCAAGGCGCAGATGTCGTCATCATCGCGCGCAGAATGGACAAACTTGAAACAGTTGCAGAAGAGGTCCGCAAAACCGGACGCAAATGCCTGCCGATTGCCGCCGATTTGACAAAAGCGGATGACATCAAAAAAGCGGTTGCGGAAATCGTTGAAAAATGCGGTAAAATCGACATTTTGGTCAACAATGCCGGAACAAGCGCGGTTGCGCCGGCCGAATCCATGACTGATGAAGAATGGAACCGCGTTGTTGAACTGAATTTGGATTCCGTTTTCTTCGTTGCCCGTGAATTCGGAAAAGTAATGATTGAAAACAAATACGGCCGCATCATTAATATTGCGTCCATGTACGGTCTTGTCGGAAGCAACAACCCCGATGTTCCGACCGTTGTTTATCACGCGACAAAAGGCGGTGTCGTGAATTTGACACGCGCGCTTGCAGCAGAATGGGCGAAATACAACATCACTGTTAACGCCATTTGCCCCGGCTTCTTCCCGTCCGAAATGACTCAAGGCTTGTTTGATACAAAAGAATTCCAAGATTACTTGAAAATGACAACGCCGATGGGCCGCGGCGGCCGCGAAGGCGAATTGAATCCGGCGCTCATTTATCTCGCGTCAGATGAAGCCGGCTACACAACAGGATCGATGGTCGTCGTTGACGGCGGAACAACTGCAATTTAAGGAAAATGGTGATTAAAATGTATTTTGATTTAACAGGAAGAGTCGCAGTAATTACAGGCGCTTCATCTGGATTCGGCGTTCAGTTCGCAAGAGCGCTTGCCGGGCAGGGCGCGGATTTGGTGATTATCGCCCGCAGAAAAGATAAATTGGAAGCCGTTGCCGAAGAAATCAGAGGCATGGGCCGCAAATGCCTGCCCGTCGTTGCCGATGTGACGAAAACGGAAGACATTCAAAACGCCGTTAAAGCAACGATTGCCGAATATGGAAAAGTCGATATCCTCGTCAACAATGCCGGAATCGGCGGCGAAGATCCGGCAGAAGTCATGCCCGATGAACAATGGTACCGCGCCGTGAATTTGAACCTGACGGCGATGTTTACAACATCTCGCGAATTCGGAAAAGAAATGATCAAAAACAAATACGGCCGCGTCATCAATGTCGCTTCCATGTACGGTTTGGTCGGCAGCTACAGCGGCGCCGCCTACCACGCGTCAAAAGGCGCTGCCGTTAACTTTACGCGCGCGCTCGGCGCCGAGTGGGCAAAGTACAACATCACAGTAAACGCCATCTGCCCCGGCTTTTTCCCGACGGAATTGACCGAAGCGGCGCTGAACACCGATGAATTCCAAAACTTCATGAAAGCCACCGTTCCGATGAAAAGATACGGCAAAGACGGTGAATTGAACACGGCGCTTCTGTATTTGGCGGCAAACGAATCCGGTTACACGACAGGAACTGCGGTTGTCGTTGACGGCGGAACGACTTGTGTTTGATGAAAAAGAATTCACATTCTTTTTCTTCTTTTCTTTTTTATTTTTTGTTCATGAATCGGGTTGTTCGGCTGCATCTGCCGCCTGCACGCGCGAATTGCATCATTTTTCTTTGATTCTAAAAACCGTCCCTCGTTTTTTATTTTATTTTTCAGATGAAACCCAAACATCCAATTTTCAAAATCGGTGAACCTGAACGCCCGATAAAACCCTAATCTTAAATTTTTAGATCTTGGATAAAAGAAGGCGTTCTGTTTTTGAAAATTTTGATGAAAAACGATGTTTCAATCAATTTCAGATTGGGTAAAAGTTCGAAAACCGACTCCTCCAACGACGCGTTTCCGAAGCGCAGCGGAGGAAAGAAGGAGTTGGAGATTCTTTCCCGTACGAAACGAAAAACAAAAAAGGTTTGATTTTTCAGCTGCGGTTGGCTTCTACCGAGCCTGCCAATCTGCAACTGTCTTTTATGGTTGCTGCTGTCGGTCAGGTTTGAGTTGCTGCTTGTATCTGCTCTTTTAATCGTAATCCGTTCGCATTCGCGAACGTGCCGTTGCTACCTTACTGTTTGTGTTTCCGCTTGGAGTGCGGTGTTTGTTTCCGCTTGGAGTCAGGTTTGTGTTTCCAATTGGAGTGCGGTGTTTGTTTCCGCTTGGGGTGAGGTTTCTGTTTCCGCTTGGAGTTAGGTTTCTGTTTCCGCTTGGAGTGTGGTTTCTGTTTCCGCTTGGATTCAGTTTTCTGTTTCCGCTCGGAGTCAGGTTTGTGTTCCCGCTTGGAGTCAGGTTTGCATTTCCGCCGCTCACAACTTTCCGCCCGGCAGCAGCAGCTGCCGCCGCGCCCGCGCGAGCCGCACCCTTTTTATTTTATTTTTCAATCCCGCTCCTCATTTTCATCTTATTTTTCAAAAACAGATTTCCATTTTTATTTCATTTTTCAAAAACACATTTCGTTTTCATTCGTTTTTCAAAAAACAGATCTCCGATTTTTGTTTGGTTTTTCATCCTTCGTTTAAACTTTCCGATTTTTTCCAATCCAAAAAGGATATATTAAATTAAACGAGTTAATATGCCGATATGAATTTCCAGATTCTTGACGCAGACTACAAACTCATCGGCGAAGACGAGCCGGTGATTCGGCTTTTCGGCAGAGGCGAAGACGGCAAAAGCGTATGCTGTCTGATTCCCGGATTTGAACCGTTTTTCTACGCCGAAAGCACAAACCCCGAGGAAACCCAAAAAATGCTTTTGGAAAAGTTTCCGCAAATCGTCCGCGTCGAAATCGTTGAGCGCTTCGGTCCCATCGGTTATCAGACAAAAACGTCGCCGTATCTGAAAATCATTGTTCAGGCGCCGCGAAACGTTCCCGAAATCCGTGACGACGTCGCGAAACTTCCCGGCGTTACCGCGCTCTTTGAAAGCGATATTTTATTCCGCAACAGATTTTTAGTTGACATGAACCTCGGCGGATTTCAATGGGTGGAAGCCGTTGAAGACACATCGCTTGACCGCGAACATTTAACAACGGAAATCCCGATCAAAGCCGATACGATCATCTGCGCAAAATCCGTTAATCCGATTGACCGCATTTCAAACGCGCCGCTCCGTTATCTTTCTTTTGACATCGAATGTCTTCCCGAAGGCGGCAATATGCCGACACCTGAAAAATCGCCCGTTATCTTAGTCAGTTTCGCGTTTGAGCCCGCCCGGAACGGCAAAAAAACGCTCGTTTACGTCGGAAAACCCAAACCCGACGGATTTGATTTTGAAACAAACGACGCCGACGGCGACACCATTTGGCTTGAAAATGAAAACGAACTTCTCGCCAAAACATTTGATACAATCAATCAATTCGATCCCGATTTCATTACCGGTTACAACATTTCAGATTTCGATATCACTTATTTACTCAAGCGCGCCGACGTTTTGAAGAAAAAAGGCGCCGCGATCAAAACAGGAATTGCAAGAGACAGCAGCCCGATTTTCTCCAAAAAATTCGGCATTACTGTCAAAACCGAAATCACAGGCAGAATCGTCGCCGACGTTTTGCCGCTCGTCCGCCGCAATTTCAGCCTCAAGCAATACACCCTTCGAAACGCCGCCAAAGAACTGCTCGGCCGCGAAAAGCTGGATGTTCCCGCCTCGGAAATGGAACGCTATTGGCATAACAGCGGCGAATTGCTTGCGCAATTTATCAATTATTCACGCCGTGACTCTGAACTTGCAATAGAGCTGCTGCTTCATCTTAAAATCTTAGACAAATACGTCGCGCTTGCGCGCATTACAAATTCCGTCATTCAGGAAACACTCGACGGCGGCCAGACTTCGATGGTCGAACAAGTGATGCTCAAAGAATACGGCAAACACAATCGCGTCATGCCGGTCAAGCCCGACGGCGAAGCATTTGAAGAGCGCGATAACGAAGAAGAACTCAAAGGCGGCGCCGTTTTGGATCCGGTTCGCGGGCTTCATGAAAACGTCATCGTTTTGGACTACAAATCCCTTTATCCGACAATTATGATGGCGCATAACCTGTGCTATACGACAATCATTAGCGACAAACGCGATTTGCCGGCACTCGGCTTGACCGAAGAAGATATCGACGTAACGCCGACCGGCGGAATGTTTGTCAAACAAAATATCATCAAAGGAATCGTTCCGTCCATTCTCGAAGATTTGCTCAATCGCAGAATGGAAACAAAACAAATGATGAAGCAGACGCAGGACGAATCAGAAATTCGGGCGCTTGACGCAACGCAAATGGCGCTTAAAATTCTGCTCAACAGTTATTACGGTTACACCGGATACGCCCGCGCGCGCCTTTACAGCATGGCGATGGCAAGTTCCGTGACAAGCATCGGCCGCGAAAACATTCTCAACACCGAGCGAATCATCACGCAGGTCATCGGAAAAATCTATCTTTACGATAGCAAAGCATGGCTTGAGAACGAAATTAAAGATCATTTTAAATCCGTCGGAAAAACCGTTGACGCCGATTTCGATTCCGGCAGCATTTCCGATTTGGATTCTGCCGTCATCAGCGGCGATGTCAAAATTGTTATGCTTTCCGTCGTTTACGGCGATACGGACAGCGTTTTCATGCATTGTTCCGCCGAGTCCGGAGAAGAATTCACGCCCGAGCAGTTCACTTTAGAAGATGCGGCGCTTGTCGGCAGCAAAACGGCGGCAATCGTCACCGCATCGCTTCCCTCCCCGATGGAACTTGAATTTGAAGCGGTTGCAAGGCGCGCCGTTCTGATTGCCAAGAAGCGATACGCTCAGTGGCTTTTTGAGCGCACCGGCTCCGGCTGGTCCGATAAAATCAAAGTCAAAGGAATGGAAACGGTTCGCCGCGATTGGTGTGAGCTGACATCCGATACGCTGACGCGCGTCTTGGATCTTGTTTTGATCGAAGGTAATGTCGATGAAGCAATCAAATATGTCCGCAAAGTCACAAGCGATCTGCGCAATTTGAATCTTTCAGAAAATCCCGAATTCATCAATAAGCTTATTCTCACAAAGAATTATTCCAAGAAAACGGACAATTACAAGAACAAGCAACCTCATTTGACGGTCGTTGAAAAAATCAAATCCCGCACGGGAATTTCAACGCCGATCGGAACACGTGTGCCGTTTGTGATTATTTCCGGCAAAGGATTGTTCGTCGAACGCGCCGAAGATCCCGAATATGTTTTGGAGCACAACATTCCGATCGATACGGAGTATTACATTAAAAAGCAGATCTTGCCGCCGGTCGAGCGCATTTTAGAAGTTTTCGGCGTCGATGCGGGATCGCTTGATAAGTATATGCAAAAAGGTTTGTTCGATTTTGCCGATTCCGAGCCTGCCGTTAAAAAAGAGCCGGTCGTTCGCTCAATTTCTGATGTCGCATCCAATAAAACGGATTCGGCTCCGAAAGGATTGGACGCGTTTGAAGATACAGGTCCGTCAAAGGCGCCCGTTTACAAAGAGGAGGCGGCCGAAAATATTCCGGAAACATTTGCCGACGATTTGTCAGGCGAATTTGAATCTGCCGAATCCGAAGAATCCGGTTCAGACGATTCTGCCGAAGCAAAATCCGATGCTGATTCTGCCGCGAAATCCGAGATTGATTCCGTTTCTGATTCCGGCTCGAAAAAAGATGCCGGAAAGAAACCTCAAAAATCTTTGTTTGATTTTTAATTCTTCTGCTGTTGCTGCTGTCGGTCGGGTTGTGCTGCCGGCAGACAGCTGCCGCCGCCGCGCGCGAGCCGCACCATTTTTGAATAATAATCAAAATAGTCCTCTTGTTTTTGAAAATTAATTCAAATGATAATTGCATTTTTAAATGAAAAAATTATGCCATCTCTGAGAATATCCGATTTCGTTTTGGATGCGGGTGAAATTTTATTAACAGGAAAGACAATTGTTGTTTATGCCCGATGTTCTTATTCAAAATGCGCGTGTTCTTGACGGCGGTCAGCTTGTGCCGGCCGAGATTTTAATTGAAGACGGCAAAATCAAAGGAATTGCCAAAGAGTTTCGTATTTCTTCTTATGATGAATTGATCAATGCCAAAAATGCGGTTGTTATTCCGGCAGGCATTGACGGGCATGTTCATTTTCGCGATCCCGGTTTGACTTACAAGGAAGATTGGTATTCGGGATCGTGCTCAGCTGCGGCCGGCGGTATTACAACTGTTTTGGAACATCCGAATACAATTCCGCCCGTGATCGATAAAGCGGGTTTTTCTGTCAAACTCAAACGCGCTCAAAAAAGGTCTGTTATTGATTTCGGAATCAACGGCGGCGTTACAAATAATATTGACAAGCTTAAAGAAATTTGGCGCTTGGGCATTAGTGTTTTTGGCGAAATTTTCATGGCGGAATCTACGGGCGGTCTCAATATCAGCAATAATATGCTTGGGGATGCGCTTTCTGAAATCGGTGAAATGGATGCTTTGGCTTGCATTCACGCGGAAGATGAAGCGCTTCGTCTGATAAATGAAGGAATTTTGAAAAACGACACGGGAATTGATGTTCATTCGAGAATTCGTCCGAATGAGTGTGAAGAAATTGCCGTTCACGACTGTATTCGGATTAATAAAGAGGCGGCTGTTTCATCAAGACTTCATTTTTGTCACACAAGTACGCCCGAAGCGGTTTCATTGATTGCAAAAGCGCAAAAAGAATTTTCTTCGGCAGGCGCAGGAAATGCCGGAAAAATCACCTGTGAAGTGGCGCCGCATCATTTATTTTTATCGACGAAAGATTACGCGCGCTTGGGAACGCTCGGAAAAATGAATCCGCCGCTTCGCTCTTCCGATGATGCCGCTTATATGATTCGGGCGCTCAATTCCGGTTTGATTAATGCTGTGGCGTCTGATCATGCGCCGCATATGCAGTATGAAAAGGATGTGCCGATGCGCTCGGCGCCGTCGGGCGTTCCCGGTGTTGAAACTTTGATGCCGCTGATGCTCGCGTCTGTTCGCAAAAATATGCTTTCTCTTGAGCGTGTCGTTCAGGTCACCAGTTTCAATCCTGCCCGCATTTTCGGACTGGATCGTTTGGGAAAAGGTTCAATGGATGAAGGCTATGATGCCGATTTGCTTTTCTTTGATCCGAAAAATGTTGTTCCGATTCAATCGAAAAATCTGCACACGCGCTGCGATTGGACGCCTTATGAGGGAATGGACGGCATTTTCCCGAGCATGACGCTTTCGCGCGGCGATGTGATTTGGGACGGTTATCAGGTGGTTGCCAAGAAAGGGCGCGGTCAGTTTTTGCCGGGCGCGGGGCTTCAAACAGATGAAGACGGCAAGCCGATTACGGTATTTGATGACGACGATGATGAAGAATGATTGTCTGAAGTTCATTTTGAAAAACGAAGTTGAAATGAAAAATGCAAATTCAATTTTGAAATCTGAAATGAAAAACATGATTCGATTTTGAAATTGATTATTTTTAAAATGAGGCGGCTCGTGCGAGCGGCGGCCATCGGCAGCAGCAACATTAATTTTATTAAAAACGTGTGTCGGTTTTGAGAACATTTTCCAAAAATGGGGCGACTCGCGCGGCGGGCGGCGGCAGCTGCCGGGTGGAAGTCGGCGGGCAGCCGAAACGCAAACCCGAAGGTAACATCGGCAACACAAACCTGACTCCATTCGGTAACAGAAACAGTAAGGTAGCAGCGCCCACGTTCGCGAAGCGAACGGATTATGATTAAAATGAGCAGATGCACGCGGAAACACAAACCTGCCCTGCACGCGGAAACACAAACCTGCCCTGCACGCGGAAACACAAACCTGCCCTGCACGCGGAAACACAAACCAGCTCCAAGTGGCAGCAATCATAAAAGACTGTTTTTCGTTTTTCGTTTCGTATGGGAAAGAATCTCCATCTCCTCCTTCCCTTCGCTCCGCTTCGGGAACTCGTTGTTGGAGGAGCGGTGTTTTGTCTTTTCATTCATTTTGATTTTTATTGAAACATCATTTTTATCAAAAATTTCAAAAACGGAATGCCTTCTTTTATCGAAATTTAATAATTTTTTAGGATTTTATCGGGCATTCGGGTTCACCGATTTTGAAAATTGGATGTTTGGATTTTTCAAAAATAAAATAAAGATGATGAGGCAGGTTTGAAGAATTATTCAAAAAATGGGACAGCTCGTGCGCGGCAGCCGTTGCTTCAACAGAATGGCGCAGCTGAAAAATTGAAAGCAATTTGAAACAAAAAATGAAAAATAAATTGAAAAGAAGTTAAAACAAAAAATGAAAATGAGTCGAATGAATGATCGAACGGATCATTCTTCTTCCGGTTCGACAAATTCGATCGAATCCATTTGTGAGCGGATTAAATCGTCGTGTTTCTTTTCAAGGAAACTGTAAACGGTTCCGTGGTTGACGCCGTTGACAAGCATGTCCACAGCCGTTCTGACAATTGTCGTCTGTTCCGGAAAACCGATGACGCTGACCGTTTTTCCGTATACGGAAATTTTGACATTGATGAGTCTTTCTGCGATTTCTCTTGTTTTGCCTTCGCGGCCGATAATTCTGCCTTTCAGGCGTTCCAATTCTCTCGGCGTTGATGCCGCTTCCGATAAATCAATAATGTCTAATGTCAGAAAATCTTCATAAAAAAGTTCCATCGCTTTTTCGGGAGAAAATCCGCGCGCGATTGCTTTAATGACTTCCATTGCGCGCATGCCGGCAACAGGGTCTTCTTCGTCTTTAATTTCGACGCGCCCGTCTTCACTGTTCACTTCAAGTTTTAATTTTGCAGCTTCTTCGATCTGCTTTTTAGTTGCGCCGCCCGGGCCGATAATAACTGCGATTCTTTCTTTCGGAACTTTTACAAATTGTGTCATATTCATTCTTCCTCAATTTCATTTTCAGTATTTTCATTTCTGTTGGTTTCGTTTTCAATACTTTCGTTTTTATTGTCTTCATTTTCAGTATTTTCATATCTATTGTTTTCGTTTTCAATACTTTCGTTTTTATTGTCTTCATTTTCAATATTTTTGTTTTTGATCTCTTTATTTTCTTGGCCGACCGTTATTTCTTCCGGGTCCGGCTCAATGATAGTATCTTCTTCTTTTTTAAGTTTGATTCGTTCCAAAATCTCTTTTGTCGGCTCGTCAATACCGAATTTTTTGAAGAAACGCTTTATGTTTTCAATATCTCTCGTTAAAAATTCGCGCGCGTTCGGATGATTTAATGTTACAGCCTGGCCGACATCAATGATGACGACTTCTTCCTTTTCGGTATCAATCAAAATGTTGTATTCGCTTAAATCTGCGTGAACGAGCGACGCTCTGACATACATGCGGCGCATGTTTTCAATAATTTGGTCGTAAAAATTGCGCGCTGTTTCGTCATCCATTTTTATTTCTTTCAAAGAAGGGTAGGCAACACCGTTTTCACCCATGAATTCCATGATCAAAACATTTCTATCAAACGTAATCGGTTTCGGCGAACGAATACCCGCTTTGTTAATTCGAAGCAAATTTTGATATTCTTTCTGCGTCCACGCAAAAATGATATCTTTTCGGCTGTGGCGAATGTGTGTGAATCTCGGATCTTTGAGAATGTAAGGATCCATTGATTTGAATGTGCTTGAATTGATTCTGTAAATTTTAACTGCGACTTCGCCTTCATTTCCGATTGCATAGAACACGTTTGCTTCTTTTCCCGTGCTGATGGAACCGCCGAGTTCATTGATGAATCCTTTGTTGGCGAATGAATAAAGCAATTTTAATGTGGGGACATCGAATACATTTTCTTCGGCTTTAAGGAACGATGAATCTTTCTTAAAAACACGTCCTTTGGCGCGCTTATCTTCGATTTGCTTCATCTGTTTATCAATCTTTTTTTGACTCATGCCGTCACCTTAAAAATCGGGTTGGAGCTGATTTGAACGCTGCTTTTTACAGCGATTCCTGTTCTTAAAAAACGAATGCTATCAAGCGAAATTATATTTGCTCATTTGTCACAAATTTTTGGAATTATTAATTCATTCATTTAATGAGTTAATAAAACAAATTTGTAAAATTTGAGAACTTTATGTTCTCAAATAGCCTTTTTTGTCCAGCCAGTCCACCTGCGGTCTGGTGTATTTCCAAATAATATCGGCTTTTCCATCCTGGAAGTCCCACGGAACAGCAATAACGACATCGCCTTCGTGGATCCAAATTTTCTTTTTCATGGAGCCCGGAATACGTCCCAAACGGACAACGCCGTCCATGCATCTGAGTTTCAAGTGGTTTGCGCCAAGCAAAGTTTCAACAATTGCCAACACTTCACGTTCTTCTTTTTTGGGGAGCCTGACACGAACAACCTGTTCGCCTTCCTGCGGTGCCGGCCCTTTTCTGCCGCCTCTTCTGTTATTAAAATTTGCCATGTATTAATACCTGTTATTCAATTAATTGTAAAATAAATTGTAAATATGATTCTCTAATGAGCATTTTTTATTTATTATAATAATATGAATGCTGATTTTTATGTAAGTAGACTGTTTTCCCGTTTAAAGGTTGTGTCTTTTTCAATTTGATTCTATCGTTATTATTCATGAATTTTAATCGTTTATTTCGTATACAGTCACAACCTTTAAATAGGAATTGTGATATTCTTTGGATTCGCTCAGTCTGAGCAACTCCAAGCGAGTCAGATTGAGAAAGATTGACATTTTCAATTTAGAAATTAGTAAAATGAGTACGGATTTTATTTGTCCGGTGCTTTTTTGAATATTTGATCTTTGTGTCAAAATTCTTAAATACAATGTCAGCCTAATATAACATTCCGCGCAAATCGCCGAATTCTTGCGGCGCGTTTCGCAGATATTACATTCATCAATTAATGAAGTCCGGAGTTTTTTCCGGTACTGATATGTGACCTGATGTTTCGGTAAACTTCGGCGGTGGTTTTCAAATCAATTCTCACTTGTGAGAAATTGACTCAATTTGCAAAGCAAATTGAACAAAAATTTGTAAATCATCGTTACGAGATTTACAGGAATATCAAACTGTGTATTGTAAGGAAGCAACTCTAAAATCTAAGAACTAAGTGTGAATAGCGCTTTATTCGTGGTTGAGAAGTTTTTTCCGACAATTTCTGTTTAAGCAGTGTTTGCAGTATTTCCAAAAAACCAGCTATTAAAAGCAACATCTAAGTGTGTACAGGATTACATTGACGAAGCGTTCACGTCTTTTGCGATGTTTTATCTTAATATAATTCCGGTTGATCCTGCCGGAGGTTACTGCTATCGGTGTTTGACTAAGCCATGCGAGTCAAATGTTCTTCGTGAACATGGCGTAATGCTCAGTAACACGTGGATAACCTGCCCTCAGGTCCGGCATAACCTCGGGAAACTGAGGATAATTCCGGATATCCCTTTTCTGCCGGAATGCTTAAAGGGACAAAGAATTTCGCCTGAGGATGGGTCTGCGGCCTATCAGGTTGTAGGGGGTGTAACGTACCCTCTAGCCTACAACGGGTACGGGTTGTGAGAGCAAGAGCCCGGAGATGGATTCTGAGACATGAATCCAGGCCCTACGGGGCGCAGCAGGCGCGAAAACTTTACAATGCAGGAAACTGTGATAAGGAGACACCGAGTGCTCGCATCAAATGCGGGCTGTCCACATACCTAAATCGTATGTGTTAGCAAGGGCCGGGCAAGACCGGTGCCAGCCGCCGCGGTAATACCGGTGGCCCGAGTGGTAGCCGCTTTTATTGGGTCTAAAGGGTCCGTAGCCTGTTTGATCAGTCCATTGGGAAATCCGGATGCTCAACATCCGGGCTTCCAGTGGATACTGTCAAACTTGGGATCGGGGGAGGTAAGAGGTACTACAGGGGTAGGAGTGAAATCTTGTAATCCCTGTGGGACCACCTGTGGCGAAGGCGTCTTACCAAAACGAGTCCGACGGTGAGGGACGAAAGCTGGGGGCACGAACCGGATTAGATACCCGGGTAGTCCCAGCCGTAAACGATGCTCGCTAGGTGTCAGGCATGGCGTGACTGTGTCTGGTGCCGAAGGGAAGCCGTGAAGCGAGCCACCTGGGAAGTACGGCCGCAAGGCTGAAACTTAAAGGAATTGGCGGGGGAGCACAACAACGGGTGGAGCCTGCGGTTTAATTGGACTCAACGCCGGAAAACTCACCAGGGGAGACAGCAATATGTAGGTCAAGCTGAAGACTTTACCTGAATCGCTGAGAGGAGGTGCATGGTCGTCGCCAGTTCGTACTGTGAAGCATCCTGTTAAGTCAGGCAACGAGCGAGACCCGTGCCCACAGTTACCAGCGGCATCTCCGGATGGCCGGGTACTCTGTGGGGACCGCCGGTGTTAAATCGGAGGAAGGTGCGGGCTACGGTAGATCAGTATGCCCCGAATCTCTTGGGCTACACGCGGGCTACAATGGACGGGACAATGGGTAACTACCCCGAAAGGGGATGTTAATCTCATAAACCCGTTCGAAGTTCGGATCGAGGATTGAAACCCATCCTCGTGAAGCTGGAATCCGTAGTAATCGCGTTTCAACATAGCGCGGTGAATACGTCCCTGCTCCTTGCACACACCGCCCGTCAAACCACCCGAGTGGGGTATGGGTGAGGGTATGGACATCGTGCCGTATTCAAACCTGAATTCCGCAAGGGGGGTTAAGTCGTAACAAGGTAGCCGTAGGGGAATCTGCGGCTGGATCACCTCCTAAGAATAAAACACCGCCGAATGCCGAAAAAACATCAGGTCACAAACATAAACCAATAAATGATCTCAAAGGTCATCGGGCAAGACCCAAGCAAATTCGGGTAATGCCTGAATTCGTTAAGGGCTTGTAGATCAGCGGTAGATCGTCTCCTTCGCATGGAGAAGGCCTGGAGTTCAATTCCCCACAAGTCCATTTTATTGGTTTAAAATTCAATAAATCAGAAACGCTTTTCAAAAAAGCGTTGAGGCGCGATTCCTCATCAAACATTTATAATGCACCCCGTAAACTGTTACGGGGGAAGGACGGATAAATCCGGGTGCCAGCCCGTGTATTTGCGTGATGTCATGTAAAGGTTGAAGAAGACAAACAACAAATCAACAAGTTGGACAGATATATCAGACGCTGACTGAAAAATCGGTTAAGCGAATGGTGTTACGCCAACAGGTGGATGGCTCGGCTCAAGAGCTGATGAAGGACGTGCCAAGCTGCGATAAGCTCAGGGTAGACGCAAGGAATCTATGAACCTGAGATCTCCTAATGGGAATCCCGTTGTCCGCGAGGGCAGCGATCATTCATGATCGGGAACGCTCCGAATTGAAACATCTTAGTAGGAGCAGGAAAAGAAATCAATAAGAGATGCCGTTAGTAAAGGCGATTGAAACCGGCAGAGTTCAAACTGAATCCGTTGCAGGAATGCGGCGGAGATGTGGTTTACGGCTGACTTTATTTTCCGATGTCATTTAATCAAACTTGCCTGAAACGGCAGACCAAAGAGTGTGATAGTCACGTCGATGAAAATGAAAGGAAAATCGTCATGTCCTGAGTAGTGTGGGTCGGAAATCTCGCACGAATATGGGGGTCACCAATCTCCAAAACTAAATACTCCTTGAGTCCGATAGCGAATTAGTAGGGTGACCGAACGCTGAAAAGTACCCCGAGAAGGGAGGTAAAAAGTGCCTGAAACCTGTTGGTTATAGAACGATGGGGCGTGAAAGGATCTTTCTTATGAAGGAAAAAGCTGCGAGGCTTGTGTACGAATAAGATTGCCGATGTTCCATCTTAAGTTTTGAAGAACTGGCCAGGGAGTTTATTTTGGTGGCGAAGGCTAACTGTTTACACAGGCAGCCAAAGCGAAAGCAACAGGTGCGCAGCCCTACGGGCGAGGCACGGCGTATACAAGTGCGCGGAGTCACCGGAATAAGACCCGAAGCCGGGCGATCTAGGCGTGGGCAGGTTGAAGCGTGGCGAAAGCTGCGTGGAGGACCGCAAGTGGTATTGATCTGCAAATCATTCACGTGACCCACGTCTCGGAGTGAAATGCTAATCTAGCCCGGCATCCGCTGGTTCCCTCCGAAACATGTCGTAGCATGACCTGACCCGAGGTCGTTGGTGGAGTAGAGCACTGATTGGGGAATCCGGGGAAGAAATTCTTCGCTCTTCTGTCAAACTCCAAACCCACCCACACCGTAGACGGTCGGAGTCCGCACTGCTGGGGTAAGCTTGTAGTGCGTAAGGGAGACAACCCTGCCCGTGGTTAAGGTCCCCAAGTGTCGGCTAAGTGTAAACACTAAAGGGCGTCCCAAGCCCAAAACAGCTGGAAGGTTAGCTTAGAAGCAGCTATCCTTTAAAGAGTTCGTAACAGATCACCAGTCGAGGTTTGGGGCCCCGAAAATTGACGGGGCTCAAGCCGACCACCGATACCACGGAGTACCGTATAAGGTAATCTCGTAGGAGGGCGTTGCGTTCGGGCAGAAGCAGGGCTGTGAAGTCCTGTGGACCGTTCGCAAACGAAAATCCTGGTAATAGTAGCAGCATAGTCAAGTGAAAATCTTGACCGCCGAAGGGGCCAGGTTTCCTCGGCAATGATCATCAGCCGAGGGTTAGTCGGTCCTAAGACGTACCGTAACTCGAGTACGCCGAATCAGGGAAACAGGTTAATATTCCTGTACCGTTCGACAATAATCCTGACGCTTCAGGGCAGACCGAGCGGCGTTGTCGCGCCGTTTAAGCGCCGAAGTTCGTGGAGAGCCGTAATGGCGAGAAGCGAATGAATGCGTTATGACGCAAGTCGGTTGCACCCCGGAGCCCGTGAAAAGGGGTCGAAACGTCCGTACCAAGATCTGACACAGGTGCCCCTAGCTGAAAAGGCTAAGGCGTGACGGAGTAATTCAGTTTAGGGAATTCGGCAAATTAGCTCCGTAACTTCGGGAGAAGGAGTGCCTGCTGTGAAGACAGCAGGTCGCAGTGACCAGGGGGCTCCAACTGTCTAATACCAACATAGGAGATCGCAAATCCGTAAGGATGAGTACGATCTCTGAATCCTGCTCAGTGCAGGTACCTCAAACCCCGGTTCAACGGGACGAAGGGCCTGTAAACAGCGGGGGTAACTATGACCCTCTTAAGGTAGCGTAGTACCTTGTCGCTTAATTGGCGACTTGCATGAATGGATCAATGAGAGCCCTACTGTCCCAAACTGGAATCCGGTGAAGCTTACATTCTAGTGCACAGTCTAGAGACCTCTAGGGGGAAGTGAAGACCCCATAGAGCTTTACTGCAGCCTGTCGTTGAGTTGTGATTTCGAATGTACAGTGTAGGTAGGAGACGTCGAAGCGGGCGCGCCAGCGTTCGTGGAGTCAAAAGTGGGACACTACCCTTTTGGAATTACGATTCTCACTCTCTTCTCGAGAGGACCCCGATAGGTGGGCAGTTTGCCTGGGGCGGGACGCCCTTGAAAAGATATCAAGGGTGCGCAATGGTTGACTCAAGTGGGTCGGAAACTCACTGAAGAGTGCAAGAGCATAAGTCAGCCTGACGTTATTTCGCACAACAAGGAATGACGAGACGAAAGTCGGTTCTAGCGAACTTTTGAGCCCGCTTGGTGCGGGCCAAAAACTACAGAAAAGTTACCTTGGGGATAATTGTGTCGTTGCCGGCAAGAGTACATATCGACCCGGCAGCTTGCTACTTCGATGTCGGTTCTTTCCATCCTGGCCGTGCAGCAGCGGCCAAGGGTGAGGTTGTTCGCCTATTAAAGGAGATCGTGAGCTGGGTTTAGACCGTCGTGAGACAGGTTGGTTACTATCTACTAGAGGTGTTTGATGTCTGAGGGTAAGTTGCTTTTAGTACGAGAGGAACAAAGCAACGGTGCCTCTGGTCTACCTGTTGTCTGACAAGGCACCGCAGGGCAGCTACGCACCAAGGAATAAGAGCTGAATGCATCTAAGCTCGAAATCTCACCTAAATAAGAGACATCGTCAAGGACACTCGTAAAAGACGAGGTTGATCGAAACGGGATGTACGCACCAAGGCAACGAGGTGTTAAGTCCGCGTTCACGAATTGTCCGTGCCGCCGCAAGACCGGTTTTTCAGGCGATATCTGAATATGTCTGTGATAAAACCAAATTGTTGAAAATTAAAAGAAAAGTTGTTTGTCGTTTAGGAAAAATCAAATTTAAGATTTATTTCAATTAATTTAAGATTCATCTTTGATTATTTTGATCAGTCTTATGATTTGTATTTCAAATTCAATCGTTACATGGCAAAATGTTTCCGAAATTTTATAGGAAACCGTTAAATATCATATCCGTTATTCAAAGGTTGTTGTCGCGACGCGTCAACAATATTTGAACTTATATCACGCTTAGAGAAAGTCTTTTGGCGGCCATAGCGGCGGGGCGACTCCTGTACCCATACCGAACACAGAAGATAAGCCCGCCGGCGTTCCCTGTTGTACTGAAGTGTGCGAGCCTTCGGGAAGCTTGGATCGCTGCCATGAGTCTTTCTTTATTATTCTTATTTTGATGTTTTTAAAATGAAGAGCGAACGCTTTTGAATTGTTTTTGTTTTATTTTATTTTTTAAAAATCGAGCTGCCGGTTTGTTTAATTTTTCGATAAATTCGTGTGTCAATTTTGTTTTATTCTTTAAAGTCGGTGCGGCTCGCGCGTGAAGCGGGTGCGTTGGGACAGTTCTGTTAAAGACAGTTGCATACTTGCAGGCTTAGCCCGTCAGGTTGCCGATTTCGGATAAAATGAAACATCGTTTAAATCTAAAAAAGAACGGAACGCCCATTTTCAATAAAATCTAATATATTTTTTAGGATTTTATCGGGCGTTCGGATTTATCAATTTGAAAAATTGGATGTTTGGTTTTGATTCAAAATAATCAAAAAGTTTACAACCGACCCCGCAAGTTGAGTTTCCGAGCGTAGCGAGGAGACGAGACTTGGCGGATTCTTTCCACGACGAATAAAAAGTTCAAGCACTGTTTGCCTTGGATGTAGCTAAGAAAATCGTGTTTGTAAATTTGTTGACTTATTGTTAGAATCTCCAACTCCTTCTTTCCTCCGCTGCGCTTCGGAAACGCGTTGTTGGAGGGGCGGCTTTTTATCTTTTCATTTAATTTTCAAACAAAATGAAACATCGTTTTTCTTTAATCTAAAAAAGAATGGAACGCCAATTTTTCAATAAAATCTAATACATTTTTTAGGATTTATCGGGCGTTCGGGTTTATTAATCTGAAATAAATCGGATGTTTGTTTTTTAATTCAAAATAATCAAAAAGTTCACAAACCGACCCCGCAAGTTGAGTTTCCGAGCGTAGCGAGGAAACGAGACTTGGCGGATTCTTTCCACGACGAATAAAAAGTTCAAGTTCAGGTTGTCGTTGCATACAGCTGAAAAAGTCGGAAATCGTAAATTCGTCGACGTATGGTTAGAATCTCCAACTCTTTCTTTCCTCCGCTTACGCTTCGGAAACGCGTCGTTGGAGGGGCGGTTCTTGAACTTTTAATTTACATTTATTTTTGATTGAAACATCGTCTTTCATCATTTTTCTTCAAAACGGAACGCCAATTTTTCAATAAAATCTAATACATTTTAGGATTTTATCGGGCGTTCGGGTTTATCAATTTGAAATAAATTGGATGTTTGGTTTTTCAATTTTTATAACATTTCGAAGATTATTTATCTTCAAGCAGCATGTAGGCGTTAAACACTTTGATCGAATTGATTTTCAGGTGAATAGTTATTAGGAGATTTATTTATGGAACACGAACACACTCATGAACACGGCTCAGACTGCAGCTGCGGAGAATCTAATACTGTTACGATCGAATTTGACGACAATACTTGTGTCGAATGCGAAATCCTCGGAACATTTGAAGCCAACGGCAAAGAATACATCGCATTAGTAAAACAAGACGAATCCGAAGACATTTTGATTTACGGATTTAAAGAACTCGAAGACGATATCGAATTGATTGACATCGAAGACGAAGAAGAATTCCAAAAAGCGGCAGATGTTTTGGATGAACTCCTCGGCGAAGATTCTTAATTTCTTTATCTTTTTAATTTTTTTCAATTTTTAAATATTAATTATTTAGATATCATTTTTTAAATTTCAATTAATTTTATAATGTCATCCATTCCTTTTTTATTTTGAATCGAATTTTTCAAAATTTTCGCATCCTGATTGATTTGCCGAACACTTTCTTCAACCAAACTCAATTCATTTTCGGGAATTAAATCCGTTTTATTCAAAACAATCACTTCAGAAACCGAAATCTGATCAAATGTTATTTTTTTCTTTTCTTTTACATTTTTGAAAAAAACAGAACAATCAATTAAAGTAAAAAGAGGCGCAAAATTATACTCTTCCGCTCCTGATTTTAAAGATACTTTTTCAAGTTCATCTTTTACAACCAACGGCGAAACCGTTTCCTTTGGTTCAATAAACAAAACATCCGGATGAGCGCGTTCAATCAGCTGCTCAACCGATGCTGACATCACTTCTTTTAAATTGCAAGTCACGCAAGCCGTTGTGATTTCATTCGCGTCCATATCATATCCGAGCAAATCGCCGTCAATCACTTCTTCGCCGACTTCATTCGTAAAATAAGTCACAACTTTTCCTGAGGATGCGTAAAACTTGCCGAGCTCTTTGATCAAAGTCGTTTTACCGCTTCCTAAAAATCCGCCGATAATCACAATTAATGTATTGTTTTTCAAATTTGCCGTTGCCATTCTTTAACCCGTCAAATAAATACCTTTCAAGTTAAAAATCTCTCCGTTTCTTTTAAATATTAAAAAATCATTCATGAACATCTCTTTTAAGAGGTAAAAATAGGAGCCAACGTGGCAGAGCGGCTATGCGTTCGCCTGCAGAGCGAATATATTTCGGTTCGAATCCGGACGTTGGCTTAAAGTTAAGGCTCCGAAAACAATATGTGAGCCGGAAAAGGCAGCAGAAACAAAAATGCAAAAGTGTTCAGTTTCTGTTGCTTTTTTTATGCAAAAATGCGGAATTATTTTTTTGTTGCCGCCGCAGGCTGATTTCTGTCCGCAGCCGCGCGCGAGCTGCATATCTCTTTTTTAAAGCCAAAAACGAAAATTTCATTTTTTATAAATTGAAAAAATGAATATGAATTTTGTTTAAATGTATAAATTCAAAAAAAATGAAAATCAGCTCGAAAGCGCCAAAATCGCTTCCGCCAAATCTCCGTTATTGTCTTCAAGCGCCTTTTTCGCATCTTCTTCGGACGCGCCTGTCTGTTCACAAACGAGACGGACATCCTCATCGGGAATCACAAGTTCTTTGGGTACTGTTCTGACATCGCCGTTGATCTGATACGTGTCAACGCCTTGCGCGCGCATAATTGAAACCGCAGGATTATCAATAATAATTTCGCCGTCAGTTGTTTTAATAATAACTTGTTCGGCATTGTTGATTTCACTCATTTCAATACCGAGCTGTTTCATCATTCCTTGCATTTTTTTCGGATTCATTCCGCCGCGTCCGCCGCCCATTCCCGGAAACATGATTTTTCACCTGAATATGATTTGAAATATTTCAATCTTGAATAAAACTGATAAAAATAAAATAAAAAATAATAAAAAAGGCACAATAGAGACACGACACACAGACAAATGCCGTGCTTGTGTGACTTATTGTACTGTTAATCCATTTCTGAATTATAATCTGTATTTGAAATCAATTTTAATTTGAAATCAATTTGATTCTTTTTTAAATTGATTTTTAAATTAATGGCAGCCGGCACATCCGCCGCCGCAGGGTTCAGCTGTCGGGTCTTCGATGACGAAGCCTGTTCCCATTTCATTGTCAATGTAGTCGATGACCAAGTTTTCAACGGTTTTTTCGAGTTCAACGTCGTAAATCACTTTGGTTGCGCCGACTTCTGTGGTTTTGTCGGTTTCATTGACTTTGTCTTCCAGGGCCAAGCCGAAAGACGGTCCGCTGCATCCGATGCCTGCAATAAAGACACGGAGATAGTGATCCTTTTTGTTTTGTTCTTCAAGAACATCATTTAAAGCAGCAACAGCTGCATCCGTAATTGTTACCATGTTTTTTCTCCTTTGTTTTTGGTATATTGAAATTTTTTCAATACAGAACATAGCGGCAAATCAGATATAAATCCTTTTGCAACTCTTTTGATTTATCATTTGATATTGATTATCTATTTGAGGTTGGTTTGATTAATTCTCAGATAAGTCTTTTTGATTCATTTTTTATCTTATTTTTTTATTAATTTTATTGTTTATTTTTTTTATTTTTCTATTCGTTTTTATAATTACACGAATTCGGCGCCGTCGTCCGCCGGGTTTGAAAGCGGCTGACCGTTATACGCGTTGATTTCCAAACAGTCTTTTTTGCCCTGAACTTCCCAGACTGACGCGAATACTTGCGTGATTTTGATTTCAAAATCCTTGTCCTGCGGGCGAAATGTTTTGTTTTGATAAATGATGGATTGCGCGTCCATATCGTTGGATTTGACTTCCTGAGTGTGCTGACGCTTCAATTTTTCCAAAATCAGTTTTTGAGCTTCTTCTTTTGTCATTTTCGGCTGTTTCATGACATATTCGATGTCCGGAATCACCGTCTGCGTGCCGATGTCGCCGAGTTCAATGTCGTCTTCGATTCCGTTCACGGCGTTGTAAAGACCTTCGCCTGAAGCCGCCATTTTGACGTGGTCGCTGCCCATTTTTCTGTCCACTTTGAGCGTGTATGTGTATTTCCAGTACGGAACAAATTTTAAAACAACATCTTTGACTTCACCGAACGATGATTTGCCGGCGGCGGCGGCGCGCTCAATCGGCATATTGATGGCTGAGGCGCGGATGCCGAGCGTTTCTTTTTTGTCGGCATGGAATCTTTCGGGCTCCGGTTCCGGAATATCGTAAGACTGCGGCAGCGGTCTCGGCGCTTCAATATATTCGGATCCTTTGCGCGCGGATTCGGAGGACGCGCCAAACATTGAGGCTGCGCCGTCATCTTCTCCGGGCGCTTCAAAAATGTTGCTGAAATCGTAATTTTCAAGAGATGCCGGTGCCGCATCGGGCTGTTTTTCATAAAATTCGGGCAATGTGCCGCTGGCAGGGTTTTTTGAATTTGCAAAAGCGCTTACAGGATCAAAGTTTTTTTTTTGATCCAAAAGAGATTCTAAACAATAGTTGCCGACGACGCTTTCAAGCGTTTCGCGGCTTAAATTCGCGACCATAAACGCGCCGACGTAGCGGGCAAGCGCGTCTCTGTCCCAAATCATAACGCCTGTGTCTTCCGCATATCTTTTTACGGTTTCTTCGCCGCCTTTGATCTTTTTGGTTGTGATGTAAAGGCTGTTCATGCCGTTTGCCTGCTGTGTGAATCGCTCAAGTGTGTTTAAGTTGCCGTCGATATCGCATTTGACCCAGATCTCATAGTCTTGGCGCTTGCCGATAATGTCGCAAAAAGTGCCTTCGCTTGTTTCATATCCGTAAGATTTGAACATTTCCAAAAGAAGTCGCGTTAATTCCTGTTTCATATTTTAATCTCTGAATGTTAATGGAATATTTATGTGAAATATTGTGAATATTATGAAATATTGTGTGAAATAAAAGTGAAATGTTTTGAAATATTTGTAAATGTGGAGTGTAAATGTGAATATGAATGTGTGAATATGAATGTGTGAATATGAATGTGTGAATATGAATGTGTGAATATGAATGTGTGAATATGAATGTGTGAATATGAATGTGTAAATATGAATGTGTAAATATGTGATATAGTGAACATATTTGAAATAAATATGTAGTAAACACTTTTAATTATAAATACATTCAGTCATATACGATTTTTGTTCGTCATTCGACTATTCCGGTATATTTTGAGTTATCTCGCTTATATCTCAGATTTACTTTTTCATGTCTTTGATCTAAAAATCAATTATTAGAAACATATATATTTTTTGAAAAATATTTCTTTTCAGGTTATTTCTTTTGATTTTGCCGAAATCAAATTCATCCGGCAGAATCGTAATAACTTATAACTTATTAACCATTGGTTTAATTCAAAATCCTCGGAGGGGTTCTTATCGCTATAAATGATATTTTAGAAACAGCAATTCCTTATACGGAATGGGATGTTTCTGACATTTTGATTGCGCTTGTCATTCTTGTCGCGGCGTTTATTGTCGCCCGTATTTTGGTCAGCGTTTTCAAAAGAGTTTTGAAACGTACAAAAATTCCGGAATTGGCGGCCAGCTTTTTGGTTCAATTAATTACGGCGCTTTTGTACGTGGCGGTTTTGCTGGCGTTTTTTTCGGCGCTCGGAATTACGGTCAGTTCGATCATTCTCGGTCTTTCGGCTGTCATCGGTTTGATCTTGGGCTTTGGTATGCAGGACACTTTAACGAATTTGGGCGCGGGTGTTTGGCTTGCCGTTTTGGAGCCGTTTAAAAAGAATGATTATATCACGGTTTCCGGACAAACGGGTTATGTCAAAGATGTCGGTTTGATGTCGACGGAATTGATTACGCCCGACAACACTTACATTATGATTCCGAACAAAATGGTTTGGAACAGCGCGATTGTCAATATGTCTCATTTACCGACGCGCCGCTTTGAGCTGACGATGACGTTTAAGCTTCTCGGCGACGTTGACAGTACGATTCGCGCCGTGACGGAAGTTTTGAAAAAGAATCCTGAAGTTCTCCAAAATCCCGAGCCGAAGATTTATATTTCAAATTTGACGGACTCAACCGTTGATTTGCAGATTCGCGCTTGGGCGGGAACAGAAGATATCGGTTTGATTTCAACAACCGTTAAAGAAGAATTGCTTCGCGAATTCGATGAGAAGAACTGAAAACGGCTTTCGTTTTCAATTTTTCTTTTTTTCAATTTATTTTTCATTTCTTTTTTATTTTTGTAAAAAACGTGTTTTTGTTTTGTTTTTTTCAATAAAATTCGTGTCGTTTTTATTTTTCTTCTTTTCAATAAAACTCGGTTTCGTTTTTTTTCTTTTTTTCAATAAGACTCGGTGTCGTTTTTGGAAAATTTTGTTTAAAATGCGGGGGCTCGCGCGCGGCGGCAGCTGTTGCGGGCGGCAGCAGCGCAAACCTGATCGGCAGCAGCAAATGGAAAACTGTAGGTAGCGGCGGAAACAGAAACCTGAAGGCAGCAGCGGTACGTTCGCGAAGCGAACGGATTACCATAAAATGAGCAGATACGCGCGGAAACAGAAACCTGATTGAAGGCGGCAACATTAAAAGACAGTCGCAGATTGGCAGACTCAGCCGGAACAGACAACAGTAAAAGACAGTTGCAGATTAGCAGTCTCGTCGGGTCAGACAGCAGTAAAAGACAGTCGCAAGAAGGAACAAGCGGAAACAGAAAAGCAAACTCATAAACTCAGCGGTTTTTTTATTTTTTGTTTCGTATGGGAAGAATCCGCCAAGTCTCAATTCCCTCCGCTGCGCTTCTGGAATTTCAACTTGCGGGGGCGGTAAATTGCCTTTTCAATCTAAATTTAAAAAGAATTGAAACATCGTCTTTCATAAAAATAATTCAAAAACGGAACGCCTTCTTTTAATGAAATCTATTTTTAAATTTAGGATTTTATCGGGCGTTCAGGTTCACCGACTTTTGAAAATTGGATGTTTGGGTTTGATTTTTGTTTATTTTATTCGGTTTTTTGTTCTTTGTTTTTGTTTTTTGTTCTTTGTTCTTTGCTTTTTATTTTTTGTTTTTGTTTGTTTTTATTTTCGTTTTATCTTTCGTTTTGAATATTTGTTTGAAAATATCTCGTTTAGAATTTTTTAATTAGTCATTATAATTCAATTTGTTTTGTCATCTCTAAATTCTTCTGTTTTCTCTCTTTCTTCGGTCTCTAAGTATTCTTTTTTGTTCTTCGTTTTCATCCGAATGATTTATATACACCCGAATTTTAAGTTGGAAACTGTAACATTTATAGGTGATAAATGTTGGTGATAAATCATGAAGATTGCAATTTTAGGAGGAACCGGCAGTATCGGTAAAGGATTTGCGCTCCGCTGGGGGCAAGTCCACGATGTTATTGTCGGCTCAAGGGAAAAAGAGAGAGCACAAACAGCAGCAGCAGAATACACGACTTTCTTAAACGAAAGATCATTGTCGTCCAACATTACAGGCGATGAAAATAAAGCCGCAGCCGAAGCCGCAGATATTGTCGTTATCGCAATTCGATACGACCAGATCCAATCCGTCATGGAACACATCAAACCGGTACTCTGCAACTGTCAGACCGTTTTGTCCGTCGTCGTTCCGATGGTCAAAGACCGCTGCTACCTCAACATGGGAACAGAACCGGTCAAAGTCGAAGTCGACCCCGAAGAATACAACGCGGATTACTTCTGCTACGCACCTCCGAAATCCGGAAGCGCCGCAAAAGAAATTCAGGCGCTTCTTCCCGCGGGAATTGACTTGGTCGCATCTTTCCACAACGTTTCTGCAAAGCGTTTGGAAGACTTTGACAAAGACATGGATTTGGACATTGCCGTCTGCGGCAACAACAAACAAACCAAAGACGTCATCATGCAGCTCGTCCGCGACATTCCCGGCTTAAACCCCGTCGATGTCGGACCGCTCGAAGCAGCCGCATTGACCGAGCCGATCACGCCGCTTTTGCTCAACGTCGCAAAGATGAACAAAGAGCTGCGCCACGCCGGCATCAAATTCGTCTGAACTTGTTTTCAGACAATAAATTAACTTTTTAAAAATTATTTTGAAAAACGATCCTTTATTTTTTTATTTTATTTTCGTTTATTTTCGTTTATTTCTTCCGGATTTGTTTTTGCATTTTTATTTCGCTTCCTTTTCTGTTTCTCTTTCCGTTTTTGTTTTTGTTCAATTGTCGCCGATGTCTGCGGCCGCCGCCGCGCGCGACCCGCTACATTTTTCATTCCGATTTCAAAAACGCCCCGCGTCTTTATTATTATTTATTCTTTACCATTTTTATTTCATAATCGGTATCGCTGTCATTATTTCATTTATTAACTTTTGTGGTGCAAAATTTTATACTTGTAACAGTTTATACTTACAGTTTATAAATTCAAAATAATTTTTAACAATTCAATCTATTATAATTCAATTATAATTCATTCAATTTATCAGATTATTATTCATTTGCAGAGTGTTGATTATGACTCAATTTACAACTATTTCGGAAATTCTTGAAGCCGTTGAAGAACAGGATATTGATTTTGTCAAATTCCATTTTTCAGACGCTGACGGCATTTTTAAGGAAATCGATGTCCCGTCCGCGCTTCTTGAAAACGCTTTTTCAAAAGGACTTCCTTTTGACAACTCTGTCGGCGGCACTTTCAAACCGACCGGTTCTGATTTAATGCTGAAGCCCGACCCGAGAACATTTTCAATTTTAAGCTACGGCAACGCAAGGCTGAACACAAAACAAAGATACGGGCGCGTCACCTGCGAACTCACTTTCTTAGACGGTCAAGCCTTTGACGGCTGCGTCAGAAGTAATTTAAAATTATTCGTTCGCAAAATTTACCAATCGGGATACACGTTTTCGGTTTCTTCATCCCTCAGTTTTTATTTATTCGATTCCGCTTCGGTTTTGCCGGTATGCGCGCCGTCCGCGTCATCCGCACCGTTCGCATCGTCCGTTCCATCCGCGTCGCTTTCTCCCGAAACGATTTTAAAAATGGAAAATGTCAAGCGCGACATTTTAACGGCTTTGAACAACGCCGACGTTGATATTGTTTCTCTTCGTCAGACACATGTCGGCGGACCGATTGCAATGGTTTTCAAAGATGGCAGCGTTCTTCGAACTGCTGATAATATGATGACCGCGAAATATCTTGTCAGCGATGTCGCTCGCCGTCACAATTTACACGCTTCTTTTATGCCCAAACCCGCAACGAATCTTGAAGGTTTGTCGGCGACATTCGGTTTTACATTAATGAAAGACGAATTCAATGAATTCTATCATCCCGATCAGGATATGATGATTTCAGACAAAGCCCGCGGATTTATTGCCGGAATTTTCAAGCACATCCGCGCCATCAGCGCCGTGACGAATCCTTCCGTGAATTCTTACAAAAGAATTGTTCAAAAAGGAAAGGCGCCGTATTATGTTTCCTGGTCAGCCGTTGACCGCAATTCGTTGGTTCGGCTCCCGTCTTCGCGCGGGCGCGCAACGAAAATCGAAGTTCAAAACGCAGATTCTTCCTGCAACCCGTATCTTTCGCTTTTGGTTTTGATTGCCGCCGGAATTTCAGGAATTGATGAGGAATTAACACCTGTCGCGGCAGTCAATTTCGAAACGCACGATTATTCCGAATCTGAAAAATTGGCGCTGTCGGCCGGAACGCTTCCCAGTACGCTTCGGGAGGCGATTGCCGCTTTTAATTCCGACACTTTGATCAAAGACGCGCTCGGCGAATCCGTTTCAACATCCATTTATCAGACGGCGGCAATGGAATGGAATGAATATATCGGCTGCGTTCACGCGTGGGAACTTGAAAAATATTTATAATTTATTTGATTTGCAATTTTGCAGCTTATTTATTAAATTTCAAATTGTTAAATTTCAAATTATTTTCTAATATTTCCTAAAATTATTCTTAAAATGTACAAAAACTAAATAAAAACTGACAAAAAAGAAAACGAAGTGATATTTTGACAAATGATCCGAAAAACTTGGACGCGCTCGCGTCTCTTCTTGAAAAGTATTCTAACGCGCACGGTGTTTCCGGAAATGAAGATGAAATCCGCCGTATGTTAAAAGAGGATTTAAAAGACTGTACGGATGAAGTTAAATCCGACGCGCTCGGCAGTTTGATTGCTGTCCGCAAAGGCAGTTCGCCAAACGGTCCGACAATTATGCTTGCGGCGCACATGGATGAAATCGGCCTGATGGTCAAATACATTGATGAAAACGGTTTCTTGAGATTCGCGAAATTCGGCGGCTGGTTTGACCAAACGCTTCTCAATCAGCGCGTGATCGTTCACGGCTCAAAAGGCGATGTTTACGGCGTTATCGGCTCAAAACCGCCGCACGTCATGACACCCGAAGATTCCAAAAATCCTGTCAAACACAAAGACATGTTTATTGATGTCGGCGCGAAAAACGCGGAGGATGTCAAAAATCTCGGCATTGAGCAGGGAACTTACATCACGTCCGACCGTCATTTTGCAAAACTCGCCAATGACCGCGTGACCGGAAAATGTTTCGACAACCGTGCCGGCGTCGTTTTAATGATTGAAATTATGCGCCGCCTGAAATCTAAAAACATAAAAGCAACGGTTTGCGCCGTCGGAACCGTTCAGGAAGAAGTCGGATTAAAAGGCGCAAAAACAGCAGCATACGCCGTTGACGCCGACGTTGCGCTCGCGCTTGACACGACTGTTCCCGGAGATCACCCCGGAATTACAAAATTAGATTCGCCGCTTGAAATCGGAAAAGGCCCGATCATTTCCATTTCAGACGCCTCCGGCCGCGGTTTAATCGCTCATCCTCAAGTCGTGAAATGGCTTCGCGAGTCGGCCGAAAAAGTCAACATGGATGTTCAGTTGGGCGTCGGCGAAGGCGGAACAACAGACGCGTCCGCCATTCATTTGACAAAAGAAGGCATTCCGACAGGAACGATTCAGCTGGCGACGCGCTACATTCACTCACCGGTTGAAGTGATTGATTTGAATGACATCGAAGACAGCGTTGAGTTGGCAGTTGCCGCAATTGAAAGAGCGCATATGTATTTTACGAAAAAAGAATGAGTGGGTGATTCATTCATCTTCTTTTTTTCTTTTCATTTTTAATTTCTTTTTTCATTTTGGTGGCGGCGCCGGCGCGCGCGAGTTGCCCCATTTTTATTTGATTTTTCAAACTTATCTTTTGGTTTTGTTTAATCTCAGATGAAACTTAAACATCCAATTTTCAAAATCGGTGAACCCGAACGCCCGATAAAACCCTAAATAAATGTTTTAGATTTTGGAGAAAAGAAGGCGTTCCGTTTTTGAATTATTTTGATAAAAACGATGTTTCAATTGAAAAAAATATGAATTAAAAGACTAAAAACCGTCCCCGCAAGTTGAGTTTCTGAGCGCAGCGAAGAAACGAGACTTGGCGGATTCTTCCCATACAAAACAAAAAATTAAAAACCACTGATTATTTATGTTGCTGTTCGGCTCCTGCTTGTTCCGTCTTGCAACTGTCTTTTACTGCTGCCTGTTCCGACTAAGACTGCCAATCTGCAACTGTCTTTTAATGTTACCGCTGCCGGGGCGGTTTCCGTTTCTGTGTGTATCTGCTTATTTTTATCGTAATCCGTTCGCATTCGCGAACGTGCCGCCGCTACCTACAGGTTTCTGTTTCCGCTTGGAGTCAGGTTTCCGCTTGCCGCTTTTCAGCTTGCCGGCCGGCAGCTGCCGCCGCCGCGCGCGAGCTGCTTCGTTTTTAAAAAAATTTAACACAAAAAACACACTCAATTTTTTAAAAAACTCTAAATCAAATATCATCCGGTCTTTTTTAATTTCGACCATTCATTATCGTTTTCATTTAATCTTTCATTCTTTGCTCCCGCGTTTCCAAAATCTTTTAATTTCAGATTGCCTATTCTTTTTTCATTCAGAATTATATTCAGATTTATTCAAAATTTATTCAGATTTTATTTTGTATTTCAGATTTTATCGGAGGAAGCAAATATGGGATTATTTAATTCCGAAATGACGCCGCAGAAAGCCGTTGAGGCGCTCGGCTCGGACAAAGAAGTAAAAGTAGAAAGCGGTGTTGAATTCTTGAAATCGCAAGGATCGGAAGTCCTGCCTTTTTTGGTTGAAAAATTTCAAACCATCCTCCCTCAGGCGGCGCGCTCCAAAAAACACGCCGTCGTCGCAGGACATTTGTACACATTTTTATGTGAAGCAGATTTGCCGGCTGAATTATGCACGCCTTTTGCCGAAGCGATTATTAACGCGCCCGAAAACATAGAACTCCCGCTGAACAAGCTTCCCGCATCCGTTGTCATCAACAGCTATCCTTATCTTGAAGCAACCATTCGGGACGCGGATGTCGATGTCAAGAAAAAAGTCGTCCCGCTCCTTGATAAAATTCATTTGCCGCCTTCTGTTCTTCCCGTTCTCGCTTCATTTTTAAATCGCGAATCCGGATTTGCCGAAGAAGCTTTGATCCTGATTCCGCAGGTGAACGGGGATTTGTCGCCCGTTTCCAACGCGCTTTACGACATGCTTGACCTTTATCCGCTCGGCGATAACGCGGCTCAGGCGATTTTGGAAATGCGCGGAAGGCTCCCGCCCAATATTGAAAAGCTGGACAAATATTTGATGGACTTCAGCTCCCAAGTTCAGAAACGCGCCATCCGCGTCGCTGTTCCGCTCGCCGAAGACAATTCCGCCGTTTATTCGCTGCTTGAAAAATCGATTCTGGCAGACGAGTCCGCCCGCGTTCACACGCTTGAAGTTTTGGAAAAACAAGAAACGCTTCGGCCCGATCAAATGGATTTGGTCTGGATGATTTTGGTCAACTCCGATTCGCCGCTGACGGAAGAGCGCGGCATGAAGTTTTTCGGAAGAATCGAGAAAAATGTTCGCCCGCTGATCATTCATTATGCGCAGAGCGGCACGTCGCAGGAAATCGCCCGCGCTTTCAAATGCATCGGCTACATGAAAGAGGAAGGGCCGCGCATTTGCAGGGAATTGCTCAACGTTTACATGAATGATGATTCTCTTCTTTTCGACCGCGCCGGCTATCAGTCGTTTGCCGTCATTGCGGACATGATGAAAGGCAATTGCGCAGAAGACGCGCAGGCATCGGCGCTTGCGAAGAAAATGCGCGATTATTGTACGCAAAACGAGCTGGACACGCCGACAGAAGTCATGGCGCTGCTTGCGCCCGAAGAGTTGTCTGATGTCATTGAATGGTCGTTTAAGCGCATTTTCGACACTTACGGCATCGGCTACACACAACAGTACACCGATGAAATGCTTGCCGGCATTTCCGAGCTTGTTTCATTTGAGCCCGCCGTTATGAATTCGTTCATCAAAGCCATCGGATTTGCTTACAGTTACGAAAGCGGCGAAAACAAACCGATTATTTCTCACAAAGAAACCGCCGCCGCAATCAACCGCCTGCGCTCTGTCAATACGCCCGCGACAAGCAACATTCTTCATTTAATTTCAAGAAAAAGAGATTTAGAAATCACACAAACGGATCCTTCCGGCGCCGTTATTTCTTCATTCACGCTTTCCTTTGAAGAACACAGAAGATTGGCGCTGGACGAATTGGAACGCCGCGGATTCCCGGCTTACAATCCGGTGAATTATCTGAAACAGGAAAAGCCGCGTTATTAACGGCTTCTCGTACTTTTTTTCTTTTCTTTTTTCTTTTCTTTTTCTTTCTTTCATTTTTTGGCGGTCCGCCGCGCGCGAGCTGCTCCATTTTTAATTTTCTTTTTCAAATTCGTCCGATAATTTTGTTTTCTTTTTCAAATTCGTTTTTCGGTTTTGGTTGTTTTCAAAATGAAACCTAAACATCCAATTTTCAAAATCGGTGAACCTGAACGCCCGATAAAACCCTAAATAAATGTTTTAGATTTCGATAAAAGAAGGCGTTCCGTTTTTGAAGAAAATTGATGAAAGACGATGTTTCGCTTTGTCATAAAACTCAAATAAAATTTCAAAAGCCGCCCCGCAAGTTGAGTTTCCGAAGCGGAGCGGAGGAAACGAGACTTGGCGGATTCTTCCCATACAAAACAAAAAAATTCAAAACCGCTGATTATTTGTGTTGCTGTTCGGCTCCGGCAAAGCGTTTTCTTGCAACTGTCTTTTGCTGCCAGCTTCCTGCTGAGCCTGCTCGTCTGCAACTGTCTTTTAATGTTGCCGCTGCCAATCAGGTTTGTGTTTCCGCTGCCAATCAGGTTTGTGCTGCTGCCTGCAATCTGCTCTTTTTTAGAAATCCGTTGGCATTAAATTTTGCTCGCTTCGCTCACAAAATTTCGGTTGCAGGGGGAGGCTGTGTTTGTTTGCAGTCGGAGTCAGATTTGTGTTTCTGCTGCTACCTTACCGTTTCTGTTTCCGCTGCTGTCAGGTTCCGCCCGGCAGCTGCAGGCAGCCGCCCCGCCGCGCGCAAATCGCGCAATTTTTCTAAATTTCTTCAAATCTGACCCGCGTTTTAATCAAATAATTCTTAAAATCCAAAAATTCAAAAATTCAAAAAAATTCTAAACCATTCCCGTTCCCTTTAGTTTTCCTTTAATTTCATAACCGTTCGTCGCTTATCGCTCATCTCTTTTTAAACACCGACGGTTTTTTATAGAACTTTTATCAGTTAATTGTTAGATTTCTATCCGAAATTTCATTTTTTTCAAGTTCTTTTTGTTTTCATAAACATCGCGATGCATCTTGAAAATTTTGTCTTAAACTTCTATACATCATTTATTGAATCATTTATTCAATTAAATCCAATAAATTCAATTATTATTCCATTAATTAATATCAGGAGACATATATATGGCAAACACAGGTCCGATTATTGTCTTAGACCCGGGAAAAGAAAGAACAAGAGGAAACGAAGCGCTCTTTATGAACATCAGCGCTGCAAAAGCAGTCGCAGGTCTCGTTCAAAGCACGCTCGGTCCCAAAGGCATGGATAAAATGCTGATCAATAAAATGGGTCAAGTCAGCATGACAAATGACGGTGTCAACATTTTAAAAGACATCGGCATCGAACATCCCGCCGCAAAAATGATCGTCGAAGTCGCAAGATCCGTTGAATCAACGGCCGGCGACGGAACAACAAGCTCCGTTATTTTTTCGGCCGCGCTTTTGGACAAAGCAGAAAAGCTTGTCAGAAAAGGAATTCACCCGTCCGCAATCATTAAAGGATACAGAATCGCTGAGACAAAAGCTTTGGAACTCATGGAAAACAGCGCAATCGACGTTTCCAAAGACAACCGCGAAGATCTTTTGAAGAAAGTCGCAATGACGGCCATCACAGGAAAGGCACCTGACATTCAAAAAGAACATTTGGCCGACCTTTGTGTTCAAGCCGCCGAAATCGTTGAAGAAAACGGTTTCGTTGACGTGCGAACCAAAATCATCCGCGTTGTCGAACTTCAGAGAAGAATCGAAGAATCCGAAGTGGTCGAAGGCATCGCTTTAAACACCGGCGCGCTCAGCAAAAAAGCGCCGAAAAGAATCGAAAATCCGAAAATCGTTCTTCTTGACACCGAAATCGTTGCCAACAAAACAAAAACAGGTTCGGTCATGGTTGTCAGTTCTCCCGAAGAACGCCAAAAAATTATTGACAGCGAAAGAAACGACTTGACGGCAATCGCCAAAAAAATCGTTGACACAGGCGCAAACGCCGTTTTCTCAACGAAAGTTGTCAGAGGTGCTGTTTTAGAATACTTTGAAAAGCATGACGTTTTCGTCTCCCGCCCGATGGAAGAAAAAGACATTGAAAACGTTTCATACGCGACAGGCGCAAAAATCATCCGCAACCCCAAAGAAATCACGGAAGCCGATTTGGGATACGCAGATTTGCTTGAACGCGACACAAGAAACGGCGGCGGCAAAACATTCATTCGCGGCGGTCGTAACTCTAAAGTCGCGACAATTGTTGTCCGCGGCGAAACGCTTCAGCACGCCGACAGCGTTGACACGGCCCTTGACGATGCGCTTTGGGTCATCAAATCCGTCATCGAAGACGGCAAGATTGTGGCAGGCGGCGGCGCAAGCGAAATGGAAGTCGCACTCGGTCTGAACGCGTTCGCGCCGACTGCGGGCGGCTACGACCAGCGCGTCATTGCAGCGTACGCCGAAGCATTGGAAGAACTTCCGAGAACGCTTATCAGAAACGGCGGCTTGGATGTCATCGACCTTTCCTTGGCTCTTCGCGCCGAACACGCTAAGAACAAGAATGCCGGAATCAACGTGTTCACCGGAAAAATCACGGATATGCTTGAAGCAGGCGTTGTTGACCCTTACAGAGTCAAAGTCAACACAATCAAAGCGGCAACAGAAGCAGCCGTTATGATTCTCAGAATTGACGATATGCTTCGCGCAACTGTCACGCGCGACATTCCGGATGCGCCTCCCCAACATTTGGCAGCCTCCTACAACGGAATGGCTCCGCCGCAAATGAACGAGCGCAGATAAGGATTGATTTTTAAATAATAACAGAAGGCTCTTTTGAGTCTTCTTATTTTTTACTTTTTTTGATAATTTTTATACGCATTCCTTTTTTTGATTGTTTTTGAAAAATGAAATTCCCATTTTGATTCTCTTTTAAATGCATTTCACATTTCGATTCATTTTTTAAACATTGTGCGGCTCGCGTGCGGCGGCAGCTGCCGGCCGGCAAGCTGACAGACAGCGGAAACAGAAGCCTGAAGGCAGCGGCAGCGTAAAATGAAAATGAAAACGATGAAAAGAAAAACAAAAAGAGATACAAAAAGATGAAAAGAAAAACAAAAAGAGATCAAAAAGATGAAATGAAAAACAAAATGAAAAACAAAAAGAAAAAATAAACTTGAAACGACGTTTCAAGTCTGTCGCGGCTTCGCGCCGGAAAAAAAGATTTACGCCTGAAACGTAAATCAGAAATTTTCAAAATATTTCAAAACGAGAACGGAAATGATCAAACAAAACGCCACCGTTATGATAAATATTTCCCAACCGATGTCGAAAAATGAACCGTCGTAAGCCATGTAAATGAATTTGACAAGCGCCATGATCAAAATGGTCAAACAGAAGGCAACCAAAAAGGCGACGACAACGGATGTTGTTCGGCGGACGAAGCGCGAATTGAAAAATTCATAGCCGACGACAAACAAAAGAGCGAAAATCAGCAGAATCAAAGCGCCGGGAATCGGCTGCTCGCCGCCGTCGGCATACATGCCGTAGATGCCGTACATGGAAAAAGTCAAAAACAATGCCATTGCTAATGAGACCAAAAGCGTTCTCAGATAATTATTCTTAAATGAAGGAAGTTTGGGAAGACTCGAACTCTTCTTTTCATATTTTCTCGGCGCGATAAACGACACCACCTTTGAATTGTGTGAATTAATAATTGAAATAATATAACAAAACAGCCGGTAAATATGGCGACCGGCAAATGAATTAATGAAATGATAGAAATACAACTATTAAAAATTTACTTGCAATTGACTTGCAATAAGGATGAAATCAGATTGAATCAAAGAAAATTATAACAGAATCCGGCAAAAAACATAACAATTTCAGGAGCTTCAAATAAATTCAAAGAAAATCAAACAAATTCAAAGAAAATCAAAATTCGGAGAATATCAAACAAATTCAGAGAATATCAAACAATCTAAGTAAAATCAAGAATTTCAATCAAAATCAACTAATTTAAACAAAATTCAAACTGAATCAGAACTGAATCGGAATTGAATCGGAATTGAATCAGAACTGAATCGTATTTTACAATTCTTCCGAAATCCCTTTTTCAAACAGTGAAAAACAAATCCTGCAATAAACTTTAAATCATAAGATATCTTTTCAGAGTCATTATTGCAGACATTCAGGCTGACGGCTTTCATGCCTGCAGTCTTATGAATTCTATTCAATTTTATCAATAATCAAGGAGAGAGAAGATGACTAAAGTCGATAACTGTACAACATGCGGCAAGAATCTTGTTGAAGACGGAAACGTCAGATTCCCCTGCCCGAAATGCGGCGAAGGAATCGGAAGATGCCAGAGCTGCCGAGTTCTTGCAAACACCTACGAATGCACAAAATGCGGATTCGTCGGTCCCTGAGCGAGTCAACGAAAGATTTGAATCAAAATAATCAAATTCAATTTAAATGAATTTATTTTAACGATAAATTAAAAAAGGTGAAATTATGAGCGGTGTTGCAGCAACCATTAAAGTTATGCCGGCAGATGCTGACACAGACTTAAACGCACTCAAAGAAGCAATTAAAGCGGCTATGCCCGCAGGCGGAAAAATCAACGGCGAAATTGTCGAACAACCCATCGCGTTCGGTTTGAAAGCTTTAATCGTGACCGTTATCGTCGAAGACGATGAAGGCGGCATCGAACCCGTCGAAGACGCATTCAACGCAATTCCTGAAGCGGAAAGCGTCAGCGTCATCAACCTCGACAGACTTTAAAATTAAAATAATTAAATCATTGAAATCGGAAATTCCGGTTTCATCCTTTTACTTTTTTGCAGAAATCAAACTTGGGAGAATACATTCTTCAGGTTTTCGCTCTGCTGCTGCCCCCCGGTTTTGTTCTGTTTTCCGCTCCGTTTTTTACTCAGCTGCACCCGCTCAATTGCGCCCTTTCATACGTGCCCGCTCACGCGCGAAACGCTTCGTTTTCAATCATTTCTTCAAACACGCCTGTTTTTCAAAAAACAAATTGTAAATGATGCACAACTTTCAATATCATCTTTTTATAATATTTCTGCTATAATTATTATGGAGCAGTTAACAGCTGTACAAAAACGAATCTAAGTGGAATATAAAGTAAAACGAATAAAAAACAAATTAAAAACAGGAGTTATCTCAAATGGTTAAAAAAATCAAAATCACGGAGAACGGACCGTATGAAGTGAGTCCGGACATTCCGTTAGTCCAATCTGTTATCGTTATTGATGATCGCGGCACTTCCATGAGCTGGAAAACGGGGAAGAAATATCCCGGCCAAACCGAACCTTATCATCTTTGCCGCTGCGGGCGATCCGAAAACAAACCGTATTGCGACGGTTCTCATGAAAAAGAAATGGGAATAATGAAAAAGAAATTTGACGGAACGGAAGTCGCAACGCATGAAAGTGATGAATTAAACACGCACGTTTACGAAGGTCCTGAACTGACTTTAATCGATGAAGAAAGTTTGTGCGCCTCCATGCGTTTTTGTGACCGCGGTCCGCGCGTCTGGAACGCTGTTATGCAATCTGATAAAGATTATTTGAAACAAATGGCAATCGAAGAATCCTGCGACTGCGCTGCCGGCAGATTAACCGTTGTCGATAAAGAGGGAAATGTTTACGAACCGAAATTGGATCAGGAGATCGGATTGGTTCAGGACACCGCAGAAAAATGCAGAGGACCGCTTTGGGTCAAAGGCGGAATTTTAGTTGAAGGCGCCGACGGCAAGCCGTACAAAATCAGAAACAGAATGACGCTTTGCCGCTGCGGCGAATCCGAAAACATGCCGTTTTGCGACACGTCACACAGAAGCAGCGAAAACATGCGCGGCTTTGATGAATGAAGATGAAATGTCTTCCTTTTTCTTTTTTCTTCAATCAAAAATATCTGTTCGTTTTTTAATTTTTTAAAAACGAATTCCTCTTTTTTGATTATTTTTTAAAATTTGTGCGGTTCGTTCGCGGGCGGCTTGCCTGCTGCGGCTGTCGGCAGCGGCAGAGCGCAAACATGATTGCCGGCAGCAAAAGAAACCTGTAGGTAGCAGCGGAAACACAAACCTGAAGGTAGCAGCGGAAACAGAAATTGCAAGGTAGCGGTGGCACGTTCGCGAATGCGAACGGATTTCTTAAAAAAGAGCAGATGCAAGCGGAAACAGAAACCGCCCCGACAACAACAACATTAAATGACAGTTGCAGGTCGGCAGTCTTGGCAGGAGCAAGCAGCAGTAAAAGACAGTTGCAAGAAGGTACTTTACAGAGGCGAAACGCAAAATATTACACTCAGCGGTTTTGATTTTTTGTTTCGTATGGGAAGAATCCGCCAAGTCTCGTTTCCTCCGCTTCGCTTCGGAAACTCAACTTGCGGGGGCGGTTTTTGAGATTATATTAATCTAATAATTGACTGAAACATCATTTTTCATACAAATAATTCAAAAACGGAACGCCTTTTTTAATGAAATCTATTTTTAAATTTAAGGTTTTATCGGGCGTTCAGGTTCACCGATTTTGAAAATTGGATGTTTGGGTTTCATTTTGAAAACAAACAAAAACGGGGGCAGATTTTTGAAAAATCCAATAAAAATGGAACAGCTCGCGCGCGGCGGCGGCTGTTGAACGGCGGCGAAATCACAATGTAAAAACAAAACAAGAAACTTTTCATTTTACGTAAACCATCAAAAATAAATAAAGAGCGGATTATAACAATCGTATTTACCGCAAGATGAATATTTCCCGCAGCGATTCGACTGCGGCATAATTGAGGAATTTTTATGAAAGTCACGATGGACATAGAACTGAAAGATGAGCCGGGGCAGCTCATTTTGGCGCTTGAGCCGGTTTCAAGAAACAAGGCGAATTTGATTTCTGTTTTTCACTATCACAAAGCAAACGGCGCGACAAAAACAGGCGGCGACAAAGTTCAGGTCCAGCTCGTGCTTGACGCGAAAGTTCCCGTGATCGAAAAAATCAAAGAAGATATGGAAAAAACAGGCATCCGCATTCTTCGAATCGGGGAAGAAAAATATCGGGAAACGATTACGGTCATAATGATTGGTCATGTCGTCAATACGGATATTCGCGATACGATTTCAAGAATTGATGAAACCGGAATCGCCGAAGTCACGGACATGTCGCTTTCCATGCCCGAAATTAATGAACCGACTTCTGCCGCGATTACGATTAACGCAATCGGCAAAGACGAATTGAAAAAAGTTGTCACACTTTTAAAACAGATCACGAAAGAAAAAGAACTTCTTTTGGTGCTGCCGATTGAAATCGAATGAGGATGGAGGAAGAAAAATGAAAACAGTTAAAGCTTCAATTATCGGTTTCGGATCGATCGGACAAGGCGTTGCCCGCGTTCTTTTAATGAAAAAAGAGTATTTGAAAAATGAAGGCATTGACATTAAAGTCGTGGCAATCACGGATTCAAAAGGCGCCGTCATTGATGAGAACGGTTTGGATTTGGAAAAATGTCTGGCAAAAAAAGCCGAAAACGGAACGATCGCCGAGAAAAAAATGACCGGAAAGGATGTTATTGAACAAATCGCTCATGATTTGGTGATTGAAGTCTCGCCAACAGATGTGATTACGGGCGGCGCTGGACTTTTGAATATGCAAACCGCTTTTGAAAAAGGGTTAGATGTCGTCACTTCCAACAAAGGTCCGTTGACTTTGAAATTCAAAGAATTGAACGAACTTGCCGACAAGAACGGCTGCGCTTTCCGCTATGAGGCGACTGTCGGCGGCGCGATGCCGATTATCAATTTGTCCAAAGAAGTGATGGCCGGCAACGAAATTGAAAGCATCAAAGGCATTTTTAACGGCACCTGCAATTATATTTTAACGAGAATGCTTGAAGAAAAATCAAGTTATTCCGAAATTTTAACCGAAGCGGTCGACTTGGGAATTGCCGAGACCGATCCGTCTTATGACGTGGAAGGAATTGATACGGCAGGAAAAGTCGTTATTTTGGCAAATGCCGTTTTCGGAATGAACAAAACAATCAATGATGTCGATCGAACGGGAATTACACAAATCACTTATGAAGCGCTTGAAATGAGTTCAAAGAACGGCAAGACGATTAAGCTCATCGGCGAAGTGAGAAAAGACGGCAGCCTGACGGTTTCGCCGAGACTCGTTCCGATCGGGCACCCGCTTTCCGTCAGCGGCACACTCAACGTCGCATCGATTCAAACGGATTTGGCGGGCGAAATTACCGTCACCGGAAAAGGCGCGGGTTCCATTGAAACGGCCAGCGCGATTTTAAGCGATATCATTTCCATTTACAAAGAAGATTAATATCAAAAAATAATTTCAAGATAATTTCAGATTGACTCAAAATTATTTCCAAAAATAATTTCCAAAATAATTTCCAAAATAATTTCCAAAATAATTTCCAAAAATGATTTCCAAAAATGATTTCCAAAAATAATTTCAAAAATTATTTCCAAAAATTATTTCAAAAAAATCATTTCAAAAAAATCATTTCAAAAATAATTTCATAAATTATTCAAGTTTAATCTTAAAAATAATTTCAAAATTTAAATGAAACAAAAACATATTGAAGAAACGGGAAAACCATGACTCAATTTTCAGAATTCACCGACCTTTGTATTAAAATCGAAAGCATTCCGGGCTCTCTTGAGATGACGGATGTTTTTGCCGAATTTTTAAAAAGCGTCGATGATGACGAGCTTGCCGTTTCCTGTTATATGGTTATGGGTGAAATTTTTCCGGCTTGGACGGGCAAAAAACTCGGTCTCGGCCCGAATCTTCTTTATTCGGCGCTTTCAAAAGCGGCCGGAATTTCGCTTGATAAAATCAAAGCGCTTCTTCGTGAAACGGGAGATGTCGGCGAAACGACTTACAAAGCGCTTTGTGAAGACAAAAAAAGCCAGTCGACCTTTTCCAGTTTTTTTGAAGCGGAAGATAAAAGCAGTGATGACAGCAGCGACGGCAACAGTGATGGCAGCAGAGGGTTATGCAATTCAGGCGGCAGACTTTCGATTCGCGAAGTTTATGACCGTTTGAAAGAGATTGCCGATGCTTCGGGAAAAGGCGCTCAGTCTCAAAAAATCAAAAGTCTTCAATATTTGTTTTCGGAATCTTCTCCGATCGAATCCAAATATATTGCAAGAATCGCGCTTGAAGAACTTCGTATCGGAATCGGCGAAGGAATCGTCAGAGATTCGATTGCAAAAGCGTTTGACGTTCCCGTTGCTCAAGTCGAATTCGCTTTTATGGTAACGAATGATTTGGGCGAAGTGGCGGTCGCAGCGAAAAAAGGCGGCTCTGACGCGCTTGTTCATCAAAATATTCAAGTCGGCCGGCCTGTTAAAATGATGCTCGCGCAAGTGACGACCGGCATTGAAACGGCTTTTGCCGAGCTGGATGAAGCGGCAATTGAATGGAAGTTTGACGGCGCCCGCCTTCAGATTCATAAAAGCGGCAGCGATATTCAGTTGTTTACGCGCCGATTGGAAAATGTCACCAATTCGATGCCGGATGTTGTAAAAGCCGTTACTGAAGCCGTGACTGCTGAAAATGCCGTTTTGGACGGTGAAGCGGTTGCGATTGATGAAAACGGAAATCCGAGACCGTTTCAGGATATTTTGCGCCGTTTCAGACGCAAATATGATGTTGAAACAACGTCAAGAGACATTCCGATTCATGTAAATCTGTTTGATCTGCTTTATGCCGACGGTGTCAGCTACATTGAAAAACCGCTGACGGAAAGAAGGGCAAAGCTTTCCGAAATCGTCAAACCGAATGCAAAAGGTATCAGTGTCGACGAATTAAAAATTACGAAAGATCCCGAAACTGCCAACGAAATGTATCAGGCGGCGCTTGCTGCCGGTCATGAAGGCATCATGATAAAAAATCCGAACTCGCCGTATTCGCCGGGGAAGCGCGGCAAAAATTGGCTGAAGAAAAAACCGGTGATGGACACGCTGGACTTGGTTGTCATCGGCGGCGAATGGGGTTCAGGGAAACGCAAAAACAAAATCGGTTCTTACGTTTTGGCGTGTTATGATAATATTAAAAATGTTAATCTTGAAATCGGCCGCGTCGGAACCGGTCTCAGCGATGAGCTTTTAGACACGCTGACGGAGCAATTCAAAGATTTGATCGAAGCGGAAAACGGCGTGATGCTTAAAATTAAACCTGAGGTCGTTTTTGAAATCGCTTTTGAAGAGATTCAAAAAAGCCCGAATTATCCTGCGGGTTACGCGCTTCGATTCCCGAGACTGGTTCGGGTGAGAGAAGACAAGACGATTGAAGAAATCGATACGATTGAAAAGATTGATCGAATGTATCAGGGACAGAAAGAGTAATTTTTGCGTCTTTTATTTTCATTTTCTTCTCTTTCATTTTCTTTTCTTTCATTTTCTTCTCTTTCATTTTCTTCTCTTTCATTTTCTTTTCTTTCATTTTCTTTTATTTTCATTTTCTTCTCTTTCATTTTCCTTTTTGGAAATAAAATCCGTTTGTATTTTTTTTGATTTTTTATAGCGGTGTGTCGATTTTTGTTTGATTTTAAAAGTCCGGCGAGCCGCGCGCGGCGGCAGTTTCTGCGGCTGTGAGCGGCAGAAGCGGCTGCAGCGCAAACCCGACCGGCAGCGCAAATCCGACCGGCGGCGGCAACGTTCGACAGCTGCAGTTTTCTTTTTCAAAATTAATCTCCAATAAGGCGACATTTTCTAAAAATTTAAATAAAATGTCGCCTTTTTTGAATTATGACTGAAAATAAATATCGTTTAGAAAAAATAGAAAAAAACGGAAGCGCTCGGTATAATTTGATCAAAGATGTTCGTTTCAAAGATAAAAACGCGAAAGTAAGAAAACCAATTTTTAATCCGAAAAATGTCGACTTTTTTGCTTTTGATCCTGAACTCGAAAAAAAAGCGATTTTTAAAAAAGCCGGACTCTCTTCCGATTATTACACTTCCGATTATTTGGAAAAATCGGATATTTTCTCTTTGGAAGAAAAAAAATGGATTGCAAACGAATTTTTCAAATCGGCTCCGACTGATGATATTAAACAGTTTGAAAAGCGATTTGAAACCGGTTATATTCACGGAACGACAGCGATTGAAGGAAATACACTCAGTTTCAGCGAAGTCAGCGACCTCTTGGAATACGGCATTTCTCCGAAAAAAGAATTGCGGGAAATTAATGAAGTTCAAAATTATACAAAAACGCGTCAATTCACAAACAACTCAAACGGAAAAGTCACAGTTCATTTTATTAAAAAAATTCATTCTCTCGTTATGGATAACATTCTTGAAACGCCCGGTCGATTCAGAAATACAAACGTCGGAATTGTCGGCTGTGATTTACAGCATACACCGCCCGAACTTGTTGAAGATGAACTAAACGAATTGATTCAAAATTATTATGAAAATATTCAATCTAAAAAATATCCGTTTGAACAGATTATGCTTTTCCATCATCAATTTGAAACAATTCACCCGTTTTCCGACGGAAACGGGAGGGTTGGGCGCGAAATTATGAATTATATGCTGAGAAAGGAAAAATATCCGCAATTTCTCCTTGGAGAAAAAACGCGGGAGAAATACCTTTCAGCACTGCACTTCGGAGACGAAAATCAAAACAGGCAAATGATTCAAACATTTTATCAAATGTATCACAACCAATGGAAAAACATTGAATCCGACTTCGATCGACTCAGATGAAGTCATTAAATGAAGTCATCAAATGAAGTTATTTTATGAGATTTTGATTTGAGAGTGACTTTTTTATATCGGTAAACTGTTGCTTTTATTCTATTAAATAAGAGTTCTGCCGCTTCAAACCTTTTTATACTTCGACGGCATTTTTATCTCTATATTTGATTTTTTAATTTTAAGATTATTTCAAAAATAATTCATTTCAAACCAATTCATTTCAATTTCAAATATTATATTCGCCGAAGCGGGGTGTTTCGGCTGAGGTGATTTTTATGGCAGAGGATAAAAATAATTTAAGAACGCCGATCGTTTGCGTTATGGGGCACGTCGACCACGGCAAAACAACGCTTTTGGACCAAATCAGAGGAACGAGAATCGTCAAAGGAGAAGCGGGCGCAATCACACAGCACATCGGCGCAACAGAAGTTCCGATTGACATCATTGTTGAAAAATGCGGTGACAAGCGCCTTGCCGATAAATTCATCGTCCCCGGTCTTCTTTTTATTGACACGCCGGGGCATCACGCTTTTACAACGCTTCGCAGCCGCGGCGGTTCGCTTGCCGATTTGGCAGTTGTCGTCGTTGACATCAATGAAGGATTTAAGCCGCAGACGATTGAAAGTTTAAACATTCTCAAGCGTTTCAAAACGCCTTTCATTGTCGTCACAAACAAAATCGACAGAATCCAGGGCTGGAAAGTCCATCAAGGCGAATCATTTTTATCGACTTACAAAAAACAAACGCCTGAAGTTCAAGCGCTTTTTGAACAGAAATTCTATGATGTCATCGGCAACCTTTACGAACAAGGATTCAGCGCCGACCGATTTGACCGCGTGACCGATTTCCAGAAAACGCTGGGCGTTATTCCGATCAGCGGCATGACCGGCGAAGGCATCCCCGACGTTTTAATGATTCTTCTCGGCTTGGCGCAGCGCTTTTTAGAGTCTTCGCTTCACTATGACATCAACGGTCCCGGCGTCGGAACCGTTTTGGAAGTCAAAGAAGAAAAGGGTCTTGGGACAACGATTGACGTGATCTTATATGACGGAACTTTGAGGAAAGGAGATACGGTTGTCATCGGCTGCCTCGGAGAGCCGATTGTTACAAAAATCCGCGCGCTCTTAAAACCGCGTGAACTCAGTGAAATCCGATACGAAAGCAAATTCCAGCCGATTCCGGAAATCACGGCCGCAGCCGGTGTCAAAATTTCCGCGCCCGACATAGAGAATGCGCTTGCAGGCGCGCCCATCATTTCGACAACACCCGAAACATTGAATGGCGTGATTGAAAGAGTCAAATCCGAAATCGATGATGTTCAGATTCAAACGGATGTCGACGGCGTCATGATTAAAGCGGATACGATCGGCTCTTTGGAAGCGATGGTCCATGAGTTTAAAAAAGCAGATGTTCAAATCCAAAAAGCGGAAGTCGGCGACGTGACGAAGCGCGATGTTATGGAAGCGTCCACAATTAATGATCCGATGCATTCCGTTATTTTGGCGTTCAACGTCAAAGTCAATCCGGACGCGCAGGAATTGCTGGATACAACGCCTGCCGTTAAAGTTTTCAAAAACGATGTGATTTACCGCATTTTAGATGAATATCAGGACTTTGTCAAAGAACAGGAAGAGGAGCTTGAAAAGCTTCGATCGGACACGCTGACCAAACCCGGTCAATTTAAGATCCTGCCGGGATGTGTTTTCAGACAGAGCAAACCGGCCGTCGTCGGCGTCCGCATTTTAGGCGGCGTTGTGAAAAACAACACGGATGTCATGCTTCCGGACGGCAGCGTTGTCGGAACCGTCAAAGGTCTTGAGCTCAACGGCAAAAAAGTTCCCAAAGCGACTGTCGGCATGGAAGTTGCGATGGCGATTGACGGCGTTACAGTCGGCCGCCAAATCAAAGAAGAAGATATTTTGTACGTTCACATTCCTGAAAGCGATTCCAAAGTTTTGGAATTTGAAATTTTTGATACGCTGACGCCGGACGAGCAGGAAACGCTTGACAAATATCTGACGATTCGCAGAAAAGAAAAACCGTTTTGGGGGAAGTAAATTTACTGAATATTTATCGGAATTATCAAATCATTAAATTAAACAATTTAATCAAATTATTAAAATTCAGATGATTTCGATAAATCTTATTTTTATTTTTGTTTTATTTCTCAATTATAAAAAATTAAAAAAGTTATTTTAACAACCGTATCTTATGCAGGTGTATGACATTGACTGTTCCTGAAAATTCTGCGGAGAGTTATCCGGTTATCCTGAAAGGTATGAACGCTGTTCAAGATTTGCTGCGGTATGACTCCGTTTGTGTTTCTAAAAACGGCGATGTTTTTGAAATTTCCGAGTTATCGGCTGATTCCCGCTTAGTTCTTCTTCATCCGTTAGAGTTGACTGTTTATTTTGACGACGGTTTATATATCGTTGAAAATGATGTTTTTGAAATATTTTCCTTTGATAAATCTTTTAAAAACGCTTTGCATGATCTTGAAATTCAATTTTATGATCTTTGGGAAGACTTTGTTTCAGTTGATGAAAGTTGTTTGGCTCCAAGCGGAATCATACTGAAGAAACTTCTTCAAAAATACCTGGGTGAAAAAAATGACACGAAGAACATTCAGTCTTTCTAAAAAAAGCGGTAATCAAAAAACAACTGTCACTTTTCAAAGGAATAAAGCGAAAACCAATTGCGTTTTGAATCCGTTGAAAATTCGAATTTCCGAAGAGGGCGGATCTTTTGAAATGCTTCAATTTTCTTCAAAATCAAAACTGGAATTGTTCAAGCCGCTTCCTATGACGGTTTACTATAATTCAAATCTTTTCACGATTGAAAACCCTCTCTTTGAAGTCTCATCAACTCATAAATCATTTAAAGGCGTATTAGAAGACATGGAACTTCAGATCAGCGCTTTATGGGACGATTTTGTTTTGGCGGAGAACCAACTCACACCCGACGGGCTTCTTCTTCAAAAAAACCTTTTAGCTTATGTCCGCGAAAGAAACGCACAATAAAACCGCGTTTCTCACGAATAACATTTATAAACAATGAAACGTTTTACACCATACACGACGACGGTAATTATATCTCGAGATTTTGTTTCAAAATCGTAAAGGTCTTTAGTATTTGATTTCTTATGAATCGGATTTTATTCCGACCTCATTCTCATTGATTTCGACTATTGCATCCGATTTTTAAACATTCAATTTTAAACTTATTATTTCGCTTGAATACATTTTTTATTTTCGTATTCGAAAGGAACTTTACAAATGAATTAAAGTAATTATTAAAAAATTTCATTAATTTATTAAAAAATTAACATTAATTAACAATTTAAAAAATTAGCATTAATTAACAATTAAAAAAATTAACAATTAAAAATCATTCAATTCAACGGAGTTATTTCAATGGCAATGAAAATGGTCCTCGCAGACCCGAAAACAGGTAAATCTTACAAGATCGAACTTGATGCAGCAAAAGAAAAAGACATGGTCGGAAAAGCAATCGGCATGGAACTCGGCGCAGAAATCGTCGGCCTTTCCGGTTACACATTAAAAATCACAGGCGGTACCGACAAGAGCGGCTTCGTCATGAAAGGCGACCTTCCCGGACCCGCAAAAAGAAAAATCCTCGGCGCATCAGGTGTCGGTTTTTCCCCGAAAATCAACGGTCAGAGAAGAAGAAAGTTCATCCGCGGCAACGAAATTTCCGTTGACACTTCTCAGATCAACGCAAAAATCGTCGGCTACGGCGACAAGAGCATCGAAAAACTTCTCGGTCTTGAACCCGAAGAAGAAGAGCCTGTCGCAGAAGAAGCCGTTTCTGAAGAAGCAGCTGTCGAAGAAGCCGCAGCAGAAGAAACAGAAACACCCGCAGAAGAGTAATTTAACTCTTCTCCATTTTTTGTTTAATTTTTGATTTTATTTGTTTTAAACACCATTTCTCTTAATTTTGTATTCTCAATTTCATTCCTTTAGTTTCTTATTTTCATTTCATTATCCTCATTTTTAAAGAGCTGACGCTGTTTCATATTTATAACTGATAAAAGAAGAAGACGAGAATATAATTCTCGCCTGATTTGTTTTTGATTATTGTTTCAATTGATTATTCTTTATTGAACTCGATATCGCCTTTTTCAATCAAAGCGCCGAGGTCCTCTAAACTGAGGCGGCCGTTTTGCTTCAATTTCTCTTTGGCGTTGGCGTGAACTTTATCGACGCGCTTTTCATCTCTTTCATTTTGGAAGTCTTTCGTTCTGTCCAAATAGATGTCAAGTTCTCTTCTTGTGATGGCAATGTTTTTCTTCAGCGGGTCGATTTTCGCCGTTGTCGGCTTAATGAGCGCATATCTTTCGGTCAGGCGCTTGTGGTAGCCGTCAGCTTCTTTTCTGAGCTCGTCAACCTTTCTGAAAACTTCAATCATTTCAAGATGGTATTTTTGAGATTCTTCGGAAAGCTGTTTGATTTCAACGGAAAGCTCGTCACTTTTGGTGTACATGCCTTTGTTTTCGTTGTAAATCTCCTGGATCTTGCCGTGAAGCTCGTTTGCTTCTTTGGTTGCTTTAACGCGCTCGGTCAAGTCGGTCAGGCGTTCAAAAAGATTCTTTTCGTGATCCAAATTGATGTCGTCTTCAAGGAATTTTCTTAAATTCTCTCTGTAGTTTTTCATCAAAATATCATACGTGCCTTTTGAAACTTTGTTGTATTCATCTCTTTTCGTTTTGAGCTGATTGATTTCATCAGATTTGGATTTTGTTTTTCCCATCTCTTCGCTTCTTTCCGCTTTCAAAACAGCGATTCTTTGATTGACTTCATCTCTCTTGGTGCGGCTTTCCTGAGCTGTTTTGGAAAGTTCTCGGACCTGCGCGTTCAATTCATCTCTTTTGCCTTTTAAATCGTCGCCGTCGACTCTGTGATTTTTCAATTCGCGGAATATGGATTTCAAAGTTTTTTCGTCGCGCTCAAGAGAATTTCTAAGCTGATTGGACTTGTTTTTGACTTCCTGTTCCGTCATATTGGCAACTTCGGCTTTTAAGTCTTCCAAACGCTTTTCAACGGATTCCTTGTCTTCTTTTAAGATTTCCGCTTCCGCTTTTTCTTCGGCAGCGATTTCATCAATGACAGGCGCTTTTTCTTCAGCGGTTTCCGATTCGGCTTCGACCGGCGCTTCTGTTTCAGCTTCGGAAAGGGGCTCGATTTCTGCGGCCGATTCCGTTTCGGAAACCGTTTCAGTTTCTGGAGCAGTTTCCGTCTCGGCAGCTGTTTCTGTTTCAGCAGCAGCTTCGGCTTCGACAGGTGTTTCGGTTTCGACTTCGGCAGGTGTCTCTGTTTCGGCTTCCGCGGTTGTTTCCGGTTCTGCTTCGATGATCATTTCAGCTTCGATTTCGGCAACGGTTTCCGTGATTTCAGTTTCAGCGTTTTCGTTTTCTGCCGGATTTTCCGTATAAGTAGTATTTTCTTCAGTCATTTTAAGCCCTCACTTCATCCCTTTCCAGTATTCTAAGGACTCTTTATGGCTCTCGATTCTTTTGGAAAGCCAGTCCGCTCTTTTGTTTTCAGTGACTTCGCCCTGTTTCTGCTGAAGAGTTTCTTTGTCGGCGGTGACGGTTTCTTTTAATGAATGTTCTTCGGTGTACGCCTGATACGCGGCATCGATTTTTGCCAAAAGAGCCGACTTGTCGCCGCCTTCCGCATTGTTAATGTCCGAGCGCAGCGCATCGTAAACCGCTTTTCTTTCTTCTGCGGTATCTGATGTTTTGTCGGAGTTCAAAGCGGTAATGCCGGCTCCGATTTTCTCGACATCCATCGGCTTGAGATCCAACTTTTTTAATTCTTCTTCCGCTTCATAGCCGGAATGATGTTTCTTTTCATCAAAAACACCTGTTTTTTCTTCGTTTTCTGAAATGCGCTTTTTCAAATCCTCAATTTCCGTATCCAAAGCAGTGGAAGTTGTCGACAGCGCATCGTATTCCGCCTGATATTCCGCAATTAAGCGTTCATGTTTATCAATCACGGCAGAAATGAGTTCATTTCGTTCTAAGATTCTGATTTCTTCAGTTTGCACACTATCACCCGAAAAAGGCAATACTTTGAAAAACAGCCGGGATTATTTCACATCCGGAGACTGTTTTTAAGTTGTATTTTATGAATTATTTTATTAAAAGTTGAATGAATGAAGTTGAATTTGAAAGTTAATTTGAAAGTTAATTTGAAATTTTGAAAGTTAATTTGAAAGTTGAATATTGAAAGTTGAATAATTATGAAATAATTGATTCAAATAATTTGTTGAATTATTTAAAATTTAAATTCTGTTGACATTGGATATGATCTATTATATTTAAATTATTATAAATTTTTCAAAAGCGTTTTCAAAACAATTGAAATGATATAAATTACAAACAAACCGCAAACATAAATGATTAACAGCTTGATATTGTTTTTCTTCAAAAAATGAGTCTTTTGATTTTGAGCCTGTTTTAAATCTTTGATATTTCATTTTAATTTCAAAAATATCATAAAATACAGATTCTCTTTCATTTTTTGAATTAGATTCGATTATGAATTATTTAAATCCTTTGATTCGGTTTCAGGCTCTGTTTTACAGTGTAAAATACAAAGCATGCGGAATTTCATCAAAGTAAATTGCCGAATTCGGATCAACGATCCCGCATTTCACCGCGCAGGCAACCGCTTTTTTGCCGGTCAGATTTGCCGTTGTCGCCTGCATCAGCAACACTTCCAGCATTTCCTCCGTTCCTTCTTCCCCCTGATAAAATGAAGCGTTCACTTTCATTTCACACGCCTCATTTTTGAGCGTTTGGCCGATCAGCTCTTTATCGCAGGCGGCCACCATGAAATGTTTATCGGTTTTGTAAGTTTTAATGTACATGTTTTATTCTCAATTTTTTAAATGAATGATTGAATATTGATTGAATGGTTGATAAATTGAAATTTATTATTTATTCATTCTGCCGCTGTTTATTACGGTTGTTTATTTCAGCGTGAAATCCATTTCAAATGGTCTTTGTCGGGCTCGGCAATATCTCCTTTCTTGCGCATTTTTTCGATGTAAACATCCATTTCATCCGCAACGATTCCCGATTTTTCGGCTTCTGCATAAACTTCTTTGCGCGACGCTTTGTGTCCTTCGCTGCGTTCGGCAATCATTTTAATGATGTCTCTGACGATTTCAATCTTATCGCGCTGAGACTTGCTGATACCTGATGCGATAATATCCGCGTCTAACATTCCCGTTGCGGGATCGATGCCGACATTTTTTAAACATTCCATTGTGATATCGGTCGTTCGGATAGCGTCATCAATCGTCACGCGATTGCTCAGGCGAACGCGGGCACTTGCTTCAGCCAATCGAATCAGCGCTTCAAGCTGACGCGCCGTCACCGGAACAGGCGTGTTTTTGCCTTCGCCCTGTTTTCTGAGACTTGTGTAAAAGTCAACTAAATGCATTCGGGCGTCATCATCCATAATCGGGTACACGTTTCTTCTGGAATAAGCGACATATTTTCGGAGCAAATCGGGATCAATTTCCGGAATGATGTTGATCATCTGCGAATCGATGTATTCCTGCGTGATATCGGAAGAGGAAATGTTGCTTTTGTGCTGCATCAATTCGCCGGTGTAATGTGTCTGAAGAACGTGCTCTGCAATGCGGTTATCCATTTGACTTTCCGGAACGTCCAAAAGCAGGAAAATCAGGTCAAATCGAGACAAAAGCGCCGGCGGCATGTCGATTTGATCCGCTAAACTTTCATAGCGGTTGAATCTGCCGTAAACGGGATTGGCCGCGCCGAGCAGAGCGCATCTGGATTTGAGCGTTGCGATAATGCCCGCTTTTGCAATACTGATGGTTTGCTGTTCCATGGCTTCGTGAAGCGAACTTTTGTCTTCATCGCGCATTTTGTCCATTTCGTCAACGGCCGCAATACCCATGTCGGCCATAACAAGCGCGCCGCCTTCAATCGTCCAGCGCCCGTCGCCGAGATCGTCGCGGACCGCGGCAGCCGTGAGACCGCTTGCAGATGAACTTTTGCCGGATGCGAAAACGCCGCGCGGAGATAGTTTGACAATGTATCTCAAAAGCTGAGATTTGGCAACACCGGGGTCGCCGACAAGAATGATATGAATGTCGCCTCTTGTTCGCGTTCCGTCGGGAAACTGCTTGACAACGCCTGAGAAAAGCTGGTACATCAGCGCGCGTTTAACGTGCTCGTTGCCGTAAATCGTCGGGGCGATGGATGAAACGATTTTATCGTAAATGCCCGGGTCGCGGCTGAGTTCTAAAATTTCTTCTTCTTCTTCGGCAGTGATGTCGATCTCATCGTATTCCTGGTCCAGATGCTCAATGGAATTGGCGTCCAAAACCAAGTCATAAAATGTTGATTTCCCTTCGCGGAGCGCGCGCGGAACGGAGCGCAGAATACCGTTGATGATCACGCGGTCGCCCGGAGAAATCATACCGGTCAAGTCGTCGTTGAAATTGATTTCAATGCTTTGCGGATTGGAGCCGCCTTTCAGGCTGTCGGGCGATTCTTGGACCTGTCCTTTTTGAGAATCGATAAAATCGGATTGCTCGATGACGAGTTTGAACGGTCCGCGTTTGCCGCAGTTTTCATTTTCACAGCCGGAATAAGGTTCGTCGAGTTTGTTTCCGGGCTGTTCGACGTAAGTGATCGTGTCGCAGCGCAGACATTTATACGCCGCTTTCGTAATGCGCGGGCGGACTTCCGTTGCGCGTCGAATCATTCCTTCGATTGCGATGAATTTTGAAAGATGCTTGCTTCTCAAATCGCGAATCGGAATGCGGTTCGGGATATTAATGACGCGGACGTGTGCATTTTCCAAGTTTTTCGAAGTCGGTAAATCCATGTCTTTGAGCGCGAATTCCAATGAAAGAATCACCGACTCGGGATCTTCCATTAAATCGCGGGCGATGTCACGGTCAAAAACTTCCAGCTTGTCGTAATTGACAGTCAAGCTGCGCTTATCGGGATAACTGTTCGCAAGCTCCAAAACGTCGTCCTGATGATAGCGTTTCAGGAAGTCCTTCAATTTTTTATTCCATTTTTCGTCAACGACCATGATGTCACCGAATTTTAAATTAATAACAGCAAATTTGGAAAGAAGTAAATGTTTCAATCCTATGATAAACCTTTTTAAATTTTCAAATTTCAGATGAAAATTTTAAAATAAAAATCAACGGTGTAACGGGTGAAAGTATTCGATGAAAGTATTTGATAATTGATTTATTTTTGATAAATTTTGACAGTGTTTATCAGTTATGTCGATTTTTATCAAACTTAAAAGTATTTATATGAAAAATGGTATTACTCAAAACATTGAGTTGCTCTCTTTGAGTTCTCAATAATTTTCAATCTTTTTCATGCCCGGTTAGTCTAGTGGTAAGGCGGTGGTCTCGAAAACCACTTCTTCTTCGAAGAGCGCAAGTTCAAATCCTGCATCGGGCGCTATTTTTATTTTAGTTTTGTTTTGATTATCTTTGATTCCGTTTTTATCAAAATGAGTAAAATTCGTCTCCCCTTTTGTTTGTTTTATAAAATTGGTGCAATTCGCGCGCGGCGCAGCTGGAAAAATCGCGTAAGCGATTTTTCATAAACACCTCCCTCCAACTGCAAACAGAAACCTCCCTCCAACTGCAAACAGAAACCTCCCTCCAACTGCAAACAGAAACCTCCCTCCAACTGCAAACAAACACCTCCCTCCCGCTGCAAACAGAAACCTCCTCCCACTGCAAACAAACACCTCCCTCCCGCTGCAAACAGGCGAAGCCTGAAAAATTGCGAAGCGATTTTTTACAAACACCGCCCTCCCCCCGCCCATGAAATTTTGTGAGAGGCCGACCGAAGGTCGGTCACGAACAAAATTTTTTGACAACTCTTATATAGACCCGCATTCATATTTTGAGGATAGAATGTCTCGAGATATCCTTGCCGACCAAACAATCGAAGTGCTTCGGCATGCCGGATTTTTGGTCTCCGACAAATGTGACATCCGCCCCCGCAGTTTTGATATTGCTGCCCGGCGAGGCGATACCTTACTTTTATGCAAAATTCTTCTCAATCTCGACGGCTTAACAGAAGAAACCGCAAACGAAATGCATGTTCTTTCAGAAATCCTCGGCGGAACGCCGCTTGTCATCGGCGAAAAAACCCGCGACCAATTGCTTGAAGACAATGTCATTTACACGCGCTACAAAATAACAGCCGTCAACATTCAGACATTTTACGATTATTTCATCGAAGGCATTCCGCCGATGGTTACCGCTTCTCCAGGCGGCCTTTACGTCCCGATTGACGGCACCGCGCTCAAAGAAGCAAGAATTGAAAACAATTTATCTCTCGGATCGCTTGCCGGAATCGTCGGCGTTTCCCGCCGAACCATCAGCAAATATGAAGAAGAAGGAATGCATGCTTCCATTGATACGGTTTTGATGCTTGAAGATCTGCTTCAAATCGAACTTGCGCAGCCGATCGACATCTTGAATCCGATTTTAACAAATCCGCAGAAACAAACACCCGACCCGACTGCTCCCGCAAAAGTCGGCGGCACAATTCAAGGCATCGGAACGATTCACGATTCCGCCGGCAATCTCGAAAACAAAGCAGGCAAACCGGAAACAGCGGCTGAAGCCGAAATGCTGACTTACGTCTCAACCCTCGGATTCGATGTCAAAGAAACCGCGCACGCGCCTTTCCGAGCCGTTTCCAAAGACAAAAACTCTGTCATCCTAACAGGCGTGAGCAAGTACAACGCGTCAACGCTGAAGCGCGCGCGCCTGATGAGCAGCATCTCCGATGTGTTTCAAACAGAATCCGTTTTTTTGATCAACGGCAATTCCAAAGTCAAATCCGTTGAAAGCACCGCTTTTATTGAAAAGAAAGAACTCGTCAGAATGAGCGGCCCCGAAGATTTGATTGAAACGATTGAAGAGCGGAAAGTGCCGGAAAAGAAGTGATTTTTTAATAACTTTTTAATTTAACTTTCACTCATTTTTATTTTTCATTTTTTTTTTGTTTTTGTTTTTTATTTTTCATTTTTCATTTCTTTCAACATCGTTTATGATTTTTTTGAATTTTTGTTTTTATTATTGTTTAATTTCGCTTTGACGAAAATTATTTATAATTACGTAAATTTATAACAGTGTTATATTTCTGAATTCGGTGATCTGATGCCTGAAAGAACTCAAACAGCCATATTAAATGCCGGTAAAAACGAATTTCTTTCAAAAGGATATTCGGGCGCAAGCATGAGAAATATTGCAGCGGCCGCGGGAGTTACAACCGGCGCCGTTTACGGATATTATTCCGACAAAAACGCATTATTTGCCGCATTGGTTGAACCGGCTTCCGAAAAATTTACAGAGCGGTTCAAAGAAGCGCTTTACAGTTTTTCGGTACTGCCTGCAAAACGGCAAATCGGAGAAATGGGAACTTACAGCGGCGATGCTTTAAAAGAACTGCTGAATCATATTTATGAAAATTTTGATGAATTTTATCTGATTATTTGCTGCAGCGAAGGATCGAATTATGAAAATTACGTTCGAAAATTCGTTGAAGCGGAAATCGAAGCAACTCTTGAATTTATGGAAGTGATGAAGCAAAACGGTCATGAAATCACTTCGTTAAGCATGAATATGATCCAAATTCTTTCAGCTTCATTTTTCTCGGAAATCTTTGAAACCGTTGTTCGCCGCATGGACAAAGAAGAAGCCGACATTTATGTCGATCAGCTGCTTCTGTTTCATGCCGCCGGATGGAAAACATTGTTCAAAATGGATTGATTTTCCCCCAAAATGTTATCAAAAAATGTTATCAAAAAATGTTATCAAAAAATGTTATCAAAAAAACGTTGCCTTGTTATCATCAGCTTTCAGTCTCGGGTGCGATTATTGTATTCATTGTAATTTGTATTGATTCGTACTGCAATCAATAATCAACAATAATCAAACTTAAAGAGATGTATTCTATGAGTGATGTCAGAAATGAATTACTGACGCAAAATCCGTGGAAACTCATGATAAAATTGAGTTTGCCCGCGATTTTGGGCCAGTTTGTTGTCGGCTTTTATGCCTTTATTGACTCTATTTTTGTCGGACAGATGGTCGGCGTTGACGCGATGAGCGCCGTTTCAGCCGCCTCTCCGTTCGTCTTGATCAACAACGGAATTGCCGTTTTGATCGGAATCGGTTCCGGCTCGATTTTGGCGCGGGCAATCGGATCAAAAGATCAGGAAACCGTGAACAAAATCATGGGGAATTTAGTTGTCCTGTCTTTGCTTTTATCCGCTTTGTCGATGTTAGTCGTCATCCCGTTAGCGCCTTGGCTTTTAGGCTTGACGGGCGCCGAAGGAGCCGTTCTTGAAATGGGCGTTTCCTATCTGCGGACCGTGTTTTTAGGCTCCGTTTTTGTGAACTTTATGCAAAGCGCAAACATGATTATGCGCGCGGAAGGCCGCATGAACACCGCTATGCTGATTATGGCAAGCGGCGCCATTTTAAACATCATCTTGGACCCGCTTTTTATCATCATGATGCCTGACAAAGGACCGCAGGCCGTTGCAATTGCGACCGTTGTCGCTCAATTCTTCCAAGCCGCCGTCACGCTGTATTACTTCCTGAAAGTCAGCCCGATCGTGAAATTCAACGGCATCAAACTTGCGCCCAAACTGATTCCGCAAATCTTTTCGGTCGGCTCAAGCGCGATGCTTATGCAAGTGATGATGATTGTTCAAATGACTGTTCTCTACCACACGGCTGTCAAATACGGCGGACCTGACCAGATCGCGCTCATGGGCGCCGCGCAGCGCATATTGCAGCTGACATTTGTTCCGCTTTGGGGAATGAGCCAGGCCATGCAGCCCGCTGTCGGAACGAATTACGGCGCCAAGAATTATGACCGCGTTAAAAAATTGACAACCGTTTTCATACTCGGATCAACGATTCTTGCAACCGCTTTCTTTATTCTGATTCAGATGTTTCCGGGCTTCTTATTGTCCGCTTTCATCACAGACCCTGCAATTGTCGCGTCGGGAATCAGTAATTTCCGCCTGATGTATGCCATCTTCCCGACTTACGGTTTGCTGATTATGACAATCACTTATTTCCAGTCGCTTGGAAAAGGAAAAGAAGCAGGACTCATAGTTATGCTTCGTCAGGTTTTTTTGATCGTTCCGCTGATTCTCATTCTGCCGTATTTCATGGGATTGACAGGCGTTTGGGCAGCCTTGCCCGTTAACGATGCGATCATTTTGATTTTGGCAGTTGCTTTGATGATCAAAGAATTCAGACTGCTGGACCGGAAGAAAGCGGCGGAGGCGTCAGAGGCTGCAGCTGTTTGAAGAAAGCAAATTAAGAATTGAAAGAATTGGAAGAATTGAAAAAAAGGTCTTCATAATTCCTAATTCATAATTTTTCAATTCTTTTTTCTTTTTTGTTTTTTGTTTTTTGTTTTTTGTTTTATTTCCAATTTTGAAACCCAAACATCCAATTTTCATAAATCGGTGAACCTGAACGCCCGATAAAACCCTAAAAAATGTTTAATCGTTGGATAAAAGACGGCGTTCCGTTTTTGAATTATTTTGATGAAAGGCGATGTTTCAATAAAAATAAAAATGAATGAAACTCCAAAAGCCGCCCCCGCAAGTTGAGATTCCCGTAGCGAAGCGAAGGGAATCGAGACTTGGCGGATTCTTCCCATGCGAAACGAAAAACTAAAAATGTTCTGCTTTTTCAGCTGCATTTGGCTCTGGCAAGGCACTTTCTTGCAACTGTCTTTTCTGGTTGCTGCTACTGAGACGTTTTGTGTTTCGGCTGCGGGTCCGGTTTGCGTTTCCGCGTGCATCTGCTCATTTTAATCGTAAATCCGTTGGCATTAAATTTTGCTCGGCTTCGCCTCGCAAAATTTCAGGTTGCAATGGGAGGGAGATGTTTGTTTGCAGCGGGAGGGAGGTTTCCGTTTTCCACGGGCGGTCAGGTTTCTGTTTTCCACTGCCGATCAGGTTTGCGTTGCCGCTGCTGCCGGCAGACTTCCGCCCGGCAGGCAGCTGCCCGCCGCCGCGCGCGAGCCGCACAAATTTTAAAAAATAATCAAAAAGAGAATCGCATTTTAAAAAACAAAAATGAACGGACAGTTTATATTGAAAAAAATAAAAAATGAAAAAAATCAAATAAATTTAAAAAATTGGAAAATAAAAAATTGAAAAATAAAAAATTGAAAAATAAAAAATTGAAAAACCAAAAAAATGAAATGAAGCAAATCCGTTTCATTTCGTTTCTTTTTTACAAAACAGAATCAGCAAACATCCGATCCCGGTTCCAATTCCCGGTCCGGCATCAAAAGAGAAACTTTTCCGCTGCCGTCATCGGCTGCCAAAATCATTCCCTGAGACTGAACGCCGCACAATTTCGCCGCTTTCAAATTCACGATCACACAAACGGTTTTGCCGACAAGTTCATCCGCTTCATAATAAGCGCGGATTCCCGAAACGATTTGGCGCGGCTCGGGCTCGCCGACGTCCACCATGATCTTGTAAAGCTTCGTTGATTTTTCAATGATTTCAGCGGAAAGAATTTTTCCGACTTTGATCTGCGCTTTAAAGAAATCATCAATCGTAATTTCAGGCAATAATGCCGATTCATTTTCAGCTTCACATTTATTTTCGGTTTTATTCTCTGTTTTGTTTTCTGCATCCATTTTTTCACCTTTCTTTTTAGATTCTTCAATCAATTTTTCTTCATCCGGAACCAATCCGGCTTCTTTCATTGCCAAATGAACGCGCTTTTTAGCGATTTCATCCATTTCGGAAATCTTGTCGTCTTCCAATTTCGTAAACAAAATCTTGGGCTCGCCAAGCTTCGCGCCGGGCACAAGAGGTACAAGCGCCTCGCCGTAAAGCGCGTCTTCGACTTTTCCGCTCAAACCGAGCTGCTCCCAAGCTTCCTGCATTTTGCCGGGCGTCACCGGTTCAAAAAGAACAGTCAGCGCCTTGACAAGCTGAAGACAATTGTAAACGACTTCGCCGCACTTTTCTTTGTCGGTTTTTATGAGCGCCCACGGCTCATGAGACTGAAAATAAGAATTAGCGTAAGAAGCAAGTTCCATAACGGTATCGGAATACTTTTTAAATTCATATTCTTCCATCGCAGCGGCGGCATCTTCTGTTGTCTGTTTGATTCGTTCTAAAATTTCAGGTTCAACCGATCCTGTCGGAATTTCGCCGAAATTCTTGGACGCGAACAACAAGGACCGATAGAACAAGTTGCCCAAAACGGCGACAAGTTCCGAATTGATCTTTTCCTGAAGCATATCCCAGCCGAAATTCAATTCTTTTGTATGGGAAGTGTAGCTTGACAAATAATAGCGAAGCAAATCGGGATGGAATCCCTGGTCCAAATAATCCTCGCCGACCCAAACGACGTACCCGCGGCTTTTTGAAAACTTTTTGTCTTCAATTTTAACCATTCCCGAAGCAACGACATCCGTCGGCAGCGAATATCCCGAGCCCTTGAGCATCGCTGGCCAAAAAATACAGTGGTGGTAAACGATGTCGCCGCCGATAAAGTGAACGATTTCGGAATTCTGCTTCTCAAGCGTTTCGTCATACACAGCGTCCGCAGCTGCACCCGCAGTTGCACCTGTAGCTGCATCCGGAGTTGCTTTCCAAAACTTTTCCCAAGAATCGTTATTGGCTTTTGCCCATTCTTCGGTAAACGCGATGTAGCCGATCGGCGCGTCTACCCAAACGTAAACGACAAGTCCGTCCGCGCCCGGGAATTTTACGCCCCAATCCATGTTTCGAGTAATACACCAGTCTTCAAGCCCTTGCGTCACCCAGCCTTTGGCATAATTGACAGCGTTATCCGTTCCTTTCAACTTCTCTAAATAGTCTTTTAAGAAACCGTCAAATTCGGAAAGTTTGAAGAAATAATGTTCCTGACTTTTGTATTCCGCCGGATTTTTACAAACGGTGCATCTCGGGTCGATAAGTTCGCCCGGGAAAAGCGGTTTTTTACAGCCCTGGTCGCATTCGTCGCCGCGCGCGATTGCTTCGCAGTGCGGGCAGATGCCTTCAACGTAGCGGTCAGGCAGGAAACGGTCACAGTGCGGGCAGTAAGCGATGTCGATGTTTTTTGTGTAAACGTAATCGTTGTCAATGAGTTTTTGAACAATATCCGTTGTTCTGACGTGATTTTCTTCATCGTCCGTCGTTCCGTAAGCATCAAAATGAACGCCCATGCGCGTGAAAATTTCCGAAAAGTGTTTGTGATAAATCGTCACGAGTTCTTTCGGGGTGATGCCTTCTTTTTCAGCGTTGACGACAACGGGTGTTCCGTGCGTGTCGGAGCCGCAAATGAAGACAACTTCACGTCCCTGTTTCCTTTGGGAGCGAACGTAAATGTCCGCCGGCACGTAAGTGCGCATGTGACCGAGATGTGCCATTCCGTTTGCGTACGGAAGCCCGCAAGTGACAATCATCGGTTTCGTGTCTCGGTTCATTTTATAATTCCTCAAAAATTGTATAATAAATTGTATAATAAATTGTATAATAAATTGTATAATAAATTGTATAATAAATTGTATAATAAATTGTATAATAAATTGTATAATAAATTGTATAATAAATTGAATAATAAATTGAATAATAAATTGAATTATTTATGAATGATTAGATTTATTCATCATAAATTTGAATATTCCTGTTGAGAGGGGTATGAAGTCCTCCCGAATTTATAAAATTTTGTATAACTCGCCGATGGATTATATTCAGATTTTTCGTTTCGTCTCAATTTTTTAACAGAGAAATATTTAATTCAAGAAGACATTTTATCCGCAGCGTTCAAAATTGGTTTTGGCTTATCATAGGAGGATTAATAATTGAATGAAGACTCTCCCAAGGGCTCAGTCCCTTCCGGTTCCAGTTATCGGCCGTATTACAGTTACGCGCCCGAAATGAAATCGGAGAAAAACGTATCCGAACAGATGCCTCCCGCATCTTCTGCGCCGGAAGCGCCTCCCGCGGCCGCGCAAAGACCTGCGCCGAGGCCGGCAGCTGCATCCCGAGACACACCTGTTTCAAGACCGGCGCCGCGCCCCGCACCGCCAAAACCGGAGAAAAAATCCAATAAAGGCATTTGGACCGTTATTGCTGTTGTTCTTGTTTTGGCCGCGCTCGTGTCTGTCGTTTATATTGCGGCAGAAGGAACATCAGGCGTCGGTTCGGGCAGCAAAATCGCAGTCATTCACGTGAACGGCTATATGTACACCGGCGATTATATGTACGGCTCAGGATATGCCGGTTCCGATTCGATTGCAAGTCATATTCGGGCGGCAGCGGACAATAACAGTGTCAAAGCGATTGTTTTAAGAATCGACAGCCCCGGCGGAACAGCCGCCTGCGCGCAGGAAATCAACATTGAAATTCAGCGCGCGCAAGAAATGGGAATCCCTGTCGTTACTTCGATGGGCGACCAGGCGGCAAGCGCTGCTTATTATGTCGCGTCTCAGACGGATTACATTTACGCATCGCCTTCGACGATGACCGGTTCGATCGGTGTGATCGGAACGCATGTCGATAATTCGACGCTTTATGAAGAAAACGGTATTAATATCACCATTATCAAAAGCGGAGAATTCAAAGATATGGGAACGGATACCCGTGAATTGACATCGGCGGAAAAAGCGTATTGGCAATATATTATTGATACCAGCTTCAAAACATTCGTTACTGATGTCGCAAGCGGCCGCAGCATGACTTACGAACAGGTTTTGGCTCTTGCCGACGGCAGAGTTTACTTGGGCGAAGATGCTTTGAAGAACGGGTTGATTGACGATTTCGGAAATCTGTATGACGCCGCCGACAAGGCAGCGGAATTGGCCGGAATCAGCAGTTATACGCTTTATTATCCGGACACGGTGACTTTGTCATCTCTGTTGTTCTAAAAAATTTTTGAATAAATTTGAATTGAAGCGATTTGTTTCAATTCACTTTTTTTGTTTTTTATTTTTTTGTTTTTTATTTTTTTGTTTTTTGTTTTTTGCTTTTTGTTTTTGGGCTGCGCCGCGCGCGAGCTGATCCATCTTTAATTTGACTTTTCAAATTCGTCCGACAATTTTGTTTTATTTTTCAAATCGTTCTTCGGTTTTATTTGATTTTCAGATGAAACCTAAACATCCAATTTTCAAAAGCGGTGAACCTGAACGCCCGATAAAACCCTAAATTTAAAAATAGATTTCATAAAAAAAGGCGTTCCGTTTTTAAAGAAAATTGATGAAAAATGATGTTTCAATAATTTGAAAATTAAAATTAAAATTTCAAAAACCGCCCCCTCCAACGACGCGTTTCCGAAGCGCAGCGGAGGAAAGAAGGAGTTGGAGATTCTTTCCCGTACGAAACGAAAAATTTAGAGCATTCTGCTTTTTCAGTTGCATTCGGCCCCTGCAAAGTGCTTCTTACCCCCTGTCTTTTATTGTTTCCGACACCTGCCGAGACTGCCAATCTGCAACTGTCTTTTAATGTTGTCGTTGCGAGTCAGATTTGCATTTCCGCTTGCATCTGCTCTTTTTTATGACAATCCGTTCGCATTCGCGAACGTGCTGCCGCTATCTGCAGGTTTCTGTTTCCGCTTGCTGTCAGGTTTGCGTTCGTCGTCGCCGGCAGTTGCCGCAGCAGCCCGCCGCCCCGCGTGAGCTTCCCCATTTTTAAAATTTTTTCAAAAAACGCACCTCGTTTTTTCATTGATTCATAACAATCTAATAATTTGCCGTTCTTTGACATTTAAATGCTGATCGGAATTGACGATACGGATTCAAATGAGGGCATGTGTACAACTTATTTGGCGGCGCTTTTAGCCGATGAGCTGAAAGTTTTCGGAAACGTTGTCGGCTTTCCTTATTTGATTCGTCTGAACCCGACAATTCCTTACAAAACGCGCGGAAACGCGGCGCTCGGGATTGAATTGGATTTGTTTGAAGAAAATTCCGAAACAAAAGAAAAAGTGATTTCTTTCGTTGCCGAAAAAATCAAAGAATACGCCGAACTTTCATGTGATAAAACAAACCCCGGCGCCGTTTTTATTTTCGATTCAATAAACGTAAATATATGCGACTCTTTGCGCCGGCCGCTTTATGAATTTTACAAAAAAGCGGTCACCGATGTGATTGAAATTGAAGAAGCCTTTAAATTATTAAATCAGATCGAATCGAAATTCCCGAATTCAGTCGTTCATATTTCAATGAAAAACGGCCGCGGTTTAATCGGTTCTTTAGCGGTTTGCGGCGCGATTCTCAATTTTAATAATGATTTATCTCAAAAACCTGCATTTCAAGATTTAGACTTTCAAAAATCATCATTCCAAGACTTGCCATTTCAAGACACATCATTTCAAGATTTTACTTTCGAATATTTGGCCTACCGCCTTCCTCAAAATCGGGGAAGCAACGGCGGCCCGATTCGTTTTGTTGACAAAGAAAGTCTCATTCTTGCCGACCAAATGACAACGCCCGAAACGTGGGATACGATTGATTTTGACAAAAAAACAAAACCGTTCCCGGTTTGCGTTCCTTCCGGAAAAGATCCCGTTTTATTCGGCATTCGCGGAAATTCAGCCGGCGCCGTTTCAAAAGCCGCCGAATATGTTGTTTCCGAAGAAATCGAACGCTCTCAAATTTTCAAAACAAACCAGGGAACCGATGTTCATTTGATTCCCGTCAAATCCGTTTCCGAAATGAAGCCGCTTCATTCTTACATTTTGAAAGGTTTTGTTCATTCAAAAGCGGAAACGATTGAAGGCGGCCACGATATTTTCAAATTAGAAGACGAAAGCGGCGACATTTTGGTATGCGCCGCCTTTGAGCCGACGGGAAATTTCAGACACATTATTCGCGAACTGATTCCAAAAGACGAGATTCGTGTTTACGGCAGTTTCAAAAACGATACGCTGAATCTCGAAAAGATTAAAATCCTGAGACTTGCCGAAGATTTCAAATTCGATAATCCGAATTGTCCGATTTGCGGCAAACGAACGGAGTCTGCCGGAATCGGACAAGGGTTCCGCTGCAAAAAATGCAAAACAAAAACCGAATCCAAAATTGAAGTTTCGGTTCCGAGAAAAATCAATCTTGGTTATTATGAAGTTCCGCCGTCGGCGAGAAGACATTTATCAAAACCGCTGATTCGATATTCAAAAGATGATTTGGAATCTTAAATTCAATTGTTTTGAAATTTAAAATCAAACATCCAATTTTCAAAATCGGGGGACATGAACGCCCAATAAAATCCTTATCTTAATTTTTTAGATCTTTATAAAAAAGGCGTTCCGTTTTTGAAAATTTTGACAAAAACGATGTTTCAGTCAAATCAAAAATATAATTGAAAAGACGAAGTGCCGCCCCCGCAATTTGAGTTCCGGGCGGCGCGAAGCGGCGAACCGGACTTGAAACGAAGTTTCAAGTTTCCGAAGCGAAGCGAAGGGAATTGAGACTTGGCGGATTCTTTCCATACGAAACGAAAAATTTAAAACCGTTTCTTTTTGCTGTTGCGGTTGCGAGCAGGGTTGTGTTTCCGCTACCGATTCGGTTTGCGTTTCCGCTGCGTGACTGTTTGCGTTGCTACTACCGGACAGATTTGCGTTGCCGCGTGTATCTGCTCATTTTATCGTAATCCGTTGGCATTAAATTTTGCTCGCTTCGCTCACAAAATTTCAGGGTTGCAGTTGGAGGGCGGTGTTTGTTTGCAGTTGGAGTCAGGTCTCTGTTCTGCTGCTAGCTTCAGGTTTCTGTTTCCATTTGCAAGTCAGGTTTCTGTTTCCGCCGCCTGCAGTTTTTCCGTTACGGCAGCAGCTGTCGCTGCCGGCCGCCGCGCGAACCGCCACAATTTTTAAAATATAATCAAGAAGAAAGGATGACATTTAAATTAAATAATCAAAAAAGAGAAACGCATTTTTAAAAAATAAAAAATGAAAAAATAAAACGGTCAAACCGGCTTAAATAGCCGTCCAACCGCCGTCGATATTAAGAAGCTGTCCCGTTGTATAGGTCGAAGCGTCTGACGCGAAATAAATAATTGCGCCGTCCAACTCTCCTGCTTTTCCGGCTCTTCCCATCGGGCAGTATGTATCCAAAATTTTATTGAATTCTTCCGCTCCCAAAACATCCTGAGTCATTTCCGACTCAAAATAGGCTGGACCGATTGCGTTAACGGTAATGCCTTCGCGCGCCCATTCATTTGCAAGCGCTTTTGTCATCATGAAAACCGCGCCTTTTGTTGTTGCGTAGGCGGTAATCATTTTTGAGAAAGGCATTGCGACTCTGGAATGGATGGAACCCAAATTGATGATTCTTCCGTACTTGTTCTTTCTCATAATTTTACCGACTTCACGGGCGAAATAATAAACGCCGTCAACATTGGTTTTCATCATTTTTTCCCAAACTTCATCAGACATCGTGTCGGCTGCTTCACCGATTCCGAGTCCGGCATTGTTGATCAAAATGTCGACTGTTCTGTAATGTTCAGCAATTGCAGCGACCGCGTTTTTGACGGATTCCGAATCGGTAACATCGCAAATCTGCGTAAAAACTTCCATACCTTTGGCTTCCAAATCTTTTTTCACGGCTTCCAATTTGTCTGCTCTTCTGGCAACCAATGCGAGTTTTGCGCCCTGGTTTCCTAAAGCGTTTGCAAATTGAACACCGAGTCCGCTGGAAGCGCCGGTGACAATTGCGACTTTACCTGTTAAATCAAAATAATTTTTCATATTTTTTGACCTCCAAATTTTCATTATTAAATATGATATTTAAATACGTTTGCATTTCAAATCTAAAGCCGCTGTATTAATGAACGTATTATAATATATATAAATTTATAATAATTTGAATAATTGAAATGAATCTGCAACTATTAACAAATATTTGAAAACGCTATCTGTTTTCGATAATTTTTAAAATTTATTCGGCTCGCGCGCGGCGAGAGCTGCTGCATGTGAAGCAGAAGTTTACGTTTTTTAAAATAAAAAAGAGATCAAAAGAAATTTGATCTGCAATAAAAATTATTCGTAAAGACAGTCGTCGTCACATCTCTTGTATGTTAAAAGAGCTGCGTCGCCGAAGTGGATCTTGATTTCGCGTTCTGCTGCTTCGGTTGAGTCGGACGCGTGGACAAGGTTTCTGCCGGTGTCGACTGCAAAGTCGCCGCGGATGGTTCCGGGTGCCGCTTCTGCGGGCTTTGTTGCGCCGTTGATTGCGCGCATGATCTTGATTGAATCGTTTCCTTCAACGACCAAAGACAAAGACGGAGCGGAAGTGATGAATTCGACGAGACCTGCGAAGAATGGTCTTTCAGCGTGTTCTGCGTAGTGTTCTTTGGCTTTTGCTTCTTCCATGACGGCAAACTTCATGCCGACGATTTTAAGACCCTTTTTCTCGATTCTGCCGAGAACTTCGCCCATCAAACCGCGTGCGACGCCGTCGGGCTTAACCATAACATATGTGCGTTCCATATAAAATCACCATTAATAGATTTGATTATATTGATCAATAAAGTAATTCGTAAATAAGGTAATGTAAGTGTCAGATTTAAATTAATTTTTAATTAATATATCTGAATGAAAAAAATCAAAAATAAAAAAACGGAAAATAAAGTCGATAGACTTTACTTTCTCTTCTGTTCGGCGCGGCCCTTTTCGGTCCAAATTGTTTTTCTCGGGAGTCTTCCCATTGTCAAATTGTTTTGGCATTTGGAAGAGCATAAGAAAAATGTTGCGCCGTCTTTTTTGACGTAGAGTTTGCCGGTGCCGGGTTCAACCATTTTCCCGCAAAAGCTGCATTTTCTTTGTTCCATTTTGAATCACCGATTATCTCATGCTTAATTTTTTAGCTTCACGTGATGTTTCAATCAACATCAAAATGTCGCCGATACGGACAGGGCCGACGCAGTTTCTGGTAATGACACGTCCTTTGTCGCGTCCTTCCAAAATTCTGCACTGGATCTGACTGGCTTCACCGTGCATACCGGTGTTTCCGATAATTTCGATCACTTCGGCCGGAAAACCGTTTGCGTTGTTAAATTCTTCTGCCATAATTTATCTCTCCCGATAAATCAGTTTTTGAGAGCGGCAGTTTTCTGTGCAACATCATCAACCAATTCGGCTGCTTTGCCTGCGTCTGTGATTGCGACTGCTGCGCAGCCGACGGTCAGACCGCATGCGGCTCCGAGGTCTTTCTGTTCTTTAACAAAAATGTATGCAGCGCCTTTCTCTTCACAGAGCGGACCGAGGTGGGCAATGATTTCAACGGGTTCAACGTTTTCGGCGATGACAACGAGTTTTGCAGTTCCTCTTTCGATGGTTTTGGTTGCTTCGTTGGTACCTTTTTTGATTTTACCGCTGTCTCTTGCTGTTTCCACAGCTTCCAATGCGCTCTTTTGAAGTTCTTCAGGGGCTTCGAATTTTGCAATTGCCATATAAATCAATCTCCTTCAAGTCCGGAAATGTTTCACGATTCACGCTGCAGGCAGCGAAAAAAACGGATGAAAACAACTCCAAACTTTCATTATTCATAGTTGTTTATGACTAAAATCTTGAATCGTAATTGAATGACTGTTTTAACTCATATTTGAGTTGAATAAAACAAGTGTAAATCGAAATCAAGTCTCAGATTAAAACAGATTTTAGAGGGAAATATTGCATATAAAGGTTTCTGAAATTTTGTTTTTATGTCGGTTCTTTGTTTTTCAAGCAGGTGCTTTGTTTTCACACGGTTCTTTATTTTCACGCGGTTCTTTGTTTCCACGGCAGTTTTTTGTTTTAGCGTCGATTCTTTGTTTTCAATGCCGTTTCCTCAATTATAACGATAATTTCATTTTTTAATAACAATTCTTTGCATTATTAATAATATATGTTTTAAAATAGAGTTGAATTTTTCAATATTAAAATTATTTGACGGAAATTTTTTCATCAAAACACTTGCAAAAGAAATATTTTTCAGTTTCCTTAAAAGATTACAAATGATATCAAAAAACACACCTATTTATTATTAAATGCTCCATAGTTGAAACTGTAAACTTGCGTAATAAAAGCATAACACTGCAAGCTATTTTACAAAGAATTATTGGAATTTGTTTATGAGGTTACAGACTATGAGGAAAATTTACACACTATTTGTTTTACTGATCCTGCTTGTATCAATGATGCCGGCAGTGAATGCTGATCCTGATGATGATTCAAAAATAAAAGTCGCATATGTGAATAGTGACGGAAGTATCGAATCATTATATAACGCGGCAGCACAAGATGATATTGTGAAAAAATATGTCAGCGCAGCTGAATTGATTGTACTTAAAGATTCAGATCTTGGTGAAGACCTGAATATTGATTTATCAGATTATGATTTCATTATTTTGGAACATTTAACCGTTGTTGTCATAGGCGCACTGGAAGCAACTTTGACAGAAGCGAGTGATAACGGAGCATCTATTATTTCAATGACTCAAACTTCCGCTGCTTATGAAAATATTGAAGATGTAACGAGTAAAAATATTACGGTCGAAGGCATCAAAAAATACATGACATATCCGTCGGAAGGAAATTACAAAAACCTGTTTTTAACACTTGCATTGTATAATGGTTTATCTGTCTCCGAAACGATTGCGGCGGCCGTCGAAACAGATGTTTACGGGATTTATCATCCGGACAGCGACATTGTGTTTTCAAACGCTTCCGAATATATGGAATGGTATACAACAAGAGAGGACGGCGGACACGTATTTGACCCCAACATGCCGACAATCGGTGTTATTCCTTCATCCGTTATGAATAAAACGGAAAGAGATTCACCTGTTTGGGATGCGTTTGTTGAATCTATCGAAGGAAGAGGATACAACGTTGTCGTCGGAACATATATTTACGGTGCAAGGACTGCTATCAATGAAACGGCAAACCGTGACAATTTTATGATTGATGATGAAGTCATTGTCGATTCAATCATTGCAATCTCCAGAGGCGGTCGGTTCTTTTCCACATCTTCCGATATGGGGCGAATGGAATTGGAAAATTTGGGCGTTCCTGTTCTGAATGCGATCCAATTATACGATACCTCTCTCACAATTGATTCTTGGAGGGAAATGAATGACGGTGTCATTGCCGGGGAACTTTATCAGCTCGCTTTTGCCGAACAGGACGGTATCATCGAGCCGATCGTTGTTGCCGTAAAAGATGACGGGTCAACAAATACGCCGATTCCCGAACAAATCGAATGGATGACCGAAAGGGCAATCGGTTGGGCTGTTCTGGGGGCTAAATCAAACGAAGACAAAAAAATCGTCATCCCTTATTACGCGGCGGATGCCGGTAAATCCAATGTCGGGTCCGATCCTGATTATTACTTAAACGCTCCCGAAAGCATTTTGAATTTATTAAAAGCAATGGAAGAAGCCGGTTATGATGTCGGAGACCTTCCGGATACGGCTGACGAGTTAAAGGACATTTTGGTTGAATACGGCTACAATGTCGGAACCTGGGCACCAGGAGAACTCGAAAAGCGCGCTGAAAAAGGAAATGTCACATTACTTCCTGTTGATGAATATGCCGCTTATTTTGAAATGCTTCCTGCCGAAAAACAAGCGGAAGTCAAAGACCTTTGGGGAGAATCACCCGGAGATATTATGGTCTATAAGTCGGATGGTGAACAGTACTTTGTCATTCCGACAATTCAATTCGGCAACGTAATGCTGACGCCCCAGCCTCTTCGAGGACGCGACCAGAGCGAAAACGCACTCAATCATGTCGGCAGTTATCCGCCCACGCACCAAGCTTTGGCTGTTTACTATTACATCAATGAAGTTTATGAAGCGGATGCGCTTTTGCCGGTGTGGTCGAATTTAGGCGTCATGCCCGGAAACCAGGCAAGTTTAGCGGCAGATGACTGGACTGCCTTAATGATTCAGGATCTTCCGCACATTCACATGCTTCCGATGGACGCAACCGGAATCACGGATAAGAGGCGCGCGAACATGCTCGTGATTGACTTTTTGACGCCTTATTTGATGCCGAGCGGCTTGTACGGTGAATTATCTGAATTGGAATCTTTGATATATGATTATGAACAGTTCGGAGATGAAGAAGTTAAAAGCCAAACCATCGAACTGATTAAAGAAACCTGTGAAAGTTTGGGATTGGATACATCTTTAAATTTGAATTGGGAAAACACCGACACTTCTGTTTCAAAAATTAAAAGTCATTTGAGCGGCATCAAAAGCAGTTACATTCCCTACGGAGACCACGTTCTCGGCGTTGCGCCGACAGAAGATCAAATATATTCCATGACAAGTTCCATGCTTTCATACAACACTTTTGACGTCAAGATAAACAGCGTCGACTTCAACTTAAATCTGGACGACTTGCTGGAAGAAAAATTTGGATCCGAAGCGGAAAGCATAAAAGAAGAACTTTTGGATGAAATATTTGAAGGAAATACAGTGGCTGACGCAGTCCTTAATGTGACCGGAAGCAGGGATTCCCACATTGAATACACGCTTGCCATGGCAATCATATACAAACTCGGATTAGGAAATGAAATTCCGACAGATGAACAAATATTTTCATTGGCCGACACTTTGCTGTCTTTCGATGTGTATATCCAAACAGCGACATCCACCTATTACTACAGAAATCTGGACGATGAATTGTACCAACTTTATGATGAAGACGCTGACGAAATGAAAAAAGAATTGATCATCAACACAATCGTCAACGGTGAAGATCCGGAAGAAACCATCCGCAATCTGTTCGGCGATTCGGCTTATTCAACCGTCAGTTCTGATACAAAGCTGACATACGGGGAAGATGTTGAACGCGTCTTAATGATTGTAAATGATCAAATCGATAAATTGAAGAATCCCACCAACGAAATTGAAAGTCTTTTGAATGCCTTGGATGCCAAATATATCCCTACCGGACAAACCGGCGATCCGATTCAGAATTTTGAAGCGGTTCCGACGGGAAGAAATCCAGTGCAGGATGATTCAAGATTGATTCCGACAAAAGCAGCGTACGCAATCGGTCAAAAACTTGCCGACACTCTTATTTTGACATATCAGGAAAATAATTCGGACGCTTATCCGGAAAAAGTCGCGTTCTTACTTTGGGCTGTTGAAGCCGCAAGAACAGGCGGCACAAGCGAAGGAGAAATCTTCTCTCTGCTCGGCGTCGAACCGAACTGGGATGCAAACGGAAGAATCAATAACAGCACGCCGTTGAAACTGATCTCCGCAGAAGAACTCGGAAGACCGCGTATTGATGTCGTTGTTGAAACGTCGGGCTCTTACAGAGATTCTTACAGCAGACAAATTCTCTGGATCAATCAGGCTGTCAGAATGGCGGCAGAAGCACCGGATTCTGATGAATATCCCAACTATGTCAAGCGCAATTCGGATGCCATCTACGAAGCTTTAAAAGAGGAATACAAAGACAGCAACCTCTATACTGATGATGAATTAAGGGAACTTTCATACGCGCGTGTTTTCGGTCCGCCTGAGGGAGAATATACCCGGGAATTGAAAATATTGCAGGCAGTGGTCTTGAAGATGAAATCGACATTGCTGAACTTTACATTCAGCGTATGGGCACTGTATACGGCGTGGAAGTCGGCGGTGAAACTCTTTGGGGCGTTTCTATGCCGAGTTTGCTGCAAAGTAATCTGAAAGATGTGGATATGGGCGTTTTCAGCCGTTCTTCTAATTTGTACGGCGTTTTAGATCATCCGATGGTGGCTGCTTATTTCGGCGGTCTTGCCGCGGCGATTACTGCTTCAGGCGGAGACGCAAATATGTACATCAACAATTTGAGAAATGGTGAAACCAACATTCAAACCCTCTCAGAGTTCTTGAGTATGGATCTGAGTTCTCGATATTTGAATCCGGAATGGATTAAAGGAATGATGGAATCAGGTTATGCAGGAACAGCACATATGGAAGAACTCTTTGGAGTTATGAGTGTTTGGCAGATGACAATGCCTGATTTGGTTACTGATAAAATGTGGAATAATCTTTACGAAACCTACATAAATGACAGTAAAGAGACAGGTGTTACGGAGTATTTGAAGAGTGAAAATGCTTATGCGTATCAATCAGCAGTTGCAACACTTTTAAATTCCATTTACAGCGGTGACTGGACTCCTTCCGAAGATGTTCAAAAGCAATTGGAACAGGAATATGTTGAACAAACTATCCTCAACGGTGTCGTTTGCTGCCATCATACATGCAGTAATCTGGAACTCAACGCTCAAATCGTTCAAGGTCTTTTGTCAATGGACATTTCCAAGAGTGAAAAACAAACCTATTTGGATATAATCAATGTGGCGCTTGATCAAAATTTCAACCTGCCGACAACGAATTCCGGAAGCGGTTCAGGGACCGGCGGAGCGGTTGTCGTTGGGACGGCTGACAATGAAACGAACACCACTTTGGCTCAAACGGAGGACACAACAACTGATGGCGAAGGATTCGGGCAAGACGCAACGCCGTCAGGATCAACGGCATCGGCCGCGCCGCAAGTTTCCGGTTACGAAATGGTGACGCAGAGGATGGAAAACGCGGCTTCGTCCGTTCGGGATTTCATCGCCAACCCGACTGTTTCATCTTCCAGCATGATTGCAATCGCTTTTGTTGTGCTTGTTATCGGTGCTGTTTTCTTCGGTTTCAGAAGAAAAGGAATTTAAACAAAATTACAAGTAAGAAGCGGAGTTATCCGTTTCTTTTTATTTTTTGGCTTTTTTAAAAACTGCTTTTAATAACATTGGACGGTGCAGCGAATGCTTTTTCAAAATCAATTCAAAGAAAAAAACAATAAAAATGAGAAATATGGTCATGTTTTAAAATTGAATGAAATCCGAGTGCTCGTGCGAGGCGGCAGCGGCGGTTAACGGCAGCATATACCTGTTTTCGAAGCTGTAAAAACGAAGAGATAAAAGAGAATGAAAAAGAAAGAAAAGAGTTGATTCAAATTCAACTCAGTTCAAAACATAAATTAAAAATCATTTAAATTAAGCAGTTGTTGACTGCTTCGTGTGATCTGAAATCAATTTATACAACGCGTTTGTGTCTGTCATGAAAGAGGTGTAGTCCGCTCCGTCCACATATGTTTTCATAACGTTGTCTTCTTCCGTGATCGTAAATTCGATTCCTTCGCTTGCATTTTCGGCAAGGTCGTAGACGGCTTGCTTCATTTCATCATTCGGATTGAGGATGATGGATTCTAACTGGAAAGCCAATTGGAATGTTGTCATGTTGACATACTGGGAAGAGCGCTGGTAGTACTTTTCATAGTTGCTGCCGTTGTTTGCTTTGTAAACAATGATTTCATCATAGGTTTCGGTATCGTCAGCGTATTCCAAAATATCATTTAAAGTTGTGGAGCCGGCTGATTTTCCTGCCAAAACATCAACTGCTTTTTTAGCCAATGAGTTGTCTGCAACATAATTGTAAAACGACGCAATGATCAACGGGTTTCCCGCAATGACGCGCTGGTAGGGGCTGATAAAGATAATATTGTAATCTTCGTAGTCTTCATATTGAGGCTTGCTGCCGTTAAGGACAATGCTTACGTTTTCTTCGCTTTCGAGAACAACATATTCAAGTCCGCCGGTCAGGTAAGACGCAGTTAAAAGTCTTGCGGGTTCCGCTCCGGGGAAACTTGTTTGAAGCGTTTGATCAATCGTGTCATTGTCATAGACTTTCAGAATGTTGATACTCAAAACATCTTCGGGAACATATTGGGCCGCATCTTTCGCGTTCTTAAACGTGAAATTTGCATGTGTTCCGGGAACATCTGCGAAAGGATATTCGATTGTTGCGTTTTCGTCGCCGGTCAGGCCGTCCCAATACATGAGTCCGACAAATACACCTGAGCCGACCATAATGAGGATGGCAAAAATGGCGCCGTATTTTACCCATTTGCTTTTTTCTTCTTGCATGAATTACACCTTAAAAAATAAATTTGAGATATGAAAGCTTAAATCAGTTTGAATAAACCTTTTACCCGTGTAAACTATACAGCAAAATCATTTTTCTCCTATAAAAATATTGACTTGAAAAAACCGACAAAAAGAGACTTCAACCGCTGAAAAACATCGTTTTCGTATAATCGGTGAATAGGAAGATGAATTCTGTGAAATAAATTCTGTGAAATAAATTATGTGAAATAAATTATATAAAATTGAATGTATGAAATTGAATATATGAAATTGAATATGAATAAACTGATTGTGTTAAAACCGATTATATGAATCTGATTGTGTGAATCTGCTGTATAAAATTAAATGTATAATGAGTAAATAAATGAATGCAGAGGAGTTTATTCTCCTCTGTAAATTCGGATTGCTTCTTCAATCGGCACGCGTCTGATGGTGAGCGCGTTGATTGCGTTGCACATGCGGACAGCTTCTTCCAGCGGTTTTTGGTGGATGTTTCTGCCGGTTGCGTTGCCTTCTGCGCCGCTGACATTTAACTGTTTGTAAAGTTCTTTTAAAAAGTCTTCGGGCTCGGCGTTGGATCCGCCGGCGCAGACGACTTTTGTTCGGCCGGCTGCAATGACTGCTTCTTTGAGCAAAACGGCTGAGTCCTGACCGTCTTTTGCGCGCGGCGCGTTGACTTTAACAAAGTCGGAGTTCAAACAAGCGGCAACGCCGGTTGCGCCTGCAATGAGGTGAGAATCTTTTTCGTCGATGACGGCTTGGCCGCGGGGATAGATCCATAAAACAGTGATTAAGCCGACGCGGTGGCATTCGTAAATTAATTGGGCGGCTTCGGCGAGCATATCGGATTCGTATTCGCTGCCGAGATAAATCGTATAACCGATGCCGACAATGTTAAGGCCGCTGTTTTCTTTAAATTCCAGAAGTTGGTCGATGTCGTACAATTGGCCGCTGTAAGGGTCGATTTGAGATGTTTTGACGAGATGTGTTTTGGAGTTCATTTTGACTAAATAAGTCAAGTCGGGATAATCCATGCCGTAGCGCGCGAGAAGTCCCATTTGCGTTGCGAAAACACCGATTTCAGCGTTTTGCGCGATTCGGAATAAGTGTTCGGGATCGTTGTCTTCTTCGGGAATGTTGTCGCCGTAAAAGTCGTCGTTTAAATGTTCGATTTTTTGGTCGCCTGCAAAAAGCATTAAGCGGCCTGTATTTTGCGTTGCGCGGAGATAATTGGCGATATAATCGTCGTGATAATCTGCGGGCACGTCTAACGGAACTAAAACATCTTTTTCTGTAATCATAAACATCCGGCCTCAAAAAGGGTAGAATCGAAAATAATAAAAAATTTGAGATATGGTCTAAAGGAAGATTAGATTATTAAGAGTTTGGTTAAAAGTTTGGTTAAAAGTTTGGTTAAAAGTTTGTTAAAAGTTTGTTAAAAGTTTGTTAAAAGTTTGGTTAAAAGTTTGTTCAAATTTTGTTCGTGACAGCCTGTCGGCTGTCTCTCACAAAATTTCATGGGCAGGTGGAGGGCGGTGTTTGTAAAAAATCGCTTCGCGATTTTTCAGGCTTCGCCGGTTTGCGCTTGGAGGGCGGTGTTTGTTTGTGCTTGGATGGAGGTGTTTGTTTGCAGTTGGAGGGCGATGTTTGTTTGCAGTTGGAGTGTGGTGTCGGGTTGCGTTTGGGTCTTGGCGTCTGCGTCTGCTTTTAAAGTCTGTCACGCGGTCGCGCGCGAAATGCCGCATTTTATTTATGGTTTACATCCGTCTCCGTTTTTTCAAATATTTTTCTAAAAAATAACGGGAAAACAATCTGAATTTTTATGAAAATGCCGGCAAAAATAAATCAAAAAAACTGTCGGGGCAAATATAAAGAAAAGAGAAGCGCCGCCTACAGGGCTCGAACCTGTGACATTCTGGTTAACAGCCAGACACTCTACCATCTGAGTTAAGGCGGCATATACGTAATTGAACAGATTTGAAAAACTGTTATATTGTATATAAAATTTATGACCGAAAATTGTTGTGAAATTGTCAGTTTTAAATTTTAAAATTTATTTTATTTATTTAATTTTAAAACTTTTGAGTGGGCCTGACAGGATTTGAACCAGTGACCGCTCGGTTATGAGCCGAGCACTCTAACCGCTGAGTTACAGGCCCGCGCGAAAGATATGATGAATCAATACATTGATGACGTTTTAAAGTTAAAATATTTTCGAATAATTCGCAGAATTTTTAAAAATGATTGAAATTGAATTGATTCATAACAAAACAAAATTAAATAAATGAAAATTAACAAAAATATTTAAAACAACAAGCGCCGCCTACAGGGCTCGAACCTGTGACATTCTGGTTAACAGCCAGACACTCTACCATCTGAGTTAAGGCGGCATACGTTATTGATGTGTTATTGAAGTAAAATACTCAAAGCCTGCAATTATATTTAAACATTGTGAAAAAAGAACGGAATGAGAGCCTTTTTGAATTTCAATTAACTTTCAGAAAGACGTTTTCCTTTCAATACCATCAATTCTTCAAAAGAACATTTGGTCGTACCGATAACTTCTGTCGAAAATCCGCAGTTTTCCATTTCGGCAGCGGTTTCATCTAATCCTGTTATCGAAGAAATCAAAAGCAAAAAGAAGCCGCCGTCTTTGAGATAATCGCCGACTTCATTCAAAAAACGATTGATGCTCTCGCGTCCGTCAACGCCGCCGTCAAAAGCGTAATTGAGCATGCCGCTCACTTTTTCATCTTCCGATGTCGGCAAATACGGCGGATTGAATATGATTAAGTCAAACCCGAGCGGCGGTTTTGCCGGCGCCGCATCTTCAACAGGCGTATCAATCGAACGCAGATGTCTCGGTTTTTCAAAAACGCCGAACATATCCGATTCAAACGCGCGAACGCCGTTCATACGCGCGCAGGCAACGGCATTCGGATTGATGTCGACAGCCGACACATGCAAATCCGGGAATCGGTTTTGAATAAATGCGGAAACAAATCCGGAACCGCAGCCGACTTCAAATGCGAAAAAATTATCAAAAAAATCAAAGGCATCAAAGTTCTTGATTTTGCCGACGCCGTCTGTGTTTCCGAGTCCGGCATTTCCAATCTTTTCATCATCATCATTTTCGATATTCACGATTTTTTCAAAAAGCGCATCATCATTTGATTCGGGAATCAATTTTGCGATTTCCGAAACAGCGCAGTCCGCCATCAAAAATGTATCTTCGGCAGGTTCATAAACATCTTCCAAAACGGAGACTTTCGTTCCTTTGTATTCTACTTTTGTAACAATGACGGGTTGTTTGCCGTCGACGGTTTCATCAGACATTTATTCACCTTGCGATTTTGATCTTGTTTTTCTTGTTTGATTTTGTTTTTGTTTGATTTTATTTTTTGAAATGTGAAATGTATTATTTCGATTTTTTTCCGTAAAGCAAATTTGAGAAATAAGCGATATCTGCCGGCGACAATTCTTCGGCGCGCATGGACAAAAGATCGCCGACGGTTTTATTTTGAAGCGCATTTGAAACAAGAGAATTATCAAGCGGCTGATCCGACAAATTATCTAAAACATCTTTTAAGTCAGGAATTTCCGATTTCAAAGGGCTACCGAGAAGTGTGTTTTTGATCTTTTTCCGGCGCTGGGAAAAAAGCGCTTTTGTCACCGCGAAAAAGAATTTTTCGTCTTCAACGGCGTAAGACGCGGGCCTCGGAATCAGTTGAATGACGGCGGAATCTACTTTCGGCGCGGGTTCAAACGATTCTTTCGGGACTTTCAGAATCAGGGAAGCATCTGTTTTGTATTGAACGTGAACGGAGAGGCGCCCGTAATCTTTGCCGCCGGAGTCGGCTGTTAATCGCTGCGCGAATTCGTATTGATACATCAAAACGGCGAGATCAAATTTATGTTGAAGAAATTTGAGAGTAACATCAGAGGAAATCGAATACGGCAGATTGGCAACGATTTTGTTGAATTGCAGTTTTGATAAATCGATGTCCATGACGTTTCCTTGAATGATTTCAATATTTTCATAAACGGAAAGGCGGGATTTAAGAACGCGAACCATTTGCGGGTCGAGTTCGATGATGATCAGCTTTGAAACGCGCGGCGCAATCCGTTCGCTGAGATTTCCGATTCCGCCGCCGATTTCAAGAACAATATCTGCCGGTTCCAATCGGGCAGCGTCGATAATTTCATCTAAAGCGGCGGCGTCAATCAGAAAATGCTGATCCATTTTGCCGCCTTTGACATTATATTCCTTGAGAATTTGACGAACCATGATAATCCTGTTTTATTTGATAATTTTAGATTTTTAATGTTAAGGATTTAAGATTTTTAGTGTTAAAAATTTAAGGTTTTTAGTGTAAAATTTAAGGTTTTTAGTGTTAAGAATTTAAGATCAGATTTTTAAATGTTTTAAAATTTTGATAATTAAAATTTTGATAATTTGAATTTAATAATTCTGATTTAGAAAATTAAGATAAAGATAAAGATAAAAATGAAAAAGAAAATAAAAAAGAATCGGGATAATTCCCGATTTCAAGTGTTTTTGTAATCGTTTTGTTTTTCATTTTTCGATTTAATTTTTGGTTTATTTTTGTTTTTATTTATTTTGATTTTGTTTGGAATGAGATCTTTTTAATCTCTTCTGTTGCTGTAACCGCTGCTGCGCCCGCCGCCGTAGTTGCTGCTTCTGCCGTCGCGGTTGCTGTCACGGCTGCCGCTGCGATCTCCGCCGCCATGTCTGCTGTCTCTGCCGCCGCCGTAATTGCGATTGCCGGTTCTGTCGCCACCGCCTTCTTCGCGCGGCTGTGTCAGCGCGCGGGACGGCGCGGCTGCGAAAACGTAATACTTTTGACCGCCTTTCATTTCTTCAATAATGCGCTGAACGATCTGTTTTTCGGGGTTGTGGAGCGCGGGTACACGTTCTTTTAAGTCGGCGAATCCTTCAAACGGTCCTTTTTTGGAGGCGTCCAAAACATCCTGCATCAGCTTTTTGCCGACGCCGGGGAGCAGTTCAAGACTGTTCTGGCGCATGGAAAGGGGGGCTGCTTTGCTGAAAAACTCAATGAAACGGCTTTCGTTTGCCGTTACGTAATCTTCCAAAACGAGCGGGAGTTCTAATTTCGCGCCGTTTGAAAGTTCGTCATAAGAAATTCTGGATTTGACGCGCTCAACATATTCTTCGTCTCTTCCGCCGATATGTGTTTTGAGGTGGGCGGGCGGAATTTTGTCTTCAATCGGAATCAATTCCATCAAAATGAGTTTATTGTCGCCGAGTGCGTGAATGAGCGGTTTTTTCTGGTAAACCGGACGATTGTCTGTTTCCCTGCCGTACGGGAGATAATCCAAAACCCAAACCCATTCCTCACGGTCATCGCGTCCGCTGTCCTGCTTGCGTTCTCCGTGGCGTTTGTGCTCAAACGTGGGGTCGGCTCTCTGTCTGTTCGGGATTTCATCAGTCATAATATATACTCTCCGTTATTGTTGTCGAAATGGGATTGAGCATTGCAAATATAATCGACACTATACACTGATCATGATTTGTTTGATTCATTTTCAGGAATCAACATCAGCTTATATAATTCAGTTTCAATACAATTCAAATAATATTTTTAATTTATATGGTTAACACCTTGTTGTTGTTTAGTTATCAATAGACATATCCCTCTGACCGAAACTCAATTCAGGATTGAATTTCGATTTTTATTTTTAATTTTTGATGTAAATTCAATAATGGTTCATATTTATACACTTCAAATATAAATAAAAGACTCATATAAAGGCACTCTTAAAGTAAAATAAAGTAACATAAAGCAAAATAAAGCAAAATAAAACAAAATAAAACAAAATAAAAAGTCACCGAACCCGTCAAAAATCGAAAAGAATGAAAAAGACATTAAAAGACATTAAAATATATTAAAAGACACGAAGAGACAGGAATTGAAAATGAATCCGATTGATTTTATCCAAATGATTGATTCTGCCGCCGTTTTAAAAATCTATCTTGCCGGCGGCAATTCTTTTTTTGATTTCATCGCGATTTCGCTTTCTTATCTCGGCACATTCAGAGTCGGCGCAATTCTTCTCTCACTCATTTTTCTTCTGAAAAAAGAAACTCAACCGCTTTTTTTCATCTTAATCGTCGCCGTTCTTCTCAGTACTGGAATTACCGGAATTCTGAAAGAAATCATCGCCCGCCCGCGCCCGTATGTTGAACTCGGATTAACGGCAGCTGATATGCTTGTTCCGACACTCCCAATCGGCTCATTCCCGTCCGGTCACACGACAACAGCGTTTACGGTTGCAACCGTTGCAGCTTATCATTTCAGAAAATTTGCGATCCCGCTTTTCATTCTTGCTTCAATTGCAGGGCTTGCGCGCCTTTATTTATCGGTTCATTATCCGTCGGATATTATCGCGGGCGCAGTTGTCGGGATTTTGTCGGCTTTGTTTGTGATTTGGTTTTTTGAAAGACAACGGCGTATTTCGGAAAACAAAGAAGAAACCGAGACTTCGATTTGAAAATATTCGTTAAAAATTGGCAGATTGTTTTCATGTTTTTTTTGAAAAGCGGAGCGACTCGCGCGCGACGGCGGGTTGCTGCGAGTGCGGGGCGGTGACGGTTGGCGGCAGCAGCAGCGCAAACCCGAAGGTAGCAGCGGCAGCGCAAACCCGAAGGTAGCGGCGGCAGCGCAAACCCGAAGGTAGCGGCGGCAGCGCAAACCCGAAGGTAGCGGCAGCACGTTCGCGAATGCGAACGGATTACCATAAAATGAGCAGATGTACGCAGAAACGCAAACCTGATTGACAGCAGCAACACTAAAAGACAGTTGCAGATTTGCAGACCTGTTCGGAGCTGACAGTAAAAGACAGGGGTAGGAAAGCATTTTGCAGGAGCCGGACACAGCTGAAAAATCGGACTGTTTTTTAGTTTTTATTTTCGCATGGGAAGAATCCGCCAAGTCTCGTTTCCTCCGCTTCGCTTCGGAAACTCAACTTGCGGTGGCGTTGTTTGAACTTTTCATTTATTTTGTTTTTCGATTGAAACATCATTTTTATCAAAGTTATTTAAAAACGGAACGCCAATTTTTAATGAAATCTATTTTTAAATTTTGGGTTTTATCGGGCGTTCAGGTTTACCGATTTTCTTAAAATTGGATGTTTGGGTTTCATTGTGAAAATCAAAAATAAAAATGAAGAACGAGTTTGAAAAAATAAAATAAAATAAAAACGAGGGACATGTTTGAAAACAAAATAAAATTGATGCCGTTCGCGCGCGGCGGCGCTTCCCAAAATAAAATATAAAAAATTAAAAAATAGGAGATAAATATGAAATTAGTAAAATAAAATGAAAACAATCAAAAAATGATTGAGAAGTCTCGATTACTCGAGGACTTCAAGAATGTGGGTTGTAATGTTTGATTTACCGCCCGTGCATTCGGAAAGAATTCTTCCGCAGTTGTTGCAGACAACCTTTCTGCTTGCGCTGCCGAAAATGATCTGTTCGTTTTCACAGTCATTGCATTTCACGCGCAAAAATCTGCTTTTGGGTTTGTTTGTATAATCTGTCATTTTGCCTCACTCCACAAATTCGAATTTCTTTGCTCTAAAGCCTTTTCTCTGGTGCGCTTTTTTGCATTCCGTGCATCTGTATTTGAGCGCGATCTTCTTGGTCGGCTTGTCACCGCCGGGAACCTTAGAGAATTTACCGGCGTTACCAATACCGGTTTGTCTTTTCTTTTGTCTGGCAATCATTGTAAGAGAGGAGGCTTTGCCTTTCTTAACTCTCTCCAAAGAAATTTCCGTGTGCTTTTTGCAGAACGGGCAATATGTTTTAATGTTCTTGGGCATCTTCATGATGTTCACCTGCGATTCCTTAACATTCCGCGGGATAAGCCCGCGCGGAATTCAAATAAATTATAAAAGGATCCGTTGCCGGAATGATACGATCGGTCGCGCGCTTCTGCAATGCAGTACGCCGTTTCTCACAATAAATATCGGGACGCACATCCGTTTCGCGATTAAAGATGCCAAACAATACAAATAATCATTTGACAGCATCACGATTCCGGATTGCCTTCGGAACTGCCGGTTATACCTAAGGCGACGCCGCGTTTTATCAGCAAGTTCGCATTCGCGGCCGGCAATTCGACCTCGTCCTGCGCCTTGAGCTGATAAGTTTGCTTGTCTTCGCCCATAAATTCAGGTAAATCCTTTAATATTCGGACAAGAACGTAATTCTCATTTATAACATTTGCGGAAGATGACGGTGCCTGATTCGGCGCGTGCGCGGCAGATTCAGAAGAATTTGAAGCGGTTTTTGCCGCCGAATTTTCAATCTTAGATTCAGTCTTTGCTTCAATTTTAGATTCATTTTTAATTTCCGCGTTTGCTTCTGCTTTAACTTCCGCTTTAATTTCCGATTTTGGCTCGTTTTTCTGAATCGGCATCTGACCTTTCTGTTCGGATTTGACGATCGGTTTATATTCATCTTTGTCCGCGTCGACCAATTCCGCAATCAAAGCCGTTCGCGCTTTTAAAATCGCCTGAAGCACATCTTCATAAAGCTGCTGTTCGGCCGGCAGTAATTTGTCGACATCTTTTTTCAAAAGAATATTTTTGGAATTCGTAAAAGCGCCTGACGTCGCGCGCTCAACAACTTTTCCGGCGCGCTTCATAAAAACGGTTTCAACATCCGTCACAAGACCCGAGAGCTCATCTTCCAGCATCTTGTACTCCACAGATCTCGGGCGGCCGATTTTCATCATCTCCGCTTCCAGATTCTTGGCAGCGACCGTCGCCGTTGAATAAAAGTCGGAAGGAATCGGTTTTAAATCGCGAGCCTTTTCTCTGCGAACCGTTTGTTTAACCTCTTCAAGCGTTTTATCAATATCCATAATTTGCAACTCCCCTGCACATTAAGTATACAGCGGCGTATTCGGGAAGCTCGATGTTCCCCTCTGTCACGGAAAAATCCTGTCCGTTGAGCATGAATGAAAACGGACGCTGAATTCGAACCTTCGTCGGTTTGTCGTCAAACGCCAGCGAATCCGTCAGCGGATCGTAGCCGGGCAGCCGGTCAAATGAAAGCGTCTGCACTTCAAAGCCGGAACCGCCGTGAAGCGACCCCGGAAAGCGGATCAGTCTTTTAATGTCGCCCGTCACCGGCTCGTCAACGCTTGCGCCGGCATCGACGCCGAATTCCGCAACGGTTTTTTGAATGATATATTCAATAATGGTCTTAAAATCTTTAACGGGGAAATCCAAGCGTCCTTTGTCTTTGATTTCCGCAAGCAGCGCTTCATCAGCAGCAAATGCCGCCAGCTTTTTTAAAGTTGCATCTCCCGCTATTTTATTCTCCTTTAAGTCTTTAAACATTTCCTTAGGATTTTCTTTTCCGATTTCCGCTTCGGCTCTCAAATAATCAACGACATATCCTGCAATTCGTTTGCCCCAGCCGTTTTCATATCCTTCCAAAACCCATTTTGTCGGAATTTTGCCGCGCTTGCCCATGAATTCTTTAGAACCCGAACCCGTATCGCCGACCATGGCGACTTCTTTGAAGAAAAATTTAAAATCCAAATCGCGCCCGCTGATATAATTCACGATTTCGCGGCGTTCGGCGCTGTCGAGCTGAGAGATTTTGTCGTCATAAATGTGAAAGTGATAGCCGCGCCCGCCCGAAAAGACAAGTTCGATGTTCTCTTCGGGAAAGCCGAAGTCGTCAATCAGAAAATCGGCGAGCTTCAATGATTCCGCTTTGACATGGTCAAGCATATCGGAATACGTCATTTTCGCGCCCGGCAGATGGTCGGCGTCCAAATCGAAAATCAGGTCCGCGCCTTTCCAGCCTTTTTGATCCATGCGCGGCGCGCCCGGCATATCGTAATAAGCAACGGAATAATAAACGTGCGCCGGTGCCATGCCGATTAAGTATTCGGAAACTTCGTTGAACGATCCGAAATATTTGTGGCGTTTCATAATGACATCGGGCATCGGATCAAATGAAATGAAACCCCATTCGCGCGACGTGAAAGAAGGCGGCAGCTGAAGGTTCAAATTTTTGTAATGCGATTGAAATTTCGCTTTTAAGAAACGCTTTGTCAGCTCATCCATTTTGACACCGATTGAATAAACAGTTGAATTGAATATGTTGAATTTGAAATTAAAGTGAATGTTGGAATTAATTTTGAATGGAAGTTGAATGTTAAAAGAAGTATTTGATTTAAAAAACTTCAGATGAGATTTATTGATTCATAATTATTGGCTTATAAATATTGATTCATTCGATTCGATACTCTGAATGTTGATAATATTTATAGACATTTGTATTATTATATCTTTCAATGAAACAAGAAATGACGAGCGCTGATGTGGCAGCGATTGTTGCGGAATTAACAACGGGAAATACGACTCTGATAGACGCGAAAATCGAAAAAATCTATCAGCCCGATGAAAATGAAATCCGCATTAACTTATTTGCCCGAAACAGGGGACGCGACAATTTAATTATTGAAAGCGGCAAACGCCTGCATATGAGCAAGTATCTGAAAGAATCGCCGAAAGTGGCGCAGAGTTTTCCGATGCTGCTTCGAAAATACATTACGGGCGCAAGAATCATCTCAATCGAGCAGCATGAGTTTGACAGAATCGTTAAAATCGGGCTCGTCCGCGGCGGCGAAGAAAGCATTCTCATCGCCGAACTTTTCTCCAAAGGCAATATCATTTTGACCGACAAGGACGGAAGAATCATTCTGCCGATGAAGCCGGTGACGTTTCGGGAGCGCAGAATCCGCTCGGGTGAAATTTACGAGCTTCCGAAAAATCAAATCAATCCGATGAAAACGAGTGTCGAAGAAATGAAAGAGATTCTGTCGGTATCCGACAGAGATGCGATTCGAACGCTTGCGAATCAGTTCAATCTCGGCGGTTTGTATTCAGAAGAAGTTTTCAAAAGATGCAGCATTGACAAAACAAAACCCGCTAACGAATTGACGGATGACGATATTCAAATTATTTACAATACGATCAATGAAATGCTTGATCCGATTCGAAACGGCAGTTTCAGCCCGCGTTTGATTTTGAAAGAAAAGAAAGAAAAAGGAAAGGCGGAAAAAGAATCCGAGAATGGTGTCGAGAAAGATATCGAAAAAGCGGATCCAAGTTCAATTGTTTCGGAAAAAACGGGGGATGTTGTTGACGCGGGCGGCGCGGCGGCAGCAGTAACAGCAGCAGATGCAGCAGCAGCAGATGCAGCAGCAGCAGATGCAGCAGCAACAGATGCAGCAGCAACAGATGCAGACGCAAACAGCCCGGCAGGCGGCAGCAGCGCCGCAGTAAATGCAGCGGCAAACGCAGCCGACCCGGCAGACAACAGCGCCGCACCCGCGTTCACGCTTCCGGCCGGAATGGAAATTGCCGATGTCGTCGCGCTTGATTTGGCGCAATACAAAGGCTTGCCGTTCGTTGAATTCAAAACGTTTTCGGAAGCGTTGGATGAAGCGTTTGGGAAAACAGCGTTGAAAGAAGTCGAAGTCAAAAAGGAAGAAGTCAAGCAGGACAAAAAACTCGGCATTTATGAGCGCCGCTTGAAACAGCAGACGGAGACGATTGAAAAGTTTGACCGCGAAATCGAAAAGAACACGAAAATCGCGGAATCGATTTATTCCAATTACGCTTTTGTCGAGTCGATTTTAAATGTCTTAAACGGCGCGCGTGACAGTGGCCGGTCGTGGGATGAGATCAAAAAGATTATTGACGCCGCCAAAAAAGAAAATTCAAATGAAGCGGCGAAAGCGATTTTGTCGATTCAGCCGGCGGACGCGTCTGTGACGGTTGATTTGAAAGATTTTAAAGCGGTTTTGGACATCCGAAAAACGGTTCCTCAAAACGCCAATGTCTATTACGATTTGGCAAAGAAGTTTGAGAAAAAGAAAGACGGTGCCGAGAAGGCGCTTGCCGATACGCAGGCGATTATTGAAAAGAAAGAAAAGGAGAAGAAGGAAGACAAATCCAAAAACACGGAATTTGTCCTTAAACGAAAGAAACATTGGTACGACCGTTTCAAGTGGTTCATTTCGTCGGACGGATTTTTGGTTGTCGGCGGGCGTGATTCCGATTCCAATGAAGAAATTTTCAAAAAATATATGGAAAAGCGCGACTTTGTTTTTCACACGCAGCATCCGGGCGCACCGCTCACGGTCGTGAAGTCGGAAGGGAAAGAGGTTCCCGAAACGACGCTTCAGGAAGCGGCGACGTTTGCCGTTTCTCATTCTACGCTTTGGAAAGGCGGAAGCGCGTCGGGCGACTGTTACATGGTGAAAGGCGATCAGGTTTCAAAAACGCCGGAGTCCGGCGAATACGTCCCGAAAGGCTCTTTTATCATTCGCGGCGAGCGCCGTTATTTTGAAAACGTGACGCTTGAGCTTGCCGTCGGTTTGGAATTCAGGCCCGAGACACGCGCCATCGGCGGTCCGATTTCGGCTGTGACGAAAAACGGTGATTACGTTTGCGAAATCGTTCCCGGAAAATTCAATCAGAATGATTTGTCAAAGAAAATTTACCGCCTTTATACGGATATGATTAAGGATCAAAAGTTTTTGAAACAAATCGCATCGCCCGATTTGATTGCAATGGTAATGCCGCCGGGTGAATCGGATATCAGGAAAGGTCCTGAAGGCGGAAAGGCGAAAGATGAAAGCATGAAGCTGATGGAAAATATGAAATAAAACGATGAGATAAACCGATGGAATAAACGATGAAATAAATCAATAAAATTTAAAATTAATATAATCAAAAATAATCAAAAACAAGAAAACGGTGAACAAAATGAAAGTGCTGAAAAAAGATTTGAAAGGCAGAAGCGGTGAAATCGCGCTCTTAGCGGAGACGCTTGAAGATCTTTGGCACTTGAAATACATTATTGATCCCAACGACTTGATTTTCGCGCTCACGAAAAGAAAGCCGGAAGGCGCAGGCGACAAAATCCGTCCGGAAAAATTGGAAAAAGTGACCGTTCGCCTCGGCATTCGCGTTGAAAAAGTCGAGTTCCATAAATTCGCAAACCGCCTGCGCATTCAAGGCGTGATTGAACACGGAATGGACACCGGAATGCATCACACGCTCAACATTGAAGAAGGCATGAATTTGTCGATTATCAAAAATGAATGGAAAAACGATCAGCTGGAGCGCATCAAAGAAGCGGAAATCGCCGGCAAACGCCCGTCCGTTATTATCGCCGGGATCGAAGAAGGTGACGCCGACATCGGTTTGGTTCGTCATTACGGGATTGAACCGTATTCTCATATTCGCCAATCTTCCGGAAAACGCGAAGGCGGTCTCCGAGATGTTTTCTTTAAAGAAATCGCCGACCAATTGAATTTCGTTTACGATGAAAGCGCTGCCGTTGTCGTTTGCGGCCCAGGTTTTACAAAAGATGATTTTATGGATTATTTCAAAAAAGCGTATCCCGAAATTGCTTCAAAAACCGCTGTTGAAGACAGCACGATGATCGGAATTCCGGGATTCCTTGAGGTTTTGAAGAAAGGTTCAATTGATAAAATTATGCAGGAGTCGCGCCTCTCGCGCGAAGCGGCGATGATGGATGAGCTGCTGAAAGAGATTGCAATCGACGGCAAAGCCGCTTACGGCCCCGCCGAAGTGAAGACGGCAATTGATTACGGCGCCGTTGAAACACTTCTTGTCGCCGATGAAAAATTGCGCGAAGAAAGAGAGACGGCGGACAACGCATTTGATTTGTCGATTGAAAAAATGATGAAAGATGTCGAAGCGGGTCAGGGAAAAATCATCGTTTTCAGCACCGAGTTTGAGCCGGGGCAGAAATTGAATTCGCTCGGCGGAATTGCCGCAATTCTCAGGTACAAAATGCAGTGATTCGGGCAGCGGGCAAGAATGTGCAGTCCGCTGAATGCGCAGTCGCCGCGCGCGTTAATGACATCATTTTTATTTAATTTTTCAAACTTGTTCTCCTTTTTATTTTGTTTTCATTGAAATGATCATTCAGTTTTTACTTTATTTTTTTCAAACTCGTTCTTCATTTTTATTTTTGTTTTTCGCAATGAAACCCAAACATCCAATTTCAGAAATCGGTGAACCTGAACGCCCGATAAAACCCTAATCTTAAATGTTTTAGATTTCGATAAAAGAAGGCGTTCCGTTTTTGAATAATTTCAATGAAAGATGATGTTTCAATCTGTTTTTAATTTGATAATATTTCAAAAACCGCCCCCGCAAGTTGAATTTCCGAGCGCAGCGAGGAAATGAGACTTGGCGGATTCTTCCCATACGAAATAAAAATTTTAAAACATTCTGCTTTTTCAGTTGCATTCGGCGCTGAATGGGCCGGCTCGTATGCAACTGTATTTTACTGTCAACTCCGAACAGGTCTGCAAGTCTGCAACTGTCTTTTAAGATTGCCGTTGCCAATCAGGTTTCTGTTGCCGCGTGCATCTGCTCATTTTAATCGTAATCCGTTCGCATTCGCGAACGTGCCGCTGCTACCTTTAGGTTTGCGTTTCCGCTGTTACCAACCGTTTCCGTTGCTGCCTTGCCGCTCACGTTACCGCCGACAGAAATGCCGCCCGCCCGCGAGCCGCTCTGCTTTTCAAAAAAATTATCGAAAATGCACATTTGCTTTTCAAACAAATAATCGAAAATGTACATTTGCTTTTCAAACAAATAATCGAAAATGCACATTTGCTTTTCAAAATCAATTGAAAAAGCACTCAGTTTTTCAACCTGTTAATTGACAACTCTGTTTCGTTTTTCAAAAAAAAGAAAAAATGAGAGAAATCAGAGATATTTTTCAATCTCGGTTTCCATTTTTTCTTTAGACGTCAAGCCGACAAAACTGCTGACCAGTTCGCCGTTTGACAAAATCACAATCGTCGGGATTGCGTGAATCGAATATTGGCGCGCCATTTCTTGATTTTCATCAACATCGACAACGCTGAACTTAACATCAGTATATTTGCCTGCCAATTCTTCAATAATCGGCTTCTGCATTTTACAAGGACCGCACCAAGCAGCTGTAAAATCAATAACTTCCAAACTCATTTTTTTCACCTGTTATTTTAATTAAGGTTAACGAATAAAATTGCATACACTTTTAAATAGCTTTTCATTTTCGAGGTTTTACTTTCCCTTTTTGAAGAACGCCCCAGTACATACATTCTTCGGGAGGAATTGTAATAATTCCCGAAACTTCCGGATCAAAAACGGCACTCGCATTTCGAATCAGAGCAAACGGCGTGCTTTCGTTGCTCTCCCCCATCACCGCAACGGCGGCAGATGCCAGATTGTCGGCAACAGCAACGCGCGTAACAGTCAGCGGACGCCCGAACAAATCGGTTTCACCGCGCTTGTCAACGGTGGCATGAAAGCCGGCAGCGCCGATTGCAACGCCCGTACATCCGAGGCGCAGCGGCTGTGTCCGGCTGTCTGCGATAATAACGCCGACGCGAACGCCGAATTTATCTAAAATAAAAGAAGCGATTGCTTTCGCGCTTTTCGTCGGATTTTCGGGATACAAAATGACGCATCCGTCGGGTGCATTTGAATTGTCAATCCCCGCATTCGGGCAAAGCATTCCGGCTTTAAGCGTCAAAAGAACGCCGAAGACGCCGCCGAAAATGACATCGGACTCGCGAATCACAAGTTCGGCTTCGCGCGCGTCAACCTGATGCAGTTTTTCATATTCAAGCGCTTCTGCGCCGGGCTCAATATCCGAAAGACAAACAACGCGGTTTTCGGATGTTGCCAGCGCCGATTCCGCAATCACAAGAATATCATTTTCCTGAGGCAAAACCCCGGCATTTTGAAATGCCGCGCTGATTTTTAAAAATATATCATCGCCCGGATGAATCAAATCACTTTTTAAGCCGAAAATTTCAAGCGGCTTTGAATTTTGAGACTGTAAAGACATGAAAAGACCTTTTTCAGAATTTAAAATAAATTAATGTATCAATACACCAAACAATAACAAAATCCGCCATTCATTAAAAGAGTTACGGAAAATCCATTTTTTCAAAATCGACTCTTGTTTTCATTTTTATTTTCATTTTTATTTTCATTTTTATTTTCATTTTTATTTTCATTTTTATTTTTATTTTCATTTTTATTTTTTCACGTTGAAACCCAAACATCCAATTTTCAAAAGTCGGTGAACCTGAACGCCCGATAAAACCCAAAATTTAAAAATAGATTTCATTAAAAATTGGCGTTCCGTTTTTGAATAATTTTGATAAAAAATGATGTTTCAATCGAAATAAATGTGAATTAAAAGACAAAGAACCGTCCCCGCAAGTTGAAATTCCCGCAGCGTAGCGAAGGGAATTGAGACTTGGCGGATTCTTCCCATACGAAATGAAACATTCAAAACCGTTGACTGTAAATTGCTTCTCGGCTCCTGCCAAGTGTTTTCTTACCCCTGTTTTTTGCTGTCAGCCCCTGCCGAGACTGCCAATCTGCAACTGTCTTTTAGTGTTGCTGTTGTCGGGGCGGTCTCTGTTTCCGCGTGTATCTGCTCATTTTAATCGTAATCCGTTCGCATTCGCGAACGTGCCGCTGCTACCTACAGGTTTCTGTTTGCAGTTGGAGGGTGGTGTTTGTTGCCGCTACCGGTCAGGTTTCTGTTTGCAGTGGGAGGGCGGTGTTTGTTTCCGCTTGCCGGTCAGGTTCGCATTGCCGGCAGCGGCTGCCGCCGCCCGCGCGAGCCGCCCCATTTTTCAAACAAAAAAGCCAAAAGCAAAACCAATTAAAAAAATAAAATCAAAAATGGAACCAACGAATTTAATGAAAAACAAATCAAAATACTCTCGTTTTATTGAAAATACGAAACCAAAACGTCCTCTCTTTTAAATCAATAAATCAAACAAAAACAGAATCAAACAAAAGGCAGAACAAAACAGAAACGAACAAAAGAAAATCAATTAAAAAAGCGCGCTCGAATTCAATCATTCAAGAACGTGCGCCTTTTTCAGAATTTTTTCGGTGTAAGTATGCGCGCCGACAGGCATCATGTGAATTCCGCGGCAAACCGGCTTGAGCTGCCTGATCAATTCGGCGGCGATTGCCATTCCTTCAGAAACCGCGTCATCCGATGATTGAATCCGTTCATGAATCTCTTTCGGGACCGTAATCCCCGGAATATTGTCATCCATGTAGCGAAGCATTTGAGCCGAACGAATCGGAATAATTCCGGCAATAATCGGCACATCCGTTTCGATTTTTTCCAAAAATTCCTTGAATTTTTCAATATCAAAAATCGCCTGCGTTTGAATAAAATCAACGCCAAACGAAAGTTTCTTCTCAAGTTTCATGATTTGAAGGCGTTCATCAGGATCGGCATTCGAAACAACGCCGACACAAAAATCAGGCGCGCCGGACAAACCGCTTCCCGAAAAATCATAACCTTTCTTCAAATGATTGATCGTTTTTAAAAGCTGAACCGAATCCAAATCGTAAACAGGCTTGGCAGTCGGATGGTCGCCGCATTTCGGATGGTCGCCGCTCATCACAAGAATATTGGGAATACCGAGCGCGGCAGCGCCGAGCAGATCCGCTTGAAGCCCGATTCTGTTGCGGTCGCGGCAAGTCATCTGCATCACCGGGTCCGAATAACCGTTTTCAATCATCAGGCGCGCAAATGCAAGCGACGACATATGAAGCGTCGCACATTGATTATCCGTCACATTGATCGCATCGACAAACCCCTGAATCGTTTTCATATTTTCAATTGCCGATGAAAAATCGGTGCCTTTCGGCGGTGAAACTTCGCCGGTCACAATAAACTGCGGCGATTTCAATTTCTCTTTAAATGTCCCTTTCGAACCCATATTTGCCCCGGGATGTGTTTCGTTTTGAATAATCCTCGGAATTACTTTCTGCGCCATTCTGCCCAATCCTTATTTTCTCATTTATTTGATACCCGCATCAAACCCTGTGATTTTTCGGCATCTGAATATCCGAAAGCACAGGCGTCAAATTGATCGAATCCATTTTCCTTTCAATCAAATACCAAACACAATCATTTTCGCGGGAAACCTCGCATTTTCCGTTCTTGGAACCGCCGCAAGGCCCGTTCATTTGAGATTTCGGACAGCGCGCGTTCGGACAAATTCCGCTGAAGTCGCCGATGTTGCACTCGCCGCACATAATACAAAGCTGCTCGGACGGATGCAAACCTAAACAGCCGCCCAGAGACATCGTTTCATTTGTGCCGGTCACGGGAACGTCGGTGACAGAAGAGACAACGGATGTTCCGCTGCCGCAGCCCATTACCAAAATGCAGTCCGCGTCTTTGATTTTTTCGTTTTTATCAGCCAAATGGTCAAAAGAGCGGACACTGCACGCAGCGGTCGGCAGCGCCCAGCCGATAATCGGGTGACCTGCCTTTTCCAAGCGGTCGGCAAGCTCCAAGACTTCGGGCTCACCGCCTGTTCTCATTTTAGCGGCGCAGACATTACAGCCGACAATGAAAATATTCTTTCGTCCTTCAACAAAAGGCAGAATTTCTTCAAACGGCTTCGCTTTGGTAATAATCATAACAAATCGAAATGGTTTTTGTAATCGTTTTTTATTCGAATTCGAATGCCGTCCCCCAACAGACGGTAAATCCTCAATAAATCAGGTCGAAAATTCAGAATGTCATGATATATGCCTTATTTGTATATAAAGTTAAAAGAAAAATAACCAAAAATAAATAAAATATATACAACGTGATAAAAACAGCAGAAAAAATAATCGAATTGAAAAACACTATCCCTTGACTTTTGATATTTTATGAAATTTGTTTTTCATATTTTACTCATTTTTTTCACATTTTATTCATTTGTTTTTCACACTTTATTCATTTTTTATTCATATTTCACTCACTTTTTATTCAGATTTTAAATATATCCCCCTTTTTGATTCTTTTTTAAAATTTGTGCGGTTCGCGCGCGGCAGCAGCGGCAGCTGTCAAGCAGCAGCAATAGAAAAACCAATCGAAAAACAGACTCAGCAGCGGAAATAAAAACCCGATTGCAAACAGCAAACGAAAACAACAGAATAAGAGCTGAAAATCGAAAAAAAGAAATGAAGAGAATGAAATGAAAAAACATTTTTCAAATCATTTCTCAAAATAAATTTTTAATTAAATTTTAATTATTTTCTTCTCATGTACAAAGCGCCGGCAATACCGATGCAAGCAATGATTCCGATGACGCCGACACCCGGAATGCTTCCGCTGTCTTCATCTTCGCCGCCGTCGCCGCTTCCGTTGTCAGCATTTGATGCCAAAACGGGCATGACATAAACGGCCTGATAGTTGTCGCCGCCGACGTCTTCATTTTCATTTAAACCCATGAAAGTCCAAACACCTGCTTTGGAAACAGTCGCAGAGAATGTCGGGTCTGCATTGGATTTCACAGTCGTGACGGAATGGATGCCTTCGCCGTTTGCTTTCATTTCATACGGATTGACATATTCGGCAATTTCAATAGGAAGCGGATCCAGAACATCGCTTTCATTGTCGACTTCCTGTGCAAAGAAACTCATGTTACCGGACAATGTGAAGTTCACAGAGGTGCCTGCTTTAATGTTGCGCGTGTCAGTGACAGGATACAGAACAACACTGTAATCAGCATTGTTGGTTTTCTGAAGGTTGTCCCAGCCGGTGGAACTGTTTCCGACATAAAGAACAGTAATGGATTGTCTTTCTCTGGTTTGAGTGCCGTTGTCATATGCTTTTTGGATGCTGTTGATGTAGTAGACGCCTTCCTGATCAAGTGTCACATTTGAAGTGTACCAGTTCGCTGTCACTTCTTCGCCGTCACCGATTTCGTAAGTAACGTTAGAGGTCGAGCGTGTCAATGTAACGGAAGCAACTGATCCGTTGGGATAAATCACTTGCTGGCTCATGTTGAAAGTGTCGGCAATTTCAGCGAAATTCGCTTCAGCCGGGTGGATAATGTAGAGGAAAAGGTTGGCTGTGTCGCCGACATCGAAGTAAAAGTTGTCGGCGGTTGCGTTGATGGAAGCTGCCTGATTCGCGCCCGGCAAAACAATGACCGAGTGCGCTGCGGCAGGCATGACCATGGCGAGCATGAATAATAAAACGAACGTTAATGCAAAAATCTTTTTCATAAAATCAAATCCTTTGGTTTTTCAAAAACCCATTATCTTTAAAACATTTCTGAATCGAATAATTCAAATTTTAAGTTTTAAAAATTGAAATAATACATTTCATGAGACGTGTTTGCAAAGAAATGTATCGGAATATCCAATATCAAAGAGCAGTCTCCTTTGAGGAACTGCGGGGGATGAAATTGAAGATTAAAAGAAATGAGAGAGGTTAATCAAACTTAATCAAACTTAATCAAACTCAATCATTTTCACTTCATTCAACAAAGTTGAATCTCTAACTTGAAATATAAATATATTGGTGAAAATATTCAAATTTTATTGATTTTTCATAAATTTTGATAATAAAATAAATGTATCGTTGACTTTAATAATACAATATGTTAAAAATAACAGAAGACAAGTGAAATTAATTCGACATTATTTTTTCAAAACACTATGCTGCGATATTCGGGTGAAACTGTTTCGGCGAAACGGATTCATTCAACATTTTTTTTGAGACAACGATGAAAAACGGAGGCTGTGAAATATCAATAAATATTGACGAAACAATGATTGTTTCGTTCTGAAACTAAAATGAAATGCAGGCGGGTTTGAAAAAATAAAATAAAACCGGAGCAGCTCGCGCGCGGCGGCCGATGAAATGAAAAACAGTGAAAACAGTGAAAAAACAATGAAAATAGTGAAAAAACAATGAATAAACAATCGAAAAAACGAAGTTCAAAAATCAAACAAATTCTTTTTGATTTTTAATTGCATAAATGACTTTGACAGCGTCTGCCGTTTCCGAAACGTCATGCGTTCGGATGATGTGTCCGCCTTTGTAAGCGGCGATGCTTGCCGCAACCAAGCTCGAAACCATCCGTTCTTCCGCGGGTTTGTTAACAACGGAATTTAAAAAAGATTTGCGTGAGACGGCAACCAATATCGGCATTTCAAAAACTTTGAATTTTTCAAAACGATTAATGACATCAAAATCGTATTCTGCCGTCTTTTCAGGCGTCCAGTGTCCGATTGCCGGATCCAAAATAATTTTCTGCGGGTCGATTCCGATTTGTTCGGCGTGGGAAACCGCATTTGAAAGAGACGACATGACCGCGTCCATTCCGAGCGGGTCGCCCGGCACTTTCTGCGTTGCCATCAAAATGGCGCACGCGTCGTGATCGGCAATCACTTTTCCCATTCGTACGTCCGCTTTCAGGCTTGAAATGTCGTTAATAATGTCGGCGCCGCGGTTCAGCGCGCCTTCGGCGGCATCGGCGTACATCGTGTCAATCGAAATCGGAACGGATATATTTCCCGAAAGCTCTTTCAGCGCCGAAAAAAGACGATTTTTTTCTTCTTCGACACTGATTGAATCCGCCCACGGCGACGTTGAGCGCGCGCCGATATCCAGCATTGTCGCGCCGTCGTCAATCATTTTTTGAGCGGCTTCCAGTATCGAAGACGAGTCGCGGACGGAATTTTTGTAAAACGATTCCGGACTGAGATTTAAAATACCCATTACATGAGGCGGATGATTGCCGCCGAATGTTAAGCCGCATATTTTTACCGTAAATGTCATAAATATACCCGAATCGTTTCGATTGATTTTATATCGTTTTTTTAATACGTTTTTTGAATCAATATTGAATTAATTTTTTGGTTAATTTTTAGATTAATTTTTGGATTAATTAAAATTTATAAGATTGTTTTATTTTTCGGCAATCATTTCAGCGCATTTGACAACGTGCATCATCAAAATTGCAATCGTCATCGGTCCGACACCGCCCGGAACGGGTGTAATGAGGGATGCCTTTTTGATGACGTTTTCAAAATCGACATCGCCGTATGTTCCTGTTGAATCGGTTGTGATGCCGGCATCGAAAATTGCGGCGCCGTCTTTGACCATATCTTCTTTGATCAAATGTTTGACACCGGTGCCGACAACTAAAATATCGGCTTCCTTGGTGTATAATTTCAAATCTTTTGTGAAAACGTGACAGACAGATACAGTCGCGTCCCGATTGAGAAGCATTGCAGCCATCGGTTTTCCGACAATATTGCTGTGTCCGACGACAACGGCGTTTTTGCCTTTGATTTCAACATTGTATTCTTCCATCAAACGAATGATTCCTTTCGGCGTGCAGGGAACGAGTCCTTCTTCGTTGATCATTAAATTGCCCATGTTGAACGGATGGAAGCCGTCAGGATCTTTCATCGGCGAAATCGCGTTCATGATCGTCTGCGCGTTGATGTGCGCGGGCAGCGGCAGCTGAACCAAAATGGAAGAGACGGAATCGTCTTCGTTTAAGCTGCGGATGAGTTCCAAAAGTTCGGCTTCGGAGATGTCCGCGGACGGCAGGCAGTCTTCCGCCAAAATGCCGACGCGCTCACACGCTTTGTGTTTCATACGGACATACATTTGAGAAGCGGGATTGTCGCCGACCAAAACCGTGACGAGTTTGGGTGAAATTCCTTTCTCTTTCAGTTTTAATACGGCGGCTGACGCTTCAGCTTCCACTTTGGCTGCAACGGCTTTGCCGTCGATAATTTTAGAAGTATCAATATCGGACAAAAAATCACCTGGAAATAAATGTCAATAAAAATAAAACCGGAAACAGTCTCCGGCAGTGTTGTATGAATTTGAAATATGAAATAATGATATTTGAAATTGAAATTGAAGTTTGAAATTGAAGTTTGAAATTGAAGTTTGAAATTGAAGTTTGAAATTGAAGTTTGAAATATGAAATTGAAATTTTAAGTTGAAATTTTAAGCATATTTTAAACCAAGATTAAAATAAATTTTTAAAATTTTAAACTTAAAATTAAGAGTTGAAAAATTGAAAAAATTGAGAAATAAAAGAATTATTTGTAAACGGGGAAGCGTTCACAAAGTTCTTTGACTTCCAATCTGATCTTTTCGAGTTCGGTATCGTTTCCTGCATTTTTAATGGTTCCGGAAATCGCATTGCCGATGAACTCCATTTCGGGTTCCTTCATTTTGCGGGTGGTTGCTGCCGGCGTGCCGACGCGGATTCCGCTTGCAATGAATGCTTTTTGTTTGTCGAACGGAATAGTGTTCATGTTCAAAACGATGCCGGCTTTGGCGCAAGCGGCTTCGGCATCTTTTCCTGTGATGTCAAAGGATGTCAAATCAATAAGCATCAAGTGGTTGTCGGTTCCGCCGGAGACGATTCTGAAACCGTTTTCGGCAAGTGTGTCTGAAACGACTTTTGCGTTTTTGATTGTCTGGAATTGGTCTTTCTTGAAGTCTTCTGAAAGTGCTTCTTTGAATGCGACGGCTTTTGCGGCAATCGTATTCATCAGCGGTCCGCCCTGTGTTCCGGGGAAAACGGATTTGTTGATTGCTTTTGCGAATTCTTCTTTGCACATGACCATGCCGCCGCGGGGGCCGCGAAGTGTTTTATGCGTTGTTGTCGTCACGAAGTCGGCGTACGGAACGGGGCTCGGGTGCGCGTCTGCAACGATGAGGCCTGCGATGTGCGCGACATCGGCGAGCAAATAAGCGTCAACAGAGTCTGCGATTTCTTTGAATCTCTTGAAGTCGATTGTTCGCGAATATGCGGATGCGCCGCAGACAATCATTTTGGGGTTGTGTTCTTTTGCGAGTTTTTCGAGTTCGTCGTAGTCGATCATTTCGGTTTCGCGGTTGACGCCGTAGGGAACGATGTTGTAGAGCTGTCCTGAAAAGCTGACCGGGCTGCCGTGTGAAAGGTGGCCGCCTTCGGACAAATTCATGGAAAGGATGGTGTCTCCCGGTTTCAAAACGGCGAAATAGACTGCCATGTTGGCGCCCGAGCCGGAATGGACTTGAACGTTGACGTGGTCGGCGCCGAAGAGTTTTTTGGCGCGCTCGATTGCCAGCGTTTCAGCTTCGTCGACGTACTCGCAGCCGCCGTAGTATCTGTTTCCGGGATAGCCTTCGGCGTATTTGTTGGTCAAAACGCTGCCCATTGCTTCCATGACGGCTTTGCTGGCGTAGTTTTCTGAAGCGATTAAATCAAGACGGGTTTCCTGGCGGTTGAGTTCTCTTTCAAAAACGGCTGCCATTTCGGGATCTTCTTTTTGAATGTAAGACATAAACATCCTCTAAAATTTAAGTTGAATTAAATCAAATTAATGGTTTTATGATTAAGGTTTCAATACTGAAATTCCCCGCTCGCTGCCAATCTCGGCAAGCGCGGAAAAATGAAAAGATAATGTCTAAAAATTGATTAAAATATAAATACATGACCACAAAGAAGCTCTTTTTTGATGAATCATTTCAAATAATATTATATAAAACATTATAAAATCGGAGTCGGAAGTTGGATCATAAATGTAAATCGGGCGGGTGTTTTTCAATCCTTTTTCAAAATTGGTGCGGCTCGCGCGGCGGCGGCGGCAGCTGCTGCCGGCAATGCAAACCTGACCGGCAAGCGGAAACAGAAACCTGACTCCAACCGGAAACAAACACCTGACTCCCACTGCAAACAGAAACCTGACTCCAAGTGGAAACAGAAACCTGACTCCAAGTGGAAACAGAAACCTGATTCCAAGTGAAAACAAATACCGCCAACAGCAGCAACATTAAAGACAGTTGCAGACGAGCAGGCCCAGCCGGAAGTTGACAGCAAAAGACAGTTGCAAGACGGAACAAGCAGAAGTCGAAAAACAACTGACAAACAGTGGTTTTAGAGTTTTGTTTCTTATGGGAAGAATCCGCCAAGTCTCGTCTCCTCGCTTCGCTCGGAAACTCAACTTGCGGGGGCGGTTTTTGAAATATTATCAAATTAAAAACAGATTGAAACATCATCTTTCATTTTAATTATTCAAAAACGGAACGCCAATTTTTAATGAAATCTATTTTTAAATTTTGGGTTTTATCGGGCGTTCAGGTTCACCGATTTTGAAAATTGGATGTTTGGGTTTCATCTCAAAATAAAATAAAAACGACGGACGAATTTGAAAAACACAATAAAAACGGAGCAGTTCGCGCGCGGCGGCCGGCAACGGCAGCATATCCTGCGTCTTTTGTCTCGCAACTGTATTTCGAGGCGAAGCGCAAAAAATTGCGAAGCAATTTTTCATAAACACCACCCTCCCCCTGCGATGAAAAATTGTGAGCGAAGCGAACAATTTTTATTCAAACTGCTTCATACGTCTTTTTCATCAAAAGCGCATCGTCTTCAATGTTCGGGCTTTCGCAAATAATCGTGCCGCAGGCTTTGAATTCTTTAAAAACTTTCATTAAATCTTTGTAATTCATATCGGATTCTTCCAAAATCAAATGATTTTTCTCGCCTTTTGCGGTGTATTCGATTCCGGAAATGTGACAATGCATTGTTTTTAATCCTTCTTTTCCGAGCGACTTTTCAATCTTTTCAAAGATTTCTTTGAATTCTTCATAAGTGTTGTGCTTGCCGTCGCGGGCGTGGACGTGTGAAAAATCAATGCAGGGCAAAACGCCGTCGATTTCGGCGGATATGGAAAGCAATTCGTCAATATCGCCGAACTGTGTCGCTTTTCCGGTCGTCTCGGGGCGAAGCGTGACGGGAATATCTTCATCTTCCAATCGTTTTGCCAATTCTTTCAAAAGATTAAAAACGCGATCGTAAACAACTTTGTGATCGTCTTTCAAATAAAAAGCAGGATGAAAAACGATGTTTGTCGCCGAACAAATGTTTCCGATACGCGCGGAATCATAAATGCGCTGAACGCTTGCCGTTAATTTTTCGGGCTCGACAGCGTTGAGATTAATGTAATAAGGACCGTGAACGCTGAGCGCGACGTTTTCTTTGGCGGCGACCGCGTTGACTTCTTCGGCGGTTTTTTCGCCCATCTTGACGCCTTGTACGAATTCAAGTTCCATACAATCTAAGCCGAGTTCGCGAACGCGGGCGATACCGTCAACGGTGCTGCGCTTTTTAGAGCTGATCGGAACGCCTGCGGTCCCGAATAATAATTTGTCGTGCAGTTTCAGTTTTTTCGTGTTGACCATTTATCCCACAATCCCGAGGTGATGAGTAATTTCTCTGCGCTTATTAAATGAAATTTTTTCTTCCACCAATTCCAAAAAACTTTCCATATCTTCTTCGTCCAAACTCGTTATTTCTTCTTGATTGGAGAGAACCATGTCTGCCAAATATTCGATTTCTTCAGCGTCCAATCGGGAAAGCCGTTCTCGGAAATCTTCGCCGCTTTCGGCAAAGCGGTGTGAAATCGGTCTTAAAATGAATGGAAAAGAATGACCGGCGCCGGAATCAGTGCTGCCGCCGGCTTCGGGAGCTAATTTATTGAAAATGCGGTTATCCATATCTGAGAAAACGCGACCCATGAGAGATTCTCCTGTTTTTAATTTAAGTTGTGATATAAAAATGGGACTTGCCGATATATTAATTTTTCATTTGTTTTTCGGGTTGTTTTCTTCTCTCTTTTGAAGACGCCCTTTTCGATCGATTTCACCGTTATAAATTCGTGTGGTTGAAATCGGAATCGTGTCTTCCGCCAATACAAAATCAACGACGCGAACATTTAATTCGGGCAAACCGGAATTTCGGCGAATTTCATTGATTTTTTCGGCACCGGCTTTTGTTTCGGGCGAAACGACAATGTAATCGTAATTCTCGACAACAGCCGGGCCGAACGGATCGTCTAATCGAGTAATCATATAAGAATAAGAATCGGGAGATAAATCCATTTCTTTGACAAGTTCGGAAATAAATTCATTCAGCGCTTTTTCCCGTGAATCATAGTCGGAAACGGAATGATTTTTAGAGGCCGCCATTTCGTCTGATGTCAGACCGATATGAACGACGCCTGATCCTGCTTCCTTTACAATTTTGAATGCTTCGCGAATCAATTCGGAATGACCGGCATGCAGGGATTCAAATGTTCCTCCTAAAACGACTCTGATCATAAACGAAAAAACGCGAATGGGGATTATTAAGTTTGTGGCAAAAGGTTTGCTCAAATTTTGTTCGTGACCGACCTTCGGTCGGTCTCTCACAAAATTTCATGGGCGGGGGGAGGGTGGTGTTTGTAAAAAATCGCTTCGCGATTTTTCAGGCTTCGCCTGGCGCTTGGAGGGCGGTGTTTGTTTGCAGTTGGAGGGTGGTGTTTGTTTGCAGTTGGAGGGTGGTGTTTATTAAAAATCGCTTCGCGATTTTTCAGGCTTCGCCTGGCGCTTGGAGGGCGGTGTTTGTTTGCAGTTGGAGGG